>NZ_CP172880.1:0-2490000 GCF_050529075.1 Enterococcus sp. DIV0175
ATGGTATCCCTCGATGCTTTATGGAACGAATTAAAAACTACTTATCAAAGAGATTTATCTCCCGCGAGTTACAATACTTGGATTGAAACTGCAACACCTCGTTCATTAGACAATCATCAATTTGTCTTAGAGGTTCCAAGTAAGATTCACAAAGAATATTGGGAAAAAAATCTAGCTACAAAAATTGTTGAAGTTGGCTATATGCTGACTGAAGATGAAATTATTCCACGTTTTGTCACTGGGGATGAGCTTGAACAAGAAGAAATCATTACTGAAAAAATGGAGAAGCCCACCATGGCTGCGCCAATCAAAAAAGCCATGTTAAATCCTAAATATACTTTTGATACATTTGTCATTGGTAAAGGAAATCAAATGGCACATGCTGCAGCATTAGTTGTAGCAGAAGATCCTGGATCAATTTACAATCCACTTTTCTTTTATGGTGGTGTTGGTTTAGGGAAGACTCACTTGATGCATGCGATTGGTCACCAAATGCTGTTAAGCCAGCCAAATGCAAAAGTAAAATACGTAAGCAGTGAAACTTTTGCGAATGATTTTATCAATTCGATCCAAAATAAAACTGCCGAAGAATTTCGTCAAGAATACCGAAATGTTGATTTACTATTAGTAGATGACATTCAATTTTTTGCAGAAAAAGAGGCTACTCAAGAGGAATTTTTTCATACATTTAATGCACTTTACAACGAGGGCAAACAGATTGTCTTAACAAGTGATCGTTTGCCCAATGAAATTCCAAAACTGCAAGAACGACTAGTTTCGCGCTTTGCTTGGGGACTTTCTGTCGATATTACACCTCCAGATCTTGAAACTAGAACAGCTATTTTACGTAAAAAAGCTGCTGCCGAACAATTAGAAATTCCAGATGACACTTTAAGTTATATCGCAGGCCAAATTGATTCAAATATTCGGGAACTTGAAGGTGCTTTGGTTCGAGTTCAAGCCTTCGCTGCAATTAATAGCGCAGATATTTCAACTAGCTTGGCCGCTGATGCTTTAAAAACGTTAAAATCTGGAAAAGGTCATTCTCAATTGACTATTTTACAAATCCAAGAAGAAGTTGCTAAGTATTATCATGTCCAGCTAAAAGATCTAAAAGGAAAGAAACGTGTCAAGTCTATCGTTGTCCCACGTCAAATTGCGATGTATCTTGCACGTGAACTCACAGATAGCTCATTACCAAAAATCGGCGCTGAATTTGGTGGGAAAGATCATACAACTGTCATCCATGCACATGAAAAAATCCAACATTTGATGGATTCCAGCATGAGCATGCAAAATGAAGTTTCAGAAATCAAAAATTTCTTACTTAATTAGCTTGTGGATAAAGATAAAAGTTTTACTTTTTTTATCCACAGTTTGTCCACAGCGATTTTTTCTACGGACTATTATGTTTTTAATAGTTTTCCACAAAATTAACATGCCCTATTACTTTTATTATTTTAATTAACTAATAATAAATTAACTACGCAAAAGGAGATTCATCATGAAAGTTACTTTAAATCGAGCTAGCTTTATGCAAGAGCTACATACTGTTCAAAGAGCTATTTCAAGTAAAACGACCATCCCAATTTTAACTGGGGTCAAAATTACGTTAACTGATGAAGGTTTAACGTTAACAGGGAGCAATGCAGATATCTCAATTGAAACACTTTTATCTGTTGAAAATGAAAAGGCTCAGATGCAAATTGAATCTACAGGTTCAATTGTTTTACAAGCACGCTTTTTTAGCGAGATTATTCGTCGTTTACCGGAAGAAAACTTTACTTTAGAAGTTTTAGAAAATAAGCAGGTAGCAATTACTTCTGGTAAAGCCAACTTTACTGTTAATGGATTAGATGCAGATAATTACCCACATTTACCAGTTATCGAAAGCCACAACCAAATGAAATTACCTGTTCATGTATTAAATAAATTGATCAATGAAACAGTTTTTGCTGTTTCTCAACATGAAAGTCGCCCAATTTTAACTGGAGTACATTTAATTTTATCGGATGAATCATTATTAGCAGTTGCTACAGATTCACATCGCTTGAGCCAACGTGTTATTCCAGTAGATCAAACAGCTGACCATTTTGATATTGTTATTCCTGGTAAAAGTTTGACTGAACTTTCTCGCTCGTTAACCAATGAAGAAGAAATTGTTGAAATTAGTATCATGGAAAACCAAGTGCTTTTTAAAACTGAAACAATGTTCTTCTATTCTCGTTTACTAGAAGGGAATTATCCTGATACTAATCGTTTAATTCCATCAAGCTTTAATACGGAAGTTGAATTCTCAGTACCAAGCTTATTAGCAGCGATTGAACGTGCTTCATTGTTGTCTCACGAAGGCCGCAATAACATTGTTCGTTTATCAATTAATTCAGATTCAGTTGTGTTATACGGAAACTCGCCTGAAATTGGTAAAGTAGAAGAAAGCTTAAATTATACGGCTAGCAGTGGAGATCCATTAGAAATTTCATTTAATCCAGACTACATGAAAGCTGCTCTACGTGCATTTGGAGATATGAGTATCAAAGTTAAATTCATTTCAGCTATCCGTCCGTTCACATTAGAACCTGCTGAAGAAGGTGTTCAATTTATTCAGTTGATCACGCCGGTTCGGACAAATTAATCTTTTTTTCATCCTTTTGAAAAATACTTTGAAAAAAATCAAAAAAATAAATTTTGAAACAGAAGGCCCTAAAATCAATTTTAAGGCTTTCTGTTTCTTTTTATTCAAAAGACCTTTTTAGAATCAAATCTTCTTATATTTGAAAATATGTAGGAAAATTTGTTTTATTCCTCAAAAAAAGGTATAATAATGCTATGTTTAATAATGAAAATGAGGGATGGATATTGAAACAACAAGTCATTTTAGAAACAGAATTTATGACGTTGGGCCAAATGTTGAAAGAAACTACTGTTATTGGCAGTGGTGGCCAAGCAAAATGGTATTTAGCTGAAAATACTGTTTTAGTTGACGGTGAACCAGAAAACCGTCGAGGAAGAAAACTTTATCCCGGAATGATGATTGAAGTTCCAGATGTAGGAACTTTTTTTATGGTAAAAAAAGGAAAAGTGAATAATGAGGCTGAATAAGCTACACCTTAAAAATTATAGAAACTATGATGAATTGACTATGGATTTTTCCAAGAATTTGATTATTTTTTTAGGTGAAAATGCTCAAGGAAAGACGAATTTGTTAGAAAGTATTTATGTACTTGCTATGACACGAAGTCATCGTACAACTAGTGAACAAGAACTAATTGGCTGGGAACAAGAACAAGCACTTGTTCAAGGTGAAATTAGTAAAGGTTCTTCTAAACTTCCTTTAGAGATTTTATTATCTAAAAAAGGGCGTAAAACCAAGATTAATCATATTGAGCAAAAAAAATTAAGTAGTTATGTTGGGCAACTAAATGTCATTTTATTTGCACCAGAAGATTTATCATTAGTAAAAGGTAGTCCTCAAGTACGTCGAAAATTTTTAGATATGGAATTAGGTCAAATTAATCCTATTTATCTATATAATTTGGTTCAATATCAGTCAATTTTGAAACAACGAAATCAATATTTAAAGCAATTAAGCGAAAAAAAGCAGTCAGATTTGCTTTATTTAGATATTTTATCGGAACAATTAGCAGATTTTGGAAGTAAAGTGTTGAAAGCTAGAAGCCAGTTTATTAAAAAGTTAGAGTTTTGGGCTAATTCACTACATCAACAAATCACGCATCAAAAAGAACACCTTAAAATTGAATATGTGACGACGCTTAATTCTTTGGAGAGCCAATCGCAAGAGCAAATTCAAAAACAATTTTTAGAAGAATTAGCAAAAAATCAAAAAAAGGATCTATTTCGAGGTACGACAACTGTAGGACCACATCGAGATGACCTTCATTTTTTTATCAATGAAAAAAATGTTCAAGTTTATGGGTCACAAGGACAGCAGAGAACTACTGCTTTAAGTGTTAAATTGGCAGAAATCGATTTGATTAAAGAGGAAACAGGTGAGTATCCAATTTTGCTATTGGATGATGTGATGAGTGAACTAGATGATAACCGCCAATTACATTTGTTGGAGACAATCGAAGGGAAAGTTCAAACCTTTTTAACAACGACAACACTTGATCATGTAAAAAATAAAATGACCGTTGAACCAGAAATATTTTATGTTCAACAGGGAAAAATAAAAGGAGACGAAACTGAATGACGGAAGAAAAAAGTTTAGTGGATCGCGCTAAAGAATATGATGCCAGTCAGATTCAAGTATTAGAAGGACTGGAAGCCGTTCGTAAACGTCCAGGGATGTACATTGGAACAACAAGTTCTGAAGGATTGCACCACTTAGTATGGGAAATCGTTGATAATTCAATTGATGAAGTATTAGCTGGGTTTGCTACTTCTATCCACGTTATTATTGAAAAAGATAATAGTATAACAGTAGTTGATGATGGTCGTGGTATTCCTGTTGATATCCAAGCTAAAACGGGACGTCCAGCTGTGGAAACAGTTTTTACTATCTTGCATGCCGGAGGTAAATTTGGCGGTGGCGGATATAAAGTATCAGGTGGTCTTCATGGTGTAGGATCTTCTGTTGTAAATGCGTTGTCTACTCTATTAGATGTAAAAGTTTATAAAGACGGAAATGTTTATTATCAAGAATACCGTCGAGGTGCTGTTGTCGATGATTTGAAAATTATTGATACAACCGATCGTCACGGAACAACAGTCCATTTTATTCCTGATCCAGAAATCTTCACTGAAACAACTGTTTTTGACTTTAATAAATTAGCAACGCGTATTAGAGAACTAGCTTTCTTAAACCGCGGAATGCATATTTCAATTGAAGATAAGCGTGAAGAAGAACCAGTTATTAAAGAATATCATTATGACGGCGGGATTAAGAGCTACGTTGAATTTTTAAATAGCAGTAAAAATGTTTTGTTCCCAGAACCAGTTTATTTGGAAGGTGAACAGCAAGATATCACAGTTGAAGTATCAATGCAGTATACAGATGGTTATCATTCAAACATTATGAGTTTTGCCAATAATATTCATACATATGAAGGCGGAACACATGAATCTGGATTTAAAACAGCACTGACACGCGTTGTTAATGACTATGCAAGAAAACAAAAATTGATGAAAGAAAATGACGACAATCTAACTGGAGAAGATGTTCGTGAAGGGTTAACAGCTGTTATTTCAATTAAACATCCAGATCCACAATTTGAAGGTCAAACGAAAACAAAATTAGGAAATTCTGAAGTTCGTACTGTAACTGATCGATTGTTCAGCGAACATTTCATGAAATTTTTACTTGAAAATCCAAGTGTTGGACGACAAATCGTTGATAAGGGATTACTTGCATCTAAAGCACGTTTAGCTGCTAAACGCGCACGTGAAGTTACTCGACGTAAAGGCGCACTAGAAATTAGTAATTTGCCAGGAAAATTAGCTGACTGTTCAAGTAATGATCCTGAAAAATGCGAACTATTTATCGTCGAAGGCGATTCTGCTGGAGGATCAGCAAAACAAGGACGTGATCGTCAATTTCAAGCTATTTTACCAATTCGTGGGAAAATTTTAAACGTTGAAAAAGCAAGTATGGATAAAATTTTAGCCAATGAAGAAATTCGTTCACTGTTTACAGCAATGGGAACAGGATTTGGAGCAGATTTTGACGTAGCAAAAGCACGTTATCATAAATTAGTTATTATGACCGATGCCGATGTTGATGGTGCTCATATCAGAACACTGCTATTAACATTGTTTTATCGTTACATGCGTCCAATCGTGGAGGCCGGCTATGTTTATATTGCACAGCCACCTTTGTATGGAGTAAAACAAGGAAAGAAAATCACTTATGTTCAACCAGGTAAAAACGCAGAAGAGGACTTGAAAAATGTTATTGCTTCCTTACCTGCATCGCCTAAACCAAACGTTCAGCGTTATAAAGGTCTAGGGGAAATGGATGATCATCAATTATGGGAAACAACCATGAATCCTGCTAATCGAATGATGGCTCGCGTAACTGTAGACGATGCAATTGCTGCAGACCAAATTTTTGAAATGCTGATGGGAGATCGCGTAGAACCTCGTCGTGCGTTCATTGAAGAAAATGCACATTACGTTAAAAACTTAGATATTTAATCATGAAGGAGGAAAAGAATTGTGAGTGAAAAATTTAGTGAAAACATCCATGATGTCAATCTAACCAATGAAATGAAAGACTCCTTCATCGATTATGCAATGAGTGTTATCGTAGCTCGTGCATTACCTGATGTTCGAGATGGATTGAAACCAGTTCATCGTCGTATCTTGTACGGAATGAATGAATTAGGTGTTACACCAGATAAATCACATAAAAAATCAGCCAGAATTGTTGGGGATGTTATGGGTAAATACCATCCCCACGGTGATAGTGCTATTTATGAATCCATGGTTCGGATGGCTCAGCCATTCAGCTATCGCTATATGCTAGTTGACGGTCACGGAAACTTTGGCTCTGTGGACGGTGACGGAGCTGCCGCAATGCGTTACACGGAAGCCCGAATGAGTAAGATTGCTATGGAAATGCTAAGAGACATTAACAAAAATACAGTTGATTTCCAAAGTAACTATGATGATACGGAAAAGGAACCAGAAGTTCTTCCTGCTCGGTTCCCCAATCTTTTGGTCAATGGGACAACTGGTATTGCGGTAGGTATGGCAACGAACATCCCTCCACATAATTTATCAGAAGTTGTAGCGGCAATTGATTTGTTGATAGAAAATCCGGAAGTTACAACAAATGAGTTAATGGAAGTGTTACCTGGACCAGACTTCCCAACTGGCGGTCTAGTTATGGGTAAATCTGGAATACGCCGTGCCTATGAAACGGGTAGAGGATCAATTACTGTTCGAGCAAAAGTTGAAATCACTGAAATGCCGAATGGCAAAGAAAGAATTTTAGTCACAGAATTACCATACATGGTAAATAAAGCAAAACTAATTGAACGAATTTCTGAACTTCATCGTGATAAACGAATTGAAGGAATTACTGATTTACGGGATGAATCTTCTCGTGAAGGAATGCGTATTGTTATTGATATACGCCGTGATGCTAGTGCTTCTGTTATTTTAAATAACTTATATAAAATGACTTCATTGCAAAACTCGTTTGGATTTAATATGTTAGCAATTGAAAAAGGTGTTCCTAAAGTTTTAAGCTTGAAAGAAATTCTTGAAAACTATGTTGAACATCAGCGTGAAGTAATCACACGTCGTACAATTTTTGATAAAGAAAAAGCTGAAGCACGGGCACATATTTTAGAAGGTTTACGCATTGCGTTAGATCACATTGATGAAATTATTGCTATTATTCGTGGATCAAAATCTGATGATATTGCAAAAGCAACAATGATTGAACGATTTGCTTTGTCAGATCGTCAAGCACAAGCAATTTTAGATATGCGCCTTCGTAGACTAACTGGTTTAGAACGTGAAAAAATTGAAAATGAATATCAAGAATTATTAAAATTGATTGCAGATTTAACTGATATTTTGGCAAGACCTGAACGAATTACTGAAATTATCAAAACAGAACTTGCTGAGTTAAATCAACGATTTGGTGATAAACGTCGGACAGAACTTTTAGTTGGTGAAGTCTTAAGCTTAGAAGATGAAGATTTAATCGAAGAAGAAGAAATCGTTATTACTTTGACAAATAATGGTTATATCAAACGTGTTGCTAATAATGAATTTAGAGCACAAAGACGTGGCGGACGTGGTGTACAAGGCATGGGTGTTCATAACGATGATTTTGTAAAAAATCTTGTTTCCTGTTCAACACACGACACATTATTATTCTTCACGAACAACGGAAAAGTATATCGTGCAAAAGGATATGAAATTCCAGAATATGGTAGAACTGCCAAGGGGATCCCCGTCATTAATTTACTTGGAATTGATTCTAGTGAAAAAATCCAAGCAATTATTGCTGTAACAGGGAAAGCAGAAGAAGGGCATTATCTATTCTTTACTACTCGTCTAGGAACTGTAAAACGAACAGCAGTGACCGCCTTTTCTAACATTAGAAGTAATGGCTTGATTGCCATTGGCTTAAAAGATGGTGATGAGTTAGTCAATGTCTTATTAACAAATGGCGAATCGAATATTATCATTGGAACGCACAATGGTTACTCAGTTACATTCAAAGAAGAAGCTATCCGTGATATGGGGAGAACTGCTTCTGGTGTAAGGGGAATTCGTTTAAGAGAAGAAGACTATGTCATCGGCGCAGCTTTGATGACAGAAAATCATGAGGTTCTTGTAATTACAGAAAAAGGATATGGAAAACGTACAAAAGTATCTGAATATCCTGTAAAAGGTCGTGGTGGTAAAGGAATTAAAACGGCCAATATTACTGAGAAGAATGGTCCTTTAGCTGGATTAACGACTGTTACTGGTGAAGAAGATATTATGTTGATTACAGATAAAGGCGTCATTATTCGTTTTAATGTGTCAACAGTCTCTCAAACTGGTCGTTCAACATTAGGCGTTCGTTTAATGAAAATGGAAGCTGATACAAAAGTTGTAACAATGGCAGCAGTTGAACCTGAAGCGACTGAAGAAGTAACAGAAGTAAATTCAGAAATTGATGCAGAAGAAACAACAGAGGAATAAAAATTTTCTTTGAAAACAATCTATAATAAGAGTACCTTAAATTTTAAGGTGCTCTTATTTTTTTGTTGCGCAAAAGACGTAATGCGTGTATAATCAAAGATTGTGAGTAGTCTAATTATATTAGAAAACTCTCCTTGCTCTTGGAATAACAAGAGCCTAAAGTCCATAGGGAGGTGAAATCAATGGAAAATACGAAATATGAAATTATGTATATTATTCGTCCAAACATTGATGAAGAAGCAAAAACTGCTTTAATCGAACGTTTCGATACAATCTTAAAAGATAACGGAGCTGAAGTTATCGAATCTAAAGATTGGGAAAAACGCCGTTTAGCTTATGAAATTAACGGTTACCGTGAAGGTATCTATCACATCGTTAAAGTGTCTTCTCCATCAAATGCAAGTGCAATCAATGAATTTGATCGTCTTGCTAAAATCAATGACGATATCGTTCGTCACATGATTGTTAAAGAAGAAGCTTAATTTGTTTCACATGGAACAAAGGAAAACGATGAGAGGAGATGACTATTTTGATTAATAATGTTGTACTAGTTGGACGTCTGACTAAAGATCCGGATTTACGATACACATCAAACGGAACTGCAGTAGCAACGTTTACTCTGGCCGTAAATCGTAATTTTACAAACCAAAGTGGAAATCGAGAGGCTGACTTTATTAACTGCGTTATTTGGCGTAAATCAGCAGAAACAATGGCTAACTATGCACGTAAAGGTACACTTTTAGGTGTTACTGGTCGTATTCAAACACGTTCTTATGATAATCAACAAGGACAAAAAGTCTATGTTACAGAAGTAGTAGCTGATAACTTCCAATTATTGGAATCTCGTTCTGCATCAGAAAATCGTCAACAAAGTGGCGGTTTCCAAAGCTCAAACCAATCAACAAACACATTTGGTGGAAACAATAACTTTAATCAAACATCTCAATCATCCAACGGTATGCCTGATTTTGATCGTGACACAACTGATCCATTTGGTTCAAGTTCAACGATTGACATTTCAGATGATGATTTACCATTCTAAACGAATTGATAGGAGGGAAATAGAATGGCACAACAAAGAAGAGGCGGACGTAAACGTCGTAAAGTAGACTATATTGCTGCTAATCATATTGAATATATCGATTATAAAGATATCGAATTACTAAAAAGATTTATCTCAGAACGCGGTAAAATTTTGCCACGTCGTGTAACTGGTACAGGCGCTAAAAACCAACGTAAACTTACTGTTGCAATTAAACGTGCTCGTATTATGGGCTTACTACCTTTCGTTAGTGAAGACTAATAAATTGTAAAAAAAGAAGCAACAATCCTTTGGGATTGTTGCTTCTTTTTTATATAAAAGCAGAATTATAGTTTCTTTTTTTTGTTTAGGGAGCAGATATAGATGTTAGTCGCTTGTATTGACCAAAATATGGTAAAATTGAACTAATTATTAGTGGGAGGGAGAATATGGAAGATGAAAATTTAAACTTTACCCCCAGACCATTCTTCTTTTTTTTGTTTATTCTAATAGAAGTTTTGGTTATTCTAGTGTTTCCGTTTCGATTAATTAGTGCATTAATTGTATTTGTCATGAATGCACTTTGTTTCCGTTATTGGTTAAAGATGAGTCGATGGTTAGTTTTAAGAAACCGAGAGAAAATTCAACAAGCATCGACTGTGGCAGAAACTAATCTCGCATATGTTTCAGAGATTATGCCTGTAGGAGTAATCGCTTACCAACCAACGACACAAAAAATCGAATGGTTAAATCCCTTTGCTCTAGATATAAAAGATAAGAGTGCATTATCGGAAACTGAATTATTAGATGCCTTTTTTTCTGCTAAAGAAAAAAAGAAAAATCAATTATATTTAGCAGACAAAACCTTTCAGTTTGATCTAGATACGGTCAAAGGAGTTATCTACTTCAGTGATGTCACACAAAATCAATTATTAAAATTGCATCAAACAAATATACAGCCCGTAATCGGAATTTTATCAATTGATAACTATGCAGATGCAATTGATAAATTAGATGATAAAGAGATTTCTTATCTAAATTCATTTGTTACCACATTGATTTCTGATTGGATGGATGAATATCATATTTTTTATAAGAGAATAAATGCAGAGCGTTTTTTCTTTTTTGCACAAATGATTGATTTGAAAAAGATGATGGAAAAGAAATTTGACTTATTAGACCGGCTGAGAGCTGAAGCAGAAAAACAAAATTTACCGATTACGCTAAGTATGGGTGTTGCTTATGGGCAAAAAACGCTAGAAGAAATTGGCGACGAAGCACAGAATAATTTAGATATTGCTTTAGTTCGCGGGGGCGATCAAGTTGTTGTAAAAGAAGTCCAAGAAGGATCAAAACCAACTTACTATGGTGGTAAGTCAGCGAAAAATGTAAAAAGAACAAGGGTAAGATCTCGTGCAATGAGTACTGCGTTACGGAAAATATTTACAGAAACAAATGATGTGTTTATTATGGGCCATCGTTTTCCAGATATGGACGCTTTAGGTTCTGCTTTTGGTGTCAGTTGTTTGGCGCGCTTCAATCAGAAAAAAGCATACGTTGTGATTAATGAAGATGAAATTATTCCAGATGTTTCTAGATGTTTAGAAGAAATTCACAAGCATCCAGAGCTAGAAGCTCAAATAATTTCGCCAGAGCGAGCGATGGAGATCAAACAAGACAATGATTTATTAGTTATGGTAGATTATCATAAACCGTCATTATCAATCTCACAGAGCCTGTATGACCAATTTGATAAGATTGTGATTATTGACCATCATCGACGTGGAGAAGAATTTCCCAATAAACCATTATTAACTTACATTGAATCATCTGCGTCATCAGCCTCAGAATTGGTAACAGAATTGATTCAATATCAAAGTACGAGAACCAATAGACTTGATCGTTTTGAAGCAACACTTTTACTCGCTGGGATGACCGTAGACACGAATAGTTTTAATGTGAGAACTACGGCTCGAACATTTGATGTGGCAAGTTATTTGAGGTCTTGCGGAGCAGATGCGTCATTAGTACAATATTTATTAAGCTCTGATTTAGATACTTATTTAGAAATCAGCGATCTAATTGCTCACAGTGAGTATGTTACAAAAGATATTGTGGTAACAGCAGGAACAAATGAGAAAGAGTATAATAGTGTTATTGCCGCTAAAACAGCTGATACGTTGCTGTCAATGATTGATATTAATGCTGCCTTTGTTATCACTAAGCGAACAGATGGTTTGATCGGAATTAGCGCAAGAAGCAGTGGAACAATCAATGTCCAACTCATCATGGAGTCTTTAGGTGGTGGAGGTCATTTTACCAATGCAGCAACACAATTGGAAAATACAACAGTTGAAGAAACAAAAGAGCGGTTATTAGCAGCAATTCATGAGAATATAAATCAAATATATGACAAGGAGTAGGCCAAATGAAAGTAATTTTCTTGCAAGATGTAAAAGGAAAAGGCAAAAAAGGGGACGTCAAAGAAGTTCCAACTGGATATGCACAAAACTATCTATTGAAAAATAATTTAGCTAAGGAAGCTAATAAAGGTAGCATTAGTCAATTAGCTGGACAAAAAAAGGCACAAGAAAAGCATGAAGCCGAAATTTTAGCTGAAGCAAAAAAATTAAAAGATTTTCTTGAAAAAGAAGACACAGTTGTTGAAATTAAAGCAAAAGCTGGTGAAGACAGTCGTTTGTTTGGATCAATCCCATCAAAACAAATTGCAGAAGGATTGAACAAACAATATAAAGTAAAAATCGATAAACGAAAAATAGAATTGGAAACACCAATCAGAGCTTTAGGTTACACAAACGTACCAGTTAAGTTGCATCATGATGTAACTGCGACGATTAAAGTACATGTTGTGCAAGAATAAGAGTACAAAGAGATTGTGACGCAAAACGTTTAACTCTGACAAATAGTGAGGCGTTGTTTTGGAACACTGTTTATTCGGAAAAAGGAGGTATGACAAGATTTTTGTCACACCTCTTTTCTTATGCGGTGTACATTTCAGTTATTTTCTTGTAAAATGAAGCAACCGAAGACAAGGAGCGATAAGTATGAGTGAAGTGTGGCAGGATCGAATTCCACCGCAAAATATTGAAGCGGAACAAGCAGTCTTAGGCTCTGTTTTTCTTGATGCAGAAACGATCATTGATGCCATGGAATACATAGAGCCAAAAGATTTTTATCGTCGTGGTCATCAAATTATTTTTGAAACAATGATTGAGTTGAATGATCGCAATGAAGCGATAGATGTTGTAACTGTGAAGGATCGATTAGAGCAAGGAAATCTTTTAGAAGATGCTGGGGGATTAAGTTACCTCTCAGAACTTGCTTTGGCGGTCCCTACAGCTGCAAATGTGGCTTACTATGCCAAAATTGTTGAAGAAAAATCTCTGTTGCGAAATTTAATCCAAACAGCAACTGGAATTGTAACTAAGGGCTTTGAACAAGGTGAAGAAGTTCAGTCGATTTTGGACGACGCAGAACGAAGTATTTTAGAAGTATCTGAAAAAAGAAATCGTAGTGGTTTTTTATCAATTGCTGAAGTTTTGAACTCCACAATTGAAAATATTGATCAGCTAGCACAAAATAATGAAGAAATTACCGGGTTACCGACAGGGTATCAAGGGTTAGATAAAATGACTGCAGGTTTTCAAGCAGAAGAATTAATTATCATTGCCGCTCGTCCAGCGGTAGGTAAAACAGCTTTTGCTCTGAACATTGCTCAAAATGTTGGAACAAAAACAGATCGTGCTGTAGCAATTTTTAGTTTAGAAATGGGTGCGGAATCATTAGTAAATCGTATGCTTTGTGCAGAAGGATCCATTGAGGCTAGTCATTTACGAACAGGTCAATTATCAGAGGAAGAGTGGTCAAACTTAATTGTTGCTATGGGAAGCTTATCACGAGCCAATATTTATATTGATGATACTCCTGGTATCAAAATTTCTGAAATTCGTGCGAAATGTAGAAAACTAGCACAAGAAAAAGGAAATTTAGGATTGATTTTGATTGATTACTTACAATTGATTGAAGGGAGTGGGCGAGAAAATCGTCAACAAGAAGTGTCTGATATTTCGCGTCAGTTGAAAAAATTGGCAAAAGAGTTAAAAGTACCTGTAATTGCGTTATCCCAACTTTCACGTGGTGTAGAACAGAGACAAGACAAACGTCCAGTTCTTAGTGATATTCGGGAATCTGGATCTATTGAGCAAGATGCCGATATCGTAGCGTTCTTATATCGTGATGATTATTATGATCGTGAAAGCGGAGAAGACGGAGAAGCGACAGAACCACAAAATGATAATGTAATCGAAGTAATCATTGAGAAAAACCGGAGTGGTGCACGTGGGACTGTTGAGTTACTATTTATTAAAGAATATAATAAGTTCTCTTCACTTTCACCGAGGGAAGAATTCTAATAAATTTTTTTGAAAAAAGTTTGTTTTTATTGTGTAGACAGTAAAGCCAAGCTTTTTTTATTATGGAAATTTTTTAAATAATTTGCAAAACGTTCGTAAATAAACCGTTTTTACAAAAAAAAATAAAATATCATTCGAATTTTGTTTGAATATATAGGCATAACTTGGTACAATAGTTCAGGATCAAATAATATAAAATGAGGTGTTCGAATGTCATCTGTAGTAGTAGTAGGTACACAATGGGGCGATGAAGGGAAAGGAAAAATCACTGACTTTCTTAGTGAGAACGCAGAAGTAATCGCACGTTACCAAGGTGGCGATAATGCAGGACACACAATTAAATTTAGTGGTGTTACGTATAAACTGCATTTAATTCCTTCTGGAATTTTTTACAAAGATAAAATCAGTGTGATTGGGAATGGTGTTGTTGTTAATCCTAAATCTTTAGTAAAAGAGCTTGCCTATCTACACGAAAAAGATATTACGACGGACAATTTAAGAATTTCTGACCGTGCACATGTCATCTTGCCATATCACATTAAATTGGATCAATTGCAAGAAGATGCTAAAGGTGAGAATAAAATTGGAACAACGATCAAAGGAATCGGACCTGCATATATGGACAAAGCAGCACGTGTAGGGATTCGAATTGCAGATTTATTAGATAAAGAAATTTTTGAAGAACGTTTACGCATGAATTTGGAAGACAAAAACCGTCAATTTGTTAAAATGTTTGACTCTGAGCCAATTTCATTTGATGAGATTTTTGAAGAATACTATGAATATGGGCAACAAATTAAACAATATGTGACAGACACTTCAGTCATTTTAAATGATGCGTTAGATGCTGGAAAGCGTGTGTTATTCGAAGGTGCACAAGGAGTTATGTTGGATATTGATCAAGGAACTTATCCGTTTGTTACTTCATCTAATCCAGTTGCTGGAGGCGTAACAATTGGTAGTGGTGTTGGCCCATCTAAAATCAACAAAGTGGTTGGTGTATGTAAAGCTTATACTTCACGTGTAGGTGATGGTCCTTTCCCAACTGAATTATTTGATGAAACTGGTGAACAAATTCGTAAAATCGGTCGCGAATATGGTACAACAACTGGTCGACCACGTCGTGTTGGTTGGTTCGATACGGTTGTTATGCGTCATTCAAAACGTGTATCGGGGATTACAAACCTTTCACTTAACTCTATTGATGTGTTAAGTGGCTTAGACACAGTAAAAATCTGTACAGCTTATGAGTTAGATGGAGAGTTAATCTATCATTACCCAGCTAGCTTGAAAGAATTAAAACGTTGCAAGCCTGTATATGAAGAATTACCAGGCTGGTCTGAAGATATTACAAGTTGTAAAACATTGGCAGAATTACCAGAAAATGCTCGTAATTATGTGAGACGTATCTCAGAGCTTGTAGGCGTGCGTATTTCTACTTTCTCAGTTGGACCAGATAGAAACCAAACAAACATCTTAGAAAGCGTATGGGCGCAAATCTAGGACGTTTCAGCCCACATAGATAACTGAATCAGGACATTTCTTTTAGAAGTGAGTTATCATCTTGGGGAAACTTTTTAATAAAAAACAGCTGAAACTTGAAGTAACCTTGAATTTATTCATGTTGCTTCAAGTTTTTTTGTAAATACTGGCCATAAATTCCTTTTGATTGCAAGACGTTTGTTATAATGTAGTAGTTAGGCGGGTTAAGAATAAAAAGGAGTTGAATAATGTGTATCAAATAGTGACTGATTCTTGTTGTGATTTACCTTATCAGGTATTAGAAGAAATAAATGTCGATTTTTTATCAATGAAGATTCAGCTAAATGGCGAAGAATTAATTGACGACTTAGGAAAAACTTTTGATTATGAAAAATATATGAATGAATTAAAAGGCGAAGCAATGCCAACAACTTCTCAAATAAATGTGGGGGGCTATTTAGAATTTTTTCGATCATATGTTGAAAAAAAGATTCCTGTCCTTTATGTTGCTTTTTCTAGCTCAATGAGTGGCTCTTATAGTAGTGCAATGCAAGCTGTTGAGTTATTGAAGGAAGAGTATGAAAATCCAGAAATTTATGTTTTTGATACGAAAGCAGCTAGTGTTGGCGAAGGACTGTTGGTTTTAGCGGCAGCTCGATTAAAAGAAGAAGGCAAGCCACTTAAAGAAGTTTTAGAGTGGTTGAATAATAATTATTTAAAAGTGCGTTCTTGGGTAACTGTCGATGATTTAAAACATCTTGAGCGTGGGGGAAGAATTTCTAAGACAAGTGCGACCTTAGGAAGCATTCTAAGTGTAAAACCTATCATTACCGTTGATGAAGCTGGACGTTTAACAAATGTTGACAAAGTTCGTGGAAGAAATAAATCCATTCAAAAAATTGTTGATGAAACGATCCAATCAATCGTAGCGCCTCTTGAACAAACCATTTATATTGCATACGCTGGTGATTTAGAAAGTGCCGAAAAAGCTAAGAAACAATTAGAAGAAAAAATCCAAGTAAAAAACATTGTACTTTACCCCTTAGGGCCAACGATTGCTAGCCATACTGGTTATGGTTGTATTGCTATCTTTTCAATGGGAACGAGTCGTTAATCAATATCAATAATCCATAACAAAAAAGCGTAGGACGGTTAAGTTGTCTCTACGCTTTTTGTGTTTATTTTATGAGAACAATGCATCCATACTTTTCTTAATATCAGGATTTTCTAAAAACTCATCGTAGGTTGTATCTGCACGATCAATTACACCTTTATCAGAAACAGCAATGATGCGGTTTGCTAGTGTTTGAATGAATTGGTGGTCATGGGAAGCAAATAGGATAGAACCAGTGAAAGCCATCAATCCATCGTTTAAAGCAGTAATTGATTCTAAATCTAAATGATTTGTCGGGTCGTCGAGTACTAAGACATTCGCTTTTGAAAGCATCATTTTTGAAAGCATACAACGAACTTTTTCACCACCAGATAAAACGTTAACTGGTTTTAGGACTTCTTCTCCAGAAAAGAGCATTCGACCTAAGAAACTTCTCAAGAATGTATTGTCATCTTCTTCTTTGCTTGCATACTGACGTAACCAGTCAAGAATCGTTAAGTCATTATTGAATTCTTTTGTAGTATCTTTTGCTAAATAAGAATGACTTGTTGTAACACCCCAGCGAACAGTACCAGTATCAGGCTTGATTTCACCCATGATTACTTTAAATAAGGTAGTAGTTGTAATATCATTATCTGCTATGAAAGCAACTTTATCTTCTTTATTCAAAGTAAATGATATATCTTTTAAGATTTGCTTACCATCAATGGTTACACTCACATTATCTACTTGTAAAAGATCATTTCCAATTTCACGTTCAGGTTTAAATCCAACAAATGGATAGCGTCTTGAAGATGGTTGAATATCATCTAAAGTAATTTTTTCTAACATTTTTTTACGTGAAGTTGCTTGTTTTGATTTTGAAGCATTTGCACTGAAACGCGCAATAAATTCTTGTAACTCTTTGATCTGTTCTTCTTTTTTTGCATTTGCATTTGCTTGGAGTTTTGTTGCAAGTTGGCTAGATTCTAACCAAAAATCATAGTTACCGACGTAAAGTTTGATTTTGCCGAAGTCTAAATCTGCCATGTGTGTACAAACTTTGTTTAAGAAGTGGCGGTCATGGGATACTACGATTACAGTATTTTCAAATTCAATTAAAAATTCTTCTAACCAATTGATTGATTGGATATCCAGCCCATTGGTAGGTTCGTCAAGTAGTAATACATCAGGTTTACCAAAAAGTGTTTGCGCTAGTAAAACTTTGACTTTTTGACCAGCCGTTAATTCACTCATTGATTGATGATGTAATTCTTCAGGGATATTTAATCCTTGCAATAAAACTGCTGCTTCGGGTTCAGCTTCCCAACCATTTAGCTCAGCAAACTCTCCCTCTAATTCTGCGGCACGAATACCGTCAGCATCGGAAAAGTCTTCTTTCATATATAAAGCATCTTTTTCTTTCATTACTTCATATAATCGTTTATGACCCATAATAACAGTTTCTAAAACAGTATATTCTTCATAATCAAAATGATTTTGTTTCAATACTGCCATACGTTCATCAGGGCCTAAAGTAACGTTCCCAGTTGACGGTTGTAAATCTCCAGATAAAACTTTAAGGAAAGTTGATTTACCTGCTCCATTTGCACCAATCAATCCATAACAATTTCCGGGAGTGAATTTAATATTAACGTCATCAAATAGTTTGCGATCTGAAAAGTGCAAACTTACATCATTTACAGTAATCAATTTTTTTCCTCACTTATATCTATAGTAGTTTTGACGAATTTGAGTCTTATAGAATTATAAAGGGGAAAGGTAAAAGTTTCAAGGTAATACCAATTTTAATTGTGTTTCACGTGGAACGTAAAAAAATTGATCAAAAATTTTTTTGTCAGATAGACAGCATAAATTTTGACGTATATCGAAAGAGTGTTTAGTATTAGTTATGTAAATAAAAGAAAGAAGGTATGAAAATGAATGAAAATAGAAGATCGGTTGATTGGGGCTCCTTGCTGTTAGGGGTTTTGTTTGTGATTGTATCGCTATTATCATTTCAAGATCCTGTCGGAAATTTAGTGGCTATTGTTATGGTGTTTGCAGTGTTTGCTTTTTTAAAGGGAATTTTTGAAATTATTGGACGTAATCGATTGAAAGAGTTAACTGGTTATAAAGCAAAAATGCCTTTAGTAGTTGGGATTATTGATATTTTAATTGGGATTTTTTTCCTGTTTAATGTAAATGCAGGTGTGATGGCTTTACCATTTGTATTTGCTGTTTGGTTCATCATTGATTCGATATTTGCTTTATTTGTTACTGATTTGGCAAAAAATATTAGTACAGGATATTATTGGTTTACAGTTATTATCAATATTTTAGGAATCTTCTTAGGAATTGTGTTACTATTTAACCCAATTTCTTCAGCATTGACTTTGAGTTTTTTAGTTGGTTTTTACTTTATGATGTTTGGAATCACTCATATTGTTTATGCATTTAGATAATAAATGAAAAAATAGCGTATGCTTTTTGAGCATACGCTATTTTTTATAGTTTTATAGATTTTCGTAAATTTCATGAAGGACGGGCATGTCGTGTACTTCGTATTTTTGTTTAAAACTTTCAATTTCTTCAGCTGAATAGAGACGAGGATCCAAATGTAAATCTTCAACTGGTAGTGGACGTTTGTCTGAAATTTTGACATCAATGACGACTGGACGAGTTGATTTTGCTGCAGCATCAAATGCAGGGCGCAATTGTGAAAATTCAGTGATTGTGAAACCATCAGCACCTAGCGCTTCCCCTACTTTTCCGAAGTCAGCACCTTCCAAAAAGACACCAAATTTATTTTGTTCAGAATCTTCTTGCTCAGCTTCGATAAAACCAAAGGATTCATTTGAAAAAACAACATTGATAATAGGTAATTGATATTTAACTTGAGTAATAATATCTTGCATGACCATTGCAAAGCCACCATCACCACTAAGTGTAAAAACTTGTTGTTCAGGATAACTTAATTTTGCAGCAAGCCCGGCCGGAACAGCGTAACCCATCGTGGCAAACCAACCAGATGTTGTATGTTTTTGTTGACCATTTAAATCTAATAAACGAATAGATTGGATTGTGGTATTACCGACATCTGTTACAAAAATAGCTGATTCTTCTGCAATACGATTGATTTCATTGTACACAGCTTCGGGATGGATTGGCTTATCAGCTTTAGTTGCGAACGATTGAAGCCAATTTACCCAATTTTCTTTATTTTTTTGGTTAGCAAGCAACCAGTTATCTGAAGGTCGTGCTTCTCCAAGTTCAACCAACGTTTGCAATGTTGTGACGGCATCACCTAAAATGGCTAGTGAAGTTTGGTGCCGACGACCAAATTTTGAAGCATCAATGTCTACTTGGACAAATTTTGCATCAGGATTAAAGAAGTATTGGGCGAAAGGAAAATCACTTCCTACGAAGAAAATTAAATCTGCTTCAGCCAAAGCTTCGTTTGCAGGCTTGGTAGCAACACGACCAGCAAAACCAAGAAAATTAGGATAGCTATCTGGAACAATACCTTTTCCTAAAACAGAAGAAACAACAGGCATTGAAAAATGTTCTGAGAAAGCTTTGATCTGTTCAAATCCTCCACGAGTTCCTTGCCCAATATAAAGCACAGGCTTTTTCGCTTCGCTGATGTATGGTAAAGCTTTGATTACTTCATCTTTTTTTGGTAACAAAACATTATTTTGATAGGTGGAGGCTGTACTGAATTCTTGTTCTTCAATAGTTGCATAACCAAAATCAACAGGAATAGTTACCACGGCTACACCATTGTATTTGTAAGCAGCTTTAATTGCTTCATCAGCTACATGAGGGAGACTTTCTGGTGTCATTACTGTTCGATTATAGACACTAACATCAGCAAACATAGGGTTTTCATTTAATTCTTGGAAAGCATTATAATTCATTGCACTTGAAGCGACTTGTCCAAGAAAGGCGACTACTGGTACATGATCCATTTGTGCGTCGTACAGCCCGTTGATTAAGTGTGTTGCCCCAGGACCAGCTGAGCCAAATACAGCCCCAACTTTACCAGTTAGTTTAGCGTCAGCTGCAGCTGCTAGTGCACCTACCTCTTCGTGACGAACTTGAATATATTTAATAGAGTGTTTTTCTTGATATAAAGCATCCATGATGGAATTAAAGGAACCACCAGGGATACCATAGATATGATCAATGCCCCAACTTTCTAAAACTTTGACCATAGCTACGCCTGAATTAATTGTTGACATATGATGTATCACTCCTTTTGCTTTGTTAGACACAGTATAACTCTTTCTTTGTTTTGTCCCAACTAATTCGTTTTTTCACATAATAAGTCGTGATAGGTGTCGAAAAACTCTTTTTTTTAGTATGATGAATAAGTAAATGAGAAAGGAGAAATCAATGGTTACCTGGTTATTAGGATTGGATTCATGGCAACAAGCATTAGTCGGAACAGGATTCACTTATTTTATGACAGCGCTAGGCGCAGCACTTGTATTTTTCTTTAAAGAGATTAAGAAAGAGTTATTGAATTTGATGTTGGGATTTGCTTCGGGGATAATGATTGCTGCTAGTTTTTGGTCATTGTTAGATCCAGCAATTTCAAAAGCAGAAGAAAATGGCGACATTGCCTGGTTGGTCGTAAGTATTGGATTTGGTTTAGGTGGCGTTTTTCTTTACATAGCAGATAAGACGTTACCTCACATGCACTTTGGTCCAAAGCATGAAGTAGAAGGGTTTCAAACACATTTGAAACGAACAATTTTATTGGTTTTTTCGATTACACTACACAATATTCCAGAGGGATTGGCAGTAGGGGTGGCATTTGGCGCAGCAGCCAATGCTAGTGATCCTAAGGCAGCAACGTTGGCGGCCATTTCGGTTGCTTTAGGAATAGGTATTCAAAACTTCCCCGAAGGTGCAGCAGTATCGATTCCATTGAGACAAGAAGGATTAAGTCGAAGAAAAGCGTTCTGGTATGGGCAGGCTTCAGGTGTGGTTGAACCAATAGCAGGTGTGCTAGGTGCACTGCTTGTAACGAAAGTATCACTATTGTTGCCTTATGCATTGGCTTTTGCCGCAGGCGCGATGATTTACGTTGTTGTAGAAGAGTTAATTCCAGAGGCACAACAAACATTATCAAGCAGACGACACTTTGCTGTATTTGGTGTCATGCTTGGATTTATGATTATGATGATTTTAGATGTAGCATTAGGATAAAATGAATGTAACGGCAGTTTTGCTCAAAGAAACAACCAGAGAAAATTTTTCTCTGGTTGTTTTCTGTTAAATAATGAATCATAAAATTGCAGCATTTTTAGTGATTGCTCGAAAGGGTCCTGTAAGCTATAGCCAGTTTTTTCGTGCAATAACTAGTAGTATCGTCTATTGTTACCGGACGTTCCTGTAATCAATCGAACTAGCCAAATAGCAATAGCCAATGGGATAAGTAATTTGATTGCAAACCACAAGAATCCGCTTAATAAACCAACAAAAAGACTGATGATAGAGCTAGCGATGATTAGAAAAAGAATTAACAAGAATACTTTTCCAAGTATATTTTTTTGTCCCATGAACTATTCCCTCATTTCATATGTTTTTTTCTATATAGAAAGTTTAACAAATTTTTACTTTTTTCACGTCCAACTAAAGACTGATTATTTCATCAGACTTCAGATGATTATCTTTTGCTTTTTTTGAATGTTTCCATATAAAATAAGCGAAAGGAGAGAAAATTATGACAAAGAATCGTTTAGAAGCATTTACAGATGCAGTTATTGCAATTATTATGACCATCTTAGTTTTAGAATTACATCAGCCTGGTTCGGATACGTGGTCGGCATTGATTGGACTCGAACATAAAATTTTAATTTATGTTATCAGTTTCTTTACACTGGTTATTTATTGGAATAACCACCATCATTTGTTTTTAGTGGTCAAAAAAATCAACGGACAAGTATTGTGGCGAAATAGTATCTTTATTTTTTCTTTATCGTTATTCCCTTTTGCGACTGCTTGGATCAGTGAATACATAAATAGTCTCGTGCCTGAGCTTATTTATGGTTTAGTCACATTGTTTGCTAATGTTACCTATTATTTTTTAGCGAGAGAACTTGCTAAAGTAAATAAAAAAGAAAGCATCGTGAAAGAACTGTTGATTGACTATCGGAAATCTTATCTATCTATTGGACTGAATATTTTAGGGTTATTATTGGGGTGGTTAGTCGCTCCTATTGCAGTTTTGATCGTGAATGTATTGATATTATTGATGTGGATTATTCCAATAAAAAAAGTGGAACAGTATTTTCGATGAAAAGAAAGGTGTGGGACAATAGTCTTACACCTTTCTTTTGTGGATTAAATAAAAGAACCAGAGTTTTCCACAGTGGATAACTCTGGAAGAATGACAAAATTCAGAAGTAAATATGCGTTATTTGTAAATGATTGAATAACGTTTCTTTACAGCATACAAGTGATAGACAGTTGGCAACAAGAGAATAAATAAGGGGATATATCAGTATCTCACATACCATTAGGGGGTATTTAGATTAAGGATTAAACTAAGGTACTAAACACTAGAAAGGCTTAGTTGAAAGGGTACCAGGCTAGTAGAGAGGGGGGAACTGTTTTCTTATATTGAGATAGATGAGTTACAATAAACAAAAAGGAAGAAAATAATGAATAATTTACGTAAATTACGATTAGAACACCAATTAACCATTCGAGAGTTAGCTGATATTTTAGTTTGTGACTTCTCTTTGTATTCAAAATATGAACGTGATGAGCGGAGTATTCCGATTAAATATTTGGTCATATTATCAGATTTTTATGATACGAATAGTGATTTTTTACTGGGACGAACAGATTATCCTAAAAAACTTCCATCGTCTAAAGAACCATCTGAATATGATCGTACATAGAATTATTGATAAAATATAGCCAATCAAAATTTGATATATCAAATTTTGGTTGGAGACGAGATAAGAAGAAAGTCAAAAATAGATAAAACAAAATAGTAGTTTGATTTTTTATTTTTCATCAAATAGTGGAGAATTTTTATTAGATGTGTTGTTCCATGAATGTTAAGTGGTGTAGAAATGCCTTATAGTGGAAGTAAGTAATGATTCAACTGTTCGTTGAGTCAAAAAAGTGAGCGCCACAAAGCGTACATTGCCAAACTATTTTTCAAGGAGTACATTGATAGTAGAAATAGGAAAGAAAATAAAAGAATTAAGACAATCAAAAGAAATGACGCAAAAAGAATTAGCAGAAATCTTGAATGTTACACCTCAAGCAAGTATCTAAGTTGGAGCAAAACGTTAAGTAATCCGTATCTTCAAATACGTTTAAGACTTAGTCGTTAGATGTTTCCGTTACTGATACTTCAGGTAATACTAAGCAGACACTTTTTGATTCTCTTTTTTCAAAAATGAAAAGGGGTAAGCAGATGGAAAATTCTCAAAACACGAATATAGAGCAAGTTTCAACTGATACAAAAGTCCTGATTTTTGATTTAAGTGGTAGTTTTATGAGTGATAAAGGCTTGTTACAGACACAAATTTTGAATAGTAAATTACAGTCACTAATGAATAAAAGTGGAAAAAAAGTCATAGTAGACACCTATGAATCTAGTCAAATAAATAAGTACGGAGAACAAGCAGATGTTATTCTATTGACACCGTCATTTAGTTTTGCGCAAAAAGACATTGAAAAACAATTTCCTAAAATTCCTGTGATTGAAATATCGAAGAGAGACTATGGTTTGCTGAATATTGAAAATATTTATCAAGAGATTCTCAACTTAGTTAAATAGAAAACAACTAAGTAAAAGAAAAGGCAGCCTTTGAGTAAACGACTCAGAGGCTGCTCTTTTTGCGAAGGGTTAGATCAGAGATGCAATACAATAAATAGTAAATTTACTAAAAGATAAATGACAAGCAGTGCTCTGCTTAACACCGTTTCTCTCTTTTTTTTGATTTTTAAGTGGTAGTAGGTTCCAAATGTCATCAGACAAATAAGAAACATTAGATACTTCGTTAGTAACATAAAATTACAACTTTTTGATTGGACTTTGAGTCGTTGTCTTTAAATTAGCAATTGGGAACTCATCGGTAAGAGTAATTCGGATTCCTCCTTTAGCTGAGCCAACACTAATCCATTTTTTCATATCATTGTTACCATCTCTAAATCTTGATGCTAGAATGGTAGCTCCTACTAGTCCAATAAGAGCCCCCGCAGGTCCACCGGCAAGTGCACCACCTAATGTGCCATTTACTTGTAATAATGTTGCACTCGCACCTAGATTATCACGTAAACTTACCATAGCTGTTTTATTAGAAGCGAAAGCATTGTATCCACCGGATAAAAATACTTCTGAAAAGGAGGCTCTACCATTGATATATACAGTAGATTCTGCATTATCATATTTATTGATTAAATAAAGAAGTTGATTTCTAGTCAAATCGAGTGTACCAGACTGACGTAGTTGACTAGCCCGTAGATTATTAAACTCTTGCTCAAATCCAATCCATTGTTTATTCGATTCTCTAGTTATTGAATAGCTGTCTATGCTAGTTTCTGTTGCATATGTAGTAGTAATAGGTGACAAAATTATTGATGAAAAACTGAAACACATAACCATTGTAATTATCATTTTTTTCATTTAAACGTCCCTCTTTCTTTAACAACTAATTTTATGCTGATAAATAGGCCCAATTATCTACCAAGTTTGGTGGTGTTCTTTTTTATTATTAACTAAAAAAATGTTTATTTCATCCGTAAAAAATGTATCTTTTTTTCTCTATTTACGTATGCCATGTATTGAAGCGTGATAAAATATGACGTATTAAATGATTCTAAGGGGAGGGATGGGCAGCGAGACCAACTAATTTTTTGAACCACATTTTTGAAAAAGTGCACTGAGAGAAAAAGAGATATTGAGGTGTAAATAATGAAAGTAATTTTATTTGATGATCAAGAGTTATTTTCAAAAGGAGTAGAGGAAGTTCTTACACAAGAAGTCGCTAGTTTTCGTACATTTCCCACTTCTAGTAATATTATAGCCACAGTACATAGAGAGAACCCAGATGTTGTTTTGATGGACATCCATATGGAAGGAAAGGATGGATTTGAAGAAGGAAAGAAGCTAGTAGAATCAAATTCAGAATCGAAAGTGGTTTTTTTAACAGAGTATCCATTTAATCAATGCTATGAAGAAATGATTAGTATCGGTGCAGCTGCTGTTATTTCTAAGAGAAGCTCCAGAGAAGATTTTATTACAAAATTAAGGCTAGTTATAAAAGGGAACAGAATTTTTCCCAAGAAAGAACTTATGGTGGAAAGCTTAACTGCTAAAGAAAACAAAATCTTACAAATGATTACGGATGGCAAGACGCAAAAAGAAGTCGCTATTCAGTTGTACATGAGTCAAAGGACAATAGCCACGCATATGCAACATATCTTAAACAAATTAGGTGTTCATTCTACCGTGTCAGCAGTTGTTAAAGCGCTTGAGCTAGGTGTTGTGAAAATTAAATCAGAAAAAAATCAGTAATAGTATTTTACCATCCGTTTTTGTTGTTACTTTTAAATATTTTTGAGAACCTAAATTCGAATAACAAATCTGATATACTAACATATGGAAGCGGAAACAAATTATTGCTATAACTCAAAAGGGACTGATTTTATGAAGAAAGTTTTTTCTCGCGTATTTATTAAAGACACTGCTGGGGATTTTTTAATAATTAGAGATAGAGCAGATGTTTGGAATTTTCCAGGTGGTAAAAAAGAAATTGGCGAAACCACAATGGAATGTGCTATCCGTGAAGTATATGAGGAAACTGCCTTACGAATTTCTCAAGTAGAAGAAGTTTATCAAGCGGACTTCCTTTTTGAAGGGGTGGAATGGGAAGGACATTTCTATTTTGCTCATCAGGTTTCGGGGCGTCCAACATTAAATGAGCCTAATAAAATTAAAGGTGTACAATTTATTTCTGAGCTAAGTTCCGTTGAATTTTCTCCTAGTTTAGCTTCGTTATTTCGATGGCTTTCTAAACAAGATGATTTAAAGACAGAACATACAATTTGGTGTTAAAAAAGACGCAGTTACTTTATGTTTAACTTTTTAAGGATGTTACCCTCCTGACTACATAGTCAGGTTTTTTTATTTTTATAGCAAATAAGTCACTCTATTTTTATCTTAGAAGAAAAGATGGTACGCTTGTTTTACTCGATAGAAGGCAAGGAGGAGCGACATGTTTTTAGCAATAAACGAAATCAGGTATTCAAAGTTAAGATATGCTTTGGTAATTGGAGTTATGTTTTTGATTGCCTATCTAGTATTTTTTTTAACAGGATTAGCATATGGATTAGCTCAGGACAATCGGACAGCAATAGATAATTGGCAAGCAGACGATATATTATTAGCAGATGAAGCTAATAATAATTTAAATATGTCGATGATTCCATTAACGAAATTTGAGGAGGTCAAGGCAGAAGAAAAGGCCTACCTAACACAGACTGCGGGTGTGATACAGAAAGAAAAAGGGAAAGAAAAAATTGATGTTACTTTTTTTGGAATTAATCAAGATCAATTTTTAGCTCCAAAAATCAGTGATGGGAGAATGTTCCATTCCGATGATGAAACAGTTGCGGATAGTAGTGTAAAAGAGCAGTATGAGCTGAGTTTAGGTGACACAGTTCAACTTGCGGGCAGTGATAAAAAATTAAAAATTGTAGGATTCACGAAGAATGCAAAGTTTAGCGTTGCCCCAGTTTTGTATACAACAGTGGGTGCTTATCAAGAAATTCGTTTTGAAACACAGGGCAGTCAAACTAGTGAAAAAACGAGAGTCAATGCGATTGTTACGAGAGGAAACGTAAGTAAAATTCCAGATGATCTAAAAAAAATAAGTATTAAGACATTCATAAATGATTTGCCTGGATATAGCGCACAAGTCCTAACTTTTGGCTTTATGATTGGCTTTTTAATTGTGATTGCTGCTATTGTGATTGGGATCTTTATCTATGTTTTAACTATGCAAAAAGCGGATGTTTTTGGTGTCATGAAAGCACAAGGAATTTCTAGTCGATACATTGCTAATTCAGTGATTGTTCAGACTTTTTTACTTGCAATTATCGGGGTCGCAACGGGATTAGTGGGAACGTTGGGGACAAGTTTACTGTTACCTGAAGCTGTGCCATTTCAAGTAAATCTTCTGTTCTTTTTAAGTATCAGTATTTTGATGATTGTGATAGCAGTTTTGGGTGCTTTGTTCTCTGTCAGAACAATTGTGAAAATTGATCCATTAAAAGCTATCGGATAGGAGAAAATAATGAAAGCAATTGAATTCAAACAAGTAAAAAAATCATTTAAAGATGGTGATTCTGTTATTGAGGCTTTAAAGGAAACGAATTTTTCAGTTGAAAAAGGAGAATTTGTGGCAATTATTGGCCCTTCTGGTTCTGGCAAAAGTACACTCTTAACAATTGCTGGGGGGCTACAGGCTCCTTCTGCTGGGCAAGTGCTGATTAACGATCGACCGTTTAGTGAAGAAAAAGAAAAGCAACGTGCAGCTTTACGCTTTAAAGAAATTGGATTTATCTTACAGGCATCTAATTTGGTTCCTTTTTTAACTGTAAAAAAACAATTAAAATTGGTCGATAAAGTTAGTAAAGAAAACCGACTAGATAATGGGATTAAGTTGTTAGAACAGTTAGGCGTAGGTAAGTTGCTTGATAAATATCCTGAAGAATTATCAGGAGGAGAGCGTCAGCGTGTAGCAATTGCACGTGCATTGTACCATGACCCAACAATTATTTTGGCAGATGAACCAACAGCAAGTCTTGACTCAGAGAAAGCTTATGAAGTAGTAAAAATATTAGCTGAAGAAACCAAAGAAAAACAAAAAGCAACGATTATGGTGACTCATGATACTCGTTTGATTGAACATTGTGATCGCGTGTTGGTGATGAAAGATGGTCAACTAACAGAGCAGAAGGAGTAATTAATTCCCGAATGCTAACAAAAGCTTGTTTTTAAAATAGAAAGAGCCTAGGAATCATTTTTCCTAGGCTCTTTCTATTTTTTAGTTACGAAGAGAGATCTGTTGAGTAAATTTCAGCAAAATAACGTACATACGCATAAAATAGGGAAGGCTACTTGGTATTTATTATTATTTATACAATTGAAATTCTCGAACAAAAGATACGCTCAACTCTTCAAATTTTTTAACGCCAACCCAAATCAGGGGCGACATCTTTTACAATGGATTCAAGCAAATGAACGTTGTATTCAACTCCTAGAGTGTTTGGAATAGTTACAAGAACAGTATCCGCTTCTTTGATTGCTTCGTCTTCCGCTAATTCTTTTACGATTTGATCTGGCTCGCCAGCAAACGTTTTACCAAAAATTGTTGGATTTTGATGATAAGCTAAGAAACCAACTTGATCGTATTTAGAATCATCATTTCCACCAAATAAACGACGATCTAAGTCACTTGTAATTGGCTGAATGGAACGAGTAACGAGCGTTCTTGGTTCAAAATCATGACCCGCTTCTTTCCAAGCTTCTTTGTATGCACGTAGTTGTTTTGCTTGTTGAACGTGGAAAGGTTCATTTGATTCGTTATTAACAAGTGTTGATGATTGAAGATTCATTCCGTGTTTAGCCGCCCAAATGGCTGTTTCTTGTGAGCCTACTCCCCACCAAATCCGTTTTTCTAAACCTTCTGAATAAGGTTCAATACGCAATTTTCCTGGTGCTTGTGGGAACATTGGCATTGGATTTGGTTCAGCAAAACGTTCACCTTTCAATAACTCTAAAAATTCAAGTGTTCGTTCACGTGTAACTTCTTTGATTTCTTCTTCGCTGTAATCATAACCAAAGTATTTCCAACCATCGAGAACTTGTTCAGGTGAACCACGACCGACGCCTAATTGCACTCGTCCTTGGGTAATGATATCTGTTAATCCAGCATTTTCTGCCATGTAGTAAGGATTTTCGTAACGCATGTCGATTAATCCTGTTCCAATCTCAATTTTACTTGTTTGTGCACCAATTGCAGAAAGTAGTGGGAATGGTGAGCCAATTTGTGGTGCAAAATGATGGACGCGGAACCAAGCACCATCAATGCCGAGTTTTTCTGCTTCGACAGCTAGCTCAATTGATTGTAGATAAGCATCTTGAGCGGTTTTTACTAAAGAACCTTGATCCATCCAATGACCGAAACTTAAAAAGCCAATGTTTTTCATAATTGAAATCCTCCTTAACCTTGAATAATTTCACTTACTTTTAATAAGTTGAATTTATTCTACTACTTTTTATTTTAAAAGGCGAATAATTGTTCCGGCTGTGATTCTCAAATGAAAAGAAGCGATTCTCCCTAGTATTTACTTTACAGTGAAAAAGGAAAAAGTCAGCCTTTAATTAGCTGACTTTTGATAATCTATAGTAAAAAATAAAAGCAAGAAATCTATTTGATTTTTTTAGCAGAAACCAGTAGCATCATTGGACGTCTTAATTCATCTTTCATTCCGGGAACACTATCCAATAAATGTTTGTCTGGTATTGGTTCTACAATTGCGGTAATGCTCAATCCATGTTTGATTAATGTATTTAAATAAGTTGTCAGTGTTTTATGGTATTTGGTGACAGTTTCTCCCAAAAATACTGCTTTACGCTGATTTTCCAGAAAATAATTGTCAACAGGCCAATGATCAGGTGTCCCATCTTCGTTATAGATCCAGTCTTGATTCCCATATGCGGTAAAAACAGGGTGTTCTACCGAAAATATGAACTCACCATTTACACGAAGAAAAGAAGAAATTTTTGAGCAAATTCGATCAAAATCAGGGGTATAGTGAAGTGCCAATGAACTGATAATGATGTCGAAACTTTCAGGTTTAAAATCTAAGTCTTCCATTGCAATCTGTTGATACTCAATATTGGCAAGGTGTGTTCGTTCACGTGCCTCAGCTAACATTTTTGTTGAAATATCTGTCCCAATTACTGTGTCTGCACCGCGTTCTGCCGCGTAGATACAGTGCCAACCAAAACCACAGCCAATATCTAAAACAGTTTTCCCTTGAAAGTCTGGCAGCATTTTTTTTAATTCATGCCATTCGCCAGCAGCACTGAGTCCAGCTACGGATCTTGGAAAATGGCTGTATTTATCAAAAAAGCGATTATTATCGTAAATGTTTTCTTTCAATTATGTTCACTCCTAAAATGTAATCAATTGTTGTGTGCTTGCTGTAATTAATCTTCACCCATTCATGCCAAAGGCTCATAATTTTTTTACAATGATAAGGGGTCCTTTTTTACGAATATTTTAAGTAAGCTTACAATAGCAGCGACATTTAGTCCAGAATTTTCAAAATGAATGTTTGTTTTTCCAAACTGTTTTTATATAGAAAAAGCGGTTTGTTCAATTTTTTCTATTAGCAAGTTTTGCTGTTGCAGAATCCTCAAATAATTATATAAAGATTGAATTACCAGAGCTTAGTAAAAGATGTTAAAAATCAATTTCAGAAATAAAAGAAGCAACTGTGATAAAAGTATGATTATAAAAAAATAAAGAGCCAACAAACATTGATTTAACAATGTTTGTTGGCTCTTTTTAATTATTCCCACTCGATGTAGTTCAATCCTACGAAAATGCTGATTTAACAACATTTATAAGAGATAACTCCCATCTTGGCAGGGATTTGGCAGTGTTATATTTTTACTGCCTGATTTCCATTGAAATCGACTTTTGACTTTTTTGCGAAGTTGAAAATGATGTTGCCAGTCATCAGATCGGCGATACCTTCATCATTTCTGCTCCACAGGTGAGCGTAGTGCTTCAAAGTGATTTCTGGGCTGGAATGCCCTAATCGTTGTGAGACGACTAAATATCTGCGTTAAATTCGTTGATCAAATAGCTTACATGAGAGTGACGCAGCCCTTTGCCTTGAATGGCAGGGACGTTAGCTAGTTTTGCGTATCTCTCAATGATTCGCTGAACGGTGGAACGATATAAAGGTAGGTCGGTGTAACTTAGGATAAAATGTTCAACGCCATGTTTCTTTTGGACGCTTTTCCAGCGTTTCAAAATTCTGACCGTATCATCATCCAGTGAGATTGTGCGCATACCGCTTTCTGTTTTGGTATAAGGCTTTCTGATATAGTCGTTTTGATTTTTCATGTCGAGTGTATGATGGATACGCAGTTTTTTTCTCTTCAAATCCACATCAGTCCAATGGAGTGCTAGACCTTCGCTGACACGAATTCCAGTCATATAATACAACCAGATTAGCACGAAGCTCATGTGTTCATAAAAATCATCAATGAAGATCGTTGCTAGAACTTTTTGAAATTCTTCTTTGGTCCAATAAGGAACAATGGATTTACCTTTAGAGATGGCTTTGGTTCGCTTGGAAATATTTTCGTTCACGAAATTCAATGTCACTGCATAGTCCAATGTTTTACGAAACATTCCGTACATTAGAGAGCAGTATGATTGAGAGTAACCACTGTCGTTCAGTAGCCAGATTCGATAATTCTCACAATCTTCAACGGTGATTTCTCGAAGCCTTATATCTCCAAAACGCTGTTTGATTTGTTCCAAACCAGTTTGTCTTGAATTCCATGTGCTGCGTTCAACACTTGACCGATAGTAAGGAATATATTTTTGTTCCATGAATTGGGCATAAGTCAATTTGTAATTGATGTAGCCATTTTGTAGCATAAAATCATTTTTCAACCGAGTCAGCTCTTTATAAGCTTCTCTGGCGGATTCAAATGGCTTTCCATTTTGGTCTTTGCGTCCTTTTTTCTGGATTCGCTTGCCAGTCGCTTTGTCGATTCCCAATTCTAGTTGATAAAAATACTTCCCATTTTTATCTCGATAGATACCTACATATTTTGTTTTAGGCACTGTGATTCTCTCCTTCAAGAGAAACGCCTATGATTTCTTCTACAACCTCTCTTGGAACATAGCCCAATCGTTTATTGTTGTAAAACGGATACCCTTTTTGTACCATAATCTGTTTTGCTTGTCGAACGATCATCATAGCTGTATAGGGTTTGTAGCCTAAACTTAATAGATCATCCTTACATATTGTTGACTTCATAACATTCACCTCTCAAATACAAGAACATTGAAACCACGAATGATGAATTCAATGAGTTTCTGTGTTCTTACCTTTCTTTATTTTTGTATACTTCATGTTGCTTTCTTCAAATTCGACGACCTGTTCAAAGGCACCCGCTTCATTAAGTACCTTAGAAAATTTTGGTGATCGCCGAATATAATTTTTTGTGTGGAGAACTTTTTGACCACTCGTATCGTATTCTTGTTTGGTCAATTTTTTTGTTTCTTTCGGTATTTTGAGATTTTGCGATTTGAAGAAAGCTTTTTTCTTATGCTCTTTGAGGTCCAAATCTTTGTCAAAATACTTACTGATGTATCTTCCACGATTTTCCACCGCATCCACATCTATCTTATTGATCCAAACCAGTCCATGTCCCCAAATCTCCATCAGTCGATCATGAGGGACGAAAGGGAAGGAGAATAAGACAATGTGGTAATGGATAGCACCACGTTTCTGCTTTTCCCACGTTGCTAAATACTTGATCTGGGATTTTTTCGTTTTATAAATCTGATAATTTAGTCGTTTAATATATTTTTTGAATTCATCATTCGTGGTTTCAATATCTTGGATATTCTCTTTAAAGGTGAGTGTGAGAAATTTTGTGTTGTCATCGAAATTCATATCAATCAAGCGAGCAATTTCAAAGCGCATATTTTTATAGTGTTTTTGTTTTCTTTTTAAGCTGTCATATTGTTTTTCTGCTGTTAGTTCATCATATTTTTTATTTGGCTCATTTAAGTTTTTGATCCATTCAGGTGTCGGGTGTTCATATTCTTCATTTTTCTTTTCGTCTACTTTGTAAACAATCGGTTTTTCGTATTCCCAAATTTCTGTATACGTAGGAGTTTCAATGATTTTTTGATTGTAAGCTTTTAGCAATCATCATCGCTCCTGACATACTTCTAGGTTATTCAGTTTTCAATGAACGAGGACAACTTTTTTTCGACAGATGTTGTCCTATAAATCAAGTAAAGGAGCAGAACTGCTACGCAGCTCTGCTAGCCTGCTTATTTATTGTGCGGTTTTTTCGTTGCAGTCGGCTTTGGGCTTGGTGCCCATCCGCCCTCAACGAAACCACCCAACAAACAAGCAGGAATATTAGTTGCGTGAATCTTTTGAATGATTGCTAGGAGTATCTGTTTGTTGCTTTGTCAGTAAAACTGCTGAGTCTGCCGTTGCGGATAACCCATAGCTGACAAACTGACCATTTGCACGTCCCCAAGGTTTGATCACAAGATTGTTAAAAGTAACTGTCGCGATCCCATTTTTATCAAGTTCATCCACTGTTACAACTGGTTCAGCGCTTCCAATTTTTACGCTCATCTTTTCAAAGCGAAGTTTGGGTAAGACGCACTCGTAGCTCCATCCTAAAATTTCTCCATCCTTTTGCCACCGTGAGACATTAACGACTTGGTATTCCTTTTCTAGTTTTTCTTTTGGTAAGGTTAAATCACTGATTTTGATTGACATAATGTTTTCTCCTTTTTGATATACGTTTTGATATACGTTTTGATATACGTTTAGTTTAAAAAAATGTAGCGGTACCTCTACATTTGTATCGTATACGATTTTAAATACGGTGTCAATAGTTTTTGTAAAAAAATATATACGAAATGATATACGTGTGATATGCTGTATATGAAATCATATAGGAGGGATCAGAAATGTTTGGATTATTGCAACCAAATAAAGAAAAAGTTGGAAGACGATTAAAACAAATCAAAGACGAAATGAATATCTCTTTTACAGAGTTTGGTAGCCGGCTTGGATTAAAGAAGCCGACGATTAGTTCGTATGTTCAAGGATATAACTTGGCACCGATTGATGTGATTGAAAAAGTGGCTAAGATCAGTGGAAGGTCTGTTGGTTGGTTTTACTTTGGGGAGATAGAGGAATATATCGCGGATTATCTGACTCTCACGGGACAAGGCGAGTTAGTTAAGGAATATCCGGATGTGGTAAAGCAGATCAAAGAAGAATTCTTTAGTGGTGATTTTAAAAATTCTGGTTGGGAAAATGAAGTCGGTTATCCAATGGAAGAATTCATCGATGATTGTTTCGCGGATTTTTCTCCAAGTATTTTAGATAGGTATATTGGCAAAATCGTTACGCAGCAGATCGATAAATCGGAGAAGTTGAAAAACTTTTCAGATAAGGAAAAGGGTGAAGCACTGGCATTTGTCTATCAAGAAGTGATGGACTTTGTTGAAATGAGTGGTGAGGTTAAGTATGGTGAAGAGGAGAAGGTTATCGGATTAGTCGAAGATTCGATCAGTAATCTGGCGAAAAGAGGAAAAATCGAATTCTCAGAAGAATATTTGGTAGGAAGGTTAGTGAATATTCTGGATGATGATGTCGAGACAGCAAAAATCATTTCGACTTTATCATTGAATCTGACAGGAAAAGCTTTTTCGCCGCTTTTTGGTGGGAAAGAGTTGATTGAGATTTTTCAGGCAATGCGTCCGGCTCTGATGAAGTTGTATTCGGAAAAGAGTAGAGATGAGCTGTATGATTGGTTTGAGAAGTAAAGACAAGTTACTAAAGATACTTTGAAGTTTTTTTAGGCGGCAAAGGAGGAAAAACATATTGTGTCTAAGTTAAATAGGATTCAAAATGAAATCAAACAATTAGAAGGAGGACGCTTCCAAAATTTATGTGATGTTTATCTTTATCGTAAAAGAAATTGGGAGAATATTGTATCTCTCGGTTCTATGGACGGAACAGATAAGACTACTAAAGGAATACCTGACACTTATTATTTTGATAACCATTCTAATACATACATTTTGGTTATGTATGGTACTAGAAAGGATGCAACTGCAAAATTAGAGACAGATGTTCGAGAAGCTATCGAGAAATCTAAAGTTGATAAAAAAGATATTGAAGAAATAATCTGCTGTCACACTTCTTCAAATTTAACTGTTGAGAAAGATAAGGAACTAAGAAGTTTATCAGGCTCAATAAAGCTGACTCTCGTAGGAATAGATACATTATCTAATGACCTCCTTAAGTTTGAGTATCAAGATATTGTAAAAGACTTTTTAGGTATATTAGAATCAACTGAACAGGTTTGGAGTTTAGAGCAATTTATATCTATACATGATAAAAGTAGAACCAATGCGCCCTTGGACACAAAATATATAGATGAAAAACATATAGTTGATAGGATGAACGATGAAATAAATAGTCATCAGATTATTCTGCTATCTGGAGTACCTGGAACTGGAAAAACTAGGCTAGCCATCGAGATATGTAAGAAATTACCTATGGATAGCAACATAATTTGTGTTAAGAGCAATAGCATGCCTGTTTATCAAGATATTAAAGATGCATTAGACATTAGAAGAATAAATTATTTGCTTTTAGATGATGCTAATACGGTCACAAATTTTGATGCTATTGTCAGCCTCCTGAGTTTAGAGAACTTTGAACAAAAACTGAAAATTATTATGACTGTTCGAGACTATGCACTTTCAGGAGTCATTAATCAAATAACACCGTTTAAAGTCAAGGTGCAAAAACTCTCTTTAATGAGCGATGATCAGATTGAAACACTGATTAACAGTATAGAAGATATTTCTCCTGTTGATCTTAGGAAGATTATGAAATTATCTCATAATAATCCGAGAATAGCTGTAATTGCAGCAATTATGGTTAAAGAGAAAAACTTTGATTTTATTGAAAATGGAAAGGAGATATTGGATAGTTATTATAGTCAAATCATTGAAGAGAATTCCCTCTCTTCAAATGAAAAAATTAGTATGTTCATTTTAAGCTTCAAACACAAGCTGAATTTGACAAATAAAGAATCATTAGAGGACATCTTAAAATATTTTAAAATTGATTCTGATAGCTTTTTATCTGCATTACATCAATTACATGATAAAGAACTTTGTGATATATTTCAGGATAAAGCTGTTAAAGTCAGCGATCAAAGTTTATCAGATTTTGTAATAGTAGATTTTGTTGCAAATAAGAAAATTTTCAAGATAAAAGATTTTTTTGTTAATCTTTATCCTATTCATGAAAAAGAGATTGTTGAAATGCTTGTACTTGTTAATAATTTTAATTCTTCCAAGGACTGGATAGAGTATCTAACCAATGAAATAAAGTTTGTTTACAATAATATTATTGCAGATATTGATAAAGAACTTTTTTTAACACAATACGGGGTAATAATTCCCGTCGAATCTCTTGCGTATGTTCATGAGAAGGTACAAGATGCTGATAACACTGAATTTCAAACATCTCAAAAAGAATTTGAAGAGAAAAAGAGAAATCAAGGAGTTAATGATCCGATTATAAGTATTCTTTGTTCATTATCAAATAGTGAAAGATTTAAGGATGCAGGTATGCTTCTTATGTATTATTTCAGAAAAAGGCAGGATAAAATCTTTGAAATTTTCTCTGCAATTAAAAATAATTTTGATATTGAAGCTAGATGGAATCGTTATTTAGAAAAAAGATTCAGTATTATTGAAACTTTTTCAGTTCAAGAAAATATTAATGAAACAACAGCTCTGCTTATTGCCAATATTGCTGATGAGTTTTTAAAGTTTTCAGGAGAAAAATATACTTTTAACGGCAAGAATGGGGTTATTAATCGTTATACACTAGTTGATGGAGACTATCTAATTAATCTCCATAAAAAAATTTTTGATATACTCTCTAAAGTTTATAGTTATGGAAACGTAGAAGTGAATAATTATATAGATAAACTATTGCTCAATTATCCAGTCTATGAAGTTGAAAATGGATTCTTAGAAACTGTTAGTTCAGATTTAACTTGTATAGAAAATCTTTTTTTTAAAGATTTAGATAGTTTAAATTTTAGACAAGAAGCTATAGTATTTGAATTGTTTTCAAAATCTAAAAATCTAAAAATAAAATCACAGCCTTTTTTTGAATATGAACCGTCAACCAGTAAAAAAATTTATAAAGATTTTTCAACTAGTATATGGGCTTATCAGATGGAAAAATTTGATTATGAAAAGATTCAAAAGTTAAGAAAGGTAAGTCTTCGTGAGATTTTTGAGAAATATTCTAATGACTTAGTCTGGCTGTTCAATGTCCTCGGAATATTTCAATCGGATGTATTGTTAAATAAGTATGAATTAGAAGATTCTTTACTTCTATTGTATTCTGACCTAGATTTAAAGGATCAAATAAAGTTTTTACCAGCGTTGCTAAAAAGTAATTTTGTTGTTTCTCCTAATAATTTTGTCAATTATATAGATAAGTTGTCTTTTGAAGAAGGCAAAAATATTCTAAACTCAGTTGAAAAGGAAATAGATGAAGGATGGTATCTTTCAAACTTTTTGATATGTAGAAACATTAGTGGTAGCGAGACAGAAGGACTTATGTCCTTTTTAGAGAATCTTAAAAACTATGAAGCAATGAATTATTTTAATGTCATATCATTTGAAAACTATATCAAGTATGACGGAAATATTTTAGATATCTTAAAAAATATGTATTCAGAAGATAAGGTATTAGGTAGTTTTTTTGTACCAAACTATGTGCCAGAGGATGGTGCTGAAAAAATTTTAGATATAATTGGATATAAAGAATTAAAAGAAATCTATTTAAGTCTTCTTGGTAGCAGAGATGTTGATGGATCAGGAGAAATTTTTAAGTGCCTATTAAAAGAAAATGATATCAATTTTATATACTTATTCCTTGTTAAGCTAAACACTCAAAGATTAAATTTCAATTATAGTGAATATGATGTTCAACTAAAAAGTATATGGAAATCAGCAGTCGCAGAGGAAGGGATTAGAAAATATCTAGATTTTTTAATTCAAGAGAATCGTGTGATTTATGTAGGAGTAGACCCATTTTTGGAAAAAATTTTCAAAGCTAATATTGAACATTCTATTGAATTTATAAAAGCAGAAGTAATAAATACTGGGGATGAGGATAGGTTGGTTAATTTATACAACTTGTCTCTTGAAATATTCGATGATGAGATATTGCTGCATATCTTCGAATTACTCAAAGATAAAGAAATTACTACAAATTTTTTTGAAAAGCTATATCTAACTATGCGCACTAATAGTTGGTCTGGAAGTTTAGTACCTCTTTTAGATAAAGAAATTAGTTTTTTAAATAAGTTACTTGATATTTTCGAAGGAATAAAATTTATTTCCCATTCATTAATTATCACTACATGTATAGACTCACTTAAAAAGCAAAAAGAAAAAGAGTTGCTATCAGATTATTTGGAATAAAATATCTGGACGAGATTTTTCAATATCATAAACATTAAAAAAACCAAACCCTGCTAAGAAATTTCTTGGCAGGGTTTTTGGCAGGGAACTATTTGATTTTTAGTGTTTTTAATCCGTTCTACATTCCAAGAAACGCTGTAAAATAGGCTTTCTCACTTCAATTTATAGTGGCTCTTTATTCCCACTCTGTTTTAAGGGTATGGCATATAAGCGAAAATGCTGTAATATCAAGGATTTTGGAAACGTATAAAATCGAATAAATTATATTTAAAAAAATAAAAAGTGCAATAAAAGTGCAGTATTTGCACCTAAGCAGACCTGATTAAATTCGAAATGGAATTCTAAACTCAATATTCATTTAAATGATAGACGTTCATAATGAGCGTCTATTTTTTATGCTTTGAAAGGTTGTGATACTAACAAATTTTTAAATGAATAAAGTAAGCCAAAAATATTTTATGTGAGAAAGGAACGATACACTTATGGAATTAAAATATGTCATTCCCAATATGGAAAAAACATTTGGTCAATTAGAATATGCTGGTGAAGGGAATATTGAACAACGTCGAGTCAATGGCAGACCAACTATTCTCTCTCGTAGCTACAATTTATACTCAACGATTCAACGAGCAGATGATATTGTTGTCATTCTTCCCTCCGAAGCTGGCGAGAAACATTTTGAATCCGACGAAAAAGTCAGACTCATCAACCCACGTATTACCGCAGAAGGTTATAAAATTGGCAATAGAGGATTTACCAATTACATTATGCACGCAGACGATATGGTGAAAGCTTAAGAAAGGAAAGGTGAAAAAATATGAGATTAGCAGAAGGTATTGTGATTGAAAAAGACCAGACATTTGGCACATTGAAATTTTCCGCTTTACGTCGTGAGGTTCGTATTCAAAATGAAGATGGTTCGGTTTCCGAAGAAATTAAAGAACGTACCTATGACTTAAAATCAAAAGGACAAGGACGCATGATACAAGTCAGTATCCCCGCTTCTGTTCCTTTGAAAGAATTTGACTACAACGCAGAAGTGGAATTAATCAATCCTGTGGCAGATACCGTAGCGACGGCTACTTTTCGAGGGGCAGACGTTGATTGGTACGTGAAAGCAGACGATCTTGTATTAAAAGGACAGACAAAACCTCATCAGAAATATAAAAAAGAAGCGTCCGAAAGTGAAAAATAGGTGTTGCTTATGACAAACACACCATTGATTTTGAAAGAAATTCCGAAAGATGAAGCCATTTCTTTTATTCGGCAATACCATTATTCAAAGATACTCCCTAGATTGTGTAAATACTTTCTAGGGATTTTTTCAGAAGAAAAATTATTAGGCGTTGTGGAATTAGGCTGGGGTACGCAACCCCTACAAACCATACGCAAACTCTTTCCCGACAGTTCCCTTCAAACCACAGATTATTTAGAAATTGGAAAGATGTGTTTTCTTCCAGAAATGAATCAAACCAATTATTTTGGCAGTCAAGCTCTTTCAGCTCTAATTAAGTGGTTGAAAGAACATACGGACTGTCATTTTTTATATACATTGGCAGATGGAATTGAGGGAAAATGTGGCTATGTCTATCAAGCGTCCAACTTCTTTTACTGCGGGTATTTCAAGACAAGTGTCTATCGTGATAAACAGTCATGGGAAAAGATACACCCTCGAAGTGCTCGCCTTTTATTAGAGGAAAATGCTCGTTTTGAACAGGTAGAGAAAAAGCATTGGCTTTCCCAGGCATTTTGCGAATACAAAGGGATTGAGAAAATCAATGGACGCATGTTTCGCTATCTCTATCCGTTGACAAAAGAAGCGAAAAAACTGTTAGGACACACGCTCTATCGACGTCATTATTATCCGAAAGAAAAAGATTTACGCTTTGAAAAGCGAATCGCTTATCGGAAATATGAAGCCATTTCTCAACCAACTTTTGATAAACAGGCTCGTATCTACAATACACAATTATTTTGATAGATGGAAAGGAGGATTTTTATGCCATTGCTTCATGACAGAGGAAAGCGAATCAAAGCCAACGATAAGGACTTGGTCTATCATTTTGTGCTGATTTCATTGCTGATAGTTTTTCTAGTCGTTCTACTCCCTTTTCATTGGAGAACGTTACAATCGGTGAATTGGCAAACAGTTCAGTTAGATACATTTTTCTATCAACTGCATACGCCATACTTTTGGAGCAGTATTCTCACTGCTTTTTTTGTATGCGGACTCATCAGCTGGCTCTATTATCACTATCGCATAGATTCTATAAAACAGTTAGAGCACCGTCAAAAGTTAGCTCGTATGATTTTAGAAAACCATTGGTATGAAGCCGAAGAAACTCAATCAGAGGGATTCTTTAAAGACTTATCCAGCAAGAAAACCAAACAACGAATCCGCCATTTTCCTAAAATGTATTACCGAATGAAAGATGGACTGATCCATATTCATGTAGAAATCACTTTAGGGAAATATCAAGATCAGCTCTTGCACTTAGAAAACAAACTAGAAACAGGCTTGTATTGTGAATTAGTGGAAAAAACGTTGAAAGATTCTTATGTAGAGTATGTTCTACTTTATGACACCATTGGCAATCGAATTGGCATTGAAGATGTGGTAGCTCAAGATGGACGTGTCAAATTGATGGAATCGGTCTATTGGGAGTTTGATTCTCTCCCTCACATGTTAATTGCTGGGGGCACGGGTAGTGGAAAATCCTATTTTATTCTCACATTGATTGAATCTCTCCTGCATACAAATGCGAAGCTTTATATTCTCGACCCTAAAAATGCTGATTTGGCAGACTTAGGAGCGGTCATAGATAATGTCTATTACCGTAAAGACGATATGCTGGCATGTATTAGTCAATTTTACGACGATATGATTGCCCGTAGTGAAACCATGAAGCAACACCCGAACTACAAAACAGGAGAAAATTATGCGTATCTTGGTCTACCTGCGAACTTCCTGATTTTTGATGAATATGTGGCGATGATGGATATGTTAGGTCGTGATAGTGCACAAGTTATGAATAAACTCAAACAAATTGTTATGCTCGGACGACAAGCAGGCTTCTTTTTAATTCTTGCCTGTCAGCGTCCAGACGCAAAATATTTTAGTGATGGTATTCGAGATAACTTTAACTTCCGTGTGGCTTTGGGTCGTATGTCTGAAATGGGCTTCGGTATGATGTTTGGAAGCGATACACAAAAACAATTTTTCTTAAAACCCATCAAGGGAAGAGGTTATGTGGATACAGGAAAAAGTGTGATTAGTGAGTTTTATACACCCCTTGTACCAAAAAGGTATGATTTCTTAGGAGAAATAGGAAAAGTCATTCAAAAAAAGCAATCTGAGCCTGTACCGCACGAAGTGAAAGGTACAGGTTCAGACTTGCTTTGATTGGTGTGGCGTTAGCCACGCCAATCCTTTAGCCCCCTCTACCTAACAGGGGGGCACAAATACAACTGAAAACAGGCAATTCTCATCAACCAATGTTGATGGTACAAGGAATTGCGGAAAATAGGAAAGATGTAAACTCAAGGGTCATAGTTTACATCTTTTTTAGATTGGAGGTTTGCGAATGGAAAACGAAAAAATTTGGATTAAGGAATTGAAAGAAAAGCGACTGGCTTATGGCGTTTCTCAAAATAAACTGGCGGTTGCTTCTCATATTACCAGACCTTACCTATCGGATATTGAAACAGGCAAGGCAGTCCCTACTCAACAGGTGAAAGAAGATTTACTGAACGCTTTGGAACGCTTCAATCCCGATAACCCATTGGAGATGTTATTCGACTATGTACGGATTCGATTCCCTACCAATGATGTGTCTCAAATTATCGGTGAGGTTTTACGCTTGAATATGGATTATATGCTACACGAAGACTTTGGCTATTATTCTTATCCCGAACACTATCGTTTCGGTGATATTGTTGTCCTAGTCTCTCATGATGTAAGTAAAGGGGTTTTATTAGAACTGAAAGGAAAAGGCTGTCGGCAATTTGAAAACTTTCTATTGGCTCAACATCGGAGCTGGTATGGTTTCTTTCAAGATTGCATGGAACATAAAGGTATTTTCAAACGCTTGGATTTAGCCATCAACGATAAAACAGGGATTTTGAATATTCCAGAATTGGCAAAGAAATGTAAACAGGAAGAATGTATTTCCGTCTTTCGGAGCTTTAAAAATTATCGCAGTGGTGAATTGGTTCACCGTGATGAAAAACCAGACATGGGAAACACCCTTTATATTGGCTCATTAAAAAGCGAAGTCTATTTCTGTATATATGAGAAAGATTATGAGCAATACGTGAAAAATGATATTGCCTTAGAAGACGCAGAAATAAAGAATCGCTTTGAAATTCGTTTGAAAAACGACAGAGCCACTCAAGCCATGAAAGATTTGTTGGAACATCAAAATGCAGAAAAAACAGCGTTTGAGATTATCAATCGTTATATTCGCTTTGCCGATAAGGACGAAACCAAGCGACGGAGTGATTGGCAAACCAATGAACGCTGGGAATGGTTTATCGGCAAAAATCGTGGAGCATTACGCCTAACCATACAGCCAGAACCTTATTCTTTTGAACGAACATTGAACTGGTTACATCATCAAGTCGCCCCTACATTAAAAGTCGCAAGCATTTTAGATATTCTCAACGGTACAACCATTATTTCCACCATGATTCATGAAGCCAAACTGACAGAAAAACATGAGAAATTAATTGAACAACAACATCTAGGCATGGAGGATTTGATTACATGAGCCTCTTAACAGAAGAATTAAAGAAGTTAGGGTTTCAAGCGTATATACAAAATACAGGGAAATATACGTCTCTCATTATTGAGGGAAAACGGCAAGCTGGTGATACCATCTATACCTATGATTTTTACAAAGTGAGCTTTTATAAGAATTATACCAGTCGAATAACTGTTTATGGAGAGCATTTAACTCCTTTTCAATTATTAAAGCGTGTAAAAAGCTATATCTACTATCGAGAAAAATATCTTAAGGAAAGGAGGACAATCACATGAATTTTGGGCAGAATTTGTACAACTGGTTCTTGGATAATGCACAGTCATTGGTATTGTTAGCGATTGTCGTCATTGGACTGTTTTTAGGTTTTAAACGAGAATTTTCAAAACTTATTGGCTTTTTGATTATTGCTTTAATCGCCGTCGGACTTGTGTTCAATGCAGCTGGCGTGAAAGATGTGTTATTAAACTTATTTAACCGAATCATTGGTGCTTAACAGATATTTTTCATGATAAAATAGGAAGTATATATTTTGTTATGAAAGGATCCATGAATATGTTTACAAATGATCAATTTAAATCTCTTTTAATTAAAACATTAGAAAGAAAGAGCTCTTCAAATTATTATGAAGGAGGTAACGAGATTGTTTCTAAAATGAAAATATCAGAGGTAACTTTAGATGAGACTAACGAGTTTACTTATTATAAAGGATACAAAAGGGATTGGAATACGCTTTGCACCTATCTTAAAATAAGAGCTCCTTTTGATGATTTAGACTTTTTTGAAAGTCATAAAGATTTGCTTACCCAGACAGCAAGCTCCATATATGATAAACAAGGTGATAATGTATTAGTGGATACTATTTTAGTACCACTTCCAGAGAATTACGAAGTAATTAACTTTAGTCAGTTGAAAATTAGTGATGTGATTTCACAAGCTATTGAAGACGCTGAGTCTTTCATGAGTAATGGTGAATATCAACGTGCCTTTGACAGAGTTCACACTGCTTTTCATGGATATTTAATTGAAATACTAAAAAAATATGAAATTACAGTTCCTAGAGACGAAAATCTATCTAAATTATATAGTAGGATACAACAATTAATTGAAAAAGAAATTCAACCTACTGAACTTGCTGATATAGTGAAGACAACGATAAGGTCATCAAATGGAATGATTAGCTCTCTTAATGAAGCAAGAAATAGGCATTCACTTGCACATCCTAATACAAATATTATTGGAAAGAGAGAAGCAAAACTAATAATAGGTATTTCAAGTACAGTTACAGATTATATTAGCGGATACCTTGATAAGTAGCGTCATTAACTGATTGCTACTTTTTTTTTGACTATATTTTATAAAAAGGATGTGATAAGAATTGGAATTGAAAGTCTATGTGGCAAATTTGGGACGGTATAATGAAGGTGAATTAGTTGGATCATGGTTTACTCCACCAATTGATGAGGAAGAAATGGCAGAAAGAATCGGTTTAAATGAGAACTACGAAGAATACGCCATACATGATTTTGAGCTTCCTTTTGATGTGGACGAATACACGCCAATTAGTGAAATCAACCGTCTATGTGAAGCCATTCAAGAAATCGAAGGTACACCTATTTATAATGAACTCAAAGAAATTCAAGGCATGTGGTTTAGTAGCTTGGAAGAATTACTGGAAAACAAAGAGAATATTCATTGTTATAGTGAATGTGATTCTATGGAAGATGTCGCCCGTTATTATGTGGAAGAAACAGGACAACTTGGTGAAGTACCTTCTAATTTACAAAATTATATTGATTATCAAGCTTTGGGACGTGATATGGAAATAGAGGGAAATTATCTTATCACCTCTCATGGAGTATTTGAGTATTCTAATTAACATGGATTACTCTAAACTAGCAATACTGCTATAATAATTTTATACGTTCTGAATTAAGGAGGATTGTTCAATTGGTAATAATAGATGTTTATGGGAAAATAACAAAAATAAAATTGTCAGATAAATTGAAACTATATATATCTAATGTTTCTGATGACTGGAAGGAAAGCATTATAGAAGACATGTTACAAGAAATTCGACAACAAAAAGTTGACATGGCAGATAATTTGAAAAGGTATGGTAAAACATTTCAAACAGAATATTCTATATCTTATTTGAAAGAAATCGTTCACGCCAATGTTGAAGACTATACAAAATATAATTTAGATTCTATTGAGTCATGTCTTCAATGCCTTGTTGATAATATGATATGTCTATTCTTTGACTATGAATATCAGGATATGCCTTTTTTTGATTGGACAAGCAATTGCTTTGATGGTCGTTTTTGTGAAGAGGATTACGCTGAAAAAGTGATGTATTTTAGTAACTTTGTAAATCATGATATACAAAATGGTATTCATATGAACTGCATTTATACAAGTAATATGAATCCTAAAGAGCATACTAGGATATTATCAAATCTAAGTTTTAGAATTGATTCAAACTTTAAAGGGTGCAGGACTACAGACGACTACATTACGGAACTTAAAAAAATGGGCAACCGAATTGATTCTATACTAAAATCGGAAAACGATTATTACAAATTAGATTATATTATGAACGGGATATATAGTGATAATAGTTATAATCAAAATCATTATTTAAAGACTTTTACTTTGTTAGAACTTGTATTATTAAAACCAAATCAGAATACAAATGAAATTGACAAATTACTAATACCTTATCTTGATAAGAAATATGGAGAGGTTTCGAGTGAAGTAGCAAAATTATTAAGACAAATGAGAAATAAAATCGGACATGGTGATTTCAAAGGTTTTAACGAAAAAGCAGAAAAATTCGCTCAAAAATTTATGAAACACTTTCATTTTGACTATACAGAATACAGTAGATTAAATTGGGTATTACTTCATACCTGCTGTCTTTTAGATGATTTACTCAGAATAACTATTTTTCAACAATTAAAAGTCACAAAATAATTATTATTTTATAGAGCAATCACCTATTTTGATTGCTCTTTTTCTATTTTTACGGAAAGGACGTGAAGACATGAAAAAAATAAGAAGTTACACCAGTATTTGGTCAGTAGAAAAAGTGATTTATGCAATTAATGATTTACAACTCCCTTTTCCCATAACCTTTACACAAATGACATGGTTTATCGTTTCTTTGTTTGTCGTTATAATCTTTGGCAGTTTACCACCACTTTCCTTGATTGACGGAGCACTACTCAAATACTTAGGGATTCCCGTTGTCCTCACTTGGTTCATGTGTCAAAAAACCTTTGACGGGAAGAAACCCTATGGATTTTTAAAATCTATTATTACCTATGCTCTACGCCCTAAAATAACCTATGCTGGCAAACAAATACGATTAAATAAAGAAAAAATGAATGAATCAATCACGATTGTAAGGAGTGAACAATTAAATGGCACACCCCATTAAATATATCGAAGATAATCTCGTATTTAATCATGATGGCGAAGTATTTGCTTATTATGAATTAATTCCCTATAATTACAGTTTTTTAAGTTCCGATGAAAAAGTTCAAGTTCATGATAATTTCCGTCAATTGATTGCCCAAAATCGTGATGGTAAGATTCATGCCCTGCAACTAGCAACCGAATCAAGTATTCGAGCGACACAGGAACAATCGAAAAAAGAAATCACTGGACGATTAAAAGAGATAGCTTACGAAAAAATAGATGAACAGACCGAAGCGTTAGTTTCTATGATTGGTGACAATCAAGTGGACTATCGCTTTTTTATTGGTTTTAAACTCTTGCTGAATGAACAGGAAGTATCGGTCAAAAATATTGGCAAAGACATTCAAAAAGCATTTGCGGAATTCTTTCATGGCGTGAATCACAAGTTGATGGGCGATTTTGTTTCTATGCCTATGTCAGAAATCGAACGCTTTTCTAAAATGGAACAGTTATTAGAAAGTAAATTATCCAGACGCTTTCACATTCGCCCATTGGGGAAAGATGATTTTGGGTATATCATTGCCCACCTTTACGGTCAAACAGGGATTCCTTTTGATGACTACGACTACCATTTACCCAAACGATATGAAGATAAAAAAGTGTTGGTAAAGAAATACGATATTATTAAACCCACTCGCTGTTTAATCGAAGAAAAGCAACGCTACTTACGGATGGAACAGGAAGATACTACCACTTATGTGGCGTATTTTACGATTAACAGTATCGTCGGCGAATTGGATTTCCCCAATAGTGAGATTTTTTATTACCAGCAACAACAGTTCACTTTCCCGATTGATACCAGCATGAATGTTGAAATTGTTGCTAATAAAAAAGCTCTGTCTACCGTTCGCAACAAAAAGAAAGAATTGAAAGACTTGGATAGTCACGCATGGGAAAGCGACAATGAAACCAGTACCAATGTGGTGGACGCTTTAGAATCTGTCGACGAATTAGAAACCAACCTAGACCAAACCAAAGAATCCATGTACAAACTAAGCTATGTGGTACGGGTATCGGCAAAAAATCTGGACGAGTTGAAACAACGTTGTGATGAAGTAAAAGATTTTTATGATGATTTGTCTATCAAATTAGTACGACCTTTTGGCGATATGCTAGGCTTGCATAATGAATTTATTCCCTCAAGCAAGCGATATATCAATGACTATATTCAATATGTCACGTCGGATTTTTTGGCTGGTCTTGGTTTCGGAGCTACACAAATGCTTGGTGAAAATTCTGGTATTTACGTCGGTTACAATCTCGATACAGGCAGAAATATTTATCTCCAACCCAGCCTTGCAAGTCAAGGAATTAAGGGCTCTGTGACGAATGCGTTAGCGTCTGCTTTTATTGGTTCATTAGGTGGCGGAAAATCATTCTCTAACAATATGCTGGTCTATTATTCGGTACTCTTTGGCGGACAGGCAATCATTGTAGACCCAAAAGCTGAACGTGGCAAATGGAAAGAAACCTTACCTGATATTGCCCATGAAATCAATATCGTTAATCTCACGAGTGAGAACGACAATAAAGGGTTACTTGACCCTTATGTGATCTTAAAACTCCCGAAAGATTCAGAAAGCCTAGCCATTGATATTCTCACGTTCTTAACAGGCATTTCCAGCCGAGATAGCGAGAAGTTTCCTGTCCTGCGTAAAGCGATTCGGAGTGTCACTCAAAGCGAACAACGAGGGTTGTTATTGGTGATTGATGAATTGCGAAAAGAAGATACACCCATCAGCAATAGTATTGCTGACCATATCGAAAGCTTTGTCGATTATGATTTTGCCCATCTGTTATTCAGTGATGGCAATGTCACCCAATCCATTAGCTTGGAAAAACAACTCAATATTATTCAAGTGGCAGATTTGGTCTTACCCGATTCCAATAGCTCTTTTGAAGAATACACCACCATGGAATTATTAAGTGTGGCAATGCTGATTGTCATTAGTACCTTTGCTTTAGACTTTATCCACTCTGACCGTTCCATTTTTAAAATTGTTGACCTTGATGAAGCTTGGAGTTTTTTACAAGTGGCACAAGGAAAAGCTCTATCTATGCGTTTAGTTCGGGCAGGGCGTGCCATGAATGCAGGGGTCTATTTCGTTACTCAAAACGCCGACGATTTACTAGATGAAAAGATGAAGAATAATATTGGCTTGAAATTCGCCTTTCGTTCCACTGACCTAGTGGAAATCAAAAAGACCTTAGAATTTTTTGGCGTGGACAAGGAAGATGAAAACAATCAGAAACGCTTACGTGAATTAGAAAATGGACAATGTTTAGTTTCAGACATCTATGGTCGTGTAGGGGTTATGCAGTTTCACCCGATTTTTGAAGAGTTGCTTCATGCCTTTGATACCAGACCGCCTGTGCGAAATGAGGGGGAAAAATGACACAAAAACAAAAGAAATTTCTTCACTATAGTTGGATAACGCTCCTTTGTGTGGGCGTTATTTTACTTTTATTAGGCACGCTGGGCAATGCAGTACAAGCAACAGGCTTAGTTGATGAAACCATTGATACAAGCAACGAGTATTCCAAGTATGGTTTAAATCATTATCAGCTTGATTATTATGTGGACAATAGCTGGGGCTGGCTGCCGTGGAATTGGAGTGACGGCATAGGGCAATCAGTGATGTATGGACTGTATGCCATTACCAATTTCATTTGGACGATTTCTCTTTATCTTTCCAACGCCACAGGCTATTTGGTCAAAGAAGCCTACGCCTTGGATTTCATTAGTCAAACGTCTCAAGCGATTGGTGAGAACATGCAGACCATTGCAGGGATTACACCGAATGGCTTTTCCAGTTCGGGTTTTTATGTCGGCTTCCTTCTTCTTTTTATTCTGATTGTTGGAATCTACGTTGCCTATACAGGACTGGTGAAACGAGAAACGACCAAAGCTATACGAGCTGTGTTAAATTTTGTGGTGGTGTTTATTCTATCAGCTTCCTTTATTGCGTATGCTCCCGATTATATTGCGAAAATCAATGATTTTTCCAAAGATGTGAGCACTGCCAGTTTAGATATTGGGACAAAGATTGTCCTTCCCGATACGGATAGTCAAGGCAAAGACAGTGTGGATATGATACGTGATAGCCTATTTTCTGTTCAAGTCAAGCAACCGTGGTTATTACTTCAATATGGCTCAACCGATATAGAAACCTTAGGTGAAGACCGTGTGGAAAAGTTATTGGCTACCAGTCCAGATACAAACAATGGTGAAGATAGAGAAAATGTAGTGATTGAAGAAATTGAAGATCATGACAATACCTATTTAACACTCCCGAAGACCATTTCCCGATTAGGAACGGTCTTCTTTTTGTTTGTATTCAATATTGGTATCTCGATTTTTGTTTTCCTTCTAACAGGAATCATGATTTTTTCGCAAGTGCTATTTATTATTTTCGCTATGTTTTTGCCAATCAGTTTCCTATTAAGTATGTTGCCGAGTTTTGATGGCATGGGCAGGCATGCCATTACCAAGTTATTTAATGTGATTATGACAAGGGCTGGTATTACCTTGATTATTACCGTTGCCTTTAGTATTTCCACTATGCTTTATTCGCTGTCAGCAAGTTCTCCCTTTTTCATGATTATGTTTTTACAAATTGTGACCTTTGCAGGGATTTATTTTAAACTGGGCGATTTAATGAGCCTATTCTCTTTACAAAGCAACGACTCTCAAAACATGGGCAGACAAGTGTTTCGCAGACCTCGTCAAATGATGAATCGACAAACCAGAAGATTTCAACGCAGTATGAGTAAGATTTTTCGTGGAAAAGCAGGGTCAACGAAGCAAAAGACAATGACAACAAAGCAGAATCAAACCAATAAAGCTAACCATACTCGTCAAAATGAACGGACTACACCAAAGAAAGAAACAGCACTTTCCAATGTGAAAAAGCAACAAGGCGGTATCGGGCAACGATTAGGTGAAAAGACAGCCCATGTATTGGACACGAAAAATCGTCTAGTCAATAAAAGAAAGCAGGCTAAACAACAGATACAGGCGACACCAACCCATGTCAAATATGCCCTTCATCAAGGAAAAGAGAATGTCACTCATAATGTAACAGACTTTAAACAATCTATGGCAGATACCAAAGCTCAACGCAAACAACAGCGTATGAACCAGCAGGAGCAAAAACGAAAGAACATTGCTCAAAAGCGTTTGGAGCTGGATAAAGCAAAAGAAAAAAGACGAAAAGAAAACCCATCATCTCCTGTTCAGAATAACCAGCAGCATGTTCGCAAGCGTCAGCAAACCGTCACGCCTGTTTTGTCACAAAACACTAAACGTGAAAATCATCAGCGACCATTGAAAAAAGAGCAAAAACAAAAGACACCACCGAAGCAATTCAATCAGAGGAAGCTAAATAAAAGAACGGATAAGCGAGGACAACAAACATGAAGCTAAAAATAACAGTGATTTGTAGTGTGGTCTTCTCTCTCTTCTTTTTTCTCTTATTATTCCTAGTCATTTTCTTTGCAGATGATACGGACAGTGGCGAAAACAACAAGGATTCTTCTATTTCACAAGGCGGTGTGACCGTTTCACCAGAAGTGTTGGCACACCGTCCGTTGATTGAAAAATATGGTAAGGAATATGGGATTGAAGACTATGTTTCTTATATCTTAGCCATTATGCAAGTGGAATCGGGCGGTACAGCAGAAGATGTTATGCAAAGTTCCGAATCTTTGGGTTTACCGCCCAACAGTTTGAGTACCGAAGAGTCCATCAAACAAGGGGTTAAATATTTCAGTGAATTATTAACCAGTGCAGAACAACAAGGAGTGGATATAGATTCTGTTATCCAATCTTATAATTATGGCGGTGGCTTTTTAAATTATGTGAGGAGTCATGGGAAAAAATATACCTATGAATTAGCCGAACAGTTTTCTAAAGAGAAGTCGGGTGGTCAAAAAGCAGACTATCCCAATCCCATAGCCATACCTGTGAATGGTGGTTGGCGATATAACTATGGAAATCAGTTTTATGTTCAGTTGGTTTCACAATACCTAACCGACACTTCCCCAACAGAATTTGATGATGAAACCGTGCAAGTCATTATGGACGAAGCCTTGAAATACGAAGGGTTTCCCTATGTCTTTGGAGGGGCGTCGCCTACCACCTCTTTTGATTGTAGTGGCTTAATACAATGGGTGTATGACAAAGCTGGCATTTCTCTCCCTCGTGTCGCCCAAGATCAGTATGACGCTACGCAAGAAATCTCTATGGAAGAAGCCCAAGCAGGCGACCTTATCTTCTTTCATTCAACCTATAATGCAGGCACATATGTGACTCATGTGGCGATATATTTAGAGGGAAATCGCTTTTATCATGCAGGCGACCCAATCGGTTATGGCGACTTAAGCAGTCGTTATTGGCAAGACCATCTGATTGGGGCTAGACGTGTTATTCATAACTAAGAAAGGAATGAATCAAATGATTATAAAAATCGAGCGAAAAGAAAAGAAGGAGAAACCAAAGAAATCTAAAAAACCGAGCAAGCAAAGAAAAGTTCCGATGATTAAAGTTGGCACGCATAAGAAATTAACCTTTGTTTTATGGGTTTTATTGATTGGTAGTGTCGGATTTGGAATCTATAAAAATTTTACTGCCATTGACACTCATACTGTCCGTGAAACAGAAATCATTAAACAGCAGATTGTCGATACCAACCAAGTAGAAAGTTTTGTGAAATCCTTTGCGAAAGACTACTTTTCGTGGCAACAATCCCAAGAAGCCATTGATAAACGAAATGAAAAATTGACCCATTATTTGACGGAAGAATTGCAGGTATTAAATGAAGAAATGATTCGTAAGGATATTCCTACTAGTTCTAGTGTGAACGATATACAGGTGTGGCAGGTTTCTCAAGTGAATGAGAACACCTTTGAGGTACTGTTTTCTGTTGAACAAGTTATTACCGAAGACAAAGACAAGGAAACTATATCGTCTAGCTTTCATGTGGTTGTCCATATAGATGAATCAGATAATATGGTTATTATCAAAAATCCGACAATGAGTAAGAAACCTCAAAAATCGGACTACCAACCCAAACAGCTAGAAAGTGACCATACAGTAGATACAGAAACGATGGACGAAATCACTAGCTTTTTAGAAACGTTCTTCCAGCTCTATCCTACCGCCACAGAAAAAGAATTGACTTACTATGTAAGTAATCATGTGTTACCTATGATTAACAAGGAATATGTTTTCGAGGAATTGGTGAATCCTATCTTTACCAGAAAAGATAACCAAGTAATCGTGAATGTCGCTGTGAAATATTTAGATCAAGAAACAAAGGCAACCCAAATCTCGCAATTTGAGTTGATATTAGAAAAACAAGATAATTGGAAGATTGTAAAATAACAAATATTGGTACATGATTACAGATACTTTGTAATCATGTACTCTTTTTGATAAAAAATTGGAGATTCCTTTACAAATATGCTCTTACGTGCTATTATTTAAGTGACTATTTAAAAGGAGTTAATAAATATGCGGCAAGGTATTCTTAAATAAACTGTCAATTTGATAGCGGGAACAAATAATTAGATGTCCTTTTTTAGGAGGGCTTAGTTTTTTGTACCCAGTTTAAGAATACCTTTATCATGTGATTCTAAAGTATCCAGAGAATATCTGTATGCTTTGTATACCTATGGTTATGCATAAAAATCCCAGTGATAAAAGTATTTATCACTGGGATTTTTATGCCCTTTTGGGTTTTTGAATGGAGGAAAATCACATGAAAATTATTAATATTGGAGTTTTAGCTCATGTTGATGCAGGAAAAACTACCTTAACAGAAAGCTTATTATATAACAGTGGAGCGATTACAGAATTAGGAAGCGTGGACAAAGGTACAACGAGGACGGATAATACGCTTTTAGAACGTCAGAGAGGAATTACAATTCAGACAGGAATAACCTCTTTTCAGTGGGAAAATACGAAGGTGAACATCATAGACACGCCAGGACATATGGATTTCTTAGCAGAAGTATATCGTTCATTATCAGTTTTAGATGGGGCAATTCTACTGATTTCTGCAAAAGATGGCGTACAAGCACAAACTCGTATATTATTTCATGCACTTAGGAAAATGGGGATTCCCACAATCTTTTTTATCAATAAGATTGACCAAAATGGAATTGATTTATCAACGGTTTATCAGGATATTAAAGAGAAACTTTCTGCCGAAATTGTAATCAAACAGAAGGTAGAACTGTATCCTAATATGTGTGTGACGAACTTTACCGAATCTGAACAATGGGATACGGTAATAGAGGGAAACGATGACCTTTTAGAGAAATATATGTCCGGTAAATCATTAGAAGCATTGGAACTCGAACAAGAGGAAAGCATAAGATTTCAGAATTGTTCTCTGTTCCCTCTTTATCATGGAAGTGCAAAAAGTAATATAGGGATTGATAACCTTATAGAAGTTATTACTAATAAATTTTATTCATCAACACATCGAGGTCCGTCTGAACTTTGCGGAAATGTTTTCAAAATTGAATATACAAAAAAAAGACAACGTCTTGCATATATACGCCTTTATAGTGGAGTACTACATTTACGAGATTCGGTTAGAGTATCAGAAAAAGAAAAAATAAAAGTTACAGAAATGTATACTTCAATAAATGGTGAATTATGTAAGATTGATAGAGCTTATTCTGGAGAAATTGTTATTTTGCAAAATGAGTTTTTGAAGTTAAATAGTGTTCTTGGAGATACAAAACTATTGCCACAGAGAAAAAAGATTGAAAATCCGCACCCTCTACTACAAACAACTGTTGAACCGAGTAAACCTGAACAGAGAGAAATGTTGCTTGATGCCCTTTTGGAAATCTCAGATAGTGATCCGCTTCTACGATATTACGTGGATTCTACGACACATGAAATTATACTTTCTTTCTTAGGGAAAGTACAAATGGAAGTGATTAGTGCACTGTTGCAAGAAAAGTATCATGTGGAGATAGAACTAAAAGAGCCTACAGTCATTTATATGGAGAGACCGTTAAAAAATGCAGAATATACCATTCACATCGAAGTGCCGCCAAATCCTTTCTGGGCTTCCATTGGTTTATCTGTATCACCGCTTCCGTTGGGAAGTGGAATGCAGTATGAGAGCTCGGTTTCTCTTGGATACTTAAATCAATCATTTCAAAATGCAGTTATGGAAGGGATACGCTATGGTTGCGAACAAGGATTATATGGTTGGAATGTGACGGATTGTAAAATCTGTTTTAAGTACGGTTTATACTATAGCCCTGTTAGTACTCCAGCAGATTTTCGGATGCTTACTCCTATTGTACTGGAGCAAGCCTTTAGAAAAGCTGGAACAGAATTGTTAGAGCCATATCTTAGTTTTAAAGTTTATGCACCACAGGAATATCTTTCACGGGCATATAACGATGCTCCCAAATATTGTGCAAATATCGTAAATACTCAACTGAAAAATAATGAGGTCATTATTATTGGAGAAATTCCTGCTCGATGTATTCAAGATTATCGCAATGATTTAACTTTTTTTACAAATGGGCTTAGTGTTTGTTTAGCAGAGCTAAAAGGATATCAGGTTACCACTGGCGAACCTGTTTGCCAGACCCGTCGTCTAAATAGTCGGATAGATAAAGTAAGATATATGTTCAATAAAATAACTTAGTGCGTTTTATGTTGTTATATAAATATGGTTTCTTATTAAATAAGATGAAATATTCTTTAATATAGATTTGAATTAAAGTGGAAAGGAGGAGATTGTTATTATAAACTACAAGTGGATATTGTGTCCTATTTGTGGAAATAAAACAAGACTACGAATACGAGTGGATACTATACTTAAAAATTTCCCTTTATACTGCCCCAAATGTAAGAACGAAACTTTAATTAATGTTCAAAAAATGAATATAATAACAATCAAAGAGCCAGACGCCAAGACGCAGAGCCGATAATTTGAGAAATGAAACTCTCATCTTATCGGCTCTTTTTGTTTATCTGAATTTTACTGACTAGCCTTCAATATTTCTTGCTTCATTGATACCTTTTGCTAGTGCTTCCATTAAGGATAGTTCTTTGTCTGTAAAGCTATCCATGTATTTTTCTATCTGTAGCCTTCGAGTGCTTTTTATCAAATTATCTGTAGGTAAGAAAAATTCATCAATAGACACATGGAGTAATGATACAAGATCATAAAGCACCTGTGTACTTGGGTGTTGCCCTTTATTTTCTATATTTGTTAAATAACGTGGGTCAATTTCAATGATTGTTCCTACTTGTTCACGGGTGAGACCACGTTTTATTCGAGCCTCTTTAATCGCTAGACCAACGGCTCTAAAATCGTATTTATCTTCTTTTTTACGCATAATAAACCACCTCTATACATTTTACTGTTCCTATCCAAGTGGAAACAGGTATAGAAAAACGTGTTATGTAGTTTGTGAGTTCTTTTAAGAGCGCTATTATGCTTATGAATGTGATAAATCCAATCTCAAATAGAAAGGTCGCTGATTTTATTTACCCATACAACTATATAAAATTTAGTTATGCTGCTAAAAAGTAGATAAAATTGGCGACTGAATGGAGGTCACAGTCGCCATGAAAAAGATACGTCACTATCTAATTCTCTTAATTAGGTTCTTATCAAAAAAACTTACCCACCTACACTAGATAAATATGACCATCAATGTGGTTTTACAAATCGTATAGACAGAACAATTGAAGCACATGAACAGAGAAAACAATCTGTTTATGTGTTTTTTTGGCTACTTCGTGAATATCTTTTAAGATTTTTCTTCACTTATGCAACAAATCCCCCTTTCGTGTCGGGACTTAGTATGAAGGGAGATAAAGAAGTACATGCCACTCCCTTTCACGACAGAAAGGGGGTGAAAAACATGAAACCATCTTCTTTTCAAGAAACCATAGAAAATCAGTTTGACTATATCTGCAAACAAGCCATTGAAGATGAACGGAAAGATTATTTCAAACATCTAAGCAGACTGTCCAAAAAAGAAGTTTCATTTTCTGAAATAGATAACTACCTTGTCACCTCTTTTTCTACGGTTGATACGTATGTCACTGATTTTCAACTATTCACATTGTATGGATTAAGAATCAATGTTGAAAGTGATTTGTTAAGCGAAGCCTTACGCCACCTTCCAGAGAACAAGCGGAACATCATTTTACTTCATTATTTTATGGATATGAGTGATGTGGAAATTGCAGAATTACTAAATGTAAATCGTTCAACAGTTTATCGTCATCGAATAAGTGGACTAGCCATGATTAAAGAATTCATGAAGGAGTGTAAAGAATGAAAACAGCCTATCCAAGGGTTCCCTTCCCCCTCATTGTAAAGGCGACAGATGGCGACGTGGAAGCAATTAATCAGATTGTTAAACATTATCGAGGGTATACCTCAAAACGTTCTTTGCGTCGCATGACAGACGAATATGGCAATTCTCATATGGTTATTGATGAAACCCTACGTGGCAGAATGGAAACAAAACTCATCACCAAGATTTTAGCGTTCGAAATTAAATAATCTCATTTTTTCGTGGAAGCGTGTTGAACCGTTCCACGCTTCCCGATTTGGGAGGTTTGTTATTCCATCAAAGCCTACTGTATGTTCAGTATGTTTTGATAGGCTAACAAGCCAAACGTTCTTTGACAATTGAATAAAGCCAATCGAATACGTTTCGATAAGAAAAGAGCCAACGAACTAACACGCCATGATCTATGAAGATAGCGAGCGATTCATGTTAAAACTTCGTAAACAATCTTTAGCAGGATTGTTGCCATGACTTTCTTATCGTGATAATGATACTCCCGTATAGCCACAGTCCGAGCGTTAGTAGCGTCGCAGACAATGGGTACGGCTACATGAAAATCATGCAGGGGTGAAATGCCCGTGAGCTTTGCTAGAGCTGTTCGATTGCTGGGATATTCTTCTCTTGTCAATGTATTATCATAAAAATATTTGATATAATTATAGGTGAATATTGGAGTTTTCCTAGCCTATAATGGGAAAGGAGTAATAATGATAACGGTCACAAAAAAAGATTTAGTTGAGCTAGGATATGGAACTTCTTTTTCAGCAGACATCATAAAAAAAGCAAAAGAATTGATGATTACAAAAGGGCATACCTACTATCAATCTCGAAAGTTAGATAGAGTCCCTCGTGAAGCTGTTGAAGAAATTCTAGGAATTCGGTTTTCAAATGAAAACAGGTCTGAGTAGTTTTTGCACAGTAAGGAGTAAAAACTATGGTTAAAGACCCAATAAAAAAAGCAAAGAATGGAACCTATTATTTTCGTGCAAATCTAGGTTATGATTCTAAAGGAAAAAAAATTCAAAAATATCGTAGTGGATTCACTACTAAAAAAGAAGCAAGAGAAGAATATTCAAAACTACTACTGATGAAACCAGAAGAATTAAGTGAGAATAAGGATAAAATGACGTTTAATCATTATATCTTTGAAATTTTTCTTCCATGGTATAAGACACAGGTAAAGCTCAGAACATATGAAAATCGCTTACCAACTATTAAGAAACATTTCTCTTATTTTGATAAAATGGCTGTTTCCGATATTGAGCCTATTGATGTGCAAAATTGGCAACTAAAATTATCAAAGAAATGTAAGTCTTCTTATGTGAGAGCTGTTCAAGGACTATTTTCAGTTGCTATGGATCGAGCAATTGTCCTTGGGATAACCACCACAAATCCATCTAAGATTATTGGCAATGTGAAAAAGCAAAAGTCTAAAATTGAATTTTGGACAAAAGAAGAATTTGAAAAAGTAATCTCTCTAATTTATAAAGAAGATTACTATCAACACTTTTTATTTATCTCTCTGTGGTTTTTATTTATGACTGGAATGCGAATTGGTGAAGCTACTGCCATTCAATGGGAAGATATTGATTTTGACTCTGGAGTACTAACCATCAACAAAACACTTTATTACAAGAATCAATCGGATTATAGATTTGTTGAACCAAAAACAAAGGCGAGTGTTCGTCATATTGTATTAGATGAATGTACTCTAAATTATCTATCCGAATGGAAGAAAGCACAACAAAATCTAATTCAGACAGACTTTGTAATGAGCTATAACGGTATTCCTACCCAAAAACATACGCTAGCACATGCTATTGAACGCTATGCTAAGCTGGCTAGTATTCATCGAATCAGAATTCATGGTTTACGGCATTCGCATGCTTCCTTGTTAATCAGTATGGGAGAAAACCCACTCATCATTAAAGACCGTTTAGGACATGAAGATATTGAGACGACTTTAGGAACGTATGGACATCTTTATCCTAACAGTAATTTTGAGGTAGCTAACAAATTAAATGGAGCCATTTCCTTTAAAGAAGCAAAACAAAATTATGATACTTCACCAAAGAATCAATTTACTGTAGACTACTTGCGAAACAAAGAAATGAAAAAAGTGCAATAAAAGTGCAGTAAAAAAATAAGAAGAGCCAGAAACCCTTGATAAACAAGGATTTCTGGCTCTCCTACAACTACTCCCACTCCACAGTTGCAGGTGGCTTAGAAGTAATATCGTACACGATGCGGTTTACGTGTGCGACTTCATTTACGATGCGAACAGAGATTTTTTGCAAGACATCCCAAGGAATACGAGCAAAGTCAGCTGTCATTCCATCAATCGAAGTAACTGCACGGATACCGACTGTGTAATCATACGTACGGCCATCACCCATAACACCAACTGAACGAATGCCAGGTAAGACAGTAAAGTATTGCCAGATGTCACGATCAAGACCAGCTGCTGCGATTTCTTCACGCAAGATAGCATCTGATTCACGAACGATTTCTAATTTGTCTTCGCTGATTTCACCTAAGACACGGATACCGAGACCAGGTCCAGGGAATGGTTGACGCCAAACGATTGAGTCAGGCATTCCAAGTTGAGTTCCTAATTCACGTACTTCGTCTTTGAAGAGTGTATTTAAAGGTTCGATTAATTCGAATTGCATATCTTCAGGTAGTCCACCAACATTATGGTGAGATTTGATTGTTTGAGCTGTTTCAGTACCACTTTCGATAACGTCTGTATAAAGTGTTCCTTGTGCCAAGAAAGAAATACCTTCTTCGCCAGCTAATTTTGTTGCTTCATCATCAAAAACATAAACAAATTCATTACCAATGATTTTGCGCTTTTGTTCAGGATCAGAAACACCTTTTAGTTTGTTTAAGAAACGATCACGTGCATCTACTTTGATGATGTTTAGGCCGAATTTTCCACCTAAGCTTTCCATTACTTGATCTGCTTCATTTTTGCGTAACAAACCATGGTCAACAAAAATTGATGTTAATTGGTCGCCAATCGCTTTTTGTAAAAGGACACCAACAACACTTGAGTCAACTCCGCCAGAAAGGCCAAGCAAGACTTTTTTGTCGCCAACTTGTTCACGGATTTTTTCAACTTGCATATCAATGAAGCTATCCATTGACCAGTTACCTTGGCAATGGCAGACATCGAAGGCAAAGTGACGTAATAATTCGATTCCGTATTCAGAATGACGTACTTCAGCATGGAATTGGATACCATAAAAGTTACGTGTAGTATCTTGAATAGAAGCGATAGGACAGTCTTTGCTTGTACCGACAACTTCAAAACCTTCAGGAACTTTCGTTACTAAGTCGCCATGACTCATCCAAACCGTTTGTTCTTTTGGTGTATCAGTGAATAACACCGCATCATCTGTTGTAACTTCCAATAAGGCTTTTCCGTATTCACGGTTTTTAGCAGGTTCAACTTTCCCACCAAGATTGTACGTAATCAACTGCATTCCGTAACAAATTCCTAATACAGGTATATCTAAATTGAAAATCTCAGGATCAATACTAAAAGCACCTTCGTCATAAACACTGTTTGGTCCACCAGAAAGGATAATTCCTTTTGGATTCATAGCTTTAACTTCTTCTGCAGTAATTCGGTGGCTCAATAATTCAGAAAAGACCCCTAAATCACGGATGCGTCGTGTAATCAATTGATTATACTGGCTACCATAATCTAACACGATAATCTTTTCAACGTTCGTCATATCGGCAACGTTTGTCACATTTATTACCCCTATCCATTTAAATTTATCTCAAAATAGTTTTACTATTTTAAAATGCTAATATTTGCGCATGAAAATCGAATCGATGATATGATTTTCAGTTTTATGGAGAATTATATCTGCTCTACCACGTGTAGGCAAGATATATTCCTCTAAATTTTTCAAATTCACATTTTTCCAGACTTCTTTGGCCATTTGAAAGGCGTCTTCACGATCACCGATTGCAAAACGATAATAATAATTCTCAGGATTTTGAAAAGCTGTGTCTAACAGCGCAGCAAAACGATCGAGATACCATTTTTCAATCAAATCAGGTTCGGCATCAACAAAAACAGAAAAATCAAAAAAGTCACTAACGTAAATTTGTTGGTTAGCTGGGAGTTGTAAGGTATTGATTCCTTCAACGATTAAAATATCTGGTTGCTGGATCACTTCATACTCGTCGGGAATAATATCATAAACATCATGAGAGTAGATAGGAACTTTCAACTCGTCTTTTCCAGACTTTACTTGATTTAAAAAATCAATGAGCATTTCCATGTCATAGCTTTCAGGAAATCCTTTGCGATCCATGATTCCTTTTTCACGCAAGACCTTATTAGGATACAAAAAACCATCAGTCGTAATCAATTGAACGTTTCGTCGTTTTAGCGTACGAGACAAGATTGTTTGCAACAAACGTGCAGTTGTACTTTTTCCAACAGCAACGCTCCCCGCAATTCCAATAATGAAAGGCGACACAGGTACATATTTATGGAGAAAGAGTCCTTTACTTAATGATAAAGATTCAAATTCTTTCATATAAAGATGAATGAGGTGCGTTAAAGGAACATAAATATCTTGAACATCTTGCATCGAGATTCGATCATTCAAGCTTTTGATGCTGTCTAATTCCGCTTGTGTCAGTGGTGCTTGTCCATTACGATAAAATTCTTGCCATTCTTCCCTTGCAATACGATAGTAGTTCATTGGGTCGTTCATAATAGCCTCCTGCGTTCTCTCCCGTCAATGGATTTATTCTAACATAAAATAGTGCTAAACCCTACCTCTTATAAAGGGAATGAGAAGACTTTTTCACGAATTTGAAAACATGGCTTTATCCAATAGGTTCGATTTGCTAAAATCAAAGAAAGAAACGAGTTAAATGAACTGATTTTGAATGGATAGTACTTGTTTGTTTTTGAAGAAAAAGGTAGACTATGTGCAGCATAATAGAAGAAGGATGGAAAAGATGACAGATCATTATTATACAGAGCGTCCCAATGTTGCCCATGACTTTGAGCAATGGTCGTTTGAGTTAAAAGGAAAATTATTTCACTTTGTGACAGATGCCGGGGTATTTTCACGTGAAACGGTAGACTATGGTTCGCGTGTGTTAATCGACGCATTTGATTGGGAAGAAATTCCAGCTGAAGGAAACGTGTTAGATGTTGGCTGTGGTTATGGACCAATTGGGTTAGCCATTGCGTATGCTAGCCAACGTACGATTGAAATGATTGACATTAATTTACGCGCAGTGGAATTAGCACAAGGAAATGCGAATCGTAATCAACTGGCGAACGTAGACATTCATCAATCAAATATTTACGAAGATGTGCATCAAGAAAAGTACGCAGCGATTATTAGCAATCCGCCTATTCGTGCTGGAAAAAAAGTTGTTCACGAAATTTTGACAGGCGCCTATCCACTTTTAGAAACAGGTGGCACGTTGACAATTGTCATTCAGAAAAAACAGGGCGCACCAAGTGCACAAAAGAAAATGGAAGAAACTTTTGGCAACGCAACAATCGTTACCAAAGACAAAGGTTATTACATTATTAAAAGTGTAAAAGAATAAGTTTGACCATCAATTTTTATTGCAATAGATATTCGAGTGTGGAATATCTATTGCAATTTTTTTGTTTGCAAAATTATTTTCATTTTAAGAAAGTGCTATCAATTAACTATTTTTTTAGAAAAGGTTTTGTTACACTGATTAAAAGTTCAAGTTGAGGGGGAGAAAAAGTGAAGTTAACAATTAGAGATATTGCTGAGATGGCTGGTGTATCAGTTACAACTGTTTCGCAAATTTTGAATAATAAAGGAAGTCGCTTTAGTGACAAAACTAGAAAAAAAGTTTTGAACATTGTTAATGAACATCATTATAAGCCAGATTATTTTGCTTCAAATGTAATCAACCGTCATTCAAAAACAATTGGAATGATTGTTCCAGATGTAACAGACTTTTTTTTCTCAAAACTAATTGAAGGCGTCGAAAGCTATTTAAATCCACTTGGGTATGTAATTATGTTGTGTAACTCAAGACACAAGCAAGAAAATGAAATCAAATATTTACGTGAATTAGCGCATCGTTCAGTCGATGGGATTTTATTAGCTACACCAAACGTTTTACCAGAGGCTTATGCTTTAGACAGTGGATTTTATAAAAATATGCCGATTATCTTGATTGATCGTGGTTTAAATCGTCGAGATAGTGGCCGCTTAATTGTTAAAGAATATGAGGGAGCGTATCAAGCTGTTTCATTATTTATCAAAGAAGGACACACAAAAATTGGCATGTTGAAGGAAACAACTGGCTACTATCAACTAGAAGAACGGTTTAATGGCTATCGACATGCACTAAAAGATCATGGAATATCGTTTAATGGGAAATTCGTTGAGCATGGCGAACTAACGGTTCAAGGTGGGTATGACGCAACTAAAAGATTATTGGAACACAAAGATATCACAGCGATTTTTTGTGGAAATGATGCAATGGCAATCGGTTGTTATCAAGCTATTCATGAAATGGGTAAAAAAATTCCGGATGATATTTCTGTCATCGGTTTTGATGGATTAAAATTATCTGAGTACATGATTCCACAATTAACGACGGTGCGACAACCTAGTTTTGATATTGGATTTTATGCGGCTCGTTTTCTAATCGATACGATTGAATTCCCTCAACGCAAAGTTCCGAACAAAGTCTTCGAGACAAAATTAATTATTCGTGAGAGCGTAAAAGCATTGACAAATGGCTAAGTGGGCGGTATATTGCTTATGTAAGTGTTTACAAATGCAGGGCAAAGCCTTTTGCATTTTTAGTAAACCAGTTTACTAAAGTGGTTTACCTTTTATAAAAATAATGTATAATACCGAATGAAGGCTAGGAGGATCAAGCGATGCGAATGGTAGATTTGATTGAAAAAAAGAGGGATGGAAAAACCTTAACAAAGAATGAGATTGATTACATAATTACTAATTATACAAACAATCAAATTCCAGATTATCAGCTCAGCGCATTATTGATGGCAATCTTTTATCAAGATATGACTGATGAAGAAATTACAAACATGACTTTAGCAATGGCAAATTCTGGTGATGTGATCGACTTGACTTCATTGAATGGTATTAAAGTAGATAAACATTCTACGGGTGGAGTTGGAGATACAACTACTTTGATCTTAGCACCGTTAGTTGCAAGTGTGGGTGTGACTGTGGCGAAAATGTCAGGACGTGGGCTTGGTTATACTGGCGGAACGTTAGACAAATTAGAAGCAATTCCTGGATTTAAAATTGAACTTTCAGATGAAGAATTCATTCGAATTGTTAATGAAAGTCAAGTTGCTGTTATTGGACAATCAGGGAATTTAGCCCCAGCGGATAAAAAGCTCTACGCTTTACGTGACGTAACGGCGACTGTAGATTCAATTCCTTTAATTGCTAGCTCAATTATGAGTAAGAAAATTGCAGCTGGTGCGGATGCAATTGTTCTAGATGTAACAACTGGTGACGGTGCCTTCATGAAAAACATTGAGGATGCGAGACGCCTCGCAAAAACAATGACAAGTATTGGCAAACTTGCTAATCGTCAAACAATTGCCGTAATTTCTGATATGTCCGAGCCATTAGGTGAGGCAATCGGTAACAGTTTAGAAGTAGTTGAGGCAATTGAAACATTGCAAGGGAATGGTCCAGAAGACTTAATCGAAATGTGTTACGTATTGGGTAGTCAAATGGTTGTTTTAGCTAAGAAAGCTGACTCTGTAGAAGAGGCTCGTGTAATGCTACAAGAAGCGTTAACTTCAGGTAAAGCCTTAGAAAAATTCAAGGAAATGATTCAAAACCAAGGCGGAGATATTCGCGTGGTTGAAAAACCAGAACTGCTTCTGACAGCACGATATCAAGTAGAACTTCCCGCAAAATCTGCTGGGTTAGTTTCTAAAATCGTTGCTAACGAATTGGGTATCGCGGCGATGATGCTGGGTGCCGGTCGTAAAACGAAAGACGATGCGATTGATCACGCAGTTGGTTTGAAATTGCATAAAAAAATTGGCGATTCAGTACAAGAAGGCGAATCTTTATTAACTATCTATAGTAATACAGAAGATCTTTCTCAAGTTGTCGAATTATTATATCAAAACATTGAAATCAGTGATTCAGCTAAAAAACCAATTTTAGTACACGATATTATTACTGAGTAGGAAGGAAGAAAAAAATGGAATTAAATCGAATGATTGACCACACAATTTTAAAGGCAGATGCGACAGAGGAAGATGTGTTACGCATCATTGAAGAAGCAAAAAAATATCATTTTTATTCTGTATGTATCAATCCAACTTGGGTTTCATTAGCAAAAGAACAGTTAAAAGGTGAACCTGTTGCAGTCTGTACAGTAATCGGCTTTCCTTTAGGAGCAAATACTTCTACTGTTAAAGCCTATGAAACGACAGATGCAATCAATAATGGTGCTGACGAAGTGGATATGGTCATCAATATTGGTGCATTGAAATCAAAACAGTTCAATAAAGTTCAACAAGATATTGAGGTAGTAGTCGAAGCGGCAAAAGATCGCGCACTTGTTAAAGTAATTATTGAGACAGCACTGTTAACAAATGAAGAAATCGTCAAAGCTTGTGAACTTGCAAAAATTGCAGGAGCAGACTTTGTTAAGACATCGACTGGGTTTTCAACTGGTGGCGCTAAAGTAGAAGATATACGTTTAATGCGCGCAACTGTTGGTCCTGAAATGGGCGTGAAAGCTTCTGGTGGTATCCACAATGAAGAAGAAGCTGTAGCAATGGTTGAAGCAGGAGCAACACGAATTGGTACGAGTGCTGGAGTTGCTATTATCTCTGGCTCAGTTGGCGAAGGATACTAAAATGAGTGAAGTGGCAAAACAAGAATGGATTGACATTGCTGTAACAGCATTGGAAAAAGCATATGTCCCATATTCACATTTCCCAGTTGGTGCGTGTTTAGTAACAGATACAGAAAAGACGTATCAAGGCGTAAATATTGAGAATGCTTCTTTTGGATTAACCAATTGTGCTGAACGAACAGCATTTTTTAAAGCTGTGTCAGAAGGCGAAAAACAATTTTCTCATTTGGTTATTGCTGGTCACACGCCAGAACCAATTTCACCATGTGGGGCTTGTCGACAAGTAATGGCAGAATTTTGCTCACCAGAAATGCCAGTCACGTTGGTTGGCGATGATGGTGTGACAAAGACAATGACGGTTAGAGAACTACTACCGTATGCATTCACAGAAAAAGATTTATAACCTATGTTCATTCAGTCAGCTGACTGTTGAAAAAACAATTATTTTAGGGGGCTTTACAGAAATGAAAAAAGCAAAATTATTTGGTTTGGGTGCCGTAGCATTAACAGCTGGATTACTTCTAACTGCATGTGGCAATGGCAATAGCGGAACAGATTCAACTGATGGTGGAAGTGGAAGCTCATCAGCAGGAACAACTGCAGCATTAATCACAGATACAGGCGGTGTCGACGACCGTTCATTCAACCAGTCAGCTTGGGAAGGTCTAGAAGCTTGGGGTAAAGAACACAAGCTTTCACGTGGAAACGATGGCTACCAGTATTTCCAATCTTCAAATGAATCAGATTATATTCCAAATATCGACCAAGCTTTAACAGCAGGATTCCAAACAATCTTTGGAATTGGGTATAAATTACAACCTGCCATTAAAGAACAAGCAACAAATAATCCTGAAACAAATTTTGTTATTATCGATGATGTTATTGATGGCTTAGACAACGTAGTTTCTGCAACATTTAAAGACAACGAAGCTTCTTACTTAGCAGGGATCGCTGCAGCTTACACAACTGAAACAAATGTTGTTGGTTTCATTGGCGGAGTAAAAGGTGAAGTTATCGACCGTTTTGATGCTGGATTTACAGCCGGTGTTGAAGCAGGGGCGAAAGAATTAGGTAAAAAAATTGACGTGAAAAACCAATATGCTGGTGATTTCTCTGCACCAGATAAAGGTCGTTCAATTGCACAAGGTATGTACGCACAAAATGCAGACATTATCTTCCATGCTTCAGGCGGAACTGGTAATGGTGTATTCCAAGAAGCAAAATCATTAAATGAATCTGGCGACAAAAAAGTTTGGGTAATCGGTGTTGACCGTGACCAATCAGACGAAGGCGGCTACACATTAAACGGCGAAGATAAAAACTTCACATTAACATCTACACTTAAAGGTGTGGGCACTGTTGTTGAAGACTTAGCTCAAAAATCTGCAGATGGTGACTTCCCTGGTGGAGAACATACTGTTTATGGCTTGAAAGAAGACGGTGTTGGCTTAACAAAAGGTCAACTTTCTGATGAAGCACAAAAAGCAGTTGATGCTGCTAAAGAAAAAATCATTGCAGGCGATGTAAAAGTTCCTGAAGTTCCAGAAAGCAAATAATAATTTTTCTATAGCCTTGTTAGACAACTGTTTGACAGGGCTATGGTTCAATTTTAGTAGTTGTTTGTTTATTCAAGTGGTCAAAATTTGACTGTTTGAATAAGGGAACACCCCCTGAAGTGAATTTACTTCAATTTGCGAGGACGGATTTCCGATAGTCAGAAATCTTTACTCATCGTTGCCCTAGATAGAAATCGTTAGGATGTGAAAAATGTGGTTCAAGAAAATATTGTCATCGAAATGCGGAATATTACCAAGCAGTTTGGAACATTCAAAGCAAATGACAACATCAATTTGCAAGTAAAAGCTGGGGAGATCCATGCGTTACTTGGAGAAAACGGTGCTGGCAAGTCAACATTAATGAACGTTTTATCTGGCCTTTTAGAACCAACATCAGGAGAAATTTTGATGCATGGGAAAAAGGTTCAAATCACAAGCCCAACTAAAGCCAACCAATTAGGGATTGGAATGGTTCACCAACATTTTATGTTAGTTGATGCGTTCACTGTTACTGAAAACATAATTTTAGGTAGCGAGCCAAGTCGGATGGGAATTGTTGATCGCAAAAAAGCACGTGAAGAAATTCAAAAAGTATCAGAACAATATGGACTGTCAGTTAATCCAGATGCTTACGTTCGTGATATTTCTGTTGGAATGGAACAACGTGTCGAGATTTTAAAAACACTTTATCGTGGTGCAGATGTCTTGATTTTTGATGAACCAACAGCTGTTTTGACACCACAAGAAATTGATGAACTAATTTTGATTATGAAAGAATTAGTTAAAGAAGGTAAATCTATTATTTTGATTACCCATAAATTAGATGAGATTAAAGCCGTAGCTGATCGCTGTACAGTTATCAGACGAGGTCAAGGAATTGGAACTGTCAATGTAAAAGATGTTAGTTCACAGCAACTTGCTGATATGATGGTTGGTCGAACGGTTTCATTTAAAACGGATAAAAAAGAAGCTCGCCCTCAAGAAGTTGTCCTAGCGATTGAAGATTTAGTTGTAAATGAAAATCGTGGATTAGAAGCAGTAAAAAGCTTAAATCTAGAAGTTCGTGCAGGAGAAGTTTTAGGGATTGCAGGAATTGATGGCAATGGTCAATCTGAGTTGATTCAAGCATTAACTGGCTTGCGAAAAGTTGAAAGTGGAAGTATTCGCTTAAAAGGTGAAGAAATTAGTAATAAACGTCCAAGAAAAATTACGGAGTCTGGCGTCGGCCATGTCCCAGAAGATCGCCATAAATATGGTTTAGTTCTAGACATGACGTTATCTGAAAATATTGCTCTTCAAACATATTACCAATCTCCTTATAGCAAAGTTGGACTATTAAATTATTCAGTTATCAATGAACATGCGAGAGAATTGATTGATGAGTATGATGTTCGTACGACGAATGAATTAGTTCCAGCTAAGGCGCTATCTGGTGGGAATCAACAAAAAGCAATTATTGCACGCGAAATTGATCGCGACCCAGATTTATTGATTGTTGCGAATCCAACACGTGGACTAGATGTAGGAGCCATTGAATTTATCCATAAACGTTTGATCGAACAACGAGATAAGTTCAAAGCAGTATTGTTAGTTAGTTTCGAATTAGAAGAAATTTTAAATGTGTCTGATCGAATTGCTGTGCTTCACCAAGGTAAAATCGTTGGGGTTGTTGATCCAAAAGAAACATCTGAAAATGAATTAGGTCTATTAATGGCGGGCTATTCTTTAGAAGAAGCAAGAAAAGAGTTAGAAAAGGCGGGTGGCGCACATGAATGATCGTAGCGAAAAACTCCGTAATTTACTTGTACCTATTTTTTCAGTAATTTTAGGATTAATTTTAGGTGCATTATTAATGGCAGCTTTTGGATATAACCCAATTCAAGGATACTCTTCTATGTTGGAAGCTGCGCTAGGTTCACAACGAAGTATTGGTGAAACTTTACGACAAGCAACACCGCTCATTTTTACAGCGTTAGGATTTTCAGTGGCGAATTCAGCGGGTTTCTTTAATATCGGGCTTTCTGGACAAGCGCTATGTGGCTGGATTGTTAGTGTGTGGTTTGCGTTGGCCTTTCCAGATCTGCCGAAGGTGATTTTGCTTCCAGCTTGTGTCATTTTAGGTGCTTTGGCAGGGGCGATGGCTGCGGCAATTCCCGGATTATTACGCGCGTTCTTTGGAACCAGTGAAGTAATCGTCACAATTATGATGAATTATATTTTATTGTATTTAAGCACTTATGCTTTACATGATGTGATGCCAGAAAGTTATCGTTCAAGTTTAGACTCATCCAATTTAATTAGTCAAAATGCTTCATTAAGAGTTCCTTGGTTAACCCAAATGTTTGGCGGTTCTCGGGTAAACGCTGGTTTGTTCTTAGCTCTAATTGCTTTGTTCCTTGTGTGGTTACTTATGAAAAAGACAACTTTGGGATATGAAATTCGTTCAGTTGGTCTAAATCCTTTTGCGTCAGAATATGCAGGAATGAGTAGCAAACGAACAATTGTTTTATCAATGGTTATTTCTGGTACACTTGCAGGATTAGGGGGCGTTGTTGAAGGTTTGGGAACGTACCAAAACTTTTTTGTTCAAACAACTTCTTTAGCAATTGGCTTTGACGGAATGGCAGTATCTTTACTGGGCTCTGGTTCAGCAATTGGTGTGTTGCTATCAGCAATTTTATTCAGTATTTTAAAAATCGGTGGTTTGGGAATGCAAACAGGTGCCGGTGTGCCATTTGAAATCGTGAATGTATCAATTGCATTGATTATCTTCTTTATTGGTATTAACTTCTTAATCCGTTTTATTATGGCAAAATTTTTCCAAGGTAAAAAACAAGTAGCTGTAGTTGAAACAATTGAATCTAAATCAACGCATCAAGATCAAGAAGGAGGGAATTTATAATGACAGCTGTAGAATTGATTGCTTTAATCCTTACGTCAACATTAGTTTATTCCACACCTTTGATTTTGACATCGTTAGGTGGAACATTTTCTGAACGAAGCGGAATCGTTAACGTTGGTTTAGAAGGAATTATGGTAATGGGCGCTTTCAGCTCAATCGTATTCAATTTAACGATGAGTCCATCTTTAGGCGCGATGACACCTTGGATTGCCATTCTAGTTGGTGGGATAGTTGGTGTTTTATTTTCATTACTTCATGCAGTGGCAACAGTTAGTCTTCGTGCAGACCACATTATTAGTGGTACGGTAATCAACTTGATGGCACCTGCGTTAGGTGTGTTCTTAGTTAAAGCGTGGTATGGAAAAGGACAAACAGATAATATCACACGAAACTTAGGTTATTTCTCATTTCCTGGGTTATCAAAAATTCCTGTGATTGGTCCAATTTTCTTTAAAAATACATTCTTACCAGCCTATTGTGCTATTTTAATTGCTGTAATTGCTTGGTTTGTCATTTTTAAAACAAGATTTGGTTTACGTCTGCGTTCTGTCGGAGAAAATCCACAAGCTGCAGATACTTTAGGCATCAATGTTTATGCGATGCGTTATTCAGGCGTTTTGCTTTCAGGTTTATTAGGCGGTATGGGTGGTGCAGTATTTGCTCAATCAATCTCAGGTAATTTCTCTGCGGGAACGATTGTTGGCCAAGGTTTCATTTCGATGGCAGCAATGATTTTTGGTAAGTGGAATCCTTTGGGTGTAATGGGTGCATCATTATTCTTTGGTTTTGCACAAAGTTTGAGTATTATAGGAGCACAGCTTCCAGTGATTTCTTCCATTCCACCAGTGTTATTACAAATTGCACCTTACTTGTTAACAATTATCGTCTTAGTTGTTTTCTTAGGACAAGCATCTGGTCCGAAAGCAAATGGGAAGAACTATATCAAATCCAAATAATTTTTAGTTAATAAAAAGGGTGGGACTATGGGAAGTGTTTCTTCGTCTCGCCTTTTTTGTTTAGTTTAAAGTAGAAAAGATGAAAAGAAAGAAGGAATCGAAATGTTTAAACGCGTACACTTAATTGTAATGGATTCAGTCGGAATTGGTGAAGCACCTGATGCAGACAAATTTAATGATGCTGGATCAGATACGCTAGGTCATATTGCAAAAGAAGCAGGTTTAACAATTCCTCACTTAGAAAACTTAGGCTTAGGTGCAATTCGCCCATTAGAAGGAGTAAAGACTGTAACAGATCATCAAGGCTATGCAACAAAATTAGAAGAAGTTTCTGTTGGTAAAGATACGATGACAGGTCACTGGGAAATTATGGGCTTGAATATCAAGACACCATTCCGGGTATTTCCCAATGGATTTCCTGATGAATTATTACAACAAATTGAAGAATTCTCTGGACGAAAAATTGTTTGTAACAAACCTTATAGCGGAACAGCTGTAATTGATGATTATGGTGAACATCAAATGAAGACAGGTGACTTGATTGTTTATACGTCTGCAGATCCTGTTTTGCAAATTGCTGCACATGAAGAAATTATTCCTTTGGAAGAGTTGTATCGTATTTGCCAATTTGTTCGTGATATTACGAAAGATGATCCATACATGATTGGAAGAATTATCGCACGTCCTTATATTGGAGAACCAGGAAACTTCACTCGAACAAGTAACCGTCATGACTATGCTCTTGATCCATTTGGACATACAGTTTTAGACTCATTAAAAGAAGCTGGTAAAGATGTGATTGCTGTTGGCAAAATTAATGACATCTTCAACGGCCAAGGAATCACTCAATCTGTCCGTACTAAAAGTAATATGGATGGTGTAGATCAACTATTAAATGTGATGAAGCAGGATTTCAACGGACTAAGCTTTACTAATTTAGTAGACTTTGATGCTTTATTTGGTCATCGTCGTGATGTTGTTGGTTACGCACATGCAATTGAAGAATTTGATTTACGCATTCCGGAGTTACTTGATGCAATGAATGATGATGATTTATTGTTGATCACAGCAGACCACGGAAATGATCCAACATTCCCAGGAACAGATCATACGCGTGAATATGTACCATTATTGGCTTATAGTAAAAAAATGAATGAACAAGGAAGCTTACCACAAGGGTACTATGCAGATATCTCAGCAACGATTGCTGAAAACTTTGAAGTACCAGCAACTGAAAATGGTGAAAGCTTCTTGAAATTGCTGAAATAATAGTTACTAAAAACCATAACTTAGGAGAAAAAGAATGAAAAAATTAAGCGAAATGTTACAAGAAACAACTCAATTCATCCTTGATCAAGGAGTAAAAGAAATTGAATTTGGTATGATTCTTGGCTCAGGTCTTGGTGAGTTGGCAGATGAAATTGAAGATGCAATTAAGATTCCATATGACAAAATTCCTTTCTTCCCAGTTTCAACAGTTGTTGGACATGCGGGACAACTAGTTTACGGTACATTATCAGGCAAAAAAGTTTTAGCGATGCAAGGACGTTTTCATTTTTATGAAGGGCATTCCATGCAGACAGTTACTTATCCAGTCCGAGTAATGGGCGCTCTTGGTGCACATTCAGTGATCGTAACAAATGCTTGCGGTGGCGTAAATGAATCTTTTGTACCAGGTGATTTGATGCTGATCAGTGATCATATTAATTTTACAGGAACTAATCCGTTGATTGGACCAAATGAAGATGAAATCGGCCCACGTTTCCCGGATATGAGTCAAGCTTACACACCTGCGTATCGAGAATCTGCAAAAGAAGTTGCTAACAAGTTAGGGTTAGACTTAAAAGAAGGTGTCTACATGGGTTATTCAGGTCCAACTTATGAAACGCCAGCAGAAATTAAAATGTCACGTGTCATGGGTGCTGATGCAGTTGGAATGTCGACTGTACCGGAAGTAATCGTTGCGGCACATGGTGGATTAAAGGTGTTGGGTATTTCTTGTATCACAAACTTAGCGGCAGGAATGCAAGCAAATTTAAACCACGAAGAAGTAGTGGAAACAACGGAACGTGTTAAACAATCATTTAAAGCTTTAGTGAAAGAAACCCTGGCAGTATTATAAAAAGAGTAGTAGTTGAAAATGAAGGAGAGATAAACTAAATGAGTGTTCATATCGAAGCAAAACAAGGCGAAATTGCTGATAAGATTTTACTTCCAGGAGACCCACTACGTGCAAAATATATTGCAGAAACTTTTTTAGAAAATCCGGTTTGTTATAATCAAGTTCGTGGAATGTTAGGTTATACAGGAGAATATAAAGGTGAGCGTGTTTCTGTACAAGGTACAGGGATGGGGATGCCTTCAGCGACTATTTATGCGCATGAACTAATTAATTCTTATGGCGTGAAAAAATTGATTCGCGTTGGGACTTGTGGTGCGTTATCAAAAGATGTTCATGTGAGAGATTTAGTGATTGCTCAAGGTGCAGCAACAAGTTCATCTATGATTGAAAAGAATTTTCATCAATTCCATTTTCCACCAATTGGTGATTTCGATTTACTATTAAAAGCTTACGAATTTGCTAAAGGAAAAGGGTACACGACTCATGTAGGAAATGTTTTGTCAGAAGATACCTTTTATAAAGATGATTTAACTGAAACACTAAAGCTAGCTGAACTTGGCGTTTTGGGTGTTGAGATGGAAGCTGCAGCACTTTACTATTTGGGTGCAAAATATAAAGTGCAAACGTTAGGAATTATGACAGTTAGTGATCATTTGATTACTGGAGAAGAAACAACGGCACAAGAACGTCAAACAACGTTTAATGAAATGATTGAAGTTGGTTTAGAGACAGCAATCGCAAAATAATTGTAGAAAAAGCTTGGAACGACTATTATTAATGTTGGTTCCAGGCTTTTTTAATAGGTAAGGAGGAAAAGAAAAATGGAAAACTTTCGCTTTGATGTAGCAACAGATATTCGTTTTGGTAAAGATCGTTGGGACGAATTACCAGAGGTCTTAAATCAGTTTGGAAAAAATATTTTACTTGTTTATGGTGGAGGAAGTATTAAAAAAAATGGTGTTTATCAAAAGATTATGAGTCGTCTGCAAGAACATGATTTCAATGTGACAGAACTAAGTGGGGTAGAACCAAATCCTCGTATTGAAACAGTTAGAAAAGGGATTGCTCTTTGTCATGAAAATCAAATTGATGTAATTCTTCCAGTCGGCGGAGGTTCAACAATTGATTGCGCTAAAGTGATTGGTGCTGGCGTTTTCTATGAGGGAGATCCATGGGATTTAGTCATCAAAAAAGCAAACGTCGGGAAAGTATTACCATTAGTAACAGTTTTAACACTTGCGGCAACCGGAAGCGAAATGAATCGAGGAGCGGTCATTTCAAATCCCAAAACAAATCAAAAACTAGGTCTAGGTGGTTGGGAAATGTTACCCAAAGTTTCATTTCTTGATCCAACAACGACATTCACTGTACCAAAGAATCAAACGGCGGCAGGCTCAGCAGATATTTTCAGTCATCTAACTGAAAATTATTTTAAGCGGACCGCTGGAACAGATATTCAAGATTTCGTTGCAGAAGGAATTTTTAGAACAGTCATTAAAAATTGCCCAATTGCATTGAAGTATCCAGATGATTATGATGCACGAGCAAACTTAATGTGGGCTAGTACCTTAGCTCTAAATGGATTAACTGGTAGTGGAAAGACGGGTGCGTGGTCCTGCCATCCAATTGAACATGAATTAAGTGCATTTTATGATATTACGCATGGCGTTGGCTTGGCTATTTTGACGCCACGCTGGATGAATTATGCATTGAATGAAGAAACTGAAGAAAAATTTGCACAATTTGCTCGTAACGTGTGGGGAATTCAAGAGTCAGTAAATCATCTTGCTGCAAAAGAAGGAATTCAAAAAACATATGATTACTTTAAAGCATGCGGCATACCTATGACTTTGCCTGAGGTAGGGATTGATGAAACCAAATTTTCTTTGATGGCAGAACAAGCTGTTAAGCACAGTCAAATTGCTACAGATGCGTATGTTCCATTGGATGAACAAGCAGTCGAAAAAATTTTGCGCGAGTGTTTGACAGAATCTAATTATTTATAAGTAAAAAAGGAGTGGCGATTTTATCGCCACTCCTTTTTTTGCTTATAATCAATGAAAATTATAAGTAGTATTTTTTAGCAACAGTTAGATCATCATTCAATTCATAAACAAGTGGTTGACCTGTTGGAATTTCAAGATCCATAATGTCTTCGTCAGAGATTCCTTCGATATGTTTTGCTAAAGCGCGTAATGAGTTACCATGTGCAGCTACTAAAACAGTTTTGTCGTCTAGTAATGCTGGAGCAATATGATCTTGCCAGAATGGTAAAGCACGTTCCAAAGTAACTTTTAAGTTTTCGCCACCAGGAATATCGCGTTTGTCTAACATAGCGTAACGACGTTCGTTTGCAGCTGAACCTTCGTCAGTTTCGTCCAATAATGGAGGAAGAGTGTCGTAAGAACGGCGCCAAATATGAACTTGTTCATCACCATATTTTTCAGCAGTTTCTTTTTTGTTCAAGCCTTGTAATTTACCATAATGACGTTCGTTTAAGCGCCATGATTTTACTTGAGGTACCCAAAGTTGATCTGAGTATTCTAAGATAAGGTTACAAGTTTTGATGGCACGAGTTAAAACAGAAGTGTAAGCAATATCAAATTCGATTCCAGCTTCTTTGATTTTGCGTCCGCCTTCTTTTGCTTCTTCGATACCTTCTGGTGCTAAGTTTACATCAGCCCAACCAGTAAATTGGTTTAAAGCGTTCCATTCACTAAGACCGTGACGAGAAAAAACTAATTTTGGCATGTTGTGTGCTCCTTTTTAAAATGTATTTATTTCTGAAAATTTCAGTTCTTGTTTATTGTACAATTTTTTTGAAAAGATTTCCATTGAAAATGATAGAAGATTGAATTCAGATACACAAAAAAATAAGTAATCTTCGGAAAGATTACTTATTTTTAATTAATTATATAATTGCTCAATATCTTTTTCTGGAAGATTTATATATTTATAGCAAGTTCCAACTGAAACACCACATTTTGATGAAATAAATTGAATTGTTTCTTTCTTCTCATAATAAAGGCGACGAATTTTTTTGATGGTTTTGGCATCAATTTTAGGACGGCCGCCAATTTTCCCTTTTTTACGTGCTTCATTCAAGCCAATTAAAGTGCGTTCTTTAATCAATGAGCATTCCATCGTAGCTAGACCTTCCATTAATTGAAAGTAAACTTTGCCCATTGGTTTACGAGTATCGATTTCTTCAGCGATACTTACTAAATGGAGCCCACGATCGTTAAAAAGTTTTGTAAATTCCGTTAATTGTCTTGTTGATTTGCCAAGACGATGAAGTTGGCAAATGACAAGAGTATCTCCTTGTTGCATTTGTTCAATGACAGATTGTAATTTGATCATTGTCTCAGCATCTTTTGCTTCGTACGTTTCATGGAAAATTTCCTGACAACCAAAGGTAGATAGTTGTTCAACCTGAGTTGTTAAATCAACATCGTTTATGGTTGTGCGTGCATAACCAATAATTTTCATGATGATTCCTTTCTAGCGGTGAATTTTAAACAGAATACAATAGTAAAAATTTAGCATAAAGCCCACTAAAAAGATAGTATTTTAGTGGATTTTATCTAGAAGCTTTATCTGAAAATACTATGCTTTAGGGGCATGTGGTGTATCCAAAATTTTCACACCATTTTCGGATCCGACAACTACTTTTGAAACAAGATTCAAGAATAAGCCATGCTCAACAACACCAACGAGATTATCTAAGTAGTCAGCAAGTATTTCTGGTTGTTCAATAGTTTGAAGGTGTAAATCAATAATGAAATGACCACTATCAGTTTTAAGTGTTTCACCATCAGCTGTTTTTCGTAAAACTGGATGAAAATCTTTTGCTTCAAATAGACGTAATAGTTGTTGCGAACCATAAGGGATAACTTCAACAGGAAGAGGGAAATCACCAAGGTTTTCGACTAATTTTGATTCATCAACGATCCAAATCGTTTCTTTTGAATAAGTAGCAACGATTTTTTCGAATAGTAAGGCTGCACCTCCACCTTTAATCCCTTGGAAATCAGTACTAATTTCATCTGCGCCATCAATTGTTAAGTCAACCTCAACAACATCATCAATACTCTTTAATGGAATGCCAAGTTTCTCAGCTTGTTCTTTCGTAGCGTTTGATGTTGTTACACCTATGATATTTAAGCCTTCTTCTCGCATACGACGACCAAGTTCTTCTACCATATAGTAAGCAGTAGATCCTGTTCCAAGACCAACGATCATACCATCTTTGACAAATTTTGCGGCTTCGATACCAGCTTGTTGTTTTAGATTCATGTTTGCTTTTCCCCTTTTTTGAGTTTGAGCTTTCCTGCTTATTTTAGCGTTTATTTTAGTAAAAAGATACCTTTCTTTGGTACCAATTTGAATGATTTTCAAAAAAAATATGGAACAAGTTGACATGGGTTTTCATTCGTGCTATTCTAACGAAGGTGCTTTATCTACAGGTCTCTGTAAAGAGACGTGCTGACTGTTTATCAAAGCATATTTGATAAAGATGCAGACATTGCATTTATTTTTTATCGCAAAAAAAGAACCACCTGGATGTGTGGAACTAGATGCGAATGAGGGAAGGAGGAAACAAGGAATGCCTACAATTAACCAATTAGTACGTAAACCTCGTAAATCAAAGGTGGAAAAATCAAATTCACCTGCTTTGAACAAAGGATATAACAGCTTTAAGAAAACTCAAACTAACGTGAACTCTCCTCAAAAACGTGGGGTAGCAACTCGTGTGGGAACTATGACACCTAAAAAACCGAACTCAGCTTTGCGTAAATATGCTCGTGTTCGTTTGTCAAACTTGATTGAAGTTACTGCTTATATCCCAGGGATTGGTCATAATTTACAAGAACATAGCGTTGTATTATTACGCGGTGGACGTGTAAAAGACTTACCAGGGGTACGTTACCACATCGTTCGTGGTGCACTAGATACTGCTGGTGTTAACGATCGTAAACAAAGCCGTTCTAAATACGGTACTAAGAAACCTAAAGCTTAATTTTAATTAATTAGCCAAACAAACAATTAAACTTTACTTCTATATAAAAGGAGTAAATACTAAGAACTATATTTCGGAAGGAGGAGTTACGGATGCCACGTAAAGGTCCTGTTGCAAAACGTGATGTTTTACCAGATCCTATTTATAACTCAAAATTAGTAACTCGCTTAATCAACCGTGTAATGGTTGATGGAAAACGCGGGATTGCAGCTAACATTATCTATAATGCCTTTGATTTAATCAAAGAATCTACAGGTAACGATCCATTAGAAGTGTTTGAACAAGCAATGAAAAATGTAATGCCTGTTCTTGAAGTTAAAGCACGTCGTGTTGGGGGTTCAAACTATCAAGTACCAGTTGAAGTTCGCCCTGAACGTCGTACAACTCTAGGTCTTCGTTGGGTAGTAAACTACGCTCGTTTGCGCGGTGAACACACAATGGAAGAACGTCTAGCTAAAGAAATCATGGACGCTGCAAACAACACAGGTGCTTCTGTTAAAAAACGTGAAGACACTCATAAAATGGCAGATGCTAACCGTGCGTTTGCTCACTACCGCTGGTAAGATTCTCTCTGTTTGGTCGGCTTTGTGCCGACCTCAGAAGATATCCTTATTTTTAGCAACTAGATAGTAAAGAGAGGAGAAACAAGGAGAATGACCAGAGAATTTTCTTTAGATAATACTCGTAATATCGGTATCATGGCCCATATTGATGCTGGTAAAACAACTGCTACTGAACGTATCTTGTACTATACTGGTAAAATCCATAAAATTGGTGAAACTCATGAAGGAGCTTCACAAATGGACTGGATGGAACAAGAACAAGAACGTGGAATTACGATCACTTCTGCTGCAACAACTGCACAATGGAAGGGTCACCGAATCAACATCATCGACACACCAGGACACGTAGACTTCACTGTTGAAGTTGAACGTTCATTGCGTGTACTTGATGGTGCTGTTACAGTCCTTGATGCACAATCAGGTGTAGAACCTCAAACTGAAACAGTTTGGCGTCAGGCTACAACTTATGGTGTACCTCGTATTGTATTTGCAAACAAAATGGATAAAATTGGTGCTGACTTCTTATACTCAGTATCAACTTTACATGACCGCTTGCAAGCAAATGCTCACCCAATTCAATTACCAATTGGTGCTGAAGATGACTTCACAGGAATTATTGACCTTGTAACAATGAAGGCTGAAATCTATACAAATGATTTAGGTACTGAAATTGAAGAACGAGAAATTCCAGAAGAATATCGTGAATTAGCTGAAGAATGGCGTGAAAAATTGGTTGAAGCAGTTGCTGAAACTGATGAAGAACTTACTTTAAAATACTTAGAAGGTGAAGAAATCACTGAAGCTGAGTTAAAAGAAGGTATTCGTCGCGCAACACTTGGCGTAGACTTCTACCCAGTATTATGTGGTTCAGCATTTAAGAACAAAGGGGTTCAATTATTATTGGACGCTGTTCTTGACTACTTACCATCACCATTAGATATTCCTGCTATTAAAGGGATTGATCCTAAAACTGACGAAGAAGTTTTACGTCCTGCAGACGATGAAGCTCCTTTCTCAGCATTAGCATTTAAAGTTATGACTGACCCATTCGTAGGTCGTCTAACTTTCTTCCGTGTGTACTCTGGTGTCTTGAAATCAGGTTCATACGTACAAAACGCAACAAAAGGCAAACGCGAACGTGTTGGTCGTATCTTACAGATGCATGCTAACTCACGTTCAGAAATCTCTGAAGTTTACGCTGGAGATATCGCTGCTGCTGTTGGTTTGAAAGATACAACAACTGGGGACACTCTTTGTGATGAAAAGAATTTAGTAATTCTTGAATCAATGGAATTCCCAGAACCAGTTATCCAAGTCGCTATTGAACCTAAATCAAAAGCTGACCAAGATAAAATGGGTGTTGCTCTTCAAAAACTATCTGAAGAAGATCCTACTTTCCGCGCTGAAACAAACGTGGAAACAGGCGAAACTATTATCGCTGGTATGGGTGAACTTCACTTAGACATTATCGTAGACCGTATGCGTCGCGAATTTAAAGTTGAAGCTAACGTAGGTGCTCCTCAAGTATCTTACCGTGAAACTTTCCGTTCTGGCACTCAAGCCGAAGGTAAGTTTGTACGTCAGTCTGGTGGTAAAGGTCAATACGGTCACGTATGGGTTGAATTTACTCCAAACGAAGAAGGCGGCGGCTTTGAATTTGAAAATGCAATCGTTGGTGGGGTTGTTCCTCGTGAATATATCCCAGCTGTTGAAACAGGTTTGAAAGATGCTATGGAAAATGGTGTCTTAGCTGGATATCCATTAGTTGATATCAAAGCAAAACTTTACGATGGTTCATACCATGATGTCGATTCAAATGAAACTGCCTTCCGTGTTGCTGCTTCTATGGCATTGCGTGCGGCAGCTAAGAAAGCTAATCCAGTTATCCTTGAACCAATCATGGGTGTTGAAGTAGTTATTCCAGAAGATTACTTAGGTGATGTTATGGGACACGTTACTGCACGTCGTGGTCGCGTTGAAGGTATGGAAGCTCGCGCTGGCGGACAACAAGTTGTTCGTGCTATGGTCCCTCTTGCTGAAATGTTTGGTTATGCTACAACTCTTCGTTCAGCTACTCAAGGTCGTGGTACATTTACTATGACATTTGATCACTACGAAGATGTACCGAAATCAGTTCAAGAAGAAATCATTAAGAAAAACGGCGGAAAAGCTGAATAATTTCTTAAAAACTTGATAATCACGTAAAGAGATTATCTAAAGAGACTATATTTTTAATATAGTTTCGTGTAAAATAGCTATCGATGATATGGGCATGTGATGTACGTTTAGTACATCATGTTCCTATCAGATAAATAAAAAATTATATTGTATTTTGGGAGGACATTTTAAAATGGCAAAAGAAAAATTTGACCGTTCTAAACCACACGTTAACATTGGTACTATTGGCCACGTTGACCATGGTAAAACTACATTAACAGCTGCAATCACAACTGTACTATCTAAGAAAAACGGCGGCCAAGCTATGGCTTACGATCAAATCGATGGTGCTCCAGAAGAACGCGAACGCGGAATCACTATTTCAACAGCTCACGTTGAGTATGAAACTGACGCACGTCACTACGCTCACGTTGACTGCCCAGGGCACGCGGACTACGTTAAAAACATGATCACTGGTGCTGCTCAAATGGATGGAGCTATCTTAGTAGTTTCTGCTGCTGATGGCCCTATGCCTCAAACTCGTGAACACATCCTATTGTCACGTCAAGTTGGTGTTCCTTACATCGTTGTATTCTTGAACAAAGTTGACATGGTTGACGACGAAGAATTATTAGAATTAGTTGAAATGGAAGTTCGTGACTTATTAACAGAATACGAATTCCCTGGTGATGATGTTCCTGTTGTTGCTGGTTCAGCTTTAAAAGCTCTAGAAGGCGACGCTTCATACGAAGAAAAAATCCTTGAATTAATGGCTGCAGTTGACGAATATATCCCAACTCCAGAACGTGAAAACGACAAACCATTCATGATGCCAGTTGAAGATGTATTCTCAATTACTGGTCGTGGTACTGTTGCAACTGGTCGTGTTGAACGTGGACAAGTTCGCGTTGGAGACGAAGTTGAAGTTGTTGGTATTGCTGAAGAAACTTCAAAAACAACTGTAACTGGTGTTGAAATGTTCCGTAAATTATTGGATTACGCTGAAGCAGGCGATAACATTGGTGCATTATTACGTGGTGTTTCACGTGACGATATCCAACGTGGTCAAGTTTTGGCTAAACCAGGTACAATTACACCTCATACAAAATTCTCTGCAGAAGTATATGTGTTGACTAAAGAAGAAGGTGGACGTCATACTCCATTCTTCACTAACTACCGTCCACAATTCTACTTCCGTACAACAGACGTAACTGGTGTTGTTGAATTACCAGAAGGAACTGAAATGGTTATGCCTGGCGACAACGTAACTATGGAAGTTGAATTAATTCACCCAATCGCTATCGAAAACGGTACTAAATTCTCAATCCGTGAAGGCGGACGTACAGTTGGTGCCGGTGTCGTTACTGAAATCAAAGCTTAATTTTTTTAAGCCTAATTAATGCAACATTATATTCGGACCTAAAAGCTCGAAACAATCATTATTTAGTGATTGTTTCGAGCTTTTTCTTTTCTTTATGAAAAAATATGAAAATAAATTGAATTTCCAAAGAAAAAGCCTTGCGTTGTGTGTTTGAATATACTATAATTACAAAGGTGCGTTTACCTTGGTGAATTGCACAGACGGAATCAATTTGATTCTTGTCGGCTAAGAAACGAGAGGTTGCGACACGCCCGGACGCTTTGCCACGAACGAGCGTGACGGAAATTTTCGTGGAGCTATGTCTACTTTTCAAAATAGGCGAAGGAGGGAACAAGATGGCAAAACAAAAAATTCGTATCCGTTTAAAAGCGTATGAACACCGTATTTTAGATCAATCAGCGGATAAAATTGTAGAAACTGCAAAAAGAACTGGAGCTAGTGTATCTGGTCCAATTCCATTACCAACAGAACGTAGTCTTTACACTGTTATTCGTGCGACTCATAAATACAAAGATTCTCGCGAACAATTCGAAATGCGTACTCACAAACGTCTAATTGACATTGTGAACCCAACACCAAAAACTGTTGATGCTTTGATGAAGCTAGACTTACCATCTGGTGTAAACATCGAAATCAAACTATAAAAAAACTAAATTAATGGAGGTGTACTCATGACCAAAGGAATCTTAGGGAAAAAAGTGGGAATGACACAAATCTTCACTGAATCTGGTGAATTAATTCCAGTAACTGTTGTAGAAGCTACTCCAAACGTAGTGCTACAAGTGAAAACAATGGAAACTGATGGCTACGAAGCTATTCAAGTTGGTTACCAAGATATGCGTGAAGTTTTATCAAACAAACCTGCGAAAGGTCATGTTGCAAAAGCAAACACGGCTCCTAAGCGCTTCATTCGTGAATTCAAAAATGTTGAGCTAGGAGAATATGAAGTAGGAAAAGAAGTTACAGTAGATGTTTTCCAAGCAGGAGACATTATTGATGTAACAGGTACTACGAAAGGTAAAGGATTCCAAGGGGTTATCAAACGTCACGGCCAAAGCCGCGGACCAATGGCTCACGGTTCTCGTTACCATCGTCGTCCTGGGTCAATGGGTCCAGTTGCACCTAACCGTGTATTCAAAAATAAACGTCTTGCTGGCCGTATGGGTGGCAATCGCGTGACAATCCAAAACTTGGAAGTTGTACGCGTTGATGCAGAAAGAAACGTAATCTTAATTAAAGGAAACGTTCCTGGAGCTAAAAAATCACTAATCACTATCAAATCAGCTGTGAAAGCTAAATAATAGTAGGAAGAAAGGAGGAACTAAGGAATGCCGAATGTAGCATTATTCAAACAAGATGGTAGCCAAAACGGTGAAATCACACTTAACGAAGAAATTTTCGGAATCGAACCTAATGAAAGTGTTGTTTACGATGCAATCGTTATGCAACGTGCTTCATTAAGACAAGGAACACATGCGGTTAAAAATCGTAGTGCTGTTCGCGGCGGTGGACGTAAACCATGGCGTCAAAAAGGAACAGGTCGTGCTCGTCAAGGATCTATCCGCTCACCACAATGGCGTGGAGGTGGCGTAGTTTTCGGACCAACACCACGTTCTTACAGCTACAAACTTCCTAAAAAAGTTCGTCGTTTAGCAATGAAATCTGTTTTATCAGAAAAAGTTGCTTCAAATAACTTGGTTGTTGTTGACGCATTAAGCTTTGACGCACCAAAAACAAAAGAATTTAAAGAAGTTCTTGCTAACTTATCTGTAGACGCTAAAGTATTAGTAGTTTTAGAAACTGGCAATGAGTTCGCTGCTTTATCTGCACGTAACTTATCAAACGTTTCTATAGTAACTTCTGATAATGTTAGTGTTCTAGACGTTGTTTCTAACGTGAAAGTATTAGCAACACAAACTGCTCTTACTCAAATTGAGGAGGTGCTTGCATAATGAACTTACTAGACGTAATTAAACGCCCAGTGATCACTGAAAAATCTATGCTTGCTATGGATGATAAAAAGTATACTTTCGAAGTTGACACTCGCGTAAACAAAACTTTAGTAAAACAAGCGGTTGAAGCTGCTTTTGACGTTAAAGTCAAAAACGTGAACATCGTGAACGTTCGTGCGAAATTCAAGCGTATGGGCAAACATGCGGGATACACTAAAAAACGTCGCAAAGCGATTGTTACATTAACAGAAGATTCAAAAGAAATTCAATTATTCGAAGCTGCTGAATAAGCACTATCTTGAAAACTTATTATAAATAGGAGGGAAAAACGTGGCGATTAAAAAGTACAAACCTACCTCAAATGGTCGTCGTAACATGACAGGTTCTGATTTTGCTGAAATCACAACATCAACACCTGAAAAAACATTGTTACAACCATTGAAAAACCATGCTGGTCGTAATAACAACGGTCGCATCACTGTACGTCATCAAGGCGGCGGACACAAACGTCAATACCGCGTAATCGACTTCAAACGTAACAAAGATAACGTTGTTGCTACTGTTCAAACGATCGAATATGATCCAAACCGTTCAGCAAATATCGCGTTAGTACACTACGAAGATGGAGTGAAAGCTTACATCTTAGCACCAAAAGGACTACAAGTTGGAATGAAACTTGTTTCAGGTCCAGATGCAGATATCAAAGTTGGGAATGCTCTTCCTTTAGCAAACATTCCAGTTGGTACTGTTATCCATAACATCGAAATGAAACCTGGTAAAGGTGGACAATTGATTCGCTCTGCTGGTACAAGTGCTCAAGTACTTGGTAAAGAAGGCAAATACGTATTGATCCGCTTAAACTCTGGTGAAGTTCGTATGATTTTAGCTGCATGCCGTGCAACAATCGGTTCTGTAGGTAATGAACAACATGAACTTATTAACATCGGTAAAGCTGGACGCTCTCGTTGGATGCGTAAACGCCCAACAGTACGTGGTAGCGTAATGAACCCTAACGATCACCCACACGGTGGTGGTGAAGGTAAAGCTCCGATCGGACGTAAAGCACCAGTTTCTCCTTGGGGTCAACCAGCTCTTGGCTACAAAACTCGTAACAAGAAAGCCCAATCAGATAAACTTATCGTACGTCGTCGCAAGACTAAATAATTTCTTTGACCATGTGTCGCACATTTTGAGAGGAGGTTCACCATGGGTCGTAGTTTAAAGAAGGGACCTTTCGTCGATGAGCATTTAATGAAAAAAGTTGAAGCTCAAGCGGGGGTTGAAAAGAAAAAAGTTATCAAAACTTGGTCACGTCGATCAACAGTATTCCCAAGTTTTGTTGGATATACCATCGCAGTTTATGATGGACGTAAACATGTACCAGTTTACATCCAAGAAGACATGGTAGGACACAAATTAGGTGAATTTGCACCAACAAGAACTTATCGTGGCCACGCTGCAGACGATAAGAAAACTAAACGCTAATTTGAGGGGAGGATAAATCCAAATGGCAGAACAAATCACATCAGCTAAAGCAACTGCAAAAACAGTTCGCACTTCACCTCGAAAAGCCCGTTTAGTAATTGACCTTATCAGAGGTAAAAGTGTTGCGGATGCAATTTCAATTTTGAAATTCACACCGAACAAATCTGCTGGAATCATCGAGAAAGTCTTGATGTCAGCAGTTGCAAATGCAGAAAATAATTTTGACTTAGACGTTGAAAATTTAGTAGTATCTGAAGCTTTTATTAACGAAGGACCAACAATGAAACGTTTCCGTCCACGTGCAAAAGGGTCAGCTTCTCCAATCAACAAACGTACAAGTCATATTACAGTAGTCGTATCAGAAAAATAAGGAGGGATAATCAGTGGGTCAAAAAGTACATCCAATTGGAATGCGTGTAGGCATCATCCGCGACTGGGATGCTAAATGGTATGCTGAAAAAGAGTATGCTGAATTCTTACACGAAGATCTAAGAATCCGTAAATTTATTTCAACTAAACTTGCTGATGCCGCTGTGTCAACTGTTGAAATCGAACGTGCTGCAAATCGCGTAAATATTTCAATCCACACAGCTAAACCAGGTATGGTTATTGGTAAAGGCGGTTCTGAAGTTGAAAGCCTAAGAAAAGAATTAAACAAATTAACTGGTAAAAGAATTCACATCAACATCGTGGAAATCAAAAAACCAGATTTAGATGCTAAATTAGTGGGCGAAGGAATTGCACGTCAATTAGAAAACCGTGTAGCTTTCCGTCGTGCACAAAAACAAGCTATCCAACGTTCAATGCGCGCAGGCGCTAAAGGAATCAAGACTCAAGTATCTGGACGCTTAAACGGTGCTGATATTGCACGTTCAGAAGGATACTCAGAAGGAACTGTTCCTCTTCATACATTGCGTGCGGATATCGATTATGCATGGGAAGAAGCAGATACAACATACGGAAAACTAGGAGTTAAAGTGTGGATCTATCGTGGAGAAATTCTTCCAACTAAAAAAAACACTGAGAAAGGAGGGAAATAATCATGTTAGTACCTAAACGTGTAAAACACCGTCGTGAATTCCGCGGAAAAATGCGTGGTGAAGCTAAAGGTGGTAAAGAAATCGCATTTGGTGAATATGGCTTACAAGCTGTTGATTCACATTGGATTACAAACCGACAAATCGAAGCTTCTCGTATCGCAATGACTCGTTACATGAAACGTGGTGGGAAAGTATGGATTAAAATTTTCCCTCACAAATCTTATACTGCCAAAGCAATTGGGGTACGTATGGGTTCTGGTAAAGGGGCACCTGAAGGATGGGTTGCACCAGTAAAACGTGGTAAAATCATGTTTGAAATTGCAGGCGTTCCTGAAGAAGTAGCTCGTGAAGCGTTACGTCTAGCTTCTCACAAATTACCAATGAAAACTAAGATCGTAAAACGTGAGGAAATGGGTGGTGAATCGAATGAAGGTTAAAGAAATCAGAGAATTAACCACTGCCGAAATGCTTGATCAAGAAAAACAATTGAAAGAAGAATTGTTTAATCTTAGATTCCAATTAGCAACAGGTCAATTAGAAAACACTGCACGTATTAAAGAAGTACGTAAATCGATTGCACGCATCAAAACTGTATTGCGTGAACAAGCTAAGTAATTACGGAAGGAGGCCATTAAGCGTATGACTGAAGAAAGAAATCAACGCAAGGTTTATCAAGGTCGTGTAGTTTCAGACAAAATGGATAAAACAATTACCGTTGCTGTCGAAACTAAGAAAAATCACCCTATCTATGGCAAACGCATGAACTATTCTAAGAAATACAAAGTGCATGATGAAAACAACACTGCCAAAGTTGGAGATATCGTGAGAATTATGGAAACTCGTCCATTATCAGCTACAAAACGTTTCCGTTTACTAGAAGTAGTCGAAGAAGCAGTTATTATCTAATAACACGAGATTTTCCTATATAGATTGAATGCAAAATCTGAAAGGAGGATACACAACGTGATCCAAGCAGAAAGTCGTTTAAAAGTCGCTGACAATTCAGGCGCACGTGAAATTTTGACGATCAAAGTCCTTGGTGGATCTGGTCGTAAAACTGCTAATATCGGTGATGTTATCGTTGCTACGGTTAAACAAGCAACGCCAGGTGGGGTTGTCAAAAAAGGTGACGTCGTTAAAGCCGTTATCGTTCGAACAAAATCAGGAGCTCGTCGTACAGACGGTTCATACATTAAGTTTGATGAAAATGCTGCAGTGATTATTCGTGATGATAAAAGCCCTCGTGGAACACGTATCTTTGGGCCAGTTGCACGTGAATTACGTGAAAACAACTTCATGAAGATCGTTTCACTAGCACCAGAAGTTTTATAATCTTGAGACACTTATCAAAGGAGGTGCGAAACAGTTATGTTTGTTAAAAAAGGCGATAAAGTTAAAGTTATCACTGGAAAAGACAAAAATAAAGAAGGCGTTGTATTAGCAGCGTTTCCTAAAAAAGATAAAGTCATTGTCGAAGGTGTGAATATTGTCAAAAAACACCAAAAACCTTCTCAGGCTGCTCCTCAAGGTGGTATTGTTGAGATGGAAGCTCCAGTTCATGTTTCTAACGTGATGGTGATCGACTCTACTGGTGTAGCTGGCCGAGTTGGCTACAAAGAAGTAGATGGCAAAAAAGTCCGTGTTTCTAAAAAAACCGGTGAAGTTCTAGATAAATAATAATTTTAAGGAAGGAGGGTCTTACTGAATGAACCGCCTAAAAGAAAAATATCTTAAAGAAATTACTCCATCATTGATGGAAAAATTCGACTATAGCTCTGTTATGCAAACACCTAAAGTTGAAAAAATCGTCATCAACATGGGTGTTGGTGATGCGGTATCAAACGCTAAAAACTTAGACAAAGCAGTTGAAGAATTAACTTTAATCACTGGACAAAAACCAATGATTACTAAAGCTAAAAAATCAATCGCTGGATTCCGTTTACGTGAAGGAATGCCAATTGGTGCAAAAGTTACTTTGCGCGGAGAAAGAATGTATGAATTCTTAGACAAATTGGTTTCAGTTTCACTACCACGTGTACGTGACTTCCATGGTGTAAGTAAAAAAGCCTTTGACGGTCGTGGAAACTATACTTTAGGTATTAAAGAACAATTGATCTTCCCAGAAGTAGATTATGATTTAGTAGATAAAGTACGCGGTATGGACATCGTTATTGTAACAACAGCTAACTCAGATGAAGAATCTCGTGAGTTGTTAACACAATTAGGTATGCCATTCCAAAAATAATTAAAGGAGGCGAACTACGTGGCTAAAAAATCAATGATTGCTAAAAACAAACGTCCTGCAAAACATTCAACACAAGCTTATACTCGTTGCGAACGTTGCGGACGTCCACATTCAGTTTATCGTAAGTTCCATCTTTGCCGTATTTGCTTCCGCGAACTTGCCTATAAAGGTCAAATTCCCGGCGTGAAGAAAGCTAGCTGGTAAAAAGTAAATTCGCATAAGAAGGAGGTAATTAGTTCAATGGTCATGACAGATCCAATTGCAGATTTTCTAACTCGTATCCGTAATGCAAACATGGTTAAACATGAGTCTTTAGAAGTACCTGCATCAAAAATCAAACGTGACATCGCTGAAATCTTGAAACGTGAAGGTTTCGTCCGTGATGTTGAATATATCGAAGATGACAAACAAGGCGTAATCCGTGTTTTCCTAAAATTTGGTAAAAACGGTGAACGTGTTATCACAAACTTAAAACGTATTTCTAAACCAGGATTGCGTGCTTATGTCAAAGCTGACGAAGTACCAAAAGTATTGAATGGTTTAGGTATCGCAATTATTTCGACTTCTGACGGTGTTATCACTGACAAAGAAGCTCGTGAAAAAAATGTCGGCGGCGAAGTTATCGCTTACGTATGGTAATTAAGTAGAATCTACAAGGAGGTGTCTTTAAGTGAGCCGTATCGGAAATAAAATCGTAGTCATTCCTGCAGGAGTAACTGTTACTCAAGATGGAAATGATATTACAGTTAAAGGACCTAAAGGTGAATTAACACGTACTTTTTCTTCAGATATTACTATGAATATTGAAGGAAACGAAGTTACTTTCACTCGTCCAAACGACAGTAAAGAAATGAAAACAATCCACGGAACAACTCGTGCTAACTTCAACAACATGGTTGTCGGCGTTAGTGAAGGTTTCCAAAAAGCATTAGAACTTATCGGGGTTGGGTACCGTGCACAATTACAAGGTTCAAAACTTGTATTGAACGTTGGTTACTCTCATCCAGTAGAAATTACACCACCAGCTGGTGTTACAGTTGAAGTTCCTGCCAATACACAAGTGATTGTTAAAGGTGCGAACAAAGAAGCAGTTGGCGAATTAGCTGCGAACATTCGTGGTACTCGTCCTCCAGAACCTTATAAAGGTAAAGGTATTCGCTATGTTGGTGAATATGTACGCCGTAAAGAAGGTAAAACTGGTAAATAATCGTAATTTATTTAAATTACGATTCGCGGCCTAATGGCTAGCATTATTAAAGAGGTGACAATTGTGATTACAAAACCAGATAAGAATAAAACACGTCAAAAGAGACATCGTCGTGTACGTAATAATATCTCTGGTACTGCTGAGCGCCCACGCTTGAACGTTTTCCGTTCTAACAAAAACATCTACGCGCAATTAATTGATGACGTAGCGGGTGTGACGCTAGCAAGTGCCTCTACCTTGGATAAAGAAATTTCAGGTGGAACAAAAACAGAAACAGCTACTGCTGTGGGTAAATTAGTTGCTGAACGCGCAGCTGAAAAAGGCATTAAAGTAGTAGTCTTTGACCGTGGTGGATACCTTTACCATGGCCGTGTGCAAGCTTTAGCTGAAGCTGCTCGCGAAAATGGACTAGAATTTTAGAAAAAGGAGGAATACCATTCATGGTTTACATTGATCCAAAACATTTGGAATTAGAAGACCGCGTTGTTGCAATCAACCGTGTAACAAAAGTTGTTAAAGGTGGACGTCGTCTACGTTTTGCTGCTTTAGTTGTTGTCGGTGACAAAAACGGACACGTAGGTTTCGGTACTGGTAAAGCTCAAGAAGTACCAGAAGCAATCCGTAAAGCAATTGAAGATGCGAAGAAAAACTTAGTTGAAGTACCAATGGTCGGTTCAACAATCCCACACGAAGTTATCGGTACTTTTAGTGGTGGTAGAATCCTAATGAAACCTGCTGTAGAAGGTTCTGGGGTTGCTGCTGGTGGACCAGTTCGTGCCGTATTAGAGTTAGCAGGGGTAGCTGATATCACTTCTAAATCATTAGGCTCAAATACACCAATCAACGTTGTTCGCGCAACTGTTGAAGGTCTGAAACAATTGAAACGTGCTGAAGAAGTTGCAGAACTTCGTGGCAAATCAGTTGAAGAAATTATCGGATAAGGAGGACAAAAATAATGGCTGAATTAAAAGTTACTTTAAAACGCAGTATTATCGGACGTCCTCAAAACCAACGTGACACTGTCAAAGCGTTGGGTCTTACAAAGATTAACAGTTCAGTGGTTAAGCCTTCTAATGAAGCTATTAAAGGTATGATCAATACTGTTTCTCACCTAGTGGACGTTGAAGAAGTCTAATAATTAAGAACTAGATTATTTAAGGAGGTGCCAAACCTATGAAACTTCATGAATTAAAACCTGCAGAGGGTTCACGCCAAGTACGCAATCGTGTTGGTCGTGGTACTTCATCTGGTAACGGAAAAACTTCTGGACGCGGACAAAAAGGTCAAAAAGCTCGTTCAGGCGGTGGTGTACGTTTAGGATTCGAAGGTGGACAAACTCCATTATTCCGTCGTTTACCAAAACGCGGTTTTACTAACGTAAATCGTAAAGAATATGCTGTCATCAACTTAGATGTTTTGAACCGTTTTGAAGATGGTGCAGAAGTAACACCTGTTGCTTTAGTTGAAGCTGGAATCGTTAAAAACGAAAAAGCTGGAATTAAAGTATTAGCTAACGGTGAATTAACTAAAAAATTAACTGTTAAAGCAGCTAAATTCTCGAAAGCAGCTCAAGACGCTATTGAAGCGGCTGGTGGTTCAATCGAGGTGATCTAATGTTTAAACTATTAAAAGATGCTTTTAAAGTAAGAGACATTCGATCTAAAATTTTCTTTACTGTATTTGTACTATTTGTTTTCCGTCTGGGTGCCCACATTACGGTACCAGGCGTGAATGCTAGTACATTACAAAATCTTTCTTCTTTACCATTTTTCAACATGTTGAACTTGGTAAGTGGTAGTGCAATGCAAAACTTTTCTATTTTCTCAATGGGGGTTTCACCATACATTACTGCTTCAATCGTCATTCAATTATTACAAATGGACATTGTTCCTCGTTTTGTTGAGTGGTCGAAACAAGGAGAAGTCGGTCGTAAGAAATTAAATCAAGCAACTCGCTATTTAACATTAGTTTTGGCTTTTGTTCAATCAGTAGGGATTACCGCTGGATTTAATCAATATGCTCAATTAGGTTTTGTAAGCAATCCAAACGTGTCTACATATGTAACGATTGGTTTAATTTTAACTGCCGGTACAATGTTTGTTACATGGTTAGGGGAGCAAATTACAGAAAAAGGAATTGGGAACGGCGTATCAATGATTATTTTCGCAGGGATCATTTCTCGATTGCCTGATAGTATCAAAGAAATTTATGAAGATTATTTTGTAAATATTGATTCTTCTGATATTTGGAAATCTGCAATTTTTATTGCCGTTTTACTTGTCGCGGTTTTATTGATCGTGACATTTGTAACATTTTTCCAACAAGCTGAACGCAAGATTCCAATTCAATATACGAAACGTGTGGCAGGTGCGCCAACAAGTAGTTATTTGCCATTAAAAGTAAATGCAGCTGGTGTTATTCCAGTTATTTTTGCTAGTTCGTTTATTGCAACCCCTAATGCTGTTTTACAAGCTTTAAGTGGTAGATTTGGGTCTGAAAATTGGTATAAAATCATGATGCAAATTTTCAACTATAATACGGTGCCTGGTGCAACAATTTATACTGTTTTGATTATTGCATTTACATTTTTCTACGCTTTTGTTCAAGTTAACCCTGAGAAATTAGCGGAAAACTTACAAAAACAAGGAAGTTATATACCTAGCGTGCGCCCTGGTAAGGGGACTGAGGAGTATGTCTCAAGCTTATTAATGCGATTAAGCACAGTTGGTGCAATCTTCCTTGGACTTGTGGCTTTATTACCAATTATCGCTCAGATGATTTGGGATTTACCACAATCTATTGGGTTAGGTGGTACAAGCTTACTGATTGTCATTGGTGTAGCTTTAGAAACTGCGAAACAGTTAGAAGGCTTAATGCTGAAACGCAAGTATGTTGGCTTTATCGAATAAGTAAGAAAGCGTGTTGAGGTTTCTCCTCAACACACGTTCTCACATTTATTAGGAGGGAAAGCAATGAACCTCATTTTAATGGGGCTACCAGGTGCGGGTAAAGGAACACAAGCTGAGAAGATTATTGATGCTTATGGTATTCCTCATATCTCAACTGGAGACATGTTTCGTGCGGCTATCCAAAATGAAACAGCTCTAGGCTTGGAAGCAAAGTCTTATATGGATAAAGGTGCACTAGTTCCTGATGAAGTAACAAATGGAATCGTGAAAGAGCGCCTAGCAGAATCTGATACAGAGAAAGGCTTCTTATTAGATGGCTTTCCTCGTACAATTGAGCAGGCTGAAGCTCTGGATGCAATGCTAAAAGATTTAAATAAAAAAATTGATGCTGTCATTGATATCCATGTTGGTGAAGAAGTTTTGGTTGAGCGATTAGCTGGCCGTTTCATCTGCAGCAATTGTGGAGCAACTTATCACAAAATTTTCAATCCTACAAAAGTTGAAGATACATGTGATCGTTGTGGGGGGCATGAATTCTATCAAAGAGAAGATGATAAACCTGAGACGGTTAAAAATCGTCTGGCTATCAACATCAAAAATAGTGAACCAATCCTTGCTTTTTACAAAGAACATGGTTTGCTTCATACTATTGATGGTGATCGTGAAATCGATGCTGTATTTACTGATGTACAAAAAATCATTGAAAAATAGCATGATTGCCCGTAGCCAACTTGCTTTATGCAGTTACTCTTGTAAAGTTCAATAAATTATGATAGAATATGTCAGTCCGACTTCTAGAGATTCCTCTAGATGATCCATTTTGAGAATTTTGAGGTGGGAACTGCAGTTTCCGCCATTTTATCGTGTGAAAATGCGAAACAAGTACAAGGAGGTACTGTGCGTGGCAAAAGAAGATATGATTGAAGTCGAAGGTACAGTCGTCGAAACTTTGCCGAATGCAATGTTTAAAGTTGAACTAGAAAACGGACACCAAGTTCTTGCTACTGTTTCAGGTAAAATTCGTATGCATTACATCCGTATCTTACCTGGTGACAAAGTAACGGTTGAATTGTCTCCATACGATTTAAGCCGTGGCCGTATCACTTATCGCTTTAAATAATTGTACTCCGTAAAACTACAGGAGGTATTATCATGAAAGTAAGACCATCAGTAAAACCAATGTGTGAACATTGTAAAGTAATTCGTCGTAAAGGACGCGTTATGGTGATTTGCCCAGCAAATCCAAAACATAAACAACGTCAAGGATAATTGGAGGTGTAACAAGTATGGCTCGTATTGCAGGAGTAGATATTCCTCGTGATAAACGTGTAGTAGTTTCACTTACTTATATCTATGGTATTGGTAACACTACTGCTCAAAAAATCTTGGCTGATGCTGGCGTATCTGAAGATGTTCGTGTTCGTGATTTAACGAATGAACAAACAGATGCTATCCGTGCTGAAGTTGATAAATTAAAAGTTGAAGGTGATCTTCGTCGTGAAGTGAACTTAAACATCAAACGTTTGATGGAAATCGGTTCATACCGTGGTATCCGTCACCGCCGTGGTTTGCCAGTTCGTGGACAAAACACAAAAAACAATGCACGTACTCGTAAAGGTCCAGCTCGTTCTATCGCTGGCAAGAAAAAATAATTCTTAAGTGAAGGAGGTTAGAACTTCATGGCAGCAAAAAAAGTGAATCGTAAACGCCGTGTGAAAAAGAATGTAGAAGCAGGGATTGCACATATCCACTCTACTTTCAACAACACAATCATCATGATCACTGATACTCACGGAAATGCATTAGCGTGGTCATCAGCTGGTTCATTAGGTTTCAAAGGAAGCAAAAAATCAACTCCTTTTGCCGCTCAAATGGCAGCAGAAACTGCTACTAAAGCAGCAATGGAACACGGATTAAAAACTGTTGAAGTAACAGTTAAAGGACCTGGTTCTGGACGTGAAGCAGCAATTCGTTCATTACAAGCAACAGGTTTAGAAGTGACTGCAATTCGTGACGTGACTCCAGTTCCTCATAATGGTGCCCGCCCTCCAAAACGCCGTCGTGTTTAATGAGTGCCGCTCATTTTGAGTTTCTATAGTAACGTCATTGAACAAGACACTTTTCGTTTTGAAAGGGGTAAAGATAAGAATGATTGAGTTCGAAAAACCAAGAATCGCAAAAATTGATGAAGAAAAAGATTATGGCAAGTTCATCGTTGAACCTCTTGAAAGAGGGTATGGGACTACTTTAGGGAATTCCCTACGTCGTATTTTATTATCTTCTTTGCCAGGTGCTGCCATCACTAATATTCAAATCGATGGTGTACTGCATGAATTCTCTACTATTAAAGGTGTTAGAGAAGACGTCACTCAAATCATCTTGAACATTAAAGGCTTAGCGCTTAAAATGTATGGCCAAGAAGAAAAAACCCTTGAAATCGATATTACCGGACCTGCTACAGTAACTGCTGGCGATATTATCGTTGATAGTGATGTAGAGATTCTGAACAAAGATATGTATATCTGTAGTGTCTCTGAAGGAGCTACGTTCCATGCTCGCTTAACTGTGAAACCTGGACGTGGTTATGTTCAAGCAGATGAAAATAAAAAAGAAGATATGCCAATCGGTGTTCTTCCAGTCGATTCAATCTACACACCAGTTCGTCGTGTGAACTATCAAGTAGAAAACACACGTGTTGGACACCGTGAAGATTTTGATAAATTGACGATGGAGATTTGGACAGATGGTTCAATTGAACCATTGGAAGCAATGAGTTTATCTGCAAAAATCATGACTGAACATCTAGATATTTTTGTGAATTTAACTGATGAAGCAAAAAATGCTGAAATCATGGTCGAAAAAGAAGAGACACAAAAAGAAAAAATGTTGGAAATGACAATTGAAGAATTAGACTTATCTGTTCGCTCTTATAATTGTTTGAAACGTGCAGGAATTAATACTGTACAAGAACTTACGAATAAATCTGAGCCAGAAATGATCAAAGTCCGTAATTTGGGCCGTAAATCATTGGAAGAAGTTAAGGCAAAATTGCATGACTTAGGTTTAGGTTTACGTAAAGAAGATTAAAACCTTTTACGAAGGAGGGAAACCAACGTGAGTTATCGTAAACTAGGACGCACATCTAGTCAACGTAAAGCGATGTTGCGCGATTTAACAACTGATTTATTAATCAACGAACGTATTGTGACAACTGAAGCTCGTGCGAAAGAAGTTCGCTCAACTGCAGAAAAAATGATCACTTTAGGTAAGCGTGGAGATTTGCATGCTCGTCGTCAAGCGGCTACTTTTGTACGTAATGAAGTTGCTAGCGTGCGCGAAGAAAACGAAGACATCGTTATTGAATCAGCTTTACAAAAATTATTCAATGACATTGCACCTCGTTATGCAGAACGTCAAGGTGGCTACACTCGTATCTTGAAAACAGAACCAAGACGCGGTGATGGAGCACCAATGGTTATCTTAGAACTTGTCTAAAATCACACTAATAACATCACTTTATAGATGATTCTTTTAGAGTGTTATGATGTTGGAGCTTTGCTCCGAGTCTAGCTCAGCGCTACTCCCCAAGTTTTTAGCTTGGGGAGTATGCACTCATCATAAAGTGTTTTTTTGTACCTTTAATTAACTGTCTTGACAGGTTTTATTGAAGGTACAAAAAAACATTTTATTCAAACAATAAATAATTGAAAATTTAGTTTTTTTTTGATAGTGTTAGAAAGAACTTTAGGATGAAGAAGGAGTAAGCATGGAGCCAATTATTGATTTGAAAAATATAAATTACACATATCAGCCTGATGACCTTCGACCAGCGTTAAAAGATGTTTCTTTTACAATTAACAAAGGAGAATGGGTTGCAATTATTGGGCACAATGGTTCTGGAAAATCAACTCTTGCTAAAACGATCAATGGTTTGATTTTACCAGAGTCTGGTACAGTAGCAGTAGAACAGCAAACACTTAATGAAGAAAATATTTGGACGATTCGACAAATGGTTGGGATGGTATTTCAAAATCCAGATAATCAATTTGTGGGTTCAACTGTGGAAGATGATGTTGCTTTTGGATTGGAAAATCAAGGTATTCCTCGTGAAGAAATGCTCGTACGTGTAAAAGATGCATTAGAAAAAGTTCGTATGAGTGAGTTTGCAACTCGAGAACCTGCTCGCTTGTCTGGTGGACAAAAACAACGTGTAGCAATTGCTGGCGTAGTTGCTTTACGACCAGATATTATTATTTTAGATGAAGCAACTAGTATGCTTGATCCTGAAGGTCGAGAAGAAGTTATTTCAACTATCAAAAAAATTAAAGAAGAAAGCCAATTAACTGTCATTTCTATTACGCATGATATTGATGAAGCTGCAAATGCGAATCGTATTTTAGTAATGCGTGAAGGTGAACTAGTTGGCGAGGGAACACCAGAAGAAATTTTTTCTGCCGGACCAGATTTGATTCGTCTAGGACTAGACTTACCATTCCCTGAAAAATTAAAAAGTGCGTTAAAAGTGCGTGGAATCACTGTTCCTGATGAATACATGACGGAAGAAAGGATGGTGAATTGGTTATGGACATCCATTTTGAAAAAGTAAGTTTTACTTATCAACCCAATACACCATTTGAACAAAGAGCATTATTTGACATTGATCTGTTAATCAAAGAAGGAAGTTATACTGCGTTAGTTGGGCACACAGGCAGTGGAAAGTCGACATTATTACAACACTTGAATGCTTTGGTTAAACCAACGAGTGGTTCTGTACAAATTGGTGATCGAAAAATAACTCCTGAAACGGATAACAAGAATCTAAAACCAATTCGTAAAAAAGTGGGAATTGTATTCCAGTTTCCAGAAGCACAATTATTTGAAGAAACAGTTGCTAGAGATATCGCATTTGGACCAAAAAACTTTGGCGTAGGTGAAGAAGAAGCGTTAGAAATTGCTAAGGCATCCTTAATTCAAGTTGGTTTAGATGAAACATACTTGAATCGCTCACCTTTTGAACTTTCTGGTGGACAAATGCGTCGGGTTGCCATTGCAGGAGTTCTTGCAATGAAACCTGAAGTGTTGGTTTTGGATGAGCCTACTGCGGGTTTGGATCCTCAAGGAAGAAAAGAAATGATGGAGATGTTTTGGCAACTTCATAAGGAACAAAATATTACTATTGTATTAGTCACTCATTTAATGGATGATGTGGCTAACTATGCAGACTTTGTTTATGTTTTGGAAAAAGGGAAAATTGTTAAAAGTGGTGAACCAAGGAAAGTCTTTCAAGATTTAAATTGGTTAAAAGAAAAACAACTAGGTGTGCCTACTGCAACGGAATTTTCAGAGCTATTGAGTGAAAAAGGAATTGAAATGGCTAAGCTACCTTTAACAGCTGAGGAATTAGCGGATGAAATTGTACGCTTGTCTGGAGGAAATGCTCATGATGAATAAATTGATTTTTGGGCGGTATATGCCAGGTGATTCATTCATTCACAGATTAGATCCTCGAGCAAAGTTATTAGCTAGTTTTTATTTTATTGGGATCATCTTTTTAGCAAATAATTGGCAAACATATCTTTTATTGGCAATGTTTACTTTATTTGCTGTTTCATTATCAAAAGTGGATATGAAATTTTTCATCCGTGGTATTCGCCCATTGATTTGGTTAATTTTATTTACTGTTGCACTACAAGTTTTATTTACAAGCGGAGGCGAAGTTTATTGGCACTGGGGAATTTTTAATATCACTCAGTTTGGTGTATTGAATGGACTCTTTATTTTTTGCCGATTTGTTTTGATTATTTTTATGTCAACATTACTTACTTTGACAACTCCACCGTTAGAATTATCTGATGCAATTGAATATTTATTGCGTCCGCTAAAAGTTGTTCGTTTTCCAGTCCATGAAATCTCGCTGATGTTATCCATTGCATTGCGCTTTGTTCCAACATTAATGGATGAGACGGAAAAAATTATGAATGCGCAACGCGCACGTGGTGTTGATTTCGGCGAAGGTAGCTTAGTTCAAAAAATGAAGGCAATTATTCCTTTATTGATTCCTTTATTTGTAAGTAGCTTTAATCGAGCGGAAGATTTAGCAACTGCTATGGAAGCTCGAGGCTATCAAGGGGGCGAAGGACGCACGAAGTATCGAGTGCTTCATTGGCACAATCAAGATACTCTGGTTATGATCGCCTTTGGTTTATTAACAGTTATTTTAGTATTTTTACGTGGTTGATAAAAATCAGTAAATTAATTATTATATGAAAAAAGAGAGGCGCCGTGACGATGTCACAGCCTCTTTTTTATGGGAAGATAAGGAGAGAAAAAATGGTACGTTACAAAGCAATCATTGCGTACGATGGTACAAATTTTCATGGTTTTCAAAAGCAACCAAATGGTCGAACTGTTCAAGAAGAGTTTGAGAAAACATTAAAAAAAATGGCAAATGGACAAAGCATTACAGTTTTTGGTTCTGGTCGAACGGATTCTGGTGTTCATGCAGTTGGACAAGTTATTCACTTTGATTATCCGCAAGAACGACCTTTAGAACGTATGCGATTTGCTCTAGATACTCAATCGCCAGAAGATATTGCAGTTAAGAAAGTGGAAATTGTTCCCGAAGATTTTCATGCACGTTATATGGTTCATGAAAAAACGTATCAATTTCGAGTAGATATTGGTAAACCAAGAAGCCCGTTTCGTCGACATTACGCGAGTTACTATCCTTATCCATTAGACTTGGAGAAGATTGAACGAGCTTTGCCAGATTTAATTGGAACGCATGACTTCACTTCATTTTGTGCTGCAGGAAGTTCCATTGAAGATAAAACGCGGACGATTTATGAAGCAACAATGCAAGTAAATGATGCAGGAGACGAACTGCTATTTACATTTAGAGGGAACGGATTTCTGTACAAAATGATTCGTATTTTGGTAGGTACATTATTGAAAATTGGAAATGGTCGAATACCAGAAGATGCAATTCCAGAAATTATTGCAAAAAAAGATCGCAATTTAGCAGGTCCAACGGCACATCCAGAGGGCTTGTACTTGTACGAAGTGAAATATGAATAAATAGTATTACACTTCGTTAAACAGTTAAAGCACACCAAACAAAGTTGTTTGGTGTGCTTTTTTTGTCTAAATGATTTATTTAAGAGAATCTGTGCCATCTAAAATTCTTTTTCGAGCTAAAAGATAAGAATAAAGAGCAAAGAGTAAGATACAAATTACGAATAACATACTTCCGAGCTTAAATCCTTTTGGCAAGTAGCTAAAAGTAATCGTATGTTTGCCTTTTGGAACTTTGACCATTACAAAAGCATTTTGGAAACTTTCAATAGCGACAGCCTTTCCGTCAACTTTTGCTTGCCAACCTTCATCATAAGGAATTGTTGTTACAAGCATGGCGTCTTGGTCTGAATTAACTGTGCCCGTGGCTTTACGACCTGAAGTGGTTAAATCGACACCTTTATTTTTAATCTGATTCATCGCAGCTTGATAGGCAATAAGATTTAGTCCAACCACTTCTGGTTCCATGAAGCTGACTTCTTTTGTTCCATAAAAACTAGCTGTAAAAGTTACCGTAGTATCAGTAGGGTAGTAACCAAGATCGTAATATTGACCAGAAATGTTAATTTGTGTCTGCCTTGAAGTTCCATTTACTGTAATAGTTGCGCTCGAACTTTCTAACTGAGCATAGTTCGTTGGGAATAAACTTAAGTAAGCTTGTGTATTTGCAGGAACTTGAACTTCCCAAGTTAATTCTTTTGCTTGGTTACTGGTTATTTCAGAGTAAGTGACACCAGTTGTTGTATTTGTGATTTTCGTATTCGTTTGTTTTTTCAACGTAGGCTTATAGAAAGAGTAATAATCTTCTTGTAAACCAGAAAGTTCATTGATTAAGTTTGTTTGACTTGTTAAATTATCAGTTGCTGGTTGCTCGACGTCATCAATTGTCAATGGAGCAGTGAAAGCAAGTGGTAGAGCATTAATATTTTCATAGAGTGTGTAATCACCACTTTGTCCAACTTGATTGAAGCCGTATTTGCTAAATGTATTTTCGTTTTTGCTGATGTTATATTTAATACCAGTAAACCCATCCATTAGCAATGTATTATTTGCATAACGAATATTTAGATTGGTACTGCGTGAACGAAAGCCAAGTCGATCAAGATAAGAAGAAGAGTTACGATTACGGATGGAAGAAAACATACTGATACCACTATATCCATAGTTTAATGAATCATTGGCAGAAACAGGATCTAAATTTTCTAATCGATAAAATGTATCGGATTCTTTTTTCGTTTTTGTTACTAGCTCTTGGATGTTTGGATAAGGATCTGTAAATAAACTGCGTGAAGCATAGTTCCAATCGTCTAAAATACCATGAATCATGCTGTTCGTATTGACTATCGCCTCAGAAGACATTAGAAGTAATAATAAAATACTTAACTGTTTCATAGGGATTTTTTTGAGTTGGAAAAATCCAACAGCAATAGCATAAAGAACTAAAAAGACAACTGTTAAAATAAAGGACGTTGTCGTTACATAAGTGTAACTTTCAGCTGGCTTAAGCGCCCAAGAAATTGAGAAAATAGCAGCTAAGATAAGTGTGATGCCAACAAAAAGTCCGTGATCGTTCTGTTCCAATTTTTCCCAACCATAACCGGCAAGCAAAATGACCAGAAAAGAAAACAAGTAGGCGTAACGGAATAAGAACATATTCGGTGCATGCATACCATGCCAGAATAGATTTAATGGAACTAGATAAAAACTTGCGATTAAAATTATGAACAAACTTCCAAACAAAAGTTTATTTTTTAATTGGATTTTTCGACTAACAAAGTAAAAAATACAAAGAACTAGTGGAAATAATCCCGCGTAGACAAATGGAATTGATCCATATTTCGTTGTGTCATAGACGCCAATCATGTTTTTCATTGCTAGATCTAAGAAAGAAGTTGCTTCTGTTTTTAAAGCAGTTATTTGGCTCAACGCTTCACCATTAGATCGTAAATCAAGTATAGCAGGTAAGATGATGATCATTGATGCCCCACCAGCTAATAACGAAGTAATTCCATAAGGTAGAATGGTTTTCTTGTATTTGGACCAGTTGGTAAAAAGTCTCGCAAAGAAATAAAGAAAAGAAAAGACACCAATCATGAAGCCCATATAAAAGCTAGACAAAAATAGTAATAAGTAACTAACAAATAAGACAAGCGGTTTTTTCAAATCCATCACACGATGAATACCTAAGATGATTAATGGTAGGTATACGAAGGCATCTAACCACATAATGATTTCTGAGTGCGCGGTGACAAAAGAAATCAACGCATAGCTGATACTTAACGCCACTTGCCCCCAGCGTGGGATTTTAAAAGTTCTTCCTAAAAACCAAAAAGCTAAACCAGCACTGGCTACTTTGATTAAGGTTAAAAAGTAAAGTGCATCAGGCATGTATTGATTTGGAAAAAAGAAAACTAAGGGTGTAAAAATACCTCCAAGATAGTAGGAGATCAAGGATAAGTAATTTAAACCTAATGAAGCGTTCCACGTGTAGAAAATACTTTGTTTTCCAAAAAGCATATTGCGGAAGCTGGCATGGAAATTCGAAAATTGTGAGAATGCATCACTCGCTAAAATACTTCTGCTACTACCAGGATAAATTCCAATACTTAAATAAATAAGTGCCAGAATAATTAGTGGAATGAAAAAGCTAGCAGCCATGTATGGCCAATTTTCTTTGAAGAATAGTTTATAATTTTTTTTCATTTTATTTTTCACCAAATTTCTATGAAGTTGTTTTAAGTTTATCATACTCAGGTTTTTCTCCACCAAAAATGAGCCTAATTTTCATTAAAAAATAAAAAAATGAAATAAATAACGATGGTAAGTTTAAAAAACCTAGGAATTTACGATTTGTTAAAAAATAAACAAATCAATATTTTAGTTAATTTTACAAGCTTTTTGCTATTGACAGCGTTTGTATATAAGCGTATATTTTAGTTGTAAAAAAAACATATATTACTCGCTTGCATTAGAGGCAAGTGGCACATAAAAAAGAACTTAGAACAGCTATCTCAATGGATAATTGCTCTAAGTTCTTTTTCTTTTGGAAAAATGTGTTTTAGCTGAATGATATCAGGTCGATTAACCAAAAGACGAAAAATAAATTTTCTACTTTTTAGCTGAATCATATATGTAAGAACGGTTTAAGAGGTTGTGCTTAAAGCACAACTTCTTTTTTGAGGAATCAATAATAATCTTGGACATAAATCCAAGAAAAAAACCGTTCATACGATGAACGGTTCGCAGTCCTGATTCAATTAAACGCGTTCAACTTTTCCTGATTTCAAAGCACGAGTTGACACCCAAACTTTTTTAGGTTTACCGTCGATCATAACGCGAACTTTTTGTAAGTTAGGTTTAACAGTACGTTTTGTTGAGTTCATAGCGTGTGAACGGTTGTTTCCACTTGAAGTCTTGCGACCTGTAAAGTAACAAACTTTAGCCATGTAAATTTCCTCCTTTGCCTTGATATTGGAGCAATAGAATAATTAAGCTCATACCAAACTAACTTATCATATAAGAAGGCAATTTGCAAGCATATTTATCGAGTTATAATTGACATTTCCGCATAATAATTGTAAATTATACAGGGTTGCTAATAAACATTTTGAGGGTTTTAAGGTACTTTGAAAGTAACTGCCTTTTATTTCACGTTATGCTATGATAAAATATTATAGAAGAAAAATGGGCTATTTGTGCCCGTTAAGGAGGCTTATTCATGGCTGTAAAAATTCAAACTTCAGCTGGAACCATTGAAATTACCAATGATGTGATTGCAACAGTTGTTGGTGGCGCTGCAACGGACGTTTTTGGTGTTGTTGGTATGGCCAGCAAAAATCAAATTAAAGATAATATTACTGAGATTTTGCGCAAAGAAAACTATTCTCGTGGAGTAGTTGTTCGTCAAGAAGAAAATGGTATTGCAGTTGATGTATATACAATTATTAGTTATGGAACAAAAATTTCTGAGGTTTCACGTAATGTTCAGGAAAAAGTAAAATACAACTTAGAGGCATTATTAGGTGTAACAGCCAATTCAGTTAATGTCTTTGTACAAGGTGTTCGTGTACTGCCAGACTAGGCAGGAGACTTGCTAGTAACTCAGCAGTCGATCTGAAGGAGGATTATCCAGGTGAGTGTAACAGAAATCAGTGCAAGCCAGTTCCAAGAAATGGTTCAGGCCGGTGCGAATCGTCTGCAAGCAAATGCAGAATATGTCAATTCATTAAATGTCTTTCCAGTACCAGATGGAGATACTGGAACAAATATGAACTTATCAATGACTAGTGGCGCAAAAGCCGTAGTCGACTCAACTTCTGAAAAAGTTGGCGAATTAGCCGCTGTGCTTTCTAAAGGACTTCTTATGGGAGCTCGAGGAAACTCAGGAGTTATTTTGTCTCAACTATTTCGTGGGTTTTCAAAACAAATCCCAGAAGTAGAAACATTGAATGCAACAAACTTAGCAGCAGCTTTCACACATGGGGTCGAAACTGCTTATAAAGCAGTAATGAAACCAGTTGAAGGAACGATTTTAACTGTTGCCAGAGAAGCAGCCAAAGCAGGTGAAAAGAAAGCAAAATCTACGGATGACGTAATCGAAGTAATGACTGCTGTTGTTAAAGGTGGAAAACGCGCATTAGCGAAAACACCTGATTTATTACCTGTATTAAAAGAAGTTGGAGTAGTAGATAGTGGCGGTCAGGGTTTGTTATTTGTATATGAAGGTTTCTTGAGTGCATTAAATGGTGAATTCCAAGTCGATGACATCTATGAACCATCTCCTGCAGAAATGGATGAAATGGTTAATGCAGAACATCACCGTAGTGTACAAGGACAATTGGCAACGGAAGATATCCATTTTGGTTATTGTACAGAAATTATGGTTAAAATTGGCGAAGGTCCAACTGTTGATAGCCAGTTTGATTATGAAGGCTTCCGTAACTACTTGGACGGACTTGGTGATTCATTATTAGTTGTAAATGATGATGAAATCATCAAAGTGCACGTTCATACAGAACATCCAGGTGAAGTAATGAATTATGGTCAAAAATTCGGTTCATTGATTAAAGTAAAAGTGGATAACATGCGTCTACAACACGAAACAATTTTAGAACATGATGAAGATGTTCAAGAATTTACAGAAGAAAAAGTACGTGTTCCTTATGGCGTGGTAGCTATCGCAGCAGGCCAAGGAATCCAAGAACTTTTTGAAAGTCTAGGTGCCAACTATGTGATTAGCGGTGGGCAAACAATGAATCCAAGTACAGAAGATATTTTGAAAGCAATTAAAGATGTTAATGCTGATCAAGTAATTGTTTTACCAAATAACAAAAATATTTTCATGGCTGCAGATCAAGCAGCTGAAGTTGCCGAAATTCCTGTAGCAGTTGTTCCGTCACGGACAATCTCTCAAGGCTTGACAGCGATGTTATCATTCAACGATCAAGTTTCATTAGAGGAAAACAAAGCAACGATGACTGATGTATTAAGTAGTGTCATAAGTGGTCAAGTAACACATGCTATCAGAAATACTTCAATTGATGGAGTAGAGATTGTCGAAGGCGACTTTTTAGGAATGATTGATGGAAAAATCGTTATTTCAAATCCTGATATTGTGGATACTTCTTTAACTACTTTAAAACAAATGATTAATGAAGATACTGAAATTGTGACAATCCTTGCTGGTGAAGGCGGTACAGTCGCACAGGCAGAGGAGTTGGCAGCAACGCTAACAGAAAAATATCCTGATTTAGAAATCGAGATTCACCAAGGAGACCAACCAGTCTATCCTTATCTGTTTTCTGCTGAATAGGAAAGTTTGTCACAAAGCCATCATTTCATGGTGCAGAAAGTATGAAGGACCTCGGTTTTCGATTAACTTTGATCGAAAACCAAAGTCCTTTTTTTGTTAAGAAAGGAGTGAAGTCGATGCGAGCGTTAACGGATCCAGTTACTGTGCTAGCTGGTGTAGGACAAAAAAGAGCAGAGAGTCTTGCTAGTTTAGGTATACATACAATTGAAGATTTGCTGACGTACTATCCTTTTCGTTATGAAGATATACAAGAAAGAAATTTAACAGAAATCCAAGATCAAGAAAAAGTGACGTTAAAAGGATTGGTTGTTTCACCACCCGTATTGAGTCGTTTTGGATACAAAAAAAGTCGATTGCAGTTTCGGATGATGCAAGATCATGCTGTTTTTAATGTTTCTTTTTTTAACCAGCCTTATCTTAAAGATAAAATTATTTTGTCTGAAGAAATTGCAGTGTATGGTAAATGGGATTCAAAAAGAAAAGCACTAAGCGGGATGAAAGTTCTTGGCTCGCAGACGTTAGATGATTTTTCACCAATTTACCATGTCAATAAGTCAATCAGACAAACAACGTTGGTTGATTTGATCAAAAAAGGGTTCGACGAGTATGGTGACTTAGTTGAGGAAAATCTTCCGTATACATTAGTGGAGAAGTATCGTTTGCTTGATCGTCAAACGGCAGTTAGAAGCATGCACTTTCCCAAAAATCATGAAGAAAATCATCAAGCCAAGCGCCGAGTTGTTTTTGAAGAATTTTTCTTATTCCAAATGCAGCTGCAAGGACTTAAACATGCAGAAAAATCTGAAAAAAATGGAATCGAAGTTTTATATGATGTTCAAAAGCTCAAAGAATTCACTCAAAGTTTGCCATTTGAATTAACTGATGCTCAAAAACGAGTAACAAATGAAATTTGTCGTGACTTACGGAGTCCTCAACATATGCAACGTCTCTTGCAAGGGGATGTTGGTAGCGGAAAAACAGTGGTAGCAGCAATTGCATTGTACGCAGCTGTTACAGCAGGGTTCCAAGGTGCGCTGATGGTTCCAACTGAAATTTTAGCCCAGCAGCATATGGAAAGTTTTGTACAATTGTTTTCAGATAAACTTTCTGTTGCCTTGTTAACGGGTTCAACAAAAGCAAAAGAAAGACGTGAACTATTAGAGCGTTTGGAAAGTGGCGAAATAGATGTGGTGATTGGTACCCATGCATTGATTCAAGAAGGTGTAGAATTTAAGAACCTTGGACTAGTTATCACGGATGAACAACATCGTTTCGGTGTTAACCAACGAAAGGTTTTACGAGAAAAAGGATGGCGACCAGATGTTTTATTTATGACAGCAACACCGATTCCGAGAACGCTTGCTATTACTGCTTATGGTGAAATGGATGTATCCATTATTGATGAACTTCCTGCAGGGCGAATACCGATTGAAACTAGATGGATTCGTACGCCGCAATTAGATAGTGTCTTAGAGTGGACCAGAAAAGAGTTAGGCAAAGGACATCAAATGTATGTAATCTGTCCGTTGATTGAAGAATCCGAAGCACTAGATGTTAAAAATGCTGTAGAAATTTATGAAAAACTCAGTGATTTATTCGCGCCAGAGTACGAAGTAGGTTTATTACATGGAAAAATGAAGAATCAAGAAAAAGAAAGAATCATGGAAGACTTTAAAGAAAATCAAACACAAATTTTGGTCTCTACCACAGTAATCGAGGTTGGGGTGAATGTTCCAAATGCAACGGTTATGCTAATCATGGATGCAGATCGTTTTGGTTTGGCACAGCTGCATCAGTTGCGTGGTCGAGTTGGTCGTGGAAGTGACGCTTCATTTTGCATTTTAGTTGCTAACCCGAAAAACGAAATGGGTGTGGAACGGATGAAAATTATGACGGAAACGAATAATGGTTTTGTTTTAAGCGAAAAAGATTTAGAATTACGAGGACCAGGTGAAGTTTTTGGTTTCCGTCAATCTGGGTTACCACAATTTGCAATTGCAGACTTGGTAGCAGACGGAAATATTTTAGAAGTAGCTCGAGATGAAGCCACACAAATTTGGCAGAAGGCTAATTGGCAAATTTTGCCAGAATATCGAGTATTAGTCCAAAGCTTACAATTAGAAAGTCAAGACAATCGTTATTTTGATTAGCGGATGTGCTATACTTTGAAATGATGAACGAAAGAGGAGTGAAGACAATGAGAATTGCGGTAGATGCAATGGGCGGTGATCATGCACCACAAGCAATTGTGGAAGGTGTTGCTTTAGCTCAACAAGATTTCCCAGAAGTTGAATTTTTATTGTATGGGAAAGAGTCAGAAATCAAAAAATATTTAACAAATGAAAAAAATATTACAATTATTCATACAGATGAAAAAATTAGTAGTGATGACGAGCCAGTGAAAGCAATCCGTCGTAAAAAAACGGCCTCAATGGTTCTTGCTGCACAAGCTGTTAAAAATGGCGAAGCAGATGCGGTTTTTTCAGCAGGAAATACGGGTGCGTTACTTGCCGCTGGTTTATTTATCGTTGGCCGAATCAAAAATGTTGAACGTCCTGGCTTGATGTCAACCTTACCAGTCATTGGAAAAGAAAATGCTGGCTTTGATATGTTAGACTTAGGTGCGAATGCTGAAAATAAACCAGAACACTTACTCCAGTATGGAATTTTAGGTTCATTTTACGCACGAAAAGTTCGTGGAATCGGACGTCCTCGCGTAGCCTTATTGAATAATGGAACAGAAGCGACAAAAGGTAGTGAGTTAACGAAACGTGCTTATGAGTTATTGCAAAATGAAACAAGCTTGAACTTCATTGGAAATGTAGAAGCACGTGAATTGTTGAATGGTGTTGCTGATGTGGTTGTGACAGATGGTTTTACTGGAAATGCTGTTTTGAAATCAATTGAGGGAACAGCATTAAATATGATGGATTTATTGAAATCTGCAATTTTGAATGAAGGAATTAAAGGAAAGATGGGCGCTTTATTATTAAAAGATGGGTTACGTTCATTAAAATCTGAGATGGATTATTCAAAACATGGCGGTGCGGTTTTATTTGGATTAAAAGCTCCTGTGATCAAAACACATGGCGCAACTGGACCAGACGCCGTTCGTTATACGATTCGTCAAATCCATACAATGTTAGAAACAAACGTTGTTGGACAGTTAGTTGAGCAATTTGAAAGCTCTGCAGATTAATTATCATTTAATGTAAACGATGTGAAATATGAGATAATGAAAAAAAGGTAGACATTTTCAAAAAATGTCAGTAAAATTAGCCTTGGTTAAGGCAGTTGTCTCGATTGTTGGAGGTGAAAACATTGACTCGTGAAGAAATATTTAATAAAGTAGCGAAAATTATTTCAAACCACTTTGAAATGGATACAGATAAAGTTACAGATGACTTGAATATCAAGGATGATTTGAAAGCTGACTCAATTAGTATCATGGAATTTGTTTTGGAGCTTGAAGACGAATTTGGAACAGAAATTTCGGATGAAGACGCAGAACAAATTGAAACGGTGGGCGGCGCAGTAAATTATATCTCAGAACATCTAAAATAAGTTAAACCCACGTATAACCAAAAGACCTAAAAATCTTCGTTGATTTTCAGGTCTTTTTCTTTTATTTTAAAAGCACCTTTTTTAATCTAATGCAAATGGTAGCGGTTGTAGTAGATTTAGTTTTCAGACAATTCAGGCAACAATTTCAATTGTGCTTGCAAAGTAAAACGGTTTTCTATATAATTATTAAGAAAATATTATACTTCGTTAAGAATAGGATTGGTTTAAATGATTTTATTCTGTGTGAGTATTATTTTATTAATGAAAAACTTCCATCTAGGGAGCAGAGAGGGGTATTCGATTGTCGGATAATCAATTATTAGATGTTCAGAACCTACACACAGGCTTCCGTATCAAAGATGAATTTTACGATGCAGTAGACGACGTTTCTTTTACTTTAGATAAAAACGAAATCTTAGCAATCGTTGGAGAATCTGGTTGCGGAAAAAGTACATTAGCCACTACTATTATGGGGCTGTTGGATCCTAACAATACCAAGATTACAGGAGAAATTTTATATAATGATTTAAATCTAATTGATTTGAATGAAACACTTTATAACAAGATTCGTGGAAATGATATTGGAATGATTTTCCAAGACCCATTGTCAGCGTTGAATCCTCTAATGAGAATTGAAGACCAAATTAAAGAAGGTCTTTCTTATCATACAAAGATGAATGCAGAAGAGCGTCAAGCAAGAGCACTTGAATTGTTAGATCAAGTGGGGATTCCTAATCCGACTCGAGTGGGACGTCAATATCCTCATGAATTATCTGGTGGGATGCGTCAACGTGTAATTATTGCGATTGCGATTGCATGTAAACCGCCAATTGTCATTGCTGATGAACCAACAACAGCGTTAGACGTGACAATTCAAGCACAGATTCTTGATTTATTAAAAGACTTACAAGAAGAAACAAAAACAGGAATTATTTTGATTACCCATGACTTAGGTGTTGTGGCTGAAATGGCAGATCGCGTAGCTGTTATGTACGGTGGACAATTCGTTGAGGTTGCTGAAGTTGAAGAATTGTTTGAAAATCCAAAACATCCATATACACGTTCATTATTGAATTCAATTCCTCAAGAAGGACAACATGAAGAAGAACTACATGTGATTGAAGGAGTTGTTCCTTCATTGAAAAATATGCCACGTCGGGGTTGTCGTTTCGCTCCACGGATTCCATGGATTCCAGAAAGTGATCATGAGAAAGACCCAATTCTTCATGAAGTAGCACCGAACCATCTCGTTCGTTGCTCATGCTATAAGCATTTTCATTTTAGAGACGAAAAAGGAGAGGTGTAGATGACAGAATTAATCACAATTAATGATTTAAAAGTTCACTATCCGATTCGCAGCGGTTTTTTCAATCGAGTAAATGATTATGTTTATGCTGTAGATGGCGTCGACTTCGTTATTGAAAAAGGAAAGACGTATGGTTTAGTTGGAGAATCTGGTTCAGGAAAATCAACGACGGGTAAGGCGATTGTTGGGCTAGAAAAAGTGACGGATGGTCAAATCATTTATCAAGGAACAGATGTAACAAAACGTAGTAATCGCAAGAAAATCGAATACAACAAAGATGTTCAAATGATTTTCCAAGATTCAATGTCTAGCTTAAACCCTAAAAAGCGGGTATTAGATATTATTGCGGAACCAATTCGTAATTTTGAACGTTTAAGTGATCAAGAAGAAAAGAAAAAAGTAAAAAGTTTACTTGACATTGTTGGGATGCCAGAGGATGCGTTATACAAATATCCACATGAGTTTTCTGGTGGTCAGCGTCAACGTTTAGGTGTTGCTCGTGCCGTAGCAACAAATCCAAAATTGATTGTAGCGGATGAACCAGTTTCAGCGCTTGATTTATCTGTACAAGCGCAAGTTTTGAACTTTATGAAACGAATCCAACAAGAATTTGGACTTAGTTATCTATTTATTTCTCATGACTTAGGTGTTGTTAAACACATGTGTGATAATATCGCTATCATGTATAAAGGTCGTTTCGTTGAAATCGGAACAAGGGAAGATATCTACAATGACCCACGTCACATCTATACAAAACGTTTACTGTCTGCAATTCCTCGAATCGATGTTGAGAATCGCGAATTGCATAAAGAGAATCGCCGAAGAGTTGAACAAGAATACATCAATAGTCAAAAAGATTATTACGATTCAACTGGCCGGGTGTACGATTTGCGTGCATTATCAACTACTCATAAAGTAGCGTTAAAAGATGGAGGTGCTAGCTAATGTGGAAAACAATCCTACGTCGTGTGTTATTGATGATTCCTCAAGTTATTATTCTTAGTGTTTTAATTTTCATGTTGGCAAAAGCGATGCCAGGTGATCCATTTACTGGATTAATCAATCCAAACCAAGATCCAGCTGTGATTGAGCAAATGCGACAAGCTGCTGGGCTAAATGATCCGTGGTACGAACAATATTTCCGTTGGATTGGAAACGCATTGCATGGAGATTTTGGTCAAAGTTTCTTATACAAACGTTCAGTTGCTGACTTGATTGGTGAGCGTATCGTCAATACGTTGTACTTATCTATTTTGACAGTTATTTTAACGTATTTGATTGCTGTACCGTTAGGAATGTTAGCAGGTCGTTACCAAAATTCGATTTTAGACAAAGTCGTAGTTATCTATAACTTCTTCAGCTTTGCTGTACCATTGTTTATTTTCGGTCTAATCATGTTATTCATTTTTGGTTACCGTCTAGGTTGGTTCCCAACAAGTGGTTCACAGACTTTAGGACTAAGTGGCGGATTCTTTGCTCAGTTTGCCGATCGAATGAAATATATTTTATTACCATCAATCACGCAAGCATTTTTGGCTACGGCGGTTACGATTCAGTATCTTCGAAGTGAAGTAATTGATTCAAAATCATTAGACTTTGTAAGAACAGCACGTTCAAAAGGTGTACCAACTAAGAAAGTCTTCAGTCGTCATATCTTTAGAAATGCTGCTTTACCAATGGCGTCACAGATGGGGTACGAAATTACTTCATTGATTGCTGGTTCAGTGGTTATCGAGAAGATTTTTGGTTATCCAGGTGTTGGTAAGTTATTTATTGATGCTATTGGCCAACGTGATTATGCTGTTATTACTTCTTTAGTATTGATTTTAGGGATTGCAACATTAGTGGGGACCTTGCTTTCAGATATTATCATGAGTATTGTTGATCCACGTATTAGAATCCAATAAAAATCAATCAAAAAAGGAGGATGAGTCAAATGAGTGAAAAGAAAGATGTCGTAGCGCAAGAAAGTGTCCCACCAATGGGCCTGCGCATGATTGCACGTGAATTTAAAAAAGACAAAATAGCCATGTTTTCATTGGGCTTGTTAGTTCTTTTATTATTGTTTGTCTTTATTGGCGCTATTTTAACAGATCAAGATAAAGTAATGTATGTAAGTATTTTTGATAAATACGCTGAACCTGGAGCGATTTCTACTCAAGGTCATAAGTTCTTGCTTGGCGCAGATGAAGGTGGCCGAGATGTATTCGGTCAATTAGTGATTGGTGCTAGAAACTCTGTTTTAATTGGTTTTGCGATTACGATCATTACTTCGATCATCGGGGTAGGATTAGGAATCATTTCTGGGTATTACGGTGGAATGATTGATAATATATTGATGCGAATCGTTGATTTCGTCATGATTTTACCAATTATGCTGATTATTATCGTATTTGTTTCAATTATTCCTAAATACAATGTTTGGTCATTCATTTTTATCATGAGTGCATTCTACTGGGTAGCGAAAGCGCGACTCTTTAGAAGTAAAACATTATCAGAAGCAAGACGTGATTACGTCAGTGCATCGAAAACAATGGGAACAAGTGATTTTAAAATCATGTTCCGTGAAATTATGCCCAATTTAAGTTCATTGATTATTACCAACTTAACGATGAACTTTGCAGCAAATATTGGAATTGAAACTACTTTGACTTTCTTAGGATTTGGATTACCTACGAATGTACCAAGTTTAGGAACTTTAATTGGTTACGCAAGTAGTGGTGAAGTGTTAGTAAATCGTCAATGGATCTGGTTACCCGCGTCAATGCTAATTCTAGTTTTGATGTTGTGTATAAACTATGTTGGTCAAGCATTTAAGCGTTCTGCTGATGCGCGTCAACGTTTAGGATAGAACGAAATAAGGGGGATATAGGAATGAAGAAAACGATTTTTGGAGTAGTAACATTGTTATCTGTCGTAACACTAGCAGCTTGTGGCGGCGGCAACGGTACGGATTCTTCTGGAAATGCTTCAGGAGATAAAGGGGATAGCCAAGCTTTATCATTCCCACTTGCAACAAAAAATGATAAAGATGCAATTGAAGATGGTGAATTAGAAGCCGCAGTTGCAACAGATAGTCAATTCGCTGGGTTGTTCCAATGGGAATTCTATCAAGATGCGTTTGATGCGGCATTCATGGCACCATCACATGAAGCATTATTCTCAAATGATACAGATTTCAAAATCACTGATGATGGAGCAGCTACTTTAGACTTAGACCAAGATAAAAAAGTTGCGACAATCAAACTGAAAGACAATGTGAAGTGGTCTGACGGAGTGGACGTTACGGCGGATGACGTAATTTTCTCTTACGAAATCATTGGTCACAAAGACTATACAGGTATTCGTTATGACGATACTTTCCGTAATGTAATTGGTATGGAAGAATATCATGATGGCAAAGCAGATACGATTTCTGGAATCAAAAAAGTAGATGACAAAACAGTTGAAATTGAATATAAAAAAGTTGAGCCAAGTATGTTACAAGCCGGCGGTGGTGTTTACTCATATGCTGCTCCAAAACATACACTTGAAGGCGTAGCAATCAAAGACATGGAATCAAGTGATCAAGTTCGTAAACACCCTGTAACTTTTGGTCCTTATTACATGAGTAATATTGTTGCTGGTGAATCAGTAGAATACTTGCCAAATGAGTACTATTGGAATGGCAAACCAAAATTGAAAAAAATCACAATGAAGTCAGTGCAAACAGCTAGTGCAACAGAAGCATTGAACTCTAAGTTGTATGACATGATTTTCCAAATGCCAACAGATACTTACGAAACATATAAAGATATTGAAGGCTATACAAACTTAGGGCGTGAACAAACTTCATACACTTACCTTGGATTTAAATTAGGTAAATGGAACAACGAAGAAAGCACAGTTGAATACGATCCTAATTCAAAAATGGCTGACAAATCATTACGTCAAGCGATGGGTTACGCTTTAGATAATGACTCTGTTGGTAGCAAATTCTACGCTGGTTTAAGAAGCAACGCAACGTCATTGATTCCTCCAGTGTTCGAATCTTACCATGATTCTAAACTAAAAGGGTATACACAAGATATTGATAAAGCAAACAAATTATTAGATGACGCAGGATTCAAAGATGTTGATGGCGATGGTATTCGCGAAGACAAAGATGGCAAAGAATTCACAATCAAATTTGCTTCAATGTCAGGTGGCGAAACAGCACAACCATTAGCTGATTACTATGTACAACAATGGAAACAAATTGGTTTAAATGTTGAATACACAACTGGACGTCTAATTGAGTTTAACTCATTCTATGACAAACTAAAAAATGATGATCCTGAAATTGATGTTTATCAAGCAGCTTGGAATACAGGAACTGATCCAAATCCAAGTGGACTATGGGGACCAAATGCAGCATTCAACTACACTCGTTACGAATCTGAAGAAAACACAAAATTAATTGATGCAATCAATTCAAGTGATGCGTTTGATGCAGATTTCCAAAAAGAAGCATACCAAAAATGGCAAGAATATGCGTTTAAAGAAGCTTTTGCAATTCCAACATTATTCCGTAATGAAGTCTTACCTGTGAATGATCGCGTAAAAGACTGGAACTGGGCATACGACGAACGTAATCCTTGGGCAGAAGTTTCTGTAACAGATGCTTCACGCTAATCAAAATTTTTAACAGAAACTATTTTCGTTTATAATTTTACAATGAATAAGGTCAACCACTTGCTGGTTGACCTTATTTTTTTGTTGGATACTAAAAGGAAAAAAGAGTGACAGATCAGAACAAAGCTGTTCAAAAATTTGAGCAACCTTTTCTAAAAAAATCCCAATTAGTAAAGCAACCTGTTTTGAACGACAGCATTTTTCTTAAAGCTTTCTTACTTTTTAGCCAAACATTTCAAAATTATCAAAAAACCAGTATAATAAGGAAGTATGAAAAATATCCTATAAAAGGAATGTGGAAAATGGACAATCAGCTGACAAAAGAACTTAAAGAAAAATATACAATCGTTTTTCACGATCTAAATTTACTTGAACAAGCTTTTACCCATTCATCCTATGTGAATGAGCATCGCAATCTACACCTATCAGACAATGAACGTTTAGAATTTTTGGGAGATGCAGTGTTAGAATTAATGGTTTCTCAGTATTTGTATCGCTTGTATCCCGATTTACCAGAAGGAAAATTAACAAAAATGCGTGCAGCAATCGTTCGTGAAGACAGTTTATCAAAATTCGCAAAAGAATGTCATTTTGATCAACACGTCATGTTAGGTAAAGGTGAAGAAAACTCTGGTGGACGAACACGTCCTGCGTTATTATGTGACCTATTTGAAGCGTTTCTAGGTGCTTTATATTTGGACCAAGGCTTCGAAGTAGCGCATGCATTCATCAAGCAAGTTATCTTCCCAAAAGTCAAAGCAGGTGCTTTTTCACATGAGATGGATCACAAAACCAAATTGCAAGAAGTCTTGCAAAAATCAGGGGATGTTTTTATTGAATATCGCTTGATTAAAGAAGAAGGACCAGCCCATGAACGTATTTTTTGGATTGAAGTCTATGTTGATGATCAATTGATTGGTACGGGCCAAGGAAAATCAAAAAAATTAGCAGAACAAGCTGCTGCTGAAAATGCATTAGCAGCCTTGGAAGAGTAAGTGAGGGAAAGCTTTCGTGTATTTGAAACGAATTGAAATCGCTGGATTCAAGTCATTCGCTGATAAAACAGTGATTGACTTCGAAAACAGTGTCACAGCAGTTGTTGGCCCCAATGGTAGCGGAAAAAGTAACATCACGGAAGCCATTCGCTGGGTCTTAGGTGAACAATCAGCAAAAAGTTTACGTGGTGGAAAAATGCCAGATATTATTTTTGCAGGTTCAGATTCTCGTAAACAACTAAACGTAGCAGAAGTAACGGTCATTTTAGATAATGAAGACCATTATCTACCATTGGAATACAATGAAATAAGTGTGACACGTCGCTACCGTCGAACAGGAGAAAGCGATTTTTTTATCAATAAACAATCTTGTCGGTTGAAAGATATCCAAGAGTTGTTTTTAGATTCTGGCTTAGGAAAAGAATCTTTTTCAATTATCTCACAGGGAAAAGTTGAAGCGATTTTTAGTAGCAAACCAGAAGATCGTCGTGGAATCTTTGAAGAAGCAGCGGGTGTTTTAAAGTATAAACAACGTAAGAAAAAAGCAGAACAAAAGCTTTTTGAAACAGAAGATAACCTTAGCCGAGTTCAAGATATTATCTATGAATTAGAAGAACAGCTAACTCCTTTAGCTACTCAAAGTAAGGCAGCAAAGGAGTTTTTACGCTTAAAAGAAGAATTGACCGAAACAGATATTGCTCTAATGATTGCAGAAATCAAAGCGGCAAGAACTGAGTGGACCCAACGAGAAGCTGAACTAAAGCAATTTAATCAAGAGTTAGCGACCGTAACCGAGCAAATCCAAGTGCGTGAATCAACTCTGGCAACTTGGCGTAAACAAAATGCGCAAGCTGATCGTTTGATTGAAAAGAATCAGCAAAAATTACTTGCTTTGTCAGAAAGCCTAAAGCAAACAGAAGGACAAAAAGATGTTTTACTGGAACGCTCAAAGCATACCAAACAAAGTACACAAGAATATCAAGCATCTTTAGCGGAAGCACAGAAAAAAGTTCAACACTTTGAAAAACAACAAGCTAGTTTAACAAAAGATGTTGATAAAAAAGAAGCGGAAATCCAGCAAGCAGAAGCACAATTGATGGTAACCCAACAGGAACTTGAAAAATATCAAAAATCGACAAAAGAATTATTAGCCGAATTACGCGATCAATATGTCGATTTAATGCAAGAACAAGCAGCTGTCGGAAATGAATTGAAATACTTAGAACGTCAGTATCAGCAAGAGACAGCAAAGAGCCAACAAACATTGGCAAAGCAAACAGAAGTTCAAGCAACTGTTGCAGAATTGTCGGCAAAAAAAGCAGAATTAGTGGAGCAACAAACGAAACTGACTCAATCATCAGAAGAAACAAAAACAAAAGTGACAGCTATTCAGACAGAAGGAAAGAAATTCCAAGAACAGTTGAATACTGAACACCCAAAAATGTATCAATTGATGAATCAGGTGCAACAATTACGTGCACGACAAAAGAGTTTACAAGAAATCCAAGAAAACTATTTTGGCTTTTATCAAGGTGTACGTTTAGTGTTACAACACAAGCAACAATTATCTGGCGTTGTAGGTGCAGTCGCAGAACTAATTGATGTTCCAGCTGATTTCACTTTAGCAATCGAAACCGCATTAGGAGGAGCTGCACAACATATTATTGTTGAAAATGAAGTGGATGCAAGACAAGCAATCACTTATTTGAAGCAACAAAAAGGTGGACGTGCAACTTTCTTACCATTGACAACGATTAAACCACGTCAATTACCTGCTCATGTTGCGGCACAAGCAGCTACTATCGAGGGCTTTTTAGGCGTAGCAAGTGAACGAGTGACTTACCCAGATGCAGTCCAATCAGTAGTGAATAATTTATTGGGAACGATCCTTTTAGCAAAAGACCTAGCTAGTGCTAATACGATTGCACAAACGATTCATTATCAATATCGTGTGGTTTCTTTAGAGGGAGACGTTATGAACGCAGGTGGTTCAATGACAGGCGGAGCCAATAAGCGTGGAAACCAAGGAAGTTTATTCGCTCAAAATCAAGAATTGAAACAATTGACTAGTGAGTTTGACCAAGCAAATCAAGAACTACAAGTTCAAGAAAAGAAAGTTCAAGCTTTACAAGAAAAAGTTACGACACTTAGTGAAGAATACGAAGCTGCCCGAAGTGTTATGGAACAGTTGCGTTTCGAAGAACAAGAAGTTGCAAATAAACTTCAAAATATCTCAAATGATTTAACACGTTTTGAAAAAGAACAACAGATTTCTAATTTTGAGACACGTGAGTTAAATCAATTTATCGAAACTTATGAAAAACAACGTACAGAATTAGCAACGAAGCAACAAGAATTGGAAGAACAACGCACGAAAATTGACGAAGAAATCAAATCTTTAAGTCAAGAAAGCGATCAAATGGAAGCTCGTCGCGCGCAAATCCAAGGACAAAAAGCGCAAGAACAAGCGGATCTTGCCGTATTAAAAGAACAGTTTAATCACTTGCAGATCCAGTTACGTGGTGCACGTGTCCAAAAAACAGAGGCAATGGAACGCCAGACAAGTTTAGAACAACAGCTAGCTGCGTTAACGGCAAACTTTTCTGATCATGAGTTGACAGAAGAAAGCTTAGACGAAAAAATTCGTGAATTATCTGTGCAACGTGAACAGCTACAAGCTGAACTTCAGGAAGTGAAAGCAACCCGTGACACAACACAAAAAGAAATTGACCAGCTAGCAGAAGTATTGGCACAACAAAACCAAGAATACAAAGTTCGCTTGACTGAGCAATCAAAACTTGAAGTGAAAAAAGATCGTGCAGAGATGCTACTAGATCAGCACGTTACGTATTTAGAAACAGAATATCAAATGACTTTTGAGAAAGCTGTGATTGATTATCAACCAACAGTAGATGTTTCCGGTAGCAAAGAAAAAGTAGCGACATTGAAACGAAGTATTGAAGCACTAGGACCAGTTAACTTGAATGCCATTGAGCAATATGAACAAGTGAATGAACGTTATACCTTTTTATCTACTCAAAGAGATGATTTGCTTTCTGCGAAAAATCAGTTATTTGATACAATGGATGAAATGGATGATGAAGTTCGCACTCGTTTCAAAGAAGTTTTTGAAGCAATCCGCAAAGAATTCAAAGTGGTCTTTCCGAATATGTTTGGCGGTGGACGAGCAGAACTTGTCTTGACTGATCCCACTGATTTATTAAAAACAGGAATTGAAATCGAAGTTCAACCTCCAGGTAAAAAACTACAAAGTCTAAGTCTACTTTCTGGTGGAGAGCGCGCATTGACGGCAATTGCTTTGCTATTTTCAATCATTCGTGTGCGTCCGGTACCGTTTTGTATTCTTGATGAAGTAGAAGCAGCTTTAGATGAGGCAAACGTGACACGTTTTGGGAACTATTTGCGTAATTTCCAAAATGATACCCAATTTATTGTGGTCACCCACCGTAAAGGAACAATGGAAGCTGCGAATGTTTTGTATGGCGTAACGATGCAAGAATCAGGTGTTTCAAAAATCGTTTCTGTCCGTATGGAAGATCTTAAAGAAGATGAGAATCTTGTTGTGAAAGAGTAGGAAGTAAATATGATTAAATTAGTTGCCATTGATTTAGATGGAACATTACTAAACGAAGAAAAACAAATTTCTGCTAGAAATAAAGAAATTTTGGCGCAAGCAAAAAATCAAGGAGTTAAAATTGTTTTGTGTACAGGTCGTCCACTGGCGGCTATGGCACATTATTTAACGGAATTGGATTTGCTTGATTCAGGTGACTATAGCATTACGTTTAATGGTGGGCTTGTTCAAAAAAATGACACAGGCGAAATCATGGCGAAAAAAGTAATGACTATTGCAGACGTTGAGCAATTGACCCAGTTAGCACAAGCGTTGTCTTTGCCACTAGATGTGTTATCTGATGGGATTGTTTATCAGTTACCAACAGCTCCTGAAAAACAATCGCTTTATAATGTGCTGAATAAAGTTTTGGATTTCCGTCCGGGAACTTTGCTGGATGTTAAGAAAGCGGATGTTTTGAACAAAGCAGTTATTGCTTATGCACAAGAAGAATTAGATCCAAAAATTCAAGAAATTCCAAATGTGTTTCATGAACAATTTGAAATCATCAAGACACGTAGTATGCTGCTAGAATTTATGCCAAAAGGTGTTACTAAAGCGTATGGAATTTCTTTATTAGCAGAAGAGCTAGGAATCACCCAAGCAGAAGTCATGGCAATTGGTGATGAAGAAAATGATTTACCAATGATCGAATATGCAGGAATGGGTGTCGCAATGGCAAATGCTGTTCCTTTAGTTAAAGAAAGTGCAGACTATTTGACTGCAAGTAATGATGACGACGGTGTTGCACAAGCAATTGAAAAATTTGTTTTAGTATAGGGGGGAATCAAATGGGATTTTTTGACAAAATCAAGCGAGCGTTTACTGGTGAAGAGCAACCAGAAGAAGTCGTTGAAGTCCAAGAAAAGTATGACAAAGGATTAGAAAAAACGAGAAAAACTTTTGGCGAGCGAATGAATGAATTGTTTGCTAATTTCCGAACAGTTGATGAAGATTTCTTTGAAGAATTAGAAGAAACATTGATTGGCGCGGACGTTGGTTTTGAAACAGCAATTCAAATTACAGAGTCTTTACGTCAAGAAGTGAAGTTGCGTAATGCGAAGAAACCAGCAGAAGTTCAAAATGCCATCATTGAAAAACTGGTTGATTTGTACGAACAAGAAGGTCTTAATGAAGTGAATGAGTTGAATATCCAACCAGAAGGACTGACGGTAATGCTTTTTGTTGGTGTGAATGGTGTGGGTAAAACGACAAGCATTGGGAAACTTGCACATCAATACAAAAATGAAGGCAAAAAAGTTTTGATGGCAGCAGCTGATACATTCCGTGCGGGAGCGATTGACCAATTAATAGTCTGGGGTGAACGCGCTGGTGTGGAAGTCGTTCACGGAAATGCTGGTGGCGATCCAGCAGCAGTTGTTTATGATGCATTGGAACGTGCCAAAGCAGAAGAAGCAGATGTTTTACTTGTTGATACAGCTGGACGCTTGCAAAACAAAGTGAATTTGATGAAAGAGTTAGAAAAAATCAAACGTGTGATTCAACGTGAACTACCAGATGCACCACATGAAACATTATTGGTATTAGATGCAACAACAGGGCAAAATGCAATGGTTCAAGCAAAACAATTTAAAGAAACAACAGATGTAACTGGGCTAGTTTTGACTAAATTAGATGGAACTGCTAAAGGTGGAATTGTGTTAGCTATCAGAAATGAATTGCATTTACCAGTAAAATTAGTTGGATTAGGTGAAGGAATAGATGATCTAGAACCGTTTGATCCAAATGATTTTGTTGTTGGATTGTTTAAAGGATTACTGAAAGAAGAATAATCAATTAACTTATGAACAAATCATGGGAACATGACGTTTTAAATGTAAGAAGTATGCCGGAAAAAGACTGGTATACTTCTTTTTTTGTGCAGTTTTTCATAATCTCCTCATTTTAAGGCAAGATCGTTCTTTTTCTGATTGTTTTTTACTATAATGTCAATGTATGAAGTGGAGGACATGTAATGATGAACTTTAAAAAATTATTAGAACATTCAAGTGCGATACCGTTTATCGATCAAGCTCGATTTGGAATTGAACGTGAAGGACAACGGGTAACACATGACGGAAAGTTAGCAAGAACAGATCATCCAGCTATTTTTGGTGATCGCACGTATCATCCATATATTCAAACTGATTTTAGTGAGACTCAAGTGGAAATGATTACACCAGTAACAGATTCCATTGATGAACTTTTTCAATATTTAGATGCAATTTATGATGTGACTTCTCGGTCAATGTCAGATGAGGAAATGATTTGGCCACTAAGTATGCCACCTGCTTTGCCACAAAAAGATGAGGAAATCATGATTGCCAAACTAGCAACATTTGAAGATGTTTTGTATCGTCGCTATTTAGCAAAAGAATATGGTAAACGAAAACAAATGGTCAGTGGCATTCATTTTAATTTTGAATTTGGTGAGGAATTAATTCGTTCTCTGTTTGTTCAGCAAACAGAGATTCAAGAGTTTGCAGCTTTTAAAACAGAAGTGTATTTAAAAGTAGCAAGAAACTTTTTGCGCTATCGCTGGTTGATTACGTATTTATATGGAGCTTCTCCATTAAGCGAGGCAAATTATTTCGTTGATGAACTACATCCTCATGAACCTGTTCGTAGTATTCGAAATAGTGAATATGGCTACACTAATCATTCAAATGTAAAAGTTTCTTATGCCTCAATGGAGCAGTACTTAGCAGATATTGAACAAATGATTGAAGAAGGCAAGTTATCTGAAGAAAAAGAATTCTATGCACCTGTACGTTTCCGTGGAGGTAAAAGAGTTGCGGACGTTGCAAAGATGGGTGTACGTTATATCGAGTTGCGGAATATTGATTTGAACCCGTATCATCATTTAGGAATTAGTAAAGAACAAGTCCAGTTTTTACAATTATTTTTAGTATTTATGCTCTGGGCACCCGAAGGATCATCTGTCGACGAGTGGGTGGAAGAAGGAACGCTTTACAACAATCGAGTTGCTTTGGAAGGACCATTGGATCAAACCGCGATGTACGAGGAAGGCCTGATGCTCTTTACGCAAATGAAAGAGATGGTTCAAGCTTTGCAACATGAAGAATTGTTACCTACAATTGACAAATTAGCTGAACGTTTAAATAACCCGTCTCAGACGATTGCTGCCCAATTATACACAGAAGCACAAAGTGATAGCCAAAAAGCTGTTGCAGTTGCCTTAGGCAGAAAATACGATGCTGAAAGCCATGAGCGACCATATCAATTGGCGGGCTTTCGTGAGATGGAACTATCCACACAAATTTTCCTATTTGATGCAATTCAAAAAGGAATTCAAGTGAAAGTGATTGACGAAGCAGATCAGTTTTTACGTTTGCAATTTGAAAATCATGTCGAATACGTTAAAAATGCGAATATGACAAGTAAAGATAGTTACATTGTGCCTTTGATTATGGAAAATAAAACGGTGACCAAAAAAATTCTAGCAGAAACAGGTTTCCGTGTTCCTTCTGGTGCGGAGTTTACTTCGATGGCTGAAGCAAAACGTGCCTATTCTCGTTTTGCAAAGGAAGCATTTGTCATTAAACCAAAGTCAACGAATTACGGATTAGGTATCACAATTTTTAAAGAGGGCGCGAGTGAAGAAGATTATCACAAAGGGTTAGAAATTGCTTTTCGGGAAGATACCTCCGTTTTAGTAGAGGAATTTTTACCTGGAACAGAATATCGTTTTTTTGTGATTGATGGACAAGTTCAAGCAATTTTACTTCGGATACCTGCAAACGTTATTGGCAACGGCGAGCAAACTGTGGCGGAATTAGTTGCTCAAAAAAATCAAGATCCTTTACGTGGGACAAATCATCGTGCACCATTAGAATTAATTCAGTTGGGTGATCTTGAACAATTGATGTTGAAAGAACAAGGATTAACAATTGATTCTATTCCTGCGAAAGATCAAATCGTTTATTTACGTGAAAATTCCAATATCAGTACTGGTGGAGATTCAATTGATGTAACAGCTGAGTTTTCTGATGCGTACAAAGAAATTGCAGTCGCAGCCGTTACGGCGTTGGGGGCAAAAGTCAGCGGAATCGATTTGATTATTCCAGACAAAGAAATTAATCCGTCAACAGATGAGAAGGCTTACGGTATCATCGAAGCCAATTTTAATCCTGCAATGCACATGCATGTTTATCCATTTTCTGGGACAGGACGACGATTAACTTTAGCGGTGTTGAAACTTTTGTATCCGGAAGTCTGGACGTTGAACCATTGGAACGAGGAAGAAAAATAAGTTGATTTAAATAAAGTAAAAAGCTCGTGTAAAATTCGTTAATGAATTTACATGAGCTTTTTGCTTTATTAGTGGAATAATTTGTCCCAAAGACTTTTTTTCGGTTTTTCTGATTGTTCAGGTTCTTGAACTTTTGGATATTTTTTTTCAATATCAATGACGGGCTCATTGACCGCTTCTTTAGCAGCTAAAATCAGACCAAGACTATCGTCATCATTTTTAACAAAATCATTGATAACTGTGAAACGAACTTTTTGTTTTGTTGCCAATTGGATATAGCGTGCTTGAAGGTCTTCAGGCATACTGCCATTTAATAAAATTTGTTCATCTGGGTATTTTTCAAGTTCCTTAGTGAAGTTTGCTTGATTCTCAGCTTTTTTCATTTCACCAATGGTCATACTGACATAGCAACGCTCACGAAAAGTTCCTAGATATTTATGTTGTTCATCTGGGTTGACCAAAGGTGTCCCGTAACGACCTTTGTCCAAGTGACTTTGCAATTCATCTTGTGGCAAAAGAAGCCCTCCTTTATAGCGATTGATACAGCGATTATAACACAAATTACTTGAAATAAGATAAATGGTAAAAAAGCGGTTGCTTTTGCTCAACTTCTCACTTAGAATAAGAATGAAAATCATTCTCAATTAGAAAAGAGGGATTTTATGCGTTATCGCTGGTTGATTGCCAGCTTAGTGGGACTCAGTTTTCTTTCACTATTGATAGGAGTGTCATCGGTCCAATTAACAGAATTTTTTCAGGCAGATACACAAAGTGCGCAATTATTTCTTATTAGTCGTTTGCCTCGTACCATTTGTATTGTGCTAGTGGGAGCTACAAGTAGTATTTGTGGGTTGATTATGCAGCACTTGACTCAGAATAAATTTGTTTCACCAACGACTGCTGGAACAATGGACAGTGCACGCTTAGGAATTTTGATTGTAATGCTTTTTCTACCGAATGCGTCGATTGTCACACGTTCAGCAACGGCTTTTGCATTTGCTTTTTTAGGGACAGGATTGTTTCTTTATTTTGCAAGAATGATTCCACAAAAAAATCAGTTGATGCTGCCATTGATTGGTGTGATGTGGGGCAATATTATTGGTTCCATCGCAACTTTTTTTGCTTACCAATATCAGTTGGTGCAAAATATGTCTTCGTGGTTACAAGGAAATTTTTCTACCATTCTGCGTGGCAATTATGAACTGCTTTATCTAACGATTCCTTTGTTAGGAATTATTTATTATTTTGCGTATCAATTTACGATCGTTGGATTGGGTGAGTCATTTGCGGTGAATCTTGGTATGAATTATCACAAAATGCAGTTGTTAGGTGTCGGATTAGTTTCTTTAGCTAGTGCAGTCGTGTTAATTATGGTTGGAACAATGCCGTTTTTAGGCGTTATTGTTCCCAATTTAGTGGCGAGAATGTATGGGGATCAAGTCCATCAAACTTTAGGAATAACTGCATTATTTGGAAGTATTTTTTTATTAATTTGCGATATTTTGGCTCGCGTTCTAATTTATCCTTATGAAATTCCAGTGAGTGTCATTGTTGGAATAATTGGCGGAATTATTTTCCTCTTTTTATTAGTGAAGGGGGAGAAACGATGAAAAACAATCTACGCTGGCGTTTATTGTTATTAGTTGGTGTGGTGTGCTTGGTTACGATAAGTTATTTAATCATCAACACTTATGGAAACTGGTCGTTTGCTTGGGCATTAAGAAGTAAAAAAATTGGTGCTTTTTTCTTGGTTTCACTAGCAGTGAGTGGAGCAACAATTAGCTTTCAAACAATCAGTCAAAATCAATTTTTGACCCCGTCCGTTTTGGGACTAGATTCGTTGTATGTACTTGTTCAAACAATTTTATTTTTCTTGTTAGGTGGCGTGACGATGCTACAGCAAACAGGTCTTGTCTTTTTTTTGCTGACAATTAGTCTAATGGTTGGCTTGAGTTTGAGTTTATTCTATTTTTTATTAAAAAAAATGCAAGCTAGCTTATTTTTATTATTGATGACTGGGATGGTCTTAGGAACGTTGTTTGGCAGCATGAGTACGTTTTTACAAGTCATAATGGATCCTAATGAATATGATTTGTTACAAGGTCGGCTGTTCGCAAGTTTTGGGAATATTCAGAGTCAATATCTCTTGCCAGCCACTTGTTTGATTGTTGCTGGCTGGTGTCTGCTGTTTTATTTGCATCGTTTTCTAGATGTTATTCACTTGGGAAGAGAAAAAGCGATGAACTTAGGTGTAGATGTTGCACGATTACAATTTCTTGTGCTGTTTGTGGTTAGCTTACTGACGGGAACAGCGACAGCGTTAGTAGGTCCTATGACCTTTTTAGGGTTTATCGTAGCAAATGTTAGTTACCGGTTATTTGCAACATATCAACACAAAGTTTTATTTGTCGGTAGTTTTTTAGTGGCAATGCTGTTACTGACAGGTGGGCAGTTGCTTGTTGAACAACTTTTTGGTTGGAACACAACAATTAGTGTAGTGATTGAATTTCTGGGGGGGAGTTACTTTTTACTAAAATTAATTCGTGAAAGGAAGCAAGCAGGATGATTGATTTAGCTGGTGTGAATAAAGCTTATCAAGGAAAGTCAGTGGTAGATAATATCAACTTGACGATTCAAGAACAACAATTAACGGCTTTTATTGGACCAAATGGCGCGGGAAAATCAACTTTGCTTTCCTTGGTTAGCCGTTTAGTTCCTAAAGATACAGGTGAAATTTATTTAGATCATAATGAAGTGCGGACGTGGAAGTCAAATGAATTAGCGAAAAAATTAGCCATTTTACGTCAATCAAATGAATTGAATTTACAAATTACAGTTAGAGAATTGGTTGAATTTGGTCGGTTTCCTTATACAAAAGGACGCTTGACACAAGAAGACCATCAACTTGTGGAAGAAGCGCTCAAACATTTGGGGTTAACTAAGCTAACAGATCAATTCGTTCATACCTTATCTGGCGGACAACTTCAGCGTGCATATATTGCGATGGTCTTAGCTCAAGATACCGATTATATCTTGCTGGATGAACCGTTGAATAACTTAGATATGAATTTTGCAGTTCAAATCATGCAAATTTTAAAAAAATTGGTGACCGAGCTTGGCAAAACAGTCGTAATTGTCCTACATGATATTAATTTTGCGGCTAGTTATGCAGATGAAATTGTGGCAATGAAAGAAGGACAATTGTTTACGCAAGGAAAAACCAATGAGATTATCCAAAAAGCTGTACTCGATGAATTATATGAAATGGACATTCGAATTTGCGAAATTGAAGGTCGTAGATTCTGTCTTTATTTCTAAAAATAAATGTTAGGAGAACAAGGAATGAAAAAATGGATGTTTAGTTTCGTGGTTGTTGCATCATTGTTAACAGCTTGTGGAACAGGGAATAAATCAGAAGAAACAACAGCAACAAAAACTGCTAGTAGCGAAGAAACAACGCTGACAGTCAAAGACAGCAATGGTGAGGTAAATGTAACCAAGAATCCTCAGAAAGTTGTCGTTTTTGACAATGGGTCACTAGATACACTTGACGCATTAGGCGTAGGCGACCATGTTGTTGGTGCTGCAACACAAAATTTACCTGCTTATTTATCAAGTTACAAAGAAGTTGAATCTGCTGGTGGAATCAAAGAACCAGATTTAGAAAAAATCAATCAAATGAAGCCAGACCTGATTATTATTTCTGGTCGTCAAAGTGATTTTCAAGAAGAACTAAGTAAAATCGCGCCGACTTTATTTTTATCAGTTGATACGGAAAAACCATGGGAATCAATTCAACAAAATGTCTTAACGCTAGGTGAAATTTTTGATAAAGAATCTGAAGCGAAGAAACAAATCAAAGAACTATCTACTGAAATCAAAAAGACAGCAGACAAAGCAAGTGACCTTGATAAAAAAGCATTAGTTGTTTTAGTTAACGAAGGCCAACTATCTGCTTATGGTTCTGGTTCACGTTTCGGATTTGTACATGATGTTTTTGGCTTCCCGCAAGCAGATAATGAAATTGAACCTTCAACACACGGTCAAAGTGTTTCATTTGAATATGTGTTAGAAAAAAATCCAGACTTATTATTTGTAATTGATCGTACCAAAGCAATTGGTGGAGATGACAGCCAAAATAATTTGGCAGAAAATGAATTGATTGCACAAACGAATGCAGGTAAAAATGGAAAAATCATTTCACTACAACCAGATGTATGGTATTTGAGCGGTGGCGGATTAGAGTCAATGAAATTGATGTTAGAGGATGTAAATCAAGCATTTGAATAAAGATGAAAGAAAAAAACAAGGCAAAACGATTATTCGTTTTGCCTTGGTTTTTTGCTATTTTCATACTCAGTCCGTAAAATCAGTTGGTAACAGGCATTCGCTATCAATCTCGTAAGGACTGATTCGCGGCGGTTCATCGATTAAAAAAGTTGCGAGCCAGTGTAAGAACATCGTTCATCGCCTCCTTTAGGGTAAATCTATCATAGGTGATTCACCTTAAAGGAAGCTTAACTTACCTTACGCATAGTATTCTGCAAGTGGTTGGTATTGAACGATATTCATTTTACGATAAAAGTCGGCGGGTAAATGACTCCAGCGTTTTAATAATTGATAAAAATAACTTGCTTCAGCTTTGATTTTATATTCACTTAACGTCAAACCAAAGGACTTTTGTTGTTTCTTTGCCTGTGTTTCGTAAAATTGAAGAGCCGTTTCTTTGTCCTCATTGACAAAAAGAGTTTTGACTTCAATATATGATCCTTCAATGTTCTGAGTTTCTTCAATAAAATAAATATTTTTGATTTGCTCGCTCATAATGGTTCCTCCAAATACTTGATTTGCTTTGATAAGAAAACTATAACTAAGAGATATTAACAAACTGTGAACAAATCATTATTCTTTTTCAACTAGTTATTAAAACTTTCTTGTTTTGCTTTTCCATCTTGTTCTTTTAAGGAAGGTCTAAGGATAGTTAGGTAAATACTTGCTTCTTACAGCAAATTTCGCTACAGTAATTAGAAAACTAGAGATTGGTGCGTGTTGCAAATGGAATTAAAAGTAAACCGAAACTTGATTTTTGCTGAACATCAACAAATAGAAACAGCACGACTATGGTTGCGTCCCGTTTCAATTATGGATGCAAAAGACATGTTTGAATACGCGAATGATGAAGAGACGACTCGTTTTGTTTTTGTTCGCCATCAAACACTAGAAGAGACAAGAATTTCCATCGCCAATTATTTTATGAATGAACCGCTGGGAAAGTACGCCATCGAAGTCAAAGAAACGGGTAAGATGGTTGGCACCATTGATTTGAGAATCGAAGACGTTGCGGCAGTTGCTGAGTTAGGCTACGTACTGAACAAAAACTATTGGGGAAATGGATATATTGCAGAAGCAGCGGAAGCTTTACTTGATTTGGGCTTTACCAAGTTAGATCTCGTACGCATTTTTGCTTATCATGATGTTGAAAATCCAAACTCTGGTCGCGTAATGGAAAAACTTGGGATGAAACAAGAAGGAATGATTCCTGATGCGCGACGTTGGAAAGAAAAAGTAATTTCGGTTATATTAAGAGGCATTACGAAAAGCGAATGGGCAGCAGCTCATCAATGAATGAGAGGGGAACAAGCATGGAATTAATAGTGACGAAGGAAGCACAAAGCTGGTTAGAAAAACATCGGGAAAAAGATGAACAAATTTTGCTGGATTTAGAAAATGGTGACGGGCCGTTTTCTGATAGTCGGATTACTTGTCAATTAGATACAGCTTTTCGTTTGATTTTTCTCAAGAAAGAGTCAACGGCTGATCTTAGTTTGTATTCGATTTTGGCAGACACGCCCCTAGGGACAATTCGTATCAAGAAAAGTGCCGAGATGTATTTAGATGATCCAACAACTTTAGCTTTAGAACCAACTTATCAAAGTTTACAATTGAAAGGGCCAAGTGGTTTATTAAAAGGGAACTTACCAGTCGTTCGAAAAGCTTGAAAAATTTCAAATAAGAAGGTAACAAAAAATGGGGAAATTGGCAGTAATTAGTGATTTACACGTAGATATTAATAAATTTGGCGAGTCGCAAATGAATGATTTGTGGCAAGTGTTACAAAAAAAGGAAATCACTCGCCTGCATTTAGCCGGTGACATTGCCAATAAGGTCAATCAGGCTTTGGCAGTTGTTGATTTTTTTGCAATGAAAGGATTGCCGACGACGTTTAACTTTGGGAATCATGAACTAGCAGACGTGACGGGTGAACCAATGATGAATCATTTCCCAGATAACCATTTTTTGAATGAACGTTACCTTGCATTAAATGATCACACAGTTCTACTTGGAATGAATGGCTGGTATGATTATCAGTTTTCTGAGCTAACGGATGAGGAACAAATTTTGCGGATGAAGCGATTGTACTGGTATGACCGAATGATCGAGCGAGAAGGAACCGATTTGGAAGTCAATGAGCAAGTGCTTGTAGCAACCAAGCAACTCCTTGAAACACTTACGCAAAAAAAATTAGATGTCATATTGGCTACGCATTTTGTGCCAAAAAAAGAATTTATTGTCTATCAATCTGCGCCTTATGAACGTTGGAATAAATTAAATGCTTTTTTGGGTTCTGCTTCAATGGGGCAACTTTTGGATCAATATACCAATGTAAAACAAGTTGTTTTTGGGCATACCCATCGTCGATTTGAAGACCAGGTCATTCAAGGAACGAAATATAGTTGTCGACCATTTGGTTATTATTATGAATGGCAACTGACAAGGCAATTTGTGTTACAAGAAAAGCTGGTAGAAAAATATAATCCAATGAAATTGCGTGGTGTTTTACGTGATCATTATCCAGCTTTTTTGGCCTATCAAAAAAAGCATTTGCAAGAAGAGTTTGAGCGAGCACTAACAATCATTGATTATTAATTGGATAACTAAAAAGGATGGGACAAGTAGTTGCTTTGTTCCATCCTTTTTAGTTATAAATATAAACAAAACTGCTACCTTCATTGAAATGTGTCAATTGTTCGCATGCTTTTTTGCAATGCTAGCTTGTTTCTAGCGCAATGATTCTGTTAAGGGTGAATGTACGCCAAGAAAGTGAAGCTAATTTGGAAAGGTGGGACTGTTTATATTGAAAAATCAACGCATTTGATTCAAAAAAAACTCACAATGAAAAATTTCATCGTGAGTTTTTTTATAGATAAGATTAAGCCATAAATAATGCTTTGTATAAGAATACTGCAACGATCCCAGCGCAGATAGGTGCAACGACTGGTACCCAAGCATAGCTCCATTGTGATGAGCCTTTGTGTTTCAATGGTAAAATTGCATGTAGCAAACGAGGACCAAGGTCACGAGCTGGATTTAATCCAGGACCAGTAGGACCACCTAGTGAAGCTACAAGTGTCCAAACAAGGAAACCAAGTGCTAAGTGAGCAGTTCCAAGATTATCTTGGAAGAAAGGTGCTTTGGTAATTCCTAAAGCGCCAAAGAATAAAACAAATGAACCAAAGAATTCGTTAACGAAACCGTTGAATTTAGAACCAACACTATTGATAGTTGAGAAAGTTCCTAACACGTGGTTTACGTCTTCTGTTTGATCGTAGTAAGGTTTGTAACAAGCAACAACGACTAACTGTCCAATAATTGCTCCAAGGAATTGTGCGCCAATATAAGGTGCAACTTCTGCCCAAGGGAATAATCCGTTCATTGCTAGAGAAATAGTAAACGCAGGATTGATGTGGTTTCCACTGATTCCACCAAATACCATTGCAGGAATCATAACCCCACAGCCGTAACCGACAGCGATCAACATCCAGTCACTACCATAACCTTTTGTACCTTTTAAATCTACATTTGCTACAGCGCCATTACCTAAAATAATCAATAAAGCTGTACCCAACATTTCCGCCGCAAGACGAGTCATTAATGAGTAATCCATATATACCTCCAAAAATTTATAAAAGTGCAAAAAAAAAGAAACATCAACACAAAAGCAGGTGCGGTGTCTCGTGCTAGTCATTCTTCGAGGTCGTAATAAGTGCAATCAATCAAAAGAAAAAATGATTTCGACCAACTTGAACAAGCTAACCCTTTTTTTAGAAAAAAAGTCCCCTACAACTCACCAACTTCACTTTTAAATATACCAAAGAAAACTTATTTATTTTTTCAAAAGATGCTTCTTAGAAACAACACGTTTTGAAACTTTCAGAAAAAGATTGTTAGTAAAATGAAAATCAGACGTAAGGAGTGTATTACATGAAATTTTTTCAAGAGTTTTTCATTATTCTTTTTTTCTCTGTCTTAGGCGAGGGAATACGAGTGTTTGCCCATCTACCAATTCCGGGAAGTATTTTAGGTATTATCTTTTTGTTTTTAGCATTTGAAATGAAATTAGTAGACCCTGAAAAAATTGGGGCAACTGGTGATTTTTTATTGAATAATCTGACCATTTTATTTGTACCTGCCGGCGTGGGATTATTGGAATATTATGATGATATTGCGACCATCTGGCCTATCTTATTGGGTGCAGTAGTTGTTTGTGCGATTGTTACGATGGTTGCTGCTGGGAAAACAGCAGAAGGTGTCGAAGCAGCAATCAACTATTTACAAGAGCGGAAAATTCAAAAAAATGAAGTGGAGGATAACCAAGTTGAGTGAGTTTCTTAAAAACCCATTGTTTGGTCTTAGCCTAACTTTAGGTGTGTATGTATTATCAGATAAATTTTTGCGGAAATACAAATTGCCGATTATCAATCCTTTAGTGCTATCAATAGTTGTTATTATTTTCTTTTTACATTTTACAGGAATTAGTTATGCAGACTATAATGTCGGCGGGAATTTTTTAACGATGTTAATTACTCCTGCAACAGTTGCATTAGCGATTCCTTTATACAAGAATCTACATTTACTCAAAGAAAATTTCTTTCCGGTCATTTCAGCGATTTTGGCTGGAATTTTGGCGAATTGTTTAGTTAGTGTTGGAATTGGCTCTCTTTTTTTGTTGAAGAAGGAAATGGTCATCTCTTTATTACCAAAATCTGTGACAACAGCAATCTCCGTTGATCTTTCTCATACAATGGGTGGCGTTAACGCAGTTACTTTAGCAATTGTTGTATCAACGGGTATTTTTGGTTCATTGATTGCAACACACATCTTTCGTTTGTTTAAAATCAAAAGTCCAGTTGCACGAGGTGTCGCTTTAGGTAGTACCTCACATGCCATTGGGACTGCAAAAGCGATTGAGATTGGTGAAGTGGAAGGGATTATTTCTGGGCTTGCTATTTGTGTTAACGGGATGCTCACAGTTTTCTTACTACCGTTGATTTTCCAACCCTTTGCTAGTTGGTTTTAATGCGGGAAATGGCGTTTTGTGCTACAATAACCAAAAAGTTCTAGCACAAAGGAGCATAGCAAATGTATTTGTCATCAGATTATCTCAAGACGTTTGATAAAGACTTATATTATCAGATTCTCCTGCTGGAAAGCTTCGAGGATCATGAGTGGCACACTGCGGCTCAGCTTGCACAAAGTGTACAGCTTGACGCGCGGAGTGTCACAAAATATTTAAGTGAATTAACAAAAAGTTATCAGCGCTTCAGCGGAAAAACACAAGCGCTCTTTCGTAAAAATCGGCGATCAGGTTACAACTTTTCAACGACGTTGGATCCGATAGAACATGAACGATTTTTAATCTATCTCGTGCAAAGTACGCTGAAGTTTCAGTTATTGCACGACATTTTTTTTGAAGAGTTTCGGACGATGTACCAGTTTGCTCAAAAAAATTATATCAGTGAGTCAACAGCGCACCGAAAAATCAATGAATGGAAACAAGAGCTACATTCATATGGAATCACGTTACAACGGAGAAGTTATGTCGCAAAAGGGGAAGAAGAAATCATCCGCTTATATTTACATATGACTTTTTGGCAATTGTTTCGCGGAAAAATCTGGCCATTTGAGACAATTTCACAAACAGATGTCAAAAAAATCGCAGATCAAATTATTGATTTTTTCCACGTTCAACTTAATGAAATCAAAAAAAGAAGACTCGAATACATGCTAGGTGCATTCTTTTTACGGAAATCACAAAAACATTTTGTTATTTTAAATCGTAAGAAGCGCGAGCTTATTTCTAACAATTTGTTATTTAAACGTTTTTGTCAAGCAATGGCACCAGTGTTCCCAAATTATTTTCAAGTTGAGGATGAATTAGGTGCATTGTTTTTAGTGTTGATGACTAGGGAAGAGTACTACTGTAATCCTCAAATCAGAGAAATGATCTACTCGTTTCATCATTCAGCAGAAACCCCGCCATTTAAAGCTTTGCGGGAAGCGGAGCGTGCCTTGCTACTTTATCAAAAAGAGCAGCATCTACCTGAGGAACCTTTGTCATTGGAAGCAGAGAATTATTTATTTAGTAGCCATATCTTTACTTTTTTATTTCCAGATGCAAAGGCGACGATTGATGGCAACAGTAGCGATTTTCATAATCATCTGATTGTGAGAAATCCTAAATTAAACCAATGGCTGCTCTCTTTTTTTGAAGACGCAAGAGAAACGGAAGCTAGTTTAGCGTTTCAAAATCAGGGGTTTTTGATGGCTCGTTATCTAACGGTCATGAAAACGTTAGGTGCGTTTATGACACAATTACCAGAAATTACTGTTTTGTTAATGACTGATTTCCCCGTTTTTGAAGAAGAATTGTTGATGGCAAGTCTTCATAATTTTTTCCGTAATGATTATCGACTGGTTTTTCTACCGGCGAATTATCGTGGGCGAGAAGCTGATTTACTGATTTCGACGAGCAAGGTGCATAAAAAACCTTGGGCAGACCTAGATTATTTTATTGTTGCTCAAGAGTTACAGTTGACAGATTATATTCAGTTGACTCAAAAATTACAGACAATTCAAAAAGAAAAAAGTGAGAAGGGGTACAACAATGACATTTGAAGAAATTTTACCAAAAGTGAAACAAGGTGCGAAAATGATTCGCAAGGGCTGGAGCGGCTTTGAGCTGTATGTCGTTTTAGTCACAGATGATGAATTTGATGGTTGTCCAGTAACGCCTTATTTTCTAATCAAGACAAGTGATGAAGGATTCTCAAGTTTTGCACCGACTGTGTGTGATATTTTAGCAGATGATTGGGAAATAGTTGAATGAGCAACCAGTATCCGGACTTAGCAAGAAAAGTCGTTTTTGTCACCGGTGCGGCTTCAGGGATTGGTGAAGCACAAGCGCACGCTTTTTTAGCGCAGGACGCTTTTGTGTTTGGGTTTGATCGACAAGCAGGGAAAATGGCAACAGTAGCGCAACATTTCCCTGATCAGTTTGCTTTTTTTGTAGGTGATATAAGAGATCAAGCTTCAGTAGAACAAGCAGTTAAACAATGTCATGAGCATTTTGGCACTGTGACTATTTTGTTAAATACTGCCGGCATTCTGGACGACTATAAACCACTACTTGAAACAAGTGAAGAATTGTGGGAAAACATCTATGAAACAAATGTAAAAAGCATGTTTCGCGTGACGAAGGTATTGTTACCTGAAATGCTCGCCCAGCAAGCTGGTGTGATTATCAACATGGCTTCCATTGCCGGCTTAGTAGCTGGCGGCGGTGGAATTGCTTATACGAGTGCCAAACATGCAATCGTTGGCTTTACGAAACAGCTTGCTTTAGATTATGCTGCAAAAGGGATTCGGATAAAGGCGATTGCGCCAGGTGCAATCGAAACACCGATGAACGCAGCTGATTTCGCAGGAACAGGAGAAATGGCTCAGTGGGTAGCAGATGAAACACCAGTTAAACGTTGGGCGAAACCAGAAGAAGTGGCAGAACTGACTTTGTTCTTGGCGACGCCCCAAGCGAGTTATATCCAAGGAGCAGTTGTGCCAATCGATGGTGGCTGGTTGCTAAAATAATCTTGAGTTTTTTCTTGATTCCTGTATGATAAATGTAGCGGAATTTCCGCACTACGGCACTTCAGTTGGAAGAAGATTCCCATCCTTTGGCCGTAGTTATTACCAAGATGTTGATCTTGCAAAGGAGAACAATTATGGAACAGAAAAATAGCCAGACTGCTAGTCGCTGGACGACGACAGAAGTGGCAACAATGGCGTTAGTTACTGGACTTTATGTGGCAGTGACCGTCTTTTTAGCTGTCATTAGTTTTGGTGCAATCCAAATTCGTTTATCAGAAATGTTTAATTATTTATCGTTGTACAATAAGAAATATATTATTTCAGTAACTATTGGTGTTGCCTTGGCCAATCTGGCTTCGCCATTGGGACTCGTCGATGTCGTCGTTGGAAGTGTCAGTACATTGATTGTTTTGCTAATTAATTATCAAGTAACCAAACGTGTCAAGAATATGAAAATAAAAATGGTTATTACTGCATTGATTTTTGCTTTTTCAATGTTTACGGTGGCAGGTCAGTTGACTTTTTTCTATCAAGCTCCCTTTTTCTTTAACTGGGCAATCATTGCTTTAGGAGAGTTGGTGTCAATGGCAGTCGGCGGTGTGATTATCTATTGGGTGAGTAAAAAAATTGATTTAACAAAATAAATGATTCGTCTATTGTGAGTTTGATGGGAACTTGCAGTGGGGACGATTACGTGAAGAGCTTAAGGGAGTGTCTTAAGCTCTTTTTTTATTTTGGAGTTAAAGTTATACTAAATAGAACGACAGGATAAAAATGAAAGAAGTTTTGTGTATGGAAAAAAATCAGGCGAAAGATAATTTCAATGAATACATAGAGAAAAGAATCAAACAACCAATTATTCATCTACGCAAAAAAAGAAAACGATTGAAGAAAGTCATCTTTGTTAGCAATGCATCGAAATTGATTTTGTCTTCCTGTATACCCGTTCTAGCATCAATGGTGCCTGAGCACATGTATCTATTAACGGTCATCTCAATTATCAGTGCAATCGTGGCTGTACTTCAGGGATTGCAAACGTGGAAAAATTTTGAGGAGCAGACGTTAGCTATCTCTAAGTTTATCAACGAGTTGGAAAAAGAATATTTTCTCTTTTATGTAAAGTGGGAAGAGGGAACAAGTACGAAAGCTGAGGTTGAAAAATTTGTCGAAAGCGTTGAAAACTTATACGACGAACAAATTAATGAAATGCTTGATTCTAGTTCAAATTAAACACAGAAAAAGAGTGGAACGAAACGCTAAGCCGTTTTGTTCCACTCTTTTTTCTGCTGAAAGTTGCTCTGCTTTGAACTTTTTTGAGTCAACGATATGAAGCAAAACCTCTATTTTATGACTGTGGCTGTTCAAATGAAAAATAGTTTGGTAAACGATGACGAATGACTGTTCCTAGGTAACCGGCAGCAACTGCTTTGATGATTCCTGGTAAAATAAATGGAATGAATCCGCTAACTATGGCTGTATTCCATGATAAATCGCCACTAGCTTTTAGCCAAATGACACCAAAAATGAGTGTGACAAATGAACCAATCACGTTAGCAAAGATTACCCAAGTATAACTAGAAACATTTTTTTCAACGAGGTAGCCAGTAAGCCATGCTTGAAAAATGAAACCAATCAGATAGCCACCAGTGGGTCCAAAAACAATACTCAATCCACCTGATAGTCCTGCGAAAACAGGTAGTCCAATAGTTCCTAATAATAAATAAATCAAGACAGAAAGTGTCCCACTACGTCGCCCCAATAAAGTAGCCGTTAGTCCAATCGCGAAAGTTTGCCCAGTCAATGGAACAATACCTAATGGAATCGTAAATTGAGATAAGATAGCAATAATAGCTGAAAATTCTGCAGCGCTAATAAGTGGCTTCAATGACGTTTTCATAATTTCCTCTTTTCGTTAACTTTGTTTTTTACGTTGGTTAACGATAGTTTAGAAGAAAAAATTTAATTTGTAAAGTGTTTTTTGCAAAAAAAAACCAAAGCCAACCATCCGAAGATAGTTGCTTTGGTTTTGAAGCCATGAATTATAGGCTTTGGTTGTAGTATTCAACGACAAGAGCTTCGTCGATTTCTGGATATAGTTCGTCACGTTCTGGTAAACGAGTTAATGAACCTTCCAATTTTTCAGCGTCAAAGCTTACAAATGCTGGACGTCCAACAGTAGCTTCTACAGCTTCTTTAACAGTTACGATGTTTTGTGATTTTTCACGAACACCGATTACTTGACCGATTTCTACGTGGTATGAAGGAATATCAACACGTTTGCCATCAACAGTAATGTGGCCATGGTTAACTAATTGACGTGCTTGACGACGAGTAGTTGCAAGACCTAGACGATAAACAACATTGTCTAAACGTTGTTCTAGTAAGATCATGAAGTTAACACCGTGTTTACCTTCTTTGATTTTGCTAGCTTTAACGAACAAGTTACGGAATTGACGTTCGTTCATTCCGTACATGTGACGAAGTTTTTGTTTTTCAGTTAATTGCATACCGTATTCAGATTGTTTGCCACGGCTGTTAGGTCCATGTTGACCTGGTGCGTAAGGGCGACGTGCTAATTCTTTACCTGTGCCTGATAATGAAATACCTAAGCGACGAGAAATTTTCCATGATGGTCCAGTATAACGAGACATTGAGATTTCCTCCAATAAATTAAATTTAGTTTTTGGAGTAAAATAATCCGTTAAAAAATTCATATTCGTTTAGTTTGTTCTTCAATCTTCACCTTTGCAGCCGCGGTTACACAATTGAACCCGAATCGGGGCAACAAACTAGGGACGAGCTATTATTTTCCTGCTGCATTATTTTACACAAAATACAGTATAGTTGATTTAAATGGCAAGTGTCAAGTAGATAAACACGTAAAAACGCTTTACAAACGATCAGATGCTCTATAAAATGAGAAGGTGTCTGTCAAATCAATTTAGCTGACAGTAAAGAAAATTTTTAAAATAAGCATAAATCATGAAATGGTAAGGGAACGGTAAAGGAAAATCGCTTATTATTTTGAGCGGAGGAGCTAACTTGGAAGAACTTATTTTTCCTAGGAATGAAGAACAAGCTGTGCCCATGGCAAAGTATATGAAAAATCATTTTCCGTTTGCGGGCGTGCCAAAGCCGGAACGTGCGCGTTTACAAAAAAAGTTTTTGGTACAAAGCAAACAACTAGAAGTGACAGAAGTTTTGTCACTTGCAAAAAAATATTATCAAAAAGCAGAAAGAGAATATCAATATGTAGCAATTGAGTTGATTCAACTCAATGTAAGGCGTCTGGCATTCTCTGACTTGGTAATGCTGTTATCACTCGTGCAAGAAAAAGAGTGGTGGGACAGTATTGATTCTTGGCGTAAAGTATACACGACGTGGTGTAAAGCTCACCCAGATCAGCTAGAGCAAGTATTTAACTTGTTCATTCAACAAGAAGATTTTTGGCTGCGAAGGATCGCAATTACTTTACAGCTGGGATTAAAAGAAAAGGTAAACCAGTCGCTATTGAAAAAAGCAATCCTGCAAGATCGAGAAACAACAGAATTTTTTATTCAAAAAGGGATTGGCTGGGCATTACGCGATTATAGCAAAACGAATCCTGGTTGGGTAAAAGATTTATTAGAACAAGAAGCATTAAGTAAGTTAGCAGAAAGAGAAGCCAGTAAATACTTATAAGAAAGCGAGACGATCAGACATGAAACGAGGCTTATTTGCCTTTGATATTGACGGAACGTTATTGGACACGAACAAGCAAGCATTGGATAGTACAAAAGAGGCATTGCAACAATTGCGTCGAGCAGGACATTTAGTGACAATTGCAACAGGGCGTAGTCGTTTTCATGCGCAAGAAATTATTCGTGAGTTAGAATTTGAAAATTATATTTTATGTAATGGTGCAGCTGGGTTCTTGGATCACGAACAAGTTTACAAAAATCTGTTGGATCGTGACCAGCTAGATACGTTTGTTGAAGAAGCGCAGACAAAAGAAATTGATACAGCCTTTGTTAGTTTGGACAATATGAAACGATCTTCTTCTAATGATGTTCAAATCATGGAAGAGGCGATGCATTCATTTGGCGCTGTGTTGCCTGAGTTGGATCAATTTTTTGTTGAAGACCAAGACATTTATCAAGCTTTAGCATTCTTCAATAAAAGCTACGACACACAATTTCAAAAATATGACAAACTTCGTTTTGTTCGTTGGCATGAAAACAGTGTAGATGTTGTACCACACGATGGTTCAAAAGCTGCAACGATTCTTCATTTGGCAGACCAAGTTGGAATTCCTCGTGAATCTATCATCAGTTTTGGTGATGGACTGAATGATCGAGAAATGTTACGTGAATCGGGGATTGGTGTGGCAATGGGAAATGCGTCAGCAGAAGTTCAAGCTACAGCTAATTTGGTAACTGACACGAATGACCAAGATGGCATTTGGAAAGCACTGAAAAAATTAGCTGTAATTTAAACACAAATAGTCAATTCGTGATTGTTGACCCTTGATAAAAAAGTTCGAGACTTTCTTTCGTCTCGGACTTTTTTTGTTCAATCGTTTGTCTTACGCCTCATAGTTACAACCTTCTCAGAGAGCTTTTCTTTCTTAAAAAAAACTACTATAATAATAGAATGATGTTAAAAGAGAAGAGGAATCAATGTGCGGGTATTGTTTATTGGTGATGTAGTGGGTTCGATGGGGAGAGAAATGATTACGGAATATGTCCCTCGTTTAAAGAAAAAATATCGTCCACAAGTAACCATCGTGAATGGTGAAAATGCAGCTTCTGGAAGAGGTATCACTGAAAAAATCTATAAAAAACTTTTACAAGATGGTGTGGATGTTGTGACTATGGGAAACCATACATGGGACAATCGCAATATTTTTGAATTTATTGATGACGCGAAAAAAATGGTTCGTCCAGCAAACTTTCCAGAAGGAACACCAGGTCAAGGAATGGTATTTGTCAAAGTCAATCAAGTGGAACTTGCTGTTATCAATATGCAAGCTCGTTCATTTATGACGGATTTGGATGACCCATTTCGTAAAATGCAAGCATTAGTTGCTGAAGCAAGAAAAAGAACGCCAATCATTTTTGTCGATTTCCATGGAGAAACGACTAGCGAAAAACAAGCAATGGGTTGGTTTTTAGATGGTGAAGTGTCAGCTGTTGTTGGAACACATACACATGTCCAGACCAATGATGCACGGATTTTGCCAAAAGGAACCGCGTACTTAACGGATGTCGGTATGACAGGACCATATGATGGTATTTTAGGAATGCGTCGGGATGTAATTATCGAAAAATTTTTAACGGCAATGCCAAAACGTTTTGAAGTTGTGGAAGAAGGTCGCGCTATTTTATGTGGTTGTTTGTTAGAAATTGATGATGCAACTGGAAAAGCAAAAGATATCCAATTGATCCAAATCAATGACGACCGACCATTTATGGAATGAGGCAGATCAATGGCTTTTTTAGAAAATGAACCAGAGATACAAGAAACAGTTGAGCAACTGACCAAACTTCTAAGCAACAATGAAATTATTATCCGCTATAAAGAGTTAGAAGAAAAGGTCCATCAAAATAATTACTTAAAAGAATTGACCGAAGAGATCAAAGTGGCGCAAAAAGAGGCAGTCCAATTTGGTCACTATGGAAAAGTGATTGCTGAGCAAACAGCAATCACCCGGGCGAATCAATTGACGAAAACATTTGAACAGCACCCTTTAGTGGTTGCCTATCGTCGCCAATTGCTCGAGGCAAATGATCTCTTGCACCATTTAACTGGGTTGATTCAAGATGAAATCAATGAATTATTAGAGGAGGAAAACGATGCCTCAAAAAACGAAGAACACACCAATGATGGAACAATATCTAAGCATTAAGGCGCAATACCAAGATGCTTTTTTGTTTTATCGTCTTGGTGATTTTTATGAACTATTTTATGAAGATGCAATCCAAGTTTCACAGCTATTAGAGCTAACACTAACGAGTCGAAATCGTAACGCAGATGATCCGATCCCAATGTGTGGCGTTCCGCATCATGCAGCCCAAGGGTATATCGACAGTTTAGTGGAAAAAGGACATAAAGTGGCGATTTGCGAGCAAGTTGAAGATCCGAAAACAACGAAAGGTATGGTCAAACGTGAAGTTGTTCAGTTAGTTACACCAGGAACAGTCATGGACAGTAAGGGACTTTCTGCAAAAGATAATAATTACTTGACTGCTGTTGTACAAGAAGACAATGAATTTGGTTTTGCTTATGTTGATTTAAGCACAGGTGAGTTAAAAACAGCGCATCTTTTTGATGAAGAAGGCGTTTTAAATGAAACTTCTGCATTACAGACAAAAGAATTAGTTCTGGGTACAGAAATTTCCGCTAACCTACGTGAACAACTAAGTATTCGTCTGGGCTTAGTTTTTTCTTCTCAAGAAACACTAGAGGAAAATGCCGAATTTAATTTTTTGACTCGCGAAATAACGGATGGTCTTGAAAAAGAAGCTACAGGTAAGTTATTAACTTACTTGGCAGTGACGCAAAAGCGGAGCTTAGCGCATATTCAAAATGCAGTGGAATATCAACCAGATCACTATTTAAAAATGGATTATTATTCCAAATTCAATTTGGAATTAAGCCAGTCGATCCGAACGGGTAAAAAACATGGCACTTTATTGTGGCTATTAGATGAAACAAAGACCGCAATGGGCGGCCGAATGCTAAAACAATGGCTTGATCGACCATTGATTCAATCGCATGCGATTAACGCTCGCCAAGAGATGGTGGCTTCCTTAGTTGATAGCTACTTTGAACGAATTGATTTACAAAGTGCTTTGACCAAAGTTTATGATTTGGAGCGCTTAGCTGGCCGAGTGGCATTTGGAAATGTTAATGGTCGCGATTTGATTCAGTTGAAGACGTCACTTGAACAAGTGCCGATGATCCGTCAACTGATTGAAGGAATCGACCAAGGACAATGGCAATCGCTATTAGAAAAAATGCAACCAATGGAAGGGCTAGTTCAACTAATCAGCCATGCAATTAAAGAAGACCCTCCATTACAAATCACAGAAGGTAACGTGATTCGTGATGGGTTCAATGAACAATTAGATGCCTATCGTTCAGCCATGAAAAATGGGAAACAATGGTTAGCCGAACTAGAAGCCCGTGAACGAAAAGAGACAGGCATCAAAAATTTAAAAGTTGGTTTCAACCGTGTGTTTGGGTATTATATCGAAATTACAAAATCAAATTTAGCAAACTTAGAAGAAGGAAAGTACGAGCGTAAACAAACGTTAGCAAATGCAGAACGCTTTATTACGCCAGAGTTGAAAGAACTAGAAACTCAAATCCTTGAAGCAGAAGAAAAATCTGTTGATTTAGAATATCAACTATTTTTAGCTGTTCGCGAAGAGGTCAAAAAAGCCATTCAACCTTTACAAACGTTGGCAAAATCAATCAGTGCGGTGGACGTGTTGCAAAGCTTTGCAACAATCAGTGAACGTTACCAATATGTTCGTCCAATCTTAACGAATAATAGCCAACAATTATGCATTCAAGATGGCAGACACCCAGTCGTTGAAAAAGTACTGGGACATCAAGAATATATTCCAAATAGTGTTGAGATGGATGAACAAGAGATGATTTTATTAATCACAGGACCGAATATGTCAGGGAAAAGCACGTATATGCGTCAACTTGCATTAACCGTCATTATGGCACAAATGGGTTGCTTTGTTCCGGCACAAAAAGCCATTTTGCCGATTTTTGATCGAATCTTCACTCGTATTGGGGCAAGTGATGACTTGATTGCTGGCCAAAGTACCTTCATGGTTGAAATGATGGAAGCCAATCAAGCGTTGCGAAATGCTACACCCAATAGTTTGATTCTATTTGATGAACTTGGTCGTGGGACAGCGACATATGATGGGATGGCGTTAGCACAAGCAATCATTGAATATATTCATCAAAATGTTCAGGCAAAAACACTTTTCTCGACGCATTATCATGAACTAACAGTCTTAGACCAAGAATTATCTCAATTAAAAAATGTTCATGTAGGAGCAGTCGAAAAAGATGGAGAAGTCGTCTTTCTTCATAAGATGATGGAAGGACCAGCAGATAAAAGTTATGGGATTCATGTAGCGAAAATTGCGGGACTACCAATCGATTTGTTGAAACGAGCATCAACGATTTTAGCAACACTTGAATCTGGGGAAGAAAAACATCATCAAATTTCTGTTGAACCAATTAAATCTGTTGTGAAGGTACAGGAAGAGCCTGCACAGACTTCGAAAGCACAAGTGAATGAGGAAACACAGCAACTTTCTCTATTCTCTGAGCTGACGGATGAAGAACAAGGGGTTGTTACGTCATTAAAAGAACTTAATTTATTAGAAATGACGCCAATGGACGCACTGAATAAATTATATGACTTGCAAAAACAACTTTAGAAAGAAGGCGTAGACCCATGGCGAAAATCCAAGAACTATCAGAACGTTTAGCCAATCAGATTGCAGCCGGTGAAGTCGTCGAACGACCTGCATCGGTTGTGAAAGAATTGGTTGAAAATGCGATTGATGCAGGAAGCAGTCAGATTGATATCTTAGTGGAAGAAGCTGGTCTGCGAACAATTCAAGTGATAGATAATGGTGAGGGAATTTTGACCGATGACGTTGAAAGTGCATTTAAGCGTCATGCAACAAGTAAAATTCATAATCGAGATGATCTATTTCGGATTCGTACACTTGGCTTTCGTGGCGAAGCACTTCCAAGTATTGCCTCTGTTTCTGAATTAACGATTGAAACAGCTAATCAAGAAGAAAGCCAAGGCACTTATGTAGCGCTAAAAGGTGGCGAGATTATGGAACATCGTCCAGCACCATTACGCCAAGGAACGAAGATTACGGTAAGCAATCTTTTTTTCAATACACCTGCTCGCCTCAAATATGTCAAAACGTTGCATACAGAACTCGCAAATATTGGAGATATTGTGAATCGCTTGGCGTTAAGCCATCCAAACATTGCTTTTCGCCTCGTTCATGATGGCAATAAAATGTTAGCAACAGCGGGAAATGGGGAACTCAAACAAACCATTGCTGGTATTTATGGTTTAGCTACTGCCAAAAAAATGCTAAAAATTGAAGCAAAAGATTTAGACTTTGAGCTGCTGGGTTATGTCTCGCTTCCAGAGGTAACTCGTGCCAGCCGAAACTATCTATCAACGATTATCAACGGACGTTATATCAAAAACTTTGCTTTGAATAAAGCAATTGTAGCTGGTTATGGCTCAAAATTGATGGTTGGTCGATATCCAATTGCTGTTTTAGAAATCAAAATGGATCCACTATTAGTTGATGTGAACGTTCACCCAACAAAGCAAGAAGTTCGCTTATCCAAAGAAAAAGAATTGACTGATTTGATAGCAAATGCAATACAAGAAGCACTGAGTCAAGAAAATTTGATTCCTAGTGCTGCAGATAATTTACGATTTAAAAAGAAAGTAACAGATCAGCCAAAAGTTGAACAAACAGAAATTGATTTATCTTATGCGTTTGAAGATGAAAAACCACAAAAACCACAAAGTTTAAATTTTGATCGAGAAACAAGTAGTTTTTACGTGAAAGAAACCGAACAAGCTAGTTTTGGGAAGGTTGTTGATAACTCTGTGGAAAATGTTGAAAACTTTGCTCCGTTTTCTGAAGAATCGACAAATTATCCAGAAAATAGTGGAAAAACGGTGGATAAACACGAAAACTCTGTGGAAAACTTTGTAGAAAAGTCTGTTGATAAAATTACAGAAGAAACATCATCCACTGTGGATAATGTTGAATTTCAAGAAGAACTATCCCCAACTGTTGAAATGAACGCCTCAGAACAAGTTTACGAAGACGAGCTTGCCTTGCATCCAGAATTTGGTCAAGGGAATAGCCGGGCATTGGATCAAGCCATTCAAAAATTAGAAACAGAAAAAGTAACTGAACGTTTTCCCCAACTGGAATATTTTGGACAGATGCATGGCACTTATCTATTTGCACAAAGTAGTACGGGCTTATACATTATCGATCAACATGCGGCACAAGAACGTATCAAGTACGAATATTTCCGTGAAAAAATCGGTGAAGTGTCAAATGACTTGCAAGAATTGTTGGTACCTTTTGTTTTGGACTATCCCAACAATGATGCATTGAAGCTAAAAGAAAAGAAACATTTACTTGAAGAATCCGGTATTTATTTGGAAGAATTTGGGCAAAATAGTTTCATTGTACGGGCTCATCCAACATGGTATCCAAATGGAGAAGAAGAATCAATCATCCGAGAAATGATTGATATGTTGCTGACGATAGGCAGTGTTAGCGTGAAAAAATTCCGTGAAGCAACGGCGATCATGATGAGCTGTAAACGTTCAATCAAAGCAAATCATTATTTGAATGAAGCACAAGCTCGCGTATTGCTAAAAGATTTAGCGCAATGTGAAAATCCCTTCAATTGCCCACACGGCCGACCAGTATTGATCCATTTTACTAATTCGGATATGGAACGGATGTTTAAACGTATCCAAGATCCACATTAAAAAATAGGAAAGAGGCAGAAAATGAAAATAGTATTAGCTTCTCAATCTCCTAGAAGAAAGGAACTGCTTGGTCGTTTAGTTTCTGAGTTTGCAATTCAACCAGCTGCTATTGATGAGACGCCGATTAAGGGTGAAGATCCTGTCACGTATGTTCAGCGAATGGCATATGAAAAAGCACAAGCAGTTGTGGAACAGCAAACGGAACAAACATTAGTAATTGCTAGTGACACAACGGTTGTTCATCAACAACAAATTTTAGGGAAACCGGTAGATTTAGCGGATGCAAAAGCAACGCTTCAATCATTAAGTGGGGAAACACATCAGGTATATACTGCTGTTGTCTTAAAATCAAAAGAACGTGAAGAAAAGATTTTAGCACAAGCAGAAGTAACCTTTTATCCACTAACAGAACAAGAAATCGATACGTATTTGGCGACAGGAGATTATCAAGACAAAGCAGGTTCTTATGGCATTCAAAGTTTTGCGGGTGCATTTGTCAAAGAAATAAGAGGCGATTACTACAGCATTGTTGGTTTTCCAATTGGCGCAGTTAATCAGTCGCTGAAAAAATTTGTGTTTTAAAGAAATAAAAAAATAAGAGCCACGACAATTGTCGTGGCTCTTATTTTTTTACTATTTATGAATCAAAGAGCGAAAGACTTAGCGAACTTCAGCTTGACCAACTTGTTCTTCTGGGCGAACAAGTCCAGTTTTATCAAGTGAGAAGCTGTCAATTTTTTCGGTGTTTGTTAAGACAACAAGAATGTCTGTTTTCTTGCCTGCTTGTTCTACTTGTTCGACAGCCATTTCTGCAATCAGTGAACTTGGTGTTACTAACTCGCCTTCTTGAACATGAACAGTGAACGGAGTGCCTTTTAACTCAACTGTATCTAAGCCCATGTGTACTAAAACTTCAATGCCTTCTTTAGAAAGAATACCAATGGCGTGTTTGGTTTCAAAAATGTTAGTGATTGTTCCAGTAACTGGTGAGAAAACTTTATTGTTAGCTGGTACGATAGCATAGCCGTCACCCATCATTTTTTGTGAGAAAACTGGATCATCTACGTGAGTAATTTCTTTTAGTTCACCTGCAGCAACTGCAAATAATTTTTCTGTTTTAAGTGCAGTAGTAGTAGCTTCAAATTGCGTTTTTTCTGGGACAGCTGTTGTACCGTCTGCCGTTTCAAATTGTGCACCGATAGCTTCAGCAGCTGGCGAAACAGGATCAATTTTGTTTAAGATTCCTTGGCGTCTGAAAATAACTGTTAAACCAAATGGAATAAAGATGGCGATAATCATTGCGATAATGAACGGTACCCAAGACTCTGCTTGAATTGCTAAAATTCCTGGTAAGCCACCGACACCAATTGCATTTGCGCGAACGCTCATCAATGTGGCAAACATGCCAGCTAAACCAGAACCAATCATTGCGGCAACAAATGGATAAACATATTTTAAATTGATACCAAACATAGCAGGTTCAGTAACTCCTAAGTAACAAGAGATCATAGCAGGAATCGAAATTTGTTCTTCTTTCTCGTTTCCACGATGCAAGAAAATAATTGCTAAGACGGCTGAACCTTGTGCGATGTTTGACAGAGCAATCATTGGCCAAAGATTTGTTGAGCCAAAGTCTGCAATCAATTGCATATCGATTGCATTCGTCATGTGGTGAAGTCCTGTAATTACGAGTGGTGCGTATAAGAAACCAAAGACAGCACTGAATAACCAGCTGATTGAAGAAGTTAAACCAGCATTAACGACAGTTGAGATCCAGCTTCCGATTGTCCAACCAATTGGTCCTAAAATTACATGAGCCGCTAAAACAGTTGGGACTAAAGAGAAAAGTGGAACAAAAATCATCGAAATCGATTGTGGAATAATTTTTCGGAAAAAGATTTCTAAGTATGCAAGCATGAATCCGGCCAACATTGCAGGAATAACTTGTGCTTGGTAACCAATCATATCAATTTGTGCAAACCCAAAATCCCAAAATGGAATATCTGCAGCTGCAGTAGAGGCAACGCCATAAGCATTTAATAATTGCGGAGAAACTAAGGTAATACCTAAAACAATTCCTAATATTTGCGTAGTGCCCATTTTTTTCGCGATGCTCCAGGTAATTCCGACTGGTAGGAAATGGAAGATTGCTTCACCAGGTAACCATAAAAACGCATTCACGCCACTCCAAAACTGTGAGTGCTCAACGATTGTTCCACCAAGGCTATCAAATTGGATTCCTTCCAATACATTTCGAAATCCTAAAATCAGTCCACCAACAATAATTGCAGGAATCAATGGAGTAAAAATTTCAGCTAAGACAGCGACTGCTCGTTGAATAGGATTCAGATTTTGTTTTGCATATGCTTTACTTTGTTCTTTTGAAACGCCTTCTACACCAGATACAGCAACAAAATCATTGTAGAAAGTTGCTACATCGTTCCCAATGATAACTTGAAACTGTCCAGCATTAGTAAACATTCCTTTTACGCTTGGAATATCTTCTATTGCTTCCTCATTTGCGACTGCTGGATCATTTAAAACAAAACGCATTCGAGTGGCACAATGGCTGACTGCAGCAATATTTTCTTTTCCGCCGATTTCTTTTAATAATTTCTCGGCATCTGCTTGGTACTTTGTCATAAGAAAAACTCCTTTCGTTCAACTTGTCTATGCAAGTTTCTTGAGTCAACTATACTGGAATCAAAAATAAAATGCAAGCGTTTTATTCCGAATGTTGTCATTGGTCGCCGGAATCGGTTTCTTTTCTGTTAAGATGCGTCTTTTTTCGCCTTTTTTGAACGTTGAAATGAAAACAAAGCTATAGTATAGTGAAGCAATAATCGAAAAAATAATTGGGTGGAGGAATCAAAACAATGAATAAATTTAATGAAATTTTTTTGGATCTGGAGAAAAAAATTTTAGCAAAGCAGTATCCTCCGCACACACTTTTACCAAGTGAAAATCAATTAATCAAAATTTATGGCGTCTCTCGAGAAACAATTCGAAAAGCATTACAATTATTGACAACAGAAGGTTATATTCAAAAAAAACAGGGAAAAGGATCGATTGTCTTAGAGCGAAGTCGTTTTGATTTTCCAATTTCTGGTTTGACGAGTTATAAAGAATTGCAAGAAACCCAAAATATTCCAAGTGAAACGATTGTTCAAGAACTAAGTGAAACAAAAGTGGATAAGGAGTTAAGTGAAATTACTGGGTGGAAAATTGGGACGCCAGTTTGGCATTTAGTTCGGCAACGAAAAATTGCAGGTGAAGTTGTCATTTTAGATCGTGATTACTTGCTAAAGGAAGTCGTACCAACTTTGTCAATTGAACAAGCAAAGGCATCTATCTATGATTATTTTGAAAATGAACTTGGATTGACGATTGCTTATGCCCAAAAAGAAATCACAGTAGAACCTGTGACACCAGAAATCCATGAAGCCATGACCTTAAAAGACGATCCGTATGTGGTAATTGTCCGAGGATTAGTGCATCTGGAAGACACGCGTTGCTTTGAATACACAGAATCAATTCATCGATTAGATAAATTTCGTTTTGTTGAATTTGCTCGTCGCCGCAAAGTTTAATTCTTAGCAAGAAGTGAGCAGATTAGTTGCCTCTTCTCGTTGTTAGTCAGTAAGATTGACAAAAAAGGGGATGACATCAATGTCAAAAGAAACAAATCCAGTACCTGATGAAGAATTAAAACAAAAATTATCACCAATTGCTTACGCAGTGACGCAAGAAAATGCGACTGAACGTCCATTTAGCGGAAAATATGATGACTTTTATGAAAAGGGAATTTATGTTGATATCGTGAGTGGTAAACCTTTATTCAGTTCAACAGAAAAATATGACGCAGGTTGTGGCTGGCCTTCTTTTAGTAAGCCAATTAGTGAAGAGGAAATTACTGAAAAAACCGATCGCTCACATGGAATGCACAGAGTAGAAGTTAGAAGTCAAAGTGCCGATTCACATCTCGGTCATGTTTTTGATGATGGTCCGGTAGAAAAAGGTGGATTGCGTTACTGCATTAACTCGGCTGCATTAAAATTTATTCCATATGATGAAATGGCTGAAAATGGTTACGAAAAATATAAATCACTTGTTGAATGATTCAACTAACGAAAGAAGGAGAAACCTCGGAATAGGTAAGACCAAACGAGGTTTCTTTTTTATTCGCATTTTTCAGTTTTTTGTTTGAACTTGCTTAAGAGTAAGCTACTTTTTTCGGCCGTTGAAATGTGCTACAATAAAGCGAACGTATGTGTGTGAAAGAAAGAGGAAAATGGAATGTATGAATATCTAAAAGGGACGGTTACATTTATCAGCCCTTATTATATTGTGGTAGAAAATCAAGGAATTGGTTACCAAATCGCTTTAGGAAATCCTTATCGTTATAGTAGTAAGATGAACCAAGAAATCACTATTTATATCCAGCAGGTTATTCGTGAAGATGGCCATCTACTTTATGGCTTTTCTAGTTTAGAAGAGAAGCAACTTTTCTTAAGACTGGTGAGTGTTTCAGGAATTGGCCCAAAAAGTGCGTTAGCAATCATGGCAAGCGATGATCATTCAGGTTTGATTCATGCAATTGAGTCTGGTGATGTCACTTATTTAACGAAGTTTCCCGGTGTGGGTAAAAAGACTGCACAACAAATGATTCTGGATCTAAAAGGAAAACTAGGTGAAATCAGTATTGAAGCACCAATCAATTTATTTGATGAAGCAAACACGCAAGATACAACGGCATTAGCTGAAGCAATGGAAGCTTTAAATGCGTTGGGGTATAGTGCCAAAGAAGTGAAACGTGTAGAAAAACAATTACAAGCACAAGATAACTTGACTACTGATGAATACTTACGCCAAGCACTGAAATTGATGATGAAAAAATAGGAGGGAACTATGATGACAGACGAACATATTCTATCACCAGAAACTGGCGAGAATGAACTTAGTTTGGAAAAATCTCTCCGACCACATTTATTATCACAATACATTGGACAGGATAAGGTGAAGCAGGAACTCCAAATTTATATCGAAGCTGCTCGTAACCGCGAGGAACCACTCGATCATGTTCTATTGTATGGTCCGCCGGGTTTAGGAAAAACGACAATGGCAATGGTGATTGCAAATGAGATGTCTGTAAACATTCGTACCACAAGCGGGCCAGCGATTGAACGACCGGGTGACTTGGTCGCGATTTTGAACGAACTGGAAGCAGGGGATGTATTGTTTATTGATGAAATCCATCGCCTACCACGAGTAGCAGAAGAAACGCTCTATTCAGCAATGGAAGACTTTTACGTGGATATCATGGTTGGGCAGGGACCAACAGCACACCCCGTACATTTTCCTTTACCCCCATTTACATTGATTGGGGCAACGACGCGTGCAGGAATGCTTTCGGCACCGTTACGTGACCGCTTTGGAATTATTTCACACATGGAATACTACGATGAAGGTGATTTACGAGAAATCGTTCAGCGTTCTGCTTCTATTTTTCAAACGGACATTGTCGAAGACGGGGCAATTGAAATTGCACGTCGTTCGCGAGGAACCCCACGAATTGCGAACCGTTTATTAAAAAGAGTACGTGATTTTGCACAAGTCCAAGCAGATGGAAAAATTGACCGAAATATCGCCGATCAAGCACTGACTCTTTTACAAGTCGATCATGCCGGGTTAGATTACGTTGACCAAAAATTATTACGAACGATGATTGAATTGTATGGCGGTGGACCAGTTGGCTTGAGCACGTTGTCTGTAAATATTGGAGAAGAGCGTGAAACGGTTGAAGATATGTATGAACCATTCTTGATTCAAAAAGGTTTTTTGAAGCGAACACCTCGTGGAAGAATTGCTACTGCATATGCCTATGAGCACTTTGGTTATCCGTATAATAATTAATCGAAGTAACAAGTTTATTGAGATGGGAGGAGAAAAAATGGGTGACTCCATTCACACAAAACAAGTAATCAAACAGGCATTGATTCACCTATGCCAACAAAAAACATTTCGTAAAATAAGTGTTCAGGAAATCGCGCATGAAGCGAACATCAACCGTCAAACATTTTATTATCATTTTACAGACAAGTATGACTTACTTCGTTGGGTGTACTTTGAAGATGCCTTTCACTTTTTAGATCCTCATAATTTATCATTAGATAATTGGGAAGAACAGGCACTAAAAATGCTGAAAGTTATTGCTGATGACAAAGAATTTTATAGCAATACGGTGGCGTCAGACCAAGAAGTATTGCAACAAGAATTTTCGACAATCATCCAGCAATCGTTTATCAGCATTTTTAACCAAATGGACCAAGAAAGACAATTGTCGCAACAAGATAAACTTTTTTATGCCCGCTTTTTCTCTTACGGTTGCAGCGGTGTTTTAGTCAATTGGATAACGCATGATTACCAGGAAACACCGATGGAAATCGCGATGCAACTATTTCGCTTAGCAAAAGACACGGAACTCTATTCTTACCGTCTATATGCACAGGAAGAATCAGAGTCGGATGAGTAAAGAAATAGTTGTCTTTTTATAAAATGGAGGGGAAAAAATGACCAAAGTTTTATTTGTTTGTTTAGGAAATATTTGTCGCTCGCCAATGGCAGAAGGTTTGTTGCAAAAACGAGTACAGAAAACAAAACAGGCTGCTGAATTTTTGATCGATTCTGCTGCTACCAGTTCTTATGAAATTGGTTCTGCACCGCATCCAGGAACGCAAAGAATCCTTGACGAAGAAGCGATTGATACAAGTAATATGATTGCTCGCCCAATTACGCCAAAAGATTTTGAAACGTTTGATTGGATTATCGGTATGGATCAAGAAAATGTACGAGAATTACAACGAATCGCATCTGAAAATGCACAAGATAAAATCAAATTATTTATGAGTGTTGTCCCTGGAAAAGAAATGGAAGATGTTCCTGATCCTTACTTTACAAATAACTTTGAGGAAACATTTCAGTTGATTAATGAGGGATTAGATCATTGGAACTTCACATCAAAAGCAAACATAAAATAACAAGTTGTATATTAAAAAATGAACGAGAAGGTTTTAATCAGAAAGCTTATTTTCTTGTTTTTTCCATTAGATTTAGGTAAAATAAAATTACTTAATTCATTACTTTCTTAGCAAAAGGAGGAGTACATTCGATGGACGAGGAAACAGTATCACCAATGAAGAAACTTACCAAGTTAGTGACGCATACGTCGTATCAGTTTTTTGATTCTTTTGTTAATGATACAGAAGAAAAGGCCAAGAATGTACGTAAACAAGGAGAGTTTGTTCTTGAGCTTCAAAAAGCTGCGGTACAAAATAGTCTAGTTGTTTTGCAAGTGAGAGAAAATCGTTTAAGTAATAAGCATGAAACAGTATCTGGATGGGTAGCGACAAAAATCGTTGAAAAAGAACGTGTCATGATTCGTTTACGAAATGAAGAGCAACAAATTCGGATGATTCCCATTGAGCAAATTGAAAAAATCACGAGCTTATCGCCAAGTGGAGAGCAAGAACGTTTATCACGTTAAGATTGGTGTTTTATTTTAAGGAAACTAAAAGAGCTTTTCTATCAGCTGATAGAAAAGCTCTTTTTTGATTTGTTTTATAAAAAAAGATCCTGCTAGCTGGGGGGCTAGCAGGAAAGGAGTTAAAAATGAAAAAGTGTTGTTAGGGTTGTTTGTTGGTATGTCTATATAATAGAGTGAAGTTGTGAATATTTTGTGACGATTTTTTTCGAAAGTTGTTAAGTTTTAGCTATAAAAAAATGTCTTTCTAATTTCGCACGTAAAGTAATCAAAAAAGTGTTACTCATTTACTGATGTGACAGTTTCTTTTTTTATAAAGCTCCAGCCTAATCCAATAACGAAACCGATAATTGCTGGAACAATCCAGCCCATGCCAAAGGAAAAGAATGGCAAATAGCTTTCAGCAAATCGTAAAATCGTTTGAACAAACGGTGTATCCTTGATGAGAGCAGGTGACGCATTTAATGCGTCAAGAACAGATGCAATCAAAGTAAAGTACGTAGTCATTCGATAAACACATGCTCGTTTTTTGAACAAAGACTCGCATAATACCAATAAAATCAATGTCATTGCTAAAGGATAAATAAACATTAAAACAGGTAAAGAAATCTGGATAATATTTGTCAAGCCGACATTAGCAACCAAGCAAGCAAGGACACTTGCTAGTGTTACGAAAAATAAATAGCTTCTCTTTGGAAAAAGTTCTGAAAAAGTTTCGGCAAATGCCGTGATTAAACCAATGCCAGTTTTTAAACAAGCAAGAATGACAATCAATGCTAGCAAGATACTTCCGTAAGTTCCTAAATAATAATCAGCGATTTGAGCTAGAGCGATTCCGCCATTTTCACTTAAAGGAAACATACCTAAACTCATCGTTCCTAAGTAAGAAAGCAGAGTATAAATGATTCCCATCAAAAGAACACTGATTGCACCCGATTTGATTGTACCTTTTGCAATATCTGATGATTTGGTAATGCCCATTCCACGAATCGTTGTGACGATAATGATTCCAAAAGCTAGAGAAGCAAGTGCATCTAACGTATTGTAGCCTTGAGTGAAACCAGTGAAGAAGGCATGTGTTTGATAATGGGGTTGGATTGGAGCATCAGCAACGGAACCAAGTGGATTCAAAAATCCTAATAAAAGTAAGATTCCTAGTAAAACTAAAAAGATTGGATTTAAAAACTTACCAACGTAATCTAAAATTTTGGTTGGTCTACGTGATAACCACCAAGCAGTAAAGAAGAATAAGATACTAAAAAGTGCTAGAAAAAGTGATTGCTGCTTTGGTGCAATGAAAGGTGCCAAGCCAATTTCAAACGAAGTGCTGGCTAACCGTGGTAAAGCAAAAAAGGGGCCAACTACTAAATAAAGTAAAATAGTAAAAATAATTGCATATTTCCGATTCACGCGTTGGGCCAGTTCATAAACACCAGAGCTTTTTGATACACCAATGGCAATAACACCCAAGAAAGGCAAGCCAATTCCGGTAACTAGGAATCCAAGATTTGCCCAAAAAACGGCTGAGCCAGCCTCTTGTCCCATATGAACAGGAAATATTAAGTTTCCTGCTCCAAAAAATAATCCAAAAAGCATTGAACCAATAAATATACTTTCTTTAAATGACAGTTTTTTTGTCATAGACGAGTCTCCTTTAAAATTCATTTTTTTTAAGGTAACAGAAATTGTGTGTGTACGCAACAATTTTCTGAAAATTTATACAGTATTATTGGTAAGTATTTTTGCAGAACCAGTGCTAAAATGAAATCAGCGTTGAAGTAAAGGAGAAAAAAATGACAAAATCAAGGTTAGAGGCATTTACAGATGGTGTGGTAGCCATTGTTTTGACCGTATTGGTGTTAGATATTGAAATTCCTGATCCTGCTAATTTTCAATCGTTGTGGGGAATTAGAAATACTTTGCTTGCGTATTCAATCAGTTTTCTCTTTGTTGCAGTGATTTGGGTTAATCATCATCGCATCTTTCAAATGGCAGATAAAATTAATTATCGAGTAGTGTGGGCAAATATCTTTTGGCTGTTTTGGCTGACGCTTTGTCCATCAGTTACAAGCTGGGTCGGGAGAAATCCGACAGCATTTTGGCCTGAGATGTCTTATGTCATTGTTTACACAATGTGGAGTCTATCTTTCGGCATTTTAATCAAACAAGTTTTGAAAGCAAATAGCAAAGATTCTCATGTAGTCAAAACAGTTTCTAAGGATCATCGAAGCATGATTTCGATGATTATCAATATTGGTTTAATTATTGGGGTCTTTTTTCAACCATTGATTGGCTTGTTTGGACGTTTCCTTGTATCTGGTTTATGGGTATTGTCCTATAAAAAATCAGACTATTACTATCAGAAAATCTTTTTACACAAAAGAAAAGAAGTGAGCAAATAAAGAAACTCTTTTTCCAAATCTAATTTCTTTTGGAAAAAGAGTTTCTTTATTTTTTTCGTTCATATTTCAAATGATAAATGGTTAATAAAGCAATAAACCAAATTGGAGTTAAGAAAAATGCCAGTCGAGTATCTTCACCTAAGATCAATACACCACAGACGAATAACATGTAGAGAAAGACAAGATAGTTACTAATCGGATAAAAAGGCATCTTGAATGAATGTGACTTCTTCCCTAAGATACTCCGACGATATTTTAAATGAGTATACACAAGCATGCTCCAGATAAATAAGAAACAAGTGGTTGCAATACTACTGACTAAAGTAAAGACCTCACTAGGCATAATGTAATTAAGAACAACTGAAATAAAAATAATAATTGTCGAAAAGACCAATGATTGTCCTGGCACATGATGAGTGGTTAATTTTTTAAATCGTTTAGGTGCGCTCCCTTCTTGTGAAAGAGAACGAAGCATTCGTCCAGTGCTATAAATTGCACTATTACAGGCAGATGCCGCAGCACTTAAAACGACCAAATTGATGATTGAAGCAGCCATCGTAATACCAATTTCAGAAAATACTTCCACAAACGGACTTTCATTTGCGTTTAGACTGTTCCAAGGGTAGATTGACATGATGACAAATAGAGAACCTAAATAAAATAAAATGATGCGAATTGGAATATTATTGATTGCTTCTGGCAAGACTTTTTCCGGATTCTTTGTTTCACCAGCAACCAAACCAACTAATTCGATACCAGCGAAGGCAAAAGTAACCATTTGAAAGGAAAGAATAAATCCTTTTGCACCTTTTGGAAAAAATCCTCCATGTGACCACAGAGTTGAAATAGCAGCAGGGCCAGCACTTGTTTGATAATGGGTGAGAATCATGTAGACACCAACAAGAATGAAGGCAATAATGGCAACCACTTTGATTAGTGCAAACCAAAATTCTAGTTCACCAAAAAGTGAGACAGCGACCATGTTCAAAGCAAGCAGTAAAATGAGAGCAATTAGTTCTGGAAGCCATTGAGGAACACCAGGTGCCCAATACCGAACGTACATCCCAATTGCGGTTAAATCTGCCATAGCAATTGCAATCCAACAAAACCAATAAGTCCATCCTGTAACAAACGCCGCTTTTTTTCCAAGATACTCTGCAATAAAATCTAGGAAAGAGTGATTGTTTGTGTTGGATAAAAGCAACTCACCTAGCGCACGCATAATGAAAAAACAAATACAACCAGTAATCAAGTAAGCGAGTAAAATGGAAGGCCCCGCTAACTGAATCGTCTTTCCGGAACCTAAGAAAAGGCCAGTCCCAATTGCTCCCCCAATTGAAATCAGTTGGACATGCCGATTCTTAAGTCCCCGCTGTAGTTCTTGTTCATTTTCGTCCATAAAATAATCATCCTAACTAAAAAGTAATTATCTTAAGTTTAAGAGAGTTTTCAGAAAATGACAACTTTGTTTTCTAAATAGGTGGAAAAAAGTTCCTAAAATAAACAAATAAGCTCCGTCAAAATAGGGTATAGCTATTCAAAAAAGTTTTCTGATTGTTAGAAATGAAAACGCAGGTTAAGCAACTATTTTTGGACTTCAATGAAGGATGACAACAAAAAAACTAGGATCTTGCTTGATCCTAGTTTTTTGTTTGAAGATCTATTTGTTTAAAATGCGTGATAAGAATTCTTTTGTTCGATCTTCTTTTGGATGAACAAAGATATCTTCAGGCGAGCCTTCTTCTGCGATGATCCCTTTATCCATGAAGATGACGCGATCCGAAACATCTTTTGCGAATTCCATTTCATGTGTCACGATAATCATTGTTAACCCAGTGTGAGCTAAATCTTTCATTGTGTTTAGAACTTCACCAACCATTTCTGGATCTAATGCTGAAGTTGGTTCATCGAATAATAAAACATCCGGATCCATAGATAACGCGCGTGCGATAGCGACACGTTGTTTTTGACCACCAGATAGTTGAGAGGGTCTCGCTTCGATGTAGCGATCCATGCCAACTTTTTCTAAATTTTCAATGGCGATTTTTCGTGCAGATTCTTTATCTCGTTTTAAAACGGTCACTTGACCGGACATACAGTTTTCTAAAACATTCATATTATTGAATAAATTGAACGATTGGAACACCATACCTAAGTGTGTACGGTATTTCGGCAAATTATATTTAGGGGCTAAGACATTTTCACCTTCGTAAATAATTTCGCCACCGGTTGGTTTTTCTAGAAGATTGATACAGCGTAAGAAGGTTGATTTGCCTGAACCAGAAGATCCGATAATCGTTACAACTTCACCTTTATTAACCGTCACGTTAATGTCTTTTAGTACTTCGTTTTCACCAAAGCTTTTTCTTAAATGATTGATTTCAATAATTGTTTCGCTCATGTTTCTTCCTCCTTATTCTTGCAAGTTTGAATTTTCGACTTCTTCAATTTTTGTGTAAGCTGAAGGGCCATCGATTTTCTTTTCAACAAAACGCAAGATTCTCGTAATTGTAAAGGTCATAACTAAGTAAATAATCCCTACAATCGTAAAGGTTTGGAAGAATTGGAAGTTTGCCCCGGAAGCAGAGTTCCCTTGGAAGAACAAGTCTGCTACACCAATTACACTCAATACAGCTGTGTCTTTAATGTTGATTACAAATTCATTACCTGTTGCTGGTAAGATGTTTCGTAGGACTTGAGGAATCACAACTTTACGCATCGTTTGTCCATGTGTCATCCCGATTGCTTGTGCGGCTTCAAACTGGCCTTCATCTACGGCGAAAATACCACCACGAACGATTTCTGTCATATAAGCACCTGTGTTGATTGAAACAATAAATAATGCTGCAATTGTCCGGTTCAATGAAATACCAAATGCTAAAGCTAATCCATAGAAGATAACCATTGCTTGTACCATCATCGGTGTCCCGCGGAAAACTTCGATATAAATTGAAAGCAGACCGTTTGCGATTTTTTGGAAAAACTGCGTAACTTTATTATCTGATTCAGGGATTGTACGGAAAACACCAATCAATAAACCAAGGGTTGTTCCGACAATTGTACCAATCAATGCGATGAATAATGTAAGACCTGCACCGCGAAGAAACATTTCCCCATATTGGTTCCAAATATTTTTGAAATCGGTAAAGATTCCTGATTGTTCTTCTTCGTCAGTTGAAGCAGGCTGGTCCTTGATTGCTTGATCCATCATTGCAGTACGCTCATCTTGTGAGATACCTGAAAGAATTTCATTGACTTTTTGAATATCAGTATCATTTTTGCGCATCCCGATGGCAATTTGAACATCTTCTGCATTTGTTTCAAAACCATTTTCGCCTGTGAATTCCAACATTTTTAGGTCTTTATTCACGCTAGTAGCTGTGACACCTTCAGGTCGCTCGCTGACGTAACCATCAATCATTCCAGAAGCTAAGGCAGTCCTCATAGCAGAGAAATTATCCATTGCTTGTTGCTTTTGAACATTTGGAATTTGGTCGATGACACTATAGTGGAAGGTATTTAATTGTGCAGTGATTTTCGCATTTTCTAAGTCAGCTAGTTTTTTTGCATTCGCAAAGTTGCCGTCTTTTTTAACTACCACAACTAATTGAGACTCATAGTAAGGGTCAGTGAAATCAATTTCTTTTTTTCTTTCCGCAGTCGGGCTCATCCCTGCGATGATTGCATCAATTTTTCCTGATTGAAGAGCAGGGGCTAAACCATCCCATTTTGTTTGGACGATAACTAAATTTTTTCCTAAGCCGTCAGCAACTTTTTTTGCGATTTGAACATCATAGCCACCAGCGTAACTTTTTTGTCCGTCAATTGGTAATGCGTTGTTCTTATCCGTTTGTTGAGACCAGTTGAATGGAGCGTAACCTGCCTCCATCCCAACGCGAAATTCGTTGTCGGGTGTTTTTTCATCGGCAAAAGCAGATGTGCTTACGCTAAATAATGAAAAGATAAATGCAAATAATACGGTAACTGAAACAAAATTTTTATTCATGTTCTTTCTCCTCTTCTTTCTGATACATCTTGAACGAGCGGTCTGATTGAACAATGAGTTGCAGCTGCTTATCTAAAAAAACAAAAAACGACCATCAAGCTTGTAAATACAAAATGGTCGTTAAAATTATCGGTCGATAAACCCCACACAAACCATAGCGCAACTTAGCATCACTGCTAAGACAGTCCGCAAGCTGTTAACTTGCGTCCCAACGTAAACTTTAAGCAAAAAAGAGTACATTTCGGCGATCCTCCCTAGTCCTGTTTCAACATGTTTGCTTCACTCCACAGGGGTAATGATTCTCGCGACCTCTACCTCATTGATTGAGGTAATCCCGTATTCAGTTATTTATACAAAAAGAAGTTTACGTTATTCTGAGGGCTTTGTCAATCAATTACCATTATTTTTCTGAAAATTGTTGATAAATATAGGGAATATAGGATGGATTTAAATGTTTTATGAAAAGAGGAGGAGAGATGTATGTTGTTGAAAGAGAATAAATATGCAATGAGTGAATAGGAAGAGACAAAAAAAGAAACTACGGCAATCATCAAAAAACGAAAATTGCTGTAGTTAGTCAAACTAAATTGATCGTTTATCAATTGTTAGGCTGCGGCTTTTGGTTCGCGACCTAAGATTGCTTGTAAAATAACTGTTACACCATAAATTGCTAACACTAAATAAATCAGGCTAGAATACTGAGTGATTCCCCAACCCCATGTGCGATAAACAGCTAATGTAATGGCTAAAACAATTGCAGCGATAACGTTAAATAACGCGAATGCCCATAGATTGCCGTTTTCTTTACGTACGAAATAGAAGATAGAGAAAAAGACGCTTAAGGCTAACCAAGCGATGCACGCTAAAATAACGCCCCAGTAAATGAAAAATGGTACCATATTGATTCACCTCTCTTTTATACAGCCTGTATTGTAGCACGTTTTCATTTCTTTGTCAGTTGTCATTGTGATAAAATTCGCAAGAAATGGAATCGTTTTACTTTTAGTACGTGTTTTCATGTTAAAATTTAATTGTTTACCAGTCAAAAAATGGTAGGTGAAATGTAGCAAATTGTAAATAAAAGAAGCACACATTTTTGAAAACGGATGTGTATCGATAAAAAGATGATTGTTGGTATAAGTATTCAACAAATTTTTTAATCATTCTTTTCTCGTGCTTTCTTTTTTGTTGAATTCAGTATAATAAAGATGAGGTGAGGAACATGAATGACCAAATAATGGATAAAATAGTTCAAGAAGTCTTATCTAGTCAGTCGATTACTTTTTTAACAGGAGCAGGCGTTTCGACACCTTCGGGAGTTCCAGATTACCGTTCGTTAAAAGGTGTGTATGCAGGAATGGAACAGCCAGAGTATTTATTAAGTACTCAAGCGCTAGAACATGAGCCAGAAAAATTTTATTCGTTTGTAAAAAAATTATATCATCCTCAGGCAGAACCTAATATTATTCATTTGGAAATGGCACAGCTAGCGACGAATAAGCAAGTTGCTGTTGTATCACAAAATATTGATGGTTTGCACGAGCGAGCAGGAAGCAAGCAGCTAGTCAATTTTCATGGGAGCTTGTATCATTGTCATTGTCGAAAGTGTGGTAAGAATGTGGCATGGCAAGCTTATTTAGAAAGTGACAGACATCAAGCGTGTGGTGGGCAAGTTCGCCCAACTATCGTTTTATATGGTGAAGGATTCCAGCAAGCGACGATTGACGCAGCCGTTTTTGCTGTGGAGCAAGCTGATTTAATCGTTATTGTAGGAACAAGTTTTCAAGTACATCCTTTTTGTGATTTGATTCAATACCGAAAAAAAGGTGCTCAGATAATCGTCATCAACCAGACACCAATTTTACTTTCCGCAGAACATTCGTTTATCCAAGAAGATGGCGCAAAAGTATTTCAAAAAATTCATGAAGCGAGGATTAATAATGACAGAGTTTAAAACAGAAAAAGAAAAAATGATTGCGGGTGAACTTTATTTTGCAGGTGATCCTGAATTAGTGGCAGATCGAAGTTTTGCACGAGAACAAGCAAAATTAATTAATCAAGCAGAAGACTCAGCGATCCGTTCACAATTAGTTAAGGAAACTTTTGGTAAAACAGGTGAAAATATCTACGTTGAACCAGCAGTCAACTTTGACTATGGATACAATATTTTTGTTGGCGAAAACTTTTATGCGAATTTTAATAATACATTTTTAGATGTAAGTACGATTGAAATTGGTGATAATTGTATGTTTGCACCGAATGTTCAACTGTATACGGCAACGCATCCGCTACACCCAGTCAAAAGAAATAGTGGATTAGAGTACGCAAAGCCAATCAAAATTGGGAACAACGTATGGCTTGGTGGAGGAGTTATCATTACACCTGGTGTTACTTTGGGGAACAATGTAGTCGTTGGTGCAGGTTCAGTTGTGACCAAGTCTTTTCCGGATGATGTTGTAATTGCGGGAAATCCTGCTCGTGTAATTAAAACGATCAGTATTGAAAAAGCAGCACCGTCATTAGCAAATTTACGTGAACAAGTGGATATTATCGACAAAAAATTAATTGAGTTGCTAGAAAAACGATTGGATGTAGTTACCGAAATCAGTCAGTTAAAACAAGAAACTCAGCAAGCCATTTTCGATGAGAGCCGTGAACGAGAAGTTTTAGCAAAGATCAAAAAATGGGTAAAGAATCCAGATTATGAAGAAACAGCAGTAGCTATGTATACTGATTTGATGCAGCAATCTCGCGGATATCAAGCAAAATTACGTGGGGAGGAGTGAAAATGGTAGAAGGAGAATTACGGCGACAACAAATCATGCAGACATTAGCAAGTGCAGAAAAACCAGTTAGTGCAAGCAAATTTGCTAAAAAATTTGGGGTTAGCCGCCAAATCATCGTAGGAGATATTGCCTTGCTCCGCGCAGCAGGAGAAGAGGTGGTTGCAACAGCACGTGGGTACATTTTGGAATCAAATGAAACAAATACAGGCTTTGTTAGCAAGATTGCTGTACAACATGAGCGCCAACAAACGGAAGAGGAATTACAAATTATCATTGAGCATGGTGGAGAAGTAGTGGATGTTATTGTAGAGCATCCTCTTTATGGTGAACTTGTAGGTATGTTGCACTTAAAAACGAAGCAAGACATAGCTTCTTTCATGAAACGTTATGAAAAAAGCCAAGCAACGTTACTATCAGAGCTAACCGCAGGCATTCATCTACACACCATTCGCTATCCTGATGAAGCCACGTTAAAAAAAATCAAACGTGCATTGTCAACTGCACATATTCTTTATGAGGATTAGTTAGAAATGAAAAAAGTTCGCTTAAACTCAACTATTTAAGTTGAGATTTTAAGCGAACTTTTTTGTTAATTACTTAAATAATTAGGTGAAGCCAATTGTTGCCTGATAATTTTGGTTGGAATCACAAATTCAGGTGTTCCCATGTAATAAGGAGCTATTTCGCCTTGCGCAAAAGTGATAATCAATTGGTGTTTGGTGTTGATATAGAAAGTTTGATTAGGCTTGATTTGTTTGAATGGTTGGACATCAGTTGGTTGGTCAGCTGCTTCAGACCAATAAATTTGATTCGGATCAGCTTTCATTTGTTCGTTCATCTGTTGTTTGATTTCCTCGCTGATTACAGAAAGGTAGTCTTCATTTTTAAAAATCAATGGTAAAGAAACCACGACATTCAACTTTTTATCAATCGTATCGTATTGGGTCGTTGTGGCAGAGCTTCCTTGAATCTGAGTCAACGTTCGTTTGACTACTAAGAAACGAGAGTCATCCACAACTTTTTCAAAGTCTCCAGTAACAGAAACACGTGAGCCATCAAATAATTGTTTTTTGACTTGTTGAAATTCAGCTTGAGCTTCTTTCAAGTATTTTTTGTTTAAAGCAGTAGCAACTTTTGTTGGTGTAGCTGTTTCGATTTTTGGTACGTCAATTGCTATCTCACTAGCTTCTTTTTTTGCTGTTAATGTTTGCAATGTAACCAACTGAACTAACTTATCGAAGCCTGGAAGGACACTAGCAGCTTCACCAACGCCCGGAAATAAGTTGACAGCCAGTATAAATGTCAGGGCGAGCGCTAAGGCACTTTGAGTGGCACGATTTCGGAAACGTCTCCAGGAATATTTTTTCTTTTCTTTATGAAAGAGGTTGGTCACTTGTGTGTGTAAGTCTTCTGGTAATGTTTGTTGACGATATTGCTTGGAAAAATTTCTGATTACGGTTTTTACAAAATCCTTCATGAAAATCTTCTCCTTTGATTATTCTAGTTTGCTTCTTAATTCATTCAAGCTTCGATATAGTTTTGTTTTGATCGTGTTCTCATTCAGCGCTAAAATGACAGAAATCTCTTTGAGGGTAAAGCCTTCAAAAAATTTTAATAAAATAATTTCACGATTAGGGCTGCTGATTTGATTGATGATTTCTTCTATTTCGAGATAACTATGTTGCGAGTCGTTCAAGAAAGACCATGACTGTTCATTTTGATCGAGATATTCGGCTTCGCGTTTGTTTTTTCGCCAAAAATCAATAGAAACAGAAATGAGGATTCGAAAAAACCAAGCATTAAATTCTTCGATTTCATGGAAATTTTTCTTTTGAATAGCTTTCAATGCTTTTTCAAAACTTTCTTGGATAATATCTAGTGCATCTTCCTTTGAATGGGAATAGTTAAAAGCTAGACGATACATTTTTTCATATTGTGTGTCCGCCAGTTCTTCTAACGCTTTTATATATTTTCTTCTCTTCCAACCATCGAAAACCATGTGTCTGGGTCACCCTCCTTTCTCATCTACTTATATAGACGAATTAGATTGCTAAAAAGTTTCATATTTTTTCATTTTATTTAAGCTGAATTGATTCTATGTAACGGGCCAAGCAGCATTAGGACAGAAAGACTTGTTCTTTGATAATAAAAGACAAAAAAATAAACTCGTCAACCAAAAATGAGGTGAGACGAGTTTATTTTTCGACGATAAATTTTTCTGTTGAAGCAAGAAGTGCTAGCTAAAATCTGCTATCTTAGTCGATAACAAGCACGCCTTCTTTAAGAGAAAATGGATTAGCTTCATTGATGTGGTCATAGAACATAACCCCGTTGATGTGATCAATTTCATGTTGAACAACAATAGCTTCGTAGTTTTTTAAACGAATTTTTTGTTTTTGTCCGTCTGCGTCATAATAAGAAATCGTTACTTTTGCGTGACGAACGACATAACCTGGAACTTCACGATCAACAGATAAGCATCCTTCACCTTCACCAAGACAAGCATCTTGAACAGAGTGGCTTAAAATTTTTGGATTATACATCACTGTACTTAAAGTGGGTTCGGCTACTTCTGGATCTGCACTAGGCACATGAACAGCGATGATCCGTTTTGAAATATCTAATTGTGGTGCAGCTAGACCAACACCTCCACGTAAGTTTAATTCTTCCGCTTTAATAGGATCTTGGCTGTTTTTTAGAAATTCCATCATTTCTTTTCCTAATGCGATGTCTTCCTCACTAAGTGGAAGAGAAACTTCGCTTGCTACTTCACGTAAAGTTGGATTGCCTTCACGAATAATATCATCCATTGTAATCATGGAAAATGACTCCTTTCATCTAAGACTTGAATATGACAAGTCACTTTTCGCACTATAGTGTAACATAAAATAAAAAAAGTAGTAGTTAGATTGTTTGAAAACTATTCTTTCTTAATGATTCTTTACTTGATTTATAGCATCATTTCAGGTAAAGTATAGCTGTGTGTTTAAGCACGCGTCCTGTCACTTGGTTAAGCGAATCACCAACGTTTTACTCAGTCGCAGGGAAATATTCGAAAGAGGTGGAAACAATGGCAATTTCAAAAGAACGTAAAAACGAAATCATTAAAGACTATGCACGCCATGAAGGAGATACTGGTTCTCCAGAAGTACAAATCGCTGTATTAACTGAAGAAATCAATCACTTGAATGAACATGCACGTGTTCACAAAAAAGATCACCATTCATACCGTGGCTTGATGAAAAAAGTTGGTCACCGTCGTAACTTGTTAGCTTACTTACGTAAAACTGACGTTCAACGTTACCGCGAATTAATCCAACGTCTAGGTCTACGTCGTTAATTTAATTTAAAGAGAGTGAGGTTCACATGAATCTCACTTTTTTTACTGTGAAACCAAAAGAATCTGTGATTAAGCATGATGGACTCCTACTAACCAAATGAAAGTTGCTAACTCGCCAAAAAGGATTGGCGGTTTTCATTTGTTTAGTAGCGTCTTGCTTTCACGAAATGGAAAAGGAGAAGTTATGTCAGAAAAACAAGTATTTAAAATGACATGGGGAGGCCGTCCCTTAGAAGTAGAAGTCGGTCAATTAGCAAAACAAGCGAATGGAGCTGTTTTAGTTCGTTATGGTGACACTGTAGTATTAAGTGCAGCAGTTTCTTCTAAAGAAGCAAAAGATACAGATTTCTTCCCATTAACAATCAACTATGAAGAAAAAATGTATGCGGCTGGTAAAATCCCTGGTGGTTTCATCAAACGTGAAGGTCGTCCAAGCACAGAAGCAACATTGACTGCACGCTTGATTGATCGCCCAATCCGTCCAATGTTTGCGGAAGGCTTCCGTAATGAAGTTCAAGTGACAAACATCGTAATGAGTGTTGAAACAGATTGTTCACCAGCCATGGCTGCTATGCTAGGTTCATCTTTAGCATTATCAATTTCTGATATTCCTTTTGATGGCCCAATCGCAGGTGTTGAAGTTGGTCGTGTAAATGGCGAGTATGTCTTGAACCCAACTGTTGAACAAGCAGAACAAACGGATATCGAGCTATCTGTTGCAGGAACAAAACAAGCGATTAACATGGTTGAAAGTGGCGCTAAAGAAGTTTCTGAAGAAGATATGCTAGGTGCATTGCTTTTTGGATTTGATGCAATCAAAGAATTAGTTGCTTTCCAAGAAGAAATCGTTCAAGCTGTCGGCAAAGAAAAAATGGAAGTTACTTTATTGCAAGTAGATGCAGATCTTAAAAACGAAATTTTTGCTGCTTCATACGAAACAATGAAAACTGCCGTTATGACGGAAGAAAAACTTGCACGAGAAGACAATATCGAACAAGTAAAAATTGATATTCGTGAAGCATACGCTGAAAAATTTGCCGATCACGAAGATGAAGCACATCTAGCTAAAGAAGTGAAACAAATTACAGAAGATCTAGAAAAAGATGTTGTTCGTGAATTAATCACGATTGACAAAATTCGTCCAGATGGTCGTAAATTAGATGAAATTCGTCCACTTGCTTCAGAAGTTGGCTTATTACCACGTGTCCATGGTTCAGGTTTATTTACTCGTGGACAAACGCAAGCATTATCTGCTTGTACACTTGCGCCGTTAGGAGAACATCAAATCATTGATGGCTTAGGGGTTGAAGTGAGCAAACGATTCATTCATCATTATAATTTCCCACAATTTTCTGTTGGTTCAACTGGTCGCGCAGGCTCACCAGGTCGTCGCGAAATTGGACATGGGGCTTTAGGTGAACGTGCATTGGCACAAGTTATTCCTGCTGAGGAAGACTTCCCTTATACAATTCGTTTAGTAGCAGAAGTTTTAGAATCAAATGGTTCTTCTTCTCAAGCAAGTATCTGTGCAGGTACATTAGCATTGATGGATGCAGGTGTTCCAATTAAAGCGCCTGTTGCTGGTATTGCAATGGGACTTGTTTCTGATGGCGAAAACTACACAATCTTAACTGATATCCAAGGGCTAGAAGATCACCTTGGCGACATGGACTTTAAAGTTGCTGGAACAAAAGACGGAATCACTGCCTTACAAATGGATATCAAAATTCAAGGGATCACTGAACAAATTCTAAAAGAAGCATTGGCTCAAGCAAAACAAGCGCGTATGGAAATCTTAGAAGAATTGACTTCAACGATTGCTGCACCACGTGAAGAGTTAAGCCAATACGCACCGAAAATCGAAATGATTCAAATTGAACCTTCTAAGATCAAAGATGTGATTGGTAAAGGTGGCGACACGATTAACGGAATCATCGAAGAAACAGGTGTTAAAATTGATATTGATCAAGATGGTAAAGTAAGTATTGCTTCCGCTGATTCAGAAATGATCAAAAAAGCCATTAAGATCATCGAAGATCTTACAAAAGAAGTAAAAGTTGGCGAAGTTTACTTAGGTAAAGTTGTCCGAATTGAAAAATTTGGCGCATTCGTTAACTTGATTAAAGGAAAAGATGGCTTGGTTCATATTTCTCAATTAGCAAACGAACGTGTCAACAACGTTGAAGATGTCGTTAAACTTGGTGACGAAGTTCTTGTGAAAGTAACAGAAATCGACAAACAAGGTCGTGTAAACTTATCTAGAAAAGTTTTGTTGAACGACGATGAAGCTTCAAAAGAAACGAAATAAAAACTGATTCATTAAAAGCTGAAAGCGAGACATTATAAATGTTTCTGCTTTCAGCTTTTTTATGTGAGAAAACAGAAATCGCCGGTAGAATTTTTACTGAAAAAAGCTTATCCATTGGTAAGACTAACTAAATAAGCGTAAAATCAAGTATATAAAGACTGAAGGAGGACGCGACATGTTAAGCTTTTTGGGTGCGCTTGTTGTTGGTAGCGTATTAGGAATGATTGCCGGAGCGATTTTGGGAAAAGATGTTCCCGGTGGCTGTACAGGAAATATTGTCGTTGGTGCTCTGGGTAGCTGGTTGGGTGAATTGATTTTAGGTGAATTTGGTCCAGTAATTATAGACGTTTATTTAATTCCAGCTTTGCTTGGCGCAATTTTGTGCTTAGTCATTTATTACTTCATTATTGAGCGGTTATTTCGCAGTTGAATCACTTACTAAAAGTGGTTGACACGTAGGATGTTTCCTAAGATAATGAGAAGAAGTTTAGGAAATAAACGATAAAAAATAATGATTTTAGGTTACTAGCGTAGCAAAGATATCGCTGGTTTGATGCTTTTTATCAGATTCAAGTGATAGTTGTTTTGGCTGTTGCTTGAATCTTTTTTTTATTTTGTTTTCTAAATGCTAATTTGGGGACAGAAATGAGGGAGAAAAGTTGACAACAAAAAAGAATGTCAAAAAATTGTCAGCTGCAGGTCTTTTAGTAGCAATGGGTGTGGTTTACGGTGATATCGGAACTAGTCCATTGTATGTAATGAAGGCAATTGTAGGTGATAACGGGGGACTGCAAGGAATAAATCCTGACTTTGTCATTGGCGCAGTTTCACTAATTTTTTGGACATTGACTTTATTAACAACGATTAAATACGTTGTGATTGCACTAAATGCGGATAACCATGGAGAAGGTGGTATCTTTTCTTTGTATACTTTAGTGAGAAAAGGTGGCAAGTATTTAATTATTCCAGCAATGATAGGTGGAGCGGCATTACTTGCTGACGGTGTCTTAACGCCGGCAGTAACAGTTACAACCGCAATTGAAGGATTAAGAGGTATACCGCTGTTTTTTGAACGGTTTGGAAATGATCAAACAATTATCGTAATCATTACTTTAGTGATCATCTTGACTTTATTTATGGTTCAGCGCTTTGGTTCTGAATTAGTTGGGAAAGCATTTGGCCCAATCATGTTCTTATGGTTTACTTTTTTGGGCGTGATGGGTGTCATGAACTTTAGTCAAGACTGGACAGTTGTGCGTGCAATCAATCCTTATTACGCAATTCAGTTATTACTTAGTCCAGATAATCGGCTAGGTTTATTTATTTTAGGAAATGTTTTCTTGGCAACAACTGGGGCAGAGGCATTGTATTCAGATTTAGGTCATGTTGGTAAACTAAATATTCGTTTGAGCTGGCCATATGTCAAGCTTTGCCTGATGTTGAATTATTTTGGACAAGCAGCTTGGTTAATCAACGTGTATCAAAATCCAGAAATTCAAAAAATTGAAAATCTGAATCCATTTTTCCAAATGATGCCAAATAGTTTAACTGGTTTTGGCGTTGTATTTGCTACAATTGCTGCGGTGATCGCTTCACAAGCATTGATTTCAGGTTCGTTTACGTTAGTCTCTGAAGCAATCAAATTGAAACTATTACCAAGATTGAAAATTATGTACCCCGGAAGCAGTATTGGTCAAATGTACATTCCAGCAGTGAACTTTATGCTATGGCTGGCTTGTTCGATTATCGTGATTACTTTTAGAACATCACATCGTATGGAAGCAGCATATGGGTTATCAATTACGGTTACGATGTTGATGACGACAGCACTACTTTATTTTTATTTGATTCAAAGTGGACATAGTCATTGGTTAGCGCATCTTGTAACATTTTTCTTTGGAGCGATTGAGATAGTTTTCTTTTTATCAAGTATTGTGAAATTTTTCCATGGTGGTTTTGTGGCAGTTTTGATTGCGTTACTTATTTTGACTGTCATGTTTATTTGGGAAAGAGGAAATATTATTCGAGAGTCAGTGGCTGAAGATGTTCCACTTCGCGAATATATTCCTCAGTTAGCACAATTGAGAAAAGATACGTCGTTACCTGTTTATCAAACAAACGTCGTCTTTTTGGTACCTAACATGGAAGACGATCAGATTGGGAAACAATTTGTTTATTCGATTTTAGATAAGCGACCAAAGCGTGCGGGTGTCTATTGGTTTGTGCATGTAGAAGTTACGGATGAGCCTTATACTAAAGAGTATCAAATCGAAATGATGGATACTGATTTCATTGTTCAAGTAAAACTGTTCCTTGGTTTTCGTGTAGAGCAGGAAATCAATGTTTATATTCGTCAAATCATTCACGATTTGATGAAGGAAGGCCGATTACCGAAACAACCACAACGTTATTCACTCACACCAGGCAGAGAAGTGGGCGATTTCCAATTTATTTTGATTGATGAAGTTTTGTCGAATGTCACATCATTAAGCAAGTGGGATCGACAAATTATGCAAGCAAAATTAGCTATCAAAAAATACACGACGTCACCAGAAACATGGTTTGGTTTAGAATATAGTGAAGTCAAACATGAAACAGTCCCATTATTTATTGGACATACACGTAAGACTTGGTTGAAAGAACGAAAAGAAAACGAGTAAAAAGGTTGGGACAAAATTTTGTCCCAACCTTTTTTGTTTCTATGCTTCTAAAGTACGCTCTAATTGTTGTTGCTCATCCAATTTTCGTAGCTTTTTGATTGCTTTGAAATAAGAATAAAGTAATACGGCAACAGAACCAATCCATGCTAAAGGTGAAGCCGCAGCAGCACCAGGATAGCCCCACAAAGCTGTTAGAAAAATGGCTGCGAATGAACGCATAATAAGCTCCATAATCCCAGCAATTGTTGGAATCTTACTTTGACCAAGTCCTTGCAACGTGTAGCGTAAAATAAATAAAATGGCTAGTATCCAGTAAAGCGAACCATTAATATTAAAATAAATTTGTGCTAACTCAAACACACGCGTCTCGCTGGCATCGACGAATAGGTGGACAAAAGAGTGACCAAAGATAATAACGACTGCTCCTGCAATGATACTAAAGCCACCACTCATCAGGAGACACTGCTTCACCCCTTTTAATATGCGGCCATATTCTTTGGCACCATAGTTTTGGGCAGTAAATGTCGCCATTGTGATTCCAAAAGACATCATTGGTTGCGTAGCGAATTGATCAATCCGACCTGCTGCGGCTTGAGCGGCAACAACATCTGTCCCTAAACTATTGAGAGCTGATTGTAAAATGATTGCCCCAATAGCGATGATTGATGCTTGAAAGGCCATGGGTAACGAAATATTTAAATGAGTACGAATTTCTTTTTTATCAAAAACAAAATCTTTTTTGCGTAATTGAAGTAACGGAATCTTTCTTTTGATATAAATCAAGCAAAGCAAGCTCGACGCAACTTGAGCAATCACTGTTGCAATACCAGCACCTTCTACGTCCATGCCGAAGTGAATAATAAAAACTAAATCTAAAATAACATTGATAATCACAGCGATAATCAGGAAAAAGAGAGGTGTACGACTGTCACCCAATGCACGAATGACATTTGATAATAAATTGAAGCTCATGGATGCGAAAATCCCCATTAAGATGATTGAAATAAATGCTTGGGCTTGATCAATGATTTCTGGAGGAGTTTGCATGAGCTGTAACATCGGACGAATGAATAAGAGACTGAGAACGGTTAAAATGATTGTAACGACGAGACTAATGATGATGCTGGTAGCAAAACTTTTCTTTAGACCACGATAATCTTGGGCACCAAAACGTTGAGCCGTAATAATTGCTAAACCTGCTGTTAGCCCTTGAGCAAAACCAATAATCAAAAAAGTTAAGCTTCCGGTTGAACCAACAGCAGCTAAGGCATTCTTTCCTAAAGTTTGACCTACAATGATCATGTCGACCATATTGTAAAATTGTTGGAAAATATTCCCAATCAAGAGGGGAATCGTAAAAATAAAAATTAGTTTCGCTGGATTCCCTTTGGTTAATTCACGCATCTGTACAACTCCTATTCGTAACATATTTAGTTAGTAGTATAGAGTTTTTATCGTGGAAATACTATAAAAAATTCGTGAAAATAAAAAAAGCTAAGGCTTGGAATTTTCTCCAAGTTCTCAGCTTTCTTTTTTCATTAAAACCTAAACTATTTTTAGACTAGTATTGTTTGATTTCGCTAGGTAAAAGAATCGTTTCTCTTGTACCATCATCATAAGCATAAACTTGTGTAGGAAACTGACTAGAATATGCAAAAGGCAAATCAATGTCCATCTCAACAGAACTTCCTGGTTGAGAAAAGTGCATAGTTACTTTTCCATGATTGTTAACAATATCAAAGGCAAGGATATTGTCTAACGGAATAACTCCTTTGAGGTCTAAGTCAATAATAAACCAGATACTGTCGATCAATTCACCGGGCATACTCGATACTACACCGACAGAGGCATAACGATTGCGTTCGCTGTCAAAACTTTCAAACATCTGTTTAACCTCCTTTGTTTCTTCAATCCTTCTATTAAATAGTATAAGACAAATTGAAAAAACTTGCTTTTGTGAGGATTTATTCTAATAAAGATTAGTTAAAAATGCAACAATAAGTAGTCAGTTTGTCTTAAAGGATCTTTTTTTTAATGATTTTTAAAAAAGTAGAGGAGGTCGGACGTGTTACGTCGACCTCCTCCGAAATGTGTGTATTGTTCAAAGTAATCTTCAAAATAAGTCTAAATTTCACAAAAATTTGAGAAGTGATTTCTGGAAATTTATTTTTATTTATTGGAGTTGAACATTTCTTTTATAACCTCATACACGGTGTCCCCAAAACAACTCCTCAAGATAGCTGGCACTCACTACAAAATATGAAAAGCTATTTTGAGTGATTACTCACTAGCTTGTCGGAGCTGGCCGTTTGGAGCCACAACCTTTATTCTTCAGTTGAACCAATTACTTCTGGTTCGCTTGCTTCAGCTGGTTCAGCTTCTTCTTCCACTTGTGCTTCGACAACTGCTGCAATTTGTTCTTCTCCATCAGTAATCACTGCGTAGTCTTTGTTTGCAGGAAGGTCAGCAACTGTAATTGAGTCACCGATATTCAAATCAGTTACATCAACTTCGATGCGTTCTGGTAATTTATCTGGTGTAGCTGAAACAATTACTGTATACAAGTTTTGAGCTAATACACCACCAGATTTAACACCAGCAGATTCACCCACAAGAACAACTTCTGTTTCAACTTCGGTATCTTCTGTCATGTTGACAGATAAAAATTCAACGTGTTCAAAATGATTGTTGAATGTATTTGTTTGAACTTTATGAACTAAAGTGTTCACTTTTTTGCCGTCAACGTCCATGGTAATAACTGTGTTAGCACCATTTTCACGCAACATTTTGCTGAAAATTTGTCCATCAAATGAAATAGGGGTACTTTCCATTTGGTAGCCATAAACCACTGCAGGCACCTTTCCTTCGTGACGCAATTGATTTCTTAATGAACGGGGACGTACTGCTCTTTTACTTACTTCTAATGATACTGACATAACCTAAATTCCTCCTTAAAATGTGATTGTCTTAGGTCATAAGACAAGTTTTATTTAAGTGAATTTGCATGGCTAATCTCTTGCACATTATTGGGTTGTGCGTTTGAAAAACGCAAAAAGACAGATGCGTACATCTGTCTAAGGAAAGTTATGATTCAACTTTTCTCCACCAGGTCATTACGCTGTGTATGAGAAATCCGATTCACTTTACCTATTAACCGTAGCGCGAATCAAAAGTTAAGTCAAGGGATAAGGTGTTTGTTCATTTGCAAGCGACTGATTTCAAGTTATAATGCTTTTTAGTAAGAAAGGAACTTGTATGCGATTAGATAAATTGATTGAGAAAGAATTACAAACAACGAGAAAAGAAATGAAACGCTTGTTTACGACGAAAAAAGTCAAGGTAGACGGCGTAGTCGAATTTCAAGAAAATCGGAATGTCGATAGTTTATTGCACGAAATTGAAGTAGCGGGCGAGCGATTGCAAACAAATGAAGTGTATTATCTTTTGAATAAACCAAGTGGTGTCGTAACTGCTGTGAAAGATCCAAATAAGGTAACAGTCATCGACTTGATTGCATCGGCAGATCAGCAACCGTCACTTTATCCTGTTGGCAGGCTAGATCGAGACACGACAGGATTATTACTGCTGACATCCAATGGTCAACTGGGTTATGAATTACTTTTGCCTGATAAAAAAGTAGAAAAAACATATCAGGTTACGGTAAATGCTAAATTAGGTGCAGAAGATATTCGTGCTTTTGCTTCAGGAATTCGTTTTGCAGATGGAACAAAGTGTCAACCAGCGACATTAACAATTAGTTGTGCTACTTCAAAAGGAAGTCAGGCATTCCTGACGATTCAAGAAGGAAAATTTCACCAAGTGAAGAAAATGTTTTTGGCGCAAGGGAAAAAGGTGAGTGCATTGACCCGAATTTCAATGGGCCCTTTGACGTTAGATGAACAATTAGCACCAGGCGCTTACCGTGCGCTGACATTGACTGAGCTACGACAACTGAGCAATTATTTTAAATGAGAGAGGAAGGCAATTAAATGAAATATACCACTTTATTATTTGATGTAGATGATACTTTATTGGATTTTCAAAAAACAGAAGAACGTGCGCTCAATGAATTATTCGCTGAACAAGGCATTACGCTTACGCCAGAAGTAAAAACGAGTTATAAAGCATTGAATCATCATCTATGGCAAGAATTTGAAAAGGGAAACATGACGAGAGAAGAAGTAACAGGAAATCGTTTTGGCTTGTTGTTCCAACAATTTGGTCAAACGGTGGATGGTCCTCAAATGGAAGCAAGATATCGTCATTATTTGAATCAAGGTCATGATTTAGTAGCAGGCAGTCGAGAGCTGATTCATTCTTTGGCACCAAAAGCGGATCTTTATATTGTAACGAATGGCGTCTCACAAACGCAGTATCAACGTTTAACGGATGCTGAATTATTGCCTTATTTCAAAAAAATTTTTGTTTCTGAAGATGTAGGCGCACAAAAACCGATGAAAGAATTTTTTGATTATGTGTTTGATCGAATTCCAGAGTTGGATCGAGAAAAAACTGTAATTATTGGTGATTCACTAACCTCAGATATCCAAGGAGGTAATCAAGCTGGGATTGATACGATTTGGTTCAATAAAAATCAATTACCAGAAAGCGAGAAGATCACACCGACTTACCGAATTGATTCGTTAGCTGAAATTTATACTATTTTAGAGAATGGAAATGAATAATTTTCAGAAAAATCGTAGCATTTTCATATTTTTCCGCTATAATAGATAGGAATGAAAAATAGGATATGAAAGAGGTTTTAGTTAATGACAAAAAGCAAGCCAATTATCATTGGTGTGACGGGCGGATCAGGAAGTGGCAAAACGAGCGTCAGTCGTGCGATTTTTAGTAATTTCCCAGATCACTCGATCATGATGCTTGAACAAGATTCGTATTATAAAGATCAAAGTCATCTTAGTTTTGAAGAACGATTGAACACGAACTATGATCACCCATTTGCTTTTGATAACGACTTACTAATTGAGCATGTCGAAAAATTATTGAATTATGAAGCCATTGAAAAACCCGTGTACGACTACGTAGAACATACTAGAAGTCAAGTAACGATTGTTGAAGAGCCAAAAGAAGTCATTATTCTTGAAGGAATTTTGATTTTGGAAGATGAACGTTTACGTGAGTTGATGGATATAAAATTGTATGTTGATACGGATGATGACATTCGCATTATTCGCCGCATCAAACGAGACATGGAAGAACGAGGCCGCACGTTGGATTCTGTTATTGAACAATATTTAACGGTAGTGAAACCGATGTATCATCAATTCATTGAACCTACTAAACGGTATGCGGATATTATTGTTCCAGAAGGTGGCGAAAACCACGTAGCAATTGATTTAATCAATACAAAAGTAGCTAGCTTCTTAAACCATAATTAAGTAAGACTTTTTAATACACAGCAGTTGACTGAATCAACATTTCCGGTTGGGTTTTGACTAGAAGATTCAGCAGCTGCTTTTTTCTGTGGAACTTTTTTCTAAAAACGTAGGTATAGGAAAAAACAAAATTTAAAAGAGATGGAGACCTGCTATGGAAAATTATCGATCAACGATTCGGCGAATCTTTCAAATTTTACCTATAATTGGTTTTAGCTTATTTTTCATACTTGCCATCTATGCGTATCGCCATGGAATTTTTCAATCAACGGATTCGTTACAAGTATTTATTCAACAATTTGGTCAATATGCGGTATTGATTTTTATTTTGTTACAGATTATCCAAGTAATCATTCCCATTTTGCCTGGTGGTATTTCATCTGTTGTAGGGATGCTGATGTTTGGCACTGGGTGGGGCTTAGTTTATAGCTACATTGGATTAGTAATCGGTGAAGCACTTGGCTTTTTACTTGTGCGTTACTACGGCGTAAGCTTCGTTCAATTGATTTTATCACCAAAAAAATATCAAAAATTTGATCAATTATTGACTGCACATACCCAAAACATCCGCCGTTTTTTGATTTGGACGTTGATTTTACCTTTTGCACCAGACGATCTCGTTTGCTTAGTAGCCGGCTTAACAAAAATGTCTTTTCGTGAATACATGCGAATTATTTTGATTTTAAAGCCGTGGTCAGTGGGAATATATGGACTTATGATGCTTTATTTATTTAGAAAAGCACAAGGTTTGTAGCATTTGTTTTTTCATGGAATAATAGCAACAACCTGTACGGAAAGGAAGTTAGTCAATGTTAGAAAAAAAGCGTGTGACAACAGAAGAAGAGCTTGATCAGCTTTTACCAATCATTCATGATGTTTGGCAAGAAGCGTTTGTGCCAATTATTGGTCAAGCACAAGTGGACTACATGCTAGCCACTTATCAATCAAAAGAACAAATTCAAAAAGAATTAGGCAATGATGTGTATTATTTTTTATTAATAAAAGATGATCAACCTGTTGGATACACAGCCTATGAAAAATTTGAGTCTAGCATTTACTTAAGCAAATTATATTTATTGGCGAGTGTGCGTGGTCAAGGGCTAACTTCAGCCGTTTTCGATTGGTACGAAGAACTTGCCAAAAAAGAAAAAGTCTCCGAAATTTTTTTGCGTGTGAATCAAGATAACCTCCATGCAATAGATGTTTATAAGCACCAAGGCTTTCAGTTGGAGGAAGAATTAATCTCAGATATTGGCGAAGGTTTTCAAATGGTTGACTATAAAATGAAAAAAGAACTCGCATAACAGTGTAACTTGTGATAAAGTAGTCACATGCGACGGGTCGAGAAGGTCTCTGGTTTACAGAGTACCTAATTGATTTTGGAGGCACGCGATGATTTTCATCACCTACCGGATGTAGGCAGTGTCGGGTAAGACTTTTGTGGAGAAGGGCTTATCTACTTGATTATTCAAGTACCAGTTGAGGCACGACATTTTGTCGTGCCTCTTTTTTTTAATCAAGATTATTTTGGGTGTGATCAGAGGTTGATAAGATTGGTTTGTCCACTCTTTAATGATAAACTTGAACTAACTAAAGGTCGACAAACTTGTCATTGACCATTCGAGGAGTTTTGATTATGTTAGACAGACTGAAACAATTTGGTCGTAATTTTACTGAGACAACCCCTTTTATTTTGAGTAATACGGTGATTTTTATTCCGTATCTTTTATTTTTGAGTTTGAATAACGGTTACAATTGGGCAACCGTTTTGCCATTTACTTTGTTTTATACGTTCCGAATGACTGGTTTGTTTTTGATTCGGGGAATTCATGCTGGTTTAGATAGTTACACTTTGCTGATGATCTCACTTTTGGTTGGAGGTGCAGGTTCACTGCTTGGCTTGTTCGGGTTATTGTCGTTCCCTTTGTTTTATCTTTCGGCGATTTGCCTAGGGCTTAGTGCTGCTTGGCTCGTTCCCGCAAATGTCACTGTTAACTTCCATGAAAAACAACAGGGATTCATCAATATTAAAGGCAAAAAATATATTTATGCGTTAATTATGCTGGCACTTCTTTATGAAGTTGTTCGCTTACCAATGCCTTTACAATTAGCAGCAACACTAGGTTTTTATACGTTGCTTTACGTGATGGCTTATCACACAGTCAAACATTACCCACGTTATGAGTTAGATTTTAAAGACGTGCAAAGAAATTTGATTGAAAAAAAGGAATTAATTTTATTTTTTGGCTTTTTTATTTCTCTTTTTTTGTTGCGAACTGCGCGACTATTGATGGATACGGTATTATTTGATGTTGCTCTTTTCAGTATCTTATTGTTGTATATTTTGATTACGTTCTACTTAAGCCGAAAGAAGCAGACATGGGTATTACCTAGTTGGCTGAATTTATTGACGTTTTTAGATGGAATGCTTGGCAATTTTTTATTTTTATTCGGCACTTTTTATCTAGGAATCATTGCTGGCTTTAATCAATTAGCTACGACGCTCTATTTTCCATATATCGTTGGGCTGATTTTGGCAAAGATAGTCGGTCCAGTTGTAACAAAAAAATTACCTGAAGATTATTCGATTGCTAGTTATTGCTTAGGACTACTTGTTTCATTTGGCGTATTATTTAGCCCCAATGCTTTCTCAATTGGCATCCTTTTACTGAGTTTGGTACATACGTTACTTGGTAGTCACTTAAATCAATTGTATGAGCAGTTGGAAGAAATTTTGCCAGATCAACGTTTAATCGTGAAGTATACGACGCAAAATAAAGGGAGTTTGACCCATCAATTTTTCTTGATGGGTGTCCTACTTTTCTTAACGAAACAGTTGGGGCAGCCTATTCGTTTCTTACTACGAATGACAGGTACCATGAGGCAATCTGCTGAAAGTATTCAACTAGTAGAGCAGGCAAAGTGGTTTAACCTAAGTGTGCTGATTCTGCTGACAGTTATTGTTTATTATTTATGGAAGGAAGCGAAAAAGAATGCGACTATTCATTGATGGAGATGGTTCACCAGTCAAAGATGATGCGATTCAAGTAGCACGAGCTTTTAATCTAGAAGTCGTAATTGTAACGAGCGTGGATCACTATACGACGAAAGAATATCCGGAAAATGTGCGCTTTGTTTATGTTGATCGTGGTGCAGACAGTGCAGATTATAAAATTGTTGGCTTAATCCATGCAGGGGACTTTTTAGTGACACAAGATTATGGATTGGCTTCTCTAGTATTAGCTAAAGGTGTTCGTGTATTTCACCAAATAGGTAAAGAGTTTGATGAAACAAATATAGATACTTTATTAGAACAACGTTATCACAGTAGCAAATTAAGGAAGGCGGGTCTGCGAACAAAAGGACCAAAACCATTTACGCAAAAAGAACATGAAGATTTTTTGTCCGCGTTAACTAATGCAATGAAAGAGTTACGCAAATAAAAATTTCTTTTTTGTACGAATTTTTTTAATGTTAATTGAATAAAATAAAAAAGATCAAGTTGAAAGATTACTTGGTCTTTTTCTTTTGCTTTAAGCAAGGAAGAAAAGAAAAAATTTTTTCAAAGGAGTTTACCGTGAAAAAAAGTTGTGAATGATTTTTGTCGCACTTTTTTACAAATAAGTTGGTCGATTATTTTCATTTTGTGCTAAAATATGGAGGTAAATCACTGAATGATTTGAAAATACAGGAGGACAATCTTTTGAAGATTACTTTACTATATGGTGGACGTAGTGCAGAACACGACGTATCTATTCTTTCGGCGTTTTCTGTTTTAAATGCCATTTATTACGCATATTATCAAGTTCAACTCGTTTTTATTAGCAAAGATGGACAGTGGGTCAAGGGCCCATTATTAACAGAAAAACCTGATAACAAAGAATTATTACATTTGACATGGGATCCAAGTGGAAAAGTAACAGAAGGATTCACTGGGAAAGTCATTAACCCAGGTGAAATCAAAGAAGAAGGAACAATCGTTTTTCCAGTCCTGCATGGTCCGAATGGAGAAGATGGAACGATTCAAGGATTTTTGGAAACGTTAAATCTGCCTTATGTTGGTGCAGGCGTACTGACAAGTGCTTGTGCAATGGATAAAATTATGACGAAGTACATTTTACAGGCTGCGGGTGTTCCACAAGTTCCTTATGTACCCGTATTAAAAAATCAATGGAAAGAAAATCCGAAAAAGATTTTTGATCAATGTGAAGGTTCCCTGTTGTATCCAATGTTTGTTAAACCAGCAAATATGGGTTCAAGTGTTGGAATTACAAAGGCTGAAAATCGTGAAGAGCTTCAAAATGCGTTGGAAACAGCTTATCAATTTGATTCTCGTGCAATCGTTGAACAAGGAATTGAAGCGCGTGAAATTGAAGTAGCTGTTTTAGGTAATGAAGATGTGCGAACAACTTTACCTGGAGAAATCGTGAAAGATGTTGCTTTTTATGACTATGATGCAAAATACATTGATAATAAAATAGAAATGAAAATTCCTGCTGAAGTACCTGAAGAAGTACATCAAAAAGCACAGGAATATGCAAAATTGGCTTACACAATGCTTGGTGGAAGTGGCTTAAGCCGTTGTGACTTCTTCTTGACAAGTAAAAATGAGTTGTTCTTAAACGAATTAAACTCAATGCCGGGATTCACTGAATTCAGTATGTATCCTTTATTATGGGAAAACATGGGATTAAAATATGGTGACTTAATTGAAGAACTGATTCAATTAGGAATGAACCGCTATGAACAAAGACAAGGCTTTTTTGAAGCACACGAATAAAAAAGAAGGGGTGTGACAATGATTGTCGCAACCCCTTTTTATGAATAGACAGGCATTTCAGAAAGGAGTAACTGGTTTGTTTTTTCTGGAGTGACCTCTTCTGAGGAGAGAAAATACATGAAGGTAACAAGTCAAGAAATTGCAGAGGCACTTTCAAGTCATTGCGAGAAGAGCGTTGAAATCACAAATGTTGAATTTGATAGTCGAAAAGTCACTGAAGGTAGTTTGTTCGTACCACTTGCGGGTGCGCGTGATGGCCATGAGTTTATTCAACAAGCCATTGAAAATGGAGCAACAGCCACTTTCTGGAGTTGGGACATGGCTCAAGCACCTACAGAAATTTCAGTGATTCCAGTCGAAGACACATTGAAGGCAATGCAGGCACTTTCAAAATATTATTTAGCAAAAGTTGGCGCAGAAGTAATTGCAGTTACAGGAAGTAACGGAAAAACAACAACGAAAGATTTGACCGCTTCCGTTTTAGCACAACGATATCGGACGTATAAAACGCAAGGAAACTATAACAACAATATTGGTTTACCGTACACTATTTTGCATATGCCGGAAGAAACAGAAAAATTGGTCTTAGAAATGGGAATGGATCATGCTAATGAGATCACGGAGTTATCTCAAATGGCACAGCCAAAAGTTGCTGCAATCACTATGATTGGAGAAGCCCATATTGAAAATCTTGGTTCTCGTGAAGGGATTGCAAAAGCAAAAATGGAAATCGTTGATGGTTTGCCGAAGAAAGGTCTATTGATCATTCCAGCGAATGAGCCATTATTGAAACCACTAAGTCAGAATTTGTCACAAGAAGTAACAACATTTGGGCTTGCTGAGGGTGACGTGCGAGGCGAGGTAACAAGGGAAGAAAAAACAGCTACGACATTTACAGTTGCAGGCGAATCATTCACGATACCTTTACCAGGAAGTTACAATGTAACGAATGCGTTGATTGCTTATACCGTTGGTCGCTTCTTTGGTTTATCCATTGAAGAAATTCGTCAAGGCTTTTCGACAGTTGCAATAACGCAAAATCGAACGGAATGGTTAACAGCTGGAAATGGAGCAGCGATTTTGAGCGATGTTTATAATGCAAATCCAACAGCGATGGGATTAGTCTTAGAAACTTTCCAAAAATTACCAACGAATGGTCGCCGTTTTGCGGTTCTTGCTGACATGTTAGAACTTGGTCCGGACTCTCCAACAATGCATGCCCAAATGAGTGAGCATATCGATCCTGATAAATTCGCGGGAATCTTTTTATATGGTAGTCAAATGGAAAATTTACGTGATGCCCTACAAGTAAGTGGTGAACTACCTGTTTTTTATTTTGAAAAGGATAAGCAAGCTTTAATTCAAGAAATTGAAACACAATTGGAAGCAGAAGACAGTATTGTTTTAAAAGGAAGTAATGGAATGGGCTTGTATGAAGTAGTTGAAAGATTACAAAAGCTCAACTAAATTTAGTAATAGCAAGGGTACGAGAAATCGTACTCTTTTTTGTTTAAAATTTTATTGTTTTTCAATATGTACATATTGTTTTACGATATAGAGAACGTTATACTATTTTTATCTTAAAGGTAGGGGAGATTGTATTTATGAAACCAAAAACAACTTTTTTAAAATTTATTTTAGCAGGTTTAGTGGCATTTATTCTGTTTCTCAGCTTTTTACTAACCATGGGACTACTGTTTTCAATCAATGAGCATTCCGTGTTTCCAGAGCAAGTACTTGCCAGCATCTCACTTTATTTGTCAGCGATTGCTTCCCTTTTAATCATTTATTACATGTATCGAATGTTAAGTTTAGTGGATAATGATCGTGCATTCTCGGTGATGAGCTTGATTTACGTTCGGGCAATTTTTCGTTTAACAATCATGGAATTTATCGTACTTATAGGGACTGTACCTTTTGTTTATTATATTGCAGACAATGATGATGCACCAGGCGTGATGATTATTGGCTTGGGTATGTTGATTATTCCACTAGCAGTAGCGACCTTCGTTTCGATTATCGAAAAGCTTCTTAAAAATGCAATTGAGTTGAAGTTAGATTATGAGTTGACTATTTAACCAACAGAGAATGAGTATTCGATTTCTTAACCAGACTGAAGAGGTGAACAAAAATGATAAAAGTGAATCTTGATATTATGTTAGTCAAACGTAATATGAGTGTTACAGAATTGGCTGAGCGTGTCGGAATCACCCAAGCAAACATGTCTATTTTAAAAACAGGTAAAGCAAAAGCAATTCGATTTTCGACTCTTGAAAAAATTTGTCAGGTATTGTCATGCCAACCTGCTGACTTATTGGAATATGTTGACGAAACATCGTAGAGATATTGCATGCCAATAAAAAAGCTTCTAGAAAATTCTAGAAGCCTGAGAGATAACCAAATTGGTTCAACAAAAAGATAACTAGCGCAGCTAAATTACCTAGAAAAGATAGAATAATCAGTGCAAAAGGAATCGTCCAAATCGTGTACCAGCCGCCATCATAACTTGGGTGAGAACGTCTACCTTTGTAACTAAGCAAAGGAATTAATGTTAAGCCAAAAAGAATTAATTGGAAAAAAATCGCTAAAGACAATGAATAAGTATGGTTCGTAATAGCAGAGTGATTGAAAAATGTACCAATACCTGTCAAAAGTGCGAGAACTAGCATAAATTAGATCTCCTTTCAGTTTTTTATGAATTATAACAAAAAAAGAAGTAAAGAAGTTTATTTCTCTTGTAGCAGAACTAGTTTTGTAAAAAGATTGTTCTTGCTTGAAATAAAAACTGGAAACTTGCAGAAAACAAGTTACTATGGTAGAATAACCTATTGCCGAAAGATGAAGATAAATTGGACTGACTTTGAATGTCGTTACATCCGGAGATCAGATGTCATAACAATGATAAAGCTGAACGTGACCCGTTTGGCTTTTCTAATGCCTAACTAAACTTCGCAAAGTGATTTTTCGGTGGTGTCACAGCGGCTCTGCGCATAAATAGTTATAGTGGCCACTGTCAAAAAGAGAACGACTTCACTTTGACCGAACAAATCGACGGGGTAGCAAAAAGAAGCTACATCCTCAGTTAACAACCACATAGGAGGATTCATTTGAAATTTAAAGAATTAGAATTATCACCAGAATTATTGAAATCAGTTGAACGTGCTGGTTTTGAAGAAGCAACACCGATCCAATCAGAAACAATTCCTTTAGCATTAGCTGGGAAAGACGTTATTGGTCAAGCACAAACAGGTACTGGTAAAACAGCTGCTTTTGGGCTACCAATGTTAGAAAAAATCGACCCTCAACGCCATGAATTACAAGGTTTAGTTATTTCACCAACACGTGAGTTAGCTATCCAAACACAAGAAGAACTTTATCGTTTAGGTCGCGATAAAAAAATTCGTGTACAAGCTGTTTACGGCGGAGCAGATATCGGTCGTCAAATCCGTGGCTTAAAAGATCGTCCACATATCGTTGTTGGGACACCGGGACGTATGTTAGATCACATTAACCGTCACACATTAAAATTAGGAACTGTTCAAACATTAGTTTTAGATGAAGCAGATGAAATGTTGAACATGGGCTTCTTGGAAGATATTGAAAAAATTATTTCAACTGTTCCAGAAGAACGCCAAACATTATTATTCTCTGCAACAATGCCACCAGCAATCAAAAACATTGGTGTCAAATTCATGAAAAATCCAACACACGTAAAAATCAAAGCAAAAGAAATGACAGCTGATTTGATTGATCAATATTATGTACGTGCAAAAGAATATGAAAAATTTGATATCATGACTCGTTTATTCGATGTTCAAAAACCTGAATTGACGATTGTATTTGGTCGCACAAAACGCCGTGTAGATGAATTAGCTCGTGGATTAGAAGCACGTGGCTATCGCGCAGAAGGAATTCACGGTGATTTATCACAACAAAAACGTATGAGCGTTTTACGTTCATTCAAGAGCGGTCATTTAGATATTTTAGTTGCAACCGATGTAGCTGCCCGTGGATTAGATATCTCTGGTGTGACACATGTTTACAACTACGATATCCCTCAAGATCCAGAAAGCTACGTTCACCGTATTGGACGTACAGGTCGTGCAGGAAAAGGCGGAATGTCAGTTACTTTTGTTACACCAAACGAAATGGGTTACTTACACGTAATTGAAAACTTAACGAAAAAACGTATGACTGCTTTGCGTCCACCAACCGAAAAAGAAGCATTTAAAGGCCAACTAGGCGCTGCTTTTGAAGAAGTTGAAGCAAAACTTGAAGAAAACGGTTTGGACAAATACTTGTCACCAGCAGATAAATTGTTGGAAAAATATTCAGCACAAGATTTGGCTGCACTATTATTAAAAACTGTTGCAAAAGATCCTTCAGATGCAATTCCAGTGAAAATCACACCAGAACGTCCATTACCATCTCAGAAAAAAGGGTTCAATAAAAATGGTAAACGTGGTGGCGGCAATAATCGTAATCGTCGAGGCGAAGGCGGAAATTACCGTGGAAATAAATCTAAAGGCGGATATAACAAAAACAACGGAAATCATAAAGACGGCGGTCGTCGTCAAAACGATAAAAAACGTGGATTTGTAATTCGCTCAAATAACGATTAAAAAACAAATGAAAGCTTCTCTTATTTTAAGAGGAGCTTTCATTTTTGTTATATATAGACTTAATTGTGGTAAATTGGCAGGAATTTGGTAGAATGAGATTGTTCGAAATTTGATGAAGAGAGAAGATAAATGATAAAAGGGATTGGAATCGACGCAGTTGAATTACCAAGGATTGCTAAAATTATTCAAGAAAAAACAAATTTTATTGATCGCGTACTAACAGTCAATGAGATTGAATTGTTTCGTGTATTACCCTTCCATCGCCAAGTAGAATTTTTAGGTGGGCGTTATGCATGTAAAGAGGCTTTTTCAAAAGCTTGGGGAACAGGAATCGGTAAAGTAACATTTCAAGAAATTGAAATTTTAAAAGATGTGCTCGGTCAGCCTGTTGTCACACAGTCCCCACATCAAGGAACTGTTTGGGTAAGTATCACACACACAGATGAATTGGCTTTTGCACAAATTATTTTGGAAGAATAGAAAGAAGGAAAGAAAATGGTTGTCGCTTGGAATCGTCCGACAAAAGCAATTATACATACACAAGCTATTACAGAGAATGTGGCAAATGAATTAGCAAGACTTCCAAAAGGAAAAGAATTATTTGCAGTTGTGAAAGCAAATGGTTATGGACATGGTGCGATTGAAACGGCACATGCAGCGATTGCGGGAGGTGCTACAGGCTTTTGTGTAGCTAACTTAGATGAAGGCCTAGAATTAAGAGAAGCAGGTTTCACTCAGCCAATTTTAGTCTTAAATATGATTCCTTTTACCGCAATCGAATTGGCAATTGCCAATGATTTGGCAGTAACGGTGGGGACCAAAGAATGGTTAGATGACGCCAAAGAATATTTTTCAGAACATGCAATTGAAGGCCAGTTGAAAATTCATTTAAAAGCAGATACGGGAATGGGACGAATTGGTTTTTTAACACCAAAAGAAGTCAGTGAAGCAGTTGAATTTGTTCAAGCAATATCGTATTTTGAATGGGAAGGGTTATTTACACATTTTTCTACTGCTGACCAAGAAGATGATACGTATTGGAATTTACAAAAAAATCGTTTTTTAGCTGTTCTTGAAGAATTACCAGAGTTACCTCGCTATGTGCATGTTAGTAACAGTGCAACAGCTTTGTGGCACGACGAATCAATTGGGAATATGATTCGTTACGGAATTGCGATGTATGGATTGAATCCATCTGGTCATGCGTTACCAGAAATTTATCCATTACAACCAGCACTCGAACTTGTTTCTGAATTGATTCAAGTGAAAGAATTAGCTGCTAATGAAGGAATTGGCTATGGTGAAACATACATCACATCAAAACCAGAATGGATTGGAACCGTACCAATTGGTTACGCAGATGGCTGGTTGAGAAAGATGCAAGGATTTTCTTTATTAGTTGATGGAAAATTTTGTGAAATAGTGGGGCGAGTTTGTATGGATCAATTGATGGTTCGCTTACCTTATGAATTACCTGTAGGAACAACTGTGACTCTGATTGGGAAAAACCAGGATCAGGTGATTGCGATGCAAGATGTAGCCGATCAATTAGAAACGATTCATTATGAAGTAGCTTGTATACTAGGAACACGGATACCAAGAGAATATCAAAAATAAGGAGGATCCTATGGTAAAAAGAGGAGATATTTACTTTGCTGATCTTTCTCCAGTTGTGGGATCAGAGCAAGGCGGAACACGCCCTGTGCTGATTATTCAAAATAATTTAGGAAACCATTTTAGTCCAACGGTAATCGTGGCAGCAATTACTGCAAAAATGGCGAAACCTAAATTACCCACGCATATAGGGATCAAAGCAACGGGAACAGGAATAGACCGAGACTCCGTCATTTTATTAGAACAAATTCGGACCATTGATAAATCAAGATTGAAAGAAAAAGTGTGTCACTTAGATCGTGAAATTATGCAAGATGTCGATCGCGCATTAAAAATCAGTGTTGGTGTGGAGGCAATCGCTCCAGTATCAAAGTAACGATGATGTGACTTGCCTGAATGAAATTTAGTCGATATGTAGCAGCTCTGACTAACTTGATAAATTATATTTACATAGAATAAGCAGTGTTCGCAAACAATTGTGATATGAAGGCAAAAAAAGGTGAGGGCAAACGAAATCTCGTTTGCCCTCACCTTTTTAATTAGTTCTTCAGTCAGTCTTGCTTGCAAAGTATACGAAAAAGAGATTGGGACAAAAGTAGTCACCCGCAAGTTTTGAAGCGCAAAACTTTTGAACCGCATTTTTTCCGTGAAAGGAAATTCTTCAACTTATTCAAAACAGAACTTTGTAATTACCAGCTAGCTTTTTTAACGCCGGGAATCAATCCCTTATGAGCTAATTCACGGAATTTCACGCGAGACATTCCGAATTTACGCATGTATCCGCGTGGACGACCATCAATTAAGTCGCGATTTTTCAAACGTTCTGGGCGCGCATCTAAAGGGAGCTTACGCAAGCCTTCATAATCATGGTTCGCTTTTAATTCTTGTCGTACTGCCGCATAACGTTCAATCGTTGCTTGCTGTTTCTTTGCTTTTGCAATTTTTGATTTTTTTGCCATTGTGTTTCCTCCAATTGTTTAAAATTTATTTTTTATTTTGATATAAATCGTAATTGTTACGATTATGAGATGTCCGTTCATAATTTAGCACGTCTGATTAAAAAAGACAACTATTTTTACTCATACACTTTTTTTGTAAAAAATAGCACTTCCACGTAAACTAATAAAGAGGAGTGTGACAAGTATGAAAAGATTTGCGATAAAAGAGTATGGTTTAGCACAGGATGTATTTGAAGAAATCGATGCGAGTCCACGTGAAGTAAAGGATGGACGCCTTCGAGTAGCGTTAAAGGCATTTAGTATCAACCCATATGATGTATCTCTTCGACTTGGAAATATGAAAGAGGTTCGTCCGTTAAAATTTCCTTATGTTTTGGGAAATGATGGTGCCGGAATTGTAACCGAAATTGCTTCAGACGTGACTGATTTTGTTGTTGGTGATCGAGTAGTTGTCCACGCAGTTGGAGGGACCTATGGCGAAGAAATTGTTGTTCCCGCGAAAAAAGTAGCAAAGATTCCTGAGAAAATGGATTGGGCGCAAGCAGCGGGTATGGTAACAACAGGATTGACTGCGTATAATTTATTGACACATTTACTTGATGTACAACCAACGGATGTTGTGATGATTGAAGGAGCTTCTGGCGGTGTTGGTTCAAGCCTTGTCCAGTTATTGCATGCTAAAGGGATCAAAGTGTTAGCCAGTGCTTCCAAAAAAAATGAAGAAAAAGTACGTGAGCTTGGAGTAGCGGAATTCGCTGCTTACGATCAAGAAGATGCCGGCGAACGTTTTGCGAATCAAGCAGATATTGTAATTGATGCAACAAAAGGTAGCAAACGCGGGACTTCGGGTATCGAGATTATGAAACCAGGGGGGCGTTATGTTGCATTGACGCAACTACCAGATTTGGATCTACGAGAGAAAAAAAGTGGTTTTTATGAATCATTTGTTCCAAGAAAGGAATATCAAGATCAAGAAGCATTTTCTTATTTATTACGAGCATATGAAAAAGGAACATTCACTGTACCTATTAGTCAACTGTTGCCAGCAACATTAGAGAATGTCATCCATGCACATCAGTTAGTGGAAGGCCATCCTCCTGCTGGAAAAATTGTATTGACACTCGCTTAGTTATGCTATACTTTCGCATGAGGTGAGAGGATGAATAAAAATTGGCAAGCAATCAAACAACAGTTAACTGAAAAAGAATGGCTAACGAATGGTTATTATCGTTTACGTAAACAAGGAGAATACTATGAATTTGCTTTTTTACAACCAGGTCCCTGTGGTGATTTCATGTATCACCCGCAAATCACTGTTCAAGAAATAGCAAATGAACCAGTTCCAATCAAATGTTTTGATAATGGTGGTTCTTCTGTCCAATCTTTCGTAAGAGATGAAAGTAATCAACAACAGTTAAATGAAATATTTGAACAATTGATGCAAACCTATCTTGAAGAAAAAATAGGTAAATAATTTTTAATTCTGTCAGAAACTTTTTGGCGAGGACAAAACAAGAAAAAAGTTTTGTCCTCACTTTTTTATGTTTGCGAAAGAGATTTCATGGATTAGGGCTAAATTTTTATCATAAAATTATCATTCCACGTTATTTCATGATAAAGTGAAGGAAATAAAATTTAATAGTTTTTTAAATTGTAAGAGATTACAGTTCGACAGTTGTCCTTATATGTCAAAATTCTCGCTTTTTTTGATTAATGTTCATTGAAATCATAGAGAATTGCATGGTAAAGTAGTTCAGCTAGAAAAAAAGAAGGGGAAAATTATGGGATCAATCAAAAATACATTTAAACTTTACTTACTTGATTGGAAACGAATCTTTAAAAACCCGATTGCGACACTTCTGATTATCGCTATCATGATTATCCCTTCACTGTACGCATGGTTTAATATCAAAGCTTTGTGGGATCCATATGGAAATACTGGAGAGTTACCAATCGCCGTATACAGTGCGGATAAGCCAGTTGAATTTCAAGGAAAAGAAGTAGCTATTGGGAAAGAAGTAATAAAGTCACTACACAAAAATGACCAGCTGGGTTGGCAATTTGTTGACTCAAAAGCTGAATTAGAATCTGGTGTTCGTTCAGGAAAATATTATGCAGGTATTTATCTGCCAACTGATTTTTCTGAAGACTTATTAAGTTTTACCAGTGGGGACATTAAGAAACCAAAAATCGAATACACCGTTAATGAAAAAATTAACGCGATTGCGCCGAAAATCACTGATAAAGGTGCAAGTTCGATTCAGTCACAAATCACAGAGGAATTTATTAACACAGCAAGTTCAACCTTGCTAAAAGTTTTTAACGAAATTGGTTACGATATTGATTCCAACTTAGTGAGCATCAATAAAGTAAAAGATATGATTCTTTCTACTGATGAAAACCTGGATGACATTGAAGGGTATACCAAAAAAGTGCTAGAACTTCAAAGCCAACTTCCTGGCATCAAAGAAAAGCTCAACAAAGCAAATGAATTTGTTGACTATCTACCAAAAGTAGACGAAATGGGTGGAAAAGTCATTGCATTGAATGACAAGATGCCTGAACTTCAAGAACAAGCGAAGATTATTTTGGATCTACAAGAAAAAATTCCTGAAATCCAAAACGCTGGGAAACAATTAGCGATGATTGATGAAGATTTTGCTTCAATCCAAGATACAATGAATCAAGGAATTGATGAAGCAAAACAAGGATTAGTGATTATTGGTCAAGTGCAAGATGCTTTGCCAGATATCAAAAGATTGGAATCACAGGCAAGTAATCTTGCGTCGACAACTGAAAATGGTGCGACACAATTAAAAGAGGCTGTTCCAAGTATTGTGACCAGCGTGCAAGTGACTTTAAAATCAATTGGCGAAGTTGCCACTACGACAAATTCGATTATTGAAACAATCGAAGGAGCGATTGCAGATGGTGAACTGACGACTGAAGAAAAAGCGAATATCGGTCAAATCTTAACTGATTTTTCTGCTAGTTTGGGTCGTCAACAAGAAGCCATTGATCAAGTTGTCCAATTTATGACAGACTTACAAACAAGTGCTGGAAACAATAAACTAGACGACGTTATTGCTGGATTGAAAAATATCAAAACAGCACTTGGTAATTTGAACACACGTGTGAATGAATTAAATACGGCTGTTCAAAATGGGAACTTAAATCAAGTGAAAAGTTTGCTTGAAGGCGTCAAAACAATTGCTTCAAATATCAAAGAATTGACAGGTAATATTGATGTTAATGCAGTTGGCTCAACTGTTGAATCAATCTTAGATCAGTTGATTCACACGATTCAAACAGCAAATGGTGTCTTAGACAAAGCAGACCAAATCGACTTTGATTCGTTATTAAGTTCGACAAAGACAACTGTTTCAAATGCAGTTGGTATCCTAGAAAAATATCAAAAAGAAATGCCCGCAATTGGTCAAGAAGTCCATGATGCGAACACCATGCTGAATGGAAACATGAATACGATCGTTGACGGCATCAATAAAGGCGCTGACTTGTATAATAATGATTTGCCAGTCGTTGCGCAAAAATTAAACACAGCTGCTGATTTTATTAAGAATGATTGGCCAACTTTAAAAGGTGAATTAACGGGCACGTTGACAACGGTCAATGAAAAGATGCCAGAAGTTGAGACAGCTGTTAATGCTGCCGCAGACTTGATTACAAATGATTGGCCAAGTATCAAGGCAGGAATTGAAAAAGCTGCTGATGCTATCCGTAAAGGGGAAGAAGAAGTCGATCTTGGTGAAGTAATTAAATTATTGAAATTAGATGCGACAAAAGAAAGTGATTTCTTTACAAACCCAGTTGAATTGAAAACAAATCAACTGTATCCAATTGCCAATAATGGTTCAGCAAGTACACCATTCTACACGGCATTATGTATTTGGGTTGGTGCAGTCTTACTTTCAAGTGTAGCAACTACTGACTATTATCTTGAGAAAAAAGATAAAACAAAATTCACGAAGCGAGAACAATATGTTGCTCGAATGTTGACATTCTTAACGATTGGTTTGGCACAAGGATTGATCGTTGCTCTTGGAAATATCTTCCTATTGGGCGTAGACGTTCATAATCCAGTGTATAGCGTGTTATTTGCGTTATTAGTGTCCTTATCCTTCATGATGATTGTTTATGTGCTAGCGTCCTTATTCGGCAACGTAGGGAAAGGGCTGGCGATTATCATCCTCGTGCTGTCAATTTCAGGTGGTGGTGGGAATTATCCAATTCAAGTTTCTGGAAAATTCTTCCAAATGATCAATCCATTCTTACCGTTCACTCACGCGGTGAATTTATTGCGTGAATCAGCTGGTGGTATTTACTGGCCAACGGCAACGAATGCGATTTGGATTATGATTGGTTTGTTCATCGTCTTTGGGATTGTCGGAACGGCTGTTTATCCATTTATTGAATCTAAAATGAAAAAATTGCAGGAATACTCACACGAAAGTCATATTTTCCACTGAGTACGTTGCGATGAATCAAAAATTGAACTGGAATCTCTTGAGTGAATGGAGATTCCAGTTTTTCTATAATTAAAAATCTTTTCGTTTTTTGAAAGATTTTTTTAGTAGAATGTTGACTTTTATATTTGATGAGCGTACTATATCATCTTGTTTACTGTAAATTTTCGAAAACAATATTTAACATGAAAAAAAGTGTAAAGGAGTTTAAGAGTTGGATTACTTAAAAAGGTTGTTAGTCGGTAAACCGTTAAAGTCTGCTGAAAATGACGACCATAAATTGAGTCGATTTGCTGCGCTAGCATTATTGTCTTCTGATGCACTATCTTCGATTGCATATGGGACAGAACAAATCGTTGTTGTGTTGGTTGCTTTGTCTACCGCAGCAATTTGGTATTCATTACCTATTGCAGCATTTGTTATTATTTTACTTATTTCATTAACTTTATCTTATCGACAAATTATTCATGCTTATCCTCATGGCGGTGGTGCTTATGTGGTAAGTAGTGAAAACTTAGGGAAAAACGCTGGTCTGATTTCTGGGGGATCATTGTTGATCGATTATATGCTGACTGTTGCGGTATCTGTTTCTGCTGGGGCAGAGGCGATAACGTCGGCGATCCCAGCTTTGTATGGTCATCAGGTAGGTATTTCCGTCGCAATTGTCTTGTTATTGATGATGCTGAATTTAAGAGGGTTACGTGAATCGGCCTCTTTCTTATTAGTTCCTGTTTATACATTTATTATTGTCATTACCTTGCTGATTGTCGTTGGTCTGTTCAACATTGTGACTGGTGCAGTACCGTTAAATGCGACTGCCTTGCCAGGCGCGGCCGTTCCAGGTGTTTCGATTGCATTGATTTTACGTGCCTTTTCATCTGGCTCCTCTTCACTGACTGGGGTTGAGGCAATCAGTAATGCGGTACCGTTCTTTAAAAAACCACGGGCGAAAAACGCTGCGGGTACGTTAACAATGATGGCTGTCATTTTAGGATTTTTCTTTGTGGGAATTACATTCATTAACTACTGGTATGGCATCGTACCTGAAACAGAAGTGACGGTCTTGTCTCAAATCGGTAAAGCTGTCTTTGGACATGGTGTGTTGTATTACGTTTTACAATTTGCAACTGCTTTGATTTTAGCAGTAGCCGCAAATACTGGTTTCTCTGCGTTTCCAGTTTTAGCGTTTAATTTAGCAAAAGATAAATTCATGCCACATATGTATCAGGATCGTGGTGACCGTTTAGGTTATTCAAATGGGATCATGACTTTAGCCTTTGGTTCAATCATCTTATTGTTTATCTTCCAAGGATCAACGGAACGATTGATTCCACTTTATTCGATTGGTGTATTTATCCCATTTGCTCTTTCTCAAACAGGGATGGTTATCAAGTGGCGAAAAGAAGGTAAGAAGTGGTTGCAAAAATCAATTGCAAACATTGTTGGAGCATTTATTTCTTACTCGATTATTATTATTTTGTTCATCTATCGTTTAGGTGATATCTGGCCATTCTTTATCATTATGCCTATTGTTCTGTTTGTTTTTTACAAAATTCATGGACACTACAAAAATGTGGCAGAACAACTTCGCTTAGAAGAAGATGCTAAGTTACATGATTTTGATGGAAATACGGTGTTAGTTTTAGTGGGAAATGTTACTCGTGTAAACATTGGAGCGTTGAATTATGCACGTTCGATTGGGGACTATGTAGTAGCAATGCACGTATCCTTAGATGAAGATGTGGCGAAGGAAAAAGAAATCGAAGCCGAATTCAAAAAACATTTTCCTGATGTTCGTTTTTCGGTTGTTCATTCTTCGTATCGTTCAATTGAAAACCCAATTATTCGCTATGTGGATCTAGTGAGCAAAAATGCAGCAAAACAAAACTATACGACAACGGTGTTGATTCCACAGTTTGTACCAAACCGTCGTTGGCAAAATATTTTGCACAACCAAACAAGTTTGCGTTTACGTTTGCGACTTTCTTGGCGAGAAAATATTGTTATCAGTACCTATAGTTATCATCTGAAAAAATAAGTAATGGAGCATAGCGATTACTTTATCAATAAACAAAGATTGTGGATCCAAGTGCTCAGTTTCGAAAAAATAATTCATAACTGTCAAAAATGGCTACTCATATTTTTGGACAGTTATGAATTATTTTGAGGAGTTGCTTTGGGAACACTGTGAATAAGATTGTGGTGCAAAACGTTTAGCTCTGACAAGATAGCGAGCAGACACTCAAAATAGTTTTTCATATTTTGAAGTGAATGTGAGCTATTTTGAGGAGTTGTTTTGGGAACACTGTTTATAGAAAAAAAGGACCTGTGACAAACTGTCGCAGGGCCTTTTTTCTATTGTTCAGCTTCGTACACTAAGCTTTTTTTGCTGCAGGATCTAAGCGTCGTTCTACGATACCAAGTACCCAGTCAGTAATGATCGCCATTAAAGCTGTTGGTAACGCACCTGCAAGAATGATTGAAGCACCGTCTGTTGCATTGGTCCCGCGGATAATGATGTCACCAAGGCCGCCGGCACCAACGAATGCACCAATCGCAGTAATTCCGATCGCAACAACCAAAGCGTTACGAATCCCAGCCATAATGACCGAAACAGATAAAGGTAGTTCCACCATGATTAAACGTTGACGAGCAGTCATACCCATTCCTTTACCGACATCCAAAATATTTTTATCTACTTGGATCATGCCAGTATAAGTGTTTTTGATAATTGGTAATAAGGAGTACAAGAAGACCGTAACAATAACTACGTTAACACCTAGCCCCAGTCCAATCATCAAAATAGAAAGCATTGCTAAAGAGGGGACAGTTTGAATGATGTTTGCTAAGCGAATGACCCAATTGGCAAGTTTGCGTTTACGAGAGATCAATATCCCAATCGGAATCGCTACAACAGCGGCGAAAAAGACACCGTAAATTGAAATCAAGAAGTGACGGATAAATTGACTAAAGACATAGGCACCGTTTTCTTGAAAATAATAGACGAATTGTTGAAATAAATTCATTTTATCCATGCAATCACTTCCCTTCCTCAAAATAATGATGTTCTTTCAAAAAGCGTTCGGCAACAACAGAAGGTTCCACCAAATTGTTGTCTGCCTCATAATTTAATTTTTGCATTTCCTCTGTAGTGATCGTACCACCTAATTTTTGTAAGGCTTCCTCTAGGTGAGGCGTGTCTTTCAACACTTGGTTTGCGACGACCGGTGCAGCATCATAAGGTGGGAAGAAGCTTAAATCATCCTCTAACATCACCAAATCATAACTTGCAATTCGTCCATCAGTAGAATAACCTAATACGATGTCCATTTTTCCTGCTTCAACAGCGTCATAAACTAAACCAATTTGCATTGGCAAGATAGATTCAAACGAAAAGCCATATGTTTCTTGGAAGCCATCATAGCCATCACCTTTACGGTTGATCCAAGAAGTATCGACACCTGCAACGAGTTCATCCGCTACATTTTTCAAATCACTGACTTTCGTTAGATTGTATTTCTCAGCTGTGTCTTTGCGAACGAGAAAGACATACGTGTTTTCAAATCCATAAGAAGGAAACCATGTTTGATTGTACCGTTTTTCAAATTCTTCTTTCACTATGGCAAATGCTTTTTTAGGATCTTTTTCAGGCGGTAGCCCTAAGGTAGTTGTTAAGTCCGTTCCTGTATAGCGTGCCGCAGAAATCGAAGCGTCCCCATTAATCATAGCTTGGTGATTAATCGTTGTTGTTGCTAAATTGTTGATGATCGTTGTGTTTTTGTCTGTATAATGTTCAACCATTCCAGCGACAATCCCTGCAAGAATTTGTGCTTCTGAAGTAATGCCACCAGTAATCGAAATCGTTTGGTCATCCGTATTACTTGCTAAGCCTGGCAAAGAACAGCTACCGAGAATGAGTGAGAGTCCAAAAAGCAAAATGAGTTGTTTAAGTCGTTTCATTCATCATTCTCCTTTCTAAGCGCAATCGGAGTGAGATGTGTTTCTAATAAACCAAGTAAGAAATCAGCAAGCAGAGCTAAAATCGTTACCGGAATCGTTCCAGCAAAAATCAGATCTGGTTGATAATTATTTAGTCCACTAAAAATCAAATCACCTAAACCGCCTGCACCAATGTAAGAGGCTAAAGTTGCCCAAGCAATCACATAGACTGCAGCTAAACGAATCCCTGCCATAATCGTTGGCATCGCGATTGGAAGTTCCACTGAAAGAATGGACTGCAGATTGGTCATGCCCATTCCTTTGGCAACATCTCGATAGTTCCAATCCACATTTTTCATCCCAATATAGGTGTTTCGTAAAATAGGCAATAGCGAATAAATAAAGAGAGCAATAATTGCGGGTGTTTTTCCAACGCCTAGCAAGGGTATCATCAGAGCTAACAGTGCCAAAGAGGGAACCGTTTGAAGTGCGCTACTAATACCAATCACAATCGTTGCCGCTTTTTGAAAACGAGTTAAGAGAATCCCTAGCGGAACTGCAACCAAAATACCAAGTGCTAGAGCGAAAAAAGAAATATAAAGATGTTCAGCACTCTTTGTTAAAATTTCGGCGCCATGCTGATTAAAAAACTGCTGCATGAGCTAGACCTCCTTTGTTTCTACAGGCTTCGTTGACTCAATCGCATCTGTGATAGATTGATCTTCTCCCCAAATCACATCATAAACAATATCAACTAGTGAAGCACGAGTTAAAATACCAACTACTCGGTTTTGTTCATCAACGACAGGCACGTATTTTAGTCCACGTTTTAAAATCCGTTGTAAAGTGTCACGTAAATAAGCGGATTCTTTCACGTAGAAAACTTTAGGATTTAAAATATCCCCAACACTCGAAACTTTGCCACGTTTTCGGTCAAGTGTTTCAACATCAATGAAGCCCTTCAATACATTTGAGTTGTCTGTTACTAAAAGGGTATCCACGCGTTTTTCGCGCATGAGTTTGATTGCTTCTTGCAATGATTTTTCTGGAGTAATCGTAATGGCAGTGTTCAACATGACTTCGTTGACGCGTGTCGTGTCCGGTTTTGCTTGAAGCAAACGATCTTCACCGATAAGTTCTTCTACGAATTCATTGGCAGGGTTACGTAAAATATTTTCTGGTGTATCAAACTGGATCACTTTTCCTTCACTCATGATAGCGATACGACTTGCTAATTTTAATGCTTCGTCCATATCGTGGGTAACAAAGACAATGGTTTTCCCTAGACGTTCTTGTAAGTCTTTCACTAGATCTTGCAAGGCGTCACGCGTAATTGGATCTAGCGCGCCAAATGGTTCATCCATCAAAATAATATCTTGATTAGCAGCTAATGCCCGAACGACACCAATTCTTTGTTGTTGTCCGCCAGAGAGTTCGCTTGGATAGCGATCAAGCATCTCACGAGGTAATTCGACAAGGTCAATCATTTTCTCGGCAGTTTTATTACGTTCTTCCTGACTAACTTTCAGTAGCTTTTGTACAAGTGTAATATTTTCTCGAATGGTCATGTGTGGCATCAAACCAATATTTTGAATAACATAGCCAATTTGTCGGCGTAGTTCAACCGGATTGATATCTAGGATGTTTTTTCCATCAATCAAAATTTTTCCTTTAGACGGGTCAGTCATTCGATTTATCATGCGCATCGTCGTTGTTTTCCCACTACCACTAGTTCCGATAAAGCAGATAAATTCTCCTTGTTCAAACGAAAGATTCACGTCATCAACAGCAACTTTGTTTCCTTTATAAATTTTTGATACATGTTGAAATTCAATCAAATTTTCTCACCTCAAATTATCATTTTTTTAATCTTCACATAACTAGTATGGCTGAAAAATCGTTAACATACAAATCGAAAGGTTTGAAAGAAGAGATTTTTTACTGGAATATGGATTGGGGTGTGCTAAAAAAGTTTGAACTGAGCTGTTCGCCAAGTCTCTAAAAAAGTGTTAGAATAGCTTGAGATAAATGACTAGAAAGAGTGGATAAGATGTTAACAACAGAGGATTTTGATTTTGATTTGCCAGAAGAACTCATTGCACAAACACCGTTAAAAGATCGTGACCAGTCACGTTTGTTAGTGGTCAATCGTACAACAGGGGAGTTAGAAGATAAACATTTTCATGATATTATTGATGAATTGAACCCGGGGGACGCCTTGGTCATGAATGACACACGCGTGCTACCCGCTCGTTTATATGGAGAAAAACCAGATACTGGCGCTCATTTAGAAGTATTGCTTTTAACGAATACAGAAGGTGATACATGGGAAACGTTGATCAAGCCAGCTAAACGTGCCAAAGTAGGGACAACGATTTCATTTGGTGATGGTCGACTAAAAGCTGTGGTGGAAGAAGAACTAGAGCATGGTGGACGAATCATTACGTTTAAATATGACGGAATTTTTCTTGAAATCTTAGAATCGCTGGGCGAAATGCCCTTGCCACCTTATATCAAAGAACGCCTAGAAGATCCAGATCGTTACCAAACAGTGTACGCGAAAGAAAATGGTTCTGCGGCAGCCCCAACAGCAGGATTACATTTTACAAAAGAATTATTGGAAGAAATCGAAGCCAAAGGAATTGAATTAATCTACTTGACACTTCATGTTGGCCTAGGAACATTCCGTCCAGTTAGCGTAGATAAGATTGAAGATCATCATATGCATAGTGAATTTTATCGGTTAACAGAGGATGCTTCGAAACGTTTGAACCAAGTTCGCGAGAATGGCGGGAAAATCGTAGCGGTAGGGACAACTTCTATTCGGACATTAGAAACGATTGGGACAAAGTTCAATGGTGAAATCAAAGCTGACAGTGGTTGGACAGAAATTTTTATTACACCAGGTTATGAATTTAAAGTCGTCCAAGCATTTTCAACAAATTTCCATTTGCCAAAATCAACCTTAGTGATGTTAGTAAGTGCATTTGCGGGTCGCGAATTAATTCTGTCTGCATACCAACATGCGATTGACGAACGTTACCGCTTCTTTAGTTTTGGAGATGCGATGTTCGTCAAATAAATGGGTTGACAATTACATGTTTGAATAAAAATAAGAGAGTGAATGATCCTTATCGATCATTCACTCTCTTTTCTATTTTCCACTTTTAATGAATCACATAAGCAAAGTGAAGCTTACTTTCTGAATTTCAAACTAGCTCTGAGCAATTGAATTAGCTGGAGTAATTTTCCTTGGCTAATAATCAATCAATGTTAAGACAGTATTTTTTGGATCAAATAAATGGTCTGTTTTTCATTTTCAATATAAATGTTTCTTTTGCGCAGAGAGTATCAAAAATTGCTTGTTCAACCACCATTTTTTGATAATAAATTTTATGAATTTAGTTTTTTTTTAGAAAAAAGGTAAATAAAAATACAAATGAAAAAGGTACGATTATAAAAAATAAAATAAAAAGACAGGAGCTGATGGAATGCTTTTGACCAATAAAAGCCTCGACCATTATTTTGATAAATACGACCAATATTTTTCATTGATGACTGAATACGAGTATCCACTCATTTATCGCGAATACGATAAAATAAAAAAAGAAGCCTATTATCTGGTTGACCAAATCTCTTCAGAAAATTTTTTCTCCAAGTTGAAACAACTACTGATATTAGATGCTCGGATACAAATCATTCAAAGTTTACTTGAATTGGAATCAGAAAAAACTACTGAGGCAGAGATTCTCGAATTAGCTAAAACAGATAGCTGGACGTTTTATAAAGAAGCAGCGGGCTACCGATTAAATGAAACAGTGCCTCACACGTTACTTAATTATGTTTTGGCAGAAGACGAGGGTAGCCGTGATTAAATTTTTTGTAGAGAGTGGCTGAATCGAAGTGTTTATTTTGCTAAATATTCTTAGCTATCAAATTTTTCGAAGTACTAGTAAGGAGAAAAGAACGCATGGATAATTGGAAGTAGACAACACAAAAAAGCTGGACTCTCGACAAGTCCAGCCTCTGTATTTCGGAAGGAATCAAATAAGTAGAATTTTTGTTACTTTCCATGATACATGTAAAGTACCTTGTTGAATTTCTTCTTGATAAACAAAAAATCTTGTTTTCGTTACATCTTCAACACTCATTGACACATCTTTTACTAGTATTCAATTTTCAGATGTTCATTGTTTATTTTACGTATCTTTGTTACTTCTGGTTTTGGGAAACGAATCATCCAAACTCTTTATACGCATTCACTATTTTCATCAGTTTGACGCTTTGTACTTCACACGTATACTTGGTGAAACCTGTACTTCTAACAACTTTGTTTGCTTACAATACTTCATCGAGAAATCCTTCAACTTATTTGATGTTATCCTCCTTCCTTACACCTATATAGTAGCACGAAATGTTAGCGTTTGCAAATGAGATGCTTGCGATTCTATGCCTTTTTTATGAACAAAATTCATAAATTGTCTGAAATAGTTTATTAAGTTGAAAAAAATAAAAAAATGATGTTATATTTAATATAGGATTATTATTTAATGAAGATTGAAGGAGGAATAGGATGGAAGAATATAAAAAAACGGTGAGGGAAGTCCAAGAAGAAACAAATGCAAACCTAGAACAAGGATTGTCTTCGCAAGAAGCAACTAAGCGGGGCAAGGAGCAGGGACTTAACCGTTTTGATGAGGCAAAGAAAGAATCATTAGCCAGAAAATTTTTTAGAAGTTTAGCAGATTTTACGACGATTATTTTATTGGTTGCTGCTGTGATCTCTTTTTATACGGCCTTTGCAACAGAACACGGAGATTTATTTGAAGGTCTGTTGATTATCGCTATCGTTGTTATCAACTCCGCACTTACAATTGTTCAAGAAGGAAATGCAGAAAAAGCATTAGAGTCGTTGCAGGATATGAATAAGCAGACGGCACTGGTTTTACGTGATGGCAAACGAGAACAAATTGATGCAGAACAATTAGTTGTTGGGGACATTTTGATTTTAGAATCAGGTGCAACCATTCCTGCAGATGCTCGGTTGATTCAAAGTTCACAACTCCGAGTAGAAGAATCAGCTTTGACTGGTGAGAGTGAAGCGGTTGAGAAAGATGCTACTTATGTTAGTAAAGAAGAGGTACCTTTAGGCGATCAGATTAATATGGTGTTTAAAGGGTGCAGTGTAGCTGCCGGTCGTGGTCAAGCAATTGTTACAGCAATTGGGATGCAAACTGAAATGGGAAAAATCGCTGGACTATTAAGTGGCGATATGATGCAGAAAACACCTTTGCAAGTTCGCTTGAATCAGTTAGGTAAACGAATTAGTTTTATTGCATTAGGAGCGGCTGCATTAGTTTTTATTATCGGTGAGTTGCAAGGAGAACCGCTACTGGAAATGTTTATGACTTCTGTATCTTTAGCAGTTGCGGCAGTTCCAGAAACATTGACAGTTATCGTGACATTAACTTTAGCATTTGGCGTTCAGAAAATGGCAAAAAAACATGCAATTATTCGTCAACTGCCTGCAGTTGAAACATTAGGAACAGCTAACGTAATTTGTTCTGATAAGACGGGAACGCTAACCCAAAATAAAATGCGCGTGCGTCGAGTTTGGAGTCGCGGCGATGAAGTTACTGATACAGAAGATGCTATGACAGATAGTGCAATGGAAGTCTTGAAGATGGCAGCCTTATGTACAGATGTAAGTGTTGAAAAAGAAAATGATGAATTGATTATCAAAGGGAACCCAACAGAAGCCGCAATTGTGCGTGCTGTGGAAGAAAACTATCATACAAAAGCAGAGTTGGAAGAAAATTATCCTCGAATTGGAGAATTGCCGTTTGACTCAGAGCGAAAAATGATGACAACGGTACATAAGATGGGAAAAAAATATATTTCCATTACCAAAGGTGCTTTTGACGTATTAGCTCCACGCTTTCGTTATGGAGACATCGAACAAGCCACAGTTGTCAATGACCGTTTCGGAAAACGTGCGCTTCGCGTGATTGCAGTTGGTTTTGCTGTCTATGACGAAGAGCCACAAGACATTAGTTCAGAAGCGTTAGAAAAAGATTTACGTTTAATCGGGTTGATTGGCATGATTGATCCACCTCGCCCAGAAAGTAAAGGAGCAATTGCTCGCGCGAAAAAAGCTGGGATCAAAACAGTAATGATTACTGGTGACCATGTGGTGACAGCGAGTGCGATTGCAAAAGAACTTGGAATTTTGGAGCATTCTTCAGAAGCTTTAACAGGCGCAAAATTGCACGCGTTGACTGATGAAGAACTAGATGAACGTGTAAAAGAATTGTCTGTCTATGCACGAGTAACGCCAGAAGACAAGATTCGGATTGTTAAATCATGGCAACGAACAGGCGCAGTTGTAGCGATGACTGGTGATGGAGTAAATGATGCCCCTGCGTTGAAAGCAAGTGACGTTGGCTGTGCCATGGGAATCACTGGGACGGATGTAGCTCAAAGTGCTTCAGATATGATTTTAACGGATGATAATTTTGCAACGATTGTTGATGCAGTTAGCCAAGGCCGTTCTGTTTATCAAAATATTCGAAAAGCGATTAATTTTCTTTTGAGCTGTAATATCTCAGAAATTTTCATTGTGTTGATTGCGATGCTTCTAGGTTGGGGTGCGCCATTTACGGCAGTTCAATTACTATTTGTCAACGTAGTAGCTGATGGGCTACCAGGATTTGCACTAGGAAGGGAACCGGCGGAAGCAGGAATTATGGATCAAATGCCAATACCGCGAAATGAGGGGATTTTTGCACGTGGATTGTGGCAAAAAATTGCAGTGAACGCAAGTGTGTTTACCGTTGTAACACTTTTTGGTTACTATCTAGGAAGTTTTGTTGACACAATTAGCCCTTGGGTTGATGCTAGTCAAGAAGTTGGTCAAACGGTTGCTTTCCTAGTCTTAGCCTATTCTTCAATTTTGCATGTTTTTAATGTGAGAAGTAGTCAATCAATATTTAAGGTAAGTCTATCCTCCAATAAATCGCTATTAGAAATGGCCGTCTTAGCTGTAGTAATTACTACGGCAATGGCACTGTTCCCATTCACTCAAGAACTTTTTGGACTTGTTCATATTAGTTTGAATCATTGGTTGCTGGTCTTCATTTTATCAGTTACACCAATTGCAGTGAGCGAGCTGATTAAGTTCCATCAACTGCCAGATGTGGATGATGAAGAAGAATAAATAAAAAAGTGTAGCAAAAAAGCTGCGGTATTAACCGCAGCTTTTTTTGTGTACCTGTTGTTTAGTTTAGTAAGCAACATCTTTAGGCAATTCATTGTAAAAAGCAGCTTTTGTTGCTGTAATATATGGATTCAACCATAAATAGCCGATTCCTGCAGTCATTAATGCAAGAATGTGCCATCCGATAAACGACAAATCCAACCAGAACAATTTCCCTTTGTAACCATCCATTAGCTTACGACTTGCTGTAATCGTATCAAGCACACGAGGTTTTTGACCTGTTTCTTGAATCGTGTCGTAGTAGATAAAGTAGCTTTGAGAGTAAGAATAACTTTTGATAATCCCAGGGATAATAAGCAACAATGTCCATAATGTGGTGAATAACCAAATTAAAATAGCTAAACCGATTACGCCACCGATAAAGATACCTGAAAATCCACGAAATGCATCTTTAAATGGTTCGATTTGTGATTTTTGTCCACGTAATACATCAAGATAAGTCCAAGAAATACCACTCATGAACAACGCGCTAATAATGCCGGAAACAACTCCGCCACCACTACCACCGCCAGCACCAGATCCACCATTATCATTAGCAATCGTTTCCTGGATACTTGAAACATCTGACATACTTGCAATAAACAAGATGAATGGTACAAGAATCAAAAGAATAAGTGCAATAGCAATTAACGACGGAATCAAATTCAATAATACCGCTTGCCCCCAACGACCTTTCAAACTAGCCTTAGCTTGTGATTTTAATTCAGCAGAAGATTTCATCTATTTTTCACTCCTTTTCCATAAGTTAAAATTATTATAACAAAGATTCACTTTTTTGCCTTTCATCTTGCATTGATTATTCCGGAAATGTCTCTAAAAAAAGAGGATTAAATAGAACAGAAACAATAGATAAACTCTTGCAAAAAAGTGCCGAAACGATTATGATTGTGTGAGTTGTCAACGCTATTTTATAGAGAAAGTAGGGAATTGAATGTCACAACCTGCCATTCGCTATCGTTTAATCAAAAAAGAAAAACATACGGGTGCCCGCTTAGGTGAAATTATTACGCCACACGGTACTTTTCCAACTCCCATGTTCATGCCTGTCGGAACATTGGCGACAGTAAAAACTATGTCTCCTGAAGAATTAAAGGAGATGGGTGCAGGAATCATTTTAAGTAACACGTACCATCTGTGGTTGCGACCTGGAGAAGATCTAGTCGCTGAAGCTGGTGGTTTGCATAAATTTATGAATTGGGATCAACCGATTTTAACCGATTCTGGTGGTTTCCAAGTATTTTCATTAAGTGATATGCGTAACATTGAAGAAGAAGGGGTCCATTTTAAAAATCATTTGAATGGTTCTCGGATGTTTTTATCACCTGAAAAAGCAATTGATATCCAAAATAAATTGGGTTCAGATATCATGATGAGTTTTGATGAATGTCCACCATTCGATGAAAGCTATGACTACGTGAAAAAATCTGTAGAGCGTACTTCACGCTGGGCAGAGCGTGGACTAAAAGCTCACGCAAATCCAGCAACACAAGGTCTATTTGGAATTATCCAAGGGGCAGGATTTGAAGATTTACGTCGTCAAAGTGCGAAAGATTTAGTTAGCATGGATTTCCCAGGCTATTCAATCGGAGGATTATCTGTTGGGGAACCAAAAGCAGACATGAACCGTGTTTTAGAATTTACGACACCATTAATTCCAGAAGACAAACCACGCTACTTAATGGGGGTTGGTGCAGCTGATTCCTTGATTGATGGAGTAATTCGTGGAGTAGATATGTTTGACTGTGTATTGCCAACAAGAATCGCACGTAATGGAACTTGTATGACTTCGCAAGGTCGTTTAGTTGTTAAAAATGCAAAATATGCACATGATTTTCGTCCAATTGATGAAAAATGTGATTGCTATACATGTAAAAACTATACTCGTGCTTATATTCGTCATTTAATCAAGTGTGATGAAACATTCGGTATTCGTTTAACTTCTTATCATAATCTTTATTTCCTATTGAATTTGATGAAACAAGTTCGTCAAGCAATCATGGATGATAACTTATTAGAATTCAGAGCAGCCTTCTTTGAAGAATACGGATTTAACAAAGAAAATGCTAAGAGTTTCTAAATTCATGACTTTTATGTGAAATTTAGGTAAAAAGCTAGTGTAGATAGTACTTTTTATGCTAAAGTGTTTTTTGTAGATAGATTGAGTGAGGTGAAAAAAATGGGATCATTACCAATGATTGTGATGTTCGTTGCGTTGTTAGCAATGTGGTACTTTATGTCACGTACACAAAAGAAACAACAACAAGAACGTCAAAACTTGTTAGATAGTATGAAACCAGGCGATGCAGTTGTTACAATTGGTGGCTTGCATGGCGTAATTTCAGAAATCGATGAAGACAAACGCACAGTCGTTTTAGACTGTGAAGGTATCTTCTTAGAGTTTGACCGTGCGTCAATCAAAACGGTTAAACCAGGAGTGACTGTAGAAAACGATGCTACAGTGACAACTATCGAAGAACCAGTTGAAACAAAAGAAGAAACAATCACTGAAGAAGTAACAGAAGAAGTTTCTGAAGAAAACAAAGACGAGAAATAAGCATAGATTCTATGATTATTTTTCATCTGAAGAGACACAACTAATTAATTAGTTGTGTCTCTTTTTTTATTTGAAAATCAAAAGCGAGAAAATAAGTTCAATAGTGAACGTGATTGATAAATAAAAAATATTTTTTTCTTAGATAGTTCAAAAAATGCTTATAGCTAAATAACTTTATAACATCAAGGTTTATCTTTGATTTTAAAACTGTGAAAAAAATCACAAAAAACTATTTACAACTAAAATAAATTATTGTATGATACATATGTGAAATAATTAACAAACAAATGTGATACCCACTAGGAGGAAGACAATGGCTAAGACATTGGAAAAAGAACAAGTAAAAACGATCGACGTGCAAGCAATGATCGATGATCTTGCAACAAAAGCAAATGTAGCCCTAAAGGAAATGGAAGACTTTGATCAAGCGAAAGTGGACCATATCGTACATGAAATGGCAATGGCTGCCTTAGATCAACATATGCCTCTAGCAAAAATGGCAGTTGAAGAAACTGGTCGTGGTATTTATGAAGATAAAGCAATTAAAAATATGTATGCTTCAGAGTATATTTGGAATAACATTAAACATGATAAAACAGTTGGTGTAATTAATGAGGACGTTCAAAAAGGATTAATCGAAATTGCTGAACCAGTCGGAGTTGTTTGTGGTGTAACACCAACGACTAACCCAACTTCAACAACGATTTTCAAATCAATGATTGCATTGAAAACAAGAAATCCAATCGTGTTTGCTTTCCATCCAAGTGCACAAAAATCTTCTGCAGAAGCAGCACGTGTTGTTCGTGATGCGGCAATCGCAGCTGGTGCACCAGAAAACTGTATCCAATGGATCGAGCATCCATCAATTGATGCAACTTCAATGTTGATGAACCATCCTGGAATTGCAATTGTTTTAGCAACAGGTGGAGCAGGAATGGTTAAATCTGCTTATTCAACTGGGAAACCAGCTTTAGGAGTTGGACCAGGTAACGTGCCAGCATACATTGAAAAAACAGCAAAAGTAAAACGTGCAGTGAACGATTTGATCGTATCAAAAACATTTGATAACGGAATGATTTGTGCGTCTGAACAAGCAGTAATTGTTGATAAAGAAATTTATGCAGCTGTAAAAGCAGAATTCCAAGCGCATCAAGTGTACTTCGTAAAACCAAGCGAACTAGCAAAATTAGAAGATGCAGTGATGAATGAAGGTAAGTATGCTGTTAACCCAGCAATCGTTGGACATTCAGCAATGGAAATTGCTAAATTAGCAGGTATCAAAGTACCAGAAGGAACAAAAATGTTAATTGCTGAATTAGAAGGTGTAGGTGCTGATTACCCACTTTCACGTGAAAAATTATCACCAGTTTTAGCAATGGTTAAAGCAAACAATACAGACCATGCATTTGAATTATGTGAAGGTATGTTAAATCTTGGTGGACTAGGACATACAGCTGTTATTCATTCAGAAAATGAAGATTTACACGTGAAATTTGGTTTACGAATGAAAGCTTGTCGTATTCTAGTTAACACACCATCAGCTGAAGGCGGAATTGGTAATATCTACAATGAAATGATTCCTTCATTAACTTTAGGTTGTGGTTCTTATGGTAAAAATTCTGTTTCTCGTAATGTATCTGCTGTCAACTTAATCAACGTCAAAACTGTAGCGAAACGGAGAAATAACATGCAATGGTTCAAATTACCACCAAAAATCTTCTTTGAAAAGAATTCATTACTTTACTTAGAAAAAATGGAAAATGTTGAACGTGTCATGATCGTTTGTGACCCAGGAATGGTCCAATTTGGTTACTGTGATACAGTTCGTGAAGTACTTGCTCGCCGTAAAAACGACGTAAAAATTGAAGTTTTCTCTGATGTTGAGCCAAACCCTTCAACAGATACTGTTTACGCTGGAACAAAACTAATGGCTGATTTTAAACCTGATACAGTAATCGCATTAGGTGGTGGATCTGCAATGGATGCTGCCAAAGGAATGTGGATGTTCTATGAACACCCAGATACTTCTTTCTTTGGAGCAAAACAAAAATTCTTGGATATTCGTAAACGTACGTACAAAATTGCAAAACCTGAAAAAACTCAATTTGTATGTATTCCAACAACTTCAGGAACAGGTTCAGAAGTAACGCCATTTGCAGTTATCACTGATAGCGACACACATGTTAAGTACCCATTAGCAGACTATGCATTAACACCAGATGTTGCAATTGTTGATCCACAATTTGTTATGTCAGTTCCTGCCTCTGTAACTGCAGATACTGGTATGGATGTCTTGACTCACGCAATTGAATCATATGTATCTGTCATGGCATCTGATTACACTCGTGGTTTAAGTTTGCAAGCAATCAAGTTAGTCTTTGATTATTTAGAAAAATCAGTAAAAACACCTGATATGGAATCACGTGAAAAAATGCATAATGCGTCAACGATGGCTGGTATGGCGTTTGCAAATGCGTTCCTAGGAATTTGTCATTCAATCGCCCACAAAATTGGTGGAGAATATGGTATTCCTCATGGACGTACAAATGCAATCTTGTTACCACACATTATTCGTTACAATGCGAAAGATCCACAAAAACACGCAATGTTCCCTAAATATGACTACTTCCGTGCAGATACAGATTATGCAGATATTGCTAAATTCTTAGGTCTAAAAGGCGAAACAACTGCTGAATTAGTAGATGCATTAGCAAAAGCTGTTTATGAATTAGGTCAAAACGTAGGTATCGATATGAACTTGAAAGCACAAGGTGTGACACAAGAAACACTTGATACAACAGTTGATCGTATGGCTGAATTAGCTTACGAAGACCAATGTACAACTGCTAATCCAAAAGAACCATTAATTAGTGAATTAAAACAAATCATTATTGATGCTTACAAAGCTTAATAATTACCACTAGTTAGCGTACGGCTGGCAGCTGTTCGCTACATGAATCCCCCACACAAATTTCCGCTCAAATTTGTGTGGGGGATTTAAAATCATATTGATTCATATAAGTTTGTCTGGATGATTCTCTCATTCAGACAATTTTTTTATGTAAAGATAAAAATATGTGTTCCAATATGTACCTTTAGAATTACTTTGAAAAAATCCTTGTCTAACAAAAAAGAGAGAAACATTTCAAGGATCACTTAGCTATAAATTATTAGGATATGTAAAAATTTAAAACATAAGAGCAATTTTAGATATTTTTTCTCAATTAGAAATCGCAGATGAAAAATTATAGGAAGACTTTGCTCGAACGCCGATTAACCAAAAATGGTGGACGTATATGGCTCCTTTTATGGAAACCAATGACGAGGATTCGCCTGTGGCACAAGAACTAACTCCTGTATTTGAAGTTTGAATCAGTCGTACTATTAAAATCAAAAGTTTTCCGTTATAATTTTCCTATAAAGAAACGGGAGTGTGCAATATGGAAAATAAAAAACCTTACGGAACTGTTTTGATTAAGGCATCAACTATTTTAGATTACTTAGCAGAAGCGCCAGATTCTTCATTACAAGCAATTGCTAAAGGCACGGGAATGACTGCTTCAACTGCTTTAAAAATTTTAGATACATTAACTTTAATAGGATATACAAATAAAAACTCGGACAAAAATTATCGTTTAGGTAGTAAATTTATCCGTTATGCGAACAAAAGTATTGAGGAACAAGATTTAGTGGAAGCAACGCGTCCGTATCTTGAACAACTCCAAGACACGATTGATGAAACCATTCATCTAGGAATTTTAAATAATGAAGAAATTTTATATGTCAATAAACTAGAAGCGAAAAACCAAACGATCCGAATGTCGTCCAAAATCGGTGTGACTAGACCACTCTATAGTTCTGCTATGGGAAAAGCTGTATTAGCTGAGTTTGATGAGAACCAATATGATACATACTTAACGAAACATCCGCTAGTTCCATTTACTGAATACACGATTACTAATCCACTGCGTTTAAAAAGCGAGATTGAAAAAGTACAGCAGTCCAAAATTGCTTACGATGATGAAGAAATGGAACAAGATATTTTTTGTATCGGTGCAGCTATTGTCAAAAATAATGAAATCATTGGTGCATTTAGTATCAGTATGCCTAAATATCGTTTAACAGGCGAAATTAAAAATCAAATTGTTGCAGCAGTAAAGCAAACGAAACAAAAAATAGAAGAAACATTAACAAAAAAATGAAAAAGCGTTTGCATTTTTTCTTTTCTCCTTTATAATACGAGTATAGATTTCCAAATTATAAAACTTAATTTCTAAATAGGAAATAAGAGGTGGGGAAAATGAAAAAAATTGAAATTTTATCTCGATTGAAAAATGCTGGTGTGATTGCTGTAGTTCGTGGAAAAACGAGTGAAGAAGCACTGAATGCTTGTCATGCAATTATCAAAGGTGGCTTAACGGGCATCGAACTTACGTTTACCGTGCCACAAGCTGACCAAGTAATCAAAGAACTTTTAGCAACTTATCAAGAACGAGAAGAGATTGTCATTGGTGCTGGAACAGTGTTAGATGCGGTTACTGCTCGTTTAGCAATTTTAGCTGGTGCAGAATATATTGTGAGCCCATGTTTTGATAAAGAAACAGCAGAGCTATGTAATTTGTACCAAGTACCTTATTTACCAGGTTGTATGACGATTGATGAAATCAAAACAGCACTGAAGAGTGGGGTTGATATCGTGAAATTATTTCCTGGAAGTGCATTTGGTCCAAGTATTGTTTCCGCATTCAAAGCACCTATGCCACAAGTCAACATTATGCCAACTGGTGGTGTAAGCTTAGAAAATATGCAGGATTGGTTTGATGCAGGTGTGGTAACTGTTGGTGTGGGTGGCAATTTACTTGCGCCGGCTGCTACAGGTGATTTTGAGAAAGTGACAGAAGTAGCTAAGCAGTACGCGGCGAAAATGAAAGAAATCGCGGGGTAATTCATGATGGGAAAAGTGGTAACTCTTGGAGAAATCATGTTGCGATTATCTACAACTCAAGGAACGCGTATCATTAAAAGTGAGCAGTTCAGAGCTGATTATGGTGGCGGTGAAGCTAATGTCGCTATTTCATTAGCAAACTATGGACATGAAACTATTTTTGCTAGTAAAGTTCCGACTCATGCATTAGGCGATGCAGTTCAGAAACATCTTCAAAGTTATGGGGTGTCAACTAATTACTTGTTACGCGGTGGTAAGCGATTAGGGACATATTACATGGAGGCTGGGGTTGGAGAACGAGCGACCTCGGTAATTTATGATCGAGCAGGTTCCAGCTTTGCGACAATGACGGAAATCGAATGGTCATTAGAAAATTTATTTGAAGGCGTTGACATCTTTCATGTTTCTGGAATCACACCTGCTTTGTCTAGCGAATGGCAGCAGATGACAAAAAAATTGATGGAAGCTGCGAAAGAATCAGGCTGTTTGATTAGTTTTGACATCAATTATCGCGGGAAACTATGGACACAAGCAGAAGCAAGCCGAGTAATCAAGCAACTGTTACCTTTAGTAGACATTTGTTCAGCTGGAGAAATGGATGCGCTTTACTTGTTGGGAGTAGATAAAGCACCAGAAGAAGAAACAGAATCCCTGATTTATTATTATCAAAAAATGCAAGAGAAATTTCCTATGATTAAAGCATTCTATTCAACCAAAAGAAAAGTTTATTCAGCTAGCGCAAATCAATTAGTGGGAACCTTATGGATGGATGAAACTTATTTTGAATCACAAGTTCATGAAATCGAACCGATCGTTGATCGTGTTGGAGGTGGTGATGCTTTTGCTGGCGGAATACTACATGGTATGTTAACGGACATGCCGCCGCAGGAAATAATCAACTTTGCGACAGCTGCGTCCGCGTTAAAACATACGGTTCATGGTGATTGCAATCAATTCAGTCAAGAAGAAGTCACACAATTTTTAACCTGTGGCTCTGGAAAAATTATACGATAGGGAGAGTATTTATTATGCAAGAAATGAAAACACGTTATACACATAGTCCGGAAGATATCCGTCATTATTCAACTGAACAATTAAGAAATGAATTTTTAGTTGAAAAAGTATTTGTTCCTGGAGAAATTCGTTTAACTTATACCCACAACGATCGCATGATCTTTGGCGGAGTGACGCCTACAACAACTACTTTAGAAGTCAAATTAGATAAAGAACTCGGCGTTGACTATTTCTTAGAACGTCGTGAACTAGGTGTCATCAATATTGGTGGTCCAGGTTTTATTGAAATTGATGGACAAAAAGAACCAATGCAAAAACAAGATGGCTACTATATTGGGAAAGAAACGAAAGAAGTGATTTTTTCTTCAGAAGATGCTGAAAACCCAGCAAAATTTTATTTGAGTAGCGCACCAGCCCACCATAAATATCCAAATGTAAAAATTAGTATCGACCAAATCAAGCCAATGGAAACTGGTGAAGGTGTTACCTTGAATGAACGAAAAATTTATCAGTACATTCACCCAAATGTTTGCGAAAGTTGTCAACTTCAAATGGGTTATACAATTTTAGAGCCAGGTAGTGCTTGGAATACCATGCCTTGTCATACGCATGAACGTCGAATGGAAGCTTATGTTTATTTTGATTATGCAAATGAAGACACGCGTGTATTCCATATGATGGGTAAACCAGATGAAACAAAACATTTAGTGGTTGCGAATGAACAAGCAATCATTTCACCAAGTTGGTCAATCCATTCAGGTGTTGGTACAAGTAATTATTCATTTATTTGGGCAATGTGTGGCGAAAATATCACTTATACGGACATGGATATGGTTCAAATGGATCAATTAAAATAAACCAATATAAAGGAGAATCATTATGGATTTTACAATGGATAATTTTCGATTAGATGGAAAAGTTGCACTTGTTACAGGTGCAGTTTATGGGATTGGTTTTGAAATTGCCCGTTCATTAGCATCTGCAGGCGCAACAATCGTTTTTAATAATTTGACGCAAGAATCTGTCGATGAAGGAATCAAACACTATCAAGAAGCTGGTATTGAAGCAAAAGGATATGTTTGTGATGTGACGGATGAAGAAGCTGTTCAAGCGATGACTAAGCAAATCAAAGAAGAGGTTGGCTCGGTAGATATTTTGGTGAACAATGCCGGAATCATCAAACGGACACCAATGATCGAAATGAGTGCTGCTGATTTCCGTCAAGTCATTGATGTTGACTTGAATGCACCATTTATCGTAGCAAAGGCCGTTATCCCAGATATGATTGAAAAGGGTGGCGGAAAAATTATCAATATTTGTTCGATGATGAGTGAGTTAGGTCGTGAAACAGTTAGTGCCTATGCTGCTGCAAAAGGCGGCTTGAAGATGCTAACAAAGAACATTGCTTCTGAGTATGGACAATACAACATTCAATGTAATGGCATTGGCCCTGGATATATTGCGACGCCACAAACAGCACCTCTGAGAGAGCAACAAGAAAATGGTGAACGCCATCCGTTCGATCAATTTATCGTAGGAAGAACGCCAGCTGCGCGTTGGGGTGAACCAAGTGATTTAGCTGGACCAGCAATTTTCCTTGCTTCAGGTGCTTCAGATTTTGTTAATGGACACATCCTGTATGTTGATGGCGGTATTTTGGCATACATTGGAAAGCAACCATAGGAAAATAGTCATGAGATAAAAGAGTATTTCCTTCAATCTAAACAAAAAAGTGTCTGGGACATTAATCAAAATGATTATGTCCCAGACACTTTTTTTAGCAACAGTTATTTTCGTCTGCCATATTTTACTAAGGATATTTCTCTGGCTTCACACCAATCTTTAACAGCACCAGAAAAAATAAGTGATTGATATTTTAACTCATTTGTTGTTCTAGCACCAACTAAAGTATAGAGCAAACGTAGTTCTTCTTGCCATTGTTTAATCAATAAAATCGTTTCTTCTACGCCATGATTCATTAGATGTGTTAAAACTGTACCAGAAGTACCAACGGCTTGAGCCCCTAAGCAAAGAGCTTTGAAAATATCATAGGCAGAACGTATACCACCAGATGCAAGGATATCAACAGTGGCATTTGCTTCATGTGCTTCGAGTAATGAGGTGACGGTTGATTGTCCCCAATCAGCAAGATAAGTTAATTCACGCTTTTCTCGGCGCGCATTTTCAATCTGAGTAAAGCTAGTCCCACCACGTCCACTGACATCAATTGTTTTGACGCCAATTTGTGCAAGTTGCTCAATTGTTTCACGTGTCATGCCAAAACCGACTTCTTTTACGATTAAAGGTACAGCAATTGTTTGTTGGATTTCTTGAATCAATTCCAACCAGTTTGAAAAATCACGGTCACCTTCAGGCATAACTAACTCTTGTGGGGCGTTGAGATGAATTTGTAAAGCATCTGCATGGAACAATTGAATAGCTTCTTGGGCTTTTTCAACAGAAGTTCCAGCACCGATATTAGCAAGAATCTTTCCTTCAGGGTATTCTTCACGCATCACGGTATAACTGTCAGCTAAGCTGGAATCTTTCAAAGCAGCACTCACTGAACCTGTTGCAATCATCAAATCAGTTTCGCGTGCAACAATTGCAAGGTCACGATTGATTTTTTTTGTTTTTTCACTGCCACCAGTGATAGCGTTGATATAAAACGGACTGGTCAACGTAAAGCCAGCAACAGTCGTCGATAAGTCGACATCAGTTGTTGCTAGCTGGGGCAACGCATTATGAATGAGGTGAACAGCGTCAAATTCATTTTTTTGCTTATTGTGAAAAGCCTTGGCTAATGAAACATGTTCGTCTTTTCGATTCATGATTGATCCTTTCTGCGATAACTATAAACATGAAGTGGAAGTGGTGTGATTTCTGCATTTTCCCATGCACTCATGAGAGGTAAGATGCCGGATTTTTGATCCACGATCACGATTCCACAATCACCACCGCCAGCACCAGAAGACTTAGCGGCTCCTTCATATTCTTCTGCTAAGTTACACAATTCATTTAACGCAGGTGTTTCGATGACCACACCGGTAACGGTAGATAGGTTGCGTAGCAATTGGCGATTTTGCCGAATTTGTTTTTGAATCAGAGCCACATCATCTTGTTTGAATCCTTGAATCATTTGATTGACACAATTTTCACTATTTCTAAGAAATGTTTCGTAAGCCGTTTTTTTATCTTCTCGTGAACGATGGACTTGGTCAACTAAATCAGAAGTAGAAGCTGGACTACCTGTCCAACCAATAAGCAATCGTAAATCTTTTGGTGCCTCAAGGGGCTCAATCGAAAGTCCTGGCCAATCCATTGCAAGTAACTCACTAATTGTCTGCTGTTTTTCTTGTTGCTGAACCCAACGATGATCAAAAGTAGAAAAAGCAATCCAACCACCATAACAACTAGCGGCAATATCTCCGCAAGAACCGTTGTCTTGAACAGCTAGATTTGCTAAAGCAGCAATTTTGAAAATTTCTAACTGGCTTAGGTGCAAATCATAAAAAATATTTAATGCTTTAACAGTTGCGACCGTAACAGCACCGCTTGAACCAAGACCATATTTTCGGCCATTTGAACTATCTAGCTCGCTGGTTACCTTCAAGTCATAAAAAGAAAGCAAACTATTTTTTTCTTGTGCGTATTTTTCAGTTAACCGAATTGCTGCCAGAATGTAATGAAATGGATTTTCTCGAATATCTAAAACTAATTCACCATTTCTTCTAGTCCAACGAATCGGCATCTCACTATATTGTGCAGACTGGATACTTCCCACTTTTCTAGCCGCTTCGACTGTTACCGTGACAAATTGGTCAACCGCCACGATGATGGCAGGGTGCCCAGTTTCTACAACTGCATATTCACCAGCAATGTAAAGCTTTCCTGGTGCAGATACTTCAATCATAAAAATCTCCCTTTACTTGATAATCGTAATTCCAGAACCTGCTTGGGCTGAAACTACTTGTTTTTCACTAAATAAATGATTACAAGCTGTTTTAACTGCAGCTAAATGTTTTTTCTCGACTAAAATTTTTACATTTGGTCCAGCATCCATTGTAAAGTAACACGGAACGCCTTGCTTTCTCAAATCACGGACTGCTTGCATTGCTTTTAAACTATCAGGAGACCAGTAAGTAAACGGTGGGTTCGCTGCTAGTGTAGTGCCATGCATCTTTAATGCGTTTCGTTCCATTGTTTCCCCTAAAGATTGAAAATTTTTGTCAGTAATGGCTTGCTTTAACTGCGCTAAATCTGCATCTAGGGAGTCAAGCCAGCCTTGATAAAAGCTTGAAGTTTCAACTGTGCGACGCATGCCATCACGACTAGAAACGTCTTTTTGCTGATCGTTTAGTAATAAAAAGACCATGGCTAAATCATCTTCAAAATGATCGGAAGGGATTTGCTTTGCGTAGGAGGTAAAATCGTCAACCCCTTTTTCCCATTCCACAAATCCGCCGTAAATACTACGACACGCTGAACCAGAGCCCCGACGAGCTAATCGAGATAATCCTGCGTTATCTAAGCCTAATTGAAGTGCCTCATTACAAGCACCAGCTAATGCAGCTAAGCCACTTGCGGAGGAAGCAAGTCCAGCAGCTGTAGGAACAAAATTTTGACTGATAACTTGCGCATTGAGCGTTGTTTGGCCTTTTTCTCGTACAAGATCAAGAAAAGTGCTGATTTTTTTCGTTGCTTTTTCGTCTTGTTGCTCACCATCCAAATAAAATTTATCCTTAGTAAAAGTATCAGAGAAGATGACTTCTGTTTCGGTGTAAAAAGCATCTAGTGTAAGAGATAAACTATTATTCATTGGTAAAATGAATTCCTCATCTTTTTTCCCCCAATACTTGATGAGTGCAATATTCGTGTAAGCACGAGCTTTTCCTTTAAACATGGGTATGTACTCCTAATCCTTGAATCCAAGTAGCTACAGCACCGGCATCTTCCAGAGCTGTACAAATCGCTTGGGCTTCTGTTTTTGTTTTGGCAAGAGCGAGCATACAACCACCGCGTCCGCCTCCAGTTAATTTCGCTCCTAGAGCACCAGCATCTAACGCTGTTTCAATCAATAGGTCTAGAAAATGATTACTGATTGTTAATTCTCTTAATGTAACTTGTGCCTGATTCATGACTTGCGCTAAATTTTCGGGATTGTTTTGGATGATTGCTTGTTTTGCTTTTTGTGTGAGTTGTCCTAATTGTTGAATTTTTTGTCCAGTCTTGTGTGAGTCTTTTTCAAATAAATGAGCGACGTCTTTAACAGCTTCCCGCGTTTGTCCTTTGATCCCAGTATCAGCAACAATCAAAAAAGCATCCAAGTTGATTGTGAAATACTCGAAAGGTTGCCCTTTGATAAAATAGATTGGGTTATGACTACTTGTAGCGGCAGCATCGATTCCACTTGGGTTGCCATGAGCAATTTTTTCAGAAATCTGAACATAGCTTAACAATGTTTCATGTGCTAGTGAAAGTGAAAGATAATCATAAAAGGCGCGTGTGATTGCTACTGCAACAGCAGCGCTAGAACCCATTCCGCGTTCAGCAGGAATGGTACTTTCAATGGTGAGGCTGACTGATTCCTTGACACCATGATCCTGTTTTAAATGTGTGACTAAAGCTTTGATATTTTTGAGTGCTTGTGGTGCATGAATCAACTTTCCTACATAATAGGCTGAAAACAATTGATCTTGGGTAACATCTTCAGTTAACGTTTCAAATTTTGCAGTGACTTTCGTTGCATAAAATGGAAAGGCAATTGCTGGTTCGCCGTATACAACGGCATGTTCACCCATCAAGATAATTTTTCCGCTTGATTCCCCTTGGCCATAGTTTGCCATAACTTAACTCCTTTTCCTCACATAACAGTAACTTTTAGACAAAAAATAAAGCGCCCTAAATAGTTGCGCTACTCAACGAGAATTTGGTTTGATGATGTGAAAAAAAGCAAACCAAAAATCATTTCCTCCCTATTTTACTAAATCCGCTCAATAAGTAAAACCAAGAATGCGTTTTCTGTCAAAAAATCACTGTTTTCTTAAGAATTTTTTTGAGTTTTTTTTCGAAGGGCGTTCAATAAATTCCATTTGACACTACTAGATATTGGGGGTATATTTAGAAAGATTGAAAAACACATACAATATTTAGTAATGAAGTGAGTTGGAGGTAAATGAGCGTGATCGTTTTAGCTGGTACAATTGGTGCAGGAAAGTCAAGTTTAACAGAAATGATAGCTGAAGAATTTAATAGTCAGGCTTTTTATGAATCAATTGATGATAATGAAGTGTTACCTTTGTTTTATGCTAACCCTGAGCAATATGCTTTTTTATTACAAATTTATTTTTTAAATAAACGTTTTGCAAGTATTAAACAAGCAATGAAAGATGATAACAACGTTTTGGACCGTTCAATCTATGAAGATTCTTTATTATTCCATTTGAATGCAGATTTAGGAAGAGCGACAGAAACAGAAGTGCGTGTCTATGATGAATTACTAGAAAATATGATGGAAGAGCTACCTTATGCAGCCCACAAAAAAAATCCTGATTTACTGATTCATATTCGAGTTTCTTTTGATACAATGTTGGAACGAATCGAGAAACGTGGTCGTTCATATGAGCAATTATCTTTTGACCCATCGTTATATGATTATTATCAAGAATTGAATCGTCGTTATGATCAATGGTACGAAAACTACAATGAAAGTCCTAAAATTCAAATTGATGGAGATCGCTACAATTTTGTCGAAGATCCACAAGCAAAAGATGAAGTGGTCCGAATCGTGAAAGAAAAATTAGCCGAAATCCGTCAAGAACAATTTGTATATTAAATAAATACTATTCAAGCAATGGCTTTTACCTTGTTTGAATAGTTTTTTTCTTTATACTGTTAAGAGAAAGTGTTATGAGGAGGTCAATAATGAGTAATAAACGTTTTTTTAATTCTGACCAAAATTTTTGGCTAAATATTCAACGTGACAATGTTATTGGTGTTAAAAACTTAAAAGAAGAGTATAAATTAAGCGACGAGATGCTAACTTACTCTCTCGATAAAAACGAACGCGCACGGGTAGAATATGATGTGCTTGATGAGGCAATGCTTCTTGTCTACAATGTTCCTCACCAAAGGAAAAGTGAAAATCATTATGAAACAACACCGATGGCCTTTATTTTGAAAGAGAACGGTATTTTTACATTTACTACAGAAAATACTGGTTATGTAGTACGTCTCATGGAATCATTGCTACAACGCACACCTAACATGAGTGTCTATAGCTTGCTATTTCAAACTTTATTTTTGATTTCAGATTCCTTTTTCCCATTAGTTGAAGAAGTGAATAGCGAGCGACAACGCTTAAATCAAAAGTTACGAGAAAAAACAAGTAATCAAAACTTATTGCAATTATCTGACTTAGAAATCGGACTAGTTTATTTAGTCACAGGGACAAAACAAAATGCTGTGTTGATTGAGCAGATAAAAGCTTTAGCTATTTATCGTAAAATGTCTGAAGGCGAAAAGGAACAATTGGATGACGCATTGATTGAAGCCAAGCAGGCAGTCGAGATGACGAATCTGGCATCACAAATTTTAGACCAGTTATCTGGAACTTATAATAACTTGTTGAATAACAACCTAAATGACACGATGAAATTCTTAACTGTCTGGTCATTATTGTTGACCGTTCCGACGATCGTCACTGGTTTTTTTGGAATGAACTTACAGTTACCATTTACTCACTCTGTGTTTGGTTGGGGAATTGCGCTGGTCATCAGTCTGATTTTATCCGTTTGGATGTTAATTGCTTTATGGCGCCGAATTAAATAAATTATTCTTCAATGATAAGTCCCAAACTAGCTGCGATGACTAAAGCTTGTTCTTGGTCGACTGATAAACCAGAGAGATTTTCTAGAGAAAGTGCAATTTTAGTAAAGTCATTTGTTCTAAAATCCAATGCTTTTAGAGGTGTACGGAACCAATTAGATCCCGTAAGCTGATTGTTGAGCAGGGATAAGTTTTTCCATCGAACTTCATAAAATTCGGTGTCTTCTAGTTGACAGTCAGAAAAGCGGACAGTTTTCAAATTCGTGTTGCTGAAAGAGGCCATCGAAGCTAAACATTCATTGAATGAGCAATCACGAAGATAGCCTTCCGCAAAATTTGTTCCGGTTAACTTGCATTGTTGAAAAGTTACTTGGTGAAAACTGGCACCAATCCATTCTAAATTGGAAAAATCACAGTGGTCGAAAATGACATTGCTACATTCAAAACTTTCCAAAATAGTTTTTTGCATGGTTAATTTTTGAATGTGGCTGTCTCTTATAATCAAATTTTTTGCGGATAAATAACTTTGGTCGCTATCTTTGACTAAAAGATTTGAAAAGAGTTCTTCATCTTCTAAATAAAAGTCGCCTTCCTCTAGGTGAGATAAGATAGGTGCAATAGGATCATTCTTTTTCATAGGTTGCCTCCAAATTATTTTCTTATCTTAAAGATAAATAAAATAAAGAGAAAATGCTAGGATATCTTTTTAAAATAGGTCCTTTATTTTAGATAAAGAGTTGACATGTTCAAGTAAATTTGATAAACTAGTGAAGTTGAGAAATAAAAGCAGAAGCACGCGCTTCTCGCCTTAGTTGATATAGTCGCTGGGCTAGATAGTTTTCGCCGATTCTTTAGGTGGATTATGCGCGGGTTCTGATAAAAAGAACTCGTTTTTTTATTACCGAAAATTCGGTAAGCTTTTCTTTCTCTCATAATATTTGGAGGTGAATGACCATAGCAAAGGATATGATGGTTAACGACGGCATTCGTGCACGAGAATTACGATTGATCGGTTCAGAAGGCGAGCAGTTAGGTGTTAAAACAAAAGCAGAAGCATTACAGATTGCTGAACAAGCAAACTTGGATCTTGTGTTAGTTGCCCCAGGTGCGAAACCACCAGTTGCGCGAATCATGGATTACGGGAAATTCCGTTTTGAACAACAGAAAAAAGACCGTGAAGCGCGTAAAAAACAAAAAGTGATCAATGTTAAAGAGGTACGTTTAAGTCCGACAATTGACGTAAATGACTTCAATACAAAACTTCGTAATGCACGTAAGTTCTTAGAAAAAGGCGATAAAGTGAAAGCTTCTATCCGTTTTAAAGGCCGTGCCATTACCCATAAAGAGATTGGTCAAAAAGTCTTAAATCGCTTAGCTGAAGAAACTGCTGATATTGCAACAGTGGAACAAAAAGCGAAAATGGACGGACGCAGCATGTTCTTGACGCTGGCACCGAAAAACGACAGTAAGTAATTTGAATGACTAACTGATTGTTGAACAGTCAATGGTCGGATAACGAAAGATTTTGAGGAGGAAATATAGTCATGCCAAAACAAAAAACACACCGCGGATCAGCAAAACGATTCAAACGTACTGGTAAAGGCGGATTGAAACGTTACCGCGCGTTTACAAGTCACCGTTTCCACGGCAAAACAAAAAAACAACGCCGTCAATTGCGTAAAGCACGTATGGTTGCTAGTGGCGATTTTAAACGTATCCGTCAACAACTAGCAAAAATGAAATAAGCAACGCAAATTTAGAAAAATTTCAATGAGAAGATTTATTTTTAGGAGGAATTAAACATGGCACGTGTTAAAGGTGGAACAGTAACTCGTAAACGTCGTAAAAAAATGCTAAAATTAGCAAAAGGTTACTACGGTTCAAAACACACTTTATTTAAAACAGCAAAAGAACAAGTAATGAATTCATACAACTACGCATATCGCGATCGTCGTCAAAAGAAACGCGACTTCCGCAAATTATGGATTGCTCGTATCAACGCAGCAGCTCGTATGAATGGCTTAAGCTACTCAAAATTAATGCACGGTTTGAAATTGGCTGAAATCGACATCAACCGTAAAATGTTAGCTGACCTTGCTGTTAACGATGCAGCAGCTTTTACTGCATTAGCTGACCAAGCAAAAGACGCTTTAGCTAAATAATTCAGATTTTCGTTAAGATTTATTGATGAAATTCTAGTTAAATAACTAAGTTGAAAATCAATTTAGGCAGATACTGCTTAAATTGATTTTTTTTTGTATTTTTTTACCAATTAATGTGAATTGTTATTTTTACATAACCGTTAAGCTGTGTAAAAATTGTGGGAAAGTATCAGTCGATATGTTCTTACAGTCAAGCAATCTATTTACAGAAAACAAAAAATTATTTATTATGTAAATAAACGGTTAACAGGTTAAGGGAGAATAAAATGACATCCAAGTACGAAACAATCAAACAGGATATTATCAAGAAAATTGAATCAGGAGAATTTAGTGCAGGTGAAAAAATTTACTCCGAAGGTGATTTAAAAAAAATCTATAGTGTCAGTAACACAACGGTTGTAAAAGCACTAAATGATTTGGTAAATGAGGGTTACTTGATTCGTCGCCAAGGAGAAGGAACCTTTGTTAGAAAAAATTTGAAACACAGAAAGGTCTTTTTTTCTGAACAGCTTTCTTTATCAAATGATGCTAAGAAAAAATCAGTTGAAAAAACAATCACCTTGAATTTTGGTCAAGTGAAGGACAAGTTTATCGCACAACAATTAGGGGATAAAACGGGGCAAAGATCGTTAGTGAAAATAAGCCAAATTGCACTGACTAATGGTCGTCCATGGAAAATACAAAACCGTTATCTTTTCCGAGATAAATTAGCAAAAGATTCTTTGGAACGCTGGGTCAATGGCGCAAGCCTGTCAGAAGAACTTGGACTGGTTGGGCACATGTCGAATCTTCCGATGTCGATGGAAGTTCGAACAATTTTATTAAGAGAAGGAATGGAAGAACTTGAACCACTAAAACTGATTGAGAAACGTTTTGGTGAAGAGGAGAGCTATTCGTTATTTGATATTAGACGTTTGATTTCAGGAAAGGATGGCGTACCGATTGAGTACAGTCGAAGCTTTATTCATCCAGATTTTTATCAAATTGAAATTGTTGGGGAATAACTTTTTATTTTTAAAATAGTTAAATGACTCAAGCACTGAGAAGTTAACAATCTTCTTCAGTGCTTTTTTGTGTATCAAAAAATAAAATACGTAAACTATTTTTAGTTTCAAAAAAAGAAAGGGTTTACAAAAAATGAAAAATAAGCTAAGATATTTTTACACCGGTTAACACGTTAAGTGATGGAGGGATTTTTTTGAAAGAAAAAAAGAAAGAAAAGTTATTGTCTAGTGAGAGATACTTTGGTCAAGGGTTACTTTCGGAAGAAGTGATTGATCAAGCGATAGCTGATGCGGTGAAAAAAGTTAAAAAAAATATTTTTCAATTGAAGGACCAGTATCCTACACCAGCGACTAAAAATAATTCATATATGCCAATGGCTAATACGGAATGGACAAATGGTTTTTGGACAGGTATTCTCTGGCTTTGCTATGAGGTCACGCAAGATGAAGACTTTAAAAAAATTGCAGAAAAAAATGTTCAAAGTTTTATTCATCGAATGGATCAGGATATTGAAATTGATCATCATGATTTAGGTTTCCTGTATAGCCTATCTTGTGTGAGTGCCTACAAACTTGTAGGTGATGAGCAAGCAAAGCAAGTGTCTTTAAAGGCGGCAGAAAAATTATTGTCACGTTACCAAGAAAAAGGTCAATTTATTCAAGCTTGGGGAGAGCTAGGGAAACAAGATAATTATCGCTTGATTGTCGACTGCCTTTTAAATATTCCCTTACTTTTTTGGGCGACAGAAGTTACTGAAGATAAAAAGTATCGTGAAGTTGCAGTCAGACACTATCATACGACCATTGAACACGCGATTCGTGAAGATTCTTCTGCCTATCATACGTTCTTTTTTGATACGAAAGAAGGACTACCTTTGTATGGAAAAACACGTCAAGGCTATTCAGATTCGTCGAGTTGGGCACGTGGACAATCTTGGTTAATTTATGGAATTGCACTTTTTCGTTCATATTGTTCGAATGAACAGAATACTGAATTATTTGAAGCAGTCACAAATTATTTCTTAAATCGGCTACCAAAAGATTTCGTTAGTTATTGGGATTTGATTTTTACAGATGGATCCAATCAGCCTAGAGATACTTCTGCAACAGCCATTGCGATTTGTGGAATGAATTTGATGGATAGGTTTTTACCCGAAGCAAATCAATCCAAATTAGTTTACAAGTATGCGCAACATTCAATGCTGAAAAGTTTAATAGAACATTACACAGATTCTAAAACGGAAGGGATTACAGCTTTAATGAATGAAGGTGTGTATTCATGGCATAGTGGCAAAGGAGTAAATGAAGGGAATATTTGGGGAGATTATTTTTACTTGGAGGCTTTAGTTCGATTCAAAAAAGATTGGAAAATGTATTGGTAAAGCAAGAATAGGAGGGGAAAATATGGATAAACCAAATGTAAAAATGGTACGAGTAGATGCGCGTTTAATCCATGGACAAGGGCAATTATGGATTAAAAGTTTAGGAGTTAATTTAGTTATTTGCGCGAATGATAAGGCAGCTGAAGATAACGTACAACAAATGTTAATGAAAACAGTCTTACCTCAAGATATCAATGTCCGCTTTTGGACCATTGCACGTACTGCTGAAGTGATCTGGAAAGCAGCGCCTCATCAAACGATTTTTGTAGTTGTCGAAAATCTCCATGATGCACTAAAACTTTGTGAGTTGGGTTTTCCAATGGAACAATTAAATATTGGCAATATTCATGCTGCTGAAGGAAAAGAAAAAATTTCTCAATTTATCTATTTGGGTGAAGAAGATAAAAACGACTTGAGAAAATTGAAGAATGAACACCATGTGACGTTTACTACCAAAACTTCGCCGATGTCTAATGATGGCTCTCAGCATTTAGATACATTAATGGAAAAAATTAAAAACAGTTAATTTAGAGAGGAAATAAAAAATGGAGATTACATTAGTACAAGGAATACTTATAGGATTAATTACTGCGTTTTGCTATTCTGGGCAATTATTGGGAATCTATACGAACCGAGCATTGGTCATGTCCTTTTTTGTTGGCGTTGTTTTAGGTGATATTCCGACTGCTTTGAAATTTGGGGCACTAGCTGAGCTAGCTTATATGGGATTTGGCGTAGGTGCGGGTGGAACAGTTCCGCCAAATCCAGTTGGTCCGGGAATTGTTGGAACGATTATGGCAATCACGTTGAAAGATCAAGGCGTAACCGCTGAGTCTGCGTTGGCATTGTCATTTCCATTTGCCGTTTTATTTCAATTAGTGACGACTGCATTATATACATTCTTTTCAGGAAGTGCTAAGTGGTCTAAAAATGCTATTGAAAGTGGACAATTTAAAAAATTCACGCTTATCGCTCACTCAACCTACATTGCTTTTGCTTTAGCAGGTTTTCTCATTGGGATACTTGCAGCATTAAGCCGACCTGGATTACAAGCATTTGTGGAAGCGCTACCCGAATGGCTGATTAATGGCTTCTCAGTAGCTGGCGGACTTATCCCAGCGATTGGTTTTGCAATGATTATGTCGGTTATGTTAGAAAAGAGTTTGATTCCGTATGTGTTGTTAGGCTATGTCTGTGTAGCGTATCTTGAGTTACCCACAATGGCAGTCGCGATGGTCGGTGCAGTTTTTGCACTGATTCAGTATTATGGGAAAGATAAGACACCTGTTGGGGAAAAAAGCTTAGTAGCGAATAATCAAACTTTGTTGGATGAAGAGGAGGACTTCAGTAATGGAATCTAAAAAACTTAAATTGACACAAAAAGATTATATGACGACTGCTCTTCGGTCATACTTTTTACAAAATGCGTTCAACTATACCTCTTATCAAGGTGTGAGTTATTTAAATACAATTATGCCTGCGTTAAAGAAAATCTATAAAGATGATCCAGAAAAGTTAAAAGAAACGGCCACTGCAAATTTAGAATTTTATAATACAAATCCTCAAATGGTGCCATTTATTACTAGTATGCAGTTAGCAATGTATGATAATGATCAAAGTATTTCAGATACGCGTAGTATTAAAATGGCGCTCATGGGCCCGATGTCAGGAATTGGAGATTCTATTGCTCAGTTTGGGATTGCGCCCTTATTCTCAACGTTATTTGCGGGCTTAGCCTTAGACGGCCTAGGTTTTGCTCCAATGGGCTTCTGGTTCTCAATGGTTGTAACAATGTTAGCAATTAAAATCCTCATGGGGTATCTGGGATTCAAATTAGGCACTAGTGTTATCGAAACATTAAGTGACCGAATTGGAAAAATCTCTGCTGCGGCAAATATTGTGGGGGTAACAGTAATTTCGGGTTTAGCTACATCTTTTGTAAAAGCTAATATTGCTATTCAGTATGCTAGTAAAGTGGAGTCAGGAGAAAAACAAGTAATTGCTATTCAAGACATCTTGGATAAAATTATGCCCAATATGTTAGCTGTTCTACTTACTATCCTTGTATTTTATCTGATTAAAAAGAAAAAATGGAACACGTATCAGCTATTAATACTGTTATTTGCAATTGGTATCTTGGCATCTGTATTTGGTATTTTGGCATAGATAAATTGAAGTTTCTTAAGGAAAAGGCGAGAAGTTTCCTTTTATTTTAGAAAATATTGTTTTTCTTTCGCCATAAGTTCTTCAAGTGATTAGCTATAAAAATTATTTATGTTTAGGTGGTTAAAGTTAAAAAGGAGAAGATAGTGGACTTTCAAAGAATTGAGATATACCAACAGAAATTTTTTAAAGATGATTGGGTTTCAAATTATGTTGAGCAACAGGAAAAATTTTTAGAGCCACTTTTTGATCGAGTGGATTTTTTAATGAAAGATCAAATTGTTTACACAGATGCGATGGACATGGAAGCATGCTCGACGCCTTACTCATTGAAGGACTTTGGTTGGAATAAGTTCCCAGAAGAAGATCCAGAATGGCTATTTATGTTGAGTAGACATGGGTTTATGGTAGATTTAGCGCAAGGTTATCTATTAACAAAAGAGAAGCATTTCATAGAAAAGTGGACAACGCTACTGTTGGATTTCATCACGAGCTGTGAAAGAGCTAATCCAGCGAATGAAAATAGTTGGCGTCCACTAGATACTGGGCTACGTTTAACTAACTGGATGAAGAGCCTAACTTATTTGCCTGTTGCACACCTGAAAAATACAAAAATCGAGAGAATGTTACAGAAATCAATTCAAGATCATTTGGTATTTTTAGAGAATAGTTATATTGATAAATATCGTCTGAGTAATTGGGGTGTTCTAGCAATCGGCGGTATGGCTGCGGTAGATTTGTTTTTCCCCGATTTAGTAACAGAGGAACAAAGAACGTTAATTTGGAAGCGATTAGTAGAACAACTAGATTTACAATTTTATGATGATGGGGTGCACTGGGAGCAAAGCCCACTCTATCAACATGAAGTTATCATAATGTATGCCTATTTATTACAAATTTCAGAGTATCTTGAACAACCACTCCCTATAAATTTAAGGGAAAAATTAACTCAGCCTATTCAAGCCACCTATTATCTAGCTGATAATCAAGAGATGCTTCTTCCCTTAAATGATAGCGATCATGTGGATTTTCACTACGTTTACGCTATTTATCAAAGTTTAGGCTTCTTAAAAAAGGACAAAAGGGATTCAAATCTGGCAGTACTTTGGACAGGAAGCTTGTATACTAGTTCTCCATCAGTAGCGACAAAAATGCCTCCTATTTTTGCTGGTCAAGATAGTGGAATGATGGTGTATAAAGACCAAGACATTTATTTTACGCTCTTTAACGGTCTGCATGGTAGTGGACACGGCCATGCATCTGTAGGAAGCTTTACCTTACAATTACATGGACAAGACATGATTATTGACAGTGGTCGTTATACTTATGTAAACAACAAAAAGAGGATTCAATTAAAGGAAATGGCTGCCCACAATACATTATTTATTGCTAAAGAGCCACATACCATAATTAAGGATACATGGGGATATGATAGACTACCAAAGCCGTTATTTCATAAAATCCGAGAAATTTCAGAAGGTTTTTTTGCTGAATGTGCTTGGTCTTCATGGAATAAGCAAGGATGGACAATATTTGAACGACGTTTTTTATATTTGAAAGAAATAAATTCTTTAATCATTTTGGATAACTTTTCTGGTCAAGAAAATACTGAGATAACTTCTAGCTATAATTTATCGCCGAAAGTTACTTCTCAAAAAATTAACAATCAATTTCATTTAAAAATGAACGCCCAACAGTACAAGATTCATTTTACTGAAGGACAAACGATGCAAGGAATTGCTGAAAGTTCAGAAATATATAATCAACTCACTACACATCAACGAATCGAAAATAAAATTCAGTGTCAAGAAACAGCTACCACTTGGGTAACTGTAATCAGCACCACAGACGTCGAAGTTTCTCCAATAGAAGTCAAACAGGTTGGTGAAACGAAAAAATTTGATCAAGCAATTGGCTTAAGATTGAAAAATCAAAAGGAGAAGTTTGATCTGTTTATGTTGCAAGAGGATATTGTTTGCGGAAATAAACTGCTAGTTAGTGAGTTCAACCAATTCTTTTATGGCCAAATTATTCTGATTGACCAGAATGAGCGAACAACGAGAATAAAATAGAAGAAACACAGGGGGCAGCATATGAAATTTTTAGTAACCGGACATGATGACTTTTCAATTGGATTGAAAAGTGCACTTACGATGATTGCGGGAACACTTGATGATGTAGTAATAGTTCCTTTCAAGGCAGAAGAACAACTTGAGGCTTATCGTACAAAAATTGATTCAGAATTACAGACAAATGATAGCGTCATCTGTTTTACCGATTTATTAGGAGGAACACCGTTTAAAACCTGTGTAGAATTAGCCATTTCAAAAAATCAGGTTTTTGTATTGAGTGGCACGAATTTAGGGATGTTACTTGAAGCAAGTCTGTTAAGAAAATTGGTTAAAGAACCAGCTGAATTGTGCCAGTTAGTGTTGCAGTCGGGTAAAGAGAATATCACATTGTTTAGTCAGAACAAGGATACCTTAGTAGAAGAAATTTCTGAAGCAGGAATCTAGTGTTGTTTATGGGAAATTGATTTTTAATAAACAACCTGGTGGAGTTTGTTTTGATAAATAAAAAAGCCTGCTCATTGAGCGGGCTCTTTGCTTTTTATAAGTGAGAAAAAAGCAACATCCAGTAGCTGGGAGTGTTGCTTGATGGACAGATTTAAGTATTTCTTTAGTCAGGTCGCATTTCTTGTAAAAGCTTCACACGACCACCGATTTGTTTGGCGAAAGTTTCAGACTTCTTTTTGTCTTTAAAAACGAGTAGATTGTCAGGATTCTTTTCACGAGTGCGGCAGCCAGTTTTGTCGATATAACCATGTAATACTTTAACAACGTACATGCTCATCACCTGCTTTTTTCTTATAATTATACGAACTTGACGCCGTAAAACAAGAAAAATGCTTGGTCCTTTTTTATTTTTCTTTCGCGTTGACCAATTGTGCATAGTTTTTAAATAGTGCATCCAACTCTGAATAAAATCGGCTAAGCTTTAATAAACGCTGATTTTCCGCGGAGAGGAAACAATGTTTACTGCTGCCAATCGTGCGTAGTTTTTGATCCTCAGCACCATAAATTTGATAACTAAAATCTAAACGTGTCCCCGTATATTTTTCAATTGTTGGATAAATAATGACTGACTCACCATAGCGAATCATTTCTTTGTATTGGCAATTGACTTCAAGAACTGGAATAATAATCCCTGTTTCTTCAATTTTTTGGTAACTAAAATCAAGATGATCAAGTAGTGCGACACGTGCTTCTTCAAACCAGCGAATATAATTGCTGTGATGAATGATCCCCATTTGATCCGTTTCATAATAAAAAGGTGTGCGCAGATATCCTGTAAATTTTTCCATAATCAAACTCCTATTTTTATTCTGTACAAAAGTGTGCCATCCATTGTGGAATGGCTTGGCTAATCAATGTCGGCAGTACGACATAGTGTGTTTGTGCTAAGTGATCACCAATGAAACTGTGTAAGTAAACGGCGGCTGCGACCGTGTGATCGTTTTGAGGAAATTGGGCAAGAAAAGCCGTAATCATTCCTGCCAAGGTATCACCAGTTCCTCCAGTTGCCATTGCGGCAGATCCAGCCTGATTATAATAGATATTTTCTTTATTATAAATAGTAGTTTGGTGACTTTTAACGACAAGAATTGCACCTAATTCGTGTTGCTTCTCCTGATTTAATTGATCTGTTTGCGTAGCGATAGCAATTCCGCTTAGGCGTTGCCATTCCATTTGATGTGGTGTTAATACAGTATGTTCCGGATAAGGCAAAGAAAGTTTTGCTTCGGCAAGCAAAGTTAATGCTGAACCATCAATGACTAACCATTGCTGATTTGTTTGAACCTTCAAGACCATTTGGAGTAAGCCTAGACTGAAAGTGGAAGTACCTAATCCTGGACCAATCAATAACACATCTGCCTGTTGAATGACTGTTAGACAGGTCGCTTGATCGTACCAGTCAACAACCATTGCTTCGGGGAGCTGAACATGGAGTGGGCCATGGTTCTTCTTGTCTGTTATCACTGTGGTCAATCCAGCACCACTGTTAACTGCAGCTAAAGCACTCATGATGATTGCGCCGCCATACTGTTGATTTCCGCCAATCAACACAACTCGACCAAAAGTACCTTTGTGAGAGTGCTTAGGTCGTTTTGTAATTACCTCTCGTAACAGTTGCTCATCAAGAATCATTCAGTATCCCCTCCAATAAGTTGAACGCCTTGAGCATTCACAAAAGAACTACAAGCTGACGAAATTGTCAGACTTTTTGAACTATTTTTTTCTTGATTTTATGGTATCATAAAACACGAAGACTTAATAAGGTGGAGGATTAACTTTATGACAATTGATTGGCAAAAAGAAGTAGAAGCACGTAAAGAAGACTTACTTGAAGATTTAAAAAATTTGTTACGCGTCAACAGTGAACGCGATGATTCTAAGGTGACTGCAGATGCACCGTTTGGCCCTGGACCACGTGATGCACTAAAACACATGCTTGCTTATGGTGAACGTGATGGTTTCGTAGTGAAAAACGTTGATAATTATGCTGGACACATTGATATGGGTGAAGGCGATGAAACGTTAGGTATCTTTGGACACATGGATGTTGTTCCTGCTGGCGACGGTTGGGATACAGATCCTTATGAACCAGTAATCAAAGATGGCAAAATTTTTGCTCGTGGTTCAAGTGATGATAAAGGACCAAGTATGGCAGCTTATTATGCAATGAAAATTATCAAAGATTTAGATTTAAAATTATCTAAAAAAGTTCGCTTTGTTGTTGGTAGTGATGAAGAAAGTGGCTGGGGCGACATGGCTTATTACTTCGAACATGAAGAAGAGCCTGATTTTGGTTTCTCACCAGATGCAGAATTTCCAATTATCAATGGTGAAAAAGGAAATGTTTCTTTAGGACTACACTTCCAAGGAAATAACGGAGGCGACTATGTCTTAAAATCTTTCACTTCTGGTTTGCGTGAAAACATGGTCCCAGGAACAGCTGAAGCAAAACTTGAAGTACCGAATGTTGATGCTGCCATCGCGATGGAAGAAGCATTCTTTAAATTTATTGAAGCAAATCCTGTTAGCGGAATGATTGAAGCGGATGAAACATTTGTATCAATCGAATTAGTCGGAAAAGGGGCTCACGGTGCAAGTCCTCAATCTGGAATCAATGCGGGAACATTCTTAGCAACATTCTTAGACACTTACGCTTTTGGTGGTGCTTCAAAACAATTTATCCATGTAGCTGCTGCTTATGTCCATGAAGATTTCTATGGTGAAAAATTAGGCGTGGCTTATGAAGATGAAAAAATGGGTAAATTAACAATGAATGCTGGGTTGTTTGCATTTAAGGCAGATGATGACAGCACACAAGCAGAAAACTTTATCAATATGAACTTCCGTTTCCCTAAAGGAGTAACTGTTGAAGGGCTAGAAATTGGCGTAGAAAAAACAGTTGGAATGGAAGGTGCCACTGTTACGCGTGGTGCACGCGTAATGGAACCACATTATGTGCCAATGGATGATCCATTGGTTGCAACGCTATTACAAGTATACGAAGATCACACTGGTGAAAAAGGCTATGAACAAATTATTGGTGGTGGAACGTATGGTCGCTTGCTAAAACGCGGTGTTGCCTATGGCGCAATGTTCCCAGGCTATACAGATACAATGCACCAAGCAAATGAATTTATGAGTCTTGATGACTTGTTCAGAGCAACTGCGATTTATGCGGATGCAATTTATCGTTTGGCTAAGTAAGAGTTGGTATGGTCATAAAAAAACAGATGCGAGACAATGTTGTCTTGCATCTGTTTTTTATTAATGATATTTATAAAATCATACGGATCGATCTTTATGATATTCATGATAGACATGGTATAAGTTCAGTTCGTATTCTTTTTTTGCATTAGACACGACAGTATCTAAAATCATACCGGTGATCAAAGAAAGCATAGCCATTGTCATTAACCCAGTACTCAAAATAGCAGAAGGAATTCGACTGATGAGACCTGTTAGCATAAATTCACGAATGACTGGTATACCAACCAAGAGTCCAAAAAGGAAAAACAGTGTGGTCCAGATACCAAAAAACAATAGAGGTTTATAGTCTTTACACATTTTGATAATCATCATGATCACTTTAAAACCATCCGAAAAAGTATTTAGCTTTGATTCGCTACCTTCTGGGCGGTCACGGTAATCAATCGGCACTTCGACCAGTTTGAATTTTTTATCCAAAGCGTGGATTGTTAACTCCGTTTCGATTTGAAAACCCGAACTCATAATTGGAAAACTCTTGACGAAAATTCGATTGAACCCACGATAGCCAGTCATAACATCTTTAATGTCTGTTTTATACAATTTTGCAATCGAGTTTTTGACTAAGTTATTACCAAAATCATGAAAAGGTCGTTTATTTTCATCGAAATACGTACCGTTTGATAAACGGTCGCCGATTACCATGTCAGCTTCGGCTGAACGTAATTTTTCTAATAAGCCATGAACAGCTTCGGCTGGATACGTATCATCGCCATCGACCATCATGTAATAATCAGCATCAATATCAAAAAACATTTGGCGAATCACGTTTCCTTTACCTTGGCGTGGTTCTTTTTTGACGATAGCGCCACCTTGAACGGCAAGCTCATATGTTTTATCGGTTGAATTATTATCATAGACATAAATATCTGCCTCAGGTAATTCCCGTTTAAAATCAGCAATAACTGTTGAAATCGTTGCTTCTTCATTGTAGCAGGGAATCAATACGGCAATTTTTTCGCGTTGCTTCATGTTGCACTCTCCTTAGAATAAAAGCTAGTTTAAGAATAGCTTATTCTTTCATAGAATGCTAGTTAAGTTCATATGTGTTGCTCAAATAGTGCTAAAAAATAACCTACTATGATGTAAAGACGCCCAAAAGTCTAACTTTTTGGGGTCACTACATGATTTTAGTAGGTTATTTTTTGCTTTTATTTAGTTTAGAAAACTGACGTTGCGGATTCATACTTCTCTCGGGAAATATCTAACACAGTTCCAGTATAAGCATCAGCTAAAAACTCATAGTAGACGATTTCGCCATCTTCCATTCGAGAAATTCCTCCGCGATAACCATTTGAATGGATAGCAAATTTTCTGATTGGTTCTTTTTCAAAAGAAATCCATGAACCTTCGATAGAACCTTCTTTTAAAAAGGCATTTTTAATTTTGGAAAGGACTTGATCAGCGGTCAATGATTTTTTGCGATGATACCAGACTGTCGAAGCAACGCCAGTCAAGAGACCAAGGCCAACACCAAGCGCTAGTCCGCCTTTAAAATAATTGTAGTCTTTTTCTTTGGACATTCAGGTAACCCTCCTTCTTTTACTTCATGTATCTGGGTTTATTCTACCATACTCTCTGTTTTTCTCAGAAATAAATAACCAAACTTTAGCAAAATAAGTTATAATGAAAACGTCGATTTATTCGGAGAAAACTTTTTTTGAATGGATCAAATAAAAGTCTGAGAGGAGTTTAGTCTGAAATTTAGACGATGTATTATGGAAGAAAAAACATTTCAACGTATTAAAGAATTAACAGAGTTACAAGGAACAAGCGGATTTGAACAAGATATTCGTGCATACATGGAAGGCCACATGGAACCATTAGTTGATGAGTTACAATTAGATGGTCTTGGTGGCATTTTTGGGTTACGTAACCATGAAGATGCAGATGCACCACGAGTAATGGTTGCGGCACACATGGATGAAGTTGGGTTTATGCTAACTCAAATCCAAGATAATGGTTTATTTAAAGTAGTTCCTTTAGGTGGCTGGAATCCTTACGTTGTTTCAGCACAACGTTTTACTTTGAAGACATCATCTGGTAAAAACTATCCTTGTATTTCTTCATCTGTTCCACCACATTTGTTACGTGGAACAAGCGGTCAAAAATCAGTTGAAGTAACAGATATTTTATTTGATGCAGGATTTGAATCACGTGAAGAAGCCATAAGCTATGGCGTTTTACCTGGTGATACAATCGTACCTTTTGCTGAAACAATCAAAACAGCAAATGGAAAAAATATCATTAGCAAATCTTGGGACAATCGTTATGGTTGTACAATGGTTTTAGAAGCACTAGAAGCGTTACAAAATGAAAAATTAGGGCACGCATTGATTGCAGGGGCAAACGTGCAAGAAGAAGTTGGCTTGCGTGGATCAAAAGCATCTGTCAATAAATTTAAACCTGATTTATTCTTTGCAGTAGATTGTTCTGCTGCAGATGATACTGTAACGAAAAAAGGAACATTTGGACACTTAGGTGAAGGCACTTTGATGCGTATCCAAGATCCGGGCTTGATCATGTTACCACGTTTGCGTGAATATTTATTAGATGTAGCAGAAACAAATAATATTCCATACCAATACTTCGTTTCAAAAGGTGGAACAGACGCAGGCGCTGCTCATACTCAAAATGAAGGAATCCCAAGTACAGTTATTGGAGTAGTTGGACGTTATATTCATACACATCAAACAATGTTTAGCATCAGCGACTTTGAAGCAGCAAGAGAAATGTTGATTCAAACATTGAAAGGCTTAGACAAATCAACAGTGAACACGATTGTTTACGGGAAATAATTGAAGCTTAAAATAAGAAATCTGATAAGATAGAAACTTTCTATTTTATCAGATTTTTTTATATCAGAATAAAAAACTTCAAACGTTTGTCACTTTGTGAGAAAGGTGTATAATTTAGGTAAAGAATGTGACAGTAGGAGGAACGAAAACGGATGATTATTCCAGAAAATTTAGAGGAATTAGCAGGATATGTAGAAAAAGGAAAAAATGTTTTTTTCTTCACAGCTGATTGGTGTGGTGATTGTCGATTTATCAAACCAAAAATGCCAGAAATTGAACAAGATTTTTCTGATTGGCGCTTCATTGAAGTCGATCGTGATAAATATATCGATCTTGCTGCAAGTTGGAGTATTTTTGGTATCCCTAGCTTTGTAGTCATTGAAGATGGCAAAGAATTAGGACGATTAGTTAATAAAAATCGTAAAACCAAGCAAGAGATTGAAGATTTCCTAAAAAGTGTCACAGTTGATTAGCATCTATTAGGAGGGGTCAAAATGGATCAAGAGTATAAAAATATTTTAGTAGGTATTGATGGTAGTGAACAAGCGAGTGCAGCATTTAAAAAAGCAGTAGAAGTCGCTCGTCGAAATAACGGGACAGTCTACGTTGCCAATGTGATTGACCAACAATTTTATAATTTTATGGGTTATGCACCAATGGATCAAAACTTGATCGATCAAGGAACAGAAAATGCCAAAGAAATGATTCAAAGTTGTAAAGACTATGGTAAATCTGTAAACTACACAAAAATTGAAGGAATTATTGCCTATGGCTCAGTCAAAGAAGCAATGGCTGTTAATTTACCAAAAAAATATCAGATTGATCTGATCATGGTTGGACAATCTGGCTTAAATGCTGTTGAACGTTTTATGACTGGTAGTGTGGCTAGCCACGTCATTCGTCGTGCACCTTGTGATGTTTTGATTGTGACAGAAACAAAAGAGGACGAGGAATAGAATCTTTGCTTTCTTTTAGTTAATAATTGTTGTAAAGTATTATGTTGAAAAGAAGTGGGTGGCAAACTCGAAAGTTGACTTTTGTCACTCCCTTTTTTTGGTCATTTTTCATGACACGAATGAAAAAAATCTCATGCAGGAGTATATTTTTTTTGTTAAGATAAACCTCAGCAAGAGATAATGGAGGAAAGAACATGATTTTTGCTTATAACAAAGCACATGTCGGAGATACCTTAATGGTAGTTGTAGCCGACGATAAAGGAACTGAGAACACGGTTGAACGAAAATGGAATGTAGCTCAAGTGAAAGATGCCTCTGGCCAAATCGTTGCTTGGAACTTTTTCCATATTTCTGATCATTTGACCATTGAAGGCAATGGACAAGTAACAATTAATGAAGAACAATTAACGGAATTAAATCGTTTGATTAAAGAGGCTGGTTTTACTGAAACTTTGATTGCAGATAACGAACCTAAAATCGTTGTTGGTTATGTCAAAACGTGTGTTCCACATCCAGACTCTGATCATTTATCTATTACTGAAACAGAAGTTGATAATGGACATGTCTTACAAATCGTTTGTGGTGCGCCAAATATTGAAGCGGGTCAAAAAGTAGTTGTAGCAAAACCAGGTGCAATGATGCCTGATGGCTTGATGATTTGGCCAGGCTCATTACGTGGCGTAGAGAGCTATGGGATGATCTGCTCAGCTCGTGAATTGCATTTACCGGATGCACCAACAGAAAAAGGAATTTTAGTCTTACCAGAAGATGCAGTTGTTGGTGAAGCATTTCCTAAATAGAAATTAAATGAATAGAAAAAGGTGGAACAAAAAAGGTGGGACAAAACGTGTTTCGTTTTGTCCCACCTTTTTTGTTCCACTTCATTACTCATTCGAATTATTTTGTTTCAATGAAGATTGATCGATTGTCAACTCTACCGTAGCAGTTTTTTCTTCAGATCCTCGGTAGTAAGTCACTTTGACACTGTCGCCGACTTTTTTCTTGTAAAGTGCAGTTTGTAACTCAACACCAGAAGAAACTTCGGTATCATCAATCTTAGTGATAACATCGTATTGTTTCAATCCCGCCTTTTCAGCAGGAGTAGCTGCTTGAACATTGGTTACAATGACACCATTTGTTACAGAAGTTGGAATCTTCAAGACTTGTTCTTGTTGTTGTGTAGAAACAGCAGATAAATCGACCATCGTAATTCCAAGAGCTGGACGGGTTACTTTTCCGTCTTTTTCTAATTGATTGATTACATTTACTACATCATTACTTGGAATTGCAAAACCCATTCCTTCCACATTCACATCAGAGGAAGATTCTGAGGTACTAGCAATCTTACTTGAATTGATTCCGATTACTTGTCCTTCAATGTTTACTAATGGGCCACCTGAATTACCAGGATTGATTGCAGCATCTGTTTGGATTGCGTTGATGTTGACTGTTTCGTTTGATTCATTCGTACTAGTTACTTGACGATTTAAAGAAGACACGATACCTGAAGTTACTGAGTTAGCATAAGCTGAGCCTAATGGTGAGCCAATCGCAATAGCAGGTTCACCAACTTTTAAGGATTCAGAGTCGCCAAATGAAGCGACTGTGTCGACTTTGTCAGCACTGATTTTTAATACAGCTAAGTCAGAGTAGGCGTCTGTTCCAACTAGTTCAGCCTTCACTTTACTGCCATCTTTCAGTAAAACTTCCAAGCCTTGTTGCCCATCAACCACGTGATTATTTGTAACGATGTAGGCAGAGTCGCCATCTTTCTTATAAATGACACCACTGCCTTCACTATAAGCTTCTAAAGCTTCATCAGAGCTGCTTTGTTCCTGTTGTCCAAAGAGCTGACCGAATTCACTTGATTGATTTTGATTTTGTAAATTGATTACTGAAACAACAGCGCCTTGTACTTTATCAACAGCGCTAGTAATATCTGATTCAACGTTTACTTTGACATTCTCAACGACTGTCTCACCAGCAGAATTTTGATTTCCACTTGCGCTTGTCGAAGAAGTTGTAAAAGACGATCCCATAGCGCCGTAAAAAATTCCTGCAGTAATCAATCCACCAAGGACGCCACCAACAAGTCCGAGGCCTAACTTCTTCCAAAATCCATACTTATTTTTTTTCATTTTAGGTGTCACATCTTTTTTATCCATGTGTTTCCTCCTCCGTTCACTTTTTTATCTATCATTAGTATAGACTCATTTAATAAATTTAGTCTACTTTTAGACTGTGAACTTTTTATGAAAAACTTTAGGAAAAATATCTGTTTTCAGATGAAAAAATCGCGTTTTACTTTTCCACAGTATCTGTGTAAAACTTTTTCATTTTATTGAGGAAAACTCAGATAAAAAAGTTATCCACAGGTTGTTGATAAAGGGGATAAAAAAGGTGGAAACATATGTTTGTATAAGAAATAGTGATAAAATAAGGAAAAAAAGCGCAGTTTCTGTGGATAAACCTGTGGATGTTGTGCATAAGTATGTGTGTAAAACTTTTCCACTTGGGCTGAAGAAAAAAAGAAAGAAGCATGATAAACTAAGGTGAAGTGCTAATAGTAGCAATTTTGTGTTGATAAAGGAGTAGAACATGAATATTAAAATAATATCTGTTGGGAAATTAAAGGAAAAGTATCTCATTCAAGGAATCAACGAATATGTAAAACGTCTTGGTGCTTATGCAAAAATGGAATTGATTGAGGTACCTGATGAAAAAGCACCAGAAAATTTAAGCGATGCACAGATGCAACAGGTCAAAGATAAGGAAGGCGAGCGTATTCTTTCAAAGATTAAGGAACATGATTATGTCTTTGCATTGGCAATTGAAGGGAAAAATCCAACGAGTGAAGCATTTGCAAAACAAATTGATCAGTTAGGTATTCAAGGGAAGAGTCATCTAACATTTGTGATTGGTGGGTCGCTTGGACTAAGCGAATCTGTCATGAAACGGAGCAATACGCAAATCTCATTTGGAAAAATGACTTATCCACATCAATTGATGCGCCTGATTTTAGTGGAGCAAATCTATCGTGTGTTTCGGATTAATTCTGGGGCGCCTTATCATAAGTGATGCGGTTTTTATCATTGATCCTAAAAATCTTAGCAAGACAAAAAGTACGTAAGAAAGTAAAGACTAAATACTTCGGAGGAACAAATGAATAACAATGATAGATTATTGCGATTACGTTATGCGATTGATTTGAAAGATACGGATTTGATTAAAGCTTTTGAGCTAGGCGGTGTACCACTGACTAAAGAAGAAGCTCAGGCGGTACTGACCAAAGTACAGGATAAGAACAAAGATAATGCAGAAAATAATGTGTATGAAAAAACCATCAACAACCAAGTTTTTGACGCATTCCTAAATGGCCTGATTCTCTTGGCGCGTGGTCCGCAAAAAGATAAGTCGATAGTAGACACGCCGCAAAAAAGCAAGGAAATCAAATATATCAACAATGTGTTGCTAAAAAAATTAAAAATCGCCTTGTCTATGACCACTGATGATATTTTAGACGTTTTTGCTGAGGCAGAAATCTATCCATCAAAAGGCGAAATCGGGGCATTTTTGAGAAAAGAAGGCCAACGAAATTTTAAGCCTTGCGGAGATAAATATATGCGTAATTTTCTCAAGGGGTTAGGAATTTATAATCGGAGAAAAGTATAAAGAAATTTCATGAGAAATCAAAACAATGGTTGTTTCGATGAGAGCTAGTTTTTGTATGAGATTAAAATATTATCTTAATCGAGGAGCTGGATTGGTTTTATGAATGATGAATATAAGAATGATGAAGATAAGATGCTTTTTGAAGAGATAGAGAATCGATGTAGGCTCAATTTTGAGCTTCGGGGAAAGATGTCTTTAATACAACAAAAAAAGTATTTAGCGAATAAATCAGAGTTTACTCTGGGACATGTTGAAAAATTAATCTCGGATTGGATTAGTAGTAGAAGCGAATTTACAAAAATAAAACAGCCGATTAAATTTGACATGAAAAAACTTTTGTTAAATAAGAGTGAGATAGGTAATAGAGATCAATATATTAGAGCTAAAGGGCAAGAAATAATTGATTCATTAGGTGAAATGAGGTCATACAATTATTTGTATGTAACACATAGAGCTGATGGAATGGTCATTACTGTGGGGAAATCTTCTTCTAATGATATTTTTTTAGCTGGAGATCTTTTTTATCAACTCAATACAAATCACTTGTCTGGCACTGAAAATATAATTTTAAGGACGGAATATGGCAATGAAATATTTGCCAAATATGATGAGCTTTTAAAAAATTATTTGGACTGGGCTTGGATAATTCCGGTTGAGTCAGGAGATGCTAAGAAACTGGAGAGATTATTGGGCGATGAACTAATTAATAAAAAAGTACCAATTTTAAATTATTATTCCCATAGACAATAAAAGGCTATTTTTCATGATAATACTAGTTATAACTGTAAAAATGGAAGAAAATCTGGGAAAGAACTTTTTAAATAAGTGTATTGTTCGATTTTAATAAATAATAAGCAATACCATCCGTCTGTGTTGCGCAACATCGTACTAAAATGAATAGTTTTTCACAAAAAGAAAATCATCCATCGAATGAATGGAAGGTTTTAGTATACACGAGGTTAATGCCCCACTCTTTTATAATCAGAGGAGTGAGGTTTTTTCTATGAATGTTTCTATTTTCTTATTGCTAGTCTAGTTTCTCTTACGATGAAATTGGGATTCTATTCCAGTTTTTATTGATTTGCTGATAAAATAACTTGAATAGTGGATATAAACATGATAAATAAGAGAAGAATAACAAAACAAGATTGTGAAATGATTCTCAAATGAGTATAATAGAAAGAAAAAGGAGGAAGAATCAATGAAAATAGCAATTGCAGGCGCTGGCGCAATGGGAAGTCGCTTTGGGTTAATGCTTCACCAAGGTGGGAACGAGGTATTATTAATCGATGGCTGGGCAGAACATGTCCAACAAATCAAAGAACATGGATTACAAGCAAATTTTAATGGTAAAGAGGTAGAAGCAAAACTACCAATCGTTCTTCAATCCGAAGTAGAAAAAGAAGATCAAGTTGATCTGATTATTCTGTTTACCAAAGCGATGCAGCTGGAAAAAATGCTGCAGGATATCCAATCATTAATCAAAAAAGATACAGAGGTCTTATGTCTATTAAATGGTATCGGGCATGAAGATATTATTGAGAAATTTGTACCAATGGAAAATATCTATATTGGAAATACCATGTGGACGGCAGGTCTTGAAGGTCCTGGTCAGGTCAAATTATTTGGAAGTGGTTCAGTAGAATTACAAAATTTAGGTGATGGAAAAGAAGCAGCTGCAAAAAAATTAGCAGACAAATTGTCTGAATCAGGATTAAATGCTCATTTTTCTGATAATATTCACTATTCTATTTATCGCAAAGCATGTGTGAACGGAACAATGAACGGACTATGCACAATCTTAGACGTTAATATGGCTGAGCTAGGAAAAACATCGACTGCTCATAAAATGGTGGCGACGATTGTCAATGAGTTTGCCAAAGTAGCAGCAGTAGAGAAGATTGAATTAGATGTCCCAGAAGTCATTGCACATTGTGAATCTTGTTTTGACCCGGAAACAATTGGGCTACATTATCCTTCAATGTATCAAGACTTGATTAAGAACCATCGATTAACAGAAATCGATTATATCAATGGCGCAATTTCTAGAAAAGGGAAGAAATATGGTGTTGCGACGCCTTATTGTGATTTCTTGACTGAGCTTGTCCATGCAAAAGAAGATAGCTTGAACGTAAAATAAAGGAGAGATTGAATGGAAACTTCACAAAAAATATCACCGAAAATTTTTCTGAATAAAGTCCTCGCTGGTACAGCAACAGGAATCATTATTGGATTGATTCCTAATGCAGTATTAGGTGCCATTTTAAAATATTTTAGTGCGTATCCCTTTGCGGTAACGATCGCACAGTTAGCAGTTATTTTTCAACTAGCAACACCTTTGATCATTGGTGGTTTGATTGCCTTACAATTTGGATTTGATCCGATGAGAATGATGGTTGTAGCCGGAGCTTCTTTTGTTGGTTCTGGTGTAGTCAAATTCACACCTGATTTGGGTGAAACAGGTGTTTACGTTGGTGCTGGTACAGGCGATATTATTAATACGATGCTGACAGCGTCGATTGCTGTCGGGCTGATTTTACTGATTGGAAATAGTTTTGGGTCAGTGTCGATTGTGTTAACACCGATTGTTGTAGGTGTAGGTGCAGGTTTACTTGGTTTTTATTTATTCCCTTTTGTAACAGCAATTACTTCTGCAATTGGATCATTGATTAATAACTTCACTACCTTACAACCGCTGTTAATGTCTATCTTGATTGGTTGTTCCTTTGCCTTTTTGATTATCTCTCCTATTTCAACAGTAGCAATCGGAATGGCAATCCAACTAGATGGTGTTTCTGCTGGTGCGGCTGCGATGGGCGTAGCTGCAACCACTTTTGTTTTAGTAGTGAACTCTTGGAAGGTTAATAAGTCAGGTGTGACAATTGCGATTGCTTTAGGCGCTATGAAGATGATGATGCCTAATCTATTTAGAAAACCTGTGATTCTTATTCCTTGTTTAGTTAGTGCAGTGATTACAGCTATTCCTGTCGCTCTATTTTCTATTTCAGGTACGCCTGCTTCTGCTGGTTTCGGCGTGGTCGGACTTGTTGGTCCGTTGGCTTCTTTAGATGCAGGGCTAAATGGCTTTCTTGTTGTTCTTTGTTGGTTAATCATCCCTGTTTTTGCGGCACTAATTACTCAATTTTTATGCGAGAAAGTATTTAAACTGTATGATCGAGAAGAAGTCTTCAAATTTTTAGGCTAGTAGATTTTACTAAGAAATTTTCAATCAATGGATGCGTAAGTGAGATGTCAACAACATCTGACTTACGTTTTTTTGCCTTTTTGAGTAGGATTGATGCTGACAACTGAACTCTTCAGTGCCATTCGATTTTTTTAAGTGTAGAAGAAACTCACCTTTATGTTATTGGTTGTTCAAAAGGTAACTAGAATAAAAATATGTGTTAAAATGAGAAAAAATTTGATTGTTGGATGTATCGAATAATCACTAAAAAGTAGGGGAAGAAAATGATTTTTTTGCAAAAATATGGTTTTTATTTTTTATTATTAGGTGTGATTAGTGATTTATCGACACCGTATATCCTTGGCCTTTTTTATCCCAAACTGAATCAAATGACTACCGTAATTAGTGTGTTTGGTGACGTAGATAGTCCAGTCAGACGTGCTTTCTTGGTCTGGTCAGTTGTATCTGGACTTTTTTTTGTTCTTTCGTTGCCTGCGTTGTATCACCTATTTGTTGGAACATCAAAAACACTTGCAATACTTGCTGTTGCAACAGTTGGTTTATATGGGATAGGTGATTGTGTTTTTACTGGGTTATTCAGTATCAATACAAATGAAAGCTCTTGGAATCTATCGACTTGGATCCATAATATAGGTTCTGGGCTAGGCTATGCAGGCTTTCTACTTTTCCCATTGTTACTTGTTCTGCTTTATCGTCAAAGTGGTCAAGGTACGCTTAGCCATTTTTATCTTGTTTTAACAGTTATTAGTTTACTAATTGCAGGTCTTTACGGATTAGCACGGATTCCGTCGATTAGTCAGTTTGCCTTCTTTAAGCAATTGGGCTTCTTTCAACGCTTAAGTTTTTTCTTTAACTATTTGCCGATGATTTGTTTAAGTTTTTTTCAACTACGAAAGTAGAAAAAGCAGTGTGAAGCTGATTAAGTAAAAGAACTTCTCTGTGGGTAACCATTCGTGTGGATGTGTTCGACTAAGAATAGAGATGAGGAGAGCGAAAAGCAAGTTAGTCTTAACTTGTTATGCGTTGTGCTAAATTTCAGGTAGTCATTTTTTGAATGAATAAGAAGAAAACTTGAAAGAGGGTGACTTCATGTTAGATGTGGAGCAGATGGAAATAGACCTTTATAATATTATTTTAAATCGAAATACAAGAGAATGGGAAAGAACACAATTTGAAGAGGCAAAAGAAGACCTAGCAAAAATGTCGATAAAGCAGGTGATAGAAAAACTAGAGGTCAACTTGCGTCCGCTAGCACTACGAGATAATTTGACACCAGATGCGATGGATTTTTATTTAAGAATCACAGGGGAGTCAGCGAGTGCAAAAGCTTATGATTATGCCAAACATAAGATAACGTCACCCTTATACCAAGAACGGGCGATTTTTGCCGGTGGCTGTTTCTGGTGTATGGTTGAGCCTTTTGAAACAAAACCAGGTGTAATCTCAGTGTTATCTGGTTATACAGGTGGAGAGACCAAAAAACCAAATTACGATCAAGTCAGTGGTGGATATACTGGGCATGTTGAAGCGGTTGAAATCATATTTGATACACGTCAAATAACCTATGAAGAGCTGTTGGAGATTTATTGGCAAATTTCAGACCCTACAGATGCCTTTGGTCAATTTCAAGATCGGGGGAAACAATATCGTTCAATTCTATTTGTTGTTAATGAAAAGCAAAGGCGATTGGCTGAAAAATCAAGAGAACAACTGATTCAATCTAACCGATTTAGCCGTCCTATCGTTACAGAGATTCGCCAAGCAAAGACTTTTTGGCCAGCTGAAAATCATCATCAACAATTTTATCAGAAGCAACCTAAAAGATATAAAAAGATCAAGCATTCGCATCAGCTTCATTTATTTTTTCAGCGACATAGATAGAGGAAGGTTGTGGCGCAAAGCGTTCAGCTTCAAGTCGCAAGGAAACAGGAGGTATGACAAGTCTTTTGTCACAACTCCTGTTTTTTTACTAGCCTTTATTTCCATGTGAAAGAGAATTCGAATTGTAGAATCTTGATTTTTCTATGGAATTTTGTAGAGAATCATCTTGATAATCAATAGACACCTAATCGAATTCCACATTAATGATGAACTAAATTCCGTATGAAAGCGCAAACAATAACTATAAAATAAAAATGTATTCAGGAGGTGCTTATGTGAGTATCAAGTTAGACGATCGTCAAATGAGAATTTTAAATTTTCTATTGGAAAATGATCACACCACTTATCAAGAATTAGCTGAGCAACTTCAAGTTTCGACGAAAACAATTAGTAAAGCTATTGCTAATTTAAAAACTGTAGTTGAAAAGGAGATAAATCTACAAATTGTTGTTCAACCAAAAAAAGGTGTTTCGTTAGTAGGTGATAAAGAAGATTTAAGAAAACTACTGCCAGATTTTGAGATTACTAAAGTTGATACATCAGAAGATCGTATCACTTATGTCTTTGCTAAGTTACTGAATACAACTGGCTCTTTGAAAATACAAGATCTTGCAGATGAGCTTTTTGTTAGCAGATCAACGATGGAAAGTACGATCAAGGAAGTAAAAAAGAGAGTGATGAAGCACGGTATGGCAGTAATTTCTGACCGCAATGGATTGAAAATCAATGCGAGTGAGAAGGGTAAACGTAAGCTAATGTCAGAAGTATTGAATTATTATTGGGGTGGTTTTACGGCGTCTAGTAATAAATCAGATTTATTGGATTTGAATATTAATCTCTTGGGTGAAGCAAATAATTTTTTGGATAAAGAAATTTTGAAAAAAGTAGCAATGATTCTTAATCGCTTCATGGAAGAAACCCAGTTACAATTTACGGATTACGAATTTCAAACGCTAGCTATTCATCTAGCAATTGCGCTGGAACGAATTGATTCCAATAATTTTTTATTACAAGAAGGCGGGACAGAAAAAGAAATTTTAGAAAACACTAGCTACTTGATTGACATGTTAGAACAAGCCTTTCATTTTAACATTCCAAAGTATGAGCAAGAATATATTGATATTCATATCTCAGCGATCGAAAAAAATGCCATGAACCATAACTTGAGTGAGACCGCTTTACCTAATCTTGATCTGGGAGAGCAACTTAAGCAACTGGTACTTGATGAGCTGAATGAGTTTCATGCAGATGCAGAGCTCATTAACAATCTTGTGCTTCATCTCAATGCAGCTGTTAAACGATTACGTTTAGGCGTGAACATCCATAATCCATATACAGAAAAAATTAAATCATCATTTAAACAAGCCTTCTTTCTTAGTGTCGATTTACTCGAAAAAATAGAAGAACAATTTTTGGTGAGGTTTGATGATGACGAAATTGCTTATGTGACACTTCATATCCAATCCTTTTTGGACAGGTACAGACCTAATAAATCTGAAGTGTTGTTAGTTTGCAGCAGTGGATACGGAACTTCAAAATTATTGGAACAACGAATCAATAGAAACTTTGCAGATTCGATAAAAATCAAAAAAGTCCTGAGCATCAATGAACTTCAGGAAGAATATATCACAGATGAATTAGTAATCAGTACGATTCCAATTAAGAACGCTAAATTTCCGGTAGTAGTCGTTAGCCCATTGATGCTTGAAACAGATATCAAAAGAGTTCAACGATACTTGAAAGTTTCATTAGATCCAGAAAGTACATTTTTCGCATTACTTGATAAGAAATTTTGCTTTTTTAGCAAACAAAAAGGGGATACACAGAAAAATGTTCTTAGAATGATTACTTGCACCCTTCAAGAAATGGGCTATGCGAAGATAGGTATCTTAGAAAGTGCAACCCGTAGAGAGCAGTTGTCTTCTACTGCACTAAATGATTTTGCAATGCCGCATGCGGAGATAGCCTATGTCAATGAACCTGTTATTAGCATCTATGTTAATCCACAAGGCATCGACTGGAACGGAACTGTTGTACATTCAGTGTTTTTCTTCGCGTTAAATGAGCAAGTAAAACCAGAATTAAATAGCTTGTATGAAACATTTAATGAAATTGTTTCGAATCAACAAGCCCTAACAACACTAAGAGCTAGTTCCTCTTTTGAAGAATTAGTAAAAATATTGAAAGAGGCGGTATAGATGATACGTGAAAAAATCGACGAACGAAATGTCGTATTAGACTTAGAGGCTGGCTCTAAAGAAGAAGTAGTAGATCAATTAGCAACGTTACTGACAACTAACGGGTTTGTCTCTGAAGTTAATCAATTTAAAAAAGATGTTTTTGAACGAGAAGAACATATGACAACTGGAATTGGTCACAACATAGCGATCCCGCACGGAAAAAGCCAAGCAGTGATTGATTCAACGGTTGCAGTTGCCAAACTAAAGAATGAAGTCGACTGGGGTTCATTGGACAATCAGCCAGTAAACATCGTTTTCTTATTAGCTATCAAAGAAGCTGATAAGGGAAACGAGCATTTACGTGTTCTTGCAGAGCTATCTGGGAAATTAATGGATGATGATTTTGTGAAGGAAATCAAAGAATCAAAAAATAAAAAGGAGTTAATCAAAGCATTGACTTTTTAACAATTGGAGGAGAAGGAATATGACAAAAATGGTTGCAGTAACAGCATGTATCGCAGGAATCGCGCACACTTATATGGCGAAAGCAAACTTGGAAAAATTTGCTAAGAAAAATGGTATTGAAATCAAAGTTGAAACACAAGGCGCAATGGGAATGGAAAATAAATTGTCTGAAGCAGAAATTGCCGACGCCGACGTAGTCATCTTTGCGGTAGATACGAATGTGGCAGAACGTAGCCGGTTTGACGGAAAAAAAATTCTTACCGTGAGCACTTCCGAAGTGGTAAAAGATGGAGAAGAAACAATCAAGGAAGCAATGGCACGAATCAATAACTAATAATTTTTTGGGGGTAGGATCAATGGATATCAAGAAACAGGGAAAAGAAATATTAAACCATTTCCAAAGTGGAGTTTCCTATATGATTCCACTAGTAGTAGCTGCAGGTTTGTTGACTTCAATTGCTGTAATATTTGGTGGAACCGGTGTTTGGGATCAGACGGATACTTTCTGGGGTGTCTTGCGAATGATTGGTCAAACAGGGTTACAATTTATTGTGCCAATGATTTCCGCCTATATCGCGTACTCGATTGCTGATCGTCCTGGTTTAGCACCTGCATTTATTACAGGTATGATGTGTCAAAACTTAGGAATGGGCTTTATTGGAGGGATGGTTGCTGGTTTAGCCTGTGGTTACTTAGCAAATGCGTTGAAAAAAGTGAAAGTTCCGATGCAAGTAATCAGTTTAAAATCAATCATGCTAATTCCTTTTGTAACAACTTTAGTAGTAGGGCTAGTTTTATGGTATGTATTAGCAGCACCAATTCAAGGAATGACAGCTGGCTTAACGGCTTGGTTAGAAGGGATGTCTGGTGTTAATGCAGCACTAATGTCCGCAATATTAGGTGCCATGATGGCCTTTGATATGGGTGGACCAATCAATAAAATTGCGTATGCTTTTGGTGTTGCATCATTTTCAAGTGGAAGTTTTGGACCAAGTACAGCAATGCTGTTAGCTATTGCCATTCCCCCGTTTGGCATGTTTTTAGCAACTTTATTAAATAAAAAATTATATGATGATGCAGAACGTGATAACGCTAAGACTGCCATGATTATGGGATTAGTTGGTATTACAGAAGGAACGATTCCTTTTGCGGTGAAAGATCCATTACGTGTTATTCCAAGTATTGTAGTCGGAACTTCAATCGGCTGTGGATTGAGTGGTTTCTTTGGAATTACGCAAGAAACGATGCTTTCTACTTTCATGGCGATTCCATTTGTCACAAATATTCCATTATACCTAGTATCTATTGCAGTTGGCGGAATCATTACTGCGTTAATGGTAAATGCTTTGAAATCAATTAAATACAAGAAAGATCTAAAAACGACACAAGAAACATCAGTAGAATAAAGAAAGTAGGGTAATCGTAAATGGTAAAAGCACACGTTATTCAGCATACTCATTGGGATCGTGAATGGTATTTTACAAAAGAAGATGCCATCGTGTTATCCGATCAAGTATTTACTGAAGTTTTGGATGAGTTAGAGCGTAATCCAAACGTGAATTTTTGTTTGGATGGTCAAACATCTATTGTTGATGAATATGTAGAAATCAATCCAGAGAAACTAGAAACAATTCAACGATTAATGAAAGAAGGTCGGCTTTTTGTTGGCCCTTGGTACGCGCAAACAGATGCTTTGTTAGTTGACGCAGAATCTATTTTACGTAATTTAATGATTGGCATCAGCGACACAATTAATAAATATGGTGAACCAATGATGGTAGGCTACTTACCAGATACATTTGGATTTAATGCAAACTTACCAACATTGTTGCATCAAGCAGAAATTGATAATTTTATGTGCTGGCGGGGATTGAATTTTGAAACGATGGTATCGTCACCATATTTTATTTGGAAAGGTTTAGGGGATAAAATTGTTTATGCGATGAACTTCCCATACGGTTATATGACTGGCATGATGAATCTTGATGCCATTAATGATGTGCCGAAGTTTGTGAAAGATAAGTTGGATGTTGCTGTAGAAATGCTTCATATGCATGGGAACAATGAAGATATTTTGGTTCCATCTGGTGTGGATCAAAAGTCAATGGTACTTAACTTTGACCAAATCATCAATGAAATGAATCATTCGAGTAAGTATGACAATGTAATTTCGGATTATCCTTCTTATGTGGAAGTCATTCGGAGTAAAAAAGACTTACCACAATATGAAGGAGAGTTGAGACAACCAGTTTATTCTCGGGTTCATCGTTCAATTGGTTCTGTTCGAACACAGATGAAATTAGCTAATTTTAAACTGGAGCAAAAGATTTTGAAACGAATTGAGCCATTGATGCTGATTGCTGAAAAAAATGGAATTCGTATCGGAAAAGGTTTACTACGCCGTCTATGGAAAAAGGTATTAGAAAATCAAGCGCATGACAGTATCGGCGGCTGTGTTTCTGATAATGTTATGGAGGACATCAACCATAGAATCAAAGAAGCTAATGAGATTGCAGATGGGATAGAAAATCTCATTGTCAAAAGAATTGCAGATGCTTTAGATTTAAATGCAAATCAAGTTTTGGTCTTCAATACGACAACTGCACAGTATCAAGGTCCTAAGACAGTTCATATTGTTGCTAATTCAAAAAAAATTCAATTCAAAGGAAGCTCTTATGCCATTGTTGAAAAAGAAATATTTTATCCTGAACGTCAGAATGCTTATCGGATGACCGCCATTGGCTATGAATATTTTGACGAACCAGCTTACTATGAGTTAGATGTCAAAATAGAAGTAGAAGTCCCCGCGTTAGGATACACAATTGTTGAATTCGAGGAGAGCGAAGAAGAATTAGAAGCAGCTGTGAAAATGAATAAGACAGAAATCAAAAATGATGCACTAACAATTACCTTCAGCAAAGGTTCTCTGAAACTGATAGTCGGGAGCGTTGAATACCCTGATTTTATTCGTTTGGTTGATTCAGGGAATGCGGGTGACACTTATGATTATTCACCTCTTGAAGGAGATCACGAGGTACCGTTGAACTTCGACAAAGCAGAAGTGTTACTTGATTCTTCTAAAGAAACCTTGATTATTAATGGAAAGACTAAGCTACCGAAAAACTTGGAAGATCGACTAGCAAAACATCCAGAGGAAGCAGAAGTGGACTATCAAATTACTCTGAGCATTGGTGCTGGGGAAGTTGTGGAAGGTTCCATTAAAATAAAAAATACTATTTACTCACATCGTATTCGAATGGTAGTAAATGTATTGGATGACTCTGAAAAATCAATTGCCCAAATTCAAAATGGCTTTATCGAAAATAAACCGGACATTATTCCTGAAGATTGGCAAGAACGAATGGTTGAGAAGCCAGTGAATTTAGAAATTTTTGATAAAAGTGTGTCAGTTGTCAAGGATGATTCTTATCTAACTTTTTACGCAGATGGTTTGAAGGAATACGAACGGATTGGCCAAAAATTGTACATCACATTAATGGCAACAACTGGTGAACTTGGAAAGCCAAACCTTGCATGGCGTCCAGGGCGTGCTTCCGGAGATACGACTAATGAAGGACATATCATGATGCAAACACCATTAGCACAGGAAATAGGTGAATATCATTTTACTTTTGGATTTACGGTAAGAAATGGTGTGTTTGATGAATGGAAAGTCGCGAAACTATCCGAATCACGATTAGACCAATCAATTTCCTATCAAAAACAAAACTTAAACGTTTTTATTCAGCGGATAGATAATAAGATTTGGCCGTTGCAAAATGAATTAACTATTCCAACAGAATTTTCATTGGTTGAGTTTCCCGAAGAGCTACTCGTGTCAGCAATTTATCCCTCCTATTTTAATGAAGGCTATTATGTGGTTCGTTTTGCCAATCCAACAGCGAAGGAAGTGATTTTGCCAAAAGAAATTCTGGAAATGGGTGACGTGGTGAATGCTATTGAAAGAAAACAAGCGTCAACAACGATCCAACCTTATGACTATTTATCTCTTTTAATAACTATAGAAAAAACAACTGAAAAATAAGTAAACATCATTTAAAAATGAATAGCAACAAAGGACTCTGTGGGGATGACTGCAGAGCCTTTTTTTGGTTTGTATTTGTTCTTTTTCTCAGTCAGTTTTCTAGAAGACTGACTGATAAAAAGATTGATATTCTTGAATTTTTCAGTATGGCTGAAAAATTATGCTGTTGAATAAACAAAAGCAAAAAACTATTGATATCTTAACCAATTAAAGCATTCCCAAAGAAAACATGCTAAAATCGAGACAGAAATGATTTTCGTGTGAGGTCTGATTGGAGAGAAAATAATGAACATTGAAAAATTTATTACGGCAAGAAAGGCTGCCAACTTATCTCAAAAAGAAGTGTCTGAAGGAATTTGTACACAAGCAACATTAAGTAAATTTGAGAACAATGGTCAAGTCCCTTCGTTAAAAATTTTAATCAAATTATGTAATCGAATCAATCTTCCGTTAGTTGAACTTTTTTCTTCGATGAACGTGATCAATACACAACTTGATGAACAGCTAGAAAAAGCAGAGTTTTCATTGATTACGAGTGAATATGAACAATTGACACAGATTTTAGCAGCCATTGATCCCAAGGTAATTGACGAGTCTGAGCTGATTGCACGTTACTACTATCTAAAAGGATTTGAAATGATTTTTACGAATGCACCAATTACGGATGTGTTGTTCCATTTTGATCAGTTGTTGATGGCAGAAACAGCCAATACGTTGTTTCGTTTATTGGCATATACAGGTATTGGAATGGTCTATGCTAGAGAAAAAGAGTTGGAAAAAGCAGAAGTTTATTTCAATCGAGTGTTTGAAAAAATTTATACGTATCCGATTCATACAACAGAAGATATCTGGCGGGTGTTAAATATCGTCTTTCATTGTGGTGTTTTTTTTGCGCAAGACGGTGATTTGGAAACAAGTGATGCACTACTAAATTACGCAATCGATATTTGTTCGGATAACCATTTGACTTATTACTTAGCACGAGCTGCTGCCCAATTAGCGAAGAACGCACAGGCTAAAAATAAGTCGAAGGCAGAAGTGCTCGAATTGATTCAAGATGCACTAGCTTTTGCTAAAATTAATAAAAACAAAAAATTAATTGATGAATTAAATCGTATGAAAAAAAATGATACTATTGATTAACGAAGGAAAAAATACTTATTTTTGTTATGCTAACTTTGAAAAAATTCACCAAAGATGATTAGGGATAGACGGGTATGGCAGCAAGATAGAGTAATAAAATAAAGTCGTAATTCTCGTAAAATACGTTATAAAGCATGCTTGATCTCCGTTTGTCGTTGCAGTATTTATTTTAAGTAGGTTAACCATCAAATAGAAAACGATAGTTAGAGGGAAATAAGCAACACACAAAAATGTGTTGTTTGTTTCCCTTATTTGTTTTTTTACAATATAAAATTTTATATTAAAATTACCTTATTATATAAAAAAATATATAAAATTGGTTGACAAATAAATCTAGCAGGCGTATCCTCTGATTGTGAAAACAGTAACAAAAATAAAAACTAATTACTCATGTAATCCGTAGTTCAAGTAAAGAAGGTACAAAAATGAATCAGGTGATCGAAGAAACGAAAATCTGGCAAATGATGGGGACAACAATTACATTACAAGTTGGGCATGAAGAGCCTAGTCGATTACTAGCAGAGTTAGGCGAATGGTTGCACGTTTATGAACATCGCTTCAGCGCACATGATGCAACATCTGAATTAATGGCCATCAATCAAGCTGCTGGACGACAAGCTGTGATTGTACATCCTGAACTTTTTGAGCTCATCAAATTAGGAAAAGCACATAGTTGTGCAAGAAATAGTTATCTGAATATTGCTATTGGTCCGGTTGTACAAAAATGGCACATTGGGTTTGAAGATGCATTGGTTCCAACAAAAGCAGAGATAACTGAGTTACTTCCGCTAACGGATCCACACCAAATTCAATTAGATGAAAAAATGAAAACCGTTTTTTTAACCAAACCAGGAATGATGATTGACTTGGGGGCGTTAGCAAAAGGTTACATTGCAGATAAATTAATTACACATTGCCGAGAGCGAAATGCAGCGTTTGCTTTAGTTAACTTAGGAGGAAATATCGTTGTTTTTGGTGAATCACCAAGACGTTCGGATGGTGCTTGGCGTATTGGTTTGCGAAATCCTAAAGGTTCACGTGAAGAGTCGCTTGCGGTGGTTAAATTAAGCAACCAATCTTTAGTTACCTCTGGAATCTACGAACGTTATCTACAAAATGGTTCGTCAGTGTATCATCACATCATTGATCCGAAAACTGGCTTTCCAGTTAAAAATGACGTAGCAAGCCTGACGATTTTGTCTGATTCTTCTGTAGATGGAGAAATCTGGACTACACGTTTATTTGGAGCATCTTCTTTAGAAGTGTTGAAAGCGCTTGAAGAACAGCCGGGTATCGAGGGAGCAGTTGTAACAAAAGAGAATCAATTCTTGTATACAAAAGGATTTGAAAAAATTTAGTACGTGCGAACAGTCAGAAATCGATGTTAGAAAGGAAAGAGAATGAAGATGAAATTTATTGGATTAGTAGGAACAAATTCAACGCGGTCAACAAACCGTGAATTATTACAGTTTATGAAAAATTATTTTGTAAATGAGGCAGAAATCGAAATTGTCGAAATCAAGGAGCTGCCACTATTTAACAAACCTGAAAACACAGAACTACCAAATGTTGTTAAAGAAATTGCTGGAAAAATTGAACAAGCAGATGGCGTAATCATCAGCACACCAGAGTATGACCATGCGGTTCCTGCTTCATTGATTAACGCATTAAATTGGCTTTCATATGGTATTTTTCCGTTTGTGGATAAACCAGTGATGATTACCGGAGCGTCTTACGGCACGTTAGGTTCTTCACGCGCACAAGCACATTTGCGCCAAGTATTGGATTCACCAGAGTTAAAGGCACGAATTATGCCAAGCTCAGAATTTTTATTGGGTCATTCACTCCAAGCCTTTGATGAGCAAGGACGACTCATTGATGAAGAACAAGTCGCAAAATTACGTGAACTATTCAAAGATTTCTTACTCTTTGTCACAATCACTAGTCAATTGCAACATGCGCACCAAGCAAATAAACGTGAAGCCGAAAACTTTTCATGGGAAACGATTTAATCGAGGGGAGCAAACAAAGATGAAATTAATAGGTATCGTCGGATCAGCAGCTGAACTTTCATATAACCGTAAATTATTAACATTTATCCAAAAACAATATCATGAACTATTTAATTTAGAAATCATTGAAATCAAAGATTTGCCTCTGTTCAATCAAGATGATGATCAAACAAATAGTCCTGCTATTCAACAGCTAAATCGCAAAATCTTAATGGCTGATGGGGTAATTATTGCTACGCCAGAACACAATCATACGGTTCCAGCAGGATTGAAAAGTGCACTTGAATGGCTATCATTTAAAATCCATCCACTTGAAAATAAACCTGTAATGGTTGTGGGTGCTTCTTACTACGATCAAGGAACTTCACGCGCGCAATTACACTTGCGCCAAATTTTGGACGCACCAGGTGTGAATGCATTAGTGATGCCCGGAAATGAATTTTTATTGGGAAAAGCAAAAGAAGCATTTGACCAAGAGGGTCGCTTGATTGATCCACGAACTGTTGACTTTTTAGGCAGTACATTAGCAAGTTTTGTAAAATTCATTAAAGTCGTGTCTACCTTAGCAGGGCCTAAAAAGCTTCCACCAGAAGATTTGCATGCGACAGGAACAATTGCTACGACAATACCCGATGTTGATATGTCAGATGATCATTGGTTGGAAAAAGCTTCTGAAGCAGTCGGTGCCGTTTCTGGAAATACTTACGTCAAATTAAATCGTGGGTTATTGACAGTGGATCAAATCAATTACTTTTTAGATTCGATGCCGATGGAATTAACTTTTGCAGATAATAATAACCAATTTTTATATTATAATTTGCGCCAAGAAGCGAAAGAGATGTTAGCTGCTCGTGTGCCCGGTCAGGTAGGGAATCCATTAGCCAACTGTCACCCAGAAAAATCGTATAAAAATGTAGAGTGGGTAATTCAACAACTGCGAAGCGGAGCAACAGATGCGGTACGTGTTCATGTACCAAAACAAGTGCCAGAAAAATATATTGTGCATAATTACCAAGCAATGCATGATGAAAATGGAGAGTATGCTGGAATCAATGAATACATTCTTGATTTCAAACCAATCATTGAGTGGTATTTACAACAAACGGGTCAACAACTTGTTGGAAATGAAGATGCGGTTTCAAGTGCATCTGTTCATGATGAAAAAACAGATGCAGTAACCAGCGCCAGCACACACGATGAAACTGCAGTAGATGCAGTTTCGAGTGCTTCTGTAAAATAAAAACAATAAAACAATCAGGACAGCGCTCAATTCGTTGTTTCTGATTGTTTTTTATTGGCGCAAAAAAGTTGTTAGTAGAAAACAGTTCCTTTTTTTAATATGAGCAATGATCTTTGGTATAATGAGCGATGAGTTAAGAAACGAAATTGCGTCATTCACAACGCATCATTCATAATAAGAGGAGCAGACACATGAGAAATATCAAACTAACAATTGAGTATGATGGACGTCGCTATCTTGGCTGGCAACGACTTGGTGATTCAGATAAAACGATTCAAGGTAAAATTGAAGCTGTGTTAAAACAAATGACAGGTGAAACCATTGAGATTATTGGCTCAGGGCGTACAGACGCTGGTGCACATGCGAGAGGACAGATTGCTAATTTTAAGACAGAGTCAACAATGGATCGTTTGGCTATGTGTGAATTTTTGAATCGTTTCTTACCTGGTGATATTGTCGTTAAGAAGGTTGAAGAAGTGCCAGAAAGATTCCACGCTCGTTACAACGCAAGTGGTAAAAAGTACAGCTATTATGTTTGGAACGACCCAATCCCAACAGCTTTTGAACGTTATCACAGTTTTTATGTTCCACAAGAGTTAAATCTGGATACGATGAACGAGGCTTGCAAACGATTAGTAGGTACACATGATTTTATTGGTTTTTCTGCCTTGAAAAAGAGCAAGAAATCTACAACAAGAACGGTTGAAAAAATTACGATTGAAAAAGATGGAAGTATGCTTCACTTTACTTTTGTTGGTAATGGTTTTTTATATAAAATGGTTCGAATTATGATGGGCACATTGTTAGAGATTGGTGCAGGAAAGATGCCAGTGGCTGCCATTGATGAGATTTTTGAACAAAAAGTGCGGAAAAGTGCGGGAGAAACAGTGCCAGCGCAAGGACTATTTCTTGATGAAGTATATTACCACTAAATCCAAAATAATTAAAGTAGCTGAAAAAGAAGAAATGAGCCTTTGGGTTTCATTTCTTCTTTTTGCAACTATTTTCAAAATGTAAAAATAGATTCATGATAACAAATCACAATCAAGTCGCTAAAAAGCTGTGCTACACTTTGGTTGAATAAATATGAAAGGGGTTTCTTTTATGAAAAAGTTATTTTGTGTATTGGCTGTGGTAAGTGTTGGATTGAGTTTAGAAAAAGTGGTAGCAGCAGAGGAACAAATTCCAGAAAAAAATGGATATACCCTAGATTTTCATGATGAATTTAATGGACCAACTTTGGATCAATCAAAATGGAGCGATAAGTATTTGGAACATTGGGCAGATAATCCGGATGATGCCAAAGCAAATTATCGTTTTGAAGAAGGAAAATTGATTGAGTCTATTCAACCAGATCAAAAAGCTTGGGCACCAACACTAGACAAGGATAATTATGGATACGGAACAACAGGTGTCAAATCCAGTGCAATTCAATCATTTAATAAAAACTGGATTCATAATTTTAGTGGCAGCAAGAAGCTAATGTCTCCTATCTCACCTGAAAATGAAATGTTGGGGGATGAGAAAACTGGTGGTTATGCGACAACGTATGGTTATTTTGAAATTCGAGCAAAATTATCAAATAGTAGTGGTGGCGGTCATCAAGCATGGTGGTTAGTTGGTATGCAAAATGACACGAATGATTGGGAAAATTCAAAAGAAACAGGCGAAATTGATATTATTGAAACTTTTTTTGATTACAGTAAAAATGTTCAGCGACCAGTTGGAACAAAGAACGTTACAGAAGACAATCGCCAGAAAGGCTTATGGCAAGTATGCACATATGGTTGGAATGATCCTTTCTTTTCAAGATCGTGGACAGATAGTACGACAGCAACAATTGGCGGTGCAGAAGCTGTTGTTCCAGGAGCAGTTGGAGTAGATAGCTTAACTAATGAATTTCATACGTATGGTATGGAATGGGAACCTGGTTCACTGAAATTTTATTTTGATGGTCAATTGTTCAGGACAATTAATCAAGCACCAGATTATCCAATGGGGATGATTTTAAATATATACACAGATGCAGGATCAGGAAAACACAATGAGGTCTATCCTAAAGAATGGGCGATTGATTATGTACGGGTTTATAAAAAAGATGCGGGCTATGATATACCAAAACAAGGAATTAAAAATCGTGAGACAGGTGAATTTCTTAGTTTGGCTACGGAATCAGACAAGGTGATTCTGTCTACGACAAACGAAAATCTTGAAAAGTGGCAAATGATTCCTAAAGGTGAGTATTTTCTGATTAAAAATGCAAGGACAAATGAGTTGTTACACAATGAGCACCAAAAAGGTTATGTAGAACACGGCGTAGTGCCAGAAACGTATTACAGTGCACAGTGGAAAAAAGAAACCGTCGGTAATTACACTCGGTTCGTGAATCGTTGGAAACCGACACAAGTAATCCATATAGAAAATAACCTAGGCTATCTTGAATGTAGTCCTATTCACACTGGCGCTTGGAGAAGTCAATGGGAAATGATTGACTAAAAAGACCAAAGGAAATTTTGTTTTTTCTACGGGAAACGGTGAGGCTTATAAAATAATAAATAATATCAGAAAAAGGACGCGAGGAATGTACTGCCCCAAAAAATAGATTAAAAATCTAATGTTTTGGAAGTGGGTACAAGATTAGCGTCCTTTTTTTGCATCGCTGATTGGTAAAAATCGATGCGTTGATTCAACAAGTGAATAGAAACAATAGCAAATTTAGTAGTGTTATCAATTGGCATAACGAGCAATCAGATACTCAATCAAATTTAAAGCATTACCGAAAAAATAATTTAGTTGTTGATTTTCTGGCCCAGAGTCAACAGTACCACTTTCGACTAGAAATGAGAGATCTCCTTTTTTGGCATAACTGCTGTTTTCGTTAGCCGTAATCGTGATAACATGTCCACCGTAATTTTTGCACTCGTTCATTTTGATTAAACCATTTTGATTTTCACCAGATTGAGAAAAAGTAATCAAGGTATGTGGGGTTTCGTCAGTAACGAGGCTAATTTCCACTCCCTCTAAGTCGATTGCATAAATTTTTTTTAGTAATAATTTTCGGTAAGTATAATCAACGAGAAACTGGCAAAATCCCTCGCCAAACAGATAGATCTTTCTCTCAGAAAAAGCTTCATTGAAGTAACAATCAATTTTTTCCCACTCATGATTAGTTGTGACAAACGAAAGTTCTTCGATTTGATTGACTGAAGAGGCAGAAAACTTATTGGAAAGAAAAAAAATAAGTTCTTTGAAATTATTAAATCCTGCTCGTTTGGCTAGGCGGCTGATTGATGAAGGCGAGGTGTAATTGATCTTGGCGATATTGCGAATATCTAAGTTTTCATCACTATGGATTGCTTCGACAATTTTTTCAATCATTCGTTCATCATCTGAATGAAATGAGTTATTTGGGAATAAACGATTAAGATAATAAATTTTTGTCATTGAATAGTTCCTCTCTTGAAAATATTTTCAGTGTGTGAAAACGGAGCCAACCTGTTAAATAAGCATTGTATGCGCTTTATTAAGATACTATACTATGGCTATAAAGAAAGCAAATACAATTGTATGAATCTATTTTCTTTGATGAAAGAAGGTTAAGCATGAAAAAAGTAATTATCAATGCAGATGATTTTGGTTATTCTGCAGCTGTCAACGCAGGAATTATCAAAGCCTATCAAGATGGGGTATTAACTTCGACTACTTTGATGGCGAACATGTCAGGAAGAGACGGAGCGATTCAGCTTGCAAAAGAGAATCAGGGACTTGGCGTAGGTGGGCATCTTGTATTGACTTGCGGGCAACCATTGACACCTGCAACGTCATTAACAAATGAAGAAGGGCAGTTTTATCATTTGGAAGATTATAAAAAAAATCGTCCGCTTATGAAAGAAGAAGAGATTTTCCATGAATGGTCAAGTCAAATTGATTACTTGTTGGAAAATGGTTTGAAACTAACCCATTTAGATAGCCATCATCATGTGCATACATTCCCAGAAAATTTAGCGATTACGCAACGAATTGCTGAAAAATACCAGCTATGCTTTCGAAACGCATTTGATTTGGAAAAACAAATCAACTTACCTTATCAAAAAAATATCAGTGGATTTCTTGATTTGATGAATTATCCTTCGATTCGTGATTTGAATCAATCATTTGCTGAAAATATGGCTGCTTGTTTGGCCGAGATCCAATCAGTAGTGGAACAAGTAGAAGATGATGAGGTGACTGAATTGATGGTTCATCCAGCATTTGTTGATGAGTCGTTATACTTTGGCTCAAGTTTTCATCTTCAACGAACCAAAGAAGTTGCCATTTTGTGTGCTGAACAATTAAAAAATTTATTGGATGAGCAAGAGATCACGTTGTGTAATTATCAAGAGATCTCAGCAGGTCACTTGATTGTCAATCATTAGCAAGTAGCTTAGTAGCATAAAGCCAAACTAAAAAAGGAGAAATAGAATGAAAGAGAAAGTTATGAAGTCGGCTAGTGTTTTTTCTAAAGCAATTATCCAACCAGTGATGTTCATGGCTGTTACAGGGATTATTTTGTCTGTCTGTGCAATCTTAAAACTTGAGATGATGCCAACTTTCACCAAAGATGTCGGAAATTTTGTATTTAATATTTTGTCTTCAGGTATGATTGGCCAGCTAAGTGCGATTTTTTGTGTGGGGATTGCTGCAGCTTTAGCAAAACCAAAGTTCAAAACGGATGCCGCCATTTTAGGAATTATTACTTACTTGCTTTTCTTATACGCAAATAATTCATGGTTAACAATAACTGATCGTTTGGCAACCGCAGGTGAACAAGGTCTTTATGGAACTGGTCAAGGAATGGTCTTCGGGATTCAAGTCACAGACATGGGGGTCTTTTTAGGAATCTCATTAGGAGTGATGGTTGGCTGGATGGTGAATCGATTTGGTGAGATTAAGTTGCACCGGTATCTTTCACCTTACTCTGGGACAAAGTCTGTTTACTTATTGATTGTCTTTGTTACGATTTTGTTTGCAATGGGTATTACTTATGTTTGGCCAATGATTAATTTCGGTGTTGAAAGCTTAGTTAAGGCAACAACAACTGCTGGCTCAGCCGGATTTTTCTTTTATGGTTTCTTAAATCGTTTATTGCTACCACTTGGATTACATCATTTCTTATGGATGCCGATTTTTTATACACCATTAGGGGGAAGCGCCGAAATTGCAGGTCAAGTTTATGAAGGAGCTTACAATATTTGGCTGGCAGAATTGGGGAATGCTAGTCAAATCACATCAATGCATCCATCTATTGGTTATCTATCTAATTTTGGTTCGATTTCATTGCCTATTGGGATTGCTTTTGCTATTTGGAAAACAGCTAGAATCGAGAATCGTAAAAAAGTTGCGGCTATTTTAATTCCAATGGTTACAACGGCATTTTTAGCGGGTGTGACTGAACCATTAGAATTTTTATTTTTATTCTTGTCACCTGTTTTATGGTTAGCACATTCAGTTGTTTACGGACTAAGCTTATTCTTTACAAATTTAGTGGGTATCAATATCCAATTTGATACAGGCATCAATATGATTATCAACAGCTTTGCATTTCCAAGTCGGCTAGGTCATCAGTACTTGATTCCAATTATGTTTCTTGCAACGGCTGTCTTAGAATATGTCGTATTTAAGCAATTGATTGTTCGTTTAGATATTCCGACTTTAGGACGCGAGAAAAGTGAAGCTCAACTTGCGGCACTTGATGAAACAGTTGTTACAACAGGTATCGATAGCGAATTTGAGCCGCAAACACAAACAATTGTTGCTGGTTTAGGCGGTGCGGAAAATATTGAAAGCATCGTTAACTGCTATACGCGTCTACGAGTAGATGTAAAAGATGAACAAAAAGTTGACATCGACTTACTGAAACAAAAAGTGAAGGCGTCAGGTATTGTGGATAAAGGAAAGCATATCCAGATTATTATTGGGATGGGTGTAGAAGAAGAACGGGAAAAAGTAGAAGCGTATCTGACTCATCTAAAAGAAATGAATAATTAAGATAAATGGAGGAAAACAACAGTGGGAAATAAATTTGTAATGATTGGTGGAGGATCAACACAGTCACCAGGAATTTTAGAAGTTTTACGAAAACGTGCAGAAGAATTGAATCTAAGTGAATTAGTTTTATATGATATTGATGAAGAAAGAGTGTCACTACTTGGCCAATATACGAAAATGTACTATCAAGAACTAGGTTCAAAAGTGACAGTTAGTTATACAACAAACATTGATGAAGCATTAGTTGATGCTGATTTCTTATTCATGCAAATTAGACCAGGCTTGAACAAACAACGTGCAATTGATGAAAAAATTTGTCTTAACAATGGTGTTGTTGGGCAAGAAACTTGTGGACTAGGTGGATTTTCATTTGCTATGCGTGTGATTCCAGCAGTGTTAGAAATTATTCGAAAGGTAAAAGAAATTTGTCCAAAGGCGTGGATTCTCAATTACACAAATCCAGAAGCCATTTTGTCAGAAGCAATCTATCGAGAATTTCCTGATGCAAATGTATTGTGTATTTGTGATATGCCGATTTCAATTGAAGGTGCGATAGCTAAATATTTCAATAAAGATTTACGTGACTTAACCTTTAAATATTTTGGAATGAATCATTTTGGTTGGTGGACGAATATTATTGATGAGACAGGAACAGACCTTTTACCAATCTTAAGAGAAGACGTTCTTTCTGGTAAAATCGATACATTATTACAATCAAATGATGAAACGAAAGAAGATCAATATTGGATCGATACCTATCGTCAGATGATTAGTTTATTCAAACGGTTCCCAGAATATTTCCCAAATTGCTACTTGCAGTATTATTTAACACCAGACGAAATGATTGTGCATGATGATCCTTCGTTTACTCGTGGCGATTACGTAATGCAAGGTCGTGAAAAACGAATTTACGAAGAATGTCGGCGTGTGATTGCTAATGGCAGTGCCAAAGATTCAAGCTTACACGCGGGTGTCCACGGAAATTATATTGTGGATATTGCCTATGCGATTATCCACAATACGCGCGAACGCTTTACGGTCAACAAAAAAAATCAGGGCTCAATCGCAAATTTTGATCCAGAAGCAGTAATCGAAGTTCCAGCATATGTGGGAAGTATGGGGGCAGAAACAATTACCGTCGGACACATACCAACTTTCCAAAAAGGACTGATGGAGATGCAAAAAGCTTACGAAAAAATGACAGTCGATGCAGCTTTGTCAGGTTCGTATCAAACAGCATTAGAAGCAGTTATGTTAAATAAAACAATTCCTAACTATACAGTGGGTAAAAAAGTTTTAGATGAGCTTCACGAAGCAAACAAAGAGTTCTGGCCAGAGTTAAGTTAAAGCAACTGTCAAACGCAAAAAATAAAAAAGTAAAGAAAGCGGTTGACAAAATACTATTTGGTCTATACAATTTAATTGTTAACAATATTGATTTCATGTGACTAGATCATACTAGGCATGGAAAGATGACGTGGGAGAGCAATTTTCCAGGTGATTTTTCCATGCTTTTCTTTTGTCTGGAAATTCTTTAGGCCAAAAAATTTCTGGAAAATGATTGTTAGTTGTGAAATCAAAAACCTATTTCTGCAGAAAAGGAACTCATTATGAAAATCAAAAAAATCTTTAATCAAAATGCTGTGTTGGTAGACGATGACGGACAAGAAAAAGTTGCAATTGGAAAAGGAATCAGCTTTGAGAAGAAACGAAATGACCTTATTTTTATGAAGGACATCGAGCGCCTCTTTGTCATGGAACCGGAAGGACAACTTCGTTTGCAAAACTTATTGAATCAAATTGATGAAAAATATTTATTTGCAGCTGAGGAAATCATTCAGCATGCAGAAACGATTTTAATGGAGCCGTTGAATGAACATATTTTGATTGCATTAACAGACCATATCGCATTTGCTGCCGAAAATATGAAAAATGGTATCGTGATTCGTAACAAACTATTACGAGAAATCGAAGTTTTGTACGCTGAAGAATTTCAAATTGCACAATGGGCAGTAGAACATTTGACGAAAACGTTAGATGTGCCATTTACTTACGATCAGGCAGGCTATATTGCCATTCATATTCATTCGAGTCGCAGAAATCAATTGAACAATCATCGAAGTATTCGAGAGGTGACAATTATTTCAGATGTGATTCGTTTAATCGAAGCAGAGCTTGAGGTTGATTTGCATACTCAAGAGATGTCTTTGAGCTACACGCGTTTAGCAAATCACTTGAGATTATTATTACAACGTTATAAGAACCAGCAGTACGCTGTTTTGGATGAAGATATTTTAAAAATGGTCAAGAAAAAATATATAGCAAGTTATGAAATGACGAAAAAAATTCGTGTTTTATTACTTAAACAATATCAAATGTCGATTACGAGTGAGGAAATGGGATACTTAGCAATCCACATTGAACGCTTACGTAGCGCTGTTTGTGATTAAAAATTAGGGAGAGAAAAAGATGAAAGCTTATATGCAAAGAATGGGTCGCTCATTGATGTTGCCAGTTGCAACATTACCTGTAGCAGCTTTGTTCATGGGGATTGGTTATTGGATTGATCCAAGTGGTTGGGGTGGCAATAATATTTTGGCGGCTTTTTTAATTAAAGCTGGTAGTACGATTTTAGATAATTTAGGATTGTTGTTCGCGGTCGGCTTGGCATTAGGAATGTCGAAAGACAAAGATGGTTCTTCAGCTTTGGCAGGGTTGGTTGCTTTCTTGACACCGATGACTTTGGTAAGTAGTGCATCAGTTGCATTGTTCACAAAAGTTGATGTTGAACAAGTAAACATTGCGTTTGGCGCAATTAACAACAAAAATGTCTTTATTGGGATTTTGGCTGGGCTAGTTGCCGCAGCAATGTACAATCGTTTTAGTAAAGTAAAATTGCCAATGGCTTTATCTTTCTTTAGCGGGAAGCGCGCAGTTCCCATTGTAACTGCCGGTGTAATGACTTTGATTTCGGCATTATTGATTTTTATTTGGCCACCAGTTTACAATACGCTTGTTTCATTTGGTGAATTAATTTCTGGAATGGGAGCAGTTGGTGCTGGACTATATGGTTTCTTTAACCGTCTATTGATCCCAACAGGTTTGCATCATGCGTTGAACAATGTGTTCTGGTTCAACCTTGCAGGAATTGATGATATTGGTAAATTCTGGGCAAGTGAAGGAACAAAAGGAATTACAGGAATGTATCAAGCTGGGTTCTTCCCAGTAATGATGTTTGGATTGCCAGCAGGTGCGTTAGCCATTTATCAATGTGCTCGTCCAGAGAAGAAAAAACAAACAGCTTCATTGATGTTAGCAGCTGCATTTGCTTCATTCTTTACTGGTGTTACTGAACCACTAGAATTTTCATTTATGTTTGTTGCTTGGCCACTGTATGTTGTTCATGCAGCTTTAACAGGTATTTCAATGTTTGTAGCAGCACTTTTCCATTGGACAGCAGGATTTAACTTTAGTGCTGGTTTTATTGATTTCTTCTTGAGTTTACGCGTACCAATTGCGAATAAACCATACATGTTGATTTTACTAGGTTTGGTTATGGCTGTCGTTTACTATGTTACCTTTATGTTTGTTATCAAGAAATTTAACTTGATGACACCAGGCCGCGAAGAAGGTACAGGTGAAGAAACGCCTGATTTAGCAACTGGTAACGATAAGTTTTCTGCTTTAGCAGATAGCATCTATGCGGCTCTTGGTGGAGCAAGCAATGTGACATCAATTGATAACTGTACAACACGTCTTCGTTTACAAGTGAAAGATACAAAACAAGTTGATCAATCAAAAATCAAAGCAACTGGTGTTCCGGGATTGAAAGTAATTGATGATCAAAATATCCAAGTTATTGTTGGAACAGAGGTTCAATTTGTAGCAGATGAAATGAGTAAATTACATGGAAGTCCTGTCAGCCAATCAGCTGGGACAGTAGTAGTTACCGAAGAAATCAGCAAACCAGAAGGACCACAAACACAAGATGTATATGCTGTAGCTACTGGGAAAGTGATTCCAATCACTGAAGTCGGTGACGAAGTGTTCTCACAAAAAATGATGGGTGACGGTTTTGCAGTTATTCCTGAATCAGGCGAAATTTTTGCGCCAGTTGCTGGGAAAGTGACAAGTGTCTTTCCTACAAAACATGCGATTGGTTTAGTAACTGACTCTGGAATTGAAGTCTTAGTTCACATGGGAATCGATACTGTTCAATTAAATGGTGAACCATTCACTGTCTTTGTTAAAGAAGGACAACAAGTGGGACGTGGACAAATGCTTGCAAAAGTCAATCTAGCAAGTTTGAAGGCAAGTGGTAAAGAAGCTGACATGATCGTTGTCTTTACAAATCCAGATAAAATCGATACATTCTCAGTAACAACTGGCCAAGATGGTGAAGTGAACGAAATTATTGGGACGGTAACGAGTAAATAGAGGTTGTGGCGCAAAACATTTAGCTCCGACTAGATAATGAGCAGGAACTCAAAGTAACTTCCAATGCTTTGTAGTAAATGTAAGTTATATCTATATAGAAGAGTCACTTTGAATCAACTCATGTAACTAAAAAAGGTTGCGACTTTTGTCGTAGCCTTTTTTTGATGAACAATAAAACGTGTGAATATTTGCTATACTAGAAGAAATAACTGGGAAAAATGAAAGATAGGTCTGCTTATCATGAGTTGTCATCATTTATAGATGAGGAGTTTTTTTATGAAAAAAAAGGAATTTATTGTTCAAGATTTGCTGAGTAAAATTTATCAAGAAGAGTTCAAGGATGGTAAGTTGCCTGCCCAACGAACACTCGCACAAAAATACCAAGTATCTCGTTTTACGATTCAACAAGCAATCAAAAGCTTAGAGGAGATTGGAATTGTGCGCGTCGTTCAAGGATCAGGAATCTTTGTTCACGAAAAATGGGTTAAGAACCCATTGATATTTAATTCTTTGACACGCACGCCTTATGATCGAATAGAGTCTAAAATGTTGACGTTAGAAAAACGTTTAGCAAGTAGTGAAGAGTGTCAACTATTTCAATTAGAAGTTGGAGAAGAAATCTGGTCATTTTCGCGAATTCGATTAGTGAACTATAAAATTGAGCAACTAGAAAAATCATTGTTGCCAGTTAAATTGTTCCCTAAAGTAACAAAAGAAGTAGTCGAACATTCGATTCAACGCTTTGTTGAAAAAGAAGGGTACCGAATTTCACATTATATTAGTAACTACACACCAGTGACTTTAACAAAGGCACAATCAGAAGTTTTAATGGTTAGAAGAGGAACACCAGCAATGCAAATCAAAAATCGAGCTTTATTGGCTGATGGTCGGATTTTTGAATATAGTGAGATTACAGCTATTGATTACTCGGTTACCTATATTCGTCCATTTGATCGAATGATTCATCAATCAAGAATTGATTGATGAGCTAATGAGAAAGAGGCAAGGACAATCAGTTGAATTGTCTTTGCCTCTTAGTGTATATCTTGAATTTTTTTGTTGGTACTTGTTTTTTTCAAATCTAACCGCTTTATGCTGCAACCTTATTCACGGTGTTCCCAAAGCAGCTCCTTCGGCAATAAGTCCTCTTTTCTTAAAATATGGAAAACTATTTTTAGAAAAGCATTCTTATTGCTTGAAGCTAAACGCTTTGCGCCACAACCTTATTCACGGTGTTCCCAAAGCATCTCCTTCGGCAATAAGTCCTCTTTTCTTAAAATATGGAAAACTATTTTTAGAAAAGCATTCTTATTGCTTGAAGCTAAACGCTTTGCGCCACAGCCTTTTCCTCGGTGTTCAAGAAGTAACTCCTTCCAAATAAGCCTAAATTACTCAAAAATTTGGGAAGCAATTTCTGGTAATTTTTTCTTATTTATTGGAGCTAAGCACTTCTCTCACAACCTTTCTCACGGCGTAACAATTGCCCCATCTGGCGTCCTACTTTGTGTCCATTCATGCGGTCGATAAACAACCGGAAATTCAGCCGCTAGTTCTTCATTAAATGTAACACCAATGCCGACTTCTTCAATTGGATAGAAGAAACCATTTTTAGGTTGAGGAATATGCCCAAAAAGCTGTTGTGTATTTTTTGGCACATCAATATTTTCTTGGATAGCAGCATTATGAAGATGAATATTTAAATGTGTATTTACAGCTAAGCCAATTGGTGTGATATCTGACGGAGTATGCCAAGCAATACGAATTCCCATTGCATCACAAAAATGAGCTAATTTTAGTGCAGGTGTAATTCCACCAATCTGAGAAACGTGTGCACGCAGATAGTCGATCATTCGATTTCGTACAAGTTCTTGCCACTCCATTGGATTATTAAATAGTTCCCCAGTAGCAATAGGTGTAGAAGCTTGATTTCTGAGTTGTGTAAGCCATTCATTTTGATTAGGAGGCAAAAGGTCTTCTAGGAAAAATAAATGATAAGGTTCAGCAGCCTTTGCAAAACGAATCGCCTGATTTGGATGAAGACGTTCATGAACATCATGAAGCATCTGAAATTGATGACCATATTTTTGTTGAATGGTAGCAAACATTTTTAGTGTGGTATCCATGTATTCTTCTTGATTGAAATAAGAACCAGCGATTGGATTTTCAGGTGTTTGCAAATTTTTTGGATTACCTCCATAAAAACCTAATTGGCAACGAATATACTGGTATCCCTCAGACAAGAAACGATCAATTTCACTGAATAAATCGTCAATATTATCAGCAACTGCATGTGTATATGCGGGAATTGCGGTGCGTGCTTTTCCGCCTAGTAGTTGATAGAGTGGCATATCTGCTAACTTTGCTTTGATATCCCATAAAGCCATGTCAACACCTGCAATTGCATTGTTGGTAATTGGACCGTTTCGCCAATAAGAATTAACGTTCATCATTTGCCAAAGATCTTCAATTTGATTTGCATCTCGCCCTATAAGCAGAGGTTTGAGGTAGTCATCCACAACAGTTTTGACAGCTAGTGGGCGGAACTGAAAAGTACCACAACCTAAGCCAAAAACGCCCTTATTTGTTTCAACTTTGACCACTAATAAATTATGCCGATCTGGTTTGATCGCAAAACTTTTTATGTTCGTAATAATTGTTGGTGTCATTATATTCACTCCTATAGAAAATAATCTTGTGCTTCGTAGTTAGTAAAACATGTCATTTATAGCGCTGTCAATTTGGCCTAAAAAAAAGGTCGTATAGCTTTAAAAATCAGTCCAATTATCATTTTTTTTGTTTGGGAATATTGTTAAATAAAGTTTTTTGTTAGTTGTTTGTATAATAGGACTGGTTTTACAACGAGATGTCTCCATGCTAATATAGCTCGTGTAAACGCAAACAAGGAGGAGCGAGAAATGAATCATAAAGAAACTTCACAAGCAATCATTGAAGCTGTTGGTGGAAAAGAGAATGTTAATAATGCTTGGCACTGTATGACACGCTTACGATTTAACTTAAAAAAAGTTGAAGCAGTTGATTATGAGGCGTTAGAAAAAATTCCACATGTGGTTGGGACAAAGTATCAGAGCGACCAACTACAAGTAGTTATTGGAACGGATGTCGCAGACTATTTTCGTCCATTGGCAAAGGAATTAGGGTTGGAGGAAACACGGATAGTTGATTCAGGTGAAAAGAAGGGACTTGTATCATTGTTTATGGATACGGTTTCTGGAGTTTTTGGTCCGCTGGTGCCGGCGATTGCTGGTGCTGGGATGATCAAGGGACTGATGGCTGGATTGGTAGCATTGAATGTACTTTCAAATCAAACAGATTCCTATTTGGTTATTGATATGATTGCAAGCGGTGTGTTTACTTTCTTGCCATTTTTTGTAGCAGCATCTGCTGCGAAAATTTTTCAAACGAATCAGTATTTAGCAATTGCGATTGCAGCAGCTATGCAATTTCCAACTATGACGGCAGCTGTTGCACAAGGAGAAGTCTCTCAATTCTTATTATTTGGCTTAGTTCCAGTTCCTGTATTTAATTATGCTGGAACAGTTATTCCAATTATTTTTGCCGTATTAGCGTTAAGTTATATTTATCGTTGGGTCGACAAAGTTCTACCGCAAGTGTTACGAACTGTTTTCACGCCAACGTTGTCATTATTTATTGCAGGAATACTTTCGTTAACGGTCATTGGACCCATCAGTATTTTTCTAGGAAACTTATTGGCAAGTGGGGTAGAAGGGCTATTTGCAATATCACCGATCTTAGCTGGAATTGTCGTTGGCGCAATTCGCCCAATCGCGATATTTACGGGGCTTCATCATGCAATGACCCCGATTGCGTTACAAAATTTTGCAAATCAAGGCTATGATATGTTAATGCCAATGATGTTTATGGCGAACATGGCAATCACTGGTGCAACTGCAGCAATTTATACCAAGGTAACGACAAAAGAAGAAAAAACACTTGTCTTATCTTCAGCAATTTCAGGTATTTTAGGAATCACTGAACCGGCGCTATTTGGTATTTTATCGAAGTATAAGAAAGCTTTTGCTGCGGCTACGATTGGTAGTGCCTTAGCTTCAGCGTTCATTAGCTTTTTTGGGGTTAGAATTTATGGTTATATTTTGTCGAGTATTTTTAGTTTGCCGGCCTACATTGGGCAATATTTTATTTTTGCAGTGCTAGGTATTTTGATTGCTTTAGTTTCTTCGTTTCTAGTGACATATCTACTTGTACCAAAAGAAGAAACAGAAGATTTTGTAACCAATGAAGTTGATTTACATGCGGTAGCCCAAGGTGCTTATGTACCTTTAGAGGATGTTCCCGATGAAGTATTCTCGACAAAAATGATGGGAGATGGATTTGCTATTGAGCCAATCAATGGTGAAATTTATGCGCCAGTATCCGGAGTTGTTACCACAATTTTTCCTTCTAAACATGCGATTGGAATCAAAACAACTAATGGCGTGGAAATTTTGGTTCATATGGGAATCGACACAGTTTCGTTGAATGGCGAAGGATTTGAGCTATTTGTTCAAGCTGGAGATAAAGTTTCAAGTAAAACAAAAATTGCAAAGATGGATTTAGATTATATTCGCACGCAAAAAAAATCAACAATAGTCATGGTCATCATCTTGAACATGGAGCGCGTAGTGACACTTCATGGTGAAAAAAGGTTGGATGGCACGCATCAATCTGGTGAATTGTTAGAAAAAGTTGTTTTGAATTAATCAATTTTGTGCACGAAAAAGGATGAGGCAAAACGTTATTTCGTTTTGCTTCATCCTTTTTTCTCTGTTAAGTAAAAATTAGGCTTCGTAAGAACGGGTGAATAATTCAACGATGTCTGACTTTGTACCTTTGCGTGGATTTGAAAAGGCGTTGCCGTCTTTTAACGCATTTTCAGCCATCAATTCAAAATCTTTTGGGTCTGCCCCAATTGATTTGATATTTGTTGGGATACCAACATCTTCAGAAATTCTTTCGAGTGCATGAATTCCCTTTTCAGCTGCTTCCATTGGAGATAATCCAGTAATGTTTTCTCCTAAGAAAGTAGCAATATCAGCAAAGCGTTCTGGACTAGCAATCATATTCCAACGTTCAACAGTCGGCATTAACACAGCGCAGCAAACGCCATGTGGGGCATCATATTGACCACCTAATTGATGTGCCATCGCATGAACGTAACCTAGGTCGGCATTGTTGAATGCCATTCCGGCAAGTAAAGAAGCATAAGCCATATTGGTACGTGCTTCAACATCATGACCATTCGCAACCGCTCGACGTAAATATTGGCCAATCAATTTCATTCCTTGAATTGCTTGAGCATCTGTAATTGGATTACGATTTTCTGAAACGTAAGATTCTACACAGTGACACAAAGCGTCCATTCCAGTAGCTGCTGTCAATTTACTTGGAACATCAAGCATCAACAATGGATCATTGAAAGAAACTAAAGGTACATTTCGCCACGAAACAATGACAAATTTCAAATGTGTATCTTCGTTTGTTAGCACGGCATGTCGTGTAATTTCAGAAGCTGTTCCAGCGGTGGTATTCACGGCCATCAGTGGTGGTAATGGTTGGGTCAACGTTTCGATTCCAGCTAATTTTGCAAGATCTTCACCATTTGTCAGGGCAATCCCAATTCCTTTACCACAATCATGGGCAGAACCACCACCAACAGTGATGATACTATCACAATTATTTTCTTGATACATCGCAGCTCCGGCTTGAACGTTACGAATTTTAGGATTTGGCTCGACACCGTCAAAAATAGTATAAGAAATCCCAGCTAATCGTAAGCTTTCTTCGGTTTGTTTGACAGGTCCATCTTCTAAATGATGTAAAAAAGAATCAGTTACAATCAAAATATTGTTCATGCCTAACAATTTTGCACGTTCACCAATTTTGGCAATGACCCCAGGACCAAAGAAATTGACGCTAGGTATCATAAAATCATAATTTGTTTTCATGTCAGTTGCTTCTTTCTAGTTAAGATAAGGTAATAACGTTTGGAATAAAATAGCGCTGGAAGCAGCACCCGGATCAATATGGCCAATAGAACGCTCACCCAAGTAAGAAGCGCGTCCTTTTTTGGCTTGTAACTCTTTTGTATGTTCTTTGGCAGATGTGATTTCTTCTGTTGTTAAGGGTTGATTTTTTTTGAGTATTTCAGCTACAGGAGCCCAAACATCGACCATTGTTTTATCGTCTACATTGGCTTTTCCACGTAATTGGATCCCGTTCAATCCTTCTTGTATAAGTTCACCTAGCTGTTCTTCATTTGTAATGGCAGTAACTTCTTTTGTTGCTTTGGCAAAATTCATGAATGCTGTACCATACAATGGACCTGAAGCCCCACCTACTTTTGAAATCAAAGACATGGCTAAGATCTTAAATGTATCAGTAATAGTTTTCGGTTGTTGTGCAGCAAATGCTTCTTGATAAGCTGCCATGCCACGAGCCATATTGTTTCCATGGTCACCATCACCAATTGGCGTATCTAATTCACTGAGCATGTGTTTATTTTTTTCGATTTCTTGAGAAAAATCATTCAACCATGCTTGTATTTTTTCGACTGTTAAATCCATTGTCATTCTCCTTTAGTCAATCATTTTCTTAAATTAGCCCCATGAGATGGTTGCAACTGGACTGGTTAAAGCTTTTGTCCATTCCGTTGTTGTCAAATCAATCAATGTCAGAGAAAGACCTTGCATATCAATAGAGGTCATATAGTTCCCAACCTTGTGGAAATCAACGTCAATATCTTTAGCCGCAAGTAAAGTTAACACATCATTTATAAAGACAAATTGTTCCATTAAAGGAGTGCCACCCATACCATTGACCAAGACACCAACTTTTTTTGGCGTTTCTGGATAAGCCTGAACTAATTTTTCAACTAATTCTTGTGCTAATTGTTTTGAAGGTTGTAATTTTTCGCGACGATATCCTGGCTCTCCATGAATACCAACGCCGAATTCGATTTCATCTTCTGCTAAAGTAAAACCAGGTTTCCCAACTTCAGGGACAGTTGCCGCTGCTAAAGCAACGCCAATCGTTTTGGTTGCTTGGACAACCTTTTCACCGAGCTCTTTTAATTCTGCTAAAGAAGCGCCACTTCGTGCAGCGTCACCTAAGATTTTATGAACAAGAACTGTTCCGGCAACACCACGCTTTCCAGCGGTATAAGTGCTGTCTTCTACAGCAATATCGTCATCAACAACAACGATTTCTGTTGGAATGTCGTTCATTTCGGCTAAGTCTTTTGCCATTTCAAAGTTCAAGATGTCACCAGTATAATTTTTAACAATCAATAAAACACCTTTGCCTTGGTTGGTTGCTTCGATAGCGCGTTCGATTTGATCTGGTGTAGGAGAAGTGAAGACATCACCTAAAACCGCTGCACTTAACATTCCGTCACCGACAAAACCAGCATGTGCAGGCTCATGTCCGCTTCCGCCACCAGAAACTAATCCGACTTGTGCATTCTCTGTTTGATTTTTAGCAATTACTCTGGAATCATCGACGCGATGAACAAGTGTTGAATAACTTTTTACCATTCCTTCAAGCATTTCTTCGATAATATTTTGTGGTTCATTAATGATTTTCTTCATTTTATTTCCAACCTTTCTTTGCTGCCTGCTTTGCTTCATTGACAATGTGATCAGGATCGTCAGAAACACTTGCTGTGATTCCAGCTGCGAATGCTCCTTCAACTAAGGGGGCATCAACTAACACATATTTTTCTTGTTGTTCTGGTTCTAATAAATCATATGCAAGTTCAGCACTTAAGACAGCACTGCCAAGATCAGCGAAGACAAAAAAGATATCACTATCAGTTGCTTCATTGATTGCATCTACAATTTTGGTTGGATCGCTACCTAATTCTCCGTCAGAAGTTCCACCTAGGGAAAAGAGCACGACATTCTCACTTTTGCCCATTTGCTCAATCATTTCTTTGAGCCCATCTGTAATCATTTGACTATGAGAAACGAGTAAGATACTTTTTTTCATTCCAAAAAACTCCTTTTTAGTTACGCATTCTATCTTTGTAGGCTTGTCCAATTCGATCAGCGACGATTAGAGCGTTTGCGACATCTTCGACAACAATTGGGAACGGCATTGAATGAATGGATTCTTCAGGAATGCAAGCGATTTTTGCTACTTCAAGTGCTTCTTCATAAGTAATGTGATCCACACCTAGATCAGCTAGCGTCAATGGCAATCCAACAGAAGCCATGAAGTCCATGACGTCATTCATTTCTTCCGTTTTTGCATCTTCCAGAACTAACTGAGTTAAGGTTGCAAAAGCAACTTTTTCACCATGAAGGTAACTATGTGCACCAGGTAAAACAGTCATTCCGTTATGAATGGCATGAGCTGCAGCTAAACCACCACTTTCAAATCCTAAACCAGATAACAAAATATTTGTTTCGACAATTTTACTCAATGATTCAGTCACTAAATTCGCATCACAAGCAATTTTTGCATTCAAGCCGTCTTCTTGTAAATGTTCCCAACATAATTTTGCCATCGCTAAGGCAGCATAAGTGCCACTAGCCGGAGGAGTTAATCCTTCTCTTGAACCCATTGGCAAACTTGCGTTAACGCGGGAATAAGAATCATGCGTTGCACGTGCTTCAAAATAAGTTGATAATGCGTCACCCATACCAGCAACCAAGAAACGAGTAGGTGCTTTTGCCACCACTTTTGTATCCACTAAGACAACGCTTGGACTTTGTTTAAAGTAAGCATAGTCGTCAAACGAACCGTCTTCATGGTACAAAACAGCCGAGTGAGAGGTTGGCGCATCTTGTGCTGCAATTGTTGGAACAATAATTAATTTTTCACCCTCAGCTACAACTTTTGAAGCATCAATCGCTTTTCCGCCACCTAAACCAATAATGCAATCAGTATGTTGTTCTTTAGCTACTTGTTGCAATCGTTTTGTTTCTGCTCGAGTGACTTCACCACTGAAACCGCCTTCAATAAATGATACGCCAAATTTCTCTGCGGTAGCATCTAGTTGTGGTCGAATACGATCCACATCAGCCGGGTTTGCAATCAGTAATGCAGAAGACCCAAAAGTCGATACGAAGTAACCTAAGTTCAGTAATTCATCTTCACCTTGTACATATTTGGTTGGTAAAATTAGTGCTTTTCTCATCAATAGTTCCTCCTTGTTATCGTTTACTATTATAGCATAAAGCGTTATCATCAAAGAATCATTGAACTTTGATACCGCTTTCTTTCGAGAATGTGTTGAAGTATTTTGTGAAATAGGATTATTTTGTCATTTTTAGAAAATCGTCCTATACTACTAACTAGAGGTGAGAAAATGAGCACAACTTTATTTGATATCGAACAAGTTTTAGATTTAGATAAATGGGAAAAAGTTCAAGAAAGTCTAGCCCTCGCTACACATTTGGCCATTATTTTAGTAGATTATCGAGGTAGACCAATTACGAAACACAGCCAAGTTCAACCTTTTTGCCAGTTAGTACGTAATCACCCTGAATTGGCTGTTTATTGTGAAAAATGTGATTCAAGAGGAGGCCTGGAAGCTGTTCGAACAGGAGAGCCGTTTATTTACCGTTGCCATTTTAATATTGTTGATATGGCAATCCCAATTATGGTTGATAATCAATATGTTGGTGCAATCATGGCTGGAGAAGTTCGGCTAATAGATGGACAAGAAAAGTTAGAACAAGTTTTACAAGTAGAAGACCAAGAAAGATTGGAAGCATTTAAAGAAGAACACCACGAATTATTTGAACAATATCCCCAGTTTACCTTGGCTGATTTGCAGAGAACAGCTGTAATGTTAGAAAGTTTAAGCGAATACATCGTAACGGAAGCAATCAAAAAAGATTATTTAATCAAAGCGTATAAGCAGACACTCCGCATTTCAAAAAAAGCAGAAGTACCGGATCAATCAGTTGATTTAAAAACAGTGCAAGCAGACATTCGTCAATCTTTATTGGAAAACCAATTAGGGACAGAAAAAGATAGGTATCTAGCCAAAAATAAAATGCTGCAACCTGCAATTGATCTGATTTTTGCTAATAAAGGAAGTCATGTCGATCTAAATATGTTAGCCGATGTAACGAATTTGAGTCCAAGCTACTTAAGCCGACAGTTGAAAGAAGAGTTTGGAGAACCTTTCAGTCAAATTTATGCGAAATTAAAAATCTATTGGGCGGAACAATTATTGAGGACAACAGATTTAACAATCAGCGAAATTAGCGATCAATTAGGTTATGTTGAGGCCAGTTACTTTGTACGTTCATTCAAAAAAATCAAGGGAATCACACCATTGAATTACCGTAAGCGACACAAACATTTTCCGATGGATTGAAGCAAGTTGCTAATCAAGCACAAGAAAAAAGCAGTTGACATTCTTTTTTTTGAACGTTATGCTTTTTTTGTTAATTGAATATGTTTCTTCGGGGCAGGGTGTAATTCCCGACCGACGGTGACAAGTCTAACTTGAAGTCCGTGACCCGCAATAGTTTGCGGTTGATCTAGTGAAAATCTAGAACCGACAGTTAAAGTCTGGATGGGAGAAGAAAAACTTATCGAAAAAATGACGGGAAAAGTGTCCCTTTTTTTGTCGTGTTTCTTTGAGTTTATTTTGACTATGAGCCTCGTGTAATTACACGGGGCTTTTTTGTTTGGAAAGGAGGAATTCATTTGCATGAACGATTTATGAAAAAAGCGATTCTAGCAGCGGAAAAAGGGCGTGGGAAAACATTTACGAACCCTTTAGTCGGTGCAGTCATTGTGAAAGGCAATCAAGTCCTAGCAGTCGGCGCACATTTAGCATATGGCGATGCGCATGCGGAAAAAGTAGCAATTGATTATTTATGCGATACTCCCGAAAAACTACTCAATTCAACAATTTATGTCACTCTAGAACCTTGTGACCATCACGGAAAACAACCACCTTGTACAGAGGCAATTATTGCTGCTGGAATCAGACAAGTAGTAGTCGGACAAGTAGACCCTAATCCTATAGTGTCTGGTCAGGGAATAAAAAAACTACGAGATCATGGGATTCATGTTTTAGTTGGTGTGTTAGAAGAAGAGGTTCGAAATTTAAACAGACATTACAATTATTTTTTTGAAAAGAAGCGGCCATTTGTTGCGCTAAAACAAGCAATATCATTAGATGGAAAGTTAGCATTATTGAACCAACGAACCAGATTAACAAGTGAATATGTGGTGCAAAAAGTTCGCGAAGAAAGGGCGAATTACCAAGCAATTTTGGTAGGAAGTCAAACTATTTTGACTGACAATCCCAAGTTAACAAGTGCGATAAACGATTTTCCGTTTTATCGAGTAATCTTAGATCGACGAGGAAGGGTGTTCGAACACGAAAATCTTGCTGTTTTTCAAGATGAAACAGCGCCAGTTTTGATTTTTACAGAACAGTCTGAAATTTGTCGGACATTACCGAAACATGTTGAGGTAATTTATCTGCCGAAAGTTTTGATTTCCGAGGTATTAACGAAATTAGGAGAACGACTGATCCAATCTGTGTATGTTGAAGGTGGTGCAAAAATCCATGATGCTTTTTTGGCAAGTGCGTGTTGGGAAGAGCTGATTACTTACGTTGCACCTAAAATTTTAGGTGGTGATAGTGTTGCGAGTATGTCCTCTAGTCGACATGTTGAAAAAGTAACAGAATTGAACAATGTCACAGTCCAAGCGTTAGACAACACAATAAAAATCGTGGGGAGCAGAGTATAAAATGTTTACTGGATTGATTCAAGAGCAGGGAAAAGTGACTAAGATTACACGACATGGACACACAATCGAACTTACTTGCGAAGCGTCTGAACAATTGTTAGACAATTATCGAATTGGAGACAGTATGGCTATCAATGGTACATGTCTAACGGCTATTGCAATCAACAATCAACGATTCTGTGTGGAAATGATGCCAGAAACGTATCAGCGAACGACTTTTTCGCAAATGAAAGTCGGAGATCCGGTCAATTTGGAACGCGCATTGCCTTATAATGGACGACTAGAAGGACACTTGGTAACCGGGCACGTAGATGGTACGACTCGTTTGCTACAAAAAAGAATGCAAGAAAATGCCTTTGTTTTTGTTTTCGGATTACCGGGTACTTTTAAAGGTGAAATTATCCCGCAAGGATCGATTGCAATCAATGGTGTTAGTTTAACTGTTACATCAGTGACCGAGCAGACCTTTTCGGTTAGCTTGATTCCACACTCAAAAGAACAAACGAATTTAGGAAAACTGGTTCAAGGACAGTTGGTCAATGTTGAAACTGACTTACTAGGCAAGTATGTAAAGGCACAAGGAATTCTTAAGTGGTGAAAGAAGGACAAGAGAGATGAACCATAAAAAAATTGAAGAAGCTTTACTAGAATTACGAAAAGGAAACTTAATTATCGTAGCAGATGATGAAAGTCGGGAGGCAGAAGGAGATTTAGTTGGGATTGCAAACTTAGTATCACCAGAAACAATTAATTTTATGACTAAATTTGCTCGAGGACTCATTTGTGCGCCAATCTCTCTTCAACGTGCCAAGCAGCTACAGTTAACGGAGATGGTCCAAAAAAATACCGATCCATTTGGTACGGCATTTACGATCAGTGTTGATTATGAAACAACGGTAACTGGTATTTCTGCTTACGATCGAGCAAAGACGATCAAAGCTTTAGGGCAAACAACAACGAAAGCTACGATGTTCCATCAACCGGGCCACATTTTTCCGTTGATAGGCAAGGAAGGCGGCGTCTTGAAGCGAAGAGGACACACGGAAGCTGCACTTGATTTAGCAAAATTAACCAATCAATCAGAAGCTGCCTATATATGTGAGATTTTAAATGAAGATGGAACTATGGCACGTTTGGAGCAACTAAAAGTTTTGGCGCATAGCTGGCAGATGCCACTTATTACTGTCGAAGAGTTGAAACAATATTTGGAAGAGCAACGACCAACTGTTCAACTACCTACAGCATACGGTGACTTTGAATTAACTTTGTTTGAGGACAGCGCTGGTGAAGAACATTTATTGCTAACAAAAGGTGACTTGCGAAAGAGTGAAGAACCTTTACTCGTGCGTATTCATTCTGAATGTTTGACTGGCGATGTATTTGGTTCCCACCGTTGTGACTGTGGCGACCAGCTTCATGAAGCTATGAGGATGATTTCGGAAAGAGGAACAGGCGCTATTCTTTATTTACGTCAAGAAGGCAGAGGCATTGGTTTAAAAAATAAATTATTGGCTTATCAACTACAAGAAACAGGTATTGATACTTATGATGCGAATCTTGCTTTAGGATTTGAGCCAGATGAGCGAACGTACCAATTTGCGGTAGAAATGTTAAAGAAAACGGGTATTCAGAGAATCGAATTATTGACGAATAATCCAGAAAAAGTGACACAGTTGATGGAACAAGGAATTGAGGTCGTTAAACGCGTGCCGCTTGAGATCCCGCCAGAAAAAGAAAACTATACGTATCTACAAACGAAAAAAACAAGATTTCATCACTTACTATCAATTTGAGAATGGAGAAAACAATGCATACTTTTGAAGGAAACTTTCATGGACAAACGAAAAAAATTGGGATTGTTATTGGACGATTTAACGAATTTATTACATCAAAACTACTAAGCGGGGCAATTGACAGCTTGGTTCGTCACGGCGTAGAAGAAGAAAATATTGATGTTTATTGGGTTCCAGGAGCCTTTGAAATTCCCTTTATGACCAAAAAAATCGTTGCAACGAATCAATATGATGGTGTGTTGACTCTTGGGGCGGTGATTCGTGGAGCAACGACTCATTACGAATTGGTTAGTAATGAAGTAGCAAAAGGTGTGGCACAAGTTGGTTTAGCATCAGAAATTCCAGTTATGTTTGGTGTTCTGACGACAGAAACAATTGAACAAGCAATTGAACGTTCAGGCACAAAAGCTGGAAATAATGGGGCAAACGTGGCACAAGGATTACTCGAGATGATTTCCTTAACGCAACAAATTAGGAACAACTGATTGCGGCTGCCTTAATTTGTTCGTTTACTTCAGTAAAGAATAAAAAGAGCAAGGGTTGAACTTTTTACTGACTAGAAACAGTAGGAGGTTCAACCCTTGCTCTTGTATAAGTGATGCGTATTTGTAATAACAGAATTTTTCTTGTTTTCGATAGAAAAATAAGGAAAATTGTATAACGTTTGTAATAAAAACGAAAAACGGTTACATTTATCATTGACTTTTGAAGAAGTTACCGTTATGATGTTCACATAAAAGGCGTGTTACTGGTCCGACCAGGCATCAACCAGCATGTAATAGACTGTGGGAGCAGTGTATTAATGTTGGCTTTTTTATTGTCTTAGATTGGAGGTGGCGAGTTGGAGATCATCAAGAGTATCAACAACAATTTTGCATTAGCGATGAAAGATGGCAAAGAAGTTATTGTTGCAGAAGTGGGAATTGGCTTTGGAAAATTTCCTAAAACGATTGCAGAAGATGAAGTCGAAAAAGTATATCAATTAAATGATTCCAATTTAAATGGGATTAACTTGGCTCAGTTTCCGCTAGAAGTCATGAACTACTCTCATCAAATTGTCAAAAAAGCTGAGCAAGAACTCCAGTTACCAACGACAGATCTTTTGTTTTTAAATGTTGCGGATCACACGAACTACATGTTGCAACGTTTGGACCAAGGAATTTCTTTAAGTGCACCGTTTCGAATTGAAATCGAAAAGTTTTTCCCGAAAGAATTTGAGCTGGGAAATTGGGCGGTGAATTATTTGGCGGAAGAGACAGGTAAACAAATTCCTAGACAAGAAGCACACGCCTACGCCTTACATTTTATCAATAGTCAAGCAAGTCTTGGTGAGCGTGAAAAAGTAGATCCTTACATTAAAATTATCAGTGATGTGAACAATATTATTACGTATCATTTTCATAAAGAGTTCCCAGAAGATTCATTCTACTACTTACGTTTTGTGACGCATCTTAAATATTTTATTGCTAGGAAACTTAACCATGAGACAACTGAGTATCGAAAAAATGAATTATATCAAACACTGCGTGCACAATATGTGCAAGAAGCGCAGTGCGTAAAGAAAATCGAGCATTATTTGCAGGAGTCTTACGGTTGGACGTTGGACGAAGAAGATTTGCTTTATCTGCTAATCCACATCAAAAAAATAAGTGAAATTTGAGTGTAACTGGTTCGACCAGGCATAACCAAAAAAACGACTCTCTTTTGATTGAAGAGGGCTAGTTTTTTTGGTTTTTTGTTTTTTACGAACAATTTTTAAGGAGGAAAAAGAAATGGACGATCGACAAAGAGCACAAGCAATTTTAGAAGCAGTGGGAGGAAAAGAAAATGTTTCATCACTAACACACTGCGCGACGCGCCTACGTTTTTATTTAAACAATGGACAAAAAGTTGAAAAAGAAGAAATCAAAGAAGTACCTGGTGTGATTCAATATGTCGAGTCTGGTGGACAACATCAAGTAGTAATTGGAAGTGACGTGGTGGATGTCTTTGATGAATTAGTGAAACTATTACCAGAAGATGCGGAGAAACAAGTAAATGAGCCAAAAGAGAAACAAACATGGTACGATGAATTATTTGCGACAATTTCAGCTATCTTCACCCCATATATTGGTGTGTTGGCAGCAGCGGGGATTTTAAAAGGATTTTTGATTCCACTTTCCATGTACAATATTTTGCCGGCAGATAGCGGACTATATCAATTGTTAAGTATCTTAGCATCTGGTGTCTTCACATTATTACCCTTGTTTATCGCAGTAACAGCAGCCAATCGATTTAAGACAAATCAATTTATAGCGTTGGCAATCGCAGCGGCAATGATCTATCCATTAACAGATGCTAGTATTTTAGATAGTGCGTCATTGCTGGGATTAACGATTAGTTTCAAAACTTATGGTGGTGCTGTTGTTCCAACGATTTTAGCAATTTGGGCACAAAGCTATATCGAACGTGGTGTCAAAAAAGTTTTGCCTAAAGTCACTCACACAGTATTTGTTCCTTTCTTTACAATCATCATTACCGGAATTGCAGTCTTTGCTTTGATCGGTCCTTTAGGAAATGGAATCGCCAATTTGATTGGTACAGCATACTTTAGCGTGTATGCGTTTAGTCCGATTTTAGCGGGTGCATTATTAGGTGGCTTGTTCCAATTATTAGTGATGGTTGGTTTACATTGGGGAATTTTACCAATTGCGTTAATCAATATTCAAAACACTGGTGCAGATACGATTTTACCAATTGGTTCTAACGGTGTATTTGGTCAATTTGGTGCTGTAGTTGGCGCGTGGCTATTTTTAAGAAAAGGAAAAGATAAAGAAATTGCTGCCTCTGCTTCATTATCAGGCTTTTTTGGGATCACAGAGCCTGCCATTTATTATTGGTTCGATTTCTGCAGCACTTGGCGGCGCAATCAGTGGCTTTTTTGAAACCAAAGCTTATTCTTTTACCCCAGTAGCCAATATTTTTACATTCTCAATGTTTGTAGGACCTGGAAATAATTTTAGTGCACAATTATTAGCGAATGGTGTGTCATTCTTCGTGGCGCTAGTAGCTACTGCTTTGTGGATGCGTAAGCAAATGAAAACAGTCTCAATTAGTGAAGAAGAACAGAAAATAATTTCTGCAGAACCAGTTGCATCTACTAACTTAGTAGTAGCACCTTTAAATGGAGAGTACTTGCCGATTTCAGAAATCAATGATCCAGTATTTTCTTCAAAAAGCATGGGCGAAGGTTTTGCAATCAAACCAAGTGAGGGTACGGTATATGCACCTGTTAGCGGTGTTGTAGAGCTAGTGGCTCAAACAAAACATGCGATTGGGTTCACTGCTGATGATGGTAAGCAATTATTAATCCATATTGGTCTCAATACAGTAGAATTAAATGGAAAAGGTTTTTCTTGGCAGGTTAAACAAGGTGATCGAGTAACTGCAGGACAAGTCATTGGACAAGTGGATTTCAGTCAATTAGCTGATTACGATACGACAACAGCAGTCGTTTTAACAAACACACTTGATTATCCAGAAGTCAAGATTTCATTAACAGATAAAAATCATCTGATTCAAACGAAGTAAGTGAAAAGGAAGGCTGAATGATGAGAAAATTTATTTTAAATGCAGATGACTTAGGAATGTCAGAGGCTATTAATTTAGGAATTGCCAAAAGTGTGGAAGAAGGAATCGTTAGGAGTACTTCGTTAATGGTGAATATGCCTGAAGCTAAAGCTGGAGTTACGTTGATCCAAGCAATTGATCCAACGGTTGAAATCAATCTGCATATCAACTTTACTTTAGGAAAACCAGTGACAGATGCGAAAAAAATTCCTAGTTTAGTGGATGAAAAGGGGCTATTCCTCTCTTCAAGTCATTACAAAAATGGTGGAACATTGACGTTTAACTATCATGAAATCAAACAAGAAATGGAAGCACAAATCTTACATTTTAAGGAATTACTTGGTGAATTCCCAGTGCACATGGAAACACATTCTGTTGGCGATCAAGCAGTTGGACAAGCTTTATTTGAATTGGCTGAAAAATATGGCATCCATGCCAATTTATTTTATGGATACCAACCACCAAAAAAATTGCCCTATCAACTGGCAGAAATTCCTGATTTTGATAAATTGATGACGGTCCTCAATCGTGGAACGAAGCTTAGTGACTTTGCAGACGATGCGTTTGGTTACCAAGCATTACCAGAAGAAACAGTGATTGAATTACATCTTCACCCTGGTTTCTTAGATCAATACGTTTTAGACCACAGCACATTAACCTTGCCACGTTGTCAAGATTTAGAAACATTGACTTCCTCTGAGTTAAAAAAATGGTTTGAAACAACAGAGTATCAAGTTGTTGATTTTGCCAGTTTAAAATAGAAAAAGAGAAGCTGGACAAAGCGTAGTTACGCGCTTTGTTCAGCTTCTCTTTTGATCTTTTGGACTAATGCTTTTAGAGCATCTAAACGAGTTGGTGTTAAAGAAGAGATCCGAATACATGTCTTACCCAAATTGCTTTTGCCAAAGATCTGAGCATATTGTTCAACCAATGGCGGTTCATTTTCATCAATGGGTACATAAATATTCACTGTTTTTGCGTATTGCTTGACTGCAATTAGTGGTGAAGCGGGTTCTTCTGGCGAATGTTGGATAAATAGCCAGCCAATGCCTGTGAACTTTCCAACAGTGAAGCTTTTGCCTGCTTGATTGGTTTCTTGTTCAATGAGTTGTTTGATCTGAGTATATGATTTTTCACTATTCACTAGATTCACCTCTTAGTTATTTCCTATTTTCTATCCACTTATTGTATCATGTTTATAAGGGAAAAGACTCATCGGAAGAACCAGATGAGCAAAGGAGCTTGTTATGAAAAAAAACTGGTTGGACAAGAAAAAGATTATTTTTTATTTAGTCTTTATTTTACTAGCAATTTCTACCGTATATGCCATTGTCATGATGATTCAAACGCCATCTGGAACATCGACAACTGAGTACGAACATGTCAAAAGTGATTATGTGTTGATGATTTTGCAATGTGTGGCAGGAATGATTATTATTTTTTTACCAAGGCAAGTAGAACAGAAATTTGATATTGAGATTCCTGATACGATGGAAATTCTTTTCTTTCTTTTTTTGTTTTGTGCAATTTATTTGGGTGAGGTACGCAATTTCTACTATAAAATACCATTTTGGGATATGATCTTACATGGATTTAGCGCGGCAATGCTGGGTTCGCTAGGATTTATTATTGTCGCTTATTTAAATCGAAGTAAACGAGTAGCGCTTCAATTAAGTCCATTTTTTATTAGCTTGTTTGCCTTTTGCTTTGCAACAACAGTCGGGTTGCTTTGGGAAGTCTACGAATTTTTAGCGGATCATTTATTAGGGACTAACATGCAAAAATTTATGACAGGCGAAGGCGAGATTTTAAGTGGGCATGAGGCACTGATTGATACGATGAAAGATTGCATCGTAAATATGCTTGGTGCTCTGGTCATAGTTAGCTGGGGATATATTCATTTAAAACATCAAGAAAAGCGATTAAGTAATCTTTCTCGAGTACATCAAAAAGTTGAGGAAAACAATTCAGAAAGACACAAGAAGGAAGAATAAAAAATGACTGATATATTTTTAGGTATTGACATCGGAACCACTGCAATCAAATTTGGTGCAATTGCTCAAGGAGAAACCATTTTTTATCATCGTGTACCATTGGAAACTTACAGCGAATCTGGGGGTGTCCGTTATCAAAAAGCTTCTGAAATTTTAGTGATTATCCAAAATGAATTGCGAGAAATACCTCGCTCATTAAAACAGAGAATCACAAAAATCAGTTTTAGCGTGGCGATGCACAGTTGTATGCCTGTGGTTGCTGGTGAATTTGAACAAGTCTTTATTTGGTCTGACACTCAAAGCAAAGAAGCGATAGCGGTCTTCAAGCAGGCGAATGAAGCCGAACGTTTTTATCAAAAAACAGGTACACCGATTCATGAAATGACACCTTTTGCCAAAATTCTCTATTTTAAGAAAAGAAAAATGTATCCTGAAAATACGAAATGGTTGGGTCTGAAGGAATTGCTCATGGGCTTTTTCACTGGTGTTTCAACAATTGATTTGTCTACGGCGTCTGCTACAGGTTTATTGAATTTAGCCAAACGTCAATGGGATAAAGAAATCTTAGGTTACCTTGGTATCAGCACGGATCAATTAGGCCAGTTAGTAGAACCAACTACTTCATATTTAATCAAAAGAGAACTGGCTGACGAGCTACACTTTTTACCTGGCGTACAAGTTTTTGCAGGGGCAAGTGATGGTTGTTTAGCGGCTTATGGTGGTTATCTGGCAAACGGATTGTCAGCAAGTTTGACCATTGGTACGAGTGCTGCTGTTCGAGAAATAACTAGTACACCAGTTTTGGATTGGCAGCGTCAAAACTTTTGCTACTATCTAACTGAAAATATTTATGTGATTGGTGCGCCATCAAATAACGGTGGGAAAGTACTTGAGTGGGCAAGCCAAGTCTTTGCAGATGACCCCGTACAATTCTATGAAAAGATTCCGGACTATTTAGCACAATCGCCAATCGGTGCCAAGGGATTACGTTTCTTCCCCTATATCAACGGTGAGCGAGCTCCACTTTGGAAAGCCAATCAAACAGCGGAATTTAAAGGTTTAACGATTCATCACCGCCGAGCTGAGATGGTTCGAGCAGTGATTGAAGGGGTACTGTTCAACGTTAAGCGACTCCATGAAATGGTGAATGAACCAAGTAACTTAGCAGTCAGTGGTGGTTTTTTTGAGTCAGCTGTTTTGTGCCAATTAACAGCAGATATCTTAGGAGCAGATTGTTGGTTGGCTGGTGAAAATGAACCGATTTATGGTTTGTATGGGTTAATTACTCAGGTAGCTTCAAAACAGTCGCCAATTCGTCTGCAGAAATGGTCGGCTAATCAAGAAAGCCATGCGGAGTTTCAACCAGTATTTCAGACTTACTTTGACTAACGTGTAGCTCAACGACGAAAATTGCGTGAGCTATATGCTGTTTCAAAGATGAGTCGTGTTTTGATTGTCTATTTCAGTCGGATTGACTTATTTTATGAATGACGACTGCCATTTTTGAGAAAAGTAGAACTGAAATTTTTTCAGTTTGAACAGATATGAGCGAGGGGAATTGTATGACTTTTTATAGCATCACCTATTTGGAAGCACAAACGAACTTAAATGATTATGTAAAATATTTTTTTATTTTTGGTTCATTGATTCTATTGGTCGTAGTTTTTAGTTTGTATTTACGACATCGAATTCAAACGAAGTATCGAGATCTTAGCATTATCTTTTTCTTATTCTTATTGTTTGTTTCTGGCGTTCAGTATTCGGATTATCAAGTGAACCAAAGTAGACACTCCCAATCTTCTCAAATGGTTAACCTAGTGGAACAAATTTCAAAAGAAAAAAACTTAGCGAAAGAAGAGATCTTGGTCAATTCCACACAATTGGCAGACGGAATCATTGTGAAAATCGCAGATGATTTTTATAAAGTCAACTTAAGCGGTGACCAGACATCTTATACGCTAGAACGAGCATATGTTACTAATCCAGAGATTAAAATCATCAATGAGTAAGGAGAAAAAATATGCAGTTTTATACACCAATTATTATTAAATTTGCGTTAGGTATCATTTGTTTGATTATTCAAATTAATTTGATGGGAAAAGGAAACTTGGCTCCTTCTTCAGCATTGGATCAGGTTCAAAATTATGTATTGGGTGGAATTATTGGCGGTGTTATCTATAATGACTCAATTACTGTATTGCAATTTGTACTGGTGCTGATTATCTGGACGTTACTAGTATTAGTTCTCAAATTTGCTAAAGAACACAACCGCTATGTGAAACGAGTGGTGGATGGTCGACCGATTACCTTGATTCAAAATGGTGTCGTTGATGTGAATGAATGTTTGAAAAATGGAATCTCAGCCAATGAATTGATGTTTAAGCTTCGAGCAAATGGCATTTACGAAGTAGAAAATGTAAAACGTGCTGTCTTGGAACAAAACGGCCAATTGACACTGATTGAATTTGGGGATGAAAACATCCGCTATCCAATTATCGTTGATGGTCAATCTAATGAAGATGTGTTGGAATTGATCAAAAAAGATGAGGTTTGGTTAGAAGAGCAAATTCAACAAAATGGGTACCAGAAAATCAATGAAATCTATCTTGGAGAGTACTTGTCTGGAAAATTAAATCTCTATGGCTATAAGAAATGAGTAGTGTACAATCAATTTAGTAATCAAAAATAATTAAAGTGTGAAGCAGTTGATCGAAAGAAAACTGTTTCACGCTCTTTTTTTGCACAGAAATCACGTATGAAACCGAAAACACTGCACACTAATAATAACTTGTGTATTTTTATTTATTAGTGTGCGCACGAACGGTTTGTGGCTGTAACCCTTGATAGAGTAGTGCTGTAAAGCGCTTTTATTTTTGGCACGGTACTTGCGTTATATAAAAGTGTAAGTAAGAGAAAAGGATGTGTTCTAAATGGAAAAGAAAACAATTATGCTTGTCTGCTCAGCAGGAATGAGTACTAGTCTATTAGTAACGAAAATGCAAAAAGTGGCTGAAGAAAAAGGTGTAGAAGCAGATATCTTTGCTGTATCAGCATCTGATGCTGATCGTCATCTAGAAGATAAAAATGTAGACGTTTTACTTTTAGGCCCACAAGTTCGTTTTATGAAAAATCAATTTGAAGAAAAACTTGCACCAAAAGGAATTCCTTTAGACGTAATCAATATGCAAGACTACGGCATGATGAACGGTGCAAAAGTTTTAGAACAAGCGGAAAACTTAATTAACCAATAAAAACTTGAATAGAAAATAGAGGGGATGAAGAACAATGGAAGATCAAAAAAATCTTGAGGCAATCATGGGCTTGATCATGTTTGGCGGAAACGCAAAAAGCGATGCAATGGAAGCGATTGCTGCTGCAAAAAGTGGCGACTTTGAATTAGCAGATGCAAAAATCAAAGATGCAGAAGAATCTTTAGTGCAAGCACATCATTCACAAACAGAAATGCTTACACAAGAAGCACAAGGCAATCATGTGGACGTTACATTATTGACTGTTCATAGTCAAGATCACTTGATGACATCAATTGCATTTACTGATTTAGCAAAAGAAATTATTGATTTATACCGTCGAATCGACGCGTAAAGGGGTAAAAGAAAGAGGTAGGAAAGATGGATAGATTTGTTGCATTTATGGAGAAACATTTTATACCTGTAGCATCAAAAATTGGTGCTCAACGACATTTGGTTGCCATTCGTGATTCATTTATGGTAAGTATGCCGTTAATGATTCTAGGAGCGTTAGCAGTTATGATCAATAACTTGCCAATCCCTGGATTCCAAGAGTTGATGAATTCAATTTTTGGTGGCGAAGCATGGAAAGGTTTCGGTGGCGCAGCTTGGAACGGAACATTCGCAATCCTTTCAGTACTGATTGCTTTCTTGTTAGCTTATCATTTAGCGAATGGTTATAAAAAAGACGGTGTGTCTGCCGGTGTTATTTCATTAGGATCATTCTTCGCTTTAGGCGGAGCATTGGGCATGAGCTCAACTGGTTTATTTATTGCAATTATTGTTGGGATCGTCTCAACAGAAATTTTTGTTCGATTAAGTGGAAATGAAAAATTAATTATTAAAATGCCTGACGGTGTTCCGCCAGCAGTTGCAAAAGCATTTGCTTCATTATTACCTGCAATGATTACTATTTCATTCTTTGCACTAATTGCTGCAATCTTTGCTGCATTTGGCGTAGCTGATATTGTAGGTGCATTTTACACATTAGTTCAAGAACCATTTATGGGACTTGCAAACTCATATCCATCAGCATTATTATTAGCATTCATTACACCATTCTTATGGTTCTTCGGATTACATGGGGCAAACATGGTTGACCCATTGATGCAAACAATCAATGCACCTGCAATCGAAGCAAATGTGAAAGCAATTGCTGCAGGACATGATGCACCTTTTATTGTTAATAAACCATTCTTTGATAGTTTCGTTAACTTAGGTGGTACAGGTGCTACATTAGGTTTGTTATTAGCTATTTACTTGGTTGGTCGTAAAAACAAACCTTATATGGTCGTAACAAACTTATCAATTGCACCAGGTATCTTTAATATCAATGAACCAACAATGTTTGGTTTACCAATCGTATTGAACCCGATTATGTTTATTCCGTTTATCTTGACTCCAATGATCTTAGTTAGTGTTGCTTACTTCGCCACACTAACAGGAATCGTTCCGGCAGCAACAGTTATGCCTCCATGGGTAACACCACCAGTTATCGGTGGGATTTTGGCAACTAAGAGTATGGCAGGCGGAGTGTTAGCTGCGGTTAACTTGCTTCTTTCAGTCTTGATTTACTTGCCATTCGTAAAAGTTGCAACAGTACAAGAACAACGTAAAGTAGCGCAATAAAAAGAAAATTAGCTGTTCGGTTAAGAATGGACAAGCTTGAAAGCAGTGAGGTTGTGACGTTAGTCGCAACCTCTTTTTTGTGTCCGCTAATAGCTTGAAATAGTTCATAAAAAACAAATTAGTGTGTAATTAGCCACGTATTGTGAAAATAATACGTGTTATAAAAAAGTTTTCGAAATTTTCTATCATTTTAATTTCATAAAAGGATAATTATTTATCGTTAGTATAAAGCCTTGATACATAGCTATTAACAAACAAAAAATTAAAAAACAATGAATTTTCATTTGTTTTAGATTAGAGAATAAAGTATAATCTAATTGTAAATATTAGATTGCGGTTAGATTGATTGTTAGATAATGAACTTTTGATAAGTGGAAGGAAGGGTGATTGATAGTGAAAGTTGTTTCTAAGTGGATGATGCCTTTAATTGCAGTTGGGATGATTCTTGCACCTTATATCGAAACAGCTGTGAGTGCACAACAGGTATTTGCTGAAGCGCAGACAGCAGAGAAACAAACCGTGCAAGAAGAAGCAGAAATAGACTTGGAAGTGTTATTAGATGAAGATTACGCAAAGGTGGAAGGAGGTTATATTGAAAAAGAAAATGCCTTAGAATGGACGATTCAATTTGAAAAAAAGGCCAGCACGAATGAAGGACGGATTCGACTAGCAATTGATACAGCAGCTGCTGGAATTGGCACGGTAAAAAATGTTCGCGGACAGGGACTTTCTTCTTATGATTCAGAAGGTACAGATTTGAAGACAGAAGAAATTTCAGGTGAAACTTGGTATGTTGGAAAGGTTTATTCGACAGAAGCAAAGAGCGGGACGCTGACTTTCGAGACAGAAAAAGGGACAGAAATCACCGATGGAGAACTTCCCTTGCAAGTTGTCGTAGATGAAAAAGTGCAAGAAGAAAGCGCCGATGAAGAAGTAAAAGAAACAGATAAAGAAATAGAAACAAGTAAAACAGAAGACAACGCAACACAAAACACCACAGATGAAAGCGTCCAAAATGAAGATGCTGAAAAAACAAACACCACAGAACAACCCAACGAAACAAGTGAAGTAGAAAGTCAAGGAACACCATTGGTTAGAAATCAAAGTCCGCTGTTTGCGGGTATCCTTGAAAGACTTGGCCCCACAGCAACAAATGATCCTTACAAATATATTTATCCAACAAACGGAAATACACAACACCGTTACCCATATTTTGCAACAAATGATTATACGAAAGTATTAGCTGGTGGACAAGAATCTGCTACATATACTGGTGATAAAGGTGAACTATATGAGGATGGCAATGACGAACCAATTTCAGATGAAGAATATCAAAGTGGCGGAGCCAATTGGCGTAATTATAACTATGCAACTGACAATGGTTCAACAGCAGGAACTGGCGAAACAGATACACGCGCACCGACAGTTCAACTGTGGGGAAATGATCGAACATTTGCAAATAGTTATTTAGACTATAGTGGTGCTTATATTAAAAAATGGGTAGAACCTGTTTTGCAAGAAAGCACTAGTAGTGAGATAAACCCAGAAGACAATACCACATTATACAACGTTTATCTTGATGTGATTGGTGGAGAAAACCGTGATGTTCACCCAGTTGATGTGGTTTTCGTATTAGACAAATCAGCAAGTATGAATGAAACCACGGGTACAAATAATAACCAATCAAAAAATAATGCTTTAGTAGAAGCCGTTGAAGAACTCAGTCAGAATCTACTGTCCAACCCAACAATGGATGCACGAATCGGAATGGTCAATTTTTATTCCAATGGCAAAGCGGGAATCAATTCGAATGTAACAGCAATGACAAATGATATTAGTAGGCTAACTAACCAAGCGAGTAACAATGCGCTATACAAACTACCCAGTGGCGGAACACCTCTTTCATTGGGACTAAGAAAAGGCTATGAAGTTTTATACGCAAATAACGGTGGTAACGAGAGAAATCCAGAAAAAATCTTAATCGTTATTGGAGATGGTATTCCAACGTATAGTTACGGACCAGTTAAAAGTAATGGTAATGTTATGTCAAGTAAGGTCGTCACGACAACAGTGAATAATATTGAACCTTTCAAAAATTTTGAAACCTATTCTGGAAATACATCAGGTGCAGGTTTTGTTGGACCTTTGACTTATCCAAGTGATTTTAATCGACCGTCTGGCGATCAATACACTGGTGGTGAGGTTAAAGATAATGAAAGTACATCGCTTTGGGTTGGTGATGGTTCAGCAAATAATTCGACAACTGGAGCTGCGAGTACAAAAGAAAAAAGTGCAGCAATTAATACAGTTGCTTATCATCACTGGTTAAAAAATAAGATGGCTGATCCACCGAATATTTTCACGATTGGTCTAGGAATTGATGGTTCTGTTAGTGGCCGTCAACGATTAGATGCGATTGGTCGGAATGTGTTACAAAATATTGCTGATTCCAAAGACGACGGGACCTCGTACTATTACAATGCAAGCAATAAACAAGATATTGTTACAGCGCTAGAATCGATTTCTTCAACATTTACAAAAACAATTCGTCAAGCAACTTTGTATGATGAAACTGGTTTTAATGTTTCCTTATTTAATGGCGGAACATCGGCTGAAATCAACTATTATCATCTTGATAATAACTCGGAAGGTAGCGTTCGCTATCAAGCACCGGAACTATGGGATGAGGAAAAGCATGGACAAAGGCCAGCTGATGTTGTAGCAATGCCGACTAGTTATCAAGGACGAGATAATCATGCCTATAAATTTTCACCAATTTCGTTGGGTGAAGGCGAAATGGTACGAATCAAGTATCAAGTGAAACTAGATGGTGGTGCCCAAGATGGGAATTTCTACACCGTCAATAACTTAGCTTATATCCAAAACCAAGAGGATTACGAGAATGATGTTGAGTCAGGGAAAATGTTTTTCCCAGCACCGTCGATTCGTTTTGAACATCCTGACCGTAATCTACAGATTAAGAAAACTGGAGAAGATGGACAGCCATTAGCAGGTGTGTTGTTTGGCTTATATGATGCAGATCCGAGCTTGTCTGAAGCTAATTTAATTGAGCAAAGTCGAACGACAGATAATGGACAAGCTATCTTTAATACGAAGATTGATGTACTAAGTGATGGAGAAGACGCTACTAGTGATGTTTATTGGGTGAAGGAAATTGACGGACCTGAAAGGTATGAACTAGTAGAAGACGCCTTGAAGTTCCAAATCAAAAAACATATCGCAAAACCTGGTGAATCATTAGGTCATTACGAATTAACTGTGGCAGGGACTTCAGGTAACCGAGTAAGCGAAATCAATGATACCGAAGGTGATGATCCTGATTCTTATTTTGAAGGAAGTCATCATAAATTATCAGTCGTTCAGAAGAAAAACGAATCAGAAACGGACTTTGACGAACTATTTGTACAGTTAGAAATGAAAAATGAGTACAAACCTGTTCAACTAAACTTGAAAAAGGTAGCCAAAGAAAGTCGATTAGCAATCGATGGTGCTGAATTTTCTCTTTATGAAACGAATGGTTCGGGGGAACTTCAAGGGAAGCCTGTGGCAAAAGGCGTTTCTGGAGAAAGTAAAGATGCTATTAAAGGAACGCTGACTTTTTACGAGATTGATGACACCGGAACGTATGTGTTAGACGGAAATGGACAAAGAAAAGTCTATTCTTTAGCCAAATCAGGCAGCTTTGTTCATTCTGGCGATGGTTATCAGTATGTAGAATATCGAGTTGTTGAAACAAAAAATCCCGCGGGGTATCAAGACCCGGTGGAAGAAGAGGATTGGTTATTACAGATCCAAAATAATGATCGGATCCGACTAAAACAAATAAATGCAGCAGATTGGACATTCTTGTCTTATACCGTTGATGAAACTGATAATACGTTGTGGATCGAATTTGAGGTTGAAAATACCTTCTTATATCGAGAAGTCCGCGTGAAAAAATTAGATGCGAATGATCAGCTGTTAAATGGTGCAGGATTTACGATTACAAAAGAAAATGATGCATCTTTCCCTGCTTACCGTGCCTATACAGGGAATCCGTTAGAGCCAAACACGGAACGACAAGCGGATGGTATCGGTTATTTCTACGCCTATCGTTACCATACTGAAAAATATGCTGATTTAGACTATGACATACCGCTGAGATTGATGCCAGGTGAATACACAGTTACAGAAAGCGTTGCACCAAGTGGCTATCAATTATCCAATAAAGTCTTTCAATTTGAAGTTAATGAAGAAGGTAATTTTATTGTTGATGGAATAAATCTTGATGAAGAGTCAGCTCAATCCCCAACTGGCTACCAAATGATTGACGATATTTTAGAATTAACTTTAACGAATGACTTAGCTCCAATATATTTGACACTGGAAAAATTAGACAGTGTAACCAAGCGGAAATTGGAAGGTGCAAGTTTTAGTATTGAGAAACAACTAGATGATGGCTTCGAGTTGATCGAAAATGGATTGGCTGTGGATGAAAATGATTCAGCAAGTTTTATCTCCAAAGATTTAGCAGCTGGTAATTATCGAATTATTGAAACAAAGGCACCAGAAGGTTATCGAAAATTGCCGGGCTATTTCTTGTTAACCATTAGTTACCGAGAACAAGCAGCGCTAGATGGGGATTCAAAAGTCATTCCTGGAAAGGAAAAGGGAAGTTTGAAAGCAGAAATAGCTTATTATCCGACAATGGATGCAAGCTCTCCTGCTGAAACAAAGGAACTTACTTATGAATTGATTGATAACGAGAGAATTGCGTTGTCAGTTGAGGTAGGTAATGATACGGAAAATCCACTTCCAGCTACAGGCGGTCAAGGTAGGCAAATCTTTATGCTGATCTCAGCAATTTTAGTTGGCTTGGCTGGAATAGTTGGTGGAAGTTACTTCTATTATCAAAACAAAAGAAAGAAGGGATTAAAATGAGTCGCAAACTGTTAAATCTAGCTGGTGTGATACTAACGACTCTTTCTTTTCTTTTCATTCCGATGACAATCGTTCAGGCACAAACTAATGATGAAGTTGAGATTATTTTGCATAAGCGCATCATTCGTGATGTGGATTACAGTCAGGAAAATTTTGAGATGTATGAAAATGATGGCAAAGAAATTGATAAGAAGACGACGGATGTAGATGTCATCACACAAACAACGCCATTGAATGGAGCAAAATTTCAGGTGTATGATCTGACCGAATACTATGGTAAAGCAAATAATGGGACAGCAAAACAATTTGTGCAAACCATGGCGGGCTACAGTTTCCAACAGATTGATACATTGATTGAAAAAGAAGCAATTCCATTGGTTGGCACCATTCAAACACAAGATGAAGGTGAAACAAATGGAAAGTATGGCGGAGGAATCGGCAGAATTCGTCTTCCGCGAAAGAGTAACGCCCAAGATGCGGTGTATTTGTTTGTTGAACAAGAGACAGATACGGGGAGTGGAACGAATCTGGCTAAAGATACATTGACTACTCCTCTAGCCGTTGTTTTACCAATTATGGATCCAATGGACACAGCGAAGGAACTACAAGAAATTCATTTATATCCCAAAAACATTGGCTATTTACGAGACCCTTATTTCTTTAAATATGGCCGAACGAAGGGAACAAATGAAGAAGGTACGCCATTAGCAGGAGCAAAATTTGTCCTATATAAACTCGAAGAAGGGGAAAAACTTTATCTGACAGCTGATTCTACTAAAAGCTTTAACAGCAAGTGGGAGAAAGCAAAGAATAATGAGCCATTAACAGACGAAAATATTCGTAAATATCAGTCAAAAGACAATGGGTTAGTCGACACAGATGGTTTGCTTCTAGCACCGAATACTTATTATTTTGAAGAAGTTCAGAGTGTTGAAGGGTATGAGATTAACGAAGAGAGTAAAAAAATCGAGGTGAAAATTCCTGCTTCATGGGTTGATGATGAAGGAAACGAAACCTTTGTAACTGTTGCTGGACAAAAAATGTTGGAACTGCATTCAGGAAAAGTACCTGAGGAGGCAAAAGAAAGTGCAACACCGCGCGTTTATAATGAACGACAAAAAACACCTACAAAAGATTCAGAAGAACCGACGAATATTGGGAATAAACCGCCATTCAGTAAGTTTCCACAAACAGGTGCAGTTAAGACAGGGACGTTTTTGCTTGGCGTCATGATTCTGGTAGGCGTTGGGTATTACTTGCGAAGACAAAAAACAACTAAAAAAGGTTCATAGGAGGAAAAAATGAAAAAATTTTGGAAAGTACTAACGATTATGGGGATGCTTGCCCCACTGTTTCAAGGATTTGGGACTAGTGTTGATGCAGCAGCAGTAACAACGAAACCAGAGGAAGTAACGATTACGCTACATAAACGTAGTTTCTCATCACTGCCTGCTGAAGTACCTAACAATGGACTCGAGGATAATGATTTTGGTGGTGATCCGTTACCAGGTGTCGACTTTAGTCTGTTTGATGTCACAGACGTCTATTATGATTTGCTAAAAGACAATCCAACAACAGTTGGAGTGGATGATGATGGGATGACCTCAGCAGAAGCAATCCAATTGATTCAAAGTGACCTTACGAGTGAATGGTTCCAAGATTACCAGTTAACCGCTGAAAAAACTGTCACGACGACTGGCACAGGTGAAGCCGTCTTCAGCCAATTGGAAGTTACAGAAACAGCTAATGAAAAACGGGATAAAGCGTATCTGTTTTTAGAAACATATTCGCCAGCTGCTATTGCCAAAGTGGCAACACCAATGGTTGTGTTGATGCCAGTGATGATGCCGGATACAACTAATCCAGGGCAATGGTTAGACACATATAATGATGATATCCATTTATACCCAAAAAATGAAACACAAGAGTCTAGTAAAGTCATGAATATTGATCCTTCTGAATTACAAGAAATCGAATTAAGTGATGGGTCGACAGTTTCTTACGCGGATTTAGAAAAAGGTCATTTGATCAATTATACGATTACTGCTCCGATTCCTTACTTTATTGACTCAGTGAATGATGACGGCACACCGGTAATCAATCACTTTATCATTGAAGATAAACCAACTGCTGGCTTAACCTATTTTAATCAAGGATTGGTTGTGACAGCAGGGACGACAGAACTAACTTTAAATGAAGATTATACATTGGAAGAAGTAGATAATGGATTCAAATTAACAATCTTAACAGAAAAAGATGGTACAGCTAACACAACTACATTAACTAAACTTGCCGCTGCGCGTGGAGGACAATTAACCGTCAATTATGCGATGAAGCTCACAGCAACAATCACACCGGATGACCTACAAGATAATACGGCGAAAATTGCGATTGGACGCGGTGATGCGTACGACTACTCAGAAGATGTGACGCCACCAGAAAAAGTAGCAACAGGAGGCCGTCAATTTGAAAAGTATGACGCATCAAGTAAAGCAAAACTTGCAGGAGCAGAGTTTGAATTATGGGATGCAGCAAAAGAAAAATATGCTGTTTTCTATAAAGATGGGACTGCCCTAAGTAGTTATCAGAACGATGCAGATAGCGTTGAATGGGTTGACGATCAAACAGGTGCCACTAAGTTTGTTTCTTTGGTAGACACTGGGAAATTTGAAGTCCAAGGATTAGAGTATGGGACTTATTACATGAAAGAAGTGAAAGCTGCTGACGGCTACGCATTACCAGCTGGGGCTGCTGCGTTTACAGAGTTTACGGTAGAACTTGGAAGCTATAACGGTTTTGAAGAAATTGGGCAACCAACTGATGTAGAAGTTCCTAATACGAAAAAAGGTGCTTTACCTTCAACTGGTGGAAACGGAATTTATCTGTTCTTGCTAATTGGTTCATTCTTAATGCTAGCTGCTTATGGTGGGTATCGTAAATTAAAAAAACCAACAGAAATTTAAGGACATGAAGAGTGGGCGATGATAACTGATGTTAAAGTTGTCGTTGCCCATTTTTTTAATTAATCAAACGTTGGCGAAAGAGGTGAGAGATAATGAAGAAACTGACAAAAAAAGAAAAAAATCAAGCGCAAGAAGAGCCGCTAGGTCTGTTTTTAAAGGGCAGTGCTTTGACGTTGTTTTTGATTGGTTTCTTTATTTTTTTGTATCCATTTGTTGTTGATTCGTTGAACAATGTAATTGACCAAGCTAGGCTACAAACTTACCAACGAGAAGTTCGCCAAAAAGGAGAAGAAGAACAAAAAAAACGGCTAAGCAGTATGGCAAAAGTAAATCAACAGCAACGCGAACAAGGCTTGCTGATTGGTTCTGAAAAATTAGAGGATTATTTCTCAAAGAGTTTCCAAAAGAAAGAGGGAAAACAAAACCAACAATTGAATAATCATTTAATTGGAAGCATCTATATTCCTAAAATCAACGTTAGTCTGCCAATTTTTGATCAGACGAACGAATTGTTTCTGGAAAAAGGAGCGACTTTACTGCAGGGAACGTCCTATCCAATTGGTGGGAAAAGTACACACGCAGTGATTACAGGACACAGTGGTTTGCCCGAGAAAAGATTGTTTACCGACTTAGAGCAATTAAAAATCGGCGATCAATTTTATATTGAAACGCTGGGCAAAAAACTAGCATATGAAGTTAGTCAACTTACGGTTGTTTTACCAACTGACGTGGATGCCTTAGCTATCAAAGAAAATGAAGATTTAGTGACTTTATTGACATGCACGCCTTATGGGATAAATACGCATCGTTTATTAGTTACAAGTAAACGGATTCCTTATGAGGAACAGCAGGCGCAATCAGCGGAAAAGCGAGTAGCAACGTATCATATCAGCAGGTTTATTTTACTTGGGCTGATCTGCTTGGTTCTTTTGGCTAGTGTTAGTCGTTGGTGTTGGCTAAAATGGAATCAGATAAAAAGTAAAGATTTTTATTATTCCTTAGCGTTTTCACTTTTTGTAGACGGTCAACCAAAAGAAAATCAACCTGTGTATCTTACTGATTGGAATCAACAAATAATCATGGATGCACAGGGACAACCTGTTCAACAAAACAGTGATGCGCAGGGACGCGTTTTATTTGAACAATTGCCAGGGGGACGCTATAAAATAATCATCAAAGAGAAATCAAACGAACAGATTGTAAAAGCGAGCATCAACAATTACAAGAAGTTAGTTTTTGTGTTGAAAGTGAAGCGTTTTGGCAACTATCGTCTGAAAAAACAAAATAAGCAATTTATTTTGTGGAAGAAAACGAAAGAATATCATAAATAAAAACAAAAAAAGACTGGAAAAATTCAGTCTTTTTTTCGTATCTATTTATGAATCAGAAACAAAAGTAAAATTAGGGAGTCATGAGTGTGGAGAAATAATCTGTTTTATCTGCTTCAGTAATTGTTCGCAGTATGCGACAGGGATTTCCAACAGCAATGACGTTTGCGGGAATATCTTTTGTAACGACACTGCCAGAGCCGATAATTGTATTTTCGCCAATGGTCACGCCTTGATTCACCGTAACGTTTGCGCCTAGCCAAACTTTGTTGCCAATTGAAACTGGTTTCGCATAGCAGGCACCAGCTGCTCTTTCTTCTGGGTCAATTGCGTGATTGGTAGTAAAAATCCCAACACGTGGTCCAAATAAGACGTCATCACCAATTCGAATTTCTGCACCATCTAGTAAGATACAGTCAAAATTGCTATAAAAACGTTCGCCAATATGAATGTTTTTGCCAAATTCGCAACGAAATCCTAGTTCGAAAAAAGCAGATTCTCCAACAGAACCAAGTAAGTCAGATAGAATCTTTTTTCTGGCAGGTTCATCTGTCCCGTAGAGGTTGTTGTAAGTCAGAAGTGCCCGCATTGTTGTTTGGCGAGTCTGAATCAGTGTGTCAGTTAAATCGTTGTACATCTTTCCGGATTGAATAAAATCAAGATAGTTCTCTTTCATAATGCACCTACTTTGTTTCGTTTGGTCTTTCTTTCAGTTAAGCATAATCTGATTACAAAGACAAACAACTTTGTTAGTAGAAACTCGTGGATGAACATTCATACTGACCCGCGTATCATGGGAACGCATCTACGTGTTGTAAAAGGTATATGCTTAAGTCAAATGTTTATTGGTGGTACAATTAATGGCAGAATGAATCGAAAAGTGAATTAAGGTACGCTAGTTTTTTATGATGAAAGTTGGTGAGTGAGATGCTACGTGAGGTATTAGTAAAAGATGCTGCGGCATTAGCTACAATCAATGCTGATGATCTGGGCTATGAATTAGACAAACAACGTGTTCAAGAAAAAATCAGAGAATTTCAGCAAGATTCATTGCATCATTTTTTGGTCGTTTTCGAAGACTCGAATGAAGAAGTAGTCGGCTATGTTCACGCAGAAGTGTATGCGACATTGTATTCGGAAACGATGTTCAATGTCTTGGGCTTAGCTGTAGCAAAAAGAGCACGACATCAAGGAATTGCAACTTTATTGATGACTGCATTGGAACAAGAAGGAAGACGGCGGAAGTATGCAGGGGTTCGACTGAATTCTGGTGAAGAGAGGATGGGTGCTCATCAATTTTATGAAAAGTTAGGCTATCAAGCAACAAAAAGCCAGAAACGTTTTATAAAGTATCTTTGAAGTTTGAAGATGGGTTTTAAAAGCATAAAAAATGAGAGGCTAGGATCTTACAGTTTCCTAGTCTCTCATTGATTTATTGGTTGCTACAGGAAAATAACATTTATTCAAACATTTTTTTCGCTGCTCTTGCAAGTGTTGGTATGTCTTTATCATAACGCGGTGTTTTGACAAGACGTGACATTGGGATTCCAGCAAAATGGAACGCGGCAATCTCACCAGAACGAACAGCACTTTGTTCTGTAAAAATCATTTGATAAGGTTGTTCGACAAATTCACCTGTAAAGGCAAGATTTGTTGAATGTTGTGGAATAACTTTTGGTCGATCTGTTTTTGCACGATTATTGAACAATGCAGAAGCATATGGCATATACACTGGAATGTTATTAATAACACTAGCAAAAATTTCTTCTTCTTTTTCTCTGATATTTACTGGACCAGGGTCAACTTTTGAGAGTTGTCCAATCAGTTCTTGCAGCATTTCTCGACCAGTCATTTCAATGTAAGGCTTATTCACAAATTCACCGTGACGACGTGGGTAAAGGAAGTAGCCCCAAATAACCGTTTCGTTTGGTTTTTGTGAAGTAAAGTGTGGTTGATGATGAACCACGATCGACATATTGACATCTTTATGTCCTAAAGGTGTGATTGGCGTTGTTGAAATAAATGAATTTAATGCATTGCCAGGTTCTTGAGTTGTGATTCTTGCAATTTCGTTCAACAACAAATGATTTTTGGTTGTTAAAGTAAAGCTGACCCATTCACTAGTGTCTCGATCAGCGAAAAATTTATCAGGATTTCCTAGATTATAGAAACGTTCACTTGCTTTTTTCCATAAACTTGAAGCGGCACCATAGTCCATATTTTCGGCAGCAGGTGTTTCGTAATCGCCCAAAGTTGCTGAGTCAGTGATTGATCCATTAGTAAAGATAACAGCTGTATCATCGTCAACAATGACATGTTCTTTTTCGTTTGTTTCTGTATTGATCATTTCTAAACCAGTCACAGTGATTTCATCTTGCATAGGTGTTTCTTTGAATTCCCAATCAGTGACTAAACGATTTAAGATAATTTGACAACCTTGATCTTTTAAATAATTGATTAGTGGTAACATAATACTTTCGTATTGATTGTAGCGTGTACGATTGACCCCTACTAAATGTTCGATTTGAGTAAATTCATAAATCATTTGGTGCATATAACGACGAAGCTCTTGAGCTGAACTTTGAGTACGGAAAGCAAAAGTTGTTTCCCACATGAACCAGAAATTTGTTTCAAAGAAATGAGGAGAGTCCTTGAAGTATTCAGCAATTGTCACGTTGTCTAATTTTTCTTCTTCTGAATCAGGCATCGAAATTAGTTTTGTTAAGAGCAAGCGATCTTTATTGTTGAATCCTAATTTTCCACCATCAATAATTCCTTTTCCGCCTTCTAACAGACGTGCTTTATCATATGTCCGATGCTTGGCATCGAAATCGCGCGTGTCTTCGGCTGCAGTCATCCCTGGCTCTGTTGCAGATGGAATTCGGCTGAGCAAATCCATCAAGTCAACATAAGTTCGATAGTTGAGCATTCGACCACCACGAGCGATATACCCTTTTGTGTTTTCCATCGGATGATTTTTATTCCAGTATTCATCTGTGACAGTGTCTGTTGGTGCCCCATCATTTGCACCATGGTCATCTAATGAGTAAAAGGTGATTTGATTTCCTTGCCATTTTCCTTCTTGAATTAAATACACAGCAGCAGCCATATTGGCAATGCCTGCCCCGATCATGATTGCTTTACTTTTTTTCATTGTGATTCTTCCTCCAGTACTTGGCTTTGGCAACTATTAAATGATGATTGGACGACTAGATTGATTCATATTCGTCATATAAATGACTATCGTCTTCAAAGAAACCAGTTTTCTTTCCAACGATCAGTGCGCCAATTGCTAGTACACCTAAACCAATGCTTAATTTTATTAGTTTTTTGTTCATAAGAAAATCCTCCTTTATTTCTCGTGACATCCTTCTTATGCTTTAAATGATAGACCCAATTTTTGAAACAACCAAATGATACGCGTGCTGAAAAAAAGATTTTTTGACAAGTTTTATTGTCTGTCTAATTTATCAAAGCAATATGAAAAAGAATTCTTTTTTGTTTTGATTGGACGAGACCTCTTGCATTCTTTACAATAAAGTTATGGAGAATGGAAGAGGTGTGATAAGCGATGTTTGATGAAACGTTTGTTTTCTATTTAGAATGGGCTATTTTTATTTTAAATATTTTTTCCATTTTAATTTTGATCGTAGGAATATTTTTGGTGCTTAAAACGCTGTTTCAGTTTCACTCAATAAGAAAAAGTTATGCACAAAGAAATCAACGCAATGCAGAAGTTAGAAAATTGTTGGCTAGTTATATTTTATTGAGTTTAGAAGTTTTAGTTGTAGCGGATATCGTTGAATCGATTATTCGACCAACTTGGGCAGACATTTTGAAGTTGGCTGTGATGGTTATCATTCGAACAGTGATTTCTTATTTCTTGAACAGGGAAATTTCAGATAAAAAAAACGAGCAAGGGGGAGTGAAGGATGAAGGATATGTTGAGTGAACAATTCTTATCTTATGCACAATACCTCGTTTTAGGATTTAACTTTTTTGCTATCTTATTGTTGTTGTGGGGAGCGGTATTATCTGCAAAAGATTTCTTCTATTTTTCATTTGATAAGCAATTAAACAAGCAAGCAAAAATCAAAAAGAATACCGAAGTTAAAAAAATGTTAGGTGGCTACATTCTTCTAAGCTTAGAAATTATTATTTCTGCTGGAATCATCGAGTCGATCATCAAACCAACGTTGAAAGATATTTTTCAACTAGCGGCATTAGTAGGGATTCGCACGATTATTTCTTATTTCTTGAATGAAGAGTTGGGTGCTATTCATCCTTCTGAAAACGAAGAATGAATAGCACGTAAAGGAAACCAGCTAATAGATGAAATAAATGAAGATGGTTGAATTATTTTCACGAGTGGAAGTTTCTTTTAGTGTAAGTCCAAGACGAATTACTTGAACCTATGAAATCAAAAAAAGTGAGCCAAAACATTTTTCTGTTTTGGTTCACTTTTTTTGGCTGAATAAAAATAACTATATAATTATTTGTTTAAAGTTATTTTAAATTCAATAAAGGTTTTGTTTTTTATTTTTTTGTTCTTATTTTAACAAGATGGATAGCCAATTGTATATTCATTGAAAAGGCTTGCTTGTGTAGTGGGTAGTGGTATAATTTAAAATGGTTAAGTAGCAATTATTTGTTCTAAAAAACAACAAAATATTTTAAAAAAGAGTACAAAAAAAGCACCGAATACAGTGCCAAAGTTTGTTTACGGACTAAGCCTTATTTTAACTCGCTATGTTGTTTTGAATGCTACCAACAAATATATTTTATCACATATTCGAGAATACACAACAGAAATATTCTTTTTATTTTTTACAAGGATCGTTACAGAAGAAAATCCGGGAGGGGTAAAGATGAAGAAAAATTACACGATTGGCCTTGATATTGGAACAGCAAGTGTCGGGTGGGCAGTACTGACAGAAGATTATGAGTTGATAAAACGAAAAATGAAAATTTCGGGTAATACACAAAAAAAAGCAGTCAAAAAAAATTTTTGGGGTGTTCGCTTATTTGAGCAGGGTGAAACAGCTGAAGGACGCCGATTGAAACGAACGACTCGCCGAAGAATCGCTCGACGCCGTCAACGAATTCAATATTTGCGTACAATATTTGATGAAGGAATGAATCAAGTTGATGCGAATTTCTTTGCTCGTTTGGATGAGAGCTTTTCTATCATAGATGAAAAAGAAAATGAACGTCACCCGATTTTTGGAAATGTAGCAGAAGAAGTAGCTTATCATGAACAGTTTCCGACGATTTATCATTTACGTGAGCATTTAGCCAATTCCTCTGAGCAAGCAGATCTACGTTTGGTTTATCTTGCACTAGCGCACATCATTAAATTCAGAGGACACTTTTTGATTGAAGGGGAGCTGAATACAGAAAATTCTTCTGTTTCTGGGACGTTTGAACAGTTTATTAAAGTCTATAATGAAACATTCAACGTTGAAAAAGCATTGGACTTAACGGTCGATTTAGACGGGATTGCCGAGCAAAAAATCTCTCGCATGAAGCGAGCAGAACTGATTTTAAGTTTATTTCCTGAAGAAAAAAGTACAGGAGACTTTGCTCAATTTATCAAAATGATTGTTGGAAATCAAGGGAATGTCAAAAAAACATTTTCGTTGAATGAAGACGCTAAAATCCAATTTTCAAAAGAAGAGTATGAAGAAAATTTGGAAACGTTACTTGCTGAGATAGGTGAGGATTTCCGTAGTGTATTTGATGCAGCAAAAAGTGTCTATGATGCGATTTCGCTAGCCAATATTTTGAAAGTAACGGATGCTACGACACGTGCCAAATTATCAAGTAGTATGGTTGTGCGTTTTACAGATCACAAAGAAGATCTAAAAACATTGAAGCGATTTGTTCGTGAAAACTTACCAGACGAATATGATGATCTATTTAAAAATAAAAAAGTAGCTGGGTACGCAGGGTATATCGATGGCAACGAGACACAAGAAGCATTTTACAAATATTTGAAAAAAACGTTGGCGAAAGCGACAGGCGCGGAAGGTTTCTTAGCAAAAATGGAGCAGGAGGATTTTTTACGCAAACAAAGAACTTTTGATAACGGTGTGATTCCTTATCAACTTCATTTAGAAGAATTAAAAGCAATTATCAAAAATCAAAAATCCTATTATTCATTTTTGGATGAAGAAAAAATTAGTCAGCTCATGACATTTAGAATTCCTTACTATGTAGGTCCGTTGGCTAAAGAAAAGGGACAGTTTGCTTGGCTAACGCGAAAAGAAATGGGGAAAATCACACCTTGGAATCTGAATGAAAAAGTAGATATTGAAAAATCAGCAACGGACTTTGTGGAACGGATGACAAACAACGACTCTTATTTGCCAATGGAAAAAGTCTTGCCTAAGCATAGTCTGTTATATGAAACATTTACTGTTTACAATGAATTGACTAAGGTGAGATACATTGATGATAACGGGCGTGCACAAAATTTTTCGAGTAAAGAGAAACGGCAAATCGTCAATGAGTTATTTAAACAACAACGAAAAGTCAAAAAAGAAATGCTAGAGGCTTTCCTGAAAAATGAGTATGGCATTGAAAATCCAAAGGTTGAAGGAATCGAAAAATCTTTTAATGCATGTTTAGGGACATATCATGATTTAATCAAACTGGGGATCCGCCCAGAGTTATTTGAGCAACCAGAACATGAACAACAATTTGAACAAATCGTGAAAATATTGACTGTCTTTGAAGATCGTAAAATGCGCCGTGAACAATTAGAAAAGTTCTCCAACATATTGACTGAAGAAGAACAAAAGCAATTGGAACGTAAACATTACAAAGGCTGGGGACGTTTATCTGCCAAACTGATTCATGGCATTGTTGACCAAAAAACACAGAAAACGATTCTCGATTATTTAATTGATGATGATGATCTGCCGAAAAATCGTAACCGTAACTTTATGCAATTAATTAACGATGAAAATCTATCTTTTAAAGAAGAAATCGAAAAAATAGCTTTTGATAATGACAAGAGCACAGAAGAAATCGTACAGGAACTAGCAGGTAGCCCCGCGATCAAAAAAGGTATTTTACAAAGCTTAAAAATCGTGGAAGAAATCATTGATATCATGGGAGAATTACCAACAAATATTGTTGTAGAAATGGCGAGAGAAAACCAAACAACCGCTCAGGGAAATCGTGCTTCGAAAGCGCGCATGAAATATTTAGAAGAATCCATCAAAAAATTAGGTAGTAGTATTTTGGAAGATGAACCGATTAGCAAAGACGCTAATTTACTAAGAAATGATCGTTTGTTCTTGTATTATCTGCAAAATGGGCGTGATATGTATACCGGCAATGAGTTAGACATTAACAACTTATCTTCCTATGATATCGATCACATTATTCCTCAAAGTTTCGTCAAAGATGATTCAATCGACAACCGCGTGTTGACTACCTCTAGCATGAATCGTGGAAAATCAAACACAGTACCTGCTGAAAGCGTAGTAAAAAAAATGCGACCTACTTGGGAAAGACTTTTGGCTTCTGGTCTAATCAGTAAAAAGAAATTTAGTTATTTGACGAAAGCAACCAACGGCGGTTTGACTGAAGAGGACAAAGCACATTTCATTCAACGTCAGTTAGTTGAGACACGCCAAATCACAAAAAATGTTGCCCAGATTTTACACCAAAAATATAACAATGAACAATCATCCGAAAAACCAGTTCGTGTGATTACGTTAAAATCTGCTTTAGCAAGCCAGTTTCGAAAAGACTTTTCGTTATATAAAATTCGTGAACTCAATGATTATCACCATGCACAAGATGCTTACTTGAATGGGGTCATTGCTCAAGCTTTATTAAAAGTTTATCCGAAACTTGAGCCTGAATTTGTTTATGGTGAGTACCAAAAAGTTTCGATTCGTGCCCTTAACAAGGCAACTGCAAAAAAAGAGTTCTATTCAAACATTATGAACTTTTTTACAAGTGATGAGATGGTAGCTAACGAAGAAACGGGCGAAGTCCTTTGGAATCGTCAAAGAGACATCAAGACAATCAAAAAAGTGATGAACTATCATCAAATGAATATTGTAAAGAAAGTTGAAATACAAACAGGTGCGTTTACGAAAGAATCAATCTTACCTAAAGGACCGTCGAAAAAATTGATTGCTAGAAAAAACAATTGGGCACCTGTCAATTATGGCGGGGTTGACAGTCCAACGGTGGCGTATTCTGTTATTATTACTCATGAAAAAGGAAAAGCTGCAAAAGTTGTCCAACAATTAGTCGGAATCAAAATTTTAGAACGTCAAGCGTTTGAACAAGACGAAGTCGCCTTCTTAGAAGAAAAAGGCTTTATCCATCCCAAAGTTCAATTGAAGCTACCAAAATATTCTTTATATCAATTTGCTGATGGTCGTCGCCGCCTATTGGCAAGTGCAGAGGAATCACAAAAAGGCAATCAAATGGTCTTGCCAGTGCATCTGATTGAATTGCTATATCATGCGAAACACGTGAGCGATTCTAGTGGTAAAAGCTTGGAGTATTTGAATGAGCATCGCCACGAATTTGCTGAATTACTAGAAGCAATTTTACAGTTCACTGAACAATACATTGATGCGGAAAAAAATAAGAAGAAAGTCCGTGATTTATATGAAAAGAATCAGGATACTGATATGAAAGAACTAGCTTCTTCATTTATTCAGTTACTTCAATTAAATAAACAAGGCGCACCAGCCGATTTCAAATTCTTTGGTGAGACTATTCCACGTAGAAGATATAAAAATACGGCAGAAATAGTTGATGCAACATTTATTAACCAATCAATTACAGGATTATACGAGACTCAAAGAAGGTTGGTCTGAGTTAATGGGTTGGCGGACAGTAGTAGTAAATACGCATTCTAAATTGACTTACAAAAACAATCATCTAGTTTTTCGGACATATGATCGACAAGAATTGATCCATCTGTCTGAAATTGATGTTCTCTTACTGGAAACAACAGACATTACGTTAACTACCATGTTAATTAAACGTTTGATTGATGAAAATATTCTGATTCTTTTTTGCGATGATAAGCGTTTGCCTATTGGTAAATTGTTATCTTTCTATGCACGTCATGATAGCAGTTTACAATTAGCTCGGCAGTTGGAATGGGAAGAAAACAGAAAAGCGGAAATTTGGACCGAAATCATTTCACAAAAAATCTTGAATCAAAGTCAGTTGCTAACTGGCTTTGATCTTCAAGAGAAAGCAGCTTCACTCCTCAACTTGCAAAGCGAGTTAGAAATTTTTGATCCAAGTAATCGCGAAGGCCATGCCGCAAGAATCTATTTCAATGCCTTGTTTGGTAAAGAGTTTACACGTGAGGCGGACAATGCAATCAATGCCGGGTTGAATTATGGCTACACGTTATTATTGAGTATGTTTGCAAGAGAGGTTGTTCAAACAGGTTGCATGACGCAATTTGGATTAAAGCATGCGAATCAGTTCAATGATTTCAACTTAGCAAGTGATTTTATGGAACCATTTCGACCGTTAGTTGATCACATCGTTTATGAAAATCGACATCAGGAATTTCAAGTAATCAAGCGATCACTATTTGATTTGTTTACGAACAACTATCCTTATCATAACAAAAAAATGTTTTTGACCAATATCATCAGTGATTATACGAAAAAAGTAGTGAAATCACTAAATAAAGAGATAGAAGGGGCGCCTAATTTTAGGATATGAGCTATCGTTATATGAGAATGATTTTGATGTTCGACATGCCGACAGAAACTGCAGAAGAAAGAAAAATTTATCGGAGATTTCGGAAATTCTTGCTTAGTGAAGGCTTTATTATGCACCAATTTTCTGTTTATAGTAAGATTTTGCTGAATAACACTGCCAATACTGCTATGATCAATCGCTTGAAGCAACATAATCCTAGAAAGGGATTGGTAACAATTTTGACGGTTACGGAAAAACAATTTGCACGAATGATCTATTTGACAGGAGAACAGGATACTTGCATTGGAAATTCGGATGCAAGGGTCGTTTTTTTAGGAGAAGCACATGATGAATCTGAACTTTAAGCTACTTGATGAATCGTTAAAATTAAATTTATCAACGATTTTAGTAGTTGAAGATGTAAAGACTTACGCACGTACCGTTGAACAGTTTTATCGCTATGATGAGATGAGCGAACTAAAATTGTTTGATAAAAATCAAAAAAATCTCAAAGAATCTGAACTGATTTTGATAACAGATATCTTGGGGTATGAAGTAAATTCACCTGCAACATTGAAATTTATTTATGCAGATTTAGAAAATCAGCTGAATGAAAAGCCAGAAATCAAAACCAAAATTGATCGTTTGTCGATGGAAATTGCCAAAGTGATGCAACACGAATTGTTAGAACATGTGCTAGATCTTGAAGAAGATGAGTTGACCCTCATGGAGATATTTAAGTGCTTAGGAATACGGATTGAAACGAAAAGTGATACCATTTTAGAAAAAATGATTGAAGTAATCCAAGTATATCGTTATCTAGTGAAAAAGAAGCTATTGGTATTCGTGAATGCTTGTTCTTATTTAACCACGACAGAATTACAAACATTAATTGACCATATTTCTTTATACAATGTAGATGTATTATTTTTAGAACCTCGACCAGTTGAGGGAGTTGCACAACAAATTCTAGACCAAGATTATTTTTTGACAAGAAGATAACAGATAGGACTAATTTTTTCGTTCTTTGACAAGTAAATCAAACCAATGAAGCATTCAGGCTGAAGCCTTGCTATGGGCGAATAGTGCGATTACGGAACCTCAAAAATTTGAGCCGAGGTTTTAGAGCTATGTTGTTTTGAATGCTTCCAAAACATCTCAACAAGTAAACCCAACATACCCACTGTTTTAGAGCTATGTTGTTTTGAATGCTTCCAAAACGTACAGATAAGCAACTGTTACAAATGACTAGTTTTAGAGCTATGTTGTTTTGAATGCTTCCAAAACTACACACAACAACACTAATGTAGCAAGTGAGTTTTAGAGCTATGTTGTTTTGAATGCTTCCAAAACTTAAATTTGGCAACGCCTTTTCCTACATTGGTTTTAGAGCTATGTTGTTTTGAATGCTTCCAAAACAATCGAAAAAATACTCGATTTACTACGGCAGTTTTAGAGCTATGTTGTTTTGAATGCTTCCAAAACTTCAGTGATGGTTTTGCTATGTTCTTGTCTGTTTTAGAGCTATGTTGTTTTGAATGCTTCCAAAACTATTTAGTTTTCATTCGTATAGGATTTATCGTTTTAGAGCTATGTTGTTTTGAATGCTTCCAAAACTCTCAATCACAATTCGCAGATAGCAGTACTGTTTTAGAGCTATGTTGTTTTGAATGCTTCCAAAACATATTCTTATACTAAACTTTCAAACGTTGCAGTTTTAGAGCTATGTTGTTTTGAATGCTTCCAAAACATTTGCACGTGTGAACTTGATACGCCACCAGTTTTAGAGCTATGTTGTTTTGAATGCTTCCAAAACGAAACGACCGTTGTCTGTTCGACCGCTTTCGTTTTAGAGCTATGTTGTTTTGAATGCTTCCAAAACTACATTCAATACCTTTTCGTTACTTGGGGCGTTTTAGAGCTATGTTGTTTTGAATGCTTCCAAAACACAACCAAAATTTGGACGTGTTCGCTTTGCGTTTTAGAGCTATGTTGTTTTGAATGCTTCCAAAACGTGAGTATTTTGACCAAAATACAGAACTATGTTTTAGAGCTATGTTGTTTTGAACGCTTCCAAAACTGTTTTTGTCATTTTGTTCCAGTCGAAACTGTTTTAGAGCTATGCTGTTTGACGGACAAACTCATCTGTTTCTGAAAGCAAGCAGTACACATTCATACGATCAAATAAAAAAAGATGTAACAAATGGAAAAATAACAATGATTGAAGATGCAAAAAATTTTGAAGGAAATCCAGTGGTGAGGGTTATAGCACAAACAAGTAAAGAAGATGTCGGAAAGAGTGACACGCTAGGACGAAGCGATTTCCAGTTCCTAGGTGCTAATACTGAATTATTTACACCGCTACTTAGCAAATAGATAGGCAAAAAAAGTGTAAAGGAAGTATTTATGAAAAAGGTTGTTGTTACACTCATAATAATAACTATCCTTGTCGTAGGGTTTCTTTTCGTAGACGCTAAACGTACAGAAAATCTACTACAAAATAAGGTTGAAAGTACCACTACAAGTGATGAAGAGGCAAATGACAGTTCAATCCAGTTCAAAATTATTGATTCAAATAAAAGAGATTTGGGAAAAATGATTAACCTGAATAAGTTAGACTCAAATGAAATCTGTTTTATCTTTGATTATTTGCCTTTCGATTATTATACTGGTCTTTATTTGGATGGCGAAGAGGTCCAGCAACCAACTGGTGCCACTAAACTGGAATTTGGATTTTATTTGGATGAGGACAAAAATAGTCAGTTTTTGAAAAAAGGGAAATACAAGATTGATATAAAAATAGTTGAAATTAAAGAAGATAGTAAAAAAAGGCAATATTTTGAAGAAATATCTTTTGAATATTCCATACAATAATGCTTTGGAGCTATACTGTCTTGAATAGGTACAAAGATTATTTTTGGCACAAATCTGAGGGGAATGCTAGAGACTGTGAAATTTTGTTAATTACTTTAAGTTTTTTTGCTACAAAAACTCATGATTCATGAGCTTGATAGGATGATCCTCTCTACTATATACATAATGTTCACCGAGAATAGACAAAGATACGATGTCACTGGCAAATACTTGATATAATCAGAGAAGTAACGAGTACAGATTCAAAGTAGGGAGACTTGAGACTTTTAAATAAACTTCATTTGTTGGTTGAGTTGCAGGTCGATCGTTTCTAGCGTAAAGTTTGCTCTTGTGATTGTATTTCTGATTTTTACGATAATAATATTAGGGACAGTTTCATAAAATTCATAAAAATTAATACAAAAAATCCTACAAATACAGTGTTTTTTACTGTGATTGCAGGATTTTTTTGCTTATTATAAAATGAAAAATCGAAGAGCTGCTAAAGAGATCATCCCTACGATGACAATTACTAGTAAGTTTTTAGAAATGATTGCACTGATTACTGTTGGCAAGGAAGCAAGTAAGTTTTCCCAGTCAATGCTTGGAAGATGTCCCAGGTTTTGAATGAATAAACTATTGAACCATAAGGCAGACATGATAACGATTGGTACGAAGCTCAAAAATTCTGCTACGGGTTGGGAAAAGTTCATTCGCTTAATAAAAAGAAAAGGTAAGACTCGTGATAACCAAGTCGCTAAGCCGCAACCTAAAATAGTAAAAAAAAGATAACTAGTAGAATACATGTTTCATCATCACCCCAAATCCACAGCCTAAAAGTGTTACCACAATAATTAATAAATTACTTGGTATAAAGATTAATCCAAGAACGATTAATACGAGTGTAAATAGAATAACGGAAAATTGCAGAGAAAGAGGTAATGTCCGATCTGCGATTACCTGAAGATAAAGCAGGCCAATAAACATCGCAACAATTGCAAAATCAAGTCCGAGTTGTTTGGGATCGTTAATAAAGTTACCCATCAGAGCACCAATCATTGTTGCTCCAACCCATGTTAAATAAGAAATAATATTTGCTGTATTGAGCCACTCAAATGATAGCTTTCCTTTACTAAAATTCAATTTGTTCATTCCCAACGCAAAACTTTCATCTGTTAGTAGTGTTCCTAGCATCATATTTTGTGCTAATGTATTTTCTTTCAAATAATTTGCTAAGGTTGTACTCATTAAGATCATACGTGAGTTGACTAGAAAAGTGGATAAAATAATTGATAATACAGGGCTTGAAACAGTTAGCATGCTGACAGTGATGAATTGTGCAGAACCTGCGTAAACAAAAGCTGAGAGCATGAAAATAACGAATAAATGAAGACCAGCAGCGTGTCCAACGACACCGAATGCAATGCCAATGCCGATATACCCAAAAACAGTAGGCAAAGTATCTTTAATGGCTGTTTTATAATCTAATTGTCCGTTCATCCTTTTTCTCCTTTCTTGATGTGCCGCTAAGCATAGCAGAAAACTTATTGAGTTTCTACTTGTGTGTCAAAATAAATACTTGGAAATTTTCTCTAAAGTTTTGTCAAGAAAATTGAAACATTTAGTTAAGCGTAAACGATTGCGTTAGACTGAGAGTAAGTGATTGTATTTTTTGGAAGGAGAAAAGAAGTATGAATGATTTAGAGATGTATCGCAGGCTATTAGCGATTGCTGAAGCAGGATTGTACTATGGAAAAGATGAATTTGACAAAGAGCGGTATCAAGAGTTAAAGAAGCTTTCTTTGGAGCTACTGAGCAAGGTGGGGAAGGAGTCCGTTGACGAGCTAGCTCAATTAACAGAAAGAAATGAAGGATACCCGACACCTAAAGTTGATGTTCGCGCGTATATTAAGGAAGAAGCTAAAGTGTTGCTGGTTGAAGACAAAAAAACAAAAGAATGGGCGTTACCAGGTGGTTATGCCGAAGTAGGTTTGTCTCCAAAAGAAAATATTCAAAAAGAAGTATTAGAAGAAACCGGATTAATTGTTCAAGTGAATGATTTATTAGGTGTTTTTGATACGAATTTGAGAAAAGATATTCCGCAAGTCTATCAATATTATAAACTGATTTTTAGTTGCTCGATTATCAAAGGTTCTTTTGTTGAAAATAACGAAACTTCAAATATGGCTTTTTTTGCATTAGATAGCTTACCTAAACTGTCGGTAAAACGAACAACGAGAGAACAACTAGCGTATTTGCAGCAACAAGAGAACACTTATTTTGAGTGAAGTAATTCAAACCATTGAGTCAAATCAATTAGCAGATGAGCGGATTGATTTGGCTCTTAGTTAATCAAAATAAATTGTTGCATTTACAACAAATAAGAGTAAACTAGAAAATAAATAAGTGAAAAGAGGGGTTTAATTGGTAGAGATTCTTCGAGATATTGGTGTGATTGCTCGAGCATTGGACTCAATCAGTAATATTGAATTCAAAGAAGTTGATTTGACGCGTGGGCAGTATCTTTACCTGGTTCGAATTTGTGAAAATCCCGGAATTATTCAGGAAAAATTAGCAGAAATAATCAAAGTAGATCGGACAACAACTGCTCGTGCCATTAAAAAATTGGAAAAAAACGGGATGATCAAGAAAGAGCAAGATCAAGAAAATAGAAAAATAAGACATCTTTACCCAACAAGTAAAGGAAAAACTGTTTATCCTTTGATCATTCGAGAAAATGAGCATTCAAATCAAGTTGCGTTACAAGGGATTACAGAAGAGGAAGCACAACAACTGAAAACTTTATTAGAAAAAGTGAGTGCAAACGTAAGTGATGATTGGAATTTTGTAAAAAAAGGAAATAAACGAATTTATTGAAAGGAAATCTTATTTTATATGGAAGAAATAACGCTAAAAAAACTAACAGAAGACGATGCACAACAACTACAAACAATCAGCATTGAAACGTATGTAGACACATTTGGAGAATTCAATACAGCAGAAAATATGGCGACTTATTTGGAAGAAGCTTATGAAATCGATAAGTTACGTCGAGAATTAACTACGATTGGTTCGGAATTTTATTTATTAATGGTGTCCGATATCCCAGCAGCTTATCTAAAAATTAATATTGATGAACAACAATCAGAAGAGATGCCAGCAATCTTTTTAGAAATTGAACGCATTTATGTGCGAAAACAGTTTAAACGTATGGGCCTAGGAAATCGTTTGATGGAACTAGCGATTGCTAAAGCGAAGGAAAAAAAGAAAGAAAAAATTTGGTTAGGTGTTTGGGAACACAATAAAACAGCATTAGCTTTTTATGATAAATGGGGATTTACTCATTTTAGTGAACATATTTTTTATATGGGTGATGATGCACAAACAGATTATATCTTTGTCAAAGAACTTCTTGGAGAGGATGAAAAGTGAAATGAAAAAGGTGATAGTTGATACAACATTTTGGGAAGTTTTTCCGGAGGCGACGATTGAACTACTAGTTATTGAAGGAATGAATAATCAGGTTGATCTGTCCAATGAACCGGGATTTACTCAGTTACTGGATCAAGCGGCGAAAAAAGCACAAGTTTATCTAACGGAGGAGCCATTTAGTCAAAATGAAGTGATTGCACAGTGGCGTAAAGCTTTTACGAAATTCAAAACTAAAAAAGGTGCACGTTCATCAATTGAAGCTTTATTAAAGCGAGTTAGCCAAGGCCGCAAATTTTTGCCAATTAATCCATTAGTGGACTGCTACAACAGTATTTCTTTAGAATATGGTGTGCCATGTGGGGGCGAAGATCTAGAAAAAATCAAAGGTCATTTACAACTGGGAAAAGCAGTTGGTGGCGAAAAATTTTTGCCTTTGGGTGCACTAGATGATGCGCCGGCTTTACCAGAAGAACTAATTTATTTTGATGAAGAGGGCGCAATTTGTCGGTGTTTGAATTGGCGTGAAGCACAGCGAACGATGCTGACGGAAGAAACCACAAAGGCAGTCTTGGTGATTGAGTCAATCAATGAAGAGCAAGCATTTCGTGGCGCACAAGCAATGGAAGCTTTGAAAGAATTAACGGAGAAAACGTTCAACATAACTGGAAAAAGAAGTACGTTAACAGCTGAAAACCCTGAAACGGTTATTCAATAAAAAAACTAATGTTAGTATGATCGTCTTAAATGAAAGCTTAGGCTGAAAAATGTTCGTGTTTTGCTGATTATTCTAAATTTTGGTTTACTTATGTTGCTAATTATTATATGATTAAACACGTCGTTTTAGTGTTTAATCATTTTTTTGCGGACTTATTTTTTAATGTTCGGATTTTTAGGAGGATGTCAGATGAAGGAAAAAATACTTTCCTACTTCGAGCTAGAAAAGCTAAATACTACGGTCAAACGTGAGGTGTTAGCTGGTTTTACTACGTTTATTTCGATGGCGTATATTTTATTTGTTAATCCAACTGTATTGGGTGCTTCTGGTATGGATGAAGGAGCGGTCTTTACAGCAACGGCCTTAGCAAGTGCGCTGGGCTGTATTTTAATGGGCGTTTTGGCACGTTATCCGATAGCAACTGCACCAGCACTAGGAATTAATGCGTTCTTTGCTTATTCTGTTTGTTTGGGAATGGGTATTCCTTGGGAAACAGCACTAGCAGGGGTATTTGTAGCTTCGTTGATTTTTATAATCATTACGATTTTTAAATTACGTGAGATGATTATTGATGCGATTCCAGCAGATTTAAAGTATGCGATTTCCGGGGGAATTGGTTTATTTATTGCTTTCTTAGGTTTAAGTGAAGGTGGAATTATTGTAGCAAATGAATCAACATTGGTAGGCTTAGGCCCGTTGAACGTGGGATCTACTTGGTTAACTATATTTGGTTTGGTAGTGACAGCTATTCTATTGGTTCGTCGTGTTCCAGGTGGAATTTTTATTGGGATGATTGGAACCACATTACTTGGTTTAGTTACTGGTTTGATCCAAATGCCAACACAAATCATTTCAGCTGCACCAAGCTTGAAACCAACATTTTTGGTTGCTCTGAAACACATTGGTGACATTAATTCTCTACAAATGTGGGTCGTTGTCTTAACTTTCTTATTAGTTACTTTCTTTGATACAGCCGGAACTTTAGTTGGTTTAGCCAATCAAGCGGGCTTCATGCGAGAGAACAAAATGCCTCGAGTTGGTAAAGCGTTGGCAGCTGATTCAACAGCAATGTTAGCTGGCTCATTGTTAGGAACTTCGCCAGTTGGCGCCTATGTAGAATCTTCCGCAGGGATTGCTGTGGGCGGACGCTCTGGTTTGACTGCTATTACAACGGGTGGATTTTTCTTGCTAGGTTTGTTCTTCTCACCTTTATTAGCAATCGTAACACCACAAGTTACGGCACCAGCATTGATTATTGTAGGTGTACTGATGGCTCAGTCACTTCGCCAAATTGAATGGGGAAAAATGGAAATTGCGATTCCTTCTTTCTTGATTTTGATTGGTATGCCATTAACTTACAGTATCTCTGATGGGATTGCGTTAGGATTTATTTTCTATCCAATCACAATGATTGCTGCCAAACGTGGAAAAGAAGTTTCGCCTATCATGTATTTATTATTCTTTGTTTTTATTGGCTTTATGTGGATTTTAAATGTGAATTAGCAGATAAATCATGGTCTATTTGTAAGTGAAATAACTTACAGATAGGCTTTTTTCTTAATTAAAACAGAAGAAAAGATACAATTTATTGATTTGTAGGCGTTTTATTAGTAAAATTATGATGAGTAAAACTAACTCACAACAATTGGAGGTAACATCATGAAACACACAAAATTAGCAACAACAGTCGTAACTTTGGCAGCAGCAGGAATGTTTTTAACAGCTTGTGGCTCAGATTCAGATAAAGGAACAGCAGCATCTTCTTCAAGCACTGCTTCAACAACAGAAGTAGTTTCAGGTGCATCAGTAAGTGATAAAGCAAGCGACTTAGAAAAAGCATTAGGTGCTGACGGTAACTGGATCGTTGCAACCACTGCAGACGTTACATTTGATAACGACGTAACCGTTGCTGGTGAATTCCACGACAAAGGTGAAGCAAGTAACGATATCTACCGTAAATTTGCTTTGTATGCACAAGATGATAAACATACAGTAACAGATGAATATACAGTAACAGTTCCAACATTGATCGTTGAATCAGAAAACTTCAACATCGTTCACGGAACAGTTAAAGGAAACATCGAAGTAAAAGCAAACGGCTTTGTTTTAAACGGTGCTAAAGTTGACGGAAACATCACATTTGAAAAACAAGAATATAAAGATTCTGCTGTTTTAGATGAAGATGGTGCATCAGTAACTGGTGACGTAACAGTCGCTGAATAAAATGATGTATTTAACTAAATAGCATCTAGCTTTTTCACCAAGTGATCTTGGTAGAGAGAAGTAATCCAGAGGAGAAGTCCTCTGGATTTTTTTGTGTTGTGAAGAGATGTTAATTGATTCAAAAATTGTTATCGTTAACATTTATCACGAATATTCTTTCTAGTGATTGTTGTGAAAGGCTTTTTGTTTTTTTTAATGAAAAACGACAAGAAACGGTCTATTTACTATTTGATTTAGTCACGCTACAATTCAATCAACAAGATTTAAAGCGAAAAAGCTAATTTAGTTGAACAAAAACGTAAGCGATTTCTTTTTTTGCTTTAGTAAATGTGCAGGAGGAATGAATATGAGTGAACAGTGGTGGCAACGCGCAGTCGTTTACCAAATCTATCCACGTAGTTTTCAAGATACAAATGGAGATGGAGTTGGCGATTTACAAGGAATCATTCGGCGATTAGATTATTTAGAAAATTTAGGGATTGATGCTATCTGGCTTTCACCTGTTTATCAATCACCGAACGACGATAATGGGTACGACATCAGTAATTACGAAGAAATCATGAGTGAATTTGGCACGATGACGGATATGGAAGAATTGATTGCAGAAGGAAGAAAGAGAAATATCCGAATCATTATGGATTTGGTAGTCAATCATACCTCAGATGAACATGCTTGGTTTGTTGAAGCACGCAAGAGTCCAGAAAATCCTTATCGTGATTACTACATTTGGCGTGACCCTGTTGCCGGTCAGGTGCCTAATGAGCTGCGTTCTACTTTTAGTGGTTCTGCTTGGGAATTTGATGAGGCATCAGGACAATATTTCTTGCATTTATTTAGTAGAAAACAACCGGATTTAAACTGGGAAAATGAAAAAGTCCGTCAAGAAGTCTATGACATGATGAATTTTTGGATTGAGAAAGGCGTCGGCGGATTCCGAATGGACGTGATTGATTTGATAGGCAAACTTCCAGATCAAGAAATTACAGGAAATGGACCAAGACTTCATGAATATTTACAGGAAATGAATACTGAAACGTTTGGTGGAAAAGATCTCTTAACGGTTGGTGAAACATGGGGTGCCACGCCAGAAATTGCGAAGCGATATTCTGATCCAAAGCGAAATGAACTATCTATGGTTTTCCAATTTGAACATGTTGGCTTAGACCAACAAGCAGGAAAAGAAAAATGGGATTTAGCACCATTAGATTTAACCAAGTTGAAGGAAGTATTGTCAAAATGGCAAACTTCTTTAGGAAACGAAGGGTGGAATAGTTTATTTTGGAATAACCATGATTTGCCGCGAATCGTTTCAAGATGGGGAAACGACCAACAGTATCGAGTAGAGAGTGCCAAAATGTTTGCGATTCTTTTGCACATGATGAAAGGGACGCCGTATATTTATCAAGGAGAAGAAATTGGAATGACGAATTATCCGATTTCTGACATTTCAGAAGCAGAAGACATTGAAACCATCAATATGTATCATGAACGAATTGAAAAAGGCTATACCAAAGAAGAAATTATTCGGTCAATCAATACAAAAGGACGAGATAACGCACGTACCCCCATGCAGTGGGACGACAGTCCAAACGGTGGATTCACTACAGGAACACCATGGTTACATGTGAATCCAAACTATCAAACGATCAATGTGGAACAAGCATTAACAGATTCGAGTTCGATTTTTTATACCTATCAGCAATTGATTGCTTTACGAAAAGAACATGACGTTATTGTGTGGGGGGAGTATGAATTAGTGCAAACATCCACAGAGATTTTTGCTTATTTACGTAGTTTAGGTGATGAAAAATGGCTGATTGCATGCAATTTATCTGAACAAAGTCAGACACTTTCAGTTCCAAAAAGTAAAGAAATTATTTTAACCAACTATGAATTGACTGAGGTACCTGTTGGGGAAGTGACGATGCGTCCTTATGAAGCGTTTGTGTTAAAGGTTTGACAAGAAATAAACGATAAAAGTCAGGCAATTCCAATAATTTTCGTGAGCTGTCTGACTTTATTGACAAGTTATTACGAAAAAATAGGTATAGATTTTTGACAAATAATCCAAAGCATCATATGATATGCACACATGATTTTTTCAACAAAGGTATACAATTGTTTTGTAACTTTAAATAACGAAAATTAAGATGCTTGAATCATTTTTTTCGTGAAAAGAAAGAGTAGCTAACAAATGCAACCGGCGTGGTTCAAATCATTGGAAGTTTTTGCTTAAGTAATAATTCTTGATCAGAAACTTTACATAAATTCGCTCCAATTCATTTACAATTCAAACACACACAAGAAAACTTAGTAAAAGAGACGAACTCACCTGAGGGAGAGAAGGATTCTTTTTTTCTGAGTTTTTTTGTTGTTTTTAAGAAAAAATCGTTAAGAAGAGTGATATTTTTGAAACATTTTGGTTGAAATGCTATTCTGCAAATAGGAAGATCAGAAAAGGAGAACATAGATGAAGATTGTAATCATTGGTGGTTCATTCGCAGGAATCCGCGCAGCTCAATTACTTAACGAAGCGTGTCCACAAGCAGAAATCTATTTGATCGAAAAACAAAATGAAATCGGTTTTATCCCAAGTAGCTTTCATCTGCTTTTGACGAAACAAATCGTTGATAAAAAACAAAGTCACTGGATAACAAAAGAAAGACTTGAAGAAACTAGTCGAATCAATGTATTGACACAAAAGTCAGCGATTGGATTAGTTGAAAACGAAGTGTTATTAGACAACGGCGAAAAGGTGCCTTTTGACCAATTGATTATTGCGACGGGTTCAGCACAAAGCTTTAAACGATTGGACGAGGCTGAGGCACAGCATATTTATTCAGTTAAGAGTGGAACCAATTTTACTGAGCTGGAAACAGTGCTCGCACAAGCGGATAAAGTAGCGGTGGTTGGGGGCGGCCAAGTGGGTGTGGAATTAGCAGAAGACTTAACAACTCTAGGGAAGAAAGTTGATCTTTATGAAAGCCGCAACCAGATTTTGTTTCGTTATCTTGATGAACAAATGACAGAGCCAATCCTGAATGAGATGACAAAAAGCGGCATACAGCTTTTCTTGAATGAACAAGTCCAAGTTTTAGCCGATAAAAATGGTGCTATTTTAGAATCTGAAAAACGCAAAGCTCGTTATGATGTAGTTTTATTAGCGAATCATACGCGCCCAGATAACCGTTTGTGGGCAGAGACTATCAAGCTGAATGATGATGGAACGATTTGGGTAGACGACTATTTACGAACTTCACGAAAAGATGTGTATGCTATTGGCGATGCCATCCAAGTAACCTTTCGACCAACACAAGAAAAAATGTATGTTTCGCTAGTGAACAATGCCATTCGAACAGCACAAGTAGTTAGTCAAACAATCAGCGGCAAACCGACGAAAGATGTGGGCACCTACCGACCCGTTGGTAATAAATGGTTTGGTCACTTTGTTGGCAGTGTAGGCTTAACGGAAAGTGAACGATTTTTTTATGCAAGAAAAGTTCGGAAAATCAATCAAGAACATCGTGTTTCGCTGACGAATAATGAAAAGATTTCTCTTCAGTTATTAGTTGATCAAGAGACGGATCAGTTGATTGGTGCACAACTTCAAAGTAAATCATCGGTTTTCCGATTATTGGATTTATTGACGATTGCGATTGAGCAGCAGTGGACGCTACAACAACTGGAAGCGCATGAGTTATTTTTCAAACCAGAATACCGGACTCCAGAAACGATTTTGACAGAGATGAGTGGGTCTTCCTATGAGGATTGAAGAATTACTAGAAAAGAAGGAGCAACTACAAGTAACAATTTTACGTCAGTTGGTCTTGCGAGGTGGACAGGCATCCTTGAATGAGTTACGTCATGAAGTGGATTTGTCCAAGTCATCCTTTGATTCCTACTTGGAAGAAATTGAACTGATTGGTTTAAGTATGCAAAAAAAAGTAGAAGTTGTTCGAACCGATTATCAAGTAATCTTGTCTTTGGATGAAACAGTAAGTTTGGAACAAATTGTGTTACATCTTTTACAAGATAGCTTGAAATATAAATTACTGACATATTTATTGGAACATCAGCAAGCTTCAATCGTTCAATTAGCAACGGCTTTTTCTATCAGTGAGTCGTCTGTTTTTCGTAAAATCAAAGAATTAAATCTATTATTGAAAGAGTTTGGAATCCAGATAAAGAATGGTCAACTTTACGGAGAAGAACTCCAAGTACGGTATTTTTATTACGAATTATTCCAATTTATTCCTGAAGAACAACGTCCACTTTATCTTCAAAATACACCAGATAAAAAGACCATTATTTTAGGGTTGGAAAATGTGTTAGAAACTAGTTTTTCCGCATTTTCGACTGCCCAACTAGCTTGTTGGGTTGGAATTACGAAGAAGCGATTGGTGAGCGAAAAAACTACTTTTTCAACTTTGCGGGAAAAGAAAAAGCTGTATCAAGAGGACCGGCTATATCAAGCAGTTGACTCGATCTTGATTTTATATTTGAGTCGATTAGCAGCGGATTTAAGTGCATATGAAACACTGATGTTTTATAGTTTTTTTGTTTCTTTTTCTATTTTAGAAGAGGAGACTTTTTACCAATATGAGTTAACCCGAAGCAAAAAATTACCAACTGCGGTTTTGGATACATACATTCGAGAAACAATGTTATGGCATTACCGTCCAAGGAGATTAAAAATTAGTGAAGAAAAGGCTGTGGGGTATCAACTCTCGCAAATCAACAATGAATTATATTTCTTTTATGGTAAATTAACGATTTATGATCGTAAACATTTGCTCGAACAGCAGAAAAAAATGCTTGGTCATTCTTTAAGCAAGTTATTGGAACAACTAAAAGAAACAGCAATCAAGCAGTTACCTGCGAAAAAGTTTGATGCTCAAACGTTGGATAACTTAATGATTTTATATGCCAGCGTTCTGATGATGATTGATTTTTATATTGCTAAATTGGTAGTTATCGGGATTGATTTGACAACGTTACCGATTTACCGCATTGCTTTCCAACAATTTTTATTGAGCGAGCTTAAGGGAATCAGCGGTGTTCAGGTAGAATCGTATCAAGAAGGGAAAAAATACGATCTTATCATAACGTTTAATCAAATCAATAAGGAAGAGAATCGGTATTATCTTTCTGAATTTGCTTCTAGTTATGACATTGTGCGATTGAAAAAACAAATTGAACGCTACAAAAAAGAAAAAAATTAATATCTTTGAAAACCAGATGTATCAAGGGGTTGAAAGAAAACTGTCAAAAATAATTCAAAAAAATCAATTTTTGGCAGTTTCTTTTTTTAAATACATTGTATGATTAGTTCAGTTAAAGAAAGCGTTTGCAAAAAATGGAGGGATAACAATGACAGAATCAACTTACATTATGGCCATTGATCAAGGAACAACGAGCTCACGAGCGATCATCTTTGACAAAAAGGGAAGACACATCGGCAGTTCGCAAAAAGAGTTCACTCAACATTTTCCTCAAGATGGTTGGGTAGAGCACGATGCAAATGAAATTTGGAACTCAGTTCAATCAGTTATTGCAGGAGCATTTATTGAATCAGGAATCAAACCCAATCAAATCGCTGGGATTGGTATTACGAATCAACGTGAAACGACAGTTGTTTGGGAAAAAGATACAGGACGACCAATTTATCACGCAATTGTTTGGCAATCTCGTCAATCAGCAGATATTGCGAATCAATTGAAAGAAGAAGGTTATCAAAAATTCTTCCATGAAAAAACAGGATTAGTGATTGATGCTTACTTCTCGGCTACTAAAATTCGTTGGATTTTAGACCATGTGGAGGGTGCGCAAGAGCGTGCAGAAAAAGGCGAATTACTTTTTGGAACAATTGACTCATGGTTGGTTTGGAAGTTGACGGATGGACAAGCACACGTAACAGACTATTCAAACGCCAGCAGAACGATGTTGTTTAATATTCATAACTTAGAATGGGATCAAGAGATTCTTGATTTGTTGAACATTCCTCGTGCAATGCTACCAAAAGCAACGTCAAATTCAGAAGTTTATGGTCATACACAAGGCTATCATTTTTATGGTAGTGAGGCACCAATTTCAGGAATGGCTGGCGACCAACAAGCAGCATTATTTGGTCAGATGGCATTTGAACCTGGGATGGTAAAAAATACGTATGGTACAGGTTCATTTATTGTCATGAACACTGGAGAAACGCCACAATTATCAAAAAATAATTTATTAACCACGATTGGTTATGGGATCAATGGCAAAGTGTACTATGCGTTAGAAGGAAGTATTTTTGTGGCAGGTTCTTCTATCCAATGGCTACGCGATGGGTTACAGATGATGCAAAAAGCAAGTGACTCAGAGGAAGCGGCAAGACGTTCAACAAGTGATGATGAAGTCTATGTTGTTCCAGCATTTGTAGGTCTAGGTGCCCCTTATTGGGATCAAGCCGCACGTGGAGCAATGTTTGGGATTACTCGTGGAACGACGAAAGAAGATATCATTAAAGCAACATTACAAGGAATTGCTTATCAAGTGCGTGACATCATTGAAACAATGCAGGCAGATACGGGCATTCAAATTCCAGTATTAAAAGTAGATGGTGGAGCTGCCAACAATGAGTATTTGATGCAATTTCAAACAGATATTTTGAACACACCAATCCAACGAGCTGAAAACTTGGAAACCACTGCTTTAGGAGCAGCTTTCTTGGCAGGTTTAGCAGTAGGTTATTGGAAAGATATGGATGAAATTCGTGAATTTTACGAAGCTGGAAAAATGTTTGAGGTTCAAATGGAAGAACCAAGACGTGAGAAACTTTACAGTGGCTGGAAAAAAGCTGTAGAAGCAACACGCGTATTTGAATAAGGGAGGAAAAACCATGTTCTCAAAGAAAACACGACAAGCAAGTATTCAAGCAATGCAAAAAGAAGAGTTGGATTTACTCATCATTGGTGGTGGGATTACTGGTGCTGGGGTAGCAGTGCAAGCTGCTGCGGCTGGCATGAAGACTGGTTTAATCGAAATGCAAGATTTTGCTGAAGGAACTTCTTCACGTTCAACTAAACTAGTTCATGGTGGAATTCGTTATTTGAAAAATTTTGATGTCGAAGTTGTAGCAGACACAGTTACTGAACGTGCTGTGGTACAGCAGATTGCACCACACATTCCTAAGCCAGATCCAATGCTACTACCTATTTATGAAGATGAAGGTGCAACGACTTTCAATATGTTTTCTGTCAAAATTGCTATGGATTTATACGATCGTTTGGCTAATGTGATTGGGACAAAGTATGAAAATTATACATTGACGCCAGATGAAGTTTTAAAACGTGAACCATTTTTGAAAAAAGAGGGGTTGTTAGGTGCGGGCGTGTACCTTGATTTTCGTAACAATGATGCACGATTAGTCATTGACAACATCAAAAAAGCAGCTGAAGATGGTGCTTACTTGGTAAGTAAAATGAAAGCGGTTGGCTTTTTGTATGAAGGAAATCAAATCGTTGGCGTTAAAGCAAGAGATTTATTGACCGACGAAGTAGTTGAAATCAAAGCAAAAGTTGTAATCAATACAAGTGGGCCTTGGGTCGATAAAGTTCGTAATATGAATTTCTCTCGGGCAGTTGTACCAAAAATGCGTCCGACAAAAGGGATTCATCTAGTTGTTGATAGCAAGAAATTACCAGTACCACAACCAACTTACTTTGATACTGGCAAGCAAGATGGTCGAATGGTCTTCGCTATTCCTCGTGAAAACAAAACGTATTTTGGAACAACAGATACGGATTATCAAGGAGAATATACTGATCCAAAAGTAACACAAGAAGATGTTGACTATCTTTTAGATGTTATCAATCATCGTTATCCAGAAGCAGCGATTACTTTAGATGATATTGAAGCAAGCTGGGCGGGATTGCGTCCATTATTGATTGGTAATTCTGGTTCAGATTACAATGGTGGCGATAATGGTTCCATCTCAGATAAAAGTTTTAATCAAGTGATTGATGCAGTAACTCAATTTAAAGAAAATCAACTTTCTCGAATTGAAGTCGAAGATGTCTTGAATCATTTAGAAAATAGTCGTGGCGAAAAAGATTTAGCACCATCTGCCATTTCTCGAGGAAGTTCTCTTGAAATCGAACCAGATGGATTAGTAACTTTGTCAGGTGGGAAAATTACCGATTACCGCAAGATGTCTGAAGGGGCATTGACCTTGATTCGCAAACTATTACAAGAAAAATATGACTTGACCTTCAAAGAAATTGATTCAAAAACCTATGCTATTTCCGGTGGCGATTTTGATCCAACAAAACTAGAAGAAACAGTCGAAGAATTAGCAAAAAGCGGTGTGGAAGCTGGCTTGTCTGAAGAAGATGCACGTTATATCGCTGATTTTTATGGGACGAATGCTAAACGAATCTTTGAATTAGCTAAAGAAATGACACCATATGCTGGGTTGAGTTTGGCAGAATCTGCTCGGTTACGTTATGGGTTAGAAAATGAAATGGTTTTAACACCAGGTGATTACTTCATCCGTCGAACAAACCATCTGTTGTTTGAACGCGATCAGTTAGATGAATTAAAACAACCTGTGATTGACGCAATTGCTACTTATTTCAACTGGTCTGAAGAAGAAAAAGAACAAGAAACAAGTCGCTTCAATCAATTGGTCGATGAGTCAGATTTACGTGAATTAAAGGAGGAGAATAAATGAGCGCAGAAATGACCCAAATCATGGGAGAGTTTATTGGTACGTTGATTTTAGTATTACTTGGTGATGGTGTCTGTGCAGCTGTTAACTTGAACAAAAGTAAAGCACAAGCGTCTGGTTGGATCGTCATTGCTTTAGGCTGGGGGATGGCAGTAACGATGGCTGTTTATATTTCTGGGTTTATGGGACCAGCCCACTTAAACCCTGCAGTTAGTATTGCAATGGCGATGACAGGTGCAATCGGTTGGAATCTTGTTTTTCCATTCATTATTGCTCAAATGTTAGGTGCATTTCTTGGTGCAGTATTAGTATGGCTATCTTACTTACCACATTGGGAAGCAACGAAAGATCAAGGTGCTATTTTAGGAACGTTTGCCACTGGACCAGCAATTAGAAATTATCCTGCAAACTTTATTACAGAGTTGATTGGGACCTTTGTTTTAGTTTTAGGTCTACTAGCATTTGGTGAAAATACATTTGCTGCTGGAACGAACGTATTTGCTGTTGGAGGCTTGATTTTAGCAATCGGTCTATCACTTGGTGGACCTACGGGATATGCAATCAATCCAGCTCGTGACTTGGGTCCGCGTATTGCTCACGCCGTGTTACCAATTGGTAATAAAGGAACTTCGGACTGGGCGTATTCTTGGGTACCAGTTCTTGGACCAGTTGTTGGTGCCATCGTAGCTGTCGGTGTCTTTTCATTGATGGTTTGATTATTAGACAAATTAAATCGTGAATCTTTATCAGTGTGAGGTGAAAATTTGCCTCACACTTTTTTTGCGGACAAGCATTTTATTTTAACTTACAAAAAGTAAGCTGTATACTGGATGTAATCAAATAAATAGAAAAAGAGGATAGAGCGATGGCAATTTTAATACCAGATTTTCAATTAACAGCTACGGCACACATCGGAGTAGTTGCATTAAATGTTTCAAACTTAGTAAAAATGACTGATTTCTATGAACGTGTCATCGGATTAACGTTACTTGAATCAACAGAAAATCAAAGTGTTTTGGGCGTGAAAGATCAAGCGCTATTGATTTTAACCAAAATCGAAAATCCATTACCCGTTACTCGAAAAACTGGGTTATATCATGTCGCGTTTTTATTACCTACACGAGAAGCGTTGGGTGATGCTTTACTTCACTATTTACAAATCGAAGCGCCGATTGCGGGTGCTAGTGACCATGGGTATAGCGAAGCATTGTATCTAACTGATCCCGAAGGAAATGGCATCGAAGTTTATCGAGATAAACCGATGAGTGAATGGATGATTAAAGAAGATGGTGAAATCGTCGGAGTAACGGAAGAGTTGGATGGCGATGGTGTACTGGAAGCAGCTAGCCGGCACTGGCAAGGCTTTCCTAAGGGTACGATTGTAGGTCATGTTCATTTAAAAGTTAGTGATTTAGACCAAACACAAACATTTTTTACAGAAGTGCTCGGTTTGAGTTTGAAAAATGATTTTGGTAACCAAGCAAAATTTTTTGCGGCAGGTTCTTATCATCATCATATTGGTAGCAACATTTGGTTAGGAACACATATCCCAGCGATGGAGCCCAATGATCTTGGCTTAAATTACTATACGTTTGAAGTACCACTAGCTGAATTGACTCGTCTAGAGAAACATTGGAAAACAAAAACAATCGACTATGAAAAAAATGAAGAAGGACAATTGATTCTTTTTGATCCAAATGGAATTCAAGTCAGAATCACTGGCAGAAATCCACAGATTGATGCATAAAATTGACAAACTAAAATTCGCTTGCTATATTTAAGTAGAAAATAAATAAACCTAGATGAATGGGGAATTTTTGTGAGTGTAGCAGGTATCTAATTAGTAAGTTGAATAACCAATGAACCACTAGAGGTTTATTTGGTGTGCTTATGAGTGATACCTGTCAGAAGAACATACTTTTTGACCTTTTAAGGATGGGACACAACTTCTAAGCTGTGTTGCGTCCTTTTTTTGTACGAAAAAAGACGTCATAAGCGAATGTGGGTTGCGTTGCTCCAATGAGTTTTGAAAAGGGCTTGAAGTAAGTGTTTATTTTGTGCAATGAAATGTTTCTAGGTGTTTATTTATTTTGAGACGGGTATCTCTTCGCAGAAAAGGAGAGAATATGAATAATCAAATGATTGAAAAACTACAATTTAATGAAATCAAAGAAGAAGTAAAAAAACGTGCGATTGGGCAATACACCAAGGAGCGAATTGAACAAACAACTGTTCAAACAAATTTGCAAACTGTTCAGGTTTGGCAAATCGAGACAAAAGAAGCACGAATGATTTTGGAAAGTAACCAACATGTACCATTTATGGGACTTAGTCGAATTGGTTATTTAACAGATCAAGTAAAAAAAGGCTTGGTTTTAGCACCCGCAGACTTGGTTGAATATGCTGATTTTTTGAGAAGTAGTCGAATGATTACGAAGTTTTTTGAGAAAAATCAATATCAAACACCCACTTTACATGTGTATAGTAATCATTTGCCAGATTTATTGCCAGTTGAAGAAATGATTTATCAAAAAATAACTAATCAACAAGTAAGCAATGACGCTTCACGAAATTTAAGAAAAGTACGAAAACAATTACAGAATTTAGAAAAAGAAATTCAAGAACGCTTACTAAAAATTTTACGGCATCCGAATCATAAAGAAATGATTCAAGAGGCAATGATTGTTCAAAAGGGTGAGCATTACACGATTCCAATCAAGGCAAGTTATAAAAATAAATTTTCAGGAACGATTATTGAACAATCAAATAAAGGAACGACTGTTTTTATCGAACCCACGGTTATCGCTAAGTCAAACGAGCAGTACCAGTTGCTGAAAGCAGAAGAAATTGCGGAAGAATACCAAGTGTTAGCTGAACTAACCGGGTTACTAGCAGAAGAAGAGCAAGCAATCAGTTTGATTATTGAAACAATTACAGCGTTAGATATCATTTTTGCCCGCGCGAAGTATAGCCGTGAATTACAAGGAATCACGCCACGCGTCAATAAGTCAGAACGAATTTCAATCAAGCAAGGAAAACATCCTTTCTTAGCTGAAAATGCAGTACCATTAGACTTTGAGTTAGGAATTGATTATCGTGGATTGGTGATTACAGGCGCGAATGCTGGTGGGAAAACAGTTGTATTAAAAACAGTAGGATTATTTACATTGATGGCGATGTTTGGTTTGCAAGTTCCAGCACAAGAAGGAACCGAACTTGCTATTTTCGATGAATTATTCGTAGACATTGGCGATCAACAAAATTTAGAAAATGCGTTGAGTACTTTCTCAGGTCATATGCAAAACATTGCAGAAATTCTAAAAAGGGTGAACAGAAATACGTTAGTTTTACTTGATGAAATTGGCAGTGGAACAGAACCAAATGAGGGTGCGGCACTAGCTGTTGCGATTATGGAAACAATGTATGAGCAAGGTGCCTTGTTAGTTGCGACGACCCATTATGGTGAAATCAAAAAGTTTGCTAAGGAGCATGAAGATTTTATTCCTGCAGCGATGGCATTTGATAGAGATGCTTTACAACCGAAATACTTATTACAAGTAGGTGAAACAGGGGATAGCCAAGCGTTGTGGATTGCGAAAAAAATGAAGATGTCTTCCAAACTGATCGATCAAGCACAAACGTATATCCAACAAAAAACGTATCAAACAAAGAAAAAAGACTTTGCTGATTTGGGTCAAATCTTTGAGAATAAAAAGAACGAATTAGCTAAACGGCATTTTGAAAAAGGGGATCGTGTATGGCTAACAGAACATCAAAAAGAGGGACTAGTATTTGAAGATGACGGTTCAGAAAAAGTAATGATTTATTTCAACAACGAAAAGATAGCAGTTCTTCGTCAACGTGTGCAGTTCAGACGAAGTGCAAGTGAACTATATCCTGAAGGTTACGATTTAGATAGTTTGTTTATTGATTTTAAAACGAGAAAAAAACAACGTGATTTAGAAAGAGGATCAAAAAAGGCGCATAAAGAGTTGCTGAAAGAAATGCGTACGCGACAGCATCAAAAGAGAAAAGAAACAGATAGTTACTATCACTAAGAAGCGTAATCCACTACGGTAGTGTTTTAGTAGAGCTTAAGTTAAAATAAAATGGAACAAGTTTTGATAAAGGAGTTGTTAACAGATGAAAATTACGCAAAATTGGCGAGAAGAAATCAAAACAATTCCCAATGGGCTTTCGCTTTTTCGAATCGTTTTGTTGCCGGTATATCTTTATTTTGTTTGGCAACGTTCCTTTTATTTGGCAGGGTTAGTGATTGCTGTCTCAGGATTAACTGATTTTTTGGATGGTTATATCGCGCGCCGTTTCAACCAAATTACTGAATTAGGGAAATTATTAGATCCTTTGTCTGATAAACTTACTCAATTTGTATTGATTTTATCAATGGCATGGTATCGACCATGGATCTGGTTATTGCTGGGGTTATTTGTGATCAAAGAAGGCTTTATGATGATTGCAGGAATAATTGGACTGAAACATGGGGTAAAATTAAGTGGAGCCAAATGGTATGGAAAATTGGCGACAGCAGTGATTTATTTAGGGATGGTAATCTTATTAGTATTCCCTCAATTGGCGGAAACGTGGGTAAGTGTAATCTTCGGTGTAATTGCTATATGCTTGATGTTGTCGTTTGTTCTATATGCCTTAGAGTATCGAAAAATGTTACGTTCGACTAAACTTAACTGAATGTTTTATGAGAAGGTTGTGGCGCAAAGCGTCAAGCTTCAAGCAATAAGGATGCTTTTCTAAAAATAGCTTTCCATATTTTTAAGAAGAGAAGACTTATTGCCGAAGAAGTTGCTTTGGGAACACCGTGAATAAAGGTTGTGGCGCAAAGCGTCAAGCTTCAAGCAATAAGGATGCTTTTCTAAAAATAGCTTTCCATATTTTTAAGAAGAGAGGACTTATTGTCGAAGAAACTGCTTTGGGAACACTATTTATTCGGAAGAAAAGGCTGTGACAAAATATTGTCATAGCCTTTTTTTGTGGAGAGGAACCAACAATCTTTATTTTTTAATAATCATATTGATTGCTTGTTCTAGTTTTTTTGACTGTTCTTCAGGATTGGTTTCAGGGTTTTCAAAACAATTTTTAAGATTGTCGGCAACAATCATTCCCATCACCCGATCAATACTTGAGCGGACGGCGGTTAGCTGAGTGATGACGTCAATGCACTCTTGTTCATTTTCAATCATTTTTTGAATGCCACGGATTTGTCCTTCGGTTCGTTTGAGACGATTCATGATTTTTTTGGTTTCTTTGGTTTCGTTTTCCAATGTGACGTCCTCCTTTGATGATAATAAATGAAATATACCTCAGGTAGGTATTTTTTGCAAATAAAAATCTTTTTTTCAAAGTTAACAAAATTGTTTTTCTTGACAGTTTTGAAATACTTCTGTTAAATATACCCCATGAGGTATATTTCTAAAAAAGAAAAGAGGGAAAGGAATGTTTTCATTTTTTAAGGTTATTCCGACAATCACTACGCAAGAATTGGCTGAAAAATTACCAACTAATCCTAAAATTGTTGATGTTCGGACAAGTTCTGAATACCGAGGGGGGCATATTCGACAAGCCAAAAATCTTCCTTTAGCGCAAATCAATAATTATCGCGGAAATCAAGAAGAAACGGTTTATGTGATTTGTCAATCTGGTATGCGGAGTAAACAAGCTGTTAAGAAGTTAAGAAAAGCGGGCTATTCTGCTGTGAATGTTCGTGGTGGTATGAATCAATGGCGTGGAACGAAAGTGAGAGGAAAGTAAAATGAAGATTGTTATTATCGGTGGTGTAGCTGGTGGGATGTCTGCTGCTACGAGATTAAGACGTTTGATGGAAGATGCAGAGATTATCGTATTTGAAAAGGGTCCATTTGTTTCGTTTGCAAACTGTGGATTACCTTACTTTGTTTCAGGAGAAATTGATGAGCGAGAAAAGTTATTGGTTCAAACACCAGAAGCATTGGCTGCTCGTTTTCGCTTAGATGTCCGACCAAATCATGAAGTAGTGAACATTTCTCCAGAAGAGAAGCAGGTAGAAGTGGTAGCAAATGGACAGAAAGAAACGGTTGAATATGATGCACTGATTCTATCTCCAGGGGCAAAACCATTTGTTCCTAATATTTCGGGAATTTCAACAGCTGAAAATGTTTTTTCAATCAGAAATGTACCTGATATTGACCGAGTAATGCGTGCATTGGAAGCGAAACCTCAAAAAGCGGTTGTTGTTGGTGCTGGTTTTATCGGTTTAGAGATGGCAGAAAATTTACAAAAGAGTGGACTGCAAGTCACGATTGTAGAGCAGGCGCTACACGTCTTACCAACGCTTGACGAAGAGATGGCAGTCTATGTCCAACAAGAATTAATTAAACAAGGTGTAGCAGTTTTAACAAGTCAATCAGTTGTAGGGTTTGAAGAAAAAGGGAAGAAACTTCGTTTAGCAAATGGTGAAACGTTAGCTTCTGATTTGACGATTTTATCAGTGGGTGTTCAACCAGAAAGTACGTTGGCTGAAAATGCTGGATTAAAACTGGGCTTACGTGGCGGAATCGTTGTGAATGAAAACTATCAAACAAGCAACCCTGCGATTTATGCTGTGGGTGATGCAATCGTAGTCAAACAGCAAATTACTGGTGAAGATGCACTGATTTCGTTAGCTTCTCCAGCCAATCGTCAAGGGCGTCAAGTTGCTGATGTTATTGCTGGGTTGCCGAGAACGAATCAAGGAAGTATTGGAACAGCGATTGTTCGAACGTTTGATTTAGCTGCAGGTTCAACTGGCTTGAGCGAAAAAAGTGCGAAAGCAGCTGGGTTGTCAGTGCAAGTGACACATGTGCTTGGAAAAAGTCATGCTTCTTATTATCCTGGTGCAACTGAGTTGTTGTTAAAATTAATTTTTAATCCAATGACTGGTGAAATTTATGGTGGGCAAGGTGTGGGTGTTGCAGGAGTTGATAAGCGTCTAGATATTTTGGCAACAGCAATCAAAGGACAACTGACGATTTTTGATCTACCTGAATTAGAATTTACGTACGCGCCACCGTTTGGTTCGGCAAAAGATCCAGTGAATTTATTAGGATATGCGGCGATGAATATCGCGGAAGGAGTGAGTGAAACGATTCAGTGGCACGAACTTGCAACAGAGCTAGAAAACGGGAAAATTCTTTTAGATGTGCGCGATGAAAATGAGCTAGCTCAAGGAAAATTTAAAGAAGCAATCACTATTCCACTAAATGATTTGAGAGAGCGTTTAGGTGAGTTGGATCAAGGTAAAGAATATATTGTGAGTTGTCATAGTGGATTGCGTAGTTATCTTGCGGAGCGTATTTTGAAACAAGCAGGCTTTAAAGTGAAAAATTTAGACGGTGCGTTTGCGCTGTATAAAATGGTGTTACCAGAGGAGATTAGTTATGTATAGAAGTATTGGTCCAGCAGAATTTTATCAAGAAACAAAAAAGAAAAGTATACCTGTTATTGATGTCCGTGAATCAGTTGAGTATCAAATGGGGCATGTGCCAAGCGCGGAATCATTTCCGTTAAGTGAGCTAGAAGCTGCCAGCTCACAGTTGAAAAAAGAGAAGACGTATTATGTCATCTGCCAATCAGGCGGACGTTCAGCAACTGCTTGTAATTGGTTAGCTTCACAAGGATTTGATGTTATCAATGTAATGGGGGGAACTTCAGCTTGGCCAGATCGTCTGGTTTAGATGGAACTGAATGATAGAATTTAGTGACTGCTTTTTTTGGGCATGTGATCTCAGTAAATGATCTCAGTAAATGATTTTAATTAGTGATTTAAATAAACAGTTAGCTGATAGCTACTCAATTTGATAATAGTGTAAGAGTGGATTGCTAGTAACTTGGTTTTATTAGACAGATTCCTTCGAATGTTTATGTTTCTTTTTCTTGATTTGTTTTATACTAAAACGAATATTGAAGAATAAGGACGGGATCCAGGCATGAAAAAATTTGTTACAAGTCTAGCAGTGACCGTTACTGCTTCGGGATTGTTTTTTTTAGCACAACCAGTCTTAGCAGAAACAACGGGAATAACACAAGCAACTAGCTCGACAAGTATCGAGGACACGGTGACAACGAGTGAGTCACAATCAGCAACACAACCAAATGAGTCAACAGAATCAATGATCACTTCTGATGAAATCGAAAATACAGAATCTTCAACACAGCGATTCGACCCTGATTGGTTTCAAAAGTTGGAAGAACGACGAAAAGAAATCGAACAGTCTTTAGAAGATGCTAAGAATCAATTGAAAGAAAATCAAGAAACAATTCATCAAGATTTGACTGAACTAAAAGAGAACGCACAAAAAAATCATGAACAATTGGAACAAAATTTAGCGCATGCACAAGAAATTGCTGATGCGACACAAAAAGATATTGACGGAAAAATTCAAAAAGCCAAAGAGATTCAAGAACAAATTCATTCATTGGGGACAGACGCATCTACTACTTTAACCAATACACAATCAGATATTGAAACAGCGAGTGCTGAAATTGATGCGAAAATTCAAGATGCACAAGCGGCGATTGAAGACGCAAAGGCAAAGAAAACAGATCTTGAGTCAAGTATCGGTCGAATCAAGTCTATTTTACACTCAGCTGGTTCTAACGTAGAAAACCAAGAAGTTTATGCGGCAGACACGAAACAAAGTGTGGAACCTTTAGCAGCTAGCTCTACGGTAAAAGAGTTACCTAAAACGAATGACGAACAATCAATTGGGTTAGCTGTTTTAGGATTAGGATTGGTTAGTTTCACAGCTATTTTAATGAAAAAAAGAGCCTGAATAGCTTTAGTTAGGCTAAGTAGGAAAAAATTGTTTCTAGTGTTTTAAACGAAAATATGCTAAAATAAGTATAGAAAAAGGAGTTGCGTCAACAACTCCCTAACAGCACCGTTTAAGACGGTGACCAGATTAATTTAACGAAAAAATAATTGTCCTGGTTAGAAGCAGTAGACGGTTATTTTTTTTTGTCTTGGTTGACTACTGCTAGGATGCCAAAAATGATCGTTGCGATTAACGAACCGAAACCGATCATTAGCTCCAAAGCTGATTCAACAGGCAAAAAGGCTTCTCCTCTCTCTGGATTTTGGAAGTACGCACATACGCATCCCCCCTCACTTTTAATTGGATAGCCACCGTCATAAACTCTACTGTCGTTTGTTAGTATACCATGTTCGTCAGGAAAAAAACTTGACTTTAAAATAATCCTGGATGTTTTTTTATAGCACATCCATTCACTTTTAGAAACAGAATAAAAGCATCGCTTTCTCAAAAATAGTCGTTCTTTTGAGAAGCGATGCTTTTGTCTCGTTCTAACTTGTAGAAAAGCTGTTTATCGGGTAGCTACAGCAGTTCCGCTACAAGTAACCATTAACATACCGTTGTCACTACCAAGAACCTCATAGTCCATTTTTACACCAATGATGGCGTTAGCGCCAAGAGTCTCCGCGCGACGTGCCATTTCAGCTAGCGCTTCTTCTCGAGCTTGTAATAGCTCATCTTCGTAGCTTTTTGAGCGTCCGCCAAATACATTTCGTAATCCTGCACCGATATCTTTAAACACGTTGATACCAGTAATTACTTCACCAAACACGATTCCTTTATAAGCCTCGATTGTTGTTCCTTCAACACTATTTGTAGTTGTTGTAATCAATTCGATCACTCCTTTCTTAGCAAAAGTATAGCAAATTTTTTAATAAAGCGCTCTTTTTCAGCGGAAGTGTTGAAAATCTAAGTAAAAATTGCAACTTTGACTCGAGCTGTTTACAATAAAACTGGTGACAGAAAGAGGTGCGCACATGGAATTGAATCAAGCTGATTTCCAATTATTTGATCGAGAAATATATACTTTCAAGCAATTAAAAGAACAGTATTCAACACAAGAAATCGAAGAAATCAAAGCAGATTATAAAAAACAGTGGCAAAAGTGGAAAACGTTACAGTTAGAAGTTGCAACAGCGTTACCTGTAGAATATGGGATGCAAAAACCCAAAGTTGAAAGTTGGACGAATGGCTGGAATTTACGAAGTCATTTTTGGAGTGCTTACCGCAGCGAAGATCGCCAGCGAGAAAATGCATGCTTGGCTGTGTTATTAAATAAAAAACAATTTCAAGTTTATTTGATGTTTCAACAGTATAAAAGTGAAGAGCGAAGTGGTGGAGTGGAAGAATACAATGAGTTGCTAGCTGCATTACCAGAATGGAGTAAACAAGTTGCGATAGAACGCTATTACATTTGGCCTCAAGTGGAACACGAGTTGGAGGATCACTTACCTTTGGCTACCTATTTAGCAGATTCGAAAGGGCAAGAAAAATTGAGAGAAGCAATGGGGAATCGTTCGTTTCAGATTGGTCGCTTGTTTTTTGAAACAGAGGCTCCAGTAGAAAATCTTGTAGCAGAAACAATCAAAGCGTTAAAAGAGTTAGCACCTTTGTATTTTGCATTAAAAAAATAAACCTGTCCCTGTCTTTTCTAGCAAGGCTTGTGAAAAAGTGTGTTAATTTTGAATGAAAATAATAGTAAAGAGGCGTATAATAAGCGAGCATTCATGATTAAAAAGGAGGATGTCAATGAAAGAATTGGATTTATCAAAGTCTTTGTTTGAACTAGTTTCCCTTTACCCCGAAGTAAAGGAATTGATGTATAGATTAGGTTTTGAAGCAATTGCAAAACCAGGAATGTTACAAACAGCGGGTCGTTATATGACGATTCCTAAAGGTGCAAAAATGAAAAAAATTCCTTTAGAAAAAGTGATCGGATTATTTGAAGAAAATGGATTTATTGTGAAAGGAGTAGAGTGATGGAGCGAACAAGACAGCAACGACAAGAACGCATTGTAGAAATTTTAACGTTGTTACATGAAGGTGGTTCGTTTGAAGCAGCGAAAGAATTGTTTAATCAAGAGTTTGACGGAGTGGATGTGACAGAAATCACAGCAGCTGAAAAAGCATTGATTCAGAGTGGCTTAAATCCACAAGAAATCCAACGATTATGTAACATTCATGCGGCAGTATTTAAGGGATCAATTAATGAGATTCATCGATCGAATTTGGAGCATGAACAACCTGGGCATCCTATTCATACGCTGAAGTTAGAAAATCAAGTGTTACAATCTTTGTTAACAGATGAAATTGATGACTTATTGTTAAAAATCAAAGCAGGCGATTGGACACAAAAAGAACGACTACTTAAAGCACTCAAGGATCTAAGACAAATTGATAAGCATTATGCACGTAAAGAAACATTGATTTTTTCTTACATGGAAAAATATGGAATTTCAGCACCACCCAAAGTGATGTGGGGTGTGGATGATGATATTCGCGACATGGTAAAAGCTTTGATTCAGCTAGCGGAAGACGAACGAGCAGCATATAACCCCATTGCTACCAAATGGGAAGAAACGAAAAACGAAATCGAGGAAATGATTTTTAAAGAAGAAGAAATCATGGCGCCGATGACGCTGGATGTCTTTAGTTTATCTGATTGGGAAAAAATCGCAGCAGATAGTTTTGATATTGGTTTTGCCTTTATTCCAGAACCGCTTCCTTGGAAACCGAGCCAAGAGGCATTGGAAAAAGAAAGCGAGCGCGAACCAGCTCGTCAGTTGGCAATCCAACAAGCAAAAGCAACCACAGACGGAATTGCCGAAAGCTTGTTGAACGAAACGGATAGCGTACCAGTATTTGTAGAAAAACAAGACAAAGCCGAAATGAAAGAAGTTTCTGAGCCAATTGTCCTACCAACAGGAACGTTAAAACTGGAACAAATGATTGCAATGTTTCAAGTTCTACCCGTTGATTTAACCTTTGTGGATAACGACGATCGAGTACGCTTTTTCTCTGAAGGAAAAGAACGTGTTTTTCCACGAACGACGTCAGTGATTGGGCGAGAAGTAGTAAATTGTCATCCACCAAAGAGCATGCATATTGTGCAGCAAATCTTAGATGATTTTCGTTCAGGTGCCCGTTCTGAAGCCGAGTTTTGGATTGATATGCGTGGGAAAAAAATCTATATTCGCTATTTTGCGTTAAGAAACGAAGCAGACGACTATCTTGGTTGTTTAGAAGTAACCCAAGATGTGACACCAATCCAGTCACTTGAAGGACAAAAAAGATTATTGGACTAAAGCTAAGGATAAAAGGTTGTAATGAGTGTGACCGCTCATTGCAACCTTTTTTGTTTTCTTGATAGCTATCAATGTTTTTCGCTTCTCTTTTGATTATTCTGTTATTGAAAAGTAAAGGAGGAGTTAGAATGAATAGTCAAAAAATAATTTTAAGTCATAAAAAACAATTGATGGTAATTAGTGGGAGTTTCATCTTTTTAGCGCTTGTTGCTAAATTTTTTTCGTATCAAGAAGGGTATCGTTTAAGTATGGCGATTTCGGCTCTTTTTGGGATTTTACCAATTGGACTTCAAGCATACCAAGCAATTAAAGTGAAAGTTATCAGTATTGATCTGTTAGTAACAATTGCGATTTTTGGTGCGTTTGCGATTGGTGAGTATAATGAAGCTGCGATTGTTGCATTCTTGTTTTTATTTGGTCATTTTCTTGAACAAAAAACATTGGAAAAAACACGTTCTGCTATTCAAAGTCTTGTTCAATTAGCCCCGACGACAGCTTGGAAATTTTTTGAAGACACGGTGGAAAAGATTCCGATTGATGAGGTCGAGGAAGATGATTTGTTATTAGTTAAAACTGGTGCCCAAGTTCCAGTAGATGGGGTAGTTATAGAAGGTGAAGGCTCAATTGATGAATCAAGCGTTACCGGTGAAGCGCAGCGAGTAGCAAAAAAAGCCAAGGATCAAGTGTTTGCTGGAACAATTTTAGAAAATGGAACATTGAAAGTACAGGCAATGCGAGTCGGTGAAGAGACAACTTTTGGGAAAATTATTGAACTAGTTGAAGAAGCACAAGATGCTAAATCAACAACTGAACGATTTATTGACCGATTTGCAACATACTACACACCGTTTGTGTTGATTCTTGCACTTTTAATTGGGGTGTTTTCTAAAGATATTCGTTTGGCAATCACAATTTTAGTTTTAGGATGCCCAGGAGCGTTAATCATAGGTGTTCCTGTCTCCAATGTTGCTGGAATTGGGAACGGTGCAAAAAACGGTGTGCTGGTCAAAGGTAGCGAAGTAATGCAAGTGTTTAGCCGAGTAGATACCATGGTTTTCGATAAAACAGGAACGTTAACTAATGGAAAACCAAGTGTTTCAAGTGTTAAGTCTTATGGTCAATCAGCGACGAATGTTCTGCCATTCGTCGCTAGAATCGAGCAAGAATCAGATCATCCTTTGGGACAGGCAATTGTAAAGTATGTGGAAAAACAGATGGGAAATATTGAACAGTACCAAGTAACAAATACCACTGTAATCAAAGGAAAAGGAATTATTGCGACAGTAGCAGGAGAAAAACTATTTATAGGTAATCGCCAATTGTTAAGCGATCAAGCTATCTCTCTGTCAGAGGTTGAAGCAGACGAGCAACGACTACAACAAGAAGGTAATTCTTTAGTATTTGTGGCAACAAAAAATGAGGTCGTCTTATTGATTGGAATCAAGGATCAACTTCGTGAGGGCGTCAAAGAAACTTTACAGAAACTGCAAGAAAAAGGGATCAAACGGCTCGTGATGTTATCTGGTGATAATCAACTGACTGCTGAAAGCATAGGAAAAGAAATCGGTCTGTCGGAAATACATGGAAACCTATTACCAGAAGAAAAAGCAAACTATATCAAAAAAATACAAAAAGAGGGTCAAGTAGTTGCTTTTGTTGGTGATGGAATCAATGACAGCCCTTCTTTAGCGATTGCAGATATTGGAATTGCAATGGGGAACGGGACAGATGTTGCGGTGGAAACTTCCGATATTGTGTTGATGCAGTCTGATTTTAAAAAATTGCTTTATGCGTTTGATTTAACCAAAAAATCAGTTTTGAATATGAAAGAAAATATTGGGATTGCGTTAGGAACAGTTTTATTCTTACTAATCGGATTGATTTTCGGCTATGTCTATATGGCGAGTGGTATGTTATTTCATGAATTAAGTATTCTACTAGTCGTTTTTAATGGTATGCGTTTATTATCTTATCGGCAAAAAAAGAAAAAACTTGATAGAAATCAATTATTTAAAGAAACAGAGGAATTAAACTAGAGATGTAGTGAAAGGGAGGATTTATCATGAAAAAAGTAATTATCCAATTAGGAACACTGACTTGTCCATCTTGTATGCAAAAAATCGAACAAGGACTTAGTCAACAAACTGGTGTTGAAAAAGTAAAAGTTTTGTTTAATGCCAGCAAAGTAAAAATTGAAATAAATGAAAAAGACATTCAACCAGAAGATTTAAGCAAGAAAATCGAAGCGTTAGGTTATGATGTCGAAGGAATGAAAGTAAAGGAGTTAGCTTAAGATGAATTCAATTCAAAAATATGAACAAGAAAAACTTCAAAGTGAACAAGATCATCATACGCCAACTGCTGCAGCAATGATTAGTCATATTCTGTCTAACTTAGTTATTCATCGTACAAAACTTAAACAGATAAGAGCGTACCTTAAAGGTAACCAACGTAGTTATTTAGAAACCAAGTTACCAACAATCATCGCGAAAGAAGATGAGTTGTTTGACGAATTAAGTCAATTGGTATTAGATGAAGGGGAACTCATTCCAACAACGACTACGGAATTTGTCGATTATACAATGATTAAGGAAAGTGGTCAGCTGAAATATGAATCTCCTGAAAAAATGTTGACCGAGATGGTCGCTGATTTTGCAACTCAAAATTTATTTGTTACTCGTGGAATTGTTTTAGCAGAAAAAGAAAATAAATATGGATTAGCAGAATGGCTCAAAGGATTATATGCTTGGCTTAATCACCAATTGTATACTTGGCAAAGTTATTTAGGAAATGATATTCGAGAAGGGTTAATGGAGGAAGAATAAGGAGGGAGTTACGTGGAACATCAACATTTGTGTGTCTCAGTCGTACCATTATTCAATCATCTGGCAGAAGCAGAACAACAAAAAATCCATGAATTAGTGAGCCACCGAAAGTTTAAGAAAGGTGAACAAATCTTTTCACCAGCTGACGAGGCTCAATTAGTGATTGTCGCTCAAGGAAAGTTGAAAGTGTACCAGCTTTCTTCTAGTGGAAAGGAGCAGTTGTTGCGTGTTTCTTTGCCAGGAAGTTATGAGGGAGAAAGCCAATTGTTTGGTGTTCCTAATGACTCCTTATTTGCTGAAGCATTGGAGCCCACAGAAATTTGCTTGTTAAGACAACGAGATTTTTCAAATTTGTTACTTCATTATCCAGAATTAAGCTTAAAGTTGTTAGAAATTAATGCAGAAAAAATGGCGAAGATTGAGCAACAAACACAATTTTTGATGATGGAAAAAGTGGAAGAACGCTTAGCCACGTATTTGCTTGACCTGTTTCAAGTAGAAGAAAATGTTCAATTAAACCTCCCGATGAAAATGAAAGAGTTAGCTGCTTTTTTGGGAACTACCCCTGAAACATTATCCAGAAAATTCAAGTTGTTGGAAAAACAACAACTAATTCAACGAAAAGGTCGAGTCATTGAACTGACTGACATCGAGGGATTAGAAGAACTGTAACTATTATTAGAATGTCAAAGAGAGGATGAATCCAAACTGATGGTTTGGACTCATCCTCTTTTTAATCGACAATCAAATCTCTTTGACGATAGCCAAGGGCACCTAAGCAAATCATACCTATACTAATGACCATTATCGTGCTAAACGTTGAAAAATCAAATGTTTCCACTGGCATCTTAGGAAACCAACTTTGGATGGCCGTTTTGGCAAACCAATCAGGCAAATTTAAAATTCCGCCGAAGTAATTCAGCATGAACGAATAACCTAAATAGATGTAACTAATTTTGCCGAGTTTGGGTGCCCAACCTAAGAACAATCCAGCTAACCCAATGAAAAACAAAATTGTCGGAAAAAGATTAAACCCAGCTGCTAAAAAAGTAGCTAGTGTCATTGGCGATGTGGCAGTCATCACTGACAATGCTGTTACCCCGAGAGAGCCCGCGCTCAACAAAGTTGCTAACACGCCGGCAATCACAGCCAAAATAATTGTGGTCCAATAAAATGTATTACGAGAAGTCTTAGTTGAAAACAATTGATCCAGGTGCCCGCGAGTTTCTTCTGAGAATAATTTATTCGTTAACGCAATTGGCAAAATGGCCGAAAGGCAAATTAAGACCATCATAATCGTGCTAGTAAATGATTCTTCTATAGAGGAACCTGATTGCATAAACATTTGTTTCATTAACTCATTACTTTCTAAAAAATCTTGCATATCGCCATAAATCGAACCATAAGCAGCACCCATGACAGTAAAAGCTACGAGCCAACTGATAATGACTCCTCGATTTAGACGGAAAAACAGACCGGGAACGGATAATAACGAGCGTTTGGCTCTTGCATGTCCCTCACTTTCTGGAAAATAACCAGAATTCAAATCACGATGTTCTTCTAATAAACCAGCACCAACGCTGATTACTATACTAAACAAAAGGAGGTAAAGGAGTGGAATCCAGTTATTTTTAGTAAAAGGATACGTTAAATAGGTCCAACCTAAAGGATTAAGCATGGACAAATCACTTTTGCTAACGTCAGTCCAGGCTCTCATTAAGTACATCAGACCTAATAGTGAAAGTGATGTGCCAGTCGCGCTTGAAGAAACCGGCATGAGTTGAGCAAAGAATAAAGCAATCACACCACCTAAAAAACCAGCAGCTCCCACGGAAAAACCAAACAGCAAGGATCCTTCCACTGTTATAGAAGAAGCTTGAAAGACAATCATAATTCCACCAGTGAGTCCTGCTAGTAACAAATTGATTAACAAAGTTTCAGCTAAAACAGCAAATGAATTGGCTTGTCGACCAACTCTGAAGGAACGAATCAATTCTGCTAAGCCAAGATCTTCTTCTTTTCTTGTATGGCCGACCACGTGTAAAATGGATAGCACAGCTGCAAATAACCCACAGAAAAGTAACATTTCGTTTGCGTACATCGCACCTAGTGTATAGTCAGCTGCTGAATGGACAGGTGAAGGTCCGACCATTGAAATCATCGCAGGGTTTTGCATCGTTTCATACATTCCTGTTAGACCATTTCCTTTTGCAATCTCTTCGAAGGCTGGAACATAAGCACCAGAAAATAAACCCAAACCAATGACCCAAAAACTTATTTTTTTCCAATCACGCTTGAGGTACTGCAAGAAAAGAACAGACCAACGTGAAAAACGTTCGTTCATAATAAAAAACCTCCCTGTGACTTAATTTTCATAATGACGCATAAATAAGTCTTCGAGTGTTGGTGGGACAGACTCAAACTTCTTCACTCCTAATTTTGTAGCGGCAAGTAAAATTTCATTGAGTTGTTCAGTATCCGCAGAAAAATGTGCTTGATTTTCTTTTTGAACAAAGTCGTGAACACCAGGCAAACTTGCAAGAGTTGCGACATCGCCTTGTGTTTCAATAGTGATTGTTGAGCGAGTCAAGTGTCTTAATTCGGCTAACGAACCTTCTTCGACAACTGTTCCTTGCCGGATAATAACAATCTTATCTGCCAAGCGTTCCACTTCACTGAGAATGTGTGAAGAAAGCAAGATTGCTTTCCCAGCACGTTAGATTTTTTCGACCTCTTCTTGAAATACTGCTTCCATTAACGGATCAAGACCTGAAGTTGGTTCGTCAAACAGATACAAATCAGAATCTACGGATAATGCAGCAATCAATCCAACTTTTTGGCGGTTCCCCTTTGAATAATTTTTGGCTTTTTTCTTAGGATCTAATTCAAAACGTTTAATCAACTCATCACGTTTTTCTTTGTTCCCATTTCCATGTAATTTCATAAATAAGTCAATGATTTCGCCACCAGTCAAACTTCCCCATAAAGCAACATCTCCTGGAACATACGAGAGACGTTCGTGAATGACAAGACTCTCTTTAAATACATCTTTGCCGAAAATTTCAGCTTGTCCGCCATCTTTACGAATGATTCCTAACAATGTTTTGATAGTTGTTGATTTTCCTGCCCCGTTTGGGCCGATAAAACCAACAACTTCACCAGCGTTCACAGAAAAAGACACGTCTTTTAGTGCTTCGAATTTTCCAAACTTTTTTTGTAAATGCTGTACCTTAACAACTTCTGACATCCCCAAGTCACTCCTTTCACATTCAACTACAGGTTCATGTTTGGTTAACTGTAGTGAATCTTGTCACTGATGATATTCCTTTTATTTTTCACTGTCAATAAAAATCATTGCGCAAATAAAACTAAAATACTATTGTTGGTTTAATTTTTTGGGTGTATAATGCCTTTAATTATAAAAATGAACTATTTCTGATAGTAAAGTTTAAAAAAGAGGTTGGTAGAATGAATGGTTTTGAAAAAAGAACAGAAGAAAAAAAGAAACAAATTGTTGAAGCAACATTCGATATAATCAACTCTGAAAATGGGTTGGCAGGTTTAACGATTGATGAAGTAATTGCTAGGACATCTGTTAGTAAAGCAACAGTTTTTAAGTACTTTGGAAACAAAGAAGCGTTAATTTATCAAGTATTCTTTGAGTTTATGGATGAGTTAAAAGATTCAGCAAAACGAATTATGGCACAAAATCTTTCGTTTGAAGAAACTTTAATCAAGATTAGTGAAAATAAGATTGATTACTTAAAACGAGTAGATCAACAATTTTATCTTGATTTAATGGCTTATTATACGAAAAGAAATAACCAACAATTTTCAGAAATGATGGACGAATATACGAAAGAGAGTTTAAACATGATGCTAGACCTTTTTTATCGTGGACGAAAAGAAGGAAAAGTGGACTTGAAATACTCAGATGAATTTTTGTTGCTGTACTTTCAAGCAATGATCGAAGGGATTTCTAAACCTGCTATTTATAGTAAATTATTACCTTACACAGCGGAGTGGACAGAGTTATTATTAAAAGGAATCTCGCCTAACAATTGAAATTGGTATAGATTGGTTTTGCGCGTTTTTATTTTTACAATCGAATATAAGTTTATTTTTAAGTATGAAAATAGCTGGATGAGGAGCATCTTTCTTGTTTGGTGAAATTTTCATGCTTTTTTTTATTTGGAGTGGTATACTTTATTTTGTTGATTTTTTATTTTTCATGAAAACTTTCCGAGAATGAAAATCAATAATAATTTGGACTAGATAAGGGAAATAAATGGTCTTTTTTTTTTTTGGGAGGAAGAGAATGAAAGCATATATGCAAAGGATGGGTCGCTCGCTAATGCTACCCGTTGCAGTTTTGCCAGCGGCATCACTTTTAGTTGGGATTGCGAATTGGATCGTAGGAATGGGGATCAGTAACGCGGGAACAACTTTTTTGATGAATGCTGGTTTAGCTATTTTAAATCATTTGGCTCTATTATTTGCTGTTGGGTTAGCGTTAGGAATGTCTAAAGATAAGGATGGCTCGGCTGCTTTAGCTGGTTTAGTTGCTTATTTAGTTCCACAAACTGTTTTAACTCCGCTTTCTGTTCAAGGATTGTTGGGCTTAACCAATCTTGTTGACGTCAATCCAGCGTTCAATAGTATGGATAACAATGTTTTTGTGGGAATCGTAGCTGGTTTAGTGGCTGCTGAAATGTACAATCGTTTTAGTCAAGTCAAGTTACCAATGGCTTTATCATTTTTCAGTGGGAAACGGTTGGTTCCAATTATGTCAGCATTAGGAATGTTGGTGGTTTCGGCTATTTTATTATTCATTTGGCCTAGTGTATATGATGTGTTAGTTGCATTTGGTAAAGGGATTTCTGGTTTAGGATTCATTGGCGCCGGCGTATATGGTTTGTTTAACCGTTTATTGATTCCTACTGGATTACACCATGCGTTGAATTCGGTTTTTTGGTTTGATGTAGCTGGAATTAATGACATTGGAAACTTCTTGGCCGGACAACAAGCGTTGGATACTGGCAAAGCAATTGTTGGACAAACGGGGATGTATCAAGCAGGATTTTTCCCTGTAATGATGTTTGGCTTACCAGCTGGAGCGTTAGCTATTTATCAAAGTGCTCGTCCTGAAAAGAAAAAACAAACGGCTTCCCTGATGCTTGCAGCAGGCTTTGCTTCATTTTTTACTGGCGTAACGGAACCATTAGAATTTTCATTTATGTTTGTTGCTTGGCCGTTGTATGTTTTGCATGCTATTTTTACGGGAATCTCATTGGCAGTTAGTGCCTTTTTCCATTGGACGGCAGGCTTTGCCTTCAGTGCAGGTTTTGTTGACTATTTTTTGTCATTGAAAAACCCAGTCGCAAATCAACCTTTGATGTTGCTTGTTCAAGGTGCTGCGTTTGCAGTTATTTATTATTTTGGGTTCCGATTTGCTATTCAAAAGTTCAATTTGATGACTCCGGGAAGAGAAGTGGGAACTGGAGAGGAAACACCAGAAGTTGCCACCGGAGAAGACAAGTTTTCACACCTAGCAACTGAAATTTATACAGCACTTGGTGGTAGTGACAATGTTCGAGTAATTGATAATTGTACCACCCGCTTACGTTTACAAGTAAAAGATACTGATCAAGTGAATCAAGAAAAAATCAAAGCAACCGGTGTTCCAGGAGTTAAAGTAATTGATGATACAAATATTCAAGTTATTGTTGGAACTGAGGTACAATTTGTTGCTGATGAAATGGGTAAACTACATGGACAATCAGCACCAGCTAAGAGGATGAACGTACCAAAACAATCATTTGAGGATGAAACGCCAGTTGATAAGGAAGTTGCAAAAACAAATGAGCTGTACGCTGTAGCAAATGGGAAATTGATTCCAATTAGTGAAGTTGCAGATGCGGTTTTTTCTGAAAAAATGATGGGAGATGGCTTTGCGGTTATCCCAACTTCAGGAGAAATTTTTGCACCGGTTTCTGGAACGATTGCAAGTATTTTCCCAACGAAACATGCTGTTGGTATCAAGACGGATAGTGGTATCGAAGTGTTGCTTCATATGGGAATCAACACGGTTGACTTAAAAGGAGAACCGTTTACGATCTATGTTGAGGAAGGTCAGCACATTGCGCGCGGACAATTGATTGCAGAAGTGGATCTAGCCATGTTAGCAGTGAATGAGAAAAAAACCGATATGATTGTTGTTTTCACAAACGGAGAAGCAATTGAAACAGTCATAGTAGACACGGTGACTTCTGTTCATGGAAATGAAGTAATCGGAAAAGTAGAAGCAAAATAAAAAAAGGGTGTGGCTCAAAGTAAATAGCTTCAAGCAATAAGGATTTTTTCTAGAAATAGTTTCTCGTATTTTTGTGAAAAAAAGACTTATAGCCGAAGAAGCTGCTTTGGGAACACCATTTATTCGTAGAGGCTGGGATAAAAGTAGCCTAAATAGAAAAAAGCCTAAAATTCGTTTTTGAAAACGTTGATTTTAGGCTTTTTTTTGTGGAAATTTGTTGAGAACGACTGGCTATCTAGTTTTGTCCCACACTCTTATTTGTGACAGAGTGAGAAAAAGTTGTTACTTTGAAAAAATTTATTTCTTGATGTTTCTTTTTTCTGACTCTCTTTGGATGAATGCTTCTATTAGCTTAACCCACGAGCTTGTTTATCAACAACAGAAGGCACGTTGATGAACTGCTCTAAGACATTATTTTGACCCGAAAGTTCAGATTCAAAGCGAATGCCGTCAATATTGATCCGTGCTTGTCGGTAATAGTTTGCACCTAATTGTCCCCAAGAAGGAGTAGAGGCATCGACATTACAGAAAATTGAAAAACCTTGTGATTTTAAGTAATCAAATTTTTGATTTTCAGCTGTATAGTCGTGCCAATCGCTGATATCTGCGCCAAAAGGATAAATCAACATGGTTGTTTTTCCTAAGATTGGAGCGACTTCGTTTTGCCAAAGTTCATTGTCGCGTTTCACATCTTCCAGGGAAGCATTCGTCATATTCAGATGCCCCCAAGTATGAGAAGCGAAGGTCCAGCCATCTTTTTTCAATTGTTCAGCAACTTTTTTCGCTTTTTTGATTTCTGTATTTGTTTTCTCATTATCCCCGTATTCAGATTTGGATGTTCGATAACCAAGCACACCATTGTAGCCAGTTAATGCGAGTGTTCCCTTAGCTCCTTGATAAGAAAAATCAGGATGTTCTTCAACAAATGTATCGATTAAGGGAACCATATCAAAATCACCGATTTGTTCTTTTTTATTATTAACATACACATTTTTCACTTTGTCCTTATCAATGACCAATTTGTCAGGAAAACCTGAATCTTTCATGTATTCATAGTAGCTGACATCATCTTCTGAAAGGACGAGTGGCTTTTTGTCTTTAGGCAAAGAAACACCTACAAAGGAAACATTTCCTTGATCATCAATCGTAACTAAGTCGGGTAAATTGACTAAAACATAATTATTTTTATAAAGCTGTTCAATCGTTTTGTTGAACTCAGGAATTGTGACCATATATTCCTTATAGCCTTGTGCTTGTTGTGACTGGAATGCTTTAGCTGGATCAACAATCAAGCTATGGAAAAACAAATGAGAAATTTTTGTTGGGTCATCCCATTTGACTAATTGTTCTTTTTCTTTTTTGATGGTTTGAAGGAACGCCTTCGCTTCATCGGAATGAGCGTCAGCTAGTTGCTTGATCGCTTCATCATAGTGATAACTTTTGACTAGTTGTTGTGCTTCACTCAGTTTTTTATCATCGGAATTGACAGCTGCTGGTTGGCTTTCGGTTGATTGTTCAGCCGTGGTTGAAGAAGCTGACTTTTCATTAGAAGTTGCATGAATAATCAAAAATAGGCTGAAGATTGAAATTAGCACTGTTATACCAGCAGTGACTCCAAGAATCTTTTTTTGTTTTTGTTCCATTAACTTATACCCCTACCTTTACACTTTTACTCAAATAATAGAATAACTTTGTTTCTTTTATTGTAACGAAGACAGGAAAGAAGTGAAAGTGATACGCTGATTTATGAGAAAATCAGCTATTTTTATCATCAATTTTGACGAAAAAAATGATATGTTATAAAATTATTCAAAAAACTGCTCGAATGTGATTTTACTCATCATAATTATTAATGTTTTTTGTTATTTAATAAAAAAATATTTGTTTTGTGTTGACAAAGAAAAAAACGGGCTCTATGATAGACACATGTTAATAGATAACAAGACGAAGAACGAAACGAAGTAGTGATTAAGGTCGATGTTTCAGAAAGCTAGTGGTTGCTGCGAACTAGTACAAGCCTTAAAACGAATTACATTTCAGGAGTCTTTGACAGTTTTTGTCACGCGACAGCGTTAAATGTTTGAGAGATATGTTCTTGAAGAACATATAATTTGGGTGGTACCGCGAATTTTCGTCCCTTGACTAGTTATTAGTCAAGGGACTTTTTTTGTTCACTCAAAAAAGTTTTACTAATTTTACGAATGCTAGCAGGTTCCTGCTTTCATAAAAAACTATACGGAGGTCAATATAATGAATATTATTGATGAATTAACTTGGCGTGATGCCATTAATCAACAAACAAACGAAGAAAGACTTCGCGAACTCGTTGAAGAGAAGAGTATTTCACTTTATTGTGGCGTTGATCCGACAGGCGATTCTATGCATATCGGACATTTGATTCCCTTTATGATGATGAAAAGATTTCAATTGGCAGGCCATCATCCATATATTCTTATTGGTGGCGGAACAGGAACAATTGGTGATCCAAGCGGACGACAAACAGAACGTGTTTTACAAACAATGGAACAAGTACAACACAATGTTGATGCACTTTCAGCACAAATGGGTAAATTATTTGGCGCAGATGCAAACATCACATTTGTAAATAACTACGACTGGTTATCAAACATTTCTTTACTAGAATTTTTGAGAGACTACGGTAAAAACTTCAACATTAACACAATGTTGGCAAAAGATATCGTTGCAAGTCGTTTAGAAGTAGGGATTTCATTTACTGAATTCACTTACCAAATCCTTCAATCAATTGATTTCTTGCACTTACACAAAACATTTGATGTGCAATTACAAATCGGTGGCGCTGACCAATGGGGAAATATCACTGCTGGTTTAGACTTAATCCGTAAACTAGAAGGTCCTGATGCAGAAGCCTTTGGACTAACAATTCCATTGATGCTAAAAGCAGACGGAACAAAATTCGGGAAAACAGCTGGTGGAGCAATCTGGCTAGATCCTAAGAAAACATCACCATTTGAATTCTACCAATTCTGGTTAAACCAAGATGATCGTGACGTTGTGAAATACTTGAAATTCTTCACATTCTTAACAGAAGAAGAAATCGATGACTTAGCTAAAAAAGTTGAAACGGAACCTGAAAAACGTGAAGCACAAAGACGTTTAGCAGAAGAAGTAACTGCTTTTGTTCATAGTAAAGAAGACTTGGAAGAAGCGCAAAAAATAACAGCAGCTTTGTTCTCTGGAAACATTAAAGAACTAAATGCTGAAGAAATCGCGCAAGGCTTTGGTAAAATGCCAAACGTTGACATTTCAAGCACACCTGAAAATATCGTGGAACTACTTGTTTCAACAAAAATTGAACCATCAAAACGTCAAGCACGCGAAGATGTTTCAAACGGAGCTATTAGTATTAACGGTGACCGTGTTACCGATTTAAATTTTGTCGTAAATCCATCAGATGAATTCGATGGTAAGTTTGTGGTTATTCGAAAAGGTAAGAAAAATTACTTTTTGGCCAAAGTAGTTGATTAGAATTTAGTAATTTTTTGCCTTGAAAAAGGTAAGCTCTATTACAAGATTCAAACTTTTGAAACCCTTCCTAAAAGGGAACGACGGTTGTCGTTAATACAATCTTTAAGAGGGAATTTACTTTTGTAAATTCCCTCCTTTTTTTAATTTTTTTTAAAATCACATACAATTCGTTCAATTACATATTATTAGAAAATGATTATAAAATCGACTTATTTTTAGTTTACAGAATTAAAGAACAGGTGTAATGTAGGGCTCGACAAAATTTAAATATTTTTTTAGGAGGGTTTCACATGAGTGAATCATTGTCAAATGATCTAAACCTAAATGCACTATTCATTGGTGACAAAGCGGAGAACGGCCAAATCTATAAAGCTTTGTTAAATGAGTTAGTTGATGAACATTTAGGATGGCGTCAAAACTACATGCCTCAAGACATGCCTATTATTACGCCGGAAGAAAAAAGTAGTGCTAGTTTCGAGCACACTGTAAATAAAACGAAAGACGTTTTATCAGAAATTTCAGCACGTATGCGTACCCATTCTGTTCCTTGGCACAATGCCGGACGTTATTGGGGACACATGAACTCTGAAACATTAATGCCATCTTTACTAGCGTACAATTTCGCAATGTTATGGAATGGTAATAACGTTGCCTACGAATCTTCTCCAGCAACAAGTCAAATGGAAGAAGAAGTAGGACATGAATTTGCAAAATTAATGAGCTATGAAGATGGCTGGGGACACATTGTTGCCGATGGTTCTTTAGCAAACTTAGAAGGTCTTTGGTATGCTCGTAATATCAAATCTTTACCTCTTGCGATGCAAGAAGTAACACCTGAATTAGTTGCTGGTAAGAGCGATTGGGAATTAATGAACATGTCAACAGAAGAAATTATGAATCTGTTAGATAGTGTTCCAGAAAAAATTGATGATATCAAAGCTCATTCAGCACGTAGTGGTAAACATTTAACAAAATTAGGTAAATGGTTAGTGCCACAAACAAAACACTATTCATGGCTAAAAGCAGCCGATATCATCGGTGTTGGGTTAGACCAAGTTATTCCAGTACCAGTGGATCATAACTATCGCATGGATATTAACGAATTAGAAAAAATCGTTCGTGAATTAGCTGCTGAAAAAACACCAATCTTAGGTGTAGTCGGAGTTGTTGGTTCAACTGAAGAAGGCGCAATTGATAGCATTGATAAAATCGTTGCTTTGCGTCGTGTCTTAGAAAAAGAAGGAATTTACTTCTACTTGCACGTAGATGCTGCTTACGGTGGATATGGTCGCGCAATTTTCTTAGACGAAGACAACAACTTTATTCCTTTTGAAGAATTAAAAGATGTTCATGCGAAACATCATGTCTTTACTGAAAACAAAAATTATCTTTTAGAAGAAGTTCATCATGCATATGAAGCAATTTCTGAAGCTGAATCTGTAACAATTGACCCACATAAAATGGGTTATGTACCTTATTCAGCTGGTGGAATCGTTATTAAAGATATCCGCATGAGAGACGTTATTTCTTACTTTGCTACTTACGTATTTGAAAAAGGAGCAGATATTCCTGCTTTACTTGGTGCGTACATTCTTGAAGGTTCAAAAGCTGGGGCAACTGCTGCTAGTGTTTGGGCTGCTCACCATGTATTACCTTTAAACGTAACTGGTTACGGAAAATTAATGGGTGCATCAATTGAAGGGGCACATCGTTTCTTCAATTTCCTAAACAACTTGTCATTTAAAGTTGGCGATAAAGAAATCGAAGTTCATCCATTAACTTATCCAGATTTCAACATGGTTGATTATGTGTTCAAAGAAAAAGGAAATGATGATCTAGTTTCTATGAATAAATTAAACCATGACGTGTATGACTACTCTTCATATGTGAAAGGTAGCATCTATGGAAATGAGTTCTTAACTTCACATACTGATTTTGCTATTCCTGATTACGGTAACAGCCCATTACAATTTGTGAACCAACTAGGCTTCTCAGATGAAGAATGGAACCGTGCTGGAAAAGTAACAGTTTTACGCGCAAGTGTAATGACACCATATATGAATAAAGCAGAAAACTTTGAAGAATATGCTGAAAAAATTAAAGCTGCTCTTCAAGAAAAATTGGAAAAAATCTACGCAGACCAATTATTGGCAAGCGAAGCAAAATAAGTTAATCGAGATGGAGTACCCGTTTATTTCGTGAAGGTAGGAGAAGTCTGGGAATGATTGCCCAGACTTCACTTCTCCATTTCTTAGTTTTGAGGTCGTCTTTGGAGCATTGTCGTTTAAGCGATAGGCTGAAGCATGAAACCGAACTTTGAATCGATGGAATTACTTTTGTTTATTGCCAAACTTAGATTGCTTCAAAGACACTATTTTATCCAACAAATCAAGGAGAGTGTCAACCGTGAGTGAATCTAAAGTAAGTAAGATGGGTCTTGGAACCTTTATTGGTCTGACAATGGCATTGTGTGCTACAGTCCGAAGTATTCCGACTTTGGCAGCAGTAGGTTGGACGTTAATTTTTTATTCGATTTTTGCAGTTTTATTCTTTGCTGGTCCGATCTCAATGGTTTCTGGTGAACTTTCAACGATGCTTCCTCAAGAAGGCGGCCCACAGTTATGGGTAAAAACAGCTTTGGGTAGTAAATGGGGATTTGTCGTTGCTTGGTTGCTATGGGTTCAAATGTTCCCTGGTATGGTAATGGTTGCTTCAACATTAGGCCCATTGCTTGGAAATACGTTTGGGAATGTTGAACTAGGAAATAATCATTGGTTCGTATTAGCTTGTATTCTAGTTATTTATTGGGTTATTACTTTATTGAATTTAAAATTTGATATGGCAAAAGTCGGCGGAAATATCGGTGTTTGGTTAGGTGTATATATTCCCGTTGTCATTATGTTTGTGCTTGGTTTATTGGCAGCATTTAAAGTTGGTTTGGTTTCAAACGGCTATCTAGGTGCATTTTCTTGGTCAAAAGCTTTCCCAGACTTAGAACACGTGGAATCATTAAAATATCTAGCTGGTATCACTTTTATTTTTGTAGGGATTGAAATGAGCTCGGTTTATATGCCTCGCTTAAAAGATGCAACGAAAAACTATACGAAAGGTGTATTCATTGCCTTGATTGGTTTAGTTTTATTGAATGTCATCAATGCGATGTTAGTTGCTAACGTTGTTCCAAATGGAAAAATGGAGTTGGCAAACATCACACAACCAATCTTGATTGATTGCCAAATTTTAGGTTTACCAGAAGTAATCGGAAATATTTTTAGCTTCATGGTCTTTATTGGTGTGTTGTTACAATTATCTGCTTGGGTTACTGGACCATCAAAAACAATCATCCAAGTGGCCAGAGAAGGCTTTTTACCACCAAAATTTGGTTTCCACAAAGAAAACAAATATGGTGTTTCTAAAAATGTCGTGTTAACACAATCTATTGTTATTTCATTATTTGCACTTCTTTATGGTGTAATGGATGATGTTAGTGCTGTTTTCTTGACATTAACAAACGCAACTACAGTTATTTATTGTATTGTTTATGTGTTGATTGCTATTTCTTTACTTGAAATGAGAAAAAAACATCCAGAATTGAACCGACCTTATCGTATTGGTAAGTCAGGAAACTTCTTTGCTTGGGTTGTTAGTTGTATGTTGATTTTCTCAATCGTTGTCGTTGTTTTTGCTACATTAGGAACAGCAACAATGGGGGATGCATTACTTGTAACAGCTATCGCAGTTGTTATGTTTGTAATCCCATTGATCATCAATCATTTCAAGAAAGATTCTTGGAATACTGCAGTTGAAGCAAGTTTAGAAGAAAATTTAGATGAATACTCTGATCAAGTGACACATAGTCACTAATCCAGATTGTCCTACCAAGAGAATAATATTTTCGAGGTGGGACTTTTTTCATGAAAAAATAATGGAGAAGTGAGAACAAGTGAATAAAAAAAGTTCGATAAAAGAAAGTATCGCTGTGTTGGTGGTACTATTAGCAATATTAGGCGTTTTGATTATTGGGTTTCATTTGACACCACATATTCCCATCTTAATCGTTTTTATGGGTTTGTTATTTTATGGTAAAATCAGAGGCTTTTCTTGGGATGACATCCATGCAGGAATCGTGCAAGGAATCACACCGGGAATCATTCCAATTTTGATTTTTTTGTTGATTGGTGTGTTAGTTGCCTCATGGATTTTAGCAGGGACAATCCCAACAATTATGGTTTATGGCTTCCAATTGATTTCTATCCGTTTCTTTTTACCTACGGCGTTTTTGGTTTGTACAATTGTGGGGATTACAGTAGGAAGTTCGTTTACGACGATTTCAACTATCGGAATTGCTTTCTTGGGGATTGGTCATTTGTTAGGATTTTCTGACGCAATGACAACAGGGGCTGTGGTCTCTGGGGCATTCCTTGGAAACAACTGTTCACCACTATCTGATACGACAAATTTAGCGGCAGGAATTGGTGGGGTAAATCTATTTGACCACATTGCAGCGATGCGCTATACGGATTTGCCAGCGTTTATTGTGTCCTTGATCTTGTATACATTGTTAGGTCAAAATAGCCATTCGGCAGATTTATCAAATATTACTGGAATGATTGATAAGATGCAGGCGAGTTTTTGGATCTCTCCTTGGACGTTGATTCCACTAGTTATTTTATTTGGTGGTGCAATTAAAAAAATTCCAGCTATTCCAACTTTATTAGTTGGTTCTTCAGCAGCAGTTGTCTTGGCATTTATCCATCAAAAAATAACGATTCAAAAAGTCGCTGATATCTTGATGAATGGTTATCTTGCTCAAACCTCAGATGAAAAGTTGAATACATTGCTTTCTCGAGGAGGAATTATGAGTATGCTTGGTTCTGCCAGTTTGATTTTGTTAGCTTTGGCATTAGGTGGATTGCTAATCAAGTATGAAATCGTTGGGACGATCGTTCAAACGCTGCGCGAGAAAATGGATCGACCTTCACGTTTGATTGGCTTCACAGCGTTAAGCAGCATCGGGATTAATTTGATTGTCGGTGAACAATATCTATCGATTATTTTACCGGGAGAGACCTTTAAAGAGTCGTTTGAGCAAACTGGTTTACGTAAGACCTATTTGACACGCACGTTAGCTGATGCGGGTGCTGCGGTCAATTCTTTAGTTCCATGGGGAGTTAGCGGTACGTTTATTATGGGCACGATGAAAGTTAGTGCGTTACAGTACCTACCGTTTGCTTATTTTCCGTTGTTTGCACCAATATTTACAATAGCAATTGGGTTTCTTTTGAATAAGAGAATTAAATTGAAAAAATAAAAATAATCGGCATTTAGGACATGTATTGTCCTGGATGCCGATTATTTTTGTTGAACAGATAGCTAAATAAGAACTGAATCATTTCTTTGTTATAGTGAAGTAAAGAAAGTGATAGCACCTAGAAAGATTCCTGGAACATTGGCAACGATGATAGGCCAGTCCTTTTCTTTTTTGAACGTACCGTAAATGGTCCAAATAATACAGTTGACCATTGCTACTAGAGGTTGGATAGGATTTCCCTTTGAACCAGCTAGATTATCCATGATTTGTGGGATATAGGAAACGTACATCATCACAGAAAGAACCGATGCAACACGCCCGATGTGCCCAATAATTTTTTCTCTTTTTTCTTCGTTTTCCATGTAAACACTCCTTGATTTTCACAATCGTTCTATCTAACAGTATAAAGTTTCTTGCGTTAATCGTCTAACTAAAAGAAATCAACTGTTATTGAACAGAAAAAAAGGGGGCTGGGGAAAAAGGAGCCCAAATAGAAAAAGCCTAAAATTTGTTTTTGAAAACGTTAATTTTAGGCGTTCTTTAAATTGAAAAAGGTGTTAAGAACGGCTGGTAGTTTTTTCGCAGTCTCAAAAAGCGTTAGGATGGACGTCCTAACGCTTTTTATTTTGTTCAATTATTTGGTTATTCAGCCAATGGAATGACTGTTTCTCGTTTAATTAATTTATGAGGGATTACCATGCGAACGCCACTGCTTAATTCATCATGGATGATCTCTCTTAGCTTCTGCATAGCCATTCTACCTAATTCTGAAATATCGATATCAATACTTGTTAGGTAAGGGTGCGTTAATGTTGAAAAAATCGAATTATTAAAGCTCACTACTGACAAATCATCAGGAATAGAGTAGCCATACATTTCTGCAAGCTGCATGGTACGCAGTGCAAAAATATCATCAATGACAACCAAGGCAGTCGCGTTTGTTTTCGCTAACGTATCATTAAAAGTCAGATAGTCTTCTGGCTTTTCCAAGACGACGCTAGGGAAAGGGGGGAATTGATTAAGCATCAGCGCTTTTTGGTAACCAAAATACCGCTCAAAGTATAAACTTTCATGCGTAGTATTTGTGACAAATAAGATATTTTTATGCCCATTTTGGATTAAAAATTCGGTTGCTTGTTTTCCAAGTAGTTGATTGTCGTTATCGACATAAACAATATTATTTTCATGTTGATAAGGTTGTCCAATCAAGGTAAACGGAATCTGGTTCTCGTATAAATACTCAATCACTGGATCAGCGCTATCTGAATAAACGAGAATGAAGCCATCAACTTGCTTTTGGAGGTGCATGCGTTTGACGTTCTCGAGCAAAAGCTCAAAACTTTTAGCTGTTGCAATCGCTGTTGTCATGTCATAAAGCCGAGCTTCGTCATTAATTGCTTCCATAATTTCAAGATAGAACGGATTGCCAAGTCTTTCTTTAGAATCCAGTGGGGGCAAAATAACACCAACGGCATTGGATGTCCGCTTTCCGAGATTTCTGGCAGTCATGTTTGGAACATAGCCAAGGTCATCCATCACTTTACGGACTTTTTTCTTGGTTGTTTCCGAGATGCTTGGGTGATCGTTGATTACACGCGAAACGGTTGAAGTAGCAACGCCTGCTTTTTTTGCGACATCTTTTACAGTGATAGCCATTATTTTGCCACGCCTTTCTTGTAACTATGAGGTAGTCATAAATTGATAAATTGTTTGGGTAACGCGTTCTTGACCAGGATGTAGTGTAATAGATCCCCATTCTGGAAAGTGAACGATGTCGGGTACTTCCTGTGGTTCAATAGCTAATCCGTAGTTTGAATGCATTTTCTGACCATTCAATTTAAAATCAGCATGAAAACCAGTCGTAGAAAATAATACCACACTTTTGTTAGAAGTTGCTACAGCCATCTGTCTGCCTGATTGCTTTTCTTCTAGAAGAAGTGAAGGTTTAGTTACTTTAGGATAACGTAATAAAAAAACATCATCCAAACCAACTGGGTAAGCATCGAGAATTTGTTTTAGCGAATTTTTTTTCTTGAAGTTTATACATAAGTCGCTTTCTTCGAGTAAATTTCCTGTGGGTAATTTGTCAGAATCTAACTCCAACATTCCTAAGGTGTTTAGCGTCAAAGAATGCGTTAAAATATCTCTTTGTCCATTACCTGAAAGATTGAAATAAGCATGGTTGGTTGGATTAGTAATGGTGGTCACGTTACTGGTTGTTTTCGTGGTCATTTCAAGCTGATTATTCTGTAAACGATACGTTACGGTAGCTTTTATTGGGCCTGGGTAACCAGAAAAAGTATCTTTTAAATAAAAGACCACGCCGATTGCATCAGGTTCTTCAAAAATTTCGATGTCCCAATATTGAAAAGACCAGCCATTTGTTCCGCCGTGAATGTGATGTGTGCTATTGTTTTTTTCAAGTTGGTGATTTTTCCATTTGCCGTCGCGGATTCTCCCCGCGACAGGGCCGACAGTTGCACCAAAAAAACTTTTATCAGCTAAAACATCTTCGTAGTTATCATAACTTAACAAGATGTTTTCAACGTTTCCTTCTTTGTCAGGTGCAAATATTTGATGAAGACGAGCGCCATAATTGAGAAGAACGACTGTTAAAAAGTCGTTCTTCAAAGTGATTTTTTTTAAATTGTGAGTAATTGGTGTAACGCGGATGTTCGGTTTATTCATGTTCTCGCCACACTTCTTTAAGGTAAGCTAGTGTTAATTCGGTTGTGTCAGAAACGATTGGAATATTTTCACCCAGGTCTTTCTTTTGACCAACGCCCACGGGTTGAGCGCCACTCGCCACAATTGCTTGGATTCCAGCTCGCGCATCTTCAATACCAAGACATTCTTTTGTTGTTAAGCCTACTTCTTTAGCAGCCAGCAAAAAAATATCTGGTGCTGGCTTACCATGAGCAATTTTCTCAGGATCTGCGATTGCGTCGAAATAAGAAGTTAAGTTCATTTTTTGAAGTAAGAAAGGCCCGTTTTTACTTGCTGAAGCAAGAGCGATTTTAATCTTCGCTGTTTTCAAGTCTATTAGTAGTTCTAAAATTCCCGGATAAACGTCTTTGGGCGTAATTGCTTGAATCATTTCCAAGTAATAATCGTTTTTTCTTTGAGCCAGCTCAGCAAATTCTTCAGCTGTAAAATCGTTCTCTTTATTTCCATAACGTAGCATTAAAGATAAAGAGTCTTCACGGCTAACACCTTTTAACTGCTCGTTGAATGAGCGATCAATTGAAATACCGATTTCTTCACCAAGTTTTTTCCAAGCGTGGTAGTGATACTCAGCTGTATCAGTAATAACACCGTCTAGGTCAAATAAAACGCCCTTAAACATTTTCATCTTCCTTTCTAAGTGATAGAGATAGTGTATTTGCTAATTCATAGGTTTTGTTATAGACAACGAAAGTTAACGGTTCACCTTCTAGTAAAGTGAAAGTGACTTGATTGTTATCAACAACAACAGAGATCAAACGATTCCGATAATTGATATGGAAAGAATAGGCTTCCCAAGTTTTAGGCAAAAATGGTGCAAAACTTAATGTTTCGTGGTCTGTTTTCATTTGCGCAAAACCTTGAACGATCGCTAACCAACTGCCGGTCATTGAAGTAATGTGAAGCCCGTCTTCGGTATCATTATTATAATTATCCAGATCTAAACGTGCAGTACGTTGGTACATTTCAACTGCTTTATCTTCCATCCCCAATTCTGCAGCCAAAATGGCATGGATGCTTGGAGAAAGAGATGACTCATGAACGGTCATTGGCTCATAAAAATCAAAATTACGACGTTTCTCTTCAGTTGTGAATTGATCATTGAAGAAATAGATTCCTTGTAAAACATCTGCCTGCTTGATGAAGCAAGAACGTAAAATTTTATCCCAAGACCAATGTTGATTCAAAGGTAAGTCATTTGGAGAAAGGGCTGTTACTGGTTGTAGATCCTTGTCTAAGAAAGTATCGTGTTGTACAAAAATTCCTAACTCTTGATCTGTCGGGAAGTACATGTTTGTGGCAATTTCTGTCCATTTCGCTAACTCTTCGTCAGAAATCGTTGCAGTCGCTTCTTTTTTGAACTCAGAATACTTTTCAGCTGTGTAACGTAAGACCCAAGCAGCAATCGTGTTCGTGTACCAGTTGTTATTGATGTTGTTTTCATATTCGTTTGGTCCAGTAACTCCATGAATCATGTATTTATTTTGTCGTTTTGAGAAGTGAACGCGATCTGCCCAAAAACGTGCGATTTCAGCTAAGACTTCTAAGCCCTCTTTTTTCAAGTATTCTTGATCGCCAGTATAATTTGTATAGTTATAAATAGCATAAGCAATCGCGCCATTTCGATGGATTTCTTCGAAAGTGATTTCCCACTCATTGTGGCATTCAACACCTGTGAAGGTAACCATTGGATAAAGTGCGCCTTTTAATCCTTGCTGTTGCGCGTTGTGAATAGCTTGTGGCAATTGGTTGTGACGATATTTCAAAAGGTTTTTTGTTACTTCTGGTTTAGCTAAAGCTAAATAAAGTGGTACAGCGTAAGCTTCAGTGTCCCAATAAGTTGCACCACCATATTTTTCACCAGTAAATCCTTTTGGTCCGATGTTCAATCGTTGATCTTCTCCATAATAAGTTGAAAATAGTTGGAAAAGATTGAAACGGATTCCTTGCTGTGCTTCATCATCACCTTTGATGACAACGTCAGCCAGTTCCCAACGTTTTGCCCATGCTGCTGTTTGATCTGATTTTTCTTGTGCATAGGTTTGATCAAGCTGAGTAAGCATCTCGATTGCTCGTTGAACTTGTTTTTCTTTTTCGACATCGCGACTGGTTAAAACAATGACTTCTTTATCAATAGTGAACGATTCGCCAGCTTGTAATGTTTTGGTGAATGTTGCTGATAAAGTCAATTCAGTTTCTTCATATGTTGGTAAAGCTAGCTCACCATCAATTAAATGACGCATGGCAGAAGTTACAGTGAAAGTTTCAATTCCAAAGTTATTAGGGATTGTTTCGGTAGTTAAATAGCCAATCGCTTCTTTTGAACCGACTGCTATTGGCAACCAAAAATGTTCTTCATAATTACTGTCTTCATTTTGAACATCTCCGTCTAATTTTGAACGAAGCTTGATTGTACCTGTGCCTTCAAGCATTTCAACAGTCAAGTGAATAAACGCAGCTTCTTTTTTAGATATACTTAGAAAACGTTCGAAAGAAAAGCGTACTTTATTTGTGTCAGTAGTGATCGTAAATTGACGTGATAGTAGCCCGTTCTTCATATCTAATTCTAGATAAAAATCTTCTGGCTGGTGTGTCGCTAAGTCGATTGGTTGGTCATCAATCAGTAGATCCATTGCGATAAAATTCACGGCGTTGATTACTTTACCGAAATATTCTGGGTAGCCGTTTTTCCACCAACCAACTCGCGTTTTGTCCGGATACCAAACCCCTGCAAGATATGTTCCTTGGTGATGGTCGCCAGAATAGCTTTCTTCAAAGTTGCCACGCATACCCATGTAACCATTTCCGATACTAGTAAGGGACTCTTGTAGACGTAGTTCATTTTTGTTTAGTTGATTCGTTTTGATTTTCCATGGGTCGATTTGAAAAAGACGTTTGATTTGTTTCATGATTTGCCTCCTAGATAATTCATATTGATACGTCCATAATAAACGCAACCGATTGCGTTAGTCAATAAAAATAATTCAAGAAATCTTTTTATTTTAAACGGAGTAAGAGAAAAGCACGGAATACTGAGCGTTTACGGTTATTTTGAAAAAATAATGTGGTTAGCAGGGAAAGAGACTAATAGAAGTAGGAAAAATTTTTTTGGCACTGATTAAAAATAAAGCATTTACAAAAAATAAAACCCAAGCTATAATGGCAATGTAGCGAAACCGATTGCGTAAAGGAGAGAGAACATGAAGAAATTATTTAGTTTTGAGTTTTGGCAAAAATTCGGAAAAGCATTGATGGTTGTTGTTGCAGTGATGCCAGCTGCAGGGTTAATGATTAGTATTGGGAAGTCACTACCACTAATCAATCCAGATTTTGCACCACTAGTTACAACTGGTGGTGTAGTTGAGAGTATTGGTTGGGCAATTATTGGAAATCTACATCTTTTATTTGCATTAGCTATTGGAGGTAGTTGGGCAAAAGATCGTGCAGGCGGTGCATTTGCTGCAGGGATTTCATTTGTATTAATCAATCGAATCACTGGAGCAATTTTTGGTGTTACTACTGATATGTTGGCGAATGAAGAGGCATTTACTCATACCTTATTTGGTACAAAAATCATGGTTAAAGGTTTCTTCACTAGTGTTTTAGAATCGCCTGCTTTAAATATGGGGGTTTTTGTTGGGATTATCGCCGGATTTGTTGGTGCGATGGCTTACAATAAATATTACAATTATCGAAAATTACCTGATGCATTATCATTTTTCAATGGGAAACGTTTTGTCCCATTTGTTGTAATCTTATGGTCTACAATTGTTGCTTTGATTCTTGCTATTGTGTGGCCAAATATCCAAGCAGGGATTAATAACTTTGGTCTATGGATTGCTCAATCACAAGATAGTGCGCCAATTTTAGCACCATTCTTATACGGAACACTTGAAAGATTACTTTTACCTTTTGGTTTGCATCATATGTTAACGATTCCAATCAATTACACACAATTGGGCGGAACGTATGAAATTTTATCTGGTGCACAAGCTGGAACTCAAGTATTTGGTCAAGATCCATTATGGCTTGCTTGGGCAACGGACTTAGTCAACCTTAAAGGTGCTGGTGACACATCACAATATGCTTTTGTATTAGAAAATTGGACACCTGCACGTTTTAAAGTCGGACAAATGATTGGTTCGTCTGGTATTTTAATGGGCTTGGCTTTGGCAATGTATCGTAATGTGGATGCTGACAAACGCTCAAAATATAAATCAATGTATTTCTCAGCAGCATTGGCAGTTTTCTTGACAGGTGTGACAGAGCCACTTGAGTTCATGTTTATGTTTGCAGCAATGCCTTTATATATTGTGTATTCTTTTATCCAAGGGGCAGCTTTTGCAATGGCAGATATCTTGCCATTACGAGTACATTCTTTTGGGAATATTGAGTTATTGACACGGACACCATTAGCGATCAAGGCAGGATTAGGTGGCGATCTACTTAACTTTGTTCTGTGTGTCGTAGTGTTTGGTGTAGGAACTTATTTCTTAGCAAACTTTTTAATCAAAAAATTCAATTTTGCGACACCTGGACGTAATGGAAATTATGACAATGACGGCGGGGAAGCAACGGAAACGGCAACTACAAGTGAAGGTGTAGCAAGCGAACAAGTTATTCAAATCATTCATTTGTTAGGTGGTAAAGAAAATATTAGTGAAGTAGACGCATGTATGACTCGTTTACGTGTGAGTGTCAATGATCGCGAAAAGGTCGGAGCAGAAGATGCTTGGAAACGTGCTGGAGCAATGGGATTGATTGTAAAAGACAATGGAGTGCAAGCCGTTTATGGACCAAAAGCAGATGTTTTGAAATCTGATATTGAAGATTTGTTACAATCTGGTGCAACTATTCCTTTACCAAAAAATAATCTAGTAAGTTCAACAGAAGAACAAACGACTTTTTTAGGCAAAGAGCAAGCGATTCATGCGGTAGCAACAGGAGAACTGATTGCGCTAGAAGATGTTGGTGATCCTGTATTTTCTCAAAAAATGATGGGTGAAGGATTAGCTATTATTCCAGCACAAGAAACTGTTGTAGCACCAGTTGATGCGAAAGTCATTAGTATATTCCCAAGCAAACACGCAATGGGCTTGCAGACAACAGATGGCATTGAAATCTTAATTCATATGGGGATTGATACAGTTGAATTAACGGAAACAGCTTTTGAAGTTTTTGTTAAAGAAGGACAAACAGTTACTGCAGGAACAAAACTTGCATCGATGGATCTAGCTGTTGTCGAAAAAGCGGGTAAAGAAAAAACAATTATGGTAGTTTTTACTAACAGTGATAAAATTGAAACGTTAGAAATCCCACGTTTTGGAAATGTTCAAGCGAATGAAGTGGTTGGAACTATCCATATTTAAAGGGAAAATCTGTGGAATAAAAAAGGAGTCAGACAAATGAATTTGCTCACACTAAATACACATAGCTGGCTAGAAAAAGAGGCTGAACAAAAGTTACAACAATTAGTTGAGAAAATTATCGAAGCTGATTATGAGGTGATTGCATTACAAGAAGTGAATCAATTAGTGGATTCAGTTATTGTTTCTCAAAGTGAGCTTATTGGTTTTTGCCCAGTAAGTGGTCAAAAAAGTATTCATGAAGATAACTTTGCTTATTGTTTAGTCAAAAAGTTGGCAATGAAAGGGCGGACCTATTATTGGAGCTGGGACATGAGTCATATTGGCTATGATATTTATGAAGAAGGAAATGCTCTGCTTTCAAAAAATCCTTTGACAAGTGAAGCAATTGTTGTGTCTGAAACAAGTAATTATCAAGATTATCGAACGAGAAAACTACTGATTGGCAATACGTTATTCCAAGGAAAAGAAATTTGCGTCGTAAGTACTCACTTTTCTTGGTGGCAGGATGAAAATTCTGGCTTTGCTTTCGAATGGCATCAGTTAGAAAAACGATTATTAACAGAAACTAATCCCCTTTTCTTACTTGGTGATTTTAATAATCCAGCGCAAGAAGCAGGCTACTCACTCGTTGAAAAAAGTCCACTTGCTCTAAGAGATAGCTATTCTATAGCAAAAGTAAAGAGCGGTGAAGCAACGGTAGAGCAAGCCATTGATGGTTGGAAAGAAAATACTCGGAAACTAAGAATTGATTATATTTTTGTTCCGGCAAATAGTATTGTTGACGCACACCAAGTCGTATTTGATGGTAAAAATGCGCCAGTTGTTAGTGATCATTTTGGTGTTGAAATAGAAATTACTAAATTTTAAGCAGCACACGCGTTGATGAAATGAAACAAGAAACAATAACAAATAAACTACTGACTAGAAACCTTTGGTCGGTAGTTTTTTTGTGCGTTGTTTTTTTCGCAGAGCTAGCTTTAAGACGTTGTTTTTAGAGTATAAAACTAAGAATAATCTATGAGCATAAAGATATTTCTTTCTTCGTGTGTATGGTAAATTTAATACATAAAATAGAATATGTATGCAAAAAAATGCTCTCGAAGGACGTAGAGTAACTGTGAGTAGTGAGCATTTCAGGTTGGTTTAGTTGAGTCATAGGTTAAAGGACTTTTTATCGTTTTAAAAGAAGTTTGTCTATGTTAAACAATAACGTTTTATTTTAAGTGGAGGTTTTGCAGTAGTCAAAAGATAAAAAACTGGTAAGACTTTGAATGAGAGGAAGCTTTCATAAATTGGAAGGTGGGAGTAGTGAATGCATAATCTATTGGTTGCTACGGATACAAAAGGTAAAGTGAAATTTTATGTTCCGGAAACAGAAGAAACGACTGATGAGTCATCTGTAGAGAGCAAGGTGGAAGAAAGTTCGGCTAGTTATCCCTCATCTAGTAAAGAAAACTTGATTGAGAGTGAAGGAAAACAATCTATCGCGTCCTTTGGAGAAAATGTTTATATTGAATTGGTCGTAGCAGGAATCATTTTGATTATTATTGCAGTTTTATTTGCTTTGGGGAGGAGACGAAGAAAATGAAGTAGTGGTTTACTTATTTCGCCACCTGACGCTGAATAAATGAGCTTCCGCCACCTATAAAATGACTGGCTTTTTACAGGATTAAACGTCGTTTTACTTGGCATAAAATTAGACGATTGACTCAAAACACCCCTATGATAGCTGAGAATGTCAGCTATCATAGGGGTGTTTTTTGAGTCAGTTGTTATACATGAGAATAGTTTCTTATTTAAAAAAATTTCCTAACTGTTTATTTGCTTTTGCGGAAGGCTTTATATGCTTGATACTCAAAAAACAATAATAAGATTCCCCAAGTAACAAGGGAGACAACGACAGAAAAATAAAAATAAAACGGTGGTGAGTAATGAACTGTTACTTTATTGATTCCTTTGTGTTGCTTAATGATTGGCGTACCAATATCAGTTAATTGATAGTCTGTAATTGTATGGCCATTTCGAACTAATTTTGTTCGATCGTAGACAATAATTGGCAGTTTTACTGTTTGGGTACCCGTGTTTTTCCACGTAACAGTTAAAGCACCGTCGGAATAGCTCTTGATATATTTTGTTTCATTATCTAGAATGTCTTGACTATAACGGTCATATTTATTTGCACTAGTTTCTTGATAGATTGGTAGATAATCTGGCGTTGTTTTTTGAAAAGCAAATAAACTAGTTTCTAAATCTTTATTAAAAAATGTTTTCCTGGTGGTAGCTTGGTCTTCAAATAAATAAGTATGTCTGCTGACAAATTTTGTTTGTTCCCACTGGGCTAAGTGACTAGAGAGTGTCTGAATAGTTTGAACAGTACAAATAATTACCAAAGATACACCGATTACCTTTAACCATTTTTGGGAATGCCAATGGCTGAAGACCAATGCAAGGAGTAGTAAGAACAGTACCGTGAAGGGCACGAAAAAACGAAAAGGGAATTGGATCAAACGAATAAAAGGGACACCATTTGTTATCAGGGTTGTCCAAGGTACCAGACTGGTTGAGAGTAACAAGAAAAACAAACTTGTCCCAAAGAGTAATTTATCAAAGAAAGTTAACTTTTTTCGGAATAAAACTAGTAACAGAACACCTATAGCTAAAATAATAGGAAATATTCTTGGATAGTGTAACCAATAATTTCCACCGAGATTAATTGCCTTTTCACTCATGTTTTTATTAACGAACGGTGCTAAAATGTCATTTCCAGAGTACACAATTAGTAGACTAACCCAGATATTCGCAGTGAGAAGAAAGTAAAGTAAAATTGATTTTCCAAGTTGTAGTAATTGGCTTCCTCGATCGGTTTGCGAAAAAAAGAAAGCTACATAAAAAGGCACGTACATTAAAATAAGCATGATAGTTGAAAGTAAATGAATTTGAGTCATTAAAGCTATGGAAACAGCTACTTTTTTCAAAGGGAACTTTTTATTAACGATAAAATCAACGATTGGTAGTAAACATAAAGGCAAAAAGGCTGTTCCCCAGCTAGTAAACCCTTGATTGATTGTCCAATACTGTATAGAATAAGTACTCATAAAAATGACAGCAGTTGGTACAACAATCAAATCCACTATTTTTGCATACTTCAACAAAGTAATCATAGAGCAACCAGCGATCAAATACAAAATAAAATTAGAAACTATCTGATAATGGAACCAACTTCCAGAAATCAGTACAAGTAATCCTTGAAAATAAGCAAAAAATGGCCCGTAAACAGCGTTGACAATCCGGCCGCTTTGTTGGAATCCATAAACGGAAATAAAGTAATGAAAATTATGGTTTTTAATTTGCTGAGCTGTTTCATAAAAGCGATTATAATGAAACGAAGCATCTGCACCAAGAATCAGTTGGTGTGTGAACAAATGTGGAAGAATAAAAATAAACGCAATCAAGCCAATCACCATAAAAGGTCTGATTTTTTTCAAAGGGAAATCTCCTTTCAATTGAATGAATTAGTTCTATGATAAAACCAATTGAAAATGGAGGCAAGAATTTCGAAAAGAAATTGAAACAACTGTCTATTGTTGAAAAAGGTTATTAACTATGTAATGATAAATGAAAAGGGTACCAAAGGAGGCGTGTGTATGAAAAATGAAAAGCCAACTCAAAGAAAACAAAATATAAAAAAGCTATTACTGAAAATAACGATGTTATTGTTGATTCTCGTTGGGTTGCTGATAGCCCTCTACCCTTTTTATGTTGATTCTTTGAATGGATTGATTGATCAAAAGAGAATTGAACAGGCGCAAAAGAAATCTGTCGAAGAAACGAATGCCTTACAACAAAAAATGACAGCGGAGAACGAACGTTTACAAAAAAACGGGCTCAATCCTGGTGCAGATCCTTTTAAAGATGAAAAAAAGGTAGAGAGCACGCAAGCCGAATTGATTGGCAGTATCAATATTCCTAAAATCAACATCAATTTGCCACTTTACGATGAAACAACTACTGATGTTTTAGAAATTGGTGCAGGAGTTTTACAGGGAACCTCTTTTCCTACCGGCGGGAAGTCAACACATTCGGTTATTTCCGCACATTCAGGCTTACCCAATCGCTTGTTTTTTACTGATTTAGAAGAATTAAAAATTGGTGATCAGTTTATCTTAACTGTCTTAGACAAAAAATTAGCTTATCAAGTCGATGCGATTGAAGTGGTAATGCCAGATGATACTTCGTCCTTAACGATTCAAGAAGGCAGAGATCTGGTTACATTGTTAACTTGTACACCTTATATGGTTAATTCCCATCGTTTATTAGTGACGGGGTACCGCATTCCTTACAACGAAGCAGTGCAGGCAACTGAATCAAAAGGAAATCAATGGCGAGTTTTACGGTATGTTTTGATTCTGGTTGGTGTGCTTGTTGCCACGTTAGCCTTAATTTATTTAGCTTACCGTTTAGTTTATCACCATCAATTGAGTAAAAAAATATTTGATTTTTCTTTTACTGTGCTTGATACGTCTGAGGTGCCAATAACAGAAACTACTTTTCGTTTAATGCAAAAAGGACGACTCGTTTTTAGAGAGGGAGAACCTGTTGAAGCAACGAGTGATCCATTTGGACGGGTAGAATTTAAGCAATTGCCAGGTGGACAATATCAATTAGTAGATGTCTCCCATAACGACAGCAGGATTAAGTTTGGTGTGAAAAAGAAGAAGGAATCAGCTATGTTATTCATTAGTAGAAGAAAAAGAGTTAAACAGTTAGCAATTGGTAAGCGAAAATTTATCGTCGAATAAAATCAAAATAAAAAGCTGGGACAAGTGATACACACATTATTTGTTCCAGCATTTTTTTGTAAAAAAATTTACTTTTTGACACACAAAAATAAAAAAAGACGTAACTACATGATGAAGGGGATCGAAAGTTGTCAGTTAGAGAGAATAAAGAATGGAGTGTTTTTGATGGAATATGTGGTAGGGATTGATTTAGGAACGAGTTCGTTAAAGGGAATTGTGACAAATAAAGCTGGCAAGGTAATCGCTTGTGCGAGTGAGCATTATTCCTTTTTTCAGAAGCAGACTGGTTGGAGTGAACAAAATTCAGATGATTGGTTCATTGCGTTACAAAAAGTGTTAAGGAAGTTTATAGCAGAAGTAGCAAATTTTAGCGAAAATCTAAAGGGAATAAGTTTTTCAGGACAAATGCACAGCTTAGTATTATTAGATGAAAAGAAGCAGGTATTGCGTCCAGCTATCTTGTGGAATGATGTTCGCACAAGCCGAGAATGTGAACAGATTAAGGACAAACTGGGGGAACAGCTTTTAGAAATTACGAAAAATCAAGTTCTGGAGGGATTCACCCTTCCAAAACTATTATGGGTAAAGAAAAATGAACCAGAAATCTGGTCGAGAGTTCGCCATATTTTATTACCAAAAGATTATCTTAGATATCGATTAACTGGAAAAATGCACATAGATTTTTCAGATGCAGCAGGAACCTTGTTACTGGATCTCGAACGACAAGTTTGGTCAGAAGAAGTGGCAAAAAGTTTTGGCATTCCATTCACATATTTTCCACCATTAGTCGAATCATTAAAGTGTGTTGGGACGTTGTTGCCCGAGTCTTTAGGCGATGTAAAGATTAGTCCAAAAGTAAAAGTTATGGCTGGCGCGGCGGACAACGCTTGTGCAGCGTTAAGTGCGGGGATTTTTTCCTCAGAAAAAGGCTTAGTAAGTATTGGTACGTCGGGCGTATTTTTGACTTGTGGAGAGGGGCAGGAACCAGTCACTGGGGAGCTTCATTGGTTCAATCATGCAGTTCCTGCTAGCTGTTATTTGATGGGTGTTACTTTAGCGGCAGGGTATAGTTTGCAGTGGATGAAACAGACGTTTGCTCAAGAGAAGAGCTTTCCAGAAGCTTTATCAGGAATTGAAAAGGTTTTGCCAGGAGCAAATGGGTTGCTCTTTACTCCATATATTGTTGGAGAAAGGGTACCTTATCCAGATGGACAAATTAGAGGGAGCTTTTTAGGGATTGATACGAAGCATACATTTCCACATTTTATGCGTGCGGTGATAGAAGGTGTTACTTTTTCCTTGAAAGATGTTCAGGTATTGCTTGAAAAAATGCTGCGAAAAACGTTCACTGAAATTATTTCTGTGGGAGGAGGTGCTAAAAATAAAGAATGGGCACAGATTCAAGCGGATGTTTTTGATGCAGAAATTTTTGCCTTGGCTGTTGAAGAAGGACCAAGTATGGGTGCTGCAATGATTGCAGCAGTGGGTGTTGGTTGGTTTGACTCACTGGAAATTTGTGCAAAAAGCTTTGTGAGTTATCACAAAGTAGCAACACCAATCACCGAAAATGTTCGAACCTATCAAAAAATTTATTCGATTTATCAACAAGTTTATGGTCAGACAAAGGTGATAAGTCATGAATTGCGTGCATTTGACGATGAGAATGTGGAAGAAGAATAAAAAAGCAAAAAAAAAGAACCACTCACTTAATTGTGCTCAAAATAAATTGAGTTGAAGAAGAAAATGAGTGTTTCAAATTTTTGAAATTTATTTTGAGCGATCGAAGACTAAGCTTCTCTAATTAGTTCTTTAATGTCTACGTTTTCAGCTACAGGGACGATTTTGTACGTTAATTCATCTGTTTCATCATCATGGATAATATAAATTTGAGAGTCATCTTCTTTGAAATCCCCAAATGAAATCGCTGTATAACGTTGATCGAATAATTCGATTTCTTTGATACATTTTGAAAAAACTTTACGAACATGATGCATTTTTTGAATATGAGCAGTTGCTTTTTCAACAGCTTTCGTCAAAGTATATCCTTCATCTAAGTATTGTTTGATAATTTCAACCTTAGCAACTGTAGGCAAACGATATTTTCTTGGCCCAGTGGAATCGGTTTCGACAGATTGAATAAAACCTTTCGTTTCCCAATAACGCAATTGACGTGGAGAAACACCAACAAGTTCACTAAGTTCACTAATACCAACAAGTAAATGATCATTTTTTAATAGTTCTTTGAGGTGGTTATAAATCATTTTTGTCACTCCTTTTGACCTTCTTCTTTCCTTAATTATACTTTTGTTGACTTTCGTGTCAAGCATGTTGACAAATTATCTGATTAGGAATAAAGTATTCTAGTGATTTCGCAAAAATAATTAGAAAGAAGGAGACACATGAGTAAAAAACAGCCCGTAGATATTTACGGCAAACCATATAACCGCTCATTGTTAGTGGTTGTTTTACTAATTGGTACCTTTTGTACCGTATTGAATCAAACGCTGTTGACAACAGCTTTTCCTACATTGATGAAAGCTTTTGATATTACAGCTTCCGATGTACAGTGGCTAACAACCGGATTCTTATTAGTGAATGGGATCATGATCCCAATTACAGCTTGGCTGATTAACAAGTTCAGCTCAAGAAGCTTATACCTTTCAGCGATGACTGTGTTTTTAATTGGAACGATTACTTGTTATATCGCACCTAACTTTTCAACATTGTTGATTGGTCGCTTAATCCAAGCTGCAGGTGTTGGTGTTTCAATGCCATTATTGCAAAATATTATGTTATCGATATTCCCGCCAGAAAAAAGAGGTTCGGCCATGGGGATGTCTGGAATTGTTATTGGACTTGCACCAGCATTAGGACCAACATTATCCGGTTATATCATTGATAATTACCAATGGCGTGATTTATTTGGAATGATTATTCCAATCGTTCTTTTGGTTTTAGTCTTGGCAATCTTCTTGATGAAGAGCGTAATTCCGTTATCTAATCCAAGTATTGATATACTTTCAGCAATCCTATCAACAATTGGATTTGGTAGCTTGCTTTATGGATTTTCTAGTGTAGGTAATGAAGGTTGGGGAAGTGTCCAAGTAATTGGTTTCTTGATTGTTGGGATAATTTTTATTATCTTATTCTCATTACGTCAGTTACGTCTAGAACATCCATTCTTAGAGCTTCGTGTCTTTAAATCAGCAACTTTCACCATTGCAGCCATTTTAGCTGGTGTAACGAACATGGCGATGGTTGGTGCTGAAATGGTTGTTCCATTATATATTCAAAATATTCGTGGAGAATCAGCCTTCCACTCAGGATTGATGCTACTTCCAGGTGCATTGATCATGGGAGCGATGATGCCAATCACAGGGATGATTTTTGATAAGCATGGTGCGAAACGCTTAGCTATCACGGGTATGTTTATTTTAACTGCTGCCACTGCACCATTTGCATTTTTAACAGAAACAACACCAATTGTTTATATCGTGATTTTATATGCGATTCGGATGTTTGGTATTTCAATGGTTATGATGCCAGTTACAACTTCAGGAATGAATGCTTTACCAAATAATTTGATTAGCCATGGTACGGCAGTTAATAATACATTCCGTCAAATTGCAAGTTCTATTGGGACAGCGATTTTGATTAGTGTCTTGACCAATGTTACAAAAGATAATTTACCTGACAAAGAAATATTAAAAGCAACACCGTTGGCTTATAAAGATCAAGCAATCAATGCAACTTTATCTGGCTATCATGCTGCGTTTGTTGTTGCGATTATTTTTGGAATCATTGGTTTTGTCATTGCTTTCTTCTTAAAGAAAAAAGAACCACTTAAAGAACTTTCAGTGAAGGGGGATCAAGCATGATAATTGGTGTTTTAATTATTAGTTTACTTGCCTTTGCTTTGGTTAATGTTTTTGCCAAAAAAGCATGGCAAACAGTCCTTTCATTAATCTTTGGTGCCGTTTTTGTTGGAGCTTTAGGATTGATTGTAGCGAATGTTTCTAACCATTTTGGAATGGAAAGAGTGACGGAAACAACAACGAAAAAAATTGTTTCTAGTGCTGATTCGGGTGCCAATCTGCTACTTTATAAAGAACTTGGTGATGGCACTGAAAAAATCTACTTGTATAAAACCAAAGACAGTCAGAAAAAACCAACAGCTACTGGAACAGACAATGTAACGAACAAAGTAGAAACAACCACTGGAGCTGCTGAAAAAGTCACAAAAACGACTTACTGGGTATACAAGAACGACCATTATAAATTTTGGTTTAATTTAGCAGATAATAATCACGAATTTGACAAACGCGTCAATACGTTTAAGTTACCAAAAGACTGGATTACTTTAAGTACAGATCAAGCAGAAAAATTAGCTAAACTTTCCAAAGAACGTCAAGGTACCATGGAAAGTGAAGCAAAAGCTTATGTTCAGGACGGCTTGAAACAAGCGATGATGAATAATCCACAAATGAATCAATCTGAGCAAGAGGCGCTAACCAAGAAATTGACAGCTGCTTATCAACAAGAAGCATTTGCCAAATTGATTCAAGAAGTGAAAGAAAAATAAATGACAAAAACAGTTGTTTGACCAACTGTTTGAAAAATAGGCTGGGACCTGTAAAGGTTCTAGTCTATTTTTTTGAGTGATTGTAGGAAGATTTCTAACGTGTTAAACTAGTGTAAGATAGCGCTTTCTTTTTTTGCGGTGTGGGGGATATCTGAAAAAAGATTGGAGGAGTAGTAATGGAAGAACAGATACCGAAAGCAATCAAAGTGGAAAATGTAGCCAATATTTTGAAAGTAGATTTTGATAATGGTCAGACCAAATACCTAAAATCACACTGGGTTGAAGATCTCGGAGATGCTTTCAAACTAAACAGCAAAGGGGTACGTAAAAACCTTTTAGGAACAACGACAAATATGTGGATTGGGAGCAAAGCTGAAATTCGACCAGATGGAACGATTGTGTTGAATGAAACCGATCGCTACACTGCAGAAGAACTTTGGCATAAGGGACAAGATAGTATTCCAAAGCTGTGAATAGTTGAAAAATAAATAAAAAAAGCAGTTGAAATCAGCGCTGATTTCAACTGCTTTTTTGGTTGTAAATATAAGTTGATTATTCAGCACGTAAAGCAATAGCAGCATCTTTTTTAGCTGCCATACGAGCTGGAATGTGTCCGCCAAGCATTGTTAAAATAGTTGAAACAACTACTAAAATCAATGCGTGAACAGGGTTTAGTTGAGCAACATTTTTCAAATCAGTCATGCTATACAAGATACTGTTGATTGGGAATGTAGCTAACCAAGCAATCAAGATTCCTAAAATACCAGAAGAAATCCCTAAGATACAAGTTTCGGCATCAAAGACTCGAGTAATATCTTTTTTACGAGCACCCAAGGCTTTTAACACACCGATTTCTTTTGTTCGTTCAATTACTGAAATATAGGTGATGATACTAATCATAATCATGCTTGTAACCAATGAAATTCCTGCAAAAGCGACTAATACATAAGTGATGGCATCCATCAATCCGCCAGTTAATTCAGTCATCGTACCCGCAAGGTCAGAATAGATGATTTTATCTTCTTCTGATTTCCCTTTGTTGTAGTCATCTAGATAATTAAGAACTTTATCTTTGTCTTCAAAGTTATTTGGATAAATCATAATACTTGATGGTAAGCTGTCGCCACCAAGATAACTAATAAATGTTTCTTTGGCAGAGGCATCTAGTTTTTCAGTGGTCATCACATTTGTATCACTGTCTCGTTGTGCTTTAACGATTTCAGAATCCTTGTTGTTGTTCACGATTTGTGTTGTTAGCTGGTCGCTGTAAGCAATACCTGGAGATAAAAGATTCATTGTTGAAGAAGATTTCACACGTAAAATACCCGCGATTTTTAATTCTTCTGTTGAGTCATTGTACATTTTTTCATAGTCAGAATTCGGAATAAATGTTCCAGTTGGCAATTGTGAGTAGTAATCATTGTTGTTCACTAGTTTTAATGTTGTGCCAATAATTTGATCAAAATCAAATTTTTGATCTTCTTTCACATCAAAACCAAGATTTTTAAGTGCGTTGATATTTGTATTATTGTTTCCATCAACGATCAGAACGACATCAGTTGCTGCACTTGGATAATTACCCGCAAGTAGGGAATAGTTGTCTTTTAAAAAGTTTCCTTTATCAGCTGCTAATTGTGTTGGAAAAGTTGAGACCCCAACGCCAGTCATGGAAGCCATCGTACTTGAGAAAGAAAGTCCATCGTTGTCAGGGTTCGCATTCGAGAAGCTTACTGGTTGAGCTTTTCCATCAATTTCACGAAGCAAATTAATTCCTGTTGAGCGAGTAAAACCAATGTTATTGCTTAGATCAGGATCAATATCATTTACATAATCGACGTATTTTTGATCAATTTTATTTGTGTGTTGAGCTTTATCTTCATCGCTAGTTTTTGCGGTGATTGTTTTTTTGTTTGGATAGTCAGCTTTACTTGCGCCAAGTGCGGCAGAGTTATTTGTTTGACTAGTTGTAACTTTTGAAATCGTAATTGGGAATTTTGACATTGTTTCTGATTGTGTACTATCAATTTGTTTTTGGAAGCCAGTAGACAAGGCTAAGACGATCGCAATCCCAATAATCCCAATACTTGATGCAAAAGAGGTCAAAAATGTTCGCCCTTTTTTTGTTCGGATATTATTGAAAGAAAGTTTTAGGGCTGTCCAAAAACTCATTTTTGTTCGGCGCAAATTGAATTGATCATTTTTTGGTCGCTCAATATGTGGATGAGAGTCTGCCAAAATTTTTCCATCTGAAAATTCAATGATTCGATCAGCGTATTGATTAGCTAGTTCAGGGTTGTGTGTGACCATGATGACTAATTTTTCTTTAGAAAGTTCTCGAATCAATTCCATAATTTGGATACTTGTTTCGGTATCTAGCGCCCCAGTTGGTTCATCACATAATAAAATATCAGGATTATTTGCTAAAGCACGGGCAATTGCTACACGTTGCATTTGACCACCAGAAAGTTGATTTGGTTTTTTGTGCATGTGGGCAGAAAGGCCAACGCGAACCAAAGCATCTTCTGCTTTTTTTCGTTTTTCTTCTTTAGGAACGCCACTTAAAGTCATCCCAAGTTCGACATTTTCAATAATTCCTAAATGTCCAATCAAGTTATAACTTTGGAAAACAAAACCAATCGAATTGTTACGGTAGGCATCCCAGTCACTATCTTTGAAATCTTTTGTTGATTTTCCGTTGATGACCATGTCGCCTGAATCATAATTATCTAATCCACCGATAACGTTCAACATAGTCGTTTTTCCAGAACCACTTGGACCGAGAATCGCGACGAATTCTTTTTGTCTAAAAGCAACGGAAACGCCGTCTAATGCTTTAGTTGTCGTTTCACCAACTTTATAATACTTTTTAATATCTTTTAGTTGTAGCATCTTCATCCTTCTCTCATTAAAAATATTCTGTATAATAACAACTATAACAGAATGATAGTAGAAGTATAATGAATGAATGTTAACTGAATATGAACTGAGTGAAACATTCAAGAAATTTTTTAGAAAAATGAGGAAAAGCGTAATGAACCGACTTTTAGTTGTTGAAGACGATGAAAATTTACAATTATTGTATCAATCGGTGTTAAAACGAGCTGGATTTTCTGTGATCCTCGCATTTAATGGCGAAGATGCGCTGAGAAAACTTGAAAATAATCATGTTGATTTGATTATTACCGATGTGATGATGCCAGCGATGGATGGCTATACACTATTGGATACTTTACGAGGAAGTAATATTGAAACGCCTGTATTAATTATTACTGCAAAGCATGCCTTTGAGGATAAGAAACGTGGGTTTCATTTGGGTGCAGATGATTACATGACGAAACCAGTGGATGTCAATGAAATGGTTTTGCGGGTAGAGGCTTTATTACGTCGAGCAAAAATCAATCATAGTCAACGTCTGATAATTGGTGAGACTTGTTTAGACCAAGAAACATACGAGGTGACATGCAAAGAGGATGCAATGATTTTACCGCAGAAAGAATTTTTATTATTGTATAAATTGTTATCCTATCCTAATAAAATCTTTACGCGCCAACAACTAATGGATGAGATTTGGGGTATTGACACGAATACGGAGGAACGAACGATCGATGTTCATGTGAAACGTTTGCGTACGCGTTTTGAGAACAACCAAGATTTTCAAATTGTGACGATTCGTGGACTCGGATATAAGGCGGTTATCAAAAAATGAAGAAAAAAATATTTTCTCAGCTCTGGATTTATTTTGCATTGATTGTCTTTTTGTCTATTTTAGTGACACTTGCTTGTTTTGTAGGATTAGTTTATTTACTGGCAAATCAACGCTCTTGGACACCGACAGAACGGCCAACGTTGTATCCAATCATGGTTTTAGCTGGCTTTAGTGCAGTAGTTGGTACAGGGATTTCTGCTTTTGTTGGTAGAGGGATCTTGTATCCGATTAGTGAACTACGAAAAAACATGAGCCAAGTAGCAAAGGGTGATTTTACAATTCAGATGAATGAACAACAAAAAGTAGCAGAAGTTCAGCAATTGTATCAAGATTTTAATGTGATGGTACAAGAATTAAATAGTATCGAAACTTTACGTAATGATTTTGTTTCCAATGTTTCACATGAATTCAAGACGCCTTTGTCAACCATTCAAGGATATGTCCAATTATTACAAAATCCTGACCTCTCAGGTGAGGAACGACAGGTATTTTTACAACGAATCATTGAAGGAATCACGCAACTTTCGCAATTAACAGAAAATGTTTTGAAATTAAATAAGCTAGAAAACCAACATACATTGATGGAGAAAAAAGAATTTCGTTTGGACGAACAAATTCGAGAAGTGATTTTATTTTTACAACCAAAATGGGAAAAGGAACAGTTGCAGTTGGATATCCAAATGGAAAAAGTGAAGTATTTTGGAAATGAAGAACTCTTGTATCAAGTTTGGCTAAATATTATGGATAATGCTATCAAATATAATCTTCCTACTGGCAAAATTTCAGTAAAACTAGCGCAAACAAAGGAAGAAGTCGTGCTAGAAGTGACAGATTCTGGGATTGGAATGAATGAAGGAACTGTGACAAAAATTTTTGATAAGTTCTATCAAGGTGATACGAGCCATCAAAATGCAGGGAATGGTTTGGGTCTTTCACTAGTAAAGAAAATTTTAGAATTGCATCAGGGTCGGATTGATTATAGCAGTATTGAAAATGTGGGGACAACGGTGATGATACGTTTGGAGAATACCGAGAAAAATGTTGTGGCGCAAAGCGTTTAGCTTCAAGTAATAAGAAGGCTTTTCTAAAAATAGCTCTCTCTATTTTTATGAAAAGAGGATTTATTGCCAAAGGAACTACTTTGGCAACACAGAAGGTTGTGGCACAAAATGCTTAGCTCCGAACAGATAGCGCACATGGTACAAAAGAGTTAACCAAAAAAGCTCCTCATGATTTTTTATATCAGAGAAGCGAAGAAAAGATACATTATTTTATACAGTTTCTTAGAAGTTGAACAAGAAAGTTAACTTCTAAGAAGCTGTATATTTTGTTTTAAGTATTTCCAAAACGTATTTGAGGCTAAAGAATGTTCACCTTGTTTTCTAGCAAATGCCAGAAAACTTTCTCTGTTTGGTGTGATGGGAACAAGTATTGTATCTTCCTTTAATAGATAATTAACCGTTTTTTCCATCACAATCGAGATGCCCATATCGTTTGCGATCATGTTGAGAATCAAGTCCATTCGAGAACCGTTATAGACAATGTTAGGCTCAAACCCAACTTCGTGGCAAAGATCAATTACGGGCTGATAAAGATTGGTCTGTTGTCCGAGTAATAAAAAGGATTCGTCTTTTAGTTCGCGCAAATTTAATTTTTTAGCTTGTGCTAAAGGATGATGAGCTGGAAGTACGGCAACAAAATAATCTTTTTCGGTTGGAAGCCATTCAAAGTTTGCCGGCGGCTCATGAAAATTTCGACCAAAAATAATTGAGTCAGTTTGCTCAGTTGAATAATAGGGGACTTCTGCACTTTCAACCTCTTTAAGTTGAATTGAAAATTCTGGATGAAGTTTCAAAAATTGGGTGATGTGGCGAAAGCCAGCATAATGAGTCATAGTAGGTATGGTTAAAATGCTTAAAGAAAGATTTTGCTTTTTTGTATGCGTTTCTAGTACATCGTTCATCTCTTGATATTGTTCGACAATTTTTTTTGCATATGGTAGAAGGAGTTTAGCGGCTTCAGTTAACTCGATTTTTCGATGTGTACGATCAAAGAGTTGAACGTCCAGTTCTTTTTCTAAAGCAATGATTTGTTTGGAAATGGTTCCTTGTGTCGTGAAAAGGTGTTCTGCTGTTTTAGTAAAGCTTAATGTTTTTGCTAGATCAAGAAAGACAACAAGTTTTTGAATATTCAAGGAATCCTCTCCTAACTATTCCGTTTACGAATACTTTAACATGAAATTTGAATTGGTTGAATAAAAAAACTTTGATAGACTAAAAAATGCAGCGAAAAGGAACGCTTTTTTGATAAAAGGTAAATGAAGAGCGTTAAAGTCGAAGGGAGTTTTTTTATGCCAACTGGAGTATTGATCAACGTCGGAACAGTCTTTTTTGGCGGACTGTTTGGAGGTTTTTTAGGAGAGAAGCTAAGTAATCGATTTAAAACACAATTGATGATGGTATTTGGTGTCTGTTCAATGGGAATGGGAATTTATTCGATGGGTCCGATGAAAAATATGCCACCTGTCATTTTTGCTTTAGTGATTGGGACAGTGATTGGGCTAGTCATTCATCTGGGCAAGCGAATCGATCAAGGTGCAAATCTGATGCAAAAGCCAATTTCAAAGTTATTTCCTAGTGAAAATTTGGGTTTGTCTCATGAAGAGTTCATTAACACGTTAGTCACGGTGATTGTATTGTTTTGTGCAAGTGGGATGGGGATTTACGGAAGTATTGATTCAGGAATGACCGGAGATAATACAATTTTGATTTCAAAATCAGTTTTAGATTTTTTTACAGCAACGATTTTTGCTTGTAATTTAGGATTTGTAGTTTCCGTCGTTGCAATACCACAATTTATTATTTTTTATGCTTTGTTTTTATTAGCAAAATTCATTTTCCCGATGACCACGCCAGCAATGATTTTGGATTTCAAGGCTTGCGGTGGCTTCTTGATGCTTGCGACGGGTTTTCGAATGATCCATGTCAAGATGTTTCCAGTTGCTGATATGATTCCAGCGATGATTGTAGTGATGCCACTTAGTTGGTTGTGGACGAATATCATTTTGCCACTGCTCTAAAATCTAAAATCAATAAACAATTACAGTAAGAGAGCGCAACTATAACAAATCTAACTTATTTTAAAGTTAAGTGTCCTCAATTCTACACACATCCTATCAGATGAAACTAGAGTTTGTGCCGGTGGCTAGCCAATCAAAAGTGAGAAGAAGCAAAGGTGCGTATTTCCTTGATTCAGAGAAAGGAAATACTTTTTTACCAGTTGAATCAGCTTTAGAGCTAATCGTCGGTTTTTGTGTATTCATCGCGACAATCATTTTTTGGCATCTTAGCTTGGCTAACCAAAATAAAAAAGGAACCAGTCCTCAACCGCGAACATAGAGTGGCTGATTATTTTTTTATTGCTGAACTTGTTGCTGTCTTACATAGTGTTATTGAAGACCGCGATAAAGGTAGTTATTTCCAAGAAATAAGAAGGACTATCCGAAAAGAGTTTCACCCATTTTTGAGCTGGTTTGAGTTATTTCCGAAGGAGTTGCTCTGAGAATAACGTTTATTCGTAAAAAGGGTCGTGACATAAATTCTGTCACGATCCTTTTTTACAAGAAATCTTTAGTTGAAAAACTAAAAGTAATTGTTTTCAGTGCGTTGTTGTATACGGAAATCAATTCTTGAATGTTAAGACTGTTTATTTTTTTGTAGCTGTTGTTTCTTCTTTATCAGGTACTTCTTTTGTGAATGACTGTAAGCTATTTTCAAAGTCTTCATCTTTAATTTTGACATTAGCATTTTTTAACTCTTTGCTGATTGTTGCTTTGATAAATTCAGGATCAGCTAATTTAGCTTTTGTTCCGATTTCTTTTAACTCATCTAAATAGTGGCTTTTGTCAGTTCCTTTGTCTTGATTTTTAAGCATTTTAACAAGGTAATATTCTTTCGCCATTGTTTTTGGATTAGTTGCCGTAATTAGATTTGAGACTTCACCGTCTTTTAACTTGAAGCTTGCATCCTTTACTTCGTTTGCAATCGTTTCGGTTCCGGAGTCAAAGGTCTTTTTTCCTTCATCGTTTTTTACATTTGGTTCTATGGATTTTTCTTTTGCTAATTCAGAAAAATCTCCGTCAGCAGCTAAAGCCTTTTTCACTTCGTTGGCATCCGTTTCACTACGTAACTGAATAAGTTGCGTTTTTACTTCTGGATGGAAGGACGCCCACAATTTTTGTAGATCCTCATCTTTTAGTTCGACATTTTTTTCTAGTCCTTTTTTGTATGCCAATTGTTGTCTAATTTCTTCTTTAAATGTTTTCTCAGTAAAGCCAGCTTGCTTTAGCTGTGCTTCAAAATAGTCACCTAAACTGTCTTTTGTTTTATCAAATTCAGCGTCAATTTCTTTGGTAGATAAGGTAGCCCCATACTTATTGTCGAAGATTTGATAAACAACTAACTGCTGAACAGCTGCATCAGCTCCTTGAATTTTTTTTAAATGATTAAAAATGTCTTTTTCTGAGATAGTTCCACCTTTGAAACTAATAGCCGTTTGGTTTTCGGGATTCGCTGTGCAGGCAGCCAAGAAGAACAGGCTGATGAAGATAGGTAGGAATAAGCTTGTTTTTTTCACGGAATAATGTCCTCCAAATTTTTTAGTGAAGGCAGGAAGTGAATTAGGAACTAGAGAATGATTCATTTTTTATGCTTCCTCTTCAACTAAGTAGTTATAAATAAATGCTCATTTCGACCGTACCATTAAAAGTTAGCATAAACCACTTTCAATTTTGTAATGTAGCTTTGAAGGTGGTCTCTTGAAAAATTTTTTTGTAGACAATTTTTTGTGATCAAGAAGTTACATGACGAATGAAGAAATGTGTATCACTATATTTCTTGAGAGCAAGATTCTTCTGTGCTCGGATGTTGTTTTTCTAAAATAAACTTTATGATCTATTGTCTTAACTATATTATATCTGATATAATATAGTGGAATTAAAAATATTGTAAAAGAAGGTGGCGCTATGCATATTCAAATTCCAACGGTTCTTCTTGATGGAACTGTGTTAGCAGCATTAAGCCGAGAAGATATGTATGGATACGCACTAACAAAAATTGTGCAAGAAAGTTTATCAATTAGTGAATCTACCATGTATCCCGTGTTAAGAAGGTTGAAACAAGAAGGGTATCTAGAAACCTATGATGAACCATTCGAAGGTCGAAATCGAAGATATTATCGTTTAACACCAATCGGACATACACATTTGGAAGAAATTATTGATGAATGGATTGTTTTTCGAGACTCTTTAGATCGGTTATTGGAGGATAATAGACATGAATGAATACTTAAGTGAGGTCTTAAATGAACTTCAAGAAATTCCTGAAGCTGACCGTTTTGATTTGATCCAATATTACGAAGAATATTTTTTGGATTCAGGTAAGACAGTTGATGAAATTTTAGAAGAATATGGTACACCTAAACAGTTTGCGTTGAAGTTAAAAATCAATTATTTTTCGGAAGCAGATGATTTAGGGCAAGAAGAGGTACAACAAAGTAGTCCAAAAAGACAAATGCGTTTGATTTGGTTAATTGTACTTGGATTATTTGCATCGCCAATCTTGATTCCATTAGCATTGTTATTTGTTGCTGTATTGGTTGGTTTGATCATCGCATTATTCGCAGTTATTTTTAGTATCTATGTTGTTTGTATTGTGATTTTAGGAGTAGGCGTGGTTATGACGTTAGCAGGACTGATGGTTTTGGGACAATCGATTGTCAGTGGCTTATTCTTCGTTGGACTAGGTTTGTTTGCGACTGGTGCAGCCATCTTTTTCACTCCGATTTTAGTGAGATTAACAAAATGGTTAGCCCAGTTGATTATGCGTTTTGTTAAATGGGTCGGACGTCGGTTTGTTACTAGACGTGGTCTTCATCCAACACATGATGGGAATGAGAGGTGAGTAAAATGAAACTAAAACACTTTTTATTGATTGGTACAGGTTTTATGTTATTTGGTGGAATTCTGGTAGCAGGAACGTACACTGCAGGAGCACAAAAAACAATCGTTTGGGAAAATGGACCTAAACTATTGGATATGAAAGAACATACGGAAAAATTTAAGGCGAATGAAATCAAAAACTTAGTTATCCAAGCAGAAAATCAAGAGATCAATATCAGACAAGGATTGGATTTTGAAGTTACGACGCAATATGAAAAGTCGGATGAACCAAAAGTTGTTCTCAAAGATCAAACTCTGTCGATTCGAGCAAAAGGAAAACAAGAATATCCAATGCAAATTAGTTTAGAAGATACTCATCCAGAAATAACAATTACGGTACCAAAAGAAATCTCATTAAGTGATATTACGATTGAAAGCAGCAATAATCGCTTAACGATGACAGATATTACAACTAAAAATTTAGCGGTTGACTCATATTCAGATAGCTGGTTGAGTTTTATTGGTTTAAAAACAGATTCAGTGACAGTCAAAGACCGATTTAGCTCTGTTGATTTCAGTCGATTAAAGGCTAAAAAAGGAAACTTTACTGGTGAGGGAAGTAATTTTTACTTTTATGACAGTGCGTTGACAGACTCAAGTACGATTGTTGCTAAAAATGGTTCTGTTCGATTGAATGACGTCGATGTTCCTGGGTATCAATTGACACTTGCGGGAGATTCAACTTTCCAAGTAAACAATGAAACACGTGAAGGCTCTTCTTTTGAAAAAGGAAATTCGAAAAAAGGACTAACGATTGAAGGTAAAGATACATTTATTGAATGGATGGATGAAAAATACCAAAATTCGATGAGTGAACAGATGGACGAAATGGATGACATGGACGATATGGGGGATCATATGGATCAACAAATGGATCACATGGATAACCATATGGAAGATGAAACTGAATAGAATTTCCGAAAAATGGTATTGAGACAGTTTTTTTGTTTCAATATCATTTTTTGTTTCGCTTAAGTTGTTTTCTTATAGTAAGATAGGTATAGACAAATGAGATGTTGAAACTTAGCAAAAGAATTAGGGTGGGGAAAATGAAAACAGAAGATGTTCAGCGAGAACAACTACGAGAAAAAATGCTTGAGTTACACGCGCAATTAAAATCATTGAACGAATTGTATTATGATGATGACAATGAAAAAGTAGCGATTGAGTATCCCAAAAATTCAGAAGGCCGTCAGTTAGAACAAGTACATAATGAAATGTTTCGCCATTTAATGAAAGTGAAAAAGGAGATGGATTATTACTCTTTGCCAATCACAGATACTGGTGTTTTACAATATGATGCTAGTAAAGAACGCTTTATTTTTAAGTCTGTCCGAAAAAATATTGTTCTTAATGCGGGAATGGATTTGGAAATTTTAGTTGAAGATTACTTTACAGAACAAAAACACTGGGTCAGAACTCGATTGGAGTATTTGCCGAAAGCTGCTGGCGGAACGCACTCAACGGGGTGGTTCATCAGCGAAGATAAAGATTTGGAATTAGAAGGTGCATTAGCAAGACTGAGAATAACGGAATAGTCAGTAAAGAAAGTTGATGCTATTGTGCAGAAGGAGGAGAGATTTTGAAAATGAATGAGAAAAAAGCACTCTATATCAATGGGTATATTGGCTTAGTTGGTGTCATTGTTTTAGCAATCATGGGTGCCATTTTATTCTATTTTGGAACGGTAGCAACTAGTCCAGCATTAATAATTATGAGTGTCATTTTGTGGGGAATTGCTTGTTTATTAGTTAGTTCAGCAACTGTGGTCAGTCCAAATCAATCAAAAGCTATTTTGCTTTTTGGTAATTATTTAGGAACAATTAAAGAGAATGGTTTTTTTCTAACGGTTCCGTTAACCAATAAAATCAACGTATCACTTAAAGTTCGAAATTTTAACAGTTCTGTTTTAAAAGTAAATGACTTAGATGGAAATCCAATTGAGATTTCTGCTGTTGTCGTTTTTAAAGTAGTCGATACGGCGAAAGCTTTGTTTGATGTTGCTTATTATCAAGACTTTGTGGAAATCCAAAGTGAAACAGCTGTTCGTCATATTGCAAGTCAATATCCATATGATACTTTCAATGATACTGATATTACTTTACGTGGAAATACGACCGAAGTTTCAGATAAATTAGCAACAGAACTTCAAGAACGTCTAGCTGTTGCCGGAGTTGAAGTCATCGAAGCACGATTGAATCATTTAGCTTATGCAACTGAAATTGCGAGTGCCATGTTGCAAAGACAGCAAGCAAAAGCAATTCTTTCTGCACGTCAAACAATCGTTGAAGGTGCGGTAACAATGACTCAAATGGCACTGGAACAAATTGAAGCGGGTCAAGAAATCAACTTTACGGACGACCGCAAAGTTCAACTAATCAATAACTTGTTAGTCTCGATTATTACGGATAAAGGAACGCAGCCGGTGATTAACACAGGGGATTTAACTGACCGAAAATAAACAATGATTGAAAGTAAAAAAACAAAGAGAGTGGGGCGGTTTGCCTCACTCTCTTTGTTTTGAAGAAAGTTCATTATCAGGTCGAAAGGCCTTCTTTGACACGTGCTAACAATATTGAAAGATGACTGATAGAGGAATCTAAGGCATGTTCGTTTTTTTTTTTCTATACTTAGTTCATCAAGTTAAAAGAGAGGGCAAAATGATGAAAAAATTTTTGATTGGCTTATTGATTGTCGCTGGTATCGGAGTCGCTGGTTTGAAAATAGCGGATGCCGTAGTTTTAGGTGGCGATGACTATTATGTACAAATTACGACAAACGGTGAAAAATTAGTTCAAAAAGATGATAAAAATCAAGAAGTGATTACTTATCAATACACTTTGCCAGGCTTTAACAAAGAAGGCGCAGAAAAAGAATTAGAATTTGAGGGCATGCAAACACGTCCGTTGCGAAAAAATGCGTATCTTAAAGTAGTCTGGAATAAAAATAAAGGTGTAACTGGTTATGAAGAAGTTGAAAAATCAGCAATACCTAAAGCAGCACAAGAAAAATTAACTAAAGGGTAGGCGCAAAAATGGAAAAAATTGTTGAAATTCAAGACGTAACAAAAGTATATGGAAAAAATAATGAAAAGAAAACAACAGCTTTAGATGGCATTTCATTTTCAGTAGAAAAAGGTGAATTTATCGGAATCATGGGAGCATCTGGTTCTGGTAAATCAACTTTGTTGAATATTTTATCTACTTTAGATAAACCAACAGATGGTCACATTCGAATCAATCAAAAAGACGTAACTACTTTAAAAGGGAATCAACTAGCTGATTTTCGTGCCAAAGAAATTGGATTCATTTTCCAAGACTTCAATTTATTGGAAAACTTAACAGCACAAGAAAATATTGCAGTACCATTATCTTTGCAAGGTGTTCGTCCAAAAGAAATCAAGCAAAGAGTCAAACAAATTGCAGAACGTTTATCAATCAGCCATATTTTAGACAGCTATCCTTCAGCTATTTCTGGTGGACAAAAACAACGTGTAGCGGCTGCTAGAGCATTGATTACCCAACCAACGATTCTATTAGGTGACGAGCCAACCGGAGCGTTAGATTCCAAGAGTGCGCGGGATCTATTAGATACAATGGATGAATTGAACCAAAAAGATAACGTTTCTATTTTACTCGTAACACATGATCCTTTTTCAGCAAGTTATTGTCAACGAATTTTATTTATCAAAGATGGCGGAATCCATCAAGAAGTTAAACGAGGCGATCAAAGTCGTGAAGCATTTTATCGTCAAATTTTAACTATCCTAGGAAATTTGGAACAGTAAGGGGGAGAGAATATGCTTTGGAAACTATCACTTACTGGTATTAAGAGTCGCTTGCGAGATTATCTTGTCCTATTTTCAGGATTAGTTATGGCATCAGCAATTTTTTACATGTTTGAGTCAATGGCAAGTAATGAAGCCTTTCTAACAAGTAATTCAACGATTTCATCAACAGTCATTATCTTTCGACTAGGCTCAGTATTATTGAGTATTATCACTTTTGTCTATATCCTGTATGCTAATTCATTTTTGATGACGATGCGTCAAAAAGATTATGCGATGTTTATGATGCTAGGTGCTAAGGGTCGAAAAATTGCGCAAATGATTTTTTCAGAAACCTTTATTGTGGGGATTTTGGCAACATTGGTTGGCTCAGTTGTTGGAATGGGATTGACTAGTATTGTTAGTCATTTATTAGTCCAACAATTAAATATAAAAATCTCTCATTTTTCACCATTTAGCGTTCATGGATTGTTGATTACGATTGTGTTCTTCTCTATTTTATTTTTATTAGCAGCCATTGTTAATGCATTTTCAATCGTTAAAAAACCAATCTTAACATTGATTCGTGCGGATCAAACTCCGACACAAATGAAGCAACATAAGTTTTTATTTTTCCTTGAAGTTGTGTTGGGGATTGCCAGCTTAACATGTGGCTATTACATGATGCAAAACTTAGAAAAATTCCAGTTGTTTGGAATCGTCATTGCTTTGGTTACGATTGTTTTAGGGACGTATTTTATTTTCCATTCGGTCATTATCTTCTGTTTATCATTACTGAAAAAAGCAGATGGTATCGCATTAAGAAAGCTGAATAATTTTACTTTATCACAGTTAAGTTTTCGAATTCGCGAATATACACAAATGCTTTCGATGGTAGCAATGTTGTTTGCTTTAGCATTAGGTGCGCTCACTGTCGGTTTGGGCTTCAAAAATGAAATTTCAAAAATGACAAATAGCTTTACTGTTTATGATGTCGTGTTGAACAACGCGCAAAAAATTGATCAACAAGAGGTTGCAAAACTAGATCCTAAAGTGAATGCTTCTTATACGCAAAAAGAAGATGAACAAACCATTTACTATCTTTCTGAACAATTTGAGCAAACGCCATTTATTGTGAAAGAAGGAATGAATGGCGATAGAAATATCAAACCAAAGAACAAAGAAATTACAGCAACACAATTGGCTCAAGAGCTTACTTTACAAGATAGTTTACGGGAGTATGAGTTGCCTGAACAGCAACCAAAAGAAATAAAATTGGTTTCACAAGAAGAATTCAGTCAGTTGAATTTACCTGAAACGACTTTACAACTTATTCAAGTAACAGATTTTGACAAGCAATTGAGTAACCTTGAAAAACTGGTAGCGGAAAATAAAGCAAATAATGAAGAACTAAAAAACGTTGACTACAGCTTTACGCAAAAAGCAGATGTTTACAATACGTTTAACAGTATGTTTTCAGGATTTGAATTTATGGGCTTCTTCTTAGGCTTAGCTTTCTTGACAATGTTAGCAAGTTGTTTGATGTTCAAGATTCTTTCTGGAAGTAAGAGCGATCAAGTGCGTTATGAAATGTTACAAAAAATTGGTACACGTCAAGGGTTACTAACACAATCGATTCGCCGAGAAATTGGTGTCTTATTCTTAGCACCAGGACTTTTAGGTGTCGTTCACGTCCTATTCGGCTTACAAATGTTCAAATTATTGATGAGTGATCCTTACGATAATTTGTGGTTGCCATTTACAATTTTCTTTGTCTTATACTTTGTTTATTATGTAATAACGACATGGTTGTATACGGGAATCGTATTGAAAAAGAAAGCATAAAAAACAGGAAGAGGACTAACATGCGCGCGCATGTTAGTCCTCTATTTTTTGCGGATTTGCTTTCTGACCTAAAAAAAACGGAACAACTACTTTTTGTGTATATCTTTGTTTTTTTTTACAAAAAAATCATGTTGCACGTCCTACAATTGCTTGCTGTTCTAATAATTCCATAATAGATTCCAGTGAAAGATTGGTGTGCTGTTTCTGACTAGCTCGTTTTCGATAAGCAGTTGGTGTTTCACCAGTCTTTTTTTTAAAGATTCGGCTAAAGACAACTAAGCTATGAAAGCCGGACTGAAAAGCAATATTTTCAACGGAATCATCTGACATCAACAATAAAAAAGCAGCACGATTGATTCGGATACCTAATAACCATTCTTTGACACTTACCCCAATGTTTTCATGGAAGGTACGGGAGAGGTGGCTACGGTTGACCGATAATGCGTCAGCAACTTCTTGGATAGTGAGTTCCTCTGTTGCATGGGCTTGAATGTATTCGATTGCTTCAATCGTTAAACGTGAAATATTTTGAGGTGTGCTTAAGTGATTTTTTCCACCATCTACTAGTAATTTTTCAAAAAAGCGATACAGCAATGCATTCAATTTGATTTCATTTAGTAGCGTGTCTGGCGCATAATCAAAACAAGCTAAAATCAATTGACTATAGTCAACTAACTGATTTGAGCGAAACGTATACTCATTTTCTTTAAAAGGGGAATGCTTAATCAATTCCTCTGCTTCTTTTCCACCAAAGGAAAGCCAAGCGTAGACCCAAGGATTGGTTACATCAGAGCGATAAAAAGTTTGATCGCCTGGACGAATGAGAAATAAATCTCCTTTTTTTAAATGATACTTTTGCTGATTGACCGAGTACACACCCTCACCATCCAAGATGATATGTAGAACAAAATGTTGTCGGATAGCTGGTCCAAAAGAGTGAAAAGGCATGGTTTTAGAAAATCCACAAAAATTAAAGTAAAGTTCACTTGATAAAAAATGATGTTCTTTTCGTAAAAATACAGTTTGTTCCATCTGCTCAGCCCCTTTTCTTCAAGGTACGCTTACTCGGAAAAAAATGCAACAAAAAGTTAAATTTGTATCACATGATAGTAATAAAAAGAAAGCGATTACTTGATATAATGAATGAGAAATAATCAACTATGGAATGAAAAGAGGGCGACAGTATGCAAATCAAAGAGCAAGAATTTGGAAATGATTCCCATTTGATCACATTAATCAATGATCAAAAGACAGAATTGGCTGTTACTGATTTTGGCGCACGAATCGTTCATTTACAGACGCTAATTGATGGAACAAAACGTGAATTGATCCTAGGGTTTGATCATGCAGAAGAATATCTTTCGAAAGACGCGTATATCGGTGCAACAATTGGTCGAACAGCTGGTCGAATCGCTAAGGGAAAATTTTATCTAGACAATCAAGAGTATCAGGCAAAAGTCAGTGAAGAAACAGGACATTGTTTACATGGTGGAGATCCTAGCTTTGAAAAGAAAAATTGGCCATACACGATTATCAAAGGTGAAAATGAAGCTTCAGTTATTTTCTATTTAACAAGTCCTAATCAAGAAAATGGTTTTCCGGGTAATTTAGACGTGGAAGCACGCTATACTTTAACAAATGATGATGTTTGGCGAATAAGTATTCGCGGGATTAGCGATCAATTGACTTTATTTAATCCAACCAATCATGTGTATTTTAATCTAACAGGAGATGTAACTGAACCAATCGATCAGCATGAACTATGGTTAGCAAGCCAATTTTTTGCTCCTTTACAAAAAGATTTGATTCCAAAAGGGGAAGTCGCACCGGTCAAAGGGACAGCATTCGATTTTACAACGCCAAAAGTCCTTTCAGATGTTTTTATTAGTGATTTTTCACAAGCCAAAATGGTTGGCGGGATGGATCATCCGTTTTTCTTACAGAAAACAGGACAAATGAATCAAGTAGCAAAATTAACAAGTCCAGATAAAAAGGTTGCGATCCAAGTTGCAACCAATGTAGGAAGCATTGTCTTGTTTACCGCAAATTTTGGTGATGATGCACCAGTTATGCGCGGAGACAAACTAGTGAATCATGGCGGAATCACCTTTGAAACGCAAGAAGCTCCTGGATCAGAACGATTTGAAAGCTTTGGCGACATTACGCTTTTACCTAACCAGGCACGTGAGTTTGTGACAGAATATCAAATAAAAAAATAGATGAATGAGGGATATCAGATGGAAAAAATAGCTGAAGTAACAGCAGCATTTCATAAATTATTTGGGGAAAAAGCAACCAGTGCATTTTTTGCTCCAGGTCGAATCAATTTGATTGGAGAACATACGGATTACAATGGGGGACATGTGTTTCCAGCATCAATTACGTATGGAACTTATGGTGTAGCAGCGCCAAGAGAAGACAATCAAGTGAAAGTTTACTCGCTAAATTTTGAAGAAGTTGGTTTGATTACTTTTTCTTTGGATAACTTAAATTATACAAAAGAGGATAACTGGGCAAACTATGTCAAAGGATTTATTCTAAAAGTCCAAGAAGCAGGCTATCCGATTACTCATGGTTTTGAACTTGTGATTGAAGGAACGATTCCCAATGGTGCTGGTTTATCAAGTAGCGCTTCATTGGAACTGCTAGTCGGAGTAATGTTAGAGGATTTGTATGATTTACCAATTAGTCGTTTAGAATTGGTTAAAATCGGTCAAAAAGTTGAAAATGAATTTATTGGAGTCAATTCAGGAATTATGGATCAATTTGCAATTGGTTTTAGTCAAAAAGAACAGGCTATTTTATTAGATACGAATACCTTAGTCTATGAAATGGTGCCGACCGAATTAGGAGACTACGCAATTGTAATCATGAATACGAACAAACGTCGCGAACTAGCAGACTCGAAATATAATGAGCGCCGTGGTGAGTGTGAAGAGGCATTGAAACGCCTACAAACAGTTGTCGATATCCAATCATTAGGGGAATTAGATGAAGAAACATTCCGAAGTTACAGTGAAGCGATTGGGGATGCTATTTTAACAAAGCGTGCCAAACACGCAGTGACAGAAAATCAACGGACATTGAAAGCGAAAGATGCTTTAGTAGCGGGTGATTTAGTTTTATTTGGGCAACTGTTGAATGCCTCGCATGAATCATTGCAACATGACTATGAAGTGACTGGCATCGAGTTGGATACTTTAGTTCAAGCAGCTCAAGCGCAAACGGGTGTATTAGGTGCTAGAATGACGGGAGCAGGTTTTGGCGGATGCGCGATTGCATTAGTAAAAGAAGAAGCTATCCCTGTATTTGAAGAAAAAGTCAAAGAAACTTATCTAGAAAAAATTGGTTATGCACCTGATTTCTATGTTGCTCATATTGGGGATGGCGCACAGAAGATCAAATAAGCGAAAGAAAATATAAAAAGGGAGGGGCTGTGACAAGCGTATTGTCACAGCCCCTCTTTCCGAATTGTTTGAAGCTTAACGTTTAAAGCCACAACCTTATTCTCGGTGTTCCCAAAGCAACTCCTCAAGATAGTTTGCAACCACTTCAAAATATGGAAATCTATTTTGAGTGCTTGCTCGCTATCTTGTCGGAGCTAGACGCTTTGAGCCACAACCTTACCCTCGGTGTTCAAGAAGCAACTCCTTCAAAATAAGCCCAAATTACTCAAAAATTTGAAGAACAATTTCTGATAATTTGTTTTTATTTATTAGAGCTGGGCACTTCTTTTACAACCTCACTTTTACTTTATTTAAAAAGTGGAAAGTCTAACCAAAAGGATTTGTTTAAACTTAAAAAACTAACCATTGGTAATTCATTTGATTTAACTGTTAACGTTTGTGTTTCTGGAATCTGGTTCACAGTGAAGTGATACCATAACTCCCAAACATTTGCGACTTTCAATCCAGAAAGGAAAGCGGGTGAATTGATGTTTGATTTAATGATAGGTAAATCTAGCACATCACTAAACGTTAAATGATTCTTTTTCCAAACAGTTGGAACCGTTAGAAGTTGTTCTGTTGATTTTGTTTGTGTCTTAATTGGTTCTTCTTTGGCTTCATCATATTTTGTTAAATCATACGCTTTGATGATCGCATTTAATTTTTTCGAATACTGCTTATCTGTTGCGTAGCGACCTTCAAGATATTTCGTCGCATCTTCGTAAGATTTAGCTTCAGATTTCCAAATTGGCTTATAGAAATCTTTATTTCCAGATAAACCATTTTTGATTAAATCAGCATAGTCTTCCAAGCTTTCTTTGTAAGAAGGATATTTACGGAACTGCGCTTTGATTTGGTAGCTCTGCCCAGCTTCGTCTTGCTCAAGTGTGTTAAAGGAAACGCTTGAACCTTCAAAATCGCCTTTGATTCCAAAAAGATTATAATTTGGTTCGCTAGACAATAAGCTATTTCCTGAACCACTTTCTAGAATAGCCTGTGCCATCATTACTGAAGCGTAGATGCCTTCTTTTTGTCCAATCTCTTGAGCAAAATCAGCAATTTCCTTTAAGAAATCATCAGTTGATTGATTTTTAGAAAATGAAAAATCACCTAGATTATCTAAAGCAGAGGAACCAATAGAATTAGCTAATGATCCAGATGCTACTGGCAAACCAGCTAAGTTCACCCGGACGGCAAAGTCAGGTGTGTAATCAGCAATGGAAGTAATACGAACATGATCGCCTGGTTGAGGGGCGTGAATGTATTGTCCATTACCAATGTAGATTGCTACGTGATGTGTCACACCAGAAGATGGTCCCCAGAATAACAAGTCACCAGGTTGTGCTTGGCTAACTGGAATTTGAGTACCAGCGTATTGTTGTTCACCTGTCCAGCCACCAATATAATGACCAGTAGCTTGCATATACACGTAATAAGCTAGCCCAGAACAATCAAAAGTTGAAGCGCCTTTTGCTCCCCAAACATAAGGACTTCCAAGATATTTGTATGCTTCTTTGACGATGGCCTGCTGAACGCTTGTCGTATTCGCTGGTAAAACGGCATCTGTTGGTGTTTTTGTGACAAAGTCAGAAGTCGAAGCAGAAGGACTTTCTGTCTTTGGTTGTGTTACATTTGTTGAAGGTCGCTGATTGTTTGTTGAAGAATGATTCCCAGTGCTTGGTTTAGATGAACCTTTTTGTGAATTATTCGTTGATCCAGCAGGCTTCGATGGTTTATTAGTGCTTGAATTTGATGTATTACCTTTATCAGAAGAGTCTGTTGTACTACTGCTTTCTGTAGTGCTTGAATCAGGAGTTGTACTGTCTTCTGTCGGAGCTGTTGAGCTGTCCGAGGTATTTTCAGTAGTGCTATCTGAAGTATTGTCTGTACCTTCACTTGGAGCAGTCGAAGGTTCTGTTGATTCTTCTGTTGAAGAATCAGGAAGGGCTTCAAAGGTTGCATTGATTACTAAGTTGGCTGCGCCAACAACAAATATTTGATTTGTGTAATCCACGGTTTGAACACCATCAATTTGAACAGATGCAACTTGTTCGCCAGCATCTGGTGTAATCGTGTAGTTCAATTGTGTTCCTTCTGTTAACCCAGTTAAGACACCACCATTGATAGTTAAAGGCTGACCATCCATTGTTGTAATAGTAATCTTGCCAATCAATGCTGGATTAATTGTTGCTGTGTAAGTAGCTTCTGCTGGTGTTTCGCTCTCTGGTTGAGAGGAAGAGTCAGTAGAAGTTGTCGTGTCTGACGTGCTGGTCTCGGGTTGTTCCGAGGCTACGACTGAACTTTCGGCCGTTGCAACTTGTGGTTCTTCTGTTGCAAAAACGGACTGAGTAGATAAGATAGTCGGAGCAATGAGCCACGTAGCCGCTAACAGGCGAATCGCCTTATTATTCTTCATAGTCATCTAGTCCTTTTCATTTTTTTTGCTCATATCCAAGTAGTTCATAAAATACTCTTTAACTGGTAAAGCGGTTCGCCATTTTTTAATGAAAGAACCTACTTTTCTGACAGAGTAGCTGGCATAGTTACGAGTAAAAGTTGTCTGGCTTAAATTTTTGGGTATCGTTCTTACTTTGTTGGGGAAAGAGTGTGGTTCAAAATAAGATACGCATACTCTATCCAATTGTACCAGAAGATGAGCAGTTCGACAAAAAATTAGTTAAATAAAGGGACGTAAAAAATAAAAAAAACTCCAAACAGTGAGAAAACTCATTGACTCATTGTTTGGAGGAAAGATTATTCTTGGGGCATTAAAGTTTCATCAAACCCGCTAACTAAGGTAGTAATCATTGCAACTACTAAGCTGACAGCAAGTCCGATGACGTACCACCAAAATGTACTTGAAATAAATGCAGGAAGAGTGGTCAAGCTACCAAAGACAAAAGCGATTGCTTTTACTTTCGCAAAGCCCATGACTGCGCCACCAGCTGCAGCACCGATACAAGCAGCTACAAAAGGTTTTTTCAAAGGAATTGCAATGCCGTAAACAGTTGGTTCAGTGACTCCGGCTAATAAAATAGAAGCAAAAGCTGAGCCAGAAATCGAGCGTGTTCTTGACTGTTTACTTTTTAGAAACACACCTAAAGCTGCTCCAGCCATTCCAAAATTTGCTGCTCCAGTTAATGGAACGATGCGGTCAAAGCCAAAACTTGAAATGTTGCTAATCATGACTGGGTTGACAGCCCACTGAATACCGAAAATCACCAAGATATTCCAGCCACCGGCAATAATTGCGCCACTAATTGGTCCGTTAATGTCCATCATCCAAGTAATGACAGCAGCTAATCCTTCACCCAAGTACACACCTGCGGGGCCAAATACCATTAAGGTCAATGGGACTGTAATCACTAAAGAAAGCAAGGGAACAAAAACTAATTGCATACTTTCACGAATATATTTTTTTAGAAATTTTTCTACAAAAGAGTAAAAGAAAATCCCTAAAATAGCTGGCATCACTGTAGATGTATATTGCATTAGTACCACGGGAATACCTAGAAAATCAGTTGAAGCTTTCCCTCCACTTGTCAAAAGACCAGTCAAATTTGGCTCAATCAAAGCAGCTGCAATGACACCTGCAATATAGCCGTTGACTTTAAATGTTTTGGCTGCAGAAAATGCTAGAAAAATAGGTAAGAAATAAAAGACAGCGTTGGAAGCAGCGGCTAAGATATGGTAAGTCCCGCTGGTCTCACTTAACCAACCAAGTGTTGTTGCTAATACAACTAATCCTTTTAAAATTCCTGAACCAGCAAAAAGCGGGATGATTGGTGTAAATATTTCAGAAATCAAGCCAAATAATTTTTCGATGGGGTTCAACTTTTCTTTGGTTGCTGATTGATCCAACTGTTGGCTCAAGGCTTTATACGTTTCACTTAATCCTTGTTCCATGATGACTTCTGCGTATTTATCTAAAAGAATGAAATATTTTACATCAGGAATTTGTTGGATGATTTCATTTGACTCAGTCGCAGGTTGTTTCTTTAGCTGGATACGCAATCGGGTTGCACAAGGGGTAATCGATTCAATATTATTTTTTCCACCTAATTGAGTAAGCAAAAGCTGAACTTGTTCCGACAATAAAAGTTGTTCTGGTTGAATGATTTTTTCCATTAGAAAACCACTCCACTCACCAAAATAATATTTGCATAAGGCGTCATTTCACCTGTGCGGATAAACGCATGGCAATTCGTTAAGTCTTGTTTCATTTCCTCATGAGGAATAAAAGTGATAGACGTTTCAGGCATCAATTGTTTGATTTGCTCTAGTACATCAGGATTCATTGTCTTTATTTCTTCTGCCAGTTCAATTGATTGGACTTCTAGTTCTTCTAAGACATTTTCTAAAACAGTCATAAAATTAGGTACACCATTCGTGACAGCAAGATCAATTTTTTCAGTTCCAAAAGGTACGGGCATTCCAGCATCACCAATACTTAGTTTGTCAAAGTGTCCCATTTGTGAAATAACTCTAGAAATATCTGAATTGATAACTTTACTTTTTTTCATATCAAGATCCATCCTTTTTTATTAAATGTATGTGGTCATGTTATTCAAATGTTAAGTCTGTACGACGTGGGATTGATGGTTGTGCACCATAACTTTGAACAGCGACAGAAGAAGCAAGATTGCCGTAACGAATTGCCTCTGGTAAGTTACTAAAATCTGGATTCAATTGGCTACTTAAGGCACCAATGAATGTATCTCCGGCAGCGGTAGTATCAACTGCTTTTACTTTAAAAGCAGGGACAATACCATGTTGAGTTGCAGTGTGATAGAAGGCACCTTTGCTTCCTAAAGTAATAATCACTGTTTCAATTCCAAGTTGGTGAAGAGCAGTAGCAGCTTGGAATAAGCTTGCTTCATCTGTTACTTCAATTCCAGTAATAATTTCTGTTTCAGTTTCATTTGGAATAATGACATCTGTTTGTGCAAGTAGTTCTGTTGGGATTGTTTCAAGAGCTGGTGCAGGATTCAAAATCGTTTTCTTCCCAGCTTTTTTGGCAAGGGTAAAAGCAGCCAAGGTTGCATCTAAACTACTTTCAAACTGTGCAATTAGGAAATCACTGTTTTCAATCAGCGCTTTTTGTTGTTGAACTTCTGCTTCATGAAAAGCATTATTTGCACCAGCATGGATCAAAATACTATTTTCGCCAGCATCGTCAACCATAATCATTGCTTGACCAGTTGCAGTGTCAGCAATTGTAGAAATGCCAGAGATGTCGATTTGTTCCTTTGCCAATAAATCAAGTAGAGTAGCCCCTTCATTATCATCGCCAACTGCACCGATAAAAGCTGTGTTTGCACCAGAACGTTTTGCTGCAACAGCTTGATTTGCACCTTTTCCTCCGCCTGAATGGAAGATGTCACTTGTGTGTAGTGTTTCGCCTGGTTTAGGCATTTTTGTTAAACGTAAAGTCGTATCCATATTGATACTGCCAATAACTGTAACCGCGTTCATTTTTGAACCTCCAAAAAGTCAATGAGATTTTTCCTTGCAAGAAAATAAATTAAAACGTTTTATTAAAACGTTTTAATAACTTGGCTAAAATATAGCACACCTTGAAAGCTATTTCAAGGGTGCTGTTGAAAATCTTTTTTCTAAATGGACTGGCAGTAGTTTCTCTTCTTGATTTTTTTCGGGATGCTGAATACGTTCTAATAAAAGTTTCGCTGCTTCTTGTCCTAACTCGAAGATTGGTTGAGCAATTGTCGTAAGTTTTGGTTTTACATACTCAGACATATCTACATTATCATAACCAATAATACTATAATCATCGGGTATTATTTTTCCTAATTCTTCTAGCCCGCGATACAAGCCAAATGCTAATTCGTCATTTAAAGCAAAAATGGCGGTTGCTTCAGAAGCAACGATTTGGTTAGTTATTTGGTAACCACCTTGTTTGGAAAAAGCTGTCGGGATGAGAAGCAGTTGATTGTAGTCAATTTGATAAGCATCTGCTGCTGATTTAAACCCTTCGATTCTTTCTTGAACATTTGCTGGTGGATTCTCTGGATAAACGAGGGCAACTTGTTGATGTCTTAAAGAGAACAAGTGTGTACCAGCTAAGTAGCCTCCGCGAAAATCATCTGTGCGCACTGAGTCACTAAAATCTTCTGCTTTCTTTTGATCCAAGACAATAAATGGACGCCCTTGTTGTTGCAAATCTTCCTTGATTGCCTGAGTCGAGATTGCAGAAGAAGCGATGATAAATCCATCTACACCACGGCGTGTTAGTTCTGAAAGATACTGGACTTCTTTTTGTTGATTGGAGTCGGCATTACAAAGAATGGTAACGAAATGTTGTTGATATAAAATTTCTTCGATCCCTCGCATGAGTAGATTGAAAAAAGGATTCGTAATATCAGGAACAAGTACACCAATTGTTTTTGTTTCTTTCGTAATCATTTGACGCGCAAAATAATCGGCTTGGTAACCAAGTTCATTTTTGGCAGCTAGGACTTTTTCGACCGTCTTTGAACTAAATTTATCTTCGTTGCCATTTAAAATTTGCGAAACAGTGGCAATCGAGACACCGGAATGATGTGCAACATCTTTAATTGTTACTTTTTTTTTCACCATGACTTTCCATACTCCTATCTAAATCTTGTGGCTATTTTCCCATGAAATGTTAAAGAAGTAAACGAAATCATTCGATAAAAGTAGATTCAGATTGATTTTAAAAAAAGAAAAATTTTTTGAACTAGGATGAGGCAGGCAGTTAGTCGAAAATAGTCAAGTAAGTTTTACAAACGCTTCCTTTTCAGCTATAATAATTTTGAGTAACTTGTATATATAAGTTTGGAGACGAATAATTTAATGGAGGAGAGTATATGTCATTTAAAGAAAAAGTCATTTATCAAATTTATCCAAAATCATTTAATGATACGGATCATGATGGAATTGGCGACTTGAATGGTATTCGAGAGAAATTACCTTATTTACGTGAGCTGGGTATAGATATGGTTTGGTTAAATCCAGTTTATCCTAGTCCACAAAAAGATAATGGCTATGATATTTCAGATTATTTAGCTATTGATCCATTGTTTGGGACGATGGAAGAATTTGAAGCGTTAATCAAAGAAGGAAAAGATTATCAGATTGAGTTTATGCTTGATATGGTTTTGAATCATGTATCGATTGAACATGAATGGTTTCAAAAAGCACTAGCGGGAGATAAATATTATCAAGATTTCTTTTATATCCGTGATGAACCAACTGACTGGGTTTCAAAATTTGGTGGGAATGCATGGGCACCATTTGGAGAAACAGGAAAATATTATTTACATCTATACGATACTACGCAAGCGGATTTGAATTGGCGTAATCCAGCAGTTCGCGAAGAGCTGTTTAAAGTTGTGCGTTTCTGGATGGAAAAAGGTGTGAAAGGATTTCGTTTTGATGTCATCAATGTGATTGGAAAGGATGAAGTTCTGAAAGACAATCCAGTGAATGATGGAAAACCTGAATATACTGACAAACCAGTCACTCATGATTACTTAAAATGGTTGAATCAAGAAACTTTTGGACGAGATCCAGAGATTATCACAGTTGGTGAGATGAGTGCGACTACTGTTGAAAATTGTATCTTATACACTGAACCAAGTCGACATGAGCTAACAATGACTTTTAATTTCCATCATTTAAAAGTGGATTATGAAAATGGAGATAAGTGGACAACTCCGGCTTTTGATTTTGAAGAATTAAAACGTTTGTTCCATACGTGGGGAGAAGAGATGAGTAAAGGAAATGGTTGGAATGCTTGGTTTTTAAATAACCACGATCAACCACGAGCTTTGAATCGTTTTGTGTCAGTAGACCGTTACCGAAAACAAGGAGCAGAGATGTTAGCGACATTGATTCATCTTAATCGTGGAACACCTTATATTTATATGGGGGAAGAAATCGGAATGATTGATCCGGCGTTTACGTCTATGGCTGATTATGTTGATATTGAAAGTAAAAATGCTTATCAAATGTTAGTGGAAAAAGGCTTGTCAGCTCAGGAAGCCTTTCGTAGAATCCAAGCTAAATCTCGTGATAATTCACGAACACCGATGCAGTGGACCGATGAAGAACATGCAGGTTTCACTACAGGAACACCATGGCTGAAGGTGGGAGCCAGTTATCCTGAGATCAATGTTGAGGCAGCAAAAAATGAGAAAGACCAATCAATTTTTGCCTATTATCAACACTTGATTCAGCTACGCAAAACACACCAAGTAATTTCTGAAGGAGATTATCAAGCCTACGCACCAGAACATCCACAAGTTTATGCCTTCTTACGATCTTATGAGGGACAAAAATTACTTGTTCTAACAAACTTTTATGAAGAAACAACCACAGTTGATCTTCCAGAAGAATTTGTTGAAGGCGAAAGACTGATTGATAACTATTCTGATACAGTCGTAAGCAAAGAATTAACGCTTAAACCGTATCAAGCGATTGCATTACTTGTGAAATAAAAAAGAATTCCTACTCAATTGTTCATTGAGTAGGAATTTTTTTATCAAATAAATATCAATCAAAATAATCATCTTCTGAAAAATCAGCTTCTTCGTATTCACCTTTATCACCGTAATACTTATTGTAACGTTGCTTGAATTTTTTAAAAGCAAAGACAACCAGTAATTTTAGTAAAGTATAGATTGGGATACCAAAGATCACACCCATTATTCCAAGTAAGTCACCCATAACGAGCAGCACAATCAAAATCGTTATAGGATGAACTTGTAGTCGGTTCCCAATCACACGCGGAATGACTAGGTCACCATGAAGCAACTGGACTATGAACCAAACAAGGACAAATTTTACGACCATAAAAGTTGAATCTTGGAAGGCGATAAAAAGTCCAGGAAAGAAGGCAATGAATGGTCCAATATAAGGAATGATACATAACACACCAGCAGCAATAGCTAGGATGCTAGCAAAATCAATTCCAATGAGTAAAAATGTGACCCAGTAAATAGCTCCTAAAATAAACGAAGAAATAATTTGTCCTTTCAAAAATGCACCTAATTGTTGGTTAGCGATTTTAGTCAATTCTTGGAAATCCTTGCGAAATGCCGGTGGAACGATTTTTAATACTGATTGGTAGAAACCATGTGGATTTTGAAGCAAGAAAAATGCAACGATAGGACCAGTAAACAGAGTAATAAAAGTAGTTGTTACGGCAGAGAACAGATTACTGATACTTTGCGCTCCACTTTCCCAGTAATTACCAATGAAAGATGTTGCTTGGTCTGTAAAATTATCAATTGAAGAGAAGAATTCATTGAATTTATTAGCAAAAGGTGTGTGTTCTAAAATATTTCTGACACCTTCTTGAAAATCATTAAATAAGTTTGGTAAGCTGTCAAATAACTCGGTTGCTTGCTGTTGTAGAAAGGGTGCAAACCAGACACTTCCTAAACCAATCACGGCAAAAATCAAGACATACACCAAAATAACAGCAATATTACGTGACATCCATTTACTTAAACGCCGAATAATTGGATCCAGTAAATAATACAAAATAAGTGCAAATAGTACAGGTGGTAATGATGCTGCAAAAATAACTCCTAAAGGTTTAAAGATAAAGGCAACTTGCCAAAACACATAAATGACTAAGGCAAGCATTACTAACAAGCCCAGTACGTAATACGAAGTTTTTCCCCCTAAAAATTGAATCAGTCGAGCGTTCGATTTTTTGTTCAATTTTTTTCCTCCTTTTCTTTCTTTTGTTTTTATTATAGTCAGAAGTTAACCGAAAAAGAAAATGAAACAAACTAAATATGGAAGAAATCTGATATTAAAAAAAAATCCTCAATCGATTAGTAAAATGCTAACGAGTTGAGGAGTAAGCTTGTTATGAAATAATTTTTTTTAAGCCGCGAATCGAGATGGGGACTGTTTCACCGTTTGCTAAAGTGACTTCTCTTTTTTTCTTATCAATAGTCCGAATATTTAGTTTGTTAATAACGTATGACTTGTGGCAACGAATAAAGTAATTATTTTTTTTCTCAATATCTTTGATTTTATCGTAGAACTGAAGATGAGCATGAGTCATGTGTACTTCAAGTTTATGTGGTGTAACTGCTGATGTGGAAAAATATTGAATCTCGTCTAGTGGGAGAAATTTGATTTCTCCGTTGAATTCTAGCTTAAAGATGTCCTTTTGAGGTTGAGAATTATGAAAGTTAAGAACGATTTTACTTAAGATGTGTTCTAAACGGTCTTTTAACTCAAAGACATCTTCTTTCAAAATATAATCGGTTGGTTCAATTCGATTTTTTAGAATTTCTAAAGAAAAGTCAGAGTTAGCCGTCACATAAATAATCTTGCCTAATGGATCCATTTGACGAATTTCTTTTCCAAGCGTAATGCCGGTTAATTCATGGCTTTGGATTTCCGTATCCAAAAAATAAATACCGAAATCAGCAGTTCGACGACGGGCAATTTCAAGAAGTTCATTTGGATCAGTTGAAGAAACAGCAACTTGACTGTTGAGGTCTTCAAGAGTGATCTGATTTTTTATGACAGTTGTGATAATTTCTAATTGCCGTGGGTCTTTTTCGCAAATATAAATCGGAATCATATCAATACTCCTTCACTTAAAATAAATTGCTAGGTATCAAACAATGTTTCAGTAAATGAACGCTATTTTTGTTATGTTCATTCCAGTTCGGTTAGTTAGAGACCTGAACGTTAGATTGTAGCTGAAGTCTAATGTTTATCGTGAGAAACCATCATCTAAATTTTAAGGATTATTGCTTAGTCAGAGATTCTTTTTCCTCACGGTGTACCAAAAATAGCTGAAAACTCTTAGTTAAAAGTGTAATAAAAAAAAGTGAACAAAAACGGTTCACTCAAAAAATGTATGTTTCAGCTCATAACTGTCCGATTTCATTTAACTGTTATGTATAATTACTAGATCTTGTGAAATTTGTGAAAAAAGTTCACAGTTTTGATGCGAGAAATGCTTTTTTTGAGTGTGTGTACTAATTTTTTATTTCTATGTTAAAAAAGTACTAACCTGATAAAAGGTGATGGAGGTATTCTTATGGAAAATGAACAATTATTTGAAGTAGGCGAAACTTATGAATTTCATTCGGATTTGTTTGAATCACCAGTCAAAGGGAAAATCGAAAAAATATATGAAAATAGTGTAATGATTCGCGTAACGAAATGTGCAACAGATGAAACAGAAACAGCCGATAATCTACAATGGCAACTGATTGTTCGCAAATCGAACGCTTTAATCGAAAATAACTAAGTAAACAGGAACTAGTTGTTTTCCAATAGTTCAATTTTGTAATTAATAATTAAAAAGACTAACCTTTCAAAAAATAGCAGAAAAATTGTTATTAACTATTGAAAAGTTCAGTCTTTTTTTGTGGTAAAATGAGAAGCAGAATTTATAAAAGGAAGGATGCCGATAATTGTGATTATTGTTGCGGGAACTATCGGAGCTGGGAAAAGTACATTAACAGAAATGTTAGCGCAAAACTTAGACACTAAGCCATTTTATGAAAATGTTGAGGACAACGAAGTCTTGCCTTTGTTCTACTCAAACCCAGAAAAGTACACTTTTTTATTACAAATTTTCTTTTTAAATAAACGTTTTTTAGCAATTAAAGATGCATTTTGTCATGATGATAACGTGTTAGATCGATCTATTTACGAAGACAGTTTACTGTTTCATTTAAACGCAGATTTGGGCCGAGTGTCACAGGTAGAAGTCGAGCAATATCAAGGATTACTTGAAACGATGTTAAATGAACTAGAAGACATCGCGCCGCAGAAGAAGCCTGATTTATTAGTTTATATTCGAGTTTCTTTTGAAACAATGCTTGAGCGTATCAAAAAGCGCGGACGAGAATATGAACAAATCGAACAAAATCCTGAGTTGTTTTCTTATTATCAAGAATTAAATCGCCGTTATGAGGAATGGTTTGATGCGTTTGATGTCTGTCCAAAGCTTGTGATTGACGGAGATCGTTATGATTTTGTGGCAGAACCAGAATGTGGCGAACAAATCGTTCAAACAATTAAAGCACAAGCTAAAGAGATGAGCGAGACAGCAATGAAAGAAAAAATTCGGTATACAACCACAGTTCCAGAAGCAAAGGGAATTTTTTCTTACAAAAAATAAATAAGAAAAAGGACGCGACAAAGATGTTTTTTCTTTGTTGCGTCCTTTTGAATTAATTATTGTAGTCCAATTGATCAAAGTGGATATTTATTGGTTCTGAAAAAGCGCCAAAGCTGGAATGTTTGGCTGAGTGCCATTGCCAAAAAGAGAAACGACACTAATAAAATAGCTTGAGCACCAAATAAATGATAACAAAAAACAGAAACGATAGCGCCTAAAATGAATGCTAGTACAACTGTGAGGAAGTGAAAAAATTGATCAAAATCAGATTTTTCTTTTGAAATCAAAAAATCATAAAGATTGGTTGCCACACCTTTCAAATTTCCGGTTGTAAAAAGATTTGTATAGGCACGTCCATTGATTTTATCGAATGACACCCATTGGATTGCAGCTGTAAAAGCAATCAAAACTGTTACAAGTGAGGGATGAATGTTGATTATTCTTAAGCTAACGAGGAAAAAAATCAGGGCTTCGTAGTAAAGAACAAATAATCGCCAAAAATGTTTTTCCCGCTTTCGAAAATAATCAATCAAAAACTTGGTCAATAAAATACCAAGAAAAAAGAAAAGAGTTGATAGCACTTTTTTTCCAAAGTTAATCCATTCGCCATCAAAGGCTTGAATAATTGCCAGAATAATATTACCAGTTTGTGCAGAAGCAAAGACATCGTAATGAATGTAAGTATAACTATCCATTGCACCGCCGATAAATGTTAGTAACAGTCCGATAGTACGATCCTCGTGAAACGAAGTACGCATGATTTTTCCACCTTCAATTATTATTTTACTGATGTAGTTTCCTCTATCTTAGCATAATTTTCCGAAAAACATGATAAATTTTCTGAAACAAAGTGATTGGATAACGGCGTTTCATTTTCAATAAAGGTCTGGTAGTATAAAGAAAACAAGAATGACACGATAAATAAGAAAATTTTGAAAAAGAAAGTTGGTGGCACTGATTACTCAGCTAAATGAAAAGGAAATGTTGCGGTTAAAAAATGAGCTGAAGTCTTGGAAGAACAGATATCACAAACTTCAACAAATCTTTCGATTACAAGAAGAGATAATTGCTAGTTATGAGGCTGCTTATGGGGAAGCACCAGGATTAATTGAAGAAGATCAGCCAGCTGAAAGAGTGGATGATTCGTTTTTTAAAATGATGGAAAAACGCTCTTATAATCAGTTTAACCAAGAACAAAAAGCTGCAATTACGTATGACATGGAAAAAAATCTTCGTATTATTGCTGGCGCTGGTAGCGGTAAGACGCAAACGATTTGTGCAAAAGCCGTCTACTTAATGACACAAAAACAAGTTGCCGAGCAGCGAATTTTGATGATTACGTTTACGCGGAACGCAGCGAATGAATTGAAAAAAAGAGTGGATAATTTTAGCCAACATAAAACAGCGATACATATCGGAACATTCCATAGTATTTTCTTTCGTCTTTATAATGAAATTTGTAAGGAATTCCCAGACATTGCAATGCAAGGTATTCATGGAGACTTTTCAAAAGATTCTGGCCAAAAAATTGGAGCGATTTTACAGCAATTGATTCGTAAATATAATCTTTATTCTTTTGATCAGTATGGTGAGAAAAATTTGCCAGCGCGTTTAGATTATTGGCAAAACATGAATCTATCGCAAGAAGAAATTATCCATTTGGTGAAAGAAAAGTTTGATGGAATAGAAAAAAATGCAAATCAACCACTTTCTGAACGCATCGGTCTGTTGATGACGGAGCTAAAGGAGTTAAAACAGCAACAACATCTGGCTGATTTTAATGATATTTTGCAAAATCTAAAAGAAGCTTTACTTGACGAAAATGTTCGACAGTTTGTTGGCAAGAAATATGATTTTTTATTTATTGATGAGTTTCAAGATACGAATCCTCTGCAATGGGCGGTCGTAAAATTGATTACTAAAGGAACAAACATCAAGCTAGTCGTAGTCGGAGATGACGATCAAAGTATTTATGGTTTTCGTGGATCAGAGCCAGCCTACATCAAAGAATTTGAACAAGAATATCCGACTGAAACACTCTTCTTACTAACGAATTACCGTTCTCGTGCCGCAATTGTTCAAGGCGCAAACCGATTGATTAGCTACAATAAGGGGGATCGTATTCCCAAAGCTATGATTCCTGCACAAAAAGAAGCAGGTGTTATGGAGGCAATTTCTTTTAAGGATCTTCAAGCAGAAAGCCAGTGGGTGATTCGCCAGGTTCAAACATTTATCAAACAGAAAGGTAAATACAAAGAATCTATTATTTTGTACCGTTCACTTTCGCAAACACAAAGATTGGTACAGAATCTTTTGCAAACGGACATTCCGTTTGTCCTTGAAGCAGATGCACCATATGAAGGAATTTTTGGTGTACGAAACTTTCAACAGTTATATAGAAGATTTCTTGACTGGCACAGAGCAACAACTAGTCAGAAAAAAGAGCAAAGTTACCAACAAATTTTGAGACAAATCATGATTAACTGTTATTTGAAAAAGTCGGAATGTGATCGTTTCTTCTCTCAAAAACAGTCAGATACCGACCTAACTGCGTACATTGTTCAGATGAAACCCTCATTAAAATCACGGCAAAAAGAAATTGAGCAATTAGTAAAAGAATTACAAGGATTTACGCAGCAACCAAGAAAAAACATGTACCAGTTTTGGCAATTATTCATGAATCTTCCGCGAGCAAAAAAAGAACTCGAACAAAGTGAGCGCGATTGGTTAATAGAAGAAATCAAAAAACAACCGACATTGTTGCAATTGATAGAGTTAGAAAAATCAATTCAATCGCAAGCAAAGCAACTGAAAACACGATTGATTGCTTATCGACAAGGAAAGCTAGATGCGTTATGTATTCAAAGTATTCATAAAAGTAAAGGATTGAGTTACAGAAATGTTTTCTTGATTGGCTGTAACGAAGGCGCGTTGCCACATAACGGCGCTGCAGAAAAAGGATCCGTGTCGTCGGAACAAATCAAGATAGAACCTGTGACAACGATTGAAGAAGAACGCCGCTTATTTTATGTGGCGATGACCAGAGCTCGAAATCGCCTGTATTTGTGTGTACCGCAAATGAAAGGAACTCGGCAATTAAAGCCATCTCGTTTTATTAAAGAGTCTGGTATTCAACTCAGGAAATAACTAAAAAATTGTGCCGCAATTGATAATTGTGGCACAATTTTTTTAGTTTACTTAGCGAATGATTGGTCTTTTTGAAATAATTCAGTTAAAATGGGATTATAATTAAAGAGGAGTGAGAAAATGATAAAAGTATATACCTCACCTAGTTGTACTTCTTGTCGTAAGGCTAGAGCATGGTTGCAAACGAATCAACTTGAGTTTGAAGAAAAAAACATTTTTGTCGATCCGTTACTTGAAGAAGAGATTAAAGAAATTCTAGCAGCAACTGAAGGCGGGGTTGAGGATATTATTTCCACTCGGTCAAAAATTTATGAAAAATTGTGTTTGGATTTCAATGAATTAACGCTTAAACAAATGATTGTTTTGTTTAAAGAGTACCCTTCGCTGATTCGTCGCCCTATCTTAATTGATGAAAAGAGAATTCTGATTGGTTTTAATGAGGATGAAATTCGCTCATTTGTTCCTAGAAAAATTCGTTGTGTTGAACGAAATCTGATTTATTTGCAAAATTATGGCTCGTTGAACTCTTAGCCAATTAAAAGAAAGAGGGAGGTCCTGTGAGAATAAAAGTATTTGGATCAAAAGATTGCTTGACTTGTTTGAAAGCTAAAAAGTGGTTAGAAAATCATCGTTTAGCTTATCAATTTATTGACTTAGAAAAAACAGCATTGAGTATACAGGACGCCAAAGAACTATGTAGCTTTAAAGAAGTCCAAGCAACTCAATTGTTTGCTACTTGGTCCGAAGCATTTCTCAAAATGCAGGTGGATCTATCAAATTTACAAAATTCTCAGTTGATTTCACTTTGTAGAGAGCACACAGAAGTCTTGAGACGTCCGCTGATTATTATTGATGATGTTTTATTTATTGGCTATGATGAACAATTATTAGAACAGTTAGTTGTTCATGAATAAATTTGAGTGAAGAGTAGGACGTAATCGTGTCTACTCTTTTTTGATGTTTCAAAAATTGAATATTATTGAATGTTATATAGAGGTAAGGAACAACGCTTGCAATCACTTTAATGTATCTTTATAGTTAACTGTTGATTAGTTAACCATGATTGCTAAGATAAAATAGTAAGTAACACTATCTAAGTAACGTTATATAGAATAAAAGAAAAAAGCGAGGCGTTTTTAATATGAAAAAGCAAGTACAGTTTCTATCTGCTGATGGAAAGACTATGGTGGAAGTAAGCTGTTGGTATCCTGAGCAACAGCCCGTAGCCACTTTACAGATTGTTCATGGGATGGTTGAATTTATCGAACGTTATGATCTATTCGCTGAGTATCTTAATAAAAATGGGATTATTGTGGTAGGGCATGACCACTTGGGACACGGCCAGTCTATTCAATCAAAGGAACATTTTGGCCATTTTGCAGATGAAAATGGTTCAGAACTCTTACTTTCAGATATTCATACAGTAAATGAAAAAATTAGTGAACAATATCCAACACTCCCACATTTTATTTTTGGTCATAGTATGGGTTCTTTTTTGGTAAGAAATTATTTGGCACAGTTTGAGACGAATTTTTCCGGTGTAATTATTATGGGGACTGGGTGGCACAATCCCAAAGAGATGACAGTTGCTGAATTAATGGCTTCGACAATCGTCACTATTCGCGGAGCAATGTATCGTTCAAAATTTCTAGATCAATTAGCATTTGGCGGGTTTAATCGACAATTTGAACCTGCAAGAACTTCAAAAGATTGGCTTACGCGTGATGAAATAGAGGTGGATAAGTATTTACTGGACCCTAGAACGCAATTTATTTTTACAGCGTCTTCTTATAAAGAGCTATTCCGATTAGTTAGACAAGCTTGTAGCCGTGATGAAGTACAACGGATTCCAGATCATCTTCCAATGTTAGTTGTTTCGGGAGCGAAGGATCCAGTAGGTGCGAATGGCCGTGGTGTTCAAACCTTTGTCCAAGTAGTGAAAGAATATACTACTAGTCGATTAACACTTTTGCTATATGAAGAAGCACGCCACGAATTGCTTAATGAAATCAACCAAAAGGTGGTATATCAAGATCTTTATTTTTGGTTAAAAAAATATATTGATACTTATTGACAGGTAAAAAATTACATGATATATTTATTCCCGTTGTTGCGAAAGTAACATTCATGAAACTTTCGTAAATAACATGAAAAATAGTTGTTGACATGTGAATTATCACATGATAAGATAACTAAGTCGTTTAAAAAGGACTGCTTATGAAGCTTGATTTCATCAAGAAAAACTTCAAAAAAGTTCTTGACAAATAACAAACGATGCGATATGATAAATGAGTTGCTGAAAGATTTCTCAAACGAAATCAAAAAAACTTTTTGTAAAAAAGAGTTGACATTCAAATGTCACTCTGATATGATATAAAAGTTGCTACGGCAATTCAAGTAGACCTTTGAAAACTGAACAAAGTAAGACAAACCAAATGTGTAGGGCGTCTTGATTCAATTCAAGACAACAAACATTTTTAAACAGCAAGCAATATGCTAGCAAACAAATTGAGCTTAACAATCGAAAGGTTGTTCTAACTTTTATTATGAGAGTTTGATCCTGGCTCAGGACGAACGCTGGCGGCGTGCCTAATACATGCAAGTCGTACGCTTTTTCTTTCACCGGAGCTTGCTCCACCGAAAGAAAAGGAGTGGCGAACGGGTGAGTAACACGTGGGTAACCTGCCCATCAGAAGGGGATAACACTTGGAAACAGGTGCTAATACCGTATAACAATCGAAACCGCATGGTTTTGATTTGAAAGGCGCTTTCGGGTGTCGCTGATGGATGGACCCGCGGTGCATTAGCTAGTTGGTGAGGTAACGGCTCACCAAGGCCACGATGCATAGCCGACCTGAGAGGGTGATCGGCCACATTGGGACTGAGACACGGCCCAAACTCCTACGGGAGGCAGCAGTAGGGAATCTTCGGCAATGGACGAAAGTCTGACCGAGCAACGCCGCGTGAGTGAAGAAGGTTTTCGGATCGTAAAACTCTGTTGTTAGAGAAGAACAAGGATGAGAGTAACTGTTCATCCCTTGACGGTATCTAACCAGAAAGCCACGGCTAACTACGTGCCAGCAGCCGCGGTAATACGTAGGTGGCAAGCGTTGTCCGGATTTATTGGGCGTAAAGCGAGCGCAGGCGGTTTCTTAAGTCTGATGTGAAAGCCCCCGGCTCAACCGGGGAGGGTCATTGGAAACTGGGAGACTTGAGTGCAGAAGAGGAGAGTGGAATTCCATGTGTAGCGGTGAAATGCGTAGATATATGGAGGAACACCAGTGGCGAAGGCGACTCTCTGGTCTGTAACTGACGCTGAGGCTCGAAAGCGTGGGGAGCAAACAGGATTAGATACCCTGGTAGTCCACGCCGTAAACGATGAGTGCTAAGTGTTGGAGGGTTTCCGCCCTTCAGTGCTGCAGCTAACGCATTAAGCACTCCGCCTGGGGAGTACGACCGCAAGGTTGAAACTCAAAGGAATTGACGGGGGCCCGCACAAGCGGTGGAGCATGTGGTTTAATTCGAAGCAACGCGAAGAACCTTACCAGGTCTTGACATCCTTTGACCACTCTAGAGATAGAGCTTCCCCTTCGGGGGCAAAGTGACAGGTGGTGCATGGTTGTCGTCAGCTCGTGTCGTGAGATGTTGGGTTAAGTCCCGCAACGAGCGCAACCCTTATTGTTAGTTGCCATCATTTAGTTGGGCACTCTAGCAAGACTGCCGGTGACAAACCGGAGGAAGGTGGGGATGACGTCAAATCATCATGCCCCTTATGACCTGGGCTACACACGTGCTACAATGGGAAGTACAACGAGTCGCGAAGTCGCGAGGCTAAGCTAATCTCTTAAAGCTTCTCTCAGTTCGGATTGTAGGCTGCAACTCGCCTACATGAAGCCGGAATCGCTAGTAATCGCGGATCAGCACGCCGCGGTGAATACGTTCCCGGGCCTTGTACACACCGCCCGTCACACCACGAAAGTTTGTAACACCCGAAGTCGGTGAGGTAACCTTTTTGGAGCCAGCCGCCTAAGGTGGGATAGATGATTGGGGTGAAGTCGTAACAAGGTAGCCGTATCGGAAGGTGCGGCTGGATCACCTCCTTTCTAAGGAATATTACGGAGACTACACACGTTTGTCATCATTACTTTGTTCAGTTTTGAGAGGTTTACTCTCAAAATACTTTGTTCATTGAAAACTGGATATTTGAAGTAAGATCAAAACAAACCGAGAACACCGCGTTGAATGAGTTTTTTAATAAGTTCAATTGCTTATTTTTCTTGACTAGTTTCTATCGCTAGAAATGATGTCAAAACCCAACCGTAAGGTTGATAAGGTTAAGTGAATAAGGGCGCACGGTGGATGCCTTGGCACTAGGAGCCGATGAAGGACGGGACTAACACCGATATGCTTTGGGGAGCTGTACGTAAGCTATGATCCAGAGATTTCCGAATGGGGGAACCCAGCATCTTTTATAGGATGTTACAAATATGTGAATACATAGCATATTTGAGGTAGACGCAGAGAACTGAAACATCTAAGTACCTGCAGGAAGAGAAAGAAAATTCGATTCCCTGAGTAGCGGCGAGCGAAACGGGAAAAGCCCAAACCAACAAGCTTGCTTGTTGGGGTTGTAGGACTCCGATATGGTAGTTTTTTCAGATAATCGAATGACTTGGAAAAGTCAGTCAAAGAGGGTAAAAACCCCGTAGATGAAATTTGGAAGACACCTAGGAGGATCCTGAGTACGGCGGAACACGAGGAATTCCGTCGGAATCCGGGAGGACCATCTCCCAAGGCTAAATACTCCCTAGTGACCGATAGTGAACCAGTACCGTGAGGGAAAGGTGAAAAGCACCCCGGAAGGGGAGTGAAATAGAACCTGAAACCGTGTGCCTACAACAAGTCAAAGCCCGTTAATGGGTGATGGCGTGCCTTTTGTAGAATGAACCGGCGAGTTACGATTGCATGCGAGGTTAAGTCGAAGAGACGGAGCCGTAGCGAAAGCGAGTCTGAATAGGGCGTTTGAGTATGTAGTCGTAGACCCGAAACCATGTGATCTACCCATGTCCAGGTTGAAGGTGCGGTAAAACGCACTGGAGGACCGAACCCACGTACGTTGAAAAGTGCGGGGATGAGGTGTGGGTAGCGGAGAAATTCCAAACGAACTTGGAGATAGCTGGTTCTCTCCGAAATAGCTTTAGGGCTAGCCTCGGAATTGAGAATGATGGAGGTAGAGCACTGTTTGGACTAGGGGCCCATCTCGGGTTACCGAATTCAGATAAACTCCGAATGCCATTCATTCATATCCGGGAGTCAGACTGTGAGTGATAAGATCCATAGTCGAAAGGGAAACAGCCCAGACCACCAGCTAAGGTCCCAAAATATATGTTAAGTGGAAAAGGATGTGGGGTTGCACAGACAACTAGGATGTTGGCTCAGAAGCAGCCACCATTTAAAGAGTGCGTAATAGCTCACTAGTCGAGTGACCCTGCGCCGAAAATGTACCGGGGCTAAACATATTACCGAAGCTGTGGATAACACCTATGGTGTTATGGTAGGAGAGCGTTCTAAGGGCGTTGAAGGTAGATCGTGAGGACTGCTGGAGCGCTTAGAAGTGAGAATGCCGGTATGAGTAGCGAAAGACAGGTGAGAATCCTGTCCACCGAATGACTAAGGTTTCCTGGGGAAGGCTCGTCCGCCCAGGGTTAGTCGGGACCTAAGCCGAGGCCGAAAGGCGTAGGCGATGGATAACAGGTTGATATTCCTGTACCCGTTGTTTTTGTTTGAGCAATGGAGGGACGCAGGAGGCTAAGGAATGCAGACGATTGGAAATGTCTGTCCAAGCAGTAAGTCTTAGGTTGAGTCAAATGCTTAATCTTTTAAGGACAAGCTGTGATGGGGAGGGAAATAATAGTACCGAAGTTCCTGATGTCACACTGCCGAGAAAAGCTTCTAGTGAGAAAACAACGGCCCGTACCGCAAACCGACACAGGTAGTCGAGGAGAGAATCCTAAGGTGAGCGAGAGAACTCTCGTTAAGGAACTCGGCAAAATGACCCCGTAACTTCGGGAGAAGGGGTGCTGATCGTCAGATCAGCCGCAGTGAATAGGCCCAAGCGACTGTTTATCAAAAACACAGGTCTCTGCAAAATCGTAAGATGAAGTATAGGGGCTGACGCCTGCCCGGTGCTGGAAGGTTAAGAGGAGTGCTTAGCGTAAGCGAAGGTACGAATTGAAGCCCCAGTAAACGGCGGCCGTAACTATAACGGTCCTAAGGTAGCGAAATTCCTTGTCGGGTAAGTTCCGACCCGCACGAAAGGCGTAACGATTTGGGCACTGTCTCAACGAGAGACTCGGTGAAATTTTAGTACCTGTGAAGATGCAGGTTACCCGCGACAGGACGGAAAGACCCCATGGAGCTTTACTGTAGTTTGATATTGAGTGTCTGTACCGCATGTACAGGATAGGTAGGAGCCGTAGAAATCGGAACGCTAGTTTCGATGGAGGCGCTGGTGGGATACTACCCCTGCGTTATGGCCACTCTAACCCGCACCACTAATCGTGGTGGGAGACAGTGTCAGATGGGCAGTTTGACTGGGGCGGTCGCCTCCTAAAAGGTAACGGAGGCGCCCAAAGGTTCCCTCAGAATGGTTGGAAATCATTCGAAGAGTGTAAAGGCAGAAGGGAGCTTGACTGCGAGACCAACAAGTCGAGCAGGGACGAAAGTCGGGCTTAGTGATCCGGTGGTTCCGCATGGAAGGGCCATCGCTCAACGGATAAAAGCTACCCTGGGGATAACAGGCTTATCTCCCCCAAGAGTCCACATCGACGGGGAGGTTTGGCACCTCGATGTCGGCTCGTCGCATCCTGGGGCTGTAGTCGGTCCCAAGGGTTGGGCTGTTCGCCCATTAAAGCGGCACGCGAGCTGGGTTCAGAACGTCGTGAGACAGTTCGGTCCCTATCCGTCGCGGGCGTTGGAAATTTGAGAGGAGCTGTCCTTAGTACGAGAGGACCGGGATGGACTTACCGCTGGTGTACCAGTTGTTCTGCCAAGGGCATTGCTGGGTAGCTATGTAGGGAAGGGATAAACGCTGAAAGCATCTAAGTGTGAAGCCCACCTCAAGATGAGATTTCCCATTTCTTTAAGAAAGTAAGATCCCTGAGAGATGATCAGGTAGATAGGTCAGAAGTGGAAGTACAGTGATGTATGGAGCGGACTGATACTAATCGATCGAGGACTTAACCAAGAATGGTAAAAGAAAAAAACTCGGTAGAGTTGAGATTACTTCAAATCCAGTTTTGAGTGAGCAAAAGCAAACTCAATAAGATAACACCACAGTGTGGTGGCGATAGCGAGAAGGATACACCTGTAACCATGCCGAACACAGAAGTTAAGCTTCTTAGCGCCGATTGTAGTGAGGGGTTGCCCCTTGTGAGAGTAGGACGTCGCCACGCAACGGTAAAAAACAGATGAGTGATTAAACTCATCTGTTTTTTTGTATTCTTTTTACTATTCAGCAAGAAGCTTTTCGATATCATCAATCATCTTTTCAGGAGAAGTCTGCGGTGCAAAGCGTTTGATGACAGTTCCATCTTTATCAATTAAAAATTTGGTGAAATTCCATTTAATTGCGTTAGTCATTGTACCAGGTGCATTTTCCTTCAAATAGGCGAATAAAGGATCAGCAGCTGCTCCATTTAATTCGACTAATTGATGCATTGGAAATGAAACACCATAAGTAGTTCGACAAGCTTGCGCCGCTTCTTCAGCAGAATCCAGTTCTTGTTTAAATTGGTTGGAAGGAAAGCCTAAAACGACTAATCCTTTTTCTTTATAGGTAGTGTAAAGTTGTTCAAGCTGCTCAAATTGTGGAGCAAGTCCACATTTGGTTGCAGTATTAACGATAATCATTGGATGATTCTGGTAGTCGTTTAGAGAGTAAGTAGTTCCATTTTCCAAAGTTGCATCAAAATCATAAACTGTCATAAAAATTCTCCTTTAGTAATTGAGTAAGTACACACTTATTATAGAACAAAAAAACTGAGAAGCTTGTTTAAAAGCTCTCAGTTTTTTTAGTTAAATTATGCAAAGACGTCAGACCATTCATCGCGTTTTGCTAAGAATTCACGTGCTAGTGCTTGCGCACCCTCTAAAGTGTGACTTGCAGCCCAACCACATTGTGTTTCATTGCTTGCGGGTACTTCAGTAGCTTCAAGAACGTCCTTCATTGTTTTTTCTAAAACATCTAGTACATCGTCATAACTTTCATGATTCAGCACAGTTAGGTAAAAACCTGTTTGGCAGCCCATCGGCGACCAATCCACAATGTAGTCAGCATGATTACGAATTAGTTCAGCTGTTAAATGTTCAAGTGAATGTAAGCTTGGCATCTCCATATGCTCTTTGTTTGGTTGTTTGAAGCGGACATCATATTTGATGATCATGTCACCATTTTCACCAGTTTTGCGATCAGCAACACGGATATAAGGTGCTTTTACTTTTGTGTGGTCTAGATTGAAACTTTCAACATTCATTTTCATGTAAGTTACCTCGATTCATTTTTTGTTCAGTAGTGATAGCTAAATTCTAACATTTATTTAGAATAAGTTATAGGTACATCTTTGATTTTTAACCTTATTTCTATAAATGAAGAAATTTATTTAGTACTTTCCATTTTATCTAAGGCTTGGGTTAAGTCTGCTAATAAATCATCTATATGTTCGATACCTACAGAAAGACGAATCAACCCATTTTTGATTCCTGCTTTTTCACGTTTATCTTTTGGAATAGAAGCATGAGTCATAATCGAAGGAACCTCAACTAGACTTTCTACGCCACCTAAGCTTTCTGCTAGAATAAATAATTTTAATGATTCAACAAAAGGTACTGCTTTTGCATCTTCTTTTAAGTCAAAAGAGACCATACCACTAAAACCACTCATTTGTGTTTTTGCAATCTGATAGTTTGGATGACTTGTTAGTCCAGGATAATAAACAGTTTCAACAGCTGGATGATTCTCAAGAAAAGTTGCTACTGCTAAAGCATTTTTTTGATGTGCTTCCATTCGCACACTTAGCGTTTTGATCCCACGTTGGATTAGCCAACTATCCTGAGGGCCTAAGACTGCACCCATCGCATTTTGTAAAAAGCCAATTTTTTCCGCTAAGTCTGCTTTATTAGTGGTGACTAAACCAGCAACAACATCACTGTGTCCACCAAGATATTTCGTACCACTGTGAACAATGATATCTGCGCCAAGTGCCAATGGCTGTTGGAAATAAGGTGTCGCAAATGTATTGTCAACGATTGTTAATAGATTATGTTTTTTTGCGATGGCAAGACTAGTTTTTAGATCAGTAATTTTAAGGAGTGGATTACTTGGTGTTTCAAGATAAAGTGCCTTTGTGTTTGGTTGAATCGCTTGCTCAATTTGTTTAAGATCACTTGTATCAATAATTGTGTATTCTAAACCGATTTTAGAAAATACCTTATCAACTAATCGAAAAGTTCCGCCATAAACATCATCACCGAGTAAGATATGGTCGCCAGGTTCAAACAGTGATAAAACTGTATGGATTCCTGCCAATCCTGACGAGAAAGCAAAGCCTTGGATTCCACCTTCAAGGTCTGCAATTAGTTCTTCTAATGCAAATCGGGTTGGATTACCTGAACGAGAATACTCGTATTTTTTTGGTTGACCAACACCGTTTTGCCGGTAAGTTGAGGTTTGATAAATTGGAACACTAACAGCACCCGTTGTTGGATCTTCACTAATACCACCATGAATTAATTTTGTTTGAATATGCATTTTTATTCCTCCTATAAATAAATATTTTTTGACAGATAACGATCACTTGCATCAGGGAAGATGGTTACGATTGTGCTTCCTGCAGGCAATTGTTGCACTTCTTTGAGGGATGCTGCAAAAGCGGCACCACTTGAACTACCAACTAATAATCCTTGATTTTTAGCTAAAGCACGCGTGTAATAGAATCCTTCCTCATCTGAGATAGTTTCAAAACGAGTAATAGGCAAAGACTCAATAAACGGAGGAATAAATTCTACACCAATTCCTTCAATTTCATGAGAAGCTGCTTTGCCACCATTCAAAATAGAGCCTTCGGGTTCAACACCAATTAGTCGAATATCACTTATCTGTTCTTTAAGATAACTTGCTGTGCCAGAAAAAGTTCCGCCACTACCAATTCCAGCCACGAAACTATCTATTTTTCCTGCTAGTTCGTCAATCAACTCTGGTCCAAGTGTGTGATAATAAGTTGCTGGATTGTCAGGATTTTCAAATTGTTTTGGGAGATAAACATTTTCTAATTTGGCTGCTAACTCCTGACTTTTTTTGATAGCACCGACCATTCCAAGTGAAGTAGGGGTATGAATGATTTCTGCACCTAGTGCCTTCATAAGTTGTTGTTTTTCAATACTAAACTTTTCTGGTACTACAAAAATAGTTTTTAAATGGTAGTTTAAAGCAGATAAGGCTAAACCAATTCCGGTATTGCCAGCGGTTGGCTCAATGATCGTTGTGTCTTGGTTGATCTTGCCAGTTTTCAAACCTTGTTCAATCAAATAAAAACCAAGTCGATCTTTAACGCTACCTCCAGGATTCAAATATTCAAGTTTCGCATAGATTTTTGAATCTTTTGGTATTTCATAAGCATCATGCGTAAACTCAAATAAAGGTGTCTTGCCAATATAATCATGAATCGTTGTTAATATCATAGCTTCCTCCTAAAAATTCGATAAAAAAAGGAGCTGACTATTAAATCAGCTCCTAGATATCATAAATTATTCGTGCTTTTCCAGAGAGTACACGTAAATTATGAAGGGCAATTAATAGACACGGCAAATAGTATGCTGCTTTTTTGCACCATACAACAACAAGTAATCAATTGATTGAAGTTACTTTGTGTGTTCATCATGTCTGTTCCTCCAGTAATATTTTTATCAAAAATAACATGAAAAAATGTCAGAGTCAAAGTATTCGGTGATTTTTAGTGATAGGAATAATTGGATAGAGTGCATGATAAAGTGAATCACAGAATCAAATGAAGAAGTGTTGCTAGATAAAAATGAAGATTTGCTAGTCTTATCCACTGTTGTTTGATACAATAAAAAAGATGATGATAAACAAAAAAGGAGCAATTTAAATGATTTCAGCAAGCGATTTAAAAGCCGGTATGACATTTGTACAAGATGGAAAATTAATTAAAGTTTTAGACGCAAGTCACCACAAACCTGGTAAAGGAAATACAGTTATGCGTATGAAACTAAAAGATGTTCGTTCTGGTGCAACATATGATACAACTTTCCGCCCAGAAGAAAAATTTGAAAAAGCACACATTGATACAAAAGCTGTTCAATACTTGTATACAATGGATGACACAGCGTTCTTCATGGATCTAGAAACATATGAACAATATGAGATTCCTGTTGAAACAGTTGAAGAAGAAATGAAATACATCCTAGAAAATATGGAAGTAAAAATTCAATTTTTCGGCAGCGAAGTAATCGGTGTGCAATTACCAACAACTGTTGTTTTACGTGTTGTTGAAACACAACCTTCAATCAAAGGTGCAACAGTAACTGGTTCAGGTAAACCAGCAACAATGGAAACTGGCTTAGTTGTCAACGTTCCTGACTTTGTTGAAGTAGATGAGTTATTAGAAATCAATACAACTGAAGGTTCTTATATCAAACGTGCCTCAAAATAATGAAATAAAAAAGTGCCGCAAAGATCTGTTCAGGTCTTTGCGGCACTTTTTTATAAGGAGAAAATCATTTTCAAGCTTAAATGATTAGTAAGTGACAGTGGTATCTTCATTGGTAATTAGTTGAATGACATGCGTTAAAAATTTTTCGGGATCTTCTCCTACTAATTTTTCCTCACGTTTCCCATCAAGTAAATGATACATTTTTTTGGCATCTTGTAAGAGATAGTAGTCATTTTCACCTTCAATGTGAAATGCTTGAAGATCGTTTGGAAATTCAATATGGATGTCAATTACGCTAATTCCACCCAAACGACTGGTTAAATAATCTTCTATTTCTTTTGCTGTTACAGTTTTCATATTTCTCGCCTCTTTGCTTTAATAATTTTATTATATACCTATCAAAAAAGAGTGGGGTAAAAAACGTCTTGCTGAAGCTGAGGCATAATGATCAACTAAGTCTATTTGTTATGCTAAACTATGAAACAGTACGAAGAAGAAAGGACGTAATCGTGATGAAGACCTTAGTAATTGTCAGCCATCCCAATCTTCAAGAATCATTGAATCAACAATTTTTTAAAGAGGCATCTCAATCGCTTTCGATTACATGGCATCATTTAGAATCTGTCTATCCAGCCGGAGAAATCAACCAAAATGACGAATTAGCGTTGTTAGCAACGCACGAGCGAATCATTTTCCAATTTCCTCTTTATTGGTATAGCGCACCTGCACATTTAAAAATATGGCAAGACACAGTGTTGGCTAAAGCAAGTAAAGTGCTAAAAGGAAAAGATTTTGGTGTTGTAGTAACGACTGGCGTTGCAGAAAAAGAATATCAAGCAGGCGGAAAAGAAGAGTTCACGCTGTCTGAATTTTTGCGACCATATCAACGAATTGCACACAAATTTCAAATGAATTATTTGCCTCCATTCGTATTAGCACAATTTATGTATCAGACTTCAGAGATACGATTTGAACGCTTAATTGCTTATCAGCAATATCTTTCTTTAACTGGAAAACCAAGTCTTGTTCAGCGAATCAACTGGTTTCTTGAACAAATAGAAAAAAATACGCATTTTTCAGAACCACAAAAATCCTATCTCCTAGATGGCTTAAAAGAACAACAGGAGATGATCGAAGACTTGACCTTCACACTGGGTGAATTAAAGGAGGAAAATGAATGAGTAGTGAGTGGTTACAGCAACAAATTGACGAGCTGAATGAAAAAAATGTTCATTATGAGGATGCTGCTTTGTTATTTGAATTGAAAAAATTAGTCAAAGAAAGCGACGAGCGCATCACTCAACTGCAGGGAGAAATTGATGGAAAATCATGGAATCATCGTGAGTGGTAAAAAGGATTAGAAAATTTTAAGAAAAAAATGTGCATAACTATTGTTATTTGTTACAATGAGGATAAGGCATAACACTATTTTTAACATAAATTATTGGTGGTGAACTTATTGAAAAACAAAAATGAACGAGATGAAAATGTTCGGATGTCTAGAAGGCGTCAGCAAAAGCAACGAATGCAAAAAAGATTGTTGATTATTGGTGCCTGTTTGGTAGCAGTCTTGGTGATTGGCGGCTCAGTCTGGGGATTGACGCAGTTCGGAAAATCAACTTCTAGTGCCAAAGAAACACCTGAAACAACTGTTTCTTCAACGCAAAAAAATGAAAAAAAAGCGAAGAAAAAACAAAGTAAAAAAGCGACAAAAACAACCGATAGTTCAACAAAATCATCAACAGAAACGAGTAGCACAGATAAAGAGTCAGCAGATGAACTACAAACGATTTTGACGACTTACTCAGAGAAGTTGACTGAACAAACACCGATATTGATTGATGAATATCAAACAGAAATTCAATCAAATCAAAATGGGGTTGCAGGATTATCTTCGATTGCTAATCAGAAAGCATTAGCACTACAAGCAATTTCAAATGAAGGAATCAGCAAATTAAAAGCTGCACATCAAGCAGATAGTTCCTCAACTGTCGATATTAATTCTTTGGTTGACCAGCTATCAAGTAAATACACAACTGAAGTAGCAAAAATATCAGATATTTATTTACGAACGAGTAGTGCGCTGCAAGCTGAAGAAGCAAACAAACAGGAAACAAGTAGTTCAACCTCAGAAGAAACAATGACTTCAACTACCGAACAAACGGCTGAAACAACAAGTAATCAAATGACTGATACGTCAGAAACTACAACGAATCAATCTGCAACAACTGTTGTATTAGCTGGTGAAGGCCCCAATCAAGTTGCACAACGTACAGGTGTACCAGTCGAAACAATCTTAGCATTGAATGGAATGACGATGGATGATTATTTCTTAACGCCTGGTGCTGTACTTCAATTGCAATAAGCAATAAAAAACTGCGAGATGTTACTAACTCTAGAAAGGTCCCCTTTCCAAGAGTAGAACAGACTCGCAGTTTTTTTGTTGTTTAAGCTTTCTTCAAGCGTTTTTCGCGAAGAAAGTAATGAATCGTCATTAAAAACAAGAAGGCTAACCCAATAAGCAAGGAAATTCTTGTTTCAGGGTTAATAAACATGAAACAAAGAATAATAGCTAAAAATGCTAAAGTTAAATAATTGGTGTAAGGGGATAATGGCATTTTGAATGGATGTTTTGTCATTTGTTCAGCGTGGATTTTACGGAATTTGATTTCACTGATTAAAATGACAATCCAAGGAATCATTCCTGGTAAAATACTTGAACTATAAACAAAGACAAAAATATTTTCAGAGTGAGTAACAAACATTGGTAGCAAATAATTGATGACCAAACCAATCAAGATACCTCCTGAAATGGCAACAACGGGATAAAATGGAACACCATGACGAGATAGTTTTAAGAAACGCTTCGACATTTTTCCATTAACTGCCAATGTGTAAATCATGCGACTGGCGCTGAAAATACCAGAGTTACAGCCAGATAAGGCAGCAGTGATTACCACAAAGTTAATCAATCCAGCGGCAAAAGTAATCCCAATTTTCGCAAATGTTTGAACAAATGGGGACCCGATTTCACCAAGCTGATTCCATGGATAAATACTTACGATAATAAAAATAGCACCAATATAAAAAATAAGAATGCGTCCAATGGTAGATTGAACAGCTTCAACGATTGTTTTTTGTGGATTTTTTGCTTCACCAGCAGTCATCCCGATTAACTCAATTCCTTGATAAGAAGCTATCACGATGGATAAAGCAAAAAAGAAACCTTTCACGCCACCGGTAAAGAAGCCACCATTTTTCCAAAGATTTGAAATACCAATAGGTTGACCATGATTGCCAAAGCCAAAGAAGATAACGCCTAAACCAGCCACAATCATCAAAATGATCGTTACGACTTTGATCATCGAAAACCAAAATTCTAATTCACCGAAGGCTTTTACTGAAAACAAGTTAGCTAACATCAAGAAAAGTATCACAGCGATACCAGGAATGATGGTTGGCAAATTTGGCCACCAATAATTCATATACTCGCCAACGGCAATGACTTCACTAATTCCAACTACGACATACTGAAAGATATTGCTCCAAGCAGTTAAGTAACCAGCAACTGGATGGATGTAATCACTCGCGTAATTAGCAAATGAACCTGTAGAAGGGTCAACGTAAAGCATCTCGCCTAATGCACGCATAATCAAGTATAAAAACAAGCCAGCAACAGCATAGGCAATCATTACAGAGGGACCAGTCCAGCGAATGGTTGAAGAGGCACCCATAAACAATCCAACGCCAATTGTTCCTCCCAACGCGATCATTCGAATATGACGTGCGCTAAGACTTCGATTTAATTTTCCTTCTTCCATACAAAAACTCCTTTCATAATTTAGAGAATAAGCCAACACATTTGATTAAATTTATCAGTCAAAAAAATAAATTATTGATAAATAAAAACAGTTATTAAATTAATCTCTTGATGTGATTTTACAGAAAGGATTCAAAAAACGCGAGAAGAAATTTAATTTAATTGCAAAGTTTTTTGTTGAAAATGTTTTCTTAATGAGTTAAACTATCTTTAAATAAAAAGTTAGGTAAACCTAAAAAGGAGTGCTTAGGATGGCGAAACCAACAATCAGCGTAGAGAATCTTTCCGTTGCGTACCAAGGAAAGATCGCTTTAAAAAATATATCTTTAACGATTCAATCAGAAAAAATGACAGGAATTATTGGACCGAATGGTGCGGGGAAATCAACTTTTATGAAATCTTTGTTAGAATTAATTCCCAAATCTTCTGGTACGGTGACGTTTTCAGGTCAATCTGTAAAAGAGGTTCGGAAAAAAATTGCTTACGTTGAACAACGAAGTGCAATGGATCTATCTTTTCCAATTGATGTTTTTGGTGTGGTATTACTTGGAACGTATCCTTCGCTAAGGATTGGAAAAAGACCAGGAAAACTGGAGAAAGAACGAGCAGCACAGGCGCTAGTCAAAGTCGGAATGGAAAAATTTGCTAATCGACAAATCAGTGAACTATCTGGTGGTCAATTACAACGAGTGTTTATTGCACGGGCATTGACACAGGGTGCGGAATGGATCTTTTTAGATGAACCCTTTGTGGGAATCGATGCTGTTAGTGAGAAAAAGATTTTTTCGATTTTACAAGAATTGCGTGCAGAAGGCAAAACAATTTTGATTGTTCATCATGATTTGCATAAAGTAACTGAATACTTTGATGAAGTAATTTTATTAAATCGTGAGCTGATTGCAGCTGGGACGGTTCAAGAAACTTTTACTTCAAATAATCTGCAGTTAGCTTATGGTGAAGTAATTGGCCAGTTGGTAAAGGGGGAACAAGCATGATTCAGTCATTTGTTGATGGGGTATTCAATTATCAATTTTTACAATATGCATTGATTACATCTATTTTAGTCGGATTAGCTTCAGGAGTGATCGGTTCATTTATTATTTTACGCGGAATGTCTCTGATGGGGGATGCGATTTCTCATGCAGTTTTACCCGGAGTGGCAATTTCTTATATGTTTGGGTTTAGTTATATTTTGGGCGCAACTGCTTTTGGTGTGCTGACTGCTGCATTGATTGGTTTTGTCACACAAAAGAGTCGCTTAAAAAATGATACGGCAATCGGGATTGTTTTTAGTTCATTTTTTGCATTAGGAATCATTCTTATCTCTTTTGCTCAAAGTGCAACTGATCTTTATCATATTCTATTTGGTAATGTTCTAGCTGTTCGTGAGAGTGATTTATATCTCACGGCAATCGTTAGTGCTGTTGTCTTATTATTTATTTTCATTTTTTATAAGGAATTGAAAATTACTTCTTTTGATCCAATGATGGCAAAAGCCTATGGGTTAAACACAACATTTATTCATTACGCATTGATGTTTTTCTTAACTTTAGTTGCTGTAGTGAGTCTTCAAACAGTTGGAACAATCTTGGTGATTGCCATGTTGATTACACCAGCTGCAACAGCGTACTTGTTAACGAATCGTTTATCTATAATGATTGCTTTATCTGCGAGTTTTGGTGTGTTGAGCGCAATCGTGGGTGTATTTTTCAGTTACAGTTATAACTTACCTTCAGGGGCAACGATCGTGTTGGCATCAGCTGTGTTTTTTGCCCTAGCATTTTTATTTTCACCAACAAAAGGCATTTTGTTTCAAAGAAAGGAGCAAACAAATGAAGAAATCTAAATTACTAATCTTGTTATTCGCACTAGGAATTTTCCTAGTAGGTTGCTCAGCAAAGAGCGAGAAATCAGAACAAACGAAAGATGGAAAACTAACTGTTGTTGCGACAAATTCAATTCTGGCAGACATGGCAAAAGAAGTTGGAAAAGACAAGGTAACGATTCATAGTATCGTGCCCGTGGGAACTGATCCACATGAGTATGAAGTTTTACCAGAAGACATCAAAAAAGCTAGTGATGCAAAAGTTATCTTGTATAATGGACTGAATTTGGAAACAGGGAATGGTTGGTTCAATAATTTGATGGAAACTGCTAAAAAAGTCGAAGATGAAGATTATTTTGCCGTTAGTCGTGAAGTAGAGCCACTTTATTTAACAAGTGCTGGTCAAGAAACACAGGCAGACCCGCATGCATGGCTGGATGTGTCTAATGGAATCAAATATGTTGAAGAAATCACTCGAATTTTGAGCGAAAAAGATCCTGAGAATAAAGAAGTTTATGAAAAAAACAGTCAAGAATACCGTAAAAAACTTGAATCATTGGATCAACAAGCAAAAGAGTCATTTGCTACGATCAGTGAGGAGAAAAAGTTACTAGTCACCAGTGAAGGTGCATTTAAATATTTTTCAAAAGCGTATCAATTACCAGCCGCTTACATTTGGGAAATCAATACAGAAAGTCAAGGAACACCCGATCAAATGTCTGCAATTATTGACCAAGTCAAAGCGTCAAAAGTCCCTGGTTTGTTTGTAGAGTCGAGTGTCGATCCTCGGAGCATGGAACGTGTATCGAAAGAAACCGGTGTTCCTATCGCTGAAAAGTTATTTACAGATTCAGTAGCCAAATCAGGTGAAACAGGTGATTCTTACTATGGAATGATGAAATGGAATATTGAAGCAATTCATGATGGGTTATCAAAATAAATTCATTATCCAAAAGGTTGAACTAAAACATTCTTTTGTTTTAGTTCAACCTTTTTCTGTTTTTGTATATGGATAGCAAAAGGAAGTATCAATGACAGATAGTTATTCGAAAAAAGAAAAAACATCTTCGAAAAGTTCTTTTTTAATTCAATGAGCTAGTTACTTTGGATCATAATTTTTTTTCGCGTTTTTTTAGTGTAATAATGTTTTTTTCTTTCGATTTCCGTTATAGTTAAGGGTAAGAAGGAGAGGTGTAGCTATGAATTTCACACGTAAAGATAAGCATCAAATTAAAGAAGACGTCTTTCGTTTGCTTGACCAACAAGAAGCAACTAAAAAAGACCAAGACCTTCAATTTCTTGAAACCGAGATGGCAAAATTATTCATAGCGAATGCAACAGATGACGCAGTTGAACCAGAACGTTACATTGGAAAGTGGATTTTTGATGAGTTTCAGTCACTGGATGAAACGGCCGGAATTGGTTACTTTGTTTTCATTTCTGCAGTTGGATTTATACCAGGAGTCTTAGTCAAGCAAAATCAAGAAGTTCAAACGAAAGCTTGGCCAGCACTTTTTTCTGTCATTGGTACTGAAAATGTTATTCAGAAAATCCAAGCAGCGTATTATAAGAGTTCATTTATTGCACACAGTAAGTTAATGAATAGCTATTATAACCAGTTGATGTTAGTAGCACGACCAGGAAAAATACCACAAACATTTACTTATACGCAACAAAAAAACTTACATGAAGATGTGTTATACTCTCGAGATTTATCAGAACTTCCTCAAACAGAGCAAGTACGTTTACATCAATTGTTGAATACAAAACCAGTCTCTTGGAACTTCTTCCAAGCATTGGATGACAAAAAAAAGCTAATCTCAACGAATTATTGGGAAGTTTTTGTTACTCGTAATCGTTGGCTAAAGGAAAAGAAAGTCGCTGATCAACAAATTGAGTTCGTCCAATTAAAAAAGGAAAAATTATATTATGGATTATATAGTCGGTAATCTTGCTACCAATAATCTATTACTTAATATAGAAGAAAAATGAAATAAGCGAGGAAATTTATGACTTTAAAGGAAGAAATCATTCGCGAAAGTAAACGCTTGGGTATTGATAAAATCGGGTTCACGACTTCGGAGCCTTTTGATCACTTGAGAGAATCACTGGAAGAACAAAAAGCCGCAGGGCATACTTCTGGTTTTGAGCATCCAGTAATTGAAGAACGACTTTATCCAGAAAAAACATTTGATCAACCTCAATCTATTATTTCAATTGCATTGGCATATCCCACAAAAATTCATGAGGAAATCCCAAAAGATGAAAAAAGAGGGCAATTTGCTCGTGCTTCTTGGGGAATCGATTATCATGATATTCTGCGAGATCGTTTAAATCGTTTGATTGAATTTATTACAACACGCGGAAAACAGTGGCAAGCAGAGGAAGAGTGGCGCTTTGCTCCACAAGTAGACACAGGAGAGTTGATTGATGTAGCAGTCGCACAGCGAGCTGGCTTAGGTTTTATTGGACGCAATGGTCTGCTGATTACGGAAGAGTTTGGTTCTTTTGTTTATTTAGGTGAAATTGTTACAAATATTGTTTTTGAACCGGATGAACCAGGTGTGTTTGGTTGTGGAGATTGTACTCGTTGTATCGACGGCTGTCCGACGAAAGCGCTGCTTGGAGATGGGCGAATGAATGCCCAAAGATGCTTGTCTTATCAGACCCAGACAAAAGGGTTGATGCCAGAAGAGTATCGAAAAAAGATGCGTAATGTCATTTATGGTTGTGATATCTGTCAGCTAGTTTGCCCATATAATAAAGGGAAAGATTTTCATTTCCATGAAGAGATGGAGCCAAAAGTTGATGAAGTATACCCTAAACTAAAACCAATGCTTTCTATTTCTAATAAAGAATTTAAGCAACAATTTGGTCATCTAGCTGGTTCGTGGCGTGGGAAAAAGCCACTTCAACGAAATGCATTGATTGCCTTAGCAAACCTCGGTGATCGAGACTCATTACCGGAGATTGCTGCTTGTCTCAAAGATGTCCGTCCAGTGATTCGTGGAACGGCCGCTTGGGCAATCGGACGTTTGGGTGCGAAAGCTCCAGAAGAATGGTTAACAGTTCTGCAAGACTCATTGGCGAAAGAAACAGATGAAGAAGCGAAGCTAGAATTTGAAAAAGCAATCGAAATTTTACAAACGAAGCAGAGAAAAAAACAGAAATAGCTCAAAAGTGCAAGGATTTGCCTAATTTTTGCTAATTCATTCATTTTTAGTCAGTAATTGTTGTAACAATTACTGACTTTTTTGCTGTTTTTGTTGTTTTTTGACTGAAATTCGTTATTTAAGCAAAAAAAAATGCATTTTTCTTCTAAAATTTTCGTTGTAATGTTACAAAATGTCGAGTTTTTGTGAAAAAACACACGGGTTGATGAAAATGTTTTCTTCTTTGATACCAACGGTTTCTACGACTTTAGTCTGAGAGGGCAGACTAGTGAAATGTTACAAATATTAAAAAAAATGTCATTTTGTCATCAAATGTCATCATTCTTTTACCTATGAAATATTTTCAAATGTTAAAGTTAATGACGTTGAAAGAAACTAAGAGGACATGAGGGAGTTTAATATATGAATTCAATGAAGAAGATCGTTTTAGGAACAACTTTTGCTGCAGGTGCTGCAATGTTTGTGGGAGCTACAGAAGCTCATGCTGACGAAACTTATACAGTCAAATCAGGTGACACTTTATCTACAATTTCACAACAATTTGCAGGTGACAATTCTTTAATTAACACAATTGCAGAAAAAAATTCTATTTCTGATATTAACCGTATCTACGTTGGTGAAGAATTAACTATCCCAACATCAGGCGAAGTTTCAACTAAAGCAGAAGTAAAAACTGAAACTAAACAAGAAACAGCAGCAACTGAACAAGCAACTCAACAATATACATACGTTGCACCAGTTGAAACTGTTGAACCAGTAGTTGCAACACCAGCAGCTCCTGCAGCTCCTGCAGCTTCAACAAGTGATGCAAAAGAATGGATCGCTCAAAGAGAATCAAGCGGTTCTTATACAGCTACTAACGGACGTTACATCGGACGTTACCAATTAGATTCATCATACTTAAATGGTGACTACTCAGCTGCTAACCAAGAACGTGTTGCTGATGAATATGTATCATCACGCTACGGTTCATGGGATGCTGCTAAAGCATTCTGGTTATCAAACGGCTGGTACTAAGTCGAGTAATCAACTGAAACCAAAATAGTTGAAGCCAAGGAAATTACTTTCGAGTGATTTTCTTGGTTTTTTTTTGTTTTTCAAAAAAATAATTGCTATTCTTACATATCTAATTGTGTAGAGGAGCGGATGAGGGATGCCGTAAGACAAAAAAATAGTGCTGAGATATAATAGTTATAAAGCGTTTTCTATTTTTGGTTTAAAAAAGGGAAGGTGAGCGGATGAGTACGATAACGGGATATCCACAAGCAGCAATCAACTCAAAGAGCAGCTTATTTTCGAGTATTCGAGTAATTATTGAAACAGCATTTTATGGAAATAATGTACAAGTGATCGAGCATTTAGCACAAGCATATCAGTTAGCAGCTAATAGTCCTGGGACGATCGTGACAGATTTAGCTGTCTCTCACACAGAAGAGTTAAAACTTCCAAAAGATAGCAAAGTTTTAGTTTTTAATGATGGTGAAATTGTTGGTCGAACTGCGGCAGCACGTAGGGTAATCGGTGAACCAGAGATTAACCAGGTGAAGTATGAAAAAATTTTACGGGAAGCAATTTATCAAAGTAGAACACGTCAGTTTTATCATGGTGAAGTCATTGTTGGGTTGGACCAGGAATTTTCAGTTAAAGCACATGTGCTGATTCCTGAAGGTTTTGAGAATAATCTATACTCGTATTTATTGAACTTTCAAGCGTTAACAGCAGAAATTGAAAACGAGTATCAGCATTCGCAAACATATCATGAGGGCGACTTGTACATCTTTGCTGATCCAGAATGGCAAAACCCAGCGTTTCCTGATGGCTTGGTATTGATTGATGCTGTGCATAATGTAGCAGCCGTTTTGGGACTACGTTACTTTGGTGAGCTAAAAAAAGCAACGCTGACTCTTGCTTGGGCGCTAGCAAATCGAAATGGTTTCATTGCGTGTCATGGAGGACTGAAGCAATATCAATTTCCATCACATCATTACACGATGGCCGTTTTTGGCTTATCTGGTTCTGGAAAGTCAACGATTACGTTAGCAAAACGCGCAGATGATGTAGTAACTGTGCTGCATGATGATGCGTTTGTCATCTCAAAAACAAAAGGATCAACCACGGCACTTGAGCCAGCCTACTTTGATAAAACACAAGACTATGCTTCAGATGATCCAACAATTGCATCATTTTTAACCTGTCAAAATGTGGGGGTGACGCTGAATGACTCTGGGAAAAAAGTATTGGTGACTGAAGATATTCGTAATGGCAATGGTCGGGCAATCAAATCACGATTTGTTACGCCAAATCGTGTAGATCATTTAGATGATAAAATCGACGCAGTTTTTTGGATTATGAAAGATGATGTTTTTCCGCCGGTTGTTAAAATGAATGATCCTATCTTAGCCGCAATTTTCGGTGCAACATTAGCAACAAAACGGTCAAGTGCAGAAAACATTCGAAATCAAGAAGAAGTGGATCAGCTAGTCTTCGTTCCATACGCTAATCCATTTAGAGTATATCCATTAGCTGAAGACTATCAAGCTTTTAAAGAGCTGTTTGAGCAACAAAACACCGATTGCTATATTTTAAATACAGGATTTTTTGACCAAAAAAAAATTACACCTGAAATCACATTGAAAAGTGTAGAGGCTATTGCTAAAAAACAAGTGCAATTTCTGCCACTAGGAAAGTTAACGGAATTGTCTTATTTACCGATAGCTGGATTTTCTGAGCGATTTAATGAGGTAACTTATCAAGAACGTTTGTATCAGCGGTTGAGTTCAAGAAATCAATTTCTGCAAGAACAAGCAGAGCTTTTAGGGGGATACCATGAACTTCCTGCTGAAGCAACGGAATATTTGGAACGATTATTGAAAAAGTTGAAGAAATAAAGAGAGCCTGTGGAAATCAAACAGTCATCTTTTGAGAGCAGACAACATATTGGTTTGCAGTATAGGAGAAAGAGATGATTTTAACAAATTTTTTGGGGTAAATTAATGATTGATTGACCTATCAAGTGAACAAGAAGAACAAAAAAGAGCGAGACAGATGTCCGCTCTTTTTTTAACTCACACTCAACTAACTGACTTCGAGATATAAGTTTTTATTTCTTTTTGATAATTTTTTTTCTGCCAATTTCCCGTGTTTAGGTAGTCCGCTAACAAATACCCGATATAAGGACCTGTTGTTAAACCAGAGGAACCTAGCCCGCTTGCAACTAATAAGGTGGGATCATCTGGAACCGAACCGAAAAATGGTGAAAAATCAGACGTATATGCACGAGTACCCACACGAAAATGATAGTGCCAATCGTTTAGTTGCTCCGGTTTTGCTAAAAATTGTTTCGTGTGAGTAGTAAGCATTTCATAAGCTGTTTTAGTAGGAGCTAAGTCCCAACCACCGTCGTTTTCATGCGTGGCACCAATCAAAATTTTACCAGACATGAACGGAATAAAATCAGCTTCACCATCAAGCATCGCTACAGGCCATTCGCTACTGTGTTGATATGGAGAGTCAAAAACTAATAATTGTCCTTTTTGAGGTCGAATATCAACTGTATAGCCAATTGTTTCCAGCAAAGGTTTTAATGCGGGACCCGGAGTAAGAATGATTCGATCAACTAGTTTTTCACCAAAATCGCCTTGAATCAACCATGCATCACCTTTTGGTTGAAACGAAACGCGATCATTGATAATTGCCACTTGCTGATGGGTTAATCGTTTTGCTAGTTGCGTTAAATAAGCTTTGCCGTCAAGTTTTCCTCCACCACTGATATGAAGTGAAGGTGCTGGTTTAAGCAGTTCAAGTTTAGTGGCCGTTTGAGTTGGTGTTAGTAGTTCGATATCACCGATTTCTGGTGCTTCCTTTTTGCGTTCCTCCGCTAATTCTGCAAGTGAAATTAAGTCTTCTTGAGAACGTAATAAAAGAGTTCCTGAACGATCATAAATGGTTGAATCCAGTTGAAAATCTTGAATCAATTTATCGAAGAAAGCAGCACCATCTTTTGCTAGTTGATACCACTGTTTGTTCCGTCTTTTGGAAAGCCAAGGAGAAATTATTCCTGCACTGGCTTTTGTTGCTTGACCAGTAGCGTCATCGAATAAAGTGACCTCGAATTTTGTTGTATCTAAGTAATTTGCGAGGGTCATACCGATGATTCCACCGCCAATAATGGCAATTTTTTCCATAAAAGAGCCTCCTTTTTCGTTCTCATTCTTACACAAAAAGAAGATGGATGCAAACACCCATCTTCTTTCGTTTAATTTTATTTTTTATTTAAATAGTAAGGCATGAATTGAGCAAAGCTGATAATCAGCAAGACAAGTAAAACACCGAGTGCTGCTTTTGAACCTAAAGTAGTAGCTGCTTCATAATTCAAAGTGGAATGGTCTTGTACAAGGTTGATAATGATTGCTACCAGTGATGTAGCAATCGCACCAGAGAATTGTTGAAGAGTGTTGAATAGCGCATTTCCATCTCCTTGTAACTCTTCGCTTAAGGCGTTCATCCCAGTAGTCATCATATTGCTGTAAGAAAGTCCGATACCAATCATGTAGAAAACATGACAAGCCACTAACCAAATCAAAGAAGCATGACCAATCAATAGAACGAGCGCCAACCAACCAATGAAGGATAAGATCAAACCAACTAAGATTGGTTTTTTAGGTCCATGTTGGTCGAGTAATTTTCCAGAGAATGGAGATAAAATCGCACCGATTGCGGCTCCCGGAAGCATGGACAAACCAGCGATAAAGGCAGTATCTCCCTGAACGATTTGAATGAAATTTGGTAGGACAAATGAAACGCCAAGTAATAGAAATTGATAAATTAAGAAACTAAATAGAAATAATCGGAAGGTTTTGTTAGATAAAATTGATAAGCGAATCAATGGTTGCTCGATTGTTTTCGAACGTTGATAGAATAAAAAGAAACCAATGATTGCGATAATCAAAGCAAGCCAACTAATTAGCTGACCAATCGTGCTCAGGAAGGTTAAAGCACCGCTGAAAAGTAAACATAAACCTAGTACGCTAAGAAAATCTAAGTGGCCACCTTTTTCTACACTTGTTTCTGGGATGGAGAATAGACCGATCACTAATGAAATCAGTAAAACTGGTACAAGGAATAGGAAAATGTGATTCCAAGTAAAAGCGGAGGTCAAAATTCCACCATAAGTTGGTCCAATAGCCGGAGCAATTGCAGTAGTCAATGTTCCGACACCAATCATCGTACCACGGCGATTCATGGGGGCATACGTCAAAATGATATGAAACATCAATGGAAGCGCGATACCAGTCGCAATCCCTTGTAATAGGCGCCCCATTAGGAGAATCATGAAAGTTGGTGAGAAAAAATCAACTAAGATACCAGTAAGAAACAGAAAATTTGAAAATAAAAATAATTTTCGAATACTAAAATTGCGGTTTAAATAGGTTGATAACGGCACGATGATTGAAATCATCAATAAGTAAATCGTTGTTACCCATTGGACTTGAGCCGTTGTCAAATCAAATTGAGTAATCAGCGTTGGAAAAGTTACGTTCATCGCAGTTTCAATCAGAACACCTGCGAAGGACATAATACCAGTTGCAATCACTGCGGGAACAAGTAGTAGTTCTTTTTGTTTTGTCATACATTTCACCTCTTAAAAATTTCGCAAAAAAAGAGAGAAGATTTCTATTAAAAAATAGAAACCGCCTCTCTCTCGACACGCATTTACGTGTTATCTGTACGATTGTTTGCTGGGATTATTTTAGCATAGACTCAAATTTTATGTCAATAAGATTAGTCAAGGATCCTCAAAAAGGTTATGATTGAATGGAGTGTGAAAATGGAAACAAATCAAAAAAATCGTAAATACATAAAGCAAGGGTAGGAGAAAAACAAAATGGATAAAATTGAATGGCGTAAAGCTGAACCAGGCTATCGGGTAACAAAAAAAACGCAGATTTTAGAATTGCCTGAACAAAATTTTTTCACAATTAAAGGTGTAGGAGATCCAAACCAAGAAGATTTCCAACGACGTATTGGGACATTGTATCCAGTGAGTTATGCAATTAAAATGTCACCGAAAAACAATTGGAACATTCCTGGTTATCAACCCTATACTGTCTATCCATTAGAAGGTCAATGGGGATTACAAGAAAAGTATTTGCAGGAAAAAGTGATGCTAAAAGACCATTTTGCTTATCAATTGATGATTAAACAACCTGATTTCGTGACACCAGAGATTGCCCAGCTTGCAATTGAGCGTTCGGCAAAAAAAATTCCCGAAGATTTGCTTACACAATTACAATTCGAGGTGATTGAAGAAGGGGTAGTTGGACAAATTTTACACATTGGTTCTTATGATGAAGAGCAGGAGAGTTTTGAAAAATTAACCGCTTTTCTTGAAGAAGAAGGCTATTATCGAGTATCCAAAGAGCATAAAGAAATCTATCTAAGTGATCCTAGAAGAGTGGCACCAGAAAAACGAAAAACAATTTTACGTGTGCGCATTGCAAAAAAATAGGCGAATCAGAAGTAATTTCTAAAGTAAACACGCAAATGATTGAGTAAGTTTGTTATAATTATGGATGAGAGAGGTGTCCAGGATGAAAAAAAGTCAACGACAGGCATTGATTCGCCAAATAATTACAGAATATCCAATTAGCACGCAAGAAGAGTTGCTTGCACGATTAGAGGAATCGGGTGTTAGTGCAACTCAAGCAACAATTTCTCGTGATATTCGTGAAATGAAAGTGATTAAGGTTCAAGACGAAGAGCAACGTGTTCGTTATTCTCTTTTTAGTCAACCATCCGTTTCGTTAAATGAGCAACGTTTGCGCTCTGCCGTTAAGCGAGAAGTTTTACGAATTGAGACAGTCCAATTTATGGTTGTTGTGTTAACTGAAAAAAATGGAGCAGATGTGGTAACAAACTGGTTGGATGAAGTTGCTTATCCAGAAGTTGCAGCGACAATTGCAGGCTTTGATACATTTATCGTCGTTTGTCGTTCAGAAAGTGAAGCACAAGCATTCGCCGAAAAATTAGAAAGTATGCGCGAATAACGCCAAAGTCAAATAATAAGTAGTAGTAATAGCTAGAACTGTTTTTGACACAAAGATTGTGAACTTGAATTTTTGGTAGTTATTTGCAGGACTTATTTATGAAAGCGTTATAAAAGCGAGCTTGAGTGGCTGGAAGATCTATCTGAGTTAGGGTAAGAAAGAAGTCAAAAGGTGAGGAAGTTTGTTCGTTTTCTGGTAATGGAGGAGGAGGAAAAAATGATGACGGGTATGATTATTTTTTTGACTGTGTTGGTGTATGGAGTAAATTTTTTAGTATATATGTATCTTAAAATCAATAAAATTAAGGATTATCTAGAAAAATTAGCTATTTATTTTGGAACAAACATGACGTTGTTATTTACAAGTGGTATTTTTATGTTTTTTGGTAAACTAGTTGAAGATGGCATTTTAGCATTTGAATGAGCAGATTCTTTGAATAAACGTCTCCAATAGGCTTACACTAGAAGTGTAGTAAGAAAGTCGAAAGGAGTAGTACAATGAAAAAATTATACGAAACAGCGATGATTAATCATGGCGGGCGAGAAGGCTCAGTCGAAGCACCAAATGGTTCAATGCACATGAAGATCACACCACCAGGAATCCATGCGGAGGGAACAAATCCTGAACAATTATTTGCAGCGGGATATGCTTCATGTTTTAATGGTGCATTACAGCACATGGTCAAAGAAGCAGGCTTAGATGCTGATTCAACAGTTAAAGCACGCGTTTCACTTTACACATTAGATGATGGTGGCTACCAAATTGGTGTTGTTCTAGAAGCTCATGTGGAAGGTGTTAGTGAAGAAGAAGCACGAAAATTAGTTGATGATGCACATGAATTTTGCCCTTATTCAAAAGCAACTAAGGGAAATATCGAAGTACAAGTAGACCTTGTTTAATAGTATTAATGTAAGAATATTTGAACGTAAGAGCTGACTTAGCTGTCAGTTTTTACGTTTTTTTGTTTTTTAATCGTTCAAACATTTATAATCAATTATAAAGAAACGGAAACCACAGTTGTCATGGGCTGTGGGGTTTGCTATTGTAGATGCAAGAAGAGAAAGTGGGAGGATTAGTCGATGGCAAAAATCATGGTAGTCGAAGACGAAGAAGTCATTCGTCAGCTAATTATGGAAGAGTTAGAAAAGTGGCAATTTGAAACGTTTGGAACAACTGATTTTAATCAAGTTTTTTCGGATTTTGAAGAAGAAGCACCGCAATTAGTTTTATTAGATATCAATCTTCCAGTTTTCGATGGTTATTACTGGTGTCAAAAAATTCGCGAAGTATCAAAAGTACCAATTATTTTTATCTCAAGCCGTAATACGAATATGGATATGATTATGGCAATGAATATGGGAGCAGATGATTTTGTAACCAAACCATTTCAAGTGGACGTGTTGATTGCTAAGATCAACGCGCTATTGCGTCGATCTTACAATTATACGGAGCTGTCTAGTGAAATGATGAGTCATAATGGCATCACGTTAAACGTTGATAATGGCAGTATGGAAATTGACGGAGAAATCATTGATCTAAGTAAAAATGAATATCGATTATTATTTATTTTAATGAAGCAACATGGGAAAATTTTAAGTCGTGAAAAGTTATTGCGCGCTTTGTGGGATGATGAACGTTTTGTTGATGACAATACGTTGACCGTGAATATCAATCGCTTGCGAAGAAAAATCGAACAAGCCGGAATCATGGGCTACATTGAAACAAAAGTTGGACAAGGATATATTGTTCCTTAGAAAGGGCGGACAATAGCCAATGAATTTTTTTAGGTATTTAAAAGATCAATGGTCTTTAATTTTAGGCTGGCTTTTTTTCATGATATTGACAGCTTTCGTTATGTGGTTAGCGCCTAATATCGTAGTTGATTGGGAAACGATTGCTTATCTGACTGTTATCCAAAGTGTTTTTTTAGCATTTTATTTATTAGGTGGTTACCTCGGAAAACGTCGCTGGTGGTCACATTTGGCAAACGTGAAAGAACATTCTCCTTTGCAAAGTTACTTAGAGGGCGGTCATACGGAAGAAGAGAAGCTAGTTGAAGAATATATCAATCAACTGATTCGAGAACATCAAGAACTGATGCAGCAAGCCATCAGTAATCAACAGGATCAAAAAGATTACATTGATTCATGGGTGCATGAAATCAAAGTGCCTTTAGCAGCTTCAGAATTGTTGGTGCGTTCGGTTGAATTTGATATTGATGATAAAAAGTATATGTTATTAGAAAATGAGCTGTCAAAAATTGATGAGTATGTTGAGCAAGTGTTATACTACGCACGCTTAGATAGTTTTTCGAGAGATTATTTAATCCAAGAGTATAGCTTAAAAGGAATTATCCAACCTGTGATTCGCAGTCAAGCCAATTATTTTATTCAAAAACAAATCCGTTATGAGATTATTGGCGAGGATGCCGTGGTATTAACCGATGCGAAATGGGTTGCATTTATTTTCAAACAATTATTAAGTAATGCAATCAAATACACACCAAATCATGGAGAAATCATGATTTTAATCGAAACAACAGCTCAGGGAGTAACTTTAGCGGTGAAAGATTCTGGAATTGGTATCCCTACTGAAGATGTAAAACGAATTTTTGACAAGGGCTTCACAGGTGTCAATGGCCGCTTGACGCAGCAGCATTCAACAGGTTTAGGTCTGTACTTAGCAAAGAATCTGGCAGAAAAATTAGGTCTGAAATTAACCGCGGATTCAATCCAAAATCATGGTACAACGATGACTATTTTATTTCCAACCTTAAATTTCTACAATGAAGAACGTTAGAAAATCGTTAGAAAAGAAAAAATTTGCTTGTGTTGTTAACGTTTTCCCTGATAAGTTTCTTTACATGTGAAATAAAAGGAGAAAAGTTATGGAAATATTAATAGCATTAATCCCTATGCTTGCTTGGGGAAGTATCGGCTTAGTCAGCGGAAAAATTGGTGGCGATGCCAATCAACAAACTTTAGGAATGACCATAGGTGCATTCTTGTTTTCTTTAGTCTTATTTTTTGTAGTAAATCCAGTAATTACCCCTTGGATTTTCTTGATCGGATTTTTATCTGGTTTAGCGTGGAGCGTTGGTCAAAATGGTCAATTCCATGGAATGAAATTTATGGGTGTATCTGTTGGCTTGCCATTATCAACTGGTTTTCAATTGATTTTGAATACGATTGCGGGCGCGGTGTTCTTCCATGAATGGACGCAAACAAAAGATTTTATTTACGGTTTTATTGCTTTAGCGTTACTTGTAAGTGGTGCTTATTTGACTGCCCGCCAAGATGAGGACGGAAAAGTAAACACGGATAATAAAATGCTTGATTTTGGAAAGGGTTTTAGAGCATTAATCTATTCAACATTAGGTTATGGCGTCTACACGATTATCATTACTTGGGCACATCTTGACGCATGGTCAATTATCTTGCCACAAAGTGTTGGGATGATTTTAGGTGCAAGTTTCTTTGCCTTTAAAAAAGTTAAAATCGATCAATTTGTTTGGAAAAACATGATTTCTGGCTTACTTTGGGGAATCGGTAATATTTGTATGTTGTTAACAGTTAAATCACTAGGCTTAGCAGTAGGTTTTTCTTTATCACAAATGGGAATCATCATCTCAACTTTAGGTGGTATTTTCATTTTAGGCGAACACAAAACCAAAAAAGAAATGGTTTACGTGATTGTTGGTTGCCTTCTAGTCATTTTAGGTGGTATCCTTTTAGGGTATATGAAAACAGTTTAATTACTGTTTTCCAACCTAAAATGGGGAGGAACTTCAATGGATTTATTTCGTAAGAAAAAGATCGAGCTCAATCAAACGAGTGGTATGAAAAAAGAATTAAAAACAACGGATTTGATTATGCTAGGTATTGGTGCAATCATCGGAACCGGAATATTTGTAGTGACAGGAGTTGCGGCCAATCAAAATGCAGGCCCAGCACTGTCACTTTCGTTCGTTCTAGCGGCAGTTGTTGTTATTCTATCAGGACTAAGTTTTGCTGAATTTGCATCACGCGTACCAATACTTGGTGGGCCATATGCGTATCTGTACGTCGTATTTGGGGAATTCATTGCATGGTTGACTGGTTGGTTGCTGATAGGCGAATTTTTACTAGCTGTATCATCAGTTGCATCTGGTTGGTCTGGATATGTTCAAGGATTTTTGGCTAGTCTGGGTGTGGAATTACCGACAGCATTAACCGGAGGATATAATCCTGGAAAGGGTACGTATCTGGATCTAATTGCGATCTTAGTTGTTGTGTTTGTAACTTATATCGTTTCATTGGAAGCAAAGAAAGCTTTGCGTTTAAATAATGTAATGGTATTTGTTAAATTTGGAATTATTGCTTTATTTATTGTTGTAGGAATCTTTTTTGTAAAACCTGCAAATTGGACACCGTTTACGCCATTTGGTTTTTCAGGTGTGTTAGATGGGGCGGCACTAGTCTTTTTTGCCTTTCTAGGTTTTGATGCGGTAGCAATGGCAGCTGAGGAAGTGAAAAATCCACAAAAAGATGTTCCAAGAGGAATTATTGGTTCGATTTTAATTGCGACAGTTTTATACATTGTAGTGACGTTGATTTTAACAGGAATTGTACCATTTACAGAATTAGGTGTGAGTGATCCAGTAGCGTTTGCGATGCGTTATGTAGGCCATGATACAGTCGGGGCAATTATTGCAGTCGGAGCGATACTGACGTTATTAACAGTGACGATTTCAATGATGTATTCTTTAGCCAGATTGTTATTTGCGATTAGTAAAGATGGTTTGTTGCCAAAATACATGACGGAGATTGACGAAAAACATCGGACACCTAAAAAAGCAACTTATACAGCCGGTGTGGTAGCAGTCTTTTTTGCTGGGGCATTTCCACTTGATATTTTAGCTGAATTAACTAATATCACTGCGTTAACTTACTTGATTCTGGTAAGTTTAGGATTGTTGAAATTAAGAAAGCAATTTGGTCAACCAAAAGCGGGAGAATTCAAAGTGCCGTTTGTACCAGTTCTACCGGTGATTTCTATTTTGACTTGTGTGGTATTGATGTTACGTTTACAGGCGATTACGTGGATCGTTTTTGCAATCGTTATGGTGATTGGCTTGCTTATCTACTTTACTTACGGGTATAAAAATAGCGTTATGAATCAACAACAAGGCGAGTAATAATTGAATAAATGACAATGAAAAAGGGGTTGTGACAATGATTTTGTCACAACCCTTTTTTTCAAAGAAATGGTGTTTCAGAAGTAATTCTGGGCTTATTTATTGATGCTAATGGAGCCACAACCTCTATTCACGGTGTTCCCCAAGCAACTCCTCGAAATAATCTGTAACTGACCAAAAATATGAAAAGCTATTTTTGCCAGTTACTTTTTATTTTTCGGAGCTGACCGCTTGGAGCCACAACCTTTATCCACGGTGTTCCCCAAGCAACTCCTCGAAATAATCTGTAGCTGACCAAAAATATGAAAAGCTATTTTGCCAGTTGCTTTTTATTTTTCGGAGCTGACCGCTTGGAGCCACAACCTTTATCCACGGTGTTCCCAAGGCAGCTTCTTCGGCAATAAGTCCTTCTTTCATAAAAACATGAGGAACTGTTTTTAGAAAGAAATTCTTATTGCTTGAAGCTAAACGCCTTGTGCCACAACCTTTTTAGTCACTTTATTGTGTTAAATCAAGTAATTTTTGTTTCAAGTCTTCTTCCATATTTGATAGTTCAAGTTCTGCATGGCGACGTTTTTCTTTACCTTCTTGTTGGATACGTAAAGTTTCTTGGATTGTTTCAACGAGATCATTTTGTGTTTTTTGTAGTGTTTCGATGTCCACAATTCCTCGTTCGTTTTCTTTCGCCGTTTCAATAGCAGAAATTTTCAACATTTCTGAGTTTTTCTTCAGTAAGTCATTGGTTGTTTCAGAAACTTGACGTTGCGCAGTGACAGCATCTTTTTGACGAAGCAACGTCAATGCAATGACAACTTGGTTTTTCCATAAAGGAATCGCTGTCGCAACCGAAGCTTGAATTTTTTCTGCTAGTGCTTGGTTGGTATTCTGAATCAGCCGAATTTGTGGTGCTTGTTGAATCGTGATTTGTCTTGCTAAACGTAAATCGTGGGTACGCTTATCTAAACGATCTAAAAATTGGGTGTAGTCGTTAGCAATTTGGACATCCATTTGATCGCCGGTTTCTTCTGCTTTCTTCATTGCTTCAGGAATAGTCGTTGTTTGTAACTCTTCCATTTTTAGTTCCCCAGCGGCAATATAAATGTTTAGCGCATCAAAATAGTCTTTATTTTTTTGATAAAGCTGTTCAAGCATTAAATTATCTTTTAGGAGGCCATCTTTTTCTTTATCTAATTTAACAGCAATTTTATCGATTTGTGCACCAATTTTTTGGTATTTTGCAGTTACTTCATAAATAGATTGCTTTACTTTACCAAAAACACGTTGGAAAATATTTCCTTCACCAGCGCGTAGCTCATCTGGATTTGCTTCTTGTAAACGATACATCAATTCTGTTAAAGAATCCCCAACTGGTCCAATGTCTTGTACTTGTACATGATTCAGCATTGATTGTGAAAATTCACTTAGTTTGGTTTGCGCAGCAGAGCCATAACTGATGACTGATTGTGCATCGGTGGCATCAATCTTTCCAGCTAGTTGTTTTGCTTGTTCCTGGCGTTCTGGGGGTAATTTATCAATCAAGCGTGTTGCGACTTGTTGCTCTTGTAAAGCATTGATTTCTGCTTGTTGCGTTTGAGTTAATGTATCTGTCGGTGTTGAAAAAGGATTGTTTAATAGGTCATCTAACGTACTATCTACAGGTGTAACATTTTTTAGTTCATTTGGCTTGTTATTGTCCATCTGAGTTCCTCCTTAGGGCTTGTGGTAAATGGTATAAAAAATCCGAGAGACGGAAATTGACAGCTAAGTTTGAAAATAACTCGAAGCACACCGAAAAAGCGGCAACTGCTTCGAGTCATTAGCTGACTATTCGAGTGACTCAGAAAAGATTAGTCTTCTTCTCTTCTATTATCACGTTTTAAGTTTTGTTTCGCAACTGATATCTCTAAATCTAGGTCATCTAAATCATCTGATACAAATTGTTGATAGTCTTGCGCAATCAAGCTAGCAACCTGATCGATGATCTGCGCACTTTCTTCTAATTTTGCATAAGTCTGCTTATTTTTGATTTCATGATTATTAATTTCGATATATTTATCCGTCAAATCAATGAGGTTTGGCAGATGTGTATAAAGAAAGTGACTAGCATCATGTAAGCGATGTGGCTCTTTGACCAATTCTTTAAAGAGTGCTTTGGCTGCTTTGACGGTGTCGTGACGTAGGTCAATTGCTTTAAGTTTTGCTGTTTGATTTAAGTTTACTTGAAGTCGATTGATTTGCGTTTTTGTGTGATTCATTGTTTCTCGAAAAAAATTAATTTCGCTTGGCGTCATACCAACTTCTGTATAGTGAACTTTTAAATCATCTGATAGTTCAGGAATTTCTTTTGAACGTTTTTTATTTTTTCCAGAACCAAATAGCTTCCATAAGACCAATAAAATGCCGGCTAAAATGATTGAGCTACTAATTAGCGAAGAATCTCCGCTGCTTGAAACAAATAGCAGAATTAGTCCGATTCCTAAAATCCATGGCCATTTTCGTTTTTTCATAATATGCCCTCCAGATTATTCTTTCCATTGAGTATCTATCGATGTTTCGATTTATTTCCCGTTTACATCTTTTATTTTAGCATATCCAGCTTAAGAAAGAGTATCGGGCTAAGGATGGATTTTCATATTTTAGGAAAATTCTAAGGTTTTTCTATGGTAAACTAGTAAGGAGTTTCTAGGAAAATTGAAAAAATAAAAAAAAGCAGTTATTATTACAAAAGAAAGCAGGAAACAGGATGCTGAATTATGACCAATTTGAAGAAAAAACAATGACGCGTAAAGAAATTTTTCATGGAAAAATTATTGATGTCGCTTTAGATGAAGTTCGTTTACCTGATGGAAAAATAGCTCAGCGTGAATTAGTTTTTCATCCGGGTGGCGTAGGAATCATCGCCTTTGATGAACAAGAACGTTTATTGTTAGTCAAACAGTTTAGAAAACCACTAGAAAAAGTGATTTTAGAAATTCCTGCTGGGAAAATTGATCCGGGAGAAGGACGAGAACCTGAATTAACTGCACGCAGAGAATTGGAAGAGGAAACTGGCTACCGTGCACAAGATATGACCCACATCACCTCGATGTATTTATCACCAGGTTTTGCTAATGAATTGTTGCATGTGTATCACGCAACAAACATAGAAAAAGTTGTGAATCCATTAGCGCAAGATGAAGATGAAGTATTAGAACTTTATGCGCTAACAATGGCAGAGGCGAAACAAGCAATGACTGAAGGCGTCATTTGCGATGCAAAAACCATTTTTGCGATTCAGTATTGGGCGTTATTGTCTAAAGGAAAGTAGAGGGATCGGCTGATGGCCAAAGGACCGCTGATTACGCGTTCAGAATTACGAAAACGACAAGAAGAGCAACTGAGAGAACCAGTTGATGAAACCAACTATCAGGTAAACAATCAGAGTGAGCCAGAGTCGGCTAACAGCTCAAATTTTTATCGTAAAGAAAGTAAAAAGAAACAAAAGGTAACGAAGACTCGAACAAGTGAACGAGAAAAAACACATAAGTGGAATGTTTTTTTGATGAAAGCATTAGCGATTGTGATCTTGTTGCTTTGTGTTGTTATTTTGGCAATCATATTTATTTAAGAGAGAAGGAATTTTTATGAAAATCGGTATTATCGGAGCAATGGAAGAAGAAGTAAAAATTTTGCGAGAAAATTTAAGTGAACCTTTGTCTTGGGAACGTGCAGGAGCATTATTCATTTCTGGCTCACTGGGAAAACATGAAGTTATCGTTGTTCGCTCAGGTATCGGTAAAGTATTGGCATCTATTACAACTAGTTTACTGATTCAACAATACGGTGTGAATATGGTTATCAATACTGGTTCTGCCGGTGGCATTGGTGAAGGCTTAGCTGTTGGTGATATTGTTGTTTCAGATAAAGTTGCCTATTTTGATGCAGACGCAACGGGATTTGGCTATGAACCAGGTCAATTACCAGGAATGCCACTTTATTATGAAGCAAGTACTTATTTACGTTCGGAAATGGTGAAGGCAGCAAACGCAACCAACTTAAATGTAAAAGAAGGCTTGATTGTAACTGGGGATACATTCGTAGATTCTCCAAAAAAAGTACAAGAAATCTTGACGAACTTCCCAGAAGCATTGGCTTGTGAGATGGAAGGGGCAGCTGTAGGACAAACGGCACGTCAATTCAATATTCCATTCTTGATTGTACGCGCAATGAGCGATACAGCAGATCACTCAGCGACACAAACATTCGATGAGTTTATTGAAGATGCAGGTAAACGTTCAGCAGAAATGGTTATCCAATTTGTTAAACATCTCGTTTAAGGAGGAAACACATGAAAGCATTAGTGTCAATTGATTATACAAATGACTTCGTTGCAACTGATGGGAAATTGACGACGGGTGCTGCGGGACAAGCAATTGAAACAGCAATTACAGCACATACCCGTGAATTTATTGAGGAAAATGAATATGTGGTATTCGCAATTGATGCCCATGATCCAAAAGATGTATTTCATCCAGAGAATCGTTTGTTTCCACCTCATAACGTAATTGGAACTGATGGTCGAGAATTATTTGGGACGTTAGCGCCACTTTATCAAAAATACCAAGAACAAGAAAACATTTACTGGATCGATAAAAGACATTATTCTGCTTTTAGTGGAACAGACTTAGATATTCGCTTGCGAGAAAGAAAGATTACAGACTTATATTTAACAGGTGTTTGCACAGATATTTGCGTCTTGCATACGGCTGTTGATGCGTATAATTTGGGTTATAACTTATTTATTTACAAGGATGCTGTGGCAAGCTTTGATGAAATGGGGCATGAATGGGCGCTCAGACATTTTGAAAATACGTTGGGAGCAACGATTGTCTAAAAGGTTGTGGCACAAGGCGTTTAGCTTCAAGCAATAAGAATTTCTTTCTAAAAATAGCTCCTCATGTTTTTATGAAAGAAGGACTTATTGCCGAAGAAGCTGCCTTGGGAACACCGTGGATAGAGGTTGTGGCTCCAAACGTTTAGCTTCAAGCAATAAGGATGCTTTTCTAAAAATAGTTTCTCATATTTTTATGAAAAGAGGATTTATTGCCGAAGAAGTTGCTTTGGGAACACCGTGGATAAAGGTTGTGGCTCAAAACGTTCAGATCCGACTAGATAGTGGGCAGACACTCAAAATAGCTCCTCATATTTTGTAGGGGATGCAAGCTATCTTGAGGAGTTGTTTTGTGAACACCGTAAATAGAGGTTGTGGCTTCAAGTGTTCAGCCCCGAAAAAATAATGAGCAACTGACAAAATAGCCTTTCCTATTTTGGAACAGTTATGAGTTTATTTCGAGGAATTACTTGAGGAACACCGTAGATAGAGGTTGTAAAAAAATATTCAGCTTTGAATGGATAATGAAAAAATTATGTTCACCAAGAGAAAAATAGGAATAAAAAATGAGGGCTGATTTATCAGTCCTCATTTTTGATAGTTCGTTTGTGATCAATAGTCAAAAGTCAGAAATTTTAGTGCACTATGTTACCAAATATGCACACGCTTTTCTGGTACACGATACATAGCATCATCTGGAGTAACATCAAACGTAGTGTAGAATTCTTCTAAATTTTGTGGTTGGATATTTGCGCGAAGCTTTGCTGGCGCATGAACATCCACTTGCAATAGTAGTTGTTGGTATTCTTTTTTTGCTTTGGTGCGCCAAATGGTTGCCCAGTTAACAAAGAAAGCTTCTAATGAAAGATCTGGTTCACCTTTAGCCGCTTCCAAGGCACAGCTTAGCCCACCTGCATCTGCGATGTTTTCTGAAACAGTTAGTTTTCCGTTTACGGTACCTTCTGCAAATTCAATTCCATCAAACTCTGCAATCATGGCTTTTGCTTTTTCTTGGAAATGAGCTAAGTCTTCATCTGTCCACCAGTTGTTTAAATTCCCATACTCATCAAAAAGTGCGCCGTTATTATCAAAAGCATGTGAGATTTCGTGTGCGATGACAGCACCAATCCCACCAAAGTTTGCAGAGCTCGATTGATCCAAACTGTAAAAAGGTGCTTGTAAAATTGCTGCTGGGAAAACAATGATATTTCTAAATGGATGATAATAAGCATTGACTGTGTCAGCGCTCATTTCCCATTCTGTTCGATCAACAGGTTTGTTCCATTTGCTGAAACGGTCAATCAGTACTTTTTTACTAAAATCGAAGGCATTTGAAAGTAAAGAGCCTCCTTCTTCAGAGGATACTGTTTGGAATTGATCAAAAATCGCTGGGATTTTCTCAGGATAACCAACTTGAATACCTAATTTGTTTAATTTAATAATGGCTTTTTCGCGTGTTTCATCACTAAGCCAATTGTTTTCTTCTAATCGTTTTTGATAAACAGCAATCATCTTTTGTACCATTTGTTCAACATCTTTTTTAGCCGCTTCACCAAAATATTTTTTGCCGTAATAATCACCTACGACTTGATCGAATTGACCAGAAGCTAAATAGAAGGCTGCTTTCTTTTGTGGCATCGCTTCATCAGCACCAGAAAGTGTACGGGAATAGATGCTGCCGATTTGTCGAAAGTCTTCGGAAAGATAACCACTCAATGAACGAACGGTTTTAACAAATAACCAGCTCTTCAATAATGAAAAATGCGCATCGGTTAGTAATTCATCCAAATGTTCAAAGTAAACGGGATCCGTTACAATTACTTTATCTGGTTGTGTCCCAATCAAACCAATCGTTAATTTTTCTAGGTCTAATTTTTCGCTGTAACCGACAAAAGTTTCAAATGATTTTGGGTTATACATTTTGCTGTAATCTGCATTTTCTTCCGCACTCTTAACATGTGGAGCAATCAGTTTGTCAAATTGAATGGCTTGTTCCACGATTGATTCAGCATGCTGTCTTTCTTTACCAGTAAGCTCTAATAACTGAACCATCATGTCAAAGAATACAGATAAAAGCTGTGCGCCGTTTGGATGTTCAGGTGTGTAATACGTTTTGTCGGGTAGAAATAAAGAAGGTGAATAAGCAAAATAAGCATTTGTTTGCGCGTTTTTCATATCTGCATCAACATCAACTGTGAATGGCAATGCAAATCCTTCCAGTGTCCAGTCAGGAAACAACGCATTTAAATCAGAATAAGAATTGATGGCTTCGATTTTTTCCAATAAAGGTAAAAGCGGTGTTGCGCCTAAGTCGTTTCGTTTGGAGTAATCATTTGCTAGTTGATAGTAGGCGAGAAAGTTTTTCATTTTTTCGGAAGAAACTTTTTCGGGATGTGCGAGTAAGTTGTCTACTTCGCCCATCAAAAGCTGGTCGATTCCTTCAACTAAATCTTGAAATCCACCTGTAGCAGGTTTGTCAGCAGGAATTTTTGCTGTCTTTAGCCAGTCTTCATTGACTGCTTCAAAGAAATCTTGTTTCAATCGTTCTTTATTCATTCATCAGTCACTCCTTTTTTCTCGTGAATTCATTATCTAACAAAAAGTTTTTTTAAACAAATACTATGGTGTTTGTCGGTTTTTTTGTGAGAAATGAAAAATCAAAGTCATTTGTTTTTTAGTTGGCATCTATTATAATGAAAAAAAGGAGGCGAAGACAACTGAAATCAGAAATGAAAGAGTTTTCTTTAGCTGAAACAACCAATCAAATGATGAAAGAGCAGTGGGTTGGTTTGCCAGAAGAACGTTTTGAAAAGTACCAGAACTGGAAAACGCCATCTGGCTACTTATGTGGCACTTACGCGACGGCAGTTTTGTTAGCTTATTATCAAGATTACCGACAAGAGTTCACATTGCCGGAACGAATTCGTGTCAAAGATAGTCCAGATGAATCTGTACTAATTGATTTGTTACGTGCCTATATCCAACCACTAGGAATGCCGACAATCCCGTTACAAGTTAGTCAGGGACTTTCTCGATTTTTAAAAGCAATGGGAGAAGCGCAGCGCGCTAGAGGAACCTTGCTTGGGTCATGGCAACGTGCAACCAAACGAATTCGGCAAGGAAAACCAGTGTTAGTTGGTTTGTTGAAAGGATTAGGAAGTACCTACGGAAATCATTGGGTGGTGGCTTACGCATATTTTGAATCAACAACAGGAGAACGTTATTACAAGGTACATGATAATTGGGGAAATGCGAAAAAAATCATTCCAGTAAGCTGGACAAATGGAACTGTTTCACTTTCGTAACAATTTGCTGAAATTACCAGAAAATATGTTGAAAGTATGTTAAACTAACGTGGAATAGAAGTTTTAGGGAGGCCTACATGAGTAAAAAGTATCAGGATGACACGCTGAAAATTTTTAGCTTGAATGGAAATCGTCCATTAGCTGAAAAAATTGCAAAAGTGTTTGGGACAGAACTAGGAAAAAGTGTGGTAAAACAATTTAGTGATGGCGAAATCGCAATCAATATTGAAGAGAGTATTCGTGGCGATCATGTTTACATCGTTCAATCAACGAATGCGCCGGTGAATGATTATTATATGGAACTATTGATAATGATTGATGCAATGAAACGTGCAAGTGCTAAAACGATTAACGTTGTTTTGCCTTATTATGGATATGCGCGTCAAGACCGTACAGCGAAGCCTCATGAACCAATTACAGCAAAACTGATTGCTAATTTAATTGAAGAAGCTGGAGCAACACGTGTTTTAACATTGGATTTACACACGGTTCAAGTACAAGGATTCTTTGATATTCCTGTAGATAATTTATTCACGATGCCACTTTTTGCACATTACTATCGCGAACTTGGCTTAACAGGTGATGACATCGTTGTTGTGTCGCCAAAAAATAGTGGAGTCCAACGTGCGCGTAGTCTTTCTGAATACTTAGATAGTACTTTGGCAATCGTTGATCACGCAGATGATGCTGACTTAGATAGTGGCTATGTGATTGGTGATGTTGAAGGGAAAACATGCATTATGGTAGATGATATCTTAAACACAGGTGCTACATTTGCACGCGCTGCAAATGTCTTGAAAGAAAATGGTGCGAAAGATGTTTATGCTTGTGCCTCTCATGGGTTACTTTCAGTACCTGCAAAATCCATTCTAGACGGAGCACCAATCAAAGATATCTGTATCACTGATTCTGTTTGGACAAAGGACGAATTCCATCCAGAAAACTTGACGATTATTACTTGTTCTGAACTGATGGGTGAAGCTGTGAAACGAATTCACGAAAACACACCGATGAGTCCATTATTCAAGTTAGAAGAAAAAGCTTTTGACTAACCAATCGAAAGGTTGCTAATCAAAAAGTGAGAATAGCGAGTAGTTTCCTCAAGTTGTGGGAGGAGCTATTCGTTTTTTTTACTCAGCAAGTTGCTTACTTTTTTCTGAGGAATGAAGGAGTTATTTTTGGTAAGTAAGCTATTCTGTGCTAGAATGTGCCTAGTTATAAGTGGAAAGGATGAAATAAGGTGGAAAAAATTTATTTGGATCATGCGGCGACGACACCAATGCATCCTCAAGTAATCAAAGCAATGACTGATATTATGAATGAAACATTTGGAAATCCTTCAAGCATTCATGGATTCGGAAGAGTAGCACATGAAAAACTTGAAACAGCACGTCAAATGATTGCTGATACATTACAGGTGAAATCGCATGAAATTATTTTTAATAGTGGTGGAACTGAAGGCGATAATACAGCAATTCTTGAAACAGCTTTTGCAAGACAAAGTGAAGGCAAACATCTGATTACCACTGCAATCGAACATCCTGCAGTATTGAATACGATGAAATATTTGGAAACGCAAGGGTTTGAAGTCACTTATTTACCTGTTGATGAAAATGGGAATCTTTCAATCGCTGACTTTCAACAAGCATTGCGTGAAGATACGATTTTAGTTTCGATTATGTATGGAAATAATGAAATTGGAAATTTAATGCCTATCAAGGAAATCGGTGAATTATTGGCAGAGCATCCTGCGTATTTTCACACCGACGCTGTCCAAGCCTACGGAAACCAAACGATTCGTCCGGAAGCTTTGGGCCTTGATTTGTTGAGTGTTTCTGCACATAAAATCAATGGACCAAAAGGTGTTGGGTTCTTGTACAAACGTGACGGTGTGGTGATTCCAGCCCTACTTTTAGGTGGAGAACAAGAAGAAAAACGACGCGCAGGAACAGAAAATCTAGCAGGTATCTGGGGTATGGCAACAGCTGCAACGATTTTAGATGAAGAAGAACGTCAAGCTAGAAGTGAGAAATACCAAAAATTCCAACAAATGATTTTAACAGCGCTGGAAGATCATGGAATTGAGTATCAAGTGAATGGTGATTTAGCGAATAAATTACCTCATGTTTTGAATTTAAGATTACCTGGTGTGACGAATGATTTATTACTCATGAAATTGGATCTTAGAGGAATTGCTATTTCAACAGGATCAGCATGTACAGCAGGAAATATTGAACCTTCCCACGTGTTAGAAGCAATGTATGGTGAAGACACACCAATTCTAAAAGAATCAATTCGAATTAGCTTTGGGTTTGGGAACACAGAAGAAGAGATTCAACATTTTATCGAACAATTGCTTTCAATTTTAGAAAAATGAAAAAAGGACGGGCAAACGTGATTTCGTTTGCCCGTCCTTTTTTCTTTGTGCTTTTATAAAACTTTTGCCAAAGAAGCTAGTAAATTAAATTGGAAACTTTTATAATTAAGATAGAAAATAATTTTATCGAGGTGAAGAACGTGGCATTTGAAAAAACAGCGACAGTTCTTGGTGCAGAAACTAGTTATCGTTTAGCGCCAAGCGCAAAACGATATACACTGAGAGATAATGGCTTTATTGAAACAAATGGGGGAAATTACCAATTGATCCGCCCTTTAGATGCAACTCCACAAAGTAAAGAAGGTTTTAAGTTAAAGGTAACCGTATCAAAGGATATCCAAACAGTAAAAATGTCGATTACCACAGCTAACGGTCTGAAAGCTGTGAATATTTTTAAAGATCCTAAGCAAAAAATGAGTCAAGATAAGTTTTACTTCTTGATGGATGGAATGATCAGCCGAGGATTATTTGAAAAAGTTGAAGACTAAGCAAAAAATAACTAACCTCTCAATCAGTTGAAGGGTTAGTTATTTCTTTTTTATAACAAAGATATCTATAATTAGATTATTCTATACTATTTACAAAGCTTGAACATTCAATGTTTATTGAAAAAAATAATTTACGCATTTTTGGTAAAAAAACACCCCAGTTTTTTGTAGTTTTTATGTTTTTCTTGACTACTGGATACGCTATCAGTATCATAAGTGGCAGATAGAAACAGCCAAATAAAAAAGGCACCTCAGCAAATGGTGGCAGCCAAATGCTGAGGCCTTGAATCAGTCAACCAAACGGACCAATCAAGTTTGCCATAGTCAACGCAATGCATCAACCTCGTTCATTGTAACGAATCTGGAAGTATAAATCTAGTTTTTTAGAGAAATTTTCTAGAGGATGTATTCGGTTTATTTGCTATGCTGAAAGGTATTGGACAGATTGTGTTCGATACCTTTTCTTTTGTCTTAAAATACGCGTAAGAGACAAAAACTACTAAAAAGTGGCATCGTTTGTGCTACATAATTGTAGGAGCGAAGATTTTTTGTGATTTTATTGCCTTTTTTCATCGTTTGAAATAAAGTCCGCGTATTAATTTATGAAGGCACATTTCAATGTGGCTGTTTCTGTCATAAAAAGGAGGCATGCAGGTGCAAGTGATTTTGATATTGAATCATAATGCAGTCGTTGCAAGATCAAAGAAGGGAGAGTGGGTACTCATTCGACGAGGAATTGGATTTGGTAAGAAGGTCGGTGATCTCGTCGAACCAAAGAATGTGGAATGTATGTACCAAAAGATATCAATAGGATAACTAGGGGAGTTACTGTCTGGCAGGCTTGACCCATTCCAATGTTTGGAATGAGTCAGGTCTATTTTTTTTAGGAGGATGATTGGTTGGAAGCACTTGATATTCAGGAAATTATTCATAAAGACTTACTTGTTGTAGATTCGAAAGCAACGACCAAAGGCCAGATTCTGAAAGAACTAGCCGATTTATTAGAACGCAAAGGGTACGTAGCAAGCTCAGAAATATTTTTAACAGATGTCTATCAGCGAGAATCAGAAGGCGCAACTGGTATCGGACAGGGAATTGCGATACCGCATGGTAAGTCCACTACCGTGAATCAAACCGTAATTCTCATCGCTACTTTAGCACAACCAATTCCTTGGGAAACGCTCGATGATCAAGATGTCAAAGTTGTTCTTTTATTTGCAGTAAAAGCGGAAGATGCCAATCTTAAACATCTGCGGCTATTACAAAAAATTGCAACTTTGCTTGCAGATAATGAATTTATTCATGAATTAAAAGAAGTAGATACAGTTGAAGCTTTATATCAATTAATGATTAACCAATAAAAAAGGAGTGTCGATTAATATGTTAGTAACAGGAAAAGAAATTTTAGCAGTGGCAAAAGAAAAAGGGTTCGCAGTACCAGCATTCAATGCAGGTTCAGGTCAGTTATTGAATGCAGTGATGGAGGCGTGTGAGGAAGCAAAAGCGCCAGTTATGATTGCGATTCACCCAGAGGAACTACGTTTTTTAACAGATAGTTTTGTTTCACAAGTTAAATATTTAGCAGAAAAAGTAACGATTCCCGTTTGTATTCATTTAGACCATGGAGCAAATTTTGAGCAGGTTATTCACGCGATCCAATTAGGGTTTACGTCTGTAATGATTGATGCGTCTCATCATTCTTTTAAAGAAAATATCGCAATTTCTCAAAAAGTCGTAGAAGCAGCCCATGCAGTGGGCGTCTCGGTCGAAGCAGAGTTAGGAACGATTGGTGACACAGGGAACACAGTTGAAGGTGGCGTTAGCGAAATTATTTATACGGACCCAAAAGTTGCGCAGAAGTTTATTGAAGAAACGGGTGTCGATAGCTTAGCTGTGGCAATCGGAACAGCGCATGGGATTTATCCAAAAGATGTTGATCCAGAGTTGCGCTTAGATATTTTAGAAGAGATTGAATATCTGACTGATGTCCCATTGGTTTTGCATGGTGGCTCAAGCAATCCGGATGATGAAATTTCAAAAGCTGTAGTGATGGGTGTCAATAAAATCAATATTTCTAGCGATATCAAAATTGTTTTCGCAGAAAAACTACGTGAAGTCTTAAATGAAGGAAATCTGGAAATTCGTGAACCAAATGTGCTGTTCCCACCATGTATGGAAGCGACAAAAGAAGTTGCGTTACAAAAAATTCATTTATTTAAAGCTGACGATAAGGCAAAATACTACACTACATCGAAATAGGAGGAGATCAATCCATGAAGATTGTTGGAATTGCTGCATGTACAGCGGGAATTGCGCATACTTACATCGCCCAAGAAAAACTACTTCAAGCTGCTAAGGCACGCGGACATGAGATCCATGTGGAAACACAAGGCCTAGCTGGTACGCAAGATGCTTTATTATCCAGCGATATTCAAGCTGCTGATATGGTATTGATTGCTGCGGATATCAAAGTTAGCGGGCGTAGTCGATTTACGGGAAAACGTATCGTGGACGTGCCTACAAGCTTGGTTGTTAAATCACCAAATAAATTGATGGAAAAGCTAGAAGAAATGCTCAAATAAATTTCAGGAGGACAAAATGGATAAAATCAAGACTTTAGGCATCAAAAAACATTTGATGACTGCAATTTCATTCTTTTTACCAATCGTTGTTGCTTCAGGTTTTTTATTAGCAATTGGAAACATGTTAGATGGTGTTGCAATTGAGACTTTTTCTGAGGGATTCGCATTTGCAGATACGTTGACTTCAATGGGAAATTATGGATTAGGTTTGTTGCCAATGATTGTTTCTTGTGCGATTTCTTACTCCATTGCCGACAAGCCGGGGATTGCTCCTGGTTTAATTATTGGGATGGTTGCAAAAGGAATTGGCGCAGGGTTTCTAGGGGGAATGCTTGGTGGGTACGTTTCGGGGATCATCGTGGTTCTCTTAACAGCTGGAATCAAAGTACCTAAATGGATGGAAGGTTTGATGCCGACTCTGGTTTTACCGTTTCTTAGTTCATTGATTGCCGGGCTGGTCATGTACTATGTAATTGGGACGCCAATCAATTGGTTTACAAACTTGATTACGAACTATTTGACTGGATTGGATACTTCTTCACTCTTTTTATACGGTGCAGTAATTGGTGTGCTTTCTGCGATTGATTACGGGGGAGCAATCAATAAAGTTGTCTTTGCTTTTGTCTTTGCTTTATTCTCAGAGGGAATCTATGAACCGGTCACTGTACTGATTTTGGCATCAATGGTAACGCCTTTTGGTTTGACGATGGCATTTTTCCTAGGAAAGATCATTCAAAAAGAAATTTTTAATCGTCAAGAAATCGAAACGCTAAAAACTGCGTTTCCGATGGGCATTTGTCAAATCACCGAAGGCTGTTTTCCTATTGTATTGAATGACTTGGTCCGCAATGTTATTGCTACTGGTGTTGGCGGTGGAATTGGCGGCGGACTAAGTATGTTGTGGGGAGCAGACAGCCATATTCCTGCTTCAGGGATGTTTGCTGTTGCTACGATGACCAGACCTTGGGCATTCATAGGTGCATTAATGATTGGTTCGTTTGCAACGGCTGTAACGATTTTAGTTTTGAAGAAACGTGTAGATCCAAATGCAGAAGTTGTTGTGGTCGAAAAAGCAGAAGAAGAAATTTCTTGGGATGATCTAACAATCAATTGAGGAGAACAGTCATGGACTATCAAACAAAAGTAAAACAGCTATTTTTGGATTCAGGAATGATTTTTACAGATGAAGAACTAGAGACCATTGAATTTGTTGATTTTGGCTTAGGTGCTATCGAGGTCGAAGGACTGAACTTATTTGTATATGAAAACAATGAACGCTATTGTGGAAAAGAACTAGCTTTGCTACCCTATCAAACATGTCCTGAACATCGACACCTACCAAGAAAAAATGATCTTGGTAAAAGAGAAACGTTTCGGTGTCGAAAAGGAATCGTCTATTTGTATGTTGAAGGAGAGGGACCTGAAGTCCTATCATGCGAATTACCTGAAAATAATCAAGCAACTTATACAGTGAGGAAAGAGATTGTTTTACGACCAGGTGATCAGTATACGATTGAACCAAATATCAAACATTGGTTTCAAGCAGGGGAGACTGGCGCCGTGGTGACAGAATTTTCTTCTAGTAGTGATGATGCGAGTGATATTTTTACTAATCCGATGATCCAACGATAGTAAAAAGCAAAATAAAAATGGATTTGAAAAAAAGAATGTGTAGTTCATTTTTCGAAGAAAAGATGAAAGAGGTCTGGAAAATTTTCCAACCTCTTTTTTGTGCTTCGCGAAACATTCTTACTTAGTGAAACATAACAAATAAAAAAATTTTTGGAAAAAATGAAGAAAATGTTTGAACCAAGTTGAAGAAGCGAATGAACAAACGGTTGAAAAAAATGTGTTATTCTTTCACATAAGATAATAAATAAGCCAATGGGAAAGAAAGTCATTTCAATTATTTAGGTATCTGTTATTTTTCTTGATTTTTCATGAAAAAATAAGAAATAAAAGTTTTAGGGGTAAATCACTATATATAGTGTTTTTTTATTGTATACCACTAAAAATGCACAAAATCTAGTCTTTTCTTTTAAAAAAACACGAGTAGAATGAAGATAGATTTTAAAGTGAGGAAGTGTTTTTTTGAAATTAACTGTTTTTTGCGGTTCCCGTTTTGGCGAAAAAGAAAGCTACAAATTTATTGCCCAAACGTTAGGAAAATATATAGCACAAGAAGAAATAGAGCTCGTTTATGGTGGTTCAAATGCTGGAATCATGGGGATCATCAGCCAAACTGTGCTCGAAAATGAAGGAAAAGTTACTGGAATCTATCCAACTGGTTTATTTGAAGCAGAAACGCCAGCTGAAGAAGTAACGACGTTCATTGCAACAGAAACAATTGATGAGCGTAAAGAGTTATTATTTAGTGAAGGCGATGCTGTCTTAGTGTTTCCAGGAGGTTTGGGTACATTAGAAGAGTTTTCTCAGCTACTTTCATGGATTGCGATCGGATTAGTGCCAGAAAAACCAATTGGGATTCTGGATATTGGTGGGTATTATACAGGACTGGAGCAGTTGTTGAAGAATTTTGCCAAAGAAGGGTTTATGGATGAAAAATGGCTTGATCAAGTTGTTTTTTCAAATAACCCATTAAAATTAGTTGATTTATTAAAAGGGACGCATCAAGAAAATCGTCCTTTAGTGAAGGAGATTTATTGATGAGCCAAATTTATTTAGCAGGACCATTTTTTTCAGAGGAACAAGTTGAACGTATTCAACGAATCGAGCAAGCATTAGAAGACAATACTACCGTTTCGACTTTCTATTCGCCACGACATCACCAAGAGAGCGATTATGAAATGTTTAGCGCAGGCTGGGCACAAGAAGTGTATCAACGAGATATGACGGAAGTAACCGATGCGCAAGCTGTAGTAGCTATTTTGGATTTCGAACATCAAACGATTGATCCTGGCACCGCATATGAGCTAGGTGTTGCGACAATGTTGAACAAACCAATAATTATTTTCCAAGAAGAGATAGTACCAGTGAATTTGATGGTTACAGAAAGTCTTCATGCTTATTTAAAAAATGATAGAGAAATTCAGCAATATGATTTTGAAAAAATGCCGAAACATGCATATATTGGTGAGTATTTATAGAAAAGGAAGGGTTGTATGTCAGTGATTTTAATTTCAGGAACGATTGGCGCAGGAAAGAGTAGCTTAACAGATATGCTTGCAACAGAGATCCGTTCAAAGCCATTTTATGAAAGTGTAGAGGATAATGAAGTATTACCACTTTTTTATTCAAATCCAGAACAGTATGCATTTTTATTACAAATCTTCTTTTTGAACAAACGATTTTTAGCGATGAAAAACGCATTGATCAATGATGATAATGTTCTTGATCGTTCAATTTATGAAGATAGTTTATTGTTTCATCTAAATGCAGATCTTGGTCGTGTGACGGATATCGAAGTACAGCAGTATGATAATTTATTAGATACGATGTTAAACGAGTTAGATGATGTGGCGCCTAAAAAACGTCCTGATCTAATGGTTCATATCAAAGTTTCTTTAGACACGATGCTAAGCCGAATCAAAAAACGTGGTCGTGATTATGAACAATTAGAAAGCGATGAAACATTGTACAATTATTATCAACAATTGAATGAACGTTATGATCAATGGTATGAAAACTTTGATGTTTGTCCAAAAATCCAAATTGATGGGGATCAATTTGACTTTGTCGAAGAACCAGAGCATGCGAAAGAAGTAATTGAACAAATTAAGCAAAAATTAGTTGAATTAGAAAAAGCGCCTGCTGGAAGTTATTACACAGATAACAACTTAGCAAAAGGGCAAGAATTAGGATAAATAAAAAAGGCGTCGTGAGAAAATCACGGCGCCTTTTAATGCAATTAATGTGGCTTACTGCTCACTGCTTGAATGTTATCTGTAACATAAGCATCAAAGGATTTAAACGAATCTTGAATCAGTTTATGGCAGTTATCACAAATGCTTAAACTTCCTTGATCGCTAAATTCCGTATGGATGTTTTTATTGCTGGTGCATGTACAATAGTCATGACTATCAAATATATTCATTTTTTTCTCCTTAGTAACCAATCTAACTTTCCCAATATAACAGAAAAAAAGAAAATAGGGAGAAAAATTAAGAGAATTTAACGTGTTCTGAGTCTTTTTGTTTATTACATAAAAAAGGACTGGGGCAAAAGAAGCTTAAATAGAAAAAAAGCCTAAAATTCGTTTTTGAAAACGTTGATTTTAGGCTTTTTTAAATTGAAAAACGTGTGAAGAACGACTGGATTTTTCGTTTTGTCCTAGTCTCAAATCATGTACTGGATCACAATTGTTTAAATACTATAAACGTTACCATCTTCATCTTTTATCTGATAGTTACCAATTTTAGTAAAGACAACGGAAACTTCTTTTTTGTCTGCCATTCCAGTAATTGTATAACTGTCACCTTTTGTGTCAATTTTAATGGAAGTTAAGGTAATGTTCTCACTGGTCTCAGAAGAAGTCGTACTGTCTTCGTTATAGGTACGCAACCATTCCATCTTATCATCGGTAAACGTAATTTTCCCACTAACTAAATTCATGTTCTTACGCATTTTCAAAGAATAAACACTATTTGAAATATCAGTTTTTTCTGCTTTAAGCGTAGAAGATTCGGTGGTTTCGTTTGTTGATTGGTTTGATCCACCCAGCATATTACAGCCAGTTAAGGTAAAAAGTACCAGTCCTAGAGTAAATATAGCTAATAGTTTCTTCAAAATCCTGCCTCCGTCTAATAGGATAAAGAAATTATACCATTTGAATGAACAACAGGAAACTAAGGATTGTAAAAATCTTTTTAAGGAAAACGCTTAAAAAGTAGTTGCAACTTGGAAAAGTGTTTGTTATATTATTTTTGAACCGGTTCAAAAATCGGTGAGCAACTAAAGATACTTCACTAAAAAAAGAGGTGAACAAGTTGAGTTCAATTCGTGAAGTAGCCAAATTAGCAGGCGTTTCTACAGGTAGTGTCTCACGTTACCTGAATGGTCAAACACTAAAAGTAGCCAATATGGAAAAAATCGCTACGGCAATCAATCAACTGAATTACAAAGAAAATATTATTGCTAAAGGGTTAAAGAATAATCGAAGCTTTTCAGTCGGACTGTTAATGAATAATTTGTCGAGTCGACTAAGTGCGGATATCGTAGCAAGTATTGAAGCATTGATGGAAGCAAACGGGTATAGTTTATTTTTAAGTTGTTTTAATGGTGAAGCGCAATTAGTTTCGCAAAAAATCGACTATCTACTTTCGCACTCAATTGATGGACTGATTCTTTTTGAAGCAGATGAAACTTGGCCAGAAATGGAAAAATTAGTAGAGCTAACGATTCCAATCATTTCTTTAAATACGCCTAATCGGTTGGGAAATGTCGATTCGATTTTAGTTAATGATCGCAAAAGTGTCCGCAAAACGATTGAGCAGATGATTGCGATGGGACATCAGTCAATTGGTGTTATCGCAGCGCCACAAACAGAATATGTGGCTAGAGAGCGATTAGCCGGGGCATTGGAAGCCAAGAAATACAGCGAAAAAGAAATAACTATTGACGTTTACACGGGTGATTACTCACGATTGAGTGGCTTTTATGGTGCGAAAGAATTATTAGCCAAAAACATAACAGCTTTATTTGTTTGTAACTATAACATGTCTATTGGAGCACTAGAATATTTTAACAAAAGTGATCAACAAATTGATCAAGAGATTTATTTTGCGCACTACGACTACTTAGATGAGTTACAGACGGTACTTCCTGAACGAATCATCATTCAACAACCCGCTGTGACAATTGGTGAATTGTGTGGGAAACGTTTGATTGAAAGAATGGAAAACCAGCATACAAGTGGTCAAACGATTCTTTTAGAAAATAAAATTTATGGAATGAAACAAAATAACTAAAAAAGAGGACGAGAAGATGACAAAGTATCAATTTCCTGAAAATTTCTGGTGGGGTTCAGCAGCAAGCGGCCCACAAACAGAAGGACGCGTAGCAAATGATGGCAAAGGTGATAATATTTTTGATTATTGGTATGCACAAGAGCCAGAAAAATTTTTTAATGAAGTAGGTCCAGGTAAAACATCACAAGTTTATACCAAGTACAAAGAAGATGTACAGTTAATGAAACAAACTGGACATAATTCTTTCCGTACATCGATTCAATGGAGTCGTTTGTTACCAGATGAATCTGGTGAAGTAAATCAAAAAGCGGTTGATTTTTATAATAGTTATTTTGACGAATTAATCGAAAATGGTATCGAACCGTTTGTAAATTTGTATCACTTTGACATGCCAATGTACCTTCAAGAAAAAGGTGGCTGGTTAAATCGTGAAACAGTTGAAGCTTATGAACGCTATGCAACGATTTGCTTTGAACTATTTGGACAAAAAATCAAAAAATGGTTTACTCATAACGAACCAATCGTTCCTGTTGAAGCTGGTTACTTGTATCGTTGGCACTATCCAGAAGAAGCAAATATGAAACATGCTGTTCAAGTTGGATATCACGAAGCTTTGTCGTCTGCGCTTGCAATCAAAGCATATCATTCTCTAGACTTATCTGGAAAAATTGGGATTATTTTGAATTTAACACCTAGTTATCCACGTGATGAAAATAACCCGGAAGATGTCAAGGCAGCAAAATTAGCAGATGCGTTCTTTAATCGCTCATTCCTTGATCCAGCAGTTAAGGGCGAGTTTCCGAAAGAACTGATTGAGGTATTAAAAGGCTTAGATTTGTTACCTGAAATCAAAGAGGGTGACAAGGAAATCATCAAAGAAAATACGGTTGATATTTTAGGAATCAATTATTACCAACCACGTCGAATCAAAGCAAAGGAAACACCAATTGACAAAGCTCTTTCGCCAATGCCTGAAGACTTCTTTGATAACTATGAAATGCCTGGCAGAAAGATGAATCCTTACCGTGGATGGGAAATCTATGAAAAAGGGATTTATGATATCTTGATCAACGTTCGTGACAATTACGGAAATATTGACTGTTTCATCTCTGAAAACGGAATGGGTGTTGAAGATGAAGCAAGATTTATTCAAGAAGATGGGATGATTCACGATGACTATCGAATTGAATTTGTAACAGATCACTTGAAGTATGTGCATCAAGCAATTCAAGAAGGAGCCAATTGTTTAGGGTATCATATGTGGACATGCATGGATAACTGGTCTTGGACGAACGCTTATAAAAATCGTTATGGTTTTATTTCAGTAAATTTAGCTAAAGATGGCGAGCGTACAATTAAAGAATCAGGTCATTGGTTCAAGCAAGTTTCTGACCAAAATGGATTTGATGCGTAATTAGCGCGAGCAAAATTTTTTAAATTTTACTCAGGTCATCAAAAATAAAATAAAAACTGTGTTTAAATCACGTAAAGATTTAAACACAGTTTTTTTTCGCTAGAAAAAAGTGTTATTGATTACTATGAAATTTTATAGTCAAGTTGTCTTTTCAACGATAGTTTGTTTATTAAAAAAAGCAGCTAGTTATTTATTGTTTTTTTACAGGTTTTTTACCTTTAGATTTCATTTTTTGTATATAATAGAACAGGTAAATTCAAATAGGAGTGGAAGAAGGTATGAGAAAGAAGCGTCCTGTTCTTCTCTTTTGGTTAATTGGTTTTTTCCTTTTGCTTATTCTATCTGTAACGATTTCTGGACGAATCACAACAGAAATAGTTCATACAAAAACGGAAAAAATCGTTGCAAGCAAAGAATCAGTAGATAAATTTAGAAAAGAATTCTCAACTTATTGGTGGGAGGACTATAAATTTGAAGCCGACTATGATCAAGGCGAATTAGTGATTTATTTACCAAAAGGAAAAGAAGACAACCAGTTTACAAATATCGACGATGTTTTAAGTGCGATTTCCTTGAGACAATATCAATTTAAAGATAAACGACTGACCGTTTTACTGTTATCAAATTCGGGAGAGAAGCTAGCCCGATTAAAAAATGGAAAAGTAACAAAAGGGTACTCTGACAAAGTAGATAAAAAAGTCGTGGCCAGTCGCTTAGCGGAATGGAAAAAGACAAATACGCCAACGAAAACAAGTGATTCCAGTCATCCGAAAACAACAACTGGCTCAACGACTGTACCACCGGCAACAAATTCGTCTGAAAGTTCATCCACAAGTAGTCATCTTTCTGGGACGAGCCAGTGATCAAAAAATAGTGAAAAGAAAAGTTGTGACAACTGTCACAGCTTTTTTTTGGAAAAGAGGGAGAAAATGATTTCTTATCGTGCAACGAAAAAACTAACACAACAGCAATTATTAGGGTTATATGAAGACGCTGGCTGGACAGCCTATACGAAAGATATCGAGCAACTACAGCAAGCCGTTCAACATTCCTTATCCGTTATCACTGCGTGGAAAGAGGACGAACTAGTTGGGTTGATTCGTGTCGTGGGCGATGGGCTAACGATTATTTATATTCAAGATATCTTAGTCAAAAAAGTAGTTCAAAATCAAGGAATCGGGTTTGAACTGATGCAGCAAATTTTGTTGAAATATCAAGCAGTTCGTCAAAAAGTATTACTGACGGAAGAGGCGCCAGCTATACGTCATTTTTATGAAAAATGTGGCTTTATTTCGGCAGATAAAGGTGATACAGTCGCTTTTGTTAAACTATCTTAAAATATAAAAATTTATTAAAAAAAATAGTCTTTTAGCTTATTCTCATTTTTTAAGTTCAAAATGTACGACAAAAGTGAATAGAGAGAAGTGATAATCGTGACTCCAATCAAAACGTGGTGTCAAAATCGTTTGTTTATTGTTATTTTGGCAGGTGTATTTTTTTGGTTAAAAACTCTTTTAGCCTACTATATTGATTTTTCCTTGGGTGTCGAGGGAATCATCCAAACATTTATTTTATGGATTAATCCAGTTGCAACGACGCTGTTATTATTTGGACTATCTTTGTATGTAAAAAAAACAAAGCCAGCGCTATTTCTACTATTGTTTTTAGATATTTTGAATACAGCTCTTTTATATTGCAATATTATTTTTTATCGAGAATTTACTGATTTTATTACAGTTAAATCAGTTTTAGGTTTTTCGAAAGTGTCACAAGGACTGTCAGGAAGTTCGTTTTCTTTAATAAAACCTCACGATATTTTATATTGGTTGGATATTCTGGTCTTTCTTGGTTTGCTCATTTGGGTAATTGTCAAAAATGTACCCATTAAAAGTCAACCAGTTAAGAAACCAATGGCGATTGCAATAAGTTGTTTGGCTGTGTTTATTTTTTCTGGAAACTTAGCGTTGAGTGAAGCGAACCGTCCTCAATTGTTACAAAGAACTTTCGATCGTTCTTATATTGTGAAGTATCTAGGAATTGATGCATATACGATTTACGATGGCATCAAAACGGGAATGACAAGCAGTGTTCGCGCGCATGCAAGTAGCAACGGAATCACTGAGGTCTTAGATTATACGAAAGAGCATTACGCAGAACCAGATAAAAGTATGTTTGGAATAGCAAAAGGGAAAAATATTATTGTGCTCCATTTGGAAAGCTTTCAACAATTTTTGATCAATATGAAGGTTGATGGTCAAGAAGTGACACCTTTTCTTAATAGTATTTTTGATAATCAAGCAACAATTAGTTTTGATAATTTCTTTCATGAAGTAGGCCAAGGAAAAACGAGTGATGCTGAAAATATGCTAGAAACGGGCACATTTGGTTTACCACAAGGGTCGTTATTTACTGAACTAGGTTCTGATAATGTTTTTCAAGCTGCACCAGCTATTTTAAAGCAAAGCCAAGGCTACACAAGTGCCGTGTTCCACGGAAATGTTGCTAGTTTTTGGAATCGAGATCATGTGTACAAAAACTTGGGTTATGATAATTTCTTTGACCGTTCTTACTTTGAAGAAGCGGATGAAACTTTAGGCTATGGTATTTTAGACAAAAATTTATTCAGTGAATCAGTCGGCTATCTTGAACATTTGCAACAGCCGTTTTATACAAAATTCTTATCTGTAACCAATCACACGCCTTATTATACTGATGATAAGAATTTTGATTTTCCAGGTTTAAATACTGGTAACAGTACAGTTGATAATTATGTGCGAACAGCCCATTATCTTGACCAATCATTGGAACAATTTTTCACTTATTTGAAAGCCTCAGGTATTTATCAAAATTCAATGTTTGTTATTTATGGTGATCATTTTGGGATTTCAAATTCAGATAACAAAGATTTAGCTACAGTATTAGGCAAAGATGAGAAGACTTGGAGCGAATTCGATGATGCACAGATGCAACGAGTGCCATTGATGCTTCACATTCCTGGATACACAAACGGGAAAGTCAGTCACGCGTATGGTGGCGAGATTGATGTTTTGCCAACGCTACTTCATTTGGTCGGTGTAGATGATAAAAATTATGTTCATTTTGGAACAGATTTATTGTCTGCTAAACATGACCAAGTAGTTGCTTTTAGAAATGGTAATTTTGTTACTCCAAATTACACTGTTTTGGGGAATAAAACGTATGATAATAAATCAGGGCAAATTCTAGATACTGAAGCTCTAGGTATTCAAAAAGAAATCACGAAAGATCAAGACAAAGTGAAGAAAGCTTTAAGCTTGTCAGATAAATTGAATCAAGAAAACTTATTACGTTTTTATGTGCCAGATGGATTTACAACAGTTGATCCACAAAAAATTGATTATCAAAAAGAAGCAGAAAAAAATGAAACAATTGAACAGCAAAAAGGAAAAGCTTCAACCAGCGTTTATTCAAAAAATGGAAATAAAACGACTAAGAACCTATATCCAAAAATTACAGATTCTACTGGGAATTGAATCAGCTACTTTAAACTTCTGAAAAACAAACTTTTGTTTTTCAGAAGTTTTTTTTATGTTTTGATATTTTTTTCCTTTTTTACGTATGTAAATAGTGAACCTAGTGATTTTTTCATTATACGCACCAGAAAAATTGCTAAACCTGTTGGTCATTCATTTAACCGACAGAATAATAATTTGAGGAGGAACAAAGCGATGCATGACGGGAGATTGATTAGGAGCCTTCGGATCAGTAAAAAATTAACTCAAGCTGAGTTAGCGGAGGGGATTTGTTCAAAGACATCATTAGTAGGTCTGGAAAAAGGAACAGTGAGAAAAATCGCATTTACGACATTACAAGCAATCTTGGCTCGCCTAAACGTTTCTTTGGCAGAGTATGAAGTGTTGCGACATAGATTGGAAGAACCAACAAAAAGCAAAAGAACCAGACGCCTGCTTAGTAAGGTACAAGAAGAAAATTTTGATCCGTACAAGGAAGTAGGGAACAATCGAAAACGGTTCAAGCAAACAGGAGATTTATATTACTTAGTTTTGAATATCCACATGTTTTTAAAAACAGATAGTCAACTCCAAAAAGAACTACAGTTTGAATTTTTACGCTATGAATGTAAAAAAATTGAGGATTACTTTATGCGAATACAAGAATACAGCCAATTTGAGATGACGATTCTAGCTGAATTACCCTTTTTATTTAGCGAGTCTTTCATCGAAAGTAATTATGTGAAAATCAAGAAAAGAATGCGGAATTTTTCTCTGACAAATAATCCTGATCAGTATATGGATTTGTTTTTGTTAAATTTGACTACGCATTACATTGCGAAAAAACGATTTAAAAAAGCGCGAAATGTCAATGATGATTTAGCAAGAAGCCTTGCAGCCAAAGCTAAGAACTTAATTATTTACGAAACATTAATGATGAATTATCAAAAACAACTGATTCTTGTTGGATTGGGTGAGTTGATTGATGAGGATGAATGCAATCAACTGTTTTCTGTTTTGGAGTATAGCTTGGGGAGAGAGCAACGTAGGCAGTTGGAAGAGCAATTTCGTGTGCTTTTGCCATAAAAAAGGTTGTGGCTCCAAGCGGTCAGCTTCAAGCAATAAGGATGCTTTTCTAAAAATAGTTTCTCATATTTTTATGAAAAGAGGACTTATTGCCGAAGGAGTTGCTAGGGAACACCGTGAATAGAGGTTGTGGCTTCAAGCGATCAGCTCCAAAAAAATAATGAGCAACTGACAAAAATAGCTTTTCATGTTTTTGGACAGTTATGAATTATTTTGAGGACATCTAGAAGAAGGTTGTGATGCAAAATACTTAGCCCAGAGAAGATAGTGAACAGGCACTCAAAATTGTACTTTATATTTTACAATAGGTTCAAGTTATCAGAAGAACGAATGATCGACTAACTGTAGGAGGGCGCAATTATTTAAGAAAATGTTACTTACATAGATTATTTTGAGAAGTCATTTTAATGGATTTTTATTGGAGAAAAAGCATTGTTGAATGACGCTAATCAGCAGTTAGTTGTGGAAAAATAAAAAAAGCTAGAAGTAGAATATCCTAGCTTTTGATAGCGTGTTTTAAGATGGTAAACTGCTGCTTTCTAGCACAGCTTCCTGTTCATATTGATAATGTGTTGGTGGGAAGAATCGAGCAATCTCATTTTTTGAAGCATCACGAGAATCAGAAGCATGGATAATGTTTGCTGTTCCAGGAACTGCAAAATCTCCGCGAATCGTTCCGGGCAGTGCATCCACAGCCTTGGTTGCGCCAACCATTTTCCGGACGATATCAATGACATCATCGCCCTCTAGTACAAGATAAACAACAGGTCCAGAGATCATGTAGTCGATTAACTCTTGAAAAAAGCTACGACCAGCTAAGTGTTGATAGTGTTCTTTGGCAAGTTCTGGAGTCATTGTTGCTAGTTTCATGTCAACGATTGTTAGCCCTTTTTCTTCAAATCGTTGAATAATGCGGCCAATTAGATGTCGACGGACACCATCTGGTTTGATAATCACAAGCGTGTGTTCCATAAAGATCACTCCTTTTGTCCATTACTATAATTTTATTATAGTAATGGAAAGCTTTTATGACAAATGAAATTCGAAAAAACATTTTTTTTGTTAAATAAATTAAAAAAATGAATACGCTTTATTTAGGGAAAAAGGAAAAATTTGAGAAATAGATTTGACATTTCTGTAAATCGTTGTTACAGTAACCACTGGAAAACTAAATAAGATTTGTTAGGTGAGGCTCCTATACAAACACAGGCTACTGCCCAAAAATGTCGAGAGACGCCAATGGGTAGAACAGGAATTGTCGATCTAAGGCTTTTCATAAGGTAGCTAAAGGCAGAGGTATTTGCTTTTTACGTTGTATAGTGTCAAAACTCAACGATGAGATCGAAATAGCTTCTTTTTGCTGTGCTTATTTCAACCTTTCGCTGAGTTTTTGGTGGAAGGTTTTTTTGTTGCCAACCTAACAGTTTAAATTTTAGTAATCCGGCAAAGTAAGGGAGCTGATTTTTGTTGGGATATTGATGCGACAAGTACGAGTGAATTTTTGTAAGGAAAAAGAACAGATTTATGAAAGCATAAAGGAGATGAGAACAAATGGATGACAGTTTACCGAAACCGAGGGGATTAGAGAAAAGTAAAAGTTTGCTGAAACTATTATCTATCTGTTTTCAGCCCACTTATGTAAAAATGCTTCTCTCTTGACCCAAAAAATACGAAAAACAAAATTGTAAAAGTTTGTTTTTCTGATACAAGGGAGAGAATACAATGGAAAAAAAGAAAGATACACAAAAATTATATGCAAATTTTGCACAAAAAAGCGAACGCGCATTATTTGACTTGTTCCATAGCAGTGAAAAAGGAATGAGCACAGAACAAATCGAACAATCAAAAGAAGTCTATGGAGATAACACGATTTCATATGGAAAGAAAACACCTTTTTTAATTGAAGTGTTGAAGGCTTATATTACACCATTTACCTTAGTATTGATTGCTTTAGGGATTATTTCGTTTATTACAGAGTATTTACTACCAGCTCCAGGTGAGAAGGATCTATTCGGTGTAATTATTATTTTTAGTATGGTAATTGTGAGTGGCACAATGACTTTGATTCAATCAGTTCGTTCAAATCAAGCAGCTGAAAAATTAAAATCATTAGTAAAAGTGACCGCTGCAGTAAAACGTCAAGGCAAATACGAAGAGATTCCAATGGAAGAAATCGTCTGTGGTGACTTGGTTCGATTATCTGCAGGCGATATGATTCCGGCAGATATGCGATTGCTTTCTGCAAAAGATTTATTTATTTCTCAAGCAGCTTTGACAGGTGAAAGCTATCCTGTTGAAAAGAATGCCGTAGTTGCGATAGATGGGAATAAGAATGAAACAAGCTATGAAAACCTAGCGTTTATGGGAAGTAATGTAATTAGCGGAAGTGCCACAGGAATTATCGTAGCTGTGGGAAATCAAACTTTGTTTGGTCATGTAGCACAAACGTTATCTGAAAAACCAATTAAATCCAACTTTGAATTAGGTATCCATAAAACATCTATGTTATTGATCAAGTTCATGGCTTTGATGGCACCCACAGTGATTGTCATTAATGGATTAACTAAAGGAGATTGGCTAGAAGCTTTCTTATTTGGATTGTCTGTTGCAGTCGGTCTAACGCCAGAAATGTTACCAATGATTGTTACGACGAACTTGGTTAAAGGCGCTAGTGTGATGGCAAAAAAAGGGACAGTTATCAAAAATTTGAGTGCGATTCAAAACTTTGGCGCAATTGATGTTTTATGTACTGATAAAACAGGAACGTTAACTCAAGATAAAATTATCTTAGAATACCACATGAATTGTGAAGGCGCTGAAGACAATCGGGTATTACGCCATGCGTATTTAAACAGTTATTATCAAACAGGTTTGAAAAATTTACTTGATGTCGCGATTATTGACGAAGCTGAAGAAACCCTTGATACAACCAACACGCGTTACAGAAAAATAGATGAGATTCCATTTGATTTTGAACGTCGTCGCATGAGTGTCGTTGTAGAAGATGTGACAGGCAAGACACAAATGATTACCAAAGGCGCGATTGAAGAAATGTTGAGCATTTCTAAGTTTATTGACTTAGAAGGAGAAGTTACACCTTTAACGAAGGAAAGAAAACAGGAAGTTTTAGAAAAGGTAACAGCGCTTAATGAAGATGGATTACGTGTAATTGGTGTAGCCCAAAAAACAAATCCTAGTGTAGTTGGAGAATTCTCAGTCAAAGATGAATCAGACATGGTGTTGATTGGTTACTTAGCGTTCCTTGATCCACCAAAAGAAACAACGAAACAAGCATTGCAAGCATTGAAAGATCACGGAGTGGCTGTTAAAGTGTTGACTGGAGATAACGAATTAGTAACACGTTCTGTTTGTCGTCAAGTTGGCTTAGAAATCGATGAGCTAATCACCGGAGAAAAAATTGCTTCTATGGATGATCACCAACTTTCACAGGTTGTTGATGAAAATGATGTTTTTGTAAAACTAAATCCACAACAAAAAGCACGCCTAACAACAGCTCTTAGAAATAATGGACACACAGTTGGGTTCTTGGGAGATGGAATCAATGATGCTCCTGCGATGAAAGTGGCCGATATCGGTATTTCGGTTGATACAGCTGTCGATATTGCAAAAGAATCAGCAGATGTCATCTTATTAGAAAAAGATTTGATGATTTTAGAGCGTGGACTATTAGCGGGTCGGGAAACATTCGGAAATATCATGAAATATATCAAAGCGACAGCTAGTTCAAACTTTGGAAACATGTTTTCCGTTTTGATAGCCAGCACCTTTTTGCCATTCTTGCCAATGTTGCCTTTACAAATTTTATTCTTGAATTTGATTTATGATGTGTCTTGCATTTCCTTACCATGGGATAAAATGGATCCAGAATATTTAGTAAAACCTAAAAAATGGGAAGCTTCAAGTATTGGCAAGTTTATGGTGTATTTTGGTCCAACAAGTTCTGTCTTTGATATTACAACGTATTTATTGATGTACTTTGTTATTTGTCCAGCGGTTATTGGAGGAGATTTCCACACGTTGAATGGCACACAACAAGTAGCATTTATTGCGTTGTTCCATGCAGGTTGGTTTGTGGAATCACTTTGGTCACAAACGTTAGTATTACATGCGTTACGCACACCAAAATTACCATTTATCCAAAGCAACGCAACCTTTGCTATGACAGCAATTACTACGTTAGGCATTGCTGTTGGTTCTGTTTTACCATTCACAAGTTTTGGTGCAGAGCTAGGTTTGATGCCATTACCAGGTAGTTATTGGGTTTGGTTAATCGTAACAGTTTTAGCTTATTTAACACTGGTTACGGTAGTTAAAAAATATTATATCCACAAATTTGGTGAACTGTTGTAATTTAAAGGTTAAGAAAAGCACAAGCATGCGGAGTAATTTTCTCAAGAAAAGTCTTCTGCATTTGCTTGTGTTTTTTAGTTTCAATCAAGTTACAAAACATTACTGGAATGTGTCATTTTTAAATTTCCCTTAAGGCGGATATGTTTTTTTGTTAAAATAAAAGATAGGTGATACATACATCCAATAAAAAATATGAGGAATAAAGGAGAAAAAATGAAAAAAACGAATTTTTTACTTAGTGTGATGGTACTAGGCGGAATCGTTTCAACTGCTGCTCCTGTGAGTTTTGCAGATGAAGTTGGCACAGGCAATGAAGCAATTGCGCAATCAACAGTTAGCACATATGAGAATCAAATAGCTGGAACTGAAACACAAGAGAGTGCACTTGAGACACAAAATAGCTCGACTATTAATACAACAGAGGCAACTGCTGTAGAATCAAGCGAAATAACAGAAGCAACTGGTTCAGCAGTGGAAGAAACAGCTCCTGAATCAGAGGAACAATCTACGGAAGCAACAGAAGCAACAAAGGCTACAGAAACAGTGGAGAATCAGTTGGATGACGGAGAGGTACTTGTTCACACAACGCAAACAGACCTTTCACAATTTGAAGTTTCTATTGCTTCACGCTTTGCACGTTCATCATCAAATACACAACAGCAATTCATTGACAGCGTGGCTCCCTCTGCAAGAACGCTAGCAAGCCAAAATGATTTGTATGCTTCTGTCATGATTGCTCAAGCGATTGTGGAAAGTGGTTGGGGAAAGAGTCAATTAGCTTCTGCACCAAATTATAATTTATTTGGAATTAAAGGTAGCTATAATGGACAATCGGTAACTTTTCCAACAGCGGAGTTTGTTAATGGTCAATGGATTACAGTAAATGCTGCGTTTAGAAAATATCCATCCTATAAACAATCTCTAGAAGATAATGTTCACATTTTAAAAACAACTTCATTCCAATCTGGCGTTTATTATTATTCGGGCGCATGGAAAAGTAACACAAAATCTTACAAAGATGCGACAGCCTGGTTAACGGGACGTTATGCGACAGCACCAAACTATGCAACAACTTTAAACAGTGTAATCGAAACCTATAATTTAACGCAGTATGACAGTCAACCTCAAGTACCTACATCACCAATGTATCGTTTATACAACCCAAATACTGGTGAACATTTGTATTCTCTAAATGAGGGTGAAAAAAATTATTTACCAAAAATTGGTTGGAAATATGAAGGTGTGGCTTGGTTAGCACCAAACAGCGGAACAAAAGTGTATCGGATGTATAATCCAAACAGTGGCGACCATCATTATACGGCAGCCCAATCAGAAATCAATTTCTTGAAAAAACTAGGCTGGCGTTATGAAGGACTAAGTTTTTACTCTGGCGGTTCAAAAGCGATCTTGCGTCTGTTCAATCCAAATGAACAAACAGGAACGCATCATTACACAATGAGTACAAAAGAAAGAGATTACTTAGTGAAATTAGGTTGGCGCTACGAAGGAATCGGTTTTTACGGCAACTAAGCGTTAGGTGTTCGAGCAGAAACTTCAAGAAGAACAAAGTTGCTTTGCAAACATCAAACAAGTAAAAAATGTCAGAAAATAACTACTTAGAGACAGAGTGCATAGGCGCTCTGTCTCTTTTTTGATTTGGAATGAAAAAAATAAAATAATTTTCGTGAAACTTCCATGCAGTCGATGATTTTATGACTGAATCATGCTAAACTAAGGATATTGTTTTTTGAAAGGAACCGTGGGGAAATGAAAGGCGCAATATTTGATTTAGATGGACTATTAGTTGATAGTGAAAGAGCTTATCGTGATGGTTGGGTCTGGGGCTTTGCACAATTTGGGATCGAGATTCCACAAGAAATCGTTAATACTTGGGGTGGAAAGAATTGGAAACAAAGTTTTGATATTTTAGTCCAATTAGCTGGCAGCCCAGAAAAAGTACAAGAAGTACGAGCAAAACGGGAAAAATTTTTTTATGAAAAACTAACGACCGGAGAAATCCAGCTTAAACCATATGCGAAAGAAGTACTGAGTTATTTAAAAGAACAGAATTTTAAACTTGGCTTAGCAACGACAACTGTTACTGAAAGAGCAACAGCCATTTTAAATCAGTTTGAATTAATGGACTATTTTGATACGTTTACTTTTGGGGATGAAGTATCTGAAAATAAGCCTTCACCAGTTCCTTATTTAACAGCATTAGAACGAACTGGATTAGTAGCAAACGAGGCTTTTGCAGTCGAAGATTCATTAGTGGGTGCAACTTCAGCTTCTCGCGCAGGCATGGGCGTATTTCTGATACCTGACTCAAGTTTTGAACGAAATTATTCGGAAAAAGACAAAGAAAACTTGCAAATTATCGAACAAGGAAAAGATTTGAAAATTGTTATTGATTTTGTGAATAAAAAAACAGCAAAAAATTCTTAGAAAAAAAGAATAAATTTTATGCTTGACTTTCATTTGTTCATCCTGTAAATTAATCGTCAACAACCAAATAATTTTTCGATGAAAAGGAAAGTAAACTTGGAGACTGCGTAGAGAGACTCTGGCTGGTGAAAAGAGTTCAGTATAAGAAAAGTTGAAAATGGCCTTGGAGAAAAATTTGTCGATAAGTAGGCAAATTCGGATTCGTTCGACCGTTAAAACGAACACCAATCTCTCATTACAGATGAGACGTTGGGCTGAGGGAAGGAAACTTCCGAATAAAGGTGGTAACACGATACGTCGTCCTTTTACTAGCATTTGCTAGTAAAAGGACTTTTTTTATATATTTTTCGCGATGAAATGGTAAGTACATTGGTAAAGTCTTTAACAGAGAGCTTCGAAATGCTGAGAAGAAGTAAGATTAAACTTTTGGAAAATGGCCATTGAGCGATTCACCCCGAGCAATTTGTAAGGCGGTGACGGCTGCGTCCGATAGCACGCTAGAGTATGTTTGTACTTGAAGAGGAATTGTGCGTGAGTACAGTTCGAACATGAGGTGGTAACACGCAAAAAGGCGTCCTCAAGTAAATGACACTAGTCGTTTGCTTGAGGATGCTTTTTTTTTAGTATCGATAAGGGAGGAGAAAGAATGATTGATTTACGAAATATATCTGTCACCTTTCAACAAAAGGGGCAGGAGATTCGCGCAGTAGATTCTGTGAATCTAACGATTGATGAGGGAGATGTTTTTGGAATTGTTGGTTATTCTGGAGCCGGGAAAAGTACATTGGTTCGAGTAATCAATTTACTTCAACCACCAAGTGATGGTGAAGTTTGGATCAACGATGTGGAACTAACCAAGCTCTCACCAAAAAAGTTACGTGAAAAAAGAAGAAAGATCGGAATGATTTTTCAACATTTTAATTTGATGAACAGTCGGTCAATTTTTGATAACGTTGATTTTTCATTGAAATACACAGGGAAATCTAAACAGGAACGTCAACAAAAAGTGACTGAATTATTGGATTTGGTAGGTCTTTCAGATAAAGCTAATGCGTATCCAAATCAATTATCCGGCGGGCAAAAACAACGCGTGGCAATTGCCCGAGCTTTAGCCAATGATCCTGAAATTTTATTATGTGATGAGGCAACTAGCGCTTTGGATCCAAAAACGACGCTTCAAATTTTAGCTTTATTGAAACAACTAAATCAAAAATTAGGCTTAACCATCGTGCTGATTACTCATGAAATGCAAGTAGTCAAAGAAGTTTGCAACAAAGTAGCGGTGATGGAGGAGGGAAAAATTATTGAACAAGGAAGTAGTATTCAGATATTTAGTCGTCCGAAACAAGCATTAACAAAAGATTTTATCCGAACAGCAACACATATCGATCAGGCGCTAGAAACAATTACTGCTTATCCGGATTTTGCTGAGCAAACCAATGATAAATGGTTAGTGGAACTGTCTTACGTTGGAGAGCAAACCAATGAGCCACTAATCGCCCAACTTTACAGTAAATATCAAGTAACGACCAACATTCTTTACGGAAACATTGAATTGCTTCAAGATGTCCCGCTGGGGAGTTTGATTGTGACTTTGGCGGGTGAATTAAATCAACGACAAAAAGCTTTAGACTTTTTATTTGAACAAGGTGTGACAGTTCAAGTATTGAAGAAGAGTGAACGTAATGAACAAATAAAAGTGATTGAAGGGGGAAGATAACATGACCAAATTCCTAGAAACATATTTACCAAATGCTTCTGCGATTCCTGATGAATTTATTGAAGCAACGAAGCAGACGCTATATATGTCATTTTGGACGGCATTAATTTCTGGAATTATTGGAATTGCGCTTGGTGTGATTCTAGTTGTGACTCGCCCAAATGGATTATTAGCACATCGGTTATTCTATGAAATTTTAGATAAAGCAATCAATATTATTCGTTCGATACCGTTTATTATTTTATTGTCGCTTTTAGCACTTACTACTCGCTTTTTTGTTGGGACGACAATCGGTGCCAAAGCAGCATTAGTTCCACTGATTGTGGGCGTCGTACCATTTTTTGCTAGGCAAATTGAAAATGCATTGTTAGAAGTTGATCCTGGAGTAATCGAAGCAGCAGAATCAATGGGAACGAGCCCATTTGGAATTATCGTACGAGTTTATTTATTAGAAGGATTACCAGGAATTGTCAGAGTATCTGCTTTGACGATTATCAATGTAATTGGTTTGACCACGATGGCAGGCGCGGTCGGTGCCGGAGGATTAGGAAATTTAGCTATTTCTCGAGGGTACAATCGATTCCAAACAGATGTCACGATTGTTGCGACCTTATTGATTTTACTTTTGGTATTTTTAAGTCAATTTATTAGTAATCAAATTATAAAAAAAATTAGTCATTAATTGGGGGAAAAAGAGATGAAAAAAATTATTCGTTTAGTAGCAGTTGCACTTATTGCCGTGGTTTGGTTAGCAGGATGTAGTAAAGGATCAGCTGAAACCACTGATAAATCAAAAGAAACAACCGTTAAACTAGGTGTGATTGGTGAAGATACAGATGTTTGGGATGACGTGAAAGATCGCTTGAAAAAAGAAAATATCAATTTGGAATATGTTAAATTTACCGACTACAACCAACCAAATGCGGCATTAGCAGATGGCTCAGTCGATTTGAATGCTTTTCAACATCAGTTCTTTTTAGATAACTATAATGAAGAACATGGAACAGATTTAGTTTCCATTGGAAATACAGTCAATGCGCCATTAGGTATTTACTCAAATTCACTCAAAAAAATAACAGAGCTGAAAGATGGTGCAAAGGTTGCCATTCCTAATGATGTGACTAATGGTGGCCGTGCCTTATTGTTATTACAAACGGCTGGCTTAATCAAAGTAGATGACTCAAAAGGACCAGCACCAACTGTTTCGGATATTACTGAAAACAAGAAAAATCTAGTGATTTCTGAATTGGATGCTTCACAAACAGCACGTGCATTATCTGATGTAGATATTTCCGTCATTAATAGTGGTGTCGCAGTCGATGCAGGATTTAATCCAACGAGCGATGCAATTTTCTTAGAACCTGTCGATGAAAATGCTCGTCCTTATGTCAACATCATTGTTGCAAGAAAAGAAGATGAAAAAAATAAAACATATCAAAAAATTGTCGACGCATATCAAACAGAAGATACAGCTAAAGTAATCGAAAAAACATCAAAAGGTTCAAGCATTCCTGCATGGGAAACATTTGGACGTAAATAAATCAGCCAAAACTAAGGGAGGAATTTTTTATGAGTACAACACAAACGACAACATCTGTAAAAGAATTTATTGCTGAAAGATTGCCAGAATATCAAGAGTTAGCATTAACGATCCACGATTATCCAGAAGTCAGTAACTATGAATTTTTCTCCTCAGAGGCATTGATTAAACAGCTGGAAAAAGAAGGGTTTACTGTTGAAAAAGAAGTTGCGGGTCATCGAACAGGTTTTGACGCTCGTTATGCTTCAGGAAAACCTGGTCCAACCCTCGTTTTTTTAGCCGAGTTTGACGCATTACCGGGCATTGGGCACGCATGTGGGCACAATTTATTTGGAACGTATTCAGTATTAGCGGCTAGCGCAGTGAAGGAATGGACCAATGAATTTGGTGGGGAGATTCGAGTCTATGGTACGCCTGGTGAAGAAGGTGGTGAAAATGGCTCAGCGAAGGGAAGTTTTGTTCGCGAAGGATTTTTTGAAGACGTGGATGCAGCACTTTGCGTTCATCCAGCCTATCGTTATGGAAAAACCACAGAATCTTTAGCAAATGATCCAGTAGATATCAAATTTTATGGAGTTGCCTCCCATGCTGCAGGAGCACCGGAAAAAGGAATCAATGCACTTGAAGCATTAATTCAAGTGTTCAATGGGATTAACGGATTACGCTTGCATTTACCAAAGGATGTCAATATCCATGGTATTATTACCGACGGTGGAGTTGCTGCTAATGTCATCCCTGAATATGCGGCTGGACGTTTCTACTTGCGGGCAGCTAACCGTGAAACGTTGGACGAAGTATCTCAAAAAGTTGAAAACATTGTGAAAGGTGCGGCACTCAGTACAGGTACCTCTTATGAATTTGGGTTGTTCCAAAATGCAGTCGATGATGTGGTTGTCACCCCAGCGTTTGATGAACTCTTTTTTGAACATCTTCAAGAACTTGGTATTCCAGACGAAGAAATTGAAACTCAACAGCGTACAAGTCTAGGTTCATCTGATGTTGGAAATGTTAGTCAGGTAATCCCGACGATTCAACCAACTGTCTCCATCTCTGATACGTATATTGCAGGTCATTCGACTGAATTCAAAGCAGCAGCAAGAAGCGAAAAGGGACTAGCATCAATTGCGATTGCAGCAGAGCTTTTGGCAAAAACAGCACTTGATTTGCTTCAACAACCAGAAACATTAACCACAATCAAAAAAGAGCATCAAGAACAGCTTGCTAAGAAGAAAGAACAGGGATCTTCTTTCTAAAATGTTATCTTTTATTTTGAGCACAGAAAAATAAATCAGATTTTTTTGTTGACAAATATTTCTTGAGGATGTAAGCTTCATGAAAGTCATCTTTTCAACAGTAGTAGCAGAGGTGTTTTGTTCAGAAAGTCGGTGGTTGCTGCGAACCGATCAAGCCATGCTAACGAATTACATGAAAAGTTCAAAAAATAAAATATGTTATTTAAAGTGAAAAACAGATCTGTTTTTAATTAAGGTGGTACCGCGGAGCAATTCGTCCTTAGTTGAAAACGGGTCTTTTTATTTTTAGCCAGAGGGGGAAGCCAAAATGAATTGTGGCGGGATGATTCGATATTATTTCTTTTTTAGTACCTAATATTTTTAACTAAAAAAGGAGATATTATCATGGAGAAAAAAGCAAATCCGAGTTTTGTAGAAGCAACATTAGTATTAGCAGTCGTCGTATTGAGCATTGCAGTTGGGGTAGTGGGATTGAAAATCTCACCAAATATTGCTATTTTAGCAGCTATCGGGATGGTTATGGTTTACGCTGTTGTAAAGAAATACCCTTCTGAATGGTTGCATGAGGGAATTATTAATGGAATCAAACCAGGAATTATTCCAATTTTTATTTTTATTTTAGTTGGTTCATTGATCGCAGTTTGGATTCAAGCGGGAATTATCCCAACCTTGATGGTGATTGGGTTTGATTTGATTAGTGTCCAATGGTTTGTCCCATCTGTCTTTGTTGTTTGTGCGATTGTAGGGAGTGCAGTTGGTAGTGCTTTTACAGTTATGTCAACAATTGGTATTGCCTTTTTCGGTATCGGAACAACGTTAGGTTTAAGTCCAGCTTTGGTAGTGGGTGCCATTGTTTCTGGTTCTGTCTTTGGAGATAAGATGTCTCCGTTGTCAGAGTCAACGAACTTGGCAGCAGCGATTGTCGATGCAGATTTATTTAAACATATCAAACATATGATGTGGTCAACTGTTCCGGCATTCGTACTTTCGTTTTTCTTATTCATGTTCTTAGGCCACACGGATAAAGGTGCAAGTCTTTCAGCTATCCGTGAAGTCACAAATACGTTAGAAGCCAATTTTACAATTTCATTTTGGTCATTGATTCCACTTGTTTTGATGTTAGTATGTGCATGGAGAAAGGTACCAGCCATCTTAACTATTTTATTGAATATTGCTGTAGCAGTCGGAATGATTTTTATTCAAAACCCGCAGACATCTGTGAATCAATTAGCTTCTGTAATTGAATCAGGATTTGTGGCAAATACTGGAAATGAACAAATTGATGCGTTACTAAGTCGTGGAGGAATCGAAAGTATGATGCCGACCGTTGCATTGATTATCTTGACTTTATCACTAGGTGGTTTGCTAATTGAGTTTGGGTTGATTTCAACTGTGATGGATGTTGTTTCTAAGCGGATGACCAGCACACCGAAGTTAATTTTTACAACATTGTTAACAAGTATCGGGGTCAACGTTTTCATTGGTGAACAATTCTTGTCAGTCATTTTGCCAGGAAATGCATTTAAAGACACGTTCAAAAAGGCTGGACTTGATCCAACTGTTCTAGGACGAACACTGGAAGATGGTGGTACAGTTATTAACTACTTAGTTCCTTGGGGGATTGCTGGTAGTTTCGTAGCAAGTACATTTGGTGTTCCAACATTAACGTACTTACCATTTGTTTTCTTTAGTTTGTTATCACCAGTCTTTTCAATGGTGAGTGCTTTCACTGGTTTAGGTATTTCAAAAATTGAATCAGAAGATGAATCAGAATTAGTTTCTGAATAAGAGCGGCGTATTTAAAAACAGGAAAAATATGCTGTAAAAATAAGATTAGAGGGTAAAATCAAACATCATTGATTTTACCCTCTAATTGTCTAGTAAGGTTGTGGCGCAAAACGTTCAGCTCCGAAAAAATAATGAGCAACTGATAAAAATAGCATTTCATATTTTAGACAGTTGTAAGTTATTTCGAGGAGTTGTTTTGGGAACACCGTGGATAAAGGTTGTGGCGCAAAACGCCTAGTTCCGACAAGATAGCAATCATTAAAATAGTTTTCCATGTTTTGAAATGGATGCAAGCTCTATTGAGGAATTGCTTCTTGAACACTAGTAATTAGAAAAAAGAGAGGTGTCAAAATTTTGTCACCTCTCTTTTTTGCTAGGACTGATCAGATAAGGCGAAGGGTTCTTTGGGTTTTCGATAACTAAAGAAGATAATTAGGTAAAGTAAAGCAGTCAATAAAGTAACACCAAGTATATTGGTCATTAAAATACCAATGAAAATTAAAGACAATGCAATTAGCGCAAATAGGTTGAGACTTTTATCGAACAAAGTACCTTTCTTTAGTGAAAGAACAAAAGCAGCAGAAACAATCATCAACCAAATAACTAATACGGTATAAGAAAGTGAACCTGCTAGATAACCAAATAACTCATCACCGACAAAGTAAGAAAGGATGACACCAAGGTAAAGAACACTGGTGCAAAAGAAAACTGAGCGTTGAGGTACTTGATGTTTATTTAGGACTGCAAAGGTTTTTGCAGCTCCTTTCTTATCTTTCAATCGGAAAAACAGCGTGCGCGAAGCAGCATAGACACCTGAATTGATGGAAGAAAACAAAGCTAGAACAATGACAAAATTGACAATATCTGCAGCAAATGGAATATTCATTTTTTCAAAAACCATTACGAAAGGACTCACGTTACTGTTAGCCAGTGTGTTCCAAGGGAAAATAATCAAAAGTAAAAACAAAGGAATAATATAGAAGGAAACGATTCGTCCCATCACACCTTTGACTGCTTTAGGAATAGCTTTTTTAGGATCATCTGCTTCACTAACTGTAATCGCAATCAGTTCAGAACCACCGTAAGAATAAATTACGACTAACAAAGAATTAATAATTCCTTTCATTCCATGCGGTGCAAAGCCACCATGATTTGTCATTTGTTGTAAGGTGGGAAAAACGCCATGGCCAAACATCTGTTGTCCAACTAAATAAAGACCAAAAAGAATAAGTGCAATAATTACACTGATTTTAGCAAAAGCTAACCAATATTCTGTCTCAGCAAAAAGTCTCACGGAATAGAGATTAATCAGTGTTGTGAGGACTGCTAAAATCAACACGAAGATCCACGCAGGGATATTAGGAAACCAAAGCTGTAAAAAAGATGCAGCTGCTACAGCTTCTGCAATAATGTTGATCATCCATAATGACCAGTAAACCCAATCAATAAAGTCAGCAGAGTGGTCACCAAGATAAGGGCGGATCAATCCAGAAAGGCCATGCTGGTTCTCACCATCTAAAACAAGTTTTCCTAATCCAGTCATAACAATAAATAAAACGATGCCGCCAATAGCAAATGCTAATAAGACGGAGGGACCTGCGATGTTAATTGCTTCACCACTCCCTTTAAATAAACCTGCACCAATCGCGCCACCTAATGCTAGCATCGTAATGTGACGCGAACTCATTTGTTTTTTTAGTTTTGTATTTTCCATAAGCAACCTCTTTTCTGTACGTGTTTCATGAATAAAAAATAACGTTGCTTAATAATACCAAATATTCTGACAATTTCAACTATTCTAAAAAATTTTTTGGATACTTTAATCAAATCGTCATAAAATTGAAAGATAAAAACGAAAAGAATGGATAAAAAGAGAGACTAATTTTATTCATTCAGAGCATAATATTCGCTTTTCTATTTCTATAAGAGCTATGATTAGGAAAATTCTTTATGGGAAAGTGAGGAGAATGAAATGGCTGATACTCATGAAATTTTACTCGTCGCAAAAGATAAAAACTTATATTTTTTTCCTTTCATCGACTCTTTCGAAGTGATTTCTGGAAAAGACTTATTTGATGAACAGTTTTTACGAATGAATGCTGCAAAGTTTCGCCAATATCAACTGATTATTTTTTTGGATTTTGGATTTGAAGTGGCGATGGCTACTCAAGTTCGTCCGTTGACTCAGGCAAAAATAGTTGTTTTCTTTTGGAATCACTTTAAAAAAGAACATTATGAATTATTGGAACAAGTACAAAAGGATTCAGCGATTGATGAAGTTTATCATTTTGATGCGCTGGAAGCACATGAGTTAGGTTTGAAGCACAATAGCTCCTTCTATTCTGTAAATGTCCAACTACCCAAGGAACAAATCACAACAGATTTATTTTTTGGTGCGACTGATAATGGACGAAAGAATCTTGCTGAACAGTACCGAGCAGATTTTTCAGCAAGAGGTGTAACGACTAATTATTTTATTTTACCATTGAGAGGTAACGAACAAGTTGGCTATTTAAGTTACTCGGAATATTTGAGATTAGTGGCAAAAAGCCGGGGAATTTTAGAGTTGCTTCGTGCAGGACAACAGGGCGTAACATTGCGGACATTTGAATCCATGTACTTCCAGAAGAAATTGGTGACTGGAAACGATGTGATTTTTGATTATCAATGTTACCATCCAGATAATATCTTTTTATTGTCGCAACGATCTTTGGATGAATTACCCGAATTTCTTAACCAGCCCTATCAGTCAGTTTCGCCAGAAATTCTTGATTTCTTTGATGCGCCAAACTGGGCTAAGCGCTTCTTGGCTACTGATGAACTACTTTTTGAGCGCTATGAGTACCGGGCAGATTTGCTGGAAAGATTGAAAAAGTGAGGACAACTACAAATAGCTGATACTTAGGGTGAAAATAAAAAGAAATTACGACTTAAATATATATAAGTCGTAATTTCTTTTTTTAAAGTTAGTAGAACTTGCTTTTTCATTCGGTAAGAGAACACTACAGGATAAAATCTTTTTTAGCTCCTTTTTAGAAACTTTATTAGTTATTGGTGCAAAAAGACACATAATAGCAGGATTATTTAAAAGTTGGTTTATTTTCATTGAAAAACATTAATAATGTTTTTTAATGAAAGGATAAGAGTTATTATATAAATATGGTAAGCGCTTGCTTTTGAGATTTATAATAACGATAACAATAGGAAGAAGGATGGTTATGAAATGGACTAAGTTTTTATTACTTTCCATATTTGCAAGTGTTGGATTATGTGTGAGTGTAAGTAAGGATGTTCATGCAGCTGAAAGAATTGGTAAACCATTATCGGGTCCTGTCACTCAAGAAGAAATCTATAATAGATATTCTGATGATGCAAGTATCCTACTGATACCTGATGGTGGATTTCTTCATGGAGAAATGATTGAAACTTCTGCTATCACAGGTGAAGTAGTTGCTTATTACAATAGTGAGACAGATTCCAGTGCTACTACATGGGGGAAATTAAAAGATAAAATGGACCAAGTGCTAGAATCAGATGATTTTGTTGCTCCCCTCAATCTTCAACCAAGAAGAGCTACCCCACCTTCAACAGTTAGAGGTCTTTCTTATGGAGCAAGTTACACATCAGATTACTTTTCAGGAAGTGGTTGGCGATTTGCAGGATATTTATTCAAAGCAATAAATTCTGCAGGACCATTATTACGTTGGGAATCTCATAATGATGGTGGAGTAATCGGAACTGGGACACAAGCTTGGAACACACTAGATTCAGGATTTGCTGAAGGAACATTAATAAACAAGAATGCTTATTTATACTTAAATGGCACACAGTGCTACTTTAATCATAATCCTCAAGACGGAACATATTATTGGGTTGGAAATGTTGATTAAATTCGGCAACTAAGCCACAATACGATTAAGCAATCTATGATAAATTTGTCATAGATTGTTTTTTTATTTGTGGAACTTTTAGCTACTTTATTTCCTCTAATAGAGTGTGTACATAAAGGGAAGGTGAATGTTAGTTGTTAAAGGAAACTTGGTTAGTAAAGAAAGCACAAAAAGGTGATGGAGAAGCATTTGTACAATTGGTTAAGCAATACGAAATAGTATTATATGGGGTTGCTAAACGTTACTTGAACATAGAAGATTCAGCAGATGCCTTACAAGAGACGATGCTCATTGCATTTAAAAAGATAAATGGGTTGCGACAGCCCAAATATTTTTATTCATGGATTACCAAAATTTTGATTAACGAATGCTATAAAATACTAAAGAAAAATAATGTATATTCGTTTCACGATCCAGATTATTCATATGAAAAATTTACGACAGAAAATACTGAAAATGATAAGTTGGGTGATTTAATTACAGAATTGAATCCAATTTATAAAACACCATTATTACTTTATTACTATAGCGGATTTTCTTATAAAGAAATCAGCACAATTATAGATGAGCCATTAGGAACTGTTAAATCACGTATTTATAGGGGAAAAGAGTTGCTAAAAAGAGAGTATTTGAAAGGAGAATAAAATCTAATGAGTCAGAAATTTGAAAAGAAATTGGAAAATTTGAAAAAAGAGGATATAGAAATTCCTTTTTTGGTAAGACATAAAGTAGATGTAGCTTATTCAAAAATCAAGCTTAGTAAAGGTATCAAACATAGATTTACCAAAAAGATTATGTTAAGTGTAGTTTTGCTAATCACCTTGTCAATAATTATTGGAATTTCTCCGATAACACAAGCCATAAATTACTTGAAATTTGGCTCATTCTCGTCCGAAAAATTGAGAGAAGAAAATTTTATTGTTGCTGACAACAGTCACTCGCAAAGTAAGGAAATAAAGATTAGTTTAGAAGAATCATATATGGATAAAAAGCAAATAGGTCTACATTTTAGTATTAGTTTTCCTAAAAATTCAAAGTTACTCTCACCTGAGATTAACTATTACAGTTTAGGATTTTCAGTCAAAGACAAGAGTAATATATTATTTTCCAATGACACGAATGACGGCTCTATGGTAGGGGCATACACTCAAAATCAATTTTTTGATAAAAAAAATCGGACTTTAGAAATTACTTATTTTTTAAATAATTATCAGACTGAATTTTTAGCTGCAGAGGATAAGCAAAAGATAGAAATTACTAAAATCACAGGAACGATTCAAGGAAATACTAAAAAAGTTAAGCAGGGATTTTCACATGTAGAAACTGTAACAACTGAAGGGAAATGGGAGTTACCGCTGAGCACAAGAAATGTAGAAAATTTTCCGGAAATAAGATATACGGGAACGATAGTAGAAAACGGTGAGTTAGTAAAAGGGCAAGCTTTTCCAACGATGTTTAGAGTAGAAATAGATCCTTTTGAGTTTGCTAAAAACACAACAGATATAAAACTTGTTTCAGTAAAAAAGGGAAAAGTGAACGAACACAAATTATTAAATAGCTCTTCAGAAAATGGTAAACTGATTTGGTATTTTGAGTATTCAGATTATGATGAACCGAATGAAGTAAGACTTCAAATAAATAATAACAATGTAGCTACTTTGAGTAAATCTAAAAGTTAGCTTATTCCAAAGTTTGTATAGATTTTTTATGAATAAAGTAAAAATAGAAAAGAGCTGCGACAAAATCAACTGATGTCACAGCTCTTTTTTCTATTTTGCCCCCAAAAGGCCTTCTTTTGCATGAACGAGTTGCGTTAAGAAAGCACAATAAGGTGTTTGAATACCATATTTTTGTCCTTTGCGCCAAACAGCACCATTTATATAATCAATTTCAGTCAAACGATGATTTTTGATTAAGTCTTGATACATTGAAGGGTAATGAAGACCGATATTTGCAGGATCATAAGTTGCTGCAATGTGCTCGTTGACTTCTGGTTGGTCAAGCTGAATCCCTTCTTCAGCAGCAACAGCAGCAAATTCTGCAACAATTGTCTCAACAATCTCATTTGCGACGGGTTGTTCCCCAAAGCCAGCGATGTTGCAGTCTAAAATCGTACATAAGCCATTTAGTGTACCGTTGACACAAGCTTTACGCCAAATCGAATAACGAACATTTCGACTATAGACCGGATTTAGGTTTGCTTCGTCAAAAACACGAACGACTTCATGCGCAAAAGTTTCGCCCTCAGGTTCAAGATTTTCTAATTCGATTTCACCATTTCCCAATAAGGTTACTTTCCCTGGTCCATCCAAACCGGCAGTCCACATTGTGATACCAAATAAAATGTTTTTCTTAGGAACATATTTTTCTAACACATCTTCATGTCCTAAACCATTCAATAAACAAAGAACATGGGTCTTTTCAGTAATAATTGATTGGATTGCGTGGAACATGTCGTCTAATTGATTTGCTTTAGTTAATGCAACGATCAAATCAACTTGTGTTTGACTTTCAATCAATTCTTCAGGTGAATAAATAGGAATTTTGGCAACAACTTCTTCTCCATTGAAGTCTGCAACCAAGCCATGTTCTCGAATAGCTTCAATATGTTCGGGCCAACGATCAATCAAAATCACGTCATTCCCACTTTGATGAAGCATTAGTCCGATTCGGCTACCCATTGCGCCTGCACCAGCGATAGCAATTTTCATGTCAGTTCTCTCCTTTAAAATTCGTTTCTTAAAACCGTTCTATTCTAGTATATAGAAAAAAAGAAAAAATTAGGATTGTTTTGTTTGATAAAAACGAAGAAAAGTGTCTAACTGAAAGAAAGAGAATCTAAAAAAGTATGTCAGGAGGCGAAGTAAATGAATATTTTGGTTGCAATTGATTCCTTTAAGGGAAGCGCGACTTCATTTGAATTAAATCAAGCGGTTGCTCGTGGCTGGCAAGCCGTTCATTCAACTGACCAGTTAATAAACGTCCCCATTGCAGATGGCGGAGAAGGGACAGCACAAGCTTTGTTCTATTCATTAGGTGGGAAATGGCAAAAATTTTCTGGGGGAGACTTGTTATTTAGAAAACATGAAAGTCGCTATTTGATTACCCAGTGGCAGGGGAAAAAAATCGCAGTGATTGAGTCTGCTGAAGTGATTGGTATTGATTTACTGGAACAAGCAACAGATCAAACAATTCGTTTAGCTTCTAGTTTTGCATTAGGAGAAATAATTAAGGATGCGTTAGCACAACGAGTTGATGAAATTATCGTTACACTAGGTGGCAGTGGTTGTTCGGATGGCGGGTTGGGCTTACTGCAATCTTTAGGTGCAAAGCTGGAAGGCGTAAAGGATGGCAACCCATTACTGACAACGGAAAAAGTCAATTTTCAGGCAAGTAAAGCCCACTTTTCTCATACAAAATTACGAATTGCTGCGGATGTAACTAGCCCGTATACTGGCGAAAAAGGAGCAGCAAAATTATTCGGTAAACAAAAAGGAGCATCACCTGAAACAATCGATTTTTTAGAGAAACAGGCAAAAAAACTAGCGAAACAATGGTCCAAAGAATATCAAATTGACCTTGAAAAAATTCCGGGAAGTGGAGCAGCTGGTGGCATAGGTGGTGCGTTATTTTTACTTGGGGCACAGATGATTAATGGCTTTGAATTGATTAGCCAAATGATCGAACTAGAAGCAAAAGTAAAACAAGCAGACTGGATTGTGACGGGTGAAGGGAAAATCGATCAGCAAACAATCCATGGAAAGGTTCCTTATGGTGTAGCCATGTTAGCGAAAAAATACGAGAAACCGATTATTGCTTTTTGCGGCAGTCGCCAGCCCGATTTAGGGGAATTAACCAACTATTTGCCAGCAGTTTTTAGTATTCAATTAGGACCAATTCGATTACGTGAGGCAATGGAGCATGAACGAACAATGGAAAATATTGCTATTTTGGCGGGAAATATTTGTCAACTTATCCGTCGTTAATTTTTTTGATTGACAAAAATTTTAAATCTGTGTTAACGTAATAGACAAATAAACCAAAGTGAGGGATCCGTGCATTGAAAAAATAAGTCAATTGATTGAAGCTGCATTCAGACTGTACCTTGATGAAACAAGGGAGCAGTGTGCAGATTTTCAGAATTGGCTAGTTTTTCAATGGAGGGGTCTTTTTTTGCGCCCGTACCTTTGTGACCAGTTCTGAAAATAGGACTGGTCTTTTTTTACGAGGTGAATTATTGATGTCTAAAATCGAAATAAAACAACTGACTTTTGGTTATGATAACCAAGAAACAACTATTTTTAATGAAGCAAACTTAAACTTTGATACACAATGGAAACTGGGATTGATTGGCCGAAATGGTCGTGGTAAAACAACACTCTTAACGATTTTACAAAACCAATTACCTTATCAAGGACAAATCGTCCATCAACAAGAATTTGTCTATTTTCCGCAAAAAACACAAGACACCAGTCGCTTGACTTATTATGTCTTGAATGATGTAACTGATTTTGAGATTTGGGAAATTGAACGCGAGTTGAACTTGATGGAAACAAATCCGGAGATCTTATGGCGTCCGTTTGATACTCTTTCTGGTGGCGAAAAAACAAAAGTTTTATTGGCATTGTTATTTGTGGACGAAGCCCATTTTCCTTTGATTGATGAGCCAACCAATCATTTAGACTTAGCTGGTCGGCAACAAGTAGCAAAATACTTGAAGAAGAAACAACAAGGATTTATTGTAGTTAGCCACGATCGGGCGTTTATCGATGAAGTGGTGGATCATGTATTAGCAATTGAAAAAACACAGTTAGAACTCTATCAAGGAAACTTTACTGTTTATGAAGAACAAAAACGTCTTCGTGATGAATTTGAACTAGCGCAGAATGAAAAAATCAAAAAAGAAGTTAGTCGGTTGAAGAAAACAGCTGCAGAAAAAGCAGAATGGTCTCGTTCGCGTGAAGGCGATAAAACGAAGAAACGTGTCGGATTTGTTGATACTGAAGATCGCCGAAAAAACCTCGGAGCAATTGGTGCAGACGCTGCTCGAACGATGAAACGCTCCAAGGCCATTGTTAATCGAATGGAAACCCAGATTGGGGAGAAAGAAAAATTGTTAAAGGATATTGAATATATTGATGCGTTGACAATGAATTATCAGCCTTCTTATCATAAACGCTTGTTGAGTGTAGAAGAGTTGCAATTGAGCTATGAGTCACCATTGTTTGAAAAAATTAATTTTACGGTTGAGCAAGGAGAACGAGTTGCATTAGCTGGTCAAAATGGTGCTGGAAAATCTTCAGTAATTTACTACTTGCTAAACCAATTTCAAGGAATAGCCGAAGGAAAAGTGGGCTATCCTCAGAATCTCCGAATTAGTTATGTTCGCCAAAATTATGAAGACAATCGTGGAACGCTTAGTGATTTTGCTGAAAAAAATCAAGTAGACTATCAAGCTTTCTTGAACAATTTGCGGAAACTGGGAATGGAACGTGAAGTTTTTCATAATAAAATTGAACAAATGAGTATGGGACAACGAAAAAAAGTTGAACTAGCTAAATCATTAGCACAACCTGCTGAATTATATATTTGGGATGAACCATTGAATTATTTGGATGTATTCAATCAAAAGCAGTTAGAACAACTATTGCTTACGGTCAAGCCAGCGATGCTTTTTGTTGAACATGATCAAACTTTCTTGAAGAAAGTCGCAAATCAAGTGATTACTTTAACGCCAGTCAACTAGTTTTTGCTTTCTTGAAAGGTGGACGTTGATGAAAGCTTTTGGTATGTTGTAGGTAGTTTATAAAAATCAAAGATGAAGAGCAAAGGGAGTTTTATGACATGTTATATGTAACTAGGCACGGAGAAACTACTTGGAATGTTCAAGGTCTTGTTTGCGGACGAGCAGATGTTCCTTTAACTGAGAAAGGTAGACAGCAAGCAGTCGCATTAGCAGAAAAAGTTGCGACACTCGAGGTACCAGTAACTAAAATTATTCATTCGCCATTACAACGAGCAAAAGATACTGCACAAGCTGTTGCAGATAAAGTGGAGTTACCGTTGACGGCTGACCCACGTTTGATGGAAATGGATTTTGGTGCATATGATGGCATGCCTAGCCATGAAACGATATTTCAAGAAGCACGTTTAGAATTTGGGGTACGATTTCCAGAAGGTGAGTCACTCTTTGACATGTATGCGCGTGTTGTGCCAGTTTTACAGGAATGTCTAGCAGATGAAGAAAATACTTATTTGTTGGTCTGCCACAATGCGTTGATTCGGGCAATCAATGCGTATTTTACGCCAATGCCAAACGAAACCTTTTTTGATTTTTTTGTAGAAAATACTGAACTATTATCTTATAACTAAATGATTGAAAATGGCGTGACCAGGTCAGAGTCACGCTATTTTTTTATCTATCTAAGAAATAAAATTTAATTATTTTTATAAAAGTGTTGAAATTTCATTTCTTAAGCGTTATACTCTGTTCATAGAAATGAAGACGGATACATAAAGCGAGGGATGAACATGTTTGGGTTTTCAATATTCATGAATGAGCCATTAACTCCACAAAAAAAAGCGTATATTCATAAAATGGCAACTAGTGGTTTTATTGGCATCTTTACTTCGATGCATATTCCAGAAGATGATGTCAGTGCTTATCAAGGACGACTAAGAGAACTGGGCGAAGAAGCAAAAAAAAATCAGCTCGAATTAATGGTTGATATTTCAGGAGATGCGTTGAAACGAGCTGGGTTTTCGTTGACCGATTTAACGCCACTAAAAGAAATCGGCGTGACGGGCTTACGAATGGACTATGAATTGTCTAACAAACAGATTGCTGTTTGGTCACATCAGCTGAAAATTAGTTTAAATGCTAGCACGATTACATCGGAAGATATTAGTGAGTTGAAAAAATATCAAGCGGATTTTTCTAATCTTGAAGCGTGGCACAATTACTATCCACGTCCAGAAACTGGCTTAGCCAAGTCATGGTATCAAGAAAAAAATCAATGGTTAGCGGATCAGGGCTTTACAATTCAAGGATTTGTTGCTGGTGACGCTGATTTAAGAGGCCCGTTATATCAAGGGTTACCTACTTTAGAAAAACATCGTGGTGTCCATCCATTAGCAGCAGCGCTAGAGTTAGCCGAGTGTAAAACTGATTTGATTTACATTGGTGATGCAGGTTTGTCAGAAAGAGTACAGCAACAATTCGCAACCTATCAAAATAACCGAATGATTTCATTACAAGTAGAAGTACTTGATGAGGAATTGATTGAATTAGTCTTAGGCACGCATGTCAATCGCCAAGATGAGGCGAGAGATGTCATTCGAAGTGCTGATGCACGATTTAAAAAAATTCCACAAATTTCACCTAAGCAAACGATTGAACGAACGGTCGGGAGCATTACGATCGACAATGAAAACTATCTTCGTTATATGGGTGAGATTCAATTAACCAAAAGAAATTTACCAGCTGATGAAAAAGTGAATGTCGTGGCTCAAGTGGTTACAGAAGACTTACCATTGATTCACCAAATTCATGCAGGCGTCAACTATCAACTAATTCGTAAAGAGGGAAGAAAAGATGAGCAAAATTAATTTAGATAACTTAACAACGGAACGTAGAAATCAAGAAACATTTGGACTAGACGAGATGAGTGTAACACAAGCTGTTGAGTTGATGAATCGTGAAGACCAAAAAGTCGCAGAGGCAGTTGCAAAAGAACTAGGAAGTATTGAACCAGTAATTGCGCACACGATTGACTCATTTAAAAAAGGTGGACGTTTGATTTACATGGGCGCAGGCACAAGTGGTCGTTTGGGCGTACTAGATGCAGCAGAGTGTGTACCAACATTTGGCGTTGAGCCAGAAATGGTGATTGGCTTAATCGCAGGTGGCGAGGCAGCAATGACTGTAGCTGTTGAAGGTGCGGAAGATTCATTCGAGCTCGGAGAAGAAGACTTGATTCATTTAAATTTAACAAAAAATGACATGGTCATCGGAATTGCCGCAAGCGGACGTACACCATATGTTATTGGTGGCTTAGATTATGCTCGCTCAATTGGTGCAGTGACCGCAACGATTTCTTGCAATAAAAATGCTGAAATCAGTAAACATGCTGATTTCCCAATCGAAGTTGATGCAGGCCCAGAATTTTTGACTGGTTCAACTCGCCTGAAGTCTGGTACAGCTCAAAAATTGATTTTGAATATGATTTCAACAATCAGCATGATTGGTATTGGAAAGGTCTTTAATAATTTGATGGTCGATGTTAAACCAACCAACGAAAAATTAGTGGAACGTTCAAAACGAATCATCATGCAAGCAACAGAGGTTGACTATGAAACAGCTGAGCGATACTTTAATGAAGCAGAGCAAAATGTGAAATTAGCAATTGTTATGATTTTAACAAATAGTGATAAAGAAACTGCACAGGATAAATTGGTTGAAGCAAATGGTTTTGTAAAAGGAACCTTATAAGGGGGAGCGACTGATGGCTAAAAATGAATTGACTTTAGAAGAATTAGCAAAACGGATTTATGAAGAAGCTGGTGGGATGGACAATGTTGAGAGCATTGTCCACTGCATGACACGCGTACGAATGAAAATCAAAAATGACGAACTAGTTGACACAGAAAAATTAAAAGCGATTCCAGGTGTCCTGGGTGTTGTTGAAGATGAACAACTACAAGTGATTATCGGCCCGGGGAAAGTAAACAAAGTTGCTCAGCAAATGGTTGATCTTGCGGGTGTAAAACTAGGCGAAAAATTGCCGGAACATGGGACAGCAGAACACTCAGCCAATTCTGGTAAGGATTTGGTAAATGAACGAGCACAAGCAGTGAAAGCAGCTCAAAAATCAAAACAAAAACCATCAAAAATCAAATCAATCTTAAAAGATATTTCTAATATCTTTGTTCCGATGATTCCAGCTTTTGTTGGTACAGGGATTGTTGCGGGGATTGCCGCTGTATTAGCTAACTTAGTCACAGCAGGAAATCTTGATGCAGCAACTTGGCAACAATATATCGATGTAATGAATATCCTGAAAAACGGAATGTTCAGTTACTTAGTTATCTACACAGGGATTAACGCAGCACAAGTTTTCGGTGCTACACCAACTCTTGGTGGGGTAATTGGTGCCGTTGTGATGCTAACGGGAATGAATCCAGAAGCACCATTGAAAAATTTATTTACTGGTGAAGCTTTGGCAGCTGGTCAAGGTGGGATTCTTGGCGTAATCTTTGCTGTTTGGTTACTTTCAATAGTAGAAAAGAAATTGCACAAAGTGATACCGGATTCAATTGATATTATCGTGACACCAACGTTATCTCTAATTGCAATTGGTTTAGTGGAAATCTTCTTGATTATGCCATTAGCTGGCTTTATTTCAGACGGCATGGTTGGTGGAATCGATTGGGTGCTAAATGTCGGCGGAGCATTTGCAGGGTTTGTTTTAGGAACATTATTCTTGCCAATGGTTATGTTTGGATTGCACCAAATTTTGACACCTATTCATGTTCAAATGATTGATGAAACAGGTCGCACACTATTGCTTCCGATTCTTGCGATGGCAGGTGCAGGGCAAGTTGGTGCAGCGCTAGCTTTATGGATTCGTTGCAAAAAAGATAAAGAATTGACAGAAATGATTAAGGGCGCTTTACCAGTTGGTATTTTAGGAATTGGTGAACCATTGATTTATGGTGTGACATTACCTCTTGGCCGTCCATTTATCACCGCATGTATTGGTGGTGGTATCGGTGGGGCAGTGATCGGAATGATTGGTAATGTTGGTGCGATTGCTATTGGTCCTTCAGGTGCTGCATTGATTCCATTAATTTCAGATGGTAAATGGTGGGGCTATGTTCTAGGTTTACTTGCAGCTTACGCAGGTGGATTTGTGGCAACATTCTTCTTCGGAATTCCGAAAGAACAATTAGAAAAAGAAGCGTTAGCAGAAGAAACAAGTGACAATGTAGCAACAACCAATGAAGTTGTCTTAACAGCTGTTGCTGATGGAACAGTAATGTCATTAGAAGAAGCAAGTGATCCTGTATTTGCGCAAAAAATGATGGGTGAAGGATTTTTCGTTGAACCAACAAACGGACAAATTTATTCTCCAGTTGCTGGTACAGTTCAATCTGTCTTTCCAACAAAACATGCAATTGGTATCACGACACAAAATGGTATCGAAGTATTACTTCATATGGGGATTAATACTGTTGACCTTGGCGGTGCGCCCTTTGACGTGAAGGTGACAGAGGGACAAAAAGTTACGACTGATACATTGGTAGCAAATGCAGATCTTGATGCAATCAAGGCTGCTGGAAAAGAAACGTCAATGATGGTTCTTTTAACTAATATGGATCATGTAGAAAATTTTGTTTTGGAAAAAACAGGCGAAATGAAGGCTAAGACGGCTGTGATGGATGTGAAAACTGTGTAAAAAAGGTTGTGGCGCAAAGCGGCTAGCTCCGAAAAGATAGTGAGCAGGCACTCAAAATAGCTTTCCATATTTTGAAGTGGATGCAAACTATCTTGAGGAGTTGCTTTGGGAGCACCGTGAAAAAGGTTGTGGCGCAAAGCAATCAGCTTCAAGTAATAAAAAATGTTTTTCTAAAAATAGTTTTCCATATTTTAAGAAAAGAGGACTTATTGCCGAAGTAGTTGCTTTGGGACGCCGTATATAAAGTTGTGAAAGAAATACTCAGCTCCAATAAATAAGAATAAATTACCAGGAATTACTTCTTGAATTTTTGAGTCATTTAGGCTTCACTCGATTCCTGATTAGAGGACATCAAGGAGTAAAAATGAGTTAGGCTGGAATATCAAGAAATACAACAAAAAGAAGAACTTAGATTCCCACTCGCTTAAAATAGCTAACCAAAAACACGTTGCCAAAATCTTAAGAAAGATTTTAGCAACGTGTTTTTCATTTTTTGAAATAGCAATTCCCCAATAAAGGAATTTTTTAATTGCTTCTGGAATTTCTTTATCAGTTGACTCGCGATTATCAATTTTTCCTAATGCAATCATGTCACTGTAAACATGACAAAATTCTGGGCTATTAAAGCTAAAATTGATTGAAAGTTATCTGTATCCTTATTTTTTAGATAACCGTTGCATTTTTTGTATAAAATGGACAAGTCATGGCGTATTCACAATTATGCTCAAAAATAAATTTTTTTAGATTGTTTTAAATAGCACAAAGTTTTTGAGATATAATTAAAAATGATACGGAAGTTTTTTTTAGAAGTGCAAGAATAAGAAAAAAATAGATCCTTTACCTGCATTACGAGGAGTAAAAAAACTCCTCTTTTTTCTATGAATCAAGAAAGGTAGCGGGCTATGAAAGGGGAATAATGACAATACTATTCAAAATCAAGAATCATAAATTATGGGAAAGAAAATACTCTGTATTTCTGACTGTATTCAGTTTTTTAATCATGCTGATATTTTCCAAATCTTCTCCGCTCTACTTCATAAATGACTGGGTAGATGCCAATGCTTTTTTCTCGGTCGGTAAAGGAATCGCTCATGGGCAAGTGCCGTATAAAGATCTATTTGAACAAAAAGGGATACTCTTATATTTCATTCATACGATGGCTTACAAGTTGAGTGCAACTTCTTTTTTCGGTGTTTATCTATTAGAAAGTATTTCGTTTGCCATTTCGATGATTTTATTTTTTAAAATTTGTAATTATTATTTCTCAGAGAAAATAGCCTTTGCAGTTACTTGTTTATCACCAATAATCTTGCTAAATAAGGATTATTTTCGTGCAGGAGATAGTGCAGAAGAGTTTGCTTTTCCTTTTGTTCTAGGGCTTTTATATTTAATCATATCTATCTCTAATACGGATGAAAGAATAAAAGGGAAGCAATATTTCATTCAAGGCTTACTGATGGGATGTGTATTTTGGATAAAATATACTATGATCAGTCCGTGGATTGCCTTTTTTCTCTTTTTTGGAATCTATTATCTAGTAAGGAAAGATTATCAGCAGTTACTTAAAGCAGTGATTTGTAGCTTGCTGGGATTTTTGTTAGTCAGCATTCCAATCATCATCTATTTTTTAGTCAACCATGCGTTACATGAAATGTATTTTGTTTATTTCAAATTCAATATGGTGTTGTATCCACAATTAGTTGACCAGGGAAATAATGTAAATATAGTTAGCCGCTTTTTTAATACATTAAAGATATTTTTTACTTTGATGTGGCCAAACAAAATTAGTTTAGTTGTCTTGATGATTGGGTCTGTCTACCTTTTATTTACAAAGGCAATCTTTAAGCAAACTCGTTTTAAAGTGTTGTGGCTGTTTATGTTTTTATGCACTAACTTTTTTGTTTTTTATGGTGGAATTCCATTGAACTATTATCTTTTGTTGGACTTAACCATATTATTAGTAGGATTTTTGGGTTTTTGTGTATTGTTGAAAAATTTAGTAATTCGATATAAATTGCAACGGCCTGAAGTAAGTAAATTTTTAATATCAGGGGGCATTATTTTTGGAATCCTATTGATGGTTATTTCAAATGATACTTTTAGAGATATGCGCTTTTTTACTAATCGACCAAGCATTCAAATAAAAAATGCTGCAAATACAAATCCAAATGCAAAAGTACCAGCGCAGTTAGAATTTGCTAAATACTTAAAAGGCAAGGAAGATGTGACTCTGCTAAACTATCGCTTTGTTGATTATGGATTTTCTGTAATCCCCAATATTGTTCCGAGCGTCAAGTATTTTATGAATGTCAATATCCCGTACGAAGTTTATCAAGAAAGTATGGATCAACAAAATAAATATGTAGAAAAAAAGAAAACCGACTACGTCATTGCTGGTCTTGATTTGAATGATGATGTGAATAATTTTGGTACGCCTTGGCTTCACGAGAACTATCATCCGATTGCTGTCCATGTCCAGGAACGTGAGGAAAATATCTTGAAATATGTGCTTTATGAAAAAAATAAAAAATGAATTGATTAAAAAAGAAAAGAGGATTACTTATGGAATTGAAACCAGAAATGCTACCGATTTACAGAGAAATAACGAAAATTGTAATGAACACTATTCCCAAAGAAAAAAAGAAGTAGAGAATCATGATTTAGTGATAAGAACTTTATATTTTGACCTAGTTACTAAAGCTGAAACAATTAGTTTTCTATATGAAAATAAAAAAAGCGATGATATTGGTATGATTTTTCGATCTTTTATAGAGTTATATATGTATCTAAAATATATACTTGAAAAAAATACCGTAAATAAAGCTAGGGCTTGTTTTTATTGGCAAAAACACCAGAACATAAAAATACTAAATAATAATTTGGAATTGATGGATTCTGAAGAAGAACAGTTAGCTTTGAAGGAAATTGATGACAGTCTACGAAATAGTAATAATTCCTACTATGATGATTTGTCTACATACAAGGATTATATTGAGGCACAAATAAATTCTTGTTACACAAATAATATTTCCCTCGGAAAAAGGCGAAATTGGTAGAATGAGTCAGGTGATCAAAAAAGTATCAAATCATTGTTTGAAAATCTCAGCGAATTACAAGTTTATGTTGTAATTTATGCTAAATATCCTGCTTCTTCATACGGATTAAGTGTTCTTGGAAATATGGATGTGACTAAAAATAGCATAGAGATAACAAAACCGTCAGATAAAGATACAGGGCTTACTATTATAAATGGATATCTCTTTGATATGACGCAAATTATTGTTGACTATCATGATATTAGGCAAGAAGTTCCGCCCTCAATATTAGAAATAAAAAATATATTTGGCCAACAGAATTAAAATGAAAATCTAAGTCCAACAGAGTATGCTTGGATAATCAAAAGACAAATTTAGTGTAGATTATTAATTGTACGAGGACATTTAAGTTGAGCATTTAAATTATTGATGCTATAATGTGATTGCGAAATGAGATAAGCTATACACGAATAGCACAAAAGCCAACCCTATTGCGAGTAGGGTTGGCTTTCTTTATGTTCGTTGCGACTCCGAACATGTGGGTTAGAGACAACTTGCTTTAGTTATCGTCTTTCTCGTCTAACCAGTGAGAAACTAGTTCGATGACCAGTCCAACAAAAATTGGTGCGATAACCAATGAGATAAGCTCTTTCACGAAAAACACCCCCAATCAGGGGCAAGTTGCCAAAAAAATTATACCATTAAAAAAGCATAGTACAAAAAAACTCAGCGAATTACTTTTAAATTACACTTATGCTCTAGATCGATTAAAATTTGTGATCAATAAATTATATGGAACTTAAAAAAATAATGCAGATAAAAAAGTTCAATAGGGTATACTCTGTTTCCCTTTAACTTAATCTGAGATTTAAACGAATTGCGGGGCGGTCTTTTGACCTAGGTATTAAAAGGAGAATAGTTGTTAGCAAAGTAATGCACTTATGTTTATAAAATAACTTTTTATGAACATAAATGTATACAAAACTTATTATGATAATCTATATGTGTAAATACATATATTACAAATAAATAAAAAGGAGATCTTAATGATGAATAACTCACTTAACGAAAGTAATCGCTATAAAAATGTGTGGCTTTGGTATTTGTTACTAATGATAGGTACATTGGTCTTATTGTTTTATCCTACAATGATAGCAAAAGCAGATGTTCAAGAATTTCTTACGTTAGATACAACAATATTAAATAAAGAAGATTTACCCTCTGATGTTCCTATAGAAAAAACATTGGAAAATATAACTAAACAAAATAGTAGGACTGTAGAAACAGGTATTTTAGAGTCTCAAAACGATGATCGATCATTAAGAGGAACAACTGTTGTTGGAGCCAACATTATTCGTATGAGTGGCACAACTTGCCAATTATATATTTCTTGGGCTGGAACAGATTCAATCGGTACTTGGCGTGCGAATAATATAAAAGCGACGAATTTGAATTTGATTAGTCCAGTAACATATCTAAATATAAATAACTATAGTAGGGAAACAACTGCTAGTCCAGTGGGAACTTGCTATGTAGGAATCATGTCCATTCCTACTGGAGAAACGAAAGCCAAAGTTTCTGCAACAAACTTACAAGCTTATTACCTTAGTTATGGATGGAGATCAGGTATAATTAATAATGGAACTGTAGTTATTAATTAGTGAGAGGAGAAAGCTTTGAGAAATTTTTCCGAGTTACTGAAAAAGTACCAAGATGCATTTATATATACTGACAAGCGAGAAAAAACAAGTGATATTTTGAAAAAAATTGTTGACGTAGAAGAAAAAAAAATTGACTTTCTTTCGCAAAAACGGATTAAGTTATTAGAAGAAAATATAGTAAATTCGATATATTTTGATGAATCGAATGAGCCTTCAGTAAAGTTGCTGTTTGTGATTAACAATGAAAGGAGTAAAAAATATTATCAACATCCATACTTTATTCAAAGTGTCACAGATCCATTATTGAAAGACGAGCGAATATATGTTTTTTATGATGAATCGGTGGGCATTCTTGAAACGAATAGTAGTCTTTTAGCTTTAGATGTTAGAATACTTACGGGTATTTCCAAAAAGAATGTTGAAAAAGAAGATATAATTTTTAAAGATTACATTTCTGCTTTTGAGCGGAAATTTGATTTAACTTAATTCATATTGATAGTTTTTTTATTATTTTTAATAAAAATCAAGTTAAAAATTCAGTGTGGTATAGATAACTATTAAATTACAATATCCTGTTTTATTCGATAAACTGTCTGTCTAGTAACATTGTAATTTTTCGCAATCTTTGAAATAGCGATACCCTCATTTAAATCCTTAACGATGTTTTCATAAACTAAACGTCGTTGAGGATTTTTTGTGTCTGCGCTATAAAGTTTTGGACGTCCCTTGTAGACACTATTCGCTTTGGCAATTTTTATTCCTTGTGCCTGACGTCGTTTAGATTCAGTACGTTATTGGTACTCTAGAAAAAAATATTCAATGAGATCCAGTTTTGGTTATATGAAAAAGATATATACATTACTGATAAATTTACATAAATAACTGAGTAAGATTCGAAGTATCTTTGATAAAGAATTATCCTGGTTAATCAACGGCAACTAGCTCGTGAATGTTTACACGATATAGAATGTAGTTAAGGAGAAACGAAATAATGAAAAATAAATATTTTAGTTGGGGGATATTAGTGTTAGTAGTCGTAGTCGCTGGTATTTTAGCTTTATTTAAAGCCGAAGAAGGTTGGCTTGGATTTTGGGATGGAATAATAGAATCTACTATAATCTGAAAAATATTATGATAGGTTACGCTTACTTTAGATTAATCCATAGAGTAGTAACAACGCTGCTATTACTCCAACTTTCATTTTTCAATCTCCTTTTCTGATTCTATTTCTCGGATCGCTTGCTTGATGATATCCATAAGCTTCTGATATTCTAAAATTTGATCTTCTATTTTGGATCGCTCGGCAAGCATTTCTCAATAGCCAGCTGAAAGCTGGGTAGAATACCTTTTAATAACACTTGCATGATTAGCTACATCAACTACAGGCTCAACACCTACTCCCAATACTAAGTCGCCGCCCTGAATTTCTCCAACAAACCCCTCATGAGGATTTCCGCGAAGACCATTGTTGTCAATAACAGGAACATAATTTAGGAATTTAACCAGATTATTTTTGTTTGATATCCATAATACTTTATCAGCATATCTGCTTTCACATTATAACAAGTACGGTAAAGAAAAAACTAAAAAAAAATCAAATCAACCCCAACTGCAAGAATAACCAATATATTTAAAACAGAAAGGAATACTCCTAAATATAAAAAACTGTGATATATTTTCAATTTTAGCCTCTTTTTAAACTCCAAAGTTAAATATATCAAAATAAATGCTGCTAATGGAGTAAAGAAAGAAGCAATTGCTACCAACAATAGAAAATAAAAATTTTGATTGTTTATGGCACCGTTCTCTTCCGGAGTAGATTGAAGCATCTCAACGGAATCATCTATAAAATAACTAATTGGAACTTCATAGAATTTACTAATTATCTTTAAGTTTTCTGTATCTGGAATAGAGTAACCTCTTTCCCAATTAGAAATGGTTTGTCTCGAGACATTAATTTTGGTAGCTAGTCCTTCTTGCGTATAGCCGGCTGCTTTCCTTAAATTCCTCAGTTTTTCTTCCATAAATTGCCCTCCAATATTAAATTTCAAAGGTTTGCAAAGTGATTTTGACAGATTATTTCCCGATATTACGCAATACTTATTGAGTAATCCCAATTACTTTATAAAAAACGCATAAGGAGCGATACAGATGAAAAAATCAATTTTTTTAAAAACGAGCATTGTTTTAACCACTATTTTAACACTAAGCACCAGCCTAACACCATTGACAACTTTCGCTGCAGAAAATCACAGCATAGACGAACAGACAGTACCAGCGTCAACCAGTTCAGATTTAAAAGAACAATTTGGTCTCACAGAAAAGGAGTTGAATTCTATTGATAAAACACAAAATTTTACACCAACCGCAGATCAATTAAAACAAATTGACAATTTATTAAACCGTAACCATAATGCCCGTATATTCGGACTTGATGATGTGTTAGAATTAATTGCAATTGTAGGAGTTGGTTATGCAGCTGGTCACTGGGCAGCAAGCGAGGCGCATAAACGCTTTGGCCTATCAGCTGCAAGCTATAAATCAAATAGATGGTGGTGGAGAGCAGGAATCGCTGCTGCTGCAGGAGTTCCAGCTGCGGTAGGATTCGATGATTATTTCTATGGAATCTAAAAGAAATACGAAAGCAAGATTAAAACGTCTTCAATATCTTTTCGTTATATTGATGATCGTAGCTTTAATTAGAGAAGTATACTTTTTAGCATTTAGCTTTGGGATTACATCAAGTATATTTTATCTATTCCAAAAGAACTACAAAGAGAATAATACATAGATCGAGTTATCTCGCTTCTACGTATAACAAAAAGAGCTTGGGACGTAAGTTCTAACAAAAATCCAGATGCCAGTCAAACTGATTGGCATCTGGATTTTTTGTATTAAAATAAAAACACCATTGCTAAAATAAAAGTGACTAAACAAATAAAAAAGCGAGGCGTTCTTATGTTTAAAGTTATACCACAAATCAAGTCGTTCCTCCTCTAGATTTTAGTTTTCAGTTAGAAAAAAATGATATTGCGTTCGCTATTGATGAGTTAATTGAAAGTATTCCTGAAGAGCGTTTCATTCCTTTTCATCCTCAAATGGGGCCGTCTTCCTATCATCAAAAAATGATGATGAAGATGATTTTATGTGCCTACGCACAATCCGTGTTTTCTGGTCGAAAGATTGAAGCATTGACGAAAGACAGTATTCGCATGATGCGGCTTACGCAAAGTTATCAGCCTAGTTATCGAACAATTAATCGGTTCCGTGTGAATCCTTTGGTGAACACACTCCTTCGAGCGTACTTCGTTCAGTTCCGTAGCCAATTGGTCAAGGAACAACTGATTGATGAAAAAGTCATTTTTATCGATGGGACAAAGATTGAAGCCACTGCCGATAAAAACACCTTTGTTTGGAGAAAATAAATTGATAACTTTGAGAAAAGGCTTACTGAAAAATCAGCTTTTCTTTATGATGAATTGGTAAAAAATCAAGTTATTCCTGAAATTGAGCGCGAGTCCACAAAGGAATTCAACTGATTAAGTAAGATTGAGGAACACCTTACTCCTGTTGTCGATAAATTGACAGAAAAAATCGAACAAGAAGATGGCGTGACTCGAAAACAGTTGCGTTCGAAACGAAAAATCCCCAAAAAAATCAGAAAACTATTTCATGATTTCAAAGAAAACTTGCCTATCAAAGACATAGACAAATTCTAGGAAACCGAAATAGTTATTCTAGAACCGACCTAGATGCTACGTTTACGCGCATGAAGGAGGATCACATGAAAAATGGTCAGTTGAAAGCTGACTACAATCTTCAAATCGCCACAAACAGTCAGTATATTTTAGGCTATGAGCTTTTCTCAAATCCAACAGATACACGAACACTGCGTCCTTTTTTACTACTTTAAAAGAGCGTTTCTTTGAACTACCAACCTACATTGTCGCAGATGCCGGTTACGGAGGAGAAGAAAACTATCAAGCCATTTTAGAAGCCCATGAGCGGACACCACTCATTACCTATTTGATGTATCATAAAGAACAAAAGAAAAAATTCAAACAAAACCCATTTCTTCCTGCAAACTGGTCGTATCAAGAATTAGATGATACGTTTCTTTGTCCTAATGGATGAAAAAGGAGGTTTCGCAATTACTCTATTCGTACAGATAAAGATGACTTTAAACGATAGTTAAAACAGTATGAATGTGAAGACTGTTCGAATTGTCTTCTTCAAAGCCAGTGTAAAAAGCAAAGAGTGACAAAAATCGTAAGATTAAAAAGAACATGAACTGGGAATACTTTAAAGCAAAGATTCAACAGCTACTTTCAGAAGAAAAAACTGGTAAAATCTATCGTCAACGAAAAATTGACGTTGAACCAGCTTTCGGACATTTGAAGGCTTGTTTAGGTTTTACTCGGTTCTCTGTTCGAGGAAAACAGCAGACACACAATGAGATTGGCTTTGCGTTAATGGCAGTAAATTTAAGAAAATATAGATTGAACATGCCCACAATCAAGGAAGATTCTTCCAATAATTTCAAAAACAGACGGCTGAAAATCCTTTTTACGATTTTCGGTCGTCTGTTTGATGGTTCTTAGGACTTATGTCCCAAGCTCAACGTGTTTTTGATTTTGGTAGGCCATTTACTGGTTTTGTCCCAGGCCCCGATTCATTTTTATCGTTAATTGGTTAAGATTTTTATATTAACCAATGTTTTTGTTTATTGATTGTCGTTAAACACTTGAGTCAATGTTTGATAAATTTGTGCCACATCAGTTGGCGTACCACGTAATTCATAATCAGCTAAGAAAGGAAAACCAAATTGTTGCGCATATTGTTTAGCAGTTAAGCAATACTGGTTGTTGAAATTTTTATTGCCACTACCAACAACACCTAAACAAAATTGATAATTATTTTGAAAATCCAGATATTCACGCATGGTTTCAGTCAGAATTTCAGTATCACCATTATCAATTCCGTTGCCACCTTCCAAATAAGTCGGAACAAATGTGAAGAAGGGTTCAGTTTCTTGTTCAAAATCACTATTTTCATGGATTTCTTTTAGCGTGATTTCAGGTAAAGTGTTATCTGCTTGATGCTGTTCTTGGGCGTATTCCATCAGATGATGAGCAAAAGCACGCGTGTTACCAGAGATTGATATATATAAAATGTTCATTTGAGTTCCTCCTATTCGTCTGTTTAGTATAGCATGTTTTTAAGGAAACGACAGAAGGAAAAAGGCGAATGTTTATATGGTGTTTTGTGAATAATTAGAAAAAAATGTATAAAATAATAATTTTGTGAGAGTTTTAGTGAAAAGGGTAAAAGCAACAGTGGTTTGTTATAATTTGATAAAAGCGGTTTTTTATTTGGAGGATACTTGCATGAATGAGATAGAGCGACAGAAAAAAGGGATTGGGCTAATTCCACTAGCAGCCATGGTCATTGGTTCAGCTATTGGAGGTGGCGTTTTCGGTATCATGACAGACATCTCTGGTTCAGCAGGAGGTGCAGCGCTCTTTAGTTGGTTACTTGTCGGCTCGGCAATGTTGATGTTATCTTTGTCTATTAACAATTTAAACAAAAAACGTCCGGATTTAGAGGGCGGAATCTTTAGTTATGCTGAAGCGGGATTTGGTCGATTTGCAGGATTTATCAGTGGTTGGGGCTATTGGCTGACTTGTTGGTTAGGAAATGTTGCTTTTGCAACGTTGCTGATGAGTGCATTGGGGTATTTTTTCCCAGTGTTTGCTGGTGGTCAAAATATTCCTTCTGTGATAATGAGTACTCTTTTACTTTGGGGATATGCTTGGTTAGTCAATCGCGGAGTAGAAAATGCAAGTATTGTGAATGCAATCGTGACGATTTGTAAATTAGTACCACTCTTTTTATTCATTGTGGTAGCAATCAGCACATTCTCGATTCAACAATTTATTGCAAACTTTTCAAGTGATATTATTTTAACAGCCAATGGACAAGTTGTTCCATTTTCGAGTCAAATTTTAAGTTGTATTATGGTGATGCTCTGGGTATTTGTTGGAATTGAAGGTGCATCAGTTGTTGGTTCGCGTGCAAAGAAAAAATCAGATGTTGGAAAAGCAACGATTTTAGGGATTCTTGGCTTGATTTTGATTTACGTGTTAGTTTCTATGCTTCCGTATGGAACGATGCCAATGAAAGAACTTCAATCGATTCAGACACAACCGGCTATGGGGTATGTATTTGAAAAAATGGTTGGTAAATGGGGCGCAGTAGTAATTAACGGAGGTTTGATTATTTCGTTATTTGGTGTGTGGCTTTCATGGACGATTTTACCAGTAGAAACGATGCGCAATATGGCACAAGATGGTTTGTTACCAAAAAGTTGGAGTAAGGTGAATGCACAAGGCGCACCAACTTTCGCGATTATTTTAACAACGTTGTGTACAAATGTGTTCTTGTTATCACTTTTATTTACAGACAGTGCGTATAACTTTGCGTATACTTTGGGAACGGCAGCGATTTTCTTTACGTGGTTATTTCTCGGATTGTATCAAATGAAATTATCCTATCAACGTCGTGAATGGGGACAGTTTTTGATTGGCCTGTTAGCCAGTGCCTTCCAAGTTTGGGCAATGTTTGTGGTTGCCTTTAACGAAGTAATGCTTGTCTTGGTTCTTTTCTTGCCAGGTATTTACTTCTATCTGCAAGCTAGAAAAGAGCAGGAACAGCCAGTCGATCATGTGAAAATCGATCGCTTCTTATTGATTTTGGTCACTTTAGTAGGAGTCGTAGCTTTAATCCTATTTGGAACAGGAAAACTGCATGTGTAGTTGATTGCAAGTTCTTTAAAGTAAATAAAATAGTTATTAGTAAAAAAGATAGCTTTAATTTCCAAACCTTCGGAAATTGAAGCTATCTTTTTATGTATATCAAGGTTCCTATTTATAATAAATTGGCACCAACGGCCTATCAAGGTCAACTAGAAGGAACAATGGTTCATTTTTGTGCTTGATAAAATAAGCCACTAATTTTATAGCCAAGCTTTTTGTACATTTCTTTTGGCGTATCGGAATAGTCAGCAACAATAACGATAGTCGTATCTTGATAAAAATTCGCTACATATTGTTGTAATGATTTAGCAACTGTTTGATTTCTAAAGTCTGGCGCAGTATAAATATCATAAATTTCAATATTTGTTGGATGCTTAATGACCGTCGCAAAGCCAATCACCGCTTGATTTGTTGAAGCAATAAATAGATCTAAGATGTCCTCTTTAAATAAAGTTAGGAGAAAGTGTTGATTGATTTTTGCAAATTCTTCACCGTAGATAAGGTCTTGCGTAAATTTGCTATTTAAAAATTCAGTGAGTGTAGCTGTATGTACCTTTGAAATCTCAAATTTGGGGAAGCTTGTTGAGGCTAACTGATTACTTGGAATAGTAAAAATCAACATTTTTTCTGTAGAGAATCCTTGCGTCTCTAAATGAGCTAAAAAAGAATCAGAAGGGGTGAAGTTAAATTTAAACATAGGTGCATCGTTCATCCAGTTTTCCATAAAGTTCTCTTCAATAGCAGCTAATTCATCAATAGAAGGTTCTTTTTTTAACCAAATAAAATTCTGGTCATATAGGTAATTGGAATACGCACTAAAATGTTTCTGAAATAAGTCTGTTTCATAAGAAATCTTAGATCCAGTAAAAAATTGTTTATTCATAAGCTGGTGCTCTCCTTTTAGTTGATAATATTTTTTTAATAGTTGTTCTGTTTTCTTTTTAAAAAAGCCGATTTGCTCGTACATCTATTAACAGCGTAATCCAAATCAGTGAAAATGACAGCTATTTTTTGACGTAACATACGCAAATCGACCCAATTCATTTTTCATTCTTGTTTAATGGCCACTTGTCATTTTGATACCAACGATGCTAATCAACAAAAGCCCGACAAAAAGCCAAGTTGCTGTATTCAGTTTGTCATGGAATAAGACAACTCCAATGATAACGGAACCTAGGGCACCAATCCCTGTCCAGATAGGGTAAGATAAACTCATTGGTAAGTGTTTGATCGCTTTTGATAAAAAATAGAAACTGGCAATCATACCAATAATCGTATAAATCGAATAATTAACTTTTGAAAAGCCATCACTCCATTTCATCATTGTTGACCAAAATACTTCTAGAACTCCTGCTACAATTAATTCTAACCATGCCATAGCCAAATGCTCCTTTCTAAAATTTTGAACACAAAAAAGAGGAGAACCATTCCTTCAAAGACCTAACGGAATGATTATCCTCATATGCTACCCGGTGGCAGCTTTGTATTCGATTAATAGAGTCAGTATAGCACATTTTAAATAGGTTGGCATTTCTAAAGATAAAAAAACACTATCCAACAAAATTGTAAGAGGAATAGTTGCTCTTAAAATGGTTTTGTTTCTTGCGAATTAGTATACTAAAGAAATGTTATTAAATAATGAAAAAGTTGAGGGTTTAAGAGTGAATTTTAAAGGAATAAATAGTTTTCAATTAAAGTGGTTAGCGATTGCTTTTATGGTTGTGGATCATGTGAATAGTTATTTTGGGTCACAGCTAGGTTTTCCTTCATGGGTAGCATGGTTAGGGAGATTTGTTGCACCTTTATTTGTTTTTTTATTAGTAGAAGGATTTAGACACACGCGAAGTCGAGCAAAATATGCAAAGCGTTTGGGGTTGGCTGCATTCGTTACGGTAATCGGTAATGTGGTTTACCAGTTGCTGACGGGAGCCTATATCAATCCTTTGACACATCAGCCTGATTACTTTTTATTTTTAGGCCCGCACAATATTTTTCTTACGCTATTTCTTTTATTTTGTATGATGTGGGTGCTAGCTACGATGAAACAAAGTAGTGTGGGACAAAAAATTATGTTGATCCTGACATTTTTGATTTTATTGGTGCTTACAGCAGCATCAGAAGGAGGCATCTATCTGATTCCAATGATGTTGCTGATGTTTGTTTTCAAAGAAGAGGGACAAAGAAACAAATTGTTAATTGGGATTTTTGTTTATACCATGATTTTACTTGCCCTAGCTATTTCTAGTTACATGCAGACGCCAGTGAATCAAAGTTTCTATGATTATTTAACTTTTGATAACGAGTTTATGATGGTGACAGTTATTCCATTAATTGCATTATACAATGGTCAATTAGGTGGGACTAATAGCAAGTGGAACAAATATTTCTTCTATCTTTTTTATCCTATTCACCTCTGGATCATTTATGTTATCTTCTATTTTGTACGTTAACGCTATCGTAAAAAATACTGTAATCGCTGGGTGACTGATTACAGTGTTTTTTTATTTTGTCGATTAATTGACAGAATTTTCGCACATTGATGTCTTTTCATTCGATTTCAACTATATTTTCATTCAAATTTGTTTTATAATTAAAAAATATCTTGTCATTTGGGGGAGGAAAACAAATGGAGAATTATCTAAGCCTTTTAGGCGTTTTAATTGTTATTATTGGTTTTGCACTAAAATTAGATTCAATTTTGATTGTGATGGTTGCTTTAGTCGTAACTGCTTTAACAGGTGGGCTAGGGATTAATGGCATGCTTGAGTTATTGGGTACCAGCTTTGTAAATAATCGAGGCATGGCTATCTTTATTATTATCATGTTAGCAACAGGAACGTTAGAAAGAAATGGATTGAAAGAGTCTGCTGCGACTTTGATTCAACGATTCAAAAAAGTTTCAGCTGGCATGATTATCGATATCTATGGAGTTTTCCGGATGATTTTTGCTGCGTTTAATGTGAGCTTTGGGGGCGTTGCAGGATTTGTTCGTCCAATTATTTTACCAATGGCATTAGGCACAGTTGAATCAAAAGGACTGAAAGTTCATCCAGAACATGAGGAAGAGCTTAAAGGAATGGCATCTGCTATGGAAAATATTTGTTGGTTCTTTGGACAAGTTTTATTTATCGGTGGTGCGGGCGCCTTGCTGGTACAGTCAACATTGAAAGACTTAGGTTATGAAGTGACCTTAGGACAGCTAGCGCTGGTTGAAGTACCAGTGGCACTGACTGCATTAGTTGTTTCTAGTATTTATTTCTATTTAAAAGAAAAGAAATTAGCAAAGAAATATTATTCTCAAGAAAAGGAGCAATAAGATGAATTTTTTTACGAATCCTGATATTTTATTAAGTGATAAATTACTTGAAATTTTATATATCATCATGGGTCTAGTCTTAGTTTATACAGGGCTACGAAATCTACTTGATAAAACGAATCCACATCGTTATGGCTCAGCCTTTTTTTGGGCAACGTTAGGTGTGGTGATTGCAGCCGGCCGATGGTTGCCACCACTAGTAAGTGGTATCTTGATTTTTGCTATGACGATTCCAGCAATTGCAAAAAGGGTGAGCAAGGGTGATAGTCGTTTGCCTTCAAAAGAATATATGGAAAAAATGTCAAGCAAACTAGGCATGAAGATTTTTATTCCAGCGTTAAGTATTGGGGTATTTGCAATTTTGTTTGCCTTATTCACCAAATTAGGTGCTTTAGTTGGAGTTGGAGTTGGTGTCTTTGCAGCGATGGCGATTTTGATGTTCTTTTCCCGCGACAATCAGCCTACAACGTTCTTAGACGACGCAGCTGATATGTTAGGAACAGTTGGTCCGTTGAGTATGTTACCAATGCTACTTGCTTCATTGGGAGCTGTGTTTACCAGTGCAGGAGTAGGAACGGTGATTTCAAATGCTGTTGGTACAATTGTTCCTGAAGGAAACGTGAATATTGGGATTATTATCTATGCAGTGGGAATGGTTGTCTTCACAGTAATTATGGGGAATGCCTTCGCAGCAATTACAGTCATGACTGTTGGGATTGGTGCACCGTTTGTCTTTAGTCAAGGAGCAAATCCAGCGCTGATTGGAATGGTTGCTTTAACTTGTGGTTTTTGTGGAACGCTCTTGACACCGATGGCTGCAAACTTTAATATTGTTCCAGTCGCTATGTTAGAAATGAAAGACAAGTATGGCGTAATCAAAAATCAATTATTTATTGCTTTATTTATGTTAGTATTCCAAATTGCTTATATGATTTTATTTAAATAATTAGGAGGAACAAAAGATGAAAGTATTAGTAACAGGTTTTGATCCATTTGGTGGCGACAAAGTAAATCCAGCTTATGAAGCTGTAAAAAAAATGCCTGCAGAAATTGCGGGAGCTGAGATTATCAAACTAGAAGTACCAACTGTTTTCGGAAAAAGTAGCCAAGTAGTCAGAGAAGCAATCAAAGAGCATCAACCGGAAATTGTCATTTGTGTTGGACAAGCAGGAGGTCGCTCAGCTGTTTCATTTGAACGAGTAGCAATCAATCTAGCAGAAGCACGTATTCCTGATAATGAAGGAAACCAACCGTTTGATACGGCATTGGAAGAAGACGGACCAGCTGCTTATTTCACTACGTTGCCAATCAAAGCAATGACTAAAAATGTTCACGATCATGGACTGCCAGCATATATTTCTTATACTGCAGGAACATTTGTCTGCAATGATATCATGTATCGTTTATTACATGTCCTTCATACAGAATTTCCAACAATTCGTGGTGGCTTTATCCATGTGCCATTTTCACCTGATCAAGTAATCGAACGTCCAGTGGGTACAGCATCTATGTCATTAGCTGATATTGCCGATTCACTAACGTATGCGGTCGAAGCTGCAATTGAAAATGAACAAGATATTTCTGGTAATGCAGGTACAACTCACTAATAATTAGCAATCAAATAGTAGAGGCTGGCAACTAACGACTCGTTAGATCCCAGCTTCTTTTTTTAGGAGGGAAACGTTATGGAAGAATGGAAAGCAGTATTTGAAGAATGGTTTCCCAAAGAACTAAATAAGAAAAGTTATCCAATCAAAGTATCAAAACAATATACCAGCAATCAACGCTTTGAAATTTATGAACGGTTGACGAAGCCACAACGCAAATTAGTTGATAAATACCGTCGTTACTTAATCAATTCACGTTTTATGGAAGAAAATTATTTGGCTGCTACGGATTGGGTATTTGCTGACTTTAAAATCAACCCTTTTTTTCGAACTTCTCGAAGACAAGAAAAGTTGTATTGTGATTGTGGACGAGAATTAAAGGTTCAATACATCGTTAAATCCCCAAAAACAGGAAAAATTCTAAAACTAGGAATCAATCACTTTGCCGAGCATCTGCATGTTTCACCAGCAATTGCAAATTCAATCCATCAAGGGATGACACAAGTTGATTTAGCATTGGATGAACTATTATGGTTAAAACAACAAAATATCGAATTTCCTGAAGTGTTATGGCAAGAATATCTTTTTTCTTTGTACCATAACCGACGATTGAAACGACCGTATTTACCAGACGTTCATTTGGCTAAACGAGTAGCAGATTTTCGACAAGCTCAGATGCCCATTTACTTAGCAGATTATCAGGCAATAGAACATGAAATCCAAAAAATCAGTGAGCAGATTGCTGATCAGCCAAAGAAAAGTCGAGCAAAGAAGGAATTATTTGAAGATTTTACAGAAGAGTTAACGAGGAACGTTGAAGAATTTTTGACAAATTACCGTACATTTTTACGAAAAGATTGGCAAGCTGTCTTGATGGATACAAAGGAAAAATTACCAAGCAGCTATTTCGACTTGTTGATTGCTGAATTACGTTCGTTCAATCGAGAACAGCCGACGCATCAGTTGACTGAAGCGAAGGTGCGCGCACAACAACAACGTTTTATCCAACCGGCTATTTACATCTTGATTTGGGAAAAATATGCCTATTATGGTTTTACAGAAGGCTTTTTTGATAGTTTGCCGAGAGTTATCCGTAATGGATTTTTAAGAGCCTTACGCCGAGAAAATACGAGTGAGCAACTGTCGAGCATTGAAATCAAATCAACTAGTAAAAAGCTAACTGAACAAGAATGGCAAAGCCTTGCTCACTCACTTCATGGCAAAAAAGTAGCCGAAGTGATTGTTGATTTTGAACAACGGCAGTATGTCTTTTCAGAAGAACAAAAAACAGCGTTAGATTATTATCAAAAATTAGAACACTCTCTTTATTTAGAAAAGCCAGAAGTTAAAGCATTATTGAAAGAATTGCTATAAAAAAAACTACTGTGACGAAAAGTCACAGTAGTTTTTTGTTCGTTGCTTTAAGCTGTTCTTGGTACAACCTTCGCCAATAAGAATTTCTTTTCTAAACTATTTTTAGAAAAATTTCCTTATTGGTTGAAGCTAACCATTTTGCGCCACAACCTTATTCACGGTGTTCCCAAAGCAACTCCTCAAGATAACTTGCATTCACTTCAAAATATAAAAAGCTATTTTGAGAGCCTGCTCGCTATCTTGTCGGAGCTAAACGTTTTGCGCCACAACCTTATTCACGGTGTTCCCAAAGCAACTCCTCAAGATAACTTGCATTCACTTCAAAATATAAAAAGCTATTTTGAGTGTTTGCTCATTATCTGTTCGGAGCTAAACGCTTTGCACCACAACCTTATTCACGGTGTTCCCAAAGCAACTCCTCAAGATAACTTGCATTCACTTCAAAATATGAAAAGCTATTTTGAGAGCCTGCTCGCTATCTTGTCGGAGCTAAACGCTTTGTGCCACAACCTTACGCGTGTTGATGTGTCTGATAATATTCTTCTTCCATTTTTTGCATTCTTTCACGTTCTTTCTGGTTGTACCAAGGAGAAACGGTGAAGGCCAATACATCGTTTAGCAAATAAACAGAGCTGTTAACAAACATTGCTAGACTCGCAGAACCATGTGTAAATGATACATACCAAAGAACCATTTGAGCCAAACCAGATGCTAACCACCAATAATATTGATTGTTGTATCGCAAGAAGCTGATGATACCAGCTGAAAGACTGATTGAAAAGGCAATCGCATCAATCCAAGGACGAGGATCATCAGTATAACGACCAATCAAGAAACCTGAAACAAAATAAACAAGAATAGTACCGATAATTGCGATGAACCAACTTTTACCAGTAAATTTACGAATTTTTGAAGCCATATTGTGATTCCATTCTTTACTTAATAAAACGGGAATATCCAAAGTTACCATATAAGCAATTTGTTCACCTATACTTAAATAATTTTTAGCTGAAAAGCCGACAATGATGAAACACATAGCAGATAAAATGCCCAAAACACCATTAACAGATTTCGCAGCGTTGATCGATAAAATACATAAAACACCTAAATTAGTCCCGATAAAAGCAACAATCGACAGCCAAGTAATGGGGCTATTTACGAGTGTCATGATTTGACAACCCAGACTAAAAAAGAAAAGATAATAATTTTGTTGAGGCCAACCTTTTAGCTGATGAGCTAGAAAATGAAAATATGATTTCATGTATAAGAACTCCTTTAGACACAAAATGTAGTGTCTCTAGATTTTTTTACCACAATCTATTGTATGCTTTTAAATGATAAAATCTAGTCTTACAATTTAAAAAAATCTGTGTTATGATATTTTTATTTCAAATTTCTGCAAAAAACAGAAAAGATTTCAAAGTGTAAATCAAACAAAAAAGCCATTAGTCAATTACCTGACTTTTGGCTTTTCTTTTTCATTGTAGAGAGAATGTCATCTGAACCGGATTATGATCTGAATAAGCAAATTTCGTATCAATTACTTGAATATCTTTAATTGAAAGATTATCAGAAACCAAAAATCCATCAATTAACGTGACGAAAGTTTTGTCTGGTTGATAAGCTTCGTTTAAATTGCGTACAGAAGGAACTGCTTTTTCTGCTAAATCTTTTCGAACGATGTGCATGCCTTTCGGTAAAAGTTCTTCAGGAAACGCATGTGTCCAACTCAAATCTTCTTTTGTTTCGCCAAAAATTTTCTCGCTATCCGGCAACAGAGTGTGATTATAATCACCACCTACAATGATATAATTTTTTTCTGCTTGATCTTTTTTGATTTGTGCGACTAATTTTTTGATTTGTGCTTTTTGAATCGCAGGATCTTTTGTATAAGCAGAGAGATGTAAATTATAAAGTGAAAGAAATCTGCCATTTGCAACAGGAATCTTACTTACCGTAAATGCACGGTCTAAGTCAAAAAACTTATTGAACCCAGTTTCGATGGGTAAAGAATAGCGTGTACTTTCAGCAATCGTTCCTTTACTAAAAGTGACCAACCCAGATTGTGATTTACCAATTGGTTGTGTGATTGGATAAAAAAGATAAGCCGAGTTATAATTTTGACCATAAACAGATGAATAGTCACTAAAATTTTGTGAAAGAGTGGCAACTTCATCAATGTTATATGAACGAGTTGCTTTCTTGTCAACTTCTTGAAAGAAGGCAAAGTCTGGTTGGTGTTCTTGGATAACACCTTGGATTTCCTGTAAGTTATGTTTAACATTTTGTTTACTAAATGCTCGTGACTCAGTGCCGCCATCCATAAAAAAACTATAATCGGGCGGATAGGCCGCATAACCAATATTATAGGTCATGATTTGATAGTCTTGAGCTGTCTGGAGATCTTTGGCTGAACTACTTGACTGAATAGTAAGATCCTGGTTGTCAGCTTCTCGGTGATAGCTTAGATACACGTAACCAACATAGCCTGCTATAATAAGTGCAAGAATTGCGAATATTGATAAAAGTATTTTTAGTAATTTTTTCATTTTCTCCTCCTTAAAATATCTATATCTTAGCAGTAATTTAATTAAGAAGCGAGGAGTTTGTGTTCATGACAACCGGATTAAATCATCAGAGTTCTAAAGATTGTACCAATAAATTTTTTTGAGTTAAGAAAGGGAAAAAGAATGAATTTATCAACCATCCACCATGTAGCAATCATTGTTTCTGATTATCAAAAATCGCGAGAGTTTTATGTCGAAAAACTAGGCTTTGAAGTAATTCGTGAGAACTATCGCACAGACAGAGGTGATTACAAACTAGACTTAAGACTAGGAGAGGCTGAATTGGAGATTTTTGGCATTGCTTCTGCACCAGCAAGACCAAACTATCCAGAAGCTTGTGGGTTGCGCCACTTAGCTTTTAAAGTCGATCAGATTGAAGAAGTTGTAGCTGAACTTCAGCAAATGGGTATTGAGACAGAGCCAATTAGAAAAGATACTTTTACAGGTGAAAAAATGACGTTTTTCTTTGATCCAGATGGCTTACCACTTGAATTACATGAATAGATAACAAAACTGTCACTTCTTTTTCACTTGCTTCGATTTTTCCAAAAACAGAGTCTTGGTATACTGAAAAAAATTGGGAAAAGGGAGTAGGCAAATGAAAAAAATCGTTCTTACTTTGGCTGCTTTAGTGTTTGTTGGCGTTGCGGGTGGAATGGGCTTGTTAAATGCAACTTTTCAACCAGATGATTTGAGTGAGCAAGATTATCAAATTTCTCTGGAAGAAGCAATTTCAATTTTTGAAGAGGAAGCACACAGTCAGAAAGTGACAAGCATTGGCTTTTTTTTACCTGATGAAGTTAAGAAAACTGCTAGTTCAGCTTATAGTTATTTATTTGTAGATAAAGAGCATGAAGTTGTTGTCAATCCAACGACGGGAAAAACGACGACCAAAGCTATCAGCCAACAAAAAAAGCAAAATCAGACACAATTGGAGACGAAAAAGCTGCGTAAAGCTAAGAAACCGCAAGTTGCTATGAAAGAAGCGGTTGCTGTTTCTGGAAACAAGCGGGCAAAAGTCCATGCTTGGGAAATTCTCGAAAAAGAAGGGAAACTTTACTACAATATCCATCTTTTAGCCGAGAAAAAAATCCAGCAATTTTTAATATCAGCATAGTCCAGAAAGAGAAGGTTATCACTTCTCTTTTTTTGTATATAAGAGTAATCTAAAGGTGTGAAAACCGAAAGGAAGTTGAGATTATGGAAAAGATGGTGTGCCCACATTGTGGTAAAAAATTTGCGTATCATGAAGTTAGAAATGTTGTTGAACACGTGGATAAAGAAGTACCAATTGTTTGTCCATATTGCCGTGAAGAAGCAGCAAAACGAGTCTCTCACGGTTACTTTGTTACTCAAAAAATTGAAAATTATTTAAAATAACGAATTTTGCACTTTCTTTTTCCAAATGCTACAATGGCAAGAAAAGGAGAGAGAATAAACATGATTCGTTTTGCAAGAAAAGAAGACGGACCTGAAATTGCACCGTTGATTTTGGTCATTTTAAAAGATATGGAATTACCATTTGTTCAAACCTTTGGCGAGCAAAAAACAATTGAGGTTTTAACTGATGCAATTGCTGATCCGGACTATCGTTATAGCTATACTCGTGGGATCGTTGAAGAAATAGATGGAAAAGTGGCAGGTGTTGCCTTTGGCTATACGGACGAAGAAGAACCTATGATTGATTTACCGTTAGCTGATATTTTAGAAAAACATGAACTTCCACGTGACCAATATTTATTTATAGATAAAGAAACCTTACCTAATGAATGGTATCTGGATACGATTTCTGTTTCTGAAAAATTTAGAGGAAAAGGAATTGGCTCTAAACTATTAGAAGCGTTACCGATGTTAGCAGAAAAAGCGAACCGAACAATCATCGGTTTGAGCGTCGATCAACAAAATCCACAAGCAAAAAAATTATATGAGCGTCATGGATTTGAAGTCGTTGAAGAAACGGAAATCAGCGGGCATCAATATGAGCATATGCAAAAGACAATATAAAAGTTGTTTGTAGATAGACTAAGGGTTAGCCAATAAAAAATGAAAAACAATTAAGCGCCTCAAAACAGCTGTTTTGGGGCGCTTAATGTTACGAAATGGCAAGATTTTCTGTTAAAGAATTAGTTATTCATGCATAACTTGAAATTTTGAATTAGCGAATGCCTATTTAGTCCATCATAAGTAAAAAGCAAAGTATATACCTTCACTTGAGGTCTTTTGCTTAAGTTTGGAGACTGTTTTTTTTACGATTATTTTGGTTCAACAACAACTAAATTACTCGTGGGATTCACGAATAAAATCATGTTTATAATCTCGGACATATTCTTGAATGGTTCGTGGTGGCCGATGTAATACTTGTTCAATTGTATTTGTCACCTTTTTAGCATTACCTAATTGAGTAATCAGATAAAGCATTACCATAACATTGACGTAGTCTTTTGGTATACCACGTTGGATCATCACCCGACGAAAGTTAAATAAAGTTGGCTTGCTGTAAGTAATTTTCGTGTCCAAAATCGTTGTCATCACTTCAGCTATCTCGTCATAAGTTAGTGCGCGTGCTCCAGTAAGTTCTAACTCTTGGTTCAAGTAAGCTGAATTTGTTAAACAAACAGCAGCTACCTCACCAATATCTCTGGTATCAATAAAACTTGTTTTTGAATGTCCTGCTGGAATAAACAAATCATGGTTGTTCTTGATATCATTTTGATGCGTTGTATTTAAATTTTGCATGAAGAAGCTAGGACGAATAAAAGTATAAGGGATCTTTGCTTCACGGATCATTTTTTCAATTTTATGATGAGGAGTCATCGGATTTTTTTCAACACCAATTAAAGAAACGAAAACGATTTGCTCGATAGTTTGTTGTTTGGCATATGCTAGAAAAGGTGCCATGTCTTCTTTTGGTTTAGATAACTGTGGTGGCCGAATAAAGAAGACTTTATTCACACCTTTAAAAGCTTTAGGAAAAGTTTTTGGGTCTAGAAAGTCAAATGGGACAAGTGTTAACTGTTGAAAATGTTGAAATGCTTCTTGAACCTTTGAAACAGTATGAACGCCTACTGTGAGTTTGATTTGATCATTTGTTGCTAAAATTTCAATCAAAGGATAACCAATATTTCCTGTACCACCGATAACAAGTATATGATCCACTATACGTTCCTCTTTTCTATTTGATTGTTTTCCTGATTTATTTTTGTTAGTAAAACATTCAAGGTTGTTTGCTCATCTGTTGATAAAACTGTTAAATAGTTTGCAAGAATTTGTTCGCTAAGTGCTTGGCATTCAGATAAAATTTCATGCCCAGTATCGGTCAATGAAATCAACTGAGAGCGAAGATCTGAAGGATTCTCCGTTTTGATAACTAATCCTTTCTTTTCTAGTCGTTTGATGATTCCGGAAATAGTGGGTTTGTCCATATCCAATGCTTCTGATAATAAGACAGCAGTCCGTTCGTTTTTGAGAAAGAGTTGTTGAATTACTGCCCATTGCTGGACGGTAATTCCTTTTTTATTCAGTACTTGATTTAAATTGTATTTTAATTGCTTTGAAATATTCATTAATAAATAGCCAGTATCCATTTAAGTGCGGCCTCCTTCAATAAAATAATCGATGAACGATATTTAGTTAGTATGCTAACTAAATAAGGGGAGTTGTCAACTTTTTTTGTTTTGGCTGTGGAAAACTACATGAAAATTTAAATTATGAGAGAAATTGATGATTTTTTATAGGTAATTAGTTATTTTAAATGGATTGAAAGTGGTTTTTTTGCTTATTTAAGTTATCTGTTGTTGAGATATGTGAATTAACATTTTTTATTTTTGTTATTTTATGCTAAGCTATTTTTGAAATCAGCTGAATTCAAAAAAATAATACTTACAGGGGGAACAATTATGTCAAAAAAAGTATTTGTACTATTTTCTGTACTGTTAGTTTTACTTAGTGTAGTAGTGCCTATATCGGTTTCAGCTCAAACCATTGAAAAAAATCAGCTATCAAAGGTAGAATTAAGCGGAAGTATGAATTTTCAAAAAGGAATTAAAAAATCAAAAATGGTTTTTGCTAATTTATCTAATCAGCAAAAAAAAGCAGAGATAGATAAAGTAGCCAGTGAATTAGAGTTTATGTTTACACAAGCTTTGTTAACAAATGAACAAGGAGAAATTGTTGGTATTGATTATGCGAAGCTAGAAGAAAAGTATGGGACAAAGTTAACTAGTTCTCAGGGATACTCCGAAATAAAAGATTTCAGTTTAGTACGACAAAATAATTTGGTTCGTGGTGCGTTTTTAGATTGTATGTCAAGCTCGATAAAAGATTTCATTGGTGCAACTTTATGGTCTGCAATTATTAGTGCTGGTGTTATGGGGTTCATTAAACAAATGGCATGGCGTGAAGTGGCTGCTTTAATTGTTGAATTCGCTGGTGCAGAATTTACAGTAATAGCATTGGTGGGAACATTATCCTGGATGGCAATAAACTGTGCATAAGAGTTTCTACTGCTTACCAGTCATCGTTTCGTTTGCTGTTATTTTCGGAGGTTATGGGGGATTTGATCTGATCACTTCTCATACTTATAACATCATCAGATACATAAACTTGTTTATCGCCATAAACATATTCATGACAATTTATATGCTAGCAAAATTATCGAAAGAAGAAAAACAGGAAAAAAAGTGGTTTTTATTTGGGTATCTTTTTATTCTAATTCTTTGTAGCGTATTTGCTTATGCAAAATATGACCATTCAATGGTTCCAGTAGAATCATTTACAAATCAACAGATGTTAATAAATGTAGATAAACGCGACTTGGAACTGACAAAAGAAAATAAACGATTTTATAAGAAACACACAGAGAAATTTACGAACATTTCTTCTGATTTATCTAACCTCAATAAAAAAACTGGCTATCTTTACGTTGGAAGAATCACTTGCGAGTTTTGTCGGTCCTTCATACGCTATACTGCTTATACGAACCAAAAGATAGACCAGCCTATCTTTTATATAGATACTGAGATGTTGACGTTTCAAGAAAAGCAGATAATGTATGCTAAGCTAAAGATTTCTGGCGTGCCATCTTTTTTTAAAATCGAAAAGGGGAGTTACACACGATTTCAGGGCAACACTATCGCTGATTTTAATTATTTTGTTCAGGCTAACTAATTTGTCAAGAATTCGATTTTGAAAGTAGTAGGTAAGGATACCTACTACTCAGACTGTAGACAAAGTCCCAAAAAAGGATGATGTCTGCAGTTTTTTACTCATGACTTTAGTCGGTTTCAATCGGTAAAGCGATTGAAACAAAAAAACCACGCGTACTGCGCGTGGAAGAAGTAGCTTTAGCGATAAAACTCCTTTCGATATACTAGATAAAGGCTACCAACCGTTATCAAATCGAAAGGAGTTTTTATGTCAAATGACGATAAAAGTTTAGCACATACTCGATGGAATTGTAAGTATCATATTGTGCTTACACCAAAATACAGACGAAAAGTCATTTATGGAAAGTTGAGACAAGACATTGGGAAAATATTGAGAAAACTGTGTGAAATGAAAAAGGTAGAAATTATCGAAGCCCATGTGATGCCAGATCATATTCATCTGTTAGTCAGAATCCCGCCTAAACTGAGTGTATCAAGTTTTATGGGCTATTTAAAAGGGAGAAGTGCTGTAATTATACATGAGCGTCATGGGAATCTGAAATATAATTATGGAAATCGATCGTTTTGGGCCAAAGGATATTACGTGAGTACTGTAGGATTCAATCAAAAAACAATTGCAAAATATATACGAGAACAAGAAGCGGAAGATCGAGTAAGAGATAGTATAAGTAAAAGAGAGTACAGCGATCTATTTAGCAAATAAAGACTAGAAAAAAATAGAGAGAGAGCGGTTGGCGGTCTTTTAAAAAAGCTCCCTTGAAGGGAGCAGCAAGTAGTGAGCCCTTCTAGGGTTTTTTACTGAGAGGCGTTAATTCAGATCCAATCGAAAATCAAGTGGATGTTCCTTATTTTTGTTTTTGTGGTAGAGCCAATAATCCAAAACAGCAGCAATACAAATGCAAAGTGGCGCATCTTCATCTTTGGTCACATCTAGTACATAGTAGTCACCAGTAAACAAAGTGGCTTTGTTCATCGCCATAATCGGCTGATTGAAATGATGGATGTGGTAACGGTGATTGTAAATATCCCCTTGAACTGTCCAATGAAGGTGACGAATATAATAAAAATCACCTGGCCAATTAAAAATCTTTTGCATGGTGCCAACTTTTTCAAAATCTTTGTAAAGTTCAAAGCGAGTACCAAATGTCAGGCTGATTTGCTTGATGTGCGCAACGAGTTTTCCATTCATTGAATAAAGCGAAAGTGCATCGCCTTTCGTTCCCCAACGACCAACCATTAAGAAAAGTGATTGACCATCCTCGTTTTTAACGATTGTCCGAGTCGCACGACTAAGCTGTTTTTCTTGAATGAAAAATTCTGACATCGTTATCCCTCTTTTCTAACTAAAAACTATAAGTCTTCAGCAATTGCACGTAAAATTGCCTTGCCAACGCCAGATTCTAAATTCGTCGCAGTTGTGTATTTTGCATATTCTTTCACGTCAATTTCTGCATTCCCCATAGCAAAGCTTACACCTGCTACCTGCAACATACTGACATCATTGAAATTATCTCCAATAGTCATGACGTCATCTAAAGAAATGCCACGGTCGTTTGCAACGTGTGCGACAGCAATTCCTTTTTGAGCATTTTTATGGTTGACTTCAATATTATTTTGACCAGAAGAAGTAACTGTTAGATTACCAAGTTCATCAATTTGTTTGCCGACAGGACCGAGAACACTTGGCCCTTCATTATGGAAACAAATAATTTTCAAAACTTCAATTTCCTCGTCTTGTTGCAAAAGATCACGAATACTATCAATGTAATTAATATGAAGTAATTCTAAATTTGCTGAAGCCATTGCGATGGCCATTTTGTAAGTCAAATGTGGTAAATGTGTAGCAACCATGGAGGCGAAGCTTTCTATTCTTTTTGCTTGGCTTTCAGAATACAAGCCTTTGTTGGTTGAAACTTCATAATAGATTTTATTTTGATCTAAAATATCTAGTACAAGCGCTGCTTCTTGGTGAGGGATGGCAACTGTAAAAAGAGAATTGCCTTCTTTGTCAAAAACTTGTGCACCGTTTAAAGTAATCATCGCACAATCGATACCAACTTCATCTAAAGCGGCACGCGCTTCTTGATAATTACGACCAGTAGCTACCATAAATTCGATTCCAGCTTGTGTAGCAAAGCGAATCGCTTCGGCGTTTTCCGGTGTCACGCTCATGTGTGAATCTAATAATGTACCATCCATGTCGGATGCAATTAGTTTGATCATAATTGTTTACCGTTCCTTTCTAATTCTTCTTCTTAGTTTACCATATTAAGGAGGCAACGCGAGGAAGATTGTCCCTTGTTTAAGAATAATTTGTAGGTTATCCTTTGAAAAGGAGGTGAAGGATTTTGAAAAAAATCATTCATAATAGCTGGCAAGAAATCTTAGCAGATGAATTTGAAAAACCTTATTATCAATCTTTACGTGAATTTTTAAAAACAGAATATCAAACACAAAAGATACATCCCGATATGTATCATATTTATGAAGCATTAGAATTAACGCCCTATGACAAAGTCAAAGTAGTCATTCTGGGCCAAGATCCTTATCATGGTGTGAATCAAGCACATGGCTTATCGTTTTCGGTGCAACCGGGTGTGAAGACACCACCGTCACTTGTGAACATTTATAAAGAAATGCAGTCAGATTTGGGCATCGTGCCAGTACAACATGGAAATCTGGTTTCTTGGGCAAAGCAAGGCGTTTTATTGTTAAATACTGTTTTGACTGTTCGAGAAGGACAAGCGTATTCACATCGTGGAAAAGGCTGGGAACAATTAACAGATCGAATCATTGAAAAATTAAATGAGCGGGAACAGCCAATCGTTTTTATTTTATGGGGCAAACCAGCTCAAGAAAAAATCAAAATGATTGATCGCAGTCGCCATGTCATTTTGGCTTCATCACATCCAAGTCCTCTGTCAGCACATCGTGGTTTTTTTGGCTCGAAACCATTTTCGAAAGCAAACGATGCATTGGTGGCTTTAGGCGAAACACCAATTGAATGGCAACTGCCTGAAACAGTGTAATAAAACAGCGCTTTCCTGTTATAGTGCAGATTTGCAGCTATGTGAAAAACTTCATTTTTATAGCATTTATGACTAATACAGATAAAATAAACTGTTCTTTTTTTTGAGAATAGTGTATGATTGGGTATATAAAATATCTGGAGGTCATCTCGTGGAATTGTTTGATAATTTAAGATTTAAAATTGTTCGTCGTGGTATTAAAATTGTTTTTCCAGAAGCAACTGATGCAAGAATTTTGGGCGCTGCTGCTCGTTTGAAAGCAGAAGAATTGATGGAACCAATTTTGATTGGTAACCCAGAAGAAATCAAAAATGCAGCCCATGCGCGTGGGATTAAAGCTTCAGGATTTACAGTCATTGACCCTGCTAATTATGCACAATGGGATGAAATGGTTGATGCTTTTGTTGAACGTCGTAATGGAAAGGCATCCAAAGAACAAGCACAAGAAATTTTAAAAGATGTCAACTATTTTGGTACAATGTTGACTTATATGGGTATTGCTGATGGCATGGTTTCTGGTGCTATTCACTCGACTGGTGATACAGTTCGTCCAGCTTTACAAATCATCAAGACAAAACCTGGTGTGAGTCGTACAAGTGGTGCGATGATTATGGTTCGCGGAAGAGATCAAGAAAAATATGTCTTTTCTGACTGTGCAATCAATGTCAATCCAACGGCGCAAGAATTAGCTGAAATCGCTGTTGACTCAGCTAAGACAGCTGAATTATTCGACATCGAGCCAAAAGTTGCGTTGATGAGTTTTTCAACAAAAGGTTCTGCAAAAGCAGCTGAAGTAGATAAAGTTGTAGAAGCAACAAAAATTGCGAAACAATTAGCACCTCAATACATGATTGATGGTGAATTACAATTTGATGCTTCATATGTGCCAGCAGTTGCACAATTGAAAGCACCTAATTCAGATGTAGCAGGCCAAGCAACTGTTTTTGTATTCCCAGAGCTTCAATCTGGAAACATTGGCTATAAAATTGCGCAACGTTTTGGTAACTTTGAAGCAATTGGTCCAATCTTACAAGGTCTAAACAAGCCAGTTTCTGATTTGTCACGTGGGGCAAATGAAGAAGATGTTTATAAATTGTCAATTATTACGGCAGCACAAACTTTGATGGACTAATAAGGTTGTGGCGCAAGGTGGTTAGCTTCAAGCGGTCATCTCAAACAAATAAACCAATAAACGTTTTATTTTTGAAAAGTTGATTTTTAGTAAGAGTGTATGGCTTCGGTCGACACTCTTATTTTTTCTTTAAAAATCGGTTGTTCCACGTTATACTTGCACATAGAAACAGGACGAATCATAGAAAGTAGTGAACCAAAAATGATTGAATTAACAGGATTAGACATGACAGAAAAACTTGCGAAGGTAATTGGGCAAGTTGCTGAAGCAGGCGACAATTTAATACTAACTGGTGATCTTGGTGCTGGAAAAACGACGATGACCAAGGGAATTGCTTTAGGATTAGGCATCGATCAAATGATTAAAAGCCCAACCTATACGATTATTCGCGAGTATGGACAAGGACGCTTACCGTTATATCACATGGATATCTACCGCGTGGCAGCAAGTGGTGCTGACTTGGGATTAGATGAGTATTTTGAAGGTGATGGGCTTTCTGTTGTTGAATGGGGAAATCTACTGGAAGAAGCTGTACCAGAAGATTATTTGGAACTGATTTTAGAAAAAAGTGATACAGATTTGGATAAACGCTATGTGAAGTTCCGCGCATATGGCAGTCAAGGAGCAGATTTTGAAAAAAGAATACGAAATGGATGGGAAGAAATCAATGGCTGAGGAAATTAGTGTGGTAATCCGTGAAGCTGCTCCAGAAGATGCCCAAGAAATTTTGACAATGAGTAAACAAGTTGGCAGCGAAACAGAATTTTTAGTGATGGATGAAGAAGGCTTGCAATTGTCACCAGAAGGACTTGCTTTAGAATTAGGTTATTTGGCTGAAAGTGCGAATAATTTGTTATTGGTTGCTTTAGTTGGGGATAAAATTGTTGGGACAGCTTCCGTAAAAGCTACTAGTGAATACCGAATCGCTCACATCGGAGAAATTGGAATTAGTTTACTAAAAGAGTATTGGGGCTTTGGTTTAGGAACATTGCTGATTGAAGAAATGATTGATTGGGCAAAGAACAGTGAAGAAATTTTTCGCTTGGAGTTACAAGTTCAAGTTCGAAATGAACGCGCAGTACATTTATATCAAAAATTGGGTTTTAAAATTGAATCAACGATGCCAAGAGGTGCGCGAAGTGATACGGGTGAATTTTTAGATGTGTATCAAATGAGTTATTTGAATTTATAAGTATAAGATGTGTTTCTAGTAAAATGATTAGGGAATTAAAAAAAGGAACGGCTCATAGTGTGCCCCAAAAGTTAGCTATTCTGGTCTAACTTTCGATGTACACTATAAACTGTGCCTCTTTTTTTGTCTTTAAGTGTTAAAAAATTGTTTGTTTTGATTGTGGTAGTTCAAAATATCAAAAGCTATTTTGAGTGACTGTTCGCTAGCTTGTTGGACTGAACGCTTGGCGCCACAACCTTTATCTACGGTGTTCCCCAAGCAACTCCTCGAAATAATTCATAACTGTCCAAAAACATAAGCAGCTATTTTTGTCAGTTATTCTTTATTTTTTCAGAGCTGAACGCTTGGCGCCACAACCTTATTCACGGTGTTCCAAAGTAGCTTCTTCGGTAATAAGCCCTCTTTTCATAAAAATAGGGAAAGCTATTTTTAGAAAAAATTCATTATTACTTGAAGCTAACCACTTTGCGCCACAACCTTATTCACGGTGTTCCCCAAGCAACTCCTCGAAATAATTCATAACTGTCCAAAAACATAAATAGCTATTTTTGTCAGTTATTCTTTATTTTTTCAGAGCTGAACGCTTGGCGCCACAACCTTATTTCAAAGTAGCCAATTTCTTAAGTGGCTCCGTCCCAAAATGCTTTTCTTGATAAAGCAAGATTTCAGCACAAGCTCGACTATCTTCTAGCGCATCGTGATGATGATCTAGTGAGATAGAGAGATTCTCACAAACCGTATTGAGTTTGTGGTTAGGGAATTCTGGAAATAGTTTGCGACTGCTTTTTACCGTACATAATGATAAATAATTTGGTTGAGTTAGTTGATAGTAGTCTAAACAGCCAGCTAAAACTTTAGTATCAAAAGCGGCATTATGTGCAACAACCAGCCGATTTTGTTGAAAATAATTTTGAATAGTTGACCAAACCTCTGGAAATTTTGGTGCATTTCGCACATCTTCTTGATGAATCCCATGAATTTGAACATTACGCCAGAAAAAAGGTGTTTCAGGCTGGATCAAGGTATAATATTCATCAACGATTTGACTATTTTGGACCATCACTAATGCCAACGAACAAGCACTATATGGTTGATGGTTAGCCGTTTCAAAGTCCATTGCAACGAAGTTCATTTTCATAAAACCTCCTTTTTAAAAAGTATTCTAACATAGATTATCGAAAAATAAACTGTTTCTAGTAATCAAAATAAATCTTTACATTTTTAAGTCTAATTCAACTGGGCAATGATCACTACCGAAAATTTCAGTGTGGATTTTGGCATCGATTAAGTTGCTATCCAAAGAACGACTTGTTAAAAAATAGTCAATGCGCCAACCAGCATTATTTTTCCGTGCATTAAAGCGATAGCTCCACCAAGAATAAATACCTTCTTGCGTTGGGTAAAAATGACGGAAAGTATCAGTAAATCCTGTAGCAAGTAAGTGTGAAAAGGCAGTTCGCTCTTCAATGGTAAAGCCAGCATTTTTTTGATTTGTTTTCCAATTTTTTAAGTCGATTTGTTCATGTGCCACATTTAGATCACCACAAATAATTACTGGTTTTTGTTTGTCTAACTCATTTAAGTAATTTTCAAAAGATTTTTCCCATTCAAGTCGATAAGCTAATCGCTTTAATTCGCTTTGTGAGTTGGGCGTGTAACAGGTAACTAAGAAGAAGTTTGGGTATTCCAATGTAATCAAACGACCTTCTTGATCGTGTTCATCAATGCCCATACCGTAAGAAACAGATAGAGCCTCTTCCTTAGCAAAAATGGCGGTACCTGAATAACCTTTTTTGACTGCATAATTCCAATATTGATGATAACCAGGCAAGTTTAACTCAATTTGTCCTTCTTGTAATTTAGTTTCTTGTAAACAAAAGAAATCTGCATCTAGTTCATGAAAGACCTCCATAAAATTTTTCTTCATAATCGCTCTAAGGCCGTTAACATTCCAAGAGATAAGTTTCAAAATAGACACTCCTTTTTACTTTAAGTACGTCTTTTTTTCTGTTCTCATTGTACTTCAATTTTATCGAAATGAAAAATAGTGTAAGATTGAGTTAAGAAACCGTTATTGGAGGAGAACAAATGAAGATTGGCGTAATCGGTGTTGGCAACATTGCAGAAAAAGCATATCTACCAACGTATGCAAAAAATCAAGGAACATTGACCTTTTATTTTGCAACTAGAAATGAACAAACTAAAAAAAGAATCAAAGAGATGTATGGATTTTCTCATTTGTATGAAACGATTGATGAATTGATTGCAGAAAAAATCGAAGCATGTATGATTCACGCAGCAACAAAAGTTCATTATGAACTCGCAAAAAGATGTTTAGAACAGGGAATCCATGTGTTTATTGACAAACCATTAAGTACTTCGTTGCATGAAGTAGCTGAGTTACAAGCCTTGGCAAAAAAACATCAGGTTGTGCTGATGATTGGGTTTAATCGCCGTTTTGCGCCAATGGTTGAAGAATTGAAGCAATTGCCAAATAAACGTCTGATCCAATTACAAAAAAATCGGATAGCTGCTCAAGAAACAACTGAATTTGTTGTGTATGATCTCTTTTTACATTTAGTCGATACAGCTGTTTATTTATTGGATGAACCAATTACCCAAGTGAACAGTAAAATTATTGAAAAGAATGACTACTTAGAACTTGCTATGTTGCATCTCGAAACGGCGAATCAAACGGCTATTTTAACAATGGACTTGAGAAGTGGTGCGAATACAGAACAGTATCAAGTAACAAGTGAACAAGGGACGTACGAAGTTCGTAATCTGACACAGATGACGATTCAACAGGAGGGACAAACACGCCAAAAGGAGTTTGGGGATTGGACGAACACTTTAGAAAAACGCGGATTTGAACCAATGATTATGGCATTTTTTGAACAGATCCAACACACGCAACCGAACAATCAACAGTTAAAACAAACAGGGGTTTATCAGAGTCATGAACTTTGTGAACAAATGATTCGGACACAGCTTCGTCACTTGCTTTAACATCGAGGGTAGTAACTTTGTTTTAAGCGTGATAGAATAATGTGGATGTTTTAATAGAAAGGAAAATCCTCAGTGAATAAAGAAGAAGTAATGAAGCACTTACCAGAGATAACTTTGCTCTTAGATGAACCGTTGATGAATTATACATTTACCAAGACTGGTGGACCAGCAGATGTTCTTGCTTTTCCAAAGAGAAAAGAAGAAGTCAAAGAAATCGTTGATTATTGCAGAGTAAACCAAATTCCTTGGATGGTTTTAGGAAATGCTAGTAATTTGATCGTTCGTGATGGCGGAATTCGTGGCGTAGTTATTATGTTGACTGAAATGAATGCTGTTCATGTAGAAGATATGGTTGTTGTAGCAGAAGCGGGTGCGAAACTAATTGATACAACTTACGCAGCTTTGGCAGAATCATTAACAGGTTTTGAATTTGCTTGTGGAATTCCAGGAAGTATCGGTGGCGCTGTTTATATGAACGCCGGAGCTTATGATGGTGAAATCAAGGATGTATTTGCAGAAGTAGATGTTTTGCTTGAAGATGGAACGATGCAAACATTGACTAATGAAGAAATGAATTTCTCTTACCGTCATAGCGAAATCCAAAAAATGAAGGCAATCGTGTTAGAAGCACGTTTTCAATTGAAAAAAGGGGATTACCCACAAATCAAAGCGCGAATGGATGAACTAACTGAACTGCGTCAGTCTAAACAACCACTTGAGTACCCTTCTTGTGGTAGTGTGTTTAAACGTCCTGTTGGGCATTACACTGGGCAATTAATCCAAGAAGCTGGATTGCAAGGCTTAAAATGGGGTGGCGCACAAATTTCTGAAAAGCATGCAGGATTTATTGTCAATATTGATCATGCAACAGCAACAGACTATGTGGAATTGATTGGCCATATTCAGCAAGTAATCAAAGAAACGTTTGATGTAAACTTAGAAACGGAAGTTCGAATCATTGGTGAATTGGCTCCAGAAAAAAATTTGACAAAATTTTAAAAGAAGGTTGTGGCTCCAAATGCTCAGCTTCGAAAAAATAATGAGAAACTGACAAAAATAGCTTTTCATATTTTTGGACAGTTATGAATTATTGAGAGAAGCTGCTTGGGGAACACCGTGGATAAGGTTGTGGCTTCAAGCATCCATCTTCGAGTAAATAAGAATAACCAAAAAAATAGTTTATTATCTGTTTGAGTAATTACCTGATAAAGACTTCAAAAAAAGTTGTGACGATTGTCACAACTTTTTTTGTCGATTAAAAATTATGTTATGTTTTTATTTATCAAATACTTGGTAGTGTCTGATTTTTTTAGATGACTTTTAAATTTTTCTCATAGCAGTTGTTATTGTGATTTTGTTCACTTATAATGGGCTTTGGGAAAAAGGAGGAAAAAAATGAAAAAATTATTAGCGAGTTTATTTATTGTTACATCTGTTATCACGATGAGCGCCTGTTCATCAGATAATTCAGCTTCAAAAGAATCATCAAACTCAAGTACAAAAGAGACAACAGATGTGTCTTCTGGTGCATCTGAGCAAGCATATACTGATCCAAAAGAAATGAAAGATTCCTATGATCTAGTGATTGTTGGTGCTGGTGGAGCTGGAATGACTGCTGCAATTGAGGCAAAAGATGCTGGTCTAAATCCCGTGATTTTAGAAAAAATGCCAGTTGCGGGCGGAAATACTTCAAAATCTTCAAGCGGAATGAATGCCTCTGAAACAAAATTCCAAAAAGCAGATGGCATTACAGATTCAAATGATGCGTTTTATGAAGAAACATTAAAAGGTGGCGGAGGAACGAACGACAAAGAAATGTTACGCTACTTTGTTGATCATTCAGCAGACGCTATTGATTGGTTAGACACAAATGGTATTACTTTAGATAACTTAACGATTACTGGTGGAATGAGTGAAAAACGTACACATCGTCCATCTGATGGTTCTGCAATTGGTGGGTACCTAGTTGAAGGTCTTTTGAAAAACGTTCATGAACGTGAGATTCCAATTTTTGTAAACACAGACGTAACAGATATCAAGAAAAATGACGGTACAGTGAATGAAGTAACTGTTCAAGTGCAAGGCGAAAAACCAAAAGAAATCACTGGAAAAGCAATTGTCGTAACAACTGGTGGTTTTGGTGCAAGTAAAGAGTTGATTGAAGAATATCGTCCAGACCTAAAAGGCTATGTAACAACTAACCAAGAAGGTTCAACTGGTGATGGAATCAAGATGATTGAAAAACTTGGCGGACAAGCAGTGGATATGGATAAAATTCAGATTCATCCAACTGTTCAGCAAGATAAAGGTGTTTTGATTGGCGAAGTTGTCCGTGGTGAGGGTGCAATTCTTGTCAATAACGATGGTGAACGTTTTGTAAATGAAATGGATACTCGTGATAAAGTATCAGCAGCAATTACTGCTTTACCAGACAAATCAGCTTACTTAATTTTTGACCAAGGTGTACGCGACCGCGCGAAAGCAATTGATTTCTATGATGAAAAAGGCTATGTTACAGCTGGTGACAGCATTGAAGAGTTAGCCAAAGCAATCAACGTTCCTGAAGAAACATTAGCAACTACAGTTAACACTTGGAATAGTGAAGTAGCAGATAAAAATGACACACAATTTAATCGTACAACTGCAATGGATAATGACCTATCAAAACCAAAATATTATGCAATCAAAATCGCACCAGGAATCCACTATACAATGGGTGGTGTGAAAATTAATACCAATACAGAAGTATTAAATGCAGATAATGAACCAATTAAAGGTTTATATGCAGCTGGTGAAGTAACTGGTGGCTTACATGGAGATAACCGAATTGGTGGAAATTCAGTAGCAGAAATTATTATTTTTGGACGTCAAGCTGGTCAACAAGCAGCTAAATTCGTTTCTGAAAATTAAAAATGAGCTTGGGGTAGCAGTTGCCCCAAGCTTTTTTGTTTAAAATGTTTTTTTATAATCTAGTAATCAGTAGGACAAACGAGACTGGGATAAACCTAAAAGTCCAGTCGTTCTTAACACATTTTTTAATTTAAAAAACGCCTAAAATCAACGTTTTCAAAAACGAATTTTAGGCGTTTTTTCTATTTAGGCGACTTTTGCCCCAGTTCCGTTTATTTTTTACAGGTCTTATAACTAAGTATGTGTGGATAGCTATTTAGAGTAACGGCTCGCTATCTGTTCGGAGCTAACCACTTTGCGCCACAACCTTTTACGGTGTTCCCAAAGTAGCTTCTTCGGTAATAAGTCCTCTTTTCATAAAAATATAGAAAGCTATTTTTAGAAAAGATTCCTTATTACTTGAAGCTAACCACTTTGCGCCACAACCTTTTTTACGATGTTCAAGAAGTAACTCCTTCAAAATAAGTCTAAACTATTCAAAAATGTGAGCAGCAATTTCTGGTAATTTATTCTTATTTATCGGGACTGGACACTTCTTTCACAATTTTTTTAAATGTACATCCAAAACAAACTTACTTTGATTGCTAATAAAATAGGATTTTGAAAATTCAAATGCTCGTCCTTTTTGATCGTAACCAATTTGCTCAATCACCAATACAGCATCATTTTTTTTGATTTTTAAAGAGGCACTAACTTCTTCATTTGCTTGGTCTGCATAAACAATTCGACGCGCATCAACCAGCTGCAACTTGGCTTCATGCCCTAGATAATCATAGACAGATCCTTGCAGTATTTCTTCGGTGATAGGTGCGATTGCAACAGGCATAACAACATGTTCAAAACTATAATACTGACCATTCAATAAACGGACACGCTTAAATTCATAGACAGGGTCTGTTTTATTTAAAGATAAATTTTGCTGTTCTTCTTCTGTAGGCAAACGCGCGTCAAAAAATAAAATATTACTTTTGATTTCTTGATCACGATGAGAGTAAGTTACCCCAACTGGCAGATCTAAAGGGAGTAATTCACTTGTATTATTTTCAATTGTTGGACGAATATATGTACCAGATCCTTGCTTACTAAATATTAATCCCTCGTTTTCTAATAAAGATAGTGCTTTTTTTAACGTAATACGAGAAACATCATATTTTTCTGCAAAAAATTCTTGGGTAGGCAATAAAGTCCCAGCACGATAATGATTTGTTAGAATATCACGCTTGATATCTGAATAAATTTCACGGTATTTATACAATTTGTAAACCTCACTTTTTATTATTTGTATACACATTTTAATATAAAATAGATAATTTGTATATATAATTATGAAATTAAATGTTTACAAATTATCTTAGTTGTATATAATTAAATCAGAAAACGTTTTCTCTAAAAAGTAGAAAAGGGAGTATTACTATGAAATTTGATGTACAAAAACTTCAAGAACCATTGTTAAAAGTTTCAGCTTGGGTTGAAGGCAATACTATTTTACAAGCTGTAAAAAATGCGTTTGTCCGCACCATCCCGTTTACTGTTGTTGGCTCATTTTCAAATTTAATTAAAATGCAGATCGATGCGTTGATTAAAAATCAAGGAATCGATAATGCGATTTTAACAAATATCAGTAATTTATTTGGTTACTTAGGAAATGCTACATTAGGAATCGTTGCTATTATTGTTGTTTTTTCTTCAGCTTATTCTTATGCAATTGAACTAAAACATAAAGAAAAAAATGAACGTTTAAATCCGATTATTGCAACATTACTTGCGTTATCTGCTTACTTTGTAATGGTACCAAATAATGTGAATTATCTCGACTCTAAGGCGGAAATTATCGAAGGATTTGCTTCTTCTTTCTTCAGTTATGAAGGAATGTTTACTGCGTTGATTGTTGGAATGATTGCCGTTGCTTTATTTGCTCGGTTTACACGAAGCAAATTTACAATCAAGATGCCTGGAAATGTCCCACAAAATGTTTTTGATTCCTTCTTCTCATTGATTCCAATCAGTGAAGTATTATTGATTTTTGGTGTTCTTCGCATTGTAATCCAATCATTAGGATATGTTTCATTGTTACAAATGATTTCTGAAGTATTGATTAAACCACTGTTGACTGTTGGAACAGGATTGCCTGCAATCATTATTGTCATTTTATTACAACAAATTTTATGGTTCTTAGGATTACATGGTTTTAATATTGTTTGGGGAGTTGTTTCCGCATTTTGGTTACCAGTTTTCTTAGAAAATGTTGCCAAATTTGCAGAAACACAAAGTTTTGCTGGCATTTCAATTGCACCAAACACAATGACGAATGTCTATGCAATGATTGGTGGTTCAGGGGCAACCTTTGGCTTGATCATCGCCATGTTGATTTTTACGAGAAAAGGTGAGAAAGAACGAGAAGTTGCTAAATTAGCATTGATTCCTGGATGCTTTGGTATTAATGAACCAGTTATTTTTGGATTACCAATTGTTTTAAATCCATTGATGTTTATTCCGTGGATTGTTGTACCAATTGTCAATGCAGTAATTGCCTATGTGGTGACTTCACTTGGCTGGGTCGTACCATTAGTTGTTTTGAATTCAGGAAATGAACCAATTTTTATTAGCACTTGGGTCTTAGGCGCATTCCATATCAGTCCAGTAATCTTGACTTTTGTATTGGTTGTCTTAGACATCATTATGTATGCACCTTTTGTCATTTTGAATCAACGACAAGAACGAGCAGCCGATCAATTAATGGCGCATTCAGCTGAATAATAACATGAATTGTAGAAGAATAGAGGAGTGGCACGCATGAAAGACATTTACACTGTCGCACATACCCATTGGGATTTTGAATGGTATTTTACCCGTCAAGAAGCACGCGTTCAATTTATTTTCCATATGGATGAAGTTTTGGAAGCTTTAGAAACGAATCAGTTAGATTATTATACGTTAGATGGTCAAATGTCGATCATCGAAGATTATTTAGCTTTATTTCCAGAAAAAGAAGTAGAAATCAAAAAATTTGTGACAGCAGGACGTTTATTTATTGGGCCATGGTTTACACAAATTGATGAAATGACTACCTCAGGTGAATCAATTGTTCGTAATCTAAAAATCGGAATTACAGAAGCAAAAGCACTAGGTGGCGTGATGCGAGTTGGTTATCTTCCAGATTCTTTTGGACAAGGACAAGATATGCCCAAAATTTATCAAGGATTTGATATTTCTCATGCATTATTTTGGCGAGGAATGCCAAGAGAAGCGAATACCCGTTATTTTTACTGGTCAAGTAATGATGGTTCAAAAGTCCTAACAGCTAATATTAAAAATGGTTACTATGCTGGTGTGGAATTGGTTGAGCAAAATCAATTTGATGAGCTTGCAGAAAAAATCAGTACACAGACACCGAGTGAGACCCATTTGTTACCTGTTGGTGGCGACCAACGAGCAGTTGACTTTGATTTGAAACAACGAATCAGTTTAGCCAATCAAGAAAGTGAAGAAGCTACTCGATTCATTGAAAGCAACTATCCGGTTTTCTTTAAATCTTTAGAAAACGAATCAGAAAAACTTCCTGAACTTTCTGGAGAATTTATTGAACCATCTGATTCAAAAATTCATCGTGGCATTTATTCTTCTAGATATGATTTGAAACAGGTTTATGATCGATTAGAACGTAGCTTGACTTACCAATTAGAACCACTATCTGTCGTAGCAGCAAATCACGGTATTCCTGTTAAACAAGGACTGATTACCAGTCTATGGAAAATCGTTGCTAGAGGACAAGCTCATGATAGCGCAGGCGGTTGTAATAGCGATAAAACAAATCAAGACATTTATTTGCGTGGGGTTAATGGATTGCAAGAAGCTCAGTCTTGTGTTGACTATTTATTGCGGAAACTAAGTATTTCTTTAAATCACGGACAAGACAATCAAGTTTTTCTTTGGAATCCGTTACCCTTTGAGTTAACAACAATTCGTAAAGTAGCACTTTCAACTAAAACAGCTACTTTTTCATTAGTCGATCAAAAGGGACAACCGGTTGAAGTTGAACTGTTAAGTCAAAAACGAGAAAATGCCGCACTCTTGAGAAGAGATCCTGAGGCAATGAGTGATGAACATTATTATGTAAGTGAAGTAGCAATCGAGTGTACATTACCTTCAATGGGCTGGCTTTGTTTTACGGTCGAAGAAACAACTGCAAGTGTACCACAGCTCACAAAAGCAACGGAGTTAGAAAATGACTGGTATGTTATCCAATTGAAAGAAGGAAAACTGAACCTTTATTCAAAAGAATTGAAGAAATGGTACCATGATTTCTTATGGTTTGAAGACAGTGGCGATGAAGGGGACACGTATGATTATTCGCCAGCGTTTAATGATTGGTTCTTAAAACTTGATTTTTCACAGCATAACCAAGCAATGGTTGAGCAAGGGGACTTGATTAGTCGAATGACGATTGAGGGAGAATGGGCATTACCTTTTGACCTATGTTCACGAAAAGAACAAGTAACAGATGGAACAGTCAGCTATACGATGGTTCTGGAATGCAATAAGCAAACGAACTTGATTGATGTGCATCTAACACTGGATAATCAAGTGCTTGATCATCGCTTACGTTTGATGATTGCAACAAAAACAAAGGCCGTGGTTTCTACAAGTGATACACCATTTGGCATAATAAAACGTCCAATAGAAGAAAAACATTTACCTGATTGGAAAGAAATCGGGTATAAAGAAGAACCGACAAGTATGCGACCAATGTTACATCTTGCCAATCTCCATGATGAAAAAGAAAGCTGGTCATTTTTAACTAGAGGTACGAAAGATTTTCAAGTAATCGACGGCGAAAGGCAGCAATTAGCAATCACTGTTTTCCGTGGTGTGGGCTACTTGGGACGTCCAGATACATTGCGAAGACCCGGAGATGCCTCTGGACTTCAAACAAAAGTTGTTCCAACACCAGATAGCCAATTAGTAGGTACAGTTGTGTTCGAAGGCAGCCTTGTTTTAGATGAATTTTTCGATAGCCAGAAGTTACAAACCAACTATTTAGAAACAACACAAGAAGCACTTGACTATCAGACGCAGGAACTGAATCGTTTTACAACACCAATCCAATATTTCCCAGTCAATCCAAAATCACTTATTGAAGACCCACGTGGAAAAGTAACCATCGATGAACTGACAGTTGTGTTTAGTAGTCTTCAAGCAACGATTGATGGAACAGGGATTGAATTACGTTTGTATAATCCAACAGATGTAGCACAAACAGCACCAGGTAAACTCTCTTTTGATGCACCTACTGAAGTAAAATTACTGAACTTGGAAGGGAAAGTAATTGATTCGGTAAGCGAAAATGTGACTACTTTACCGATGAGTGCTTTCAAGCCAGGTGAAATTCGAACGTATGGCATTTTTTTCAATCAAAAAGAAATGGAGTAGTGACGTGATCAATCAAACAGACTTAATCAATGAAATCCAACAATATGCAATGACTATCAATTTAAAAGATGCAAAAGCAACAAAGTTATTTCAACATGCACTCGTTGATACAATTACGAATACGGTTTCTGTGAGAGAAAATGGCGAAATCTTTGTTGCTACAGGTGATATTCCTGCCATGTGGCTAAGAGATTCAACTTTTCAAGTCTTGCCATATTTAGAAATTGTCCATGAGGTCCCGACAATCAAACAATTGATTCATGGCGTATTGAAGCAACAATTAACGTATATCAAACATGATCCTTATTCTAATGCGTTTAACAAAGAAGTTGGTGGTGGTCATTACAGTAATGACACGTCGAATATTCCAATTTCGCCATTAGTTTGGGAAAGAAAATTTGAAATTGATTCATTATGTGCACCATTTTTCTTAGCGTTTCATCTCTACAAAAAAACGGGTTATGAAGCACATTTGACTCCTGATTTTTGGGCGGTCGCTGAGTTGGCAATTGACACTTTTATTACGGAACAGCACCATGAATCATCAGATTATCTTTTCCAACGTACAAATTGTCCGCCATCAGATACTTTAGCGAGAGAAGGAAGAGGAACACCGATAAATTATACTGGAATGGTCTGGAGTGGCTTCCGTCCAAGTGATGATGCATGCACTTATGGTTACTTTGTTCCAGGAAATCTATTTATTCTAGTTATCTTGGATCAATTGCTGGAATTATTAGCAGTGAAACCGAAAGAAGACCAAGAAGTATTACGTCAAAAAATCCAGAAATTACAAGAAGACATCTCAAAAGGTGTCCAACAATTTGCTATTTTAAATGACGAAAATGGTGAAAGTTATTATGCATATGAGGTAGATGGTTTAGGAAATCATTTATTTATGGATGATGCAAATGTTCCTAGCTTATTATCTTTACCGTTTTTAGGTTACATGAAAGAAGACAATCCGCTTTATCAAACAACACGCCAGAAAATTTTAAGTAAAGAAAATCCTTATTATTATTCTGGAACCTACTTGGCAGGAATTGGCAGTCCACATACACCACCAAATTATGTCTGGCCAATTTCACTTGCGATGGAAGGCTTGACTTCAACGAATCGTAACTTTGTTGAAGAAAAAATTGATCAAATTGCTAAAAACGACGCTGGAACTTTGCAGTGTCATGAGGGAGTTGATGTGGATAATCCCGAGAATTATACGAGAGAATGGTTTTCTTGGGCGAATATGACGTATTGTGGGTTGGTTTTTCACTATTTGAATTTAGGTGGAAAATGAATAGTTAAATGCTGCTTGACGGAATGTTTTACAGAAAAAGAGGAGAAAACAAAATGAAGAAAATGAAGTTTGGATTTGCTGCACTCGTTTTTTTTGCTATGACACTTTTTATTCCTGTAACAGTTCATGGACAAGAACAAGAACATTCAACACAGACGATGGTTTACTATCGAGCTTGGCGCGATAAAACGATGCACGGTGTCAACACTAGTTTACCTGATGAAAATTGGCTGACAATGGATGACATTCCTTATGGGATCGACATTGTAAACATCTTTAGTTATGTACCAAAAGGGGAAGAAGAAAAAGCAGCACCTTTTTTTAAGGAATTGAAAGAACATTATGTACCTAACCTGCATGCACGCGGTGTGAAATTGACCAAGGCAATTGATTATTCAGAATTGCTAAAAGTCCCTTATGCTGGTTCGTTTCCAACAGAACAAGAATTTGATGCGTATGCGAATCAATTACTAGATGAACATGTACGCGCTTATGGTATTGATGGGCTTGATATTGATATGGAAACTTTCCCAAGCGCCACAGACATTGCTCTTTCAGATGGTGTAATCAAAGCATTAGCGAAATACATTGGGCCACTAGCGAATAATGGGACCGTTTTTGTTTACGACACAAATGGTTCCAACTTGGCACCTTTACAAGATGTTGCATCAAGTTTCACTTATTTAGGATACCAACAGTACGGCTCGGATGACACACGAACACAACGCGCAATCAATGATTATACCAATGTCATTGAAAAAGAGCGCTTTATGCCAGGTTTGACATTTCCTGAAGAGCAAGACAACAACCGTTGGTACGACACAAAAGAACCTTATGAAACAAGTAATATCTACAAAGTAGCAAAATTTACCGCAGACCATCAATTATATGGAATGTTTTTATATGCTTTGGATCGAGATGGGCGAACATATAATGAAGATGATTTGAATCATGTTGTGCCGTCAAACTTTTTATGGACAAAAACGGCTATTTTGCAAGCAAAAGGATTTACTTTAGAACAAGCGAAAAATATTGCGATTCATCATTGGAACCGAGTAAGTGAAGAAGGACCAATAAAAAATTCAGTCCTAGAAAAAATCAATTCTGCGCAATCTAATTATGAAGTGAACAAAGTATTACTAGGATCAAGTAATGATTTCGTAAATGACGGTGCAAGTATCACCTATGATCCAATTTATGAATTAACACTTATGAAATAAAAAATAAAGGTATGGCAACTACTCGCCATACCTTTATTTTTTTGCTATTTAGCTAGTGTCTTTGCAATTTCCTCAGTTCCTTCAGAAAGAACAATTGTCTTTCGCGAAAAAGCGGAAGTATCTACTAATTGGCTTAAAAATGCAGCAACTGTTTGGCGACTGATTGTTTTAGCAGCTTGTTCACCAGGCGCAGTTAATTGAATGTGTGAAACTTTTTCTTCGTTGGTCAAAGTAACTGGTTGAATAATCACATAATCTAAAGTCGTTTGATTTTTCAACCACTCATCAGCATAATGTTTTGTAATGTAGTAGTCAATCATTGAATCGGGCCAGTTTGCTGGATTATCTGCAAAAACAGCACTAATCATCAGGTAACGTTTCACTGCAGCTTGTTCTGCTGCACGAATAGTTTTGATTGCACCATCAAGGTCGACTTGTAATAAGTTCTTTCCTTGAGAGCCAGCTGCAAAAATAACTGTATCGATTTCTTTAAAAGTGTTGCTCATTTCTTCTACTGTCCAAGTCAAATCAAATGAAACGTAAGTAACGTTATTTGCTTCAACGAGTGATTGTTTGGCAACATTACGAACACCAGCAGTAACTTGGTGGTCAGTCTTTGCAAGGTCTTCGATTAAATGGCGACCAATTTGACCATTGGCACCGACAACAAAAATGTTCATAGGAATCTTCCTTTCAGTTCAATTTCTTTCGCACCCATAGTAACACGAAGTTATTTAAATGTTCAGTGTTAACCCTTGGAAGGGAATGAAAAAGAAAGATAATATATCAAAGTAGAAAATGAGTTGAATAGTCTAAGAATGTTAGTCTAGACTTAATTTGGAGCCAACAAACTAATAAACTGATATTTATATAAAGTCTAGCAAATTTTCAGTATCCTCTCTGCGTAATTTAATTCTTTCTGACTATGAAATATTACCTTATAATGTGAGTTATTTAATTATAGAAGTAATAGCTGTATGCTATATTTTTTTTGTAAACGTTTACGAAAAATATAGGGGAGTGTTAAAATGAAAAAAGTTAAACTAATTATTACGATGTTGTCTTGTATGTTGCTACTGAGTATATTAGCCCCAGGTACTTCTCAAGTTATCTATGCTTCAGAAAATGATGATAGTATAGAAACAAATAAAATGTTTCAACCAGAGAAGATAACCATACTTGACTCAAATAATTTTTACAAAGCATTTGTTAATGAAATCAATAGTCCAGAAATGAAAGAACAAATAGCTTTTCACGAAGAATCACAAAAAACGATAGACTTGATTCAATCACTTATAGTAAAATATGATGGTGCTGAAGTCAAAATGTGCTATGCAGTTCAAACTCTAGGTGATTATATAGTACCATTAGGTAATGGATGGTCAGAAAAATTTGTGAATGGTGGTATTAATGAGTACGCAACCACTAAGGCAGGTTTAGCAAACTTAAGAGATTATTTAGGCGGTGCCGCTGTAGGATTTGCTGTGAATGGGGCAGCCTATGGAGCGGTAATTGGTGGAGTTATGGGGGCTGTCGTCGGTGTTATTATTGGAGCTGGGATATTAAGTAATCGTTGTAATCAAGGACAGGCTGACATTAAAGTTATGATTAATAAAGGTAGAACAAAAGGTGGTGTTCGACTGACGTTAACAGCAGAATTTCCCATTTGTAGCCTTGATTCACAAACACAATGTGCTATCTGATAATGTAATGATTATAAGATAGATGATAGGAGTTTACGTATATGTTTCCGATGAGAAATTTTCTGATCTTTTCGACTGTTTTTGTAGTAATATTGCTGTTTATAAAATACTATAAAAATAATCGAAGAAAATAGTTTTCGACTATTTGGAAAGTAACTATTAAAAATCAAATACATAATGAACAATAAAAAAACGGGAGTAAAGTTAATCATCTTTGAGTTTCACCGCTAAAGACGGTGGCAAAGACATTCCTATATCAAAAAGAAATAGCTAGTCGTCTCGCTAAAGTGACGGCTATTTCTTTTTGTCGTTTTTAAGCACAGCCACAATCAAACCAATCAATGCGATGGTAAACATACCAAAGCCGAGAATGATTTGAATTGTTTCCTATGCGGACAAAAAGGTTACTCCTTTCGTAGCGTCCAGTACTTACATTCATAAGCACCACCACCTTTCGAAAAGTAACCACCGTCATTCAACTTCACTGTCAAATTTGATTATAGCATAAGCCTTCCTAAACATAAGTAAATGTTTGGGAAGGCTTTCTTTTTTATTGCTTTATTTTGTTTAATGAATGTGAGAAAAGCTAGACTAGTCATTCAGGGTGATCGTTTTCGAAGCTAAACGTTTGGAGCCACAACCTTAACCACGGTGTTCTCAAAATAACTCCTCAAGATAGTTTGCACCCACTTCAAAATATGGAAAGCTATTTTGAGTGTCTGCGCACTATCTTTTCAGAGCTAAACGTTTGGAGCCACAACCTTAATCACGGTGTTCCCCAAGCAACTTCTCGAAATAATTCATAACTGTCCAAAAATATGGAAAGCTATTTTTGTCAGTTGCTCATTATTTTTTCGAAGCTGAACGCTTGGAACCACAACCTTAATCACGGTGTTCCCCAAGCAGCTTCTTCGGCAATAAGTCCTCTTTTCATAAAAATATGAGAAGCTATTTTTAGAAAAGTATTCTTATTGCTTGAAGCTAAACGCTTGGAGCCACAACCTTTTTTTACAATTCTTGCGTAGGGTTCGTCTTAACCAATTTAAGCAATACGCTTGCTACACCAGCAGTAGCAAGTCCCGCAACAATTGCCTCAGGAACACCACTAGTAAAGATCACAGCCAGAATCGCTGAATAGACTGCATTGGTATTCGCACCAATTACTTGCGCATAATCTTGTTGGAATAAAAAATAAATCAAATTCATTACTAAAATCGTATTTGTAAGTGAACCGGCTAATCCTGCGATAAATAATGCGACAGGCGAAGTGTTTCTCTTAGAAAAACGTTTGAATCCCATATAAACAAAATAGGGAACGATTCCAATCAAAACTCGTGGAATAAACACAACTAACAATGCCTTCCAGCTACCTTGAGTAGTACCAATTACAGGGACTAAAGGTGAAAACACAAAGGAAAGTGGTGTTTGAATAATTGTGCTACGAATTAAGCTGATGAAGCCAAAAACGCCACCAAGGAATGCACCCAATCTTGGTCCTAAAACAATTGAAGCAATAATGACTGGGATGTGCATCGTTGTTGCGTTGATTGGGCCAATCGGAATAAATCCAAGTGGTGTGACTGCTAATAAAATCAGAATGGCTAAAAACATTGCGGTTAAAGTGAAATTTTTAGTGTTTTTCATCACTTTTCCTCCTCTACGTTGTTCGCTGATTCAAATGTAATAACACTTGATCAATAATTATTTGGACTTCTGCCAAGGCACCTTTACCAAAGTCACCACAAGCTAGTAGCGATTCTCTTGGTTCGATTTCTTGATAACCAACGGATTTCAAAGTAGCTAAGTTTCGCTGATTGATTGGATTTGTGTACATCGTTGTATTCATGGCTGGCGCAATCAATTTAGGTGTTTTTTCAGGCAAAGCAAGTGCAACAGTAGACAATAGATCATCTGCAATTCCATTTGCTAGCTTGCCGATGATATTCGCTGTTGCCGGAGCAACTAAAAAGAGGTCAGCTTGTTTTGCTAGTTCAATATGGTTGATTACTTTAGGATTTGCTTCTTGCATGACATCTGTATGGATTGGACGTTTGGCTAAAGATTGTAAAGTTAATGGTGTAATGAAATGGGTACTACTTTCAGTCATGATGACTTCGACTTGATAACCTAACTTCATTAATTGGTTAGTGATATCTGCACTTTTATAGGCAGAGATACTTCCAGAAATGCCAAGTAGAACAGTTTTCATTTAATCATCTCCTCTATTTTTTTGAACATTTGCGACAATCAGGTCTGCAATTTCTTTTTTCGTAAAAGCTTCAGCAATGGTTCCATCTGCTGCGAGTAAGTATCCATGATGATGTTCTTGTGAAATTTCGGTTAAGTCATTGGCTAAAATAAAATCAGTTTGATTTTTCACCAAGCTCTGTTGTGCAATCTTTAGTAAGTGTTCTTTTGAAACATCCACAAGTAGCTTAAACCCAACAATACACGCAGTAGGTTGCCAATCCCGCAAATAACTAATAATTTTAGGTGTTTTTTCTAAAACAATGACTAATTGATCTGTGTCAGAAGAAATTTTTTTGACTGAGTTGCTGTCAGCTTGTTTTGTTTGAGTCAACCAGTTATCAAAAGAAGTTTCAGTTACTTTATTTGTACCAAAACTTTCGATAAAATGCTCTTTTGACAAACTGAGGCTTGGAGTGAAATCACTGACGGCCATACTATGGATGATTGCGTCATAGGTTTTTGCTTGCAACAATGTTTCTAAAATCGTTAATAAATCATGGGTCGATTCAATCATATGGAGATGAATCGCGTCACTTGGTTCAGGTAACACACTGTTTTTGGTAGTGACATAATCAATGATTGCTTCGGGATTGTTCGAAAAAGCATCTGCAATTTGTTTGCCTAGTCGACCAGTCGAATGATTGGTTATCGCACGTACTTGATCAATTTTTTCCGTAGTGCCACCAGCAGTTATTAAAATGTTCATTCTTTTTCACCTACATGAACTAAAGTTCTTCCTTGATGTGTTCCAGCTAATAATTGAGCAATCGTTTCTGGTAATTGGGTAAGTGAAATTTCTGTGACCAGCAAGTCATCTGTAATTGCTAGTTCTGCCAAGGATTGCCAAATTTTTTCTCGTTGTTCATGGGGAACATTGACGGAGTCGATTCCAATCAACTGAATATTTCGCAAAATAAAAGGTAAGACGGTCGTATTCAATTCAATTCCGCTAGCATTGCCACACAGCGCAGCCGCACCATTATAAGAAATCAAAGGCAAAAGTTGACTCAATTGAGCGCCACCAACCGTGTCAATCACGTAATCAACTGTTTGTTTCGCTAACGGTTTTGTTTTTTCTGGTAAAAAAGTTGTAGGCTGAATAACCTGTGTTGCGCCTAATTTTGTTAGCCAAGATTCAGCAGTTGTTTTTCGAGAAAAAGCAGTGATAGTTGTAAAACCTAATTTATGCAGCAAAGCGATTGCCACACTACCCACACCACCTGAAGCACCGGTAACTAATACGTGATTCGTTGGTTTCATTCCTTGTTCTAACAACGCATTTACTGCAAGAGCAGCAGTAAATCCAGCTGTTCCTAAAATCATTGCTTGACGTGTACTTAATCGTTCAGGTAACTTAACTAGCCATTCACTTGGAACCGCTTGATATTGACTGTAACCACCGGGGTGAGTAACACCTAGTCCGTAACCAGTAACTAAAACTTTTTCACCGGGCGAGAATTGTTCAGTTGAACTTTTGATAACAGTTCCAGCTAAATCAATGCCAGGTGTCATCGGGTAAGTCCGAATCACATTTCCAGATTCGCTACTAGCCAAAGCATCTTTATAATTAACATCTGAATAAGCAACTTCAACAAGTACTTCATTGTCTGTTAGTTCAATGGGTTCTTGTTCAATAATCTTTGCTTGAAATGTTGGATCCTTTGTTACTTGAAAAGCTTTAAAAGTTTCCATAATAAAATGAAACCTCCCTCAAAATTTTCTTATATCATACCATAAACGCATCATTTTTTTTGGAGTTCTTTCTCTAAGCTTTTTATAAAAAATGAGGAATGCATTCTGAAAAAATTTTTCTATGCTGTAGTTGTAAAATTATTTTTTTCCCGCATTCTTTTTTCTCCAAAAAAATAAACAGAAAGGGTTGCGTTTTTTGTCAAAATTCGTATACTAATACAGGTGATTGTAAACTTTAAGTTTACTATTAGAAAACTTCTGATGGAGGAAAAAATGGAAATCGGGGAAAAGTTACGAAATTTACGAATTCAAAAGAACTTGACGCAAGAAGAACTTGGCGAGCGGACAGATTTATCAAAAGGCTATATTTCTCAATTAGAAAGAGACTTGAGTTCGCCATCAATGGAAACTTTTTTTTCCATACTTGAAGTCTTGGGTGTCTCACCAGAAGAATTTTTCCGCCAAGAAGCATCAAGTTTGCAAATCGTTTATTCAGCAGAAGATCATACGATTTATTTTGATGAAGAAAACGGTTATGAATTAGAATGGTTAGTTTCTGATTCAAATGAAAAAGAAATGGAACCAGTTCTCTTGACGTTTGAGTCAGCTGGTGAGTATAAGACATTTGAACCTTCTTTATCCGAAACGTTTATTTTTGTGTTAGAAGGGGAGTTAGAGTTAACCTTAGGTGAGAAGAGTTATTTTGCAAAAGCAGGTCAATCTGTTTATTATCAAGCGACAAAGCAACATCAGTTGAGAAATCATTTGACGACCAAGACGAAAGTATTGATTGTTGCGACAAAATCGTATTTATAAATTGGAGGTATGAAGAAGTGGGGAACCCAATTATTGCGTTTGATCGAGTAGTGAAACGCTATGACGATGAAACAATTTTAAAAAAGGTTAGTTTTGAAATTGAGCAAGGGAAATTTTATACATTGTTAGGGCCTTCGGGATGTGGGAAAACAACGATTTTACGAATTATCGCTGGTTTTACGGAAGCTACTGAAGGAGATATTTATTTTGAAGGGAAACGACTGAACGATCTTCCCGCAAACAAACGTCAAGTAAATACGGTTTTTCAAGACTATGCGTTATTTCCTCATATGAACGTCTTTGATAATGTTGCTTTTGGATTACAAATTAAAAAAATGCCTAAAAATGAAATTCGAAAAAAAGTGACGGATGCGTTAAGAATGGTTCAGCTTCCTGGGTACGAAACGAGAGAAATCAGTGAAATGTCTGGAGGACAAAGACAGCGTGTTGCGATCGCACGCGCTATTGTTAATGAGCCAAAAGTCTTGTTACTTGATGAGCCATTATCTGCTTTGGATTTAAAACTACGAACAGATATGCAATATGAATTGCGTGAATTGCAACAACGTTTAGGAATCACTTTTATTTTTGTAACACATGATCAAGAAGAAGCTTTGGCAATGAGTGACGAAATTTTTGTTATGAATAAAGGCAAAATTGTTCAAAGTGGTACACCAGTGGACATTTATGATGAGCCGATTAATCATTTTGTTGCTGATTTTGTTGGAGAAAGTAATATTGTTGATGGTGTGATGATTGAGGACAACTTAGTCGAATTTGTTGGGAAACAATTTGAGTGTGTAGATGGTGGAATGCGTCCCAATGAACCAGTTGAAGTCGTTTTACGCCCAGAAGATTTGAATATTACGACACCAGACAAAGGAAAATTAGTTGTTACCGTAGACACACAGCTGTTCCGTGGCGTACACTATGAAATTATTTGTTTTGATGAACAACACAATGAATGGATGGTTCATTCAACGAAGAAAGCCAAAGAAGGAAGTAAAGTAGGTCTTTCTTTTGAACCAGAAGATATCCATGTTATGCGTTTCAACGAATCAGAGGAAGACTTTGATGCACGATTAGAAAGCTATGAAGAGTAAGGGGGTTGTGTAATGAAAACAATGCGGAGAATTTATTCAGTCCCTTATATGTTGTGGCTAGGATTATTTGTAATTGCGCCAGTTATCATGATTATTTACCAATCGTTTTTTGACATGAATGGGCACTTCACCTTAGCCAACTACGCTACGTACTTTACCTCAGGAACGTATCTTTGGATGACCTTTAACTCTGTCTGGTATGCGTTTTTGATTACAGTTTTTGCGTTACTAATTAGTTATCCAACAGCTTATTTTTTGACCAAATTGAAACATAAACAATTGTGGCTGATGCTGATTATTTTGCCAACGTGGGTCAACTTACTGCTGAAAGCTTATGCATTTATTGGTATTTTTAGCATCAATGGAAGTATCAATCAGTTTTTTGACTTCATTGGTATTGGCACGAAACAAATTTTATTTACCGATGTGAGTTTCTTATTTGTTGCGACTTATATTGAGATTCCCTTTATGATCATGCCAATTTTTAACGCGCTAGAAGAGTTGAATCCATCGTTAATTAGTGCGAGCCGTGATTTAGGTGCAAATAATCTAGAAACATTTCGTCGCGTGATTTTTCCTTTATCTTTAAATGGTGTGAAAAGTGGGGTCCAAGCAGTCTTTATTCCTTCACTTTCTTTATTCATGTTAACGCGACTGATTGGAGGAAACCGTGTGATCACTTTGGGGACAGCAATTGAGCAACACTTTTTGGTCACCCAAAATTGGGGAATGGGTTCGACGATCGGTGTTATTTTGATTATTGCGATGTTCGTGGTCATGCTTTTAACCGGTGAAAAGAAAAAAGGAGGGCGATCTTAATGAAAAAATTCAAGTGGTCATATGTTTATCTAGCCATTGTTTTTTTATTGTTGTATTTGCCAATCTTTTATTTGATTTTCTACTCCTTTAATGATGGCGGCTCTATGACAAGTTTTACTGGCTTTACTTGGGAAAATTATCAAGCAGTTTTTGAAGACACGCGTTTGATTATTATTGTATTAAATACATTCATGCTTGCCTTTTTATCTGCATTGTTAGCTACGATTATCGGGACGTTTGGTGCAATGGGGATCTATTACACGAAAAAAAGAAGTTCACGCACAGCTTTGTTGAGTATGAATAATATTTTATTGGTTTCACCAGATGTAATTATTGGTGCCAGTTTTTTGATTTTTTTCACTTTACTGGGCTTTGGTTTAGGATTCCAAAGCGTGTTACTTTCGCATATTGCGTTTAGTATTCCGATTGTGGTACTGATGGTGCTACCAAAGTTACAAGAAATGAACGATTCGATGGTTGATGCCGCCCGCGATTTAGGCGCAAATAATTTTCAGGTAGTAAAAAATATCATTTTACCTTTTCTTTCTCCGGGAATTATTGCGGGGTATTTCATGGCGTTTACCTATTCATTAGATGATTTTGCTGTGACCTTCTTTGTTACAGGGAATGGGTTTACTACCTTATCAGTAGAGATTTATTCTCGTGCACGCCAAGGAATTAGCTTAGAAATCAATGCGTTGAGTGCCCTCGTTTTCTTGTTCTCGATGATTCTAGTGATTGGCTATTATTTTATTAGTAAAGAAAATAGTCCAAAACGGGGTAAAAAAAATCGTCGAGTACGTGAGGAGGTGGCAAAACTACAATGAAAAACTTGCAATCCTTATTTTTTGGTATCGTGATGATTATTGTTGTTTTGTTATTCGGCGTTCATCAATTGGAAAAATCAAGTGGCATGACCAATGCCAAAATTTTAACGATTTACAACTGGGGCGACTATATCGATCCTAGTTTGTTGACTAAATTTGAAAAAGAATATGGTTATAAAGTCAACTACGAAACATTTGACTCAAATGAAGCGATGTTTACGAAAATCCAACAAGGTGGAACGAATTACGATATCGCGATTCCAAGTGAATACATGATTCAAAAAATGATTAAGGAAGAATTACTGTTGCCACTGAATCACTCCAAAATCACAGGGTTGAACAATATCAATCCACGATTTTTAGATTTGGCTTTTGATGAAGGAAATAAATACTCGGTTCCTTATTTTTGGGGAACTTTGGGGATTGTTTACAATGATAAGTTTTTAAATGCAGGACAAATGCAACATTGGGACGATTTATGGCGACCAGAAGTGAAAGATAGCTTGATGTTGATTGATGGTGCCAGAGAAGTGATGGGACTTTCTTTAAATAGTTTGGGTTATTCCTTGAATAGTAAAAATCTTTCAGAGTTACAAGAAGCTGCAGACAAATTAAATCAGCTAACCCCAAATGTCAAAGCAATCGTAGCGGATGAAATCAAAATGTACATGATTAATGAAGAAGCATCCGTTGCTGTAACTTTCTCAGGAGAAGCAGCCGACATGATGTCAGAAAACGACCATTTGCATTATGTTATTCCCACAGAAGGTTCAAACTTATGGTTTGATAACATTGTGATGCCAAAGACCGCAAAGAATACGGAAGGTGCGTACGATTTTATCAATTTTATGCTTAAACCAGAAAATGCAGCACAAAATGCAGAATATATTGGCTATTCAACACCGAATGCTGCAGCAGAAAAATTATTACCAAAAGAAATTTCCGGGGATGAACAATTCTATCCATCAGATGAAACGATTGCCCATCTAGAAGTCTATGAAAATCTTGGTCCTAAATATTTGGGTATCTACAATGATTTATTTTTGGAATTCAAGATGTATCGCAAATGATGGCAAAACTCAGTAAAACTGGCGAAAACTCAAGGTTTAAAAGCCTTTGCTGACGTGCTTTTAAAAGCTCAGTTTTCCAATTTTCTACCAAAAGCGTCTTTTTAGGCGCTTTTTTTGTGTTATTTTATCTTTTCTACCAGTAATTTTATACCAGACAAATAGTGAGCAAAACACTTGGGGTGTCTGACTTTATTCCCTGTTTTTTAAATAGAAAAAAAGCAATAAAAAGGTAGTTAATAACCTAATTATTGCTTTTTAGAAGTTGGCTGATCTAAAAATATTTAATTGAATTTATAAGAACTGTGACAGTTAATCTTCCTCAATGAGTAATTCTTTTCTCAAAATTTTAATTGAATAATATCGTAATAATCATATGAATTATTCTATTTAATCATATACAGAATGAAAGAATTCTTCTAGCTCAATTGCTTTCTTTTTGTTGTCTAAAATATAGAAGATGTTAATCAATTTCTCTATCTTGTTAAAATCGATATTCATTGTTTTTCCTTCGCAAATTGGTGATAGTGTACTAAAAAATTTATAGTAAATTTGCTCATATGTATTTTTAGAATTTACTGCAAGCTTTTCTAAAGGAGATAAGAAAGTAGACAATAAATCTAATGTTTTTCTTTCAAAAGCCAAATAGCATCCATTTATTAAAAATGATGTGTAAAGTGATTGATAAACATTACTAGTATAAAATAATATCATTTTTTCCTCACTATCTTTAAAAAGAAATTTTATAGTTTCAGTTGGGAAAATAAACATTAGGTTATTAAACGTTGATAATTCAAAATAGCCCCAATTTTCTACTCTAAATAGCCTATCTTTAATATACATAATCTCTTTTTCAAATAATTTCAAGTTTAGTAAATTTTTCTCTTTGGCTAATAGGATATTGAACTGAATCAACAAAATATAGTAGTACTCATCATTTGTTTGTTTAAGTAGGAGAAGTAATTGTTCTCTAAAGGTTTCTGCTATTTTTTGTTTGGGTTTTTGATGAATAATTTCTAAAAATTTTTTTGCTGCAATTTCTTTTGTTGTAATTTTGTTGTCATGAAGGTAAAACATAAACTCTGGTAACTTCACATTCATTCTATCTAAATATTTATGGAGAGTTTCAGACGAAAGTTGTGTGTGACGGGTTTCGAATGAACTCAAAGTAGTTCTAGAAGAAATTTGCTCCGTTAAACTTGATTGAGATAGTCTACGTTCAACTCTTAATTTTTTTAATAAGTCAGCTTGATCCATACATACCTCCAAAAAAGAGACGCATTTTTGTTCATTTTATCATACCTCTATATATGCATAGTAAAATAATTTTAGAAAAAATAAAAAGGAGGAGCTATTTATGGATACATATACGTGGGAAATTGAACCACCACTATAAAAGTCAAGCAAACAATTATGAAGAAAATGGAGGAAAATATCATGTTAAAATTTTTTAGTGTAAAAAGAATGATAAAAATAGGATTGTTAGCTATTTTGTTAGCATTATTAGTACCTGTAGTAACTAATAGTGTATACGCTGAAACAGTTAAATACTCTAAAGAAACCATAGCAAATAATCCTGAAAACTTAAATAAATCTTTTAACAAGATGAAAGCAATTGCAAATAAATCACAAGTAATTACTACTCCAGTAATTACTAAAATGATAAAGAGTAAGGCGTTGAATTTCATCAAAGAAAATAAAATAGTTTTGAACGGAAAGAATGCTAACTTACTATGGAATAATTCAAAAATTTTATCTATAGAGGAAGAAAATGCAAACTATAAATCTATCTCTGTACCAATAGAAGGTGAAGAATATAGTTACTTTAGTAATTTAACAATTGTATTTGATGAAAGTGGAAACTTAACCACTTATTCTGAAACTTTGATCACCAAAAATCAATTAAATAAGTTTGTCATTACAAATTATAGTGATGGTGAAAAAGTAAATGAGTACAACACAAATATAGATTACGTAAATAATTCTACGTTAAAAGAAGCTTTAATTAGCCTTAAAAAGGGTGTGAAAGAAAATGTAAATGCTAGAGGAATTGGAGCAATAGCAGGTTGCATAGCTGCAATAGCAGGAATAAATGCTACAGTAGCATATTTGATTGCTGGAACGTGCATCGCAGCCTGCCCAGCTGTTGCCCCAATCTGTGCTGCATGTATAGCAGGTGTGTGTACAATAGGAGCCGCAGATATTGGTGGAATCATTGCTTGTTTCAAATTGTAAAAAGGAAGGAATATTTAAGTTGTGTTAGCAAAAAGAAGAAAGAGTGTTGTTTTATTATTTATTATCTTTTTAATTAGTAGCATAGTATATTTTTATGCTAATCAAAAAGAAAAAAATTTTAATCCTTTGACTAATGTAAATAATGATCAAATTCAAAAATTAATTACTAATGCTAATACTGAATATATTTATGTTGGCAGACCAACATGTGAAGAATGTCAGAATTTTCTTCCTAAATTAAAATCTGTCTTAATAAAAAAAGAACAAAAAATATTTTATTATAACATTGATAATGCACGTGAGGAAAATCAAGACAAATTAGTCCAAGAATTAAACAAATTAGACATAAAAATAGTGCCAACCATCCTTTATGTTGAAAATGGAAAAGTAAGCAAGAAATTGGAGGGGGACATCAATAAAAACAAACTAGAACAGTTTTTAACAGATGGATGAAGTTAATACTTGAGTGGAGGTGCTAGTTCTGAAGAAAATAAATAGCAAAACAACTATTTTAGTTAGCCTTGTGAATTTTTTATTAGCAATCTATTGGTTAGTTTTTCATTTCAATAACATGCATCTAGTAGATGTTTTTATCATTGGCTGGCTTATAGTAAATTTTATTTTACTTTTCAGTAGTGCTGTCAAAAAATAATAAAAATTTGGACATTAGATGTTCTACCAAAAGCGTCTTTTTAGGCGTTTTTTTCTTTTTTTTCCACAATAAAAATGGGTTCTAACATAAATTTTTCGAAGCATTTGCAATGGAAGTTTAAAAAATGAATTGTGATACAATGTGGATAAAATAAAATGGGATGGGAGAGAGTCAGATGAAAAAAGAAGAAAAAATTTCCATTTTGCAAGACCTTATTCGTATTAAATCAGTGAATGGCAATGAAGCTGAGGTAGCATCCTATTTGAAAAAACTTTTGGCTGAGCATGGAATGAAAAGCGAGATAGTTTCTTATGCTAAAGGACGAGATAATTTAGTTGCTACTTACCAAAGTGGCAATGCAGGAAAAGTTCTAGGTTTATCAGGACATATGGATGTTGTTTCTGTAGGTGATGAAGCTGCTTGGACTTATCCACCCTTTGAAGCAAAAATTGAAGGAAATCGTTTATATGGTCGTGGAGCAACAGATATGAAGAGTGGACTTGCAGCAATGGTTCTTGCGATGATCGAGTTAAAGGAAACTGGAAAACCATTTAATGGAAAAATCAAATTATTAGCTACGGTGGGTGAAGAAGTAGGGGAACTAGGTAGTGAACAATTAACCAAAGCAGGCTATGTCGACGACTTGAATGGATTGATTATTGGTGAACCAACCAATTACAATTTGCTGTATACTCATATGGGTTCAATCAATTATACTGTCGCATCTTATGGTAAAGAAGCACATAGTTCTATGCCACAAGAAGGATATAATGCAATTGATCACTTGAATGAATTCATGACAAAAGTTAATGCAGAGATGAAGTGCATTGCAGAAATAGTTGAAAATCCTGTTTTAGGTCGGACGATTCATAACGTAACAATTATTAACGGAGGGAATCAGGTTAACAGCATCCCTAGTTATGCACAGCTACAAGGAAATATTCGTTCGATTCCAGAATTTTCAAATGATAAAGTCATTGAAACGTTGCAAAAGATTGTCGATGTCTTGAATCAAGGGAATGAATATCAACTTAAATTAACAATTGATTTCAATAAAATTCCGGTAAAAGCGAATCCCAAGTCTTCTTTGATCCATAGTATTCAAAAACAGTTTGAAGAGCCATTACCATTATTTGGTGCTGCCGGAACAACTGATGCAGCTGAGTTTACCAAAGCAAGACAGCCATTTGATTTTGTTGTATTTGGGCCAGGTGTACCAACCTTGCCACATCAAGTGAATGAGTATGTTGAAATTGATAATTATTTAGCGATGATTGATAGCTACCAATCAATTATTCTTGATTATTTAGCATAACATCATTATTTTTTTGTGAAGTGTGCTTTGAATTTTTACGTTGTAGAAATTTTCTAGCAGTTTGTAAAGGCTTAGAGGCTGGTTAGTGAATGACTAACGAGCCTTTTTTGTGGCGCTCAGTTCAATTTTTTTCTTGTTAATAAATAGCTGATGTTGACACTCATTAATTTCATTAAAATCGTGATACTCTTGATGTAAAAATAAAGATCATTCAATTAGACAGCGTACATATAAAATGAGAAACTTATCAAAGCATGTAGAGGTGAGTGATAGTAAATGGCAAACAATTGATTTAATACGGTAGCTAGAGAGACTGTATCTTTTTTATTTCTTAGGAGCGCTGTTTTTGCAATGCTACTTGATCTGTTGAGTTAGCTATTTTTTTGCATAGGGAGGATGTTTACTTTTTCTTAAACAAATCCAAAAAAAAGACAAGGTTTCAATCATAATTTCTTCACAATTAAGTTCTATTATAAATACATACCAACAAACAACCCTATACTTTTTCATTTTTACTCCTCAAGTAAAAATAACTCCTAAGGCCGCGGCTACCCACCGCGGTCGTTTTTTTGCTATTTTGCTAGAAAACTGGTTTCATAATGAGAGTGGTTAAAAAAACATTGACAGCGTTTTCTTTATTTGCTATATTGGGCGTATAAATAAAGAGGGTGCAACTATTAAATTAGGCACGACCTAGGAAAAGTACTTTTCTTAGGTCGTTTTTTGTTGTTTTAATAGTAGATCACATAAAATTATTCTTTAGAGAGGATCCGTGCAGCAATGAAAGTTGTAAAAAAAATCAATCATAATGTGGTGCTAATTGATGATGAAGGAATAGAGAAAGTTGCGATGGGAAAAGGAATAGGTTTTTCTACTTCTGTCAATGAACTATTTGATCCGACTGTTGCAGATAAATTTTTTACTTTAGATTCTAAAGAAAAAACGAAGATGTTTACGGAAATGGCTGCTCAGATTCCAATCGAATTTATTGAGTTTTCTGAAGAGGTGATTCAATTTATTTCAAAAAATATCTCATCTCAGCTGGATTCAAATATTTATATCGCATTGACAGATCATATTTATTTTGCAATCCAAAGACAAAAGGAAGATAGTCAAGTAACAGCTATTATGTTGCCTGAGATGAAGTTGCTTTATCCTGATGAATATGAAACAGCAAAAGAAGTCGTTGCTCTTATCAATCAACGGTATGGGACACAATTAGGTGCTAATGAAGTTGGGTTTATTACAATGCATATTATCAATGCGGAATTGGGTGAGCCCAATAGTTTTAATAGCTTGAAAATATTGGAAATGACCAAAGAAATCAGCTTGGCATTGGAAGAAATTTATGGCTATCGCTTTGATACAGACTCCTTGATCTATTCCCGGATGATGATCCATATCAAATTTTTGGCAAAACGGTTAGTTTATCAAGAAGATTCTTCAAGTAAAAATATTGGTTTTTTTAGTAATGCTTTTAAGGAAAGCGAGCCATATCGAGTCGCTTTTGCAATCAAAAAAATGATTGAAGAAAAGTTTCATTTAAACGTTCAAGAAAATGAAGTGACTTATCTCGCAATCCATTTAGCAAGAATTCAATAATTAGGGCGTAACTATCAGGTAGGCGTAACCTTTTGAAACACAAAATTTTTTGTGGTCATGAGGTTGCGTCTATTTTTAGTGAAAAAGAAAGGAAGGAAGAAATGGGAAAAGTAATAATTAATTCAGATGATTTTGGTTATAGCAATGGCGTAAATTATGGAATTGTTGATGCTCATCAGCAAGGGATTCTAACTTCAACAACTTTAATGGCAAATATGCCAGGATTTGATCACGCAGTAAAGTTGAAAAAAGAATTACCAGATTTAGGGGTTGGCGTTCATTTAACGTTGACATGTGGAGAACCACTTTTGAAAAATGTAGATAGTTTGATGGATGGAGCAAACTTCAAAAAATTAGCTTTTTATCAACGGCCTTTTGAAATAGATGGTGACCAGTTATATGAAGAATGGAATGCACAAATTCAAAAGGTTTATCACGCTGGAATCATTCCGACTCATTTAGATAGTCATCATCATACGCATACTTTTGGAATGAATCAGGAAGTTGTTGTGGCATTAGCAAAAAAATATGGGTTACCTGTTCGTGGAAACTTTGAAAAAAGAACAGAAGTTCGGCACGTTGATTATTTTGAACCACATTTTGATGATGTTGGAGAAAGTATTGTAGAAAAACGTCAGATTAATTGTTCAGTAGAAGAGTATTTAGAAGGACTACTAGAAATTTTACGTGAAGAAAAAACTGTTGAAATCATGTGTCACACAGCTTATATTGACCAGTTGCTGTTAAATGGATCAAGTTTTATTTATCCACGAGTCAATCAAGTTGAATTTTTGATTCACTCAGCTTTTGCGAAACAAGTGAAAGAAGATGAATTGATTGAACAAATCACGTACCAAGAATTATAGATAAGGGGGAGAAAAAGTTGCAAAATTTTAAAGAAAGCGTACAAAAACTTGGTAGAGCAATGCTGTTACCGGTCGCTGCAATGCCGTTAGCTGGATTAATCATGCGTCTCTCAGCTGATGATATGTTAAATATCCCAGTGATTGGGGCTGCCGGAAATGCTGTATTTGGAAATTTGGATATTCTATTCGCAATTGGGGTAACGATTGGATTTGCGAAGACGAAAGACAAAGGGATTCCTGCACTTACAGGTTTCTTGGCAATTGCAACGTTGAAAAAAGGATTGGAAATCATGAATCCGGCAGTCAACATGGGGATATTTGGAGGGATTATTTCTGGTTTGATTGCGGCTTGGACGTATAACCGGTTTAAAGAGCAACGCTTACCAATGGTGTTTTCTTATTTTGCTGGTGAAAAATTTCCATTGACGATGATCATGATTTTTCAGACGATCACTGCAGTTATTTTTGGCATTTTATGGCCATTTGCACAAGCGGGGATCGACAGTTTTGCTCGATTATTGGTCAATATGGGTGCTTTTGGTGTCGGAATTTTCATGTTCTTGAATCGTCTACTGATTCCTTTTGGACTGCACCACGTGCTTAATACGTATGTCTATTATGATCTAGGTAGTTATACTGCGCCCAATGGCGAGGTTTTTCGAGGAGAAATGACCCGTTTTATCAATGGTGACCCACAAGCAGGCTTGTTTTTATCTGGATTTTTTGTGGTTATGATGTTTGGGGTACCAGCGATTTGTTTAGCTATTTATCGAGCTGCGTTTAAAGAAAATAAAAAGATGGTGAAAGGGATCATGGGGAGTGGAGCAGCTACTTCTTTTATCTCGAATATCACAGAACCAGTAGAATTTAGTTTTATGTTTATTTCACCAATGCTATACGTTGTTCATGCGGTATTTGCTGGTTTGGCTGGAATGGTTTGCTACTTGTTGAATATTAGGATTGGTTTTACATTTGGTGCTTGTATCGTAGACTATCTAATCAATTTTAAGATTGCGACGAATGCGATTTTGATTCTTCCAGTTGGCCTCGTATTTTTTGGATTATACTATTTTACTTTTTATTATTTAATCAAGAAACGGGACATTCCAACTTTAGGAAGAGAAGTGGCAACGGAATATGGCGCTGAGGCAGTAACTGAGGAAAATGAGTTGGTTTTAGCAAGTAAAAATTATGAATACATGGCAAAAAAAATGTTGCAAGCTTTTGGTGGTTCCGAAAATATTTCTGATGCGTTTAGTTGTAACACACGTTTAAGAGTTGAAGTGGAAAAACCAGAAATTGTTGATGAACAACGTATCAAACAGTTGGGCATCAGTGGCTTGATAAAACCAACAGAAAAAAATTATCAAGTCATTATTGGGTTAGAGGTTACGTATGTAATGGCGGAATTCAATAAATTATTAGAGCAATAGAAAGGAAGAAAAATATGACAAAAAAACAAATTATTACAATTGCTGGTGGAGGTAGCACTTATACACCAGGAATCATTCAAGCAGTATTAAATAATTCAGAACGCTTACCACTCTCAGAAATTCGGTTGTATGACATTGATGCACAAAGAAATGAGGACATGTACTTGATTATTCAGTATATGTTGGAGAAAGAAGGTTTTTCAGATGTCGTAATCTCATCAACAGAAGATCCAGAAGTAGCTTTTACTGGTTGCGACTTCATTTTCTCGCAAATTCGAGTTGGTGGTCTGAAAATGCGTGAAAAAGATGAAAAAATTCCTTTGAGTCATGGTTTGGTTGGTCAAGAAACTTGTGGTTTGGGTGGCTTTGCTTACGGGATGCGTTCAATGAGCGGGCTCTTGGAAATCGTAGGATATGTACAGAAATATGCACCTGAAGCATGGATTTTGAATTATACGAATCCTGAATCAATTGTTTCGGAGGCTGTTCGTCGACGCTATCCAAAAGCGAAAATGATTAATGCTTGTGATATGACAATCTCAATTGAAGAAACAATTGCGATCAACTATGGGTATGATCGTAAAAACTGGATTCCGACATATTATGGATTAAACCATTTTGGTTGGTACACAGCTATTTATGACAAGAAATTGAAGCGTGATGTTATGCCTGAAATCATCAAAAAGCTGAACGGTCAGGAAATGCAGGTTGCAGACTTTAATGCTGGAGATCAAACATGGCAAGAAGCATTTAGTATGATGTCTGTAATTACAAAGAACTTTCCACAAAATATTCCGAATAATTATTTAGAGTATTATTTATATCCGGATATGGTTATTGAGCATTCTGACAAAAACTATACTCGTGCTAATATGGTGATGGAAGGGCGAGAAAAAAATACCAAAGAAATGGCGAAAAAAATTCGGAATGGTGTGACCAAAGATGTTTTAAACTTTAACTTTGGTGAACATGGTCAATATATCGTTGACATGGCAACCTCTTTACTAAACGATGAGCGCCGACGTTTTATGTTGATTGTTCCGAATCAAGGTGCTATTCCTAATTTACGCCCGGACGCCGTGGTAGAAGTTCCTGCTTATGTCGGAGCAACAGGTGTGGAACCCATTTCCTTGAGAGAACCAATTTGTGATTTTCATAAAGGTATGATGGAAGCACAAGTAGCAGCAGAAAAACTATTAGTTGATGCTTATTTTGAAGGTTCATATCAAAAAGCATTACAGGCATTTACACTAAATCAAACAGTTCCTAATGCCAGAGTTGCGAAAAAAGTTTTGGATGAAATGATTGAAGCGAACAAAGAATACTGGCCAGAATTAGTTTAGGAGATGAAAGAATGCTTTTTTTTAAAACGAAGAAGATGTTGAAGTCTGTTGCGAACGGCTATGTTATCCCATTAGAAGAGGTTGATGATGAAGTTTTCTCTTCAAAAATGATGGGTGAAGGCTATGCCATAAAACAACATGATGGTAAGGTTTACGCACCGGTTGAAGGACGCGTGGAGAGTATTTTTCCAACGCTTCATGCACTCACGATTGCATGTAAAACGGGTGAGAAATTATTGATCCATATGGGAATAGATACTGTGGAATTAAAAGGTAAACCTTTTTCAATTCAAGTAACCAAAGACCAGAAAGTAAAGGCTGGAACATTGTTGGCTATTATCGATCTTCCACAATTAGAAAAAGCACAAAAAGAGGCTACACTTATGGTTGTTTTTCCGGGAATGACTAAGGGGAAAATTTTGAAAGAAAAACAAAAAGTTTCCTTACAAGATGAGTTGTTCCAATTTTAGAGCAAAAAGAATATCATTTATTTTTCTCTCATCCGAAGTAAGGAGCATCGTGTACTATAAGGAATTGATCCAACAAACTGAGACAAATTAAAAAAGCACCTCTTGTTGAATTCAAATAAAATGAATTTAACTAGGAGGTGTTTTTTTGGGGGGAATCGAGTCGCTTATCCGATTTCACCTCAAAGAAATGGCTATACAGATGAAACAAAATGAAATTCCTGTAAAAACGATAATGGGAGAATTAGGTATTAAGAACAAAACACAAATAGAAACGTGGCGGCGGTGGCTTACTTTTGTTTTTTTTAGGAATGTATTTTTATAAAAAAGTGGTATTTAAAAATATTGCAGAGTTAGAGGTATTAGAATATTTAAAAAAATCTGTCGTTATTGAATCAAGTGATCCATTTTAAAGCTGGAAATAATTATTTAGTATTAAGAATGAGAATTTTATATAAACTATCGAAATTATTCAGCAAAGAGATATGCTATAATTAAGAGGTAGAAAAGTGAAAAGATGGTGGCTAATCTCTTGAAAAAGGGGTGATGCCTATGGTTCATAGCTTTATCCCTAGAAGGGAGTAGGCACGTGTCAAGTTTTGAAGCAATTCAACTGATGATCGCTTTCGCGACGTTAGTTTTGCTGATTATTGACCATAAAGACCAAAAAAAATAACCATCTAAAACACTTTGGCGAGTAGTTAGATGGTTAAAAAATCAAAACAATAAAAGCATAAAAGCCACCGTCTTTTTAACGGTTCTACATTGGAGCTATGTTAGAGCATAGTTCCTTTTTCTTGTCTTTAGTATATCATAATTCTTTTGAAAAATACAAATACTAGATTGCTAGTAGAAAAAATGTCCGCTAGTATGTTTAATGATTATTTAGAAAAATGGTTGAAAGAACCTAGATTTAAAGTGATGTTTGAAGCTGAAAATGATAAATTGACTAGTGTACTTGATTCTCAAAAAGAATGGACAAAGACTCTGATTTAAGAGAACAGGGTCGAGTAGACACTGATTATTATATTAGGAAAAATGATAACAATATCATTAGTGATAAAGAATTTGAGAAATTGCTAAAAGATGATAGTAATAATTTTGAATTGATTTATGAAGTAAAATAATCAAAGACTAGTTAGCGTATGGAAGTGCAACTACTTTTTGATACAAAATAAAAAGAGCAACTCAATTTGATGGAACTGACCCAACAAACTGAGACAAATTAAAAAAGCACCTCTCGTTGAATTCAAATAAAATGAATTTAACTAGGAGGTGCTTTTTGGGAGAAAAATCGAGTCGCTTATCCGATTCACATCAAAGAAATGGCTATACAGATGAAACAAAATAAAATTCCTGTAAAAATGATAAGGAAGAATTAGGTATTAAGAACAAAACACAAATAGAGACATGGTGGCGGTGGTATCCTAACGATGAGAATCACCGACTGGTCCAATTGGGGCCACAACCTAATTCGCGGTGTTCCCAAAGCAACTCCTTCATATAGCTTACAGTCACTTCAAAATATGAAGAGCTATTTTAAGTGACTGCTTGCTATCATGTCGGAGCTGAACGCTTAGCGCCACAACCTTATTCCTCAATCATCATTGTCTTAATACCAAAACCTGCCAAAATTCGAGCAGAAGTATACGTATTCAACCCTTTTCTAAAAGTAAGAAAGACTTGTCGATCTTTAGGAATTTCATCAATTCGATCACGCAATTCGTTCATCGGAATATTTTTGGTTGCTTCGATACTACCAGATTTTGGCTTATCTGTTTCGCGGATATCTAAGAAGAAACCATTTTTTAATTCTTCTTGGGTTAATTCACTTGCTTTGATTGTTTCCACTGTATTATTCAGTTGATTGATTGCAACGTAACCAGCGATATTCAATGGATCTCTAGTAGTTGAATAAGGTGGAGAGTAGGGCAACTCAAGATCTGGTAAATCAAAGACAGTTAAGTTTCCTGTAATGGCAACAGATAATTCCCCAATTCGTTTATCGACACCATGTTCACCAACTGCCTGCCCACCCAAAATTTTACCAGTTTCTGCTTCAAAAATCAGTTTGAGATTTAGTCGAGTAGCACCTGGATAAAAATTAGCATGATCAAAAGGTGTAATGAAAATTGTTCTATAGTTAGTGATACCTGCGTCTTTTAATTGGTGTTCAGTAAGACCAACATAACTTGCAGTATAGTTAAAAATTTTTGCTACACCTGCACCAATATATCCACGATACGTAAATGGCGCACCATTTACGATATCTGCTAGTAGATGGCCTTGCCGATTTGCCGCACTTGACAACATGCTTGGTGTTGGCTGATGAGTAATAACACTAGTTGTTTCGATAATATCACCAATGGCAAAGATATCAGGAAGATTTGTTTTTAATTGATTATCAACGATAATTTGGCCATGCTCATTCATTGAAATACCAGCAGACTTAATGATTTCATTATTTGGTGCTACACCAGTGGCAAATAAAATCATGTCGGGATGCAGAAGAGCTCCATCTGATAAGTGGACTTCGCTTCCTTGTTGTCGAATTTCATTGATGTGCGTATTTAAATGAACCGTTAAGCCTTGTTCAATTAGTTTATCATAGACTAAATCGGCAATCTCATGATCGTAAGGAAAAGCAACTTGATCTAGCTGGTCGACTAAAGTCACTTCCATACCGCGATGCTTAAAGTTTTCAGCTAGTTCCAATCCCATGACTCCAGCACCTAAAACTAAAACATTTTTCGGAGCATTGTTTTGAATGAAGGATTGGATTTTGTCGGCGTCAGTCACACTACGCAAAACAAAACCATTTTCGGCTTGGTCTGCACCAGGGATTGATGGTAAAGTAGGACGAGCCCCCGCAGAAATAATTAGATAATCATAATTTGTTTGGCTGACTTGGCCAGTTGTTAAGTCATGGATGGTCAACTCTTTTTTATCTGGGTCAATCTTTGTGACTTCGTGTTTTGTAAAGACATCAATATTGTTTTTAACTTTTAAAATTTCAGGTGTCCGCTCGATCAATGAATCACGATCATCAATTACTTGTCCGAGATAATAAGGAAGTGCACAACTAGCATAGGAAATGTGTTCACCTCGTTCATAAATCACAATTTCATGTTCTTCATTTAATCGGCGTAAGCGAGTCGCAAAGGAAGGACCGCCAGCAACGCCACCAATGACTACAAATTTCATAAAAACAACTCCTTTTCTAATTTGAATAGTACTATTTTATTTGTAATCCAGCAAAGAATTGTGCCGGAAGCAAAGCAAGTAATGGAAATGAGCAAAAAGAAAAAAGCATGTGAGACGAAAAAAAGTCGCTACATGCTTTTTTGACAAGTAAATAATTGTTTTATTTTGTGGTGAAGATTTTTAATTTTTTTGTCAGCTTAATGTTGTGTGTCACAACTTTAGCTATAGTGTTCCCAAAGCAATTCCTCGAAATAATTCATAACTGTTCGAAAATATGAAAAGCTATTTTGAGTGCCCGCTGACTATCTTTTCGGAGCTAAACGTTTTGCGCCACAACCTTATTCACGGTTTTCCCAAAACGGCTTCTTCGGCAATAAGTCATTTTTCATAAAAATATGCGAAACTATTTTTAGAAAAATTTTCTTATTGCTTGAAGCTAAACGTTTTGCGCCACAACCTTATTCATACTCTTCCAACTCAATACTCAAGTTTTCCCAATCAACTAGCTTTTCTTCTTGCTCAACTCGCGCATTTTCCAACTGCTGGTTCAAGTCGTTTAATTTTACATGATCGTCAAGAACATCAGGACGAACCATTTCGGCCTCTAGCTGTGCAATTGTTTCGTCCAATTGTGCCATTTCTTCTTCGACTTGCGTAATTTTTCGACTTAAACTACGCATTAATTTTTGTTGTTCTTTACTTTGATAGTAATTTGATTTGCTAGTGGGTGTTTCAACGACTTCTGTTTGTTCTTCTTTTGCCAAGAGTTCTGCAATTTCTTCTTCTTCCTGTTTCTTTTCCAAATAATAATCATAGTCGCCAAGGTACATCTTGCTACCATTTTCAGATAACTCAACAACCTTTGTTGCGATACGATTGATAAAGTAACGGTCATGAGAAACAAAGAGCAGGGTACCATCGTAATCTATCAGAGCATTTTCTAGAACTTCTTTATTATCAATGTCCAAGTGGTTTGTTGGCTCATCAAGAATTAAAAAGTTTTCTTGATTCATCGCTAGTTTGGCTAAAGCAACTCGTGCTTTTTCGCCACCACTTAATAACGGAATCGTTTTTTCAACATCTTCGCCAGAAAATAAAAAAGCTCCTAGCGCACTACGAATTTCTTTTTCCGGTAAAGTAGGATGTTCATCCCATAATTCTGCCAAAATTGTTTTATTTGTGTGTAAGTCTGCTTGTCCTTGGTCATAGTAACCAATTGTTACATTCGTTCCAAGGTGCTGATTCCCTCGAATAAAAGGCAGCTGATGAATAATTGATTTAAGCAAAGTTGACTTCCCGATTCCATTTGGTCCAACGAGAGCAATCGCTTCTTGACGACGAACATCTAAATTAATTGGCTCAGATAATACTTCACCGTCGTAGCCAATTGCAGCATCTTCCACTTGTAAGACAACATTTCCAGAAGGTTTTTCTGCGTGGAAAAGAAAATGCGCTTGCTTTTCATCCCCTTGAGGACGATCTAGGCGGTCCATTTTTTCTAGCGCTTTCCGACGGCTTTGGGCACGCTTAGTTGTTGATGCTCGCACAAGATTCCGCGCAACAAAGTCTTCCAGTTTGTGAATTTCTGTTTGCTGTTTTTCGTATGCTTTCCAATCACTTGCAAGTTGTTCCGCTTTTAGGTCAAGATATTTGGAATAATTTCCTTTGTAATGACGCATCTTTTGACGGCTAAGCTCGTATACTTCAGTGACAACTTTGTCAAGAAAATAACGGTCATGTGAGACAATTAGTAAAGCACCTGTGTAGCCTTGTAAATAATTTTCTAACCATGAAAGTGTTTCAATGTCCAGGTGGTTAGTTGGTTCATCGAGAATCAAGATGTCTGGATGTTGCAAAAGCATCCGAGCTAGTGCAAGACGGGTTCGTTGGCCACCTGATAAAGTATCGATTGTTTGTTCATAAAAAGAAGGATCAAATTTGAATCCATGCAAGACGGAACGAATTTCGTTTTCATAACCATAGCCGTTTTTGTCGGAAAATTCGTGTTGTAATCGATCATATTCTTTTAAAAAAGAGTCGTAAGCAGGTGTTTCAGGGACTCCTTCACTGATTGCAATCTCTAGTTCGCGCATGCGTTGTTCCATTTTGCGAACTTCTGCAAAAGCTTTTAGCATTTCGTTCCAGACGGTTTCATTAGAAGACAAACCGGTATCTTGCGCTAAGTAACCGAGTGTAGCTGTTTTATTTTTGGTAATCGCGCCTTCATCCGGAGCTTCTAGACCTGCAATTATTTTTAGTAATGTTGATTTTCCAGCACCATTGCGACCAACTAAGGCAATTCGTGCGCCAGTGCTGATTTCTAAATGAATATTTTGAAACAAAACGTCCGCACCAAAATGGCGGGCGACTTGGTTGGCTTGTAATAAAATCATCGAATCCTCTTTTCTACTTTGTGAATTCTTCTAGGAATAAAAAGTAATTTTCAACTTGTAGTCTACCATAAATTCATTAAGACTGCGAGATTAGCGACAATGATAAAAAGATGAATAAAGAGTAAAAATTCACAATATCCGAGCAATCAAATTGATTTTTTCCTATAGATACTGCTATGATGGGTAAATCAAAGAAAAATTAGAAACTCGTGGAGGTAAGCAAGTGAAAGATCATATAATTCCAAAGGCAACAGCAAAGCGTTTGCCCTTATATTATCGTTATTTGAGAATTTTAAATAATGCTGGAAAGAAAAAAGTTTCTTCAACTGAATTAAGTGAGGCAGTCCAAGTCGACAGTGCAACTATTCGACGTGACTTTTCTTATTTTGGAGAACTAGGAAAACGTGGCTATGGGTATGACGTGGAAGATTTAATGCACTTCTTTGCTAAAACGCTAAATGATGATCAACTAACAAACGTTGCCTTGATTGGTGTCGGAAATCTTGGAAGCGCCTTGTTAAAATATAAATTCCATCAAAGTAATAGTATACGTGTTAGCTGTGCTTTTGATGTCAATGAAGAAATCGTTGGAAGAATTGTTGATGGAATCCCTGTCTATCCAATGGATGATATGATGGAACAAATCAAGATCCAACAAATCGAAGTAGCTATTTTGACTATCCCAGCTTCAAAAGCGCAAGAAGTAGTAAACCGTTTAACTGAAGCAGGAATCAAAGGGATTCTCAACTTTACCTCTGCGCGATTAAACGCGCCAGCAGATGTTTTGATTCAAAATGTTGACTTAACAAACGAATTACAGACATTGATTTATTTCTTGCATTCAGATGCAACTTTAAACACAATGGATGAAGAATAAGCTAAAGAAGGTTGTGGCGCAAAGCGTTTAGTTCCGACAAGATAGCGAGCAGGCACTAAAAATAGCTTTCCATAGTTTGAAGTGAATGTAAGTTATATGGAGGAGTTGCTTTGGGAACACCGCTGAAAAGGTTGTGGCGCAAAACGGTCAGCTCTGACAAAATAATGAGTAACTGACAAAAATAACCTTTCATATTTTTGGACAGTTGTGAATTATTTCAAGGAGTTGTTTTGGGAACACCGCTTATTCATAAAAAAGAACCTATGGTAGAACTAAAAATAAAACGTTTCTCAATTTAAAACCGCCTAAAATAATCGTTTATAAAAACGAATTTTAGGCGGCTTTTCTATTTGAGCTATTCTTGTCATTATCCCTTTTTTGTGTTGAAAATTTCTTCATAGTTTAGTGCGTCAGTAGTATGGGTTATTTGAGTTAAAAGGAACTCAATTTTTTCTAAGTCAATGAAACGTGCTTGACGTGCAATCTCTTTTCCTTTGTGAAAAATCAAAATCACTGGGACAGTCAAAACTTCAAATGTGCTAGCAACCTCAGGAATTTCGTGAGCATCCAAATGCAAGGCAGGAATATCGAATGAAGTGAGCAACTTCTGTAAACGTGGTTCAATTGCATGACAGACACTACAATGAGGCATGGAAAGAAAAAGGACAACCGTGTCTTCCGTGTCGATGAGTTGTAATGCTTCTGCTAGCTGAGTTGTTTTCTTCATTCAAACGACCTCGTTTCTCTTTTTTATTTTCTGTGACTAATGTAGTTGGGAACGAGTGAATTGTCAATCAAGTTGCTTTTACAAAAAACAAACTAAAAGATAAGAGAATAGTAAACTTTTTTTCTGAACTTGTAATTTTTTAAGGAAAAGCGTATATTATTTTGGCAAATGACGTTGTATTAGAAGGAGAGACAGTATGTTTTCTTGGATACCCAATTCGGTTTTGCAAATGAGCACGATTTTTTTATCCATCGTTATCGAAGCATTACCGTTCGTTTTATTAGGTTGCATCATTTCGGGAGCATTACAAGTTTTTTTGACGCCGGAACGTGTTCGACGTTGGCTTCCTAAAAATAAATTTTTATCTATTTTAGTTGGCTCTGGATTAGGATTCTTTTTTCCTTCATGTGAGTGTGGCATTGTGCCAATCGTCCATCAATTTGTAAAAAAAGATGTTCCCGTACCAACTGCGTTTGCTTTTATGTTGACTGCACCGATTATCAATCCAGTGGTGATCTTTTCAACTTATATCGCATTTGGCAATTCTTGGAAAATGGCGGGCTGGCGTGTACTAGGTGCTTTTTTGGTTGCCCTAGTAGTAGGCATTTGGTTGGCTTATTTTCAAAAGGAATCTGTTTTGAAAGAAAAATTGATTCAAAATCACTTAAATGAACAGCAAAAACATTCACATCATCATGAGTTGCCGATTGAAGACCAGAAGATGAAAGAAAAAAGATTTGCCAACATCCATCGATTAGGTCAGCAAGTATGGCATGTTTTGACTCATGCGATTGATGAATTTTTTGATACAGGTCGCTATTTGATCATTGGTGGACTGATTGCGGCAGCGATGCAAACGTATTTACCAACACGAGTAATGTTGACTTTAGGATCAACTAAAATCTTAGCAATTGTCATCATGTTGTTATTAGCATTTACGATGTCGTTATGTTCTGAAGCAGATGCATTTATCGGTTCTTCCCTATTAAGTTTATTTGGGACAGCACCTGTCGTCGCTTTTTTAGTTTTTGGACCAATGGTGGATATCAAAAACTTGTTGATGATGAAGCGTTACTTTAAAAGTCAATTTATCTTTGCATTGATTTGTGTCATTGCAGTGGTTGTTATAGGTTATACATTACTCATCTAGGAGGGAAAGTGATGATCCGTTTTTTAATTTTATCAGGTTATTTTGAACTGATGATGTATTTACAAGTTTCTGGCAAGTTAGACCAGTATATCAATGTTCATTATCGGTATTTAGCAATCCTTTCGATGATTTTATCTGCAGTACTAGCATTAGTTCAACTCTATTTATGGGGAAAAAATGACCCAGAAAAAGGAACAGATGAGCATCACGATCATGACCACGGATTGACAAAACCAAGCCAGCGTTTGGTTGCTTATGTACTACTAGCTTTACCAATCATAGTAGGAACATTGTTTCCAACGGTTAGTTTGGATACCACGATTGTTGAAGCAAAAGGATTTAATTTTCCTGTTAGTAAAGAATCTGTGGGTGATCCGGAAATGCAGACGCAATATCTGAAACCTGATACAAGTATTTATTTCAATCAGTCTGATTATCAAGAACAGATGAACGAGTTAAAAGCAAAATATGGAGATAAACAAACTATTCAAATCACAGATGAAAATTATTTGGAGATTATGGAGCTGATCTATAATTATCCAAGTGAATTTATTGGGAAAACAATTAGCTATGATGGGTTTGTTTATCAGACGCCAGATAAAGAAAAACAAGATATTTTCTTATTCCGTTTTGGCATCATTCACTGTGTAGCAGACTCAGGTGTTTTTGGGTTATTGACGCAGATGCCAGAAGGAATCACGGTCAAAAATGATGAATGGTATCATGTGGAAGGTGTGATTCAGTCTGAATATTACCAGCCATTCAAGCGGGATATTCCGACCGTACATGTGACGACAGCGAAAAAAGTGACTGCGCCAAAAAATCAGTATGTCTATCGTTCTTTTTAGGGAAGGAATATGAAAGGATTATTCCACTCTAAAAAGAAAAAAACTAGAAATGACTTCTCCCATTCTTGCGTAATTTGACTTTATTTTGAAGAATTACTGCTTGAACATTATAGACAAAGTCATGGCATAAAGCGCCTAACACTAAAAAAATAAGTGTAAAGGATTAAAGCAAAAGAAAACGTCGAGCCCAGTTACGCTCGACGTTTTCTTTATTTTTTTGTCAGGAATTTCTTTTTACGTTTGCTAATCATAGATTCACGCTTTAATTTAAAGTTTCGAATATTGTGATTAAAAACCTCAGATAAAACTAGTCCTAAAGCAATTGCACCAGCAATCATAATTGCTTGTACCGCGTATGTAATCGCGTCTTGATAAGAACTAGTGACTAAATTGCGGACAGCTTGATAAGCTAGCCCCCCAGGAACCAATGGAACCATTCCAGGAATATTAAAAATTGTGACCGGCATCTTGAATTTTTTTGAAAAAACATCGCTAATAAAGGCGACTCCCAGTGAACCAAGTAAGGAGCCAAATGCAGCATTACCACCAAAGGTAATCGTGACCCAGTAGATCATCCAGCCAAGTGCGCCAGAAAAACCACACCAAGCCAATGCGCTTCGTGGCACATTTGTGATAATAGCAAACGCGGCTGTTGCTAAAAAACTAAAAGAAAATTGTATCAGTATCGTCCACATGGGTAAGCTCCTTTTCGATTAAAAAAGTTGAAAGATAAAAGCAATGGCAAAGCCAATCATAGTGGCTGTCATCATAGCTTCTGTTCCGCGAGATACACCTGAAAGGTAATGGCCAGCTAACAAATCGCGAATGGCATTGGTAATTTGAACCCCAGGTACTAACGGCATGACACAACCGATAATAATCAAATCTTGATTGATTCCGATATTTAGTCGAACACTAAGAATAGCCGCTAATCCAATAAATAAAGAAGAAAAAAATTCTGAAAGAAATTTTATTCTGAAAAATTTCAAGCTATATAAATAAATGGCGTATCCTATGCCACCAATGAGTAATGCAATGGGAAGGTCAGCTAATTCGCCACCAAATAAAACCATAATAGTTGCACTGATGATAGCTGCGCTAAAAATTTGTAACCAAACAGGAAAAAAGAAGCGCTCTTTATAAATGCCTTGTAAGGCATCGTAGAGTTCAGTCAATGTTAATTCCTTAGCTACGTATCGTCGAGATAGATCATTGACCTTTACTACTTTTTCAAGATTGATGGAACGATTGGTAATTTGTTCCATTCGAATAGTTGAAGTTCGATCAAGTCCAATAAACAATCCTGTTTGTGTGACATAACTAACTAAACGATAATTGCCAGAAGCTAGAGCAATTCGACTCATTGTATCTTCTACTCGGTACATTTCGGCGTTGCTTTCCATCATGATTTTACCTGCAAGTAAACAAGTATCAAGTAATAAATTCAATTCTTTTTCCGACATACCATCTTCTCCAATAGTTCATTTGTTGTTTTCATTCTACTACAAAAAACAGAAATGAAGTAAAAAACTGAATGAAAAAACACTTGAGCAATGAAAAAAAGAGGCGTATACTTTTTTTAGTCATGCGGGTGTAGTTTAGTGGTAAAATCCCAGCTTCCCAAGCTGATGTCGCGAGTTCGATTCTCGTCACCCGCTTTTATACAAAGGACGTGCTTTTATTGTCGTATAGATGATAACTGCACGTTTTTTTTTGATTGAAGATAAAAAGGGAGTTTCTAAAAAGGGGAACATATGTTAAAGTTTAGAAGAATTGGCAAGAAGAGGAGTAGATAAATGAGTAAGAAAACCACTAAGACTATTATGGGTGTTGTCATCGCAATTTTAGCCGGAGCTTTTGGGATTTCGACAACGCAAAACGATTCGGATATCTTTCAACAGATTACTGCAATTTTCGATTCAGCACCACAAGCAGCAAAGTTAGCAGATGTTCCTGAATACGATGGTAAGCATCAAGAAATAGAAATCAATAATAATCAGCCTGATTTTTCTCAATCAGATCTTAGTTTGGCCAACGGTGTTTGGGAAAAATATTCTGAGGTTGATCGTTTAAATCGAGTAGGTTCAGCAAATGCGATGTTAGGAAAAGAGTTATTTCCAACAGAAAAAAGAGAACCTCTTTACGTAAATCCAACTGGATGGAAGCAAAAAAAACTAACTGATGGTCAATGGTTGTACAATCGTAGTCACTTAATTGGTTTTCAGCTAACTGGTCAAAATAATAACATCAAAAATTTGATGACAGGGACTCGTTCGCTAAACACACCTTATATGTTGGCGCATGAAAATGATATTGCTGCATACATCAAAGAAACAAATCATCACGTGCGTTATCGAGTGACACCTTACTTTGAAGATAGTGAGTTAGTAGCACGCGGTGTTCAATTAGAAGCGCAAAGTATCGAAGACTCTAAGTTGAAGTTCAATGTTTTTATTTACAACGTTCAAGACGGTTACACAATCAATTACCAAACAGGTCAAGCTGTTAAGAGTAAAAAATAAGTAAAATGATGGTAAAGTACAAACTCTCCAGAATGATTTTTTGTACTTTGCCATCACTTTTTTTATTTGAAACAGAAAAACGTACATTTTATCTAAAATAACGTATAATGAACAACGAATGTTTTATTAAAGAAGCTTGTACAAATAAAAAAAGAAACAAAAAACAAATGGTAAATTTCCAATTGTTAAATGTTTTATTATTACTGAAAAAAGTACATAAGATTTATTTGTAGTTTGAGCGTTCTTCTAGTAAAATGAATGTGGATAAGGTAGAATAAATACCTTGCGGGAAAGAGGTGTAGAATCATGGGTTTTACAGATGAAACCGTACGTTTTGATTTTGATGATAATCGCAAAAAAGAAGTCGGTGAAACATTAGCAATCGTTTATCGGGCTTTGGAAGAAAAGGGCTACAATCCTATTAACCAGATTGTTGGCTATTTACTTTCTGGAGACCCGGCCTACATTCCTCGTTATCGTGACGCACGAAATTTAATCAGACGTCATGAGCGCGACGAAATTATGGAAGTAATCGTGAAAGATTATCTTTCAAATCATGGAGTGAATTTATGAGAGTAATGGGCTTAGACGTTGGCTCAAAAACAGTTGGTATCGCAGTAAGTGATCCATTCGGTTGGACTGCCCAAGGTGTAGAAATTATTCGAATTGATGAGGCAGCTGGTGAATTTGGTTTTGACCGTCTAAAAGAATTGGTCGCTGAATATGAAGTGGATCGATTTGTTGTAGGATTGCCCAAAAACATGAATAACTCAATCGGACCAAGAGCAGAAGCTTCCATGGCTTATGGAGAAAAAATCAAAGAACTATTTTCTTTACCGGTCGAATTTCAAGATGAACGGCTAACAACAGTTCAAGCTGAACGCATGTTAGTGGAACAGGCAAATACGTCACGAGCAAAAAGAAAAAAAGTAATTGATAAATTAGCCGCAGTCATGATTTTACAAAACTATCTTGACGGCTCGGGTAAACAACTATTTTAGAAAACGAAAAGAGGAATTGATATGACAGAACATAATCATTCACACGATCATGACCATGAAGGACATGAGCACATCACATTAGTTGATGATCAAGGAAACGAAACACTTTACGAAATCTTATTGACTGTTGATGGGCAAGAAGAATTCGGTCGTAACTACGTACTATTATACCCAGCTGGGGCTTCTGAAGATGAAGATGTTGAGTTACAAGCTTATGCTTACATCGAAAACGAAGATGGTACAGAAGGCGAATTGCAACAAATTGAAACAGATGCTGAATGGGATATGATTGAAGAAGTTTTCAATACATTCATGGCGGAAGAAGAAGAATAGTCCTTTTAAAGAGCAGAATCCTTATTATATAAGGGTTCTGCTCTTTTTCTTCTTTTTTGAATGCCAATCTGAAGGACATTCTTTTGATCTTTAGCTTGATTTAGTGATATCTGTAGTTTTTTCCCTTCTCAAGTTGTTGTTATTCCATAGGTTAGTGTCTGTTGTACTGTAAGCAACATTCATGAATGGAATCAGATTAATTTTTTTGTAGTCTATGATTGTTTGTGTATTCATTTATTTGTTGTTATACTTCCCAATGTATGTCAAGGCATTATGTATGGTTTACCGTTAATATTCGTTCAGGCCTCTCAAATATTGCATCCAAAACAATGATATACTATGAAAAATTTAAAATAAGGAGTACAAGATGATTACACTAAAATCCAAAAGAGAGATTGACTTGATGACTCAATCTGGATCATTATTAGCAGACGTTCATATCCACTTACGAGACTTTATTCAGCCTGGAATTACCAGTTGGGACATTGAAGTTTTTGTACGTAATTACATTGAAACTCATGGCGGAATTGCCGCTCAAATTGGATTTGAAGGTTACGAATATGCTACGTGCATTAGCATCAATGATGAAATTTGCCACGGCTTTCCAAAAAAACAGGTCTTAAAATCAGGCGATTTAGTGAAAGTTGATATGTGTATTGACTTAAAAGGTGGCATTTCTGATTCTTGCTGGGCTTACGTCGTGGGAACAAGTACACCTGAAGTTGACAATTTGATGGAAGTAACCAAAAAAGCTCTCTATTTAGGAATTGAACAAGCACAAGTTGGGAAACGAACCGGAGATATTGGTCATGCAATCCAGACCTATGTAGAAGCTAAAGGATACAGTGTCGTACGAGATTTTATTGCTCACGGAATTGGTCCTAGTATTCATGAAGAACCTTTCTTTGCACATTATGGTGAAGCTGGAAAAGGTATCCGCCTGAGAGAAGGAATGATTATCACCATTGAACCCATGGTAAATGTTGGTGATTGGCGGATGAAGATGATGCCTAATGGCTGGGAAGCAAAAACTCTAGATGGTAGTTTAAGTTGTCAATACGAGCATAGTTTGGCAATCACTAAAGACGGCCCACTAATTTTAACTTCTCAAGGAGAAGAAGGGACTTACTAATACATGATTTACAAATGTTAAGTCCGTCTTAAGGCAGTAGCTTAGTTCCAATTAAATAAATTGAATGAAACAATATGTAATCATCCCTTTGCTTCTTCTGTTATCGCGGGAGTCGGCTTCATTCATGGCAGAAGAAGAATAGTCCAAAGTTGTTCCTGTTCTAGGAACAACTTTTTATTTTGCAAAAAATCAAAGGAAATTTAATAGCAAACCAATCATTGAACATTTAAGTTCCCTTTAAGCTTCACTTCTTACACTATCTGTAACGAGGTGAGTGAGAAGATGAAAAAAATATGTGGCTTATTTTTAGTAGTGGGTGTCTTGTTCATTGCTACAAATCATTTGGGAATCTTTGAACAAAAGACAACAGCTGAACAAACAGGAAGCACCCAAACAACTGAGATAAAAGCAACCAGCACAACGACAAGTAGTCATGAAACACGACAGCAAATCAAAATTGGTAAAGAAGATAGTACGTTATATGCCGATAAAGAATTAACGATAAAACTTGCAACGATTAATGGTGGGGAACTAACGGAATATCTTTCCGAAACAGACGACAGCTATCAAATAAAAACGAATGCAGGGACAACGGGTTATTTAGCCAAGACAGATGGAACAATGCTTGTGCAGAAAACACAAAATCAACCAGCTAGTTTGTCTGACGCAGTGATTGTACTTGATCCTGGACACGGTGGAGATGATGTCGGGGCATTGAGCAATGACGAACAGACGGAAGAAAAGACACTCACGCTGAGTACAGCTAAAAAACTAAAAGCAGCTTTAGAGGCGGAGGGAGCAACTGTTTATTTGACCCATACGACAGATGAATTTATCCAACTTGGTGACATTTGTACCTTCAGCAAAGAAAAATCAGCTGATGTCTTTATCAGTTTGCACGCTGATTCAACAGAAATTGCGAACGAAGCAACAGGAATCACTACTTATTATTATTATGAGAAAAATGAGGAGCTTGCACAAACAATTGCTGATGGCTTTTCTGAGTTGCCTCTGAATTCTCGCGGAATCATGTATGGCAACTATCAAGTGTTACGAGAAAATCTTCAACCAGCTATCTTGGTGGAGATGGGGTATATGAATAATGATTCTGACTTGGCTGAATTAGTAACGGATGATTACCAAGAAAAATTTGCAGAAAGTTTGACAAATTCATTAGTTGCTTATTTTAGTGAGTAACAATTATCAATAAATAAAAATCAAATATAAACTGATTCGTCGCGCGTTTGATTTAGACTGTAAACAAAGACTTTAGTTATCTTCGTTTTAAAAAAGATATCTGAAGCCTTTGTTTATTTTTTCATAAAAAAGCAACAGGAGTACACATTTACTATAGGATTAGATTTATTGTGAGAAAAATAAGTATCGTATGTATCTGATTTTTCAAGTTTTGATATGAGATCTATCGGATGCTGTTTTTTTATATCTGTCAAAAGCTGCTTAATCGTTTCTTCAGTTTTTGTATATCCTTAGACAAAAATTGTGCCTTGGATAAATCTACAAGTGTTGTTATTCTTTTTATATGTTTTCTATTTTGAAGTAGCATTGCTTTTGGTTTTTACAAAATTTGTCATTCACGTAAAAGGTGATACTTCATAATTGTTATACGCTATAATTTTTGTTCCTCTTACTTATTAGGAACAATAGGTTTGATAGACAGATGATATCGGTTTTTTTAGAAAAGTTTAGAGAGAGTCCCCTTTTCATGATACAATTATCTACTGCCACAATGACTTTAAATAAAAAATGAGGAGAAGAAAAACTATGACTAATCAAAGTTTGCTGAAGTTCGAGGACGCTTGGGAGGTTGTGAAGCAAGAACCAACGGTATGGGAATTTATAGAAATAAAAAATGATTCTTTCTACTACAAAATAAATCAGGAAGAATTGTTTCTAAGTAGTTTTAAAAGTAAAAATCTACCGTCATCTCCTTATACATTAACATTTTTGGGTGAAGTGCTAACAAAGTTGAGTCCTTTAGCTAATATCATGTCACGACGTCCAGGGACAGAAGAAGTTACTTTTTATGTTTTACTTAATACACCACAGTCGGGTTTTTTTGGGAAAAAAGTAGACAAAAAAATGTTAGAGGTTGCCGCTCCACCACTTGTTTGGAGGAGACAACAAATCCAAGAAGGAATAAGGCAAAAAATCAAAGAGTACATAGAAAAGAATGAATCTTTTTTCTTTCTTGATATTGGTTCAGGGGCAGGTTTTGATAGCCTTGAGATTGAGCGCCTAATACATAGAATCAACGACTTAACAAATAATTGCTTTAATAAACCTTATGAAAGTCTAAATATTGACATTGATTCAAAATGGTTGAAGAATAATCAACTATTAGCAGAAAAATTATTTGGTTTGAATCATTTTATCACAAGAGAAAATATTTCTTTTTTTGATTTTTTGGAAAAATATCCAAGGGCCACGCTCGGACAATATGATCATTTAATTATTTCTTGTAATGGATTTGCGGAATTTTTATCTGACGTAGAACTTCGAAATCTATATGAAAACATATTTCTGTTTACACAAACATTTGATGGGAATGTCGATATTATCTTGCCTTTTGCGAATAAAAATAAAAAACAAGAATCTCTTGGACATAAGATTGGCTTTAAATTCAAAGCAAAAGAAAAGCAGGAGATAATCAATATGATCAAAGAAATTTTTATAAATTACAAAGTGACGTATTGCGAGAAATATAGCCACATTGTAATGAATGTGCAAAAAGATAGTGATTAATTGAATACGTCAACAGCATAAAATTCAAATCATAACTTAACAGATATGATCTGGATTTTATGCTTTTCTCAATTGTTGTAGCCAATTTTTTACACTCAATCTCAAGGTGGAAAATATCAGTGAGAAACAAAGGATGAACTTTCACAAATGTTAAATACTAGTTTTCTGAACATTGTTATCTAGCAAGAGATGTAGCATTAAGCTCAAATAGCTTATACTTAAAGTAAGCATCAGAAACTCGCTTTAAGAAGAGGTGAAAAATTCAGTAGCTATAATAATTGCAAAAGGAAATATTTTTTGTGAAGGAGTGTTTGGATGAACTTATTACTTAAAGATGTTGACGAGTCTAATTGGCGGGACGTTATTGCGTTGTCTGTTTCAGATAATCAAGTAAATTTTATTGAAACGAATGCCACATCTTTGCTGGAAGCAGCCTATGATGTATCATTGAGGTGGCGACCATTAGCCATGTATGACGGTAAGAAACTTGTTGGTTTTTCGATGATTGGTGCTAAAAAGGAACAGGCTATGTGGTTAGACCGATTGATGATTGAAGCGAACTCGCAGGGAAAAGCATATGGCAGTTTATTTTTGCCTTTACTCATTCATTTGATGAAAGAACAATATGCCGTTGAACGAATTTATTTAAGTGTGCATGACGAAAATGAAAAAATCATACCTTATTATCAACGTTTTGGATTTGTTGATAGTCAAAGGTATGATCCAGAAAATGGTGAACGAATCATGTATTTAGATGTGTAGGTTAAGATCTTCGATTTTTATTTATTTTTTTGTTAGCTTTTTGATAACGAGTACCAATGTTAGAATCACTAACACAATTATCAGAAAGGCAAACAGCATTTCTGATAACACGCCTATCTTGACGATTAAATCACCCATGATTACTTTCCTCCTTTTGATAAGAAACGAATTGATAAATGAGTCTTCGTTTCTGTTCATATTTGAAATGCTAATATTATGTAAAAATCAAAAATTCTTGTTAAGTCAGTAGAAGACTACAAGGAAATTGATTTGTTTTTATCTTATCTTATCTTATCTTATCTTATCTATATTTTAGAAATTCAATCTATTTCGTTCTTTTTATTCTAAAGTTTCAATGTTGTCCCCGCAAAAGGCTGCTTAGTTAAAAGTAGTCATTGCGGGGATCTTTGTTTGTTCAGTATTTTTTCAACATTTTAAAAGGATAATCAAATGAGTTTTTGTGCTTTTTGCGTATTAGCAAAATGCAGCTTCGCATAATTGGCGAGTAGTGGTAGACCACCCTTTTTTAAGATGGTTGCTGCAACTGTATCTGATTTTGTGCCTGCACCAGATGGTAAAGTTATTCCAAGTTCAGCAGAAGCTTTATCAAGTTCTTCTAAAAAACTTGCACGGCTGATGATAGAAGCTGCAGCAACTGCTAGATGATATTGTTCACCCTTTGTCACAAAATAAAGTTTTTCTTGAATTTTATTTTTTTCTAGTCGTGCATACTTTTTGAAATTTGCTTCAGGGGTAAATTGATCAATTAAAATTGCTTCAGGCTTTGTTGGCGAAATTTTTTGTAAAAGTAAATGAATTGCTTGATTATGCAAAGCAACCTTCATCCTAACAGCATTATATTCAGGTTGTATTTCATTGTATTTTTTTGGTGTAAGTACTAACAATTGATAAGGAATCGTTTCCTTTAAAACTTTTGCTAATTGAATGATTTGAGTATCTTTCAGTTCTTTTGAATCTCTAACTCCTAAATTTTTCAAGGTTTTTAAGTGCTCTCGATCAACGTAAGCAGCGCAGACCGTAACAGGACCAAAGTAGCTTCCATTACCCACCTCATCACTACCTAGAACAGAAAGCTGACTAATATTATTAGGCAGTGAAGCAGAATTTTTTGCATTCACTTTTTTTGTAGGTGAGGATGTATTCGTGATTCCCCAGCGACTTGCTTCTTGTTCGGCATTGGCGCCTTGAAACATTACTTTTCCAGATGTATAGGCAGTGATTGTAGTACCATTTTTTTTAGCAGAAAAAGTTGTATAGGGCATTTTTTTTTGAAGCAAGTTTATTTGGTAAGCAGCTTTCATTTCATTCATTTTTGCTTCAGAAACTTTGATTATTACATTACTCATTTTAGGCCTCCATTATTTGCTGTGATCATGATAGTATGATTCGTTTGACAGAATCAAGGTGTCATTGATGGGACATAGCATTTTTTCAAAGTTTATCATATAATAGTAAAGTATGTTTAAGAAAAATGTGCGAAGTACACACGTATAAAAACTTCGTGGTACACTATATAGGAATTTTATTATGGGAAGGAAATGGTTCGTATGGCGCATGAAAAAACACGCTATAAAGCAGTGATTGCTAATCAGACGTATACGATTATTGGTCGCGAAACGAAGCATCATATGGATATCGTTACAAAATTAGTGAATGACCAATTGATGGAGCTAAAACAATTATCGCCACAAATGGATAATGAACAAGCCGCAATTTTAATGGCGGTCAACGCGCTTTCGGATCAGTTGAAAAAACAAGAGCAACTCTTGGAATTAAATGAAGAAGTCGCGCAATTAAAGAAAAAAATGATTAAGTTTACTGAACTAGAAAATCGTGTGAAACGGATGGAAGCCATCGAGAACGAAGCACGTGAAGTTTTGAAAGAAAATGGTCAACCTGATCGTGAAATCAAAAATCATGTTGAAGCACAACAGATTTTGAATGAGAAGCGTAAAGGCCAAATCAAGCAGAAATCTGCTACTTAATCAAACAAAGTTTTTTGACTAAAGCTAGAAGAGAAAGGAACATGGCATGCTAAGTCTATTGATTATTATTTTTTTACTGATTGCCTTTTTTTCTGGTGCGAAAAGAGGATTTGCTTTACAAGTTGTCTATACTGTTGGCTATTTGGTATCTTTTCTTGTCGCACAACATTTTTATAAGCAGTTAGCGAATCATTTGGAACTATACATTCCTTATCCGGCCGTAACGCCAACATCGGATTTGGTCTTTTTCGATCAAACTATTTCTTTTAGTTTAGATCAAGCATTTTATGCAGGTATCGCATTTCTTCTTATTTTAATGGCTGGTTGGTTGATTACTCGATTTGTTGGTATCTTTGTACACAGCTTAACGTACTTGCCTGTGCTGAAACAAGTTGATTGGCTAGCTGGTGGTCTTTTGTCAGTTGTCGTAACTTTTGTCATGATTTTCTTGCTGTTGAGTTTACTTTCATTTGTCCCTTCAGATTTTATCCAAAATCAATTTAGAAGTAGCGGACTTGCTCGATATATTGTTGAAAACACACCAATATTAACGAATAAAATTTATGATTTGTGGATTACGAGGGTGATTGGATAAGGTTGTGGCGCAAAGCGTTAACTCCGACAAGATAGCGAGTAGTCACTTCAAATAGTTCTTCATATTTTGAAGTGACTGCAAGCTATATCGAGGAGTTGCTTTGGGAACACCGTGGATAAGGTTGTGGCGCAAAGCGCTTAGCTTCAAGCAATAAGAATGCTTTTCTAAAAATAGTTTTCCATATTTTAAGAAAAGGGGATTTATTGCCGAAAGAGCTGCTTTGAGAACACCGTGTATGAGGTTGTAAAAGAAGTGCCCAGCTCCAATAAATAAGAATAAATTACCAGAAATTGCTTCTCAAATTTTTGAGTAATTTGGGCTTATTTTGCAGGAGTTACTTCTTGAACACCGTAAATAAGGTTGTAGCGCAAGGCGTTCAGCTTACATCAATAAAAATTTCCCTAAAACAGCATGCATAGTTTTGAACAATTCTGAGTTATTTCGAGAAAAAGATTGTGGTACAAGAACCATTCTTAAAGTGATAAGAAAATTACGAGTTTTTAATGTAGTTAGTAGTATGTGAGTTGAAAAATGTAAAAAGTCTGGGGTTTTTGTTTGATCCCAGACTCCTTTTTATAGTTAAAGTGAAGTAGGTGAAAAAATGAATAAACGAATTTTAGAAACATTAGAATTTGAAAAAGTAAAACAGATGATCCAACAATTTGTCGTGACGGCCCAAGGAAAAGAAGAACTTGCTCGACTAGTTCCAGACAATCAATTGCAAAAGATTACCAATGCTCTTCAGGAAACAGAAGACGGGTTAAAAGTGCAACGATTACGCGGAGGGATTCCAATCCCTAAACTAGAAAATATTCGTCCGCATATGAAACGGATTGAAATTGGCGCTGACTTAAATGGCGTGGAACTGGCGCAAGTTTCTCGAGTGTTATCTACAACAAGTGAATTAGCTCGTTTTATCGACGATTTAAAAGACAGTGAGATAGAGTTTAATCGTTTATACATGTGGGCGGAGCAATTAGTTACAATCCCTGTTTTGAGTCGTCGACTAAAAGAGGCAATTGATGAAGATGGGCGAGTAACAGATGATGCTTCGCCAGAATTAAAAATTATTCGTCAAAATATTCGTCGCAGTGAACAAACGGTTCGTGAACAATTGGATAGCATCGTACGTGGGAAAAATGCGAAATATCTAAGCGATGCAATTATTACTATGCGTAATGATCGTTATGTTATTCCTGTTAAGCAAGAGTACCGCGGTGTTTTTGGCGGTGTTGTACATGACCAAAGTGCTTCGGGGCAAACGTTATTTGTTGAACCAAAACAAATTGTGGATTTGAATAATCGTTTACGTCAATATCAGATTGCAGAACGAAATGAAGTGCAACGAATCTTAAGTGAATTATCTGCAGAATTAGTCCCACATCGACAAGAAATCATTCATAATGCGTATGTTATCGGACAGATGGACTTGATGAATGCAAAGGCTCGATTTGGGAAAGAAATCAAAGCAATCGTGCCAACGATCAGCGAAGAAAACTATGTTGTCTTGAAGCAAGCACGTCATCCTTTAATCGATCAAGAAAAAGTGGTGCCAAATGACATTTCCATTGGTGAAGGGTATCAGGCAATTGTTATCACTGGACCAAATACTGGTGGGAAAACAATCACGTTGAAAACACTTGGATTACTTCAATTAATGGGACAGGCAGGTCTTCCAATTCCAGTTGATGAGGAAAGCCAAATCGGTATTTTTGAAGAAGTTTTTGCGGATATTGGAGACGAACAATCAATTGAACAAAGTCTTTCTACTTTTTCTTCTCATATGACAAACACGGTAGAAATCTTGTCAAAAGTAAATGAAAAAAGTTTAGTGCTTTTTGATGAGTTAGGTGCTGGAACAGATCCACAAGAAGGTGCGGCCCTTGCGATCGCCATCTTGGATGACTTGGGTAAAAAATCGGCTTATGTTATGGCAACGACTCATTATCCTGAATTAAAAATTTATGGGTATAATCGAGCGAACACCATTAATGCTAGTATGGAATTCAACGTTGATACCTTGAGTCCAACCTATCATTTATTGATTGGTGTTCCAGGACGAAGTAACGCTTTTGAAATTTCCAGCCGGTTGGGGTTAGCACAAGAAGTAATTGATGAAGCAAAACAACTAATCGACGACGAAAGCCAAGATTTAAACGAAATGATTTCTGATTTAGAAACGCGTCGAAAAATGGCTGAAACAGAATATTTAGAGATGCGTCATTATGTTGAAGAAGCGGAAGCACTTCAAGCAAACTTGAAAGAAGCATATAGTTATTTCTTTGAAGAACGCGAAAAGGAATTAGAAAAAGCAAAGAAAAAAGCGAACGAAGTGGTTTCAGAAGCAGAGGAAAAGGCAGAAAAAATTATTGCTGACATTCGCAAAATGCAGCAACAAATCGGTCAAACGAACGTGAAAGAGCACCAGCTGATTGATGCCAAATCACAATTAGCTGACTTACATCAAGAAGAGACTCTTAGAAAAAATAAAGTGTTACAAAAAGCAAAACAACAAAAAATCTTAAAAGTAGGAGATGAAGTTTTAGTCACTACTTATGGTCAAAGAGGAACTTTGTTGAAGAAAAATGGGAATCAATGGCAAGTTCAAATTGGTATTTTGAAAATGAATGTGTCAGAAGATGACTTAACACCAGTAGCACCTGAAAAAGAACCAAAACAACGAGTGGTTCATGCTGTTCGTTCTGAATCAAGTAGCCATGTGGCGAATCAATTAGATTTGCGTGGGAAACGTTATGAAGAGGCACTAAATGAAGTAGATCAATACTTAGATTCGGCGATTTTAGCCGGCTACCCACAAGTGACGATTGTTCATGGAAAAGGAACTGGCGCGTTACGTCAGGGAATCACTGAGTATTTGAAAAAACATCGTAGCGTGAAAAGTTTTGAATTTGCACCTGCAAATCAAGGTGGAAATGGTGCAACGATTGTGAAATTTAAGTAAGACTTACTAATGGTAAGCAAATTGTTCGATGGATTGAGTTGAAGGTGTTATACTAGCCAGAGATTAATAAAAACGGAGGTCTTTTTTATGTCACGTGAAATTACAGATCAAACATTTAGCCAAGAAACAGATAAAGGATTAGTTTTAATCGATTTTTGGGCAACATGGTGTGGCCCTTGTCGAATGCAAGCACCAATTTTGGAACAATTACAAGAAGAATATGATGAAGACGAATTTCGTATTGTAAAAATGGATGTAGATGAAAATCCTGAAACACCACAACAATTCGGAATCATGAGCATTCCAACTTTACTTTTGAAAAAAGATGGTCAAGTAGTCGAAAAAGCTGTTGGTGTTCATTCAAAAGAACAATTGCGTCAAATGGTTGACCAATACCTATAAGAAATAAAAATCAAAGAGCGCAATTGCGAGAGGTCGGCAACTAGTCGACCTCTTCTTTTTGACGTTAATTAATAGAAGGGGAACTTTTGTTCTTGACAACCATGTTATAATAAATAAAAGAATAACGAAGAGGGGAGCACCCGATGAACGAAAGAATTAAGAACAAATTAGCTTTGCTTCCTGATCAACCGGGCTGTTACTTAATGAAAGATAAGAACGGGACGATCATTTATGTTGGTAAAGCAAAAATTTTGAAAAATCGAGTTCGTTCATATTTTACTGGTAGTCATAATACAAAAACAGAACGATTAGTCAGTGAAATTGAAGACTTTGAATATATCGTTACAGAATCAAATATTGAAGCATTACTTTTAGAAATTAATTTGATCAAGAAAAATGATCCTAAATATAATATTATGCTAAAGGATGACAAAACGTATCCTTTTATCAAAATCACAAATGAAAAGTATCCACGTTTGGTCATTACCCGAAAAGTTCTCAAAGATAAAGCAACGTATTTTGGTCCCTATCCAGATGTTGGTGCGGCTAATGAAACAAAAAAAATTTTAGATCGATTGTTTCCACTACGTAAATGTAAACCAAGTCAGACAAAGGAACCTTGCTTGTATTATCATCTAGGACAATGTTTATGTCCTTATTTCTTCCATGTTGATCCAGCTGTTTACACAGAAATTGTGGACGAAGTTAAACGATTTTTAGGTGGCGACTATGTAGCGATTGAGACAGAGATTCAACAAAAAATGGAAGTAGCAGCTGAAAATATGGAATTTGAAAAAGCTGCGGAGTATCGTGATCAAATTCGGGCAATTGATACCGTGATGACCCGCCAAAAAATGACAAATACCGACTTGAAGAATCGTGATGTTTTTGGTTATGCTGTTGATAAAGGCTGGATGTGTGTCCAAGTGTTTTTTGTTCGTCAAGGAAAGTTGATTGAACGTGATGTTTCCATGTTCCCTTTTTATAATGAACCTGAAGAAGATTTCTTAACTTATATCGGGCAATTTTATCAAGAAAATGAACACTTCATTCCACAAGAAGTGCTCATTCCAGATACGATTGATAAGCCAAGTGTGGAAGCCCTACTTTCAACTAAAGTTTTGCAACCGCAAAGAGGAGAAAAGAAAAAATTGGTTGAATTAGCCAATAAGAATGCTCGAGTGGCATTAAATGAGCGTTTTGATCTCATTGTTCGAAAACAAGAACGAACAATTGGTGCCGTAGAAAAATTAGGAAATGCAATGAACATTCCAACACCGATTCGTATCGAAGCGTTTGATAACTCAAATATTATGGGAACATCACCCGTTTCGGCAATGGTTGTATTTATTGATGGAAAACCTGCCAAAAAGGAGTATCGAAAATATAAAATCAAAACAGTTCAAGGTCCAGATGATTATGCGTCGATGAAAGAAGTGATCTATCGCCGTTATTCTCGCGTGTTAAAAGAAGGCTTACCACTCCCCGATTTAATTTTGATTGATGGTGGTAAAGGGCAAGTTGATGTTGCCAGAGAAGTGCTAGCAAATCAGTTGGGTGTCGATATCCCGATTGCTGGGCTGGCAAAAAATGATAAACATAAAACAAGTGAGCTTTTATTTGGTCCTGAACTTTCGGTGATTCCTTTAGAACGTAATTCTCAAGAATTCTTTTTACTTCAACGGATTCAAGACGAAGTGCATCGGTTTGCGATTACGTTTCATCGTCAATTACGTAGCAAAAACAGCTTTGCTTCTCGTTTGGATGGAATTGATGGGCTTGGACCTAAGCGAAAGAAAGCCTTACTTAAGGAGTTCAAGTCTTTAAAAAATATCACTGCAGCATCAATTGAAGACTTGCAAGCAATTGGTCTACCAAAGAATGTTGCACAAAATGTACACGATAAGCTAAGTCAAAACTAAGTTAGGGACACTTTACAAACCTTGTAAAGTGTCCTATTATTTTTTATATAAAGAAAAAATGGATTGAAACAAGTTTTTTTTGACCAATATCTTTAAGTCAAGAAAGCTTGTCTCTTTTTGTATCTGTTTCAACTATTTTTATGAATGAAATGAAGAGCAACAGTTTAGGGAAGAAAAGGAGTGAAGTGATGTTAGAGGTTACAGATTTAGTTAAGACATTTGGCGACTATACTGCAGTTGACCATGTATCTTTTCGAATACCAGATGGAAAAATCATGGGGTTGATTGGACAAAATGGTGCAGGAAAAACAACTACGTTTCGTTTGATTTTGGATTTCTTGACTCAAGATCAAGGAGAAATTTTGTGGAATGGTAAACCATTAGGGGAAAAAGAATATGATATTATTGGGTATTTGCCTGAAGAACGTGGGCTTTATCCAAAAGTTACGATTCAAGATCAATTGATTTATTTTGCAGAATTACGTGGGAAAACACGAAAAGAGATTGAGCCCAAGATTGATTTTTGGATGGAAAAGTTTCAAGTTAAAGGAAAGAAAACAGATAAGGTAAAGTCTTTGTCTAAAGGGAATCAGCAAAAGGTTCAATTGATTGCTACATTGATTCATGAACCAAAACTGATTATTTTAGATGAACCATTTAGCGGACTGGATCCAGTGAATGCAGAACTACTGAAAGATGGTATTCTTGAGCTGAAAGCAAAAGGATCATGTGTTATCTTTTCCAGTCATAATATGGATAACGTGGAGAAAATCTGCGATCATTTGATTATGTTGCGAAATGGGAAAATGGTACTTGATGGTAAGGTTCATGAAATTCGTGAGTCTTTTGGTCGAACAAAAATATTTTTAGAATCAGGTTTAACACAAGCTGAAGTTGCTGAAGTTGAAGGTGTTGAAAAAGTCGTTTCGCGTGAAGATGATTCACTTGAAATTACGTTGTCAGACCCCGAGGCAGGTAAAGAAATCTTTACTCGTGCAACACAATTTGGCTATATCCCAATGTTTAATCAACAGCCGCCAACTCTTGAAGAAATTTTCAAACTGAAGGCAGGTGAGTTCGATGCGTAAATTTTGGATTATTACAAAAGATGTTTATTTAAAAAATGTAAAATCAATTTCCTTTCTAGTGATGATTCTGGTTCCATTTATTATGATGGGAATCATGTATGTGGCGGGGAACTTTGCACAGAATAATAGTGAAGTAAATAAAATCGGTATTTTATCAGAGAATCCTCAACTGAGTGAACAGATGAGCCAACTAAAATCAGATGAATTTAGTTTTGAAAAAGTAGATTCTGAAAAATCAGCACAAAAGCAACTTGAAGATGAAAAAATTGATGCCTATCTAGTCGTTACAATGGCTAATAATGAAGTCAAAGGAACTTTATACAGTGAAAATTCACTGGGACAAAGTACTCAATTGTTGATTCAACAACAATTGACAGGTATTCAATCAACTGTTCGTGCTAGTCAACTTGGGCTTTCTGCACAAGAAGTGGCAAGTTTAAGTGAGATGGCTGGGTTGGATAGACAAAAAGTTAGCTTTGATGACCAAGGGAAGATGACTATTGGGGAAGATAATTCCCTTGTGCAATATGTGGTAAGTTATGTGGTCACTATTACGCTATTTATTATCATTTTGACGTATGCACAAATCATTGCTCAAGAAATTGCGTCGGAAAAAGGGACAAGAATCATGGAAGTTATTTTGTCTAGTACGACAGCACAAAAACATTTTTATGGGAAATTAACCGGTGTTTTGTTGGTCGCTTTGACACAGATGGGCTTATATGGCGTTATCTTTGGAGTAGGATATCAACAATTTAAGAATATGGACATGGTCAAAGAAATTTTGGCAGGTATTTCTTTGACGAATATCTTCGGTCCATTCTTGTGGTTCTCATTAGCGTTCATGATTTTAGGGATTCTGATTTTCTCTGTGTTGGCAGCTTTATGTGGCTCATTGGTCAATAAAGCAGAGGATACCGCAAAAGCTATTCTACCTGTAACTTATCTTTCATTAGGTGGTTATCTTTTGGGATTGATTCTTGGCGCATCAGATCCTAATAATATTGTGATTCGGATTACTTCTTATATCCCGTTCCTTTCTTCTTATGTTATGCCAATTCGTTTGGCGAATGATACAGTGGGATTGGGTGGTGCATGGATTTCGTTGATTCTCTTACTCTTGATTACTTTCTTCTTAACAGTCGTTTCAGCAAACATGTATAAATCGAATGTTCTTGTTTATAGTGAAGGTGGCATTTGGAGTTCATTGAAACAATCAATTTCGATTATGAGAAATGAACGGAAAAAAGGGTAAACTGCGTTTGTGAGAAAAAGCAGTTCATCTCTTTCTAACTGAATTTAAGTCAAAGACTCAGACAGTTTTGTCTGAGTCTTTTTTTGGATAGACCAATTATTTGTTTTTATCTATTTTGATTGTTTTAAACTTGTTTAAAAAGTTTATTGGTAATAGAATATGAACTATACCGATTAAGGAGGGTCATTGATGGATCCGTATTTAGAATTATTGTCAGAAAAATTTCCAACGACCGAAGCAGTTTTAACTGAAATCATTAATTTAGAAGCGATTTTACAATTGCCTAAAGGAACGGAATTATTTTTAAGCGATATTCATGGTGAATTTCCGGCTTTCGATCATATTTTGCGAATTGGTTCAGGAAACTTGAAGGAAAAAGTTCGCGAATTATTTGAAAATCAATTATCGGAAGAGGAAAGAAATCAGTTAACTTTGTTTGTTGCTTACCCAGAATATGTGCAACGAACAGCTTGGTACGCTCAACAAGAAAAGGAACAACTAGTCGTACAGTTGATTGATCTCTTGGGATTTACCTCAGTTAAATATACTCGGTCTAAAGTTAGAAAAAGTTTACCTAAAGAATACAGCTATATTATCGAAGAACTTTTGTACTTAGATAATCGGTTACAAGGAAAGAAAGCTTACGCACAAAAAGTGATTGAACAACTTGTACGGTTAGGAGAAGTCGATCGTTTTTTAGAAAAACTTGCGTTAACGATTCAAACGTTAGTGATCGATCATTTACACATTGTTGGTGATATTTTTGATCGCGGAACACAAGCGGCGAAAGTGATGGATCGATTGATGACACAATCATCAATTGATATTCAGTGGGGAAATCATGATATTTTATGGTTAGGTGCATTTTATGGTTCAAAAGCTTGCTTGTTGACTTTACTGCGTATTGCAACACGCTATAATTATTTGTTTGAGTTAGAAAAAGAATACGCGATTAATTTACGACCATTATTTTCGTTTGCCCATCAAACGTATAAAAAAAATGCTGTGTTTACACCAAAAAATAGCGAAACTATGACCGATTCTGAACAAAGTGAATTGGAACAAGTTCATCAAGCATTAGCGATTATGCAATTTAAAGTTGAAGAGCAGTTGCTCATGCGAAGATCAGAATTTGAAATGGACGAGCGCCAACTTCTACACAAAATTGATTATGAAAAAGAAATAATTACTTTAGAAGGAGCAAGCTATTCGATTAAAGGTGCCTGCTTTCAAACAATTTCTCCTGAAACACCTGAACAATTGACAAAAGAAGAGGAGCAAATAATTGATAGTTTGATGTATTCCTTTCAGCACTCGCTACGAATGAAGAATCACATGGAATTTTTATTGGAAAAAGGAGCGATGTATCTCGTTTACAATGACCATTTGTTATTCCATGGGTGTATTCCAGTGGATGAAAAGGGAAACTTTTTAGCGTTAGAGCAAGAGCAAGTTGTTGGAGGAGTTGAGCTGTTAACATTTTTTGAAGAAAAAATTCGTGAAAGTGCAAAGACACCAGATTCTGGTGAAGATTTAGCAACGGATTATATTTGGTATGCTTGGAGTGGGCGGGTTTCACCTTTATTTGGAAAAAGTAAAATGGCAACCTTTGAACGCTATTTTTTAGAAGAAACACAGACCCATGTGGAAAAAAGTAACGCCTACTATCGTTTGAGAAATGAGTTATGGTTTAGCCAAAAGGTCTTGTCCTCATTTGGTATAAAATCGACTGGTTCAGTGATTATCAATGGTCATACTCCTGTGAAAGTTTGTAAAGGTGAGTCACCAGTCAAAGCGGAGGGAACTGTTTTTGTGATTGATGGAGGACTGTCTAAAGCGTATCAGAAAACAACGGGGATTGCTGGCTATTCACTACTTTTGAATTCTTATGGTTTCCAGTTAGTCACTCATTATCCCTTTGTATCAATCGAACAGCAATTAGCGCAGACAGATGAGGGAACCTATGTTAAAAAGGTGATTGATCAACAGTTGCCACGTCGTTTAAATCGAACTACGACTAAGGGAAGAGTCCTTCAACGAGAGATTAATCATCTACATCAATTACTAGAGATTTATCCAACCAGATAATTGAATTAATTAGAAAAAGGAGATGTGACAAAAGTCTTGTCATATCTCCTTTTTTCTAACAAACGGTGTTCCCAAAGCAGCTCCTTCGGCAATAAGTCCTCTTTTCTTAAAATATGGAAAACTATTTTTAGAAAAGCATTCTTATTGCTTGAAGCTAAACGCATTGCGCCACAACCTTATTCACGGTGTTCAAGAAGTAACTCCTGCAAAATAAGCCCAAATTACTCAAAAATTTGAGAAGCAATTTCTGGTAATTTATTCTTATTTATTGGAGCTGGGCACTTCTTTTACAACCTCATACACGGTGTTCCCCAAGCAACTCCTCGAAATAATTCGTAACTGCCTAAAAATAAGGCATGCTATTTTTGTCAGTTGCTCATTATTTTTTCGGAGCTAAACGCTTTGCGCTACAACCTCTTTTTTATAGTTCATTGACAAAGTAATCGAAGAGACTTTGATCCAGTGGATTGACTTGGTGTGTCAACTCAGGGTGCCATTGAACACCAAAAATTTTTTCTTCGGGATTTTTACTTTCGACTGCCTCAATGATTCCGTCATTTGCAATGGCGATTGCTTTCAATGAAGGAGCCAAATCTTTGATTGCTTGATGATGGTAGGAATTAACAAAATAAGATTCTGGTAACAAAGAACCAAGTAGACTATTAGCAGAAACCTTTACTTCATGAGTAGCAAAAGTTGGCACAGTTGGTTGTTGTTCGTGTTTAACTGCCCAATTGGGATAGAGGGAAAGATCCTGATACAAGGTTCCACCTAGTACGACATTCACTAATTGTGTACCACGGCAAACAGAAAAAATGGGTTTCTTTTGTTTGATTGCTTCTTTGATCAATGCTTGTTCAAAAAGATCTCGGTTCAAGTTAGTTTCTTGTAGCTTTGGATGTGGATCTTGCTGATATAATTGAGGGCTGATATCTTGTCCCCCAGCTAATAATAATTTATCGACACGGCTGATAAAGGCAGCTGCGTAGCTTGGTTCAAGTATGGGAAAGACGAGTGGTAAACCACCTGCTTGTTTCACTGCTTGAACAAATCCTTGTGGGGTATAAGTAACTTCATTTCCTTGAAAAGTATCTGTTGCTTTATTTAAATGATTACCGGCAATTCCAATAATAGGTTGCATAGTTGTTCCTCCAGACTGTAACTAAACTGATTGTAACAACTTTTGAAAAAAAGTGGAAATACTTTGAATTTTTTGTGGTACTGAAACCCTGATGCCATTAGGGTTGGCTGGACTTTTTTCGTAAGGCGCCATTAAAAAGCGTCCGAAAATGGTTGAACATTTATCTCATTTTGCTATAATGAAAGACAAATTCAAATAAAAAAGGTTGGGCGCAAGCTTTCAAGGATCAAGTTCTTCAAGGGGTGAGAAGAACAGTTGTTGAAAGTAGCTCGATTACCAGACAGATATCGTTAGAGGTAGCTGCTTTCAATGAACTTGAAAGGCAGTTACCTCTTTTTTTTTATCGAAAGGATGTGAACGATTTGTTAGAAATTTTGGAACAGATTCGTAAAGCGGAAGAAAAAAATGAACAACAGATGCAAGTTTTGCGTACTGAGATGCAACAGTTAACAAAGAAAAAAGAAGATGAGATTCACGTGATTGAGGAAAGAAAAAGACAAGAATTGACTCAACTTCTTTCAGAGAAAAAACAAATCAAAGAAGCAACACTTCAGACCAAACAAAAACAGTTAGATGAGGAAATCCAACAGGTTCAACAAACACTAGCTGAACAATATGCCGAACATCAAGAACATGCAATAGATCTAATTATTGAAAGGGTGAAAGAATATGTCCGTCACTAAGATGGAAAAAGTCACACTCATTTCAGATCAGAAGAACCAAGAAGCTGTTTTACAAGCTATCCAAGGAATTCAACAAGTTGAATTCCGCAATTTATTTCAAGAAACGACTAATAATCATTGGGTCGATACCTACTTTCCACAGACCAAAACTTTTACTGAGAATACGAGTCAACATGAATTAGAACAACGGTTACAATCAATTCGTGAAGCGGTTCAATTTATTGAGCATCATGGTCATTCTCAACAAAAGCTGGTTCATTTAAAACGAACGGAACTTTCTTTGCATGAATTAGAAGCTGCTTATTCAGAAGCTGATTTTTTGAAAAAATTACAAGAAATCTTGGAATTAAAAAAACAGTGGCAGAAGCTAAGTGAACGACGTAAAGAACTAACGGAAGAAGAGGAATATCTTTCAAATTGGCAATACTTGGATGTGATTCCTGCAACTTTTCATAGTCAAAAGACAGTTCTAGTTTTGGGAAGTATGGGAACAACTAGTTTGGAGCCTTTTCAAACAGCTGTAGCACAATTACCTGTTTATTTGGAAGAGATTTATTCTACACCAAAATCTGTTTACTTGGCGTATATTACTTTGCAAGACGCAGCAGAACAGGTAGCAGAACTTGCAGGTCGGCATGGCTTAACGGTGTGTAATTATCCCTATGATGAAGTGCCAAGCAAAGCTTTAACCAAAATCAAACAGCAATTGCTAGAAGTGCAAACTAACCAAAAGGAACTAGCTGCCAAGATTGGTTTGTATCGTGAAAAGATTCGTGAATTTGAATGGGTGGAAGAAGTGACCTTAGCGCTGATTGAACGTGAAAGAGTCAAGCAACAATTTGTGCGTTCAAAGCAACTGATTGTTTTACAAGGCTGGATTGGAATAGATACAAAGGAAGATTTGATGACAGCTTTAGCAGAAAAACTTCCAGCTTCGGCTGTTCATGTTCAATTTGAGTCACCAACAGTCGAAGAAATTCAAATGGAAGTACCAACAAAATTAACCAATCATCCACTAGTCGAGCCATTTGAATTACTAACAGAGATGTATAGTTTACCAAAATACGAAGAAGTTGATCCAACGCCATGGTTCATGCCGTTTTATCTTGTCTTTTTCGGTATGATGGTTGCAGATGTTGGGTATGGGTTATTGTTATTGATTGGTTCGATCTTATTACAAAAATGGGTCACTTTACCACGTGGACTTACAAGATTTGTTAAGTTTTTTGAGATTTTATCTATCCCAACGATTATCTGGGGCTTGATTTACAGTTCATTTTTCGGCATGGCGTTACCAAAAACAATCTTTGGTCTACCACTACCATTTCCTATTTTATCAACAACAGAAGATGTTAATACGATTTTGATTTTATCAGTTATTTTTGGTTTGATTCAAATCTTAGTTGGTCTATTTGTTTCAGCAAAAGAAAACTTGAAGAGAAAAGCGTACTTAAATGCGATTAGCGAAGGATTTGCATGGCAAGGTATCTTAATCGGAATTGTCTTAGCTGTAGTCGGAGCAGTTGTGTTAAAACAAAAACAATTTTTGTATCTTGGAGGCAGTATTGCGATTTTATCGGCGCTTTGTATTGTGATTATTCCAATCATTCAGTCTACTTCGAAAGCGAAAGGGGCTGCCAAGGGCGTATACAATCTATACGGATTAACGAGTTATATCGGTGACCTAGTTAGTTATACTCGTTTGATGGCACTTGGGATTTCTGGTGGAAGTATCGCCGCCGCGTTTAATATGTTGGTAGCATTTATGCCACCAGTAGCGCGATTTAGTGCAGGTTTGTTTTTGATTGTTCTCTTACATGCATTAAATCTATTCTTAACATTATTGAGTGCATATGTTCATGGTGCTCGGTTACAATATGTCGAATTTTTTGGCAAGTTTTATACAGGTGGTGGGCGAGCATTTCAACCACTTAAAACCGCAGAAAAATATGTCAACATCAATCATCGAAAACAAAAAAAGTGAATAATGGAGGAGTTTTAACAAATGATGGATTACTTAATTACAAATAACGGTGGAATTGTTTTTGCAGTATTAGCGATGGGCGTGGCTACGATTTTTTCAGGAATTGGTTCAGCTAAAGGTGTGGGAATGACTGGTGAAGCAGCAGCAGCACTGACAACTAGCCAACCAGAAAAATTTGGTCAGGCACTGATTTTACAATTGTTACCAGGAACGCAAGGACTCTACGGCTTCGTAATTGCTTTCTTGATTTTCATCAACTTGAGTGGCGACCTATCTGTTGTTCAAGGAATGAGCTATCTAGGTGCATCTTTACCAATTGCATTTACAGGATTATTTTCTGGTATTGCACAAGGTAAAGTGGCGGCAGCAGGTATTCAAATTTTAGCGAAAAAACCGGAACATGCAACGAAAGGAATTATTTTTGCTGCGATGGTTGAAACCTATGCGATTTTAGGCTTCGTGATTTCTTTCTTATTAGTTTTAAACGCGTAAACGTAAAGGAGGAGAATCAATGGATGCCATTGAACAAATCATTAAGCAAATAAATGAAGACGCAGCAAATGAACGTGCTGCTTTTGAGACAGCTGAACGTAAAAAGATTGAGCAAGTGTTCAAACAAAAATCAGAACAAGTAACGACTACTTTTCAGCAACAAGAGCGTAAGCAACTCGAGTCATTAGAGCGACACTATCGTCAATTAGAAAATCGTCAGCAAGTCGAAGCTCGACAAGATATGCTAAATCAAAAACAAGCTTTTTTAGATAAGTTATTTGATGAAGCAATTGAGAAAATGGAAGCGTGGAAACCACAAGATGTTCTCGCATTTGTACAGACAGCTTTAAGTCCATTGGCATTAAAAGGAGAAGTAATCTTTCGCGTAGGTGAAAAATCGGCAGATATTTTTACGGAAGAGCAAATAAAAGATTTCTCTCAAAAACTGTCCTTTACATTAGTTAAAGATCCAAAGGTAATCCCAAATGAAGCTGGTTTTGTCTTGGACAGTAAAGGAATTCAATACAATTTTTTGTTTAGTCGGTTAGTGACGGAGTTAAGAGGCTCGATGGGGTATGAGCTAGCACAACAATTGTTTACTTAAGGAGGGGAACGATGAACTATCACGAATTAAATCCTTTGATTCGCGGGAGAGAGCTTGAATTATTGACGAATGAAGATTTTGAGCGTTTGATTCAAGCCCCTTCAATCGACGCATTTGGCGAACAATTGAAAACGACGATTTATCAACCTTATGTTTATGAGGGATTTGAATACGAATTGGAACAAAACTTAGCAAAGGAACAAAGTGAATTGTTTGCATGGCTAAAGGAACGAGTTCCTGAACCAGAGATTCTTTGGATTTATACGATGCGCTTTACTTTCCATAACTTGAAAGTTTTAACCAAGGCAGAGCTAACAGGCAAAAATCTGGATCAGTTATTTATTGATGACGGCTTCTATTCATTAGATATGATGAAAGAAGCGATTCGAACACAAGATTCTGTTGAACTACCGGAGACATTACTTGCCAGTATCCGTGAAGTGTTTGATTATTTTGAAGGGGCAACTATTTTACAGGGAATTGATGTGATTTATGATCGTCATTTTCTAAAAGAACAGCGCCGACTTGGCGAGAAACTCGGGTACAAGGAACTGTTAACGGAAATCATTGCATTGATTGATCTCACAAATATTATAACGATGGCACGTGGACTGAGTCAAAATCGAACGAAAGGATTTATGACAACTGTTCTTTCAAGTGCGGGTGGCATAGAAAAGGAAATCTTTTTGTCTTTTGTTGGTCAAGAATTAGAAGCATATACTCGCTTTTTATTAACAACTGATTATGCAGAAATTATTCGCCCTGCACTAAAAGAAACAGAAATTGATCTAATTACTTTGGAACGTTTGAAGGATGATTACCTTTCCTCCCTTTATCAAGAGGCGCAAACACAGGCTTTTGGTCCATTACCATTACTTGCTTTTTTAAATGCAAAAGAAGTAGAAGGAAAAAATTTGCGTTTGTTAGCAGTTGGTAAACGTAGCCAATTTAGTACAGAACAAATCAGAGAGCGGGTGAGGACAGTCTATGGGACATAAAATTGGTGTAATTGGTGACAAGGCATCTGTCTTACCTTTTCAGTTAGTTGGTTTTGATGTTCACTTTGAAACAAATCCACAGAATGTACGACGACTCGTGGAGCAAATGGCAAAAGAGGGCTATGGTGTAATCTATGTCACAGAACAATGTGCGACTTCCATCCCAGAAGTAATTGCTCGCTACCAAGAACAACTGATACCAGCAATCGTATTGATTCCTAATTATCAAGGAACAGAGAAGATTGGATTAACTGAAATTCAAAACAATGTTGAAAAAGCCGTAGGTCAAAATATTTTATAGTAGGGAAAAGGAGCGAATGATTTGCAAATTGGAAGAATTATCAAAGTGTCTGGACCACTTGTTATGGCTGAAAATATGAGTGATGCTAGCATTCAAGATATGTGTTTAGTAGGAGAACTTGGGGTTATTGGCGAAATCATTGAAATGCGTGGTGATGTAGCTTCAATCCAAGTTTATGAAGAAACATCAGGAATTGGACCAGGTGAACCAGTACGTTCAACGGGCGAAGCACTGTCTGTTGAACTGGGACCAGGAATTATTTCTCAAATGTTTGATGGTATCCAGCGCCCGTTGGATACCTTCATGGAAATCACCCAAAGTAATTTTTTAGGTCGGGGTGTACAACTACCAGCTTTAGATCATGAGAAAAAATGGTGGTTTGAAGCAACAGCTGAAGTAGGAGAGTTTGTCGTTGCGGGGGATGTAATTGGAACTGTGGCTGAAACGAAAGTAATCCAACATAAAATCATGGTTCCAAATGGAATCAGTGGGAAAATCAGCCAATTAGCGTCAGGAAATTTCACGATTGATGAAGCTGTATGTGTTCTTGAAACTGAACAAGGAAGTCAAGAATTAACGATGATGCAAAAATGGCCAGTGAGACGAAGTCGACCAATTAAGGAAAAACGCAACCCAGAAGCGCCTATGATTACTGGACAACGAGTGATTGATACTTTCTTCCCAGTGACAAAGGGAGGAGCAGCAGCTGTTCCCGGACCATTTGGAGCTGGAAAAACAGTTGTGCAGCATCAAATTGCTAAATGGGCAGATGTTGATATGGTTGTTTATGTTGGTTGTGGCGAGCGTGGAAACGAGATGACGGATGTCTTAAATGAATTTCCTGAATTGATTGATCCAAATACTGGTGAATCCATCATGGAACGTACAGTTTTAATTGCAAACACATCAAATATGCCAGTTGCGGCACGAGAAGCGTCGATTTATACAGGCATTACAATTGCTGAGTATTTCCGTGATATGGGCTATGATGTGGCAATCATGGCAGATTCTACTTCTCGTTGGGCGGAAGCTTTACGAGAAATGAGTGGTAGATTGGAAGAAATGCCGGGAGACGAGGGGTATCCAGCTTATCTGGGCTCGCGTTTAGCAGAATATTATGAGCGGTCAGGGCGAGTAATGACTCTTGGTTCAGTGCCCCGAGAAGGTAGCATTACAGCCATCAGTGCCGTTTCTCCTTCAGGTGGAGATATTTCTGAGCCTGTGACACAGAATACATTGCGTGTGGTGAAAGTTTTCTGGGGGTTAGATGCTAACCTAGCACAACGTCGTCATTTTCCATCAATCAACTGGATGCAAAGTTATTCTTTGTATTCGACGGAAGTTGGTCAATATTTGGATCAAGTATTGCAAGCAGACTGGTCAAAAATGGTTACAGAAGGCATGCGTATATTAAAAGAGGAAGAACAATTAAATGAAATCGTTCGTTTAGTTGGGATTGATTCACTTTCTGATAATGATCGTTTGACTTTGGAAGTTGCAAAGTCAATTCGAGAAGACTATCTTCAGCAAAATGCTTTTGATGATGTTGATACATTTACTTCAAGAGAAAAACAGTTCAAAATGTTGCAACTGATTTTAACGTTTGGACAAGAAGCGCGTCGTGCGCTGTCTGTAGGTTCATATTTAACTGAAATTATGGAAGGAACGGTTGTCCTTCGTGACCGAATTGCACGAAGTAAATATATACCAGAAACTGAAATCCAGCAGCTTGATGCACTATTGGTTGAAACGAAAGAAACAATCCAAAAAATCATTGTGGAAGGAGGAATGACTGTTGATTAAAGAATACCAAACGATTGGTGAAGTAGTTGGTCCTTTGATGGCGGTAGAAAAAGTAGCAGGTGTAAAGTACGAAGAGCTGATTGAAGTTCGTATGCAAAATGGTGAAATTCGCCGAGGACAAGTGTTAGAAGTTCAAGAAGACAAAGCAATGGTTCAGATTTTTGAAGGAACTAGTGGTATTAATCTGCGAGATTCTGCTGTACGATTTCTTGGGCATCCGTTAGAACTTGGTGTTTCTGAAGACATGATTGGCAGAGTCTTTGATGGTCTAGGTCGCCCGAAAGATCATGGTCCAGAAATTTTGGCAGAGAAAAAAGTCGATATTAATGGGGAAGTTATCAATCCAGTTGCACGAGATTATCCCGATGAATTTATTCAAACTGGTATTTCAGCAATCGATCATTTGAATACGTTAGTAAGAGGACAAAAATTACCTGTATTCTCTGGTTCAGGACTCCCACATAAAGAATTGGCCGCTCAAATTGCTCGACAAGCAACGGTGCTGAATGAAGCGGAAGATTTTGCTGTCGTCTTTGCCGCAATTGGGATTACATTTGAGGAAGCAGAATTTTTCATGGAAGACTTTCGTCAAACGGGTGCAATTGATCGAAGTGTCATGTTTATGAATCTGGCTAACGATCCTGCAATTGAGCGGATCGCTACACCACGAATGGCATTGACAGCAGCAGAGTATTTAGCTTATGAAAAAGGGATGCATGTCTTGGTCATTATGACAGACATGACCAATTATGCGGAAGCTTTGCGCGAAATTTCTGCGGCACGACGAGAGGTTCCAGGACGTCGTGGCTATCCAGGGTATCTATACACGAATCTAGCAACGTTATTTGAACGTGCTGGTCGAATTCGTGGCGTAAAGGGTTCTGTCACTCAGATTCCGATTTTGACGATGCCAGAAGATGACAAAACGCATCCGATTCCTGATTTGACAGGTTATATCACAGAAGGGCAGATTATTTTATCACGAGAATTGTATAAGAGTGGGATTCAGCCGCCGATTGATGTGTTACCTTCCTTATCTCGACTAAAGGATAAAGGAACGGGTGCCGGCAAAACAAGGGTCGATCACGCAGCTACGATGAATCAATTATTTGCAGCTTATGCGCAAGGAAAGCAAGCGAAAGAACTTGCAATCGTATTAGGTGAGTCGGCGTTGTCTGATGTGGATAAAATCTATGCAAAATTTGCGAACCGTTTTGAAGAAGAGTACATCAATCAAGGATTTACCACGAATCGCTCAATTTTTGAAACCCTTGACCTAGGTTGGGAATTACTTTCGATGTTACCAAGGACAGAGTTAAAGCGAATCAAAGAAGAGTTGCTAGAGGAATATTTACCTGAAAAGGAAGTGCGCTAATGGCAAGACTAACGGTGAATCCAACGCGTATGGAGTTTACTCGTTTAAAAAAACAGTTAACAACGGCTACTCGTGGACACAAATTACTGAAAGATAAGCAAGATGAATTGATGCGTCAGTTTATTCTATTCGTTCGCAAAAATCATCAGCTTCGTCAAGAAATGGAAGCTGAGTTACAGGCTGCCATGGCAAATGTGGTTCTTGCGAATGCATCAATCAATGAAGCCTTCATTGAAGAATTGTTTGTGCTACCTGCCGAAACGATGGAATTAGCAGTGACTGAAAAAAATATTATGAGCGTCAAGGTACCTGTGATGAACTTTCAATATGATGACCGACTGGGAGAAGCGCCGTTAGAATATGGCTACTTAAACTCCAATGCAGAACTAGATCAAGCAATTGAACAATTTACGAGTGTGTTGCCTAAACTGTTAGCATTAACGGAAATCGAAAAAACGTGTCAGTTGATGGCAAGCGAAATTGAAAAAACACGACGAAGAGTAAATGCTTTAGAGTATATGACGATTCCTCAGTTGGAAGAAACGATTTATTACATTCAAATGAAACTCGAAGAAAATGAACGTGCAGAAGTTACTCGTTTAATCAAAATCAAGGATATGGGAAGTAGCCATTCATAGTAGCTACAATTCCGCGTGAGCGAAAAAAGAGAGTTGAGGAAAATCAAGTCTCTTTTTCTCAAAAATGGACTAGCACAAGACGAACAGGAAGGCAGTGAACTTGCTTGAAGACACGATTGATTCAACTTTTTCAAAAATTATCAGCGGTACAATTATTAGCTTTCGGTTTTTTTGCGCTGATTTTTACTGGAGGAAGCTTATTATCCCTGCCATTTTTTAGTCGAAGTGGGGAGGCAACCAACTATCTGGATGCGCTGTTTACAGCGACATCGGCGATTTGTGTTACCGGACTGACTACTTTAAATACTGTCGAACATTGGAATGGTTTGGGACAACTGGTTTTGCTGATTTTAATTGAAATTGGTGGATTAGGCTTTATGATGGTGCCAATTTTATATTTCATGCTTGCTCGAAAAAAGATTAGTTTGAGTACACGTATTGTGTTAAAAGAAGCGTTGAATTTAGAAAAAATGGCTGGTGTAACCGATTTGATGCTTTATATTTTTAAGTTTGCTTTAGTAATCCAGCTAGTAGGTGCCGTGGCATTATCAATCGTGTTTGTTCCTGAATTTGGTTGGATTAAGGGAAGCTGGTATGGTATTTTTCATGCTATTTCTAGTTTTTGTAATGCTGGATTTGATTTGTTAGGCGAGAGCCTGGTTGCACATCAAGAAAATAATTATTTATTACTCGTGATTTCAATATTGATTATTGCTGGTGGATTAGGGTTCATTGTTTGGCGTGACTTGTTGACCTTTCATCAAACGAAAAAAATCAGTTTACACTCAAAAATTGCTTTAAGTATGACGAGTATTTTGTTAGTAGGTAGTTTTTTCGTTTTTCTTTTTACGGAAAAAAATGGAGCAAACTTTTTACAAGGCAATTTTAGTAATCGGATAGTTAATACATTCTTTTTAAGCGTGACACCTCGAACGGCAGGTTATTCGTCGATTGATTATTCTAAGATGAGCCATGCTGGTTTGATCCTAACCATGTTTTTGATGTACATCGGTGGAACTTCTGGTTCAACTGCGGGGGGACTTAAAACAACCACTTTGGGTGTGTTGCTAGCGCAAATGCGTTCAATGTTTAAAGGGAGAACAAGAGCTGAAATTTTTGGACGTACGATACGACAACCAACTATTTTGCGTGCGTTGACTTTATTTTTTTTAACACTGACTCTTTGTGTGGTGGCAGTAATGATTTTATCAATTACAGAATATGTACCAGAAAAAATGGGGCTTGAATATATCGCATTTGAGGTCTTCTCTGCTTTTGGCACGGTTGGTTTGACAATGGGATTGACGCCAGATTTATCAGTTGTTGGGAAAATTTTGATTATGGCATTGATGTATACTGGGCGCGTTGGCGTGTTGACGATTGCTTTTTCATTGATGAAAAAAGTTCATCAGCAAGAAATAAAAATCAAATATCCAGAAGAAAGTGTGATGATTGGGTAAGTCAAATAAAAATAGTACTTTTTTGACGATACTCCAAACAAAAAAGAAACTGGGAAAAAATAAAAAAACCGTCGTTCTTAACACATTTCAAAAAAAACGCCTAAAATCAACGTTTTCAAAACGAATTTTAGGCGTTTTTTCTATCTAGGTTAGCTCTTTTTAAGTGAGTGGATTATCCACGAATAACTTCAATTTTGTAACCATCAGGATCGATAACAAAGTAATAAGAAGGAGCAGTTCCCGGCAATCCTTTTAAGTCAGTTATATTTAAACCAGCAGCTTGGTGTTTCTCATGTAATGCTTCCAAATCATCTGCAGCAATTGCAATATGGCCATAACCGTTTCCTAGATCATATGCTTCATGATCGTAGTTGTACGTCAATTCTAGTTCGTAATCATCTCCCGGCAAAGTTAAGTAAACAAGAGTGAACTTATTTTCTGGAAAATCACGACGGCGACTTTCTTCAAAGCCAAACGCAGTTTGATAAAATTCAAGAGATGCGTCAAGGTCTTTTACGCGGACGCAAGTGTGTGCCATTTTCATAAATAAAAACTTCCTTTCTTTTTTATTCATGATAGCAAAGAATAACAAGAAAAATAAATATTGGTGCTTGTTCATGAGAAAACTCTCATGTAAAATAAAAAGAAAAAGGTGGGAAAATGAATGGATTATCCAGTTTTTGGAGAAAAGAAACAGTCAGCCAGCTATCAAACACGCTATGCTGCATATATCATTGTAGAAAAAGAAACAGAAATAGCTTTGGTTGAGGCACCAAATGGCGCATTTTTCCTACCCGGCGGAGAAATCGAGGGACAAGAAACCAAAGAAGAAGCCATTGCTCGTGAGATGATTGAAGAACTTGGTATCACGGTAGTCATTGATTGTTTCTTAGGACAAGCAGATGAATATTTTTATTCCAACTACCGCGCGACCTATTATTACAACCCTGGTTATTTTTATGTTGCTAAAAGTTGGGAAAAAATTGGGGAGCCTACTGAAACAACAAATCGTATTTGGTGGGTAACTCCTGCGGATGCGATTGTGAAGCTGAAGAGAGGTAGCCATCAATGGGCGGTTAAAAAATGGCTAGAGGACAAATATAAAGTTGAACAAGAAATTGAAACAAAAAATTAAAATCGTAAGTACAGAATTAAGTTGTTTAAAACTTCAACGTCTATTTTAGAAGATTTACTTAACAGATGGTTATTAAACGTTTAGTTCTGGTTTGTGATTCATTGAGGAAAGTAAAAAAGTTGTGGCACAAAGGAGTTAACTTCAAGTAATAAGAACGTCGTTTCTACAAACAACGTTACATAATTTTAGGAAGGGTAGATTTATTACTTGAAATTGCTTTAGGAACGCCATTTATTCAGCAAAAAAGGGCTGTGACAATCCATTTGTCACAGCCCTTTTTGCTGGTTCGACTTACTAATTTTTTGGAATAGTAGTTGCTCAAATAAGTGATGCAGCTGGCTTAGTTTAGCACATATTTTTTGATTGCTTCAGCTACGCCGTGTTCTTCATTTGAAGTGGTCAATGCATTGGCTGCTTCTTTTACGATGGGCAGAGCATTCTCCATAGCTACTCCAAGGCCAGCATATTCGATCATTGATAAATCATTTTCATTGTCGCCAATTGCCATGACTTCGTCTTGTGTGATGCCAAGATGTTGTGCCAAGTTTGCAACTGCGGCTCCTTTATTGGCTTCTTTATTCAAGACTTCAAAGTAAAAAGGTGCACTTTTAACCGTTGTATATTTATCACGAAATTCTTGAGGAAGACGCGCAATTGCTGCATCTAAAATTTCAGGTTCGTCGATCATCATCATTTTGACAATATTCATGTCAGGTGTCATTTCTTCAGGGGTACGATATTTCAACGGCATGTTTACAAGGCCAGACTCATGGACAGAGTAAGGGCTAATATCACGGTTTGGTGTGTAGATTGCTTTTTCATCAATTGAGTGTAAGTGGCTGCCAACTCGACGCGCCATCACTTCGATTTCTAAAAAGTCTTCGTGAGTCAATCCGTGACGCGCGATGATGTTTCCTGTTTTCGTTTGTTGAACTAAAGCACCATTATAAGTGATGACATAGTCTGTGTCTTTGAATAATTCTAATGCTTCGAGTTGTTCTCTGACACCAGGTAATGGACGACCTGTACATAAGACAATATTTACTCCTTGTTTGTCTGCTTGTTGAATTGCTTCTTTGACTTCCGTTGTTAATTCACGTTGATCATTTAACAACGTGCCATCGATGTCGATAGCGATTAATTTGATAGACATAATTTCCTCCAACATTTTTCTTACTTATTTTCAATTAGTGCGCCATTTTGAATGTGACTGGCAAATTCTTGATATGTTTCATCAAAGAGATCATAATGGTTTCTCAAAGTGGGATCAACCATTTCTTTTGGGAAGAAGAACCGTTCGTCACCTTGTTCTTGACCAGCTAAAGCAGCAACTAATTGGCTAACCTTGGATAATTCTATCAAAGTTCCGTCATTTCTCAAAATCTCAATTTGGGTACGATGTCGGTTTTGCTCTGGACGATAGAAATCATAAGGTAAATCATAACTAGAATTGATTGCGGTGTAGTACACAGGATTGTAGCCCACTTTTTCAACTAGTAGAGTGAGTTCTTCGATTAGTGGTGAGTTGCGATCACCGGAAAAAGTGGCAGATTTTAATGGTTTTCGATTTAAAAATCGTTTTGCTAAGTCATTTAAAATCGGATCAGTTGCTTCTGTCCATTGTGTAAAATAAGTACCTAATACGCCATCGTCAAGTTTCAAGTAATCATCTAACGTAAATGATTCAGCCAAGAAAGGAAGCAACAGTTGTGCATGCATTTCAAATGCAGCAGAGTCTTCCAAATAAAGTTCATGTGCCCGATGAAGTAGGTGTTCTAAAATGACTTCCATTCCACGAGAAACTGGATGGAAATAAACTTGAACGTACATTTGGTAACGACTAACAATGTAATCTTCCACAGCGTGCATCCCATTCATTGAAAAGGCGATACCACCTTCGTAGGGACGAATCACTCGTAAAATCCTAGTCAAATCAAAAGTTCCATATTCAGTCCCTGTGTAATAAGCATCTCTCAATAAATAATCCATACGATCGGCATCGATTTGACTAGAAATCATTTGAACAACCTGTGGATTGGGATACGTTTTTTGGATTACACTTGCAACTTTTTCGGGAAAGCCATCTTCCACTCGATTCAAGATTTGATAAACTTCTGTTTCTGGTGAAGTAATTATTTCTACGGTAATTGCTTCATGATCCGTATGGAAAATATGTTCAAAAGTATGTGAGTAAGGACCGTGACCGACATCATGAAGAAGTGCTGCGCAAAGCGTAACTAATCGTTCTTTGTCATCCCAACCATTTTCACCAATTTTTTCTTTCGAGTAGTTCCGTGAAAAGATATCACAAATTCGTCGGGAAATTTCATACACACCTAATGAATGTGTAAAGCGACTGTGTTCTGCACCATGAAAAGTAAATGAAGCTGTACCTAATTGCTTAATGCGTCGTAGTCGCTGGACTTCTTTTGAGTTGATTAAGTCCAAAATAACTTGATGCTGTACATGGACATAATTATGGACAGGATCACGAAATACCTTTTCAATAGGAAGAACTTGGTATTTATAAGGAATTGTCATACTGTTGCTCCTTTAAGATAGAATTTCTGTCAGCCATTCGTGCTAGCTGTGTTTCCCATTCATCTGCTGAAATATAGTTTTGTAACCAATCAGTAGAAGAAAGGGGAATGAGAGGCACAGATTGCCCCATAAGGTTTTGAAAAGCAGTTGCTAAGCGGATTTTAACCTCAGAGACGGTCAATTGTTGCTGTAAAAGGTCGCTAAGATTTGCCATTTTTTCTGGTTGGACAGCAGGATAGCCATCTGTACCAAAAGCTTCTTTTAGTGAGACTTGATAAAAGCTTCGCATCAATTCGCCGCGTGCCTGTTGATTCCCATTGACGCTTAGATACATCATGACGGCAATCCCGTTTTTGATTCGGCGTTGTGCAATTCCAGCAAATTTTTTCCCAGAGATACTTAAATCATACGTTCCAGGACAATAGGAGTCAGAAATTTCAAAAGCTTCAATGGCTGCTTCAGGAAAAGCTTTTCTGGTCAAAGCTAACATTCGTTCGTAACCATCATCAATTGAAATTTTTTTATCATCTGTTTGTGGAAATAGCAAGGAAACATTCAAAATACCAGTATCAGAAACGATACCTAAGCCTCCTGAATTTCGTACGACAGGCGTATATCCCGCTTTGCGAATGGATTGAACACCTTCAGTAAAGAAAGGTGTGCGGGTATCTTTCATTCCAAAAATCACTGTTTTGTTATATTGCCAGAAATGAAGAAATGTTTGTTGCTGTTTCTTCGTTTCAGCGGTTAATAAATCGGTCAATGCAAAAGGGGAAAAGTCATTGCCTTGATAGATGTCTTGATCCAATAAAATAGGAGGATTCATTTCATCAACTCCTTGTTCAGTTAGTTCCCTTATTTCTCTCCTAGTATACCTCAAAAACAGTCAGAAGTTTTTAGGTACGCTTCTTATTAGAAGAACTAACAGCGGCTAAAGAAGGGTGAAAAAAGCAAAAAGATAAAAAATATACAAGTTGGTTGACAAAATAGCAGAAACTGGGAACAATAAGCCTATGAGAAGTAAAGGAGAATGCGAGATGGATTTATCACAAGGAACACCGATTTCAATAAAACTACGTACAAAAGTGAAACAGCAAGGGGAAGTGCAAGACTTTTATTTTGATTTAACGGGTCAAATGGTAAAAATTGGTGATACGTTATACATACGGTATAAAGAAGTTCAAGAAGAAACAGGACAAGAAGTTCCTGTGACGATCAAAATCATTCCTGATGGTCATGTTCAGTTAATTCGTGCTGGGGAAATGCGAATGCGTCTAAAATTTGGCTACAAAGAACGTTTAGAAACAGCCTATAAGACACCTTACGGAATGATTTTGATTCAAACATTTACCAACGAACTGCATGTTAGTTTAAAAGATCGACCGGCCTCAGGAAATATTGTGATTGCTTACGATCTATTTATGGGCGAAGAAAAACTAGGTGAATATCATTTGACCTTAGATTTTACAGCATAATTTAAAAGAAAAGTTTGATTTTTTATCGTTGATTTTGTATGATAAGGGATAGACTGTGAAAGGACGTGTCCTGATTGGAAATTAGTGTATTTGAAGGTGCAAACAAAAACGAATTATCAATGATCGAAGTTGCACATGCGATTTTAGAACAACATGGTGATGTGATGGATTTTTCTGATTTAGTTAATCAAATCCAAAACTATCTTGGCAAAACAGATGGAGATATTCGTGATTCATTAGCACAGTTTTATACTGACTTAAATATTGACGGCAGCTTTATTTCTTTAGGTGACAACCGTTGGGGCTTGCGCTCATGGTATGCAATTGATTCAATTGATGAAGAAGTAAATCATGGAATTGACGAAGAAGATGAAGATAAACCTCGTCGCCGAAAACGCAAAAAAGTGAATGCCTTTATCAATGATGATGAAGATGCAATCGACTATAACGATGATGATCCAGAAGATACTGACTTGTCTGATGAAGATGACGATGATCTATTTGAAGATGATGATGACGACGATGAAGAAATCGCGGCGTACAACTCTGATTTACAAGAAATCGGTGCGGATGACAATAGCGACGATGAAGAAGTATTACCAGGAAACATTGAAGAAGACTTGAGCATTATCGAAGACGATGACGACGATGATGATGAAGAGTATGACAATGAAGAATTTTCTGAAAAAACAGAGTAACAAATCTTTCGCTTGAAGAGCAATGCATTCTAATTGTAGAAATGTATAGAAAGATCAGGACCAACTAGCTGGGAAATAGCTGGTTGGTTTTTTTGTCGATGGTAAAAGAGAACAAACAGAGGCTGTGACAATACTTTTGTCACAGCCTCTGTTTCAATACATGATGTTTCAGACGCGACTTCCTCGAAAGTAAGTCGAAACTCCACAAGAAAAGGAGAAGCCAACTGCTTCTGTCATAACCTCTTCTTTTAAATATAGAAAGCAAAGATGTTTAAATTATGCTAAAATGGCTATTGAACGCGTCCTGAGGGAATCGAACCCCCGTCTCAAGAACCGGAATCTTACGTGATATCCACTACACTAAGGACGCAAGCACTGGCATAATTGTAACCAACCAAAAAATAATTTACAAGGGGATAAGGCAAAAAAATGAAATTTCAACAGAATTTTTCACAAAAACAACAACAAACGCAAAAATTGGCTATGACTCAGCAATTGCAGCAATCAATCCAAATCCTCCAATATAATAGTGAAGAATTATTAGCCTTTGTTGAAAATCAGGCGCTAGAAAATCCTTTGGTTGAAGTAGTCGAGCCTGAATGGCAACCGGACTACAAAAAAACAAGTAACAATTATGATGGAGAAGAGACAAGCTATCTTAATCAAATTCCTGATACAAAAGGCTCGTTGTTTGAATCATTGATCGATCAAGTACATTTGAATTATCGTGACACATTTTTACGTAAAATGATTTTATATTTGATTGAATACATTGATTTAAATGGTTTTTTGACAATTGATTTGGCCGATGCGTCCGAAGACACGGGTGCATCAGCAATCCAACTATTAGATGCATTGACGTTAATTCAACAACTAGAGCCGGCAGGTGTAGGTGCTAGAAATCTTCAAGAATGTCTGATGTTACAAACTGAAAGAGATGATTTTGCTCCAGCTTTAGCTTACATTGTTTTGGAAGAATGCTTTGATGAACTAGTCCAACGAAAATGGAAAGACATCGCACAAAAATTTTCAATCGAACTTAGTGAAGTTCAAAAAATATTTGATTATCTTCAAACTTTATCACCAAGTCCAGGTAGGATCTTTGAAAACAGTAATGAACTGTATATCATTCCAGATGTGAAGGTTTTGGTTCATAGCAACAACGAAGTGCAGGTAGTTTCGAATCGAGCAAGTCAGCCGAATATTCGTTTTCAAGAAACCTATTTCAAACAAATGAATCAAAAAGCAGACAAAGAAACAGCTACGTATTTAAAAGAACGTAAGCAAGAATTTGATTGGCTAAAAAAAACAATGATGCAACGCGGTGATACTATTTTAAAAGTGGCACAAGTAATCGTTTCTCGCCAAAAAGAATTTTTCACCGATGTTAATCGACCAATCAAACCATTGACCTTAAAAGAAGTGGCTTCTGAAATCAATGTCCATGAATCAACTGTGAGTCGAGCTGTTCACGGAAAATATTTGGAAACAACTTTTGGCATTTTTGAACTTAAAAAGTTTTTTACAACCCGCATAGCAAACAACAATACGACTGGGTCGGAAGATTTATCCACAGAAATGGCAAAGAAAAAACTACAAGAGTTAGTTGATCTGGAAGATAAAGCAAAGCCATTATCGGATCAAAAGTTAGTCGAACTTCTAAAAAAAGAAGAAGTTGTGATTTCTAGAAGAACCGTTGCAAAATATCGAGATCTTTTAGGAATCCCGAGTTCATCAAAAAGAAAACGGTATGATAAATAAAAAAAAGAGGGCTAGTAAAAGTATTTTACTTTTCTAGTCTTTTTTAGTTGAAAAGTTAGGAAGAAACTGTTAGACTAACGCATGTGAGGTTGAGGTTTTCCTTTTCATAAAAAAGAAAGTAAAACAATCAATTTTATTTTTTTGTCGTACATGGGTCGTTTTGAGTCTACATTGGACGTTTATCGTCCAACTAAGGAGATCGCTATGCTAGATGAATTGAAAATGATTGAGTCCGTTGCACCAGATATTATCGAAGTTCTTCAAGAACGCTATAAAATTTTACGTAATATTTATTGGATGCAGCCGATTGGTCGACGTAGCTTATCTGAAAGTATGGGGATAACAGAGCGAGTTTTGCGAACAGAAACAGATCTTTTGAAAAATCTTCAACTAATCGATACGTCAAAAAGTGGCATGACGTTGACCACGAAAGGTGAGGAAGTTTATCAAAGTCTTGAAAACTTCATGGATCAGCTTTTAGGAATGCATCAGACAGAAAAAAAACTGGCTGAGTATTTTGGTAATCAACGTTGTATCGTTGTTTCGGGGAATAGTGACGCACAATCAAAAGTGACAGATGCTTTTGGTGAAGCTTTAAACGAATCCTTGAACTTATTACTTCCAGAAGGTGAAAATATCATTGCCGTAATGGGAGGAACCACAATGGCTGTGGTTGCTGAACAGTTGACGAATTTGGAAAACAAGAAACGACATAACTTGTTTGTTCCTGCAAGAGGGGGAATTGGTGAGGCGGTTACCGTACAAGCGAATTCAGTTAGTGCCAGAATGGCAGCTAACACAAATGGGGATCATCGGGCATTGTATGTTCCAGAGCAACTAAGTTTAGCTACCTACAATTCTTTACTCAATGAACCATCTATTCAAGAAGTGTTAAACTTGATAAGTCAGGCAAATTGTGTTATTCATAGTATTGGACGTGCGTTGCATATGGCAGCCCGTCGAAAAATGACTGAAGAAGAGTTAATCATGTTGAAGCAGGCGAATGCTGTAGCGGAATCCTTTGGTTATTTCTTTAACGAAAATGGAGAAGTTGTTTACAAGGTTCCAAGAATCGGCATCGAACTGAAAGATTTAACACGGGTACCAATCATCCTTGCGATTGCTGGCGGAAAAACAAAAGCCAAAGCAATCCGAGCGTATATGAAAAATGCACCAAAACAAACGTGGCTGATCACAGATGAGGCCGCAGCAAATGAGATTTTAAAAGGGGTAACCCTTTAAAATAAAAATTTTTTTGATTTTCATAAGGAGGAAATCTTAAATGACAGTTAAAGTAGGTATTAATGGTTTTGGACGTATCGGACGTCTAGCGTTCCGTCGTATCCAAGATGTAGATGGAATCGAAGTAGTAGCAATCAATGACTTAACAGATGCTAAAATGTTAGCACACTTGTTAAAATATGACACAACTCAAGGACGTTTCAACGGAACAGTTGAAGTTCATGAAGGTTCTTTCAACGTTAACGGTAAAGAAGTTAAAGTTTTAGCTAACCGTAACCCTGAAGAATTACCATGGGGCGAACTAGGCGTAGACATCGTTCTAGAATGTACTGGTTTCTTCACTTCTAAAGCAGCTGCTGAAAAACATTTAACAGCTGGTGCTAAACGTGTTGTTATCTCTGCTCCTGGTGGAGACGATGTTCCAACAATCGTTTATAACACTAACCACGAAACATTAACTGGTAAAGAAACAGTTATCTCAGGTGCTTCATGTACTACTAACTGTTTAGCTCCTATGGCTAAAACATTGAACGACAAATTTGGTGTTGTTGAAGGATTAATGACAACTATCCATGCTTACACAGGTGACCAAATGACTCTAGACGGACCACACCCTAAAGGTGACTTCCGCCGTGCACGCGCTGCTGCTGCAAACATCGTTCCTAACTCAACAGGTGCTGCTAAAGCTATCGGCTTAGTTATCCCTGAATTGAACGGTAAATTAGACGGAGCTGCTCAACGTGTTCCTGTTCCAACTGGTTCATTAACTGAATTAGTAACTGTTCTTAACGAAAAAGTAACAGTTGACGAAGTTAACGAAGCTATGAAAGAAGCTGCAAACGAATCTTACGGATACAACACTGACGAAATCGTTTCTTCAGATATCGTAGGTATGACTTTCGGTTCATTGTTTGATGCAACTCAAACTAAAGTAATGACAGTAGGCGACCAACAATTAGTTAAAACTGTTGCTTGGTACGACAACGAAATGTCTTACACTGCACAATTAGTACGTACTTTAGAATACTTCGCTAAACTATAAGAAACACGTACGAGTGTAAATTTAAACAAGTACACTTAAAAGCGGGGAAGCAATCGCGCTTCTCCGCTTTTTTTGATAACAAGTTTATTTAGGAGGAAACAAAATGGCTAAGAAAACAGTAAAAGATATCGACTTAAAAGATAAAAAAGTTCTTGTCCGTGTTGACTTTAATGTTCCTTTGAAAGATGGCGTGATCACTGATGATACACGTATCAAAGCTGCTTTACCAACAATCAACTACGTGCTTGAACAAGGCGGAAAAGCAATCCTTTTCTCTCATCTAGGACGTGTGAAAGCTGAAGAAGATAAAGCAGGTAAATCTTTAGCACCAGTTGCTAAACGTTTAGGCGAATTATTAGGTAAAGAAGTTACTTTCGTACCTGAAACTCGTGGAAAAGAATTAGAAGACGCAATCAGCAACATGAAAGACGGCGAAGTTGTTGTTTTTGAAAACACTCGTTTTGAAGATGTTGATGGTAAAAAAGAAAGCAAAAATGACCCAGAATTAGGTAAATATTGGGCTTCATTAGGTGATGTTTTTGTAAACGATGCTTTCGGTACAGCTCACCGCGCACATGCTTCTAACGTAGGAATCGCTTCAACTGGTATTCCAACAGTTGCTGGATTCTTAATGGACAAAGAAATCAAATTTATCGGTGAAGCTGTTGAAGAACCAAAACGCCCAATGATCGCAATCCTTGGTGGCGCTAAAGTTTCTGACAAAATCGGCGTTATCGAAAACTTGATTCCAAAAGCTGACAAAATCTTGATCGGTGGCGGAATGACTTATACATTCTACGCAGCAAAAGGAATTAAAATCGGTAGTTCTTTAGTTGAATCTGACAAAATCGAATTAGCAAAAGAATTGATTGAAAAAGCAGGCGACAAACTTGTATTACCAATCGACAACGTTTGTGCACCAGAATTCTCAAACGACGTAGAAACTCAAGTTATCGAAGGCGACATTCCTGATGGATTGATGGCTTTAGATATCGGACCTGCATCAGTTAAATTATTTGCTGATACATTAAAAGGTGCGAAAACTGTTGTTTGGAACGGACCAATGGGTGTGTTCGAAATGAGTAACTTCGCTAATGGTACAATCGGAGTTTGTGAAGCAATCGCAAACCTTGAAGATGCTACTACAATCATCGGTGGTGGGGATTCTGCAGCTGCAGCTGAACAACTTGGCTTTGCTGACAAATTTACTCACATCTCAACTGGTGGGGGCGCAAGTTTAGAATTGTTAGAAGGTAAAGAGTTACCTGGTCTAGCAGCAATTAACGACAAATAATTCACTTATATCTAGGTGTACACTTTGAAAAGAGTGTACGCTTAGCCTTGTGTTTTGAAAAAGAAAAAGGAGTGTGTGTTCATCATGCGTAAACCAATCATCGCTGGTAACTGGAAAATGAACAAAACTGCATCAGAAGCAAAAGCATTTGCTGAAGCAGTAAAAAACAAAATCCCTTCAAATGAAGTAGTTGATTCTGTTATCGGATCACCTTCATTATTCTTACAAGAATTAATGGCATCTGCTGAAGGTACTGAACTAAAAATTTCTGCACAAAACTGTTTCTGGGAAAACTCAGGTGCATTCACTGGTGAAACTTCACCAGCTGCATTAGCAGATCTTGGTGTTCAATATGTCATCATTGGTCACTCAGAACGTCGTGAATACTTCCATGAAACTGATGAAGATATCAACAAAAAAGCAAAAGCAATTTTTGCAAACGGCATGACACCTATCTTATGTTGTGGTGAAACTTTAGAAACATATGAAGCAGGAAAAACTGCTGAATGGATCGAAGGTCAAATCACTGAAGGTCTTAAAGACTTAACAGACGGTCAAGTAAGCAATATGGTAATTGCTTATGAACCAATCTGGGCAATCGGTACTGGTAAATCTGCTGATGCACAAATCGCTGATGAAATTTGTGGCGTTGTTCGTCAAACAGTTGAAAAATTATATGGTAAAGAAGTTTCAGAAGCTGTACGTATCCAATACGGTGGTTCTGTTAAACCAGAAAACATCGCTGAATACATGGCTAAAGAAAACGTTGATGGTGCTTTAGTTGGCGGAGCTAGCTTAGAAGCTGATTCATTCTTATCTTTATTAGACGCTGTAAAATAATTTTTGAAAATTTGTGAAAAAAAGCAATAAATGTTTGCACTTCATCACAAAATTAACTAAAATCGTATATGAGGGAAATCCCTTAGGATAAAAACAAACTCAAAGGAGAGACAAAACATGTCAATTATTACTGATGTTTACGCTCGCGAGATCTTAGACTCACGCGGTAACCCAACAATCGAAGTAGAAGTATACACAGAAAGCGGAGCTTTTGGCCGTGGAATGGTTCCTTCAGGTGCTTCAACTGGTGAATACGAAGCAGTTGAATTACGTGATGGCGACAAAGCTCGTTACGGTGGTAAAGGTGTTACTAAAGCTGTTGACAACGTAAACAACATCATTGCTGAAGCAATCATTGGCTACGATGTACGTGACCAAATGGCTATCGACAAAGCTATGATCGCTTTAGACGGAACTCCTAACAAAGGTAAATTAGGTGCGAACGCTATTTTAGGTGTATCTATTGCTGTTGCTCGTGCAGCTGCTGACTACCTAGAAGTACCTTTATACCACTACCTAGGCGGATTTAATACAAAAGTATTACCAACTCCAATGATGAACATCATCAATGGTGGATCACATGCTGATAACTCAATCGACTTCCAAGAATTCATGATTATGCCTGTAGGAGCTCCAACGTTTAAAGAAGCTCTACGTATGGGTGCTGAAGTATTCCACGCTTTAGCTGCAATCTTAAAAGGTCGCGGATTAGCAACTTCAGTTGGTGACGAAGGCGGATTTGCTCCTAACCTTGGTTCAAATGAAGAAGGTTTCGAAGTTATTATCGAAGCTATCGAAAAAGCTGGCTATGTACCTGGTAAAGACGTTGTTCTTGCTATGGATGCTGCTTCTTCAGAATTCTACGACAAAGAAAAAGGTGTTTACGTTTTAGCTGACTCAGGCGAAGGCGAAAAAACAACTGACGAAATGATCAAATTCTACGAAGAATTAGTTTCTAAATACCCAATCATCTCAATCGAAGATGGCCTAGACGAAAACGACTGGGACGGATTCAAGAAATTAACTGACGTATTAGGCGACAAAGTTCAATTAGTTGGTGACGACTTGTTCGTAACAAACACTCAAAAATTAGCTGAAGGTATCGAAAAAGGAATTGCTAACTCAATCCTTATCAAAGTTAACCAAATCGGTACTTTGACAGAAACTTTTGAAGCAATTGAAATGGCTAAAGAAGCTGGTTACACTGCAGTTGTATCTCACCGTTCTGGTGAAACAGAAGATTCAACAATCTCTGATATCGCTGTTGCAACAAACGCTGGCCAAATCAAAACTGGTTCTCTTTCACGTACTGACCGTATTGCTAAATACAATCAATTATTACGTATCGAAGACCAACTTGGTGAAGTTGCTGAATACAAAGGTTTGAAATCTTTCTACAACTTGAAAAATAAATAATTTTTATTAATTAACTATTTTTAGACGTGGGGCTTGCCCCACGTCTTTTTTTGTCCATAAAATACTAGGTAGTTAATTGTTTTACAAGCTGGTCGAATTTTTATATGATAAATAGCATCAATAAGTAGCTAAGGAGAGGAACAACATGCATCTTTTTTCAACGATCATCATCACATTAGTAGCAATCGAATTTTTTTATATTATGTATTTAGAGACGTTCGCAACGACATCAGCAACCACTGGACGAGTGTTTCATTTATCAAAAGAAGAATTAGCACGTCCGTCAGTAAATGTTTTATTCAAGAATCAAGGAATTTACAATGGATTGATTGGAGTAGGATTGCTTTATGCGACATATGTTTCTTCCGCAGGTAGTGAGTTAGCAAAGGTTTTGCTAGTCTATATTATTTTAGTGGCTTTGTATGGAAGCATAACGAGTGATAAAAAAATTATTATTACACAAGGCGGATTAGCGATTATTGCTTTTGTTTCACTCTTTTTTTAAGTTAAGTATTTAAAAATTCAACAGTTTTATTTATTAGAATGGTACAATAAAAATATAGTTTACTTGAATTTTCTTTAAAGAAAAAATCAGTCTTGGTTAATTGATTGCATAGTGAAAAATCAAGGATAGCTGAGTGGTGGAGGTGATTAATTGATTATTATGTTGTATTTTATTTTAGTAATCGTGATTCTTGCTATTATTTTTAACGTTATTTCTTATTCTTATGCAAAAAAGTTGATTACGGTTGGTGTACAACGAGGTCATAACTGGTATGAAACAACAGGACACCTTTTAATGGATCCTGCAGCGACTGAAATTGTCGAAGAAAAACGACAACAGTTAGAAGAAGCGGCAGAATCTTTTTGGCAAACAGGTGTAACAGAAACAATCAAAAGTCACGATGGATTAAAACTAACGGGAAAATGGTTTGTTACAGATCGAAGACAAAAAAATTGGGTGATTTGTATCCATGATTACCGAAGCACGGGCAAGCGTGACATGTCTTTTGTTGGGAAAAAATATGCAGAACAAGGGTTTAATGTTTTGATTCCAGATTTACGTGCCCATGGCGAAAGTGAAGGAGAAATCATCGGAATGGGCTGGTTGGATCGTCTGGATTTGATTGCTTGGATCAAGCAACTGATGAAAGAATATCCGGATGCTTCGATTGTTTTACATGGCGGTTCAATGGGCGCTTCGACGATTATGATGGCTAGTGGTGAGAAGCTGCCTTCTTCTGTGAAAGGCTTTATCTTGGATAGCGGGTATGTTTCTGTCTATGCAGAATTTCGTTATATGCTAAGCAAGTTAACTTCATTTCCAAAGTGGTTGATTATGAGATATGCAAATTCTTACGCCCAAAAATATGCTGGTTATTCTTTGAAGCAAGCATCTGCTACACGCCAACTAGGTAGTAATCATTTACCACTATTAATTATCCATGGTGAACACGATTATTTTGTGCCTGTTGAAGCAGCTTACACTGTGCAAAATGCAACAGCGGGGGAAAAAGAATTACTATTGGTTCCAAATGCAGAGCATCTAGCGGCAGTATTGAATGAGCCAAAGACTTATTGGACTGTTGTGTTTTCTTTTATCAATGAACGAATTTTAGCTGGGCAATAAATCGTGTTGCATTCTTGAATGATGAGTTGTCAAACTACTAATTAATATAGAAGAAAAAATTCGCAAAGTTTCCTATAAGCAATTTATATTTATAGTGAACTCCAAGTTGAAAATCTGACGGAGTAGTTACGTGTGATTTATTAAAAAAGAATACTTTATCTGATTACTCCTGTTTGCGAGGATAAATAGTTGCTGGTTTGAAGAGAGATTGTTAGAATGAATTGTACAAAAACACAAGTTATTTTAGGGGTGGTATGATGGGGCAACAGGTGAACAATGAACATTTTTCAACCGAAGAAGAATTGTTTGAAGCTGGTTATCGAAAATATTCGGGTGAAAAGATAGACATTTTTTATAACAAAGAGATTTGTATCCACAGTGGAAATTGTGTTCGTGGGAATGCAGCTGTTTTTGAAGTTGGTCGCAGACCGTGGATCATGCCGGATAATGCAAGTGCTGATGAAAGTAGTCGCGTTATTCAAACATGTCCGAGTGGCGCATTGAAGTTTATTCGAAAGGATGAAGTGTAAAATGGAAATCAAAGAAGAAAAAAATCGTTTTGCTTTATACAATGATGAACAACAAGAAATTGGAGAAATGACTTGGTCTGATGCTGGACCAGATATTATGATTATTGATCATACATTTGTCGAACCTACTTATCGTGGACAAAAATTAGCGGAAAAATTAGTGAATAGCGGTGTTGAATTAGCTCGTCGCGAAGGTAAAAAAATTATTCCACTATGCCCATTTGCTAAAAAAGAATTTGATACAAAACCTGAATATGGAGATGTATTACGCAAATAAATAGAAACAAGTAGAAGAGTTACGTTTGACGTGACTCTTTTTTTTTGAATAGATTGTTGAAAGTCGATTTTCATGAGGAGTCTAAACGTATGGAGCTAGCGTTGGAAAGAAAACATTGCTATTTGCGATGAAACATTGGAAGATAAAGTTTTTCGATGTTTTCCAAAAAATTCTCGCAACAAGCCATAGATCAATAAAGTAATGGGAGCTATTTTATCAGACTGTTCACTAGTTTGTAGGAACGAGATGCTTTGCGCCATAATTTTATTCACGGTGTCACCAAAGCAACTTCGCAAAATGATTTATAATTGTTCAAAAATATGAAAAAATACTTTTATCAGTTGCTTTTTATTTTTTCGAAGCTTGAAGCTACAACCTTCTTTTATAACCTTATTTTGAATTTATTTTCATTCTATGGTAAAGTTAAAGAGATGATATTTTTCAAAGAAGGAGGAGCTGAAGCGTATGTATAATTTAATTTTAGGAATCGTAATTGCCTTATCAATCGTCATGATTATCGCAATTATGATGCAGCCAAGTAAACAAAATAGTGCAGCGAGCGCATTTACTGGTGGAGCGGATCAGTTGTTTGGGAAGCAAAAAGCACGTGGCTTTGAAGCCGTGATGCAACGAACAACTGCTGTGCTGGGAGCCGTTTGGATGATTTTATTATTTGTCCTAGCGTTTTTATCTTCAAACTAATCAAGAAACCTCTCGCCGATTTGCGAGGGGCTTTTTTTATTGGTGGAGCAGGTGAAAACGAGAAGTTTCTGAGTGCAACTATGTTAAAATGAAGAGCGAGAGGTGATTGAATTGAAAGGAAGTTTACCAAAATCATTTTATGCGGAGCATGGAGAGAAAGCTGTTTTACTTTTGCACGCATATTCAGGTAGCTCAAACGATGTCCGAATGCTTTGCCGTTTTTTAGAAAAAGCAAATTATACTGTTTATGCACCGATGTTTTCGGGACATGGAACGTTGAATCCAGAAGATATTTTACATCAAGACGCCACAACTTGGTGGGAAGATGCGAAAGCAGCACTCGCGTTTTTAAAAGCAAATGGCTTTCATGAGATTGCTGTTTTTGGTTTGTCTATGGGTGGTATTTTTGCGACAAGACTACTTGAAGAAGAAAATGTGATTGGAGGCGGCTTTTTCTGTTCACCAATTTCACCAGTAGAAACGAATGTACCAGAAAACTTTCTCATTTATGCACAACAAGTATTGAATATCGCAGGACTGTCAGAAACAGAAATTCAGCAACAACTTGAAATTTATCGTCCCTTAGTTAAGGAACAATTAACAGATATACAAGAACAAGCAGCTTATGCAAATGAAAAGCTGTCAAAAATTCAAGCACCAATGTTCCTAGCTCAAGCAGGTCAAGATGAAATGATTGATCCAATGGGTGTTTATGAAACGGCTCGTCGTTTGAATAAACAGCGAGTAACGCTTCAATGGTATCCAACCAGTAAGCATGTGATTACGGTTGGAAACGCTCGGCGGGAGTTAGAACGAGATGTCTTAGAATTTTTAGAGAAATTACCCTGGAATGAGGAAAATAAATGACAAAAGAAACAATTAAAGAAAAAATTATTTTTTTTATGGAAAGTAGCCGTAAAAAAAGCTTTTCAATGGAAGAAATTGCAGAAGGCTTAGGCTTTCAAAAAAGTGAAGACTTTAAATTATTAGTTCAAACAATTGCACAAATGGAAAGAGAGCAGAGCATCGTTTTTAATAAGAAAGGTAAAGTGAAATTACCATTACAACCATTATTGATTGAAGGAACATTTCGTGGCAATGAACGTGGCTTTGGTTTTGTAACGATTGATCCCGAAGAAGATGACATCTATATCCCGAAAGAATCAACTGGTTATGCAATGGACGGAGACACTGTAGCAATCGATATTATTAAAACGGCAGATACGGCACTTGATCGAGGAGCTGAAGGAAAGATTGTTGAAATCCGAAAACGTGGAACAACACAACTCGTTGGTGAGTTCGTTGCTTATTCACCTGAGGAAGAAGCAGAAACGGATCTTTATGGTGTCGTGATCCCTAAAGATAAAAAATTAACAAAGTTTAAGGTGTATGCAGCTGCAGAAGGAATCCGCCCAGTAGATGGAAGTATCGTGATTGTAGAATTGACCCATTACCCAGAAAATGGCTATGCTACTAGTTTAGAAGGAATTGTCAAACAAGTAATTGGCCATAAAAATGACCCTGGTATGGATATTTTATCAATCGTTGTAGCAAACGGAATTCCAACAAAATTTCCTGATGATGTAGTGGCAGAAGCAGATAAAGTTCCTGATCATATCAATGAAAAAGATTTGGTTGGTCGACGTGATTTACGGGATCAATTGATTGTAACGATTGATGGTGAAGATGCAAAGGACTTAGATGATGCAGTAACTGTTCGCAAACTAGCAAATGGAAATTACTTTTTAGGCGTTCATATTGCAGATGTTTCTTATTATGTAACACAAGGAAGCCAGCTGGATCGAGAAGCTTATGATCGTGGAACAAGTGTCTATTTGACTGACCGTGTGATCCCAATGATTCCACAACGATTGTCAAACGGAATTTGTTCATTAAACCCACATGTGCCAAGATTGACGATGAGTTGTGAAATGGAAATTGATTCAAGTGGGCATGTCGTTAGTCATGAGATTTTCCAAAGTGTTATTCAAACAACCGAACGAATGACTTATACTGCCGTGAATGAAATTTTAGAAGATGAAGAACCTGAAACAATGAAACGTTATAAACAATTAGTGCCAATGTTTCAAGCCATGAAAGAACTACACGAGATTTTAGAGAGTATGCGAATTCGCCGTGGGGCTATTTCTTTTGAAGATCGCGAAGCGAAAGTGTTAGTGAATCCAGAAGGACATCCATTGGATATTTTGCTGCGAACACGTGGTGTAGGGGAACGCTTGATTGAATCATTTATGCTTGCTGCCAATGAGACAGTGGCGCAACATTATCATGATCTTCATTTACCATTCATCTATCGAATTCATGAACAACCTAAGGAAGAAAAAATGCAACGCTTCTTTGACTTTGCTTCAGCATTAGGAATCCTAGTTAGAGGGACAAAAGGTACGATTACGCCGAAAGACTTGCAAAAAGTAATCGAAGATGTGGAAGAAAAGCCTGAATCTGCGGTAATTAATACGATGTTGTTACGAAGCATGCAACAAGCTCGTTATTCAGAAGAAAACTACGGTCATTATGGCTTAGCAGCAGAGTACTACACACACTTTACTTCACCAATTCGCCGTTATCCAGACTTGATTGTTCACCGTTTGATTCGTTCTTATGGTGAAGATCGTAGTGAAGAAAAACAAGCAATCTGGTCTGCAGAACTTCCAGACATTGCTGAACACAGCTCAAAAATGGAACGCCGAGCAGTGGAAGCAGAACGTGAAGTTGATGCAATGAAAAAAGCAGAATACATGATGGATAAAGTCGGGGAAGAGTTTGATGGCATCATTAGCTCAGTGGTAAAATTCGGTTTGTTTATTGAACTACCTAATACAATCGAAGGTCTGATCCACATCAATGACTTGAAACAAGACTATTTCCACTTTATTGAAAATCATTTAGCATTAGTTGGCGAACGAACGGGGCTAACATTTAAAATTGGGCAAAAGGTCCGCGTCAAAGTGGTCAAAGCAAGTCCAGAAGAACGAGCAGTTGATTTTGAGTTAGTTTCGGCAGAAGAAGTGCCTCAACTTGAACGACCAAAAGCAAAGCAAAAAGGGAAAGCATCAGGCAAACAAAATCAAAATCGTGGACGCAAAGCAGCTCCACGAAATAAAAAAGTAGGCGGGAAGAGAAATGACTTCCAGCCTGCTAAGAAAAAAGGAAAAGGTGGTAAAAAACCTTTCTATAAAGGAATTAAGAAAAAGAAAAAATAAGATAGTTTGGGGGAAGTAGAATGCCAAAAGGCGAGGGAAAATTAATTGCACAAAATAAGAAGGCTCGCCATGACTACTCGATTATTGACACGATGGAAGCAGGCATGGTTTTACAAGGGACTGAGATCAAATCGATTCGAAATAGCCGAATCAATTTAAAAGATGGATTCGTACGTGTTCGAAATGGCGAAGCCTTCCTATATAATGTCCACATCAGTCCGTATGAACAGGGAAATATTTTTAACCACGATCCGTTGCGGACACGCAAACTACTTTTGCACAAAAAACAAATTGCCCGACTAGTTGGTGAAACAAAAAATGCAGGGGTAACAATCGTCCCATTAAAAGTGTACATCAAGAATGGGTACGCCAAAGTTTTGATTGGTTTAGCTAAAGGGAAAAAGTCCTACGACAAACGAGAAGATTTGAAGCGTAAAGATGTCGATCGTCAAATTGATCGAACGTTGAAAAATTTCTCCAGATAATTTCAATATCCTTTTTCGCATATTCGGTGCTTTTACTTTTACTTAGTGATAAAATTTGGTAGCATTTAATCTGATAAAGCACGATTACTAAAGGTTTTCCTAGAAAATCACCATCATAATTTAAGTGAAAACTTCATCAAATTAGACTGAAACGAAAAAGTGTCTAATTTTCATGAAAATGTTTTGTATTTTCTGTTTCATGGTGGTATGATACCGATTGGTTATGATCAGATTTTTTCAGAGAAACCAAATGCGCACTTGAAAGTTATTTCATGTGAATTTCAGGGAAAAGAGAAAAGAGGTGAAATGAATTGGATGAACGCTCGCTAACGTTCCACATTGGACCTGTGTGGTTTGATGGTACTGTTTGTATGATGGTGTTATTGACTTGTCTAATCGTTTTCTTTCTAGTGTACTTCTTTACGCGTAACTTAAAGATGAAACCAACTGGAAAACAAAATGCGATTGAATGGGTAATTGATTTTAGTCGAGGAATCGTTACAGATAACTTGCCTAGAAAAGAACTAAGTAATTTCCATTTACTTGCATTTACCTTATTCTTATTTGTATTTATTGCAAATAATATCGGTCTAATGACAAAAATCGTATTACCAGATGAAACGACACTTTGGAAAAGCCCAACAGCTGACCCATTTGTGACATTGACCTTGGCATTTATGATGATTTTACTTACACATTTGTTTGGGGTAAAACGATTTGGGTTGAAAGGCTATTTTGTAAATTCATTCTTGAAACCGTATAGTTTCATGTTACCAATGAAGATCATTGAAGAATTTACAAACTTATTAACACTTGCTTTACGTCTTTATGGGAATATTTTTGCGGGGGAAGTTTTGCTAACCTTGATTGCAAAAATGATGACAAGTCTAGGGTGGCTATCCTTGCCATTAGCGATTCCATTAGAGATGATCTGGATTGCATTTTCATTGTTTATCGGAAGCATCCAAGCATTTGTCTTTGTCACTTTATCGATGGTTTATATGAGCCATAAGATTGAAGTAGAAGAGTAATATTTATTTAAGTAATTTACTATTTATTTTAGGAGGAAAAAATATTATGAATTATATCGCAGCAGCAATCGCAATTTTAGGGGCAGCAATCGGTGCCGGTTATGGTAATGGTAAGGTAATCTCAAAAACAATCGAATCAATGGCTCGCCAACCTGAAATGTCTGGTCAATTACGTACAACAATGTTTATTGGGGTAGCCTTAGTTGAAGCTGTTCCTATTCTTGGTGTGGTTATCGCTTTAATTCTAGTATTCATGTAGAAAGAAGTTAAGTACTATATTATTCTCATTGAAACTAGAGAGACCTCAAAGAAAGGAAGGCTAGCTTATGCTGAATCAATTGGCAATTGCAGAAGTTGGCAATCCGATGTTAGGTAATATCATCGTTGTCAGCGGCTCATTTTTGATCCTACTTGCTCTTTTAAAGCATTTTGCTTGGGGACCAATTAGTGAAATTTTGAAGAAACGTGAAGATAAGATCGCCAATGATTTAGATTCTGCAGAACAATCTCGCATCAACTCAGCGAAAATGGAACAAGAACGCGAACAACAATTGTTAGCTTCTCGCTCTGACGCAGCTGAAATTATTAAAAATGCGAAAGAAAGTGGAGAACTTAGCCGCCAAAATATTTTGAAGGATACACAAGATGAAGTTATTCGTCTAAAAAACAAAGCTAAATCGGATATCACGTTAGAACGTGACAATGCGTTAAACTCTGTTAAAGACGATGTTGCTGATCTTTCACTTCAAATTGCGGAAAAAATCTTGAATAAAGAATTATCTCCAGAAATGCATGAATCATTAATCAATCAATATATCGAAGGTCTAGGTTCTTCAAATGAAACTAGATAAATATACTGTCGGTAGACGCTATGGAAAAGCTTTGTTTGAACTGGCGATCGATTCAAACAAGAGTGAAGAAATCTATCAAGAACTGTTGAGCTTGCGTAAAATTTATGAAAAAGTCCCTGAATTAGGGGAAGTGCTCAGTGATGCTCGTTTAGAACCACATGAAAAACGACTTATCATGGATAAGTTGATTAGTGGCTATGACGGTGTTGTTAAGAACTTTTTAGAAGTGGTCTACAATTACAATCGGATGGATGATCTGTTGTTCATGATTGACGAATATGAACATCGTTATAATGAGAATAATGGATTATTACTTGGAACAGTAAAAACTGCCGTTCCTTTATCTGATGAACAGTTAAAAAAATTAGAACAGAATGTAGCAAAAACAATGAACTATCAAACAGTTGAATTAGAAACAATCGTTGATTCTTCTATTCTTGGTGGCGCAATTGTTGAAGCCGACCATCGAGTGATCGACGGCAGCATTCGGACGCAATTGGAAACAATGCGTAATCAATTAAATAGATAGTACAAAGAGGTAGGTGAATCGAATGGCCATCAAAGCAGAAGAAATTAGTGCCTTGATTAAAGAACAAATTGAAAATTATCAAAGCGTGCTTTCAGTTGAAGAAATTGGTACTGTCACATACGTCGGTGACGGGATTGCTCGTGCGCATGGATTGGAAAATGCAATGAGTGGTGAGTTGCTTGAATTTTCAAACGGCTCATACGGAATGGCGCAAAACTTAGAATCAAATGATGTAGGGATTATTATCCTTGGTGATTTCGAATCCATTCGTGAAGGTGATAAAGTAAAACGTACAGGTAAAATCATGGAAGTTCCAGTTGGAGATTCTTTGATTGGACGTGTCGTGAATCCTTTAGGTCAACCGATTGATGGACTAGGAGAAATCGTTACCGATAAAGCTCGTCCCGTAGAAGCAATGGCACCAGGTGTTATGCAACGTAAATCAGTTAATGAACCAATGCAAACAGGTCTAAAAGCAATCGATGCTTTAGTACCAATTGGTCGTGGTCAACGTGAATTAGTTATCGGTGACCGTAAAACAGGTAAAACATCCATTGCAATTGATACAATTATCAACCAAAAAGGGCAAGATATGATTTGTATCTACGTTGCGATTGGACAAAAAGATTCAACTGTACGTACACAAGTTGAAACATTAAAAAAATATGGCGCTATGGACTATACAATCGTAGTCAATGCGGGTGCTTCTCAACCAGCACCATTACTTTACATTGCACCTTATGCTGGTACAGCGATGGGTGAAGAATTCATGTATAACGGCAAACATGTTTTGATTATCTTTGATGATTTATCAAAACAAGCTGTTGCTTATCGTGAACTTTCACTACTACTACGCCGTCCGCCAGGTCGTGAAGCATATCCAGGGGATGTTTTCTACTTGCATTCACGTTTGCTAGAACGCGCAGCAAAATTAAGTGATGAATTAGGTGGCGGTTCAATGACTGCTTTGCCATTCGTTGAAACACAAGCAGGAGATATCTCTGCATATATTCCAACAAATGTTATTTCAATCACTGATGGACAAATTTTCTTAGAAAGTGATTTGTTCTACGCAGGAACACGTCCAGCCGTTGATGCTGGGTTATCTGTATCCCGTGTTGGTGGTTCTGCACAAATCAAAGCAATGAAAAAAGTTGCCGGAACGCTACGTCTTGACTTAGCAAGTTACCGTGAACTTGAAGCATTTACGCAATTTGGTTCAGATTTGGATGCAGCGACACAAGCTAAATTAAATCGTGGTCGTCGTACTGTAGAAATCTTGAAACAAAAATTACATGCACCACTTGCTGTAGAAAAACAAGTAGTCATTTTATATGCATTGACGCATGGTTTCCTAGACAGCATCCCAGTGGATAGCATTCTTGACTTTGAAAGTGAATTATTTGAATACTTGGATACAAATCATCCAAATATCTTTGAAATTATCCGTACAACACAAGATCTTCCAGAAGAAGATGAGTTGAACAGCGTAATCAAAGAATATAAAGACATTTTCTTAGCTTCTAAAGGTAGTACATCCTCGACAGAAGACAAATTGAAATCCATTCAAAATGCATAGTGAGGTGAGATGAATGGGTGCTTCACTAAATGAAATTAAGACACGTATTGCTTCAACGAAAAAAACAAGTCAAATTACGCGTGCCATGCAAATGGTTTCTGCTTCAAAGTTAACGAAGTCGGAAGCTTCATCTAAGAAGTTTCAGGTCTACGCGAACAAAGTGAGAGAAATCGTTACGCATTTAACAGCAACCCAATTAAGTGATATTGCTTCTTCAAACACAAATAATGACATTAATTATAACTCAATGTTGATTAGTCGCCCTGTTAAAAAGACAGGCTATATTGTCATCACAGCTGACGGTGGTTTAGTTGGCGGTTATAATAGTTCAATTTTGAAACAAACGATGTCTATTTTGGAAGAAGATCACCAATCATCCGACGAGTATGTGATGATTGCAATTGGTGGTACTGGCGCAGACTTTTTCAAAGCTCGTGGCATTGACCTTGCGTATGAATTACGTAACTTATCTGACCAACCAAGTTTTGACGAAGTTAGAAAAATCGTAAACATGGCTACAACAATGTATCAAAATGAAGTTTTTGACGAATTATATGTGTGCTATAACCACCATATAAATTCATTAACTAGTCAATTTCGTGTAGAAAAGATGTTACCAATCTCAGATTTAGATCCAGAAGAAGCAACAAGCTTTGAGCAAGAATATATTTTTGAACCTTCAAAAGAAAAAATCTTAGCTCAATTATTGCCTCAATATGCTGAAAGTTTGATTTATGGTGCGATTGTAGATGCTAAAACTGCCGAACACGCAGCAGGCATGACTGCAATGAAAACAGCAACTGATAATGCTGCAAACATTATTGATGACTTGACGGTTTCTTATAACCGTGCAAGACAAGGGGCTATTACCCAAGAAATTACCGAAATTGTTGCCGGAGCTTCGGCACTAGAATAGTATTGAGATTGGAGGAAAAAAGATGAGTTCAGGCAAGATTGTTCAAGTAATCGGTCCCGTTGTCGACGTGGAATTTTCTTTAGACCAATCCTTACCAGATATCAACAACGCTTTAGTTGTTTATAAAAAAGATGAGAAAAAATCAAAAGTTGTTCTTGAAGCAACCCTAGAACTAGGTGACGGTGTAATCCGTACGATTGCGATGGAATCAACAGACGGTTTACAAAGAGGGATGGAAGTTGTCGATACAGGCAAAGCAATCTCTGTTCCAGTTGGTAAAGAAACATTAGGTCGCGTATTCAACGTATTAGGGGATACAATTGATTTAGAAAAACCTTTCCCAGAAGATGCTGAAAGAAGCGAAATTCATAAAAAAGCACCTAATTTTGATGAATTAAGCACAAGTACTGAGATTTTAGAAACAGGGATCAAAGTTATTGACTTATTAGCTCCTTACCTTAAAGGTGGGAAAGTTGGTTTGTTCGGTGGTGCCGGTGTTGGTAAAACCGTACTGATCCAAGAATTGATCCACAATATCGCACAAGAACATGGTGGTATTTCTGTGTTTACCGGTGTTGGTGAACGTACACGTGAAGGGAACGACCTTTACTATGAAATGAAAGATTCTGGCGTTATTGAAAAAACAGCGATGGTGTTTGGACAAATGAATGAGCCACCAGGTGCGCGTATGCGTGTTGCCTTGACTGGTTTAACAATTGCTGAATACTTCCGTGATGTTGAAGGTCAGGACGTATTACTATTTATTGATAATATTTTCCGTTTCACACAAGCTGGTTCAGAAGTATCTGCCTTACTTGGCCGTATGCCTTCTGCCGTTGGTTACCAACCAACTTTAGCAACAGAAATGGGTCAATTACAAGAACGTATTACTTCAACGAAAAAAGGTTCAATCACTTCCATCCAAGCAATCTATGTACCAGCCGATGACTATACTGACCCTGCGCCAGCTACAACATTTGCTCACTTAGATGCAACGACCAACTTGGAACGTAAATTAACTGAACAAGGGATTTATCCAGCGGTAGATCCACTTGCATCATCTTCAAGTGCACTTGCACCGGAAATCGTTGGGGAAGAACACTATAAAGTCGCTACTGAAGTCCAACACGTTTTACAACGTTACCGTGAATTGCAAGATATCATTGCAATCTTAGGGATGGATGAATTATCTGATCAAGAAAAAGTTTTAGTTTCTCGTGCACGTCGAATTCAATTCTTCTTGTCACAAAACTTTAACGTTGCAGAACAATTTACTGGTCTTCCAGGATCATACGTTCCTGTTGAAGAAACAGTTAAAGGTTTCCGTGAAATCTTGGAAGGTAAATATGACGATCTTCCTGAAGAAGCTTTCCGAAGCGTAGGTCGAATTGAAGATGTCGTTGAAAAAGCGAAAAAACTAGGCTACTAGAAAGGGGTGCCCCATGGATCAATTTTTAACAGTTAATGTGGTAACACCTGACGGCTTGGTCTATGATCACCATGCAGCAATTGTCGTTGCACGTACAACTGCTGGAGAATTGGGGATTTTACCGAAACATGCTCCAATTATCGTTCCTTTAGCCATTGATGAAGTTCGCATCAAAAGAACGGACTCTGATACGCACGTTGACTGGATTGCCGTTAACGGAGGAATCATGGAAGTTCGTGATAATCTAGTTTCAATCGTCGCAGATACTGCGGAACGTGAGCGCGATATTGATGTTTCTCGTGCTGAAAGAGCAAAACAACGAGCAGAACGCCAAATCGAAGAAGCAAAACAAAAAGAAGATACGAATGAATTGAAACGTGCAACTGTTGCATTACACCGTGCAATCAATCGGATTAATGTTTCTAAGCACACGTAGATTCAAATGAACTTATTTTTTGATAAAAACTGTGCCAAAGTCAGTCCTTGATTTTGGCACAGTTTTTTTAATTGCATTTATTTTATGTAGAAAAGGCACAGTTATTTTTCCTTTTAGAAAATTTATGGTATTATCGTTTTATTGAGTTTACAGTAAATAGATGCAAGAAAGGACGTTATGATGCAAGTCTATGGAATTGACGCGATTATTCGAATTGTGAGTCATTTAGCGTTTATTTATTTAGCTTTTTGGTCTTTGCGTTCTTTGCGTACAGAAACGTTTTTTAAATATATGCAGAATACTACGCAAATCAGAATGGTAATTGTCTTTTTTTCAATTTTTTTAGGATACACTGCCAGTAATTTTTTTCTAGAAATCATAGCGTTATGTCGGAATCTTTTTGTTAGTATCTAATTTCAAAAAAGGGTACTATTTTAAAAGAAGAAATGCTATAATAAAAAAGATTTTGAGTAAGAGTATGCTCATTGGAATTTTTTTGGGGGGAACAACATGGAAGAGATCATCGTACAAGGTGGCAATCAATTAACAGGAACTGTCAAAATTGAAGGAGCTAAAAATGCTGTATTACCAATTTTAGCTGCTAGTTTATTAGCGGAAGAAGGAACAACAACATTAACAAATGTTCCAATTCTTTCAGATGTATTTACAATGAATCAAGTGATTCGTCATTTGAATGTAGATGTTGACTTTGATGAAGATCAAAATCAAGTGACACTTAATGCGTCAAGACAATTAGAAATCGAAGCGCCTTATGAATATGTTAGTCAAATGCGCGCATCAATCGTTGTTATGGGCCCATTGTTAGCCAGAAATGGTCATGCAAAAGTGGCAATGCCTGGTGGCTGTGCCATTGGCAAACGCCCAATTGATTTGCATTTAAAAGGATTCCAAGCGCTAGGCGCGAAGATTATCCAAAAAAATGGTTATATCGAAGCAATCGCTGATGAATTGATTGGTAATACTATCTACCTAGACTTTCCAAGTGTAGGTGCAACACAAAATATCATGATGGCTGCTGTGAAAGCAAAAGGTACGACGATTATCGAAAACGTTGCTCGTGAACCCGAAATTGTTGACTTAGCAAATATCTTAAATAAAATGGGTGCCAATATTTATGGTGCTGGTACAGAAACAATGCGTATTGAAGGTGTGGAGCATTTACATGCAGTGACACATTCAATCGTTCAAGACCGTATTGAAGCAGGAACATTTATGGTCGCCGCAGCAATGACAGAAGGAAATGTTTTAATTGCTGATGCAATCTCTGAACACAATCGTCCTTTGATTTCTAAGTTAACAGAAATGGGTGCGACGATTACAGATGAAGAAGGCGGCGTTCGTGTTGTTGGACCAAAACATGTATTACCAACTGACGTGAAAACAATGCCTCATCCTGGCTTTCCAACAGATATGCAAGCACAAATGACAGCCATTCAAATGGTTGCTGAAGGCACAAGTGTCGTAACTGAAACAGTCTTTGAAAATCGTTTCCAACATTTAGAAGAAATGCGTCGTATGAATGCGCACGTTAAAATTGATGGGAATGTTGCAATGATTGAAGGGGCACATGAATTACAAGGTGCAGAAGTATATGCTACGGATCTACGTGCTGCTGCTGCGTTGATTTTAGCTGGATTAAAAGCAAATGGTGTGACACGTGTTCGTAATTTGAAATATTTAGATCGTGGCTATTATAATTTCCATTTGAAATTACAACAACTTGGTGCAAATGTTGAACGTGTTGAAATGGATCAAACACCAACAGAAAAAACTGCACAAACTATCGCTTAAGGACGTGTTTGAATGAGTAACCATCGTTATATTTTAGTCAGTTTGATGAAGATTTTAATTGTAATCATCTTACTTTTTCTTCTTTTTATTGCCGGTACAATGATTGGTTACGGCGTAATCGGTGGCGGAAATCCTTTCCGAGTTTTCCAACTTGATTTGTGGCTTCATATTCGAGACTTTTTTAACTGAGATCTAAGGGGGTGTGGCAAACTTTTGTCGCAGCTCCTTTTTACATAGAATGATTAGTGAGGCAGAGTAGATGAAAAAATTTCTGATTTATTTAGTAAGAGGCTATCAACGATTCATTTCGCCAGCATTTCCACCGAGCTGTCGGTATTATCCAACGTGTTCGAATTACATGATCCGTGCGATTCAAGTACATGGGGCTGTGAAAGGAACATTGATGGGAACAGCACGAATTTTACGTTGTCATCCTTTTGTAAGAGGGGGCATTGACTATGTGCCAAAGAACTTTAAATTAACAAGGAATACAGTCGACAAAGAACAGCCAGATTATGAAGGAAAAGAGTAAAAGGGAAAAGTTTACTCTTTTTTGTCGTTGAAAGGAGAAAGGTTACCGATGATCGAACAATTAAAACCAAATGAACTTCCTTGGGATTTGCTATTGGATGCAGATCCTGAAAAAGAAAAAGTTCTTGCTTATCTTGAGCAAGGAGAAGGAATTGTTTGGAAAGATAATGGAGAAACGCTAGGAGTCTTGATTTTTGTCGCAACAAAAAACGAATTTGAAATCATGAATGTTGCAGTAGCACCACAAAGTCAGGGAAAAGGAATCGGTGGCTTATTATTAGAAGCTGCATTCCGACAAATCATTGAAGAGGTAGATAGCCAAACACAAATCATCATTCGTACAGGCAGCATTACTTCTGCTGCTTTACATTTGTATCAAAAGAAGGGCTTTAGCGAAATTTCCCGAGAAAAGGATTATTTTATCAAAAACTACGTAGAGCCCATTTATGAAGAAGGTATTCGATTAAGAGATCAAGTGACCTTAGCCAGAACGATTCAATCGCTTCGCTAGAATTCCCTAACCATTTACGGAAAAGGCTTTCAAAAATATAAGGATTGTTTTACAATATTTTTAGGAAGCAAAAAGGAGCGAAAATAGTTATGGGAATTCTTGTATTTGATTTTGGTGGTTCGGCAGTAAAATATGGTTATTGGAATGGCCATCAGTTAGAAGCAACCAACCAATTTCCAACACCTGGTACTTGGGAAGAAATGAAACAAAAATTAAGTGAAACATACCAAGCGTTTGCTGAAACAAACGCAATTGAAGGCATTGGTATCAGCGCTCCCGGTGTGGTTAACAGTGAGCGTCAAATTATTGAGGGAATTAGTGCGATTCCTTATATTCACGGATTTAATATTTTTAAAGAATTAGAAGAATTATTTGGATTACCAATTACCATTGAAAATGATGCGAATTGTGCTGGAATGGCAGAATTTTATGAAGGTGCAGCGCGCAATTACCAAGATGTTGCATTTGTTGTTATTGGGACAGGAATTGGTGGTGCAATGTTTACGAAGGGACAAATGAACAAAGGTGCTCATCTTTATGGTGGCGAGTTTGGGATGATGTTTTTAGATGGTGATCAAACATTCAGCCGCTTAGGAACTGCTGTGCAGATGGCTTGGCGTTATTGTGAACGTTTAGGTTTAGACAAGATGACCTATTCTGGAAAAGAAGTATTTCAACTGGCTGAATCAGGTGATGTGATTGCACAAGAAGAAGTGGAAAAATTTTATGATTACTTGGCAAAAGGACTGTTCAGTATTCAGTTTTCATTTGATCCAGAAGTGATTGTGCTCGGTGGTGGGATCTCTGCAAAAGAGGGGCTGATTGACGAATTGAATCAACGTATTGAAAAATTAATGGACAAGTTGGATCTACACGATTTTGTTCCAGAAATCTTATTATGTGACTATCGAAATGATGCAAATTTAGTTGGCGCTGCTGCGAATTACTATGCTCGAAGTCAAAGAGAAGCATGAAAACGAAAAGAAATGAAACAAAAGAATGATTGTATGCCCTGTTGAGTAAACAGGGTATATTTTATTGTGGAGAGTATGCTAAAATAGGTGGGAGGTGAGAATGATGTCAAAAAAGAATAAAGATATTGAAGTACGAGTAGAAGAAATCCAAAAAGTAATTAATGGCAAAAATTATGAGGTTACTCAGTTATTTATTGGTAAAAAAAATATTGGTGAAATTTTAGCATATGGCCCAAAAGAATTCGAAATATTTTTCGGTGAAGAGGATTTTGGGAAAGAAAAAAGTCTTGAAAATGCGATAGAAACAGTAATTCGCCATTGGAATTTACAAGACTAAAAAAATATCAAAAAAGTTTTCAATAAAGGGTTGCAAAAATCTGTGAAATTAGGTATTATAACTAAGTCAGGTTGATACAGACCTTTCGGAGGAGTAGCGAAGTGGCTAAACGCGACGGACTGTAAATCCGTTCCTTAGGGTTCAGTGGTTCGAATCCACTCTCCTCCATTTTTTTATTGGGGTATAGCCAAGCGGTAAGGCAAGGGACTTTGACTCCCTCATGCGTTGGTTCGAATCCAGCTACCCCAGTTATGAAATGGACGTTTACGAGATAACAGTTTCTGTTATCTCGTTTTTTTTTTGCTTACAGTATCTTGCTTCTTGAAGTATTTGAAGAATTAGGCTAGAGTTAAATTAGGCACTTAAATGGAAAGGGTGAAGAGAATGAAATGGAAAGAAAAAGTCGATGAAACTGCTGAGAAAATATATGATTTGGTTAAATCCGGAAAATATGATGTAGAAGTCGGACTTCCAAAAAATGCAAAAAAAGCAGTCCAAATCAAGTCAAAACGTCCAACCAATCATACGAAAAAATGGTTAGCAAAAAACCGCTAATAATAACAAAAAACTGCCAAACGCTAAAAAAAGCGGCTTGGCAGTTTTTTGTTATCTTTCGACTTCGATTCCTAATACAGTTAGGTGACCGTTTCCTACTAATTTTACGACTAAAGCAGCCAATTGTTCTGCCGACATGTTCGTGTCACTAGTAATCCACCAGTGAAGAGTCCCGATAAAAATCGAAGTCATGTATTCGATGATAAAATCGATGGGCACTTCAAGTTCGTTTTCTGTAATTTTCAAGCGATTGAAGATGTTTGCGTATTTATTGTATAAAAGTTCTTCTAGTTTTTTACGCAAAAGCTCGTTGGATGAACCGTCCATGATGGTCAAAAAGAAAGCTTTTCTTTCTTGGATATTTTTGTAAATATTCGTCAGTGCAGCAATGATTTGTTTGACTTTGATCCGGTTGCCATGAACAAGTTGTTCCAAATCTAACACAGAGGTAAAGGCGTTGATCGCCATTTCAAAAATTTGTTCGTAGAGATCTTGTTTGTCTTTAAAATGAGCATAAAAGGTCGCACGATTAATCATTGCTTCATCGGCAATATCTTGCACGGTCACGTTATCATATCCTTTTTCTTCCACCAAGCGAATAAATGCCTCGATAATCATTTTGTGTGTTCGCTTCACTCGAAGATCAATTTTCTTAACCATAAAAAATTCCTCACTTGTTATTCGACATTTTTGATTTGTTTGTTGCTTATCTCACAAATAGGGGGTGTTTGCCAGTTGCAAAACCAATAAATTGTTCCTAAAATATACATAAGTAGTATAACAGACACTTTGTTAGATAATCAACAAACTGTCTGTTTGAGGAGGGTGAAGAACAGATGAACTTACGAGCGGGAATTGACGTTGGGTCTACGACTGTCAAATTAGTATTACTAGATGAACGAAATCAAACAATTTTTTCTAAATATGAACGTCATTATTCAGATGTCAAGAAAGCAACAGCTAAGACTTTACGTGAAGCACAAGCCTTGGTTCAAAACCAACCAATTGCAATGGCAATTACTGGATCAGGCGGTATGGGACTTGCCGATGTATTGAACATTCCTTTTGTTCAGGAGGTGATTGCGTGTACACGCACGGTCGAAGAAATAATTCCTGAAACAGATGTGGCGATTGAATTAGGTGGAGAAGATGCGAAAATTACTTTTTTTGAAGGTGCACTGGAACAACGTATGAATGGTAGCTGTGCTGGCGGGACAGGTGCATTTATTGACCAAATGGCTGTTTTGTTGAAAACTGATTCAAATGGTGTGAATGAGCTAGCCAAGGAATATCGGCAAATCTACCCGATTGCTTCACGGTGTGGCGTGTTCGCTAAAACGGATGTACAGCCATTGATCAATGAAGGAGCAGATAAAGCGGATATTGCAGCGAGTATTTTTCAAGCTGTAGTAAATCAAACAATTGCTGGATTGGCAGCTGGACGAAAAATTAAAGGCAAAGTGGCATTTTTAGGTGGTCCACTGTACTTTATGTCAGAATTACGCAAACGATTTGTTGAAACGTTAGACATTGCGCCAGAAAATGTCATTTTTCCAGAAAATCCGCAGTTATTTGTGGCAATGGGTGCCGCGTTTTACGCTGAAGAAGCACGAGTGACGACAATTGAGGCTTTACTTGCTGCTTTGGAAAATGGTAATCAAGCACAATTGACCCCGTCAACTACGTTAGCTCCGTTGTTCGAAGAAGAGGTAGATTTGACCGCTTTTCGCGAGCGTCATGCACAAGCGACTGCTTCAGAAAAATTACTTTCAGAACATCATGGTGTAGCATTTTTAGGAATCGATGCAGGTTCAACAACGACAAAAGTTACCTTGATTAATGAAGAAGGGGAGATTCTCTTTTCCTTCTATGGTAATAATGAAGGCCAGCCTTTAGAAACAACGATGAAAGTGCTAAAAGAATTATACAGTCAATTACCAGAAGACGTTTTTATCGGAAAAGCAGCAGCAACAGGTTATGGCGAATTATTGATTAAGAATGCTTTAAAAGTTGATATTGGTGAAGTGGAAACGATGGCGCATTACAAAGCGGCAAATTTTTTCCAACCTGGTGTTGATTTTATTTTAGATATTGGTGGTCAAGATATGAAAGCCATGACGATCAAAGATGGTGTGCTTTCTTCAATCCAATTAAATGAAGCCTGCTCTTCTGGCTGTGGTTCATTTATTGAAACATTTGCTAAATCATTGAATTATGATGTACGAGATTTTGCGAAAGCTGCAGTGGAATCCAAAGCACCAGTTGATTTAGGTTCTCGCTGTACAGTCTTTATGAATTCGAAAGTGAAGCAAGTTCAAAAAGAAGGTGCATCTGTAGGAGATATTTCTGCTGGGTTGTCTTATTCTGTTATCAAAAATGCTATTTATAAAGTAATTAAGATTCGTAGACCAGAAGATCTTGGCGAAAAAATTGTTTGCCAAGGTGGAACTTTTTATAACGAAGCGGTGTTACGCGCATTTGAATTGATTAGTGGACGCGAAGTTGTTCGTCCCTCAATTGCTGGACTGATGGGGGCTTACGGAGCAGCGCTGATTGCCATGGAAAATTATGCGTTAGGTGAAGAAAGCACCATTTTGTCAGAAGAAGAGCTTGATCACTTTACTGCAGAAAAGGAATTTACGCATTGCGGTTTGTGTGAAAATAACTGTATGTTAACAGTTACGTTATTTTCTGATGGTCGCCAATTTATCACGGGAAATCGCTGTGAACGTGGCGCTCGAATCAAGATCAAGAAGGAAGATAAAAAAGTTAACCTAGTCGATTATAAGTATCGTCGTTTGTTTAAATACCGTCCATTACGTAAGAAAGAAGCAGTCAATGGTGTGATTGGTATCCCTCGAGTCTTAAATATGTATGAAAACTATCCTTTGTGGCATACTTTCTTCACTGATTTAGGATTCAGAGTAGAATTATCCCCACGCTCAAACAAAGAATTATACGAGCAAGGAATGGAAACAATTCCAAGTGACACAGCGTGTTATCCAGCTAAAATCACACACGGGCATATTCAAGCAATGATTGATGCAGGTATTCCACGAATTTTCTATCCGGGCGTTGTCTTTGAACGACAAGAATCAACTGAAGCGGATAATCATTTCAACTGTCCTATTGTCCAAAGTTATCCAGATGTTATTAAAAATAATGTGGATGACATTCGCGATGGTAAAGTTGATTATCGGAATCCATTTATCAACTTAGCGAACGAATCGGCAGTAGCAAAAGTCTTACATCAAACTTTTGCGGATTTTGATTTTTCGGAAGAACAGATTGCGAAAGCGTTGCATCATGGGTATGAAGAATTAGCAACGTTTAAGGAAGATATTCAGAAAAAAGGTGAAGAAACCTTATTGATGTTGAATCAAAAAAATGAGCGGGGAATTGTTATCTCAGGTCGTCCCTATCATTTAGATCCAGAAATCAATCATGGAATCTCAGAAGTAATTACGCAAGAAGGTTTCCATGTCTTGACAGAAGACAGCATTTCTCATTTAGGTGACGTTGGGAATTTACGCGTCGTGAATCAATGGGTGTACCACTCACGGCTATATGCGGCTGCACGAGTTGTTGCAAAATCAAAAAATCTTGAATTAGTTCAATTGAATTCATTTGGTTGTGGCTTAGATGCCGTAACAACAGACCAAGTCGAAGAAATCATGGAGCAATATGGAAAAATCTATACAGTTCTAAAAATTGATGAAGGTGCAAACCTCGGAGCAATTCGTATTCGGTTACGATCCTTAAAAGCAGCAGTCAATGAACGAGCCAAGCAAAATTTTGTTCCAGTCAAACGATTTGAAGAACCAGAAAAAATCGTCTTTACAAAAGAAATGAAAGAAAAACATACTTTATTGTTGCCAATGCTTAGCCCAATTCACCAATCTGGCTTAGTTGATGTCGCGTTAAACGCTTCTGGTTACAATGTTGTCTGCTTACCAGCAGAGGATAATGAAGCAATCAATGTTGGACTGAAATACGTGAACAATGATGCGTGTTATCCAGCAATCATCTCCATTGGTCAACTAGTGGAAGCCTTGGAAAGTGGTAAGTACGATTTGGAAAATACAAGTGTGATGATGACTCAAACTGGTGGTGGCTGTCGTGCGACAAACTATATTCCATTACTTAGAAAAGCGTTGAATGATGCTGGATTTGGAAATATTCCAGTTGTTTCAGTCTCAATGGGGAACAAAGGGGTTGAATCAAACCCTGGATTTAAATTCACGTTTCCAATGTTGAAACGTTTGGCGATTGCCTTTTTATATGGTGATTTGTTTGAAAGAGTCGTCTATCGTACGCGCCCTTACGAGTTAGAAAAAGGGACAGTTGATCGGTTACATGAAGAATGGCTACAACGAGTTGAAAAAAATGTTCGGAATGGCTCCTTAACGTTGTTTAATAGCAATATGAAAAAAATTGTCAAAGCATTTGATACCTTACCGATTTCTGATGTGAAAAAGCCAAAAGTCGGAGTCGTTGGAGAAATATTAGTTAAGTATTCTCCAACTGCTAATAACGATATTGTTCGCTTACTCGAAGCAGAAGGTGCAGAAGCGGTCGTTCCTGATATTGTTGGTTTTATGAACTATTCCTTATACAACCAAATTTGGAAATATGAAAATCTTGGGATGGCTAAACAAAGTAAGTTGCTCGCGCAATTTGCGATTCGGATGATTGAAATGATTGAAAAACCAATGGATAAAGCCTTGAGAAAATCAGAACGATTTGATGGAATCCAGTCAATTCAAGACTTAGCAGAAGATGCAAGTAAAATTTTGTCCATTGGAAATCAGACAGGTGAAGGTTGGTTCTTAACAGGAGAAATGATTGAACTGTTGAAGCATGATGTGAATAACATTGTTTGTATGCAACCATTTGGCTGTTTGCCTAACCACGTAGTTGGGAAAGGAGTTATCAAAGAATTGCGTCGTCAATATCCTAAAGCAAATATTGCAGCGATTGATTATGATCCGGGCGTTTCGATTGTCAATCAATTAAATCGCATTCGTTTAATGATGGCAACAGCTAATAAAACATTAGCAAAAGAAACGATCTCCTAAACAACTTAACTGTACCAAAAATAAAAGAGGAAAGAGTAGGTTTAAAACTTACTTTTTCCTCTTTTTCTTAAGGAAAACAAGCTGAATGGTTTCAATTACCTAACGGAGAAAATCCTTTTTTTGTTGAGAATCAGGTATATACCAGTTATAATAAAGAAAACGAAAGGAAGGATGAAATCAGATGTCAAATCAGTTACCCGTATATATACAAATTCATGATCAATTAAAAAATGAGATTGAACAAGGGGTCTGGAAAATCGGTGACCGCCTTCCCTCTGAAAGAGAATTGGCTGTGAAATTTAATGTGAGTCGAATGACTTTGCGCCAAGCAATCCAAAATTTAGCAGATGAAGGGATCTTAGAGAGAAAAATTGGTTCTGGGACTTATGTTGCGCGTGAAAAAGTTCAAGAGAAAATGTCTGGAACAACTAGTTTCACCGAAATTATGGAGTCACAAAATCGAGTACCTTCTAGTCGAACGGTTTCTTATTTCTTAACATCACCTAGTTCAAGTGAGATGGAAAAATTACAATTAGAGAAAGAGGACGTGATTCTTCGAATGGAGCGCATTCGTTATGCAGATAACGTGCCAATCTGTTTTGAAGTTGCTAGTATTCCACAGAAAATCATTGACGGCTATAGCAAATCAGAAATTACAGAATCTTTGTATCGAACGTTAGAAGAAAAAGGTGGAAAGAAAATTGGGCATGCAAACCAAACGATTTCTGCTATGTTAGCTTCAGAGCAGATTTCTGAATACTTAGAAGTCAAACGTGGGGACGCAGTTCTACGATTACGACAAGTTTCTTATTTTGAAGAAGGAACACCGTTTGAATACGTACGTACGCAATATGTTGGTAACCGATTTGAATTTTACCTAGAAAAATAAAACAAGCTGAAACAATTCGTTGTTTCAGCTTGTTTTATTTTTGCTTATTTTTTATTTAGTGTGATGAGTTTTTCGTGATAAGAAATTGGTCCTTTTTCAAAAGTGACTTGTCCATTCAATAGTTCAGTGACAGTTGCTTTAAACTGTGAGATGTCTGTTTCATCAACCATACAAACAACAATTACTTGATCAGTATAACGAGTTTCCTTGACAGTCACTTGTTGTAGCTCAAGAAAATTTTCTAGCTTTCCTAATTGAGGATAGGTAATGGCAACGGCGAGTTCTTGTTGTAAGGTACCTTCAACAATACCAACCTCAGTTAGACCGTGAGAAACAGCCTGTGTGTAAGCACGAATCAGTCCACCAGCACCTAATTTGATACCACCAAAATAACGTGTGACAACGGCAACGACATTGATGAGTTCATTCTTTTTTAAAACTTCAAGCATGGGGATGCCAGCTGTTCCGCTTGGCTCTCCGTCATCACTACTGCGTTGAATCTCACTTTTGTCACCAATGACAAAAGCACTACAGTTATGATTTGCTTTCCAGTGTTCCTTCTTGACTGCTTGGATAAACGTTTTGGCTTCTTCTTCAGTCGTCACGCGTTTAAAGGAACAAATAAATCGGGATTTTTTTATTTCAATTTCACTTTGGCCATCTTCTTTGACCGTTAGATAACGTTCAATCATTGTTTTACCTCATTTCAAATGAAGAGTTACTTTCTTTAGTATATGAAAAATCTTTTGATGTTTCAACTTCCGAAATGGTTGCGCAAATGCTGGACTATGCGATAATAAAGGAAAGGTAGGTGAAGTTGGGAATGAAAGAACGTGTGAAAAAATATGATGCTATAACCCACTACATAAAAAATAATGGTGGTTCGCAAATTACTTTGACGTTTACTCAAATGGATGAGTTGTTATTTCCTAACAGTGGGCTTCCAAAGTCTGCCAGACAGACGACGGATTGGTGGGCAAATGATTACCGTCATCCGGAAAAAGGTGCTTACGGTTGGTTGAATGCAGGGTATGAAGTTGTTGTTGTTAATTTGGCAAAGGAATATATCGTGTTCAATCAATTAGTAAAATCAAGTTGGTTATTCGATTAGTTAACCGCATTCAGAAAACGTTGACAATTGTTATCTTTTAGCTATAATAGGTTCATAGGGACGAGAAAGCGGTTACGTTCCTTGGCTTAGAAAAGGGGAGATTAACAATGTCAAAAAAAACAATTATGCTTGTCTGTTCAGCTGGTATGAGTACGAGCTTATTAGTAACTAAAATGGAAAAAGCTGCGGAAGCACAAGGGTTAGATACAGACATCTTTGCAGTATCAGCTTCTGATGCAGATAATCATTTAGCAAGCAAAGACGTTGATGTTTTATTATTAGGCCCACAAGTTCGTTTTATGAAAGGCGATTTTGAAAAGCGCGTTGAGCCAAAAGGAATTCCATTAGATATCATCAACATGGCTGATTACGGTATGATGAATGGTGAAAAAGTGTTACAACAAGCTTTGACATTAATTGGTGATAAATAAAGAGTACTGACGAATTAAAAAGTGTGAGGTTTTTTCATTTTGAAAATGCCTCGCACTTTTTTTGCGTATCTTTTTTTAGGGAAGCAAAATGCCATATAAAACAGTTTGGGGAAGGCGACTATTAACGAGAGAAGTCGCCCAACTACCAAAAGAAATACTGAACCAAGCCACCTATCAACGAATTGCAGGTATAGTAAAACAAAATAAACAGATTGTTTGTCAACGATGTGGAAGAACTACGCAACAACAAGAAGCCAAGCTAAATGAAGAAGACTATTATTGCCCACATTGTTTGCTTTTGGGGCGAAACGATACGACCCAAGAATTATGGCTGTTTGAACAGCCATCACTGTTTCCACGCCAAATAGTTTTTACTTGGGAGAAAACATTGACGACAGAACAAGCCAAAATCGCTCATCGTTTGACTACGCAGGTAACGGATCATCATTTAATCTGGGCAGTGACCGGTGCTGGTAAAACAGAAATCCTGTATCCGCTTCTGCAATTGTTGCTAGCAACTGGGAAACGAGTTGCGATTGCTTCACCGCGAGTGGACGTGTGCCAGGAACTATGGCTACGTTTTACTGCAGTTTTTCCAGAAGAAAAAATCATTTTACTTCATGGCAAACAGCAGATTCCCTATGCGTTTAGTTCCTTCGTTATTTGTACGACTCATCAGTTGTATCGTTTTTACCATGCGTTTGATTTGCTAGTGGTTGATGAAATTGATGCGTTTCCTTATGTTATCGATCAAGGACTTCAGTATGCAACAGAAACAGCAAAGAAACCTGAGGGACAATTGATTTATTTGACGGCAACACCGGATGAACGTCTGTTAAAAGAAATCAAACGAACGTTTCAGATTCATTACTTACCTCTGCGTTTTCATCAACGATTGTTACCTGAGCCTCGACTCATTTTCTGGAATAATTGGCGCCGATGCTTAAACAAACGAAAAAAAATGGAACCATTAATCAAAGCAATCCAAAAACTAGTAAAAAAAAATCATGTCTTATTGTTTTGTCCAAGTATTGAGTTGATGAATGAGTTGCAAATGAAATTAACAGAATGGTTACCAACAATTAAAATTTCATCTGTATCTTCAAAAGATGAAAAGCGTCCAGAGAAAGTACAAGCGATGCGGCAGCAAAAATATGATGTGCTTTTAACTACTATGATTCTTGAACGAGGTGTTACCTTCGAAAATATTTCAGTTATTGTTTTAGGGGCAGAACATGAAGTTTTTACGAAATCTTCATTGGTCCAAATTGCTGGTCGAGCTGATCGCAAGGGAGAATTCAGTAATAGTCAAGTCTGTTTCTTTTATCATGAAAAAACGAGTGCAATCAAAAAAGCGGTGAAAGAAATCAAAAGGATGAACAAAGCGGGGAAACTCTTACAATGAAATGCTGCTATTGTCAAAAATCAATCATTAAAAATTTAACCATTAAGGAACTTCTTCAACCGAAAAAATCGAGTGAACTTTGTTGGCAATGTGCCAAACTATTTACTCCTTTGTCCACAGTAAACAGTTGTGATGGTTGCCAAAAAAGTTTGTTAGAGAGTGAGAAACAATTTGTACAAAGTCAAAAAACATTTTGCACGGATTGTCTTTACTGGAAAAATCGTTACCCGACATATGATTTTTGCCATAGAAGTTTTTTTCAATATGATGAAGCGATGCAAGCTTGGTTCCAACAATACAAGTTTATTGGAGATGTTCGCTTGGCTAAAACGTTTGAAAAGCAGTGGCAAAGTTTACCAAAAAGATTTCCGGATTATCTTTTTTGTCCGATTCCATTATCAAATGAGCGGTTGGCACAACGTGGATTTAATCAAGTGAGTCAGATGTTGACCGAGGCTAGGGTAACTTTTCAGTCATTGCTTGACCGGGTCAAGCATCAGTCCGCCCAAACACAACATTCTCGGGAAGAAAGACTGGCAATGCCTCAGCCGTTCGCTTTAGGTGTTGAGCCGGAGCAAATCAAGCAATGTAAAATTTTATTGATTGATGATGTGTATACAACAGGACAGACGTTATTTCATGCTGCGGCTTGTCTTGCAGAGCATCAACCAACCAAAATTCGGACGTTTTCTTTAGCACGATAAAAGAAAAACTAAAAAATACGTGAAATTGGTAGCGATTTAGTTTGCAAATAGATTAGAGTTCGATATAATATAAATAAGAAGAGGGAAAGAGTGGTCCTTCTCCTTCTTGATTGTGGTAGACGAAAGGGGTAATTTTTATGTTTAGATATAATGTACGCGGCGAAAATATCGAAGTAACTGAAGCGATTCGTGACTATGTTGAAAAAAAAGTAGGCAAGTTAGAACGTTATTTCAGTGATGCACCCGATGCTACAGCCCATGTAAACTTAAAAGTTTATACTGAAAAAACAGCAAAAGTGGAAGTAACGATTCCATTACCTTATCTTGTATTACGTGCGGAAGAAACTTCACCAGATTTATATGCAAGTATTGATTTGGTTGTTGATAAATTAGAACGTCAAATTCGCAAATTTAAAACAAAAATCAACCGCAAATCTCGTGAAACGGGCATGAATACTGCAAGTGCTGCAGTATTATTCAATGAAGAAAATGGTGAAGGCGAAAACGAATCTGAATTAGATATCGTTCGTACAAAACGTTTGTCATTGAAACCAATGGATAGTGAAGAAGCTGTCTTACAAATGAATATGTTAGGACACAATTTCTTTATCTTTGAAGATGCTGAAACCAATGGTACAAGTATCGTTTACCGTCGTAAAGATGGAAAATACGGTTTAATTGAAACTGACTAAAAATAACTATTTTTTAAACCCTTGTGGTGTCTGATTAGATACCACAAGGGTTTTTTTACATAAAGAAGCTGTATTTTTATTAAGAATAAAGAAGTTCAGAGAATAATATAGCTAAGATATTTCAATTATCTATAAGTAATGATAAAATGGATAGGAGAGTCTACATAAGCGAGATGGATACTGCAGAAAAAGGAGATTATACAACGAATGGCCAATTTTATACGTTCAATCATTGAAAATGATAAAAAAGAACTAAAACGTTTAGATAGCATTGCTAAAAAAGTTGAATTACACGCTGATAAAATGGCAGCTTTAACTGATGAGCAATTACAAGCAAAAACTGATGAATTTAAAGGTAGATATCAAAAAGGTGAAACTTTGGACCAACTATTGCCAGAAGCGTTCGCCGTTGTTCGCGAAGCAGCGAAACGTGTCTTGGGCTTATACCCTTATCACGTCCAATTGATGGGTGGGATCGTTCTTCATGATGGGAACATTCCAGAAATGCGTACTGGTGAAGGTAAAACGTTAACTGCGACTATGCCAGTGTATTTAAATGCATTGTCAGGTGAAGGGGTACACGTTGTTACAGTAAATGAATATTTAGCAACCCGTGACTCAACTGAAATGGGAGAACTTTATAACTTTTTGGGACTTAGCGTTGGTTTGAATATCAATTCTAAATCAGCTGATGAAAAACGTGAAGCGTATAACTGTGATATTACTTATAGTACAAATAATGAATTAGGATTTGACTATTTGCGTGACAACATGGTGGTTTATCGTAATCAAATGGTTCAACGACCATTGAACTATGCGATTGTCGATGAAGTGGATTCAATTTTGATTGATGAAGCAAGAACACCATTGATTATTTCAGGACAAGCAGAAAAATCAACTGCTTTATACACAAGAACAGATAACTTCGTTAAACGTTTGAAGGAAGAAGAAGATTATAAAATCGATGTTCAATCAAAAACCATTGGGCTAACTGAAGCGGGAATCGAAAAAGCAGAGGAAACTTTTGGATTAGAAAACTTATATGATCTTGAAAATACTGCTTTGACACATCACTTAGATCAAGCATTGCGTGCTAACTACATCATGTTACTTGATATTGATTATGTGGTTCAAGACGGAAAAGTCATGATCGTTGACCAATTTACTGGTCGTATCATGGATGGACGTCGTTACTCTGATGGGCTTCACCAAGCAATCGAAGCAAAAGAAGGCGTGGAAATCGAAGACGAAACAAAAACAATGGCTTCAATCACATTCCAAAACTATTTCCGTATGTACAAAAAACTTTCTGGGATGACTGGTACTGCGAAAACAGAAGAAGAAGAATTCAGAGAAATCTATAACATTCAAGTTATTCAAATTCCAACGAATCGCCCAGTTATTCGTGATGACCGTGCAGATTTACTTTATCCAACATTGGAAAGTAAATTCCACGCAGTTGTTCAGGATATCAAAGACCGTTATCGTAAAGGACAACCAGTCTTGGTAGGTACAGTTGCGGTTGAAACATCTGAATTACTATCAGATATGTTGAACCGTGAACGGATTCCACATGAAGTATTGAATGCTAAAAATCACTTTAAAGAAGCTGAAATTATTATGAATGCTGGTCAAAAAGGTGCAGTTACGATTGCTACCAATATGGCTGGTCGTGGGACAGATATCAAGCTAGGTCTTGGTGTACGTGAATTAGGTGGTTTAGCTGTTATTGGTACAGAACGTCATGAATCTCGTCGTATCGATAATCAGTTACGTGGACGTGCTGGACGTCAAGGAGACCCAGGTATGTCACAATTTTATCTTTCATTAGAAGATGATTTGATGAAACGTTTTGGTTCAGAACGAATCAAAGCTTTCTTGGATCGGATGAAAATTGGGGATGAAGATGCGGTTATCCAAAGTAAGATGCTAACGAAGCAAGTTGAGTCTGCTCAAAAACGCGTAGAAGGAAATAACTATGATACGCGTAAAAATGTCTTACAATATGACGATGTGATGCGTGAACAACGTGAAGTAATCTATAAACAACGTCAAGATGTAATCATGGAAGAAAATAGTTTGTCTCAACCATTGATGAATATGGTCAAACGAACAATTAGTCGAGTAGTAGATGCACACACACAACTAGAAAAAGAAAACTGGAACCTTGAAGGAATCGTCGATTTTGCGGGGAATGCAATTGTCCACGAAGACAGCATCAGCGTGAAAGATCTTGAAGGAAAAACACCAGATGAAATGAAAGTTTATTTAAATGAGTTAGCACAAGAGGTGTTTAATACAAAAGCCAACCATTTAAATGGGCCAGAACAACTCTTAGAATTTGAAAAAGTTGTTATCTTGCGTGTGGTTGATTCGAAATGGACAGATCATATTGATGCAATGGATCAATTACGTCAATCAATTGGGTTACGTGCGTATGGACAAAATAATCCGTTAGTTGAATATCAAACAGAAGGATATAAAATGTTTGGAGATATGGTCGGCGCAATTGAATATGAAGTAACTCGTTTATTCATGAAAGCTGAAATTCGCCAAAATGTTCAACGAGAACAAGTTTCTCAAGGTGAAGCTTCACATGCCACCGAAGCAAGTGCGGAAGAAAAAAGCAATACAAGTGCAAAAAAACAACCAGTTCAAGTGAATAAAGTTGGACGAAATGATCCTTGCCCTTGTGGAAGTGGAAAGAAATATAAAAACTGCCACGGAAAAAACGAAGCATAATCATTTTTAAATAGAAAGAAGCTGGTGAGAGAAGTTCTTTTTAGAAAGAATTTGTCTCACCTTCTTTCTGTTATCTTTAGATTCTGGTAGACTAGAAAAAGAAGTGAAAAGAAGACGAAAACGATTGTCCAGAGAAAGAAGGAAGCAAACATGGAAATTTTTGAGATTCGTAATTTGTTAGCTGACATGCAAGAGAAGGTCACAAGCTTTAGGGGGTCTCTTTGACTTAGATCAGCTGGAAGAATCGATTGCACAAGCTGAGTATAAAATGGCTGAACCGGGTTTTTGGGATGACAGTGTTGCTGCGCAACAAGTAATTAATGAAAATAATGCGAATAAAGAAGCTTACGACCAATTTCATTCTTTAGCAGGTGAATTGGAAGAGTTAGAACTTTTGACGGAGTTATTACAAGAAGAACCAGATGCAGAAATGCAAACGGAGCTGGAGACACGGTTACATGTATTAAATGAAAAAATGAATACGTATGAGTTAGCCATGTTACTTGATGGACCGTATGATCGAAACAATGCTATTCTGGAATTACATCCTGGAGCAGGCGGTACGGAATCACAAGATTGGGGCAGCATGTTGTTACGCATGTATACACGTTGGTCAGAACAGCATGGGTATCAAGTGGAAATCTTGGATTACCAAGCGGGAGACGAAGCTGGAATCAAGAGCGTCACTTTGTTAATCAAAGGGCATAATGCATTTGGTTATTTGAAATCTGAAAAAGGTGTTCACCGGTTAGTTCGAATTTCACCGTTTGATTCAGCTAAAAGACGTCATACTTCGTTTTGTTCGGTAGATGTCATGCCTGAACTGGATGAGACAATTGATATTGAGATCAATCCAGATGATTTAAAAATTGATACGTACCGTGCCAGTGGAGCTGGTGGACAACATATCAATAAAACAGAGTCTGCTGTGCGAATCACACATATCCCAACTGGAACGGTGGTTGCAAGCCAAGCACAACGTTCTCAGTTAAAAAATAGAGAGCAAGCTATGGGCATGTTGAAGGCGAAACTTTATCAACTTGAAGTAGAGAAAAAAGAACAAGAAGCTGCAGCTTTACGTGGTGAACAAAAAGAAATTGGCTGGGGTTCACAGATCCGTTCCTATGTATTCCATCCTTATTCAATGGTTAAAGATCACCGCACAAATGCAGAAACTGGGAATGTTCAAGCGGTCATGGACGGTGACTTAGACTTATTTATTGATGCTTATTTAAAAATGCATCTGGTATAACATTAGTGGATTATTATTTAATTGACATAAAATTGTAAAATTTTGCAAGCAACTTGAAACATTGCCATGCTATAATGGCTGAAGACTGAAAAAGATATGGAGAGAATGCCATGATTGAAATGAAGGATGTAATGAAGAAGTACTCCAATGGTACGACTGCCATCCGCAATCTCTCGGTCGTTATCGATCAAGGAGAATTCGTTTATGTAGTTGGACCATCAGGAGCAGGAAAATCTACATTTATCAAATTGATGTACCGAGAAGAAAAAGCAACTAAAGGAACATTGACTATTGCAGGACATGATTTGATGGCTATCAAAAATCGTGAAGTTCCTTATTTACGCAGAGAAATTGGAATCGTCTTCCAAGACTATAAATTATTGCCGCGAAAGACTGTTTATGAAAATGTAGCTTACGCTATGCAAGTAATTGGTCGTAAACCACGTGAAATTAAAAAACGTGTGATGGAAGTTTTGGATTTAGTTGGTTTAAAACATAAAGTACGTGTTTTTCCAAGTGAATTATCTGGTGGGGAACAGCAACGTGTTGCGATTGCGCGCGCGATTGTAAACACACCAAAGGTTTTGATTGCAGATGAACCAACAGGTAACTTAGATCCTGAAAATTCATGGGAAATCATGAAACTTCTTGACCGCATCAATGCACAAGGAACGACAGTTGTTATGGCAACACATAACAGTACGATCGTAAATACAATTCGTCATCGGGTAATCGCCATTGAAAACGGCCGAATTATTCGAGACCAAGCGGAAGGGGAATACGGATACGATGATTAGAACCTTTTTCCGCCACTTATTAGAAAGTATCAAAAGCTTGAAACGTAATGGCTGGATGACTGTTGCCTCAGTTAGTGCGGTAACAATCACTTTAGCACTTGTTGGTATTTTTATGGCTGTTATTATGAATGCAACTAAACTTGCACAAGATATTGAAGGAAACGTAGATGTTTCAGTTTTTGTTGATATTGGTACAAAAGAGGCGGATATCAAAAAATTAGGAACAGAATTAGAAAAGCTTGACCATGTTGAAAAAGTATCTTTTTCAAGTAAAGACCAAGAATTGAAAAAAATCCAAGCAGCAATGGGTGATTCATGGAATTTGTTTGAAGGAGATAGCAATCCTTTATATGATGTATACGTGGTAAGTGCAACAGAACCTTCTTACACCAAAGATGTCTCAAAAGAAGCGGCAAAATTGTCTAACGTTTACCGAGCAGATTACGGTGGCACTTCTTCAGACCGAATCTTTGAAATTGCGGGAGCTGTTCGTACATGGGGATTAGCAGCAGCAGCGTTGCTATTATTTGTTGCTATGTTCTTGATCTCTAACACGATTCGAATTACAATTTTATCTCGTCAAAGAGAGATTCAAATTATGCGATTAGTTGGAGCAAAAAATGGCTATATTCGTTGGCCGTTCTTCTTAGAAGGCGGTTGGATCGGTTTGATTGGAGCAATTATTCCAATGTTGATTTTAACATTTGGTTATCGTGAAATTTTCCAATTGGTTAATCCATCGTTACTACGCTCGAACTATTCCTTGTTGCAACCAGCTGATTTTGTTTGGAAAATCAATGTTTTGATGACTGGTATCGGCGTAATCATTGGTTCTTTAGGATCGACGATCTCAATGAGACGATTCTTGAAAATTTAATCAATCATTCAAAGTAAAAGAACATTGTACTCATGAAAAGTGGGTGCAATGTTTTTTTGTTGTGTCGAAAAGAATACTGAAAAATGGTGGATTGAAGCGTGTTCTTTTTTCTCTTTACTTTAAAAAAAAACTTGGTTATGCTTAGGAGGTTAGAAAATGAAGAGGTGAATCCATGAAGGTGATTGTTGATAATTTTTTTACGATCATTTTGATTGCGAACATTTTATTATCGTTAATCATTGTGTTTCGTGAAAGAAGAGAAACAGCACAGACATGGGCTTGGTTACTTGTGTTGATGTTTATCCCGATTTTAGGATTTATTCTATACATTTTTTTTGGTAGGGGAATTTCAAAAGACAAAATTTTTGATTTGAAGATGCAAGGAAAAATTGGGATGAATTTGGAAATTGAAGAAGATAAACGTGCATTAAAACGTGGATTGTATCCCCATCCACCAACAGGACAAGCCGATGTCAGGCAACTGATTTATATGTTGACTGTTTCAGAAGGAACATTATACACGACGCAAAACGAAGTTACGTTGTTTACAGATGGTCGTGAAAAATTTGATGCGTTGATTGATGATATCAATCATGCACAAAATCATATCCATCTTGAGTATTATATTTATCGAAGTGATGATTTAGGCGTAGAACTGCGAGATGCATTGATTGTTGCAGCACAACGAGGCGTAAAAGTGCGGGTTTTATTAGATGCTTGGGGATCGACGCAGGTTTCACTAAGTTTTTTTGATGAATTAAAGAAAAACGGCGGAGAAGTCGCATTCTTTTTTCCATTATTTGTTCCATACATCAATCCGCGAATCAATTATCGAAATCATCGAAAAATCGTTGTAATTGATGGACAGATTGGGTATACAGGTGGATTTAATGTGGGAAATGAGTACTTAGGTTTGGTCAAAAAATTTGGTTATTGGCGTGATAATCATTTAAGAATTTATGGCGAAGCTGTTTACAGTTTACAAAATCGATTTTTGATGGACTGGAATTCTCAACACACAAATGAAGTCAGCTATTCGCCCAATTTTTTCCCAATGATTGATTCAACAGGGGAGATGGCTGTTCAAATCGTGACCAGCGGGCCGGATTCGGAACACGAACAGATCAAGATGACCTATTTAAAAATGATTTCTTTAGCAAAACGAGAAATTTTGATTCAGACGCCTTATTACATTCCCGATGGTTCGATTCATGAAGCACTCAAGCTAGCTTTGCTGGCAGGCGTCAAAGTTCATTTGCAAATTCCAAATAAACCTGACCATCCATTGGTTTACTGGGCAACTTATTCTTTTGCAGCAGAACTGATTGAGTATGGGGCAATTGTTGAAACCTACGAGAACGGGTTTATTCATGCGAAGACGATGATTATTGATGGTGGTGTCGTTTCAGTTGGATCGGCAAATATTGATGTTCGCTCTTTCCGTTTGGATTTTGAAGTCAATACGCTAGTTTATGATGAACGAATGGCTTCACAAGTACGTAAAGCATTTTTTGATGACTCAAATGTATCGAAACAATTAACCAGAGAAATCTATGAAAATCGTGGAACGGTAATCAAACTTAAAGAAGGCTTAGCGAGATTAGTCTCACCGTTACTTTAAGAAGAATAAGCAAAAAGGACTTGAAGCATAAATCATTGATTTATGTTCCAGGTCCTTTTTTATCGGGGTCACTTCTGAATAAACTCAGAAATGAAGAAAACGTCTCAATCTACTTTCATGAACTTTGGGGTATTTCTTGTTTTTTGGGGAAAGCAAGAAATAAGTTCACTCAAGTCTTTATTCAAGAGACGCATTTCAGAAATAGTATAGCATAGTCAAAAATAATGAGATAGTTTTATTTTTATTTTATCAAGAATAACTCATCAATTCGTTATTTAATGATTTTGATTCATTTTCAATAAACAAGGAAAATGTTAGAATAAAATTACTTTATGACTAAAGGAGATTTTTAATGAAAAAATTAAAATTATTATTACCAGTATTGGGATTAGCCGTTCTTTTATCTGGATGTGCGAAATGGATTGATCGCGGGGAATCAATTACAGCGGTAGGTTCTTCTGCATTACAACCGCTAGTTGAAACGGTCGCAGAGAGCTATCAAACAGAAAATCCTGGAAAATTTGTTAATGTCCAAGGTGGCGGTAGCGGAACGGGATTATCTCAAGTTCAATCTGGTGCTGTGGATATCGGTAACTCTGACTTATTTGCGGAAGAAAAGTCTGGGATTGATGCAAAAGCTTTAGTAGATCACAAGGTTGCTGTCGTTGGAATAACACCGATTGTGAATAAAAAAGTGGGCGTTTCAGCTATTTCCATGGAAGAGTTAAAAAAACTATTTACTGGTGAAATCAAAAACTGGAAAGAACTTGGTGGAAAAGATCAAGCAGTGGTTATTTTAAACCGAGCTTCTGGAAGTGGAACCCGTAGTACGTTTGAAAAATGGGTATTGGATGGTGAGTCTGCAATCCAGGCACAGGAACAAGATTCAAGCGGCATGGTTCGCCAAATTGTTGCCGACACACCGGGGGCAATCAGTTATGTTGCCTTTTCTTATGTAACAGACGAAGTAGCAACGCTTAAAATCGATGGCGTGGAACCAACAGATGAAAATGTGACAACAAATGAATGGACCATTTGGGCATATGAACATATGTATACAAAAGGAAAACCAACGGAGTTAACGGATGAATTTTTAGCGTATATTCTTTCAGACGAAATTCAAAATAATATCGTTGGCGAATTAGGCTATATTCCAGTTTCACAGATGAAAGTGGAACGTGATTGGGAAGGAAATATCATTTCTGAATAACCTTTACAAAAAATTTACAAACTTAGCGAAACTTTTACATGTTATTAAAACCAAATTGATGTTTGTTTTGTACACTGAACAAGTATGTTAAACCTGAGCAAGGGGGAGTCATCTGTGGAGGATGTAAAAAAAGTATTATTAACAAAATCGAAGCGTTCAAAAATGGAGCAACGTGGAAAATTTATTAGTTTTCTTTGTATCGCTTTAATTGTTTTAGTGGTATTAGCTATTTTTTATTTTGTTGCAAGTAAAGGGTTAGCGACTTTCTTTGTCGATAAAGTGAATGTGTTCGACTTTTTATTTGGGACGAGTTGGAATCCAAGTCAAGTTGGTCCAGATGGAAAACCGATGGTTGGGGCATTGCCAATGATCACAGGTTCATTTATCGTGACATTTTTATCTGCCATCATCGCAACACCATTTGCTATTGGTGCTGCAGTTTTCATGACGGAAATTTCGCCGAAAAACGGAACAAAAATTTTACAGCCAGTAATTGAGCTGTTAGTTGGTATTCCATCAGTCGTTTATGGTTTTATCGGTTTATCTGTGATCGTGCCGTTTGTTCGTAACGTCTTTGGCGGTACAGGGTTCGGAATCTTAGCCGGAACATTTGTCTTGTTTGTTATGATTTTGCCAACAGTAACAACGATGACTGTAGATGCATTGAAGTCTGTTCCTCGACATTACCGAGAAGCATCATTAGCTTTGGGAGCAACGAGATGGCAAACGATTTATAAGGTAGTTCTTAGAGCAGCTGTACCTGGAATTTTGACAGCAGTTGTTTTCGGAATGGCACGTGCCTTCGGGGAAGCTTTGGCGATCCAAATGGTGATCGGGAATGCAGCGTTGATGCCAACTAGCTTAACAACACCAGCTTCAACTTTGACTTCGATTTTAACAATGGGAATCGGTAATACGATCATGGGCACGATTGAAAATAATGTGTTGTGGTCCTTAGCATTGATCCTATTATTGATGTCATTATTCTTTAATATTGTTATCCGCATGATTGGTAAGAAGGGAGCCTTAAAATAATATGAATGCAAAACGTTCCGATAAAATCGCAACTGGTATTTTATATACCGTTTCTGGAATCATTGTCTTGATTTTGGCTGCTTTGTTACTATATATTTTAGTGCGTGGAATTCCTCATATCTCTTGGTCTTTCTTGACTGAGCCATCAAAAGCTTATCAAGAAGGTGGCGGTGTAGGTATTCAATTATTCAACTCGATTTATTTATTATTGATTACAATGATTATTAGTTTCCCTTTATCACTTGGTGCGGGAATTTATCTATCCGAGTATGCAAGCAAGAACTGGATGACAGATGTGGTTCGTACTTCTATTGAAATTTTGAGTTCATTACCTTCTGTCGTAGTTGGTTTGTTTGGTTTCTTGGTCTTCGTTATTCAGTTTCAATATGGTTTTTCCATTTTGTCTGGTGCGTTAGCGTTGACTGTCTTTAATTTGCCACTTTTGACAAGAACAGTGGAAGAATCATTACAAGCTGTTCATTACACACAACGAGAAGCTGGTTTAGCTTTGGGCTTATCACGTTGGGAAACAGTTTTAAAAGTCGTAGTTCCAGAAGCAACACCTGGAATTCTAACTGGTGTAATCTTAAGTTCTGGAAGAATTTTTGGGGAAGCGGCTGCTTTGATTTACACAGCAGGACAAAGCGCGCCAGCTCTTGATTTTAGTAACTGGAATCCACTAAGTGTTTCAAGTCCGATTAGTATCTTCCGCCAAGCGGAAACATTGGCTGTTCATATTTGGAAAATCAATACTGAAGGAACGATGCCAGATGGCGCTGCTGTGTCAGCCGGAGCATCTGCCGTGTTGATCATTGCAGTCTTGCTCTTCAACTTTGGGGCACGTGCGATTGGGAAACGGTTATACCGTAAAATGACTTCAGCCTAAGGAGAAGAAGAAACTATGAAAGAATACAATTTGAATGATACAAATATCATCACGATGCCTCCTGAAAAGAACATTGCTTTACACACTGAAGATTTACATGTTTGGTATGGTGATAACGAAGCAATCAAAGGTGTTGACTTAGAATTTGAAAAAAATAAAATCACTGCATTAATTGGTCCTTCTGGTTGTGGTAAGTCAACTTATTTACGTTCGTTGAATCGAATGAATGATGGTATTGCAAACACAAAAATCACTGGGAAGATCATGTATAAGGATGTTGATGTCAACGCACCCCAAGTCGACGTTTATGAAATGCGTAAACGAATCGGTATGGTGTTCCAACGTCCGAACCCATTTAGTAAATCCATTTATGAAAATATCACGTTTGCTTTGAAGCAACATGGTGAAAAAGACAAAAAGAAGCTAGATGAAATCGTTGAAACTAGTTTAAAACAGGCTGCCCTGTGGGAACAGGTCAAAGATAACCTTGATAAAAGTGCTTTAGCCTTGTCAGGAGGGCAACAACAACGTTTATGTATTGCTCGTGCGATTGCAATGAAACCAGATATTTTATTACTGGACGAGCCAGCAAGTGCATTGGACCCTATTTCTACTGGGACAGTTGAGGAAACGTTGGTGAACTTAAAAGAAGATTTTACCATCATCATCGTGACACACAACATGCAACAGGCTGCGCGTATCAGTGACTACACGGCATTCTTTTACTTAGGAAAAGTAATCGAATATGATCAAACGAAGAAGATATTTACTAGACCGAAAATTCAAGCAACCGAAGATTATGTGTCCGGTCATTTTGGTTAAAACGGAGGCTTCATTATGACAAAAGAAATTATTTCATCAAAAGATCTTCATTTATATTATGGAAAAAAAGAAGCTTTAAAAGGAATTGACTTAAGTATCAACCAAGGTGAGATTACGGCGATGATTGGTCCTTCAGGTTGTGGAAAGTCAACTTACCTGCGTTCATTGAATCGAATGAATGACTTGATTCCTGGTGTAACGATCACCGGAAGTGTGCTGTATAAAGGAAAAGATATTTACGGTCCTAAAACTGATACCGTTGAACTACGCAAAGAAATCGGCATGGTATTCCAACAGCCTAATCCTTTTCCTTTTTCAATCTATGAGAACGTTATTTATGGATTGAAACTAAAAGGCGAAAAAGACAAAAAAGTGTTAGATCAAGTAGTTGAAGAAAGTCTAAAAGCCGCTTCAGTTTGGGATGATGTGAAGGATAAACTGCATAAGAGCGCTTTGTCTTTATCAGGTGGACAGCAACAACGAGTATGTATCGCACGTGTCTTAGCAGTCAACCCAGAAATTATTTTACTAGATGAACCAACAAGTGCACTTGACCCTGTTTCAACTGGAAAAATTGAAAGTATGTTGTTAGAATTGAAAGAGAACTATACGATGATTATGGTCACACATAACATGTCACAGGCTTCTCGTATTTCAGATAAGACAGCTTTCTTCTTAGATGGTCATTTAATTGAATTCAATGATACAAAGAAAATTTTTATGAATCCAGAAAAGCAAGAAACAGAAGATTACATCTCAGGACGATTCGGATAAGGGGGAAATAAAATGCTACGAACGCAATTTGAAGAGGAATTATTAAATCTTCATAATCAATTTTATGAAATGGGTATGATGGTAAGTAGTGCGGTGCATAAGTCTGTTCGCTCTTATGTGAAGCATGACAAAGCCCTGGCACAAGAAGTAATCGAAAACGATACAAATATCAATGATATGGAAATTCGTTTAGAAAAGAAAAGCTTTGAAATGATTGCTCTGCAACAACCAGTAACGACAGACTTGCGCATGATTATTACCGTTATGAAAGCAAGTTCTGATTTGGAAAGAATGGCGGATCACGCGGTATCTGTTGCAAAATCAACGATTCGTGTCAAAGGACAAACGAGAATTCCTGAAATCGAAAAAGAAATCTCGGACATGTCAGACTATGTGAAGAAAATGGTTGATAATGTGTTGGTTGCCTATGTTAAAACGGACGAAAAAGACGCTCGGACAATTGCCAACATGGATCAACGTGTAAATGAGTATTTCAATCGAATCTACAATGCAACAATCAAAAACATGGAAGCAAATCCAGAAACAGTCATTAGCGGAACAGACTATTTGAATGTTGCTAGTTACTTGGAGCGTATTGGTGACTATGTTACAAATATTTGTGAGTGGATTGTTTACTTGGCAACAGGTAAGATTACGGAATTGAATACGACCCATGATGAGATTTTTTAAAAAGGTTGTGGCGCAAAGCGGTCAGCTCCGAAAAAATAATGAGTAACTAACAAAAATAGCTTTTCATATTTTTTGACAGTTATGAATTATTTCGAGGAGTTGTTTTGGGAACACCGTGGATAAAATTTGTGACGCAAAGTGTTTAGCTCTGACAAGATAGCGAGTGTTCCAAAAAGTTAGTGTCAAACAATAAAAAATGAACTTACCTTTAAGAGATTGGGGGAAAACGCACTTTGTTTTCTTCCAATCTCTTTTTTTAGTATGATTAGAATAGTAGGGAATGACGGAAGGTGGAGAAAAAGTTACATCTTAAGTCCTATGACATTTTCTTCAAATGAAGGCATAATATGGATGTAAGGAAAAGTTGCAAACAATATTTGCTCAAGGAGGCAATTTCCATGAAAGAAAGAGAACGTATTTTAGACTTAGTAAAAAAAGGAATCCTTTCGACTGAAGAAGGCTTAGATTTGTTAGAAAGTATGGCAACTGAAAAAGACGAAAAGTCAATTAAAAAAGAAGCAGACAAAGTAACTGCTAGTCATAAAGAAAAAGATCAAGTAAGTCAATTGATGGATGATTTAGAAAATGATGCAGAGGAAACCTTCACTGATTCTGAAGTGGATCCAAAGGAAAAAGAAAAACAAGATCAAGAAAACTTAGAAAAAATTCTTGATGAATTAGCAACAGAAGCAAACAAAGCATCTGCACATTTAGATGAAGTGAATGCTGAATTACAAGAAAATCGACAAGCACGCAATGACAAACAGGAAGCATTGATGCAGTTGAATACAAAAGAAGAACTAGATGAGTTAACCGCAGAAGAACTTGAACAACGTCAAGCGTTGGAAAGTGAAATCCAAACGTTAGAAGCAGAAGGCAATAAGCTAGTTGAGCAACAATTGAAGCTCGAAGCAGAATTAAAAGATATTCGTAAAAACCAATGGTCAGAAACGAAAGATTCAATTGCTGAAAAATTTGACTTACCAGATGATTGGAAAGAACAAGCAACAGACACCTTGAACCAAGTTGGCGAAAAAATGTCTGAAGCGGGTAGCCAATTAGGCAAGTTCTTGAAGAAAACGTTCCAAACGGTTTCTGATTCTGTGAACGACAACATGGAATGGAAAGATGTTAATTTACGTGTTCCTGGTATTGCAACAACGAAATTCGAACATGAATTTTACTATGAAGCACCAGAAGCAAGTATCATCGATATCAAAGCGGCAAACGGAAACGTGCTTTTGAAAACGTGGGATAGTGAAGATGTCAAAGTAGAAGCCAAAATCAAACTCTACGGAAAAATGACAGCTGAACCATTTGATGCCTTTTTAGAAAGAAGCCAAATCGAAGTCAATGAAGACCACATTTCTTTCCAAATTCCGAATAAACGTGTACGAGCAGACCTTGTTTTCTACTTACCAACACGCTTATACGACCATGTAGCAATCAAATTGCTTAACGGAAATATCACAATTAAAGGTTTAGAAACAAAAGACACTTATGCGAAATCAACGAATGGAAATATCCTAATTAATGATTTGACAGCAACTATGTTAGAAATTGAAGGAGTCAATGGCAATATTGACGTGAATCGCGGTCAAATTTTAGACTCAATCATTGAAACGGTCAACGGAACAGTCACCATGGCAACAACGCCTGAAAATGTTTCGGTATCATTAGTCAATGGGGATGTTCGCTTGACATTAACAGAGAACTCATTAAGAAAAGTCGAAGCAAGCTCTGTCAATGGAAACGTGAAAGTAGCGTTACCGGAAACATTAGGTGTCGAAGGACATGCAAAAACAAGCTTAGGCAGTATCAATAGCCGCATGAGTGAGTATGATGTTGTCCGCGAAAAGAAAGAAAGAACCAATCAAATGTTACAATTCCGCCGTATTTCTGATACAGGAATTGCCCAAGTTCAATTATCAACCACAACAGGAAACATCTTTTTGAAAGATGCTGAGTAAGGGAACTCTTATTAAATAGAAAAACAAATGTGAGATGGACACAGGATAGCCCAAAAAAATGGGCTATTCTGGGTTGTTCATTCTAGTCTGTGTAGTCGCCAAAAAATACGTGGAACAGACTTTTGTTTCCCAATATTTTCGATTAAAATAGATAGGACAGAGGTGAAATAGAATGAAAAAAAAATTAACGAAATCAACTGATAATATTGTATTAACCGGTACACTTGCGGGAATTGCAGAGTTTATTGGTATTGATCCAACAATTGTTCGTGTGGTGTATGTCTTTTTGAGTCTTGTTGCATTTGGCAGTCCAATTATTTTGTACATTTTACTAGCTGTCATCATACCGTCTGGTAAATCTTCTCGTACAAACTATGGTCACAATAATGAATATTACCAAAAAAATAATTATCGCGAACAAACGAATAAACGCAAAGAAGCTGAAAAAATCGATGATGATGATTGGAGTGACTTCTAATGTCTTATTTCCAACGAATCGTTGTGAATACTTTGACATTCATTTCACTAGCAGTCCTTTTTCCCCAAATGATCCATGTGAGTAGCATTTGGACAGCGGTGTTAGCAAGTTTTGTTTTATCGGTGTTAAACATGTTCGTCAAACCGATTTTAACAATTTTATCTTTACCGCTGACCTTAGTTACTTTTGGATTGTTTAGCTTTGTAGTGAACGCAGCAATATTAAAATTGACTTCCTTCTTTGTTGGAGCAGCCAATTTTGGATTTGCATCATTTGGAGCAGCATTTCTAGTAGCAATTGTTATGTCATTAGTAAATGTTGTTGTTAGTGAGCATAATTTAAATCGTCAGTAACTACGAAAAGACACCAACTAAAAAATCATCATTTCTTTATTCAGCAAGAGAAAAAAGAGATTGCAGGAAAAGTTCAATAGACTTTTCTTGCAATCTTTTTTATTTGAAAAAGAAATAAACCGTTTTTTTTATTTGGTAGTAAGTTTGGGTAGACAATGATAAAATGAAAACGAACACCCTAATAGAAATGAGGTAGCATGAATATGGCAGAAGTAGTTAAAGTTAGCCAACTGGTTGAAAAATTATCTTTAGAAATCGTGACCGGCGATGAAAAAAGTTTAGAACGTGTCATAGTCACAGGTGACATTTCACGTCCAGGCTTAGAACTGACTGGTTATTTTAGTTATTATTCACATGATCGGCTTCAATTATTTGGAAGCAAAGAAATTAGTTTTGCAGAGCGCATGATTCCAGAGGAACGTTTGATGATTATGCGACGTTTATGCAGCGAAGATATGCCCGCGTTTATTATCTCCAGAGGTTTATCTGCACCAGAAGAAATGATTCAGGCTGCAAATGAACATGGGATGGCTGTCTTGCGCTCACCAATTTCAACATCACGTTTGTTAGGAGAACTTTCTAGCTATTTAGACGGACGATTAGCACCACGAACAAGTGTCCACGGTGTTTTAGTTGATGTCTATGGACTAGGTGTCTTGATCCAAGGAGATAGCGGAATTGGTAAGAGTGAAACAGCATTAGAATTGATCAAGCGTGGTCACCGTTTGATTGCAGATGACCGAGTGGATGTTTATCAACAAGATGAATTAACCGTGATTGGTGAGCCGCCAAAAATCTTGGAGCATTTGATTGAGATTCGTGGAATTGGCATCATCGATGTCATGAACTTATTTGGTGCAAGTGCGGTACGTGGTTCGATGCAAGTCCAACTGGCTGTCTATTTAGAAGCTTGGGCGAAAGATAAGAAATATGATCGATTAGGCTCAGAGGATACGTCGGTTGAAATTGCAGAAGTCGGCATCCCACAAATCAAAATTCCAGTTAAGACTGGACGAAATGTGGCTATCATCATTGAAGTTGCTGCGATGAACTTCCGTGCGAAAACAATGGGATTCGACGCAACAAAAACATTTGAAGAACGATTAAGTCGTTTAATCGAAGAAAATTCAGGAAATTAATAAATAAGGAGTGACAAAATGCTCGCACAAATCAATCGAGTAGCGTTTGAGCTTGCCGGAATCCCTATTTATTGGTATGCATTGATCATTGTTTCAGGGATCATTATTGCCATGTGGCTAAGCACTAGAGAAGCAGTCAGAGTCGGTATGAAAGCAGATGACGTGACGGATTTTATGCTATGGGGATTACCACTTTCAATCATCGGTGCTCGTTTATATTATATTCTTTTTGATTTACCTCAATATATTGCAGACCCAATCCAGATTTTTAATATTCGCTCGGGTGGGTTAGCTATTTATGGTGGATTGATTGCTGGTGGACTTACGATGTATTTCTTTACCAAGTATCACTTTATCTCACCGTGGACTTTTCTTGACATTGCAGCGCCTAGCGTGTTGCTTGCACAAGCCATTGGTCGCTGGGGGAACTTTATGAATCATGAGGCTTTTGGGCCGGAAACAACTCGTAGCTTTTTAGAAAGTCTACATTTACCACAGTTTATTATTGAAAATATGTACATTGATGGCGCGTTTCGTCAGCCGACTTTTCTCTACGAATCAGTATGGAGTTTGCTTGGCGTCATCTTATTATTGGTGTTGAGAAAACGACCACATTTGCTTAAAAAAGGAGAAGTTTTTCTTTTATATCTTATCTGGTACAGTTTCGGACGTTTCTTTATCGAAGGGCTTCGAACAGATAGCTTATACTTCCTAAATATCATTCGCATTTCTCAGTTACTCTCAGCAGTACTATTTATTGGAACCATCATCGTATTCATTTTACGTCGTAAAAAAGATAAAAATTTAACAGATTATGATCGAAGTTTTGGTGATAATCAATCAATTATTTAATGATCAAGCAAACAATGTTCCGTGCAAAGGAGTGGTTAAATGCAACAAAAAATCGCAGTGTTAGGTCCTGGTTCATGGGGGACGGCACTAGCCCAAGTGCTTGCAGAAAATGGTCATGATGTAAGAATCTGGGGACACCGAGCAGAACAAGTAGCTGAAATCAACACAAAGCATACGAATCAACGGTATTTACCAGAACTGAAATTAGCAACAGCTATTCGGGCGTTTACCGAAATGGCAGAAGCCTTAGCTGACGTAGACGCTATTTTATTTGTGGTGCCAACGAAAGCGATTCGTTCTGTAGCGCAAGAAGTTGTGATGAAAATGACGCCGAATACGAAACCTGTCATCATTCATGCCAGCAAAGGATTGGAACAAAAGACACATAAGCGTATTTCAGAAATCTTATTAGAAGAAATTCCAGTGGAACAAAGAAAAGCAGTCGTTGTCTTATCTGGTCCAAGTCATGCTGAAGAAGTAGCCAACCATGATATTACGACAGTTACAGCAGCAAGTACGAATACAGAAGCTGCAAAATATGTCCAACGATTATTTATGAATGACTATTTCCGAATTTACACCAACCCTGACGTCATTGGAGTTGAGATGGGGGCAGCGTTAAAAAACATTATTGCAATCGGCACAGGAGCAATTCATGGGCTTGGCTTTGGTGATAATGCAAAAGCTGCAATCATGACAAGAGGATTAGCTGAAATCAGTCGCTTAGGTGTTGCAATGGGTGCTAACCCTTTAACTTTCATTGGGTTAAGTGGTGTTGGTGATTTGATTGTCACAGGGACTAGTGTTCATTCTCGTAACTGGCGTGCCGGCAATTTATTAGGGCAAGGTCAAAAATTACCCGAAGTATTAGAAAACATGGGAATGGTAGTCGAAGGTGTTAATACGACGCAAGCAGCTATGGAATTGGCCAATAGTATGGGCGTGGAAATGCCAATAACACAAACGATTTATGAAGTCCTTTATGAGGGAAAAGACATCAAAAAAGCAGCAAAAGAAATTATGTTACGTGATGGAAAAGTTGAAAATGAATTTTCATTAACTATTTTTTAAAGGAGTCGTCAATCATGAAAGTAAAAAAAGCAGTTATTCCAGCAGCAGGATTAGGAACAAGATTTTTACCGGCTACGAAAGCAATGGCAAAAGAAATGTTACCAATCGTGGATAAACCAACGATTCAATTTATCGTCGAAGAGGCATTGAAATCTGGAATTGAAGATATTTTGATTGTTACTGGAAAAGCTAAACGTCCAATCGAAGATCATTTTGATGCCAATATTGAACTAGAAACAAATCTTCGTGAAAAAGGGAAAAATGATTTATTGAAATTGGTTGAAGAAACAACAGATGTCAATCTACATTTTATCCGACAATCTCATCCTAAAGGGTTAGGACATGCTGTTTTGCAAGCAAAAGCTTTTATTGGGAACGAACCATTTGTTGTAATGCTTGGTGACGACATCATGGAGGACGACATTCCATTAACACAACAACTAATCAATGACTACGAAGAAACCCATGCTTCAACCATTGCTGTAATGGAAGTCCCACATGAAGAAACATCAAAATACGGTATTATCAATCCTGGTGGCGAGCTAGAAAAAGGTCTTTACAATGTGAAAAATTTTGTAGAAAAACCAGATCCAAGCAAAGCACCAAGTGATTTAGCAATCATTGGTCGTTACTTATTGACTCCAGAAATTTTTGAAGTGTTAGAAAACCAAGAACCTGGTGCGGGAAATGAAATCCAATTAACGGATGCAATTGACACGCTGAATAAAACGCAACGTGTCTTCGCTCGTCAGTTTACTGGTCAACGTTTTGATGTAGGAGACAAATTTGGGTTTATGAAAACAAGTATTGAATATGGATTAAAACATCCAGAAGTCGGTGCACCATTAAAAGAATATATTATTGAGTTGAGCAAAACATTAGCAACTCCAGCAAAAGAAACAAAAAAAGTTGAATCAAAAGAAAAATAAGTTACTTTTGCGTAAGTAAGAAAAAGCTTCAACTACTCATAGTTTACTGGTAGTTGAGGCTTTCTTTTTTGATAAAAGTAAGAATTGGTAGTATTTTATTTGTCTAAAAAAAACGTAAATGCTATTCTTAAGAGGAGAGGCAAGGGAAGGAGATTGATTATGACAGGCGGAGAAATCGCAGGATTGATTGCAGCAATAGCTTTTGCAGTGTTAGTCGTGTTTTTAGTACGTATCTTGATGCAAGTATCAAAAACATTAGAAAAAGTTGATAAGACTGTTGCAGAAGCGAATACAACGATTGCAGTTGTAACAAAGGATGTAGATATCCTTTCAAGACAAGTAGAGGGACTACTTGTGAAGAGTAATGATTTGCTTGAAGATGTCAATGGAAAAGTTGCAACGATTGATCCATTGTTTACAGCTGTAGCTGATTTAAGTGAAAGTGTTTCAGAATTGAATTCTTCAAGTAAAAATTTGGTAACAAAAGTTGGCGGCTTAGGAAAAACAACTGCGCAAGCGACAGTTGCTGGTAAAGTCGGTGGAACAGCAATGAAATTTTTTAAAAATAAAAAACAGAATGAACAGACAGGAGGAAAATAAATATGGCTAAAAAAGGTGGATTTCTATTAGGTGCAGTGATTGGTGGAACAGCAGCGGCAGTTGCAGCATTATTGTTAGCACCAAAATCAGGAAAAGAGTTACGCGATGACTTAGCAGCACAAGCAGATGATCTATTAGACGCAGCTTCAGATTATACTGACCTTGCAAAAGAAAAATCTGCAGAGCTAACGGATATTGCAAAAGAAAAGGCTGCTGATCTTTCACAACAAGCTGGTGAGTTAGCCGGCAACATCAAAAACAAAGTTGACCAAACTGCGGAGCAAGCAAGCAATGAATCAGATGATATTTTATTGAATCTGAAAGAACAATCAGCAGATTTATCTGATCGTTTTAAAAAATCAGCAGATGAATTAAAAGAACAAACTGCAGATTTAGGTAGTCTTGCAAAAGACACAACAGCAGATATTGCAGAAGATGTGAAGGATTCTGCAGTGCAAGCAAAGGAAACAGTGAAAGATGGTGTTGCAGAAGCAAAACCTGTCGTTGAAGATACAAAAGATTTAGCAGACATGGCAAAAGAAGATGTGAAAGATGCTGCTAAAAAAGTTGTAGAAGAAAAGTAAGCTACACTGATAAAAAGACGGATCGGAAATTATTCCGACCCGTCTTTCTTGCTAGATATCGTGGTGTTCCCAAAGCAATTCCTCGACATAGCTTAGATTCACTTCAAAATATGGAAAGCTATTTTATGTTTCTACTCGACATAGCTCACACTCACTTCAAAATATGAAATGCTATTTTGAGTGCCTGCTCGCTATCTTTTCGGAGCTAATCGCTTGGTGTCACAACCTTATCCACGGTGTTCAAGAAGTAACTCCTTCAAAATAAGCCTAAATTTCACAAAAATTTGAAAAGCAATTTCCGAAAATTTATTCTTATTTATTGAAGTTGGGCACTTCTTTTACAACCTCATATACGGTGTTCCCCAAGCAGCTTCTTCGACAATAAGTTCTCTTTTCTTAAAAATATGGGGAACTATTTTTAGAAAAGCCTTCTTATTGCTTGAAGCCAATCGCTTGGTGCCACAACCTTATTCCAAAATCAACAATTCTTTTGGTGTTGTTGTAAATGGCACACAACCATCTTTTGTCACATAAACACAATCTTCAATACGCACACCCACTTGTTCAGGAATGTAAATACCTGGTTCAAGAGAGAAACACATACCTTCCTCAATAACCAAATCATTTCCTTCGACTAAAGATGGGTACTCATGAACAGTTGTACCAATCCCATGTCCTAAACGATGATTGAAGTATTCACCATAGCCATAGCTATCAATTACACCACGAGCAATCTGATCTAATTCGCCAGCCGTAATTCCAGGACGAACAGCATCATGAGCTGCTAGTTGAGCTTCTAATGTAATATTGTAGATTTTTTCTTGGAATTCAGTTGGTTTTTTGTAAGCAATTGTTCGAGTTGCATCACTACAGTAACCGTCCCAAACAACACCTAAATCAAATAGAACAAGTTCATTTGGTTTAACTTGTGTATTCCCTGGTGCACCATGAGGACTAGCCGCATTTTTTCCAGCTAAAACTAATGTATCAAAAGACATTTGTGAAACACCTTGTTTTTTCAATTGGTACTCAATTTCGGCAATGATTGCTTGTTCTGTAATGCCTTCCTTTACTGCTTTAAATCCAATTTCAAAAGCAACATCTGCCCATTTTCCAGCTGCAATTAATTTATCTTTTTCTTCCACTGTTTTGATCAATTGTAAACGTTGAATAACCGGAGTCAAGTCAGTAAAGAAATCTGTTCCAGATAAAATATCCGACATATAATCAAAACGTTCAACAGTCAAAGCATTTTTTTCAATTCCAACATTGCCGGGTTGACCATAACGCGTACGAATTTCTTTGCCAATGATTTCCCAAGGGTTTTCACTATCAAGGTAACCGCGAACATCAAAAGTCCAACCACTATTTTTGGCATCATCAACTTCTAAAGCTGGTGTGAATAAAAATGGGTCTTGTTCTAATGGAATAAATAACGCAAGCACACGTTCATGTGGATCACTTTCGTAACCTGAGAAATATGCGATGTGTCCAGGGTCGCTGATATAAGCAAGCTCAACCTGATTATTTGCCATCCATTGACGCAATTCATTGATTTTTACATTGTTCATTTAGCTTCCTTCTTTCTGATAATTCAAACTATTTATCATTGTAACATTAAATTTTTCGAAAGACCATTCCGATAAATTGAAAGAAAAACATAATTTTCATGAAAACACTGTTAAAACGGTTGCAATCCATAAAATAATTTGATATTCTAATTTAGAAATGTAAGTCGTATTTTCAGAAAAAATCAGATAAATAAGAACGGGAGAACACAAATGGAAAAACAAACAATTACTATCTACGATGTAGCTAGAGAAGCAAATGTGTCAATGGCAACTGTTTCACGCGTTGTGAACGGAAACCCAAATGTTAAACCTGCGACACGAAAGAAAGTTTTGGAAGTAATCGATCGTCTTGATTATCGACCAAATGCTGTTGCGCGTGGATTAGCAAGCAAGAAAACTACTACTGTTGGTGTAATCATTCCTGATGTCAGCAATATGTTTTTCGCTTCATTGGCTCGAGGAATCGATGATGTTGCGACAATGTACAAATACAATATTATTTTGGCTAACTCAGATGGTAATGACCAAAAAGAAGTAAACGTACTAAACAACTTGTTAGCAAAACAAGTTGATGGTGTAATTTTTATGGGACATCATATTACTGATGAAATCCGTGGCGAATTTTCTCGCTCAAAAACACCAGTTGTTTTAGCGGGCTCAATTGACCCAGATGAACAAGTAGGTAGCGTAAACATTGATTATACTTCTGCAACAAAAGATGCAGTGAATCAATTAGCAAAAAACGGCAACGAAAAAATCGCGTTTGTTAGTGGTGCACTAATTGACCCAATCAATGGTCAAAACCGTTTGAAAGGTTATAAAGATGCATTGAAAGAAAATAACTTACCTTATAGTGAAGGTCTGATTTTTGAAGCAAGTTATAACTTCAAAGATGGCTTGTCATTAGTTGATCGTATCCATAACAGTGGAGCAACTGCTGTATATGTTTCAGATGATGAACTAGCAATTGGTATCTTGGATGGCATGCTGGATAAAGGAATCAAAGTTCCTGAAGAATTTGAGATCATCACAAGCAACAACTCATTATTAACTGAAGTAGCTCGTCCTCGTTTGACAAGTATTACACAACCTTTATATGATATTGGTGCGGTTTCAATGCGTTTGTTGACAAAAATGATGAACAAAGAAGAAGTTGAAGAAAAAACAATTGTTTTACCTTATGGAATTGAAGAAAAAGGTTCAACAAAATAATTTTTGATTGAAAAAGTAGCCATGAGCAATCATTTTGATTGTTCGTGGCTTTTTTGATAAAAGGTTGTGGCGCAAAACGCTTAACGCCGACAAGGTAGCGAGCAAGTACTCAAAATAGTTTTACATATTTTGAAGTGAATGCAAGCTATATGGAGGAGTTGTTTTGGGAACACCGTGGATAAGGTTGTGGCGCCAAGCGTTTAGCTTCAAGCAATAAGAAGGCTTTTCTAAAAATAGTTCCCCATATTTTTAAGAAAAGAGAACTTATTGCCGAAGAAGTTGCTTTGGGAACACCGTGGATAAGGTTGTGGCGCTAAGCGTTTAGCTTCAAGTAATAAGAAGGCTTTTCTAAAAACAGTTCCCCATATTTTTAAGAAAAGAGAACTTATTGCCGAAGAAGTTGCTTTGGGAACACCGTGGATAAAGCTTGTAGCACAAAACACTGCACTCAAAAGATAGCGAACAAGCACTCAAAAAATAGTAAACAAACATAAAAAACACCCACTTTTGAGAGCACAGTAGTTAGGAATTAAAAATAAGGACCAAAAGAAAATAGAACCAAAAGAAAAGCCACAGCATATGCCGTGGCTTTTCTTTTAGTCATTGTTGTTTCGTGCATTTTTTGTCTTGGAAGTTGTACGTGCATAAGTAGAAGCTGTCTTCCAATAATCAGTATAATTGTCATCTGTTCCACCAATACCGAATTTAAAGGTACTCTTTTCTGGTTCATTTTTTGCCCAAAGAGATTCAACCGTATTACTTGGTGTTTGAATCGAACGCTTATTGACTGTGACTTTTCCAGGAAGTTGACCAGTAAAGGAAGCCACTTTTTCTTTTTTCACATCAGAGGAAAGTTCGAATTTTTCTTGTGTTGCAAAAACAGTTGGATTGGTCTGATAGACACGGTTAATTAAATAGGATAAATAGTTTGCGGAACGTTTTCCAGCCTGATTATCCATTGGCGTGTTATCATCGTGTCCCGACCAACTACTAATTGTAATTGATGGCGTTGAAACAATTAACCAAGAATCACGATATTCATTGGTCGAACCAGTTTTCCCAACCCAATCAGCATTTCCTAATGTACCATCTAAATTCGTAATCACTTCTTTAAATGGTGTAGTGATTTTTTGATCTAATACACTACGCATTAAGTTATTCATAATTGAAGCGGCTGCTTCTGAATAGACGCGAACAGGTTTTTCTTCATGTTGGTAAATAACGTTACCTTCGTTATCTGTAATCGAGTCGATTAGGTAACCTTCTTGGTAAACTCCATTATTAGCTAATGTTTGAAACCCATTTGTTTGCTGAAGGGTAGTCACTTCTACAGTTCCTAGTGGTGCAGATTCAACACCCCAATTATCATTTTTTGGATAATTCATTTTGGCTAAATAGTTATCATAAGCAGCTTGCTTTGAGCCACCTGAATCAAGTACATCTTGATATAAATGATAGGCAGGTATGTTATTTGACCAATCTAAAGATTCCCGAATCGTTTGGAAAGTGTTGAGATGTTGATTTGTCGCATTCACGATCTCTTCACCAGAGTTTGCGCCTTCTTTCCAAGTTGTGGTGTAGTTGGAAATTCGTGATTCGGAACCAACTAAGCCCATATCAATCGCGGGTCCATAAACCAATACTGGCTTGATTGACGAACCGGCTTGGCGCATCATATCAAAGGCATGATTATTTTGACTTTGCGCGTAATCACGACTGCCAACGAAGCCATAAATCCGACCCGTTCGATTGTCCATCAATACATTCCCAGTTTCGACACGAGTACCAGAAACGTCATCTAATAAATAACCGTAATTTGCAACGGCATCTTGCATAGCTGCATAAATATCTTTATCAATGGTTGAATGAACTGTATATCCTTTGTTTTGAATCGTTTGTTGCGCTTTTTGATAGTAAGCATCATACGTTTTGCTGTCGGCAAGATCCGCATTGTCTTTTTCGGCTAGTTGCTTCGTTACGATTTCAGTTGCGTTGTTCATAACAGTGTAGTAGAGAAAACCCCGATCATTTTGTTCAGCAATTTGCTGCGGTAAGAAATCTTTGGTCAAATCGTAAGCTTTCGCCGCTTCGTATTCATCTTTCGTAATTTTCTTTTCACGATACATACTAAACAAAACAAAATCTTTTCGGTCAAGTCCGTCTGAAACGTCTTCTTTCAAAGCACCAGTATTAGTGTAAGGGCTATAAGTAATTGGGCTTTGTGGCAGTCCAGCAATAAAGGCAGCCTGTGGTAAAGAAACATCTTTTGCATCTACCCCAAAAATCCCTTTCGATGCTTCTTGTACACCGGCGATGTTTTGTCCTTTGTTATTTCGGCCAAAAGGAGAGACATTCAAATAAGTTGAAATAATCTCGTCTTTAGAAAAATATTTCTCGACTTGTGCCGAAAGTAAAATTTCATTGGCTTTTCTTTTAAATGTTGTTTCGTCAGTTAAAATTTGTTGCTTAACTAATTGTTGTGTCAACGTTGATCCACCAGAAGAACCAATTCCAGTAGCTTCAGAAACTAAGGCACGTAAGACTGCTTTAGGTACAAAGCCGTCATGTTCATCAAAATACTCATCTTCTGTACTAATAATCGCTGTTTTTAATAAGGGAGAAATCTTGTCTGAAGCGACGGTTGTTCGCATCAAATCTGTTTGAATGGTTGAAATCTCACTGTTATCTGAATAGACAAGTTTGGATGTTTCTGTGATATTGCCTAAGTCAGCTTGCAATTCTTCTTTTGTTGGTGTCTGGGTGTCTTCAACAAGGTAAGCAAAATAACCAGCTCCAATCCCGAGACCAAGTGCACCAGCTAGTAATAAAAGTACGACAATCACGACTGCTAACGACTGAAAAACTCTAAAAATAATTTTAGGAATGAACCATCTTTCAGTGTTGGCGTGTTTCTTCCTTTTTTTAATATCTTTTTGTGGCAAAAGAGTCACCTCAACTATTGAATTATTTCGCTAATTATAGCAAAAAAACGGGCAAAAAAACAGACTACGCATTTTTTAGGTTAAAATTACCAGTTTTAATTGAAAATAAGCAATCATTTTGAAGAATTTCTCCAACAAACAATCCTTAAACTTTTCTTTATGTACAGTTTCGGTTAAGATGAAAAAAGGGCTCAAAAGGGATCGATCATCTGGAGCAAACGACTGAAATTAGGAGGAAAAATACATGTTACTAGGCTCACATGTTAGTATGAGTGGGAAAAAAATGCTTTTAGGCGCAGCTGAAGAAGCAGCAAGTTATGGCGCTTCAACTTTTATGATCTATACAGGTGCACCACAGAATACGAGAAGAAAAGCAATCGACGAAATGAATATTCCTGCAGGAAAAGAGTTTATGGCTGAAAACGGTCTTTCAAATATTGTGGTTCATGCACCGTATATCATTAATTTAGGAAATACGATAAAGCCGGAAATGTTTCCTTTTGCAATCCAATTTTTAAGAGAAGAAATCGAACGTGCTGAAGCATTAGGTGCGACTCAAATCACTTTACATCCAGGCGCACATGTTGGTGCTGGCCCTGAAGCCGGAATTGCGCGCATTGTCGAAGGATTGAATGAAGTATTGACGAAAGACCAAACTGCTCAGATTGCTTTAGAAACGATGGCAGGTAAAGGAACAGAGATTGGTCGCACATTTGAAGAGCTTGCAAAAATTATGGATGGGGTTACTTTGAATGAAAAATTATCTGTCACTTTCGATACTTGTCACACAAATGATGCAGGATACGATGTGAAAAATGATTTTGATGGTGTAATGACTGAATTTGATCGAGTAATCGGGCTGGATCGCTTAAAAGTGTTGCACATCAATGATTCTAAAAATCCACAGGGCTCACATAAAGATCGTCATGCAAATATTGGTTTTGGAACGATTGGCTTTGATGCGTTGAACACAATTGTTCACGATTCTCGCTTTGAACATGTATCAAAAATTTTAGAAACACCTTACGTTGGAAAAGATAAAAAGAAAGCTTATGCACCGTATGGTAAAGAAATCACAATGTTCAAAGAACAAAGATTTGAACCAACTCTCTTTCCAGAACTACTTGAAGAAGTATAAACTCAATTGTAAAATTATAAAATAGATAGTATGAAACAAAAAGAATCCGCAAAATCAAACGATTTTTGCGGATTCTTTTTTGTGATTTAAATGAAGCATTGTGACAAATTTCAAGATGTTGAAATTTGGTCGTACCTAAATGTTTTGTACAGTAACGCTTTGTGCTACAACCTCATTTACGGTGTTCCCCAAGCAACTCCTCGAAATAGCTTGCACTCACTTCAAAATGTGAAGAACTATTTGAGTGACTGCTCGCTATCTTGTCGGAGCTGAACGCTTGGCGCCACAACCTCATTTACGGTGTTCCTAAAGCAGCTTCTTCGGCAATAAGCCCACCTTTCATAAAAATATGCGAAACTATTTTTAGAAAAGTTTCCTTATTGCTTGAAGCTGAACGCTTTATACCACAGCCTTATTATCCTTCTTCTTGCATAACTTCTTTTAGATATTGTTCATGTTTCTTGTTTCCTTGATACAATTCAATGATGGTCCAAGCTAGCAATAACAGGACTGCCACAATAATTGCATAGGCAATATTGTCAGCCAACGAGATTTCTGAAATCGTTGCTTGGCTACCAAAGAAACTTTCGATTTGTCCGGGTAATCCTCGTAAATTGAGATAAGTCAGACTAATGACAGAAAACCAACCTAAAATTTTGATTACGAATGAATTTTTGAATTGTTTTCCCATTTCTACTTGACTATTAGTCATCATCAATAAAGGAATCATTGAGAATGGTAAAGCAAAAGCCAAGAAGACTTGTGATTCATTCATCAGATTATTTAATGCTTCATGTTCAGCAATGGCACTTTTTCCGCTAGTTAACATGACACAGATCAGAACAGGAATAACTGAAAGTAAACGAGTTACTAAACGACGCAACCAAACTGGAATACGCATATGGATAAAACCTTCCATAATAACTTGTCCAGTCAAAGTACCCGTAATCGTTGAGTTTTGACCAGAAGCAAGTAGGGCAACCGCAAATAAAGTAGAAAGTATTCCTGATTTTGCAACTTCACCCAAAATCCCATTACTCATCGTGGCCGGATTTGATAAGGCTTCATAAAGGCCAAAGAAAGAGGGATCTTCTACAGTTCCAGTTTTGAAAACAGCAACACCCATAATCAATAGAAGAGCGTTAACAAGAAAGGCCATGGATAATTGAATGTTAGAATCCCAAGTAGTAAAACGCACTGCACGAGCTACATCTGCGTTGTCATCATGGTTGATTTTTCTTGTTTGTGAAACAGCTGAATGGAGATATAAATTGTGTGGCATCACTGTTGCTCCAATGATACCTAAAGCACCAGTCAATGGTGTCTGTCCACCAATTGCAGGACTGTCAGCAAAAGTGTGACTGTTTGGAATGAAGCCTGCAAATAAAGCTTTCCAATCGGGATCAGACAAAGCAACTTGATAAACGAAAACGAATAAAATCACGAAAATCAAGCAAACAACAATTGCCTCAATTTTTCGAAAACCAACTTTCGTTAACAATAAAAGTAAGAAGACATCAAAAACAGTAATGAAAACAGCAACGACTAATGGAATCCCAAAGAGAAGATACAGAGCAATTGCTGCACCAATGACTTCAGCAATATCAGTTGCCATGATAGCTAATTCTGTCAGTACCCAGAGGATAATACCTAATGTTTTACTGGTACGAGCTCGAATGGCTTGTGCTAAGTCCATTTGGCTAACAATACCTAATTTGGCTGCCATGTATTGAAGAAGCATGGCAATCAAACTTGACATTAAAATGACTGACATGAGTAAATATTGAAAATTTTGTCCACCTGTAATAGAAGTTGACCAGTTACCTGGATCCATATAGCCAACAGCTACTAAAGCGCCAGGACCTGAATAAGCAAGTAAAGTTTTGAAAAAGCCTTTTCCCTTCGGCACTTCAACTGTACCATTGACTTCGGCCAAGGATAAGCCGTTTGTATGTTCAATTAAACGGTGTTTATGTTGGTTTGAATTTTCCACAATCAAACCACCTTTCTGTTTTGATTTTACGACTACATTTTACACCTAATTAAATAAAATTCAAGAAAAAAATTCGGTTAGCCTAAAATTAATAATAAGGCGCACCTTCTTAGGGGAGGATGGGAAAAATCCGAAAGAAAATGGGTGTACAAGGAATTTTTATCCAATTTTTTACGTATTATTCAGAAAACAGCTTTTCTTTTTATAAAATCTTTAGTAAAATGTTTTATTGAGAGCAATTCGGAAAAGGAAAGGAGAGATTTACATGGTATCAACAGGTATTGTCGTACTTATCGCTGTAATCGCGTTACTAATCGGCGCAATAGGTGGATTCTTTTTTGCGCGCAAATATATGCAAGACTATTTAGAAAAAAATCCTCCCGTTAATGAGGACATGTTACGATCAATGATGATGTCAATGGGGCAAAAACCATCTGAAAAGAAAATTCGTCAGATGATGCAGCAAATGAAGAACCAAGGCAAAAAATAGGTTCTCCTTCCAAAATGACACACGTTAAGCGGGCTGATTTTTTTCAGCCTGCTTTTTTTGATTGCAGTTGTTAGAAAATTCAGATAATTAAAACTGGATGCTCTTGAGAAAAAACAAAGGAGGCATAAAATGTCGATTTTTAGAAAACTTGGTTGGTTTTTTAAACAAGAAAAAAAGCATTATTTCGTAGGCGTATTCTCGTTGATGATTGTTGCACTTGTCCAACTAGTTCCACCAAAAGTCATCGGACTAATCATTGATGAAATCGCAGATAAAAAAATTTCATTGTCGACGATTGCCTTTTGGATTGCCATCTTATTAGTGGCAGCCGTTCTTCAATATCTTTTTCGTTACATTTGGCGTATGAACATTTGGGGAAGTGCCGCACGACTTGAGAAAGAGTTGCGTCAACGTTTATTCAAGCACTTTACTAAAATGGATACCCTCTTTTATCAAAAATATCGAACGGGTGACCTGATGGCACACGCAACAAATGATTTAAATGCAATCCAAAATGTGGCTGGTGCAGGAATTTTGACTTTTGCAGATTCAGTAATCACTGGAGGTGCGACAATCATTGCGATGATTTTATTTGTTGATTGGCGACTGACGCTGATTGCACTGATTCCGTTACCGTTGTTGGCTGTAACGTCGCGTGTATTGGGTACCAAGCTTCATGATGGATTTCGTGAAGCACAAGAAGCCTTTTCATCGATTAATGATAAAACACAAGAAAGTATCACGGGGATCAAAGTAATCAAAACGTTTGGTCAAGAACAAGAAGATTTGGTGGATTTTGAAACAAAGATTGCAGAGGCAATTGAAAAAAATAAACGAGTGAATTTTTTAGATGCCTTGTTTGATCCATTTATTACACTGATTATTGGTATTTCTTATGTTTTGACGATTATTCTTGGAGGAAAATATGTTTTAGAAGGAACGATTACAATTGGCCAGTTGGTTTCTTTCATTAGTTATATTGGGATGCTGGTGTGGCCAATGTTTGCGATTGGACGTTTATTCAATGTGTTGGAAAGAGGAAATGCTTCTTACGATCGTGTAAACGAGCTACTACATGAGAAAACGCATATTGTTGAGCAAATAGGCGCCATTCAAACACCAGCCAAAGGTGAGTTGACTGTTGCAATTGATTCATTCAGTTATCCTGAAGAACAAGGACCTGCATTAGAAAAAATTGATTTTACAGTTCATGAAGGGGACACTTTGGGGATTGTAGGAAAAACAGGTGCTGGGAAAACAACGATTCTTAAACTTTTGATGCGTGAGTACGACCAATATCAAGGAAAATTGATGATTGGTGGAAAGGATATCAAAGAGTACTCTTTGGATGCTTTATTGCAATCAATTGGCTATGTTCCACAGGATCATTTCTTATTCTCCATGACGATTCGTGAAAATATTCGTTTTTCTAATCCAGCATTGCCAGAAGATGCAGTAGAAAAAGCTGCAACTATGGCATTTATTAATAATGAAATCAAAGAGTTACCAAAAGGGTATGACACATTGGTTGGTGAACGTGGCGTGTCCTTGTCAGGAGGACAGAAGCAACGAATTTCCATTGCACGAGCATTAATTCAAAATCCAGAGTTGTTGATTTTAGATGATGCGTTATCGGCTGTCGATGCTAAAACAGAAGAAGCGATTCTTCAAAATTTAAAGTCGAATCGTAAAGAAAAAACGACAATCATTGCTGCCCATCGCTTAAGCAGTGTGATGCATGCCAAAGAAATCTTAGTTATCGATCAAGGAAAGATTGTAGAACGTGGAACACACGAGGAGCTATTAACGTTAGGTGGCTGGTATCAACAAATGTGGGACAAGCAACAACTAGAAGCAAAAATTGAGGGAGGTGAGGCGTAATGGACGAAAATTATCAATCGGAATGGACCAAATCCATTCCTTTAAAAGAACAGAAACAGATTATCAAGCGATTGCTGGTTTTTGCCAAACCATTTAAGCAAACATTCATTGTGGCTATCTTATTTGCGTTAGGTTTATCTGTTATTAATGTCATTTTGCCAAGGATCATCCAGTCGTTTATGGATAACCATTTAGCAAATCAATCAGCGACAACCCAAGTCATCTTGTTTTTTGCGGGGTTGTATTTATTCGGAGTTATTGTCAAAAGTATTATCTGGTTTTTCCAGTGGTATTTATATTCAATGGCTTCATTAAAGACCTTCCAGCATATTCGGGTAAAACTATTTGAAAAGCTTCATACATTAGGTATGCGCTATTTTGACCAGACACCAGCAGGTTCAATCGTGTCGCGTGTCACGAATGATACAGAAACATTATTTGAATTCTGGTATGTATTCTTGATGGTTCTGACGGGAATCTTTGCAGTGATTTCTTCATTAGTTGCAATGATTCAGATCAATGTGAAAATTACACTTTGGACATTAATCTTTTTACCAATTTTAGGTGTAGTTATTTGGTATTATCAAAAATTCAGTTCTCGGATTTATCGGAACATGCGTGAAAAACTGAGTCAGTTGAATACCAAGTTAAATGAATCAATTTCTGGAATGAAAATCATTCAGCAATTTCGGCAAGAAGCTCGTTTGGCCAATGAGTTTGAAGAAGTAAATGATGATTATTTGGCGACTCGCTATGCGATGATCAAAACGAATTCAATTTTGTTGAGTCCAATCATCAATTTTTTATATGCGTTAGCGATTGCGCTTGTCTTAACTTTATTTGGGATCGATGCCCTACACTCTCCAGTGGAAGTGGGATTGATTTATGCGTTTACGACATATGTTCAAGGTTTCTTTAATCCAATGTCACAAATGATGGACTTTTTAAGTGTCTTTACCGATGGAATCGTTGCTGGAAGTCGAATCTTAAAAATTATGGATACGACAGAATATGCGCCACAACAAGAGGAACATGCCAGCGGTGAAATTATCAATGGCAAAATCGAATTTAGAAATGTTAGTTTCTCTTATGATGGAAAAAACAATGTTTTAAATAATATTTCGTTTGTTGCAAATCCTGGTGAAACAGTGGCTTTAGTTGGACATACCGGTAGTGGGAAAAGCTCAATCATCAATGTTTTGATGCGCTTTTATGAATTTTATGAAGGTGAAATTTTGATTGATGATCGTGACATCCGATCTTATCCAATCAATGAACTTCGAGAAAAAATGGGGTTGGTTCTCCAAGACGCATTTTTATTCTACGGCGACATTGCTGGGAATATCCGAATGTTTAACGACAAGATCACAGATGAACAAATTCGCGAAGCGGCTGAGTTTGTCCAAGCGAATCGATTTATTGATGACTTGCCGCAAGGGTATCATTCGAAAGTGATTGAACGAGGCGCGAGTTACTCCAGCGGGCAACGCCAGTTGATTACTTTTGCACGGACGATTGTGACAGATCCTAAAATTCTTGTGTTGGATGAGGCGACAGCAAACATTGACACGGAAACAGAGGGTTTGATTCAAGAAGGTTTGGCTAAAATGAGGCAAGGACGAACAACAATCGCTATTGCTCACCGACTGTCGACCATTCGTGATGCAGAACTTATTTTAGTTTTAGATAAGGGAAAAATTGTTGAACGGGGAAATCATGAAGAACTGTTACAAATTGGCGGTTTATATGCAGATATGTATCAACTACAAAGCAGTTAACCAATAGTAAAAATAAAGCAAGCAATGAAGAAGGCCTAAACAGGTCCATTCATTACTTGCTTTTTTTATTGCAAAAAAGAAACATTTTTTGCGTAAAGGATCAATTGGGTAAAAAGGAATCCTTCACTTGAAAGTTTTCCCCGTGGTTCTCTTGCATGATCGCAGAGCTGATTGGACGTTTATCAACTTTTTGTCCAACAGCGATCAGATGGTTCAAGTTTTGTTGATAATTTTCAGCAAAGACACAGCCATAAAGTACATCTAGCAAATAGCAGATTGACGTATTGATTGTAAAATTCCCGATTTTTGAATAGAGTCGTTCCCGAGTTGTCAAACGTAGGACAACGGTACTTAAAGTGGAAAGACTGCACTCGCCGATGCTGGTCAAAGCTAAAATTGGCACATTTTTTTCGCGTAAAATGTGCGCGGTTTTTAAAATCATCTGATTCTCACCAGTATAAGAAATCAGTAAAGCACATGTGTCTTCATCACAGTTATACGCTTCATAAGATGATTCACCAAATGTGGTAACAATATGAACATCCATTTTGATACGTTTCATTTTTAAAATGAAGTCTTGGGAGATTAATGTATTGGCATTGCTGGCAAAAATGACGATTTTTTTTGCTTTGAGTAGTAACTGTTTTGCTTGTTGTAAGTCATCATGATGAATCAATGAAAGCGTATCTTGAATCGTTGTTTGTTCCAAAGAAGCTAATTTGTTTGCGATTGTCATGATTCCTTCCTCACCTGTAAAAGGCAGATTGGCATCAACTTCTTGAAAGTTTCTTTCTAAATATTCAGCTTCAGCTAAAAAAGTATCACGTAATTCAAGCCAGCCATTGAATTCCAGTTTTTTTGCCACGCGAATCAAAGTTGAAGGATGAACGAAAGATTGATTCGCAATTTCTTGAATCGTCAGTTGCGCAACTTGTTGCGTGTTCTCAAAGAGGAAGTGAACAACTTGTGTTTCGGCAGGTGAAAAAGTAGTTTGTTTGATTTTTTCTCGTAAAAGCATCGAACGCCTCCTTTTTACATGAATTATATCTTTTTTGTGAATGGATTGTAAACGTTTTTAAATTATTCTATAGAGAAATCAGTAAAGTTTAAGAAATATTAAGCGCTAGACAAAGTGGTATTTACAAAATAAACCAAAAAAACCTCGATTTTTGTAAATGATTCTGCAAAATCAAGGAGGTGTCTTGAGAATTTCTTTTACAAAAATGATAATGAAGATGTAAACAAAATTGAAGGAGTGAGCACATGACAAAAGGAATCAAGATTGCGACGATTGGCGGCGGCAGTAGTTACACCCCTGAATTAATGGAAGGCTTTATCAAACGCTATGAAGAATTACCAATACGTGAAATTTGGTTGGTTGATGTTGAAGCGGGGAAAGAAAAACTAGAAATTGTTAGTAAAATGGCCCAACGGATGTGGGATGCAACCCCTTATGATGTGAAAATCTATGCGACACTTGACCGTGAAGAAGCGTTAAAAGATGCCGATTTTGTAACAACTCAATTTCGAGTGGGTCAACTAGATGCACGTGTGAAGGATGAACGAATTCCTGCTTATTATGGCATGATTGGTCAAGAAACAAATGGCGCTGGTGGGATGTTTAAAGCTTTTCGTACCGTTCCTGTGATTTTGTCTGTGGTTGAAGACATGAAACGTTTATGTCCGAATGCATGGCTCATCAATTTTGCGAATCCAAGTGGTATGGTAACGGAAGCAGTTGTTCGTTATGGAAAATGGGATCGGGTCATTGGCTTATGTAATGTGCCTGTTATGGCGATGATGACTGAACCAGAAATGCTGGGTGAAAAGAAAGAAGATTTGATTTATAAATTTGCAGGTTTAAATCATTTCCACTGGCATAAAGTTGCAGATAAAACGGGGAAAGACATCACAGACCGCCTGATTGACCGACTTTATGATGAAGATAATGGTTTGCCAAAAAACATTTTCGATATTCCATTTTTCAAAGAACAATTAAAACAAATGCAAATGGTTCCTTGTGGCTATCACCGTTATTATTATCGCGAAGAAGAAATGCTAGCTCATGCACTGGAAGAATATCGGACAATCGGTACTCGTGCCCAACAAGTGAAAGAAACAGAGGCAGAGTTATTTGAGCTTTACAAAGATCCAAAACTTGACCATAAACCTGAGCAGTTACAAAAACGCGGAGGCGCTTATTATTCAGATGCGGCTTGTGAAACGATTGCCTCAATTTATGGAAACAAAGAGACTCAAATTGTCGTTTCCACGAAAAATGAAGGCGCTGTTCCTGATCTGCCAGCAGATTGTGTCGTAGAAGTAACTGCTTATGTTGGTGCTCAAGGTGCGCGAAATGTTGCCTTTGGTTCATTAGCGCCAGCTGAAAGAGGTTGGTTACAAGTAATGAAAAATATGGAATTGCTAACCATTGAAGCTGCCGTAACTGGCGACTATGGAACGGCATTGCAAGCATTTACAATCAATCCGTTGGTGCGTTCAGGAGAAACAGCGAAACGAATCATGGATGAACTGTTTATTGCACATCAAGAGTATTTACCACAATTTAGTGAAACAATTGAACGATTAAAACAAGAAGGCATTGAGGTACAAGATGAAGTAGCTCGTGAATTAGACGCAGTGAAAGTTTGAGGGGAATCGTCATGACGAAAAAAATCGTCTTTTTAGATGTAGATGGAACGCTAGTGAATTACGAAAATGATTTGCCTGAGTCAGCCATCAAAGCTATTCAAGAGACACGAAGAAAAGGAAATTTAGTTTTTACCGTAACGGGTCGCAGTAAAGCCGAGATGTATCAAGATATATTGGATATTGGCTTTGACGGGTATATTGGCGGTAATGGGAGCTATATTGAGTTTGAAGACAAAGTGCTAAAAGAAGCGACCTTGACCTTGGAAGACACAACTAAAATTGTTGATTGGCTAAAGCAAAAGGGCCTGGAATTTTATTTGGAAGCGAATAGCGGACTGTACGCTAGTGCCTTTTTTGAAGACCGTGGTGAAAAGACGATTCAAGAGTATTCACAACGAAAAGGGAAAGGACAGGCGACTGTTCGAGAAGTTTTTCCAGAGATGCTCTTTGGCGCAGACCTATACCGAGAAGATGTGAATAAAATCAGTTTTATCTTGGATAGCTATGAAGACTATTTAGAGGCAGTAGCAACCTTCCCAGAATATAAGCTTGGTACTTGGGGCGGCGCTGGTGAAACAGCTTTGTTTGGTGATATTGCACTAAGTGGTATCAACAAAGCAGTAGCAGTAGATGAACTATTAACTCATTTGCATATTGCTATAGAGAATAGTTTCGCATTTGGTGATGCGAAAGTTGATATTCCGATGCTAGAGCATTGCGGCACTGGGATAGCGATGGGGAATGGTGGCCCAGAAATCAAAGAAATGGCTGATTACATTACGGAATCTGTTGATAATGATGGCATTTGGTTAGCATTCAAGCATTTTGAACTGATCTGAGAACAAGAAGACAAGATGATGAATGGAATAGTTGAAAAGAAAAGGGGAAAGACAAATGGGTTTTAGAAAAGATTTTTTATGGGGTGGCGCAACAGCTGCCAATCAATGTGAGGGTGGCTACGATGAAGGTGGACGTGGCCTAGCTAATGTGGATGTGGTACCAATTGGTGAAGATCGTTTTCCAGTTATTACAGGTCAAAAATCAATGCTTGAATTTGACGAAGAACATTTTTATCCAGCAAAAGTAGCAATTGATATGTATCATCGTTATAAAGAAGATATTGCCTTATTTGCAGAAATGGGCTTTAAAACATATCGTTTATCAATTGCTTGGAGTCGGATTTTTCCAATGGGTGACGAAAAGGAGCCAAATGAAGAAGGACTAAAATTTTACGAAGATGTGTTTAAAGAATGTCAAAAGCATGGTATAGAACCACTAGTGACAATCACTCACTTTGACTGCCCAATGCATTTGATTAAAGAATATGGTGCATGGCGTTCACGTGAAGTAGTTGGTTTCTATGAAAATCTATGCCGAGTTATTTTTAACCGTTATAAAGGGTTGGTTAAATATTGGCTAACTTTTAATGAAATCAATATGATTTTACATGCACCGTTTATGGGCGCAGGTCTTGTTTTTGAAGAAGGCGAAAATGTTGAACAAGTAAAATATCAAGCAGCACATCACGAATTAGTAGCAAGTGCAATTGCAACAAAAATTGCGCACGAAGTGGATCCAAATAACCAAGTAGGTTGTATGTTAGCCGCAGGTGCAAATTATCCATACACATGTAAGCCAGAGGATGTGTGGGCATCACGCCAAGCAGACCGCGAAAATTATTTCTTTATTGATGTTCAGTCACGTGGAGAATATCCTGCTTACGCATTAAAAGAAATGGCACGTGAAGGTATCGAATTAAAAATGGAACCTGGTGATTTGGACTTACTTAAAGAACACACGGTGGACTTCATTTCCTTCTCTTATTACTCTTCTCGTGTATCGACAACAGATCCTAAATTATTAGAACAAACTGCAGGAAATATTTTTGCTTCTGTTAAAAACCCTTATTTAGAAGCAAGCGAATGGGGTTGGCAAATTGATCCATTAGGGTTAAGAATTACAATGAATGATATCTATGATCGTTACCAAAAGCCACTTTTTATTGTTGAAAATGGCTTAGGTGCGGTAGATGAACCTGATGAAAATGGGTATGTTGTTGATGATTATCGCATTTCTTATTTAGCAGCTCATATCCAAGCAATGAAAGATGCTGTTGAGTTAGATGGAGTAGATTTATTGGGCTACACGACTTGGGGCTGTATCGATTTAGTATCAGCCGGAACAGGTGAAATGAAAAAACGCTATGGCTTTATCTATGTAGATCGAGATAACTATGGTGAAGGAACGTTAGCCCGTACGAAGAAAAAATCATTTGATTGGTATAAAAAAGTAATTGCCTCAAATGGTGAAGACTTAGCGAATGAATAATTAACTGAAAAGTCTATTGTTTTTGCGCCTTTTGTTCGAGTATAATGTACATATTCGAAAAGGTAAGCAGAACAATAGACTTTTTTTGATGTTGGCTGTAAAGTAAGCTTACTTGATTTTAAACGGAGGAATGTACATATGTATGATGTAATTGTCATTGGCGCAGGCCCTGCTGGAATGACAGCTGCCTTGTATGCTTCACGCTCAAATTTATCAGTTGTGATGATTGAGCAAGGCGCGCCTGGTGGTCAAATGAATAACACAGCAGAAATCGAAAATTATCCAGGATTTGAGTCAATTATGGGCCCTGATCTTGCGTATAAAATGTATGAAGGCGTCTCAAAATTTGGTACAGAAAATGCCTATGGGATCGTCCAAGATATCAGAGATCATGGTACGTACAAAGAAGTCATCTGTGAAGATAAAACGTATGAAGGAAAAACAGTCATCATTGCTACTGGCTGTGTCCACCGTAAACTTGGTGTTTCTGGTGAAGAAGAGTATGCAGGTCGCGGCGTTTCTTACTGTGCAGTGTGTGACGGTGCGTTTTTCCGTAATAAACGATTAGTTGTGATCGGTGGTGGAGATTCTGCAGTTGAAGAAGCGATTTACTTAACGCAATTTGCTTCTGAAGTTGTGATCGTTCATCGTCGTGATGAATTACGTGCGCAAAAAATTATCCAAGAGCGTGCCTTTGCCAATGAAAAAATTTCATTTGTTTGGGACACAGTTGTTGATGAAATCATTGGAAATGAAATGGTGGTAACAGGTGTTAAAGCACATAATGTGAAAACAGGGAATGAAGTAGCTTTAGCAGCTGACGGTGTCTTTATCTATGTTGGTCTTGATCCACTAACAGATCCGTTCAAACAAGCTGGCTTAACCAATGCCGCTGGTTGGATTCCAACTGATCAAGAAATGAAAACGAATATGCCAGGTGTTTTTGCTGTAGGGGATGTGCGTGAAAAAGATTTACGACAAATCACGACAGCAGTTGGTGATGGTGGGATTGCTGGGCAACAAGTGTTCAAGTATTTAGAAACTTTAGCAGAATCCACTACACAAGCATAAACTTATTATGTTAACAAAATAAAAAAGCTCAATCAAAAGTGTATCCTCATTTTTGGTTGGGCTTTGTTTTTATTTATCCATTGAAAATCCTAACTGATATCATTTTTTCTCGTTGTGACTTTCATCTAATCTTAGTGAATGCTATACTAAAACAGAATTCATATTTTAGAAAGAGGTGTTATTTTCATGTCTTGGGAACAAGTTTATGAACAATGGGCAAATGAAGTGAACCTAGAAGAAAATTTAAAACAGCAATTAACTGTATTGAGTCAGGATTCTAAACAATTAGAAGATGCTTTTTATGCGCCTTTAGGATTTGGTACAGCAGGAATGCGTGGTATTTTAGGCCCTGGTATTAATCGTATGAATATTTACACAGTCCGCCAAGCAACTGAAGGACTCGCTCGTTTTATGGATGCACAAGATCCTGAAACAAAACGTCGTGGTGTAGCAATCGCATATGACTCACGTCATCAATCACCGGAATTTGCAATGGAGGCTGCGAAGACCTTAGCCAAGCACGATATTCCATCTTTTGTTTTTGAAAGTTTACGACCAACACCAGAATTATCTTTTGCTGTTCGTCACTTGAATGCGTTTACTGGCATCATGATTACGGCTTCTCATAATCCTGCTGCTTATAATGGTTATAAAGTTTATGGTGAAGATGGTGGACAAATGCCACCAGCAGATGCCGATGCATTGACTAAATATGTACGTGAAGTTAGCAATCCGCTGAAAGTCGAAGTGATGTCAGATGAAGAAGTGGAACACAGTGGTCTGATTTCAATTATTGGCGAAGAAGTAGACAACGCCTATTTAGCAGAAATGAAGGCTGTAACGATTGACCACGAATTGATTGAAGAAATGGGTAAAGACTTAAAATTGGTTTATACACCTCTTCACGGAACCGGGAAAATGTTAGGCGAAAAAGCCTTAAAACAAGCTGGTTTTGAGCAATTTGTTTTGGTGCCTGAACAAGCCATTCCAGATCCTGATTTTACAACGGTTAAATCTCCGAATCCGGAAGAACATTCTGCTTTTGAATATGCAATCCGTCTAGGTGAAAAAGAAGGCGCTGATTTGTTGATTGCAACAGATCCAGATGCCGATCGTCTTGGTGCTGCCGTTCGTTTACCTGATGGTTCGTACGAAGTATTAACAGGAAACCAACTTGGCGCAATCATGATTCAATACATCTTAGAAGCACATCAAGCAAGAAAGACGATGCCAGCGAATCCAGCGGTGTTGAAATCGATCGTATCAAGTGAATTACCAACTGCAATTGCAAAAAACTATGGTGCAACGATGTTCAATGTGCTAACTGGGTTCAAATTTATTGCTGAAAAAATCCAACAGTTTGAAGAAGACCATTCACATACATTTATGTTTGGCTTTGAAGAAAGCTATGGCTATTTAGTTAAACCATTTGTACGTGATAAAGACGCAATCCAAGCATTAGTTCTATTGGCAGAGGTTGCTGCTTTTTACAAGAAACAAGGAAAAACATTGTATGATGGGTTACAATCAATTTTTGAAACGTATGGTTACTATGCAGAAAAAACGATTTCTGTTACCATGAGTGGTCAAGAAGGATCAGCTAAAATCGCAGCGTTAATGGAGAAATTCCGTCAAGAAGCACCAACTGAATTTGCAGGTGCCAAAGTATTGCAGACAGAAGACTTCAAGAAATTAACAAGAACAGATGCAGCTGGAAATGTTGAAGCATTAACAACACCACCTTCTGATGTCTTGAAATATATGTTAGAAGAACAAGGTTGGGTAGCAATTCGACCTTCTGGTACAGAACCAAAGATCAAATTCTACATTGGAGTTAAAGGAAACTCGCAAGACGATGCTGAAGCAAAAATTGCAGCTTATGAAGCAAGCATCCAAGCAATTACAAAAGACTAAGGAATTTGAGACTGACGGAAAAAGTGGTAAACTTTAGAAGTCAGTCTTTTTGGATAGTTGGAGGTGAAGCCTTTGTCAGAGGTTCAAGGAACAAAAATTGAAAAGATCAGTCAGCTATTTAAAATGTTAAGCGATCCAACACGTTTAAAAATTTTATTGTATCTAAAAAATGGTGAACAAAATGTGACAGCTATCAGCCAAGCGGTGGAAATGGAACAATCAGCTGTTTCGCATCAGCTGCGATTACTCCGAGAAAATAAAATCGTTCGTTCTCGCCGTGAAGGAAAAGCAATCTTATATGTGCTGGATGACTCCCATGTTTTAGATATCTTAGAGCAGACTGTCAAGCATGTGGAGCATGACTAAGTCAGAAAACAAAAAGTATTTGAAACAGTAATCCAGTCTAAGAAATAAAAGCCAAATGATTTTGCTCGAAAAAAGGTGAGCCCAAACCGTTATCGGATGTGGGCTCACCTTTTTCGTTGGTGCGAATTAAAATAAGAATCAGGGAATCAATCGGAAGTTTCAGAAGACTCTGTTCCATAATAGCTGTGGTCTTCTAATTCAAGTGCATTTAAAATCAGAGAAGCAGTTTCTTCAATAGAAAGCGAGGCGACATTGATTACTACACAGCCCAGTTTTTGATAAAGATCATTTGCGAAGTCTAATTCTGCACGAATCTTTTCAATATCAGAATAAGCAGTATCTGGATTTAACCCATAAGAGCGCATGCGTTCCTTACGAATGCTGTTTAAAATATCGGGATCATTGGTTAGACCGACAATTTTTTTAGGATCTACTTCCCACAATTGCTTTGGAATATGTGCTTGTGGAATCAAAGGTAAATTTGCAACCTTTAAATTTTTGTTGGCTAAAAATAGACTCAAAGGTGTTTTGGAAGTACGAGAAACGCCAAGCAAAACAACATCTGCTTCTAAAAATCCTCGAGGGTCTTTACCATCGTCATATTTCACTGCAAATTCCATTGCTTTGATGCGTTTGAAATAGTTTTCATTCAACAAATGAAGTGCGCCGGGTTGACGCGTTGGTTGAATCCCGGTTCGTCGTTCGATTTCGGCTACAGGTGGCGTCATGATATCAAAGCTGAACAATTCGTTTTCGTCACAAAATGTTCGAGCTGTGTCGATCAATTCTTGATTGATCAAGGTGTGGAGAACGATGGCTTGTTCTGTCAAGGCATCATTTAATGCATTGAGTAAAGTTTCTTTGTCAGTGACAAATGTTCGACGAAATAAATTGAATTCGACACTTGGATACTGAGCCATTGTTGCTTGTGCTAATTTGGTTGCTGTTTCACCAGCAGAATCAGAGATGACAAAAAAAGTAACTAATTCAGTTGAATCTGAAGCCATAAGAAAAACCTCACTTGCTTTTTTTTTTGCTTTATTATACCATACTCTGGAATGCGTACTTCGTAATCGTTTTGATTTGGAGGAAGAGGAATGAAAAAGCAAACATTAATTGAACAATCTTTGGAAACACTCAAAAATAACGGATTTAAATACACGAAAAAAAGAGAAGCTTTGTTGACTTACTTGGTAAAGCGTAATCGCTATGTCTCTGCTAAAGAAGTCTTTGACTATATGAACGAAACATTCAAAGGTGTAAGTTACGATACGATTTACCGCAACTTGCATGATTTTGCTGAACTTGATTTATTGGAAGAAACCGACTTGAATGGGGAAATGAAATTCCGCTTTCATTGTTGTCAGGGCGAAATCGGTCACCATCATCATTTTATCTGCACTGTATGTGGGAAGACGAAAGAAATCCATATGTGCCCAATGAACTATTTTGAAGAACAACTTGGTGGGTGCACGATTGAAGGTCACCGATTTGAAATCTTTGGGCGTTGTGAAGATTGTCAATGATTCGATAAAATAAAATAACAACTAATAAATCAAAAAAAAAGAAAGAATCCCTTGACGGTCAAAAGAGCATTAGCTATAATGTTTAAAGGACAGTTTGTTTTTTGGGATAATTATTTCAATAGCACTACGGTTACTTTTTAAGCTCGGAGGGAGGGAATTAACATGTCAAAAACAGTCGTTCGCAAAAACGAATCACTTGACGATGCTCTTCGTCGCTTCAAACGTTCCGTGTCAAAAGCGGGTACTTTACAAGAATCTCGTAAACGTGAATTCTACGAAAAACCAAGCGTGAAACGTAAGAAAAAATCTGAAGCAGCTAGAAAACGCAAAAAATTCTAGTTCTTTGATGAATTGGAGCTGGTAGTGTGTCACTACTAAGTAGATTGAACGATGACATGAAAGCAGCGATGAAGGCAAAAGAGAAAGAAACTTTGCAAGTCATTCGTATGATTAAGTCATCAATACAAAACGAGCAAATCAAAGTAGGCCACGACTTGACGGAAGATGAAGAATTAACAGTGTTGTCTCGTGAGATGAAACAACGTCGTGATTCTTTACATGAGTTTGAGCAGGCAGGACGCGATGATTTAGCTGATAAAGTAAAAGGCGAAATTGTAATTGTCGAAAAGTATATGCCAGAACAACTTTCTGATGATGAAATTCGACAACTTGTTCAAGACGCTATTGCACAAACTGGTGCTTCATCTGTTAAAGAATTTGGCAAAGTAATGGGAGCTATCATGCCTAAAGTCAAAGGAAAAGCAGACGGAAATCAAGTAAATGCAATCGTAAAAGAACTATTACAAGCTTAATTTTGTAATCTGAACCGCAGACAGAAATGTTTGCGGTTTTTTTCTGTTGTTTGAGTTTGAAGAAAAAAGGTGTGTCAACGCCCCGCTTTTTATTTGCTATATAGTTTTCTATGAGTGTGGTAAAATAGACAAGAAATGAAAGAGATAAAGGAGATGTCTATTTTTGACAGAAGAGTCCATTTCTTTAGAGATTAGATTAACAGCGGCTGACGATGCCAGCTTACTTTTTGGTGCGCACGATAAACACATCAAACTCATAGAAGATGCAACCGACACCGTTATCAACACGCGTGGTGAAACAATTCAACTAATTGGAACAAATGAACAAGTGAAATTGGCTAGTTCAGTTATCCGCACACTACAAGAACTGATCAAACGCGGAATCCATATCAGTACACCAGATGTGGTAGCGGCGATAAATATGGGGCGAAAAGGTACCTTAGATTACTTCATCGAGATGTATGAAGAAGAAATTGTGAAAGACAGAAATGGTAAACCTATCCGGGTAAAAAATAGTGGACAAAAGAAATACGTTGAGTCCGTCAAACATCATGACGTCGTTTTTGGTATTGGACCTGCTGGAACTGGAAAGACTTTCTTAGCGGTTATGTTAGCAATTGCCGCATTAAAAAAAGGCGAAGTCCAAAAGATTATTTTGACTCGACCAGCTGTTGAAGCAGGAGAGAATCTGGGCTTTTTACCCGGGGATCTGAAAGAAAAAGTTGATCCTTATCTACGTCCTGTTTATGATGCACTTTACCAAATCTTCGGGTTGGAACATACGAACCGTTTAATGGAACGAGGCGTAATTGAAATTGCACCTTTGGCGTACATGCGTGGTCGAACATTGGATGACGCATTTGTTATTTTAGATGAGGCACAAAATACGACTGTGGCTCAAATGAAGATGTTTTTGACTCGTCTTGGTTACCAATCGAAAATGATCGTCAATGGAGACACTAGTCAAATTGACTTGCCAAGAGGGACAATGAGTGGCTTAGTTCATGCTGAACGTACGTTGAAGCAAATCAAAAAAATTGATTTTGTTAATTTCGAAGCCAGCGATGTTGTTCGACATCCAGTAGTTGCTGAAATTATTCAAGCGTACGAAAAAGCCGATCTTCATCAAGAATAAGCTTTGCTTAGGAGGATAAGCACATGTTGAATAAAACAATCCAGCAACTGCAAGCAAAATTAGGAAAAGCGTTTTTGCCCTTGCTGTTAGCTGTGTTTTTTGTGATCGTTTGTGGGGTGACTTTTAGTAGTGTCAAACAAAAAGCAAACGATTTTAGAGAAGGACAAGTAGCTGAAGAAAGTATTCGTGCAACCAAAACGATTGAGAATACAGAAGAGACCGAGCAAAAGAGAAAATTGGCAGCCGAAGCAGTCACACCAGAGTACACCTATCAACAAGATTTAGCAGCTGATCAAAATGACCGAATCAAGCAACTGTTTGATTTGATTAACAAAACAAATGATACAATCGACAAGGCGTATGATGAGAAAGTCAAAAAGGCCAGTGACGATGCTAATATTCCTAAACCAACGATTGATGAAAGAATTGCAGCACTGAAGAAGAATTTTGAAACAGTGAACGTAGAAGATGTCGCGTTTTACCAAAAGTTACCTAGCAATTTTTATACACTCATTTTCGGTATGACAGAGGATGAATTGTCGACTGTTCGTGATGAAAGTCTGAAATTAATCGATGAACAAATGAGTAAGCAAGTAAGAGAAAGCGATGTTGACACATTTAAGCAAGAGGCACAGGATAAAATCCAATATCTCAATGTTACCTCTGCGCAACAACAAGTACTGAACTACTTGGTGGATCAAGGAATCGTAGTGAATGATGTTCTTAATGAGAAGAAGACCGAAGAACTGAAAGCTACTGCACGGGAAGCTGTTCAGCCTGTAATGATTTTCCAAGGAGAAATCATTGTACGCGAAGGAAATCAAATTGATGCAGCCGCAATGAAAAAATTAGAATTATTGGGACTAACCAATCAAACAACTTCGATTTTTCCGCTAGTTGCAATGATTTTAGCTGTGTTGCTTCAAATTGTTGTTTTGACTTACAATTCATTGCAATTTCAAGATTCAGATAAACGGACGGAATATGTGTTGTTTTATGTAACAGCAATGTCTTTAAGTATTATCATGATGAAATTTTTCCAATTATTCCAAACGGAACAAGCAACTTATATCCCGTTGTTTTACCCAGCGGCGTTTACCCCATTGGTCTTAAATTTCTTCCTTAATCGAAGAGCCGGGATTATGGCAGCACTTTTCCAAGCGGTAACAGCGTTATTTATCTATTATGGTTCTATTGGGACAAATACCTTAACCGTGTTATTAGTTTCGTATCTGTTTTCTGGTTTGATGGGGACAATCGTTCGTCGTCAACGAATTTCTGAACAAGGATTACCAGCGGTTTTATGGGTAATTATCTTCCCAACGTTGATGAATATCATCTTGATTGTTTATCAAGGTATGAGCTTTAGTGATGGAACAACTTGGTTGACTTTAGTTTGTGGTGTAACAGGTGCACTGTTATCTTTCTTATTAACGATGGGCTTGCATCCTTACATTGAATTAATGGTGACAGATGATAGTGTGATTGTCTTAAATGAACTAAGTAACCCAAATCATCCACTATTGAAACAACTATTAGAAGAAGCGCCGGGAACGTATCATCATAGTATGATGGTAGCTAATCTAAGTGCAAATGCAGTAGCAGAAATTGGTGGTCGCTCGCTATTAACCCGAGTGGCTTGTTACTATCATGATATTGGTAAAATTAAACATGCTAGTTTTTTTGTTGAAAACCTACCGTCTGGTGCTGAAAATCCACATAATTTCCTGTTGCCAGAAGATAGTAAACAAATTATTTTTGGTCATGTGACTGATGGTGCTAAAATTTTAGAAGAATATGGTATGCCTGAAATGGTCATTGACATTTGTAACCAACATCACGGAACGACATTGATGCGGTATTTTTACGTGAAAGCAAAGGAACGTAACCCTGAAATAACAGAGGAGCAGTTCCGCTATCCGGGGCCAAAACCACAAACAAGAGAAGCTGGGATTGTCAATATTGCCGATAGCTGTGAAGCAGCTGTACGTGCAATGGATCATCCAACAGGTGAAAAAATCGAACAATTTGTTCATAACTTGATTGCAGAACGCATTTCAGATGGTCAGCTAGACGAGACAGGTTTAACATTGAAAGAAATTCGCAAAGTTGAGAAATCATTGATTAGTGGATTAAGTAGTACGTTCCACTCGCGAATCAAGTATCCAAAAATGAAATCAGAAGCTGAAAAATTAAAAGAAGAGCAAGCACAAACACAAGAATAATCTAAAAAGTGAGTAAAGAAAGAAGCGATGACTAATGGATATTACATTCATGGATGAAACAAACAAAGTACCTGAGGAGAAGATGCAAGAAATCGACGAACTACTCCAGTTTGCAGCCGATTATTTAAAATTGCCTGAAGAAACTGAAATGTCAGTGACTTTCATGGATAATGATGCGATCCAAGTAATCAATCGTGATTATCGAGGAAAAGATGCACCAACTGACGTCATTAGTTTTGCTTTGGAAGAAGAAGGCGAAGACGAGATCCCAGTTATTTTTGAAGATGGAGAGAATCCAATGCCACGTGTTCTTGGCGACATTATGATCTCAATCGAACGCGCTGCAGAACAAGCAGAATCATATGGCCATTCATATGATCGCGAATTAGGTTTCTTAGCAGTACATGGTTTCTTACACATCAACGGGTATGACCACATGACCCCTGAAGACGAGAAAGAAATGTTTGGGTTACAGAAAGAGATTTTGGATGCTTATGGACTTAAAAGATAAACAGGTTGAGAAGAATAAACATTTTATGACTTCTGTGGAATTTGCCATTCAAGGAGTAAAAACGGTTTTTGATGAAGAACGCAACATGAAAACTCATGTTGTGTTCGGCATCTTTGCATTGATTGCTGGCGTTATTTTTCAGCTTAGTCAGAATGAATGGCTGTGGCTGTTTTTAGCTATTTTTTTAGTGTGGATCGTTGAAATTTTAAATACTGTTTTTGAAAATGTTGTCGATATGTTTACGGACTTTCATTTTCACCCGATCGGGAAAAAAATTAAAGACATGGCTGCGGGAGCGGTTTTATTGACGGCTTGTTTTGCGGTGATCGTAGGTTTGATTTTATTTGTTCCCAAAATTTATCAATTATTTTTTTAAAGAAGAAGGAGAAACAATATGCCAGAACATAAATCAGGATTTGTTGCCATTGTTGGACGCCCTAACGTTGGTAAGTCAACACTTTTGAATCGAATCGTTGGTCAAAAAATTGCCATCATGAGTGACAAAGCACAAACAACTAGAAATAAAATCCAAGGAGTCTACACGACACCAGAAGCACAATTGATTTTTATTGATACGCCAGGAATTCATAAACCCAAACATCGCTTAGGTGACTTCATGGTCGAAGCAGCTTACAGCGCACTGAAAGAAGTAGATGCTGTGTTGTTTATGATTAGTGCGGATCAAAAGCGTGGCCGTGGGGATGATTTTATTATTGAACGACTAAAAAATGTAACCTCACCTGTTTATCTAGTTATCAATAAAATTGATAAAATCCATCCAGATGAGTTGCTAAGTATTATCGAAGATTATTCTTCACAGATGCCATTTGCTCAAGTAGTGCCGATTTCTGCAACTGAAGGAAACAATGTGGATCGTTTGATGGAAACTTTAGTGGATGAAATGCCAGAGGGGCCACAATATTTCCCAGAAGATCAAATAACAGATCATCCAGAATATTTTGTTGTTTCAGAATTGATTCGAGAAAAAGTACTGGTATTGACTCGTGACGAAGTTCCTCATTCCGTAGCAGTCGTTGTTGATTCGATGAAACGTAATGAAAATGATAAAATTCAAATCCAAGCAACGATCATTGTTGAACGTGATAGCCAAAAAGGAATCATCATTGGCAAAGGCGGAAAAATGTTGAAACAAATCGGAACAAAAGCGCGTAAAGATATTGAAAGTTTACTCGGTGATAAAGTTTTCTTGGAACTTTGGGTAAAAGTTCAAAAGGATTGGCGTGACAAAAAAGTCTATCTCCAAGACTTTGGTTACCGTAAAGACGAATACTAAAATCAGTAAAAAAGAACGGATCTGGACAGGTAGCAATACTTTTTCCAGATTTCTTTTTTTGAGGAGGGGAATCGATTGAGTCAATTGGTTGAATCAAAAGGCTTGATTATTTCTAGTCGCAACTATAAAGAAAAAGATAAATTGGTCAAGATTTTTACAGAATCAGCGGGGAAAATGATGTTTTATGTCAAAGGTATCCATCGACAAAACCAGCCATTAGCACCTGCTATTCGACCGTTTACTCAAGCTGTTTATATTGGCACCTTTAAAAGTGAGGGTCTATCTTTTATCACGAGTGTCAAAGATGTTCATGCCTATCGTAAAATTCAAGAAGATATTTTTTTGAGTGGCTATGGGACTTATTTGTTAAGTTTGGTTGATGCAGCAATTGAAGATCACCAATATGATCCGAATCTTTTTCATTTTACGCAACAAGCGTTGGAAAGAATGAATCAAGGAGACGATGCAGAAATCATCACCAATATTTTTGAGATCCAAATCCTACAACGATTTGGGATTGCACCGATTTGGACGCATTGCGCGGTTTGCGGTGAAACACAAGGAAAATTTGATTATTCTTCAAAATATGGCGGTGTGATTTGCGAACGTCATTGGTCCCTTGATCCAAGAAGGTATCACGCGGATCCTCGAGCTGTTTATTTTGCACGTATGTTTTCTGCTATTTCTTATGAGAGAATCAACGGAATCCATTTAAAAGAAGAAACGAAGCAAGCGATTCGTCAATTGATTGATCAGCTTTATGAAGAATATGTGGGGATTCATCTTAAAAGCAAAAAATTTATTGATCAAATGAAATCATGGGAGCATGTGCTCAAACCATTAGAGAAAAAAGGTGACGCCCCAGCTACTGAGCAAGAAGAAGTAGCTGAGGAACCCGAGTCACCCTTGTCAGCTGATCCTACAGATCATGAGTGAGCCGAGAAAAAAAGAAATTTAATTGGTCAATAAAAAAATTTGACAAAAGAGTAACGAAACGGCTATTATTAACCGTAGATAAAAATAGTACGTTGATCAAGAAGAGTAAAAAATACGTGGGTAAAAGCGAGTTCGGGAGAGTGTGAGCCGAATACAATCGATTTTTGAAGTGGCGCTTGGGAGTACGTGAAACGAAGCTGCCGAATGTTTATTCGGAAGTAGGGTGGAACCGCGAATTTATTCGTCCCTATGTCTGTAGTCAGACATAGGGACTTTTTGTATTTTTAGGAGGAAATCAAGATGCAATTTGACATGGAAATCCCGGCAACAGAGTTTAAAGAAAACCGAATCAAAATTCTTTCAAGTGTCGCATTAGCAGTCAGTGTTGTTGATGACCAAGAACAAGTGAAAGAAAGCTTTACCACCAGACCAGAAGAAACGATTTATTCAATTACTGCACAATTAGCTGAGACAGACGTTGTTCGTGTGAAGTTGATTCCAGGTTCAGTCGTCGCATTTTATCCAGTCGTGCAAGCTTTGTAAGAAATGAAAGGGGTACTATACTATGAGTAAAAAATTAAGCGTTCAAGACATGATTTTAACATTACAAAAATTTTGGGCATCAAATGGTTGTATGCTGATGCAAGCCTATGACACAGAAAAAGGTGCCGGAACAATGAGTCCTTACACATTTTTACGTGCCATTGGACCAGAACCTTGGAATGCAGCTTATGTGGAGCCTTCACGTCGTCCTGCAGATGGTCGTTACGGTGAAAATCCAAACCGTTTGTATCAACATCATCAATTTCAAGTCGTGATGAAGCCTTCACCAGAAAATATCCAAGAATTATATTTAGAAAGTTTACGTTTATTAGGAGTCGACCCACTGGAACACGATATTCGTTTCGTTGAAGATAACTGGGAAAATCCTTCAATGGGTTGTGCTGGTGTTGGTTGGGAAGTTTGGTTAGATGGAATGGAAATTACACAGTTTACGTACTTCCAACAAGTAGGTGGCTTACCATGCAAACCTGTGACTTCAGAAATCACTTACGGGTTAGAACGTTTAGCTTCTTATATCCAAGAAGTGGAAAGTGTTTATGATCTTGAATGGTCGGCAGGCGTGAAATATGGTGAGATTTTCAAACAACCTGAATATGAGCACTCAAAATATTCATTTGAAGTCAGTGACCAAGAATTATTGTTACAAAATTTTGATCGTTTTGAAAAAGAAGCGAATCGCTGCATTGATGAAAACCTTGTTCATCCAGCATATGATTACATCTTAAAATGTAGCCATACGTTTAATCTACTTGATGCACGTGGCGCTGTTTCAGTTACAGAACGTGCTGGCTATCTTTCTCGAATCCGAAATATGGCTCGCGCGGTAGCAAAAATCTTTGTTGCAGAGCGTGAAAAATTAGGATTCCCACTATTGAACAAGAACACAGCAAATCCAGAAACAGTTAAGGAGGCTGAATAAGATGGCAAAAGACTTATTATTAGAAATTGGACTAGAAGAAATGCCCGCTCATGTAGTAACACCAAGCATGAAGCAACTAGAAGAAAAAACAGCAAAATTTTTAGATGAACATCAATTGACTTATGATTCAATCGAAACATTTTCAACACCGCGTCGTTTAGCAATCAAAGTAGTAAATGTTCCTGAACGCCAAGCAGACAGTGAAGAAGAAATCAAGGGACCTGCAAAAAAAATTGCATTAGATGCTGATGGAAATTGGTCAAAAGCAGCCGAAGGATTTGTTCGTGGGCAAGGACTAACAACAGCTGATATTACTTTTAGAGAATTAAAAGATGTTGAATATGTTTATGTTACAAAATACACGCACGGAAAACCTGCAATTGAAGTTTTAGCTGGGTTGGCAGATGTAATTAAAAGTTTAACTTTCCCTGTAACAATGCACTGGGCAAATTTTGATTTTGAATATATTCGTCCAATTCATTGGATCGTTGCGTTGTTAGATGATGAAGTCATTCCATTTAGCGTATTAGATGTTGAAACAGGTCGTACTTCTCGTGGACATCGTTTCTTAGGCGAACCAATCACTTTTGACCATGCGAAAGAATATGAAGATAAATTGAATGAGCAGTTTGTGATTGCTTCACCACAAAAAAGAGAAGCAATGATTGTTAGCCAAGCACAAAAATTAGCAGAAAAAAATCATTGGGTAATTGACCTTGATCCAGAGTTGCTTGAAGAAGTAAATAACTTGGTAGAATATCCAACTGTTTTTGCTGGTGATTTTGAAGAAAAATATCTTTCTGTACCAGAAGAAGTCTTGGTAACTTCAATGAAAGAGCATCAACGTTACTTTGAAGTTCGAAATGACCAAGGAATGTTATTACCTCACTTTATTTCCGCTCGCAATGGAGATGCTGTCAAATTAGACAATGTTATTAAAGGAAATCAAAAAGTATTGACTGCACGTTTAGAAGATGCTGAATTTTTCTACAATGAAGACAAGAAAGTTTCAATCGCAGAAGACGTAGAAAAACTGAAATCAGTTACTTTCCATGAAAAAATCGGTAGCATTTATGAAAAAATGCAACGTGTTCAAATCGCTGCCCGCATTATTGGGGAAGAAGTTGGGTTATCTGAATCAGAATTAACAGATCTTCAACGAGCTGCCGAAATTTATAAATTTGATTTAGTGACGAATATGGTCGGTGAATTCCCTGAACTGCAAGGAATCATGGGTGAAAAATATGCGTTACTTGAAGGTGAAAAACCTGCAGTTGCGAAAGCGATTCGTGAACACTACATGCCAATTTCAAGCGAAGGTGAACTACCAGAATCAGTTATTGGTTCGGTTTTAGCAGTTGCAGACAAGTTAGATAGTATCTTTTCTTTCTTTGCTGTAGGAATGGTACCAAGTGGATCAAACGATCCATATGCTTTACGTCGCCAAGCTTATGGTGTGGTTCGTATCGTTGAATCAAAAGGATGGAGCTTCCCGTTAGCTAAATTGCAAGAAGTTATTGATGAAGAAATCAGTAAAGATCTAACACGTTTTGGAATTGACTTAGCCAGTGGTCAAGGCGAAGTTCTTTCATTTATCAAAGGACGTCTACGCCAATTATTAGTCACTAAAGAAATTCGTCACGATGTGATTGACGCAGTATTGAATGCGGAACAAAAAGATTTAACAAAAGTCTTTAGCGCAGCACAATTATTTAAAGAACATTTGAATGATGCAGATTTCAAACCATCTATGGAAGCTTTGACACGTGTCATCAACTTAGCGAAAAAAGCAGAAACAACAGAAGTTGGTGTAGTAGACCCCGCATTATTTGAAAATGAAGCAGAATCAGCATTGAATGAAGCTGTGAATGAGTTAAAAGCTAATTTTGCAACACAAACATTAGGTGAAAGCTATGAAAGCTTAGTCCAATTGCGCCCATTGATTGAAGAATATTTTGATCAAACAATGGTTATGGCGGAAGATCAAGCAGTACGTGCCAACCGTTTAACGCAATTGAAAGAAATTGCATTTATGGCGTTGTCTTTGGCAAGCTTGGATAAGATTATGACAAAATGAGGTTGTGGTACCAAGAGTTAAGCTTCAAGCAATAAGAATACTTTTCTAAAAATAGTTTTCCATATTTTAAGAAAAGAGGACTTATTGCCAAAGAAGCTGCTTGGGGAACACCGTGAATAAGGTTGTGGCGCCAAGCGTTCAGCTCCAAAAAAATAATGAGCAACTGACAAAAATAGCTTTTCATGTTTTTGGACAGTTATGAATTATTTTGAGGAGTTGCTTGGGGAACACCGTGAATAAGGTTGTGGCACCAAACGTTCAGCTTCATTGAGATAGCGGGCCCATACTTTTTCAAAAAAATAAGTTTATTTAGAACTGAGACAATGAAATTTGTCTCAGTTTTTTTGCATTAGAAGCCATTATCAAGCAATAAGTGTCATAATTTTATCAACTGGTATCAGTCTGGTACTTTTCTGAAATGAAAAAAAATCCTTGATAATACTGATAATGTATAATTTTTTTAAAAAAAAGGTTTGACAAAATAGAGAAATATTTTTATTCTTGTCATGTGGTTATAACCAGTTAGAGGAAGGAAAAAATAATGGAGAGCTCAAGCAAAGGAAAATCATTATACTATCAACTTGTTGATGTATTAAAAGATCGAATCGAAACGCAGATGACAGCACACGATCAACTGCCATCTGAACGAGAATTATGTCAACATTACGGCGTTAGTCGCACGACTGTTCGCTTAGCTTTACAAGAATTAGAAACACTAGGTTGCATTTATCGCCGCCATGGTAAAGGTACATTTGTCTCTGATCTATCTGTGAAATCATCCAACTTAGCTGGAGCATACAGTTTTACAGAAGCAATGAAAGAATTAGGCAGACTACCTAAGACAGTTATTTTAGAATTTCGTCAAATCGAAGCAACAAAGAAAATTGCCCAAGCTTTGAATATAATGCTTGGTGAACCAGTGTTTAAAATCAAACGATTACGATTGGCAGATGCAGAACCCTTGATGGTAGAACGTTCTTACTTGCCAGTTAAATTATTTATGAATTTAGATTTACCGTTACTTGAAAGTAAACCCTTATATGATGTTTTCTCACAAGACTACAATCAAATCGTCCAGTTTGCAGATGAAGAATTTTATGCGAGCATCGTTCAAAAGAAAGACGCCGATTTATTACGTATCGCAGATAGTGCACCTGTATTACATTTGATTCGGTCGACGTACAATCATAAAAATGAAATTATCGAATACACAGTCAGCGTTGCCAGAGCAGATCAGTTCCATTATAAAATTCGGCACGTACGTAGTAATTAAGGAGGAAGTCAAATGCTTGAACAAAAAACAAAGTTGAAAGAGCTAGGTGCAGCAATCACGGCTAGTGAAATTCAACAGCAACCAGAATTATGGCAAGAAACCGTTACAATCATGAAGGAAAAAAAAGAAAAACTCAAAGAATTTTTTGAAAAAATGGATGAAGCAGCAGATGGAAAACGTATCCGAGTGATTTTCACTGGAGCGGGAACGTCTCAATATGTTGGAGATACAATTGTTCCTTATTTGAATGGACATGGTGAAACACAAAAGTTTATTTTCCAAAGTATTGGAACAACTGATATCGTTGCTGCACCACAAGATTATTTAATTCCAGACGAACCCACATTACTTGTATCGTTTGCACGCAGTGGGAATAGCCCTGAAAGTTTAGCGGCAGTTGAGCTCGCAAATCAAGTTGTTTCGACGATTTTTCATTTAACGATTACTTGTGCAGCAGAGGGAAGTTTGGCTAAAGCAGCAGAAAAAGATGCAAACAACTTTTTATTATTGATGCCTGAAAAATCAAATGATGCTGGTTTTGCAATGACTGGAAGTTTTACGTGCATGATGTTAAGTGCCTTACTGATTTTTGATCAAACACCGGATGAAACAAAGGAAAAATATGTAACCGTTTTATCAACGTTGGGTAAGGATATCTTAAACAGAGCAACTGAGATTAAGGAATTGATTTCGCCAGATTTTCAAAGAATTGTTTATCTAGGATCAGGTAGCTTAGCAGGTTTGGCAAGAGAAGCACAACTTAAAATTTTAGAATTAACTGCGGGAAAAGTCGCTACTAGTTTTGATTCTTCCATGGGTTTTCGTCATGGACCTAAATCATTTGTAAATGACGAAACGCTCGTCTTTGTATTTGTCAACAATCAGCCTTACACACGAACCTATGATTTAGATATTTTAGAAGAAATTCACGGAGATAAAATTGCGAAACAAGCGATTGCGATTGCTCAACCTGGAAAAATAAACTATTCTGGTCAAACTTTCCAAATCGAAGCAACTGAAATTCGTTTGCCTGATGGGTACCTATCTTTAGCGATGATCTTAGTTGCACAACTGATTGCATTGTTGACATCCATCAAAATCGGAAATACCCCAGATACTCCTTCACCAAGCGGAACCGTTAATCGTGTTGTTAAGGGAGTAACGATTCACGACTATCCAGGAATTTAAAGAAAAGAGGAGAAAATAAGTGAACTTGACAACAGAAAAACAAGCAGCAATGAATCGATTATCCACAGAAACCGGGAAAATCAGTGCATTAGCAATTGATCAACGTGGTGCACTGAAAAAAATGATGAATGCACTAGGAATGGATGCGACAGCAGAACAAATCAGCGAATTTAAAACCCTCGTTTCAAGTGAACTGACACCTTTTGCTTCTGCTATTTTGTTAGATCCAGAGTATGGCTTACCTGCGGCAAACGCTCGTGACGAACAAGCAGGCTTGTTATTAGCTTATGAAAAAACGGGGTATGATGCGACGAAACCAGGACGTCTACCTGATTTGCTCGAAGATTGGTCTGCCTTACGTTTAAAAATAGCGCAAGCAGATGCTGTTAAATTCTTACTATATTATGACGTAGATGAAGACCCAGCAATCAATCATGTAAAACATGTTTTTGTCGAACGTTTAGGAAGTGAGTGCGCAGGAGAGGATCGTCCTTTTTACTTAGAATTGGTTTCTTATGATGCAACAATTACAGATAGTAATTCAATTGAATATGCGAAAATCAAACCCCATAAAGTCATTGAGATGATGAAAGAATTTTCACGGCCAAACTATAAAGTGGATGTATTAAAAGTCGAAGTGCCTGTCAATATGAATTACGTTGAGGGGTTTGCTACTAGCGAAACATGCTACACACAAGTTGAAGCACAAGAATTCTTTAAAGAGCAAAGTGAAGCAACGAATTTACCATTTATTTTCTTAAGTGCAGGAGTGTCAACGAAATTATTCCAAGAAACGTTGGTCTTTGCCCACAAATCTGGTTCGGACTTTAACGGTGTTCTTTGTGGCCGAGCAACTTGGAAAGACGGTGTAAAAGCCTATGTTGAGAGTGGTCGAGCAGGCGCAATTGATTGGTTGCAAACGACTGGTCGGGCAAACATCGAGGAATTAAATGAAGTTGTGGAACAAACAGCGACACCTTGGTATGAAAAAGCATAACAGTTTCATTTTAATTGAAGAAAAAGTAAGCGGTTTCGATTGCTTTTTATAGTAACATCACATATTTAAAAATAGAAGGGAACGAAGCAAAATGGCAATTATTGGCGTACGGATTGATGGCAGACTGATTCATGGACAAGTAGCGAATTTGTGGACAACAAAATTAAATATTACGCGAATCATGGTAGTGGACGACGAGGTAGCAACGAATGCAATCGAAAAAAGTGGTCTAAAGCTTGCTACACCAGCCGGAGTAAAGTTAAGCGTGTTACCAGTAGAAAAAGCAGCAACTAATATTTTAGCTGGAAAGTATGATTCGCAACGATTGCTGATTGTTGCAAAGAAGCCAGATCGTTTATTGAAGTTAGTTGAATTAGGCGTTCCTTTAACAGAAATCAATGTTGGCAATATGTCTCAAACAGATGAAACTCGATCGATTACTAAGTCAATCAATGTTGTAGAAGAAGATGTGTCCGTATTTAAGCAGTTGGCAGCCAAAGGTGTACACCTGATTGCCCAAATGGTCCCAAGTGACAAAGCCGAAGACTTTATGAGTCTGTTAACAAAATAGGAGGAATAATTCATGGATATTCAATGGTGGCAGATCTTATTATTATCATTATACGCAGGCTATCAAATTTTAGATGAGTTACAAATTTATTCGTCAATGAGTGCACCCGTGTTTGCAGGTTTATTTGCAGGTTTAGTGATGGGTGACTTGCAATCTGGTCTTATTATTGGTGGTAGTATGCAGTTAACAGTGTTAGGTGTTGGGACATTTGGTGGTGCCTCTAAGATTGACGCAAACTCAGGGACGATTTTAGCGACGGCATTCTCTATCTCGCTTGGAATGAATCCTGAGCAAGCGATTGCAGCAATTGCTGTGCCGGTAGCTAGTTTGATGATCCAATTAGATATTTTAGCTCGCTTTGCAAATACGTATTTTACACATCGAATTGATCGACATGTTGAAACAATGAATTATAAAGCAATTGAACGAAACTTCTTGATGGGTGCCTTACCTTGGTCACTTTCTCGATTAGTTCCTGTCTTCTTAGCTTTGGCTTTTGGTGGCGGCTTAGTTGAAAATGTTGTTGGTGTGTTAAATGGTGACCTAAAATGGCTAGGTGATGGTTTGTCTGTAGCCGGAGCTGTTTTGCCAGCAGTTGGGTTTGCTATCTTATTACGTTATCTACCTGTTAAGAAACATTTTCCATATCTTGTTTTAGGTTTCACGATTACTGCATTGTTAGCAACACTTTTCTCAAACGTTCAATTACTTGGAACAAGTGTCGCAAGTGTAGTGAAAGAAATGCCAGGAACGTTTAACTCATTACCAATGTTAGCTGTTGCTTTGATTGGATTTGCATTAGCAGCAATTAGTTATAAAAATGGTCAGAACAATCACAATCAAAAACCAGTAGCAAGCGAGCAAGTAGAATCAGCTGAGGGGGAAATCGAAGATGACGAAATCTAATTATAAATTGACAAAGGAAGATTTTAAACAAATCAATCGAAGAAGCTTATTCACCTTTCAACTAGGTTGGAACTATGAACGGATGCAAGGTTCAGGTTATTTGTATACGATTTTACCTCAACTTCGTAAAATTTATGGTGATGATACACCTGAATTAAAAGAAATAATGAAAACGCATACGCAGTTTTTTAATACGTCAAACTTCTTTAATACGATTGTAACTGGTATCGACCTTGCAATTGAAGAGAAGGAAGGCATTGCAGCAAAACAAACCGTTTCTGGGATGAAAGCTGGGTTAATGGGACCTTTTGCCGCAATTGGTGACTCGATCTTCGCAGCACTTATTCCAACTATTTTTGGTGCATTGGCTGCGAACATGGCAATCAATGGAAATCCAGCGGGTGTTTTCATTTGGATCGCGGCTCAAATTGCAGTCATGGTCTTTCGTTGGAAGCAATTGGAGTTTGCCTATAAGGAAGGAATTTCCTTGGTAACAACAATGCAATCGCGGCTCACTGCGTTAACTGATGCAGCAACTTTACTCGGTGTCTTCATGGTGGGCGCTTTAGTAGCAACGATGGTCAATGTAAAATTTTCTTGGGCACCAAGCATTGGTGATGTGACGTTAAATATGCAAAATAATATTGATATGATCTTACCTAAGCTTTTACCAGCAGCAATCGTTGGTGGTGTGTATTGGATGTTAGGTAAGAAAAATATGACATCTACACGCGCTATCTTTATTGTTTTGATTGTCTGTGTTGCGTTATCAGCCCTTGGTGTGATTTCAAAATAATGGGGTGTAAGAAATGAGTCAAGAGTTAGTTTTGATTAGTCATGGTCAATTATGTGAAGCCTTGAAAAAAAGTACAGAAATGATTATGGGACCACAAACAGCAATTCATACGGTGGCGTTGTTAGAATCAGATGGAGTAGAAGACTTTAAAGAAAAATTTTTACAAGTCACAGATGAATTAGACTCCTATGTTGTCTTTTGTGACTTAATGGGAGGGACGCCCTGCAATGTCATCTCTCGTATGATTATGGAAGGCGCAGCGATTGAACTTTATGCAGGGATGAATATGCCAATGGTGATTGAGTTTATCAATGGGACATTGCTTGATACACCTGTTGATTTTATTACTTCCGGTCAGCAAAATATCGTTTCTGTTAATCAAATGATTGCACTGACGAATGAAGAAGAGGATGAATAAAATTATACATCATGAAAAAGAGTGGCTGATCGAAGGATCAGCCACTCTTTTTCTTGTTGAAAGTAAAATGCTTGAAATAAAAATTTTAGTTACGGTTTTGTTTACCAGCATTTCGTTTTTTTGATGAATTATTTCTTTGTTGTGTATTGACTTGTTTAGGTGCTTTTTTCGTTTCAGCAGGTGTGACGTCTTTTCGAGGTGTCACGACTTGCTTGGGCGGATTTTGTTTCAATTCTTCAGCCACTTGAGCTTTTAAACGAGGCTTCATCAAAACGTTCGTAATGAATGTTTGAATACAACTAAAGATACCACCAACTACCCAGTACAGCGTAACGCCGGCTGGTGCACTAATTGACATAAAGACAATCATTGCTGGTGAAACAATCAGCATCGTACGCATGGTTTTCTTTTGCTCTTCGGGAATACCAATCGTTGAGATATATCCTTGAAGCAAATAAGCAATACCAGCGATAGCAACTAACACTAAACTTGGTGAGCCAAGATCGATTCCGTAAAAGCTTGATTCGCGGATTCCTTCAGTATAACGGGCAGTAAAGTAAAGTGCTGAGAAGATAGGCATTTGGATTAGCAAGGGTAAGCAACCAATTCCACCAGTCATACTCATCCCATTATCTTTATATACTTGTTGCATCTCTGCTTGTGCAGCGACTTGTTCTTCACGAGTCGTAGCAGCTTTTAACTTTTCTTGTGCAGCTGATACTTGTGGTTTTAACGCTTGCATTTTTTCTGATTGGATCATTGTTTTTTTCGATTGGCTAATACCTAAAGGCAGGATTACTAACCGAACGATAATAGTCAAAACAATAACGGCCCAGCCATAAGACCAATTAAAATTTTCTACTAAATAGGTAATTGCTTGCCCCATCGGATGAACAAGAACTCGATAGACAAAACCTGATGTGTCAGGATTTCCATGCGAGTCAGTTCGAACACAACCGGATAAAAAAAGTAGGACAGTAACTAGTCCAGATCCCAATAACCAATTTTTCCATTTATTCATAAAATACTTCCTCTTCCATAATTTTTACACAAAATTAACTATACTAAAAAAAATTTCATAATTCAATCAACTTCATAGAAAAGTCATAGAAATGTTCGGAAACTGTCCCCAGAATACACAGAAAAAATAAAGAGGAAAATCAGAAACCTGTTTTTTCCTTTTTCATGAAGTTCTTAGTAGATGACGTCAAAACTTGTTCGGTTATCCATCCACGGATTGTCTTGTAAATCGAGATAGGTCACTCGACCAGCAGGACTGGGTGAATCTTTGATCTCTTTAATGAAGCTTTCTACTTGTTCATCCTCGCCTGCGGCCTCTATTGTAACGGAACCATCTTCTTCATTTTTTACTGTTCCATAAATTCCTAAACGATCTGCAACCATTTTTGTTGTGTAACGAAAACCAACACCTTGGACGCGACCTTGGACATTCATTTTGACTTTACGCATAAGTTGTCACCCGCTTTCATTTTCTTATCTTTATGATAACTATTTTTTAGGAGAGAAACAAGTTACAGCCTTGAATACATGCTATAATCAAGTGAGGTGAAAAAGGTGAAAGAAATTCAATCCGCAAAAAATCCACGAATCAAAGAATTGAAAAAATTGCATAAGAAAAAATATCGCGAAGAAAATCGCACTTATCTTTTAGAAGGTTTTCACTTGATTGAAGAGGCAGTGGCTGCAAATGCTGTCATCAAAGAAATTTATGTTACCCAAAAAGGTCAAAGAGAATGGCAAACTTGGCTAGAGAAACTAGCTGAGATTGAATTATTTTTCGTAACAGATGAAGTCATGCAAGCCTTATCTGATTTACCAACACCACAGGGAATCCTTGCTGTTGTAGCACGTGAAGCAATGGAACCACCAGTTTTTTCGGGTGGCTGGTTGTTGCTAGATAATGTCCAAGATCCCGGAAATGTGGGGACGATGATTCGAACAGCTGACGCTTTTGGCTTAGCAGGCGTGTTGCTTGGCCAGGGAACAGCTGATTTATACAGTACGAAAGTGTTAAGAAGTATGCAAGGCAGTAATTATCATTTGCCTGTTATCCAGATGGACTTATCACTTGCTGTTCAGCAACTAAAAGAGCAGGGGATTATGATTTATGGAACAGAGTTGAATGAAGCAGCAACTGCGTTGAATGAAGTAGAAAAACCGGCTAATTTTGCCATTATTATGGGAAATGAAGGACAGGGAGTTAGCCAAGAATTATTGAACTTTACAGATAAAAATATCTATATACCAATGAGTGGAAATGCTGAATCATTGAACGTAGGTGTGGCGACAGGTATCTTGTTGTACCACTTTGCAGTTTAGTTAAGGAACTATTAAGCTTTCTTATTTTACTGCTCAGTAGCTAGAATCTTATCGTTTCAGGTGATATACTATGGTCAATTTCAGAAATAACGAAAATCAAAAGGTGGCAGATTGAAAATATGACAGAAAAATGGCGTGAAGACGAAGAATACATGTCTTATGTAGCAGATCTTTTGGAAACAGATGCAGTGAAAAAATTAGCCGACTACACGCAACATGTCCACTCAACACGATTGGAACATTCCATTAGTGTTTCTTATTATAGTTATTTATTAGCGAAAAAATGGGGCGGGGATGCTAAGGCAACAGCAAGAGCTGGGCTTTTACATGATCTGTTTTATTACGACTGGCGAACGACTAAATTTGATGAAGGTTCACATGCGTATGTACACCCAAGAATTGCTGTGAAAAATGCAGAAAAAATCACGGAACTATCTGATTTAGAACGTGATATTATCTTGAAACATATGTGGGGAGCAACCATTGCACCACCCAAATATAAAGAAAGCTACATTGTGACATTTGTTGATAAGTATTGTGCAGTGAAAGAAGCTGCTCAACCAATGACTAGTAGCATGCGTCAAAAATGGCAACATTATTTTGGAAAAGAACAATCTATTTAAGACAAAAAGCATAGGGCAGCGATCGTAATTGATCGTTGTCTTTTTTTCTATCGAAAGAGCAAGAAAACAGCGAATAATCTGTTTTTCTGCTCTCTTTTTGATTGCCTTAATGGAATAATCATTTTGTGTATGAATAACGATTAAGAAAAATAAAATAATAACTATGATTTGCAATACAAAAAAAGAAAGCGGTCAAAAAATCCCGTGTGTAAACGCTAACAATTGTTGGCACATAACGGTTTATATATTTTTTTTTGATAGTTAAGTAAAAAGTTTGAAAGAAACAAGTTTTTTATTTTTTTATAATTAAGTATGGTTGGAGGCCAGTTCAATCAAATCACAAAAAGACAAGAAAGGAGTAGCATATGAGAAATATTTTAAAAATGATGAGTGTTCTACTGCTATTTTTTTGTGTAATAGGGATTACAAATGAAATAAATGCAATAGAGCAGAACTATGACTCAAATGGACAAGCGAGTTTTTATGGTAAATATGAGTACGAGAATAAAAATGATTCAAATAATTCTGGATCTGATTGGGTAGCAGGATCTAATAATTATTTATCAACTGGCCAAGTCATATTACCAAGTACAGGAGATTATACTTATCCAGCTTTTACGCATGTGGGGGTTATTCTGTTAATCGGAGTAAGCATTTTTATTTTTATGAAAAAGAGAAAAGGGGAATTTGATAGATGAAAAAGATGGTTAAATTGATGTCAACTACTTTGCTATTCAGTTTGATGGCACACTCGATTCAAGTGGCTGCAGAGGAAACATTTCCAAAAGAATACAACTCAGAAGGAATTATTACTTTTGAAGCAGGGGACGAAGAGGTAACACCCCCAGTCGATCCGGAAAATCCAGATCCAACAGATCCTGTAGATCCAGTGGATCCTCCAGGACCAGGAACAGGTGGGGCATTATCGATTGATTATGGTTCAAAATTTAAATTTGGTGTACAAAAAATCTCTACAGCAGATAAAGTGTATTACGCAGCACCAGATGAAATGACAGATGGTTCTAAAAAACCGACTTATGTCCAAGTTACCGATAAAAGGGGGACGTTGGCAGGATGGAAGCTAAGTCTTTCACAACCAGAACAATTCAAAACAGCATCAGGTGAAGAGTTAGTTGGCGCACAGTTAGCATTTACAAAGGGACAAGCTGCTTCATTAGTTGACGCAAAATATACACCAACAACTGTGAACGCTGATTTAATATTGACACCTGGAGCAAGTAATACGCTTGCAATCAATGCGAAAGAAGGAACTGGCGTTGGAACATGGGTTTATCGTTTTGGTGCCAATGAAGAAGAAAACAAAGACGCTGTTCAACTTTCAGTACCAGGGAAATCGGTCAAATTAGCACAACAATATTCAACAAAATTAGTATGGTCTTTGGAAAATACACCAAATAACTAAGTTTGAGGAGGAGAGTATCAATGAAAAAGCAACTCATCGGTCTGTTAGCTTTTAGCACTTTAGGACTGTTAGCGACATCTATCGAAGGATATGCAGCAGAGAACAAACAGTATGACTCAAATGGACTCGTAGAATTTATTCCTAATTTAGATCCAACTGTTCCAGTTGATCCAGAAAATCCAGATCCAGAAAAACCAGTAAACCCAATTGATCCAACAGATCCAAATGGGCCAAATCCAGGAACACAAGGACCATTGTCAATTGACTATGCTTCTAGTTTAGATTTTGGTAAAAATCGTATCTCCAATAAAGATCAAGTTTACTTTGCCAGAGCACAAGCTTATCAAGGTGACCAAAAAGATACGGCGAACTTTGTTCAGATTTCTGACAATCGCGGAACAAACGGTGGTTGGACGTTGACAGTTAAACAAGAGACTCAATTAACTTCGACAACACAAACATTGAATAATGTTTTAACGGGTGCACAAATTACTTTAAATGATCCAACAGTGAATAGTAATGCACAAAACGTAGTAGCTCCTGATGCAAAAGATAATATTGCTTTAGTACCTGGACAGGAGTCTGTTGTGACAACAGCCAAAGCAGAAGCTGGTGCTGGAACTTGGGCAACCTATTGGGGAGCTGTAGAAGAAGTAGAAGAAGTTGATGAAAATGGTGATGCACAAAAGGTAAATGTTACAAAGGCTATCCAATTAGCTGTACCTGGTTCAACGCCTAAAGATGCGGTTAAATACCAAACAAAATTAGTTTGGACGTTAACGGATGTTCCAGGAATTTAGAGATTAGGGGGAAAGAGATATGTTCAAAGGAAAAATAGTTACGCTAATGTTAAGCGGCATATTAGCGACCAATATCTCTCCTATTGTCAATACATTTAGTTCAGACTCTATTACAAACAGTTCTGAAACCACTCAAAATGAATTACCTGATACAGACATTTCAGAACGATTAAACACGGATATTTCTGATCAGCAAACAGAAACGAGCGACATTCCGACAGCTGATTCAACCCGTGAGACACTTTCTTCAAGTGAAAATGGGAATGAAAGTACTACAGAATCAAGTGATACTACAAAGAAAACGTCTAAAGTAGAAGAAAAAAATGAGGGCAATGCGCTAATCACTACAAGAGAAGCAGCTATTGACGGTGTAGAAGTATCCAGTTGGAGTACATTTGTTCAAGCTATTAGAGACGAAGCAGTCACTAAGATTATTTTGACAGGTGATTTTGACAATCCCAGTAATACAGATACATCTTTAACCAACTATTCGAGAAAAAATGACTTAGAAATAGATGGTAGAGGTCATCGAGTGGATTTCAAAAGTACATCTATTCAGCTGGGTTCGCCAACAGGATCAGGGAATTTTCATATGCATGATATCGTGCTTAATCAACGTTACGGTGGAGCAAATAGTGAAGACATTGTGGGCACTCGTTTAAATTACACTAATGGCGGGAAATGGCGATATCGTTTTGGCAATATTACAACGGAACCCGATGTCCAAAGGTTGGCAAGAGCCTCTTATTCTGAAGTAACCGTATATGGAAAAATGGACATCGATACACGTGCGGAAAACTTCTATTTAGGTAGTTTGAAAATGGAAGATGGTACCAATTACAAAGGGAATGTAAATTATTACAATTTCTCGATTTTTTGGTATAACGTTGCTGCAGCAGATACATCCACAGGTGCAAGCAAAGAATTTACGATTGGAAAAAATTGTCGTGTCGATTTAACACAAAGTCAGACAACGGGTACGACTTATCCAGCAGTTTATTCATATTATCAAGCATTGACGGTGGGAGAAAATAGTACATTTAATGTAAATATGCCCGGAAATGCTGTTCGATTTGATATGGATGGTGCAGGAATGACTATAAAAGCAGGGGCAATCGTTAACTTAACTAGTAAACAAAATTCTGGTTCAGTTGTAGCTTATAGTAATGACAATAATTATTTGATTGTTGAACCAGGGGCTTACTTTTACACGATTGGTGTAAGTAATCAGCCACTGATTAATTTGTCTGCCAATGGACTAGGTACGGGAAATGTTAGAAGACAAAATAACAAGTTTATTTTGAATAGTCCTGCTCAATACGACATTCGTAATTTAAGAGATGGCTACACAGCAGTTCAAGTTGCTATGGGAAATTATACGGATAATCTTTTTCAGATTGTCGATTCTGATATTGATTTGTGGAAGTTAGCTACCCAACCTCTAGGCCCCTCAGATGAAACATATACAAAAGTAGCTCAATTTTCAGTAACCGGTAATGGCTCAAATGAACAAATTAGTGCTACTACCTCGGGATTGAATTCTTTTTCTCAAAAAAATTATCGTAGAATCTCAGGAATGAACCAAAACCCTGTCGTTGAGTGGGTTCCTGTTACAGATGCAGATAAAACAATTAAAGCCAGAGTGATTATCGGTTATGTGCCAGATAATAATGGATTAAATGCTGACGGAGAAGTTAGCTATATTCCTGTTTATGCTTCCAAAAATCAAGCAAATGTGACAATTACTGATACCCACGGGAAAGTAACGAAAGATTTATTGACAGATGAAAATGGCTATGCAAGTTATCAATCAGAATCATTTAATCTTGCAGGAAAAGATATGCAGGCAACAGCGCAAAGAGGTCCATGGATTTCGGAAGAAGCATCAAAATATCTTGTAATTGATGTTACACCTCCAGAACCAGCCATTATCGATAGCGGTGAAACCTTATCACCTTTGGTCAAAGAGCTATCAGGAACTGGTGAAGCTGGGGCAATCGTTACGATAACACTAAATGGTGAAAGGCAAACCAATACTACGAATGTTTCTAGTGAAGGAAAATGGACGTTGTCCCTTTCAAATCTAAGTTTAAAGAAAGATGATGTACTACAAATCTTTTTACAGGATACAAGTGGCAAAATAACACAAATTCCGGATCCACCAAAAACGAATACTGAAGTTGGGAACATTCAGCCTGCAGAAGAATATGCTTACCGCGATGCTGTCTTTAAAGCTGCAACAAAAATAGTTGTCATAGGAACCTTAGAACTGAAGGCTGTACCTGAAACATTTGATTTTGGTACGCAAAAAGTTAGCAGTATCCGAACAAAATATACACCCAATGTAATTGGAAACTTAATTGTTTCTGATACGCGGGGAGCTGAAAAAAATCCTTGGCGAATTACGTTGAAAGAAAAATCTCCTTTAGTTTCGGACCATAATAGCTTAGCGGGACAATTTTATTACACGAATGATGTGGAAACAATCAATATTACTAGTGAATCAATTCCCGTTGAAGAAGGTAAGCTAACAGAAGATGGCGAAACAAATTTATCAGACGGTTGGAATGATACAGAGGGACTCAGTCTGAAAATACCGATAGAAAAACAATTGTTAGGGACTTATAAAGGAACTTTAGAATGGGCGCTTGAAGATGTCCCATAATCAAAAGAATGGAGCAAATAAAATGAAAAAATCAACTAAATTATTTATGTCAACAATTATCCTAGGCGCACTAACTGTACCAGTAACTACTTTTGCAGCTGACGGTGGCGTTTATACTTCAAACGGTGTGGTAGAATTCGTACCAAATGAAGACCCAACCGATCCAGTTGACCCTACGGATCCAACAGGTCCAGTAAATCCAATCGATCCAACGGATCCAGATGGACCAAATCCTGGAACAAATGGTCCACTATCAATTGACTATGCTTCAAGTTTAGATTTTGGTGTACAAAAAATCACTTCGAAAGACCAAACTTACTTTGCTGCATCACAAAAGTATAAAACCTTAGATGCAGAGGGTAATCCATCAACTGAAGTGAAAGAGGGCCCCAATTATGTTCAAGTGACTGATAATCGTGGGACAGAGGCTGGCTGGTCATTGAAAGTGAATCAAGAAGGTCAATTTACATCTACTTCAGGAAAAGAACTAACTGGTGCAACAATTAGTTTCAAAAATGGGCGTGTAGTGACAGCATCTGATTCAGGTAAACCAGTTGGACCAGAAACAATCGTTTTAAATGCAGATGGTTCACAATCTGATGTTATGGCAGCCAGTGTAGGAAACGGTGCTGGAACGTACCTTTACACTTGGGGAACTGCTACAACAGCTAGTGAAAGCATTGAACTAAGTGTCCCAGGTTCAACAACAAAATATGCTGAAAAATATTCAACTAAGTTAACATGGACACTGACTGATGTACCAGGAAATTAATGCCTTGAGAGACGAGAAATCATTCTCGTCTCTTATCTATTGGTAAGGAGTGGTTTGATTGAAACGAAAACAAATACTATTCACAATTGCACTAGTTGTTTTAAGTGTTTTTGCTAGCAGTAAAACGATAGCTGCCAGTGAATTCAATTTCGCGGTTACACCGATAACACCTGCAAATCAAATTGACAAGGAAAAAACTTATTTTGATATCCAGCTCGAACCAAATCAACAAGAAAAGTTAAACGTTAATTTGCGAAATGATACGGATAAAGAAGTTAAAATTGATGTTTCACTAAATAATGCTACGACTAATTCAAATGTAGTAGTTGAATATGGAAAAAATGAGATAAAAAAAGATAGTAGCCTAACATTTAATCTGGAAGATTATGTGGACTATCCAGAAACAGTTACCTTGAAACCTCATAGTAATCAAACCGTTACTTTCCAAGTTAAGATGCCAAATGAAACATTTGATGGCGTACTGGCTAGTGGGATTACATTTAAAGAAGTTCAAGATGAAGAGAAACAAAAGGAAAAAGATGAGCAAGGATTATCAATCAAAAATGAGTATTCTTATGTTGTAGCTTTACTGATGCGCCAAAACTTAAATGAAGTGGCACCTAATTTAATTCTTCATGAGGTTGAGCCTGGGCAAATCAATGCTAGAAATGTCATTTTAGCGAATATCCAAAATGATCAAAAAACGTATATCAACCAAGTGAGTATTCAAACCGAAATTACAAAAAAAGGTCGCTCAGAAGTTTTATACCGTGAAGATAAAGAAGATTTACAGATTGCACCAAACAGCAACTTTTCTTTTCCTACTTCTCTAGGTGGTGCTGCCTTGGAACCAGGTGAGTATCATCTAAAAATGACTGTATTTGGAAATGAAAATGAGTCAGGAAAGTTTACTAGAGAAAAAGAGAACACGACTGTTAACTACACCAACTATTGGGAATTTGAAAAAGATTTTACAATTGCTGGTGATGTTGCTCAGAAGTTAAATGCGAAGGATGTCACAATCAAAAAAGATAATACTAAACTTTATATCCTGATAGGAATCATTTTCTTGTTATTGATGTTGTTGCTGATACTTTGGTTGATTTGGAGAAAGAAAAAACATGAGGAAGAACAAACTTAAAATCATTATCAATTTACTTTTTATTATGGGTGTATGTTTGATTTCTTTTCCTATTATTAAAAATACAATTACAATCGTAAAAATTCAAAAGACAAAAGTAGTAACAAAGGAAGAACTGCCAGTAGTAAACCCGAATGAACGAATCGTTTTACCGACAATTGAAAGTTATCTAACAGCATCTTCCAAAAATCTTGGAACAGCTATCGGAGAACTAAACATTCCCAGCCAGAAAATAAAAATACCTATTTTTGCTGGTTTAAACAATCAACAAATGTTATTTGGTGTAGGCGCTATGTATCCAGAGCGTAATGTTCTAAAGGATAACTTGGTACTTTTGGGTCATCATTTAAGCATGACGGAGCTACTATTGGGCAATATTCAAAATTTACAAGTCAATGACAAAATCACTGTGACCTATCTAACGAACAAGATACAATATCGAGTAATTAAAAAGGAAACAGTCAATGAAACGAATCTTAGTGTTTTAGAAAGTACGAACATACCTCAGTTAACACTCATTACTTGTGATAAGCCTGAGCTTACTGATAAACGAATTGTAGTGACTGCAAAACTAGTTGATCGGGAAGAACAAGAAACTTTACAGAATACTAAGAATAATGTGACACCAAATAAAAAAATATTACAAAGGAGTATCGTGAAATATAGCTTAATACCTCTTTTCATAATGTTCACTGCATTAGGTATAGGTAGCTATGTGATTTGGCGATACGTATAAAATGATGAATCAGTATAAAAATATTTTATTGTGGAGTTCTATTATTCTCTCCCTTTTAAAAGCAACAAGTGTAGTATATGGAGAAGAAAATCAGCATCCTATTTATGACCCAACAAACCCTAATCAACAAGTCCAACCACTGGAAAATACACATGAAAATGAAGCCGTTGTTTCAATCGAAGATAGTTCTGAAACAGTATCTGAAACACAAGAGAGTAGTAAGGAATCGAAAGAAATACAAAAATCTTCTGCTACAACTTCAGTAACAAATGAAAAGGCTCAAAAGAAACCAACTAAGAAAATTTATTTAACGAAAGAACTATTTAATGTCAACAAAGATGTTATACAAAATGGTGGTCTTGATGGTGACGACCCAGACCCCGATAATCTATTTTATTTCCAATTGATTGATGAATTAGTGGGAACAGCAATATATGGAAGAAAGAGCTGATTACTAATGAATTATGAGTTTTTTTTGAGCAAAGAGGACTATCGCAGTTATTCCTTACTTAAATATTTGGAAGAAAGCTCAAATTTGTCAGAATCAATACTGAAAATCCAAGAGGAATTATCATTATCAACTTTCCTTTTGAAAAAAACGATTGAAAACTTAAATGATGATCTTGATGAGCTAGGTATAAGTGAACATTTAAAGATTCTTGCGACAGGTACAGAAGTTTCTTTAGAGATTGATGGCCATTACTCTAGTGGTTTTTTATTGTCAAATTATATCAAACGATCCATTTATTTAGATTTATTGATTGAATTTTTTCGAGAAGATTACACTACCCTTGAAGTTTTTGCAGATGAGCACCATATCAGTTATTCTTCAGCGTATACTATCTTGCAAGAGCTAAAAAAAGTGTTGAAGAAGCATCAGATTTTTTTTGATAAAAAAAAATTATACGGAAATCGAAGGAATATTGTCATTTTCTATTATCAATTATTTCTGGTTACAGATATTTCTTATACGAAAGTTTATCCGGGAGATGTCATCGATCAAACAAATCAATTTATTTTTTTATTAAGTAATGAATATTCTTTGTCTGTTTATGAAAAGAAAAAATTATTTCATTATCTATCTGTCAATTTATTAGCAGAGAAGTCAAAAGAGTTAGAGATTTGTAAAAACATTATCCATTTTTTCTCTGAAGAAGACGTTACAAAAATAAAAAAGTTATTAAAAATATCTTCAACTACTTTTGCCTATCTAGTTCTGATTTGGCTTTATCTGAATGATAAAGTAGATCGAACGTATATCGAAAACAATAAAGACGAGGGTATCGAACAGTTAAATGATCACTTTATCCAAAAAATTGAAGAACGATTTAAGCCGCTTCAAGAAGAAAATACTTGGGAAATTCGTAGAGAACTAAGTAAAATTCATTTTAATATTCTGTATTATCCTATCAATAAATTTGATGAATTTACTATTAATATTTATTTTTTTAGGCAAAATTATCCGGAGTTCTACTTCTATTTGTTAGATTATGTCAAGTTATTAACGGAAGAGTACAAAGAATTATCTCGAGATAAAATTTTTCTGTTTTTTAGTTACTTGATGTTAATCATCAATCATGTACCCGTTCAGTTGATTTCTGACTCAGTCAAAGTCGGTATCGATTTTTCTTATGGATCTGCTTATAACCAATTTATCAAGAAAAACTTAGGTTTATATATCAATCTAAATGTAGAGGTCGTTGATGATGAACAATCAGCTTATACAGATGTAGTTATTACCAACATGAATAATTTGTATGGGGAAAGTTCTCCACAAGTTGTCGTCTGGTTAAATCCACCTCGCCCCGTCGATTGGGGGAATCTTACCAAGATTTTGTTGAAAATCCAAGAGGAAAAATATAAGAATGGTCAAAACAACTAATACTCGTACAAGTATTGTTACCAAAAAAAGACTTTTAGCTATTGATCAGTAGCCAAACATCGAAAAATGTTTTTTAGCCAAAAAGATGGAACAGAACGCAAGCACGTTTTGTCCATCTTTTTTATTGTCTGAAGTTTGAGTATGGAAGAGAAAAGAGTCGATGTGTTCAAAAATGTGGAGAGCGTCTGAAACCTGTCGAAGGGATCTGGATATGTTTCTTTGAAGAGGAACACATCACAAGCAATGATTGACGAAAAAGCGAAATTGGTGTTTACTTACAGATGACCATTTAAGCAAGTACATAGATCAATACCATTAAAGGGGGTGATGATGAGATGCACACTAACGTATCTTATTTAAAAGAGTTGGGTTTGAACAAGTAACGACATGCTTTGTTGAAACAACTTTTTTCTTCAAAGTATGACTTTTGAAAGAAGAAAGGACTCTTAAAATGAAACAAACAATCCAACCATATCAATATTATTTTATTCAACGTGAAGTAGAACAATTACTTAATGCTTATTCTTCTGTGAACGATCCGAAAACGGTTCAAACAGTTCAAGCATTAGCAACTGAAAAAATTCATTCTGTCATTCAGGAAGAATTACCTGAGATCACCGATTTTTTAGCAATCGTAATGAATGTCACGCTAACACGAGCAAAAGCGGAGCGTGCGTTGGAAGAACTGAAATCCTATGTCATACCTTTTGAGCAACCTTCGAAGCAACAAGTTGACAAAATTTTTCGGAAAGTGAAAAAGCTGAAACAACCAACCTGGTCAGCATATGATCTTAGAGAACACACTTATGTAGGGTTCAACGATCCGGGAAGTCAAAGAAAGTATTTGCTTTACTATGAAGAAGGAAAACTCCAAGGAGATTACGGCAGTCTATCACCAACCATTACAAAAGGAATTTGTGCTATTTGCCAGAAAACATCGAATGTTTCACTCTTTCTTTCAACGACAAAGTCTGGTTCAGACGGTACCTATACAAAAAAAGGCAATTATATTTGTCATGATAGCGATATGTGTAATCATCAATTGGTACAACTTGAGCCATTTTATGAATTTGTTCACCGCGTGAAAAAAGAACGATAGTTGATTGTAATTTTCAGAAAATCATGCTATATTTTTAAATGAAGTGAATAGGTGATGGTGTTCGCCTTTAAACGTTTATCAATAAACTAATGACGCCTACTAAAAAACGGGATAAGTGTCCTCTTTTTTAGTAGGTGTCTTTTTTTAGGAGGAGTTTTAATGGAAAAACAAACAACAAATGTGTTAAGAATAGGAGGCTATATGCTGAAGTGGCTACTGATTACGGCCATTTTAGGAGTGGTAATGGGAAGCCTTTCAGCATTTTTCTTAAACAGTTTAACGTTTGTAACTAATTTGCGCTTGACCCATACGTGGCTATTATTTCTTTTACCCGTAAGTGGTGCTATTTTTGCTTATTTATATACAAATTATGGTGGGAATTCAAGTCGTGGAAATAATTTAGTTATCGATCAAGGTAATGGTGGGGAAGAAAGAGTTCCGCTACGATTGATTCCATTGACTTTATTTGGAACAATCACGACTCACTTATTTGGTGGATCAGTTGGTCGTGAAGGAACGGCTGTTCAAATGGGGGGCGCATTAGCAGATAACTTATCACGTGTATTTAAACTGAATCAGTTAGAGCGAGAAATCTTGATTATCAGTGGAATCAGTGCAGGATTTAGTTCTGTTTTTGGTACACCTTTGGCAGGAACCTTGTTTGGCTTAGAGGTTTTAGCAATTGGGAAAGTTCGGACAGAGGCTTTATTTCCAAGCTTTTTTGCAGCTATTTTTGCAAATCTCATGACAGAAAGTTTTGGAATTGTTCACGTCCATTATCCAATGGGAGAAATTCCTGCGTGGAGTGGTAGTTTGTTTGGTAAATTGATGTTGGCAGGAATTGTCTTTGGTCTTTGTGGCTGGGTATTTAGTCGTTCAATCGTCTTTTTGAAAAAAGTCTATGCTAATTGGTTTACGAATCCTGTTTTACGAAACTTTATGGGTGGAGCAATTGTTGTTTTGGTAGCTGTTGTCTTGCAAACACAACGTTATCTTGGCTTAAGCTTACCTTTACTGCAAGATGCTTTTAATGGTAATGCGCACCCCTTTGATTTTTTAGGAAAACTGGGTTTTACTATTTTATCTTTGGGCGCTGGATTCCAAGGTGGGGAAGTAACACCCCTGTTTGAAATTGGTGCAACATTAGGTGCAAGTTTGGCACCAATCTTACATGTCTCTGTTCCATTTTTAGCTGGACTTGGTTTCATTGGTGTGTTTTCTGGTGCGACGAATACACCAATAGCTTGCTTTATTATGGGAGTTGAATTGTTTGGTAGTGAAGCAGCCGTGTATTTCTTTTTGATTTGTCTAGTTAGCTTTATGTGTTCTGGCAACAATGGTATTTATTCTGCACAACAGGTTAGTATAAAAAAGGGAATCTTTTTTACACCTGTTCTTGAATCATTCCGCAATAAAAGGAAATAAAAAAGCAAGTCGAGGTCAGTTCGGACTTCGACGTGCTTTTTGTTTTGTGGATATTTTTTGTTGAGTGATTAAGGTTTGGAGCTACAACCCTTTATTCACGGTGTTCCCCAAGCAACTTCTTCGGCAATAAGTCCTCTTTTCATAAAAATATCCTTATTGCTTGAAGCTGAACGCTTGGCACCACAACCTTATACACGGTGTTCCCAAAACAACTCCTCAAGATAGCTTGCAACCACTTCAAAATATGAAAAGCTATTTTGAGTGTCTGCTCACTATCTAGTCGGAGCTAACCGTTTTGCGCCACAACCTAATACACGGTGTTCCCAAAACAACTCCTCAAGATAGCTTGCAACCACTTCAAAATATGAAAAGCTATTTTGAGTGTCTGCTCACTATCTAGTCGGAGCTAACCGTTTTGCGCCACAACCTAATACACGGTGTTCCCAAAACAACTCCTCAAGATAGCTTGCAACCACTTCAAAATATGAAAAGCTATTTTGAGTGTCTGCTCACTATCTAGTCGGAGCTAACCGTTTTGCGCCACAACCTAACTAAACAGTGTTACCAACACCAGCAACAAATCAAAAGCGAAAATCAACGAACACATAATGAGATGGCGCTTTTTATTCAGCATCAAGATTGCAATGTATTCTCTTAGAAAAGCATTTGGCAGATAATATAAAGCTGTCTTTGAACCAATTCCGTTTGCTTTGAGTTGTGCTTGTCGCGCATAAAGTCCTGCACGAAAAATATGATAGTTATTTGAACTGAAGATTGCTTGGTAAGGGCCTTTCATTAAACGATCCATGATTTCCTTAGAAAAACGCATATTTTCTAAAGTAGTCGTTGAATTTGTTTCAACAATAATCTGTTCTTCCGGAATGCCTTTTTTCAACGCGTAATTTTTCATTGCAACAGCTTCAGGCAACTTCTCGTCAGCTCCTTGTCCGCCAGACATCAATAATTTTGGTGGATTAAGTGTTGCTCGCTCTTGCGCTCGATAAAAGGCAATTGCTTTATCAATTCGTTGACCAAGTAAAGGTGATACTTTTTCACCACCCAAAAGTCCAGCACCTAAAACGATGATGAAATCTTGGTTGAACCGTGGACGATTGAATTGATATAGAACAGAAATCGTCAAGAAATTATAAAATACGACAAACAAGTAGAATAAAATCATGGGTACAACACTGAACAAAACGTTTGCCCACTGTGGCAGATATTGAAGTAAGAAAAGTTCAGTTAACAAAAAGATGGTTAAGAAAACACCAAGCAATAATGTCAACAAATTCGCTAGTGAATGTGATTCTTTTTTTAATACCACGATGCCATTCCAAAATAAAACGACAATCAATATATATAATCCAAACAACAGGATTAAAAGAAGGGGAATAGCAATCAGTGCAAGCAATCCACCAATGAAAACATTCTCTGTTTCAAACAAAAGCATGACTAAGTAAATACCGAAGCTGATCAGAAATAAATTAAACAACCACCCATTCAGTAGTCGCCTTTTCTCCGTAAAATAAAAAAAGGCAAAGACACTAAAAAAGAATAAGGGAATCATAAAAAAGAGTGAGTGATAGGAAATTTCTAATACAATCAAGTAAGTCAGTAATACACCAAAGGACCATGTACTACCATAGAAAAAAAGTGCAGGATCTTTTTGTTTTTTCCGCCAATAATAAATACCAACAATGCCTAAAAAATAGAGAGCCATAAAAGCTAGATCTCTGGTTAAATTCATAAGTTCAACTCCTTTTTCATTCATTAAGTATAACGAAATTTCTCTAAAAAAGCTTTTAATAAAACTAAAAAATTGAAAGAAAATGAGCGAAATAAAAAAGCGTGAGAGCCGTTGTCGTGTGACAAACGTTTCTCACGCTTAATGAATTGTAGATTACTTTAATTAGGAGATTAAAAAAGATTTGTAAAGAATTCAGCGACATGTCGCCAACCAAGAACGAAAATATTCGCTTTTTCAACTTTAGCAGTTGTGATGATATCAGTTGCAGGTGCATCTTTTTCATCTAAATAGCCAAGTTTGTCATCTGCTAAAGTGATTGTGGCAGTACCGACTTTTGTTCCTTTGTCTGCAGGTGCTTGAATTTTTTGATCGGTTAATGAATCTTTTGCAAGTGTAGGTGTAATGGTTAACTTTCCTGTATCCATGTCATTACGAACCCAAACTTTAACTGGTGACTTAAGTGCGACTGGAACAGTTTGTTCTTTACCGTCAAGAACATCGATTGTTTTCATGTCTGGAATACTTGCGCCAGCTTTACCTAATTCTTTTTCTGACCAGTTGTCATAGCAGTAGTCCATTAAGTTTGCAGTAGCAGTAAAGCGAGCACTTGGATTTTCTTCATGGCCATCAGCATTTAATACAACGGTGATTACACGACGATCATCTTTTTTGATCGTACCAACAAAACAGGCACCGGCCAAATCAGTTGTTCCAGTTTTTAATCCATCAACGCCTTCTTTGTGGTTGATAAATCCCGGAAGCATCCAGTTCCAGTTAACCATCTCAACTGGGGAAACCGTATCTTCACCAAACATTTGAGTCGCAGTACTAGTGACTTCTAAAATCTCTGGATAATCTAGAATCAGGTGACGAGCAACAATAGCGACATCACGTGCAGAAAGCTGATTTTCGTCTGTTTCAGAGCTTCCTGGGTAGCGATTATCCCCCAAATAGCTATTATTTAGTCCAGAAGCATTGACTAAAGTAGCATCTGTGATACCCCATTTTTTTAATTGTGTTTGCATCAACTCAACGAATTTAGGTTCACTACCAGCAATTTTTTCAGCAAGTGCAACAATTGATGCGTTAGCAGATTGGATTGCAGCAGAATCAAAAAGTTCTTTGACAGTATACGTGTTTTCCTTGTGCAATGGCACATTTGATAGATCTGGTGTAACACTTAATTCTTCCGCATAATCTGAAATGGATACTTCATCATCCCAAGCAAGCTTTCCCTGTTTAACTTGGTCAAGGATAATGTAAAGACCAATGATTTTTGTGACTGAGGCAATTCCCATCGGTGTATCACCATCTTGGTTATACAAAATCTTGCCGGTTTCGGCATCAATTGCAAAGGCCGCTTTGGCGCCAACAGAAAACGTGTCGTCAGCCCTAACAGTTAATGTGGGGAAAAGGGAGGCAACACATAAGATGAGGCTAGCAAGCAGAACAACTAACCGTGTTTTTTTTATGGACATATTCAGTCTCCTTATCGATTTCTTTTCGTACAAATTAAAATTTTATCAGAGAGTGTGGGGACTTTCAATGTTTCTGAAAAAAACTTTAGATGTCAGCAAATCAGGAGACGTAGAGTCAAAATTATAGTAGAAATCAATCGTTTTTTACACGTATTTTAACTGGTTGTGGGTCAAGTTCGACGACACGACTAGCGACAAATGCGAATAAGCTCATCATACTCAATAAACTAAAAATAATTAGTAATTGCATCTTTTTCACCTCATTTAAGTTAGTGATTAATCCATTTTTTGAAGTTTTTCTATTTGATAACTTAATCATAATAGTAAATTTTGAATCATTTGCTGAGAAGTTTAGAGGAAATAATGGTTTAAATGTGAACAAAACATGAATTATTGAGAAACGAGAAAACGTTTGCGGGTTGCAATTCGTTTTATTGGGTTGAAAAAAATTGTTGTGGTAGACTTTAAATGTAGGAATGATTTTTTTAGGAGGGATGCGTTTATGACAAAAATCGATAAAGAATTGTTGTCTCAATTAGCTTCAGAAGGTGCAAAAGGTCCGTTTGTAACAATTATGTTGAATACACACGTTTCACATCAAGATGTTGAAAAAGATCAAATCAAATTTAAAAATTTTGCGAAAGAAGCCAAAAAACGTTTTGAAAAAAAATACTCAAAACATGAGTGGACTCCATTTAAAGAAAAGATTGAGGAAATCCTAAAAGATGCTTCATTTTGGCGTAGTGGCACAAAAAGTGTGGCAGTTGTCTTAAATGAAGAGCAATCGTATATTTACCGTTTAAGTATTCCAGTTGATGATCAATATTATGTTAGTGATTTACCTTATTTATTGGCAATCATTAAAAATGCGCAATTCAACTATTCTTATTATTTATTAGGGTTGAATCGCGATTCCATGAAGTTGTATGAAGTAAGCAACAAGTTGGTCAAAGAAATCGAATTACCAGAAGATGCACCAGTAGATATCGTAACAGCTTTGGGCGACGAGTTAACAGGTGGAAATCTAAACTTTATTACGAGTGGTAAAGCAGGGAATTCAAAAGAAGGTGTGACGTTCCATGGAGTCAGCACGAAAGATGAAGAAGTCAAAATCGATTGGATTAACTATTATCAAGCGGTAGATAATTATTTACGTGATACATTTGAAAATCCAGAAAAATGGCCAATTTATTTATTTGCCTTACCTGAAAATCAAGCTGTTTTCAAAAAAGTAGCAAAAAATCCAGACTATCGTTCAGATGTTGCTGTCTCAGCTTCACCAGCGCAATTGTCATTAAAAGATATTGAGGTTGGCGCGCAACGTTTGTCAAAAGAATTGGCAGATAAAGAAGCTGAAAGTTATAACAAATTGTTGGATAAAAAATTCATTGATCAATTAGTGGATATTGTTCCAGCGGCGAAAGAAGGTAAAATTTCGCATTTGTTTATTGCAACTTCTAATTTAGTCGATGGCTTTGGTGAAGATCCGGAAACGGAATATGATCGCCGCCAAGTTTTAAATCAATTGGCGGATGATGTCATTGAAACTGGTGGACAAGTCTTTATCTTAGATCAAAAAGAATCGCCAGATGAAAAGAGTTTGGTGGCAATTTTGCGTTATTAAGGAAAGTTGTAGCGCAAAACGTTTAGCTCCGACAAGATAGTGAGCAGCCATTCAAAACAGCATCTCATGTTTTGAAGTGGATGAAAGCTATGTGGAGAAGTTACCGTGTATTAGGTTGTGGCTCCAAGCGTTCAGCTTCAAGCAATAAGGAATTTTTTCTAAAAATAGCTACTCATGTTTTTATGAAAAAAAGACTTATTGTCGAAGAAGCTGCTTGGGGAACACCGAGAAAAAGGGCGCGAATGAAGCCCATCCACTTTAATAGATAACAAAAAGGATTTTTGATTTGACCACGAAAATAAGGCTGAAAATAGTGCACAAAGAACAGTTAAGAATGACCTGCTTTTAAGTATTAGAAAAGGCTTGCTGTGTTATTTCTCTTATTTTTACTATGGACAAGAAGTCAGACGTTACGCTGGCTTCTTGTTCTTTTTTTTTGCGTATCCGTTTCCTTTCTTAATAATCAAAAAACTTCAAAGAAAATTGTTCGAGTTCTACTTAAGGTGGGAATTGTGAAAAAAATGGAGTTTTTTTAAATAAATGTTCTAAAATTCTAGCTATTCCAATAGATGTATGGTATATTAATAGTCGTAGTTTCTGTTCGGTAATTATGGTAGCTTGTTTCAAATAAACATCTTCCAGATATTCACCATACAAGTAATTGCAAAATATGTGTTTGAAACACAAGGAGGATTTTTATTATGGAAACAGGTACAGTTAAATGGTTTAACTCAGAAAAAGGATTTGGATTTATCACTGCAGAAAACGGAAACGACGTATTCGTTCATTTCTCAGCTATCCAAGGCGACGGATTCAAAACTTTAGAAGAAGGCCAAGCAGTAACTTTTGATGTTGAAGAAGGTCAACGTGGACCTCAAGCAACTAACGTTACTAAAGCTTAATTAACCTATAAATTAAACAAAAGCTTGGAGTAGTTATCTTTTGATAATTATTCCAAGCTTTTTTATTGTGTCAGAGTTGATTCTTTTTTTTGATCCAATCAGTAACGATTCAATTTTTTACAGAAAAAATAAAAGGGAGAGGCTAGGATAAAAATTCTCAGCCTTTTTTTGTTACGAAAGTTAGCCAGCAAGGAAAAAAATCTTTGAGAAGGGAAGAAAAGGTGGATAAAAAAAGTGTGAATCATTTTTGAACGTTCGTTCTTTCTTTTTAAGGTGAAACACTTTTGTCGCAGCCTCTTCTTTGTAGTATAATTTCAAAAGAAACACCCGTACTAAAAAAGTAAATGAAGCGGCAAGAGAAGAGGAAATTATTTTGAAACCAACAACTTATGCAGTCGTCGATATTGAAACGACTGGGACGAACCCAAAAGAAGATCGTATTATTCAATTTGGCTGCGTCATGATTGAAGCTGGTCGAATTACTTCCCGCTTTTCGATCGACATTAATCCGGGGCGAAAGATTTCAAAACAAATCCAACATTTAACAGGAATTTCGAACCAACGCGTCCAGCGTGCGCCTTATTTTGAAGATGTCGCACCGACGATTTACAATCTCTTAGCAGAAACAGTATTTGTCGCACATAATATTTACTTTGATTATAAATTTTTGAATCAAGAATTGATGCGGTGTGGTCTTCCAGAATTAAAGATTCCGGGGATTGATACGGTTGAATTAGCGCAGATTTTTTTACCAACAGAACCAAGTTTTCGCTTGAGCGATTTATCTGAAAGTTTAGGATTTATTCATGAAAATCCACATCAGGCAGACAGCGATGCGGAAGTGACTGGTCAGCTCCTTTTACTGATTGAAGAACGCATGCGTCAGTTGCCATTAGTTACGTTGGAAGAAATCGTTCGGCTAAGTAAATACACTGGGATGGATACGAGCCGATTCATCGCACGTGTTGTTGAAGAGATGAAACAGCAAGTCCAGCCATTAGATGATTCGATTGAGATCATTGATGGGATTGCACTACAGAAGAAACAAGTGGAGCTGTTTTCCCAGGTTCACTACGGTAAACAAACTTATCCAAGAAAAAAACAGGCAAAAGAGCGAATGTTTGGCGAAACATTGATGTATCGTAAAGAACAAAATCGTTTGATGAATGCAGTATATGATCACTTCACTAAAAAAGAGGAACAAAAAAACTTGATGATCGAAGCTGCGACGGGAATGGGGAAAACGATTGGCTACTTGTTACCACTAAGCTATTTGGCAACACCTGAGAAACCAGCTATTATTAGTACTGTTTCACTAGTCCTTCAGCAACAAATCGTCGAGAAAGACATTCCTTTGCTAAACCAATTACTGGATCAACCGATTCAAGCAACAATCATCAAAAGTTTTCGTCATTATATTGATCTTCAACGGTTGAAAGCGACACTGAACGAAGCACCAAGTCAAAAACAATATGCATTGTATCAAATGTCGGTTTTAGTTTGGTTGACACAAACACAAACCGGTGATTTAGATGAATTACATTTGACGAATTTGAACCATGTCTTTTTCCACGATATTGCTCATCGTGGCGTTCATTTTTTAGCACCAAATCAGCCATTTTACGAACAAGATTTTGTTCGCTTTTTATTGAAAAAAGCAAAACAAAGTAATTTTTTGATTGTTAATCATGCATTTTTAGTCCAAGAAACGTTGCGTAAAGAGCCATTACTACCTGAGAGCCCCTATTTGTTGATTGATGAGGCGCATCATTTGCCTGAAATTGCTGAGAAAATCAATGATCGAAGATTGAGTGTGGCACATTTTTATAAACAAGTACAGCAGTTGAATGATGAAGGGCAATTGTTTGATCGCATGAGCAGTTATTTGCCAGATAATCATGAAGTGACTCGTTGGTTACAGATTTACCGGCAGGAATTAGTTTCTTTATGTGAGGCACAGTTCACGATTGCAGAAGGTCTGACGGAGTTGTTGAACCAAAACGGAAACAGTCATCAAGAAGAGGTCATGGTAACGAAAGAATTATTAGATGAATTACCATTTGAGGCAGGGATTGCGATTGATCATCTGCAATTATTCTATCGGGAAATTTATCAGCTTCATGAACAATTGAAATTAAGTTTGGAAATCATTCAAGAAAGCTGGTCAAATCAAATGCGCTTGGATCTAGCCAATTTGTATGCTTTATTTGACCAATTAGATACGCAACAACAATTTATGGAGCAATGGTTGGAAGATTGGCGTGAACAGTTGATTCACTGGGTCGTGCTTGGAACTGGTCCACAGCAATTGATGTTTCATCTACATGATTTTCAAGCAGCGTTATTACCTACAACAGTTTGGTATCCAAGATATCAACACATTCTTTACATTGGTGGTACTTTGAAAATTGGACCGGATCGGAATTATCTTTCAAAACGACTGGGTATTGAAGGCACACCATTGAAAGTAATTGCCTCACCATATGATTATGAAAGCCAAGCCAGAATTTATTTGCCAACAGAAGCACCCGCAGTGAATCAGGTAACAAGTCAGGAATATATCGAATACTTGACCAAAACACTAACGGGATTGATTAAACGAGAACAGCGACCTATTTTAGTCTTGTTCACCTCGCATGATATTTTGCAACAAGTCTATCAAAAAATGCATATGAGAATGCTGGAACAAGGCAGAGAAATATTAGCACAAGGATTTGGTGGAAGTCGCGAAAAATTATTGAAGCGATTCATGTTGTCAGAAATGAGTGTCCTTTTTGGTGCTGATAGCTTTTGGGAAGGTGTCGACTTGCCCGGAGATGCGCTCCAAATTGTTGTTGTCACACGACTACCTTTTGATAATCCAAAACGACCAATGGTAAAAGCTAGAAATGCCTATCTTGAATCAGAAGGAATCAATCCTTTTTATCAGGAATCAGTGCCTAAAGCAGCTTTGAAATTACGCCAAGCGTTGGGACGACTGATTCGGACTGAAACTGATCGTGGTGTGTTATTGATTTTAGATCGTCGGTTGTTAACGGCAAGATATGGTGGAAGAATTTTACGTTCTCTACCGAAAAAAGTAAAAGTCCAAGAAGAACCAATTGATGTAATCTACCAAGAAATCAGTGAATTCTTAACAAAAAACGAAGAATAAAGTCAAAGTAATCTTCCTATTTTGAGAGAAAAATCTGGTATAATGAAATGCAATGAAGATAAAGGAGCGACGATCCTTGAAGAAAGAATCAAAAAGAGAAAGAACCATTAATCGCGTGTTGCTTAGTTTGATCGTATTTTTACTAGCAGTAATCGTCTTTAGTTCGATTTTTTATTTGCGATCAAATCGCCCTTATGCACAGGCGGAAAAAGAAGCAACAGCTCTTGCAAAAAAATATGCGAATTTGGAAAATGTCGATCAGTTTTACTGGTATACGCGTGAAAAAACTTATTTTTCACTAATGGGGACGAATGACAAAAATCAAAAAATTGTAGTCGTCATTCCAAAATCTGGTGATAAGGTGAAAATCTTGGATCAAAATAAAGGTTTAACAGAAGAAGAAGCCAAACAAAAAATCCAAGAAGCACATCCAGAAGCCGTAATTGAAAAAGCAACACTAGGGATTTTTGAAGATCAGCCTGTTTGGGAAGTTGTCGCTAAAGGTACGGACAATTCATTAAGTTATTACCTTATTACATTTGAATCAGGCGATGAAGTGAAAACCATTCAAAATATTTAACTGTGAAGGGATGAAAAGGATGGAACTATCTAAGAGAGCACAACGTTTAGAGCCTTCTGTAACACTTGCAGCGGCAGCCAAAGCAAAAGCACTGAAAGCCCAAGGTAGAGATATCTTAAGCTTAACAGTAGGTGAACCAGACTTTGCAACACCTGAGAATATTCAGGAAGCTGCAATCCAAGCAATCAAAAATGGGAAAGCAAGCTATTATACACCAACTGCTGGAATTCCAGAGTTGCGCCAAGCAATTGTTGATTATTTAAAACAGCATTACCAACTTGATTATCAATCTTCACAGACCATTGTTACTGACGGAGCAAAGTTTGCCTTATACACGCTCTTTCAAACAATTCTTGATCCCTCAGATGAAGTAATTATCCCTGTTCCTTACTGGGTAAGTTATGGGGAGCAGGTCAAATTAGCCGAAGGTGTCCCAGTCTTTGTTCGTGGAGAAGAAGCAAATGAGTTCAAAGTGACAGTGGAGCAGTTAGAGGCTGCTCGTTCTGAGAAAACGAAAGCGGTGATTATTAATTCACCGTCTAATCCGACAGGGATGATTTACACCAAAGAAGAACTGTTGGCGATTGGAAAATGGGCCGTTGCAAATAATATTTTGATTGTTGCAGATGATATTTATGGTCGTTTAGTTTATAATGGCAATGAATTTACTCCAATTGCCACATTAGGTGAAGCAATTCGTGAACAAACAATTATCATCAATGGTGTTTCAAAAACATATGCCATGACTGGTTGGCGGATTGGGTATGCAGTTGGTAATCAAGCAATCATTGACGGAATGATCACGATTGCATCACAATCGACTAGCAATCCAACAGCAGTCAGTCAGTATGCTGCAGTTGAGGCATTAAGAGGAGAACAGGATACGGTAGAAGAAATGCGTCAGGCGTTTGAAGAACGTCTCAACCGTTTGTATCCATTAGTGGCAGCATTGCCAGGAGTCAAACTTGCGAAACCGCAAGGCGCTTTCTATCTGTTCCCTAATGTGAAAGAAACGTTAACTATTTGTGGGTATAGCAATGTGACAGAATGGGTCGAAGATCTGTTAGAAGAAACAGGCGTTGCTTTAGTTACGGGTGAAGGATTTGGTGCAAGTGAAAATGTTCGTTTGAGCTATGCGACAAATCTTGGAACGCTTGAAGAAGCTGTGTTAAGGATTGCTCAATTTATTGAGAGTAAAAGTCAAAATGAATCCTGAAAGTAAAACAGGAAGAAAAAAGGAGAGTCATTCGTGGAACAAATTCAAATTATTGATTCGAAAAACCATGTAGGAGAAACTGTGACAATTGGTGCATGGGTTGCTAACAAGCGCTCAAGCGGAAAAATTGCCTTTCTTCAACTAAGAGATGGAACAGCCTTTTTCCAAGGCGTAGTTGTCAAAAGTGAGGTACCAGAAGAAGTTTTCCAAACAGCTAAGAACTTACATCAAGAAACAGCAATCACTGTTACTGGTGAAATTCGTGAAGATAGCCGTTCAAAATTTGGATATGAAATTGGCATTACTAACATCGAAGTTGTTGGTGAAAGTCATGATTATCCAATCACACCGAAAGAACACGGTACAGACTTTTTGATGGATCACCGTCATTTATGGTTGCGCTCATCACGTCAACATGCAATTATGCAAATTAGAAATGAAATCATTCGTGCAACGTACGAATTTTTCAATGCGAATCAATTTGTTAAAATTGATCCACCAATTTTGACTGGTTCAGCACCAGAAGGCACAACCGACTTATTTGAAACAAACTATTTTGATCAAAAAGCGTATCTTTCTCAAAGTGGTCAATTATACATGGAAGCTGCTGCAATGGCATTTGGAAAAGTCTTTTCATTTGGACCAACATTCCGTGCAGAAAAATCAAAAACACGTCGTCACTTAATTGAGTTTTGGATGATTGAACCAGAAATGGCCTTTACTCATCAAGAAGAAAGCTTGGAAGTCCAAGAAAAATATGTGGCTTTCTTAGTACAAAGTGTCTTAGATAATTGTGATTATGCTTTAGATGTACTGGAACGTGATAAAGAAGTCTTGAAGTCTTATACTAAATTACCTTTCCCACGTATCACGTATGATGATGCGATTGAACTATTGAAGAAAAATGGATTTGATGATATTGAGTGGGGCGAGGACTTCGGTTCACCACACGAAACGTTTATTGCAAATTCATTTGAACAACCTGTTTTCATTTTGAACTATCCAAAAGCAATCAAACCTTTCTACATGAAACCACATCCTACACGTGAAGATGTTGTGATTTGTGCAGATATGATTGCGCCAGAAGGTTACGGCGAAATCATTGGAGGCAGTGAACGTGCAACTGATTACGAATTTTTACTAGAACAAATTCGTGAACATGGCTTAGATGAAAATGAATATTCTTGGTACCTTGACCTACGTAAATATGGCTCTGTACCTCATTCAGGTTTTGGTTTGGGTCTAGAACGTACGGTTACTTGGATTTCAGGAATTGATCACGTGCGTGAGGCAATCCCATTCCCTCGTTTGTTGAACCGTATTTATCCATAAAGGTTGTGGTTCCAAGCGATTAGCTTCAAGCAATAAGGATGCTTTTCTAAAAATAGTTTTCCATATTTTTGTGAAATTTAGACTTACTGGGAGGAAGTTGCTTTAGGAACACTTTAAATAAGAACGCAACTTAATAAAAAGAGTTTAAAAAGGAAGCATGACGAAACTTTCATGCTTCCTTTTTGGCATTTTATGCGATAATAGATTCAAGTAACTTTGGCAAAGGAGAATAGTATGAGCTGTTTAGGAAATATTTTATGGTTTATTTTTGGTGGATTAGTTGGTGGACTTGGCTGGCTGATTGCCGGTGTATTATGGTGTATAACAATTGTTGGAATCCCAATTGGGTTACAATGTTTTAAACTTGCTTCTCTATCTTTTGCTCCATTTGGAAAAGAAGTCGTTTATCATCAAAGTGGTTTTTCATTGATTGTCAATTTGATTTGGTTGATTGTATCAGGTCTCCCTTTGGCGCTAACACACGTTGTAAGTGGCTTGATTTTGTGCATTACGATTGTGGGAATCCCATTTGGTAAGCAATCATTCAAATTAGCTCGTTTGGCATTGATGCCATTTGGAGCAGAAATTGTTCCAAGTAATCACTATTATTTTGAGTAACGATCAAATAGCGGACAAAACGGAAATCGTTTTGTCCGCTATTTTTGACAAGAAAAGAAAAATGTCAAATAAAAGAAAAAAAGAGAAGGCTTCCAGTTGACATATGAATGCACATTCATTTATAATTACTTATGAAGAGTTATTCATGTGTATTGCAAGGAGGGAAAGAAAATGAATAAAGATTATCGATTAGATGGCTTAGATTGTGCAAATTGCGCAATGAAAATTGAAAAAAAAGTACAGACAATTGAAGGTGTGAAGGAAGCAAATGTAAACTTTACTACTGGTAAGTTGCGAATTGTTGCAAACGAAGCAGATTTAGCAACAGTTGAAACGAAAACGAAGCAAGCAATTAAAGAAATCGAACCGGATGTGGCGGTTAGTGAGATTACAAATAATCACCAAGACGGAGACGGACATAATCATGAGCATGATAATAGTCGAAATGATTTGCTTCGTATTCTTATCTCTGCATTAGGAATGGGCCTTTTGATTTGGTTCTCGCCAACTGGTATTGTTCGCCTAATTGGTTATCTCCTTATTTATGGATTAATTGGTTTTGATGTAATAAAAAAAGCTGTTATGAATATAACCAAGGGTCAGATTTTTGATGAAAACTTTTTGATGGCGATTGCGACAATTGGTGCAATGATTATTGGCGAATATCCTGAAGCAGTTGCTGTAATGCTATTTTATCAAGTAGGTGAATATTTCCAAGGATTTGCGGTCAAACAATCACGAAGATCTATTCGTGAACTGATGGCCATTCGCCCCGATACAGCCCGTGTCCAAACTTCTGAAGGCTGGAAGAATGTTTCACCAGAAGCAGTTGAGTTAGGACAACAAGTCTTAATCAAGCCTGGTGAAAGAGTCCCACTAGATGGAAAGATTATTGAAGGTGAATCTATGGTTGATACTTCTGCCTTAACTGGAGAATCTGTTCCGCGGAAAGTAACCAGTGGAGAAATGATTCTCAGCGGTTTTATCAATAAAAATCAACCTATCGTAATGAGTGTTGAGAAAACTTATGGTGAATCAACAATCAGTAAGTTATTGGAATTAGTTGAAAATGCTAGTAGTAAGAAAGCACCAGCCGAAAATTTCATCACTAAATTTGCGCGTTACTATACACCAATCGTAGTTGTTTTAGCGGTATTGTTAGCAATCGTGCCACCATTAGTGGTTCCTGGTGCCGTATTCTCTGAATGGATTTATCGAGCATTGACGTTCTTAGTTATTTCTTGTCCTTGTGCTTTAGTGATTTCTGTCCCATTGAGTTTCTTTGGCGGGATAGGTGGCGCAAGTAAGATTGGAGTATTGGTTAAAGGAAGTAACTACCTTGAACTACTTGCAGAAACAGAAACAGTCGTTTTTGACAAAACGGGGACGTTAACTAAAGGTGAATTCTCAGTTCAAACAATTGAAACAACGATGGATCAAACAACTTTTATGCAATATGTAGCGAGTGCCGAACAATATTCTACACATCCAATCGCTCAATCAGTCTTGGCTGCTTACCAAGGTCCTTTATTGGTGAGTGAACAAGTAGAAGAAATTGCTGGTGAGGGAATCTCAGCAGTGATTGATGCTCATGATATTTTAGTTGGTAATCAGAAATTGATGGCGCGTAAACAAATTGCATTTTCTACGAGTGAAGAAGTTGGAACATTACTTTATGTTGCGATTGACCAAAAATATGTCGGCTTCCTATTGATTGCAGACGCACTAAAAGAGGATGCAATTGAAACAATGAATAAGTTGAGAAAAGCTGGCGTCAAAGAAACAGTCATGTTGACAGGTGATGCGAAAAAGATTGCTGATTCTGTAGGTAAAAAAGTAGGAATTGATCAAGTTTATAGTGAATTGCTTCCTCAAGATAAAGTTGACAAATTAGAAATGATTCTTGCAAAAAGTTCTGGCAAAGTAGCTTTTGTGGGTGACGGAATCAATGATGCTCCCGTTTTAGCAAGAGCAGATGTCGGAATCGCCATGGGCGGATTAGGAAGCGATGCGGCAATTGAAGCAGCTGATGTTGTAATCATGAACGATGAACCTTCAAAAATTGCAGACGCGATGCGAGTAGCTCGTAAGACATTACGAATTGTGAAACAAAATATTGTCTTTGCAATTGGTGTGAAAGTTCTAGTTTTACTACTTGGTGCATTAGGCTTTGCCTCAATGGGTGATGCTGTTTTCGCAGATGTCGGGGTAACGGTGATTGCTGTTTTGAATGCAATGAGATGTTTGCGAGTGAAAAAATTAAATGAATGAATATTGATAAATTAAATATGCGTAAAAAAGTTTTGTTATCGCTCTAAAAAATAACGTATGTTCGAATCCAAGAGATCACTGTTGCTGGTCTCTTGGATTTTTTTCATGTAATTTTAAAAGAAGTCGCAGCAAACAAAAATGTATTTTCATTTTTCAGAAAATTATGTCTTGCAAGTATCATAAGACGAAAACTTTTTGAACAAAAAATATTTTTCTGGTTTTATGATGAAAAAATAATTTTAAAATGATGTGTTTATGATAAAAGAATGCACACTTAAAATAACAAACTATTGCGACAGTTAAAAAAAGTGATTATTATTACATGGTGCAATAGATACTTTATATCAAAGGAGAGAGACAATGAACGACAAACAACTGCGCTGGTTCACAGTTGCATTGATTGCATTCAATATGGTCTGGGGTATGGGAAATGTTGTGAATAACTATGCACAACAAGGGATTTCCGTTATTACTTCTTGGCTATTGATTCTTGCAATCTATTTTATTCCTTATGCTTTGATTGTTGGCCAATTAGGTTCAACATTTAAAGATAGTAAAGGTGGCGTAAGCTCTTGGGTTGAAAATACAACTTCCAATAAACGACTAGCTTATTACGCTGCATGGACTTATTGGGTTGTGCATATTCCTTATTTGGCACAAAAACCACAAGCAATTTTGATTGCCGCTGGCTGGGCAGTCCAAGGAAATGGAGATATCGTGAATACGATGTCTGTTCAATTAGTTGCTATTATTTCATTAGTAATCTTTTTAGCGTTCTTATACTTATCAACTAAAGGATTATCAACATTGAAAGTAATCGGTGGATTAGCAGGAACTGCGATGTTCGTGATGTCATTACTATTCATCTTACTAGCAGTGACAGCACCATTCATCAATCCAACAATGGAATTTGCTACACCACATATGAATCAAGTGAAAACATATATTCCGACATTTGATTTTAGTTACTTCACAACCGTTTCAATGTTAGTTTTCGCAGTAGGTGGAGCAGAAAAAATCTCTCCTTACGTAAACTCAACAAGAAATCCTGCAAAAGAATTTCCAAAAGGAATGATTTTCTTAGCAGCAATGGTTGGTGTTTGTGCAGTATTAGGTTCAGTTGCAATGGGTATGCTATTTGCAAGTGACAATATTCCCAAAGACTTAATGGCAAATGGTGCTTACAGTGCCTTCCAAATTTTAGGTAATTACTATGGAATTGGAAATGCACTAATGATTATCTATGCGTTAACAAATATGGTTGGGCAAATTTCTGCTTTGGCCTTCTCAATTGACGCGCCACTAAAAATCTTGTTAGCTGATGCTGATCCAGAGTTCGTACCAAACTGGTTGCGTAAACGTAATCGTAAAGGGACTTTGGTCAACGGTTATTTCTTAACAGGGATTTTAGTAAGTATCATTATCTTACTACCAATTTTCGGTATCAAAGACATGAATGAATTAGTTAAATGGTTGACTAACTTAAACTCAGTTGTAATGCCAATGCGTTATCTATGGGTATTCTTGGCTTACATGATGTTGAATAAAGCATATAAAAAATTCACTTCAGAGTATAAATTTGTTAAGAATCCTAAAATCGGTTATATCTTCGGTGCATGGTGTTTTGCATTTACAGCATTTGCTTGTATCTTAGGTATGGTTCCAAAAATCGAATACGCAGCTGATCCAAAAGCTTGGTGGTTCCAATTGATTTCAAATATCATTACACCAATTGTGTTGATTTTACTAGGAATGATCTTACCTGCGATTGCACGTCGTGATAAGAACAAAGAAGTTCCTGTATCAGAAACAATTCCACAAGCATAATTCAGTAATTAAGTAATAAAAGTGAAAGAATAAGTTGCCATAGGGTCTGACAAGCTAACTAGTGATTAGTTTGTCAGATCCTATTTTTTTGTGTATCGTAAAAACTATACATATTCATAAGTAGGAATGAAATCAAGAAAATAGAGAGGGAGGATTTATCAATGAATTATTTGATCATGGGCAATTCTGGTTCAGGGAAGTCAACATTTGCTCGGAAACTTCAACAAGTAACAGGAGCCAGTTTATTGCCACTGGATTTTTTGTGGCATCAAACAGACTATAGCGAAGAGGCTCAAATTTGGTTTCAGGCAGAGCAAGAAAAGTTTATCCGCACAAATGAAAACTGGATCGTGGATGGCAATTATTTAGGAACAAGTGACTTACGGTTCCAACATGCGGACATACTTATCCTCTTAAAAGTACCACGTCTACTGTCCTTGTTTCGAGTAATTTCTCGTTCAATCAAACGAAAAAATAATCCAGATTCTAGACCAGATATGCCAAAAACATTTCAGGAAAAATTTGATCGAGAATACTTAGATTTTCTTCTCTACATTTGGCGATTTCCCAACAACCAAGCAGTGAGACTAGAACAAATTTTGCAGGAGCAACCCAATGAACTACAAGTAATCATTCTAAAAAGCAAAAGAGATCAAAAAATTTTCTTTCAAAAATTAATCGAGCAAAAAAGAAGTAAAGAGAGTTGACAGTTTTTGTTTACAGTTGTAAACTAAGTTTGTCTTTAAAGATTACAAGTGTAAACGAAGAGGGGTGAAAGCAATGGTAAAAACGAAAATGCCTGTTAAAATTAGTGATTCTGAGTGGGAAGTAATGCGAGTGATTTGGACATTGAACCAAACGACTGCGCAAGAGATCACTCAAATTTTAGCGGATTCAATGGACTGGAAAGCTGCTACTGTCAAAACGTTACTGGGCCGACTAGTGAAAAAAGAAGTTGTGTGGACGCAGCAAGAGGGGAAAAAATTTATTTATCATCCGGCAGTTTCTGAAATGGAAACGGTTCGTAGCGCAACAGAAAATTTATTTTCACATATTTGTGCAAAAAAAGTTGGTGAGACGATTGCTGACCTAGTGGAAGAAGCCACTTTGACACAAGCAGATATCGATAAAATTATGGAACAGTTGCAACAAAAAGAACCAGTGGCAACAATTGCTTGCAATTGTATCCCCGGACAATGTACGTGTAAATCATAAGGAGGAATTTAGGATGAAACAACAATTTTCAATTCAAGGTATGAGCTGTAATCATTGTGTAGCAAAGGTTGAAGAAACACTTCAAACATTACCAGGTGTTCAAAAGGTAAAAGTAAATCTGAAAAAAGCGAAGGGCATGGTCAAATTCGACGAAAGTCAAATTCAATCAGACCAAATCAAAGAAAAAATTACAGCACTAGGATATCCTGCAGAGGTGATTGAATGACTGAAACACCACAAATGACTACCTTGGTGATTACTGGTATGACTTGTGCAAACTGCTCTGCACGAGTGGAAAAAGAATTAAAAGAACAACCAGGAGTGATTTCGGCAACGGTCAATTTAGCAACGGAAAAAGCAAGTGTCAAATATGCTGAGACTTCTTCTGAGGCATTGATTCAAAGTGTCGAAAAAATTGGGTACGGCGCAATTTTATATGACGAAGAACACAAACAAAAAATTGCTGAAGAAAAAAAAGCGTACTTACGAAAAATGAAACGAGATTTAGTTTTAAGCGCACTCTTAACTTTTCCATTAATGGCATCAATGATTGCCATGATGTTAGGAAATCATGGCGCACTTGTTCAATTTTTCCATCAACCAATGGTCCAACTGCTTCTGGCGTTTCCCGTCCAGTTTTACGTGGGTGCACGTTTTTACCAAGGTGCATATCATGCACTGAAAACCAAGGCACCAAACATGGATGTTTTGGTCGCTCTTGGAACGACTGCTGCTTTTCTATTAAGCATTTATAACGGATTTTTTTCAAGTACAACCAATGATTTGTATTTTGAAAGTAGCAGTATGATCATCACCTTGATTTTATTAGGAAAATATTTAGAGCATACAGCCAAAAGCAAGACAGGCGATGCTATCAAGCAATTGATGTCGCTACAGATGAAGACAGCTCAGAAATTAGTTGATGGTGTCGAAGAAACGATTGCGATCGAAGACGTTACAGTGGGAGATTGTTTAGTGATTCGCCCTGGTGAGCAAATTCCGACAGATGGGAAAATCATTTACGGAAGTAGTGCGATGGATGAAAGCATGTTGACAGGGGAAAGTTTGCCGGTGGAAAAACATCTTGGTGACGCCGTTTTTGGAGGAACAGTGAATACGACTGGTCTAGTACAAATTCAAGTTTCCCAAGTCGGTAGTCAAACCGTGTTAGCTCAAATCATCCAAATGGTAGAAGATGCCCAAGGAAGTAAGGCACCAATTCAACAAATTGCTGACCGTATTTCTGGTATTTTTGTACCTGTAGTCTTAGTTGTTGCTTTCTTTACGTTGGTTTTAACTGGATGGCTTACAGGTGATTGGCAATTGGCTTTGATTCACAGCGTATCCGTTTTAGTGATTGCTTGTCCTTGTGCCTTAGGATTGGCAACACCAACAGCAATTATGGTTGGAACAGGTGTCGGCGCACGAAATGGTATTTTGATTAAAGGCGGCGAAGCGTTAGAAGAAGCGGCGGGACTTACGAGTATTTTATTAGATAAAACAGGAACGATTACACAAGGAGCACCTCAAGTAACTGATGTGATTGGTTCAACAGAAGTTGTTAAACTCTTTCATAGTTTGGAACAAGCTTCCGAGCATCCTTTAGCAAAAGCAATCAATGATTATAGCAAAAAAAACGGGATTGCTCCTTATGAAGTGAGTGAATTTACTGCACATCCGGGCGCCGGAATCAGTGGGAGAATCAATCAGCAAGAATATTTTGCTGGGACAAAAAAACGCTTAGCTCAATTAAGCCTATCAGTTGCGTCATTGGAAGAACAAGCGCTACACTTAGAACGAGAAGGAAAAACAGTCATGTATTTGGCTGATGAGAAGCAAGTTTTAGGATTGATTGCAGTAGCTGATGCAGTAAAACCAGAAGCAAAACAAGCAATTGCAAAACTTCAAGCACAAAAAATCGAAGTGTACATGGTGACGGGTGACAACAAACTTGCTGCTAATGTGATTGGTAAACAAGTAGGGCTTGATTCAGATCATATTTTTGCGGAAGTACTGCCAGATGAGAAAGCCGCTTATGTTCAACGATTACAACAAACGGGTCAGAAAGTCGGCATGGTTGGTGATGGAATCAATGATGCCCCAGCTCTTGCTTTAGCTGATGTTGGTTTAGCGATGGGAAGTGGAACGGATATTGCCATGGAAACAGCGGATGTTACTTTGATGAATAGCAATTTAATGGCTGTTGAGCAAACGATTGACCTATCTCGTGCTACGTTGAAGAAAATCAAACAAAATCTTTTTTGGGCTTTTGTTTACAATACAATTGGGATTCCATTTGCTGCGTTTGGTTTGTTGAATCCGATTATCGCTGGTGGCGCGATGGCATTTAGTTCAGTCAGTGTGCTACTTAATTCATTAAGTTTGAATCGGAAAATGAAAAAATAATTGAAGTGAAGAAGGGATCGAGATGAAAGAATCAGAAAAACAGAATGAATTGTCGAAACACGATCATGAAAAAATGATGCAGGATCAGATGTCTCACGATGAGCAGCATTCAGCGAGTCAGGAGGCTCATGAAAAGCAAGAAATGGACAAGCAAAAGCATCAGCATGACATGAGTGAGATGGATCACTCGAAGCATGAAGGAATGAATCACGAGCATGACATGAGCGGGATGGATCATTCAATGCATGGACATATGCATGACCATGATATGGGTGGGATAGATCACTCGAAGCATGAAGGAATGAATCACGAACATGATATGAGCGGAATGGATCATTCAATGCATGGACATATGCATGACCACGATATGGGTGGGATGGATCACTCCATGCATATGGGGAATTTTAAGCAGAAATTTTGGTTGTCCCTTGTTTTAGCTATTCCAATCATTCTTTTGTCACCAATGATGGGCTTGGAACTGCCTTTTCAAATCAGCTTTCCTGGTTCTGAATGGGTTGTCCTTGTTTTAGCTACGATTCTCTTTGTTTATGGTGGTCAACCATTTTTAAGTGGTGCCAAAATGGAATTAGAGCAAAAGAGTCCGGCAATGATGACCTTGATTGCAATGGGGATTTCTGTTGCATATATTTATAGTTTGTACTCTTTTATCGCGAATTTAGTTAACCCACATGCACATGTGATGGACTTTTTCTGGGAATTAGCTACTTTAATCGTCATTATGTTACTGGGCCATTGGATTGAGATGAATGCTGTTTCAAATGCAAGTAATGCGTTGCAAAAGCTAGCAGAGTTATTGCCTGAATCAGTTAAGCGAATCAAAGAAGATGGGACGGAAGAAACAATTTCTTTGAAAGAAGTTCATGAAGGTGATCATCTAGTCGTACGCTCAGGAGATAAAATGCCGACAGATGGCATCATCATCAAAGGAAATACGATTGTCGATGAATCAGCTGTTACGGGTGAATCAAAAGGAGTCAAAAAACAAGTTGATGACCGCGTAATTGGCGGATCAGTCAATGGTGAAGGCACGATTGAAATCAAAGTTACGGGTACAGGTGAAAATGGATACCTTGCGAAAGTAATGGAAATGGTTCGTAAAGCACAAAGTGAAAAATCAAAATTAGAATCTTTATCAGACAAGGTTGCTAAGTGGTTGTTTTACGTTGCGTTGATTGCAGGGATCTTAGCATTTATTATTTGGCTAGTTGTTGCCGATTTACCTACCGCGTTAGAACGAATGGTGACGGTCTTTATTATTGCGTGTCCCCATGCACTAGGTTTGGCAATTCCTTTAGTTGTAGCTCGTTCAACATCAATTGCTGCAAAAAACGGCTTGCTGTTGAAAAATCGCAATGCTTTAGAACAAGCCACTGATTTGGATGTCATCATGTTAGATAAAACCGGAACCTTGACGCAAGGAAAATTTACGGTCACAGGTGTTGAAATGCTAACTGATTCTGTAACGAAACAGGAAGCACTTGAAATGATTGGTGCGCTAGAAGCAAATGCCAACCATCCATTAGCAATCGGGATCATGAGCTATCTGCAAGAGCAAAAAATTACACCAGCTAAAGCTGAAAATTTGAAAAATTTAGCAGGTGTTGGCTTAGCTGGCACGGTGAACAATCAGGAAGTCAAAATCGTGAATGAAAAAGAAATCAAACGACTTGGCTTCGTTGTAAAACCAGAGTTACTCCACAGTTATCAAGAACAAGGAAATACGATTAGCTTTTTACTTTTAGCAGACCAATTGGTGGCAATGATTGCACTAGGTGATGTCGTGAAACCAGAAGCAAAACAATTTATCCAAACATTGAAAGATCGCAAAATCACACCAGTCATGTTGACCGGTGATAATGAAAGTGCTGCTCAGGCAGTAGCACATTATTTAGGAATCGATGATTTTTATGCGGGATTGTTGCCTGATGATAAAGAGAAAATCGTGCAAAATTATTTGCAACAAGGTAAAAAAGTCATTATGGTTGGTGACGGGATCAATGATGCACCAAGTCTAGCTCGTGCAACAATCGGTATGGCAATTGGTGCCGGAACAGATGTGGCAATTGATTCAGCAGATGTCGTTTTAACCAATAGTAATCCCAATGATATTTTGCATTTCTTAGATTTAGCAAAACAAACAAGAAGAAAAATGATTCAAAACCTTTGGTGGGGAGCAGGCTACAATATTATCGCAATTCCTTTGGCTGCCGGGATTTTAGCGCCAATTGGTATTTTATTAAGCCCAGCTGTTGGTGCTGTCTTGATGTCACTCAGCACAGTCGTAGTTGCTTTGAACGCGTTGACTTTGAAAATCAAATAAGTTAGATAAACCAAGGGGTGATGAGCTTAGGCCATCACTCCTTTTTTGATTAATCCAAAGCTTGTTTGAAATAATCGTGCTTTAGCTTCAAGCTCGATTTTTACTTTTTCAATTTCTTTTAATGAAAGTGTTTGACTTTCGTGGATTTTCTTTTTCGACTTTTGTAAAAGTTCACTCATTTGTAGAACCTCCATTCATACAAAAATAATTAGTTAGGTACCGAATTATTTTCTTGTTTCGATTATAGTTCGGTACCTAACTATATGTCAAGAAGTTTTCTAAAAAAGAATAGATTAGATGTGAACTACATAAAAATTTTGTGGACGCTTTGGGTTCTTTGTTATACTTTAATAGTGACTCTTCAGATGATCATCCTGAAGTGTAAGGAAGTGGGGAGGAAAATCACTTGGTAGAAAACATAACGACCAAAAGCTTGGGACTACGAAAACTTGGACATAAATTGAGCCAATTGATTATGCCAAACCTAAGTATTTTTATTGCTTGGGGATTTCTTTCTTTTCTAACGCCTTATTTTTCTGGAGAATTAGCCCAGAGGCTGAATGAAGTGAGCGAGTGGATGCTTCATTTGTTATTACCGATTTTGATTGGTTATCTAGGTGGGAAAATTACTGGAAATCAACGTGGAGCAATTGTTGGCGCAATTGCTACGCTAGGAATCATTGTTGGTTCAACTGCGCCACAAATTGTGGGAGCCATGATTATGGGAACGTTAGCAGGAAAAGTGTATGATTTTTTTGAAAATAAAGTTAAAGAACAGTTTACGATTGGATACGAGATGTTGATTCATAATTTACTTGTAGGAATCATCGGTGGTGTATGTTGTCTGCTGGGAATGATTGTGATTACGCCTCTCATTTCTTCGGTTAGCCAAATGATTTCACAAGCTATTCTTTGGTTGACGGAAATGAAAATGCTTACGTTAGCTCATGTCTTGTTGGAACCACTCAAAGTATTGTTTTTTAATAATATTATCAATCATGGAATTTTGACACCACTTGGCATTGAATTTACTCAACAAGAAAACTCATCAATTTTATTCTTGATGGAGGCGAATCCGGGGCCTGGGATTGGTGTGTTGCTTGCGATTCTTTTTCAGGGAAGAAGAGAAACCAAAACCAATGCAGGGAGTGCGCTAATGATCCAAGCTATTGGTGGTATCCATGAAATTTATTTCCCTTTTGTATTAATCAAACCAAAACTTGTATTGGCAGTCATTTTGGGCGGTGCTAGCGGAACCTTTCTGTTTCAGTTATTGCATGTAGGGTTAAGTGCGCCAGTCTCACCGGGCTCATTAATCGTTATTTTGACGAATACGCCGACAAATCAGCTTTTAGCCGTTAGCTTTGGTATTTTAGTGAGTATTCTAGTGACGTTTAGTTGTGCATTGTTTTTACTAAGGAAAGAAGCAGTGAATGTTGAACAAGAAAAGTCAAATGATGAGGAACGTGAAGAAATGCAACTAGCGAAAAATAAAAAAATTATCTTTGCTTGTGATTCGGGAATGGGCTCAAGTGCGATGGGTGCTGCGCTATTAAAGAAACAACTACAAGTCGCAAACTTACCTGCAAGCGTTGATTATGCTTCGATTTATCAAGTCAAAGATCAACCAGATCAACTAATTATTGTTCAAAGTGAACTGACAGTGCTCGCACAACAGCAAGCACCAAATAGCCAAATTCTCTCCTTGGATCACTTTTTGGAAGTAGAGAATTCTTTACCAAAGATTAAAAGCTTTCTTTTAACAACTACTCACATGGAGAAATCCGCAGAAATTGCCATAGAAATGGACAGAAACGAAACTGAAAAGGTTGTGTTTTTATACGCTGAAAATATTCGAGGCTCACAAACGATGGGCATGACGATCCTAGCACAATTAGCGAAGAAACAGGGACGCTCACTTTCCATTAGCAAGCTACCAATTGAACAGTTAGTAGGCGAAAAAGAAACCATTTATGTTGCTACAACTGCTTTCTTCCACAAGTATCCCCAGTTAGCAGAACTCTCCAAGATTGTTTTAGTTGAACATTTCGTTTTAACAACAACCTATGAACAATGGATGAAAGGAGGAGTTGAGCATGTACTTGTCCACAAGGGAAAAACAATTGATTAGTGAGTTGTTACACAGTTCCACACCAGTGTCCGTAGATCGAATGATGACGGTCTTAAAAGTTAGCAAGCGAACAGTTTATCGTGAGCTAGATCAGTTAGCTTTATCGTTGAAAGCAGTTGATGCGCAATTAAAAAAAGTAACGCGTGGTTCGTTCTTGATTGATGCGACAACTGAAACCAAGTCGAAACTATTAGCAGAAATCAATGATGAAGGTGGCGAAGAGCTTTCGACATTGGAGCGACAACATGCGATTTTATTAGCGATTTTATTGACAGCACAGCCGTTGAGTTTAGCACATTTTTTGGAAACTTATTTAGTCAGTAATACAACATTTTATGCAGATATCAAGCAACTTGAAGCAAGTATCGAACACTTGCCTTTAAAAATTGTTCGTAACCAAGGATATGAAATCGTTGGCCCAGAAAAATATCGACGTTTATTGGCGGCGAATGTGTTGGAATTGGAAATTAATGAATATGAATTGTTTCATCTGATGAAAGAACAAAAAAGTTCAAATTATTTTTTTCAATTTATTCAGTTAGAAAATTTCTTTTTAGTGAGAAAGATGATTAGTGAAGAGCTGATTGGCAAAAAAAATGAGCTGAGTGACCGCAAATTAGCACATCTGATTTTGATATTGACGCTGACGATGGATCGGGTGAAAAAAAATCAGTTTTTGACGAATGAAACATATTTAGGTTTAGCCAATAAAGAGTTTTTACAAATCGCCAAGCGACTTTTTGCTATTATCGGAAAAGAAAGCCAACAACTTTATCCAGTGAATGAAATTGTCTTTTTTGCAAGTTTGTTGAATGATTTTTCTAATTCATTTGATAAAGATTTCTTTGATGAACATTTTGATACACAGCTTGCTTATCTAGTAAAACAGCTGATTACATTAGTTAGCGAAGAAACAGATGTACGTTTTTATGAAGATGAAAGCCTTTATAAAATGTTACTAACACATTTGTCTGGGGTATTTTCTCGAGCGATTTTGCAAGAAGAAACGTTGACGAATCCGATTCTTGAAAAAATCATGGTTCAATACGAGGAACTGACTACCGCCATTCGATCCGCAGTTAATCAAGTCTTTCAAGAAAAACAGTTATCCAATGAAGAAATTGCCTATATGGTTTTACATTTTGCTAGTTCACTTGAACGTAGTCCAAAAGAAAGTTCGATCCGTATTGCCGCTTTTTCTCCAAGTGGTTTGGCCTCAACTAGTATGCTAGAAATGCGCTTGAAACGGTATTTTCCTTCGATTAGTCAACTGGAGTTTTATCGGATTGCAGATATCAAAAAAGTAAATCTTAAAAAAACATATGATGTGGTCATTTCGACTTCCGTTTTACCGGGATACACAGGAAATTATTTGTTGGTGTCACCCTTATTGTTAGAAGATGAAATCAAACGTTTGAAACAAGCTTTTCAAAAAGTGAGAAGCGCTCATCCTTTGCCAGCAGAAAAAACGACTACATCTGAGCCAATTTTAGCAGATCAATACGAACAAACTTTAGCTGTGATGGAAAAAATCAATCAGTTACTTTCTCGCTTTTTTATTCAAGAAATCAGTAATGAAGACAAACTAAGTGAGATTATAAAGCAGGTTCTTTCTTTTTTACCAACGAATTTACTTACAGATGAAAAAGACGTCCAAGAAAAATTAATGCGACGGTATCAACAATCACCAATTGGGATTCCTAAAACAACTATGGGCTTGTTTCACACATCTAGTTCAGCAGTGGCAGCTCCAGTTTTTTGTATCTTCGAGTTGAAGCAACCAATCACAATTGAAGGAATGGACAAGCAATCAATCACGCTTGAACGAATGATGCTAATGCTCGCTCCCTCACCAATTGAGGAAACAGATAGCCGATTACTAGGAAAAATCAGTGCAGCAATGATTATGAATGACTTGAACTTAGAAATTTTTCAGTCAGGTAATCAAGCAATCGTCTATCAATTGTTGGCAAAAATTTTGATTGATGAGATGAAAAAGTAAAGGAATGAAAAAAGAAACGGAGAGGAGACAAAAATGGAATTAGCCACAGAAAGAATTCAATTGAATCAAACTTTCAGTGATTGGCAAGATGCGCTGACAAATATTGGGGCATGGTTAACTAACCAAGGCTGGGTAAAAGCGGGGTACACTGAATCAATGATCGAACGTCAAGAATTGATGAGCGTTTATATTGGTAACTTTGTTGCCCTACCTCATGGCAACGAAGAACTGGTAGTTAAAGAAGGCATCTCACTTATCCAAGTGCCTGACGGGGTTAACTTTGGAACTAAAGAAGAGCCAAAAATTGCCACAATTCTATTTGCGGTTACCTTCAAAAAGGAACAGCAATTACCAATGTTACAAGAACTGGCATTTTTTTGTGCGGAAATTGAACAAGTGATTGCGTTAAGCGATGCGAAAACTGTGTCAGAAGTGCAAGCAATTTTGGAAAAAAACACCACTAAGTTTGAGTGAAAATTTATAGTTAAAATGAATGAATATTAGTGAACTGTAAAAGAAGGTTGTGGTGCCAAGCGTTCAGCTTCGAAAAAATAATGAGCAACTGACAAAAATAGCTTTTCATGTTTTTGGACAGTTATGAATTATTTCGAGAAGTTGCTTGGGGAACACCGAGGCGAAGGTTGTGGCGCAAAACGCTTAGCTCTGACAAGATAGCGAGTAGGCACTCAAAAATAGTTTTTCATCTTTTGAAATGACGCAAGCTATATGGAGGAGTTGTTTTGGGAACACCGAGGAGAAGGCTGTGAAAGAAGTGTTCAACTCCAATAAATAAAAAAATTACCAGAAATTGCTTCTCAAATTTTTAAGTAATTTGAGCTTATTTGGAAGAAGTTACTTCTGGAACACCGTTTATTTTGAAAAAAGAGTACGACAATCGTCGTGCTCTTTTTTTTATACTCTCCATGTTTTGGCACAAACCTTTGTGCCAAAGTACGACTATTTATGTATTTAGTAAGCGGATACAATTAAGCCATAAAGAAGAAAAGGAGCTAAAAAAATGGAGCAGACGATGAATACCAAAGAAAAAGTCTCACTGAAAGCACGTGTTCAAAAATTAGGAAGTACCTTGTCTAGTATGGTGATGCCCAACATTGGAGCACTAATAGCATGGGGTGTCCTAACAGCTTTATTTATTCCAGATGGCTATTTACCGAATGAACAATTTGCGACAATGGTTGGTCCAATGCTGACTTACTTGATCCCGCTATTGATTGGTTACACTGGTGGAAAAGTAATCGCAGGTGATCGAGGCTCAGTTGTCGGAGCCATCGCAACGATGGGCGTCATCGTGGGGACAGATATTCCAATGATGCTTGGCGCGATGATTATGGGGCCTTTGGGCGGTTATGCAATAAAAAAATTCGATCAGGTATTTCAATCACGAATTAAATCAGGATTTGAAATGTTAGTTAATAATTTTTCAGCAGGATTGATTGGTTTTGGTTTAGCTCTAGTTGGTTTTACCGGGATTGGTCCAGTTGTGGATGGCTTGACACAAGCGATGGCCCAAGGTGTAGAAGTTATTTTAAACGCGCACTTAATTCCACTTACGAATATTTTTATCGAACCAGCGAAAATTTTATTTTTGAATAATGCAATCAATCATGGCATTTTAACACCACTTGGAACAGAGCAAGTCGCAACAGCAGGCAAATCAATTTTGTTCTTATTAGAAGCCAATCCTGGCCCTGGCTTAGGTGTGTTATTAGCTTTTACTTTCTTTGGCAAAGGCGCAGCAAAATCTTCTGCACCCGGTGCAATCATTATCCACTTCTTAGGTGGAATCCATGAAATCTATTTTCCATACGTCATGATGAAACCGCTTTTGTTCTTGTCGGTAATTGCAGGCGGAATTTCAGGAAGTTTCATTTTCCAATTATTAGATGCAGGACTACGCGCGCCAGCTTCACCCGGATCAATTATTGCTATTTTAGCAATGGCACCACTTAGTTCTTATCTACCAGTGTTATTAGGTATTGGAGTTGCAACCATCGTTTCATTTGCAATTTCTGTAGTTATTTTAAAGGCAGATGCTCGAGAAGAATCAGAAAGTTTTGAGCAATCGGTTCAAGAAATGAAACAAGCCAAACAAACTGCTAAAGGCTTGACTATTCGTCCAGAGGCATTTTCATCAACTAAAAAAATTATTTTTGCCTGTGATGCAGGTATGGGTTCAAGTGCAATGGGAGCTTCAATTTTAAGAAAAATGGTTCAGAAAGCTGGTCTTCCACAAACCGTGACAAATCAAGCGATTAGTCAGTTAGTAGATGAAGAAGGGACGCTAATTATTACCCAAGTTGAATTGCAAGAACGAGCAAAACAAAAAGCACCACATGCACAGTTTGTTGCAGTTGAAAACTTCTTGAATTCACCGAGATATGACGAGGTAATCCAACAATTAAGCCAAAAAGAAACAACCGAAACTAGGGAACTAATGGACGAACCATCAATCGAAATCGGACCACAAGACATGAGTAAAATCCAAAAAATCGTGATTGTCCACGACCAACGAGCAGGATCGGCAACGATGGGAATCAATGTCTTAAAGGAAGTGCTTCAAAAAAATGATATTCAAATTCCATTAAAAAAAATCAAGATTGATGAATTAGCTGATGATGAACATTCATTGGTACTTGCTAAAGAACATTTGACGAAAGAAATTCAAGAGCTTGCACCAAATGCTCTTCACTTACCAGTTGAAAGCATGGTTCAAATCAAACATTACGAAACCATTGCGCAACAGCTTAAAAAATCTGCTTAAAAAAGGAGAAAACGATGAAAGCACTAGATTTTAGTATGATCGAATTAAACCAAGCATTTGCTTCTAAAGAAGAAGCGATTCGTTATTGCGGAGAAAAGTTAGTTGAGGCGGGCTGCGTGGATGAAGCATACATCGACTCAATGATTCAACGTGATGAGATGTTATCTGTCTATATGGGAAACTTTATTGCTATTCCTCATGGGACAGATTCAGCAAAAAAATATGTTAAGAAATCTGGTATCTGTGTAGTACAAGTACCCGAGGGAGTCAATTTTGGAACAGAAAATGAGGAAAAAATTGCGACTGTGTTATTCGGCATCGCAGGTGTCGGAGAAGAACATTTAGCGTTAGTTCAACAAATAGCCTTATATTGTAGTGATGTTGACAACGTTGTTCAGTTAGCAGATGCATTAAGTAAAGAAGAGGTTTGTGAAAATTTAGCGATTGCATAAGGAGAGAGAAAGATGAAAGCAGTACATTTTGGAGCAGGAAATATCGGACGTGGATTTATCGGTGAAGTGTTAGCAGAAAATGATTTTGACATTACTTTTGTGGATGTCAATCGTGAAATCATTGATGCGTTGAATGAAAGAAACGGATATGTTATCGAACTTGCGGATGAGTCAAAGAAACGAATTGAAGTCCAACATGTTTCTGGAATCAATAATCAAGAAAATCCTCAAGCCGTAATTGCTGCGATTGGCGAAGCAGACTTAGTGACAACTGCGATTGGACCCAACATTTTGCCTTTTATCGCAGAATTGATTGCTAAAGGGATTGAGCAACGAGAAAAAGTACAGAATACAACACCTTTAGATATCATTGCTTGCGAAAATATGATTGGTGGTTCAGCATTTTTAGAAAAAGAAGTCCGTAAACATTTATCACAAGTTGATTTTTTAGAGAAGTATATTGGTTTCCCCAATGCAGCAGTTGACCGAATCGTTCCGTTACAAAAACATGAGGATCCGCTGTTTGTTCAAGTTGAACCTTTTAAAGAATGGGTGATTGCAGATCACGAACGAAAAAACACAGCAATCGAATTGGAAGGTGTCCTTTATGTAGCCGAGTTAGAACCTTATATTGAACGCAAGCTATTCAGCGTGAACACTGGACATGCAACAGCTGCTTACACGGGTGCTTTGCTAGGCTATCAAACGATTGATGAGGCAATGCAAGATGCGTTAGTTGTCGCACAACTAAAATCTGTGTTGCATGAAACAGGAAATCTGTTGATTGCGAAGTGGGGCTTTGATGAAAAGCAGCATGAGCAATACATTGAAAAAATTATTCAACGTTTCCAAAACAAATATATTTCCGATGCAATTAGTCGTGTTGCGCGGACACCTTTAAGAAAATTAGGAAATCAAGAACGCTTTACTCGACCAATCTTGGAATTAAAAGAAAGAGATATTGTTTCACCACATTTGACTGCGACGATGGGTATTATTTTTAACTATTATGATCCAAACGATGAACAAAGTTGCGAACTTTATGAAATGAAGCAAACAAAAAATATCGAGGAACTGATCCAAACCGTGACAGGAATCAACGATGCGAAAATGATTGGCGCAATCAAACAAAATGTGGAACGCTACGATAAACAAGTTGCGTAATGAAAAGTTCGACCATTACATCAGATAAAAAAGAGGCTGGGACTCATCAAGTTCCGGTCTCTTTCTAATTTCTAAAACAAGTGAAAGCCACTTGTCTTTTAGTAGCATGAACAATTTAGTTTCGTTTAGAAAAGAAATGAAGTGATTTACTGATTGTTTTAATAATAGTCAGATAAGTTTCTTTATCAAAATGCATCGCTTGATTTTGTCCATAAATAGTTTCTTCATAGTTTTTGGTTAGCTTGATTAAATGTTGGTGCATTGAAATCGCCTTTTCGACACGATAACTGTAGTCCTGTAAGCTTTCTGCGCGTTGTCTTGGAAATAGCTTTTCTACATGTGCTAGCAATTGTTGATAGGTTCTTTGACTATCCGAAGCGAAAAAAGCCACTTGGTAATAAAAAATGTGCCAACGAACTTTTTGACGAAAGGAAGGAATGAGTAATGGGACGAGCAAAAATATGAATAGAAAGAAAACGACGAATTTCCATAAAGACCTATCTGCGATTGTTGTATCAGAAAAAATAGGGTTATCTTCTGTTGAAGTTATTGCCTCTGAACCAGTTGTTGAGGAAACTGCTGTCGTTTCGGCTGCTGACGATTGTGACTGACTTTCTGGAACGGCTGTGGGAGTCGTTTCCTGCTCACTTTGTGCAGTTGCTGGGTTTGCAAATGCTGGTGTGGGTTCAAAAGGTAACCAGCCAAAGCCAGGAAAATAAACTTCTGGCCAAGAGTGAGCATTGCTATTTAAAATACTGTATTCCTTGAGCCCATTACTGTGGCTACCTGTTTGATAACCCATAGTAAAACCTTTTGTCCAGCGTGCAGGGATACCAAGTGTACGCAGTAAAACTACCATAGCCGAAGAAAAATTATCACAATAACCAACTTTAGAATCAAATAAAAAGTGATCGACATAGTCACGATTTGCAGGTGTGTGTGGTGTATCGACTTTTGAATAACGGAATTCGCCACTACTTTTCAAGTAATCTTGGATTGCAAGAACTTGATCGAGTAAGGTTGTTTTGGTAGTTGTTATTTCTTCAGCAAGAGAAGTTATTCGTTTTGGTAAATTTTCTGGTAGCTGAAGCTCTGTTTGATGTTCTGCTTGATCTGCACCAGTTAAAACACTATCGACTAACATCTCATAAGTATAAGAAAGATTGGTAATAGTGAATGTCGCTGTGAATGATGATGATTTATCTAAGACAAAACGTTGAGTATCTGGTAAGAAAAATAACGCACTATCCTGCATTAATGGAAATGCCGTAAGACTAGAATTTCCATAAGAGTAGGGAAGAAAAGTCTGTTCTTCTGTTGTCAACTGAAGGGTAGTTGGTTCAGCAACGATTGTTTCTGGATAATTGAGTAATTGGTGTGGCAACTCGTTTATTTTAAAAGAATCTCGACTATTTTCTGTCCAACCAGTACCAGTATAGACTCCTTTATTCTGGATTTTATAATAATGACCAGATTCTTGAACTGCCGTAAAAACGATGTCCGTTTGATCGTAGATTGGTCCCCCAAGAGTTTCATCATTTTCACTGAATCCAGTTCTTGAACGTCCTGCTTCTTGAAATGTACGAATTCTGGCATACAGTCCTTGTTTGTTGAAGAATTCTCTGACAGGAGCGCTCTTTGCTTCAATTATTTGTGTAACTTCAGGTAATCGTGTAGGAATCCAAGCACTAATGCTCAGCGAGCCAAGCAAAATAACCGTAGCAAAGAAGACGAAGAGCCATCGGTTACTCTTTTTTGGAAGTAATGATAACTGACGAATGAAAAGATAACTGAATAAAATGATAACAATAAAAATACACTCAGTTAACAAATCAAATTCGCGGAAAATACTTAACATCATGAAATAAAGCACCAGTGCTAGAAAGGGAAGCGCCCATAAGTCATAATCAATGGTTAGAGTAGCTAATAAATAAACAAGACATAACATGAGAATGAATGCTGGCAATTCAGGAAAGTAATGGAACTGATTGGTGACTAATTCGTTAAATTCGGATTGGATTTGGCTTGTCAGCTCAAAAAACCAATTACTTCTGACTGTTGCTGGAGGAAAATAAACAAACAAGCTAACCAAGATAGCAAAAAAAGCTAAAATTACTCGAATAATTTTAGAAGAAACCAGTCGGATAATCAGACAGAAGATACCAATAGTAGCAATCAACGGTAAACTTGTGGTGAGATTATTCGCAGTTAAAAAAGTTGGAGCGCCTGCACTTAATAGCAAGAAGGCGTAAAAGCTTCGCCACCATTTTTTCGCCGAAAGATTCAACTTGAGCACCTCCTAACTAAGTTTTTTTAATGGAAACTTTCGTTGACTCTCATCTTGTATAAATAGTTGATTATTTTCAAAATAAATGACGATAACGTTGATGGCTTGCTTTCTCCAACTTGAAAGTTGTTCATGGACTGCTAGAGAGAGTTCTGGAACAAACAGAAGTATCTCCTTGAAATCACGGACACTAAGGTCTGGTTGTTGTAGGTAATCATCTAAAGCACGTAACTGCGCAAAGAAAGCGGGAGAAAGTTGTGTACCTTGGTACTTCTGTTTAGCAAAAATCAGTTGATTTGGATAAGTTTTCTGGTAATAAGAAGCTAAAAAGGAAAAATATAAATCAAGCATTTTTTCAAAATTTGTTGCCGTTCCCCAAAAGAAACAGATTAAGTCAGTTTGTTGAACAGCAGGCTCATACTCACGAGAAAGCCATTGTTGATAGTAAGCGGAACGCTTCCAATCAATTTGTTTTAACGAATCGCCTTGACGATGCTCTCGAATCCCAGCAAGATTTTGAGAAGGTAAGAAGTTGTTTTTTTGTTGTTTACGTGTCAAAAAGCGCGCTAATTTTTGTGCTTCAGGTAATGTGTTATTTGGTAAGACTAGGGGGGTGAATATTATCTGTTTTGTTTTACTTTTTCGAAATAAACCTAAATAATCATAAGCGATGAATTGGACTGAAATTGTTTCAAAAATTCCTCTTTGTTGTGGCGTCCAAATGACTGATTGTTGTTGTTCTTTTTTTGAAATCATCAAAAAAGTCTGTGCTTCTGGTATAAATTCTTCTGGAAAATGTAATGTTAGGCGTGGTAAAAAAAGTGTTGGGACTTGTGACTTAGCAATGCGAACATTGACTGTTATTGAATTGTCTCGATAAACAAGTGTAGGAACGGTGAGAACCAGCTTGATTTTTGATAGTCGTCTGCTTAAGGAAAGCCAACTGAAAGTAATGTATAAGGTAAAGAGAATGACTAAAAACCAGCCAAATTGTTGATTAAATAAAAGCGTGAAGAGTAAAAATAAAAAATATATTAAAAAAATACTGCTATTAATGAGGTAATTCCAGTACTTTTTCATAACTATTTTACCGGAATTGGGATTTGTTTGAGCATTTCTGCTAAGAGTAACTCAATTTCTTCATCGGTCAACGAACGATCATGAAATAATAGACGATGTTTAAAAACAAATGGCAAGAGAACCTGAAAATCTATTGGTGCAACATATGTCCGCCCCTTGATGACTGCGTGGGATTTAGCCGCTTGAATAAAGGCTAAACTACCACGTGGACTGATACCCAATTTAATTGCTGGATGATTACGTGTAGCAGTGACTAATTCTAGCGCGTATCGTGCGACTGAAGGGTCAAGATACGTTGTTGAGACAATTTGCTTGATAGAAGTGAGGGTCTCTTTGGTGAAAATGACTTTTAATGTCGCTAAAGACTGTTCTTGTGTTTCCAATAATAAAGACAGTTCTTCTTCAAAAGAAGGATAACCAATGTGTAAACGGAATAAAAATCGATCAAGCTGTGCTTCTGGTAACGGATAAGTTCCTTCATATTCAATTGAGTTTTGCGTTGCTAAAACGAAAAAATGATTATCTAAAGGATAAGTTTGATTATCAATAGTAATATGTTTTTCTGCCATGGCTTCGAGTAATGCTGCTTGAGTTCGTGGAGTTGTTCGATTGATTTCATCTGCTAATAAAATAGTAGTGAAAATCGGTCCAGGACGGAATTCGAACTCCTTTGTTTTTGTATTATAAAAAGAAAAACCCAAAATATCCCCCGGTAAAAGGTCTGGCGTAAATTGAACGCGACTAAACTCACCTTGTATTGTTTTAGCCAAAGCTTTTACAAGTAATGTTTTTCCGACACCAGGAACATCTTCAAATAAAAGATGTCCACCAGAAAACAGAGCAACGAGCATTAATTCGATGATTTGTTGTTTTCCCACGATGACTTTTTGAACCTCGGCTATTAAATGATCGACTTTTTCTTTTACTTCATGTATTGTATTTTCGTTATTTTTATTCATTTTTCACATCACCTTCTCATAAAAAAACTTGTTTCTTTCATTGTAAAGGAAGCCGTACATTCCTACAAGCAAAGCAGTTTTGCTTAAAATAGTATGTTTTATCGATCTAAATTAAAAAATAAATGAGTTTTTAATGAAATAAATAGAAAATAAAAAATTGTTGAAGCTTTTTGCGTAGTTTATTACGACAGGTTTCTCTTCTCAGTGATCTAATGATGTGTGCAAAAAAGGAGGCAACTGTTTTAGCCAAAAAATGATTTTCCACAAAATTTTGTGATATCCCTGCGAAAAAAGCATACAGAGAAGTAGAGGATCGTAGCTTGGCTGGACCAAAACATATGAAATGGCAAAAATTGTTATCAAAAAATTCACAAAATTTATTTTTGCTGATGAATCAAATGAAAGATCTGACTTGGAAAAAAGCAGATCTTGCAGAAAAATTAGGTGTCGATGTCAAGACAATTGATCGACATTTAAGGCGTTTAGAGGTAATTGATTTTCCTGTACAACTGATTTACCAGAAAAAGTCGGTACGGCTGATTTATAGTTTAGGATACAGTGAACCTTATCTGCTATTTGATTTTTTGATTCATTCTGCATCATTTCGATTGTTGAAAGATTTAATTTTGGAAGAAAAGTATCAAGAAAATTATGATCGACCAACACAAGAACGTTTGCGAAAATGGTTGGGAGAGTATCACCTTTCTTTCTCTTATAAAAAAGGACAGATTTTTGGTTCAGAGAGGAAGGTTCGTTACTTACTCTTTAGTTTTTTGAAAGATTTTCCACATTTTTTTGTTGATGATGGAGAAGAAGCTTTTTCGGAAATTTTTATTCGTTTGTTAAAGCAACGAAAACGATTGTCTTCAGTGGAAATTTTAGGAGACAACCAAACGATGTTTTTTGAATTGTTTCCAGAACTACTTTTTCGAGAAGAACAAAAGCTATCCGTAAAAGAAAAAAACTATCTGTGTATTGTGAGATTAAGTTGTAATGTGATTACCAAAAAGCGTTGGGAACGACTAGAACAAACGAAAGACTATCGAAAGCTGACAATTGTTACCGAAAAATTAGATTCATTTTTTTGGTTAAATAGTGATTTTGAAACGTTCAACAAGCAAAGAATCACGCAAGTTCTTTATCAAGAGTGGTTGCGTTATTCAATTGGAATCCAGGAACGTTTATCGGACGAAGAAGTTCAGAAGTATCAACAAACATTGAATACTTTTCCTAATGCAAAAGAAAAACTTCATCAATTTCGATTAGCAATTCAACAAGCCTTGACGCATCCATCTGTTAGTTGGGGCCTAAATTTATTAAAAACAATGCAAGAACGCGGATACTTAGAAGTGCATCCACCCTCTGTAAAAATTGTTTTACTCTTTCGTTTTGACCATGAAGAAGCAAGACGGTTAGCTAGAATTTTGGATACCGCGCTTCGTCATCGTAAACGGACGTCTATTCATGTGTGTACGAGAAGTAAACCACCACATTATGCAGATTTGATTATTACCGATCATTTTTCACCGTTAGCTTATTCTAAAGAACAGAAAACTTATTTTTACCATTCTTCTCTTGGCGTGGAACAACTGTTAAAGGATCTTGACGAATGGATTTCGCTAAAATTATAGAATCTTCGATGAATAAAACCAAAATTTACTGTGCTATGCTATAATAACCTTGATAAAAAAGGAGGGAACTTCGTTGGAATTAAAGAAATTAGAGGTCCCAACATCTTCAATTACAGAAGTCAAACGATCCCCCATGGATGTATTTGCTCAAGCAAGAGAAGCCGGGACTGGTGTATATATTTTTAACCGAGAAAAAGTGGCAGGTGTTATGCTGACTCAAGAACAATATGAAGCATTAGTTCAAGAATTAGATGACCTACGCGAACAAAAAGTAGCAAACAAACAGCAAATGTCAGAGATGATTGCCGAGGTAAAACCATCATTTGAAACAACTGCAGCGACAACCAATGAACCACCTGTGACATCAGCGGTAGCCGGAATGGAAGAGTTGGTAGAAACACTTCAAAAAGTACTCATTACAGGAATGCCAATCGTAGCAAAAAATTTAGATGAACGAATGGTTTCACTTGGCTTTATCACGAAGAAAACAGGATTTGGCGGTGTCGTTGCCATGTTGGATGAACTAAATGAAACTGGAAAAATCAGTTATCAATTACGAAAAAGACAACAGGACCAATCCGTTATTGCAGAAATTATTGGGGAACAAGAAGCAAATTCTCCTGTTTTTGATAAATTGCTAATCAAGAAAATTTATATTCATGAAGGATAAAAAATAAGAGAGTCGCAACTAATTAGTTGCAGCTCTCTTGTTTTTTTGCGGATTAAAAAGGGTGAAGATGAAAGACTATTTTTGTGCATTCTTTCTAATTGTCGAAAGTGAAACTTTCTGGTTACGACTTTGTTTCGAATATGTAAAGAGAGTTGCCCAAAAAGCGCCAAATGCTTGAGGAACTAAATAAAGAAGCCCGAAAATAAGTACAAGCTGTGTCGGTTCAAAAGGTTGATAGAAAAGTTGCCAGTCAGAAAATTTTAAAGAATATATGTAAGAAACAATAGTGGAAATGATATTTCCAACAAGTAGCAGTCGCATTTGTCCTTTGATCTTCATCAGAAATCCACCAAGGATCGCGAGAAAGATCAGAATAATGAAGCCGGAAACCGAGTGATAATGAAAATCAAGCAATAACACAAGATACAAGTATGGAATCAGGAACAGCAGCAAAAAAATTTTTGACAGGTATTTTGTTAACATAACTAAAAACCTCCTTATACTTGTTTAAAAACCTTTAGTATAGTTATATTTTAAAAAGAAAAAAAACATTAAGCAAACCTTATCACACAATTTGTAGGTTAAATGAATAAACTCTCATTCTCTTATCTCTAAAAAAAAAGTTTTTCCCCCTAATTTTTTTAGAGAGAACATTGTATAGTGATAGGCAAGAAATTTTTATTTTGGGGAGGAAGTAAATGAGACAGAAAATCATGGGTAGACGTAGTTATTTATTTTTTTGGTTTTTTCCACTTCTTTTGCTTCCGTTTACTTGGGTGAATGCAATCGTTCAAGGAGCCGAGGTGTTAGGTTTGATTCAGGGAAGCGGATTTTTAGTAGCACGTAATTTTCCAACATTAACTATTTTTTATTTGCTAGTGAGTGTTAGTTTGTTGATACCAAGGTCTCTGATTAATAATTATAATTGGAAGCTGATTTACTTTTCTTGTATGTTGATTTTTACGTCGATGTTTGCATTATTACCAAGAATGATTATTGGGCCAACAGGACTTAGCCAAAGTGGCTTGAAAGACTTATCCGACTATTCCGCTATGTATTTTTTGACAATCCGTCCATTATTTTATTTGGCGGCTGCGTCATTTATTGTTTCAGTAATCATGTATTTGTTCGTTGAACTGAGAAGACAAGACCGCCAGAAATAGTTTCTTCTATTTAAAAAAGTGTTGAAAACTGTTCTAAAAATTGGCTTTCTTTTGATCAAATAACAGTATAAATAAAGTTTAAAAGGCAATTAAAAAAGAGATGTGAGCTTTGTAGTGAACCCAAAAAGTCTAAGTTTTTGGGCAGTACACTTGTTCACATCTCTTTTAACGTTGGTGACAACAAAGGATAAGTTTTATTGATTTAGCCAATATGTTTTTCCATCAGTTGTACGTTGCATAAATCCATATTCAATTAAGTAGCGGCGAGTCGAAACGAAATCTTCGACGTGTTGTTTCAAAATATCATTGATTGCACGCTCGGAATAATTTTTTTTCGGATCAAATTTTTGTGTTAAATAATTTAAGAGAATGATTTTTCTTTTTTCTTTACTTGGAAAAGTTTGAATAAAGTCATTATCATCTAAATAAGTTTGTAAGATTTTTTCCTGTTCAGCAGACGTGATGTTGTATCGTTCATCTAGCATTCGCGCACCTGTGTGAGGTGAAATGAATGTTTGACCACTTGCTGGTAAAAGCTTCATAAGAGCAGTCAGTCGTTTGGCTTGGCGCTCTTTTTCTTTTAATTTGAATCGATGATTTCTTACCGTTGATGGGGAGATTCCTAGGCGCTGAGCGATCACAGTGTCGCTTAAATTTTTTTCAAACAGTTGGATGATTTCGTATTGACTTTCGGATAACCCTAACGATTCTCTAGATAATTGAAGTAGGGCATGCAAGGGGCCACCATGTGCCAACCGAAGATGTTGTGTGATCGCTCCTTTTGCGGTTTGAAGTGCGCTAGGCGTAGTCAAATCTGGATAAATTTTTTCAAATTGAAAAGTTACGTCACAATAAAGGCACTGATAAGTTTCATGTTCAATTGTCCAGCCATTTAAATAATCTTGTTGTTCATAAAGTAATTCAGTTTCCATATAAAAACCTCCTTGTTTGTATTTATATTAACATTTTATCGTTTTGTTTGTAAAATGATAAACATAATTATTTTTGGTTTATTTTAGATTTTAAACTTTACAGGAAATTTACAGAAGTTCACGAATTGTTTACAACATCCATATCTGAGCTTTACAGTAGCTTGTTACACTTTACTTGTAACTAAGAGAGGAGTATTTGAATGAAAAAATTATGGTATTCTTTAGGCATCATTGGTTTCTTATTAGCAGGTTGTGGTTCGTCAGGTACAAGTACCGACTCAACTGCGCAATCAGATAAAGCAGGTTCAGAACAAGTAAAAATTGTAGCAGTTGGTTCAACTGCATTGCAGCCATTAGTTGATGCTGCACAAGATAGCTTTACCCAAGAAAACTCAAATTATCAAATTTCTGTTCAAGGTGGCGGAAGTGGCACAGGGCTAAGCCAAGTGTCAGACGGCGCCGTGACAATTGGAAACTCAGATGTTTTTGCAGAAGAAAAAGATGGAATCGACGCAACTAAATTGGTTGACCATAAAGTGGCTGTTGTCGGAATGGCACCAATCGTCAATAAAGATACTGGCGTCACAAATGTTTCTCAACAGGAATTGATTGATTTATTTACAGGAAAAATCACAAACTGGAAAGAACTTGGTGGAAAAGATCAAAAAGTCACAGTGATTAACCGTGCAAATGGTAGTGGAACTCGTGCTACTTTTGAAAAATGGGGATTGAATGACGAAACACCTGTGCAATCACAAGAGCAGGATTCGTCAGGAACGGTTCGCCAAATCGTTGCACAAACACCAGGAGCAATCAGTTATCTTGCCTTTTCTTACTTGGATGAAACAACTCAAGCTTTGAGCGTGGATGATGTGAAACCAGAGGAAAAAAATGTGGCAGACAATAGCTGGAAAATCTGGGCATATGAGCACATGTATACAAAAGGAAAACCAGACGCAGCTGTTCAAAAATTCTTGGATTACATGACAAGTGAAGATGTCCAAGAAGGACCAGTTAAAGATCTAGGTTATCTACCAATCACATCAATGAAAGTTGAACGTGATGTTAACGGAGAAATCAAATAAGAATATGAAAAAAAGCAGCGGCGAAAATCGTATCGATTCTCGTCGCTGTTTTTTTCATGTTAGTCACTTCATAAAGTAACTTCGAAAGTGGAGCCCACACCGGGATGACTTTCCACAGTAATCGTGCCGTGTAACAATTTGACATAGTCTTTGACGATTGCTAGACCTAAACCTGTTCCTCCAGAGTGTCGGCTGCGTGCTTTATCAACGCGATAAAAACGTTCAAAAATTCGTTCCTGGTCTTCTTGATCAATTCCAATTCCAAAATCTTGGACAGAAAACCATAAGTGATCATCTACACGATAACGAATAATAATTTGGCCACCTTCTTTTGAATATTGGATGGCATTTTCAATCAAGTTTTTGATAATTGGGTATAAAATTTCTGACTGAATGGTAAATGCGCCATTATTCCCCAGCAGTTTAACACTTAATTTTTTCTGTTTGATAAAGGGTTGGTAGCTTTGAATAATTTGTTCAAAGTAAGATTCTAGATAAATCGTTTGTGATTCATATAAATTTTCACCATCTTTAGATAACTGAATGATTTCGCGAATCAACTGATCTAAACGACGAGCATCTTTTTGCATGATTTCTAAAAAAGTAGTTAATGTTTCTGGATCATCTTTGGCACCATCAAGAAGTGTTTCCGTGAAGCCCATCAATGAAGTAACCGGCGTTTTTAATTCATGAGAAACATTTCCAACAAAATCTTTCTGGACTTTTTCGAGCCGACGAACTTTGGTTAAATCATAAGCTACGCCAAGAATTTGTCCAGTTCCATCTGCATTGATAAAGTAACGTAAACTGATGTCCAACGTTTGATTGCCTTCACTTAATTTGATTTCTTGCTGAACTAACGGATTCGTAGCAGAAACCTGATGAATCAAATGGATTAGCTGAGGTTCTTGAATGACCTCAGCATAAGGTTGCGAGGTCAGATAAGTCGTAACCCCAAGATGCATCTGCATTTTAGGATTTAGTAAACGTAAATGCGATTCGGAATCAATTAGAAAGACGCCAATCATTAATTCGTTCAGCAACGTGTACAACTGTTCTTCAGTGGTTGCGTAAGCACGATACATATTACTCATTTGTTCGCTTAGTGCGTTGATTGTTTGATAAAGTTCTTCCCATTGATCTGAAGTTTGCATAATGACTTCTGTTTCTTCGGGGTCGTTGACCATTTTTTTCAACACAGGTAGTACGGTATGCAAAGGTTCATTTCGCTGATAAGCAAAATAGGCGATCATTCCTGAAAGGATGCAAAAGAAAAGAAGAAAGAACAAGAATACCCAACGACGAAAATTTTCTGTGCGTGGTAAAAATCCGCTTGTTGGCTCGGCAATTCGGATCATGGCTTTTAATTGACCATTTTCTTTAATCGGTAAAGCGACATAGAGAAGCTGTTCATTTAAAGTCACACTTTGACGTAAGGAACTTCCCAATCGCCCACCGTCAAGGACAGCTTTGATTTCGGGACGAGTGTTACGGCTACCTGTCAGGTCATCATCACTGGTATCATACAAAACATTGCCATTAGCATCTAGTAGCGTGATTCGTTCAGAAGATTGATGAACAAATTCTGTCAAGGTTTCTTTGTTTTCCATTGAGTCAGGATTTGCCCAAGTAAGTTGTCGCGTTAATAGTTGTGCTTTCTTGGTCAAGTATTCTTCTTGTTGTTCAATAATTTGCTGTTGAAAATAATTTGAAATCAGTTGCCAACTACCAATAAAAACTGTTAGGAAAACGACCAAGAATAGGATACGTCTTGAGAAAATTTTCCAATTTTTCATAGTCGAGGCTCCTGAAATTTGTACCCAAATCCACGGACAGTTACTAAATATTTAGGATGTTTTGGATCACGTTCGATCTTTTCTCTCAGGTGACTGACATGAACATCGACGATTCGACTTTGACCAGCAAAATCAAAATTCCAGATACGTTCGAGCAAGGTGTCTCGATCAATTACGCGATCTTTTCGTTTCATAAAGTAAACTAACAATTCAAATTCTTTGGGAGTCAGTTCAATCAAACGACCGTCAACAGTGACTTGAAAATTAGTTAAGTTAGCGATGATTTGACCAACTGTTAAATATTCTGGCTCTTCTTCCTCAGCAGGCTTGCTTCGAGGTTCCATTCGACGAAAGATGGCTTTCATTCGAGCTAATACTTCGCGTGGGCTAAATGGTTTAATTAGGTAATCATCGGCACCAATTTCTAAGCCTAAAATTCGATCAATCTGATCATCTTTAGCGGTTAGCATCAAAATGGGTGTATCATTTTTTTCTTGGCGAAGCTTCTGTGTAATTTCCATGCCATCCATTGAAGGAAGCATCACATCTAAAATAATAAAATCAAAGGCTTGATCTAAAGCAAGTTCTAATCCCTCGCGTCCATCCGTTGCACTGGTAACTTGATAGCCTTCTTTTTCTAGGTTAAAGGTTAATAAAGTGACGATGGAAGGTTCATCATCAACAACTAAGATTTTTTTCATAAGCGCTCCTTTAAAACATATTCATGCTTTCCTATTTTAGCATAGAATCAAGGGGAGGGGCTATGTAACCAACTCAATAAATGGTATAATAATTAGGCACTTTGTTGGAAGGAAAGGAAGCGATTCAAATGATTGGTATCAGTGCTTGCTTAGGCGGTGTGTTATGTCGTTATGATGGGCAGCCAAAAGCTGTTTCGCAACTTGTCGCATTGGTTGAAAAACACGAAGCCATCATGGTTTGCCCAGAAGTTTTGGGTGGCTTACCGATTCCCCGAGATCCAGCAGAAATTGTCGGCGGAGATGGGTTTGACGTTTGGAATGGGAAAGCAAGAGTCATAACTTCCAAAGGTGTCGATGTGACAAAAGAATATCAGGCAGGTGCAATTCTTGCTTGGCAAAAATTAAAAGAACAACAGATTGATCAACTCATTTTGAAGGCAAAAAGTCCTTCTTGTGGTAGTAGTCAAATATATGACGGTACATTTTCTGGTACATTAACAGAGGGTGTAGGCGTAGCAACTGCCTATTTTTTACAACAGAAGATGAGCGTTCTATCTGATGAAGATTGGTTAGCACAACAGCAAGAAATTACGAAGATAAATGAGGTGAGTTGAATGGAAATTGAAAAAACAAATCGAATGAACGCACTTTTTGAATTTTACTCGACCTTATTGACTGAAAAACAAATGAATTATATGGAACTGTATTATGCTGATGATTTTTCACTTGGAGAAATTGCAGAAGAATATCAAGTCAGTCGACAAGCAGTTTATGATAATATTAAGAGAACTGGAAAAATTTTAGAAGACTACGAGAAAAAACTGCATCTTTTTTCAAATTACATCGTGCGTGAACAAGCCTTGGAACAACTGATGACTTATGTCACCGAGCACTATCCAAAAGATAATGAACTGATTGGTTCTATCCAGCAAATTCAAGATATCGAAGAGTAACAAACTAGAAACTAATTAAAGGAATGAAGAAAAATGGCATTTGAAAGCTTAACAGAACGTCTGCAACAGGCGATGGGAAAATTAAGAAAAAAAGGAAAAGTATCAGAAGCTGACGTCAAGGAAATGATGCGGGAAATCCGCTTGGCTTTATTGGAAGCCGATGTCAATTTACAAGTAGTCAAAGACTTCACGAAACGTGTGCGGGAGCGTGCTGTTGGAGTAGAAGTTCTTGAAAGCTTGTCACCAGCACAACAAATCGTCAAAATTGTTGATGAGGAATTAACGATTACCTTGGGTTCCGAAACAGCAGAACTAATCAAGTCACCAAAAGTCCCAACTGTTATTATGATGGTCGGGTTACAAGGGGCTGGTAAAACGACCTTTGCTGGGAAATTAGCAAACTTTTTGAAGAAAAATGAAAAAGCACGACCATTGATGATTGCAGGAGACGTGTACCGACCTGCAGCGATTGACCAATTAAAAGTCTTGGGACAACAATTAGATGTGCCTGTCTTTGATATGGGAACAGATGTCAGTCCAGTTGAAATCGTTCGTCAAGGAATGGAAGTTGCCAAAGAAAAGAAAAATGACTATGTCTTGATTGATACGGCTGGTCGTTTACACATTGATGAACTCTTAATGGATGAGTTGAAGCAAATCAAAGAAATTGCACAACCAAATGAAATTCTCTTGGTTGTTGATGCAATGACTGGACAAGATGCGGTCAACGTAGCTGACAGTTTTAATCAACAACTAGGTATTACTGGGGTTGTTATTACAAAACTTGATGGAGATACCAGAGGTGGGGCAGCGTTATCTATTCGTTCAGTAACTGGTGCACCAATCAAATTTATTGGGTCAGGTGAAAAATTAACAGATCTTGAAGTCTTCCATCCAGATCGTATGGCCAGCCGAATCTTGGGTATGGGTGACATGCTGACGCTGATCGAAAAAGCGCAACAAGATTATGACGAGAAAAAAGCAGAAGAACTTGCCCAAAAAATGCGGGAAAATTCTTTTGACTTCAATGATTTTATTGAACAACTGGATCAAGTAATGGGAATGGGGCCATTAGAAGATCTAATTAAAATGATTCCAGGAATGAATCAAGTACCAGGGATTGAAAACGTAAAAGTTGATCCAAAAGATGTAGAACGGAAAAAAGCAATGGTCTACTCAATGACACCTGCCGAGCGAGAAAATCCTGATTTGTTGAACCCTAGCCGTCGTCGTCGTATCGCTGCTGGTTCAGGAAATAGTGTAGTAGAAGTAAACCGCATGATTAAACAATTCAAGGAATCCCGTAAAATGATGCAACAAATGTCGAAAGGTGACATGAATATTCCGGGAATGGACCAAATGTTTGGTACAGGAGTCAAAGGAAAACTTGGAAAAATGGCGATGAATCGCATGGTTAAGAAAAACAAGAAGAAAAAGAAAAAACGTAAATAAGCAATTGCTGAATTGAATGAATTTGAGCTATGACAAACGATTGATTGAAATGTTGTCATAGCTTTTTTGTTAATGAAGGAAAGTGGAGGTAAGGAAAATGAAACGATGTTCTTGGGCAGAAAACACGGCATCAATGAAAGAGTATCATGATACGATTTGGGGTGTTCCGGAATATGATGATCAACGACTTTATCGCAAGCTAATGCTGGATATTAACCAAGCAGGATTAAGTTGGCAAACGATTTTAAATAAAACTGAAGCTTTTGATTCTGCGTATGATCATTTTTCTTTAGAAAAAGTGGCGGCATATGACGAAAATAAAATAGAATCTTTGCTTCAAGATAAAGGAATTATTCGTAATCGAAGAAAAGTTGAAGCTGCTATTCATAATGCTAAGGCCGTTCAAAAAATCCAACAAGAATTCGGAAGCTTTGCTACTTTTTTATGGTCGTTTTCTGATGGTGAAGTGGTGAATCATATGTATCAAACACAAGAAGAAATTCCGACAACGAGTGAACTATCTGATAAAATCACTAAAGAACTGAAGAAACAGGGGTTTAAATTTGTCGGTAGTACCACGATTTATGCATTTTTAGAAGCAGTTGGAATCATTAATGATCATGTCATTGATTGCTTTAGACATTCAGAAGTAAAGCAATCAACGATTCAAGAAGACGAATCAATTGATTGATAAAAATTCGAAGTGAAGGAGAGACATATGCGAAAAATCGTTTTTTACGGAGCTATTAGTTTGGACGGTTATCTGGCAACAAAAGAAGATGATTTACAATGGCTATTTGATACGCCGGCAGGTGAGGAAACAACTTATGAAGCATTTTATGAAACAATTGATACAACGATTATGGGGCGGAAAACGTATGAGGAAGCTAAGAAATCTTTAGGTACAGAATTGTTATACCCGGAAAAGAAAAATTATGTATTTTCGAGAAATCGATCATTGATTCTGTCAGACGCGACAGTAATCAATGATGATCCTGCCTCGTTTGTAGAAAACCTTCGACAAGAATCTGGCTCAGACATCTGGATTGTTGGTGGAGGCTCGTTGCTTAAACCTTTGTTAGAAAAACAGTTGATTGATGAATGGTGGATTCAAATCACACCAGTCTTACTCGGTGAGGGAATTCGCTTGTTTGAACCCGGTGACTATGAAGAAAGACTAGAATATGTTGGTGCACAACAATTTGGTCAGTTTCTTGAATTACATTATCGAAAAAAATAAAAAAGTTGTATGCCAAATTTTTATGTGGCATACAACTTTTTTTGCTGAATTGCTTGAAGCTGAACGCTTTGCGCGACAACCTTTATCCACGGTGCTCCCAAAGCAACTCCTAGATATAGCTTGCATCCACTTCAAAATATGAAAAGCTATTTTGAGTGACTGCTCGCTATCTTGTCGGAGCTAAGCGCTTTGAGCCACAACCTTTATCCACGGTGTTCAAGAAGTAACTCCTTCAAAATAAGAATAAATTTCACAAAAATTTGAGAAGCAATTTCTGAAAATTTATTCTTATTTATTGGAACTGTACACTTCTTTCACAACCTTTGTTTTACTTCGTCAATTTTTCCAAGAAGTCAATATACGCATTCACAATTGTTTCAAAGAATTTCATCGTACCATCAATGATTTTTCCATCTTCACCAACCAAGTTTGCAATATTACCAATGTAAGCTTCTGGTTGTTGAAGTGTTGGCACATTTAAGAAGACTAAAGATTGACGGATAATATGGTTAGCACCAAATCCACCGATTCCACCAGGAGAAGCAGTAACAACTAAACCAGGTTTTGTATCCCAAACGCTTTGACCATAAGGACGAGAACCAACGTCTAGTGCGTTTTTCAAGACTGCCGGAATTGAACGATTGTATTCAGGTGAAACAAAAATAACACCATCTAAATCTTTTACTTCGTTACGGAAACGAGTCCAAGCTTCCGGTGCATTTTCTGGTGTTTCAAGATCTTCATTATAAAAAGGAAGATCATCAATTTTAACAAAGACACTTTCATAGCCTTCAGGTAGTAAGCTTGCGAAAGCTTCAGCAACCTTTTTGTTATAAGAATCTTCTCTTAAACTTCCAATAAAAAAGCCAATTTTTTTTGTCATAAATAGAACCTCCTAATAATTATCTTTCATAACTATCTTACAAAAAATAAGTAAAACGAGCAAATAAAAACACTTGCTATTTAAATATCCAACAAAATAATCGAAAAAAATGTCTATAATCAATAAAAAAAGGAATTTATGAGACTGTAAAGAAAAAAAGCTTTACAGGGTAAAAAAAAACTGTTACACTACATCTTGTGAATAAATCAATGGAGGTGGAAATAAATAATGGCAGTTAAAATTCGTTTAAAACGTATGGGTTCTAAAAAGAGTCCTTTTTACCGTATTGTAGTAGCTGATTCACGTTCTCCTCGTGACGGACGTTTCATCGAAACTGTAGGTACTTACAATCCTTTGAAAGACCCTGCAGAAGTAGTTTTAAAAGAAGACTTAGTTCTTAACTGGTTATCAAAAGGTGCACAACCTTCAGATACAGTTCGTAACATCCTTTCAAAAGAAGGCGTTATGCAAAAACACCACGAAGCTAAATTTTCAAAGAAATAAGGTGAGCGGATATGAAAGATTTAAGTGAGCTAGTCTTAACAATCGTTCGTCCGTTAGTCACTCATCCTGATCAAGTTCGGTTAGAGGTCGTTGAATCGAAAGATTTTTATGAATACAATCTAACTGTAGCACCAGAAGATATTGGTCGTATCATTGGAAAACAAGGACGAGTTGCCAAAGCAATTCGGACTATCGTTTACGGTGTACGAATTAACGCGCCTAAAAAGGTTCGTTTAAATATCGTTGATGATAAGGAATAATCAAAAACTGTTTCGAATTTTTTCGAAACAGTTTTTTTTTGCTTTCTACGAAAGAATGATGTCCTTAAAAAGTTTCTATCGCAAAGATTACCTTATTCAACCGTAAACGTAAAACGTGGGTAGAACACAAAATGAGTTCAATCTATGTCCCGTATTTTTCTATTTTTTGACATAAAAGTAAAAAAGAATTCATTTTGAAAAACAAAACTAGAATTGACTAAACGCCCATGCTAAAATGAAGCAGAGAAAAAAGAAATGAGGAAAAATTGTGACTGAATATCTAAATGTTGGAAAAATTGTCAATACTCAAGGTTTAAAGGGTGAAGTTCGTGTTATTTCAACGACTGACTTCCCTGAAGAACGTTACCAAAAGGGTGCACAGCTAACTTTGTTCCAAGATGGAAAAGCACCGGTTGAATTGACGATCAAAAGTCATCGTAAACATAAAAATTTTGATTTGTTGAGTTTTGAAGGACACCCATCAATCAATGATGTCGAAAAATATCGTGATGGCATTTTAAAAGTGTCAAAAGAAGAAATTTCAGCGCTAGAAGAAAATGAATTTTATTACCATGAGATCATCGGCTTAGAGGTCTTGGATGAGGCTGGCGAAAAACTTGGAAAAGTGAAAGAAATCCTTTCTCCTGGAGCAAATGATGTTTGGGTAGTTCAACGTGAAAAGAAAAAAGATTTGTTGCTTCCCTATATTGCATCAGTCGTAAAGGAAGTGGATGTAGCCAATGGAGTAGTCCATGTGGAAATTCCAGAAGGGTTGATTGATGATGAAAATTGATGTATTGACCCTATTTCCTAAAATGTTTGAAGGTCCTATGGGTGAATCAATTATTGGGAAAGCTGTTGATAAAGGATTGCTAGACATCAATGTGTCTAATTTTCGTGAGTATTCTGATAACAAACACCAAACAGTCGATGACTATCCTTATGGTGGTGGAGCTGGAATGTTATTGAAAGTTCAACCAATCTATGACAATTTAAAAGCAATTGATGAAGCAAATCCAACTGTCAAGAAGCGAGTGATTTTGTTAGACCCAGCTGGTAAACAATTTAATCAAGCGATGGCAGAAGAATTTTCGCAAGAAGAGCAGTTAGTATTTATTTGTGGTCATTATGAAGGATATGATGAACGAATCCGAACCTTGGTAACAGACGAAGTTTCGTTGGGTGATTACGTTTTGACTGGGGGAGAACTTGGAGCGATGGTTATGATTGATGCCACTGTTCGCTTACTTCCCGATGTGTTAGGAAATCAAACTTCTGCGCAAACAGATTCATATTCTACTGGCTTACTTGAGCATCCGCAGTACACGAGACCTGCTGAATTTAAAGGAATGAAAGTCCCTGATGTATTAACGAATGGTAATCATAAGCTGATTGAAGAGTGGCAATTAAAAGAATCGTTACGTCGAACCGTTCAACGACGCCCGGATCTACTAGCTGACTTAGAACTAACACCGCAGATGGCGAAATTTTTAGCTGAAATCCAGCAAGAAGAGGCAGAACAGTAAAATACTGTTTGTCATGAAAATTTACTTTACACTCATTTGATAGTGTGATAATATTCTATGGTGAGTGCAAAGCACTTAACTATTACGATGTTCCGCTGTGAGTTCACTCATAAGAATGTTTGGAATAAGGAGAAGAAAACATGAATCCATTAATCGAAGAATTAACAAAAGAACAACTACGTTCTGACATCCCAGCTTTCCGCCCTGGTGACACTGTACGTGTTCACGCGAAAGTTGTCGAAGGTTCACGCGAACGTATCCAGTTATTTGAAGGTGTTGTAATCAAACGCCGTGGTGCTGGAATCAGCGAAACTTACACAGTTCGTAAAATTTCTAACGGAGTGGGCGTTGAACGTACATTCCCAGTACACACACCACGTGTTGCTCAAATCGAAGTAGTTCGTTATGGTAAAGTACGTCGTGCAAAATTGTACTACTTACGTGCATTACACGGAAAAGCTGCTCGTATCAAAGAAATCCGTCGTTAATTTATTATTCGACAAATCTGAGTCCTTGCTTAAGCAAGGACTCTTTTTTTGTATTAAATTGGACACTGCTTTTACAAAGAGTATCTTTAGCCTGGAAAAAGTAGCCAAAATAGAAAAAACGCCTAAAATTCATTTTGAAAACGTTGATTTTAGACGTTTTTTAAATTGAAAAATGTGCTGAGAACGACCGGTTTTCCAGTTTTATCTTACTCTCAAGAGACTTGTGCTTTAAAGTAAAAGTTCATAAGGGGAGATTTCTTTTGCTTTGGTAATAATAGTCGCAATTTGTTCTGGTGTTTCTTCTCCACCTTTTTTGATCCATAAATTGACAACGCCGACAATACTGGATAATAAAATTTCTTTCGCGTAATCGTCGGGTAAATTTTTACGAGAAAATTGAAGACTTTTGGACTTATCTAATTTTGAAAGAACCAGTTCATTTAAAATATCTTTGACCATCTGCATAAAATGTGGATCGCCACCTTCACTAGCTAAAGCCTGAATAAACTCAAAATCATTTTTTATGTAGATAAGTGCGTGCAAAATAGATTCATAAGGAATCAATTGAATAGGATCTTCCAAATTTTTAGGGTTTGTATCTAATAACAAAATTTGTTTGAGGTCATAAATAGCCTCCATTTCTAATTTTTCCATTAGATCATATTTATCGACGTAATGAAGATAAAAAGTTCCTCTGTTGATCTGAGACTGCTTTGCAATGTCACTTACTGTCATTGATTCAAAACCTTTTTCGTTAATGAGCTGGATAAACGATTTTTTGATTTTTTCTTTTGTTTGCGTATTTCTTTTCATTTAGATACACGACCTTTTTTGTGAAAAAAACCAGATATACGTTCATTTTCAATGAGTGAAAGAAGCATCTTCTTACTTTATATTAGTCGTTTTAAGGCCGGTTTTGAAACGTTTTACTAATAAAACTCTCACGTTTTTTAAAAAAATGAAAAAAATCTGATAAAAATTCGCAGAAAAAATAAATATACTAAGCATATAGAATAAACCAATGTTCTGTGTGCTTAATTCGTTTATGCACAAAATCAAAACAGTAAAATGAGCAGAAGGGAGGAGAAAAAGTGAAAAAGTTTACGAAAATGTTGGTCTTACAAGCAACAGTTTCACTATTCATTGCACCGACAATGTTGGCTTCGCCAGAAATCGTTCAGGCTGTGGCAACAGAGAGTGCGCAAGAAAATCAAAACCAAGTTGGCAATGTTTCGCTCCAAAAAGTTGAACAAGTCGAATCTGGTAATCTTGTTTGGACTGTATTGATTGAAAAATCATCGTCTGAAATGAATCGACAAATGACTTTCACTGTTACTGAACCTACTGATGTGCTTAGTGTTTACCAACCAGATAAAGAGCAACAAGTACAACCAGATAAAAATGGTATTTATCAAATTGGTGAAAATAATCAGCAAGCTCAAACAATGCAACTCGAGATCCAAACAAAAAAAATTCCCCAGCAATTCGATTACACGTTGAAAATTTCCCCAGTGATAAATGAGGGGGAAGAACAAGTTTTATTGAACCAGAAAGAAACGTATGATTTTTCTTTCACTGCAACAGAAGAAACAAGCAGCGAGGAAACGAACACAACAGAAGATGCGACAACAGCTACTGAAAGCTCGACAAGCGAAGCAGAAGAAACTGCCAGTGAAACGACTGAAACGACAAGTTCTGCTGAATCAGCCATGAGTTCATCGACTACGAAAACATCTGAAAGTACGAAAAGCACTTCTAGTTCAGCAACACAGCGTGCTGTGGCACCGGCAGTTGCGGCGAGAAGTGGTTTGGTACGTGCGTCGTTGGGGACAGGAAATCCAATTGTGCCAAAAGGAGCAATCAAGTTAGACGGTATTTTTTCTACGATTGCGAAAAGTAGACCTAATGGTACCAATATTTCTGCTGGAGAAGTGATTTTACCCGGTTCATCTGATCAGAACAACGGAATGCCATATGATGAAATCTCTCTTTCAGGAAGTAATCGTGCTGTCGGTGTTTGGTCTAACGATAAATATCGTTTAGATTTTAATCAAGACTTTCACGGAAGAACGTATGTGAACTTCGGAACTGAGCAAGCCGATGGATTTGCTTTTGTCATGCATAATGATGCAGCAGAAGATCAGGCACTAACGACAGCAAATGCAAATTCTGATGGACAAAACTTAGGTGTTTATGGTGGAACAAATTCATGGGGAAAAGAAGATAGTAAAAGACCCAATGTTTTTGCTATTAAAAATTCTGTCGCAGTTGAGTTCGATCTTTATGGTAACACTGATGCGAACGAAAGTGACGGCACAAATTATGATGGTCAATCGGCTGACACAAAAATCATCCCACATATGGCATATGCCTATCCTGGTGATTTAGCGAATGGTTATATCTCTATGGGGGAAAGTTCTTGGTGGAACACTGGCTTTTTAGGAATTGGTGCTCATGGATACACAGCGATGATTAATCATCGAGGTCTTACAACATTAGATGGTGTTCGAAATACCACGTGGTATGAATTTCGTTATGATTTCGATAAAGCGTCACAAAAGTTTTCTTATTATCTAGAAAATCCGGTAACAGGTGTCAAAACAAATGCGACAACGATTCCTTATGCAGATCTTGAAGCACAGCTGAAATTAAGCGCAAATGAAGGAAAAGCCTATTGGGAATTCACCGCAGCAAATGGGGCATCTAGTGGTCAAACAAAATTTGTCTTTACTCAAGTTCCAGTCGATATGGATGCAGAGGTGACTAATGATGTTGAATCAGAAGGTGCCAGCGTAGTCGATCAAAACGATAGTGAAAGCTATTCAAAAGATTTACCCGCAGCTAACTACGGCAATGAAGTAACCTTGAAATCAACCTTTACTTTAAAAGCTGATACTGAGGCAGGCTATTTCATTAAAACTTGGAGTTCTTTCATTGATCCGACTTTATATGACATTAGTCAGGGCGTTTCAAATGTAAAAGCTGAGTTCAATGGTGTAACAACTACGGGGGCAGCAACTGTTGATGAGAATGGAAATGTTGTTGTTACATTTGCAGATAAAGGACTGAATGTACCAAAGCCACTCACATCTATTGAACAAAAATTAAACTTATCTTATACAACAAAATTGAAGAACAAAGGTGAACCTACAAAAACATATCATGATAGTCAGATTTCTGGAACAGAAATTGGGAACAATACAGCTACTAACTTTAGTAGTGATGAAGTAGCCTACTGGGTTGTACCACAACCGGAACACCCAACAGTTTTATCTTGGGAAACACCTAATGTAGTGACTGAAAAAACAGAAACAAAAGATCGCTCAGAAGTAGCAGATGGTTATGATTTAACTTTCTATTGGAAAGATGAAGATGATGGTGATATTTTAAATTTCACAATCAATCGAAATGATCCTGATGCAACAAATGAGTTCGCTCAAATTGTCACAACAGGTTCAACCGAGTTTAATAGCCATAGCTGGCATATTCCTGCAGATAAAATTGTTCCAGGGGTGAACGATTATACGATTACCATGAAACGTGGCGACGAAGTTCAAACGTTGAAATTGAAATTAGATGTTACTGGAAAGCTTTCCTTTGAGACTGCACCAGACATGTTGAGTTGGACGGGAAGAAAAGCGAGTGAATCAAAAGGAACCTTGGCTAGGGATAGCGGGAACCCAATGACGCTCAGTGTCTTTGACAGTCGCGAAGATACCTCAACTTGGTCATTATATGTACAGGCTGAGTTGACAGATGCTACTGCACCATTTGATTTCGTCTTTAAAAAGGATGCCTCAAGTGCCGAACAAACAATCATGTCAGACCCTGTGCTTGTTATGCGCAAAGGGGACGTGACACCAACGGACTTTATGACGACTAAAACATGGAATGAATCAGAAGGTGTCTTACTTCAAAGTGATAATTATATGCGTGTCGGCGATTATAGTAATAAAGCAACGGTGAAATGGCGTCTGTATGATACGGAAGAACCAGAGTAGGGGGCGAGTAGATGAAGAAAAAAATCATTCAAAGCTTAACAATCTTATTTGGTCTTGCTCTTTTCAGTACCAACACAATGGCTAGCGAACAACCTAACTTTGATATGGATGAACAGCAGGTCACTTTTCGGATCGTCAATGAAAAAAATGAACAACCTGGAGAAATAGGTGGAAATAATAATCATTCATTACTGCCTAAGACCAACGAAACTAGCGTATTTATTCTTTCGTTTATTGGCACATTATTCATCGGAGTGGTGTTCTTGGTTTTCTGGTTGAGAAGGAGGCGAGACGAAGATGAAGAAACGAATTGAGTTTCTTTTCATCGGATTACTACTTTGTCTTTTGCTCCCAACTCCAGCTTTTGCTCAAGAAATTTTAGGAGAAGAAGATCAGACACCGATGAATGTCACGATTGTGGAAAGCCCAATCAAGTTAGAAAAAGTGACTGCGCCAACTTTTGGAACCTATCAAAAGTCCGCTCACGAACAAGAGATTCAAGCAACTAGTGACCTATTGATTGCTGTCAGGGACCAACGGGAAAATAAAAAAAGCCCTTGGCAATTGACCTATCAGCTTTCAACATTTACAAACGGTCAAGAATACCAAGTGAAAGTATTACTCGGACGAGGAAAATTAAGCACGAATCAATCCGGTGAAGTCGTTCAGGCTACACCGCAGAAAATCGCTGCCGATCCAAATGAGGCTGGGACAATCTTAGAAGCTTATTCTTCTCAATCAACTGAGTACTATTATCAAATTGATAAACAAAAGATTCATTTGGAACTGCCAGCGGATTTACCTACTGGGGAGTTTGTTGGCAAACAATTAGTTACTTTGTTAAATACACCGGAAATAGATTAGTTTTTATAACTAATTTTTTATAACAATCAAATTTAAAGGAGATTATTAAAATGAAAAACACAAAAATCGTAAGTATGACATTAAGCGCAATGGTATTAGCAACTTTAGGAGCAACAAGTGTTCAAGCACAAGAAGTAGTCGATCAAAAAGGTGAAACACCTACAGAAGTTGTCATCACTGATAACGACGATCCAACAGATCCTCTTGACCCAACAGATCCAGATCAAAAAATGTTAACTTTGGAAAAAGTACCAGCTGCCTATAACTTCGAATCAAAACTACAAAATGCAACATATAACTTGACTGCTGATTTAACAGATGAAATAATCGAAGTCTTCAATGACCGTATCGATCGTGAATGGTCTGTTAAAGCCAACGTTGCTTCTAATAAATTAACTCGTTCTTCTGATTCAAAAGAATTTACCGTTGATTCATTCCAAATTAATGGAACAGAAGTTGCTGCAACAGGTGCTGAAGGAATCGTAGCGAAAGCTGAAGCTACTAAAACAGCTGCAAACAACACTGGTTTGATTGAAACAGCTGTTGACAATGTGTCAATCGGTTTTACTGATGCAGATCGTGTATTAGTTGCAGGTGATACATTAGCTGGAAGCATCCAATACCAACTATACAACACAGCAGACGCAAAATAATTAGTAACAACAAGTAATAAATGAACGAATGACGAGGAGCTGCGCATTTGCGCGGCTTCTTTATTCAATGTTTAAAATAAGGAGAAATCAAGAATGTTCAAACAAATAAAGAAGTCGCGAAAGATAGTAAGTAGTTTCCTTTTGTTGTTGAGTTTGCTTTTGACAGCACCATTGCCAACATTTGCACAAGAAGATGCTGGTGAAGTCGGCTATGATATCCAAGCAGTCATTCCAGAGAACCAAATCGACAAAGAAAAAAGCTTTTTTGATTTACGAATGGAACCAGCACAAGAACAAACGATTCACGTGAAGATCAACAATACTTCCAACGCGGAGTCAACGTATAAAATCAACATCAATCAAGCATACACAAATAGCCAAGGATTTATTGATTACAATGAGAAAAAAGAATCAGAGAAAAATGATTATCCTTACGCAATTGATTCGATTGCCAAAGTAGCAGATACAGTAACTGTTCCTAAAAAGAGTAGCAAAGAAGTACCGATTACTTTGACAATGCCAAAAGACCAATTTGATGGTCAAATTTTAGCAGCAATTCAAGTAGTGAAAGAAACAGCTAAAGACCAAAAAGGGATTGTCAATAGTTATGGTTATATTTTAGGTTTAAAATTAACGGAAACAGATACAGAAGTACCACGAAAGTTAACGTTAAAAAAAGTGGAACCTGCTATTTCATTTGGAAAAACGAGTGTAGTAGCTATTTTAGACAATCCAACTATGGATGCTTATGGTCACTTAAAATATGAAGCAACTGTAAAAAATCGTAAAACGAACAAAGAAGTGCGTCATGTTACTTATGACAATGATATGCAATTAGCACCAAACTCAACCTATCGTTTTGCAATTGATTGGGAAAAAGAACCGTTAACAGCTGGTGAATACAGCTTGCATCTGGGTGTAACAGATGCGAAAGACAATGAATGGATTTTTGATGAAAACTTCACAATTTCAGCTAAACAAGCGAAAGAAATCAACGAAGCAACGATTGATGCCGGTAAGAAAGCAACTATTCCAATGTGGATCTATCTAGTCTTTGGAATTCTCCTTGGAGTAATCCTGCTAGGAATCTTCTGGATTATTCTTCTTAAGAGAAGGAAAAAAGAGGAAGAATCGGAAACAGAAACGAAATAAGATTCTATACAAAAAACTGCAAACGAAGTTGGACAGTCAGATGTCTGAACTTTGTTGGCAGTTTTTTAGTATTTTATTTTTTATTAGAAGGTTTAATATTCATTTAATTACGTATTATTTGGAGGTTTTACCTTGTCAAAAAAGCAGCACCCCAAACAAAATGATTAGGGTTACTGCTTTTTTTACTTGAGTAAAGATTCTAAACCAAGGTCAGCCAAAAAATTAGTTGAAGGCGAAAGCTTTGGATTGTAATAAAGTTCAGAAAACACAAGGTCGTCCACCTTGGTTTGATCGACAATCATTTGCGTCAAAACATTGAGTAGGTCCAACATATCTTTTTGGTTACTTATCAGTTGAGCGCCGAATAACTGTTTCGTTTTCGTATCGTACAGCACTTTGAAGGTTACAAAGAAATCTTTGACTGGATGATAGTTCGAAAAGTGCGTATAAGTTTTGGTAATCGACGAAGTTTCTAATCCATAAAAATCAGCCTCGTCTTGAGTGATTCCAGAACTACCCAGAAAGACGCCGAAAATTTCTGTTCCAATCGATCGCTGTGAGGTTGGAATTGGCTTAGGATCTGCTAAAGTAATATGACTAGCAGCTACAAGTGCTGTTTTTCGCGCATTACCAATCAGTGGGAGATAGGCTGGTTCACCATGGAAGCCAAAAGGCAGTTTGATTAAATCACCAATGGCATAGACATCCGGATCAGAAGTTTGCATAAAGTCATTCACTAAAATGGTTTGATCGAAATCAAGATCCACCAGACCCTCAACTAAGGCAACTTCTGGTTTGGGATTAACGGCAAAGACACAAGCATCAACCAGCTTGGTTTGTCCTGAGAAGAATTGAACTTCTAATTGCTCACGTTCATCAATCTTGACAGTTTGACATTGATTAAAACTTTCTGATAATCGTAAATCGATGGATTCAGGAATGTGTTGTAGCAAAATATCAGTGATTTCTTCATCAAAATAACGAAATACTGGGCGATTCATTTGCTCGATGATTGTAATTTTTTTAGTCGATTTTGTAGCTAGACTGCTAGCTAGTTCCAGGCCAATTAAGCCAGCACCAACGATTGCTATTTGATTGCTGTCGTTGATTTTTTGATAAGCTTCAATGGTTTTTGCGCGACTTTTGTAGGTGATGATGCTTGAATGGACCGCCTCTGATTCTGGAATCAATGGCGCAAAGCGATCGGAACCCATGGCTAAAATCAGTTTGTCAAATGTTTCTGTAGTAATTTGCTTAGTTGCATTATCTTGATAAAAAACTTCTTTCTTTTTCAAATCAATGTTTGTAACGGTCGTTTCAAGTAATAACTGGATTCCTAAGTGTTCAAGGGTCTCTTGGTCACCAACTTCCCCTTTTTCCATTTCGTCGGCTGAAAACAACCCTTTAAAAATTAAATTGATACTGCTTGGTATAAAGCCAAGTACGTTTGATTTTTCGATTAGGCATACTGTAGTTGTTGGGTCTAATTTTTTTAAAAATTTACTAGCGGCAATCCCAGCGTGTGAGCCGCCGATAACGATGACCTTCAATTATATTCCTTCTTTCTTTGAATAGTCTTTTAATAAACGAGTTAAAGCTTGGATATCCGCTTGGGTTTTAAAATCATTGATGATATATAAATCTTTAAATGAAAATTGTTGTATTCCAAAAGCGGAGTCTGAAATCAATAAGTCGTAGTCTTTCTTAACTTCAGCTTCTTCACAATGGATGTAAAATTTTGTATCGAACTCGTTCTTGATACTTTCCATCATGATATTTGTTTGTAAGTTGTCTCGACTACAAAAGACACCGATTTGAATCGTCAACTTAGAAAAGCGTCGCATTTGATTGATAAAATAAAGGTGAATTCGGGTAACTAATTGCTTTGTCGTTTCCAACAGAGAAAAACCGAGAATGTCTTCGGTTTCTTGAATAATTTGCTGAACCAGTTCAAAATTTGGCGTAAAAATTGATTGATTAACTAATCGATCAAATAGCATTTGTTCTTCAAAAAAGGTGATATTTCCTTTGAAATAAACAATCGTACTGTGTAACTGGGTTAAGAAATACTTCCACTCTTGGATAAATCGTGAATCAATTTCAGCCGAGTCAATTTGATAAGCTGTTTTTACGTGCTGAACAACCATTTTGTTCAACTCGATAACTTTTGTATTAAATGTTGGCCAGTCATCAGATTGAAGCAAGAAACGATTACTGCGTTCTATAACGAATAGAGAAGAAATAAACAAGTAGAGATAAGTCGCTTTGTACTCAAACTGAAACTCAGCGGACGGACTAACAGATAAAAAATAAGATTCACGAACTAATTGGTAGACAGGATCATCAAGATAATCATCACTCAGCATGGTCATTGACTCAACTGAAGGAGGATTATTTAATTTTTTTGTTCGTTTCTTTAAGATTCGAATCCAAAGATATAATTTCAGCCGAGTTGTGCTACCAAATGGCTGTTTTAATTTTTTCTCTAAAAAAGAGACAAACAACAGACTATTATGGTCGTTTTCTTTTCCTTGTATCTCTTCTAAAGGGACAGAGTTCCAAAACAACTGAAAGAAAAAGTAGCAAATTTGTAATTCATCGCCAGTTATTCTCCCTCGACGAATTTTAAGATTAAACTCGTCCAACAACTGATTTAGTCCCGTGATGTGACGGTAAACAGCGGCCTCGCTAATCAAAAACTTTTGAGATAGCGCATAGATAGAATAGGACGAATGATAATAGAGATGCCTTAGAATCTGATACTTGATTGATTCTTGCAAGTAATAATAGTAAAGTTTATCCAAGCTTGTTTGATTGCTTTTTTTTAAAGTGACTTGATTTTGTTCGTGATCGACTTCAAGACTTAAATCAAGTTCTAAGTCGTTCAGGATAAAAGTCAACTCTTCAACATTGTTATTAAAAAGAAAAGAAGTAATGGTTAAATCAATCAGTAACTTAGGAATATCTGCCGTTAAATTTTTATCTAACAAATAATGAATGATTGAAATTTGGATTTTGCCATTTTTTTCTAGCAAATTAAATAGTTCCATTGTCTGTTTCACCACTCTTCTATGCGTTCTACATTACTGCTTAATTGTAATTGTTTCCGTGAAAATAGACAAGCTTTGGGTGACGAAATGACTAAGTTAATAGTAGCTGTTTCCAAGGTGTTTTTTTGTCAACAATTTAAAAAATAAATTAAATAAATGATAAAAACAATTCAGTAAAACAGCTATACTAAAGTAGTAAAAGATGGAGGTTAACATCGTTCATCTTTTTCATTAAGCTAATACGTTGAGTAAAGATAAGACATAATTTTGTTCATATCCAGCACCTTTAGTGTTTCATAGTTATTGAATAGGATGAAGTGCAGAGAGCAGTTGTAAAAAAGTAGTACTGAATAATCTAGTAATTACAAACATAGCTGAAGTTACACGTTGAAAAAAAGAATTCTTTGATGACTTCCCCGTTACTCTGAAAGAGTGGTAGATCTATCTTTAGTAGATAAAAAAGTGCTTAATAACCCTATACATATGAAAAGTAAAAGAATTCAATTCAATTGATTTCTAGCTGGTGAAAAAGTAGTTCCATCCTTTTCATTGAATAAAAAAATGGAGAGAATAAAATGTGGGTGTGTGGTCTTATCGGTATAGCTTCACAAATCTATTTGATTACTTGTGTAGTGATTGACAAATACAGGTCCAAATAGATTAACAAAAAAGAGCGCACAGTTTTTCACTGTACGCTCTTTTTGACGTTAATTATTTAACTTTTAAAGTTAATAGAGATTTCAAATTGCTAGAATTTTCACCAGGTACGCCACTACTTAATCGTACTTCGAGAAGATCCCCAACTTTTGATTTTTGGCTAATTTTGATTTGAATCGTATCAGCTGTACGATTTGTTATTTGGCTACTGTATGCTTTGTTCTCAAAAACCTCAGCTACATAACTGTAATTTTGACAAACGACGAAACGATTACTTCCTTCAAATGCTGATTTGTCAAAATCAACATAAATGTTTTCCCCGTCGTAACTGATTTTCTTAACAGCATCATTCATTTTTTCGATGCCTAAATCAACATCTTTATCTAAAACAAGTGTTTCCAGTAATTTTCTACCACTCGTACTTTCACTTGGTTTACCAGGTGCACTATAGACTTCGATTTTTTGACCTTTCCAACCAGCGAAGACTTTGGCAACACCAGTTTTCTCGCCATAGTTTGTTGAATTGCTGTAATAACTTTTTCCTTTATAAGTTTCAAATGAATATTTACCATCCAAGTAAACAACGAAACGTTCTTCACTATTAAATTGTTCAGTCGTTAGATTTAAGTTGATATATGTTTTTCGTGTCCGTTCATTGACACCAACAGCAAGTAATTTATTTTCTTCAACAGGAGGATCAGTCGGATCAGTTGGTTCAGAAGTTAATACATTGTCCACGATAGAACCTAATTCCGCATCTGTTGTATCATAACCAAGTTCCCAAACGATTGCGCCACCGTATTCGTTTTCAATTGTCCAGTTCACTTTTTCTTCAATAGATTGAACATTATCATAAGAATAAAATTCTTTTGTGTCCGCATTGTAAATGTAAGGAGCTTTTGCTTGATCATCCCATTTAGCAACTAAGTTGTCATTCGGATCTTCGTTCGCTTGAGCTTCGAGGTCTTTGATTTGCCACCAAGGTTTTAGGCCAGCTGGTTGGTAAGGATCATCCCAAGTGCCACCGACTGGAGCACCACTACTTGCAGCACCTAATTCACCAGATTCCACATTTGCAAATCCACGTGAGTAGTAACTCATACCCACCATTAATTTGTTTTTAGGAATGTTATATGTTTCGCTGTATTCTTTCATTGCGGAAGAAACGTTGAATTTTTGGTCTTTATCTGTTTCAGTTGCATACAATCCAGAGTGATGCCCAGTTTGTGTATCAAATCCACCACGGAAATCATAAGTCATGACATTGAAGTTATCAACGTACTCATTGACTGTTTCAGGAGCGATAAATTCCATTTTTTCGTGTGAAGCTGTTACAGCAATACTTAATTGATAATATGTATCATTTTCTTTTCCTGCCACTGTTAATTTTTCACGTAGTTGTTTCATCAAGGCAATAAATTTTGTCTGGCGATCGGTGTTGTCCGGGTATTCCCAATCGATGTCAATACCATCAAAGTTATGATCTAACATAAATTTAACTGCTTCATCTGTGAAAGCATCCATTTTTTCAGGTGTTTTTGTCACAATATCAAAAGCCATATCGTTAACTGAATTGTTCCAACCACCGATTGAAACCATTGCTGCTACGTCATTTTCATCCGCCATGTCAGTGATTTGGCCGATATAGTTTTTCCCACCACCTGATACAGTATCATCAAAATCTGCCCAAGCATCGTTTGAAGTTAATTTTCCTGTCTTAGGATCAATAATCATGAAGCCATAGTTTACGTGCGTGATTTTATCGAAAGGTACGTCAACTGGATCATATCCTTTTCCATCAAGAACGCCTTGGCTATAGTTATAGTCAGCGTTATTTGGTTCATAATCTGTTTTGTAACCTTGCCAGTTAGCGAAGTAACCAATAACTTTTTTCTGATTTTGAACAGTTTCAGCTTGAACCTTTTGATAGTCATCAGCGGCTGCACCTGTAAATTTGTTGAAATTAAATGTTGCAATTCCAGCTGGAACATCTTTTACTTTTGTCCACATTGGTGCAGATCCTGGAGCTTGATTAGCTTCTGCCCAATAAGAGTTAGTCCACAGTGCATTTTTATAAATGACCATTGAACCACCAGCATAAGCTTTTGCTGTCCAAGTTTGTGCTGAAGCGATTTGTTCGTCATAATTAGCAATGATAACTTTTTGAGTTCCTTTAAAAATTTGGTTTTCTTTTCCACGTGTCCAAGAAGTGCCGTTGTCATTTGACCACATGTGTGCGTCTGTTAGGCCGTTGATGATATTTGCTGTGTCATCCATCACTAAACCAGAATTATTCCCTTGTGTTTCAGTTGCAAATGCTTGAAGTGGTGCAGAAGATAATAGTGTAAATCCTGCCATCGAAGCTGCTAGCAACGTTTTCCATTTTGTTGTCTTCATTTTTTTCTCCCCTTGATAAAATATTTTTTTGTAGCGGTCGAGGTGATTCCCCAGCAACCACATCTAAAGTTAAAGCCTATGATGTTCAAAGTAAATTTCTAAAATTACCGCGTGATAGGAAGAGAACGTTGTTATTTAATATAAAAGCAGTCTTGAAAGCAAATTGAGCTTTTTTTAGGGGGGAAATATTTTTTTTACGTGAATGTTTTTTAGCCAAAAATAATTAAAAGAAAAAAGAAACGGGGGCTTGTAAAAAGCTGGTAAAGAAAATCTGCCACTTTATCAGCCTTTTTCTTCGAGATAGTAGATGAATATACATTGAGTGAGCTGTTACTATTTTTTTGAAATTTATTTAGCTTATTACTAAACAAATCTTGCAAGGCATGCTATACTATTTTTTGTAACAGATATATAAACTGTATTACTTTATGTTGCTTGTTTATTATCTGAGTAGAAAGAAAATAAGCTGTTAAAGGAAGTTGTATGATGGAAAAAGAAATGAAACAAGGTTCTAGCGCTGTAGTAGAAAGCTTGATTAATCATCACGTAGATTATATCTTTGGTATTCCTGGAGCAAAAATCGATGGGGTATTCAATGAATTAGAAGACCAAGGCCCAGAGTTAATCGTGACACGTCATGAACAAAATGCGGCATTTATGGCACAAGCAATTGGCCGAATTACTGGTGAACCTGGAGTGGTTATTGCAACAAGTGGTCCTGGTGCAAGTAATCTAGCAACTGGATTAGTAACAGCAACTGCTGAAGGTGATCCAGTTTTAGCAATTGGTGGACAAGTAAAGCGAAGTGACTTATTAAAACTGACGCATCAAAGTATGGACAATGCAGCATTATTTAAACCAATTACGAAGTACAGTGCTGAAATCCAAGATCCAGAAACGATTTCAGAAGTGATTGCCAATGCATATCGTATGGCAAAAAGTTCAAAGAAAGGTGCAAGCTTTATCAGTATCCCACAGGACGTCGTTGATGCGCCGGTGAAAAGTGATGTAATCCAACCCTTAAATGACCCACAACTAGGATCTGCGTCTGCAAATGATATCAACTACTTGGCTGACCGTATTCGCGAAGCCAAGCTTCCTGTTTTATTGGTAGGAATGCGCGGATCAAGTGAAAAAGAAACTACAGCTATTCGCAAATTAGTAGAAAAGACTTCGTTACCAGTTGTTGAAACATTCCAAGCTGCTGGGGTCATCTCACGTCAGTTAGAATCACATTTCTTTGGAAGAGTGGGGTTATTTAGAAATCAACCTGGTGATATGTTATTAAAACGAAGTGATTTAGTAATCGCCATTGGTTACGATCCGATTGAATATGAAGCACGTAACTGGAATGCAGAAAAAGATGCAAGAATCATCGTCATCGATGAAACACCAGCTGAAATCGACTCATTTATGCAACCAGAAAGAGAATTGATTGGTGACATTGCAGCAACACTTGATCTACTTAGTGATTCTTTAGAAGCACAACAAGTATCAGTGGATGCTAACGAATATCTTGACTCGTTACAAGAAAAATTAACCGCTCGTGATGTTGTAGAACAGACAGAAGATGAAGGAATTTTACATCCATTAGAAGTCATCAATACACTACAATCAGCAGTTACGGATGATATGACAGTGACTGTTGATGTAGGTAGTCACTATATCTGGATGGCACGCCACTTTAGAAGCTATGAACCACGTCACTTACTATTTAGTAATGGAATGCAAACATTAGGTGTGGCTTTACCATGGGCGATTTCTGCGGCGTTAGTTCGTCCAAATACACAAATTGTTTCAGTTTCTGGTGATGGTGGCTTCCTGTTTTCTGCACAAGACTTAGAAACAGCTGTACGCAAAAAGTTAAATATCGTTCACTTGATTTGGAATGACGGTCACTATAACATGGTTGAATTCCAAGAAAAAATGAAATATCAACGATCATCAGGTGTTGACTTTGGTCCAGTTGACTTTGTCAAATATGCAGAAGCTTTTGGCGCAAAAGGAATTCGTGCAACAAATGTTCGTGAACTAGAACAAGCCTTAACTGACGGATTTGCTACTGAAGGACCTGTAATCATTGATATTCCAATTGATTATCGTGATAATGAAAAACTCGGAGAAACGATTTTACCAGATCAATTCTATTAAGAAAAAGGACGTGTATAAGATGACAGAGTCAAGTTTATATCAACACGGAACGTTAGGTGCCTTGATGGCTGGGTTGATGGATGGAACAGAAAAGATGGCTGAGATCTTGAAACATGGTACGTTAGGACTAGGAACACTTCATGGGTTAGACGGGGAAGTCATCGTTGTTGATGGGATTGCTTATCAAGGTCGATCAGATGGTTCGGTTGTACGTTTGAATGGTGAGGAAAAAACACCTTATGCAGCTGTAACAGATTTTACAGCGGATAAAAGTGTTGAAATCACAACGCCTCATACAGGAGATGTGTTAAAAGAAACAATTTTGGCAGAAGAAGCAGGAAAAAATTTATTTATTGCAGTGAAAATTACTGGATTATTTAAAAATGTGCATATCCGTATCATGCCAAAGCAAGAAAAACCTTACAAACGGCTTGTCGAAGTTTCGCAAAATCAACCAGAATTTCGCCAAGAAGAAGTTGAAGGGACATTAGTTGGCTTCTTTACTCCTGAACTATTTCAAGGCGTAGCAGCTGCTGGCTTTCACTTACATTTTATTGACAAAAGTAAGATATTCGGCGGACATGTGATTGATTTTGAATTGGCAAATGGCATCGTGGAAAGTAGTCGAATTGAATCACTCGTTCAACATTTTCCAGTCAATGATTCAACATTTGTTGACACAGAAATTGATTATGCTAACTTGGCAGAAGAAATTCAAACAGCAGAATAACCAGTTTTCATTTCCAACATACAAAAAAAGCGTGAGACACAAGTTATCATTTTTCAAAAAATAGCGTAATAGCTAATTCTTTTGAAAAATGCGAACGTCGTCTCGCGCTTTTTCTAAATTTAAATACCTAATAGTGGAGCCGGATCAACAAAATTAGACCATAAACTTGTTGAGATACCGAAGTGAAGGTGAACACCAGTTGAATTTCCTGTTGTTCCCATACCGCCTAAAAGTGTTCCGGCATTAACGGAGGCACCAACAGTTGTAGAGAAGCTGCTTAAATGCATATAGTAAGAATAATAGCCATCGGCATGTTGGATAATCACGTGATTTCCCGCAGACCAGTGATAGCCAGCTTCAACGACTTTTCCAGCTTTTGCTGCAAAAACAGGTGTTCCAGAAGCTCCAGCTAAATCAATTCCGTCATGAGATGTACCAGATGCACCTGTTGGATCAACACGATTACCAAAAGGACTTGTAATCACAAGTGAACTTAATGGCGCACTCCATCCAGAAGTATTTTCTTCTGGTTTTGTTACGTTGTCTGCTTCAGGCACTTCAGGAACAGAACTGACGGGTGAGCTGTCTTCTGTGTTGGTTTCTGTTTTCATTTCGTTTGAAGAATCAGACTTTTGCTCTTGTTCTTTTTGGACCGCTAGTGCTTGGGCTTGCTCTTCATTAGCAATGCGCTCCTTTTCAGCAGCTGCAGCTAGTTCTTTTTGTTTTTGCTCTTGGACTTTGCGCGCGTCTTCTTCTGCTTTTTTGCGAGCAGCTTCTTCAGCAGCACGTTGTTTTGCCAAAGCTTTTAATTGCTCTTGACGCTTTTTCTCTGCTTCAACTTTTTGTTTTTCAAATTTTTCTTTTTGTTTTTTCTCAGTAGCTAAACTAGCGGAGAGTTCATTGATTTTAACTTCTTGATCTAATTTTGCCTTTGTTAACTCGTCTTGTTTGGCTTGCAATTCATTGGTTGTTTCAGTCAAAGAGTGTAACTTTTCTTCTGATTTCTTTTGAAGCGTTTCTAATTCAGCTTGATCTTTTTGTTGTTCAGACATGATTTCTTTGTTTGCACTGATTAATTTTGTTACAGCATAAGCTTTTGTGATTGCTTCATTAATCGAATCAGATTCGGCCATCACTGACAAAATGTCGCTGGCATTTTGATTCGTTTGAACATTCCGCGCTTGTTTTTGAATTTGTTCTTCACGTTTAGCGATTTTCTCTTTCAAATCAGCAATTTTTTGAATCAAGTCAGTTAACATTTGTTCTTCAGTATTTTTTTGTTGAAGAATCTTATAACTTTCTTTTTCAATTTGGCTGACATTTTCTTTAATGATTGCCAATTCTTGTTCAGAAGCTGTTTGATTTTTTTGTAGTTGTTCAATTTTTTGATCTTGTTCATTGATTTTGTCGTCTAAAGTGTCTGCTTGCGCGGCAATTGGCGCACAAAGTAAACTTAGCGCGAATGAAAATGTGACCATTTTTTTAAGCTTAATCATAGTTTCCCCACTAACATCTTTTTTATCAATTTCAATTTTTACATTTTGTATTGTAAGGCAGAGTTGTGTGGAAGTTGTGAAGATTCATCCGTTGAGCGAAAAAAAGAAAAACTTAATATAACTGAAACAATTACAAAATAATTGATACAAACTCAATCGAATTGATAAGTGATCGTGAGTGAAAGAGAGGTATGATTGAGTAAACTGCGTAAAATAGTGAAGAGAAAGGAGCGAATTAGATGCATATAAAAGTATTTACCAAAAATAAAAAAACAGTATTTCCTATAATGAAACGATTACAAAAAGAGCAGTTAGAGCTAAAGGTGAGTTATCAATCTGCTCTGGCAAAGCTACATAATGAACCAGCAGATATTTTACTTATTACGGATGATCGCTTGACAGAGCTTTCGGAAACAGTGACGAATCGTTTTCCATTAGTTGTCGCTTGTACTCAGCCACTTTCAGAGAAAGAAAAAATTGTCTTATTCCAAAAAGGTGTGAACATTTTGTGGTCTTGGCCTGTTAGTTTTGAATTAATGAAGGCAAAAGTAGAATCTCTACGTTCAGCATTGCTGAAGCAAAAACAATTAAAAAATAATACGCAGCCTGTTTACCAGAAATTTCAAGTGTTGGAAGAAAAGCAAGTGATCTTGTTACATGAAAAAGAACTTTCTTTAACCAAATCAGAATATCGTTTGTTTGGCTTGTTACTGAATCATCCATTACGAATTTTTTCTCGTGAAGAGTTGTTGATTTTGCTAGGAAACGAAGAAGGTTCGGGAAGAGTGATCGACACACACATCAAGAATATTCGTAAGAAAATTGAAGAAGTTGCAGGAAGTGTCAACTATATCCAAACGGTTCATGGTCGTGGATATCGCTTTACCAATGCTACTCATTAAAATTACAGCTGGTGTTGGAGGGATAAGTGAGCTATAATTTCTGAATAAAAGGAGTGTGTTGTTACGATGTGGTCAGAAAAACAAAAAAGAGATGCGTATGAGCTTTTACTGTTACAACAAAAAGGATTACTTGAAGCTGAAAGTAATTGGTTAGCTAATCTTGCGAATTCTTCGGCACTCTTAGCAGATGCGTTACCAGAAACTGTCTTTGCTGGATACTATCTATTTGATGGAGAAGAACTAATTCTTGGGCCGTTTCAAGGAAGAGTTTCTTGTACAAGAATCAAACTAGGTAAGGGCGTTTGTGGGGAGTCAGCAGCAAAAAGAAAAACATTAATTGTCACAGATGTAAAAAAACATGAAAATTATATTTCTTGTGATTCAGCTGCACGTTCAGAAATCGTTGTTCCTTTAGTTAAAGACGGAAAATTAGTAGGTGTTTTGGATATTGATTGCGGAAAAGTCGCGGGTTATGATGAAATCGACAAACAATTTTTAGAACAATACGTGGCATTATTGGAACAAACATTGCCGGCTAAAACAGTTCTACTTGCTAATTAAGTTTAAATTAAGTACAAAAACAGTTCGACTGATTAAAATGGTTGCTAAAATTCAGCAATTAATTTAATCAGTTTTTTTATTATAAAAATACTTAAGTTATCATTTTTCTTCATTTGGTTTTAATGTTAATATAATTTCAATGGAATTATAAAATAATTAGAAGGTGATTAACTATGAAGAAAGAAGAAATCATTTTGGGACAAATTTATGAATGTCATGCGATTGGATTGAAAAAGAAAGTGACCGGCGAAATTATTAAAAAATTAGAGAACTCAGTGATTCTTTGTGTAGAAGAATATGATCGTATCGATCATGCAGAAGTTCAAGATAAAGCTGGAAAAGTAATGGCTAAGTATTCTGAAATTTGTAGTCAAGAAGTATCAGAATATGGTCTAATTGAAATTGCCTAATCCAGTAAGCAAAACCATTAAGCACTTGGCGGAGGTGTTTAATGGTTTTTTTTTTGAAAAAATGATTGAGATGTTTATTTGCTCTTTAAAAGTTACTGAAGAATGGCTATACTGGAAACTAGTTTTAATGATTATTTGAAAGGAATGAAGAAAATGGATATCCAAAAAATTGAGTACGACTCAGAAAAATATCAACAAACGTTAAACTTGCGAAATAAAGTCATGCGCGTTCCGTTGGGGTTAACGATTGAAGAAGAGGATTTTTCACACGAGGCGGAGCAATATATTCTTGGAGCATTTGATGATGAGTTCCTTTTAGGTGTTGGTGTGCTTAGTCAGAAGTTAGATGAATCAAAAATGAAAGTTGAGTATCTATGTGTTGATTCGCAAAGGCAAAGTGCAGGTGTGGGAAAACAATTACTCAGTCATCTTGAACTTTATGCGAAAAAAGAGCATGCGAAAACAATCGAATTAGAAGCGCGCGTAAGTGCCCAGTCATTTTACGAAAAAATGGGTTACGTTGCGTATGGGGATACGTATTTGATGGCGATTGCGCCGGTTGAGCATATTCGAATGGAAAAATTTTTATAGATTAATTGAATAAAAAGGAAAAGCGTGAGGAGAGATGTTCCTTGCGTTTTTTTGTTAAGATATAGATTTCATTTGCTTTAAGCAAGAAAAGGATTCATTTTTAGATGACAAATAGAAGTGAGTAAGGGGAATTTGCAGTTGTTGCAGTGAGTATATCTAGAAAGTTTGCATTAAAATTTATTGAGTAACTCTTGTCATTAAAGAAAACGGTTTCTTTTGAGGCGCTTTTGTGATTTAATGATCGTGGTGATAATACATATATCAATATTTTGTAAAGAATGGATAGTTTGGTAGAAAGGATAGTAGATTTTTTGGAGGTGGAAAAAAATCAATGAGAAGCAGGAGGTTTGTTTTCGTAATATTTTGTTTAGTTCTTTTAATAACGATGAGGGGATATTTAATTTTTTATTTTGAAAAGATATCAAACACATTACAACATACAAATTCAGAAAAAGTAAGGATTACTTTATCAGTAATGACTATTTTATTAGGCATAGTTATGTTTCTTCAACAATCTTTTTTTTCATTAAGAATTCCTCTATCTGTCTTTACACCATTAATCGGTTCAATCGGACTATTAATAGCGATAAGATTGAGAAGAGGGACTTATAGGAGAGTTAGTCTTTTAGCAAATAGTATCAGGATGTTAGTATTTCCGATATATTTAGTTCTCGTGTTTATCTTTCCGGCATTTTTTGTGTGAATAATAGCGAATCTATCAGAATGTCACCCTGCAAATCTTATGAAGTATTTTTTGTATAATCAATGATGAAGTTAATCATCAATCAAAATCAGATGATAGTAGATAAATTTAGTTAATATTCAGACCGACACTATAATTTTATAAAAAAGGCGACCTAGGTCTTTCTCTTTTTCGTGAAAGGCTGAAAATAGGTCGTCTTTTTGTTAGCAATAAAAGCTTTTAATGTCTTTTTTCTCGCAGGTAATTTAGCATCTTTACTTACAAGGAAGTTAAACAAATTTTCTCATTTTAAAGTGGTATATTTATCACTTCGTTTATGATTTGAATACAAAAAGCTTGTGTTTTGCTACTTTTCTCTATTTGACCAAAATAAAAAAACGTTGATTGAACAACGTTTTTTCGGATTATTGTTTGTCTCAACAATATAAATATGGAGACGGCGGGAGTCGAACCCGCGTCCAAACACATCGCCACTTAAAAATCTACGTTCATAGTCAACTCATTTAAGGTTTCGCTTTACAACTTGCCGAGTGACAGGCATTTTGTATTGCTAGTCTGATGAGCTCTTTTTCAACTTACAGACGGAAAGTTGAAACGTATCCCACTAAAGTTAGGACCCTTACTCGAGCACATGGGCGATACCGAGAGGATCTACGCTAACTGTTTTTAGGCAGCTAAAGCGTAAGAATAGTTTTCGTTTTTAGCAGTTATATTTAACTGTAACGTTTTAACGTAGACGTAACCTACGAAACGCAATTCAAGCTCAAACTGTGCCTGTCGAATCCGTAACGTCCCCGTAAAGTAACAAGGGTTACAGATGCATTATGCACAAAGATAGTATACCACATTTTTATTCATTTTCAATAAAAATGTATTGGCACTAAAATGCGAGAAGAGTTAATGAAAGGTTCAATCAATTTTATTCGCTGAATCATTTTTAGTTTCATGAAAAAATCTCGAAGCTGTACTACTTGCTTCGAGATTTAGTAACATTTTCTTGAATAAAATGGTCACTTTTTTTCTGATGTTAAACGGAATAGGAGAAGCGGAATAGCAATAGTCAAAACAATACACAAAGCCATTACCCAAGTAATCCCAACATTCATTGATGAAGGAGTTGTCACGATGCTGATCATGATCGTAATTCCGATAGATGCAAACATTTGACGAAGTGTGTTATTCAAAGCCGTTGCTTGGCTGATTTGTGAAGGTTCAATTTCTTTAAAAGCTTCGGTTAGTGACGGTGAAAAAATTAATCCAATTCCTAAGAGACAAAGCGCATAAGTCACGGACAACAAAGCTAAATTGATTTCTACTCGTGAAAGAAAGAAGGGGATAAAGGATACGAGCATCAAAAAGCTGTCAGCTATGATTAATTTCTTTGGTCCATGCTTGTCGTAAATTCGTCCAACAACAATTGAAGAAAAAGCGTTCAAAATGGCTCCTGGTAATAAGATAAGACCAGCAGTTAAGCTATCGACTGAAAGCTGCATTTGGGCAAAGATGGAGACCAGCTGTCCTAACCCAACCAAAATGATGTATGCCAGGATACTAATGCCAGTCATTTTTACAAAAGTGGGTTGTTTCAGTAAATAGATATTGATTAAAGGTTTTTTCATACGTAATTGTCGTTTCAACAAAAGACAGCCAATCAAAAAGCCAAGAATAAAAAGAAAAATCCCTAGAATCAGTCGGCCTTTCATCATGGTGATGCTTAGCATAATAAGAGAGATGGATAAGAAAGATTCGATGACTGAAATAAAATCAATCTGGACTGGTTTTGGTTGAGAATAATTAGGAAATCGCCAAAAACTGATGAGAAGGATTAAGAGCATGATTGGTAAGATACTAATAAATAAGTAACGCCAATTTAAATAATTTAAAATGATCCCCGCAACTGTCGGACCTACAGCAGGGCCAAAAGCAATGACAAAAGTAGACAAGCCCATAATCATGCCACGCTGGCTGGGTGGGTAGATTGTCATCATAGTAGTCATTTGAAAAGCCATCAAAAAACCACCGGCTGCAGCTTGTAATAGTCTACCTAATAATAAAAACCAAAAATTGGGTGCGATTGCTCCAATTGACGTCCCCACAGAAAAGACAAGTAACAAAGATAAAAAGACTGTACGACTTGAGTATTTTTCATAAACATTAGAAGTTAGTGGGGTAACAACGCCAACCATTAAGGTGTAGCCTGTGGTTAACCATTGAACAGTAGTTAATGATTCTTTCATGATGTCTTTGAGTAAAGGCAACGCTGTAACCATCATTGTTTGACTCATCATACTGATAAATGTTGCTGATAAGATGATGACAGTGATCAATTTTCGGTTTTTTACTAAAAGTTGTTTTTCCATTTTCGATTCAGGTCTCCTTGCGTTTCACTATTCATTAGCATTAAATGCTTCATAAACGAGTTTCAATTGTTCAGTAAACTGTGCTTGATTGATTTCTGGGTGGGCGTGAAAGAACGAAATCCACCATTCTTCCATTTCATTACCAAGTTGTTCTGCAATTTTTTTCCCTTTATCAGTTAAATCAACATGATAGGCACGTGATTCATTGCTTAGTGAGCGGGTAATAATTTCTTCTTTTTCTAAAAACTTCAAGTCTTTTGTTAATAAGCTTGGATCAATTGCCATCCGACGTGCAATATCTTTTTGGATTTGATGAGGATTTTTTAGAGCAAACATAATAATATCTGTTTGTGTTGCCCTTAAAAAGTCAAAACTATTTTGATGGTTCCATGATTTTTTCGTTTGGCGATAAATCGCAGCCAAATATTTACTTAAATTTATTTCATTCATAAAGATCACCTCATAAAATTTTAATGGACATCTCCATAAGTGGATATGTCCATTAAAAGATTTTTTCTTTTTTTGTCAATTTTTTTGATTTTTATATTGATTGGCACCGACTGATTGAATTAGTTAGTGAGAACTCTTACTGCTGTTGTTTTTTCTTAAGAGAAAAAGAAAAAAATCTCAAAACAGTAGTATCTGCTTTGAGATTCGTTACGGATTTTTTATTTTAAAAAAATTAAATTAAGTCAAAATGTTTCAATGCGTGGACGATGCCACCTTCAGTATTTTTCTTAGTTACGAAAGTCGCCAACTCTTTTAGTCCATCGTAGGCATTGCCCATTGCAATTTTATTGTCGCAAGCTTCTAGCAGAGCGAAGTCATTCGGACCATCACCAAATCCAAAAGTTGGGACATTGGTCAATCCTAATTCTTCTTTTAATCGTTTGACGCCAACACCCTTAGAAATTCCTTTTTTCACGGTATCAATTGAATAAGGACCGTTTCGATAAAAAGTTAGTTCAGGAAACTGTTCATGATAATACTCATCGCCACTTTGTGAAAGAATCAAAAGCATGTTGATTGGATTTTGACGAAAGGCAAAAGGATCAATCGGTGGCACTTCAGAATGAATAAAATTATAGGCATCAATCATTAGTTGATTGTGGCCAGTACACCAAATATTTTGGTGATTGTAGTACGAAAGTTCGTGGCCTTGTAACCGCACATGTTCATACATTCTTTGACATTCTTGTTCTGAAAAAAGCTCGGAATGGATTTCTTTTCCATCCACACGAATATAAGAGCCATTCATGGTAACAGCTGAAGTGATTCCAGCATCGTGCATAATCTTTTGGATTTCAATTTCTGTTCTACCTGTGGCAATGACAGGTAAGACATGATTTTCTTTTAAGGCATTCATGGCAGATGCAACTTCTGAGGTGATTGTTGAATGCGCATCCAGCAGTGTTCCATCTAGGTCAAAAAAAGTAATTGCTTGATAGTTTGACACAAAAAAAACTCCTTTATCTTTTCAATAAACCTATCTTAACAAAGAATGAACAAAAGACAAACCTTTCATGAAGAATTATTGAATATATTGGTTCGCAAGACTATTTGGAGTATACTAGAAAGAGAACTTTTTAGGAGGAAATCAATGATTTTTTTAGTTGTAGGAGTTGCTTTAACGACTATTGGTATTTTCTTTCGCTTATTTCCTTCCAAGGGAAATTTGCCATTGTATGGATACCACTCACCGTTAGCTGCTAAAACAGATGAACTCTGGCAGTTAGCCCAGAAAGTTAGTGGAAAATACTTTATTATTTTCGGCTTGATAATGGCTGCGATTGGCTATTTATTAAAAGTAACAGGAAACACGAATTACTTTTTAATTGAAATGCTGGTATTAGTTTTTCCAATTATGCCGATTTTTATTTTAACGGAAAAAAAATTACAGAAATTTGACCAGAAATCCGGAGGGGATGACTATGAACATTTTAATGATTGAAGATAACCAATCTGTTTCTGAAATGATGCAGATGTTTTTTTTGAATGAAGGCTGGGAGGCAACGTTCAAGTATGATGGGAAAGACGGGCTAGACGCCTTCTTAGAAAATCCTGCACACTGGGACATGATTACACTTGATTTGAATTTACCAACAATGGATGGCATGGTTGTTGGGCGTGAGATTCGGAAAATCTCAAGCACAGTACCTATCATTATGTTGACTGCACGCGATTCAGAGAGCGACCAAGTTATTGGTCTGGAAATGGGGGCAGACGACTACGTAACGAAACCGTTTAGTCCACTGACCTTGATTGCACGAATGAAAGCCTTGCACCGTCGAAGCGAACTTGTCGATGCAAAAGAAGAAACCAGTGAATCAGATAGTCATTTCGACATTCAAACAGAACATTTCAAAATGAATACCAAAACTCGTGAAGCTTATCTAGATGGTCAATTGATTGAAGGTTTGACACCAAAAGAATTTGATCTTTTATTTACTTTAGCGAAAAAACCACGTCAAGTTTTTTCAAGAGAACAGCTATTGGAATTAGTTTGGGATTATCAATATTTTGGTGATGAGCGAACAGTTGATGCACATATCAAAAAACTTCGTCAAAAAATTGAGAAAGTCGGTCCACAAGTAATTCAAACGGTTTGGGGCGTCGGCTATAAGTTTGATGATTCTGGTGTTGCCTAATGCGCTATCTTTATCAACAATTACTTGCTTTTTGTAGTATGATTGCCATGATTATTTTGATTGTCGGGGTTTCATTTACACAATTAACGAAGCAAACGATTGAAGAAAATAATTACCAACAGTTGTTTGGTTATGCTGAATCTGTTGAAAAAACGACACAAACATATGCTGCGAATTTTCCGCAACTGAGTCAAGATCAGGCGTTTCAAAATGCTTTGCTTTTGACAGAACAAGTGCTAACGGAGCAGAATGTTAACTTTATTTTTATTGACAAAAATGAGCGACTTATTTATCCAACAGACGATTCAATGCTGGATTTCACGATTAGTCCAGAGCAATGGAAAAATTTGCGTAACGGAAAGCAACAAAAATTTACTGATCATAAAAATATTTTAGGCCAACAGCAAGCAACTTCTTATGCATTAGTTCCGTTTAATTTGAATCATGAATTTTACGGTGCTTTGGTTGTGAGCCAACCAGCACGAAATATTGATAATAGCGTGCGTTCAGTTACCTTGAATCTTTTCAAGGGGTTTATTTTTTCAAGTATTGTTGCAGTTATTGCTAGTTATGTGTTTGCTGCTTTTCAGGTGAAGCGAATCAATCGTTTACGCAATGCAACAAAAGAAGTGACTAACGGGAATTTTGATGTCCAACTACCTGTTCATGACAAAGATGAATTTGACGAACTTGCAGATGATTTCAATAAGATGACGAATTCACTTAAAGAGTCGCAAGCAGAAATCGAAGAGCAAGAGAATCGGCGACGCCAATTTATGGCAGATGCTGCACATGAGATGCGCACGCCTTTGACGACAATCAATGGATTACTAGAGGGGCTTGCCTATGATGCGATTCCAGAAAATCAACGAGAGAATGCAATCAAGTTAATGAAAAATGAAACGGAGCGCCTTATTCGATTAGTCAATGAGAATCTGGACTATGAGAAAATTCGGACCGACCAAATTACGATGGTCATCAAGAAATTCAATGGAACAGAAACCTTGAGAAATCTTGTGACACAGCTTGAAGCAAAAGCAGAAGCAGCAGGAGATACACTGATTTTGGAAGCTCAGGAAGAAATTGATGTTTATGCTGACTATGATCGTTTCGTACAGATTATGGTAAATATCATTCAAAATGCGATTCAGTTTACTGAAAATGGTCAAATTACTATCAGTATTGAAAAAGGTTATCTTGAAACGATTATTAAAATCAAAGATACAGGAATCGGTATCTCAGAACAGCAGATGAAAAATATTTGGGAACGCTACTATAAGGTTGATCCATCAAGAAAAAATACTAAGTATGGTGAATCTGGTCTCGGCTTACCCATCGTGCAACAACTAGTTCGTCTGCATAAAGGGAAAATTGAGGTCGAAAGTGAAGAAGGAAAAGGAACAACATTTACTGTCCGACTTCCGGATGTAGAAATCAAAGAAGTGTCTCAAGAAAACTAAACCAAAAGCCAGATGTGGAAATTTCCGCATCTGGCTTTTTTAGTGATCATCAATTAGTAAGTATAGTGGAGTAAAATATGTGAGAAAAATACTTTAGGAAGCATCTTCTAAATGATCGATGTAGGGACTATGGGCAATAGTCGTATTGTTGGTGAACAGCAAAATTGTTTGATTTTTTTGACGAGCTAGTAAGCAAAGAATGTCTAACAATTCTTGTGTTTCTGCAATAGTTAAGTCGTCAAATGCGTCTTCTACAATGATTTGTGTGCGTTTAGCAAGTAAAGAATGTAAGAGTTGCAGTTTGATTTTTTCTAATAAAGAGAGGTCATCTGCTGACTGCTTTTCCCAAGAGGAATCCAGCTTTAATTGTGATTGATAAGCGGAACTGGTTGACTTGATATCTTTACTTGAAATGTCTAGGTAGACATGATCCTTTAACTTTAAATAAGGAAAGACAGGCCAATTTTTTTGAACAATTGTGTAGTTTGGCGAGTCATCTAGCAACAAGTTTTCTTTCCATTCATTAAGTAGTTGTTGTTGCTTTTCTTTAGAACTAAGAATAACAGTTAGACAATTGAAATGAGTCGTATTATTTGGTTGCTCCATGGTGGGTGAACCTCCCTTTTTGCAGTCTTCGAGAAAAATAGATAAATGACAAAATACTTATAAATAAGCTAACGAAAGTCAAAGTGAATAGTGTTTGAACAATTCCTTTAAATGTATCAACAAGTAAAAAATCACTCGTAAAATCAATCTGAAAAAATGCTTCTTGATTGATAGGAATGGTTAATCCACTAATTGAAGAAGGAACAGAAAAGTCAGGAAACTTAAATAAGGTAAGAACAGTTAGGTTGATTCTTTGTAACAGTGTTTCGTAAAGATGCTGGAAACTGATACTCCATAATAGTAAACCTAAGCAAGCAACAGTAATTGGTAAAAACATTTGAGTGTAAACAAAGAAGAATAACTTTTTTTGTGAAAATCCGGTTAAACGCCAGTTCATCAATTCTTGTCGATTTTGTTTCAAAATATGGATAAAAAAGAAGAAAAAACAAATCGCAAAGCAAAGCACAAAGACAAGAATAGCTGATGAATAGAAGTGACTAACGCTATCTAATTGTGGAATCTTTTCTTCTTGACTAGTTGAACTAAAGATAGCTAAACGGTTTTGGATTTGTTTGTGTAAAGTAGTTTGTAAATTATATAAATTAAAAGAGATAAGTAACAAAAAAGCAAAGAAGCTTGAAAATAAAATATATACAATTGTTTGCTTTTTATAATATGCTAAACGCGCAATAGCATAACGGATTATTTTCATACTTTTCACCTCTATTAGAGTATAAAAAATGAATATGAATAAAGTATGAAATTCTTTTTGATAAATTGCGAGTTATTCTGCAAAGAGGTGAGAAGCTGTTATTTAAGAGTACAAAAAAGCGTGAGAAGTTAGCTTCTCACGCTTTTTAATCGTTTATTCCTCTGAAGAAGAAGTATCAGTCGTTGGTGTACCATTTATTTCTTGGTACGTTTTTGTTTCATAAAGATTAGTTGTTGATTTATTACCGTTTTGACTAAATACGCTGGTTGATTTATCACCTAATTTTTTCTCAATCGCAGTCATTTTTTCTAAACCATTTTTGTAATCATAGTTGGCAGAGTCAATTGGATCAAGATTGCTATTCGTGTAGAAACGGAGTAAATCACCGTTATTGATTTGATCAGAAACAGCTAATTGTTTTGAAACCTCAACTTTCCATTCATCAATTTTTGCTTGAACTTCAGGGGAAGGATCGGTAATGGCTTCACCTGTTGCGTTATCATAAATCGTACCACTGTAGTAAGTGTAAGTTGGTGTAACGAAATCGCCATCACGGAAGCTTACCACTTGGTCATGGTCTTTAGAGAATAAATCTTGTCCAAGTTGGATATAATCTTTGGTGTCAACACCTAGTAAGTGAAGTAACGTTGGTAACGCGTCAACTTGACCTCCATAAGTATGGTTAATCCCGCCATTTGTTTGACCAGGTACATGAATCATGTAAGGGACACGTTGCATTTGTGCGTTATCAAAGTTTGACCAAGTATCACTTGATTTTCCAAGTAGTTCTGCTAAGGTCTTGTTTCTTGAATTGGAAACACCATAGTGGTCACCATATAAAACAATAACAGAATTATCATATAGTCCACTTGACTTCAAATAGTTAAAGAATTCTTCGACTGCTGTATCCAGATAATTCGCAGTTGCGAAGTAGCCGTTAATTGTTTCATCACTGGTTGCTGCCATCGGGAATCCTGCTTCTTCATTAGTAAATTTTGAATAAGGATAGTGGTTTGATACAGCAATGAATTTTGAATAAAATGGCTGTTGCAAATGTTCTAAATACTGAACGGACTGGTCAAAGAATGGCTTATCATGCAACCCGTATTGGAATGAGTTTTCATCGGTTACATCGTAATAAGATGAATCAAAGAAATAATCATAACCAAGATTTTTATACGTCTCATTTCTGTTCCAGAAGGTACCAGAATTTCCGTGGAAAACAGCACTAGTATAATCTTGTGTTTGGCTCAAGATGTCAGGTGCAGCTTGGAAAGTATTTTTTCCACCCAATTGAGTAAAGAGTGATCCTTGGTTTAATCCGAAGAGAGAGTTTTCCATTAATGTTTCAGCATCACTGGTTTTTCCAGCTTTGACTTGATGGAAAAAGTTATCGAAACTATACGTACTATTACTGTGAAACAGGCTATTAAGGAAAGGAGTTACTTCGTGTTCAACGCCTGCTTCATCTTTTAGTTTGTAATCAATCAGGAATTGTTGGAAGCTTTCTAGATGGATATAGATAACGTTTCTACCTTTTGCCACACCAAACATCTCGTCGTTTGGTTCAGCATAGTGTTCCTTAACGTAGTTTTCAACTTCTTTCATATCGTTAGGACTTGCTTCCGCACGAACTTGGTTGGTTTGATAAGTCTGGAAACCATCGTAAGCCATAAAGGCATTAAGACCAAGATATTTAACTAGATAATCACGAGAGAATGTTCTAGTTAATAGTTCTGGGCGATCAGCTTCAGCCAAGAAAAGATTACCAGAAAAAATCATAACTGCTAATGTTGAAATCGCAAATGCCATACGGGCCCGGACAGGACGTTCATCCATTTTGATTTTTTTAGTGACTAATAAAACCGTTAAGATAATAAAATCTATCCAGTACAATAAATCGTAAGGGCGGAACAAGCGAATGGCACTTTCGCCCAAACCACTAGCAACTTTTCCAGCGCCTAAAATAGTATTGATGGTAATAAAGTCTGTAAATTCACGATAGTAAGTGACATTTGAAAACACCCACAAAGTGAGTAAGAAAAAAATCACCATCATCGTGATATACGAAGCTCTTGCCCGTCTCACATACAAAGCAATCCCAAGTAATAACAAAGTAGTCGCAATTGGATTGATAAATAAGATAAAGTATTGCACTCCGCTTTCAATCCCTAAATTGAAATCAATCAAATAGGCGAAAATTGTTTTTAGCCAGACTAAAACAGCTAACAAAGAAAAAAATCCGAGCCGCTTATTTAAAAAAGCGGGCGTTTTTATACGTTTCAAAGTAATCTTCCTTTCTACACTCAAAAAAATAAGAATAAGAGTGTCATAAAACCCATAGTACACAACTTATATATTCTAATCTATTTTACTAGTCGAAGATTTTAGTGTCAATTCTAAGCGATGATTTATGGCAGTTGGTTAAGGGATTCTTTAAGCTTTCTTAGAGGTTTGTGGCTTAAGACAAGCTGTTTGATTTTTGTTATACTGAAGGATGAGAAAGTAAAAGCAGGTGAATGAATGAAAATAAAAGTAAAAAAACGAGCGAGCACTCAATTTAGAAAAGGTTATCCGCTCATTCAAAAAGAAGATTTAGTCGATACGCAAGTGGAAACGACGGAATGGATCGATTTAGTAGATCAACAAAATCAATTTGTGGCAAAAGGCTACTTAGGAAAGCAAAACAAAGGAATTGGTTGGGTATTAAGCCGAGACAACGAAGTATTTGATACAACTTTTTTTGAGAAAAAATTTGTGGTAGCAAAAGCAAAACGCACAACTTATTTTAGTGATGACTTAACAAATGCTTTTCGCTTGTTCAATGGTGAAGGTGATGGCATGGGTGGTTTGATTATTGATTATTATGACCAGTTTGCTGTCTTTTCTTGGTATAACCAAACACTGTACCTTCATCGAGAAAAATTAGTTGAAGCATTTAAAAAAGCATATCCGGAAATTTTAGGTGCGTATGAAAAAATTCGTTTTGATACGCAGGGTCTGCCAGAAAGTCAGTTTATTTATGGAAAAGAAGCACCAGAGCCATTGATTGTAAAAGAAAATGGTGTTCAGTTTGCAACCTATTTAAATGAAGGCTTGATGACAGGAATCTTTTTAGACCAAAAGGAAGTTCGCGGAGCGTTGGTTGATGGATTAGCGTTAGGAAAATCGGTACTAAACATGTTTAGCTATACAGGTGCTTTCTCAGTTGCGGCTGCGATGGGTGGTGCTGTTGAGACAACCAGCGTGGATCTTGCAAAACGGAGCCTGAAAAAAACGCAGGAACAGTTTGAAGTCAATGGTTTAGATCTTGAACAACAAAAAATTATCGTTATGGATGTTTTTGAGTACTTTAAATATGCGAGTCGTAAACAATTGACTTATGATGTCATTGTTTTGGACCCACCTAGTTTTGCCCGCAACAAAAAGAAAGTTTTCCGCGTGGCAAAAAACTATGGCGAATTGGTCAAAGACAGTCTGGAAATTTTAGCAGATGAAGGGGTGCTGATTGCTTCAACAAATGCGGCGAATGTCACGATTCAGCAATTTCAAAAGATGATTGAAGAAGAGTTCATTGCCAAAGGTGTCTCCTATCAACAAATCGGACTTTATCGCTTACCAAATGATTTTCAAACGACAAACGCTTTTCCAGAAGGAGATTACTTAAAGGTATTTGTTTATAAAATCAATCAAATGTAAGAAGGGAGTCGTTACGGATGATCCAAGTGAAAAATTTGCAAATCGGTACTGGTCGACCAAAAGTTTGTGCACCATTAACTGGTGTGACCCAAGAAAAAATCTTAAGTGAAGCACGTCTCGCGCGCGAGGCAGGCGCGGATTTAGTGGAATGGCGTGTCGATTTTTATCAAGAAATCTTGCAATTAGAAAAGGTTCTAGAAACACTAGTCCTTCTTCGACATGAGCTTCAAGGATTACCGTTGCTTTTTACATTTCGCACGCTAGCTGAGGGCGGAAAACAAGATCTATCGATTAGAGAATATCATGATTTGTATGAAACAGTTGTGACTGAACAGTTGGTTGATATGGTAGACATTGAATTGTTTCAGATTGAAAGCTTGGGACGCGGAATGATTGAGCGCATCAAAGATCATCAAATTCCAATCATTATCAGCAATCATGAATTTAAAGAAACACCATCAGATCCTGTTCTGCTTTACCGGCTAAATATGATGGAACATTTTGGAGCTAGCATTGGAAAATTAGCAATGATGCCACAAACAGAACAAGATGTTTTTCGCTTGCTTGAATTGACTAAACGAGCAAGTGCGTTTGTTTCAATCCCGTTGATTACTGTTTCAATGGGAGAAATGGGTAAGTTATCAAGAGTAGCAGGATGCTTAACAGGTTCGGCAGTTACTTTTGGGGCAATTTCAAAAGCGTCTGCTTCGGCCCCAGGACAATTACCTGTGAAAGAACTGCAACAAATAATTAAGAGTTTAGCATGAGTAATCGTATCAACCAACGATGAATGGTATTTGAATTTATCATGCTTGTTGCAATGAGGTGGAAATATGGCAAAGAAAAAACAAGTCAAAACAAATGCAATTCGACTCGTAGAGCAAAAAAAAATTGCGTATACAGAACACGAATATGAATGGGATGAAAATCATTTAGGTGCAACTACGATTTTTGAACAGATTCCTGGGAGTGAGCAACGAATTTTTAAAACATTGGTGGCTGTAGGAAACGTAACTGGTCCACTAGTTGCTGTCATTCCGGGAGAAAATGAAGTAGATTTAAAGAAATTGGCAAAAGTTTCTGGAAATAAAAAAGTAGAAATGCTCCATTTACGTGAGTTAGAAGCAACTACTGGTTATATTCGTGGTGGCTGTTCACCAATCGGAATGAAAAAACTATTTCCAACTTATCTTGATCAAATTGCGGAAAATTATGAACAAATCATTATTTCCGCTGGCAAAAGAGGACTGCAGATGGAGTTAGCTCCACAAGCAATCTGCCAACTGACAAATGGAAAATTTGTCGATATCAGAGCATAAAAAAATCCCCTTCAAGTTAGTATCCAGTTTAACTTGAAGGGGATTTTTTTTATAAGTAACCAATGAATAATTTAAGTGGACTAGTAATATTTTAAATGGCCTGGGCTTGTTGACCGGCATTCATACCAGAAACATGACCCGTAGCAAAAGCCGCAGTGATATTGAAGCCACCAGTATAGCCGTTGACATCGAGTAATTCACCCGCAAAATATAATCCAGCTACCAGTTTACTTTCTAAGGTCTTGGGATTAATTTCTTTTAAGGAAACACCACCGCCAGTTACAAAAGATTTTTCTATCGGGAAAGTTTTGTTTATCAAGAGATGAAATTCTTTACATAATTGGACAAAGTCTTGAATTTGTTTCTCCGACGTTTGTTGACCCGTTTGTTGTTCCAAATTCAGATGACTTAAATAAAAAGTTAGTAGTCGTTCAGGTAAAAAGCCGTGCCAAGTATTGACCAACGTTTTTTTCGATTGACGACTCTTAGCAGTTAGTTCTCGGATCAAGTCATGACTTGATCGAGTTGGGAAACAATCTAGAGAAATTGTAACTGGCTCGCCCGTTTTCTTTAATTCTTGATTGATAAAACTTGAGCAACGTAAGGCAGCAGGCCCTGAAATGCCAAAGTGTGTGAAAAGTAAATCCATAATGTGCTCAGTAATTACTCGTCCCTTTTTATTCAAGACACTTAAAGAAATATCTTGTAAAGACAATCCTTGTAATGTTTTTTCTTGAATAAAAGGTTCTTCGGAAATCAAGGGAGATTCCGTCGCGTATAATGGGGTAATTGTATGACCAACTTTTTTTACCATTTTGTAGCCATCTCCAGTTGAGCCAGTTGATGGATAAGTTCGTCCACCTGTTGTTAAAATCACACAAGGGGCTTGGAATTCTTCAAATTCTGTTCGAATGCCGTAGACTTGTCCGCTATTGTGTACCAATTTTTCAACTTTTGTACCAAAAAGGAGTGTGACGCCAAGTTCATTTAGACGAGTAATCAACGCTTCAATGATTGTTTTTGATTTATTTGTAACAGGAAACATTCGGCCATGGTCTTCTTCTTTTAAATGCACGCCTTGTGTTTCAAAAAAGTTCATGATATCAAAGTTATCAAATTGTGAAAAAGTACTATATAAAAATTTTCCGTTTCCGGGAATATGTGCGATTAAATCTTCCACTGGTCGATTGTTTGTGACATTACAACGCCCACCGCCAGTCATTAGCAATTTTTTTCCAGCTTTTTTATTTTTTTCAACTAATAGCACCTTGGCACCTTGTTCTGCGGCACTAATAGCTGCCATCATTCCACTGGTACCAGCGCCAACAACGATTACATCGTAGTTTGTTTCCATTCGCTTCACCTCACAAGTGAGTGTAGCATATTTCGAAAATAAACGCAGAAAAATTTTTGAGCCGAGGCTGAAAATAAGCTAAAATAAAAATTAGCTAATCGAAGGAGTGTGACACAATGACAAATGCAAAAAAATATGTCCAAACGATTCAAGAGAAACTACATCAACAAGATCGTGGAGAAGTCGAATTTTTACAAGCAATTGATGAAGTACTTCCAACAGTTACGCATTTTTTAGAAAACCATCCTGAATACATCGAACAAAATATTTTAGGAATTCTAGTAGAACCTGAACGAATCATTCAATTCCGAGTGCCTTGGCAAGATGATCAAGGGAATTGGTGTGTGAACCGAGGATATCGGATTCAATACAATTCAGCCTTGGGTCCATATAAAGGTGGGTTAAGATTTCACCCAAGTGTTAACTTGAGTATTTTAAAATTCTTAGCTTTTGAACAAATTTTTAAAAATAGTCTGACTGGTCTTCCAATTGGTGGCGGAAAAGGTGGTAGTGATTTCGATCCTAAAGGAAAATCGGACGGTGAAATCATGCGTTTTTGTCAAAGTTTCATGCTGGAGCTTTCAAAACATATTGGGCCTTCTTTAGATGTTCCTGCTGGCGACATTGGTGTTGGTGGAAGAGAAATTGGTTATTTGTTTGGTGCATATAAACGAATCAAACAATATGATGCAGGTGTGTTGACAGGAAAACCTTTGAATTTTTGGGGAAGTAAAGTTCGTACAGAAGCAACGGGGTATGGATTAGTTTATTTTGTTAAACACTTGTTAGCTCAAGAGCAAGATTCATTTACAGATAAAACAGTTTTTGTATCTGGGAGCGGAAATGTTGCAATCTATGCAATTGAAAAAGCGCAAGCACTTGGAGCGAAAGTGGTGACTTGTTCCGACTCAAGTGGCTTTATTTATGATCCAACAGGTATTGACTTAGAATTATTGAAAGAAGTGAAAGAAAAAAAACGTCAACGTTTAACTGAGTATGCAGCTCAAAAGACATCTGCTGTTTATCATGAAGGAAAATCGGTATGGTCGTTAGAAGAAGCATGTGCTATTGCTTTGCCATGTGCGACACAAAATGAAATCTCAGGTGACTTAGCAGAAATCTTAGTAAAAAATGGCGTACAAATTGTAGCAGAAGGGGCAAACATGCCAGCAACAGTAGAAGCTGTCACTGTTTTTCATGATGCAGGAGTTTGGTATTGCCCAGGAAAAGCTGCAAATGCGGGTGGAGTTGCAGTTTCTGCCTTAGAAATGAGCCAAAACTCTCAACGTTTAACTTGGGAAAGTGAGCAAGTAGATCAACAATTAGACGAAATCATGCAAACAATTTATGAAACATGTCGTCAAACTGCTGCTGAGTATGATGAAGAAAAAAATCTATTACTTGGTGCGAACATTGCCGGTTTTGCAAAGGTTGCGGAAGCAATGTCTGCACAAGGATTGGTCTAAATGTGAAATTTTCTTGTAAATATTGAAAGGTTCGTAGATATTTGCTTGAAAAAAAAGTAAAAAAAACGTAAAGTATACCTGTATAGTGAACTTTTAAGGAGGAGAACAAATGGCACACATTCATTTTGACTATTCAAAAGTAGCACCGTTTGTCAATGAACATGAATTAGGTTACATGCAAAGCCAAGTAACAGCGGCTGACAAATTATTACGTGAAGGTACAGGCGCAGGCAGCGATTTCTTAGGCTGGATTGATTTACCTACAAATTATGATAAAGAAGAGTTTGCACGTATCAAAGAAGCAGCTAAAAAAATCCAATCTGATTCAGAAGTATTAGTAGTAATCGGTATTGGTGGCTCATATCTAGGTGCACGTGCTGCAATTGATTTCTTGAACCATACTTTCTATAACTTATTAGATGGTAAAACACGTAAAGCACCACAAATTTTTTATGCAGGAAATTCAATCAGCTCAACTTACTTAGCTGACTTGATCGAAGTAATTGGTGATCGTGATTTCTCTGTTAATGTTATTTCTAAATCAGGAACAACAACAGAACCAGCAATTGCTTTCCGTGTGTTCAAAGAATTATTAGTAAAAAAATATGGTCAAGCAGAAGCAAACAAACGTATTTATGCAACAACTGATAAAGCACGTGGTGCAGTAAAAGTTGAAGCAGATGCTGAAGGTTGGGAATCATTTGTTATTCCTGATGATATCGGCGGACGTTTTTCTGTATTAACTGCTGTTGGTCTACTACCAATCGCTGTTAGTGGGGCAGACATTGATGCCTTGATGAAAGGTGCAGCTGATGCAAGTAAAGAATATGCAAGTGATAAACTAGAAGAAAACGAAGCTTATCAATATGCAGCGATGCGTAACATTCTTTACCGTAAAGGCAAAGTGACAGAATTGTTGATCAACTATGAACCAGGAATGCAATATTTCTCAGAATGGTGGAAACAATTATTCGGCGAATCTGAAGGAAAAGACCAAAAAGGAATCTATCCTTCAAGTGCAAACTTCTCTACTGATCTACATTCATTAGGTCAATATATTCAAGAAGGTCGTCGCAATATCTTTGAAACAATCGTTAAAGTGGAAAAACCTCGTAAATCAATCACTATTCCTGAACAAGAAGCTGACCTAGATGGTTTAGGCTACTTACAAGGAAAAGAAGTTGACTTTGTTAACACAAAAGCTTTTGAAGGAACATTATTAGCACATACAGATGGTGATGTACCTAACTTACTAGTTAAAATTCCAGAAATGGATGCTTACACCTTAGGTTATACAATGTACTTCTTTGAAATAGCTGTAGGAATTTCTGGTTACTTGAACGGAATCAACCCATTTGATCAACCAGGTGTAGAAGCCTACAAAAAGAACATGTTCGCCCTACTAGGCAAACCTGGCTTTGAAGACCTAGCAAAAGAATTGAACGAACGTCTATAATATGTTAGTGAAGGAAAGAAGTTGTGGCATATGTCGCAGCTTCTTTTTTAATACAGCAAAATGATTTGATAGAGCAAAACAAAAAGAGGTTTGCATCGTCTAAGATGTGCAAACCTCTTTTAGCTTTTTTCCGAGAATGATTTAGATGTCATGTGGGGTGGCCAGCTCCTTAATTAGATTCATGTAATGCTCGGACAGCTTGTTCGATTGTAATACCGAAAGCAACATTGTGTTCATTTTTTGCGTCAGTTGCCATGAAACGATTGGTTGAAGTGTCAAAGGCTACGCGATAAGTCATATTTGTTTTGTTAAAAGTCATGTTTCGTTCCCCCTTTCAATTATTGAGAAAAATTCGAGAAATTTTCAGTTAAACTCTCTGTAAATTTTCAAACCCATTTGTAGTTTAGCACCAACTCATTTTTCTTGCAATTAAGAGGTATCCATAAACAAATGGTTTATTTAAAACAAAAGAAATCAGCGATCTTCTGTTAATCCAATGAGTAGACCAATTGTTAAGGTAATAAAGATTACTGCTTGAATGAGAACCATGTCTATCCCTCCTTTCCTTCAGTGTATGAAAAAAAAGAAAAAACTGCACGAACGTGAAACAATAATAAAAGAACAGTTTTGTCACCTTTCTTACGTGACGAAAAAATATAAAATTTAAGTGATATTAAATGAAAAATAGCATAACTTAAAATCTGAATGAATTCTTGTTGGTTTAAAGAAAAAAATACAAAAAAAATAAAATAAAACGTTTTCATTTATTTGCTTTTCTGTTATTATAAATAAAACAAATAATAATTGAAGGAGTGAATTTTGATGTTAAATATCGAAGTGGGAAAGTCTTACATATGCAAACCTATTGGTGTAACTAATGAAGTCGTTGGTTATATCGAACATACCTATACCAACACAGCTGTTGTTTTAGTTGAAAGCTACGAGCAATGTGATCATTTTGTTATTGATGAGAAACAGTTTCGCGTATTAGTTAAGTTAACAGATATTTACGCACCAGTTGAGATGGTGTCGTAAACAATCACTTCTTTTGAGAAATTTGCAAAAGTTTTTTATACTTAAGGAAAGAGGAAGGGAGAAGATGTTATGACAAAGAAAAGAAATTCAGGGAAACTAGGAATTTTTCTCGCAATTGTCTCAGCGATTCCCGCAATTTTAGCCATCTTTCGAGCTGTTAAAGACGCGAAAAGAGAATAAGTAAATAAAAAAAGGGCGACCGCTAACAAATTAGCGATTGCCTTTTTTTTGATAAGTGAAGTGATGCTTAACCGACACCTAGTACGAAGTTAAGCAATTTATCTGAATAAGTGATTTCGTCATCAAGTGATTTTACTTCTTTGTTTAAAATCCCCATCTGATCGGTGATGATGCCATCTGCACCATAGAACATCATTCGACTGACTGCATCCGAGTCGTTGACCGTCCAGACATAAACTTTTTTACCATCCGCATGGGCAGATGAAATAAAATTCCGATTGATGGTGCTATATTCCATTGTTAAAAAGTCGGCAGAAGTAATCGGTGGTCCCACAATATTAAACGGTAAAATATAGCCAACGTAAAACTTTGGCTCCACTTTCTTTAAGTCTTCGACAGTTTGATAAGTCAAACTCTGTAAAATATGATGTTGTTCCAGAATTTCTGCCCGATATTTATCCGTGAAGCGCTCAACCAAATCGCTTGAGTCATATTTCGTTGTTTTAATTTCAATCAATAATTTCTGATTTAATTTTTTAGCAGCTGCCAGATAACTATCAAAAGAAACAAGTGGTGCTGCTTGCCCATTTTCTTTGACTGTTAATTTTTCTAGTTCTTTCAAGGTTAAATTTTGTGGTAGTTGATTGACGCCCGTTAAATTCTTCAAGTTAAAATCGTGCATCACGACGAATTGGCCATCTTTTGTTTCTTGAACATCCATCTCAACGTAATCAGGATGATAAGTTTGACTTGTTTTTTCTAGCGCAGGTAACGTGTTTTGAACACCATTTTGATTGCTAACACCACGATGAGAAACAGTTAAAGGGGTAGTCTGTGCAGCAGAAGTCAAATAATTCATATTATACAAACAAACGCCAACGCCAAAGAAAACACAAAAAAGAACAAGACTGGCATTCTTTAAGGTGGAATATCGATGTAAAGGTGGCTCAGGAGTGAACCATTCAGGAATTTCTGGCAAGAAGCCTTCATCATCCATGAAGTCGACAATAATGTAAAATATTCCAACAGTTGACATAACAATATTAAACAGAAGTATCAATTGTAATAGCGTCATTGCGAAGACAGCACTAATCAATGAATAATTAGGCAAAAAATTCTCAACAGCCGTTTGTGAAAGGATAATCAGAAAATAACCTAGTGAGGAAATTAGTAAGATACTACCACCAATGATAATAAATTGACCTAGAATCGCAAAGAAGCGTGATTTCGTAAGTCGCCAACTTTCTCGGATTGATTCGCGAAATGGTCGGTCGCGTAAGATCATTTCTGGTAACGCAAAAATTAGCCGAATGCCGATGTATGCTAAGAAAAGATAAACTAAAATGAATAAACTAACAATCACAAGCCGATTTTCAAAAATAAAATCCATAATAAATGAAGGGATTTTGATTTTTGATAATAAATCAGAGTTAAAACTTAACCCACTTAACGGCAAAATCAGTAGAAAATAAGCTAAGAAAAAGAGAAACGTAACTGGACGAACCTTTTTTAGCTGTAAGACAGTCATTCGAAGTAGCTGTTTTAAGGACACAGGTTTTCTTTTTTTGATAAAGTAAACACTAATCAATAAAAAAGTGAATTCAAAATAGACCAAAAGCAGAATCAGCACCAAAACGATAAAGAGCGAGCCTAGTACACCAGGGTGCTTAGAAAAAATGGTGGCGATATTATCATAAGATAAATAATCAATTGCACCACGATGTAAAATAAAACGAGTTGTACTATTCAATAACGGCAGACAAATAAATAAAATAAAGCCGTGCATCAGTAAAACATCGCGAAAATAATTTTGTGTTCCTTTGAGAAAGTCCCAAGCATTTCCTAAACTATGTTTTAAATAATTCATTTTTATCACCTACTAATTCTATTGTATCTTAAAAATAAAAAAAACACAGGTTAGAGGTCAGACCACTAATCTGTGTCAGAATGTCTTCATTTATTTTGTCCAATTAACCAAGTAAACCAGTCAAGTATTGTCCACCATAAATCAGTGCCATACTATATAAGAAAATAGAGAGTGGTTTAGCAAGGAAAATAATTAGTGAAAATTTCTTTACGGAAATATTTGTTAAGCCAGCCATCAAACAAAGCGCATCATCTGGCGCAACTGGTAGGAAAATTGCAAGTGCAAAAAGTTTCTCAAATCGACTTTGATTATCTAACCAACCAATATATTTATCGTAAGTTTTGTCGCTGATTAAAGATAAAATGAAGGGTTTTCCGTAGCGTCTACCTAATAAGAAGATAATAACCGATCCGATACAAATCCCCACATAGTTATAAACAAAACCAGCATAAGGACCAAAAATCAGAACGCCGGCTGCGGTACTGATGCCACCGGGGATGATTGGAATCACTACTTGTAGAATTTGAATCAAAATGAAAATAACAGGTCCAAGAATAACTGAGTGTCCAACAAGACCTCTCAATGCATTGATGTCCTTGAAGACTCCAAGATTGATAAAGTAAACAGTTAGTGCGATAGACGCGCCTAAACCGATAATTGAAATAAAGTTGATAAGTTTTCTTGATGCTGCAACGCTCATTTTGAATCATCTCCTTGAAGTTTTTTGATCTAAGGTTACTATACGCGATAAAGTGGCAAACACGCTACTTTTTTAGATGACACTATTCAAACAGTTTTGTAAGTTCGAAGTAAGTATAAAAGATTTGTGAAGAAAATGCATCCTACTAAAGACTTATTTAATTTTTATCGAAGAAATTTATTTAGTAACTATTTCTTTTTTAAAATAAATATAAATAACGATAGTTTCCTTATTTGGTGATTAGTTGTGTTTTCGCCATAGCTGACAAAAAAAGAGTGAAAAAATAAGGAAAAAAAGAAGACTAAAAAAATGAAAGGGAATGCATAATTTGATGAAGACACATTTCCTTATTAGAATTTCATTAAATAGTTTAGCTTAATTTGCTTTAAATATAACAATTATGAGTAAAATGTTTGCAAAGAAGGATGATTATCGGTTACAATTAAAGAACATATATGCAGTACAAAGTGGGGGAGTTTTTATGAGAAGAAAAGTCTATACCAAAGATCAAATTCTAAAAGCAGCATATGAAGTTGTTGCTAAAGAAGGCTTCAAAGGATTTACTGCTCGTAACATTGCAAAGAAGATGGGAATTTCGACACAACCTATTTATCTAGAGTTTAAAAACATGGAAGACTTAAAGAATACTCTTTTGGATTCTATTTTTGATCAACTCAAAGAAGAAGTTTTCCCTGTCGAGCATACTGGTGACAAAATTATTGATTTAGGTTTGAATTATATCAACTTTGCGAAAAAACATCATAGTCTGTACATGGCATTGTATATCGATGAGCATGGCGACGGTAAAAAAATGCATGATTTTTCATATAATTATTTCTATGAAGCTGCAAAGAAAGACGAAAAATACAGTCATTTATCTGACGAGTATTTAGATGCGTTACATACGGGTACTTGGGTAGTCGTAACTGGGTTAGCTTCATTGATGTCTTCAAACATTATGCAGCCAACTGAAGAGCAAATCATTTCTTTGATTTCTAGAACAATTGACTCTGTGTTGTCTTTAGAAAATCCAGAAATTATCCGCTAAAAAAATAAAAAAGGTTGGCGTAGTCGTTTGATTACGTGCAACCTTTTTCTTGTGACTTTAAATGTAAAGAATCAGTTGTGAAAATGTTGCTTGACATTTTGGGCGAAAAGATTAAAAATAGAAATCGCGGAAGGTTGGCAGAGTGGTAATGCAGCGGACTCGAAATCCGCCGAACCGGCTAATACCGGCGCGCAGGTTCAAATCCTGTACCTTCCTTATTTAAACTAAAACAAAACAAGATTGAGTATTCATATCTCAATCTTGTTTTGTGCTGTCACATAACGACTAAACAAAAATAGTTGTGAATAAATGCAGGTTTAATAGAATGAAAATGTGAAAAAAGTTAAAAAAAACGCTTTTCTAGCAGTTATGGAATTAAAAAATAGAATAGCGCAAATGAGAGAGTCAAAATTTCTTTTAAGCATGAGGGATTAAGATAGCATCATAAAAGAAAACATGTTAAATTAGTTATTGAAAAACTTTTTATTAAATGTTCAAAAGTTTTCATAACTTATTTTCATGTGACGAAACTGTTAGGGAAGAACCTTTCGTCAGCGCTTTTCGAGTGTGTTAAGATGAAAAGTATGAAATAAAAAAATGAAAAAGTAATTTATATTAGGATGTGAAAGTTAAATGTGCGGGATTGTCGGTTTTGTTAATGACAAAGATAACAAGAGTGCAGTTGTAAACGCGATGATGGATCGCATTGTACACCGTGGACCTAATAGTTCTGGTGAGTATGTCGATAAACACGTTGCTTTAGGTTTTAGAAGATTGAGTATTATTGATTTAGAAGGCGGAACACAGCCTATTTATAATGAGGATGGAACAAAAATCATTATCTTTAATGGTGAGATTTATAACTATCGTCCACTGCGAGAAGAATTACTTGCGGCAGGACATGTTTTTCGCACACACGCTGACACGGAAGTTCTTCTTCATGGTTATGAAGAATGGGGAACAGAATTATTACAAAAAATTCGTGGAATGTTTGCTTTTGCTATTTGGGACAATGAAAAAAATGAACTTTTTGGTGCCCGTGATCATTTTGGAATCAAACCTTATTACTATGCACAAATGAATGGTACGTTTATGTTCGGTTCAGAGATCAAAAGTTTCTTACCACATCCTGATTTCCAAAAAGAGTTAAATAAAGAAGCATTGAAACCTTATATGACTTTTCAATACTCACCTTTGAATGGCGAAACATTCTTTAAAGATGTGTACCGTTTACCTGAAGGCCATTATTTTACTTATAAAAACGATGAGTTAAACATTCAAGAATACTGGGATGCTGATTTTGAAACAAAAGGTACACATTCTCGCCAAGAATGGATTGACAAAATTGATGAAACAGTTAAAGCTTCGATTGAGGCACATACAATCAGTGATGTTGAAGTTGGTTCATTCCTTTCAAGTGGTGTTGACTCAAGTTATGTGACTTCGGTTTTAAAACCAGATCATTCATTTTCAATTGGTTTTGATGATAAAACATACAATGAAGCAATTGAAGCACGTAAATTAACAGAGATTTTAGATTTAGACAATACTGCGGCGGTTATCGACGGAGATATGTCATTCAAAGCATTTCCGTTGATCCAATATCATTTGGATGAACCAGATTCAAATCCTTCTTGTGTTCCTTTGTATTTTCTAGCTAACCTTGCTTCACAAAGTGTCCGTGTGGTTCAATCCGGTGAAGGGGCAGATGAATTATTTGCTGGCTATCAAACATATGGCTTCCATACGAATTCAAAATTTATTCGTGTGATTGCGCAAGGGTTGAAGAAATTGCCAAAAGGAACGCGTTATAGTTTAGGTCGCAAAATTGGTAAAATGAAAAACTTCCACGGACGTATTCATTTATATGAATCACTTGCGCCGGCTAAAGAGTATTTCATTGGTCATGCGCGTGTCTTTGAAGAAAAGGAAGCGGCTGATTTATTGACAGCAACTTATCAAGATGCACCATCTGTGAGTGAAATTATGGCTGTCCATTACGAAAAAACGGATGGAATCAAAGATGAAGTCAATAAAATGCAATATGTTGACCTTCATCAATGGATGCCAAAAGATATTTTGTTGAAAGCTGACAAATTATCAATGGCAAGTTCATTGGAAGTTCGTGTGCCATTATTGGATATTGAAGTGATGAAATTAGCACAACAAATTCCAAGCAAATATTTATTAAACCAAAACAACACGAAAGATATTTTCAGACAAGCAGCAAACAAACAGTTGCCAGAAGAATGGTCAAACCGTGTGAAATTAGGTTTCCCTGTGCCAATTAAAGCTTGGCTAAAAGAAGAACATGGTTATCAAGAAGTGAAAGCTTTATTTGAAGCAGATTTTGCAAAAGAATTCTTTGACCAAGATAAAATCATGGAATTGTTAAACAATCATCATGAAGGAGTCAAAGAAGAGCAACGTAAGATCTGGACGATTTTTAGTTTCTTAACTTGGTACAAAGTTTACTTTATTGATGAAACAATCCCTCAAGCAGAACCAATTGATTATGTAACTGTCTAAGAAGGATAGAAGAAAAAAGGATTAATTTCTATAGAAGAAAAAAGCTGAAAAATTCATTGATAAAATGTATGTTTCCGTGGATGAAACGCTTGAAATTATTCTAAATGAGCTAGTTTTTCACTGCAAAAAAAAGCCTAAGACAATCAATGTCTTAGGCTTTTTTTGTTTCTTACTTATAGAATAAATACAAATTATAGTTGAAGTAATTTTTCTAGATGATCGGCTAGACCATCCTCTTGGTTCGTTTTTTCCGTAATGTCATTAGCGATCCCTTTTAGTTGATCGGTGCCATTTGCCATTGCAACGCCCCAACCAGCATATTCCAATAATTCAAGATCATTGTGCTCATCACCAAATGCGATGACGTCTTCTTGTTTGATTTCAAGATAATTGGCTACTTGGTGAACACCCTTTGCTTTTTCAATCCCTTTAGAAACGATTTCTAAAATAGCTGTTGGTCCACCCCAAGTGCGGACATCTACATAACTACCAAATTGACGGGTCAATTCATTTGAAACTTGTTCTGCAAATTGTTTTTCTGTACGAACGAGCAAAGAAGTTGGATTAGTTGTCAGGTTTTGAGGAGAAAGCAGATTTTTTTCACTCGGGTTTGATGAAGCAAAGATTTTTTCATCGAAAAAATCTAAGCTATCAATAAAAAAAGTTTCGCGGTTTTCAGCGGCAACGAAGTCAAGATTCAATGCTTTTTTTTGTGAAACAATTTCAAAGGCGATCTCGCGATTGATTTGTGATTCTTTTTCGCCACTCCAAAGTTGATTAGGAATGTGTACAAGAGCCCCATTAAAGTTAACCATTGGGGTAGTTAATTCTAACTGTTGATAAAATTGATAACTCATTCGAAAAGGTCGTCCAGTAGCGATACTAACATAGTGACCTGCTGCAATGGCTTTTTTTAAGGTTTGTTCGGTTTTAGTTGTAATTAAAGAGTCTTGATTCAGAGTAGTCCCATCTAAATCAATGGCAATAAGCTTTTTATTCAATGGCGATAGTCCTTTCTCAGCTGATATTTGTTTTAGTCTAGCATATTTGACGCAATAAACAAGTGCGAAAATCAATAACTGAAGAATGAAAAACGCCCTTTTTTAGAAATAATGAAGAAAAACACGAACGTTTTTTGCTTTTTAATGTTTAAATATCATTTTTTAGTTGAAAAACGAATGAAGCGACGATATAATCAATAATTGTTCGAGGAAATTAGTTGTTGGTCTTATTTAATATCTTTCCTCATCAGAAAAAATCAGGGAGTGGAATTTTTTATGGATAAGTTTTTCGGATTGAAGGAAAACAAAACAAATGTATCAACAGAAATAATGGCGGGGGTTACAACATTCTTTGCAATGAGCTACATTCTTTTTGTTAACCCAACGATTTTATCAGCTTCAGGAATGCCATTTCAAGCAGTTTTCTTGGCAACAATTATTGCTTCGGTTATCGGGACGTTAGTAATGGGCTTGTTTGCGAATGTTCCTTACGCACAAGCACCAGGGATGGGTTTGAATGCCTTCTTTACTTTTACTGTCGTGTTTGGTCTTGGTTATTCTTGGCAAGAAGCTTTAGCAATGGTCTTTATTTGTGGGTTGATTAATATTTTTATTACAGTAACAAAAATTCGAAAAATGATTATTCACGCAATTCCAGAAAGTTTACAACACGCCATTGGGGGCGGTATTGGAATCTTCGTTGCGTATGTGGGAATCAAAAATGCAGGGTTCCTTTCTTTCAGTGCGGATCAATCAGCAATCACGAGTTCTGTAGTTGAAGGTGGTAAGGCAACAAACGTAACAATTAATGGTGGAATTGTTCCAGCCTTAGCAAATTTCAATAATGCACCCATTTTATTAGCAGTTATTGGTTTAGTTATTACAGCAATTTTAGTAGTTAAAAATGTGCGTGGTGCAATGCTGATTGGTATTGTAGTGACAACTATCTTAGGTGTATTGATGGGTGTGGTCGATCTTCAAGCGATTGATTGGCAAGCTAATTCATTAGGAAACTCAGTTAAAGAATTAGGAACAACTTTTGGTGCTGCTTTTGGAGCAGAGGGAATGCAATCTTTATTCAGTGATAGTTCAAGACTTCCACAAGTTTTAATGACAATCATTGCGTTTAGTTTATCAGATACATTTGACACGATTGGTACATTTATCGGAACGGGACGTCGTACAGGCATTTTCTCAAAAGAAGATGAGGATGCATTGGAAGATGGAAAAGGATTCAAAACAAAAATGGATAAAGCTTTGTTTGCTGATGCAATTGCAACTTCAGTTGGTGCAATTTTTGGTACGTCAAATACAACAACGTATGTCGAATCTGCTGCCGGAATTGGTGCGGGTGGTCGAACTGGTTTAACGTCGGTAGTCGTTGCAATCTTATTTGCACTAAGCAGTTTATTCTCTCCATTGATTGCTATCGTTCCTGCACAAGCAACGGCGTCTGCTTTGATTTTAGTCGGTGTAATGATGATGGCTTCATTTGCAGATATCAAATGGGCGAATCTTGATGAAGCTTTACCTGCTTTCTTTGCTTCAATTTTTATGGGGCTTTGCTATAGCATTTCTTATGGGATTGCTGCTGGTTTTATCATGTATACAATTGTGAAGGTAGTTAAAGGACAAGCAAAAGAAGTATCGCTTGCTTTGTGGGTAGTTGATATTTTATTTATCTTAAACTTTATTATTTTAGCGACAATCTAAACTAGTTAAGTAAATGAAACAAATCAATCAAAAATATCTCTGTTAAAATTTTTAAGGCAAAGAGTACGTCTGTTGACGATACTTTTTGTCTTTTTATTTAGTTGAGTAATAGAAAAGTCAGAATTTTTTGTCTTTTTTTGTTTTTGCTTTCACATTCGTTGCTTGTTGCTTTAAAAATAGGTATGATGAAGAAAGATGAAAGAGGGATGATGAATGGGGATTAAATGGAGAAAGAATTTAATTATTGCATGGATTGGTTGTTTTTTCACTGGTGCAAGTATTAGTTTAGTCATGCCGTTTATTCCTGTTTACGTCGAACAACTAGGGACGCCTCAAGATCAGGTTGAATTATTTTCTGGATTAGCGATTTCAGTTACTGCTTTTGCAGCAGCAATTGTTGCACCGGTTTGGGGAAATTTAGCAGATCGAAAAGGGCGGAAAATTATGATGGTTCGAGCGGCAGCGGGAATGACAATCACCATGGGCTCACTGGCTTTTGTTCCTAATGTGTATTGGCTGTTAATTATGCGCTTCTTTAATGGAATTTTATCTGGGTATATTCCAAATGCTACAGCAATGATTGCATCACAAGCGCCGAAGGAAAAAAGTGGTTGGGCATTAGGGACACTTTCGACTGGAGCAATTGCAGGGAATTTGATTGGTCCGTCCATGGGTGGTGCGTTAGCGCAATGGTTTGGCATGGAGAACGTCTTTATTATTACGGGTGCAGTACTTTTAGTAACGACAATCTTAACAATTTTTCTAGTAAAAGAGGATTTCCATCCAGTTGAGAAGAAAGATTTAGTCAGCACAAAAGAAATTTTTTCAAAAATGGATCATTTCTCTATTTTAGTGGGACTATTTATCACAACATTGATTTTACAAATTGGTGTGACTAGTATCAGTCCAATCTTAACGTTGTATATTCGCCAATTGAGCGGAGATATCAATAATGTTCTCTTTATTAGTGGGTTGATCGTTTCAGTTGCTGGGGTTTCAGCGGTACTGTCTTCTCCCAAATTAGGGAAGCTAGGGGATAAAATCGGTAACCATAAAGTGTTGCTTGCTGGATTGGTCTTATCGTTTTGTTGTTACCTTCCTATGGCATTCGTTCAAACACCGTTGCAGTTAGGGATTTTACGTTTTATTTTGGGCTTTTCAACTGGAGCATTGATGCCTTCGATTAATACGTTGATTAGCAAAATCACGCCTCAAGAAGGTGTGAGTCGAGTGTATAGTTACAATCAAATGTTTAGTAATTTTGGGCAGGTTTTAGGACCAATGCTCGGTTCAACTGTTGCCCATTCATTTGGTTACAGTGCGGTGTTTGTGGTAACCAGTTGTTTTGTCTTATCGAATATCGGACTCTCGCTTTTTAATTTTAGAAAGGTTTTACGTAGTAAATTTTAAAAAAACGAATCGTAGACAAAAAAACAGATTGGGAAAACTTGCTTTCCCAATCTGTTTTGATTTACTATGAGTGCGATGAGGCTTCTTTTTTTGTTGGAGCAACTGCACCGATTAAGATGATAATGATACCGGCAATTAGTGACATAATTGCTGTCAAAGCAAAATCGTAAGTTCCTTTTGTCAAGGCACTACCAATGTAACCAACAACTTGTCCTAAAACTAGGGACCAAAATAACGTTACAATATATCGCATGAAGAACACCTCTTTTCTATCCCAATTTTAACAGAATTTTTTTGAATGTAAAGCAAGGTACAACGCTTAATTGTACTAACGATAGTGAATTTTAACGAAAAAAAAGGCGGAATGCAAGATGTTTTTTCCACAACTGTATACGAGAACTTCATATTCTTTGTTACAAAGTACAATTCGCATCCGAGAGTATGTCCGTGAAGCTAAAAAACTTGGATACACTTATTTAGCTATCACTGATGAGGATGTTTTGTACGGCGCCGCAGAATTTTACCAAGAGTGCGTCAAAGAAGGAATCAAACCAATTATTGGCATACATCTTGAGTACACTTTTGAAGACAAAGACTACGGACTGTTAGTTTATGCAAAAGACAAGATTGGTTACCAACAATTGATGAATGTTTCGAGTAAAAAAATGATTGAAGGTACTATTGAACTGAACACATGGACGAAGACGGACCACTTGATTTTGATTGTGCCAGATAGTCATTCGATTGCAAATGATTATGGCACGGCAGAAACGTTTGCTAGTCATTGGCAAATGCTAAAAGAAAAAGTCCATTTCCACGATTTTTATGTGGGTGTAACTGGCCAAACCGTTTCGGATTCTAAAGAATGGTACGAGTTTCTGTCAACTGAAGAGGAACAACTGTGTGCATTACATCCGATTGCAAGCTTGCATCAGGAAGATTTGTTTGCATTGGAAACAATGAAACATATAAAAGAAGGTACACAAATTTCGTCAGAAGAATTAGCAGATAGTAGTCAACTAGAAAATAAAAACTTTCTTGAATCAGAGAGTAAGATGATTCAAAAATTTAATGAACTATATACGTACAAAGTTCTTGAGACAACTCAAAAATTAGCTGAATCTGTGAATTTTGAGTTTCAATTTCATCAAAAACTGCTACCGCATTATCCAGTACCAAATGATGAATCGGCAGCGGTATACCTCAAACAATTGTGTCAAAATCAGTTATCAAAAAGAGTAGAATCTTTGACACCAGAATATCAACAACGTTTAGACTATGAATTAAAAATTATTCATCAAATGGGATTTGACGATTACTTTTTAATCGTGTGGGATGTGATGGCTTTTGCACACAAACAAAAAATCGTTACTGGCGCGGGTCGTGGATCAGCTGCGGGTTCATTAGTTGCTTATGTTTTGGCAATCACAGATGTGGATCCTTTGAAATATAATTTGCTCTTTGAACGTTTTTTAAATCCAGAACGTTACACAATGCCTGATATTGACTTGGATATTCCTGATAATAAACGTGAAGAAGTCTTGAATTATGTCCGAGAAAAATACGGGCAGTATCATATGGCACAGATTGCAACTTTTGGAACAATGGCTGCCAAAATGGTATTAAGAGACGTTGCGCGAGTATTTGGTGTTTCACAAAGTGAGGCAAATCGCTGGTCAAAGGCGATCCCTAATCAATTAAAAATCACCTTGTCACAAGCTTACCAAACTTCGAATAAACTAGTTGAATTGGTGCAGGCAAATAAAAAAAATCAATTACTGTTTCAAACAGCGACCATTTTAGAAGGGCTGCCACGTCACATATCGACGCATGCGGCAGGGGTGGTATTGAGCGACCGCAATCTATTAGAGCTAGTTCCTTTACAACAGGGATCAGACGAAGCTTTTTTAACGCAATATACCATGAATGCCGTAGAAGAAATCGGATTGCTGAAAATGGATTTCTTAGGTTTACGGAACTTATCAATTATTGATTATGCGCTTAAATCAATCAAACGTGTAGAAAAAATCGACCTTCAACTTAAGCAAATACCACTGGATGATGCGAAAACTTTCCGATTGTTTCAAAAAGGGGAGACAACCGGCGTCTTTCAATTTGAATCGGCAGGAATTCGAAATGTTTTACGACGTTTGGGACCAGAAAATATTGAAGATATCGCTGCTGTCAACGCTTTGTATCGTCCTGGACCTATGCAAAATATTGATACCTTTATTGCACGAAAAAAAGGGAAAGAGGTTATTCAATACCCGGATGACGCATTAAAACCAATTTTGGAAAATACCTATGGAGTTATTGTGTATCAGGAACAAATCATGCAGATTGCTTCAACGATGGCTGGATTTTCTTTAGGTCAGGCAGATATTTTACGACGTGCAATTAGTAAGAAGAAAAAGGAAGTTATTGATAGAGAAAGAGAACACTTTGTAACTGGTTCACTAGCGCAAGGTTATTCTAAGGAAAAGGCAATTGAAGTGTACGATTATATCGAGCGTTTTGCTAATTATGGATTTAATCGTTCACATGCATTCGCTTATTCATTTGTTGGGTTTCAAATGGCTTATCTCAAAGCACATTATCCAGGAGCATTCTTTACTAGTTTGATGAATGCTGTGCGACACAATACCGCTAAGCTTAAAGAATACCTTGCTGAAGCTAGAAAGAACAAGTTAACGCTGAGTCCGCCTTCCATCAATCAAAGTGCTTATGGGTTTGAATTAGTCAATTTGCAATTGATTCGTTTTGGTTTGACAGCAATCAAAGGGGTACGGCGAGATTTTGTAGAAGAGATTATCAATGAAAGAAAAACAAATGGTTCGTTCAAATCTGTCGATGAGTTTTTGATTCGTATAGATAAGCGATGGCTCAAAGAAGATATCCTGAAACCTTTAGTTGCTGTAGGTGTATTCGATGAGTTAGAAAAAAATCGTAAGCAGCTCATGCTCGATTTAGAAGGAAAGATCCAAAACGTTCAATACAGTAGCGGCAGTTTGGACTTGATGGAAATCATGGCGTTGAAGGAAGAAGAAATTGCAGATTATTCATTAGATGAACGTTTGACACTAGAAGAAGAATATCTTGGTGTTTATTTATCTGGTCATCCAACAGAAGGCTATGAGCGATTGCGTTTAGCTAAACGTGTTCAATTGGTTACCGAAATTGTGCCTCAGCAGACAGTAAGTTTGTTATTGTACATCAAAAATATTCGTGAAATTCGGACAAAAAAAGGAGAAAGAATGGCTTTCGTGGAAGGAACGGATAGCTCAGGTGAAGTAACAGTTACTGTTTTTCCTAAGCTATATCGCCAATTCAGAAATCTTTTTGAAGTGAATCACGTACTGTTTGTACAAGGTCGTAGTGAAATAAGTCGCTATAACCAAGAATTACAATTGATTGGCGAAACATTTGCAGATGCGAAAGAATTTGAGAAAAACTTTCCAGATCAAACTTGTTATTTAAGAATCACGGAAGGACAAGAAGACCATGAAACAATGCGTCAATTGAAAACAATTTTTCAGAAACATCCCGGATACATTCCAGTTGTTTTATACTATGAAAAAACACAACGGAAAATCGTGTTATCAGAGGAAAACTGGGTAGATGGGAGTAAGAGTCTGCGAGGACAGCTTTCTTATTTACTTCAAGAGGAAAATGTTGTTTTCAAATAAGTTACGGTAAAAAATACTACGTGCTTTCATTTTTTTTCATTTTTTTAGCTATTAATCAAGACAAGTTAGAAAAATAATGTTAGAATGTTAGACGTGGTTATTGCAAACAAATGGTTATAGCCTAAGTCTTCTTAGGATAAAGTATTTTAATGAGGTGAATGTTTATATGAAACGCATCGGAATTTTGACCAGTGGCGGAGACGCACCTGGAATGAACGCAGCGATTCGCGCAGTTGTTCGTAAAGGAATCTATGAAGGTCTAGAAGTTTATGGAATCAACTACGGATTTGCCGGATTAGTTGCCGGAGATATTCGTCGTCTTGACGTTGCTGACGTTGGTGATAAGATCCAACGCGGTGGTACTTTCTTGTACTCTGCTCGTTACCCAGAATTTGCTACAGAAGAAGGTCAATTAAAGGGTATCGAACAATTGAAAAAATTCGGTATTGAAGGTTTAGTAGTTATCGGTGGCGATGGCTCTTACCATGGAGCGATGGCTTTAACTAAGCGTGGTTTCCCAGCAGTGGGAATTCCTGGAACAATCGATAATGATATTCCTGGTACAGACTTCACAATCGGTTTTGATACAGCAATTAATACAGTGCTTGAATCAATTGACCGCATTCGTGACACAGCTACATCACACGTTCGTACATTCGTTATTGAAGTAATGGGACGTAACGCTGGCGATATCGCTTTATGGTCAGGTGTTGCAGGCGGAGCTGATGAAATCATCATTCCAGAACATGATTTTGACATGGCTGCTGTTGCTAAAAAAATCCAAGAAGGCCGCGATCGTGGAAAAAAACATTGCTTGATCATCTTGGCTGAAGGTGTAATGGGCGGAAACGAATTTGCTGAAAAACTTTCAGAATTCGGCGACTACCATACTCGTGTATCTATCTTAGGACACGTTGTTCGTGGGGGCGCACCAAGCGCACGTGATCGTGTGTTAGCAAGTAAATTTGGTGCTTATGCTGTTGAATTATTACAACAAGGTAAAGGCGGATTATGTGTTGGGATTCATGACAATGAAATTGTTGCTTCTGACATCATTGACACTTTGGAAAACAACAAACACAAACCAGACTTATCATTGTACGAATTAAACAATACTCTTTCATTCTAATTTGATTTAATCAAAGGAATGAATAAGACCAGAGCAAACTTTGTTTGACTCAACTGAACTATCTATAATTAATAGCTATTTAAGCTGTAAAGCTTTAAATAAACAAAATTGAATGGGAGCGTTTTGTAAAATGAAAAAAACCAAAATCGTTAGTACATTAGGACCAGCAAGTAATTCAGTAGAAACTATTTCTAAACTGATCGAATCTGGAGCAAATGTCTTCCGTTTTAACTTCTCACATGGAGATCATGAAGAACAATTATCACGTATGGTAATGGTTCGTGAAGCCGTTAAAAAAACAGGCAAAGATGTAGGTATCCTTTTAGATACTAAAGGTGCAGAAATCCGTACAACAGTTCAAGGAACAACAGAAGCTGATTTTGGCCGTGCCGGCTATATCAAATTCGAAGTTGGAGATCAAACTCGTATCTCTATGGACCCTGAACATGTTGGTTCAAAAGAAAAAATCGCTGTAACTTATCCTGGATTGTTTGAAGACGTTCACGTTGGTGGACACATCTTATTCGATGATGGTCTTATTGACATGGAAATCGTTGAAAAAGACGAAGCAAACCGTGAATTAGTTGTAGTAGTTAAAAATGCAGGTATGCTAGGATCACGTAAAGGTGTTAACGCACCAGGCGTATCAATCAGCTTACCAGGTATTACAGAAAAAGATGCTGACGATATCCGTTTCGGTTTAGATAACGACATCGACTTTATCGCTGCAAGTTTTGTACGTAAAGCACAAGATGTTTTAGATATTCGTGAAATTTTAGAAGAAAAAAATATGACACACGTTCAAATTTTCCCTAAAATTGAATCTGAAGAAGGTATCGACAACATCGACGAAATCATCAAAGTTTCTGATGGTGTTATGATTGCTCGTGGTGACATGGGTGTTGAAATTCCAGCTGAATTAGTACCAATGGTTCAAAAACGTATCATTAAAAAATGTAACGCTGCTGGTATCCCAGTTATTACAGCTACACAAATGTTAGAATCAATGCAAGAAAACCCACGTCCAACACGTGCCGAAGCATCTGACGTTGCCAACGCTGTATTTGATGGTACAGACGCAACAATGTTATCAGGTGAATCTGCAAATGGTGACTACCCTGTAGAAGCTGTTTCAACAATGGCTCGTATTGACCAAGAAGCTGAAAAAGCTTTAGCTGAATTAGGTACATTCCAAATCAATCAATTTGACAAAACTGATGTTACTGAAACAATCGGTTTGTCAGTAGCTCGTGCTGCTAAAAACTTAGGTGTTAAAACAATCGTTGCTGCAACTGAGTCTGGTTACACAGCTAAAATGATTTCTAAATACCGTCCAGATGCTGACATCTTGGCAGTTACATTTGACGAACGCACAAAACGTGGTTTGATGTTAAACTGGGGCGTATACCCAACAGTTACTGAAAAACCAACAACTACTGATGAAATGTTTGAATTAGCTGCTAAAAAAGCAGTTGAATTAGGCTTTGCTTCAGAAGGCGATCTAATCTTGATCACTGCTGGTGTACCAGTTGGTGAACGTGGAACAACTAACGTAATGAAAATTCAAATGATTGGTTCTAAATTATTAGAAGCTCAAGGCGTTGGCCAAAAATCTGTTGTTGCAAACGCAGTAGTTGCTTCATCTGCTGAAGAAGCAATTAAAAAAGCAAAAGACGGCATGGTATTAGTTGTTCCAACAACTGATAAAGAATATATGCCTGCTATTGAAAAAGCAGCAGCAGTCGTAGTTGAAGAAGGTGGCTTAACTTCACACGCAGCAGTTGTAGGTATCGCTCAAGATATTCCTGTAATCGTTGGTGCAAAAGACGCGACTTCAACAATCGTTGATGGTGAATTAATTACTGTTGATTCACGTCGTGGTATTGTATACCGTGGCGAAACAACAGCTATCTAATTTGCTAGATAGTATAAAAAAAGCAGCTCCTCAATCTGAGGGGCTGTTTTTTTGTGTCTGAATAAATTCATTAATGACGCGGACAACTTGTTGCTGTAAATCAGTTGGCAATTGCTGTGTGCGCGTGACAAGTGAAATCAGAAAGCGTGGCTGTACAGCGTCAGTTAGTGGAAGTACAACTAACTGGTCTTCTGGATGAATCGCAATTTCTGTTAAAAAACCTATACCAACTTGTTCGCGAATCATACTTTTTAAAATGGATAAATCATTGCTTTGATACACAATTTTTGGTTCGATGTGTGCTTGTTTTGCTAATTTTGAAAAAGCAGTAGGATGGACGTAATGCTCGTTCAATAAAACAAATTCTTCGCTGATCAATTCTTTGAACGAAACAGCTTCTTTTTGGGCAAGTGGATGTTCTGGTGAGACAACAATCATAAACCGTTTGTCTAAGAGCAACTGTGTTTCTAAGGACTGATCAACAATTGGCTGAGTTGAACCAAGTAAAGCTAAATCAATTTGACCTTGATGAATCATTCCATACAAATCGCGGGAACCACCATCAATGATTTCTAATTGATTCATCAACTTTTGCCTAATGAAGTAACCGGATAATTTTGGAAAATATTCATTTCCGATGATTGGTGGCATGCCAAGACGAATTTTTTTTGTTTGTAGTTGTTGAATCTCAGCTTTTGCACGAGTGATTTCTTGAAGAATGGACTGTGCGTGGATAAACAGTTGGTGACCAGCAGGTGTGATCAATAGTTCATTGTGCGAGCGATCTCGGACGATGAGGACAGCGTTTAATTCTTTTTCAAGCCGTTGGACAGCATAAGTGATTGTGGGTTGGCTAACATGAAATAGATTAGCAACTTTTGTAAAGTTTTTTAGTTTGACTAATTGAACATAGTATTCAATATCTCGTGTGTTCATGTGTTAGCTCCTCTCTTTATCCATATAAATAATAGTTATTGTAATGGATTCGTTTCTTGATAGCAACTGAAAGTTCAACGAAGTCGTTTGCGAAGCTAGCAGGAAACGTTTAGATGGATACATTTGAAAAAATTTGCGAAATCAGTAACCGATTACTTGTTATTTCGATTGAACAGAAAAAATTCCAAAAAAATTTTTTGAGAAAAGAAATCAATTTGTCAAAAGACGTCTTAATCGAACTTTAGCAAAAAAGAAAAGGAAAATTTTGTTGGAAAAGTGAAAAAAGAAAACTGATTTTCCAAATAATGTACTGTTTTTTTATGAACTGTAAGGTGTCAAGAAAATTTCATTGACAAGGACGTTTTTGCCCTGTATAATTGCTTTTGTTGCTTAGGAGTGATGAAAAATGAAATGGTCTTTACTAGAATTACGAAAATATCAAGAGACACCATTAGTATTTCATGAAACACTTGATTTAAAATCAGGTTTAATGAAACGCGATAATTTAATACTCGATGTTGCACCAGTGGCTGTTGAAGGATTTGTTTCCGTTGATAAAAAAGGCTATATCGTTCATTACACTGTGCAAACGACTCTGACTGTCCCATCAACACGTTCACTCGAACCTGTTGAGTTAGTGATGGATTTTCCGGTTGATGAATTATTCATGACAGTAGAACAGTATCAAAGTCGAGACGAACGATTATCTGCTGATGAGATTTTGTTGATTGAGGGCACACAGCTTGATTTGACAGAGTCAATCGAAGATAATATTTTATTGGCAATTCCAATGCGTGTGCTTACTGAAGCAGAGGAAGCAGACGAAACTAACCTACCTAAAGGGGCAGATTGGGAAGTTATTTCTGAAGCAGAACATGAGCGCAGAAAAGTGGAAGAAGCTGAGACAAAAGTAGATCCTCGTCTTGCAAAACTATCGGAATTTTTTGATGATGAATCAAAGGAATAAAGATAACGAGTAAGATTGGAATATATTGTATCTAAATGGATGCAAGACTTTACAAGGAGGTGTAGCAAAATGGCAGTACCAGCTAGAAGAACATCAAAAGCTAAAAAAGCAAAACGTCGTACACACTACAAATTGACAATCAAAGGTTTAAACGAATGTCCTAACTGTGGTGAAATGAAAAAAAGCCATCACGTATGTACAAATTGTGGTTACTATGATGGTAAGGACGTAATGTCTAAAGAAGCTTAATACATTTTAATTAGAAAATGTAAAACCTCAAGGCTAACCATGGAGCCTTGGGGTTTATTTTTTTCTCGGAATCGCCAAAATATTTTGCACATTGGTTTGCATTGCACCAATGTTAGGCTATAATGAGAGAGATTAGGGGATTAACCCCAAATGTAGGAGGAGTTCATATGACGAAACAACAAATCGGCGTTGTCGGTATGGCCGTTATGGGCAAAAACTTAGCCTTAAATATTGAAAGCCGCGGTTATTCAGTCGCTCTATTTAACCGTACTGGTTCAAAAACAACAGAAGTAGTAGAAGAACATCCAGATAAAAACTTTAAAGCAACTTATACAATGGAAGACTTTGTTGCTTCAATTGAAAAACCACGTCGTATTCTTTTGATGGTTAAAGCAGGACCAGCTACTGATGCAACGATTCAAGAATTATTACCTCATTTAGATAAAGGCGATATTTTGATCGATGGCGGAAATACATTCTTCAAAGATACAATTCGTCGCAATGAAGAATTAGCAAACTCTGGAATCAACTTTATTGGTACTGGTGTTTCAGGTGGAGAAGAAGGCGCGCTAAAAGGCCCTTCTATCATGCCTGGTGGGCAAAAAGAAGCCTACGAATTAGTGGCACCGATTTTAGAACAAATTTCTGCTAAAGCAGAAGATGGCGCACCATGTGTAACTTATATTGGGCCAAATGGTGCAGGTCATTATGTAAAAATGGTTCACAATGGAATTGAGTATGGAGATATGCAATTGATTGCGGAGTCTTATGACTTAATGAAGAATATTCTTGGGCTATCAGTTGATGAAATGGCTGAGATCTTCAAAGAATGGAATCAAGGGGAACTTGATAGCTACTTAATCGAGATCACTGCTGACATTTTGACTCGTAAAGACGATGAAGGCACAGGCAAACCGATTGTTGATGTCATTCTTGATGCAGCTGGCAATAAAGGAACTGGTAAATGGACAAGTCAAAGTGCTTTAGACTTAGGTGTGCCACTTCCATTGATCACAGAATCTGTATTTGCTCGTTATATCTCTGCTTATAAAGACGAACGTGTCCAAGCAAGTAAAATTTTGTCAAATCCAAATAATTTTGAATATACTGGTGACAAAAAAGAATTGGTTGAGAAAATCCGTGAAGCATTGTACTTTAGCAAAATTATGAGCTATGCTCAAGGCTTCGCACAACTACGAGTAGCTTCAAAAGAATACGATTGGGACTTGCCATTTGGCGAAATCGCTAAAATCTGGCGTGCAGGATGTATCATCCGTGCTCGTTTCTTACAAAAGATCACAGATGCATATGATAAAGACCCAGACATCGAAAACTTATTGTTAGATGATTACTTTGTTGAAATCACAAAGAAATATCAACAATCAGTGAGAGATGTAGTTGCTTTAGCCGTTCAAGCTGGTGTACCAGTGCCAACGTTCTCTTCAGCAATTTCTTACTTTGACTCTTATAGAGCAGAACGCTTGCCAGCAAACATTATTCAAGCACAACGTGATTATTTTGGTGCACACACTTATGAACGTGTGGACAAAGAAGGAATCTTCCACTACTCTTGGTATCATGAAGAGTAAGTAGTTCTTGACTTTGCAAAACTGAAAATTTAGATAAATCATGATAGAGCTGAAGTCATTTGTTACGAATAGACTTCGGCTCTTTTTAAAATTGTTTATTCATGATAGAATGACTATAGATTTTTAAGTAGAATATCGGTATAATGATAGAGTTTGTAGAAATCGCGTAGAGGGAAAGGATAAAATAATAGATGAGTAATATTCTAATCATTGAAGATGAAAAGAACTTAGCTCGCTTTGTCGAGTTGGAATTAAAGCACGAAGGGTACAATGCTGAAGTTCATTATAATGGCCGCACAGGATTAGACGCTGCTTTAAATAATGAATGGGATGCCATTTTACTAGATTTGATGTTACCAGAGTTAAATGGATTAGAAGTTTGTCGACGTGTCCGTCAAGTAAAAAACACACCAATCATCATGATGACTGCTAGGGATTCAGTGATTGACCGCGTATCAGGTTTAGACCATGGAGCAGATGACTACATTGTTAAGCCATTTGCAATTGAAGAATTATTAGCCCGCTTGCGAGCTTTGTTACGTCGAATTGATATCGAAGGTGATAAAAACGTAGCAAAACAAACAACAATTACTTATCGCGACCTAACAATTGAAAAAGAAAATCGTGTGGTACGCCGTGGAAACGAAGTAATTGAATTAACCAAACGTGAGTATGAGCTATTATTGACGTTGATGGAAAACGTCAATGTAGTATTAGCCCGTGATGTTCTATTAAACAAAGTTTGGGGTTATGAAACAGAAGTCGAAACGAATGTTGTCGATGTATATATTCGTTACTTGCGCAATAAGATTGATGTTCCTGGGGAGGAAAGCTATATCCAAACTGTCCGCGGAACAGGTTATGTGATGCGCTCGTGATCAAACCGAAAAAATCGGAAAAAAGAGAACTGAAAGGTCCCTCCTTGACTATCAAGTGGGCCTTTGCAAGTTCTTTCTTTATATTTGTTGTTTTTACTATTTTTGCGGTTATTACTTATAAGTCTTCAATCAATCTGATTGTTGCTAAAGAACGAAACAATGTGGAACGAACGATTTCACAAGTGGCCTCTCGGTTAGCTAACTCAGATGAAGAGCTGACTTTAGTCAATACGTACCGAAATTTGACTAATACAACTACAAATGATAGTAATATTGACGACCAAACGACGAATATCGAAGGGAACTTAATGAAAATTGATTCTTTCATTGCAGAACTTGGTCAGTCATCATTGGATTTATTCGTCTACAATTTAGAAGAAAAGCTGATATTTAAAACGCAGCAGCATAGTCAATCATTGTTACAAACAACCAGAAAAGTTCCAACGATCGTTACGATTGATGGGAGAACAGGATTTTTATCTATTCAACCAATCTATTCTAAAGGAACCCGTGAAAAAATTGGGTATGCGCAAACTTTCTATGAGCTGTCCTCTTTTTATGATATACGCAATAAATTATTGTTAACACTGATTATTTTAGAAGTCGTTTCATTGATTCTAAGTAGTATCTTGGGGTTTTTCCTATCTTCTTATTTCCTGAAGCCGTTAAAAGTTCTGCGAGATACGATGGATACTATCCGAAAAGATCCACAGTCAGATATTCATATGCCTGAAATTGATACAAATGATGAATTAGCAGATTTAGCTGAGATCTTTAATGAAATGCTTGATCGGATGCGATTATACATGGAGCAACAAGAACAATTTGTTCAAGACGTGTCCCATGAATTACGAACACCAGTAGCAATCATTGAAGGTCATTTGAGTTTGCTAAACCGCTGGGGAAAAGATGACCCTGAAATCTTAGAGGAGTCTCTTAGCGCAAGTATGCAAGAAATTAGCCGTATGAAAAGTCTTGTTCAAGAAATGCTAGATCTTTCGAGGGCGGAACAAGTTGATATTCATTATGGTAATGAAACAACAAAAGGAAAAGAAGTTACCTATCAAGTTTACAATAACTTTAAGATCTTATATCCAGACTATGTAATCACTTTGGATGATGATTTATCTAAAGAAGTAATCTTGCAAATCTACCGTAATCATTTTGAACAATTAATCATTATTATTCTTGATAATGCGGTTAAATACTCTACGACGAGAAAAGAAGTGCATATTTCGATTTCTTCTACGTTAAGTGAATTTGAGATTGCGATTCAAGATTTTGGTGAGGGGATTCCACAAGAAGACTTGAAGAAAATCTTTAATCGGTTTTATCGAGTTGATAAAGCTAGAGCTCGCACAAAAGGTGGAAATGGTCTCGGCCTGTCTATCGCTAAGCAATTAGTTGAAAGTTATAAGGGGCGAATTATCGCTGAAAGTGTTGTTGGTCAAGGAACGATTTTTCGAATATTCATCCCAATAGTAAAATCTGAAGACAAGTAAAACGATTTCGTTTTGCTTGTCTTTTCCTTTTTTATAGAAAATAGCTACAAGGCGGGGGAACACAAGTATTTGATGGACGAACTATAAGCAGTAATTTATAAAACTTAGCAAGAAAATAGTAGAAAAAATAGAACAAAAAAGAAACATTTTTTTTGAATATTCGTTTTTAAAAATATTATTCAAAAAAGTAATTATTTCTGTTGCAATTTAAGAAATAGATTGCTATATTATTATTTGTTCTCTAATAATTCTTTACTTACTAACAACATTAATTTCTTTAAAAAATAGTGTTGACGAATAAAGAATGACATGTTAGAATAACAAAGTCGCTTAAGTAATAAGCTTTCAAAAGTTTGATATTTCAATAAAAAAGTTGTTGACAAATAACAAACCGAATGATAAACTTATCAAGTCGTTAAAAAAGCGGCGGAAAATTAAAAAACAAAAAGTGTTGACAACTTCTAAAGAATCTGTTAAGATATAAAAGTTGTTAAAACAAAAAAAGAATAGACCTTTGAAAACTGAACAAAGTAAGACAAACCAAATGTGTAGGGCGTCTTGATTCAATTCAAGACAACAAACATTTTTAAACAGCAAGCAATATGCTAGCAAACAAATTGAGCTTAACAATCGAAAGATTGTTCTAACTTTTATTATGAGAGTTTGATCCTGGCTCAGGACGAACGCTGGCGGCGTGCCTAATACATGCAAGTCGTACGCTTTTTCTTTCACCGGAGCTTGCTCCACCGAAAGAAAAGGAGTGGCGAACGGGTGAGTAACACGTGGGTAACCTGCCCATCAGAAGGGGATAACACTTGGAAACAGGTGCTAATACCGTATAACAATCGAAACCGCATGGTTTTGATTTGAAAGGCGCTTTCGGGTGTCGCTGATGGATGGACCCGCGGTGCATTAGCTAGTTGGTGAGGTAACGGCTCACCAAGGCCACGATGCATAGCCGACCTGAGAGGGTGATCGGCCACATTGGGACTGAGACACGGCCCAAACTCCTACGGGAGGCAGCAGTAGGGAATCTTCGGCAATGGACGAAAGTCTGACCGAGCAACGCCGCGTGAGTGAAGAAGGTTTTCGGATCGTAAAACTCTGTTGTTAGAGAAGAACAAGGATGAGAGTAACTGTTCATCCCTTGACGGTATCTAACCAGAAAGCCACGGCTAACTACGTGCCAGCAGCCGCGGTAATACGTAGGTGGCAAGCGTTGTCCGGATTTATTGGGCGTAAAGCGAGCGCAGGCGGTTTCTTAAGTCTGATGTGAAAGCCCCCGGCTCAACCGGGGAGGGTCATTGGAAACTGGGAGACTTGAGTGCAGAAGAGGAGAGTGGAATTCCATGTGTAGCGGTGAAATGCGTAGATATATGGAGGAACACCAGTGGCGAAGGCGACTCTCTGGTCTGTAACTGACGCTGAGGCTCGAAAGCGTGGGGAGCAAACAGGATTAGATACCCTGGTAGTCCACGCCGTAAACGATGAGTGCTAAGTGTTGGAGGGTTTCCGCCCTTCAGTGCTGCAGCTAACGCATTAAGCACTCCGCCTGGGGAGTACGACCGCAAGGTTGAAACTCAAAGGAATTGACGGGGGCCCGCACAAGCGGTGGAGCATGTGGTTTAATTCGAAGCAACGCGAAGAACCTTACCAGGTCTTGACATCCTTTGACCACTCTAGAGATAGAGCTTCCCCTTCGGGGGCAAAGTGACAGGTGGTGCATGGTTGTCGTCAGCTCGTGTCGTGAGATGTTGGGTTAAGTCCCGCAACGAGCGCAACCCTTATTGTTAGTTGCCATCATTTAGTTGGGCACTCTAGCAAGACTGCCGGTGACAAACCGGAGGAAGGTGGGGATGACGTCAAATCATCATGCCCCTTATGACCTGGGCTACACACGTGCTACAATGGGAAGTACAACGAGTCGCGAAGTCGCGAGGCTAAGCTAATCTCTTAAAGCTTCTCTCAGTTCGGATTGTAGGCTGCAACTCGCCTACATGAAGCCGGAATCGCTAGTAATCGCGGATCAGAACGCCGCGGTGAATACGTTCCCGGGCCTTGTACACACCGCCCGTCACACCACGAAAGTTTGTAACACCCGAAGTCGGTGAGGTAACCTTTTTGGAGCCAGCCGCCTAAGGTGGGATAGATGATTGGGGTGAAGTCGTAACAAGGTAGCCGTATCGGAAGGTGCGGCTGGATCACCTCCTTTCTAAGGAATATTACGGAGACTACACACGTTTGTCATCATTACTTTGTTCAGTTTTGAGAGGTTTACTCTCTTCATTTAAATACGGGGCCTTAGCTCAGCTGGGAGAGCGCCTGCTTTGCACGCAGGAGGTCAGCGGTTCGATCCCGCTAGGCTCCATTAACAACATTTGTTGTTAACTTTGTTCATTGAAAACTGGATATTTGAAGTAAGATCAAAACAAACCGAGAACACCGCGTTGAATGAGTTTTTTAATAAGTTCAATTGCTTATTTTTCTTGACTAGTTTCTATCGCTAGAAATGATGTCAAAACCCAACCGTAAGGTTGATAAGGTTAAGTGAATAAGGGCGCACGGTGGATGCCTTGGCACTAGGAGCCGATGAAGGACGGGACTAACACCGATATGCTTTGGGGAGCTGTACGTAAGCTATGATCCAGAGATTTCCGAATGGGGGAACCCAGCATCTTTTATAGGATGTTACAAATATGTGAATACATAGCATATTTGAGGTAGACGCAGAGAACTGAAACATCTAAGTACCTGCAGGAAGAGAAAGAAAATTCGATTCCCTGAGTAGCGGCGAGCGAAACGGGAAAAGCCCAAACCAACAAGCTTGCTTGTTGGGGTTGTAGGACTCCGATATGGTAGTTTTTTCAGATAATCGAATGACTTGGAAAAGTCAGTCAAAGAGGGTAAAAACCCCGTAGATGAAATTTGGAAGACACCTAGGAGGATCCTGAGTACGGCGGAACACGAGGAATTCCGTCGGAATCCGGGAGGACCATCTCCCAAGGCTAAATACTCCCTAGTGACCGATAGTGAACCAGTACCGTGAGGGAAAGGTGAAAAGCACCCCGGAAGGGGAGTGAAATAGAACCTGAAACCGTGTGCCTACAACAAGTCAAAGCCCGTTAATGGGTGATGGCGTGCCTTTTGTAGAATGAACCGGCGAGTTACGATTGCATGCGAGGTTAAGTCGAAGAGACGGAGCCGTAGCGAAAGCGAGTCTGAATAGGGCGTTTGAGTATGTAGTCGTAGACCCGAAACCATGTGATCTACCCATGTCCAGGTTGAAGGTGCGGTAAAACGCACTGGAGGACCGAACCCACGTACGTTGAAAAGTGCGGGGATGAGGTGTGGGTAGCGGAGAAATTCCAAACGAACTTGGAGATAGCTGGTTCTCTCCGAAATAGCTTTAGGGCTAGCCTCGGAATTGAGAATGATGGAGGTAGAGCACTGTTTGGACTAGGGGCCCATCTCGGGTTACCGAATTCAGATAAACTCCGAATGCCATTCATTCATATCCGGGAGTCAGACTGTGAGTGATAAGATCCATAGTCGAAAGGGAAACAGCCCAGACCACCAGCTAAGGTCCCAAAATATATGTTAAGTGGAAAAGGATGTGGGGTTGCACAGACAACTAGGATGTTGGCTCAGAAGCAGCCACCATTTAAAGAGTGCGTAATAGCTCACTAGTCGAGTGACCCTGCGCCGAAAATGTACCGGGGCTAAACATATTACCGAAGCTGTGGATAACACCTATGGTGTTATGGTAGGAGAGCGTTCTAAGGGCGTTGAAGGTAGATCGTGAGGACTGCTGGAGCGCTTAGAAGTGAGAATGCCGGTATGAGTAGCGAAAGACAGGTGAGAATCCTGTCCACCGAATGACTAAGGTTTCCTGGGGAAGGCTCGTCCGCCCAGGGTTAGTCGGGACCTAAGCCGAGGCCGAAAGGCGTAGGCGATGGATAACAGGTTGATATTCCTGTACCCGTTGTTTTTGTTTGAGCAATGGAGGGACGCAGGAGGCTAAGGAATGCAGACGATTGGAAATGTCTGTCCAAGCAGTAAGTCTTAGGTTGAGTCAAATGCTTAATCTTTTAAGGACAAGCTGTGATGGGGAGGGAAATAATAGTACCGAAGTTCCTGATGTCACACTGCCAAGAAAAGCTTCTAGTGAGAAAACAACGGCCCGTACCGCAAACCGACACAGGTAGTCGAGGAGAGAATCCTAAGGTGAGCGAGAGAACTCTCGTTAAGGAACTCGGCAAAATGACCCCGTAACTTCGGGAGAAGGGGTGCTGATCGTCAGATCAGCCGCAGTGAATAGGCCCAAGCGACTGTTTATCAAAAACACAGGTCTCTGCAAAATCGTAAGATGAAGTATAGGGGCTGACGCCTGCCCGGTGCTGGAAGGTTAAGAGGAGTGCTTAGCGTAAGCGAAGGTACGAATTGAAGCCCCAGTAAACGGCGGCCGTAACTATAACGGTCCTAAGGTAGCGAAATTCCTTGTCGGGTAAGTTCCGACCCGCACGAAAGGCGTAACGATTTGGGCACTGTCTCAACGAGAGACTCGGTGAAATTTTAGTACCTGTGAAGATGCAGGTTACCCGCGACAGGACGGAAAGACCCCATGGAGCTTTACTGTAGTTTGATATTGAGTGTCTGTACCGCATGTACAGGATAGGTAGGAGCCGTAGAAATCGGAACGCTAGTTTCGATGGAGGCGCTGGTGGGATACTACCCCTGCGTTATGGCCACTCTAACCCGCACCACTAATCGTGGTGGGAGACAGTGTCAGATGGGCAGTTTGACTGGGGCGGTCGCCTCCTAAAAGGTAACGGAGGCGCCCAAAGGTTCCCTCAGAATGGTTGGAAATCATTCGAAGAGTGTAAAGGCAGAAGGGAGCTTGACTGCGAGACCAACAAGTCGAGCAGGGACGAAAGTCGGGCTTAGTGATCCGGTGGTTCCGCATGGAAGGGCCATCGCTCAACGGATAAAAGCTACCCTGGGGATAACAGGCTTATCTCCCCCAAGAGTCCACATCGACGGGGAGGTTTGGCACCTCGATGTCGGCTCGTCGCATCCTGGGGCTGTAGTCGGTCCCAAGGGTTGGGCTGTTCGCCCATTAAAGCGGCACGCGAGCTGGGTTCAGAACGTCGTGAGACAGTTCGGTCCCTATCCGTCGCGGGCGTTGGAAATTTGAGAGGAGCTGTCCTTAGTACGAGAGGACCGGGATGGACTTACCGCTGGTGTACCAGTTGTTCTGCCAAGGGCATTGCTGGGTAGCTATGTAGGGAAGGGATAAACGCTGAAAGCATCTAAGTGTGAAGCCCACCTCAAGATGAGATTTCCCATTTCTTTAAAGAAAGTAAGATCCCTGAGAGATGATCAGGTAGATAGGTCAGAAGTGGAAGTACAGTGATGTATGGAGCGGACTGATACTAATCGATCGAGGACTTAACCAAGAATGGTAAAAGAAAAAAACTCGGTAGAGTTGAGATTACTTCAAATCCAGTTTTGAGTGAGCAAAAGCAAACTCAATAAGATAACACCACAGTGTGGTGGCGATAGCGAGAAGGATACACCTGTAACCATGCCGAACACAGAAGTTAAGCTTCTTAGCGCCGATTGTAGTGAGGGGTTGCCCCTTGTGAGAGTAGGACGTCGCCACGCTGGTGTTATTCCGGCATAGCTCAGTTGGTAGTAGCGCATGACTGTTAATCATGATGTCGTAGGTTCGAGTCCTACTGCCGGAGTTCTCAATTTGAGAAAAGAGTAATGAGCTTCTTTCACTCTGGAGAGTTGTCCGAGAGGCCGAAGGAGCATGATTGGAAATCATGTAGATGGTGAACGCTGTCTCAAGGGTTCGAATCCCTTACTCTCCGTTAGTAATATATCTGGCCCGTTGGTCAAGCGGTTAAGACACCGCCCTTTCACGGCGGTAACACGGGTTCGAATCCCGTACGGGTCATACAATTGAATTTGGAGGTTTAGCTCAGCTGGGAGAGCATCTGCCTTACAAGCAGAGGGTCAGCGGTTCGATCCCGTTAACCTCCATAATGAACTGGTTCCGTGGTGTAGGGGTTAACATGCCTGCCTGTCACGCAGGAGATCGCGGGTTCGATTCCCGTCGGGACCGTCATTATTTATTCAATTGATGTAATTTCATATGGCGCGGTAGCTCAGTTGGTAGAGCAACGGATTGAAGCTCCGTGTGTCGGCAGTTCGATTCTGTCCCGCGCCACCATGGAGGAGTAGCGAAGTGGCTAAACGCGACGGACTGTAAATCCGTTCCTTAGGGTTCAGTGGTTCGAATCCACTCTCCTCCATTTTATTAATAGGGGTATAGTTTAAAGGTAGAACAGCGGTCTCCAAAACCGTTAGTGTGGGTTCAATTCCTGCTACCCCTGCCATGGCGGATGTGGCGAAGTGGTTAACGCACCGGATTGTGGCTCCGGCACTCGTGGGTTCGATTCCCATCATTCGCCCTTTTTTATTGGGGTATAGCCAAGCGGTAAGGCAAGGGACTTTGACTCCCTCATGCGTTGGTTCGAATCCAGCTACCCCAGTTCTATAAATTTTATAGATTGATAATCGTATAATGGCGGTATAGCCAAGTGGTAAGGCAGAGGTCTGCAAAACCTTCATCACCGGTTCAAATCCGGTTACCGCCTTAGTACAATTTATCGAAATGCCGGCGTGGCGGAATTGGCAGACGCGCTGGACTCAAAATCCAGTGCCCGTTTAGGGCGTGCCGGTTCGACCCCGGCCGCCGGTATTACTAAGATGTTTTCATCTTAGTTTTTTACTGGGGAATTAAATAACATATGTATGATGGCGGATGTGGCGAAGTGGTTAACGCACCGGATTGTGGCTCCGGCACTCGTGGGTTCGATTCCCATCATTCGCCCTTTTTTATTGGGGTATAGCCAAGCGGTAAGGCAAGGGACTTTGACTCCCTCATGCGTTGGTTCGAATCCAGCTACCCCAGTTTATTTTAAAATAAGTTTTAATATGCCGGCGTGGCGGAATTGGCAGACGCGCTGGACTCAAAATCCAGTGACCGCGAGGTCGTGCCGGTTCGACCCCGGCCGCCGGTATCAATGAAAAACCAACATAAAAAATATGTTGGTGTTTTTTTATAGAAAATCTTTATTTATTATATTTAATGAAATAAAGATGTCTAGGACAAAATTATCCTAAAAAAAGCCTAAAATTCGTTTTTGAAAACGCGGATTTTAGGCTTTTTTAATTGAAGGATTCGTTAAGAAAAACTGTATCTTTAGTGTTGCCAGTCTCTTTTTTGCATTATAAGTTGTTTACCCATGCTTTAGCTGATTCTAGTTCTGCCATTGTTAACTCATGACCTTGATTTGAAGAATAGACATAAGTGAGGCTACCGTTACTTTCAAAAGCTTTAGCTAGTTCATCAAAAGATTCGTTCGAAACGATCGGATCCTCATTGCCATAAGAAAGCCAGACTGTTTTATCTTTACCGTCAATCGAGTGATTCTTTACACCCAGTGACATAGGATGAAAAAAGATTCCCTTAGATAGTCCGTGTTCTCTTTCTAGTAATAGGTGCGCAGCAATGTTTGCTCCGTTAGAGTAACCAAGTAGTATCCAGTCTTCTAACGGAATATTTTTTTCTACACTAATTTCTTTAATTTGCTTTAATAAGTTATCTGTTTCTTCTTCTAAATTTTTGAGATCGAATTGGTTGAGTCCATGTCGCTTAAAGAAACGGTTCATTCCATTTTCTTGGATATTTCCGCGAAACGATAAAACTGAGCTATCTGGATCAATAAATCTCGCAAGTTCGAGTAAAGAATGTTCATCTCCGCCTGTACCATGCAGTAAAATAAATTTTGCTGCATTTTTTGTTCCTTGTTCAAAAATGTAGTTCATATTGCTCACCTCGAGTTGTTATTATTTTTGTTAACGTTGCATGTTCGCATCGCTAGTATCAAAAGGTCTAACGATCTCTTCGATGGCCAAACGTTTTTCTTCAAAAGCAGGTGGTAAAGAAAGCTTTTCCCCTGCATGATTTTTCTCTTCATCTTCAAAGAAACCAGGACCGTCTGTTGCCAATTCAAAAAGCACATGTGAAGAGGCTAAAAAATATTCAGATTGAAAATAAAAACGATCAATAAAACCAGAATCAGGCAATTCTACTTGCTGAATTTGTTGAATCCAGTAGCGCAAAGCTTGCTTATCAGCAACTCGGAGTGCAAGGTGATGAATATTTCCAAAACCTTCGATTGCATCAGGTAAATCATTACGAACTTCAACAATAATGGTTGCGCCGTTTCCTCCTTCGCCAACTTCAAATTGATGGAAATTTCCTTCTTTAGCAGTTTCATGAAATCCAAGTAATGTTTTGAGAATTTGTTTAATATTTTCTAGTCGGCTGACTCGAACAAAAACTGGTCCAAGTCCGATAAGTGCAAATTGAGTAGGGACATTGCTTTTTGTCCAAGGCACACCAGCAGCAACTCCATGATTTTGTTGATCTGAAATCAATTGATAGGATTGATTATCAAAGTCTTCGAATTCTAAATATTTTTTACCAAAACGTTCCTTAATATCTGAATGAGCAACTTGATACTCTGATAAACGTTCATGCCAAAAATTTAAGGCAGAGTCGTCAGGAACACGGAAAGAAACGCGAGAAATACTATTTGTTCCTTTAGAACCTTTAGATCGATAAGGAAAATCAAAAAAAGTCATGTCTGTTCCAGGTGCGCCATTTTCATCGGTAAAATATAAATGATACGTCTCGATATCATCTTGATTAACTGTTTTCTTTGCCAAACGCAAGCCCAAAACATCAGTAAAAAAACGATAAATTTTGGTTGCGCTGGAAGTCATAGCTGTAACATGATGTAAGCCTCTAATTTGTGTGTCCATAATTGTTCCTCCAAGAAACACTTACAAAAAGTAGGTTTGATTTTCACTAGTATAGTAAGAATCTGCAGATAATGCAATTATTCTGTCCTTTTAGCAAAAGAAAAAAACGGTACCCAGCTTGGGTCCGTTTTTAGTTTGATTGAACATCTAAGATCGAATAGCTACGTACATCAAAACGATTACGACTTGTTGAATATTCAATTGGTTGACCATCTTTTAAGTAAACAATTTGTTGAACTTCTAAAATAGGATCAGTTGCAGAACAATTCAAGTATTCTTGATCAAATTCTGTGCTTTTATCTGCAGAAATTGTTCGGTAGGCACCAGCAAAGAAAATATTTAACGACTGATGTAAATAATCATAGATAGAAGATAGCAAATGCTCTTGTTTTAAACCAGGAACCAGATGGATAGGCATATAGGTATGCTCTAATATATATGGTTCATTTTCTAAAATTCGTAATCGTTGAATATTGTAGACAGGTTGTTCAGGCTGAATCATTAAATGTTCTTGTATTTGTTCATTTGGAAATTCAACGTCGAACTGGATAACTTGACTAGCTAATGACTGCTGACGTCGCGCCATCTGATGACTAAGCCCCTCGTATTCATTGGCTGGAGAAGTATCTTTTTTGAAAAAAGGATGGTTCAAAACTTTTGTTCCAGAACCTCTCTGGGAATAGACGAGACCTTCCATTGCGAGAATATTGATTGCTTTTTTGATTGTCATACGACTAGCATCAAATTCTTTGACTAGGTCAGTTTGATTTGGTAAAAAACTATCTGGTGGGTATTTTTTTGAGCGAATACGATCTCTTAATGTGTTCGCTATATCTTCATATTTTGGCACGACATTCACCTCTCTTTGAGTATAGCGAAAGTTGGAACAACGAACAACTACTAGAAGAAAGAAGTGAAAAGAAAAAGACCAAATCCATTAGACACTATCCAATGCTTTGGTCTTAATTTTGTTGTTTTAAATATCAGTCACGGGTTGTTTATCTAAAACTTTCAGGAACGGATACCAAATTAGTCCAACAATAATGAAATCAATCACTTGTAAAAGACCACCCAACCATGAATTAGTTGCAAGAATACCACTAGCGACGATTGGGACAGTCCATGGCACAGAAACACCGGTTGGAGGAGGAACGATTCCAGCTGCCATTACTAAATAGTTCAATGTGGTCACAACAAGTGGTGCAATCACCCAAGGTATTAAAATTGTTGCATTCAAAACAATTGGTAAACCAAAAATAGCTGGTTCATTGACATTAAAAATACCAGGTGCAAGGGCAAGTCGGCCAACGTCACGGTACTGTTTTTTCTTTAAGAAGAAAGCCATAATCAAAACTACGGCCAAAGTCATTCCAGATCCACCAAGTCCAACAGTAAATGTTTCCATAAAAGGTTTTGTAATAATGTGCGGAAGGTCTTTACCAGCTTGATAAGCTTCTAAGTTATCTAACATTAAAGTATTCCAAATTGGATCCATTACTGAGTTGACGATGATTTGTCCATGAAGCCCGAAGAACCATAAAAATTGAACAAAAAATAAAGCGAGTAAAGTTGCTGGCAAGCTACTACCAAGTCCTGTTAAAGGTTTTTGGATTACTTCGTAAACAACATCGTGTAAGTTAGTAATGAACATACCAGTCACAAGTGCGTTGATAAATAAAAAGACTGTTAATGTTACAACAGCAGGAATCAAAGCAGCAAAAGATTTCGTAACTGCAGGTGGCACACCATCAGGCATTTTGATTTGCCAGCCACGTTTTGTAATACGACAATAGATTTCCGCTGCTAAGAAGGCAGCAATCATGCCAATAAACATTCCTTTGGCGCCAAGTCGATCAAGTGTAAGTACACCGGAAACTTCCTCGCCACCAGCTGTAGTCATAACAAACGGAGTAAGAATCAAAAAGCTAGCAAAAGAAACAGCTCCACCAAAAATACCTTCAACGTCATAAGATTTAGATAAATAATAGCCAATACCAAAAGTAACAAATACTGACATGATACTCATTGTTGCATTTTGTCCATTTCCAAAGAGAGTAGATAAAGTTCCTTTGGTCGCATCATTGAAAAATGGAAGATTATTGATAACTACAACAATTGAACCAAACATTGTTAATGGAAAAGAAAGCATGAAAGCATCACGTAAAACGGTCAAGTAACGATTTTGCCCTAAGAGATTGGCTAAGGGCATGATTTTTTCGGAAAGTTTGTCCATAAATCCATTCATATTTTTCACCTCTAAGTTTTTTGCAATCGATTACAAACAAAATATAGCATCGATTTATGTAAATGTCTAGTCATTTGTATAAAAAGTGTTGATTTTTATTTATTCCTCAGATAAGATAGCGTTATCAACTAAAAAGCGAGGACCTTTAAAATGAAAAAATATAACTTTCCAAATAACTTTTGGTGGGGATCTGCTGCAAGCGGCCCACAAACAGAAGGACGCATTGCTGGAGACGGCAAAGGTGAAAACATTTGGGATTATTGGTATACAAAGGAACCAGAAAAATTTTTTAATGAGGTTGGCCCAGATAAAACATCACAGGTTTATACAAAATACAAAGAAGACATCCAATTGATGAAAGAAACAGGCCATAATTCATTTAGAACATCTATTCAATGGAGTCGATTAATTCCAAAGGGAACAGGAGAGATTAATCAAACTGCGGTCACTTTTTATCGAGAATATTTTCAGGGATTACGAGAAAATGGTATTGAACCATTTGTAAACTTATATCATTTTGATATGCCCTTAGCTTTGCAAGAAAAAGGTGGTTGGCTCAATCGAGAAACAGTGGATGCATATGCGAACTATGCTAAAACCTGTTTTGAGCTATTTGGAGATATTGTTAAAATCTGGTTTACGCATAATGAACCAATCGTACCTGTTGAGGGAGGGTATTTGTATCAGTTTCATTTTCCAAACCATATTAATTTGAAGGAAGCAATTCAAGTTGGTTATCATGAAAATATTGCGAGTGCTAAGGCAATTCAAGCTTATCATCAACTGAATCAATCAGGAGAAATCGGGATTATTTTAAACTTGACACCAAGCTATCCAAAGGATAATGGCAATCCAGAAGATGTCAAAGCAGCAAAAATTGCGGATGCGTTTTTTAATCGTTCCTTTTTGGATCCGGCTGTCAAAGGAGAATTTCCAGAAGATCTAGTTACAATTATTAAAGAATTAAACTTGCTTCCCGAAATTGTTCCAGGGGATCTAACATTGATAAAAGACAATACTGTTGATTTGTTAGGAATCAATTATTATCAACCACGACGGATCAAAGCAAAAGAAACACCGTTGGTCAATGTAGTATCACCAATGCCAGAAGACTTCTTTGATAATTATGAAATGCCAGGTAGAAAAATGAATCCCTATCGTGGTTGGGAAATTTACGAAAAGGGAATCTATGATATTTTAACGAATACGCGAGAAAACTATGGTAATATCAAATGTTTCATTTCAGAAAACGGTATGGGCGTCGAAGGAGAAGAACGATTTGTTAATGAGTTTGGTATAATTGAAGATGATTATCGTATCAAATTTGTTAAAGATCATTTGAAATATGTTCATCAAGCAATTGAAGAAGGAGCAAATTGTGTCGGCTATCATATGTGGACGTGCATGGATAATTGGTCATGGACAAATGCATATAAGAATCGTTACGGCTTCATTTCTGTTGATTTAGATAAAGAAGGGGCGCGTACCATCAAGAAATCTGGTCATTGGTTTAAACAAGTAGCTGATGATCATGGATTTGATTGATTAACCAAGCAATGAAGTAAATTATGAATGTGAAAGGCTGGAGGAAATGTCAAAATTTTTCTCCAGTTTAATTTTTTGGTAGGGTATCATTTCACTTCTGGGAATATTCGCAGTAGACTAATAGTAGAACGAATGAGAAAGAAGTGGAGAACATGCGAAATAAAGTAAAAAGTTCATGTACAACAATTTTAGTTGGTAAAAAGGCGAGCATCGATGGTTCAACAATGATTGCTCGAAATGAAGACAGTGAGAAAGCAATCGAACCTAAACGTTTTATCGTTGTTCAACCGGAATCTCAACCTAAAATTTATGAGTCTAAGATTAGTCATGTATCAATTCCCTTACCTGAAAATCCTTTGCGATACACAGCCACACCAAATGCAGATGATTCAATCGGAATTTGGGGTGAAGCAGGAATCAATCAAGCAAATGTAGCGATGACAGCAACGGAAACAATTACTTCGAATTCACGAATTTTAGGTGTTGATCCATATGTAGAAAATGGAATTGGTGAAGAAGATCTATTAACGATTGTCTTACCTTATATCTCCAGTGCCCGCGAAGGAGTTACACGACTAGGTCAGTTATTAGAAGAATATGGAACTTACGAGCCTAATGCCCTTGCGTTTTCAGATAATGACGAAATCTGGTACTTTGAAACAATCGGCGGGCATCATTGGGCAGCAATCAAGATTCCTGATGAAGCGTATGTCATTGCACCAAACCGAATGAATATTGATACTTTTGAGGTGGATTCAGAAAATACAATGTGCTCTGAAGATTTAGTTGAATTAATCGAAAACAATCACTTGAATCCTAATCCAGAGGAAGCACTTAATTTGCGCCACATTTTTGGGAGTGCCACAATCAAAGATCATCATTATAATAATCCACGTGCTTGGTATGGCCAAAAATATTTCACTCCAGAAATCGTGCAAGATCCAATGGATGATGATTTGCCGTTCATTTGCTATGCAAATCGAAAAATATCAGTTGAAGAGATTAAATTTGTTTTGAGTTCACATTATCAAGATACTGTATTTGATGCGTACGGCGTGGGAACAGATCAGCAAAAGAAAAGCTTCCGTCCAATTGGCATCAATCGCAATATTCAATGTCATATTTTACAATTGCGAAATGATGTTCCTAAATCAATCTCCGGTATTCAATGGCTAGCATTTGGGCCTAATACATTTAATGTGTTGGTTCCTTTTTATACCAATGTTGAACAAACACCTGCACGTTATTCTGACACGTCGACTAGTTTTGATTTTAATCATCTGTATTGGTTATTCTGCATGGCAGCATTGATTGGGGATTATGACTATGACCGCTTTACGGATATTTATGCTGACTATGAACAAGAAAGTATGGCTTCTTTTAGAAATAAACAGTTGCTAGCTGATGCACAAGCAACAAAGGATTTTAGCACCGACTATTTAGAAGAAATCAACCAACAACTTGCGGAAGAATGCTACAATCGAACGGTTGCGTTGCTAGGTCAAATGGTTGAAAAGGGAGCAACACAAATGACTTTGCGTTTTGATTTAGGTGATTAAATAGGACCACATTGGTTGTCCCTAGAAAAAAACAGTGATAAACTAAAGAAAAAGGAGGCGTTTACAATGACGGACACATATCAAAATATTTTAGTTGCAATTGATGGCTCAGAAAAAGCAGAAAAGGCATTTCTTGAAGCCATTGCGATTGCAAAACGAAACCAAGCAACTTTGCACATCTTATATGTTAATGAAGTAACAGGGAATTATTTTGGTGATTTTGCGTTTGTAACAACTAATTTACAAGCAGAGCTCGATGAAGTAGCAGAAAATCAAATGAAAGCTCATCGAAATTTAGCAATTGAAAAAGGGTGGACAGATATTGAAACGTATATCCTTTACGGCTATCCTAAGACACTTATTGCTAACTTCAATGAGTCAAAGGAACCAATCGACTTGATTATTATGGGGTCAACGGGATTAAATGCAGTGGAACGTGTTTTGGTAGGCTCGACTACTGCATACGTGGTGAACCATGCGTCATGCAATGTGTTAGTAGTAAAATAAATAAAGAGTAAAAAAAGCAATCAACAACAAGTGACGAAGGTGAGCCAATCAGTGGCTTCACAATAAGATACGTCAATTTGCTGGATTGCTTTTTTATTTCGTCGTTTTTATAAAATTGGTGATAGTAGTCGGGAAATTTGTTGTTTGAATAACAGCCAAGTCGACATTTCTTTGACTGTCTCTGTTGTCATAGCAGAACAGTTTTCTTCATCTTCAAGAAACTTGTTCGAAAGTTGCTCTAAAAATTTATGATCATAAATGACTGCACTGGTTTCAAAGTTTAAACGATAGCTACGGATGTCTTGGTTGGCGGAACCAACCATGCAGATTTCATCGTCCATAATCAATGTTTTTGCGTGTAAAAAACCAGCTTCATAAACTAGAATTTCAATGTTTTCCTTAATCAATTGTCGTGCATAATATTGTGTAGCACGGTAAATGAATGGATGATCGGGTTTATTTGGAATCATGATTTTAACATGGACACCTGAAGCAGCAGCAATTTTTAATGCAGCAATCACACTCTCATCAAGAACGAGATAAGGTGTTTGAATCCAAATTCGTTTTTTGGCTGAAGTAATCAGTTTGATAAAAGCTAACTTGATTTGTTCGCGTTCATTATTTGGGCCACTTGAAACTAATTGAATGTCAGCGTTACCATGTTGTTCATTATTTTCGTCAACTTTCTTAAAGAAATAATCCAAATGATAGCCAACTTTTTTTTCTTCTGAAACGGAAACGTTCCAGTCCATTAAAAAGCGAAGTTGAAGCAGTGAAGCAGCAGCACCGAAAATTCGAATATGAGTATCGCGCCAATAACCAAATTTCTTGGTTGTGTAGACATACTGATCGGCAATGTTGAAGCCACCAGTATACCCAATTTTTCCATCGATTACGACGATTTTTCGATGGTCATGGTAATTTAAACGAAAACGAAGCAGGGCTTCTTGAGAAGTTAGAAAGGTTTGAGCTTCTCCACCATTAGCGATTAGTTGGTTAAAATCTTTTGCTTTTGTACCGTGTGAGCCAAACGCATCATAAAGTAGGCGAACTTGAACTCCTTGCGCTGCTTTTTTTTCTAGTAAACGCAAAATCTGATTGCCAATCTCATCAGTTACAAATGCATAATACTCAATATGGATAGAATGTTGGGCTTCTTCAATATCTTTTAGTAAAGAGGTTAGCTTTTCTTGTCCATCAGTGAGTAATGTAAGTCCGTTTTTTCGAGTTAAAGGCATCTGATTCAAGGATGAGAAAAAGTCAACAAAGGTTTGTTTTTCGATTTCATTTGTTTGAGAATCATAGTGCTCGATGGTATCATCACGAAAATTTTGAAAATTCTCTAGTTCCTTTAAGTCGCTTTGTCGTAAATAGAATTTTTTCTTGTCTGTTAAACCGCGTCCAAAAAATAAATATAGAACAAATCCAACAATAGGTAACGCAAACAGAACAAGTAGCCAAGCCCAAATTGCTGCGACATCACGTGGCTTGATTAAAATAGTTATCAATGCAAAAACGGCATTAATTAAATAAATTGCTGAAACAATAAATCCTACCAAATAATTATCCTCCTTTATTTCAATAGTGTTAGTATAACATGAGTCGAAAAATAAACCTATGTGGGAGAACTGCCTTCAATCAACGAAAACCTAGTGAATTAGTTGAATAAACTGAATAAAATAGTTGCTTTTTGTCATTTAATACGATAGGATATTAGTACAGTTGAATATCTCCTTAGGGGAGTAACCGGCAACAAATCGTTGCGATAATATCAACAGTAAGTTAACCAATTGGTTTTCTGGTATTGTATGAAATGGTGAGACCTAAGACAAATGTTGATTTGTCTTGGGTCTCTTTTTTTTCAGTCAAATAATACTAGGAGCAAAAAGATTAAATGGGGGATGAAATTTGGAAAACAAAGAACAAGCACAACGAGTGATTTATCAAGAACCAATTGATTCGTTGATGCAGCAAACAAACAGCTCAAATAATGGTTTGAGCACGACGCTTGCAAAAGAAAAACTGGAAAAAGACGGACTAAATCAATTGAAAGAAGCACCGAAAAAGCCGACTTGGAAGTTGTTCTTAGAAACATTCAAAGATGCGATGGTAATTGTGTTACTGATTGTTGCGCTTATTCAAATGATCATGGGCGAATATGTTGAGTTCTTCGTTATTTTTGCGGTATTGATGCTTAACTCGGTTATCAGTGTGGTCCAAGCGAAAAAAGCAGAAGGTTCATTAGAAGCATTAAAAAATCTTTCAGCACCCGACGCTCGCGTCATTCGTGATGGCAAAGAAAAAACAGTGCCAGCAAAAGAATTAGTAGTTGGCGATTTAGTATTACTGGAAGCAGGAGATTACGTTCCAGCTGACGGTCGTTTATTAGAAGCTGGCTCATTACAAGTAGATGAAGGTATGTTGACAGGTGAATCGACTGCAGCTGAAAAAGAAGTTGTTGAAATTACAAATACTGTTCCCGTTGGTGATCGTGTAAATATGGTTTTTAGTGGAACCATTGTGACATATGGTCGTGGTAAATTCTTAGTTACTTCAACTGCAAATAACACTGAGATTGGTCAAGTTGCTGGTTTGTTGGAAAGTACAACAGAGCAAGCAACGCCATTACAACGTGGATTAGATAAATTTAGTAAGAAGTTAAGTTTAGCAATTCTTGCTTTGTCATTGCTGATTTTAGGCATCCAGTTATTACGTATTTTCCTTGGTGAAGGTACAGGTGACTTAACTGTTGATATTGTTAATGCGGTGATGTTTGCTGTTGCCGTTGCTGTTGCTGCGATTCCAGAAGCGTTGCAGTCAATCGTTACAATCGTGTTATCTTTAGGAACAAATAAGATGGCCAAACGTCATGCGATTATTCGTAAGTTACCGGCAGTAGAAACATTAGGTTCGACAAGTATTATCTGTACCGATAAAACAGGTACTTTGACTCAAAATAAAATGACGGTTGTTGATTATTACTTAGCAAATGGCAATTCCGGAGACTTTACAGACAATCCAGAAAAATGGTCTGATGATGAACGTCGCTTGATTGAAATCTCTGTGTTAGCAAACGATGCGTCAATCAGTGAAGACGGAACAAAACTAGGTGATCCAACTGAGGTTGCTTTTATTGATTTTAGTGAAAAATTAAATCAACCTTATCAAGAAATCCGTTCAAACTTTCCTCGTGAAGCAGAACTGCCATTTGATTCAGATCGTAAATTGATGTCAACTGCACATACATTTGACAATGAAAAATATTTGTTGGTTAAAGGTGGACCAGACATCGTCTTTAACCGTAGTAAAAAAGTCTTGTTGAATGGTGAAGTTGTACCAATGACAGATGAATTGATGACCAATTTCCAAAATCAAAACGAAGCCTTTTCTAATCGTGCTTTACGTGTGTTGGCTTTCGCTTATCGTCCAATCGATAACTTAGACTTAACTTTTGATGATGAAAATGATCTGATTTTAGTCGGAATCTTAGCAATGATTGATCCTCCAAGAAAAGAAGTAACACAAGCTGTTGAAGAAGCTCGTAGCGCGGGAATCAAAACAGTGATGATTACTGGGGACCATAAAACAACAGCTGTTGCAATTGCAAAAGAAATCGGTATTTTTGAAGAAGGAAACCAAGCATTAACTGGTACAGAACTAGATGCTTTATCAGAAGATGAGTTGATGAATATCTTAGAAAACGTGACCGTTTACGCACGTGTTTCTCCTGAAAATAAAATTCGAATTGTTCGCGCTTGGCAAGCGAAGGGGCATATTTCTGCAATGACTGGTGATGGTGTCAACGATGCTCCTGCATTGAAACAAGCAGACATTGGGATCGCTATGGGAACTGGTACGGATGTTGCCAAAGATGCAGCGGCAATGGTCTTAACAGATGATAACTTTGCTTCAATTGTTAGTGCAGTAGAAGTTGGACGTAATGTGTTTGACAATATCAAAAAAGCTGTTGCTTATCTATTTGCTGGAAACTTAGGTGCCATCATTGCAATCATCTTTGCATTGGTTGCTGATTGGTCAAATCCATTCACAGCATTGCAGCTGCTCTTCATCAACTTAGTAAATGACTCTTTACCTGCAATTGCTTTAGGAACAGAAAAAGCAGAACCTGCAACCATGAGTCGCCCACCGAGAGATCCAAATACGGGGATCTTTACAGGTAGAACATTGGTTTCAGTGACTTATCGTGGGATCTTGATTGGGATTGCGGTTATCTTTGCACAATGGTTAGGGATGCAGCATTCACCTGAATTTGGTGTAGCAATGTCATTTACAACATTGATTTGGTGTCGTACGTTACAAACATTCCCTGCACGTTCAAATACGCAAACAGCAATTCAAGCAGGCTTCTTTGCCAATAAAGTTGTCTTGATTGCAGTAGTTGTATGTAGTGCTTTGTTTAGCTTAACAATGATCCCGGGACTAAAAGAAGTCTTTTCTATTCCAACAGCTTTTGGCATATCAGAAATCTTGATTTGTTTAGGGATTGCTTTTGTAACCATTCTTTTAATGGAAATCACAAAACTAATTATTGTTCATGTTCAAAATGGAAAAGAAAAAGAATAAACAAGTGATTAGTCATAGAGTAGTTAGCTAGAAAAACAAAAAGAAGTGTGCTAAGTGATTGGCATACTTCTTTTTTGAAATTAAGGGTGAAAGAAATGAATGAAGAAGCATGGGACGAATTTGCAGAAGAATACTACGCAGTTCAAGAAGAGTCACAAGTGCCAATCGTTGCGGACATCGTAGACTTTTTATACAAGGAATCTGTACTGCCCGCAGAATCACTAGCAGATGTTGCCGGTGGATCAGGTCGTTATCTACCATTACTTGCTGAACAGGTTGCTAAGTATGAGTTAATTGATTTTTCAGCGTCAATGTTACGATACGCGCAACAAAAAGCAAAACGTTCTGGAGCAGAAAATGTGGTGTTCAAGAAACAAACTTTTGCTAAGTTTTTGGATTCTAAAGAGCAGTACGAGGTGATTTTTTCAGCGGCAAATCCAGCTTTTACTCAAACAACACAAGTTGAAAAACTGATGAAGAAAGCGAAAAAATGGTGTGTCATGGTACGAGTAATCCAATCAGAAGATGATCTTTTCACAGTTATAGATGACGAATTAGGTATAGCAGTGAGAGATCCAAACACCACACCCTTCATTAGTAACCAAATAGAAAAATTTTTACAGAGTAAAGAAATTCCAGTTAAGAAACAAGATTTTACTTATCAGATCAAAGAGACGATTTCACGAGAGCTGTTAACTGAATATTATGAAGCAGAGATGACAGCTGAGCTGAAAGAAAAAATTTCACAGTTATTTAGCCAAAAAGCTGAACAAATCAGTACAACGACAGTAACGTATCGCGTGCTTCTGTGGCAGATACGGGATTAGTCCTCAAAAAATTAGTGAGAATGAATAGTACTTTTTGTAATCAGAATAAAAGATAATTGATTATTTTAGCGTATCCGCATGATTGAATACAAAACTGCCCCGTACCAATTTTTTGTTGATTGGTACGGGGCAGTTGCTTTTTATTCTGCTTCTTTATAGTAACGGATATCATTTTCTACTTTATAAATTGAGAATGGTACGTCACTGTTATATGCTGCATGTTGGCCATGTTCTGGCAGAGTTTCACTAAATATTTGTTCATATTCTACTACAGAAACTTGTTGGCGGTTATCAAATAAAGATTGATGGTCTTCTTTATCTAGAAAATCTTGGTAATTTTCTTCTAAAATTCCCGTGAAGAATTCACTTACTGCTCCAGAACCATAACTAAATAGTCCAACGCGATCACCAGCTTGCAAAGCAGATGAATTTTCAAGTAAGGAAATCAAGCCAAGGTAAAGAGAACCAGTATATAAATTGCCAACACGACGACTGTATTGGATACTTTCATCATAACGAGTCAGCAAACGTGATTGATTTGCTTCATCTGTTTCATCTAGAACACTTTGCAACGCTTTTTTCCCCATTTTTGTATAAGGGATGTGGAAGCATAATGCTGGATAGTCTTCTAAGGTCAAACCAGTTTGTTTTTTATGTTGTTGCCAAACTTTTTGGAAAGCTTCGATGTATGTCGCATTTGATAATGGACCATCAACAACAGGAAATTCACTATAATCTGGGCGCCAAAAATCATAGATATCTTCTGTTAAAAAGACACTGTCATTTTCAATTGAAAGAATTCTTGGATTGGCAGTGACCATCATCGCTACAGCTCCGACCCCTTGAGTAACTTCTCCGCCAGTTGCTAAACCATAGCGAGCAATGTCACTAGCAATCACTAAAACTTTTCGTTCAGGATGATTGCGGACATATTCCTTTGCCATATGTAAAGCAGCGGTCCCTCCATAACAAGCTTCCTTTACTTCAAATGAACGAGCAAATGGTTGGATTTTTAATAAATGATGAATAATGACGGCACTGGCTTTTGAATGGTCAACACCAGATTCTGTTCCAACGATGACCATGTCGATCTGTTCACGGTCTTCAGCTGTAACTAATTTACTAGCAGCATTCGCTCCTAAAGTGATGATGTCTTCTGTTGCGCGGTTAACCGCCATTTGATCTTGTCCAATACCAATATGATATTTGGCAGGATCATCTCCACGACTCTCAGCTAGCTCTGTCATGTCTAAATATAAATTTGGAATAAAAAAGGAAAGACGATCAATCCCGATTTTCATTTCAACACCTCTTCACTCATAATTAAAACTTACTTTAATAAAGTATCACAAAATGTTTAAAAGGAATATAAAAAAGATAATATTTAAGGATTGTTAAAATTTTCAAGCGGAAAAAACTGTCGATAGTAGTGAGCTATTTGTTTTTACTTGAAAGAATGTTATATTTTTGTAGGAGGTGGCTTACTTGAAAGAAGTCGTAATTATAGATGCTGCAAGAACCCCTATAGGTAAATACCGTGGGAGCTTGAGCCGTTTTTCTGCTGTCGAATTAGGAACTTTGACTACGAAAGAATTATTGAAAAAAACTGGTATCAACAAAGAACAAATTGACCAAGTCATTTTTGGAAATGTTTTGCAAGCCGGTAATGGCCAAAATGTTGCTAGACAAATTTCAATCAACAGTGGGATTCCTACAAGTGTCCCCGCGATGACAGTCAATGAAGTATGTGGTTCAGGAATGAAAGCAGTTATTTTAGCACGCCAATTGATTCAATTAGGTGAAGCACAAGTCGTTATCGCTGGTGGGACGGAAAGTATGTCCAGAGCACCTTTGCTTCAACCTTATGAATCTGAAACAAATAGTTATGGTGAACCAATTTCAAGCATGGTCAATGATGGATTAACCGATGCTTTTTCAAATACGCATATGGGATTAACAGCTGAAAATGTTGCCCAACATTATCACATTACTAGAAAAGAACAAGATGAATATGCACTTGCTTCACAACTTAAAGCAGCTAAAGCAACAGAAGCAGGCGTTTTTAAGGAAGAAATTATTCCAATTGAAGTTGAGGAAACGCACTGGTTAGCAACAGATGAATCTATTCGCGGAAACAGTACGGTAGAAAAATTAGGAACATTACGTACCGTATTTGCTGAGGATGGAACAGTAACGGCAGGAAACGCCTCGCCATTAAATGATGGAGCCTCTGTATTAATTTTGGCTTCAAAAGAATATGCTATCGCAAATGATCTTCCTTATTTGGCGACAATCAAAGCAGTAGCGGAAGTCGGTATCGACCCATCAATGATGGGCATTGCGCCAATTACTGCCATTAATCATTTGATGGCTAAAACGGATATTCCTTTAGAAGAAATTGGTTTATTTGAAATCAACGAGGCCTTTGCAGCTTCTTCATTTGTTGTGAATCAGGAACTTCAGTTGGAAAGTGACAAAGTCAATATTTATGGCGGTAGCATTGCTTTAGGCCATCCAATCGGTGCAAGTGGTGCTCGAATCTTGACAACTTTAGGCTATGGGCTATTAAGAGAAGAAGAACGCTATGGTGTCGCTTCATTATGCATTGGTGGTGGTCTAGGATTAGCGATGTTACTTGAAGCAAATCTAGAATGGAATGAAGAACAATTTTTACAAAAAAAAAAGTTCTATCAGTTGACGCCAGCACAACGCCGAAAACAATTAGTTGAAGAAGGTGAGCTAACAGAAAACACTGCTGACCTGCTTGCTCAACAAACATTACCCGAAGAAATAGCGAATCACTTGATTGAAAATCAAATCAGTGAAGTTGAAATTCCCTTAGGCGTTGCACAGCATTTTAAAATTAATGGGATTAAAAAATGGATTCCAATGGCTACAGAAGAACCCTCAGTGATTGCAGCAGCCAGTAATGGTGCAAAATTATGTGGAGATATCAAGGCAGAAACACCACAACGATTGATGCGTGGGCAAATTGTTTTAGCTGGTCAACAAGCGTATCAGGACATCATTCAAGCACTTGAAGAACGCAGAGAAGAATTGATTCTGTGCGCAAATGACAGCTATCCATCCATTGTTAAACGTGGTGGAGGAGTTCGTGAAATCGCAAGTCGCGAATTTCAGGGAGAAGACCAAGCTTACTTATCAATTGATTTTTTGATTGATGTGAAAGATGCGATGGGTGCCAATATTGTTAATGCTATTCTAGAAGGTGTGGCGACAAAACTTCGTGAATGGTTTCCAGAAAGAGAAATTTTGTTTAGTATTTTAAGTAATTTAGCCACTGAGTCTTTGGCAACCGCTCATTGTATTATTCCATTTGATCGGTTAGCTGCTGATCGTCAAATGGGTGAACAAATTGCTAAAAAAATCCAACAAGCTGCAGAATATGCTAAATTAGATCCTTACCGTGCAGCAACGCATAACAAAGGAATCATGAACGGAATCGATGCAGTTATTTTAGCAACAGGTAACGATACTCGCGCAACGGGCGCAGCTATCCATGCCTATGCTGCTAAAAATGGCCACTACGAAGGCTTGACACAATGGCGTGTAACTGAGGATGGTTTGGTTGGAGAAATCACATTGCCGTTAGCTGTGGCAAGTGTTGGTGGTGCATCAAAGGTATTACCAAAAGCTGCAGCGTCTTTTGAGCTACTAAACGTCGATTCTGCAAAAGAACTTGCACAACTAATTGCAGCCGTTGGTTTGGCTCAAAATCTGGCTGCGTTACGTGCGTTAGTAACTGACGGTATCCAAAAAGGACACATGGCACTTCAAGCAAGAACATTAGCGATGACTGTTGGTGCAAAAGGAGCCGAAATCGAGCAAGTTGCGCAAGCACTAAGAAGTAAAGCAAAAATGAACCAAGAAATTGCGAAAGAAATATTACTTGATGTTCAGCAAGCAACATAAAATCAATTGAATAAACTATTTTTGATAGATAGGCAAAAACTGGGGCAAATTTATAGTCTTAGTTTTTTTGCTTTTTAATATCTTAAGATAAGATAGATTGTATTTTTTATAACATTATATTATTTTCTTTGGAACACTGTCATTACTTAAGTTATCGTTTTTTTAATTAAATGTATAAATGATAAAATAAAAAAGTAACAAAAATAAATATGAAGGAGAGAATCTATGAGAAAGAAAGTATGGCAGATGTTGTTCGTAGGAATAATTTTTTTGGGATGTATAGTACCAGCAATAACGGTAAATGCTGAGATGAGTGATTTTTATTGGGAAGGTCGAGCAAAAAATAGATACTGGATGAATGAACTTAAAGATAATACACGCCTTTCAGAGCTGTCAATTCCAGGAACACACGATTCAGCAACACATGCTATCAAAGACACTGTGGGACTGGGGTATGTGAAGACACAAAGTATTGATATCACGAGACAATTGACTAATGGAATCCGCTTTTTAGATGCGCGTGTGTGTGAAACAAATGGTTCTTTTGCGATGCATCATGGTAGTTTTTATTTGAATCAAATGTTTGGCGATGTTTTGAATCAAGTAACGAGTTTTCTTACAAAAAATCCAAGTGAAGTTGTTTATATGCGTCTGAAGCAAGAAAATAGTTCAGTAAACGATCAGATATTCAATCAAGTTTTAAATGAAAAATACCTAAAAAATAGTTGTTGGAAAGATTTTTTTATTACGGAAATAGTAATCCAACTTTAGGCGAAACGAGAGGGAAAATCGTCATTTTACGCAATTTTTTGGGAAATAGTGTTGGAATCTCCTATCCAAGTCAATTTGATATTCAAGATTATTGGGAGCCAGTGAATCCTGAAGATAAACGCTGGGCAATTGAGCAACAATTGGTAAAATCCACAAAGAGTGGAGGAACAGATAATATTAAATATATTAATTATTTAAGTGCATCAAATTTCTTTTATCAAATTAAAGGCTTTGCAGGAAAAATGAATCCATTCGTTGTAGATTATATTCGTAATAACCAAGTGAAACATGCAGGGATCGTAATAGCTGATTATCCGAGCAGTGAGTTAGTGAATAGTGTTATTGATTTAAATCAACGGCTTTTAAAAAATCCAGAGAACTATGGAGTATACGATAGCTCGATTGTAACAATCCAAACTTTACTGGATACAAATAAAATTGTCGACTGGAACCAAGCCAACGATTTGGGTATTATTTATCCAAATAAAAACGGAAGTAACCAAAAATGGCAAATGTGGTACGATTCAAATACAAAAGCCTATCGCATACATACATATGACTATGGTCACCTTGCACTAAGACAAGCAACTACCCCTTATAATACATCACGATATAATGTTGTGATTGAACGTGCGGGCGACAGTAACAGGGGATTATGGCAACTTATTCCAGCAGGAGAACATGGCAAGAACAAGGTATACTACTTAAAAAATTGTGCAAGTAATCTTTACCTAGATGTAAAAAACAGTGTTCATAATCAATCCGGTGAGTTGATTACTTACCCGTATACAGGAAAAACAAATCAAAAATTTGTGATAAATGTAATCAGATAAGAAAAGATGACACCCATGTCTGTCCTTTCGTTAGATTTTTTGTCTAACGGAAGGGCCATACGCATGGATGTCATCTTTTTTATTATTAGCTATTAGCGATTAACAATTGGCATTGCCGCAAATTGCTCAATTAATGGTACAAGCGTTAATTTCACTTTATACTTTCTTTCAAGTGCTTTTTCAACTGTAAACTCGTTTTCAGAAGTCATTGAGATTTCAGCTAATTGGCGTGGCTCATCTGCTGTTTTTTCAAAAACGATTGCAGCATCTGCTGTTTTTTCAACATAGAATTTTGGATATTCTGCAACAGCGGCTGCAAACTGATCAAAGGTTAAGTTAGAAGTTGTTGCTGGTGCTTCCTCAGTGACAGGTTCTGCGTTGACTTCTTCAGTTGCAACTGATTTTTCTGTTTTTTCTTCTTTCACTTCAGCAACAGGAGCGACTGGAGTTGAAACAACTTCTGCAGTTGGTTCATCGTTTTTCATTCGTTGATCGTTCCAATAAGAAACAATTTCAATCAACAAGTTATCACGAAAACGTTCAAAGATATCTTGTTCACCAGAACGAATGCGTTTTAACACACTCGTAAAGTTCTCATCAATTGGTACGTTAATACGAGTTGATTCGTTTGAATTTCCAGCCAAACCAATTGTTAAAATTTGACGATTCTTTGGATCAAGCATTACTTGTAAAGGTAAGCCGTAACGACGTAAACTTTCTTCTTCTAATGAATTGAATAGTTGACTTCTAATTCCATCTAAAGAGGGACGAAATTGATTTAATAATTTTTGTTTTTGTTTTTTCTTCATATTTTTGATTTCTCTCCTTCACTCATACCTTATCGATTATAAGAAAAATTTTGCCAATTGAAAAGGATTTAAAGGAAAAAACTTGCGTAAGTACGCATAATGACCCAATAATTGTTGATTTTTATCAAAAATTTTTGTTTTTTTTAATATTAAGCGGGGAAAACGAATAAAAAAGTTCTGCTCAGAAGAATGACGAAGAAGATAGATGGCTACAAAAAAACGGCTTGGACAAAGAGATTGTCCAAGCTGTTTTTACTCTTTTGGTAGTAACGCAAAAACGGTTAGTTCCGGCGAGTAGATAATTTCATGCTCGTTCCAGTGAGTCACCATCAACGAATGATCCAAGCGCTTTTTGACTTCGTGGATTTTTTGATTATGTGACATATTTCTGGCTGGAAAGTGTTGGATTTTATCGGGTTCAATCAAAAAGATAAAATCTGGATGAAATGTCCGAAGAATTTCTTCAGGTAACGCTTCTAACCTTTGAATGGGATTCATACAATCACCTACTAAATTAAAATTCAGCTGTATCAGGATTTTTGGCTTTACCTACGACACCATCTAATGAATCGATTTGTGCCATTTCTGTTTCAGTCAATTCGAAGTCAAATAACTCTGTGTTCTCTTTGATTCTACTTGGTGTGACCGATTTAGGTAAAGGTAAAAAGCCGTGTTGTAAAGACCAGCGTAATGAGATTTGTGCAATTGTTTTTCCATGTGCTTCAGCAATTGCTTGCATTTCAGGAACATCAAAGATTTTTCCTGTTCCTAAAGGACTGTAAGCTTCAAGAATCATGTCATGTTGTCGAGCATAGTCAACTACTTCAGGTTGTAGTTCACCTGGTGCTAAGAAAATTTGATTCACCATTGGCATGATTTTCGCTGTTTTTGCTAAAGTATCTAAATGATGAGGCAAGAAATTACTTACACCAATTGCTTTGATTTTTCCTGCTTCATATAATTCTTCAAAAGCACGCCAAGTTTCAGCATTTGCTTCTTCCCAATTTTCACGGAAAGTAATTGGATTTGGCCAGTGGATAAGAAAAAGATCAAGATAGTCTGTTTGTAGTTTTTCTAAAGACTCTTCAAAAGAAGACATTACTAAATCATAGCTATGATTGGTATTCCACAATTTCGTTGTTAAGAAAATTTCTTTTCTAGGAATACCACTTTCTTTGATTGCTTGACCAACACTTTCTTCATTTTTATAGCCTTGTGCTGTATCAATATGACGGTAACCTGCCGCTAATGCTTCTTTTACAGAGGCAACTGCTACATCGCCATCAGGTGTTTGCCAAGTACCAAAACCAACGACTGGGATTTCATAACCATTTGCTAAACGATATGTGCTTGTTAAGTTTTCCATGTTCACATCTCCATTTCTTTTTTCCTTTATATAGTTTAGCGCACTTTTTACAAAAAGTAAGGCATCATGCTTTGATTTTTATCACGAGAAAAAGGAAAAAGAAAACTTGAACAAAAATGTTTGTGACCAAGCTAGCTTTTTTTCGTTTTTTCGGTAAACTAGACAAGAAGGGAATGAGCTCATGGATATTTATTTAAAGAAGGCAATCTTGCATATTATTGATCGCGAAACAGGTTCACCTGTTTTTTCACAAAAAGAATTAGACTTAACGAAGGACTTCATTCGTGATTTTTTACAAAAAAAAATTCAAAAAATTTCTTCTGCACAAACCAAAACAGGTCACTTAGCAGAAGAAAGCCAATTTGCTAAAAGCGTCCAGCATTTTTCTGAAGATTTCATTGTAGCCAGTGAAGAAATCGTGGCGCGTTGGTATGAAATCTATCAAGAAAGTGAAGAGGCGCCAAGTGCCGATGTGTTTGTTGTGTTGTATGAACTAGACACAGAACTTTATGTGGCACTATTAAAGGTGAATTATCGTGAATCGTATACCCATTTCGTTGACGCAGATGAAACTGGGATTGAAAATAAATTAATCTTGAACCGCGCAATCTTAGGTTCTAAATCTCAAAAGGCAGATGAGGCAATTGCGGTGAACCTGAAAGAGCTATCGTATGAACTCTTAGAGAAAAAATATGAGTTTTCTGGAAAAAAAGAGTGGTATTTCTCAGAAAAAGTGATTGAAAGTGTACCAGCACCTTCGTTAGAGCAAAACGTCAAAGTAATTCAAAAAGTGGCGAAACAAATAGGTAAGAAATTTGAGACTGATGAATTTGATATGGTTGCTGATCTGAAAGAAGCTGTTTACGATACCATTGAGGAAAAAGGTCGTCTGGATCATGAAATGATTGCCGAAAAAGTATTCAAGGAAAATATCTCTGCCAAGATGGCTTTTAAGGAGGAAGTACAGGAACATGGCTTTGTTCCAGAAGCAATTCCTGTGAAAGAAGTACAAGAAATCTCAGAGAAAAAATTTGGCAAGCAAAAGTTCAAATTATCTAACGGAATTGAATTGATCGTTCCAGTAGATGTCTATCGCAATCCAGATTTGATTGAATTTGTGAACAATCCAGATGGAACAATTTCTGTAATGATTAAAAACGTTGATGAAGTCTTGAATCGATTGTAATAAAAATTTGATCAATCAACGAGAAACAATAGACAAAAGGTAAACAAAAAAGCAGTTCAGATAAATTTTTCTGAACTGCTTTTTGTTTCGAGAACATGAGAGGATTATTCCATTTTTTCTAAAGCCTCTTTTGGAACATCAGTTTCTTTGACTTCTTCCCAACTCATGACGCCTTTACGTGGATTGACCTTAAGTTTTAAATAGGCATTTAATTTTAAAGGACGTTCCCGCATTTCGTTCAAAGTAACTCGTTTCTTTTCGCCATTTTTATTGTAGGCATTTTGTTTGTACGTATACGCGGTATAAGATTCTCCGTTATCAGAGAGTTCAGTATGCTTTTCCCCATTTGTAGTAATTTCAGTGTAGTAAGTTTCGCCACCATAAAAATAATCATAAGCAAACAGACTGCCACCGAGAAAGACGGCTAGTAGGGCAATTAGTCCAATTAATTTTTTCATCTATTTCACCTCTGTTCTCTATTATTCCTGAAAAGTTGTGATTCGTCTATTGAATCCGCTCAAACTAATTTTTATTTATAAAAAGGATACAAAAGGTAAGCGTAGAAGAGAGAAGTTCAGCGAAAGTGTTCTTAGTTGACTTTGACCAATTTTGACGTATAATAATCATAGTTCCAACCTTACAAAAAGTAAGGAGGACATATTCGTTTTTATTTTATAAAAAAAGGACTATAATAAAAGCGTGAGAGCTGAAAAATTCAGTGATCTATATTATTTAGGAGGTTTGTAAATTATGGCAAAAGAACATTATGACAGAAGTAAACCACACGTTAACATTGGTACCATTGGACACGTCGATCATGGTAAAACCACTTTAACTGCTGCAATCACAACAGTATTAGGGAAAAAAGGCCTAGCAAATCCTCAAGACTATGCAAGTATCGATGCGGCTCCTGAAGAACGTGAACGTGGAATTACAATCAATACAGCGCACGTAGAGTATGAAACAGAAAAACGTCACTATGCACATATTGATGCACCAGGACATGCGGATTACGTAAAAAATATGATTACCGGTGCGGCTCAAATGGATGGTGCAATCTTAGTAGTATCTGCTACTGATGGCCCAATGCCTCAAACTCGTGAACACATTTTGTTATCACGCCAAGTAGGTGTTAAATATCTAATCGTTTTCTTAAACAAAACAGATTTAGTTGATGATGAAGAATTAATTGACTTAGTTGAAATGGAAGTTCGTGAACTATTAAGTGAATATGGTTTCCCAGGTGATGATACACCTGTAATCAAAGGCTCAGCTTTGAAAGCTTTGCAAGGTGATCCAGATGCTGAAGCTGCAATCATGGAATTAATGGATACAGTTGACGAATATATTCCAACGCCAGAGCGCGACACTGAAAAACCATTATTATTACCAGTGGAAGATGTTTTCTCTATTACTGGTCGTGGTACTGTTGCATCAGGTCGTATTGACCGCGGTGCCGTTCGTGTTGGTGATGAAATTGAAATCGTTGGTATCAAACCAGAAACGCAAAAGGCAGTTGTTACGGGTGTTGAAATGTTCCGTAAAACACTTGATTACGGTGAAGCAGGAGATAACGTAGGTGTGTTACTTCGTGGGATTCAACGTGAAGATATCGAACGTGGACAAGTAATTGCTAAACCAGGTTCAATCACACCACATACAAAATTCAAAGCAGAAGTTTACGTGTTGACAAAAGAAGAAGGCGGACGCCACACACCATTCTTTAATAACTACCGCCCACAATTCTACTTCCGTACAACGGACGTAACAGGTACAATCGTATTGCCAGAAGGTACAGAAATGGTTATGCCAGGCGATAACGTAACAATCGACGTAGAATTGATTCACCCAGTCGCAATTGAAAATGGTACAACTTTCTCAATTCGTGAAGGTGGACGTACTGTTGGTTCAGGTATCGTTACTGAAATTGAAGCATAAAAACTTTGAGAAAAACAATTTGTTACAATTAAAAAGGATTCCAGAAATGATTTCTGGAATCCTTTTTTTGCTATTTTTTAAACCATTTTTTAAATCCTTTTTGTAAAGGATTCATTTTTCCATTTTTTTCGACAGGAGCATTATCGATAATCAGTAATGCAATCATGACATACGCAATCCAACTATCTCGGGAATAAAGCGTATATCGAGGTGTCCAATGTGTTGCATATTTTTCTTTGTATTCACGTAATCCGTGGAAAGAATAAAAATGGGAGCCAAATTCATAAACCAAGTAAGCAATTCGTTCTTGAAGAAAACTTTTTCTCGACGTTCCTACATTTGAAAGGGGAGCCATTCCTAAGTTGAACCATTGAATATCTTGTTCTTTCATATGATTGAATAGGTGGATGAATAAGAAATCCATACTACCAGAAGGCGCTTTTTTTGGATCATAGCGCATCAAATCAATTGTTCCAACTTTATTATCAGTATAAGTTGGCATAATGTTAGCAAAGGCAACTATTTCTTGTTCGGAATTTCGGACAACGGCGATGGGGCCGCGTTGGAGATAATCTTCAGCAAAAAAACCTAGAGAGAATCCTTTTTCTTTACGGCTGCCAAGCCAGTTATCTGAGATTTGTTTAAATGTTTGCATTTGTTCTACTGAAAACGGTGGAGAAAGGACTTCGAATGTGAAGCCTTCACGTTCGATTCGATTAATGACTGCTCGCGTGCCCTTCATCTTTTTACCTGAAGTTGTGAATTCAGGTAACTCAACATACGCTTCTTCTCCCATTTTGATAAAATCATAGCCCACATCATGGAGAATCATTACAAGTTCTTCACTTGACTCATAAAAAACAGGTAAGTAGCCAAGACAATCTGCTTCTGTAATAAATGCTTCAATTGCTTTTGGAAAGTCTTCCTTTTTCCCAGAAGGATCACCCATAACAACACATTTATTATTATAAGAAGCAAACTGTAATAATACAGTTGGTTCACCATTTGCTTCGTAAGTAAACATTCGTTTATCTTTCAAGAAAATCAGTTGGCTATCAGAATTCCCTCCATAATTAACAAGTACAGCTTTTGCTTTTTCTTCATCAAAAGCTTCACCGACTAATTTCTTTTTCCCTTGTAAAAAGTGAACAAAGAGAATCATGATCAAGCTAACGGTAACAATGGCTAAGAAACCAGAAAGCCAAATTTTTTCAGATGGGAATAAAAAGAATGAAATAAAATGATGCTTCCGATGTGGAAAGGTTGGCAGATTATAGACGCCAATCACCAGATATAAAATAGTTAATGTGCCAATCAACAAGCCATCGACAGTTAACCATTCCCAAGAATAAACTAATTGTTCTCGGAAAAGTTCATTTTTTGAAGCGATGATGATTACTAATAATAATGTCAAGAAAATTGATCCAGTTAAGGTAAAATCACCAAGAATAACGTAAAGTAAAGCAAGTCCTACAATGATAATGGTTGGTAAATAGGCACGAGTGACCCGCGCGGCGATTCCTCGTCCCATAATCAATAGTAAGAAACCTAAAATAATGCTTGGAAATTGAATGATAAAATGGAATTTTAGCGGGTTCAAAGTATGTAACCAATGAAACTCCGAAAAAGCTTGTGGAATTGTAGCAGATAATACGAGCATGATTCCAGAAAAATAAAGTAAAACGACAACAATTTTGTGCGCGATTTCTGTTGCCAGTTGTCTAGGAATGCCAGAATATCTTTGATTGAAAGAGGCACCAATATTTTTGAAGAAAAAGACGATGCCTAATAAAAATGGAATAAAGTAATAGAAAATCCGAAAGAGCAAGATCCAGACTACTACAATTTCACGAGGAACTCCAATTGCTGATAACCCAAGAATCATCATTACATCGAAACTTCCAATCTCACCGGGAATCATTGACACAATCCCAATGACAGAAGCTGCAATAAATAAAGGAATTGTTTGCCATAAATCAATCGGAATCTCCATCAAAAAACCGACCGAAAGAAAACTTAGCAATACACCTGTCCATTCCAAAATAGAAACAAGAAGTAGTTGCCCACGTAGCTTCCAAGTCAACCCACCTAAGTAGCCTTCTTTCTTTAAGGTAGTGACTAACAAGACAACCGGGAAATATAATCCGCCGCCAATTAACCAAATCCAATATTGTTTGATAAAGGGAGTGACAGGCGTAAAAAGTACCAGCAAAAATGACAACAAACTATAGATAGAAAGTCCTGCCATCAAAAATAAGAAAATTTTTGAGAGGGCCTGCATGACTTTTTTTCCATCCTTTTTTTGTCCGTAAAGTTCTGAACGAAGACCGATACTTACAAAACCACCAAAACCAGCGACATTGTTAATCGAATTGATTAACCAACTAGTTTCGAGTAAATAACTCCAAGATAATTTTTGACCCAATAAACGATTTAAAATTATATCGTAACCAATCATTGGTGCGACACAAAGTAGCCCGATGATGAACATCAAAAATGTTTTCCAAATTGGGATGTCGGAGAAAGTTTGAGCAAGCTGATCGACAGATAAAGTTTTACCAATTGATAAGAGTTCTCCAAAAATAATAACAACAACAGAAATCAAAAAAATTGTTTTAAATAGTCCTAAATGATTTTTAAACCATTGAAGGGCTGTTTTTAACACATAAATCACCTACTATTCTTCTAAAAATTTGAGTACTTCCTGATTGAATCGTTGTGGATCCTGACGCGCTAATTGATGGCCACTTCCTTTTACTAATACAAAGGAGGCGTTAGGTAAAGTTTTCGCCAAGAAAAGGGAGTGTTGGAGCTTAATCACATCTTTTTTCCCAACTAAAATCAGTGTTGGACACGTAATATTACTTAATTGTGTTTCAGTCAAACCAACATTATGTAACAGTAAAGAAATCACTGCTAATTTTTTTCGCAACTTTGGCCAAAATAAGGAAGTAATCCAAATAATGCCATAGTGAAGATAGCTACCAATCAATGGAAGTAGACGAACACCTTGAACCAAGGTGTTTCCAGAGTTTAAAATCAAGCGATGAACATTTTTGGGATAGGAACTTGCAAAAACTAAAGCTAAATTTGCCCCATCACTAAATCCTAAAATGTCTACTTGTTGGATATTTTCCAAAGCTAAAATGGTTGCTAGATCTTCCGCCATTAAGTTGAAGCTCAAATTGGCTGATTCGTTTGTTGAGTGTCCTTGCCCACGACTATCAATTAAATAAACTGTGAAGTGTTGTTCAAAAAGCGGTACTTGTTGTGAAAAAAAGTTTCCATTACCACCATTACCGTGAAGCAAAAAAAGAGGGAATCCACTACCACTTTTTTCATAATAGATTTGACTGCCATCTGTCATTTTTGCATATTTCTTTTCTTTTTCCACATAATCACCTACTGTTTAAATTATAACGATTTTTTCTGTTTTTAGACAATTGTTTTCCTTGAAACTTACCGATCAATTTTGTAAGTTGACAAATTTTATTGGAAAATTTCATTTTTTATTAAGTAATTTACAGAAAACAAGGAAGAAATGGCGAATCTTGAAAAGAAATAGTAAGATAAAAAAAGATGTCTAAATAACTAGGTGATGTGTGATGAAGAAAAAAAGATTTTCAATACTGAAAGCTTTCTTTTTTACAGTAGTGCTCGCGCTGGTCGGAGGCGCAATCTTTTTTGCTAATCGGACGTACCAAGCTGTAAAAAAAGTAGAAGCTTATCAAACAGAAATAACAGAAGCTACGCAAAAATATCAAATGGAAAATTATGAAGCTTTAGTCAAAGCAATCATTTTAACGGAATCAAAAGGTTCTGGTAAAGATTTGATGCAGAGTTCTGAAAGTGCGCATGGGGAAGCTAACGTAATCGATAACCCACAAGAAAGTATCAATCAAGGTGTAAGCTATCTGGCAGAAATGATAACGGAAGCTAAAAAACAAGGTTGTGATTTAGCGACTGCGATTCAAGCGTATAATTTTGGAAAGGATTATATTGCGTATGTAAAAGAAAACGGTGGTGAAAACACAGTTAAGTTAGCTGAAAAATATTCTAAAACAATTTTGAGTCCACTGTTAGGAAATGAAGAGCAAACACAATATCGTTATTGGCGAGTCCAATCCGTTTTATATAATGGTGGGTACCTTTACCATAATGGTGGAAATATGTTTTATGCGGATATTGTTGCGATGAATGAAAAAATTATTCAAGCGTATGAAGAAATGTTTAAGTAAGCAAAAATAAACGCACGATCTGTCTGAATTTTATTTAGACAGATTCGAGGGACAGACTTTAATTTTTTAGTTGAGAATCTGTTTGAACCCTAAAAAACAAGTTGTTTTTAAGTCTGGAAACCGCTAGACTTAAAGACGTGATTATTTTTGAAAGTTGGCGAAAAATGGAAAATAAAAAAATGATTGGTCTAACACAGGAAGAAGTTAGGCAAAAGCTGGCGTTAGGTCAGCAAAATGACTATCAAGAAGATGCTTCAAAAACAACTAGACAAATTTTCAGCGATAATATTCTGACATTATTCAATTTCCTGAACTTTGGAATTGGGGTCTGCCTGCTATTAGTTGGTGCGTATTCCAACATGGCTTATATCGCAATCATTATCATGAATATCGTTATCGGAATCTACCAGGAAATTCATGCAAGAAATCTTGTCCGCAAATTGTCGATTGTTTCTCAATCTGAAGTAACAGTTGTGCGAGATGGAAAAGAGCGAGCGATTTCGACGAAAGAACTTGTACTAGATGATTTAGTAAAAATTGGTGCGGGAGAGCAAATTCCTGCAGACCTGGAAGTGTTGAGTGGTCGAGCAGAAGCAAATGAAGCTTTGTTGACGGGCGAATCAGATTTAATTATTAAGGAAGCTGGAGCAGAATTGCTTTCTGGAAGTTTCTTAACAAGTGGTTCAGTCTTTGCAAAAGTGATTCGCGTTGGCGCAGACAACTATGCAGTTCGTTTGACGAGCGAAGCTAAGAAGCACAAGAAAATTCAGTCTGAATTAGTTGACTCAATCAGAAAAGTATCAAAATTTACCAGTTTTGTCATTATTCCATTAGGAATTATTTTATTTCTACAAGCCTTGTTCATCAGAGATGCATCAATCAAACTATCCGTTGTTGCTTCAGCCGCTGCGTTACTAGGAATGTTACCTAAGGGATTGGTATTATTAATTAGTATTGCTTTGACAACTGGAGTTACGAAGCTAGCAAAAAAACGAATCCTTGTTCAAGACATGTATGCAATTGAAACCTTAGCCCATGTCGATACACTTTGCTTAGATAAAACGGGAACCATTACGGAAGGAAAAATGAGTATCCAACATGTAGAGGCGTTGGATGTACGTTATGAAAAGGCAATTCCAGAAATTATTGGTACTTATTTAGCAGAAAGCAATGATAATAATGTGACGATGCAAGCTTTACGTAATTATTTTGCAGTTTCCAATCGTTACCAAGTAGAAGAAGTCTTAGCGTTCTCTTCTGACCGAAAATGGGGCGCAATGGAATTTCCTGAACTAGGTGTAGTGTACGTTGGGGCACCAGAACGATTAGTTCCAGAAAATCAGTTGCCAGATCGACTAATGTCCGCACAAGCAAATGGCTATCGTGTCTTGATGCTAGGTGTTGCACCTAATCAAAAATTATCAGAGGATAAACCAACCGGTATTGATCCGATTGCTTTATTTGAAATTGACGATCCTATTCGAAAAAATGCACCAGAAACATTAGCTTACTTGCATGAAGAAGGCGTGGATATAAAAGTTATTTCTGGGGACAACCCTTTTACCGTTTCGAATATTGCGCGACGTGCAGGTTTACCGAATTACGATGCCTATATTGATCTTTCTGATTTAATTAATGAAGAAGATGTACGACAAGCTGCGCATGACTATACAGTTTTTGGTCGAGTAAGCCCTCAACAAAAGAAAATCTTAGTCAATGAGCTAAAGGAAAGTGGTAAAACAGTTGCGATGACAGGTGATGGTGTAAATGATGTGTTAGCACTTCGTGAAGCTGATTGTAGTATTGCAATGGCAGAAGGTGATGGCGCAACTCGTCAAATCGCCAACTTAGTTTTACTGGATTCGGACTTCACGACGTTGCCAGAAGTTTTGTTTGAAGGTCGTCGAGTGGTTAACAATGTGACGAAGGTTTCAGGAATTTTCTTTATCAAAACAATTTATTCTTTCATCTTGTCTATCTTATGTGCGATTACTGCGATTGGGTTCCCATTCATTCCCATTCAAATCACATTGATTGACTTAGCAATTGAAGGATACCCATCTTTCTTCTTATCTTTTGAGCAAGATAAACGAAAAGTCAATTATCGCTACTTGCCAACAGCGCTTATCAATGCATTACCAAATGCACTTTTAGTTGTCTTAAATGTTGTGACAGTTTATCTATTGGGACAACGATTGGATTGGTCGAATGGTGAAACGACAACATTAATGTATTATTTATTGATTGGAATTAGTTGTTTAGCTGTAATCAAAGCTTGTTATCCTTTCAACCCATTACGAATTTTCTTAGCTGTTACGACGGTTGTTGGAATTTATGTGGCAGCGATGCTTTTCCATGGCATTTTAGAAGTGAATTTAGGTGTGGGAAATCAACTTGGCTTATTCGTTGGGCTCATGGCAATAAATATTGTTCTTCGTCTAGCTTATTGGCGTGCCAATATTCAAGAAAAACTGTTGAATAAGTTTGCTTAAACAATTCATTAACTTCTTAAAACGTTATACTTGAAAAAGAACAGGAATATGATACAATCAAACATGTATAATTGTGTCCTTTAAAATCGCGCTGATTTCGGTTGGTGCGATTTTTTACCGGTTATTCTCCTGATAGATTTACTCGATTTTTATGGAGTATACAAATGAGGGGGTGGAAACAATGGTTCAGCGAATTCCTCAGGAAGTGATTGAAAATATTCGGAGTCAAACGAATATCGTTGAGGTGATTGGACAATACGTTCAATTAAAGAAATCTGGAAAAAATTATCTAGGACTTTGTCCCTTTCACGAAGAGAAGACGCCTTCGTTTTCTGTAGCTGAAGACAAACAGATTTTTCATTGTTTTGGTTGCGGGAAAGGTGGAAATGTCTTTACTTTTCTTCAAGAACTTGAAGGATTAACTTTTCCAGAATCAGTGGTAAAAGTTGCAGAATTTGAACAAATTCCCTTAGCAGATCAATGGAAACAACAAACGTATGCTACTGATGAAACAAATTCAGCTACGGGCAAGTTACTTACAGCACATGAAAAAGCTGTAGAGGTCTATCACCACATGTTACTACACACGAAAGCTGGACAGCCTGCACTTGATTATTTACTGAATCGTGGGTTAACAATGGAATTAATTGAAGCGTTTAAGATTGGTTTTGCACCAAATGAACGTTCATTTTTAGTTCAAGTGTTCAATAATGAATCATTATCAAGTGATGTTTTTGAACATTCTGGATTGTTTATCAAGCATGATGATGGTCATTTTTCTGATCGCTTTTATCAGCGCATCATGTTTCCAATCAACAATCCGCAAGGTCGAACGATTGGCTTTTCTGGTCGGTGGTTAGCACCAGAAAAAGGTCAAGAAAAAGATCAACCCAAGTATTTAAATAGTCCAGAGACAGAACTATTTAATAAGCGTCAAGTTTTATTTAACTTGGATAAAGCAAGAAGCGAGATCCGAAAAACTGGTGAAATATTACTATTTGAAGGATTTATGGATGTAATTGCAGCTTGGCAAGCCGGAATCAAAAATGGTTTAGCTTCAATGGGAACCAGTTTAACTGCTCAACAAATCCAGCAAATGGAGCGCTTAACGAAAGACCTGGTGCTTTGTTATGATGGTGACCAAGCAGGATTTGAGGCTACCAATCGTGGAATCGAACTTCTACGTGAAAATAGTCGATTACAGTTATCAATTGTAGTTGTACCAGAAAAGCTAGATCCAGACGAATATTTGCGAAAATATGGTGAAGCATCCTTTCAGGAATTGATTCAACATGGTCGTGAAACAGTCTTTACATTCAAAACACGCTATCTAAAGCAAAATAAGAATTTGGATAATGAAAAAGATAAGTTAGATTATCTTCAAGAAGTGTTGATTGAATTAAGTAAAGTTGTCTCGCCAATTGAGCAAGATATGTATCTTTCACAACTGACAAGTGAATTTCAAGTTAGTCGTGAAACGATTCAAAAACAATTGCGTGAATTGAAACGAGCAAACCGCCAAGAACAGCAACGGACTGCTGAGCCGAATATACCAATGGTCAAGCAGGAGTTACCGCAACAAAAGCAACCTCTGACGCAAGTCGAAAAAGCGGAGCAAATGTTGTTGTATCGGGTGTTTAAAGAAATTTCTGTTCGGAATTTGCTGAAAGAACAAGAGTTTCAATTTATCCACGATGAGTACGCAGAAATCTATTTTTTGTTTGATGCGTATCTATCACAATATGAAGAGTTTAACCTTGCAGATTTTTTAAACTTTTTGCAAGATGAAAAAATTAGGCGTTTAGTGGTGGAGATTGCCTATTTGCGAGTCGCTGAAGAAAGCTCTACGCGAGAAATTCAAGATTTACTGGCTGTTATCAGTAAATCTGGCTTAGCTGATAAAATAATCGAAAAAAAACAATTGCAGCAAGAAGCCAGACGTACAGGTAATAAACAGTTAGAATTAGAATTGACAATCGAGATCATTAATTTAACGAGACAGTTAAAACAAGCCAAATAGCTACTTGAAGGGGGCCTTCTTTTATGGCAAATGTAACAGATAAGAAAAAGTATGAAGCAGCAGTGACAGCTTTCATCAAAGAACACAAACCTAAAAGACAAGTTGTCTATGATGATCTATCAAACCAACTTGCTACACCATTTACATTGAGTGCTGAAGAAATGGACAAACTAATTCAAAAAGTTGAGGATGCTGGAATCAGTGTTGTCGATGAAAATGGTGATCCATCAATTCACAGTTTAAAAAGTGGTGAGAAAAAAGCTGAAAAAGCAAAAACAGAAGATTTATCTGCACCAACTGGTGTAAAAATCAACGATCCAGTTCGTATGTATTTAAAAGAAATCGGCCGAGTTTCCCTTTTAACAGCTGAAGAAGAAGTAGCACTTGCCTTGAAAATCGAAGAAGGCGACCAAGAAGCAAAACAACGTTTAGCTGAAGCAAACTTGCGTTTAGTTGTAAGTATTGCAAAACGTTATGTGGGTCGTGGTATGCAGTTCTTAGATTTGATCCAAGAAGGAAATATGGGCTTAATGAAAGCCGTTGAAAAATTTGATTACCGTAAAGGATTCAAATTCTCAACTTATGCGACTTGGTGGATTCGTCAAGCAATCACACGTGCGATTGCTGACCAAGCACGTACAATTCGTATTCCAGTTCATATGGTTGAAACAATTAATAAATTGATTCGTATCCAACGTCAACTACTTCAAGACTTAGGTAGAGAACCAACACCTGAAGAAATTGGGGCAGAAATGGACCTACCTACAGAAAAAGTACGCGAAATCTTAAAAATTGCGCAAGAGCCTGTTTCATTAGAAACACCAATTGGTGAAGAAGATGATTCACATCTTGGTGATTTCATTGAAGATCAAGAAGCTACAAGCCCTGCTGAACATGCGGCTTATGAATTATTAAAAGAACAATTGGAAGATGTATTGGATACATTGACTGACCGTGAAGAAAACGTGTTGCGTTTACGCTTCGGTTTAGATGACGGTCGAACAAGAACTTTAGAAGAAGTTGGGAAAGTTTTCGGTGTAACGCGTGAACGTATTCGTCAGATCGAAGCAAAAGCACTAAGAAAATTACGCCATCCATCACGTTCAAAACAATTAAAAGATTTCTTGGAATAAAAACTAAAAAGCTGGCACAAAACGTTAATTCGTTTTGTGTCAGCTTTTTTTAGTTGTTCAAATGGATAATTTTTTTCACATAATCTTTGCTTTCTAAAACTTGTTTTTGTGTGAAAAAATTTTTTTAACTCTTATTTTTAACGTTCGATTTACTGATTTGTTAGAAAATCGTAAAGATAAACTATTGGCTGATAGGCTAGAATGTGATAGATTAAATGTTAGCGTTAAACTTAGTTAAAGGAGCCGATCACTAAGTGAAAAAAAAATGTCCAAAATGTGGATCAAAAAAGATTAAAGGCCAAAAAGTTTGTCCAGATTGCGGCTTTAGCCTTGAAGAAAATGATCAGCACATTCAAAATGAACGAGATGTTGTCGAAACAACAGACCAATCTCTTGAACAAATTCCTGAAGAAAATAATCAACCAGATTTTCCAGATACAGAGTTAAATGACCCAATCGAATGGTCAGAGCTAAAAGATTTGCCACTTGAATCAGTTATGGAATTGTTTGATACGTCTGAAACCCCAGAAGAAACAGCAGTAAAAGAAACTGCAGGTGAACAATTGGAAGAAAAGAAAGAGAAAGCTGTCAAACCTATGAAAAAAAATCAAGATAACCAACCAGAAAATCAAAAAGAAACCAAAGTGAAACAAAAACTTTCGATTGATGAAACGGTTGAAAAAGAAAAACAAGAACGCATTGCACAGCTAAAAGAAAATGTTGAAAAAGAAGATAACCAGTCAATTCTTGCAGCGTACATTCAGGCTCATCGTGAAGACGTGGATGAAGAACAATCAAAAGAATTAATGCAAATGATTCACGAAAAGATTGCTGCTGAACAGGCACCTGAGATTGCAGAAGATGTAGCAGATATCAAAGAAGAAAACCGTACTGACACAGAAGCTATCGTGTCTGATTCTGCTAAGAGTGACGACAAAAAAGAAAAAAACATAGAACATTCAGAAGAGTTGGCAACAAAAGAAAAAACTGTTGAGCAAGTTGTCGAAGACCCGAAATCTAAAGTTGACGAAGCGAAAAAAACAGTAGAAAAAGCAGCTGAAGAACCAACAGTTGTTTCTAAGAAACAATCCATAAAGGATGAATCCTTAAAAGTTGCTAAAAAAAATGCAAACAAAGCTGTGCCAGTTCAAGTAAAAAAAGAGAAAATGAGTTCTCAAAAAAAAGCCGATGCAGTGAAACAATCAACGAAAGAAACGGTTGAGCAAACAACTGTGAAGCCTGAAAAGCTTGAAAAACCAACTGTAACATCCGCTACAGATAAAGCAGCTTTTCAAAAAGAATCAGAACCGACAATGTCAGAAACAAAACAACCAACTGAACAACCAAAAAAAGCTAAAAAAGGACCTTATCTTTTATTAGCTGCAGTTATTTTATTAGGTGTTGGTGGTTGGGCATACTATGACAATCAGCAAAAAGTCGAAGCCGAGCGAATTGCTGAGGTAGCCAGACAAGAAAAGCAAGTTTCTGAAATGAAACAAGAACTAGCTAGTTTTTATGTTGATGATACAAATGAGTTCATTCGTACAGACCACTTGAATCAAGACCTGCCAAAAATCAAGCAAGAGTTAAAAGAAGTTGACTCTACAAAAGATTATCAAAAATTAAATGAAACATACAACGACATTCAAGAAAAGATAATCAGTATTAAAAAAGTAAATGATTTGTTTACTGAACCTGTGATTGAAGATGATCATTTAGTTGAACAGCCAGTACTAAAAAATACTGATAAAATCGAGGCAATTGAAACAGATGATTCAGCTTTTGGAGCGCTTATTAAAAAAGCACAACAAGAGGCAAAAAAACAACTTGAGCAAATTGAAACAGCTAAAGAAAAAATAAAAGTTGTGTATCAAAATGAAAAAGTTGTTGATTCAGCTACACGGGATCAATACAAAGTAGCGAAAGAAGCGGTTGATAAAATCGTAAACAAAGAACTTGCCGAGCCGTTCAAACAACAATTAACAAAAGTAGATCAGCAATTAGTTGAGAAAGAAAAACAAGCGGCTGAGAAAAAAGCTGCGGAAGAAAAAGCAAAACAAGAAGCAGAACAAAAGGCAAAAGAAGAGCAAGCCGCTGCGGCTCAAGCAGCCGCCCAAGCAGAAAAAGCAGCTCAAGAAGCCGCGAAAGCAAGTACAGCTTCTGGTACGACTACTGTAGGTTCAGGTTCAACAGCAAATCAACCAATCATGGGAACGAATGCAAGTGATGTAGCAGATAGTTCTAATACAGCGTGGAACTGGGCATCTGGAGTGAGAGAAAGTGTCATTGCTACGTGTATTCAACGAGGCTATATTGTCGAAGGCGGCTATAAGTTAGAAAAAGCGCAAATTAAAAATGGTGAGGGCTATTATAATCTTTATGCGACTTCAACCAAATCATCTCTAATGAGTGGTATTGGGGAAAGTGCCTTACCATTTTATATCGTAACAATCAACTGTAAAACAGGTTGGTTTGGCGGGAATGGAAGTAATTAAAAAACTTACTAATCTAACAGATGACTGGCTTAGGCGAATCAGGATGAATGATTCGCCTAAGTTTTTTTTATGGAGTACTGCTTCGAACATTGTTCTTGGTGAAAGCTGTATGTTATGATAGCAGAGAAAAGTGACGGGAAATCAAAGCCTTTCAATTAAAAGGAGATCGAAATGAATAATTTATTAGCAAACATATTTACAGGAATTATTATTGATGAAAATGAAAAAAATTATTTTGTCCAAAAAAACGGGCAAACTTTTGGATTAAGCAAATCAGAAGGAGAGCATCAAATTGGTGAAGCGGTCGAAGGATTTGGTTATCAAAATCAAAAACACGAAAATCGTTTAACAACATTGATTCCTAAAAGTCGCATTGGTCATTATGCCTTTGGAACCGTAACAGCAACTAGAAGAGATCTAGGTGCTTTTGTTGATATTGGCTTACCAGATAAAGACTTTGTTGTTTCTTTAGACGAGTTACCCACGATGACAGAATTGTGGCCTAAAAAAGGGGATCGATTGATGATTGCTTTGAAGGTGGATGCAAAAGATCGCATTTGGGGTGAACTCGCAGATGAAAAAATCTTTAAGTCATTGAGTAAACATGGGAATGAAGAGTTAAAAAATAAAGATATTTCTGGAACAACGTACCGTTTGAAATTAGCAGGAACATATGTCTTAACCGATGATTTTTATGTGGCGTTTATTCATCCTTCCGAACGTTATCAAGAGCCACGATTAGGCGAACACGTGAGCGGCCGAGTTGTAGGCGTTCGCCCAGACGGTGTTTTGAATATTTCGTTGAAACCACGTGCGCATGAAGCCATCAGTGATGATGCACAAATGATTTTGACAATTTTAGAGCGCTCAGCAGAAAAACAATTACCATTTACCGACAAATCAGATCCGGAAGATATCATGAAAACTTTTGGAATCAGCAAAGGCGCCTTCAAACGTGCAATGGGTAATCTGATGAAGCAAGGATTAATCAAACAAGAAGATGGCGTCACAAAATTAATTGAAAAATCTAATTGAGAATATCTTGCATGTTTTTCTTAACTAGCTTATAATTATTATAATTTAACTGAGTATTATCATTTGTTTATTTGTAATTATTATAAATTGTTGGAGTTGAATTAATGGATGAATGCTATATTGGCAATGAAAAAAACGAAACAACAATTACATGAATCGGGTTTTAAGTTAACTCCGCAGCGAGAGGCGACACTGCTCGTACTTTTAGAAAATGAAAAAGAGCATCTGTCTGCTGAAGAGATTTTCTTTTTAGTTAAGAAAAAAAGTCCAGAAATTGGTCTTGCAACGGTTTACCGAACATTAGAAATTCTAACTGATTTAAAAATTGTCGATAAAGTGAGCTTCAATGACGGATTAGCACGCTACGATTTACGAAAAGAGGGTGCGAAACATTTTCATCATCACTTGTTATGTCTTAATTGTGGTGCTATCGAAGAAGTTGAAGAAGATCTTTTGGGAGAAGTCGAACAAGTTGTTGAAAAAAGATATCATTTTTTAGTGAAAGATCATCGTTTGACCTTTCATGGAATTTGTCACGACTGTCAAGAAAACGAAAAGAAAAAGTAGCCCGTCTGTTAAAAGACGGCTTTTTCTTTGTGCAGATAACGTAAATGGACTATCGAAATAAGGGTGTATCTGATATGATAGAGAAAGCATGAGGTGGGTTATAGTATGAAAGAAGAACTAAGTGAGTACCTTCATTATTTGAATATTGAACGTGGACTCTCGGCCAATACGCGTAAAAGTTATGAACGTGATTTGGAACAATATTTGCATTTTATGGAAGAAAAGAAGATTACTTCTTGGCAAATGGTCGATCGTTATCTAGTTATTCAGTATTTAGAAAAACTACATGAAGAACAAAAGGCGACTGCGACAATTACCCGAATGATTTCTAGCTTGAGAAGATTTCATCAGTTTTTGCGACAAGAACGCTATACAGACCATGATCCTATGCAGCATATTGATACACCAAAGAAGGCACAAAAATTACCAAGTACGTTGACACTTAAAGAAGTCGAAACATTGATTGAAACACCAGATACATCCAAAACATTAGGGATTCGCGACCGAGCAATTTTGGAAGTCATGTATGCAACGGGCATGCGGGTCAGTGAATTAATCAGTCTAAAATTAGGTGATCTTCATCTTTCTCTCGGCTTATTACAAACAATTGGTAAGGGAGATAAAGAACGAATCATTCCTTTAGGAGACTATGCAATTCAATGGTTAGAACGTTATTTGGATGAAGCGCGCCCTCTGTTAGTAAAGGATACTTCCGAACTACATGTATTTGTAAACAATCATGGAAAAGGACTCTCTCGACAAGGAATCTGGAAAAATTTAAAACAATTAGTACAACAAGCAGGTATTCGTAAAGACGTTACGCCACATACTTTACGTCACAGTTTCGCTACACATTTATTGGAAAACGGAGCAGACTTACGGACGGTGCAAGAACTATTGGGACATGCAGACATCTCAACAACACAAATCTATACACATATCACTAAGAAAAGAATGACAGATGTTTACAAGCAGCATTTTCCAAGGGCTTAATCAGAGGAAGGTGAAACAATGTTAACACATTACCGAAAAGAGAACCGAAAAATTGCAATGGGCTTATTAAGCTTTCATAAAAAATTGACGGATCAAACCGATTTGTTAAAAGAAATCGATGTTTATGAGGCAGAAAATGATTATGAACTGTTTTTCTTCACACCAGAAGACTCGACAAATATTCAAGGAATTATCGGTATTGAATGGATCGACAAGAATCAATTAGTCATTCATGATATTTCGTTGAACCCTTCTTATCGAGGAGAAAACATGGGATTCTTGATGCTAAATGAGCTTCAAGAAAAATATCCAGAAGTGACTTTTTTAGCAACTGAGGTTACGAAACCTTACTTGTCTAAATGGCAATGAAGCATAATGAAGAAAGAGTGAATCATTTGACTGAAATCAATATTAAACTAGATATTTTTGAAGGACCACTGGATTTATTGCTTCATTTGATTCAGCAAATGGAAATTGATATTTATGACATTCCAATTGCGACAATTACTGAGCAATACATGAACTATATTCATACGATGAAAACAATGGAGCTAGCGCTAGCGGGAGAATACCTGGTGATGGCAGCTACATTGATGGCAATCAAAAGTAAAACATTATTGCCTGTTCAGGAACTCGCCATTGAAGATGATTTAACGTGGGAAGAAGATCCACGAGACGAATTGGTTACGCAACTTTTAGAATATCGAAAGTACAAGTATGCAGCAGAAAAACTAGTTGAAAAAGCTGAGGAACGTAGTTTATATTACTCAAAAGAGCCAACGATGGTAGAAGACTTAGCAGAAAAAGAATTGCCTCTCAAACGTGGACAAGTAAAAAAAGTCGATTTATTTCGGGCGATGCAAGCCATTTTGGAGCGCAAACAATTTTCACAAAAAGTGGAAAAGACGATTGCCCCAGACGACACGACAATCGAAGAACGTATGAGTTTTATTAAGGAAAAGCTAGTGAACAGTCAAGCGGGCTGTACATTTGAATCATTTTTTGAAGCACCAACAAAAGCAGAAGTCGTGACGACCTTCATAGCGTTACTTGAACTGATGAAAAATGGACAGATTTTTGCTGAGCAGGCTGAAAATTATGATTCAATCATGCTTTATCCAGTAGTAGGAGATACAACGAATGACAAAATTAAGTGAACTAGAAGCTATCCTTTTTGTGGCCGGCGAAGCAGGAATCGGTAGTGAAGAACTAAGCTATTTATTGAATGTTGATAAACAAGAATTAGCTGAATTGATTTTAGCCTTAGAAAAAAAATACCAAGCAACTCTTGATTCAGCGTTACACATTTTTGAAACAGAAGACCATTTTGTCTTAACAACTAAGAAAGAATTAGCGCCACTCTTAAAAAAATATGCGCAAGGATCATCAAATACGTTATCACAAGCAGCAGTTGAAACGTTAGCAATCATTGCTTACAAACAACCAATTACACGTACAGAAATCGAACAAATCAGAGGTGTCCAAGCTTCTGGTCCCGTTCAGCGATTGGTTGCTCATAAGTTAATTGAAGAAAAAGGGCGGGTGGAAGGTCCTGGTCGTCCCATTTTGTATGGAACAACTGGCTATTTCCTTGATTATTTTGGATTAAAAGATTTAACTGAGTTGCCAGATACACAAGAATTAGAAAACGCGTTAAAAGATGATGAATCATTGGATTTATTTTTTGATGGAGTGAGCGAAGGAGAAAAAATGTAATGGAAAGATTGCAAAAAGTAATCGCGCATGCGGGAATTACTTCTCGAAGAAAAGCAGAAGAATTTATTTTGGCTGGTCGGGTAAAAGTCAACGGCACAGTTGTGCGAGAATTAGGTGTAAAAGTTGGAAAACACGATGTTGTTGAAGTAGACGAAGTGCCAATTTATCAAGAAGAATATGGTTACTATTTACTTTATAAGCCAAAAGGGGTCATTTCTGCAGTATCAGATGATAAAAACCGAAAAGTGGTTACTGACTTGTTGCCGATGGTAAAAGAACGAATTTATCCTGTAGGACGCCTTGATTATGATACATCTGGTATTTTACTATTAACAAATGATGGTGAATTTGCGCAACGTTTGACGCATCCAAAGCATGAGGTAGATAAAGTCTATGTTGCAAAAGTAAAAGGGATCGCTACAAAATCGGTGCTATCTCCTTTAACGAAAGGAATTAAACTAGAAGGACGAAGAACGGCACCTGCTAAAGTTCAAATCTTGTCAGTTGATCCTAAAACGAATCACAGTATTGTTGAGTTAACAATCCATGAAGGACGTAATCACCAAGTGAAAAACATGCTACAGGCAGTTGGCTTACCCGTACAAAAACTGAAACGAGAAAAATATGGTGATCTGACTCTTCAAGGGCTACGTCCAGGAGAGTATCGTGAGTTAAACAAAAAAGAAATCAGTACATTATTAAATCATTCAAAATGAAAGCTTACTTTTTGTAAGAACTAATTGTTGCTTTTTTTTCAAGGCTATGTATAATGTAAGTGTAAACAAAATAATATAAAAGGTTCGTCTTCAGGGGCAGGGTGCAATTCCCGACCGGTGGTTACAGTCCACGACCTATTTCTCTAAGAAATAGCTGAATCGGTGAAATTCCGATACCGACAGTAAAGTCTGGATAAAGAAGATAGAGCTTATTTGACTAATCATTTATCAGATAACTCTAACTCTATTTTCCCTGTGAAAGTAGAGTTTTTTTGTTTGAAAAATTAGTTGGATAGTTCGCTGAAGAGGAGTCCTAACAGGAGGATTTCAAATGAAGAACACACGGGTACAAAAAATGGTCATGGTAGCGATGTTTGCTGCAATCGGATTGGTTTTACAATTTATTGCTTTTCCAATTATGCCAGCATTTAGTTTTTTAAAAATTGATTTTAGTGATATACCTGTCTTGATCAGTATGTTTTTATTCGGGCCGGTAGCTGGTGTCGCAACAGCTTTCTTACGCTCACTTTTACATTTGGTGACAACAGGATTTTCACCAGACAATTTAGTTGGTGATGTTGCAAGTTTTTTGGCAACGACAATTTTTACGTTACCAATTTTCTACTTCTTCAAACAAAATAAAAAACATGCGAATAGAAACAAAATTTTAGGTGTTGTCACAGGAACTTTAGCAATGACAATTTTCATGAGTATCGCAAACTATTTTGTTATTACACCATTATATCTTATGTTTTTTGGATTGAATGCTAATCAAATGCTAGGTATGCCGTTGGTTAATTATGTATTGATTGGAATTGTTCCGTTTAACTTAATCAAAGGATTTATCGTTAGTGCTGCTTTCTTAGTTTTACATGCTAAGTTATTACCTTGGCTAAGTCGTAAACAGCATGCCTTAGAACAAAGACATACGATTTAAAATGTATATTCAAAAGGACCAGTAATTTTTTGGTCCTTTTTTTTTGAAAAAAAATGCAATAAAACCGTAAATGTAAACGTTTTATTAGTTGTTATTGAGTATTTTATTTTTTTATGCATAAACATGAATTTGTAATGAACGAATGTGAAATTCTTCTCTTTTTAAATGACGAATAGGTTTGTTTGAAAAACAAAAAGACAGGCTACAATTACTTTGAAAGAAGTATCTTAGCTGAAAGGAGGCAATGATTCGTCATTATAAATGGTTTTATGAACAAAAAGTATCATTTATTTGAGATATTATTTTTGTTCTGCCACTCTTTTTGATAAAATAACGATAGAACCAATGTTACTTGATTCTAAAAAATGAAAAAGGGAAAGGAAGAAGAAAATGGAACAAAAAAAGAAAAAATTTCAGATGCCGTCAGCGTATACGGTCTTATTCATTATCATTGCAATTATCGCTGTCCTTACTTGGTTTATTCCGGCTGGTCACTATAGTGTAGATGATGCAGGCAACATCATTGCTGGATCTTATCAACGAGTAAAACAAAATCCACAAGGTCTTTGGGATATTTTCATGGCACCAATCAATGGGATGTTGGGGGTTGAAGCAGGTGAGCTAACAAGTGCGACACCAGCTGCTATTCCGATTTCGTTCTTTATCTTGATTGTGGGTGGATTTTTAGGAATTATCAATAAAACGGGTGCATTAGATGCCGGAATCGCTTCTGTCGTTAAGAAATTTAAAGGCAAAGAAAAAATGTTGATTCCTGTGTTAATGATTTTATTCGCTTTAGGTGGTTCAACTTACGGAATGGCCGAAGAAACAATTCCTTTTTATGCATTACTAATTCCAGTTATGATGGCGGTTGGTTTTGATACTGTAGTAGCTGTTGCAATCGTTTTAGTTGGTTCGCAAGTAGGCTGTTTGGCATCAACTGTTAATCCGTTTGCCACAGGGGTAGCTTCTCAAGCTGTTGGTATCTCAATGGGTGAAGGAATTGGCTTACGTTTCTTGATGTTTGTGATTTTATTAGGTATTTCAATCGTTTATGTTTATCGTTATGCTTCAAAAATCGAAAAAGATCCTACCAAGTCTTTGGTTTATAGCCAACGACAAGAAGACATGAAACATTTCGATATCGAATCGATTGGTCGTCAAGAAACAATTACAAGCAAACAAAAATCTGTTAATATTTTATTCTTTATTACGTTTGGTATCATGATCATCAGTTTGATTCCTTGGACAACATTGAATGAAAACTTTACTATTTTTGAATCATTAACAAACTGGTTAACAGGACTTCCTGTAATTGGTACAGTATTAGGGATTGACATGTTACCACTTGGTGACTGGTACTTCCCAGAAATCACTATGTTATTCCTAGTTATGTCAATCGTTGTTGCATTCACATACGGCATGAAAGAATCTGAATTTATTTCAGAATTCCTAGCTGGTGCATCAGACTTGATCGGCGTAGCAATCGTTGTTGCTGTTGCTCGTGGTATCCAAGTTGTTATGAACAATGGTTTGATTACTGATACTATTTTACACTGGGGAGAACAAGGATTGAGCACATTATCTTCAAGCGTGTTCATCATTATTACGTTCATCTTCTATATCCCAATGTCATTCTTGATTCCATCAACATCAGGTTTAGCTGCGGCTACAATGGGAATTATGGGACCAATGGGTGAATTTGCTGGTGTAGGTAAAGACTTAGTTATCACTGCTTATCAATCTGCTTCTGGATTGGTTAACTTGATTACACCAACTTCTGCTATTGTTATGGGGGCTGTTGCGATTGCTCGTTTTGACATCTCTGTTTGGTGGAAATTCACAGGTAAACTGATTGCTATTTTATTTGTAGCTATCTGTGTGATTCTCGGTGTTGCGGCAATGATTTAGTTTTGCCTAGACAAAACAGTTAGAAACATCTATCATTAAATAATAAAGTAAACAAAGCTAACTGAGTTGGCTTTAAGAAGACTCGGTAGGCAAACTATCGGGTCTTTTATCTTATTAGGAGGTAAGTGGAATGAAACAATTTGTTACAAAAGAACATCATGAACAAGCGTTACAATCACTTAATGAACTAATCAGAATCCCTTCTGTATTAGACGAAGAGGATACTGGGAAAGGCCATCCTTTCGGAACAAAAGTTGTTGAAGCATTAGATAAGGTTTTAGCAATCAGTGAAAAATTAGGCTTCCGCACATTTAAAGACCCAGACGGCTATTATGGTTATTCAGAAGTTGGTTCTGGTGATAAATTATTTGGTATTTTGTGTCACATGGACGTTGTTCCTGCTGGGGATGAAAAAAATTGGGATACAAAACCGTTTGATCCAACTGTAAAAGATGGCTGGTTGATTGGACGTGGATCACAAGATGATAAAGGACCATCAATTGCGGCAATGTATGCTGTTAAATCATTGATGGATGCTGGGATTGAATTTAATACACGGATTCGCTTTATTTTTGGGACAGATGAAGAAAACTTATGGCGCTGCTTAGATAAATACAATGAAAAAGAAGAAGGAATCACACAAGGTTTTGCACCAGATGCTGAATTCCCATTGATTTATGCTGAAAAAGGATTACTACAAGCCTATTTGACAGGTCCTGGTACATCTGATTTTTCTGTGAAAGCAGGTGGCGCATTAAACGTCGTTCCTGATGCTGCACCATACGCTGGTGAAAAATTAGAAGAAGTGAAAGAAGCATTGAACAAACTTAGTTTTGATTTTGAGGATCATGGTGACTCAATTATTGTTCTTGGAAAAAGCATTCATGCGAAGGATGCACCAGAAGGCGTAAATGCTATTTCACGTTTGTCTATGGTTTTAGCTGAAGTCTTTGATTTTGCACCAATTGATTTCTTAGGTAAATTAGTGAAAGAAAACGCAACGGGTGAAAATGTTGTTGGAAAGACGAAAGATGAACAATCTGGCGAATTAACAATGAACTTTGCTAGTTTAGAAATTACACCAGAACAAACAAAAATTGGTGTAGACATGCGTATTCCAGTAACATTTAAAAAAGATGATTTAGTAGCAAAACTAACAGAAACAGCTAAAAAATATGAACTAACTTATGAAGATTTTGATTTCTTAGATTCATTATACGTGCCACTAGATAGTGAACTAGTAAAAAATCTTTTGCAAACTTATCGTGACATCACTGGCGACATGACTGAACCATTTGTTTCAGGTGGTGCAACTTTTGCTCGTACAATGAATCAATGTGTGGCATTTGGAGCAATGTTCCCTGATACACCAGATTTCATGCACCAAGCCAACGAACGTTGGGAATTAAGCAGCATGTATAAAGCAATGGAAATTTATGCTGAAGCTGTTTATCGCTTGTGTGCAAAATAAGTAGCTTGTGAGTAATCTTATAGAAACATCTTAATTCTATGAGAGAAAATTTTTTGTACAATGTTTAATCAAAGAGGTGTGACGATGCTGTCACATCTCTTTTTTTGAAGCAATTAAGAAATTTCTTTCGTCATTTTTTTGAAATACACGTATAATAAATTAAAAGATGATTGAAGGAGGGTGGTTGCTTGAAAAAATTAGGAAAAATATTTTTAGGCTTATTGGTTATTTTAGGTTTGATTAGTGTTGGAAGCTATTATTATTTAAAAGAAAATACTTATGAACCAAGCCAAACCGCATTAACAACCAGTAAAAAAGCGATTGATAATAAGGAGTATCTTTTTTTTAAAAGTCCAAAAAAGAAACTGGCACAACAACATCCAATCATTATTTTTTATCCAGGTGCTTTAGTTGAGCCAGAAAGTTACAGCGTTTGGGCAAATAAACTTTCTGAAACTGGCTACGATGTGGCAATTGTTAAAATGCCACTCAATCTGGCGATACTAGATAAAAATCGTGCAGAAAAAGTGATTGAGGATTTTCCTGATCGCACCTTTGTTTTTGGCGGACATTCACTTGGCGGGGTAATGAGTAGTCGGTATGTTTCTCAAAATGTAACAGATAAGAATAAAGGCATTTTTTTCTTAGCAAGTTATCCTGACAAAAAAGGAGAACTATCTCAGTCGAAAATTCCGGTACTTTCAATTACGGCATCAAAAGATCAAGTATTAAATCACGAAGCATATGAAGAGGCCAAACAATACTTACCTGCGCAAACAAAGTATGTGGTGATTAATGGTGGAAACCACAGTGGATTTGGTGCATATGGTGAACAGAAAAAAGATGGAGAAGCAGAAATTACGAACGAAGACCAGCAAATCGCTCTTGTAAATACGATTGAAAATTGGTTGAAGCAAAATGGTTGGTAATCCCTTTCACCACTAGTAAGTAAAAAACGTGAGTCTAGCGAAACAGCTTGAAAAAGTAGCGATTGAGCTAATTTTTTCAGACGGTTTCTGATTGGACTCACGTTTGTTTTTGAGCAGAAGCGTTGCTCATCCTATTTTATAGACAACTCTTCTTATGAAACTCATAATTGAATTGCCGAAGTAATGACAAATTAGTTTTGTTCCTCCAATAGTATTGCTCGAACGGGACACTTCTGATAGGCTTTCTTTACATACTCAGTTTCTGCTTCAGTGACAAATTGTTGATGTGCTTCTGGTTCTTGTGCAAAAAGCACGATTCCTTCTTCATCGTAATCAAAAATATCAGGAGCCTCAATTTGACAAAGACCGCAAGCAATACAACGTTCGGGTACAAGTTTACATAATAGTGACATTTTTAACCATCCTAACTTAAGGAGAATTGCTATGCTTTCATTTATTCTATCTTTATTTCCTACAAGAAACAAGTTGCGAGTCAGTTCTTTTTATCAATTACTGACAGGTAAAAAAACAACTTCAGTATTGATTTTTGGTTTCTTGAATGAATTGTTGCCAGCTCACAGTAGTTTACCAGAACTAACTCAGGAAACCTACCAGCAACGATTAACTGAGTTAGAAACATCAGGCTTGATTCAAATTGAAGAAAATGAAGTTTTCTTGACAGCAAGAGGGAGAGAACGCCAAGAGAAATTGAGTGTCTTATATCCTGAATTACGTTTTGACCTCTACGGTAGAAACTGGGAAGAGGTGTGGCGACTGACAAAATTCGCAATTCAAGTTGTTTCATATTTAGCTGCAAGTCAGTCAGATTACTTACCTGCAGAGACTAGCCCATTTTATACAACTAGAATCAAATCTTGGCTAGCCCATAGTGATTGTTCAAAAGAACAGCTAGCTGATACTTTTTATCACGAGCTATCGGCTTGTTTAAGCAAACTAACGACAGAGCAGGCCAATTTATTAGCCAATCAGTTTTCTGGTTTTGAACAAATCGGTTTACTGCCTTATCAGCTAATTGAGACGAACGAGGATGAAACGACAATTTATTTACAACAGGCGCAAGCTGTTCACGCTTTTTTGAGCCAATTGAAACAGTTTCCGGATTTCTTATTGGCTCAGTTGCTTTTACCTGTTGTGGCACAAAATTACAATCAAAGTATGCTGGTTACACGGCAACTTTTTCTTGAAGGATATTCACTTACTGAAATTATGGCAGGTCGTCATTTGAAAAAGGGGACAATCACGGATCATCTAGTTGAATGGGCCTTGTTCTTAGACGACTTTCCGTTTGATCAGTTGATTTCAAAAGAGACGAACCAATTATTAGCTAGTCAAACAGCTCCTGTTCAAACTTGGCGTTACCAAGAGTTAAATGAAACAGGTACACTTGATTATGGTGAATTTCGTTTTTATCAAATACGAGCATTAAAAGGAGGCCAAAAAGATGAACTTATCAGCTGAGTTAAAACGTTATTTTGGCTTTTCAACTTTTCGTCCAGGCCAAGAAGAAATTATTCAAACATTGCTGGATAAAGACGACGTACTAGCTGTCTTGCCAACTGGAAATGGGAAAAGTTTATGTTACCAGTTAACTGGCTATCTATCGGAAGGTTTGGTCATTGTGGTTTCACCCTTGCTATCGCTAATGGAAGATCAGGTTATGCAGTTGCAAAAAATGGGAGAAAAAAGAGTTGTAGCATTTAATAGTTTACTGACTTTTTCAGAACGGAAATACGTTATGGAGCATTTATCTCAATACAAATTTTTATTTTTAAGCCCGGAAATGTTAGTGCAATCAGAAATATTAACACAATTAAAAAGACAAAAAATCGGTCTTTTTGTGGTTGATGAAGCACATTGTGTTTCACAATGGGGGGTTGATTTTCGCCCAGAATATCAACGTTTGGGCGAAATAAGAACACAATTAGCGATTCCAGTGACTTTGGCACTTACAGCTACAGCAACAAGCGCAGTTCAACAAGATATTGAAACTGTGTTATTTACTAACAAACCCAAAATCGTTAAGCATTCTGTGAACAGAGAAAATATCGCTCTATTTGTAAGGGAAACAACTCAAAAGGCAGCTGAGCTAGAAGCCATTATGAAAGAAATCAATGGCGCAACCATTATTTACTGTGCAACTAAAAAAGAAGTGGAGCGTTTGTATGCAGAATTGCGTGGTCGCTTTTCAATTGGCTACTATCACGGTGGTCTAGATGCAAGCCAAAGACGCCAGTTACAGCAACAATTTTCCCAAAATCAATTGCAATTTTTAATTGCAACAAACGCATTTGGTATGGGGATAGACAAAGCGGATATTCGTTATATTATCCATTATGATTTACCAGATAGTCTGGAAAATTATGTACAAGAAATTGGACGTGCTGGCCGCGATCAGAAGCCAAGTACAGCAATTTTATTGTATCAAACAGGAGATGAAGTGATTCATCATTTTTTTAATCAATTAGCGAAAGAGCAGCGTCAAGGTTTTGAAATTTATTTAGCACATGAGCAAGAGATCGAACAACCCTTTGACGAACTTCAGCAAAAATGGCTAGAAATTGTCAAAAAAACAAATCAGCCAGATCAATGGATGGAAAAATTAAAGATTCAAGAAAAAGAGAAGCAGTTTCGTTTATATCAAATGTTACGTTATATTCATGCAACGACTTGTCGCAGAGAATTTATTTTGAACTATTTTGGCGAAAAATTGACAGAAAAACCACAAAATTGTTGTGACATTGATGAAGCATCATGGCTCCTTTTTGCAGAAACAAAAGTAGGAACAAGTAATTTTGAGAATAACTGGGAAGAGATTTTACTAAATTTATTTAAAAAAAACGTGGAGGGGTAATTTTTTTAGGCATGGCCCATTTTCCTATGGTATAATACTCACGAAAGAAATTAGGAGGTAGCAAAGGTGAGCAGAAAAGATAGACATCAATCATCAGAAAATAACGAAACACAAGAACCATGGGAGCAACCAATTTATGACACAGAAGATGAAAATTCTTCAAGAAGCTCTCAAAGACAGCAAAAGAAAGGAAACACTGTTTTCTTGTCACTCTTTTTGTTTTTATTAGTACTTTGTATCGCAATCCCAGCAGGTGCTTACTTCTGGATTAGAAATGGTTCAAGTAATAATGCAGCAAGTTCGTCTTCAACATCGACAACTTCATCAATCGTTGAAAGTTCAACTATGAGTTCAAAAGAAGAGTCAACAACTGTTTCTTCAACTACTGAAACAGTTCAAAGCTCTGAAACAGTAGAATCAAGTATCACTGAGCCTGAAACTTCAAGTTCAGTTGCACCAGTTACACCACCAGCTTCAAGTGAAACAGTAGCACAAGAAGCAGAAACAACGCCTTCTTCATCAACAGAAGTGGTAGCTGGTTCAACGACAGTTGTTCAAGCAGGTGAAGGACCAAAACAAGTAGCTGAGCGTGCTGGAATCACCATTGATCAACTATTCCAATTAAATGGAATGGATCCAAATAATTATATGTTATATCCTGGACAAGAATTACGAGTGAAATAATGTGAGCCGCATTTTGCGGCTTTTTTTTGAGGAGCGTTTTTATGACAAAGATTAGTATTGCAATTGATGGTCCGGCTTCTTCGGGCAAAAGTACTGTAGCAAAAATTTTAGCAAAAGATTTTCAATATATTTACACAGATACAGGAGCCATGTACCGAGCAGTGACTTATTTGGCAATCAAGCATCAAATTTCGTTTGCTGACGAAGCAGGATTAGTTACTTTGATTAAAGAAAATCCGATTTCTTTCCAACAACAAGCAGATGGTCAACATGTGTTTATTTCAGGACAAGATGTAACAGCTGAAATTCGACAACCAGATGTAACGAAAGCTGTTTCGGAGGTTTCTGCGCATGGAAAAGTTCGAGAAGAGCTGGTTGCTATTCAACAACAAATTGGTGAGAACGGTGGCGTAGTAATGGACGGACGTGATATTGGGACAGCCGTACTACCACATGCAGAGGTCAAAATCTTTTTAGTAGCGAGTGTTTCTGAACGAGCACAACGCCGTTATAAAGAAAACCAAGAAAAAGGAATCCCAACTGACTTAGAAACACTAACAAAAGAAATCCAAGAGCGTGATCATTATGATTCAACGCGTGAAATTTCTCCGTTGAAACAAGCAGAAGATGCCGTCCAAATTGATACAACTGGAAAATCTATTTTAGAAGTGGTAGCAATGATTAAAAATGTTGTTTCTGAAAAAGGCTACCAACTGTAAGTATTAATTGACAAAAAACGATGAAATTAGCGGAAAGTCAATAATTTTCAAATAAACCGGGCGAAATCGCTTTATTTTTTTTTAAGAATCAATTAAACTTAAATTAGTACCGTATTTACGGCATAATGTTGGTTAGGAGGACAAGTGTTATGACAGAATTTGATCAAAATCAAGCAGATAGCAATCAGTCAATGGAAGATGCAATGAAGAGCGTTCAAGAAGTTAGTGTTGGCGATGTAGTTAAAGGTGAAGTTTTAGCTATTGAAGACAAACAAGTAATTGTTGGAATCGAAGGTGCTGGCGTTGAAGGTGTCGTTCCAGCAAAAGAATTATCGACATTACCTGTAGATGACATTGATGAACTTGTTCATGTAGGCGATCTTTTAGACTTAGTTGTTATTAGTACAATTGGTAAAGATAAAGAAAACGGAAGTTATTTATTATCAAAACGCCGTTTAGATGCAAAAAAAGTTTGGGAAGACATCGAAAAAGACTTCCAAGCTGGTAAAATTATCGAAGCACCAGTAACAAACGTAGTTAAAGGTGGCTTAGTTGTTGATGTTGGCGTACGTGGATTTGTACCTGCATCAATGGTTGAAGATCACTTTGTAGCTGATTTTTCAGATTATAAAGGTCAAACGTTGAGCTTCAAGATTATTGAAATCGAACCATCAGAAAATCGCTTGATCCTTTCTCATAAAGCAGTAGTTGAATCTGAAAAAGAAGAAAAGAAAAAAGAAGTGTTAACTGCTATTCATGAAGGTGATGTCATTGAAGGGCGTGTTGCACGCTTGACTGACTTTGGTGCCTTTGTTGACTTAGGCGGAATCGACGGACTTGTTCACGTTTCAGAAATTTCACACAGTCACGTAGCAAAACCAAGTGATGCATTGGCTGTTGGGGATGAAGTAAACGTAAAAGTTTTATCAATCAATCCTGAACAAGAACGTGTATCACTATCAATCAAAGATACATTGCCTGGACCTTGGACAGATATTGAAGCCAAAGCACCAGTTGGAGCTGTTTTAGAAGGCACAGTTAAACGACTAACAAGTTTTGGCGCTTTCGTGGAAGTTTTTCCTGGGGTAGAAGGGCTTGTTCATATCTCTCAAATTTCACATAAACATATTGCGACACCTCATGAAGTACTTCAAGAAGGTCAAACAATTGATGTGAAAGTGTTAGAAGTTCATCCAGAAGAACATCGTATTGCTTTAAGTATCAAAGCACTGGAAGAAAAACCAGCTTCTGAAGAAGAACCAAAAAATATTGAATCATATGAATTACCAGAAGAAAATACTGGATTCACAATGGGTGATATTTTAGGTGATGCTTTAAAAGAAGAAGTTGAAGAAACAGCAGACGACGAATCAGATAAATAATTAAGTAACGTCAGTTTATGACTGGGACGAAAGTGAAAGCTTTTGTCTTGGTCTTATTTTTTTCGTTATTGATTACAGATAATCAAGAAAAATGTAAAATAGTTGGATGAATTGAATAACTAAGCTTGAAAGTTTGGGGTTCATTCGTTAAACTAAGTAGGATTGGAAACTTGTGAGGAGGAAAAAATATGGCAAATCCAACAATTGCAATCGTTGGCCGTCCGAACGTCGGTAAGTCTACGATTTTTAACCGCATCGCTGGCGAGCGTATCTCGATTGTCGAAGATACTCCAGGAGTGACTCGCGATCGTATTTACGCAAAAGGCGAATGGTTAGGTCGTGAATTCAGCGTGATCGATACAGGCGGGATTGATTTAGGTGACGAACCATTTATGGAACAAATCAAGCATCAAGCAGAAATCGCGATTGATGAAGCAGATGTGATTATTTGTGTAGTCAGTGGACGAGAAGGTATCACTGATGCGGATGAAATGGTTGCAAAGATTTTATATCGCAGTAATAAACCTGTTATCTTAGCAGTTAACAAAGTAGATAATCCTGAAATGCGTAATGATATTTATGAATTTTATGCATTAGGATTAGGTGATCCATACCCTGTTTCTGGGAGTCATGGTCTGGGAATTGGTGATATTTTAGATGAAGCAGTCAAATATTTTGCCACTGATACGGAAGAAGAAGACGATGATACAATCAAATTTAGTTTAATTGGTCGTCCAAACGTCGGTAAATCTTCTTTAATCAATGCAATTTTAGGCGAAGATCGTGTAATCGTTTCGGACATTGAAGGAACAACTCGTGATGCAATCGATACTCATTTTGTATCAGAAAATGGTCAAAAATTCTTGATGATTGATACAGCAGGTATGAGAAAACGCGGGAAAGTGTATGAGAATACTGAAAAATACAGTGTTATGCGTGCTATGCGCGCTATTGATCGTTCAGATATCGTTTTGATGGTCTTAAATGCTGAAGAAGGAATTCGTGAACAAGATAAACGTGTTGCGGGATATGCACACGAAGCAGGTCGCGGAGTCATCATTGTGGTGAATAAATGGGACTTAGTAAAGAAAGAAACGAACACAATGCGTGATTTTGAACAAAAAATCCGCGATGAGTTCCGTTATCTTGACTACGCACCGATTGTTTTTGTTTCTGCAGTGACGAAACAACGTTTGAATCGTCTGCCAGAAATGATTGAAGATGTCAGCATGAATCAAAATCTACGTGTTTCATCTGCAGTGTTGAACGACATCATTATGGATGCTGTGGCAATCAATCCAACACCAACAGATAAAGGCAAACGTTTGAAGATTTTTTATGCAACACAAGTGGCTGTTAAGCCGCCAACCTTTGTGGTATTTGTTAATGAAGAAGAATTAATGCATTTTTCTTACGAACGATTTTTAGAAAATCAAATTCGTAAGGCATTTACTTTTGAAGGAACTTCGATTCGAATCATTCCAAGAAGAAGAAAATAGGCATTTTACCATAGTCATTCTTTTTTTTCAAAGGATAAAGGTACTTTCTTTTATTACGTTTTAATGACCAAAAAAAGCACGTTAAAATCAGTAAAAACCTTGCCATTAAGCGGTTTATATGATATCGTGATAACAGAATATTGAAGTAAGTCAATATTTCTATTAAACATTCTGGACCACTCAGATTGTTTAATTGGTTGATGTTTTACATCATATCTCTTGTTGAGGAGGTGAATCTAATCCATGGCAAACAAAGCAGAATTAATCGAAAAAGTTGCTTCAGCTACTGATTTAACTAAAAAAGACGCAACTGCAGCTGTAGACGCTGTATTTTCAACTATTCAAGATGCTTTAGCTAACGGCGAAAAAGTTCAATTAATCGGTTTTGGTAACTTCGAAGTTCGCGAACGCGCAGCTCGCAAAGGTCGTAACCCACAAACTGGTGAAGAAATCGAAATCCCAGCTAGCAAAGTACCTGCATTCAAACCAGGTAAAGCATTGAAAGACGCAGTTAAATAATTGTGCAATAAAACCCATTGGAGCTTTAGGGCTCTAATGGGTTTTATCTTTTTTATATACTATAAAGAGAAAGAGGCGAAAAAGATACAAAATAATTAAAGACCATTTCTTTCTAAACAGCTTACTGATTTATTTTTTCATGAAACAGAATTTTTTCTTTTTTCTTCTCATTAAGTTGCACATAAGTTTTTTAATCTAATTTTTTTTTCCTTTTCAGAATAAGGATTTTTATATCTTTCTACATACTTAAAAATAGTTCAAGCGCCAATCAATAATTTCATACACAATTTTTAACGTCTCCTGTTGATGTCATAATAAGCATAATGCTAGGTTTATTTATCTTAGACATACCTTTACTTTGAAAGGTGTGTTTTTTGTGCTATTTTACAGGAAAATCAACACTACCAAAATTATCCCCCATCATACTTTCAGCAGTAAGAGTTACAGGCGTTTCTGTATCTGTCAATTCATAGGCAACTGCACTTGAAATGGAGCCACCGGGTTTAATTTCAGCTGATTGATCTTGTAAATATTTATCATCAGGCAAACTTGCAATAGTTAGTTTATTTACTTTATTTGGATCGTTATCTTGTATCGCTTTAAAATTTAGAATCCATGCAGTGTTGGGTGAAATCGGTGCTGAATTATCATAATCAGGATTTACTAAAGTATCAAACCAAAAAGCAATCACTGGTTTTTCCCCGTAGTCATTGCCAGCTTCACCAGGTTGGATAACTTTATAATCGGTAATCTTAATAGAATAAGAGTTCCCTTTTAACATAGTGCCATCGAAAGTTGCTTCTGACGCAGTTGCAACAAAATCACTTGTAGTTTCTACTTTTGAAGAAGTGGCCTTTGTTTCACTACTCTTTTCTGTAATCTCTTGTTGTGTGCTGCTTGATGCACTAGACTCACTGTTAGGCTTATTTCCGCATGCTCCTAAAAATAATGATGTAAATAATAACCCCAAAATAACTTTTCTCATTCTTAACTCCCCATTTCTTTGATATAATTATGTTGTAAGTATCTCAAAAATGAGGTGGAAGTCCGTGTTCACAGCACGGACTTTTTTTATTTCAGGTGACATTCCCAACCTAACCCCAAATTAAATTCTTCTAGCACACTTGTGTAGTTGAATTGACCATCATTTTCTTGAATCAAATAATTAATCATCGAAGTATTTGCTTCGTTTTCCATTTTTGAATGGAAGACAGGATTAGTGTATAACGCGTTAAAATCTGAATGATTAAGAGCGTGATAGAGTTCATGAAGAATCACTTGTTTTTGTTTTTCTTCCGATTGATTTTGATTAACGACCATCAGTTTCAACTCATCAAAATAATAGCCTCTTTTTTCTAATTCCATTACGACTAGCTCAATTCCATGACTAGCGAGTAGCTCCTTTATTGTTTTCATAAAAAAGACTCCTTACTTACTCATTCGTCCTTCTAAAAATGCGCGAATGGCCTCTCTGTCATTATCAGTCATTGGTTTTCCATCAAAGCTTTTCACATTGTCTAGAATTTTGTCGAGATCCTCAGGTAGTTTTACTTTATCTCCTAGAGCAGGTGTATCTGTTCGTCCAAGCAGATAATCTACAGAAACATGAAAATATTCTGCTACTTTTTCAAGAGTCTCAGCTTTTGGACTACTTGTTCGCCACTGATAAATCACATTTTTAGATAATCCAATATCTTCTGCCAGTTTGTTTAAACTGATTCCCTGTTTTTTTGAAAGTTCTGAAACTCTTTCGTATAAAATCATTGTAAAAGCTCCTTTTTTATATTTTTTTATAAAAATATTGTAAATTATAAAATAATGGGATAGTATTATTTATAGATTACTCATAGAAACACAAAACGAATGAGAAGAGTCGTTTTGTTACTTTTATTTTATAGAACTTTGGGATTTGTGTCAATGTAAGTTTGATTTATCTGGTTAATTATATTTTTTTATGAAGATAGTGAGAGGAGAAATTCACAATAAAATATATTTTTTACCTATATAAAATTAGTTAGGAGTGAAGTATTTTGCGAAAATCAACATTTAATTATATTAAGGATATTTTATCCGACTATTATCAAACAGATGCGTATATTAAACAAAGAGAAGAAGAATTACGTCATCCATTCATAGAAGCTGATTTAAATAGTTCGATTCGTGGTCAAGGAAGCCATAGTATAGCAACTGAAAGAATGGCCATCACCATTGCGATGGATCGCCGACTTTGGAATTTGGAAAGGAATCGTGACGTAGTGAAAGATTGTTTGGCGCGTGCGGATGAAAATACGAGAGAAATTATTGAAAAACTCTATTTACAAAAAAATGCAACAGTTAATTTACTAGGAATGAGTCAACGTTTGTTTATTAGTAAAAGTAAGGCTTATGAACTAAGAAATGAATTTTTTGAAACTGTTGCAGATGAGTTAGGTTTGTAACTATGGAAAAACTCAGGAATTTTTTTCATAGTCAACAGGCTAAAATAATATCATCAAGAAAATAAACATTTCAGAATGAACTAACTTGCTTCTTAAAAATGAAAAAAACTAAACTAGAATTGAAAGATTTTCTTGAAGTTATTATAAGGTGGTGATTTCTACTTAGATTAATGTTTTTTGTTTCAAAAAAATTCAAATAAGATGGTCAAAAATGGAGCTATTTTGTTTGAACCAAAAACAGGAGGAAGAAAAATGGAAGCACTAAAAGGAATTGACGTTATTTTGCTTTATCGTTTATTAAGCAAATCAAGTGAAGGACCCGCATGGAAAATGGCGTTTCAAACGGAACACGAAAATGGCTTAACCCGTGAGTCAGAAGCCACTGTGACGAAAGATGGAAATGTCCATACTTTGAGTCCCGTTGAATATGATTTCTCTGCAACTTCGATTGTTGCCAAAGGAGACACACATGTCAACGAGATGAAAAAAGCATTATTAGATGGCGAAATTGTTGAAATTTGGGAAATTAACAAAGCAGAAAATGGAATTGGTGAAGACGCAGATAAATATAAAGCAACTTATTATCAAGCTTATGTTTCGGAATTTACACCAAATGCGACAGCAGAAGATAATGTGGAACTAAGCTTAGCTTTCGCTGTTAACGGTGTTGGTCAGGAAGGATATGCTACGTTATCTGAAGACCAAGCAAAAGTGATTCAGTATACGTTTAAGGACACTGTTCCAGAAACAGTTTAATCTAATGATGGATTGTGTGGTTTCATGACTAACACAATCCATTTTTTATCAAAAACAATTGAATATCAGAATTAAAAAGGAGAGACAAGATGAACTTAGTGATTAAAGAAAAAGACTACCAATTTGTATTTGGCTATGGTTTTATCAAGGAAATGAATCGTCGTTATTCGGTAACAGAAAATGGCTTAACTTTGAAAATGGGCCTAGAAAGTATTTTATCGAATTTTTTTAATAAAGATGTCGAAACGTTAGTTGAGATGCTAAAAGTTGCAAACAGTACCGAGACACCAAAGGTTAGTGAAGACGATTTAGCAAATTATATCGTGGAAAATGGGTCTGAGGTATTGTTTGAAGAACTCTTAGAAGAGCTAAAAAAGTCGGAATTTACGAAGAACAAGACCCTACAGTTGCTAGAACGCATTCAAGCAAACCAATAAATTTTACTGAGCTATACCAGCAAGTGCAACTGAACTGTTTACGTTATTTAGAAATGAATGATTTTCTTGAAATTGATCGAATGACGATTTCTGAATATCAGTTACGACAAAAAGCATATCAGTTAAGACAATTGGATCAAGAATATTTTCTACATCTTGCAGCCTGGAAAAATTATGAAGTTCAAGCCCAGGCTAAAAAGGGGAAAAAACAAGTACCTGTTTATCCAACATTTCAGTCATTCTTTGATTATGAAAAACTACAAGAAAAAATTGTTGGCTATCTACCACAAGGTGAAAATCAAGAATTCTTGGATCTGGTCAAAAAAGCAAATACTTAAGAAAGGAGGTTATTTATGGGAGACTATACAGCGGAAAGTATTCTTGCAGCTTTTAGTGAAGGATCTTTGGGTGCAATGAATACAGGCATTGAGAAGGCAAGCAAAGCAATCAAATCAATGACAAGTAATCTTTCTGGTTTTGACTCACTTAATTCAGTTATTAACACAGTCACTGATTCATTAAAGGAAACGGTCAAGCAATTTGAACAGCTTACTAGTAAAGCTTCAACAATGGATCTAGCTGGTTCCTCTTCAAAGGAAGTAGAAAGTTTTCAAGACCTGATTGGAAAAATTTCCGAGGTAACAAGTGCTGTTAATAATGGGATACAAGGGGCTGGCTTTGGTGAAACGATGGCGGGGTTTGATGATGTTTTAACCACTTATTCTACAGTTGTTGAAATCCAGGATAAGATTGCTGGTTTAGGTACTGCATATCAAGCTTGGACAAAGGCTACGGAAGGTGCAACGATTGCACAGAAATTATTAACGACTGCAATGAATGCGAACTGGATAGCAATTATTATCACTGCTGTCGTGACTTTAGTTTCAACATTGATCTATTTATGGAACACCAATGAAACATTTCGTCAAGCGATCATTACTGCTTGGACAGCAATCCAGTCATTTTTGGAACCAGTAATCACAACGATCACGACTTTTGTTCAGACCATGTTTGCGATGCTCTTAACTTGGTGGCAAACAAATCAGGAGACGATTATGAATGTTGTCAGTACCGTATGGACAAGTATTCAGAATGTTTTTACTGTTGTTTTAGCTGCAATTCAACTAGTTGTTCAAGTTGTTTTGAGTCAAATTCAAGCATATTGGACTGCATGGAGCACGGTAGTACAAGTAATTGTTCAAGCAGCTTGGGCAATCATTTCTAATGTGTTCAAAACAGTATTATCCGTCATTTTGTCAGTAGTCAGTGGTGTGTTTAATCAGATTCAAAATACGATTCATTTTATTATGGGCTTTATTTCGGGAATCATTCAAACCGTATTAGCCTTAATTAAAGGTGATTGGGATGGTGTATTAGCGGGAATTCAGTCAATTGTCCGTACTTTTGGTGATTTTGTAACATCTTCTTTTTCAACCTTTATGGCAACAGCGAAAGAGATTGTCAATGGCATTATTGGAGGAATTCGAGATTTGTTTGGTTCCTTGTCAGAAATCGATCTTTTAGAAGCAGGAAAAGCGATTATTGATGGCTTTATCAATGGTTTAAAAGCAGCCTGGGAAGCAGGAAAAGAATTTGTTACTGGCATTGCAGATTGGATTGTTAAACATAAGGGCCCAGTTAGTTATGACAGTAAAATTTTGATTCCTGCAGGGCAAGCAATGATGTCAGGACTAAATCAAGGATTAACCAATGGCTTCTATACTGTTCAAAAAAATATTGGAACAATGGCGGATCATTTAGCCGATGGATTTCAACCAGTACGCGACTTAGATTTGGAAGCGACATTAACTCGAGCGAACGGTCAGATGAATACACAAGTTGAACATCGAATAAATTCTACAGGTTCCTCAAAGCCAGCAGTATTTACGATTACATTGGGCAAACAGAATTTTAGAGCTTTCGTGGATGATATTTCACAAGCTTTAGGAGAAGGAACAGAATTGAATTTAGAATTTTAGGAGGGAAAAATGGAAGAATGGAAAAATAAATTATATTCATTTAAAGATACCGTGATGAGCTGGCACATGTTCGAACAATTTCTTCCAACTTCTGCCATGAGCTATGATGGTATTTTTTTGGAAGAACTAATTGAAGGTTACCAAACGCTAAAAGTTGAGGGAAGAGAAATGCTTTCAGCAGAAATTGAACAACAAGCAATCCAAGTGGGCGCAATTGTGATGAACCAGACACTTCCAGTACGAGAACTGAAAATCACGTATAAACTTGAGGATCGTAATCCAGAAACTTTGCAGTTTAAGTTTAAAACCTTATTGAATCACTTGTATCGATCAAATGATGTTGAGATCCGTTTTTATGATGAGCTAGATTACTATTATTATGGACGTTATACTTCTGCCGAAACAGTCAGTGGTGAATCTAACTCTGTTATTTCTAGTTTTACAATTCTTTGTGTTGATCCATTAAAGTACACGAAAGAATTTGTGACAGATGGTTACGTTGGTATACCAACTTTTTTCCCGGTGACACCACGTAAAATCGAAGCGGTGTTGTCAAATAATCAATCAATTACTATTACTAATGGAAAACAGACCATTAGCATCAGTGATGCACCAATCCAAATCGGTGATAAGATCGTTTTTCAGTTTGCTGAGCAACGTGTATTAGTAAACGGAGCAGACTGGACACCAATCATTGATCTGGAAAGTGATTTTGAAAATTTTTGTCTGGAACAAGGGCAAGAGATAAAAAGCAGTAATGGAACACTAAAAATTTATTATAGGGGGGCGACTATTTGAATTCGACAGTTTATTTTTTTGATAACTTTCAGCATTTAATTAAACGAAAAGATGCGAAGAATTTAATTGAAGTTTCTCAAGAAAAAGAAATTACTGCAGAGAAAAAAGAATTATTGAACGACGTGCTTTATGTTACAACGAAATTTGATGAGACAATTGCAAACGCGCAATTTATGGCGGTTCGTGAAAGCGAATCGTCTTTTTCATTGTATCGAATTACTAAAGTAAGTGATCCGAATGAAACGCTTGAATTTACTGGAATTGGTTTTGCACTGGATGAATTGGATTCGTATGTTATCAGCCAGGTACTAGCAAAGAATCAATCGATTACTTCTTTACTCAATGAGCTATTGGCTTTTACTAACGGAAACTGGCGGCTGGGTTATGTCGAACCAGAGTTATCTAAGGTTACAGTAACTTTTGATTATCTTTCTGTACGAGAAGCACTAAAGCAATTGCAAACTTTCGGAATGGAGTTTTTATTTTTCTGCACGCTTGATGCGGATGGAATCAAAGATAAGTGGATCGAAGTACATCAGCAGATTGGTTCACTTTCTAATACGCGATTTACTTATGGCAGCAAAGCATTGACGGTGATTAAAGAAGTCGATCAAAGTACTATTTATACTTCAATAATCGGTCGTGGAAAAGGTGAAAATGTTGGAAATGGCCAAGGAAAGCGACTTGATTTTACCAATGTGGAATGGAAAAAAGCAAGCGGAGATCCATTAGATAAACCTAAAGGGCAAGTTTTCATTGAAGATCCTGTAGCAACAAAAAAATTTGGTATCCCACAAAAGAATGGAAAGATGTATAAACGAGAAACGGTTGTTGTTTTTGACGATATTGATGACCCACAAGAATTGCTAAAGAATACTTATCTGACTTTACTGGATTCGGCTAGACCATTGGCGCAATTTCGAGCAGAAGTAACAGACGGTGATGTTATTGGTAATACGGTAACTATTCATAGATATGACAAAGGGTATCATTATGCCACTCGAATCTATAAGACGAAAATCAATCGTTTAACTGGAAAAACAACGGTTGAATTAGGTGACAATTTAACAAAAGATACAAGAAAACAGTCAGCAAAAGTTTCAACTAACTTATCTGATTTGGAAACAACGAAAATGAACTTCTATCAATCAACTGAAATCGGAAAATATCAAGATGATATCATGCGTGGTGCTGGAGAAAATGGTGGCTCTGTTTATCAAGTAAATGGAATTGAAGCGGGTGTTAGCAATAGCCGTGAAGTATATGAAACGGTTTATATGGACGGGAAAAATATTCCTAACTCGAAGTATTTTATGATTGAAAATAATTCTGGAATTTCATTTAAGCAATGTAAGCAAGGCCAATGGAAAACAATCAAAGATGTTCATAATGGTCCTTCAACAACCGCTTGGTCATTAGATGGTCAATTCAATGCGAATTTTATTCGTGCAGGTATTTTGAATGGAGTACTTGTGGAGGGTGTCATGTTGAAATCGGCTCATCGAAATATGACTTACCAAGTCGTTTTAGATAGAGGATCATTAGAATTTCAATACTACAAAGAAACACCAGAAGATTTAAATTACACGAATGAGAATTGGCAAAAGGCAGTTGAGGGGGAAGTTGTAGGTAAAATCGAAGGAACTTCGGGAGCTGGTAAACCAAATGGATTTGCAGTCATCCAGTATCCGGGACAGATTTTTTCCATTAATTCTGCTTATGAAAGTGGTAGTTCGAGAGCAGTTTTCCAGATTCCCAAAGAATCGAATGGCGAAAAGAGGAAGTACAAACTTTTGGGAGAAGGTACGTTTAGTGAGGGAAAGGTTGTCTTTAAAAACGACGTAACGTTTGAAGGGAAAGTACAAGTAAATGGTCGACTAGACGCAAAGGAGCTGTACATTAATGGACAAAAAGTAATTCCAGGTCAAAATGGTGGACCTAACCCCGGTGGTGGCACAAGTACGGGAGGTTATCCAGCAGAGCTGACAACAGATACAGAAAAATGGGCATGGGATTGGTGGGCATTTGCTTTGGCTAATGGCTATAGCCCAATTGCTGCTGCAAGTATCTTAGGTAATATTAGTCGTGAGACTGGAGGAACGATGAATCCAGATTCAGATCAAATCAGCGGTCCAGCATATGGTTGGACACAATGGGATGGATCTGCATACCCGTTAATTGGTGCGGCAACTTGGGATGGTCGTGAATATGTTCAACGATTGATAACTGCCGCAAGGATTACACAAGACTATCGCTCTTCTGCTGCCCAAGCACGATTGATTGAGTGGTGTATGTATAACGGCCAATGGATTGGAGCAGTGAACCCACTTAGTGTCGAAGCTTTCAAAAATGTTGAAGATCTTTATACAGGAACCTTTGCCTTTTTGAAAAACTATGAGCGCGCTGGTGCAGAAGCGTTGAGCGAACGTGTTGAAGCAGCAACTTATTGGTACAACAAGTTTAAAGACTTAAAAGCTAGTGAATCAACTGGATAAGAAGGCTTGAAACATCTTGAAACGCTATTGAATCAACGAATTGGAAATGGTCAATGCTATGGCTTATCTGCTGAATATTCAGGTTATTTAGGTGGCTGTGGCTTAGGAGCAGGCACACAGTATGGATTAAGTCATGTGATTGGAAATACTTCTGCTGCTTCTGATATTGGGATTGCTTATGATTGGGACGCAGTTGGATGGAAAGTCATTCAAAATCCGACTTACGATCAATTAGTCGTAGGTGCAATTATCAACTGGGCGCGTGGTGGACGAGTCGGTACTTGGTTTGTTGATGATACCTATGGGCACACGGGTGTGATACGCGGATTAGACAATAATCGAATCCAAACTTATGAACAAAATACAGAGCTGGGTATGATTTGTGGAAAATTGGATCGTGAATATTTTAGTGCCAGTGCGATTGCTTCCATTGTTGTGCCAGTGAAATAGTTACTAGAGAGTACCGTGAAAAAATCAAAAATACAGGTTAAGAAGGAGTGGGCAATTTGGCAGAAATTACGCATAAAGTAACTTTATCAACAACGGAACAGAACAACTATACAAATATGATTAGAGTTCGACAAGCAGATGATCAAACACAAGTATTTGATGTCAAAATTATTGAAAATGGCCAAGTTAAAGCATTTACAGGTTTACGGCCATTTTTTTGTTTAATGGCACAAAAAATTACCGGACAAGGTGTTTCGGAGGAGCCTGTAAAAGAATTTGACGGCTCAAAAGGCACGTTAAAACATACTTTATCAGCTAATGCTTTTCAAATGGTTGGACGAAATGAGGCTTACTTTAGTTTTAGAAAAGAATTGTCGACAGGTGAGTGGGTAGAACAGTACAGTACACGTTCATTTTATTATACCGTTGAGAAGTCTATTTACACAGAGCCATTCAAAGACTCAAATTATTGGTTCACGTTTAAAGAACTGTATCGTTTATTTAATCAATATATTGAAGATGGAAAAGCTTCATGGGAAGATTTTGTAGATCAAAATCGAGACATTATTGAGGCGATTGATCCTGGTGGGGATATTTTGACTGAACTAATAGATTCGAGAAAAAATAGTTTCGATAATAAGTTTTCTAGTCTTTCTGAGAGGCTGGAAACAATGGATAAGACACTTGGAATGATTAGTTTCACATTTGATGGAGCATTTGCAGAGGATAAAGTAAGTAAATCTATTTTTGATGAATACGGTTTTGTTTGCAATTTTGCTCCACCTACTGATTGGATCAATATCTTTAATGGTGTTGAGTTTTATAAGCAGGCACAGCGTGAAGGATATGGAATCGAAGCATTTACTCGGACACATAAAGATATGACATCTTACGATCCTAACGTTGATGAAAGAATTATTGAACGCGAAATTATTAGCTCTGCAGAAATATATGAACAAATGGGAATAGCAACGACTGGTTTTGTCAGTCCAAATTCACAAATAGCTACACAATACGAAAAATATGTGATAAATAACTATGATTACGCAATTAATGGAGTTGGAGTACAAGATAATTCTATGCGTGCAGTACAAGATCCATTAATAAATGATAGATATCATTTGGTGAGAATGAGTTTAACTTATAACACAATTGAATCAATCAAAGCTGCGATTGACAAAACAGTTAGAGAAAAAAAGTTCTTACTATTTTATGATCACAAAACAGGTTCTAGTGAAACTGGTAATGTAACTGAAGATAAATTGCGAGTAATTCTCGATTATATCAAAGTAAATTATACTGATAAGAAAAAAGTTCAAGTTAGTCGGGTGTCTGATATTATTCAAGCAAAGTATGGCATTTTTTTAGATGGAAACTATAAATCAATTAGTAAACAATCCTTAAATTTAGCCCCACCAATTGGAAAAATTGGAGAAGCTGGTTTAATCCCTTACTACGATTATTGGGGATATGGTACTCACGGTAGTACGACTACGCAGGATACGTGTCTTTATGATTATATGAAACAAGCAATAGTCCTTAATTTAAAAAATTCAAAACAAGCTGAAAATAGAAGCATACAAATGTGTTTAGACTTATCTAAATATAAAGGTGATCAACGCCCACACTCAATTTATTTCAGTTTGCCAATTTGGATGAGTTCCTTAAGCTTAAACGCTGAGATAACAATGGATTGTCGTTTTTATGATACCGATGGAAAAATGATTGGCGTAACAAAAGTCAATCAGTTACCTGTGACTGATGAACGTTTAATTTTAGGAGCAGAGGTAGGCATTCCACGAGACAATCGAAATTTTTGTTGGGCACATATTTATATTAGGGTTAAAAATTCAAAATATAACACTGGTCAAATTTTTTTACAGCAACCTTCAGTAAAGGTAGATGACTCGTCATACACTGGGGAACCAGCAACTGACTATTCTGTAAATAGTCTAGAATTCTCAGAATTTAATATTACTATGGATAGAAGATTCCAATGGCTCAATGTAGAAACTCAATATGATGGTCTAGATTTAAATGGCAGGCAACATTTTGATGTTAAGCTAGGTTCGTCAGAAATTATTACAAAAATAGCTGGTTTATACGAGTTTAGATTAGAGTCTTGGGCTAGTTTGTTAAATGAAGTAACGACATTGAATGCAAGCTACTATATTGAAGTAAGAATCAATGAAAATAATATTGATGAAGCAAATAAAAATCATCGATTCAGTTTTTTAAAACAAAATTTTTCTACCAATGGTCAGGTTGGTGGTCAAACATCAATGTTGGTGCCTTTAAAGTCTGGAGATAAGGTTCGATTAGCTGTTTTCAAAAATGCAACGGGAGGAACATTAAAGAGTTCGAAGAAAACATATCTTACGATTCAAAAAATCGCTAATTATTAGAGCTAAAAAACACAGAATTATTGAGAAGGATTGTTGCAGAGGTTAATTAATAAGAAGGTAGTTATTCTTTTGAATAACTTATGGGGAGGAAAACATGAGTCTAGATAAATTTCGAGATGTCGATCTAGTAATTGACAAAGCAAATAGTCAATTGCTTGTAAGACAGTTTATATCACAAAATGATAATAACGGGCGTACTTTTACAGTACAAATAACAGACGAGGGGCGGATTGCTAAAATCCCTGGATTATCTCTTAATCTTAGATGGCACAACAAGAATACAGGGATAACAGATTTGACCGCATTTGAATTAATTGATTCAGAAGCAAGTGTATTTAGAGTAGCATACCCTAAACATATGATGAACCCAGGAATTGTTCAGGCGAATATACAAGTATTAAACGCAGGAAACAGTTTGTTTACAAGACCATTTGAAATTCAAATATTGTCATTAGCAGGTGAGGTTAAAGGCGTTATTGAAAAAGCAGAATTTAGTGCACTGGTTCAGGCATTAGCAGATGCTAATGGATGGAGAAGCGAACTGGATGATTTGATTATGAATAAAGCTGATCAATCGTTTGTGAATGATCAATTATCAACAATTGTTTCCGGTTCTCCAAAAGGAACTTTTGCTTCGCTTATGGATTTACAAAGTACTTATCCAACTGGAACAACAGGTATTTTTCTAGTTCTTTCAGATGGTCATTGGTACTATTGGCAGAAAAGTGTAAATTCTTGGTTAGACGGGGGGCTGTATCAATCACAAGGGGTTACTGATAAAAGTATTACTAGAACAAAAATTTCTTTTTTTGAAAAAACATTTACTGATTACAGCGAAACCGGGCGTTGGGAAACTGGTTTTTACTACGATCGTACTACAGGCGAAAAAATTATAAATGGAAACTATGGTACTTTGACACTTCAATTGCGACCAAATCACTCATACACTATTTTTGGTACGAGAAATGGGGAATCACGACACGTTACTTACTGGAATTCTGGTAATGGGTATGTTTGTGGTGCCAGTACAACTATTATCAATGTAAACAAAGATGTGGAAGTTCGTATTGGTATCAGAATTGATGAAAAATCAAATGTCAATATTGTTGATGATCTTCAGAGTTATTTATTTACCGATCCACAAAGTTTTGCTACCACTTCAAATGTTGCTAATTTAGTAGGAAACGGAAAAGTAGATTGGTATGTTTCAGATAAAATTGCTTCAGCGAAAGAAGTTTTACTCATGACAGAAACTGGCTTTGAAATTAATCCAGAACTTCTGTTAAGCTCAGCGTCAGTTGCCATCACTGCAAATGGTAAACGTTTCTCGATTAAATATGCTGATATGAAAGTTGATAGTACTAAAATTGAATGGTCTGCTACAAATGCTCACCGATGGTTATTTTTTAATCCTTATAATAAGACTTTTTATGCTGGAGTATATAATGAATCATTGACGAAACAGATTGATATACAAAATTCCTTCTTTTTAGGAATTGTATTTTATTCGGAAGATACATTCATTAGAAGACAATCAACAAATCTAATTCCTGTCGCATACTTGAATAAAAAATATCCAGCTGTATCACTACCTGCGTTGATTTCTTCTATGCAGTTAAAAACGGCAAGAATAAATTGCTTTAGTAATTCTGATAAGAAGCTTATTCTTGATTATGCATCAAGAAAAATTATTCTATTAAAAAACGAAGCATATATTATTGATAAAATTGGTTCTTATTCTTGGTGGGGAGGATCATCTTTAAAACTAACAGAAGATTATGTTTTAAAGATTCCTGATGAAGTAAATACAGGATACTTATTTGTTGTTGACGACCAAGAAAATACACATTTAACGATTAAGAATGCTTCTGAACTTTCCTCAAACGTCGAACAAAATGAGTTCTATTTGGGCTATTTCACGATGGGAGCTGAAACGAATAGTTTAATAATACCTCATCGGGTCATTCATACGTCTAGAAATTCAGGAGTTTTGAATATCTCATTTTTAGGTGACTCAATTACAACATTCGAAGGTTATATTCCTTTGGGAACAGGTCATTATCCATCTAGTGATGTAGCGACTGTTGATGACACATGGTGGATGAAAATAATCAACCAATCTGAAGGGCAACTTCAACTTTTGATAAACAATTCAAGAAGTGGTTCACAAATGACGGACACTGGTCAAGGTATTGGAGCGGATGCTGGTGTGAATCGTTGTGAAAATTTATCTAAGGATGGCATACTACCCGATATTATTGAAATTAGAATTGGAACAAATGACTATAATCGAGGCGTTGCACTTGGTCATTTTGATCCAATGAGTCAAGAAAAAGCAGTCAAAACGGATGAATTCATTAGTGCATACTGCGTAGCATTAGATAAAATGACGAAATTATATCCAAACGCTCGTATTATTTTGCATACCTTACCTTTCAATGGTTATGGTGGATTTCCTCGTGTTAGAGAAGACGGATTAACATTAAGTAGGTTTAATGATGCTATTAAATCAATCGCTAAACGATATAATTGTGATCTTGTTGACGAAGAAAGGGCAAACTTTAATATAGAAAATATCATGTTGCTAACAGAAGAAGGATTGCACCCTAAGGCTTCAGGAATGAAACGAATTTATGAACAAGCATACAATGTATTAAAAAAATATATAAATTAAAAGCGTACTCAATTGAGTACGCTTTTTTACGCAGAAATTTAACAAGAGAAAGGTGGCAACAGATTGATTATTGATAATTTATTACTATGGAATGAATTCCGAGGATTACTAAATAACATCTACATTCAAATTTTTGTTTGGATTGTGATTGCAGATATTGTAACGGGAATCTGCAAAGGGATTTTTGTTAAAGAAACGAATAGTACGAAAGGTTTGATGGGGATTGTAAAACATCTGCTTGTTGTTGGCTTGGTTCTAATTGCTTACCCGTATTTGAAAATTATGGGTTTTGAGGGAGTAGCAACAGCATTTGTCTTTTCTTATATTGCTGTTTATGGCATTTCCGTGATTGAAAATCTAGGACAGTTAGGAATTCCTGTACCAGAATTTGTCAAAAACCGTTTTAGTAAATTAAAAGAGACATCAGAAAAACAAGGTGAAGAAAATGGAGGAAAAAAATAATGGTCAAAATTATTAATAATTCCGTTTGCCGAGGTGTGGCAGGTAAGCGGGCTGGGAGTGTAAAAGGGGTTGTCATCCACAACACTTGGACCAACACAACTGCTGAACAAGAAATGAATCGCTTGGCAAATATGACGCCTAAACAATTAGAAGCTGGATTTGCCCATTATTATGTGGATGAAAAGACAATTATTCGCACAGAAGATACTTACAATCGCGCATGGCATGTAGCAAATTCTGATGGGAACAATAGTTATTTAGGTTATGAAGTTCGTGGGAATCGTGAAACAGTGAAGGACATTTTTTTACAAGCAGAACAAAATGTTTTTTGGCAAGCTGCGATTGACTTGCATTATTATGGCTTACCAGTAAGCCGTGATACGGTCAAATGTCATCATCAGTTTTCAGCAACTGAGTGTCCGAAGCGATCTTTGATGGAACATTGCGGATACGATTCGACTTTTGCAGTACCAACAGAAATTACCGGTAAAATGCAAGATTACTTTATTACTCAAATCAAAAAATATTATGATAATCCAGCTTTGCAGCCAGATGGAAGTAGTGAAGGAAACAATGAACATGATGAAATTATTGCTGAAAGCCCTGCAAAAACGGTTAATGGTATGACAGCAAAATTAGAAAAATTCACTGAATATCCAGTCGGCTCATTCCGTGAAGCTGGTTGGGCACATGCAGGAAAAGAAAAATTTAACTACTGCTTTATTTTTTTGATGGATGCAACAAACGGTCAAGAAATTGACCGTCAAAAAGCAAAAGATATTGATCGTCCTGATGTGAACGCAGCTTACGGGTTATCAAGCGACAATAGACCGGGGTTTGATGGGAGTCTTGATATCACTAAACATACTGGTAAAAAAGCTTATGTTAAAATTCGTTTGACTAATGATGTTAATGGTAATACAGTAGGCGGTGCAAAAGACGTTGATTTCAAAGAATATGTTTTAACGATTCCAAAACGATAAAAATACACACAAACAAACTCTGAAATTTAACAGACAGAGAAAATTTATTTTCACAAATGTTGAGTAAATAAAATAGAAAAGTGTCTGAAACACGAATCAAAATGATTCTGCTTCAGACACTTTTTCATGAATAGATGGCGACCAAAAAGCAAGGCTTTCTTACAACTACTTACTTTTGTCCCCGTCTCGTTCTACATAGAAATAAAAATGATTCACTTAGGCTATCAACTGATATATCCATTATTTTTTAACGCTTTTTGATGTTCACAAGGTTCCCCAACGATTGTGAAATTAGTGATTCTAGCGCTTTCTTGTTGATTCGTCCAATCATAAGTGTAGTTTTTCCCAGTCCAGATGCTATCACAAGCAAAACAATGATATTCCACTTCAATTAGTCCAGCTGGATTTTCAGCTTGGATCCACCCAATACATTTAGCTGTGCCATTTGTAATCGTAGCTTGGTCTAAATCAAAATCATAAGGATTATAAGTAAATTCTGTTAAAGGTATCGCTTTAGTAGCTAGTGCTTTTGCTAATACTGGATCGACTGTAACTTTTTCTTCTGGCACTTGCTGCTCTGCTGATGTTTGTTTTTCTGGTTGCAGCTGTGTCGTTTGCTGGGTTGCTTCAGTAATTCCTTCATTTGAAGTGGTTGAAGAAGCAGTCTGTTGGACTATTTCTTGTGTTGATACGGATGGTTCTGTTTTTTCTTTTGAGGTCAGAAGTGGGAAGGTGAGTAACCCCAAGATAAAAACGCCAACTAACACTACAATTCCTGCCAATACACCCACAATCACTTGCCATGTTTTCATTCTTTTCTCCTCCATTCAAGTTTAATTTTATTCCTCAATTAACAGTCCGTAAATATAAAGTTTTGCTAATAAACATAAAATAAAAACCGAAATAGAACTATAAAGCAACGGATTGCTTTATTCACCATCCGAAGGTTGCTTCAATATTTTTCTGAACCTGTTGCGGATTGGTAGGCTTTTCACTTTGAAGTCTAGTTGAGTCAGCAGTTGTGGCATTTGCAGACGCTGGAACAGATTGCTTAACACGAGGGGCTTTTAATAATTCAAGATAATCTAATTATTTTTGCAACAATGTTTTGATTAAGTCCTATTGGGTAGTCTTTTCTGGAGATTTACTTTTTTGGTAAATTGATTGTAGTTGAGTGTTAGTTGTGATAATTATTATCGAAATGATTTTAGTTGTTGAAATGATTTCAATTGTGATTGCTGAATGTTCAGAATTATTCTTGGTAGCATAACTTACTAAAAACAACAGTGAACAAGTAAAGTTGCGGAATCAAAACTATTTTTTTATTCTTTTCATCGTTAAACATACTTTCCTTTTGAAGAGGCTTCCTTTTATTTAGTAGTAAAATACATAAAAATAATTTAGTGTGGTTCATTTAATTATTTTTTGAGTGAAAAGTTTCTCTTTTGGGTTGAAGAAGATGTATTGGTTTTCTTTTCTTTTCAGGATTTTCCTGAATAATGGTAAAATAAAGAAAAGGGGGGATGCGTGTTGGAACTTACGTTTTCCATGGTTAATCAAACCACGACGATTTCTTACGGCGAAACGTTAAGCAGTCTGTTAAAACCATTGGCTATCAGAGAACCAATCTTGTTCTTAACGAATCAGCGTTATTATGATTTGTTTTCAGAAAAGATGAATCAATTCTTTGCGGATCAGGCGAATATTGATTGGTATATTTGCACGAATAGTGCGCAATGCAATAACTTAACAGAGCTTGCGCATCTCTTAGACTATGTGAAACGTTTTCCGGAAAATCAACGACTGATCGTGATTGGATTTGGAAATGAAGGGATTATGGAATTAGCTAGTTTTTTTCAAAAACACACGATCCTTTCAACGAAACTTTGGTTGATTCCTGTATCTGCTCGTTCGTTTGGTGGAGCATTGACAAACAAACGCAGCATTTTACAGTCGCCTTATCAGGCTGTATTAGAAACAGAAAATTTGCCAGAACGAATTTTCTTTGACCAAACGATTAGTGATCGCCAAGTTGAAGGCAAACAGATCGACTTTTTGACGTTCGTTGTTTGTGGATTGATTTGTGATTATGGTTTCTTACAGAACTTGTACAAAAATTACTCAACACAGCAAAAATTACACAACGTACCTTTTGCTGGGATGCTCGAAGAAATGATTCATTTTTACCAGGAAGAGGCGGAAAATCTTGCAACTTATGGTAAACTATTTGAGCAAGCTTTTTATCTAACAGAAAACGGACATTTATTATCAGCAAGCATGAAAAAATTTTTAGGATTACTTTTTCAACTAGTTTGGAACATTGAGCGTAACGAGATTTCTTTTCAATTAAAAAATTTTTTTATTTGGTTGAAGCATCTTGGTTATCCAATTGATTGGCTGGAACAGTTATCTGAAGCTGAATATTTAGAAAATGTCTTGATTTTAGCAGAAAAAAGCAAAAAGATTCTTGTTTTAGAAAAAATTGGTATAATAGAAGGATACCATTCGCCAAATGAGAATGAATTGTTGAAAATGATGACAAGATATCAAAGGATTGTCAATGAGATTAGAGGGAATTGAATGAAAACATACAGTGAAAAAATGTTACAAGCCTTGTCTGAAGAAGATTTAGCACAGGCTCAACTATTACTTGTACAGGCGTTAAAGGAAGATCCAGCAGACGTTTTAGCTGAATTGGGTGAAGAATTGTTAGCGATTGGTTTTTTAGAAGAAGCAAAACAAATTTTTGAACAACTTGTAGCGCAATATCCTGAAAATGATGGCTTAAATATTCCATTAGCAGAAATTGCGATTGAAGATAATGAGATTGACGAAGCATTTACGTATCTAGAAAAGGTAAGTAAAGAAAGTGATTATTATCCGCAAGCGTTATTGGCAATTGCTGATTTGTATCAAGTAATTGGTATTCCAGAAGTAAGTGAAGCAAAGTTAAAAGAAGCTGCTAGTTTGCTTCCTGATGAACCTTTGATTCAATTTGCTTTAGCAGAATTGTATTTTTCAGTGGATCGCTTTAAAGAAGCTGCTGTCATTTATGACAACTTGTTAAATAGCCAGATCAAAGAAATTTCTGGCATTTCGATGCAAGAGCGTCTAGGCCAATCACTAAGCATGCAAGGCGAATTTGAGGCAGCAATCAAACCATTAGAGGCAGCATTAGAGGAAGATCGCACAGATGATCGATTGTTCCAGTTAGCTTTTACAAACTTACAATTAAAAGAAAACCAACAAGCAATCAATTACTTACAAGAACTACGAACAGTTAATCCTCAGTACCAATCGCTTTATCTGTATTTAGGACAAGCGCTACAGGAAGAAGAATTGATTGAAGAAGCACAAACGGTATTGGAGGAAGGAATCAAAGAAAATCCTTATCAAGTTGAATTGTATCATTTGGCTTCTGAAAATGCTTTTCGTTTGCGTGACAAAGAAAGTGCAGAAAAATTATTGTTGCAAGCTCTTGAACTAGGTGAAAAACAAGATGATACGTTATTGACTTTAAGTAATCTTTATTTAAATGAAGAACGTTATGAAGACGTTATTAATGCAGTCAACCAAATGGAAGAAACAGCAAATCCATATGCCGAATGGAATTTGGCTCATGCATATAATGAATTAGAAGATTTTGCTGTCGCAGCGCTCCATTACGAGCAGGCTTTCCACGAGTTGCAACATGAACCAGATTTCTTGAAAGAATACGCATTTTTCTTACGAGAAGAAGGAAAGCTGGATCAAGCAAAAGAACTATTAAAACATTACTTACATCATGAACCTGGAGATATGGAGGCCCTGTCTTTACTAGATGATCTATCATAAGGGGTGATCAAGATGTTTATAAATGTGCGGGAAAAAAAGAATTTTTTAACGTGGATGGTGAACCATGTTTCATTTAGTCGCCGTGAAGTTTTTTGGATTTTGAATTACTTGTCAAATCATGAAGCGATTTTGAAAAATGTTCATTTTGTTGAGGGGGCGGATCAAACTACCCGTGGGTTACAAATCAGTGACCTGTCTGTAGCTGGTGAACCGATGAAATTGTTTTTAAAAGGGAAAGTGTTTACGGATACAGATCAAATTTTTCACGAAATTCGATTGAATCGAACAGAACCGTTGTATGTGGAATGTTTCTTTGAAGACGCTTGGCAAACGAGTGAATATCTATCAATTTTAGAAGACAATCCTTTTGCTACTTGGGATTTAACGATTGCAGAAGAAGAAACAGAAGCAGTCGAAAGGTACTTCCATGCAAAAGAGCAAGAGGCCCAGTTAAAGATGCTTTACGCACAAATTGATCAAGCATTAGAAGACGGAAATAAGGATGCGTTTTTGAAACTATCCGATGAAGTCAATCGTCAAATTTTAGCAGATGCACAAAGAGCGTCAAATAAAAATGGTGTTAGCTAAACAAAGAGTTTGTGGCTCCAAGCGATTAGCTTCAAGCAATAAGGATACTTTTCATAAAAATAGCTCTCTCTATTTTTATAAAAAGAGGACTTATTGCCAAAGAAGCTGCTTGGGGAACACCGTGAATAAGGTTGTGGCGCAAAACGTTCAGCTCTGACAAGATAGCGAGCAAGCACTCAAAATAGCTCTTCATATTTTGAAGTGAATGAAAGCTATGTGGAGGAGTTGTTTGGGAACACCGTTTATTTAGAAGAAAGGGCTGTGACAATATTTTTGTCACAGCCCTTTTTTTTGTCTGAATCTCAATCGTTTGGTTTGAGGTCTCAAATAGGTGAAACCTTCACCGGCAACTTCATGAACATTGATGACTGAGATGAATGCTTGTTCATCAATTTCATGAATGATTTGCTTGGCAGAGGTCAATTCACTGGAACTAACAACTAAGTAAATCAATTTTTTTGAATGACCAGAAAAGCCACCTTCACCATTTAAAAAGGTGACGCCACGTTGTAATCCAGTCATCAATAAAGGCGCCAGTTCTTCGCTTTTATTTGAAACCACTAATAGACCTTTGGCAGAATAACCACCATCAAGAATCGAATCAACTACTCGACTAAACACATAAGAAACAATCAGGGTGTACATCATTCGCTTCAAATCAAGATAAGTTAATGAAGCAAGCAACACGATAATATCAAAAGTGAGTAATGAACGTCCCATAGAAATACCATAGTTTTTTTCTAAAATACGTGCGATGATATCACTACCGCCAGTCGTTCCTCCCATCCGATAGACCAAACCGCTACCCACGCCAGCAATAAGACCTGCTAATAAGGCAACAATCAATAAATCATGTTCTAAATTGATTTCGATGGGAACACGTTGCCAAACCCAAAGAGCAACTGATAAGGAAACAGTTCCTAAAATGGTGTATGCTAATGAACGTTTGCCAAGAATTTTTCCACCAATGAGAATCAACGGAATATTGATAAGCAAAGTTGTATAAGCGGGATCAATGCCAAAGAGTGCGCGTAAAATCAAAGTAATCCCCGAAACGCCACCTTCAGCTAAGTGGTTGGCGATATTTAAATAGACAAGTCCAAAGGCATAGATACTTGTTCCGATAATAATAAAGAAAACCTCTTTAATTGTTTTTGATACTGTCATGTGATCCCTGCTTTCGATAAAAATAGCTGAAAAAGTTAGAAAATTTTTTCAATTCAATATTTAATGTAGCATGGAATTTTCATTTTCACAATTGCTCTTAGCTATGTTTTGCTGTAAAGTTTTGTTAGGATAGTCTTGAAAGGGGAACGTTATGAAGAAAGAACGGACATTAAGAAGTATGCAGATGGAAGTGGATGAGTATATCCAGCAATTCAAGGTCGGTTATTTTTCCCCATTAGCTCAAATGGCACGCTTGACAGAAGAAGTCGGTGAGCTTGCGCGAGAAGTCAATCACTCTTATGGTGAAAAGGCGAAAAAGAAAACAGAGAAAGAAAATTCTGTCGCACAAGAGTTAGGTGATGTACTTTTTGTTACAATGATTATGGCTAATTCACTGGATATCGATTTGACAGAAATTTTCGAGAAAAATATGGAAAAATTCAATCAAAGAGATCGCTATCGTTTTGAGAGAAAAGATGGCCAAGTCGACGAAGGATAAACAGCCAATCAAAGAGAAATGCTAAAGAGGTAGAAAAAATGAAATTAGAACAATTACCGCTGGAGTACCAACGAGCGATTCCAGTTTTACAAAAATTAGAACATGCTGGGTATGAAGCTTACTTTGTAGGTGGAAGTGTTCGTGACATTTTATTGCATCAGGAAATTCATGATGTGGATATTGCAACGAGTGCGTTTCCACAAGAAATCAAAACGTTGTTCCCAAGAACGATTGATGTCGGTATTGAACACGGAACTGTTTTGGTGTTAGAAGAAGAGGAACAATATGAAATCACAACCTTTCGAACCGAATCAACTTACCAAGATTTTCGTCGCCCAGATAAAGTCGAATTTGTTCGTTCGCTTGAGGAAGATCTAAAGCGACGTGATTTTACAATCAATGCGTTTGCTTTAAAAGAAGATGGAAAGATTATCGACCTTTTTGATGGTTTAGATGATTTGCATAATCATGTTTTGCGAGCTGTAGGAAATCCTCATGAACGGTTTCATGAAGATGCATTACGAATGATGCGTGGGCTACGATTTATCAGTCAACTGGGCTTTGAATTAGAACCAGAAACACTTGAAGCAATCAAAGAAAATCATGCTTTGCTGGAAAAAATCTCAGTGGAGCGAGTCAATATCGAATTTGTTAAAATGTTACTGGGAAAAAATCGTCAAGCAGGTTTGCGGGCATTTGTCGAAACCGAATGTTACATCTATTGTCCTGGTTTAAGTGGAAAAGGGGAAGCATTACTACGAATGGCTGATTTGCCAGAAATCCCCTTGAAAACAGAAAGCAAAGCATGGGCACTATTGCTAAATCAATTGGATTTATCTGGTTCAGCAGTCCGACCTTTTTTAAAAGAATGGAAGTGTTCCAATCAAATGATTAAAGAGGTGCAGGCACTGGTTCAAGGTTTGGATTTACGTCAAGAAGGACCATTGTTGCCAACAGCTCTTTATCAGTTAGGTGAAACAGCAGCTGTTCAAGTAGAAGAGCTGATGGTTTACTTTGAGAAAATGCCTGAGCTTGCGAAAGTGAGACAAGCTTATCAAGAACTTCCAATCAAATCGTTACGAGAATTAGCAATTGATGGAAAAATTTTACTAGCTACGATGGATCGAAAACCGGGTCAATGGGTCAGTGAGGCGCTACAATCAGCAGAAGAGGCTGTCATTAACCAAGTAGTGAAAAATGAGCGGGAAGCATTATTGACTTACGTGAAGGAGCAACTAAGTAACTAGAGTGTGAAGAGAGGAACCATGACAAAAAAGTATTTTTGTAGCTCCTCTTGTCCTAACAGATGTTGTTTCCAAAACAACTTATTAATCTAGCCTCTGTTCACTTCAAAAGGTTGAAAGCTATTTGATGTTTGCTCGTTAACTTGTTGGAGCTAAACGTTTTGCGCCACAACCTTAACTACGGTGTTCTCCAAGTAACTCCTCGAAATAGCTTGCAGCCACTTCAAAATAAGTCTAAATTATTCAAAAAGTTAGGAAACAATTTCTGATAATTTATTCTTATTTGTTGGAGCTGAGCACTTCGTGTACAATCTTTTTTGAACCATGAAAAAGGTTTTGGTTCGCACCATGTTCTGACTGATTTTTAGAACTTAAAATGTGACCACTTACATTTGTTATGCTAAACTTGTAGTGCAATGCTGATTATTATTTGGAAGAAGGAGATTTTTTATGAAAAAAGAAATGACAGCGCTAAAATTTTATTTCCGTAATGGAGAAACTTGGACGATTGATCGTCGTCATATCGGTGACTTATGGATCAAACAAATTACAACGAGTTTTGGACGAATCAATGGAAGTGAATTTGTTGAAATTCATCCATGTGCTGGATTTAAAATCGAAATTTTTCAAGAAGGCGATTCAGTTGCAACTCATGACATCAACTTGGGTGGCTTAGAAATGGGTATGTTTAGCCGTGCGTTAAAATATGAAGATATTGAACGAATGGAAATTTTGTATCGTAATGGTGCGCCTGACATGGTTTATTTCCCTTATATGGACAAAGGAACAGAAGGTTTGGATAATCAATATCAATCAACAAAAATTAGTGAACAAACTGGAAGCTTGTACATCGTAATCAATCCTGAACAGCGTGTAGAAGAAGTTTACGGTCAATTTTTCGAATAGAGAAAGTAGTAAAATGTATTTGTTTTTTTCCTCGATAACAATGGGGCGAAAAATGAATACATTTTTTGCTATGTTTACTTGTAAAATTGCTTGGTATAATGGAACGAAAACTTCATTTTCGTTTTCTGAAAAAACTTTTTAATTTTTTTGCGGAAAACTTGCTATCTTGCATCTTTTGGAATAGAATAGGGTCTTGAAAAATCATTGTAAACAGCAAACAGGGCAGTAGTAAAACAAAAGTTGAATTTAGAGACAAGAATTCATAGTTTTGCTATCAGATGTGCAGTTTGTATATAGGAGATCTGAAAAATGAGAGAGAGTTTTGAAAAACAAAAAAGACTGTTGCATGATCGCTATGGGGCATTTTCGATGGAAGATCGTCGTCGGATTCTTTGCTATTTACGAAAGAAAAATATTTTAACGTATCGTCAAATGGAACGTTTGAAGCATGAATTACTTCGTTTAGAATCAAAACGAGTACAGTGTGAATTAGATGGCAATGAAGTACAAGCTGAAGCTGTCGAAAGTAAGATTTTGAAAAAAAAGGAACAATTTTTAAAGGTACTTGCACAAAATAAAAAATAGAGGAGATGGGCCATGGAATTTGCTGAGTTAGTAATCATCTTTGCTGTAACGATTACTGCATCAAATATAGTCAGCCGCATCTTACCGGTAATACCAGCACCATTAATTCAAATATTTCTTGGAGTTATTTTAGGTCTAACTGAATGGGGAGAATCCATCAGCTTTGAACCAGAATTGTTTCTGGTGATGATTATTGCTCCTTTATTGTTTCGTGAAGGTGAAAAAGCAGATGTTACGTCGATTCTTAAAAATTTTGATACGATTTTATTTTTAGCCTTTGGTGGGGTCATTTTGACGTTACTTGGCGTAGGGATGACACTGTCATTTTTATTACCAAGTTTGCCCTTTGCTGCCTGTTTTGCTTTTGGTGCGGCACTTGGCCCGACAGATGCCGTTGCCGTTAGTTCATTATCAGGACGAGTGAATATTCCCAAAAAAGCTATGCATATCTTAGAAGGCGAAGGATTGCTAAATGACGCATCAGGTGTTACAGCCTTCCAATTTGCTTTAGCTGCATTGATTACAGGCTCTTTTTCTGCAGTAAATGCAGGGGTGAGTCTAGTGATCTCAAGTTTGGGTGGGGCACTTGTTGGTTTCTTGTTGGTTTGGGTTAAACGAAAAGTAATCAATATGATTGAAAAAGCTTCGGCTAGAGATGTAACAGGGTATTTATTAATCGAACTTTTGCTACCCTTTTTAGCTTATGTGTTAGCAGAAGTTTTTGGTGTTTCGGGAATTATTTCCGCGGTCGTTGCTGGAATATTACAAGCATCCAGTTTTCGGAAAATCACGATTTTTGATGCGGAGTTATCTAGTTTATCCAATAGCACTTGGACAACTGTGACATTTACGTTGAATGCACTCGTGTTTATTTTCTTAGGAATTGAATTGACGCAAGTCTTTTCTCCTGTTTGGGAAAATGGGTTATATTCTAACTGGATGTTGATTCTTGTCATTTTGTTGATCTCAGTTATGTTATTTGTTATTCGTTTTGTTTCAATTACAGCTTTTTATTTATTTAAAGGTGGTTTAACCAGATTTAAAGAGGAACTCAACGAAATTTTAATTTTAACCTTTGGTGGAGTTAAGGGAACAGTCAGTTTAGCAACGATTTTTATTTTGCCGCTAACAATTAATGGAATGGTCTTTCACCAACGATCATTGCTGTTGTTCTTAACTGCAGGAGTTATCTTGGTTACATTAGTTGTGGGGATACTCGCACTACCAATTTTAACTGAAGAACAAGAAATAAATGGAACAGATTTAAACGCACTGATGATTTTAGAAGAAGTTGTTGAAAGTTTGCGTCAAGAGGCAAAAGAATTACCGAAAAATTCGAAAGAGTATCTGGCAACAGAAGCTGTGATTGAAAATTATCAAGAGCGAATTCGAGAACTGTACTTTGAAGACTTAACGGAAGATGAAAAACAAGAAGTGCAAGAAATCCAAGCACTTATTTTATCGATTGAACGAGATGGCTTAGATGAAAGCTATCGTTCAGGAAAATTGACAGTCAATGGTTATCGTTTCTATTCACGATTTTTATCACGTTTTGAACGCTCAATCACAGGTGAGATTCTCTCATTCATCGGTTTTTGGCTATTATTTGTTCGTCGAGTGATTCGAATTATTTTACATCCAAAAATGTTTTGGGAACGTCGTAAAAGAGAACAACAAACAATTGTTACGAAAAAAGATATTAGTGATGTAAGAGATGTTTATCATAAAAACACGCAATTAATCATCGAAAGTTTGGATAACTTAACAGATGTGTATGGCGATGTGATGATTCAATTTTTTATTGAACAAAGAAAAGCGCAAGAAATGCGTATGATGTCGAAAAACTTTTTCTCTACGATGATGATTCAACAAGAAACTTTGTTTACGAAAAAAATGCTTCGAGGCTACTATTTAGAACGAAAAGTTGTTGATGAATACGAAGTTGCTGAAAAAATTACGACTTTTTCAGCGAATGATTATCGAAAAAATATCAATCTTTTAGAGTCCTATACAATGAACAAACCAGCTGATGCTTCACCTTTACGATTTGCGTATAGTCGAAAAAAGCGTGAGCTGCAAACGAAAAAATTGAAGCAACAGGTTCACGACAAATAATTGATGTAAGTAATGGCATTAAGCAAGCTTGAAAGAAAAATCATGGTGATTTTTCTTTCAAGTTTGCTTTTTTATTTTTGAAAACAGTTAAGTGAAAAAGTCTCATTATTCATATGGATTTTATGATACAATAACCGAGATAAGGAGGGGACAAGTTGAAAGAATTAAAAGTAACTGACCTCAAAAAAACTTACGGCGAAAAAGATTTGTTTAATCAAATTTCTTTTTTGATTCATGAAAAAGATCGGATTGGATTAATTGGAACGAATGGTACTGGTAAAACCAGTCTCTTAAATATCTTAGCCGGCATAGATAGTGGTGATGGTGATCGTCAAACAGTTTTTTATCCGACGAATTATCGAATAGGCTATTTGTCACAATCAACAGATTTTTCAGATGAGTTAACCGTTCTACAAGCAGTTTTCCAAGGAACAAGTCCACTCATTCGAACGGTACGTGCTTATGAAGAAGCTTTGTTACGTTTAAGTGCTAATGGGGATGATCCACTCGCACAAAAACAGTATGCACAAGCGGAAGAAGCAATGAATAAAGAAGACGCTTGGACAACAGATACCAATGCAAAAATTATTTTGCAAAAACTAGGTATCAGTGAATTAGACAAAAAAATCGGCGCACTTTCTGGTGGTCAAAAGAAACGCGTGAGCTTAGCTCAGGTCTTGATTGATGAACCAGATTTGTTATTGTTAGATGAACCAACAAACCATTTGGATTATGCAGCAATTGAATGGCTTGAATCATATTTGAAACAGTATCGTGGCGCATTGCTAATGGTTACCCATGATCGTTATTTCTTAGATCGAGTGACGAATCGAATCTTTGAGTTGGCATTTGGAGAGCTTCATGAATATAAAGGAAATTATGAAGCCTATGTTCTAGAAAAAGCGGAGCGAGATCGTGTAGAAGTCGAACAAGAAGAAAAACGTAAACGACTATATAAGCAAGAACTTTCTTGGATTCGCGCGGGTGTGCAAGCACGAGGAACAAAGCAGCAAGCCCGAATCAATCGCTTTGAAGATTTAAAAGAAAACTTGTATCAGGTAAACCAAGAAGCGGACCTTGAATTGAACATCGCAACACAGCGTCTTGGAAAAAAAGTTTTAGAAATCAAAGATGGCTATTATTCCATTAACAACCAAATTTTATTAGCTGATTTACAATTATTGATTCAAGCAAAAGAACGACTAGGAATTACTGGGAAAAATGGCGCCGGAAAATCCACCTTGTTAAATATTTTGGCAGGGCGAATGACTTTGGATAGTGGCACGTATTCTATTGGTGAAACAGTCCGATTAGCATACTACACACAGGAAAACGAGGAAATGGCACCAGACCAACGAATGATTTCTTATTTGCAAGAAGCTGCAGAAGAAGTTAAAACTGCTGACGGTGCTCAAATCGGTGTAGCCGAATTATTGGAACGATTTTTATTCCCACGGTATATGCACGGTACTCGAATCGGCAAACTTTCTGGTGGAGAAAAACGACGTTTATATTTATTAAAACTCTTGATTCAGCAGCCAAATGTTTTATTATTAGATGAACCAACCAATGATTTAGACATTGCAACATTAACTATTTTAGAAGATTATTTTCGAACATTTCCAGGTGCAGTTATCACTGTGTCCCATGATCGTTATTTCTTAGACAAAGTAGTCGATAAGTTACTTGTTTTTCAAGGCAACGGCAAGCAAGAGCTTTTTTACGGAGATATGTCTGACTATTTACAAAAGCAAAAAGAAGAAGATAAAGTAGTCATTGCTAAAGCAAAGCCAAAAGCTACACCAAAAGACGAAGCCAAAAAGAAAAAGCTCTCTTACATGGAACAAAAAGAATGGGCAACCATTGAAGATGATATCGCAGAGTTGGAAAATAAACTGGATGAACTGCAAGAAGAAATGAACCATCAAGGAGATGACTTTACACGTCTCCAAGAATTACAAAAAGAAGTGAGTTTGACAGAAGGACAACTGGAAGAAAAAATGGCTCGCTGGGAGTATCTTAGTGAGTGGGCCGATAATTAGGAGGAGAATGAATGGAACAAGCTTATCTTGATTTAGGAAAAAAGTTGTTAGAAGAAGGAAACCAAAAAGGTGATCGAACAGGGACAGGTACGCTTAGTACTTTCGGCTATCAAATGCGCTTTGATTTACAAAAAGGCTTTCCTTTATTAACAACCAAAAGAGTCCCATTTGGTCTCATTAAAAGTGAGTTACTCTGGTTTTTAAAAGGAGATACGAATATCCGTTATCTTTTAGAAAATAATAATCACATTTGGGATGAATGGGCGTTTGAACGCTACATCAAAAGTGAGGACTACACTGGTCCAGATATGACAGACTTTGGTCATCGAAGCTTAGTTGATGAAGCATTTAATGAACTTTATCAAGAACAAAGTAAACTATTTTGCGAAAAAATTATTAATGATCCAGAATTTGCAGCTGAATATGGCGACTTAGGTCATATTTACGGGTACCAATGGCGTCATTGGGAAACAAAAGATGGTCGTTTTATTGATCAGATTAAAGAAGTAATCGAAGCAATCAAAACAACACCAGATTCTCGACGTTTAATTGTTTCAGCGTGGAATCCTGAAGATGTTCCAAGTATGGCGTTACCTCCTTGCCATACCATGTTTCAGTTTTACGTCTTTGAAGGTCGTTTAAGTTGTCAATTATATCAACGAAGTGGTGATGTATTCTTAGGTGTTCCATTCAACATTGCTAGCTACGCGTTGCTTACTCATTTGATTGCACATGAAACAGGATTGGAAGTCGGAGAGTTTGTTCATACGCTAGGCGATGCGCATTTGTATTCTAATCACGTAGAACAAATGAAAGAACAGTTAAGTCGTGAAGTACGTGAGTTTCCAACATTAAGTCTGAATCCAGAAAAACAATCTGTATTCGATTTTGAAATGGATGATATCCAATTGGAAGGATACCAACCACATCCAGCAATTAAAGCACCGATTGCTGTGTAAGAAAGGATGAGAAGATGCTAGCTGCAATTTGGGCACAAGATGAAAATGGATTGATTGGTAAAAATGATCAACTTCCTTGGCGATTACCGAATGATTTGAAATTTTTTAAACAAACAACTGAATCAAATATTTTAGTAATGGGAAGAAAAACGTTTGAAGGTATGGGCAGTCGACCATTGCCAAATCGCCAAACAATTGTCCTTACGCATGATAAAAATTATCAAGCAGAGGGCGTAACCATCATGCACGAGTTAGAAGAAGTCCTTGCTTTTGAAAAAGAAGCAGACGGAATCGTCTTTATCGCTGGTGGTGCTGCTATTTACCAAGAATTTTTACCTTACTGTAGTATATTGTATCGCACCGTGATTCAGCACGCATTTGAGGGTGATACTTATTTTCCTGCCGTTAATTGGGAAGACTGGTCACTAATCAATGTCAGCACAGGTGAAGTGAACGACTTCAATCCGTATGCACATCAATTTGAAACGTACCAACGAAACGAAAAATAATGTCGACAAGCAAATTTAATTTTGTTTGTACGCATAAAAAAAGAACTTTACGCGAATTAGGCGCAAAGTTCTTTTTTATTTACCTATTTTAAAAAATCAAGTGAAAAATAAAACAGAAAAGTACATAAAGCCTGCACCTAACATAACAAAAAGGTGCCATACGACGTGCATGAAGCGAACGGATTTCAAACTATAGAAGAAGGCACCCACTGTATAAGAAAGTCCACCTAAAACCATTAGCGAAATCCCTACTAAACCTAGTGAATGGTAAAGGGGAACTGCAGCAATCAAACAAAGCCAGCCCATCACGATATAAATAAAGGTTGAAACTTTTGATACCGTTTCCTTTTTGTGTAAGGTTAGTGACTTATAGACGATTCCTGCAATCGCGAATACCCAAATCAAACCAAAAAGCGTCCAGCCTAGCCAACCTTTCACACTTAAGAGACAAAATGGTGTATAGCTTCCGGCAATCAATAGGAAAATGGAGCTATGATCAAAGACCTGAAAAACACCTTTTGCTTTGGTAAAAATCAATGAATGAAACAACGTTGAAGTTAAAAATAAAAGAATCATCATTGATCCGTAAATCGCATAAGTGACAACATGAAGGGGAGAATGAAGATGCGCGCCTTTGACGAGTAAAATGACTAAGCCAGCGATACTTAGTCCAGCACCAATTCCGTGAGTGATCGCATTAAAAACTTCGTTGACAATCAAGTAACTGCGACTAAATTTTGTTTTTTCCATGAAAACGGCTCCTTTGTTTGACGTATTTAATGAAAAATCATTGTTTGTCTGTTATACTAAAAAAAGAAATTGCCTTGAATGTAAGTTTAACATGAATAAGGCAGCTGTTAAAGGAAGAGTGAGAAAACAATGACAAATGTAAAAATTGTAACAGATTCTTCTTGTACAATGGAAAAAAATGTACGAGACACTTTAAATATTCATGTCATGCCACTATCAGTAATGATTGATGGCGTTATGTATCCTGATGACGATCAGTTAGATGGAGAAACATTCATGCAGATGATGTCTACTGCTAAAGCTTTACCAAAAACGAGCCAACCACCAATTGGCGAATTTGTTTCATTATATGATGAATTGGGTAAAGATGGTAGCGAAATTATTTCCATTCACATGACAAAAGGATTAAGTGGAACTGTGGAAGCTGCGCGTCAAGCGAGCAATTTAACTAAAAGTAAAGTAACAGTTATTGATAGCGATACAACAGATCAAGGTTTGTCTTTCCAAGTCATTCAAGCAGCAAAATTAGCAAAAGAAGGCAAATCTTCAACTGAAATTTTAGCTGAAATCAAAAAAATTAGCGACAACACCAAATTATATATTGGAATTGCTACCTTAGATAACTTAGTCAAAGGTGGACGAATCAGTCGTGCGACAGGGCTGCTGTCAAGTATGTTGAATATTCGTGTGGTCATGAATTTTACTCATGGAGATTTGATTCCAGTTGCCAAGGGCCGAGGAAAGAAAACTTTTGACAAATGGTTTGATAGTTTGAAAAAAGAACTAAAAGAGTTACCTAATGTTCATCAAATTGCGATCTCCCACGCTGATGCAAAAGAATTAGCATTAGAGTTCAAAGAAGGTCTACAAGAACTATTTCCTGAAATGCATATCCCAGTTTTACAGACAAATCCAGTAATTGCTACACATGCGGGTAAAGGTGCTTTTGCGATCATGTATTATGTCGATTAACAACTTATAGAGTAAGAAAAGAACTAGTTGAGTGGCATGTTCATTTCACTAGTTCTTTTTGTGTGCATTTTTTGAAAAAAAGATAAATTCCTATGATTTGTTTCGAAAGACTACCTTTTTCAAATAACTTTTGATAAGATTAGACACAATTGAAGACAGAGGTGAGAAAATGAAATTACTCAAGAGATATGGATTATTTTTTATTCCAATCGTCATTGCAGTCATCGTTTTCGCTGGATTATCACTGAGTATTCCGAAAGCAGAACCCTTAGTAAAGCCATCAGTTGCGACTAAAAAAACGTCGAACATGAAAAGTAAACTTCATTATGTAGCGATTGGTGATTCTTTAACCGAGGGAGTGGGAGACCAAACCAAACAAGGAGGTTTTGTTCCGCTAGTTGCAAATGATTTACGAGAAGACTATCAGCTGAAGACTGTTGAAACAGAAAATTATGGTGTCAATGGCGAACGAAGTGACCAGATACTTAAGCGAGTGAAGGAAAAAGAAACAATTCAAACAAACATTAAGACCGCTGACATTATCACATTGACTGTGGGTGGAAATGATTTGATGAAGGTGATTCAAAATAATTTTTTTGGGTTAACAACACGATCTTTTAAAAAACCTTTAAAAAACTATCAAGAAAATGTGACTGAACTTTTAGCAGAGATCCGAGAGCTAAACCCAAATGCGCCTATCTATGTTCTAGGTATTTACAATCCTTTTTATTTGAACTTTCCAGAAATCACAGATATGCAAACGATTGTAGATAATTGGAATCAAGGAACAGAAGCCATGGTCAAAGAAACGGATCACTGCTATTTTATTCCAATCAACGATTTACTATATCAGGGGTTAGATCAAAAAGTTGGTGTAGCTGAAGAACAAACAAATACAACAGATAGTATGGCAGAAAGCTTGAATGATATAAAAAATAATGTTTTGTATGAAGAGGATCATTTTCATCCAAACAACTTGGGCTATCAATTGATGGCAAATGCAGTAAAAGAAAAATTAGTTGCAACCAAAGAACAGTGGCTGATAAAGGAGGGTGACAAATGACAGAATCAGAAAATCCAAAGAAATCAGAAGTAGAAGTGAAAGAACCCTTGAACGAAAAACAAAGTCAAGCATCGAATTATTGGCGAATGGCTTTCTTGATTCTATTAGGTGTCGTGGTTGGTATCACCATTTTTCTAGGCGTTCGAATTTTTTCGAGCCAACCTGAGTACAAAAACATGCCAGAAATTACGGCAATCGAAGGCGAACCAGTCCTGACAATTAATTCAAATAAAGAAAAAGTCAATCAGTTGATTAGTTTTTTCTTAAGTGATTTTCAAAAAGAAGGCGACATTGAGTATAAATTTTATTTAGAAAATGAAGCCATGTTAAATGGTCAGTTTGAAGTATTAGGTTTTCCAGTGAATTTTTATCTCTATTTTGAACCCTATGTTATGGAAAATGGAAACGTTCAGCTGAAAGCAAAAAGTTTATCCATCGGCACATTAAGTTTGCCAATCAAAGATGTGATGAACATGGTTAAACGTAATTATAATTTACCTAAATGGGTCGAGATTGATACGAAAGACTTAACAGTCATGCTTCGACTAGATAAATTTAGAATGCAAAATGGCATGTATATCAAAGCAGATAAAATAAATTTAGTAGACGATGATATTCGTTTTAGTCTATACTTACCCGCAAGTGAAGAAACAACAAAAGAAAGTTCAAATCAATAAGTGAAATCAAAATAGATAAATAAAAGGAGGGCTTTGATGGAACGTGCAATTTTTGCAGGTGGCTGCTTTTGGTGTATGATTCAGCCATTTGACAGTTTACCAGGTATCTACTCAATTATGTCAGGATATACTGGCGGACAACTGGCTAATCCAACCTATGAACAAGTGAAGAGCCAAACAACTGGCCATACAGAAGCAGTTGAAATCATTTATGATCCACAAGTGATTTCCTATCAAGAATTAGTCGAGTTTTATTGGGAACAAACCGATCCAACTGATGCGTTTGGACAGTTTGAAGACCGAGGAAGTAGTTATCGACCTGTCATTTTTTATTCAACAAAAGAGCAACAAACGATTGCAGAAAAAAGCAAACAACGCTTAGCTGAGAGTGGTCGTTTTACAGAAAAAATTGTGACGACCATTGAGCCAGCACAGCCATTTTATTTGGCTGAAGTTGATCATCAAGACTACTATAAAAAGAATCCAGAAAACTTTGCACGCAATCATGCAAGAAGAGCGGCTTTTGTCGAGGAAAATTGGGGGAATCATCAGTGAATCGAAGTTTTTACCATTATTTAATGACTCTTCGTGGACCAAATCAGCTAGATCAAGTGACTGAATTTGCAAATGAAGCAGGAAAAGATATTCAATTTCCAAAACATAGTTCAGACTATGAAGAACTCTCTGATTATTTGGAAATGAATGTGGACTATTTAACTTCCATGGATGTATTTGATGCGGCTTGGGAACAATATTTGGAAAACAATCATGCTTCTTAAGCTTTTGTTTGTCTTTGAAAAAAAGATTAATTTCATCTCTTAGTCGCAATTTGTTTGAAATTTTTCTATAATAAAAGCAGAACTACAAATGAGGGATGAATGTTGACAACAAAACAGAAGTGGACGAATCGTTTTTGGTTAGCTGTGAAATATTTACTGATTTCGATTTTTCTGGCATTTATTTTACGTGGCTTTCTTTTTATTCCAGTACCAGTTGAAGGAAATTCAATGGAAAATACGTTGAGTCAAGGAAATATGACGGTGATGGAGAAATTTACCGAGATCAAACGATTTGATGTCGTCGTTTTTCAATTGGCAGATGGCACGATTTATATCAAACGAGTGATTGGCTTACCAGGTGAAACGATCAGCTACCAAAATGATACATTACAAATCAATGGAAAAGATATCAAAGAACCATTTTTAAGTAAAAATATCCAATCAGATCATGAGACTGCACCGTATACGACCGATTTCACCTTGCAAGGATTGACTGGGGAAGAAAAATTAGCTGAAGATAATTATTTCGTAATGGGAGACAATCGACGAATTTCAAAAGACAGTCGTTCTTTTGGTACGATTTCTCGTGAAGATATCTTGGGTAAGGCACGTATGGTGTACTATCCTTTAAGTGAAATCAAATGGATCAAATAATTGATGGCTTGAAATAGTATCAGTCAAAAAGACAATTGAATGAGATCAATTGTCTTTTTTTTGTTTTTTTAAATATAGCTAAAGTTATCTTTGGACAACTCACATTCGCTTATGTTAACGTTTTCTTAGAGAGGTAAAATTTTTTTGTTAGTTGTTTTATCTTATCTTTTTTTCGAGGAGGTGAAAATGGAAAAGAGAGCTGGAAGAATTTGTTTAAAAGAAAAAATAAAACAAAAAAGGAGAAAGAAAATGAAAAAGATGATTGGATTATTTTTTACTTTATTTTTATTGTTTCCTCAAGTAATGGTTCACGCAGATGAAGCAAGTCAAGCAGTTGACGCAAAAAGTAGTGAGAAAAACCAGCAAATGGAATATACAATTACTAGAAATATTATAGTAGGCTCATTTACTGAGGGTTGGGGAGTCGAGGGCATGAGAGTAACAGAAGATGCAATTGAATTTGATGTTAACATGGGAGATGATCTTTACCAGTGTGGGAACCCGATTGAGGTACAGACTTTATCCAGTGGACCAAGGGGTCAGTATCAAGTGGAGGGCAAACGAATTCTTCGTGAAAAGAAAAATGGGCAACGCTATTACACGATTCGATTTGACAAAAGCCAATACATAAATGGTTCTAATACAGTTATCCATATAAAGACAATTGTAGATTTTGACTTTGTTTACAACGAGCTGGTCATTAATCTAAATACAAAAATACCAGAAAATTACAATGACATACTTGTTTCGATTCAAAGCAAAATGGATAATTGGAAAGTTGTTGATTGGGATGAAACACATAACGTAGCTGTGAGTTGGAACAATGATGGGAATAGTAATCAAAAGTGGTATTTAAAATATCATGCAGCAAAAAATGCTTACAGTATCCATAGTTATAAACAAACTGCATATAGTTTGTTAGAAAATAGTGATAAAAAGGTTGGCGTCAAACCCAATGTTAGTAATAACGATAGTGCACTGTGGCAACTGATTTGGGAAAGTAGTCAAACCAACGGCGAAGCATTTTTCTTGAAGAACGTAAAAAGTGGACATGTAATGGATATTCAAAAAAGCAATCTAGATGGTGGAAATATCATCACCTTTAATAAGACAGGGACAGAAAATCAAAAATTTATTTTACATATTGAAGGCTACAAATAAAAGCGAATCAGTCTTTTATTTTTAATGAATGTGCTATTAGTAGATAAGAAAGAGGAAACACGTCATCTGTGTTTCCTCTTTCTTTAGATAGTTCCCTGCAAGATTATAAAAAATAAGAAGAAATCATCCCAAACTTGTGGGGGAATGGTATGGATTTCTTCTCGTATAGTAACTAACGAAGTGTATTTTTTGTTTCTACATTGCCATCCAAGAGGGTTCTAACATATTTCCATCTAGGTCTTGTACTTCAAGGCCAAACATTTGATCTTCTGGAATACCCATGTCCACATGATAATAAGACCCACCATTTTCTTTTGCTGTTTCGGCAAATTTTTTGACTGCTTCTGCATTAGGTAGACTGAAAGCAATCAGTGCGCCACTGGTTGTCTGTGCATCTGCAATTTTTCGGTCGTTGATAAATGTTTGATAAAATTCATGATTCAACAACATAATCCAAAAGTGATCATCCCATACCATAGAGCTTGCTTGTTCTGTCGAAAATTCTTGATTTTGCTCAAAGCCGAGTTTCGTATAAAATTCCGTTGACTTCTTTACATCTTTGACTGGAAAATTGACAAAAACCATCGTACTCATTTTTTTCGACCCCTTTCTATATTCTTATCATCTACTGTTTGTAAAACGCTGTCAAAAATTCTGCTTCGTTTTTTTCTTGGTAAAATAAATTTTGGAAAGGCATAGCGCTAAGAAAACAAACGATGCTTTCTTTTTTTTAGTTCAATTTATGCTAAAATAGCTTATAAGTGATCAAACTGTGAACAACAGAATGAAAAAGCATATTCTATTTGAGTTCCAATCAGTGAGATTGATATATCAAGGAGGAAACACAACTATGACCATTCAATGGTTCCCGGGACACATGGCGAAAGCTCGTCGTGAAGTTTCTGAAAAAATGAAATACGTTGACATCGTTTTTGAGTTAGTGGATGCGCGTTTACCGTTGTCATCAAGAAACCCGATGCTCGATCAAATTATTCAACAAAAACCACGTATCGTTTTATTAAATAAAGCTGATTTGGCTGATCCACAACAAACAAAGCAGTGGCAAGAATATTTCAAAAAACAAGGTCACGCTGCATTAGCAATCAATGCACAAGAAAACAAGGGCGTGAAGGGACTGATTCCGACCGCCAAAGAAGTGTTAAAAGAAAAAAGAGCAAGAGATGCTGCTCGAGGATTGAAACCCCGTGCAATTCGAGCAATGGTTTTAGGAATCCCTAACGTTGGAAAATCGACATTAATGAATCGCTTAGTTGGAAAAAAAATTGCACAAACAGGGAATAAACCTGGAGTGACGAAAGGGCAACAATGGTTACGTCATGGAACGGAACTAGAATTATTAGATACACCAGGAATTCTTTGGCCTAAGTTTGAAGATGAAGAGATTGGGAAAAAGCTGGCATTGACTGGTGCAATCAAAGATCAATTACTTCACTTAGATGATTTGGCCATCTATGGCTTGGACTTCTTTGCCCGTTATTACCCAGGAAGAATTCAAGAACGTTACCATTTAACAGAAGAGCAGGAGCAGGGTCTTGCGCCAGAAATTTTGATGGCGGTCACGGCTAAAAGAGGCTTCAGAGATGATTACGCTCGTGGAAGTGAACTAGTTGTGTTTGAAATCAGAGATGGCAGATTAGGTCGCTACACGTTAGATCGCTGTGAAGAAATGGGGCAAGAAGTGAATGAGTGAGTCGATTCAAGCCATTAAGGAAAAATTAACAACAATCACTTCCTTGACTGATCCTTCACTTGAATATTTGAAGCAAGATCCGCGAAAAGGGGTACAACAAGCACTCAACTCTTTAGCAAAGCGGCTTGAAAAAGAGGCTAAAATCAAAGAAAAGTATCAAGAAATGTTTGTTTTTGAAAAACAAGGATATGCCAATGGTCATCAATGGATTGCTGGCATTGACGAAGTTGGTCGTGGACCATTAGCTGGCCCTGTCGTTGCAGCAGCAGTTGTCTTATCGAAAGATGAAGAAATTCTTGGCTTAAATGACTCTAAGCAGCTATCTGAGAAAAAACGTGAATTACTTTATCAGGAAATTCAAGAGAAAGCTTTGGCTATTGGAATCGGGATTGTTGACGAAAAAGTGATCGATGAAGTAAACATTTATGAGGCAAGCAAGTTGGCAATGATTCAAGCAGTTGAAAAATTAACTGTCCAGCCAACCTACTTGTTGATTGATGCGATGAAATTAGATTTGCCCATTCAACAAGAAAAACTAATCAAGGGAGATGCACGCTCTGTTTCGATTGCTGCAGCGAGCATCATTGCTAAAGTTTATCGCGATCGTTTAATGGCAGATTATGACCAATTGTATCCAGGCTATGGATTTGGTCACAATGCGGGCTATGGAACAAAAGAACACTTGATTGGTATGGAAAAACAAGGAATTACACCAATTCATCGTCGGACATTTGCTCCAGTCAAAAAATATTTATAAAAATTTAAACACACCTTTTGCGTATCTTATTAAAAAGAAAGCAAGAGGTGATTTTTTTTATGGAAAAAATAAAAGAATATTTATTACGTTTGACTTACGCAAAAGGAATTAGTAGCCAGGGAAAGTGGCAAATACTTCAGTACTTATTGGCAAATCCAGAAGTACGCTTAACAATAGAAGAGATTTGTAAGATTGCCTCTATTACGATTCATCGTGAACTGTTTCGACAAAGCTGGTTGGAGGTCGAAAATCACTGGGAAACAATCAAACAAAACCAACAGTATATTACTTGTTTGGACCCATGCTATCCCTCACAATTATTAAATTTGACATATCCTCCCATTCTATTATTTTATCGAGGGGACCTATCGTTATTGACGTATAAAATGGTGAGCGTTGTTGGAGGAAGACGATCGTCAGTTCTTGCAAAGAAAACAGTTCTTCAGCTCTTACGTCCAGTGATTGCTGAGGGTTACGTGATTGTGAGTGGCTGTGCCAAGGGAATTGATACATATAGTCACTGTGCGGCAATTAAAGAAGGTGGACGAACGATTGCTGTTGTTGGAACAGGCCTGGAAAAATTTTATCCAAGAGAAAATGAACAACTACAAAGGAAAATTGCTGAGGAGCATTTGCTGTTAAGTGAATATCCGCCAGAAGCAGGACCAAGGAGACACCGCTTTCCGATGAGAAATCGAATCATTGCTGCCTTATCACTGGGTACTTGTGTAATCGAAGCAAGGAAAAAGAGTGGCTCACTAATAACAGCACAGCAAGCATTAGATTTAGGCAAGGCTGTTTTTGCCGTCCCTGGAAATGTTTTAACAGAACACTCTGAAGGCTGTCATCACCTCATTCAAGATGGGGCAATTTGTACGATTTCAGGACAGGATATTTTAGCAGAATTGAAAGAATAACATCACATTTCCCATTTGCTTTCCTTGACAAACGATTTCTGAATGGATATGATTAGCTACGATTTGTAGGAAACCTCTAGTATAAGTATATATAGTAGGAACTCGACAATGAAAGGAGTCCATTCAAGAATGGCATATAAATATTTAGTGATTGTAGAATCACCAGCAAAGGCCAAAACAATTGAAAAATATTTGGGCCGAAATTATAAAGTAATGGCAAGTGTAGGCCATATTCGTGATTTACCAAAAAGTAAAATGGGAATTGATGTCGAAAATAATTATGAACCTCATTATATTTCTATCCGAGGAAAAGGCGATGTTATTAAAAGTTTAAAATCTGCGGCTAAAAAAGCGCAGAAAGTTTATCTCGCAAGTGACCCGGATAGAGAAGGAGAAGCGATTGCTTGGCATCTAGCCTATTTATTAGGATTAGATCTTGAAGACAAAAATCGTGTCGTTTTCAATGAAATCACTAAAGATGCTGTAAAAGCTGCGTTTAAAGAACCTCGTTCAATCGATGTGGATTTAGTTGATGCACAACAAGCACGCCGCGCATTAGACCGATTAGTTGGCTATTCGATTAGTCCAATCCTTTGGCGTAAAGTGAAAAAAGGATTAAGTGCAGGACGCGTTCAATCTATTGCTTTAAAAATTATCATTGATCGTGAGCAAGAAATCCGTGAATTTATTCCAGAAGAATACTGGAGTATCGATGGAAACTTTAAAAAGGCACGTAAGAAATTCAAAGCAAACTTCTGGGGAATCGATGGCAAGAAGAAGAAATTACCAGATGCAGAAGCTGTGAAAGAAGTCACTGCTAGAATTGATGGTCAAGACTTTGAAGTGAAAAAAGTCGAAAAGAAAGAACGAAAAAGAAATCCAGCCAATCCATTTACTACGAGTAGTTTACAACAAGAGGCTGCACGTAAATTAAATTTCCGCACAAGAAAAACAATGATGGTTGCGCAACAACTATATGAAGGAATCGCATTGGGAAAACAAGGAACAGTTGGTTTGATTACCTACATGCGTACCGACTCAACGCGGATTGCTGACACAGCCAAAGCAGAAGCAGCTTCATTTATCCAAGAAACATATGGTGATGAATTCTCTGCTCACGGAAATAAAAAGGTGAAAAATGCTCAAGGCGCACAAGATGCCCATGAAGCAGTAAGACCAACTAGTGTTTTGCGCACACCTGATGAAATCAAACAATATTTAGATAAAGACCAATTAAAATTATATACATTGATCTGGTCACGTTTTGTTGCCAGTCAAATGACACCAGCGATTTTAGATACAATGAAAGTTACTCTAGACCAAAACGGTGTCATCTTTATTGCCAATGGTTCAAAGGTCAAGTTCAAAGGATTCATGCAAGTTTATGTTGAAGGTCGCGATGATGGTAAAGAAGACAAAGAAAACATCTTGCCTGAATTAATTGAGGGAGACATTGTTCAATCTGTGGACATCGAACCCAAACAACACTTTACGCAACCACCAGCAAGATTTAGTGAAGCAACGCTTATTCGAGCATTAGAAGAAAACGGTGTGGGTCGTCCATCAACTTATGCGCCAACATTGGATACGATCCAACGCCGCTACTATGTCAAACTGACACAAAAACGTTTCGAACCAACGGAGCTAGGAGAAATCGTTAACTCATTAATTGTTGAATTCTTCCCTCAAATCGTTGATATCCATTTCACAGCGGAAATGGAAAATGACTTGGATAAAGTGGAAGAAGGAAAAGAAGCTTGGGTCCAAGTAGTTGATCGTTTCTATAAACCTTTTGAAAAAGAATTAAGTAATGCAGAAGAAAAAATGGAAAAAATTCAAATCAAAGATGAACCAGCTGGATTTGATTGCGATGTCTGTGGGCATCCAATGGTGATTAAATTAGGAAAATACGGTAAATTTTACGCATGTAGTAATTTTCCAGAATGTCGTAATACCAAACCAATCGTGAAAGAAATCGGTGTTACTTGTCCCGTATGTCATGAAGGCCAAGTGATTGAACGTAAATCCAAGAAAAACAGAATTTTTTATGGTTGTTCTCGTTTCCCAGATTGCGAATTTACTTCTTGGGATAAACCAGTGGGCAGAAATTGTCCGAAATGTGATCAATATTTGGTTGAGAAGAAAGTTAAAGGTGGCAAACAGGTTGTCTGTGTAAATGGCGACTATGAAGAAGATGTTCAAAAATAATCGAAAAGAGGTTTTTACTTGAAAACTGTAAATGTAATTGGTGCCGGCCTTGCCGGAAGTGAAGCAGCTTGGCAAATTGCACAAGCTGGAGTTCCTGTTCGTCTATATGAAATGCGTCCAGTTAAATCGACAGAAGCGCATCATACTGAAAATTTTGCGGAATTAGTCTGTTCTAATTCTTTAAGAGGAAATAGTTTAGCAAATGCTGTTGGCCTATTGAAAGAAGAAATGCGTCGCTTGAATTCCGTAGTGATTACTTCGGCTGACGAAACAGCTGTTCCTGCTGGTGGCGCATTGGCAGTTGACCGAGATTCATTTTCAGAAACGATTACTCGAAAAGTGAAAGAGCATCCACTAGTAACGGTTATCAATGAAGAAATAACCAAAATACCAGAAGGCATTACTGTTATCGCAACCGGGCCGTTAACTTCTCATCCATTAGCAGAAGCAATCAAAGAATTTAATGGTTCAGATGGTTTTTATTTTTATGATGCTGCTGCACCAATTATTGATAAATCAACGATTGACATGGACAAAGTATATTTGAAATCACGTTATGATAAAGGTGAGGCAGCTTACTTGAACTGTCCAATGACAGAAGAAGAATTTACTGCGTTCCATGATGCGTTAGTTCATGCAGAAGTCGCAGAATTAAAAGCATTTGAAAAAGAAAAATATTTTGAAGGTTGTATGCCAATTGAAGTAATGGCACAACGTGGATTTAAAACGATGCTATTTGGTCCGATGAAGCCAGTTGGACTAGAAGATCCCAAAACGGGCAAACGCCCTTATGCTGTCATTCAATTGCGCCAAGATAATGCAGCTGCTTCTCTTTATAATATTGTTGGCTTCCAAACTCACCTAAAATGGGGCGAGCAAAAACGAGTATTCCGCATGATTCCTGGTTTAGAAAATGCTGACTTTGTACGTTATGGTGTCATGCATCGTAATAGTTTTATGAATTCACCAGAATTATTGAAACCAACTTACCAATCAGCGAAGCGTGAAGATTTATTTTTCGCGGGTCAAATGACTGGTGTTGAAGGGTACGTGGAAAGTGCAGCTAGTGGGTTGTTAGCTGGAATCAATGCTGCACGACTTGCAAAAGAAGAAGAGCTTGTTGTCTTCCCACAAGAAACAGCAATTGGAAGTATGGCGTACTATATCACGCATGCCGAAGGAAAACATTTCCAACCAATGAATGCAAACTACGGGTTGTTCCCAGAACTACCTGAACGAATTCGTGATAAAAAATCACGTTATGAAGCATTAGCAAACCGAGCATTAGCAGCTAATGAAAAAGTGATTGCAGAATTAGCTTCGCCTATTCCTGCAAAATAAACAAAAAAACGAATCGACTTAGTAAATTATGATTGAGCTATTCATAATTTACTAAGTTTTTTGTTGCGTAAAATGAACGCTTCACTGAAAAATTAGCGAGAAAAATGAAAACAAAACGAAAAATTGTGCGAATTGTGAACAAACTTAGAAATATTGATTAAATTCTGACAATTTATTTGTTTTTTTATAAGGGCTATGCTAAATTTATTTCTGGGATTGTAAGGAAGGTGAAAAAATGGCAGAACAAAGCTGGGAAGAAAAGTTTCTACGCTATTTGATTGTTGAACGAGGATACTCGGATAAGACGCGTCAAGCATACAAGGAAGATATTGATGACTTCAAAGATTTTCTAAAAGAATCTGGTGAGGAAAATTTGTTGAGTATTGATCACTTAGATGTAAGAGTCTATTTAGGTTTTTTATCAGATAAAGAATACAGTAGAAACACAATTAGCAGAAAAATTGCCAGTTTGCGTTCATTTTATCAATATCTTTTAAAAGAAGAACTGATCGAGGAAAATCCTTTTTCTTATGTCCATTTAAAGAAAAAAAATATTCGGTTACCGCGCTTTTTTTATGAAAATGAAATGCAGGCTTTGTTTGAAAGCGTTGCTGGGGATAAACCGTTGGACTTCAGAGATCGAGCAGTACTAGAAGTTTTATATGGTTCTGGTATCCGCTTAAGTGAATGTAGTGGGTTAAAGGTTAAGGACATCGACTTTCAAGCAGAGGTAATGTTGATTCATGGAAAAGGAAACAAAGAAAGATATGCGCCACTGGGATCCTTTGCTCAAGAAGCTTTACAAGAATATTTTGAAAAAAGTCGTTCGTTCTTGATGAATAAATACCATAAAGAGCACGATTTTGTTTTTGTTAACCACCATGGTGATCCAATTACACCAACTGGAATCGAATATATACTAAATCAGATAATCAAGAAAAGTAGTTTAGATAGTGATATTCATCCTCATATGTTGCGTCATACGTTTGCAACGCATTTATTGAACAATGGTGCAGATATGCGGACAGTTCAAGAATTATTAGGGCATGCGAATTTGTCTACAACTCAGATTTATGCCCATGTGACGAAAGAAAGTTTACAAAAAAACTATCGCTCTTTTCATCCACGAGCGTAGCAAGGATATTATTTTATTAGGAGGGTCTACAAATGGTAGAATCACAATTTCATTCAACCACGATTTGTGCAGTTGAAAAAGACGGAAAATTTGCAATGGCTGGAGACGGTCAAGTAACAATGGGAGAATCTGTTGTTATGAAAGGAACAGCTCGCAAAGTTCGCAGAATTTATAATGACGAAGTTGTTGTTGGTTTTGCTGGAAGCGTAGCAGATGCCTTTACTTTGGAAGAAAAATTTGAAGGTAAACTGAATGAATATAATGGCAATCTACAACGTGCGGCTGTTGAGTTAGCACAAGAGTGGCGAACACAACAATCCATGCAGAAATTAGAAGCAATGTTGATTGTTATGAATGATAAGGAAATGCTGTTAGTTTCTGGAACAGGTGAAGTGATTACACCAGATGATGGTATTTTAGCCATTGGTTCTGGCGGAAACTTTGCGTTAGCCGCTGCGCGTGCAATGAAAAATTATGCACAAAATGAGATGAGTGCAAAAGAGATTGCTGAAAATGCGTTGAACATCGCAGCGGATATTTGTATCTTCACAAACCATAATATCATTGTAGAAGAATTATAAGAGGTGATTAGAATGAATGAATTAAGACAAACACCAAGACAAATCGTGAGTGAATTGGATCAATACATCGTGGGACAAGAAGCAGCTAAAAAATCTGTGGCTGTCGCTTTACGAAACCGCTACCGTAGACTCCAGTTAGATGAAAAAATGCAACAAGATATTACCCCTAAAAATATGCTGATGATTGGGCCAACAGGGGTTGGAAAAACAGAAATTGCTCGTCGACTTGCAAAAATCGTCAATGCGCCATTCATCAAAGTGGAAGCAACTAAATTTACAGAAGTTGGTTACGTTGGCCGAGATGTAGAATCAATGGTTCGTGACTTGGTCGAAAACGCGATTCAAATCGTTGAGAAAGAACAATACAGTCGTGTGTATACAAAAGCCAAGAAAAATGCTGAAAAACGGTTAGTGAAAGTTTTAGTACCTGGTATCAAGAAGGAACAAAAACAATCAACAAACCAATTTGAACAAATGATGAACATGTTCAATGCCTCTGCACAACAGGCTGAACCACAAGAAGAAATCACCGAAGACATTCGAGTTAATCGTCGCACCGTCTTGGAACAATTGGAAAAAGGCTTGCTGGATACGCGTGAAGTGACAATCGAAGTGGAAGAACAAAAGAAGTCCGCGCCAATGATGAACAATGGCTTGGAACAAATGGGCATTGATTTGAATGAGACATTAGGCGCGTTAACACCGACTAAAAAAGTAGAAAGAACAGTCACAGTAAAAGAAGCACGCGAAATTTTAATTCGTGAAGAATCTGCTAAACTTGTGAAAGATGCAGATATTCATAGCGAAGCAATCAAATTGGCTGAGTCAAGTGGTATTATTTTTATCGATGAAATCGATAAAGTGACTCCAAAATCACAACAGTCTGGTGAAGTTTCTCGAGAAGGTGTACAACGCGACATTTTACCAATTGTTGAAGGCTCACAAGTCAACACGAAATATGGTACGTTACAAACAGATCATATTTTATTTATTGCTTCAGGTGCCTTTCATTTATCCAAACCAAGTGATTTGATTCCAGAATTACAAGGACGCTTCCCGATTCGCGTCGAATTAGATGATTTGTCAGCGGAAGATTTTGTGAAAATTTTGACAGAACCTAATAATGCATTGATCAAACAATATATTGCATTGATTGAAACGGAGAATGTTTCCGTTACGTTTACTAAGGAAGCAATCGAACGAATCGCGCAAATTGCTTTTGATGTGAATCGCGACACGGATAACATCGGTGCACGCCGTTTACACACAATCTTGGAAAAATTATTAGAAGATTTATTATTTGAGGCACCAGATATGCAGATGGGTGAGATTACGATTACAGAAGCATATGTCAATGACAAATTGGTTTCAATTGCACAAAATGAAGATCTAAGCCGCTATATACTTTAAGAATCGGAGGACGACTATGACGGATTTGCTAACGAAAACCCGAAAGATCAACAAACTTTTACAACAAAAAAATACCTTTGATATGGATGCTGATTTACCGTATGACAAAATGGCAGTGACACTAGGTGGAGTGTTGGACAGTAATACGTATATCATTGGTAGCGATGGCGTGCTACTTGGTTATAATGAACGTCATGATGTGAATAATGAACGTGTGAAAACTATGTTCGTTGAAAAACAATTTCCACTTTATTACACAGATACCGTAGATCAACTAGTTAAGACAGAAGCAAATATTCCAATCACTAGTGAAATTACAGCTTTTCCAGTAGAGTCAAGAGAAAAATATCCATTTGGCTTAACGACAGTCGTACCGATTTTTGGTGCGGGAGAACGTTTAGGAACAATTATTTTGTCACGAATGGAACAAGCATTTACTGACGATGATTTAGTTTTAGCGGAATATGGGGCAACAGTTGTAGGGATGCAAATTCTTTACCAACAGTCACGTAGCATTGAAGAAGATGTGCGAAGTGCCACAGCTGTGCAAATGGCAATCAATACTCTTTCTTACAGTGAATTAAAAGCAGTTCAAGCAATTTTCCATGCGCTTGATGGCGACGAAGGTCGTTTGACGGCGTCAAATATTGCCGATGAAATCGGAATTACTCGTTCCGTGATCGTTAATGCTTTGCGCAAATTGGAGTCTGCAGGTATCATTGAATCACGTTCTTTGGGAATGAAAGGAACCTACTTAAAAGTCCTTAATTCACGTTTTAAAGAAGAATTAGCAAAACATAGCTACTAAACGGAATCTTATTTTTCAGTTCACTGAGGGCAGTAGCAATTTCAAAAAATGGGGGAGTCACAATGACCGTAATTATTCAAAATGATCAGCTTATTGCTAAAATAGCTGAACATGGAGCAGAACTAATTAGCTTACAATCAAAAGAGCATAATCTTGAATATATTTGGCAAGGGGATCCAGAATTTTGGGGACGTCATGCACCGGTTCTTTTCCCATTTGTTGGTCGTTTGAAAAATGACGAATACATGTATCAAGGGAAAACGTATTCGATGGGGCAACATGGTTTTGCAAGAGATATGGATTTTGAAGTTATTGAGCAAGGACCAGAGCAAGCAAGTTTTCTGTTGAAAAGTACACCAGAAACGAAAAAAAATTATCCGTTTGATTTCGAATTAGTCATCACGTATGAATTAGGTGGCGACGGAATAACTGTTCATTACCAAGTGGAAAATGTTGGAGAAGAAGAAATGTATTTTTCAATTGGTGGGCATCCAGCGTTTAATGTACCATTGGAAGAAGGCTTGTCGTTTGATGATTTTTATTTGGCCTTCTCGCCAAGAAAATCAAGATTACGTTTACCATTGGCAGGACCTTATATCGATTTAGATCAACGAACATTGGGGCAAACAAATACGAACTTGGCATTAGATCGTGAGTTGTTTGACCAAGATGCACTTGTTTTTGAAACGAAAGGACTAAATGCCTATTCGATTCGTAGTGAAAAATCACGCCACAGTGTGACATTAAGCTATAAAGATATGCCTTACGTTGGTATTTGGTCACCTTATCCAAAAGAAGCGCCGTTTGTTTGTATCGAACCTTGGTGTGGGATTGCGGATACGGTGAATAGTAATGGAAGTCTGATGGAAAAAGTGGGAATCAATCAATTAGGTGCTCATGAAATTTTCCAAACAAAATACTCAATCACCGTGAAATAAACAAAAAAGTGAGCTACGACAAATGTCGCAGTTCACTTTTTTTGAGAAAGAAAAACTATTTTTTTTTGCTGCTATTTAAACCAAAAGGAATTCGACTTTCAGTTTTGTTTTTGATACGTTGAATGTTTTCTTTGTGACGAAGAAAAATAAAAGATGACACTAAGAAAGCAATGATAGTTAACAGCCAATTATGTTCAGGTAAAATAACCGGTGCAATAACCGGTAAGAAAATCGTTGATAAAGTAATCAACACAGCACTGATCATACTGCTTAAGCTTACCATGCTGGTGAAGTAAAGACTTACGACAAAAATTGTTGCAGAGTAGACGAAGAAAATGGGACTGAAACCTAGGAGCATGCCGGCGCTGGTTGCGACTGCTTTTCCGCCTTTGAATTTTGCAAAAATCGGAAAAGTATGACCGAGGATTGCACAGACCCCAAACCAAAGTGGATTGATTGTCGTGATGTGAAAAATAATTGGCAGACAAGTTGCCAGTGTTCCTTTTAAGATGTCCATTAGTAAGACAACGATTCCTGCTTTTTTGCCTAATACACGAAAGGTATTGGTCGTTCCAGTGTTTCCACTACCATATGCGCGAATGTCTTTGTTGAAAAAGATTTTTCCAATCCAGACGCCGGAAGGAATAGAACCCAAAAGATATGCTACAATAAGTAATAAGATCAATTTCATTTTTTTACCTCTTTCAAGTTGAAAACTAATGTTTATTTTAGCATGAATGAGTAGTAGGAACAATCGAAATTCACGAATGAAAGGAATGAGTAGGATGGCAGTTGAAAATCCAACCCAAGAAACAATTTTTGATTATTTAAAGTCAGCAAAAAATATTGCTGTTGTCGGTTTGAGTAATAAACCAGAACGAACAAGTTACCAAATCGCGAAGTTATTACAAGAAAAAGGATATCAAATTTTTCCTGTGAATCCAATTTTGGCTGGACAAGAAGTACTAGGTGAAAAAGTTTATGGTCATCTGACAGAGATTACAGAACCAATTGATATTGTTGATATTTTTCGACGTGGTGAATTTTTACCTGAAGTAGCACAGGACTTTTTGCAAACAGATGCAAAAGTTTTTTGGGCACAATTAGGAATTGAAAATGAAGAGGCAGCAAAATTATTACAAGCTGCCGGTCGAAAAGATATCGTGATGAATCGTTGTATAAAAATTGAACTAGCTAAAATGGACGATAACTAGTCTGAGCAAGTGCAACGACCAAATAAATAAAGTTTTAATGTGCGAAAGGTGTTAATTAAAAGCAGGTTGGGTGACTGTTTCTCTTGATTTTTTCCCAACCTCTTTTTTTTCGCAGTTTTTTTTAGTATGATTAGTTCGATGCGGTCTTTTAAATTCCGCAAGTATTATTGAAGGAGCGTTTGCCTTGGCAAAAAAAGTAATCAATGAATATAATGATGCTTCTATCCAAGTTCTTGAGGGATTGGAAGCAGTTAGAAAACGACCAGGGATGTATATCGGTTCCACTGATAGCCGAGGCTTACATCATTTAGTGTATGAAATTGTTGATAATGCAGTCGATGAAGCTTTATCAGGCTATGGAAATGAAATTGATGTAGTGATACATAAAGATAACAGTATCACTGTAGTAGATAGCGGTCGCGGAATGCCAGTTGGAATGCATGCTTCAGGAATTCCAACGGTTGAAGTGATTTTTACAGTGCTACATGCTGGAGGAAAGTTTGGTCAAGGAGGTTATAAGACCTCTGGTGGACTGCATGGTGTCGGTGCCAGTGTGGTAAATGCCTTATCAAAATGGTTGACTGTAACTATTGTTCGTGATGGTGTTGAATACCAACAAAAATTTGTAGACGGTGGTAAGCCACAGGGGACATTAAAAAAACTTGGTAAAACAAAAAAAGCAAATGGAACCACGGTTCATTTCTTACCGGATGATACGATCTTTTCAACAGTGAAATTTTCATATGAGATATTATCAGAGCGTTTGCGCGAGTCCGCTTTTCTTTTGAAAGGCGTTCGAATTACGTTAAGTGATCTTCGCGGTGAAGAAGAGGTTACAGAAGTTTTTCATTATGAAGAAGGAATCAAAGAATTTGTCGAATACTTGAATGAAGAAAAAGATACATTGACACCTGTTGTCTATTTTTCTGGTGAAAAAGACGGTATCGAAGTGGAAGTTTCTTATCAATACAATGATGGCTATTCGGAGAATATTTTGTCTTTTGTTAATAATGTACGGACGAAAGATGGCGGTACGCATGAAGCAGGAATGAAAACAGCGATGACGAAAGCTTATAATGAGTACGCTCGTAAAGTTGGACTTTTGAAAGAGCGAGATAAGAACTTAGAAGGTAGCGATTTTCGTGAAGGCTTAGCGGCGGTTTTGTCAATTCGTGTACCAGAAAACTTATTACAGTTTGAAGGCCAAACCAAGGAAAAATTGGGTACGCCAGTTGCTCGAACAGTCGTTGATAATGTCATTGGCGAACAAATGGGCTTTTATTTACAAGAAAACAGTGAAATGAGCCAAATGTTGGTCAGAAAAGCAGTGAAGGCTCGTGAAGCGCGAGAAGCTGCACGTAAAGCGCGAGAAGAAAGCCGTAATGGTAAAAAACGCAAAAAAGGCGAATCTTTGTTATCAGGTAAATTGACCCCTGCACAATCGCGTAATCCTAAAAAGAATGAGCTTTATCTAGTCGAAGGAGACTCTGCTGGCGGATCTGCCAAGCAAGGACGAGATCGTAAATTCCAAGCAATTTTGCCACTTCGAGGAAAAGTAATCAATACAGAAAAAGCGAAAATGCAAGACATTTTGAAAAATGAAGAAATCAACACCATGATTTATACGATTGGTGCAGGCGTAGGACCAGAATTTTCTGTTGAAGATTGTAACTACGACAAGATCATTATCATGACCGATGCAGATACGGATGGTGCGCATATCCAAGTGCTATTGTTAACTTTCTTCTATCGCTATATGAAACCATTAATTGAAGCCGGAAAGATCTATATTGCTTTACCACCTTTATACAAAGTTTCAAAAGGCCAAGGGAAGAAGCAAGTGGTTGAATATGCTTGGACAGATGAAGAATTAGCTGCAGAAATCAAAAAAGTTGGGAAAGGTTATTCATTGCAACGGTATAAAGGGTTAGGTGAAATGAATGCCGACCAATTATGGGAAACAACGATGGATCCAACTTCACGGACATTAATTCGTGTTCGAATTGATGATGCGGCACAAGCAGAACGACGTGTGACGACATTAATGGGGGATAAAGTTGAACCTCGGAGAAAATGGATTGAAAGCCACGTCCAATTTACAATGGAAGAAGACGGTAGTATTTTAGATAAAAAAGAAGACACTGAAATGACAGCTTCAACTTCAAGCGAACGATTAGATGAAGAGCATGAAGAGATTGAAAAGCCAATTCAGTTGTTTGATGTAGAATAGGAGGTCACCTGATGGAAAATCGACAAGAAATCCAAGAATTAACCTTAGAAGAAGTAATGGGTGACCGATTTGGACGTTATTCAAAATATATTATTCAAGAGCGTGCTTTACCCGACATTCGTGACGGGTTAAAGCCAGTCCAACGTCGGATTTTATATGCAATGAACAAAGATGGAAATACCTATGATAAAGGATTCCGTAAATCTGCGAAATCAGTCGGAAACATCATGGGTAACTATCACCCACATGGAGACAGTAGTATCTATGAAGCAATGGTTCGGATGAGCCAGGACTGGAAGCTTCGAGAAGTGCTGATTGAAATGCACGGGAATAATGGTAGTATGGACGGCGATCCTCCAGCGGCAATGCGTTATACAGAAGCGCGTCTGTCTAAACTAAGTGGTGAAATGTTAGCGGATATTGAAAAAGATACGGTTGATATGGTTTGGAACTTTGATGATACTGAAAAAGAACCAACTGTTTTACCCGCTAGATATCCGAATTTATTGGTGAATGGTTCAACTGGTATCTCAGCAGGGTATGCGACCGAGATACCAACGCATAATTTAGGAGAAGTCATTGATGGAACTATCTATCTGATTGACCACCCTAATGCAAGTTTAGATAAACTAATGGAGTTTATCCCAGGACCTGATTTTCCAACAGGAGGAATCTTGCAGGGAAAAGATGAAATCAAAAAAGCTTTTGAAACCGGACGGGGAAAAGTGATTCTACGTTCTAAAACCAAAATTGAAGCAATCAAAGGAAGCAAAGAACAAATTGTCATTTCAGAAATTCCTTACGAAGTGAATAAAGCAACCCTTGTGAAAAAAATTGATGAAGTGCGTTTAAATAAAAAAGTAGATGGGATTGCTGAAGTTCGTGATGAAAGTGATCGAACAGGTTTGCAAATTGTTGTGGAATTAAAAAAAGATGCAAACGCACAAGGGATCCTAAATTATTTATTTAAAAACACGGAACTACAAATCAACTACAACTTTAATATGGTAGCCATTGATCATATGACACCACATCAAGTTGGGCTAAGAGATATCTTAAGCAGTTATATCGGACATAGAAAAGATGTCATTACGAAACGTAGCCAGTATGATTTGGCAAAGGCACAAAAACGTCAACACATTGTGGAAGGCTTGATGAAAGCATTATCGATTTTAGATCAAGTGATTACGACAATTCGTGAAAGTAAAGATAAACGTGATGCAAAGAAAAACTTAGTGGATGTTTTTCAGTTTACTGAAGAACAAGCAGAAGCAATCGTGATGCTGCAACTTTACCGTTTAACAAACACCGATATTACTGATCTTCAAAAAGAATCTGAACAATTGATTGCGCAAATTACGGAACTAAATAAAATTCTTTCAGATGACAAAGAGCTGTTTTCATTGATGAAAAAAGAATTACGTGAAGTGAAGAAAAATTATGCAACGAAACGTATTACAAAAATCGAAGATGAAATCGAAGAAATAAAAATTGATACGAAAGTGTTGGTTGCGCAAGAAGACGTAGTCGTTAGTGTAACGCGTGAAGGTTATGTGAAACGAAGCAGCTTGCGTTCTTATAGTGCTTCGAAGCCAGAAGAGATTGGTATGCGTGAAGGCGATTATCTTTTGTATACTGGTGAATTAAGTACATTAGACCATGTCTTGTTTGTGACGAACAAAGCGAATGTGATCTATCGTCCAGTCCATGAGTTACCAGATCTAAAATGGAAGGAAGTTGGTGAGCACATTTCACAAACGATTTTGAATTTATCAATGGATGAATCAATTATCGCAGTGTTCCCCTATACGAAAATCCAACCAGAACAAACCTTTATCTTTATTAGTAAAAATGGCATGATCAAACAGACTAGAATGACTGAGTTTGAACCATGGCGTACGTATAAGAGTCGTCCGCTCAGCTCAATGAAACTAAAAGATGAGGACGAGTTGGTAGCTGTTTATTTGGAAGAGGGCCAAGCAGATTTAGACGTCTTTCTAGTTACGCATCAAGGGATTGGCTTACGGTATCCGCTAGTTGAAGTACCAGTCGTCGGTGCAAAAGCAGCAGGAGTGAAGGCAATCAATCTGAAAGATGATGACACGGTCATCAATGGCTTATTAGTTTTTGCTGAAGGCGATACACCAATCGTAATCGTCACACAAAGAGGAGCCGTCAAACGAATGCTTGCACAAGAAATCTCGCAAACATCACGTGCAAAACGTGGGGTGCAAGTTTTAAGAGAACTAAAGAAAAACCCTCACCGAGTTATTTATATGTCTGAAGGAACAAGTCGTGAGCTAACAATCGTGAATCAAAAGGGCAAACAAGTGGAATTTAATCCAACTGATTTTCCAATTGGTGATCGTACGTCGAATGGTTCATTTGTGTTGGACGAAAAGCAAGGCGGAGAGATTATTGCTGTACTTGAAGCACCCGTCCCAAAAATCGAAGAATAACTGTATCATTTTTTCTTGAAGGAGCACAAACTGTAGTAGTACAGTTTGTGCTCCTTTTTTCATTTGTTAATATCGAAGAAATCTTACTTTTTTATTAAAAGATGAAAGTGTTCACAATGCCTAATGCTTGGTATTAAAGCATTGTTTAAAGATACATCAATTAAAATCTAAAAATTGTTAAAGAAAAAACAAGAAAACCCTTGCAAAGATGACACTCTGTGTTATACTAATCACGTAAAAACTGTTACATAAAACAGAAACTTTTAGGAGGTCCATACAATGGAGCAATGGAATGGATTTAAAGGAAAAACCTGGAAAGAAGAAGTAAACGTTAGAGATTTTATCCAAGAAAACTATACCCCTTATGACGGTAATGACGAATTTTTAGCTGGCCCAACAGAAGCAACAACAAAACTTTGGGATCAAGTAATGGAATTGAACACACAAGAGCGTGAAGCTGGTGGCGTATTAGATATGGATACTAAAGTTGTATCTACAATTACTTCACATGGTCCAGGCTACTTGAACAAAGATTTGGAAACGGTTGTTGGATTCCAAACAGAAAAACCATTCAAACGCAGCTTACAACCATTTGGTGGAATCAGAATGTCTGAACAAGCAGCTGAAGCTTACGGATTTGAAATTGATTCAGAAGTTTCTCACATTTTCCGTGACTATCGTAAAACACATAACCAAGGCGTTTTCGACGCATACACACCAGAAATTCGTGCAGCACGTCGTTCAGGTGTTATCACTGGTCTTCCAGATGCTTATGGACGTGGACGTATCATTGGTGACTATCGTCGAGTAGCACTTTATGGTGTAGATTATTTGATTAAAGAAAAACAAGTTGATTTATCTAACTGTGGTATTGGTATCATGTCAGATGATATTATTCGTCAACGTGAAGAATTGAACGAACAAATTCGTGCGTTAAGTGAATTGAAAGAACTCGGCAATATCTACGGATTCGATATTTCAGAACCTGCTACAAATGCAAAAGAAGCTTTCCAATGGTTATACCTTGGATATTTAGCAGCAATCAAAGAACAAAATGGTGCGGCAATGTCATTAGGACGCACATCAACATTCTTAGACATCTATGTAGAACGTGATTTACAAAATGGCGTTATCACTGAAGAAGAAGCACAAGAAATCGTTGACCATTTCGTTATGAAACTACGTCTTGTAAAATTTGCTCGTACACCGGATTACAACGCTTTGTTCTCAGGGGACCCAACTTGGGTTACAGAATCAATCGCTGGTATGGGTGAAGACGGACGCCACATGGTAACTAAAAATAGTTTCCGTTTCTTACACACATTATCAAACTTAGGACCAGCTCCAGAACCAAACTTAACTGTTCTATGGTCAACTCGTTTACCACATAACTTTAAAACTTTCTGTGCTAAAATGAGTATCCAAACATCAGCTATCCAATACGAAAATGACGATGTTATGCGTAAACATTGGGGCGATGACTACGGAATTGCTTGTTGTGTATCAGCTATGCGAATCGGTAAACAAATGCAATTCTTTGGAGCTCGTGCAAACTTAGCGAAAACATTGTTATACGCAATCAACGGCGGGGTTGATGAAAAATCAAAAGCACAAGTTGGACCTAAATATCAACCAATTACTTCAGAAGTTCTTGATTACAATGAAGTAATGGAAAAATACGACGTTATGATGGACTGGATTACTGAATTATATGTAAATACATTGAATATCATTCACTATATGCATGATAAATATTCATACGAACGTATTGAAATGGCTTTACAAGATACAGACATCTTGCGTACAATGGCAACTGGTATTGCTGGATTCTCAGTAGCAGTTGACTCTTTATCAGCAATTAAATATGCAACTGTTCGTACAGTTCGCGATGAAAATGGAATTGTTGAAGATTACGAAATTGAAGGCGACTACCCTAAATATGGTAACAATGATGATCGTGTAGATGAAATTGCTATTCAATTATTAAAAACATTCATGACAAAAGTTAAACGTAACAAAACTTATCGTGATTCAACACCAACAACGTCAATTCTTACAATCACTTCAAATGTTGTGTATGGTAAGAAAACTGGTAATACACCTGATGGCCGTCGCGCAGGCGAACCATTTGCACCAGGTGCTAACCCAATGCATGGTCGCGATACACACGGAGCATTAGCAAGCTTGTCTTCAGTAGCAAAATTACCATATGAATATTCATTAGATGGTATTTCAAATACATTCTCAATCGTACCTAAAGCTTTAGGTCGCGACGAAGAAACGCAAGAAGAAAACTTGGCAACAATGCTTGATGGTTATGCGAAGAAAATGGGTCACCACTTGAATATCAACGTGTTCAACCGTGACACTTTATTGGATGCCCAAGAACATCCAGAAAAATATCCTCAATTAACTATCCGTGTTTCTGGATATGCAGTAAACTTCATTAAGTTAACACGCGAACAACAAAACGATGTAATTGCACGTACAATGCACGAATCAATGTAACAAAAGTCAAGGAGGCGGATGGACTGATTCAGTCGATTCGCCTTTTTTTACTCGAAAAGTCATTATTAGGAGGACACGTCTATGACAACACCTGTAACAGGTTTTATTCACTCAACTGAAAGTTTTGGGTCCGTTGATGGCCCTGGTATCCGTTTTATCGCATTTATGCAAGGATGTCGGATGCGTTGTCAATTTTGTCATAATCCAGATACTTGGAATATTGGCGGTGGTGTTGAACGTACAACAGACGATGTGTTAAATGAAGCACTTGCTTACCGAGAATTTTGGGGAGATAAAGGTGGTATTACCATTAGTGGTGGTGAGCCATTACTGCAATTAGATTTTTTAATCGATCTTTTTAAAAAAGCAAAAGATCAAGGGGTTCATACAACGATTGATACCTGTGGCAAACCATTCTCCCGCGAAGAACCGTTTTTCAGTAAATTTGAAGAACTAATGGAATACACGGATTTGTTATTATTTGATATCAAACATATCGATAACGATCAACATAAGATTTTGACAGCAAATGGGAACCAAAATATTTTGGAAATGGCAAAATATTTGTCAGAAATCGGTAAACCAGTTTGGATTAGACACGTCCTTGTTCCTGAACGTAGTGACTACGATGAGTATCTGATTCGGTTAGATGAGTTTATTAAAACGTTGAACAATGTTGATAAGGTGGAGATTCTTCCTTACCACACTATGGGTCGATATAAATGGGAAACATTAGGCTTGAAATACCCACTGGATGGAATTGAACCACCAACGAAAGAGCGTGTAGAAAACGCAAAACAACTACTGCATACAGAAGATTACCAAGGATATTTAACTAGATAGTTTTGAAACGGAAAAGGAAGTTAGTATTGCTCTTTTCCGTTTTTTTGCTATTATTAAATAGGAGAAAGAACAAAGGAGCGAATGACATGTCAAAAATTTTAGTTTTTGGACACCAAAATCCAGATACCGATGCAATTGGAGCGGCGATTGCATTCTCACATTTACAAAATGAATTAGGCAAACAAACAGAAGCTGTAGCATTAGGAACGCCTAATGAAGAAACACAGTTTGCCTTGGAATCATTTGGTTTAGCGGCACCTCGCGTAGTAGAGTCAGCGAAAGCAGAAGATGCAGCTGTCATGTTGGTTGACCATAATGAATTTCAACAAAGTATTTCAGATATTGCTGAGGTAACGATTTTATCAGTAGTTGATCATCATCGTATCGCAAATTTTGAAACAGCTAATCCTTTATACTACCGTGCAGAGCCAGTAGGTTGCACAAGTACAATCGTTTTAAAAATGTACAAAGAAAATCAAGTAAGCATTCCAAAAGAAATAGCAGGAATCATGCTTTCTGCTATTGTTTCTGATACATTGCTATTCAAATCACCAACTTCTACACAAGAAGACGAAAAAGCAGCGCAAGAACTTGCAGAAATCGCAGAAGTGGATCTAAATGTTTATGGTTTAGAAATGCTAAAAGCTGGTACAAAATTAAGTGATAAATCAGCTGCAACTTTGCTTGATTTAGATGCAAAAAGTTTTCCAATGGGTGAAAAAAACGTCCGCATTGCCCAAGTTAACACGGTTGATTTGAATGAAGTAATGGATCGTCAAACTGAGTTAGAAGCAGCAATGGCTGAAGAAATGACTACAAATGATTATGATTTGTTTGTCTTAGTCGTAACAAATATTTTAGATAGCGACTCAGAATTATTAGTTGCTGGAGATGACAAAGAAAAAGTTGAAGCAGCATTCCAAACAAAATTAACAAACAATCGTGCATTTTTAAAAGGTGTTGTTTCTCGTAAAAAACAAGTTGTTCCTCAATTAACAGAAGTTTTTAGTTAATTTACTGATCTAGCTGAGTCGAGTGTAAACTACGACTCAGCTTTTTTTATCACGAATAAAAGATAAAATTTAAATGGAATGAGGGAGCAAATGAATTATTTTTATTCACCAAAAAATAAAGTTTATCAAAAATTGGTGGCTGATCCGCTGTTCTCACCAGTTATTACTTATTTAAATGAACAGCCTGAGCCGGTCATTTTGAGAGAATTAAAAAAAGTATTTCCTCAGCGAAAGTTTGAACACTTTTTGGATCAACTAATTGAAGCTGGACTAATTCTGCGTGAGGAAAGAAGGTATAAGTTAAACTTTCCCATCTTTACAGAAAATGAAGCTAGCTATCAAGAAATCATAGCTAATCAAGTACAACGATTAAGTGAACAGTTGTCTAAATTTTCCCAAGTGGAACAACAATTCATCGTGGGAGAAACACTTTGGTCCACTTGTTTTGAAGAAGACAATCAGGCTTTTTATGGTTATGAGGGAAAAGGGGAAACGACACGAAAAACAATTGCCGGAAATGAAGACTATCAATTTGTTTCGATTTCTACTACAGAAAATTTTCCAGTAACATTGGCTAATTATTTCTTCGTTCAAAAAAATAAACCTACGCAGTTCCCCGATTTCTTTTCATTAGCAACTTTGCTGGGAGATGTGAATGAATCCTATTATTTTGATCAAGTAGAAGTAATTATTGAGCGCGTTCGATTAAATAAATTTAAAAATCGTCGTCCAAATATTTTTTTGGAATCCTTAATCCAAACGAAGACAATTCAAGCAGAACCAACGTTTGAATTACTGTTACCAGTTCTTGAGAGTAAAAAAGAGTTGATTGCCATCCAGTTTGCTGAGATTGTTGATTTAACAGAATCGGAACTTGCTTTTGTTAACAGAAGAATTTACGAAGAAGTGAAAAAAACACTTGGTTTAACAGTGTATTCTTATATCAAAGCAAAATAAAAAAGACAGACAAACGTTCAATCGTTTGTCTGTCTTTTTACTTATAGGATTTGTTTCGTTGATATTGCCACATTAGAAATGCTAAACAAATCACAAATAAGAAATCAAAGCAATTACTTACATCTTGAATAATCGTTGTTTGAATTGTTGGTGCAAATGCCAGAAACAAAAAGGCAAAGAAATTATAACCAAAACAAATGAGTGAGACCCAGCAGAAAAAAGGACTTAATTTTAATTCTTTAAAAACCAATGCGAAGAAAAAGAAAGAAAAAATTGCTAAGGTGACAACCAAGCCATTTAAAATGAAAAAGAACAGCGAATTTTGATTAAAGGTGTACAGTAACACAGCTAAAAAGGAAAACAATTTTAGTGCGATAAAAATAAAGGAAGCTTCTGCTAATGCTTCTGTTTTTTCTAGGTAGACGTAGCGTGAAAAAAAGATTGCAAACAGAAGCGATGATAAAGAAGACAAGATAAGTAAACCAGCGCTTTGGTCTAGCGTATTAAGCGTTGAGTAATCTAGTAAGAGCCATCCCAGCGCATGATTTGGTGCATCAGAAGTTGTAGAAAAGGTATGTAGTGCAAAGAATAGGATTGCCGAGAGTCCAAATAGCGAAGCTAATTGGAGATAAATCATTGTTTTTCGATTCATTCAACTTGTTCTCCGATACTGAAAATGATAGTTTGCATATATTATCATAACAAAACAATGAGCTTTTGTCGAGGTTTAGACAAAAATAAACCGGTTCAAACAAGTAATATTGTCTGATCCGGTAGGAGAAAACACTTTTGATTTTTCAATTAGTAAAACTTAATTTTTCTGACGTTTCCGAACTTTTTTTGTCCAAAATCCACCAGAAATATATTTTGGTTCGTAGGAAATAATGAATGCACGTTCTTCAACTGTTTTAATCAAGTTATATAGTTCACGTTCACTTTTACGAGGGGAAAGAATTTCTAAAACTAAACGTTCACCTTCAAGCCCCATTGCAGAAGTCTGTGTAACACCATAGCCATTTTCTCGTAAAATTCGAGGAAGGTTTTTATCTTCCGAAGTATTCGTTGGTAAAATTGTTGTAACCATGATGTAGCCAAGCGCTAATTTATCTTCGATTAAGATGCCAACACTTATCCCCACAGCATAGCCCAGTGCGTAAACAAATAGATTTAAAGGATTATCTAAACGATCAAGGACCAGCGAAAGTCCCATAATATAAATGATTATTTCAACCATACTAACAAGTGGTGCAATTAAACGATACCCTTTCATTGTCAGCATAAATCGTAGGGTATTTAGCGTAATATACGCAAAATTGATAATAAAAATCATCAGTAACATTTTTGGATCAACCATCAAACCACTCCTCCTATATCTTTCTTCTCTACAATAGCAAAAAAAACAAAAATTGGGAAAAATTTAAAGTATCTTCATTTGAAATAAATTAAAAAAGGATTATAATTATATTATAAAGACAGTGAGTAGGTGATGCAATGAAAAAAATCAATCAACTGATTTGTGTTAGCCATCTATTAAGTATGATCTTTAGTGTGTATTTAGCTGTTTATGCTGTTCAAGAAACGTTTGAGGTAGAAAATCTGTTCTTTCCGTTATCCATTATTGATTACTTCCTGATAAGTGTTATTTTCTTTTTAGTACTTTTTATTGGAAGTATGTTTGGTGGTGTAGCGAGTTTTCTTCGTTTTTCGATTTATCCGTTATTAACTCTGATCTTAGGAATAATCGGAATCGTTGCTCTTTTTTTATTTCCACAATGGTATTTAAGGCCAGCTTTACTGCTTTTTGGTAGTGTTAGTTTTTTTCAATTTTTAAGTAGTAGCTGGTTATTTTTTCAACATATAAATTTAATTAAGTTAGGTGACTCGAAATGAACCCAATCATGATGAAACGTAATGTGAAAGCAATTCCTGTATTAGAAGTTGTTTTAGAGGAACTAAAACAGACAAAAATTCCAGTGGTCATTTATTATCACGGCTGGCAGACAAGTAAGGAATTAGTTTTGACACAAGGCAGAAAGATTGCTCAATATGGGATTCGAGTTATTTTGCCAGATGCAATGAATCATGGGGAGCGAAAACAACCGGTATCCTCCATTCCTTCATATACGTTTTGGAATAGTATTTATGGTAATTTATTTGAATTTGACACACTAATAGAACATCTTGATAAACGTGGACTTTTACATGAAAAAGTAGCTGTAGGTGGTGTTTCAATGGGAGGGATGACTACTTGTGCATTACTTAGTCAGCATCCTAAGCTAATTGCAGGAGCCTGTCTAATGGGTTCTCCTGCGCCCCTTGCTTATGGACAAGGAATTCAAGCCCGTGCAAAAGAATTCGGCTTCCGTTTACCTAGGGACTATTTTGAATTGATTTCTTGGGTAGAAAGATATGATTTATCTTTAAGCCCTGAACGTTTAGCAGGAAGACCTTTGTTTTTCTGGCATGGAAAGGAAGATGAAAAAATTCCTTTCAAGCAAACCGCTGATTTCGTGAAGGCGAATCAATGGACCAAAGCGGGACGACAAATTATTTTTCATCCTTCAGAAAAGCAAGGTCATTTAGTTGAAATTCCATTGATGGAAGAAGCTGCTAAATTTTTTTACAAGTGTTTGATTAAAGAAAATCATGAAGGAAAGATGTAAGAGAATAGTATTTAGTAGTGAAAATAGAATGAGGATTTTTGAATAAAGAGCTGACTTTTTTGAGCAAAGTACTTATCTCTAGAAAAATGAGGTTGGAAATTTCTTTGATTCCAATCTCTTTTTTTTTGACTTTTTTGTTTAATGATAGAAAAGATATGGAAACTTGACTATAAAATGAGATAAATTTCGGTATAATAGAAGTTGAAATAAATTGGTCTATGTCCTTCATCGTGAGCTGTATTCGCGAAATTTTTGTTAGAAAGAGGTAGAGCTATGACAACTCTAGCAGACGTAGCAAAATTAGCAAATGTTTCAAAGATGACTGTATCAAGGGTTATCAATCATCCTGAACAAGTCACTGATGAGCTGAAAGAACTGGTTTTTTCAGCGATGGCTGAATTGAACTATCGCCCTAATATTGCGGCAAAAGCACTTGTTTCTAATCGATCACAAGTAATCAAATTGTTTATTTTAGAAGAAATCGACACAACAGAACCGTACTATATGAACTTGCTGATGGGAATCGCGAATCGAATTGGTCGAGCACATTATTCATTACAGTTAGTGACAACGAGTGGCTTCGATGTGGGTGCTTGTGACGGCTACATCATTACAGGAATGCGTGAAAAAGATTTTGATTGGATTGCTCGTCTGGAGAAGCCGGTCGTTTTATTTGGAGAAAATGATTTTGGCTATGATTATGTAGATAGTGATAATCAATACGGCACAACGAAAGCAACTGAATATGCTCTATCACAAGGATATGAATCAGTGGTTTATATTGGAATGGATGTGGCAGAGCCTTTTGAACGTGCCCGAGAAGCAGGATACTTAGCCGTTATGAAGGAACAAAATTTGCCGACAAAAACCGTTCGTTTTCCCAATCATTCAACAAAGACGGAAGAATATATTGATACGCATTGGGATGAATTTGATAAGAATACTTGTTTTGTTTGTAGTTCAGATCGTTTAGCTTTGGGTGTTGTCCGTGGGATTATGAAAGCTGGCGGGAAACTTCCGGAAGAGTATGGGGTAATCGGCTTTGATGGCGTCTTTTTAGATCAGATTAGTTCTCCTAAGTTAACAACGGTGAAGCAAGATATTATTCGGATGGGAGAAGCTTGTGGTGAAATGTTGTTGAAAAAAATTGATGAAAAAGGGGCAAGTCAAGGGTATCGGCGATTTTTTCCAGAAGTTATTTTGCGTGAAACGACCAAATAATACAAGTTTTCTTTAAAAAGAGCGTATGATTTCTGAAATTTATCAGCGCATTATTACTGAAATGGTTGAAATTATGCTATGATTGAGAAAAGTTCCGTTTTGAAAAGGATGAGTTAAATGAAAGAAATCAAGCGAAAGCATTTTCGTTTTCCCGCTTATGATGATGAAACAGGAGTAAAATTAAGTACTGAGTCTAATCGCGTTTTATTTGATGGTGTCGATGATTTGATGAGCAAAACAGATCAGCATCCGCAACAGCGTTATGGTCGGACAAAAGAGTTTCACTTTGATGAGAGCGAACGAGAACAGACACACCAGCGAAAACAAAGACGTACGATGAGTGGAACGACAAAAGGTACACCACGTCAAGAAAAGTTGGAACATTATAAAGAGAATTTACCAGAATATGGAAAGCACTATCAGCCTAAGACGACATCGACTGGTCGAAAGCAGCTTTTTGGTGAAAAAAATCACGTTCAAACGAATCAACAGGTGACATCACCTACACGTAATACAAAATCTTCAACAACAAATAACATCACTCATGAGCGTTCTTATTTTGTACCAAAATTTATTCCAGCATCCATTATTCCAGACCCTAGAGAAACACAGGTGACGGAAAATGAATTGATTCAATCAATGAAAAAAGAAGAAGATGCGTACTTGCTATTTGATACTGAGCCAACGCCGTATCAAGAGAAAAAAGGGGATAAAACGGTCAAGTCTTTTCACAAAGGTGAAGAAGAAACAAAAATGAAGGCAACAAATAAAAAGACAACAAATAAAAAGACAACTAAAACAAAAAAAGCACATGGTGTGTTAGAACGATCACTTCATGGATTGATTGAAGATCAAGGCAATTCATTGACAGAAAATAGTTATTTCAAGCAATAACAATGGATGATTGAAAATGATGAAAAGAGCAATGATGCAAATCATCGCTCTTTTTGTGTTTTGTTAACTATCTGTGAAAGTGGTTTGGGTAGTGTTTGTTAGTCGGTGGCGGAACGGATTTTATGCGATAACCTTAGATGTTCACAATTACTTGAATGTAGGTGAGCTACAACCTTATCCGCGGTGTTCCCCAAGCAACTCCTCGAAATAGCTTGCACTCACTGCAAAATATGAAAAGCTATTTTGAGTGCTTGCTCGCTATCTGTTCGGAGCTAAGCGGTTTGAACCACAACCTTTAGAAAGTAGGGAAAATCATGACAAAACAAATAAAAAAAATTGGCTTTTATCAAGGACTACCAATCGAAGAAAAAGATAGCTTCATCAAAATAATGGACGTTGCACCTGTTGCGACTGGCCACGATTTATTAGTAGCAGTTGACGCGGTTTCTGTTAATCCAGTTGACACGAAGCTTCGTCAGGGGGCGGCAAAAAAAGAGCAATTAACCGTTTTAGGTTTTGATGCAGTTGGACGAATCCTCGCAGTGGGCGATGCTGTTGAAAAGTTTCAAGTGGGCGAACGCATTTTTTATGCAGGAAGCAGCAAACGTCCAGGAAGTAATCAAGAGTTTCAATTAGTTGATGAAAGAATCGTTGCTAAAGCACCCAATTCTTTATCAGATGAAAAAGCAGCTGCATTACCATTAACTAGCTTGACAGCTTTTGAATTATTATTTGAAAAATTTCAATTAACACCACAAGCGAAAGCAAATGTAGGAAAGAAAATATTAGTTATCAATGGTGGGGGTGGTGTTGGTTCCATTTTGACTCAACTTGCTAACTGGAGTGGTCTTGAAGTATTTGCAACAGCCAGTGTTAAAAATTTTGAATGGCTTCGTAACAATGGCGTGGATCATCCCTTAGACTATCACAAAGATTTAAAGGAACAATTAATTTCTTTAGGGACGAATCGAGTCGATTATGTGGCCGTATTGTATGATGTGCTACCTTATTTCCAGCAACTACCAGAGCTTGTTCAGCCTGGAGGACGAGTAGGTTCAATCGTGGGTGTCAATCAGCCACTGCCAATTGGTGAATGGAAAAATCAATCAATTAGTTTTGACTGGGAGTACATGTTTGCGAAAACAGATTTTGACTATAAAATTGAGACACAAGGGGAGATCTTAGCAGAAATTGCTACTTTGATTGAGCAGAAAGTAATTCATAGTCATGTGGGTAAAATTTATCAAGGAATTTCTGTCGCCCATTTGAAGGAGGCAACAAAAGATGTCGAAGAGGGGCACGTTCAAGGAAAAGTGGTCTTAACTGGCGGTTTTGTTGACTAAATAGATAAAAAGAGAGCTAGGATATCTGTAGGGCATCCAAAAGTTAGGTTAAAAAAGCAAACTTTTGAGATTCAGTACATTCCGAGCTCTCTTTAAATTTGATAAAAGAATTGTATTAAATGGGTTCTTGATATTCAGGTAATTCTTCAAAAGGCGTTGTAGTTTCTTCTAAAGTCACCATTGAATCTTTCGCTGATTGAAAGAAATCAGGAAGCTGGACGTATTTTACTTTGTTTAACGTATAAGCTAAAACAGAACAGCTCAGTAAAGTATATAAGAAGTGTCTAAGATCAAGATATAAAAGGGACACTACTAAGATAACAAAAGTGACCAAGAAAAGACTCTTTCCGATTTTAACATGAAAATATTTTTCAATTGCTTGATATAAAATATCCGTTCCGCCCGTACTGCCCCCAAAGCGAAAAACTAATCCACAACCGATTCCAGAAAGCAGACCAGTCATCAGACTATTAATGAACAAGTTCCCAACGGCAAACTGTATATGAAGACTTTCCCATAAATGTAAAAAGAAAACCAACGCAAATGTTCCAACAATCGTACGAAGAAATGCGTGTTTTCCAAAAATAAATAATGAGATCAGTAATAATGGTAAATTAAAGACTAATGAAGTGATTGAAGGTGCAAATCCAAAAAGATTATTTAGCAGTAACGCAATACCTGTCACCCCGCCATCAGCAAGTTTTGAAGGTACATTGATTCCTGTTACAGCAAGCCCGTAGATCCCAGCACCTAAAATAATTCCACCAAGGTCTGTAAATAAATGTAGTTTTTTCATCTCTAACCCCTTTTCTGTTTGAAAATTTTCAGCAACCCCTATATTATACAAATAGAATCAATTCTTCAAGGGGTAAAAAGAAATTTTTTATCATCAGAAAACTTTTTCTTAGGCTAACAAAAATAAAGGAGAAGATTATGCGAGCTGCTGACTTATTAACTATATTGACAAATCCACCACGAAGCAAAGAATATCAAGGGATTTTCTTAATGACTAAAAATCATAAACGGCCAGTTACAACAATTGAAATCACACAAAAAAATGAAGTGATTTTACATTTTAATCAACAAAAAAACGTGCTGACAATGAAAGAAATCTTAGTCGGACTAATGATGAATCGTGAAAAAAATATCTACTATCAAGTGGATAATGAAATTATGCCATTATACGGTGTGAAAGAAACAGGAACAGAATTAATAATTTAAATAAAAAAATAAGCGTATGAAGCGTTGTTTTTTTTAAATGATATTTTCCGATGGGACGGTAAAATTTGAATAGATTTAAAGCGATAGATTTTGTTATTATTTAAATCGGGGAAAGCAATTACGTCACATAACGAAGGGGGGATGAAATGGGTCAGAAAAAGCTAATGATCGTTACGACATTTCTGTTAGCTATTTTCTTGATAAGTCCAGTAGCATTTGCCACACAGGGGAGCGAAGCATCACTTACTGTGCACGGAATGATTTATAGACGACCACTGGGAGAAACGATGATCAGTATGCGAGAACAATTGCCAAAAACAACAGATGTTCATTCGGCAGCATTGGTTTGGTTGGGGATATGTCTAGTCTGTATTTCATTCATCGGTTACCTGCTTGGACGAGAGGAAACGAACTTTTTTGGGGATAAGAACAATGTCATAAAAACAATCCAAAGTAGTTACCAATCTTTTACTAACTATGTAAGAAACGTCATTAAAAAAAGAGCTTTGTACATAAAACGTAGTTAAGCGTTTATCTTATCGTTCTTTGTAGGAAATTGTCAAAGAGCATAGGAGCACATAATGGAAATGAGTTATTTTTTTATAGAAAGTTTATCTGATGATTAAGTTGAAGTAACCTTACCTAGTTATAATGCCAAGTAATGCATTTCTGTAGGAAAAATTTGGGTACGAATATCAACATGGTAAAAAGAAATAAAAAAATTAAAAAGAAGTTAGGTTAAGAAAGAAATCCCCCAAAGATTCCTCTCTCATCCTAGCTTCTTATTTTGCTATTAGCGGACGTCCGTTGAATCTATGGTAGCAATGACTTAACAATAATGCCAATAATTATACTTGTGAAAAAAGTCACGGCAAAAAAACATAAAATAAATGACGCATTTTTTTGTCAAAAAAGTAAAAACGTCTTGTTTTTTAACAGTTATGCGCAGAAAACAACTTTTTTTTACATTTCTCACAAAAATTTAGTCTGCTCACCTATAATTGTAAAGGAACAAGCCAGTAAAGAAAATTATCTCCCCCACGAGATTTCCACTTTATTGGCTGTTTTTCTTCTTATTGATTTGTTGGACTGAACTGCAGAGGCAGAAGAGTCCTAAAAATTCCCCATCATTTTGTTGTTTTTAGCTAAAACAGAAAGACCAGAAAGATCATTATGATTTTTCTGGTCTTTTTGGTGTAGTAAGGCAACATATTTGGGGAAAGTATTTGATAGGTTTATACTTAAAAGATGACAAAAATTAATTGAGAAAGAGGAGACAAATGAATCAGTTTATTCAAATTCTTAGTGAACGGAAAGCAGAATTGCTAACGGCTACGTTCCAACATTTATCGATTTCTTTTTTTGCGTTGCTCATTGCAGCCTTGATTGCGATTCCTCTCGCAATTTGGTCAGTGAGTCATAAAAAATTAGCAGAAGTTTTATTACAAATTACTAGCGTATTACAGACAATTCCTTCATTGGCTTTATTAGGTTTATTGATTCCGTTTGTTGGAATTGGAACAGTTCCAGCCTTGATTGCTCTAGTTATTTATGCGTTATTACCTATTTTTCAAAATACGTATATCGGTTTAACTGAAATTGATCCATCAATTGAGGAGGCCGCAATTGCCTTTGGAATGTCTCGGATACGTCGCTTGATTAAAGTAGAATTACCCATTGCGTTACCAGTGATTATTTCGGGTATTCGTACAGCTTTGGTTTTGATCATCGGAACAGCCACTTTAGCGGCATTAATTGGTGCAGGTGGCTTAGGAACGTTTATCTTGTTGGGAATTGACCGTAACACACCTGTGTTAACATTGATCGGTGCAATTAGTTCAGCATTGCTAGCTATTATTTTTAGTAGTTTGATTCGTTTGTTGCAACGTGTTCGACCAATATACACCTTGATTGTGCTAGCCTTGACGATTGGCGTACTTGGAGGTATATCAGCATACCAAACATTTTTTGTGAAAGAAGAGTCTGTAGTAATTGCAGGAAAACTCGGTTCAGAACCAGAAATTTTGATTGAGATGTATAAAGAACTGATTGAAGAAAAAAATCCGGATCTTGCTGTCGAAGTAAAACCAAATTTTGGAAAGACGAGTTTTTTATTTAGCGCGTTGCAGAATGAGCAAATTGATATTTATCCAGAATTTACTGGAACAGTTTTAGAAAGCTTAGTCAAAGTTCCTGATGCAATGAAAGAAACAAAGTTGTCAGAAACAGATACGTATCAACAAGCAAAGGAATTGCTCCATCAACAAGAAGCAATGACTTTCTTACAGCCAATGGCTTATCAAAACACATACGCATTAGCAGTGAAAGAATCCTTTGCCAAAGCAAATCAGCTAGAAACAATTTCGGATTTGATCAAAGTGAATGACCAGATCAAAGCAGGTTTTACCTTAGAATTTATTGATCGTAACGATGGTTATCGGGGGATTCAATCAGTTTATCATCTAGAGTTTCCAAGTGTTCAAAGTATGGAGCCAAGTCTTCGTTACCAAGCAATCAAAAATGGCGACGTTAATGTGATTGATGCTTACTCGACAGATAGCGAGTTGAAAGAATATGGGTTAGTTGCTTTAAAAGACGATCGCCAACTATTTCCACCTTATCAGGGTGCGCCTTTGATGAAGGAAAATTTTGCTAACAAACATCCGGAAGTCGTGAGTGCCTTGAATCAACTTGGTGGAAAGATCACCGAAGAAGAAATGATTGACATGAATTACCAAGTCAATGTTGAAAAAAGAGAACCAGCACAAGTTGCCCATGATTTTTTAGTGACGATTGGGTTAAGCAAGGAGGCTGAAAAATGACAGAAATCATCGAGTTTCATCAAGTTCAAAAAAAATTTGCTGACAAAGTTGTGATTGACCAACTGGACTTCGTTGTTCATCCAGGTGAGATCTTTGTGTTAGTTGGTCCTTCTGGTAGTGGGAAAACAAGTACGTTGAAGATGATTAATGGTTTGATTAAACCAACAAGTGGTGAGATTTATTTTAAAGGTCAGAAACTAACTAGTTACAATTTACAAAAATTACGTTGGAAAATGGGGTATGTTTTACAACAAATTGCGTTGTTTCCAACCATGACCGTCAAGCAAAATATTGAAGTGATTCCAGAGATGTTAGGTTGGGAAAAGGGAAAACGGGAACAACAAGTAGACCAATTATTGGAAAAAGTGGGGCTGTCTCCAGCGGATTATCGGGACCGTTTTCCTCGGGAATTATCTGGAGGTGAACAGCAACGAATTGGGATTTTGCGTGCAATTGCTGCGAACCCAGAAATCATTTTAATGGATGAACCTTTTAGTGCTCTTGATCCTCTTTCACGCACTTCATTACAAGAGTTAGTGCTTTCCTTACACCAAGAATTAGGAACGACCGTCGTTTTTGTTACCCACAATATGGAAGAAGCAGTCAAACTGGGAAACCGAATTGGTGTTATGAAAGATGGTCGATTGATTCAATGTGATACGCCAGAAAAACTGTTGAAGCAACCGAATAACGCGTTTGTTCAAAGCTTTTTTGAAGAAACTAGCCAAAAAGAAATTTTGGTAGAAGAACTGATAGCGTTAGGCTTTTATGCTAAAGAAATAACAGATAAAAATGTTCCTGTGGTTGAGTTAACGACGCCGCTAACTCAAGTTTATGAGAAATTAGCCCAAGCACCAATTGTCCAAGTCCTCAATCAAGGAACTTTAGTTGGAGAGTTGTCTGGTCAAGATGTCTTTGCCTTTTTAAGTCGAAAGGAGTAAAAAAATGATTAAAGAGTATGACACAATCGTAATTGGTTCAGGAGTAGCAGGGTTAAGTGCCGCTTACGAGTTAAAAGCAAAGCAGCAGCAAGTATTAGTAATTGAAGAAAATTTATGGGGTGGGACTTGTCCAAATCGCGGCTGTGATCCTAAAAAAATCTTAATTGGTGGGGTGGAAGCACGCAATCGGATCAAGCAATTACTTGGAAAAGGCTTTTCTGAAGTGCCGCCATTAAATTGGCAAGAACTCCAGTCTTTTAAACGAACTTTTACTGACCCTGTTTCTGCAAATCGCCAAAAAGAATTAAGCCAGGCAGGAATCGATCATCTGACTGGAACAGCAAGTTTTCTGGATGAAGAAACAGTTGAAGTGTTGGGAAAGACATTTCGTGGAAAACATTTTGTGCTTGCAACGGGACAACGTCCGACCATTTTACCGATTGAAGGAAAGGAATTTTTACAAACAAGCACCGATTTTCTAGCGCTTGCTGAGCTACCAAAACAATTGATTTTTATTGGGGGAGGCTATGTTTCCTTTGAACTGGCAACGATTGCTCGTGCGGCTGGCAGTGAAGTGACCATTGTGCATCACAATCAGCGACCGCTAAAAGAATTTGATGAAGAGTTGGTTCAAGAAGCGATTGTCCAAATGAAAAAAGCTGGCATCCAGTTTGCTTTTGATGTGAATGCACAAAAAATCACGCGCCAAAATGAGAAATTACAGTTGATTGCTGGAAAAGAAATCTTTGAAGCAGATGCGATTTTTTGCGCAACAGGTCGCCAGCCAAATGTTGAATCGTTACATTTAGAGCGTGCCAATGTCGATTTTACGAAAAAGGGGATCATTGTGAATGAGTGTCTTCAAACAACAAATCCACAAATTTTTGCTTGTGGAGACGTTATCGAAAAACAGTTGCCAAAATTAACACCTGTTGCGACTTTTGAAGGCCAATACGTTGCACAAAAAGTGACACAACAACAGCAAAAAATAATCAACTATCCTGTCATTCCGACAATTGTTTATGGTAGCCCAAAGATTGCGACTGTTGGAACAACGAAAATTGAAGAGGATAGGCAAGTTGAAACAGTGACTCAAGAAATGACAAGCTGGTTTACCTACCATCGAGTGAATGAACCATTAGCCAAAGTAAAGTTATGTTTCAATAAAGAAAACTTTTTGATTGGCGCAAGTGTTTTGAGTGAGCAAGCAGATGAACTGATTGATTTTCTAACGATAGCAATCAATCAACGGTTGACGAAGGAAATCGTGGATCAATGGATTTTTGGCTATCCGACACTTGCTAGTGATTTGCCTTATCTATTGAAATAGGAAAGGAATAAATTAAGCAGAAGTGCTTGTTGCACCAATTTTGTTATGCTACACTAAAAAAAATGAATACTTGTTTCTGGGGATGTCGTAAACGGCATGAGAGTAAGTTGTGAACTTAGACCCATTGAACCTGTCAGTTAATACTGGTGAAGGGAGAAACATAGCAAACGCTTGTTTAAGTGGGACCTATGTTGCGTCCACAGACAAGCGTTTTTTTGTTCCAGTGTTAAATTTGATTCATTTAGGAGGTGAACAATTGAAGAAACATTTATATCCAGCAATCAGTGTCGGTGTTCTGCTACTGATTTGGCAAGTCAGTGTTCAGCTGTTACAGACACCAACCTTTATTTTGCCTAGTCCAATTGCCGTTTTTCAAGCACTGCTTGCTGATAGACAGACGCTGTTTTTTCATTCACTCACGACTTTGAGCGAGGCACTGTTAGGATTAGTAATTGCAGGAATCATTGCCTTTTTTACAGCATTATTGATGGACTTTTATGAGTTACTAAAGACCGCAATCTATCCCATTTTAGTAGTATCACAAACGTTACCAATTATGGTTTTGGGACCGTTACTCACGTTGTGGTTTGGTTTTGGACTGGCGCCGAAAGTGATTTTAGTTATTTTGATGAGTTATTTCCCAATGGTCGTTTCTTTTGCGGATTCATTGAGTAAAGCATCAAGGGAACAAATTATTTTTTTACGAACAATGGGCGCCAGTAGGGGACAGATCTATCGAATCTTCAAAATTCCTGAAGGGCTTGCAGGTTTCTTTTCTGGGCTAAAAGTTGCAGCGACTTATTGTGTTAGTGGCGCAATCGTTGGGGAATGGTTAAGTGCGCAGTCCGGATTAGGTTATTACATGATCCGTGTAAAAAACAGTTATCAAATCGACAAGGTTTTTGCAGCAATTCTTTGTGTAATCGTTCTTAGTTTATTGCTTAATGGATTGAGTGTGCTCATGAAGAAAAGTTATTATTATTGGTTATATACTAGAGGATAGGAAGAGGAAGAAAATGAAAAAAATGTTATGGCTAGTACCAGCTTTGTTATTATTTACCGCATGCGGAGCAAATAAGCAAGAAACAAGTACTACGGATTCAACAAAAAAGTTAACGGATGTCACTCTCGTGTTGGACTATGTACCAAATACAAATCATACAGGTATCTATGTTGCAAAAGAACAAGGTTATTATAAAGATGCTGGCTTGAATGTGAACATCATTGAGCCAGGAGGTGATTCGACAAGTATCGGCTTAGTGGGCGCAGACAAAGCACAATTTGGTGTGAGCTATCAAGAAGACATCACCTATGCACATGCTGACGGACAAGCTATTCCAGTTAAGGCGATTGCGACAATTATGAAGCACAATACTTCTGGATTTGTTGCAGCGAAAGATAGCGGGATAACGAAACCAAAAGACTTTGAGGGAAAAACCTATGCAGGTTGGCAAAGTCCTAGTGAAGAAGCAGTATTAAAAGCAGTCATGGAACACGATAACGCAGATTTTTCTAAATTAACGATTGTTGGAAGTACCGGGGAAGGACCCGAAGCTTTAGGAAAAGGTGTCGACTTACAATGGTATTTTGAAGGTTGGGATATGGTTAAAGCAAAAGAAGCAAAAATTGAATTGAACTATCTTCCGTTAAGAGAACTGGATGAACGCTTAGATTATTATACTCCTGTTATCATTACGAGTGATAAAATGATTGCACAGGAACCAAAAGTAGTTCAAAAATTTATGGATGCAACGAAAAAAGGTTATCAAGAAGCAATTAAGCATCCACAAGCAAGTGCAAAAATTTTGCATAAGTACGCGTCAGACAACGAACTAAGTTTCTTGGAAGAATCACAAGCATTTGTTTCAGAAAACTATACTGATGAGCCAGAAAAATGGGGATTGATGCAAGAAAAAGTATGGGATAACTATACTGATTTCATGAAAGAGAATGGATTAATCAAAGAAAAAGTAGAGGCAAAAGAATTATTCACGAACCAATTTATTCAATAGGAGGAAAAAATGTGGCAATTGAAATCAATCAGTTAACTGTAACGATTGATAACTTAGAGATTTTAAAAGAAATTGATCTTATTGTTGAAAAGAATTCTTTTGTATCAATCATTGCACCAAGTGGAGCTGGTAAATCAACCTTGTTGAAAGTTTTAACTGGGGTAATATCACCAACTTCAGGAGAGATTTTCGTCGATGGTGAGCCAATTATGGGATTAAACACAGCGTTTAGTTACATGCCACAAGAAGATTTATTATTACCATGGGCTAGTGTTTTTCAAAATGTTACATTGTATCAAAAAATCAATCATCAAAAAATTGACCAAGAAAAAGTAATGGAAGAACTACAATTATTTGGATTGAAAAAATATAGTGGTTTTTTACCAGAGCAACTTTCTGGTGGTATGAAACAGCGAGTTGCATTGTTGCGAACAATGATGAACCCAGCTGACTACTTGTTGTTAGATGAGCCATTTGGTGCGTTGGATGCGATGACTCGAAGTCAGATCCAAGATTGGCTACTTCAGCTACCGAAACAAAAAACGAGAACCACGTTACTAGTGACCCATGATATCGAAGAAGCTATTTATTTATCCAATCGAATCATAGTGCTGTCTGCTCGGCCAGCGCGAATCATTGCAGATATCAAGTTACCAGAAAAGCATCGAACAAGAAGCTGGCTTGGAGAACAAGCAACATTAAAGCAAAACATCTATCAGTTGTTAGAAGGTGAAACACATGTTGATTGATGGACATTGCCATTTGGCAGGAAGTACAGAATTAGCACAGCGACAACAAAAATATCAGATTTTGACGATTCTTAATTGTGATTCGCCGGAAGAATGGGAAGAAAACCAACGATTAACCAAAGAGGGAGACCTTCAACTGTTAAGTTTTGGGGTTCATCCTTGGAAGGCAGATCAATATCGATTTGAAGCCGTTTTACCTTATTTAGAAAAAGCGAATATAATTGGTGAAATCGGATTAGATAGTGTGTGGACAGAAGTGCCGCTGGCAACCCAACTTACTATTTTTGAACAACAACTAATTTATGCAATGGAACGGCAAAAGCCAGTTGTTTTGCATACAAAAGGATGCGAAGCAGAAATTTTATCATTGATCAAAAAATATCCCAATCGTTACTTGATCCATTGGTATTCGAGCATGGCGCTTCAAAAAGCTTATATCGACTTTGGTTGCTATTTTACCATTGGAATTGATTTGCTGCGAAATAATGCAGTGAAAGAATTAGCAAAAAAAGTACCACTTGATCGCTTGTTGATTGAAACAGATGGTTTGGCGGCCATCGAATGGGCATTAGATCGAAAAGTACAGGTTGATGATTACGTGTCGATTTTAAGGTGTCACTTACAATCATTAGCTAAATTAAGAAATATTGAGTCAACGATTCTGGCAGAGAAAATGACGAAGAATCTGCAAGTATTTATTAACGGCTAAATGTAAGATTCAAGTACTTCGCCAAATGTTAGTGGTCATGTTGGACAATAACGAGGTTATCAGTTTTCGCTTCTGTTAAAATGAAGAAAAGCTTGTCTCGTGGAAATTCTTTTAGTGATCAAGTTTGATTGATGCACTGCAAGAAAATACTTTCTACTTTGTAAAAGGCTGTGACAAGTTTTTGTCACGGCTTTTTTTGAGGGCATATGCAGAAAGGAGAATGGCCAAAACATCCGTTCATAAAAAGAAAAAATTATTCATGAGTGAGGGGGAAGTAAGATGCAAAATTCATTTGAAAAAAATATCGACCAGTTATCTCAAGAACAAAAGGAGTTATTATTTTTAATTCACTTAGCAATGGAAGAATTACAAGTTGTAGGGGAAGAAAATCAATCAATGAATCGTTTGCTTACACAATATTCTCTTAAAGAAACCTTGTTCGTTTTTGAACTTTATGTGTGTAATGTTCAATATGACATCAATAGAAACATGAGTAATAAAATTTCAATGACCAAATTTCACGAGTTGTTGCCAGACTATTCAATTTATGAGAAAAAATACCAGTATGAGTTATTAGGACAGATGTATCAGGAAGTTCGTTCGAATAAAAAAAGTGTCCATTTACAAGAAACAAGAATGCAAAAGGACTTGGTCACACAGCTGAACGATGCGAGAATGCGAAAAAAATTAAAGAAGATGGCAGCAAGTTGGTAATCTTCAATGTTCATTTTTATTTATGAGAATATTATTAAAAAATAAAAGAATAAAAGAAAAAATTGACTGATGAATAAAAGGACGATACATAGCAGAGTTTGATTGAGTAATAAGGGGACTTATTACTCGATTTTTTTGTTTTTATAACAATTTTAAATTATAATATTTGATTTTTCACTCTGTTTTGTTATAATAATCACATGCGAAGATAATAATTTTAATCTTTCTATAATTTTTTGCGGTGATTTTCCGAATATTTCGAAAAAAACGCTATATAAGTTAACTTTATAATTATGCTAATTTGCTTGAAAGATTACTAAAAAATTTTAAGTGGGAGGTGTTGGTCTTACAATTAGAAGGCTTGTTGTTTGAAAAACAAATAATGAATAACGAATTTTTTGAAAAAATAAAGGATAATTTTGATTATTTGTTATGCGGGAGAAAAAATGGATTCAGTCAGGTGTATAGCCTAGCAGTCGGTAAAAATTGATTTTGTAAAACGCTTTATAGCAATTATAATTCTACAGGAACTAAGAACTGGTTGGATGCTTGATTGTTATTTTTTACTGACTCTATTTTCAGGAGAATCAACATTTTTTATCTGTAAGGGGAAAGACAGTTTGTTCCTTTTGGACATAGTTAAGTAGAAATAAGTAAACAATTCTTGATAAACATAAGTTCCTTTCAATTGCTGGTTTCTTATTTTATGAAACCATTTGAAATGAAGGTATCTTTCAATCATGTGGTTCGTAGGATTGAACAATGTTACATATTTATTTATAGAGTGGGGTGTAATAATGAGAGCTTGTCTAGATAGTCGATTAAGTCGACAATTAGCAATTCTGGAAACCTTGTGGGATTCCGAATGGATGACCAGTGAGGAGTTAGCCGAACGAACAGGGAATTCTGAAAAAACGATTCGAACAGATATTCCAATTATCAATAAGTATATTTATCCTTTAAGTATCGAGACCTCATTTAAACTGGGGATATTTTTAAAAAAAGATGTAACTATTCCGAAATCATACATATATGCAGCTATTTTAAATGAAAGTTCAGAATATGATTTACTTGAACAAATCTTTTTTGCAGATAATCTAAAAAAGATCGATTTGAGTGAACAATTGTATACTTCTGAATCACAAATTACACGCTGGTTATCGAAAATCAACCAATCTTTGGAAAATTATGAGTTAAGAATCGATAATGCGTTACAAATCAATGGTGATGAACAAAAAATTCGTACGTTCTTCTCTTGTTTCTTTCTGGAAAAGTATGGTTCACCAGAGAAAAAATTTCCTTATGAGCAAGTTCAAGTGATTGATCGCTTGATCGAAGACTTTTTGAAGGAAAATATTGCAATTGTTTTTGCAAATTCCAAACAGCATTTTTCTCTTAGTCGCCTGAAGTTTCAATTACTAATTAGTATTGAACGGATGAAGAGAAAACATGAGATTCAAACAGAAAAATTAGTTAATGGATTTTCATTCTTGATGGTTGAAGCTAGTTTGTGTGAGGAATTTAAAGCAATATTTGGCTTGGAACTAACGAGTCATGTATTACAACAACTATTCCAAGAATATTTTTATCCATTTTATCCTTCTCGAGTGAAACAAGGACATGAAGAACTAAGTCCACTAAAAATCAAAAATAAAATCGAAGAAATCATTGATGAATTATCGAAGGTCTACCATGTCGAGTGTGATTACCGAGATAAAATCGTTCGTGATATTTACTGGACGACATTTCAAATTTGCGGGCCAACCTATATTTTGCATGACAAGAAAAAAGAGTTTTTTGAGGGTATTTTAGCGGATAGCCCAGACTTGGCACAATTTTTACATAAAAAGTTTCAACAGATTTTTTCAGAAGTGGAGCTTTTCAAACAAAGAAAAGTAGATGAGATGGTTCACCAAGCCATTTTTGAATTGATGACTTCTTGGGCAAGCTTACGCTTGGGCGTGCGCCAATCCACTATCACGGTGACCGCTGCATTGATGTTAGATACGACTTATGAACATATGAAAATGGTTAAAGAAGAGATCGAATTTTATTTCCGGCATAAAATCAAAATTGATATTATTGACCCTTATGTAAAACTCGATCGTGCCAATTTTTCCAACTATGATTGTCTACTGACAGATACGTATACAAGTAACACCTATCCAATTCCGACAATTGGTATTTCAAATTACTTAAATGATGATACGATCTCCAAACTACTGGACTTTGTTTATTTAAAAAGGGAAGAGTCCAAAGAGGTTTTTGCAAAAAGCCATTTAAATAGTATTGGCTTATTAAAGGAATGATGAAGTTATTTGTCAAAATAAAAAAACGGACACCCACTGGGCTGTCCGTTTTTTGTTTTGACTTTTTTTCTTAGTACCAACCGTTTGCTAACCAGAATGATTGAGCAGCTTCCCAAGAACCATAACGTGAAGAAACATAAGCGTCTGCTACACGTTCTTGATTAGCAGCTGAGTAGTCACCGTTCAAGTATGATGAATCTAATTGGTAACGACCGATGTAGCGACCGTTAGTTGCTGTATAAGAACCGCTTGATTCTCTTTGTGCGATCCATTCTTTTGCAGAGTTAGAAGTAGTAGCTACTGCTTCTGTTGTTTCAACTGCTGGAGTTGCTTGAACTGTTTCTTGAACAGGTGCTTGAGCAACTTCTTGTGTTGTTTCTTGTTGAACAGGTTCAGCTTGAACTGCTTCTGTTTGAGGTGCAACATCTGTTGTTGAGCCTTGCTCTGAGGTTGGAATAGTTAATGTTTGACCTGCAAAAATCAGATTGATATCTGAAATTGAATTAGATTGAGCAATATGGTTAATCAAGGAGTTATCGCCAACATATTTTTGTGAAATAGTTGATAATGAATCGCCTGATTGAACAGTGTACGCTTCGTCTGCGTGTGTTGTTGTTCCCATAAATAATGCAGCGCCGGCAGCCAGAGTTGTTCCTAATAGTACAGTTTTAAGTGATTTCATATAAAATAGTTTCTCCTTTTGAGTTGTTCGAATTTTGTTGTTGTGATCAACTTGGACTACTTTAACATGGAAAAATATTTCATAGGTAAAAGGTTCATGACAATTTGTGACAAAAGTCGCTTTTTTGTAATCTTTTTAGTAACGTACGTAAAATGAATGATTGGAAAGCTTGCTAAATCAAGAAATTACTTGAAATGTTTCTGACTTTAGGCTTGTTTAGTTACGAAAAAATCGATTATCCAAAATTTTTTTTATAGAAATAAAAAGTATGGATTTCAATTTTGTTTTGGTAGTAAAACAAAATGAAAAACTCGTTATAATTCATTTTGTAATTATTTTTGGAGGTGCTTATGAAACGGAATTATTCGATTGACTTGATTAAAACAATGGCTGCCTTTTTTGTGGTAGCTGTTCATTTTTTATTAAATAGTGGTTTTTATGATCAAACGATTCAAACAAATCTTACCCTTTTTTGGATGATGACAAGGCAAGTGACAATAACTGCTGTGCCATTGTTTTTATTGTGTACAGGTTTCTTGATGAATCGTAAGAAACTTTCTGTTTCCTATTTATTGAATCTGTTTCCTGTTTTGTTCTTGTATGTCAGCATTTCTTTAGTTGGCTGGCTGAGAATGGTTGTGATGGATGAAGGCGTGAGTTTGACTGATGCACTTTTTGGTATTTTGGATTATTCAACCAATACTTATTCTTGGTATGTGGAAATGTATATAGGGTTGTACTTGATGATTCCCTTACTAAATTTGATTTGGCAAGCAAATCAGAATCAGTTTTTCCATCGATATGTTGTTGGGGTATCGCTTTTTTTATTTTTTGGGCCATCTTTGTTGAACTCATTCGGAAAAGTGGTTCCAGATTTTTGGATTGATGCTTATCCAATTGGCTATTATTTCATCGGTGCCTATTTATTTGAATATCAAGAACAGTTTAAAAAGTTTAAGAAAACTTGGGTACTTTTACTCATAGCTATTTTCGCATTCTTTGTCTTAGACGTGATACTTGATTATCAGACAACGTATCAAGATTTTGCCGGGAATCAATACAACGGTTTTGAACCACTGATTGTTAGTTTTTTGATTTTTGTGTGTTGTTTGCGCATACCAGTAACGAAAGGATTTCAACTGCCTATCAGAAAGTTGAGTCAATGGACGCTTGGAATCTATCTGATGTCAGACGTTACAGACCAACTCGTTTATCCGATTGCAAGAATGTTGTTGCCAACGATGGAGCAGCGCTTGACCTATGGTTTTGTAATCATCTTAACTAGTTTCAGTTCAGCAGTTCTTTTTAGTTATCCATTTGAACGGAGCAGCGAATGGCTACGACGAAAATTGCGGGGCGGACAATCAGCAGAAAGGAAAGACCAACATGTTTCTTCTAAAATTCATTGATTATTATACGATTGGTTATCCAATTCTGATGTCTATTTTATGGTCGGTTGGCGCATACTTTTCGAGAATCAAGTACACCAAGCAAGAATCATTAAAAAGTTATCCAAAAGTTTCAATCGTTTTATCTGCTTACAATGAAGAAGAAACGATTCAAGAAGCGATGTCTGCTTTGAAACAACTTGCATATCCCAACTTGGAAATCATTGTGGTTGATGATAAAAGTACAGATAATACGTTAATGCTCCTTGAACAAATCAAACAAGGATTTTCTAAAGAAAAAGAATTGAAAATTCTTGCCCAACAAAAAAATGGCGGGAAAGCAACTGCGCTGAATACAGCTTTGGAAATGGTTAGTGGAAAATATTTGCTGGTATTAGATGCAGATGCTTTGTTGGCACCAAACTCAGTGGAAATCTTAGCTGCAGAGTTAGAGAGCTGTTCGATAATTGGTGCGGTGACAGGGAAGCCGGTGGTACGTAATCGCTCAACTTTGTTAGGAAAATTACAGACGTTGGAATACGTTGGAATCATTGACGGAATCAAGCGCACGCAAACATTTATGTTAGGTGCAATCATGACAGTTTCAGGTGTAATCGTGATGTATCGCGTATCAAGTTTAAAAGAGGTTGGTGGGTTTAATCCCGAGGTTATGACAGAGGATATTGATGTCACTTGGAAACTGCATCGCGCAGGTTGGCGCGTGACATATAACTGCCGCGCACTTTCTTATATTTTAGTCCCAGAACGTTATTTTAGTTTATTGAAACAAAGAAAACGTTGGTCGATTGGTGGATTGGAAGTACTTCTCGGGAATTTTTCATGGGTCATGGGGGGTGGCGATTTAAACTATAAGTTGTTACTCGGCGAAATGATTTTGAGTCATCTTTGGGGCTGGACATTTGTGTTTAGCACGTTTAATTATCTCGTTGCAACTTATTTTCGACAGGAATTACATGTCGCAGGTGGTGTTGTTGTTTTGTTCATTTTATTGTCTATCTTACTATTTTGGATTGGTGTCAATGGCGATGAGAATGATAGTCAGCTCAAACTGCAAGACAAACTAACTGTTCCTGTTTATTTGATGTTTTATTGGTTAACCAATCTTATTAGTGCAATTTCTTCGGAATTTGCTGTAATCACAGGGAAGACAAGTAAAGGAAAATGGGAAAGTCCAGATCGAGGTGTATAAAATGGATCATTTGATTATTCGAAAAAAGATGTTTACGCGTAATTTACTTTCGACAATGTATTTATTGATTGCGTGGTGGTTATTTTTAGCGTTATTGTTTTTGATGTTTTGTTCATTGTTAGGTTATTATTCTGATGCTATTGGCGCCATTTTTTTATTGGTTGACTTTCCGTTGACCCAAATAACAGATATTTTGCATCTTATTTTTGCTTTACTGGCGATTTTTATTGTGCCAATTTTGATTGGAATCGTCGCACTGAAAACAACAGGAGGTACGCAATGAAACGAGTGAATCGATTACTTACCAGTTTATTGAGCTTTTGTCTGATTGGTGTTGTTAGTTTTCTACTTTTTAACCAGACAAAACAACTAGTGGAAAGTGAAGTGAGTACTGGTTTTTCTTATGCTCCTTTATCAGATGAAGATGGAGTGATCGTTTTATGTTATCATCGTGTACTAGCAGATAATTTTGTGGTTGAGGCAGTTTCAAAAATGTCAAAAAATACCCAACTTCATCAATTTAATGTACCATTGAGTGATTTTACTCAACAAATGCAGGACTTAAAGGAAAGAAAAGTACCTGTTTTAACAATGGATCAATTACTCGAAAAACGTGCAAAGAAAGAGTTAACTGGGCGAAATGTGGTGATTACATTTGATGATATCGATGTTACGTTACCAAATAACGCTTTTCCAGTTTTAGAGAAAGAGAAGTTCCCCTTCACCGCTTTTGTGATTACAGGCGAGACTGGAAATAATCTTTCTGGCTCGCAGATGGCTAGTTGGTCACAGATAAAAAAGTTGGCGGCTTCGCCCTTAGCCACATTTGGCGTGCATACCAATGATTTACATTATCAAGAAAAAGGAAAACCCGTATTGTCGACTAACTTACCAAAAAAAACAATGATTGATGACTATAAAAAAAGTCAAGAAATCTTTAAACAGGAACTTGGGTATCAAGCTGATTATTTTGCTTATCCTTACGGGGCAAAAAACAAACGACTAACAGACTACATGAGTCAAAATCAAATCAAGGGTATCTTCAGTTTAGAAACTGGTGTTGTTACGAATGAAACGTTGACTACTGACATGCCGCGATTGATAGTCACTAAAGAAAATTGGCCGACATTATTACATTGGCTAGATAACGATACAAATTAAAAAAATTGCAAAAAATAATGAAGCTGATACTTCTTAGCGAGTTTCTCGTACAAACAAAAAAGAGAAAGGAGTTAACTAAAAAGCGTTATATTAAGATGCAGGAAAATTCAGGAGGGTGTTATGACGATTAACAAATTAGATTTACTCAGCGATTCAGCTCGGTACCAACTCGATATCTTACGCATATTTGACATGCGTAAGGGGCAATTCACTTCAGTTGAACTGTTAGTTGAGTTACTAGGAATCTCAAAGTTTAAAGTGAATAAGTATATTGCTGAACTTGAACAGGCATTAGTTGCAGCAACTAATGCCAAAGTTGTGCGATTATCGAAAGGTGAAATCGATATTCCAGACCTTTCCAATGAAGTGATTCGGCAGTTACAACTTTATTATTTGAAGCAATCTGATTTGTTTTTGCTCTTTCACGAAATGGTTCAATTTGGATCCACACCAGAAAAGTTTTCACAAAAACATTTTTTGAGTCGTTCAAAAGCATATCTGATCAAAAGTGAACTAGAAGATATTTTGGCACCAGGTGGTATTCAAATCAATGAAGGAACGTTAGTTGGAGATGAAGCCAAGGTTCGGCGAGAAATTTTTGATATTTACTATTATTTTTTCAATGGCTTAGAATCACCATTTGAGTCTTCACTTCGGCAAAAGACACATGAAGTGTTGGAGGTAATCATCCACACCTTGAATTTAGAAATGATTATGACTCGGATTGCTAAATTAGAATTGTTTTTGAGCATTACACTCTTACGCTTATCAAAACGAAGTTATGTGAATACAGTTGAAATTGAATTTGAAGATGTCTATGCAAAAGAAATTCGACAACAGCTTGTACTTGTTCAAAATAAATTGCAAAAGATCACTGTGATTCCAGAAGAAAAACAAGAAAATGAACAACTATGGCTTTTGGTTTTTTTATTAAGCGAGGAATGTCTTTCACTAACGACACAGCAAAAAACAATTAGATGGAACCAAAATTTAACTGAGTTGACTACCTTACAGGTCGATTATTTATTTCAAACGTTGAAGCTTGTTTTATCAACGGAACGAAAAACAGAAAAAATCGTAGAACTACAGCAGGTTTTGGAACTAACAAATTTTAAGTTGGCATTTGCCAATCATTCTCGACTGACATTTATTTCAGAGGATCAAGAGCGTTTCTTCGCTGAATTATATCCACAATTTCATCAAGTGGCTAAGAAATTTGTTGAATTAGCAAAAAATAGTAAGATTTACGATCAAGGATTATTGACGAATGGTAGTCTGTATTATGATTATATTTTCGCCATTATTTCGGTTATTCCACAAAAGTATTTATCTGATAAAGTTTACGTTTGTGTGGATTTTTCGAGAGGATCAGCGTATACAAAATTCATTGCGGAAAATATTTTAGCTTTTCAAAACTTGAATATTGAGGTTCAAAAAAAGGTCAACAATCAGACACAACTATATGTTAGTGATTTGTTGATTGATAAGTTGAACTGTCCGCAGATTATCTGGAAAAATCCACCAAGTGATCATGATTGGTTGTTGTTTGGCGAGATGGTAATTAAAGTGAGGAATGAAAATGAAAGTTAAATCCTTAATAGTTAGTGGTATGTTAGCAACGACTTGTCTGTATCAAAGTGTTATTTTGAGTGGGCTGGTCGATCAACCAATCCGGGACAAGAAAATTGAGTTGTCAAAAGAAAGCCTAGTGAATGATATTCAGGTGGAAAATAACGGAGAGACAGTCGTTTTTAAAAATCATCGCCGGATAAAAAGAAATGAATTGACAATGCTGGAAAATCGAATTTCGGCTATGGAAAAGAATCCGCAGGTACCTTCAGGCGGAGGCGCAAGTCAAACCTTGATTGGCCAGCGAATGGCTCGATTGAGTGGAAGCTTGGTTTATGGAATGAGGCAAGAATAATGAAACGCACGATTTATCAAGGGGTTTCGCTAATGTTGGGGGCCGTAAGTTTGTTCAGCCCGCTTTTATTAGTGACTGCTACAAGCACCACGCAAAAAATAAATCGACAGACAAGCGCGCAATCTGTAGTAGAAAAACAAGTTTATGGAAATCAAGCACAACTTGATTTAGGTGATGGTCAAAAAGTTCTCTCTAATAAAGCCTTTATCACGATGTACCGCAAGTCCTTGAAAAAAGAAACCTATTCAAAAGAACTTTTAACTGTCGACCAGTCTTCGGGAAAAGCAATTCCAGGAGCTGTTTATGAAGCAAAAGCTGAAAATGGCGAAACGCAGAAATTAACTGCTGATGAAACGGGACAAGTTTCGCTGACTAAATTGGCAAAAGGCCAGTATGTAATCCGCCAAGTGAAAGCTCCTCTTGGCTATGAACTTTCGGAAGAAACAGTCGAATTAGTTATTGAAAATCAAACAGTCATTCAACGGATTTTTACCAATCAGCAAAAAGAAAATACGATTTTATTAACAAAAATCACAGACGAGAATGAGCCACTTGCTGGCGTAGCATTTACACTTTATCAAGATGAAAAAGTGTTACGAAAAAAGCTTGAAACGAATCAATATGGACAACTAGCTGTCGACGGCTTAACGAAAGGTGAGTATTATTTTGTAGAAACAAACGCACCAAAAGAATACCAAATAGATTCAAGAAAATTGGCATTTACGATAGGGGGTGAAGCAAAATGATAAGAATGAAAAAACTTGTTTTCTTGACCAGTTTGGTTGCTTCAACTGTTTTTGGCTGCACGGCTTTCGCAGCTGAAAACCTTTATGATGAACCCTTGGCCATAGGATCAGAAAACTTGCAGGATTATTTTTCATTACAAGGATCAGCTTCTTATGATCCAGTAACTGAAATTATTTCGTTAACCCCTAATAGGCGATTACAAGCTGGAAATGTTTCGTTGAACAAAAAATTACCAGCTACCACCTCTTTTCATTTAGAAGCCGAAGTAAATTTAGGTGATAAAACAGATGTAGAAGGTGGGGGAGATGGGGTTGCGCTTGCGCTTCATACGGATGTGCCATCAGCCATCGGAAAACCAGGGAATGGTATCGGTGTTTTAGGATTAGCAGGCGTTCAAGCATTTAAATTAGACACGTTTTGGAACCGTAGTGAAGAATACGAGGAACCACCTGAAAACGTTGAACGGATCTTAGGAAGAAATCAACCATTTGGTGCGTTTTTAGTTTCCAATCCTATAACAGTTATGATTCAAGACTCTGTTCAATATTTAGCGAACAATCAAGATGCGCCAGCAGATGTTGATGGGCAATTCCATTCGTTTGTTGCTGATTATGATGCGATGAGCAAGGAACTAACGATTCGCTTTCATTCCAATCGGGGGTGGCTGACATGGAAACAAGTCTTGCCGCTACAGGAAAATTATGCAGTCGCATTCAGTGGCTCAACAGGTGTGAATGTCAATCATCAGAAAATAAAAGTTCGTTCTTTTGTAACCAAACCAGCTATCGTAACAGGACAGTTCAATCTACAGTTGACAGATCAAGAAACGAACCAACCACTTGCTGGTGGCCAATTTGAGATTCACGATGTCACAACAGGAAAATTGATCGAAACAATTACGACAGATGAGAATGGAAAAGCAAGTGTGCCAAAGCTTCCTCTTGGAACTTATCAGGTGAGTCAAGTAACAACGCCAACAGGATATGAAAAGACAACAAACAGGACTTTTTCCATAACAGAAGAGCAATTAACGCAACAACTAGACGTGGAAAATCAACCTATTTTGGGTAACTTGAAGGTAACGCTAACCAACCGAGCAGATGTGAAACAGAAATTATCTGGTGGTCGCTTTCATCTGATGGATGATTCTGGAAAAATTCTGAAAAAGAATCTTTTGACAAATGAACAAGGCATGTTTGAACTTACAAAGCTACCAATTGGAAAATATACATTAGTCCAGGAAAAAGCACCAACTGGTTATCAGATTATCGATAAGGAAACAACTATTTGGATTCAAGGTAGTCAGCTGTTAGAAGTGCCAGTGCAAAATGCAAAAGAACCAGAAACAGCCAAAACATCTGATGATGATAATTTTAAAGAAGCAGAGTCTCAAGAATCAAGTTCATTAATGATTAATTCGCTCACAACGGAATCAACTAGATCAGCGAGTTCAACAACAAGTGAAATCATAGCAGAAAAAGACAATCAAACAGTGGTGATCGAATCAAGTTCATCAACTATACACGAAGAGTTACTTCCCCAAAGTAATCCGATAATTAGCCAGTTGCCACTAAAAAAAGTGACGCAACTAACTATCCAACTGAAAAAAATCAATGGTGAACCAATCCAAGAAGGTTCATTTGAATTATTTAATACTCAAACAGGTCAGGTTCAGCAACTAGCCTTAGCTTTAAATGAACCGTTAACGCTGACGAATCTTCCGTTTGGAACGTATGAACTACGTCAAACAAAAGCAAAATTTGGTTTTGTACGAGCAACTCAAACGGTACATTTTGAATTATCGAGTCAACACTTAGTCGAAACAATCACGTTGCTCAATCAAAAATTGATTCCAACACAACTGACACAAAATGTCGTAGTGAAGGCGGATAAAAAAAGTCTCAATGGAGCTACAATTGAATGGATCACCAAGATTAAATTTGGAACAGATATTCTTGAAGCACCTGCAGTTTCTTTTCAAAATGAACTGGACCAATTAGTGGCAACAGATGTTAGTGGTAGTTATCATGGAGACCCAATCGAGAATATTGGTCATTTTGAGCAGAAAGATGCAATTGTACGATTTCTTTTTGATGAGAAAGACGGAAGTTATCATTATTTAGTCGCGCAAGAAATCCAAATGAAAATTGTTACGACCCCAGATCAATGGGGGACTCCAAAAGAGTGAGAGTAGTTTTTTTACGAAAAATTGTGTATGCTTCTTGGTAGAATGAGAAAGTTAGCTAAAGGAGCGGATAATTTGTTTATTTCAATGTGGGCACAAGATCGTAACGGTTTGATTGGGAAAGATGGTTTATTACCGTGGAAATTACCAAATGATATGCGTTTTTTTCGGGAGCATACAATGGATCGAATTTTAGTGATGGGACGAAAAACATATGAAGGTATGGGAAAATTAAGTCTGCCTTATCGTCATATTATTGTTTTAACAACCCGACCAGACCTCAAAGTTGCAGAAAATGCGGAAGTTATGCATTCAATTGAAGAAGTGTTAGCCTACAGTCAACAAGTAACAGAAGATATTTATGTTTCTGGTGGTAGTCAAATTTTTCGAGAATTATTACCAGAAACAGGCATTATATGGCGAACATTGATTGACGAAGAATTTGAGGGCGACACGTATATTGGTGAAATCGACTTTTCCGATTTCACGTTAGCCGAAGAACACGTGGGGATTTTAGATGAAGAAAATCGCTACCCACATCGTTTCCAAAAATGGGTGCGAAAAGACTAAGCGAAGGTATTAATAAAAGAGTTTGGGACAAAAATAGCTTAAATAGAAAAAAAGCCTAAAATTCGTTTTGAAAACGCTGATTTTAGGCTTTTTTAATTGAAAATATGTTAAGAACGACTGGATTTTAGTTTTGTCTCGCTCTCTTTAATGTTTCAGAATTTTTTTAGTTTAATTTTTCAGCAAGATCGTTCAACATTTCTTGGCTAGCAATTGGACCGTTGTACAACCAACTAGATTCTGGACCAAATTCGAGCAAATGATTTTCTTTGACTGCTTTCAGATTTTTCCAGGCAGGTTCTTCAAACATTGCAGCGCCTTGATCACTGTTGACCAAAATTAAATAATCGGCATCTAACTCAGCTAATTTTTCTGAAGAAACAGCAGACCAGTCTGAAGTAGCATCTTTAGAGATCTCTTTAACTAAGCTAGGGACACCAAAACCTAAATCGCCGTAAACAATACGACCACTTGAGCGATTTTCGCTCACCATAAAGGCAGAATTATTTGTTACCCATAAAACAGCTGCTGTTTTACCAGCGATTTTATCGGCTAATTCCGTTTTGATTTTTTTGGCAGAAGCTTGGTATTCACTGATGATTTCTTTTGCTTGGTCTTCTTTTGCCAAAGCTTTACCCACATCTTTTAATTGCTCTTCCCAAGTTACATCGCTACCATTTGTAACCACATAAGTAGGAGCAATTTTACTGTATTGTTCATATTTTCCACCTTCAACAGTTGCCGAAGAAGATATCAGAAGTAAATCAGGTTCAAAACTTAAAACTTTTTCGTAAGGTAAGTCATACGAAATCGTTGGAATATCTTTCAGATCATCTTGTAAATAATCCTGGATTGATCCACTACCAACGGTCCATTGCGCAACAGGTTTTTCATCTAGTGCAATTAGATAGTCTTCCAAGTAGCTTCCAATAATCCGTTTTGGTTGATTGGGAATTGTTACTTTATTGTCTAAAGTATCTGTCACGGTGTGCGTGCCATTGCTTTTTGCTGTAGTTGTCGAATTTGTTGTGTCTGTCGTTTTATTTGCTGTGGAGCAAGCTCCTAATAAACCAATTAATAATAGAGTCGTTGAGATTGTGAAAAACTTTGCTTTTCGTTTCATTTTCTTCCTCCTAGAATAATTGAGAATCATTCTCAGATGCTATTATTCCTGATAATTAAAGCACTGTCAACCAATTTTTTAGTGAAAGCTAAAGAAAACTTGTGCTTGACGAATTTGTGAAGTAGCGTCATAATTGAGAATGATTTTCAACGAAAGGATGGGTGAAATGGCAAAAATCGAAGCAGTCGATATTGCAGCAGGGTATCCCAAAAAGCAAATTATTGATGCCTTATCAGTAAAAATTCCTGAAGGCAAGATTACTAGTTTGATTGGGCCAAATGGGAGCGGAAAATCGACATTATTAAAAAGCTTCACACGAATCCTTCCTGTGAAAAAGGGGAAAATTATTGTGAATGATTCTGAAATTTCTACATATAGTTCAAAAGAATTGGCACAAAAAATTGCTTTACTGGCACAAAGTAGTGATCATCCGTTGGGAATGACCGTGGAAGAAATTGTTTCTTATGGTAGATATCCTTATCAAAAGCCATTTAGTGGTTTGACTGTAGAAGACCAAGAAGCGATTCAATGGGCGCTAGAAGCAACTAGCTTAGATACTTTAAAAACACGAGAGATTGCTACTCTGTCAGGTGGACAAGCGCAACGTGTGTGGATTGCCATGGCATTGGCGCAAGAAACAGACATTTTGATTTTAGATGAACCAATTACTTTTTTAGATCCTGCACATCAATTAGAAATTCTACATTTATTAGAAGAAATCAATCGCGTAAAACAAACGACGATTTTGATGTCCATTCATGATATCAATCATGCATCTCGTTTTTCAGATTATTTATTAGGATTGAAAGCTGGTCAATTATTGGTTGAAGGTTCACCAAAAGAAGTAATTACAAAAGAATGGATGCGAGAAATTTTTGAAATTGATGCACAAATCGTTCATTTGCCTGATTCTGACAAGCCAGTCTTTCTAACTTACGATTTACTTTCACGACAGGAGGTAAATCAATGACGAGTAGAAAGAAGAGTCGTTTTATTTGGCTGCTTATAGTAGTAAGTATGATACTTTTTTTACTAGCTGTCGCAAATGGTGTAGCAGAGGTAACGTTGAAAGACTTATGGTTATCTGTTGTTCAATTTGATTCAGCGAATCAAGCACAACAAATTTTACGAACGATTCGATTACCTCGAGTGTTAGGTGCGTTTGTCGTTGGCAGCAGCTTTGCTTTAAGCGGGGCATTGATGCAAGGCGTGACGCGTAATCCATTGGCAGATTCTGGGTTATTGGGAATCAATGCAGGTGCCTCTTTAGCTATGGCAATTAGTTTTGCTTTCTTACCAGCTGTTTCATCTTTTCAAACGTTTTTGATTTCTCTGGTTGGGGCATTAGCAGTGACGATTTTGGTGTTTGGCTTTCTCAAATTTTCCAAAATGGGAATCAATCCAGTTCAGCTAATTTTAGCTGGGGTGGCGATTAGCTCATTTTTTACTGCAATTAGTCAAGCGCTAACACAATTATTTAATTTGCAACAAGACTTAGCTTTTTGGTTTGTTGGAGGAGCGGCGAATATCACTTGGCGACAATTGACAGTTTTGTTACCTGTTTACTTAATTGCTTCAATTTGCGCTTGCTTGCTAGGTAAATCAATCTCTTTGGTTAATTTAAGTGAATCACATGCTGTAGCACTTGGTGGAAACCCACGAAGAACGCGCCTTATCTCTTTTGGAATGGTGGCGATTTTATCTGCAACTGCTGTGGCACTTGTGGGACCCGTTTCATTTATTGGTTTATTAGTACCACCGTTGATTCGTGGAGTAGTAGGTTCAGATTATCGTTACGTTCTACCTGGTTCTTTTTTAGCGGGAGGATGCTTAGTAATGGTAGCAGATTTGGTGGCACGAATGATCAATCCACCATTTGAAACACCTTTTGGCTTGATTATTGCTTTGATCGGTGTGCCATTCTTGCTTGTTCAAGTTAGGAGGGAAGAGGGATGAAAAAATTACGATGGCTGATTACCTTCTTGCTGTTCTGCTTGTTCATTAGTGTTTTACTTAGCTTGATGATTGGGACACCACTATTATCTATTCAACAAGTGATTGATGGGATTACTGGAACTGCGTCGCCAATTACACAGCTAATCGTACAAGAATTTCGTTTTCCACGGTTGGCAGTTAGTCTCTTGGCGGGAATGTGTCTGGGTGTTTCTGGGTACTTACTGCAAGGAGTTACTAGAAATGAGCTGGCAGATGCCAGTATTTTAGGAATCAATGCAGGAGCTGGCTATTTCGTCATGCTTTATTTAGGTTTCTTTTCACAAGCTGCAGCAACTTTCCTATTACCTTTTGCGGCTTGCCTAGGTGGCTTGTTGGCTGCTCTTTGTGTGTATCTTACTTCCTATACTAAAAGCGGTATGTTGAAAATGAACCGAATTTTACTTTCGGGAATTGCTGTAAACGCTGGGCTATCGGCGATGACTTTGCTAGTGACGATCAAAATCTCAAAAGAAAATTACGGTTTTGTAAATGCTTGGTTGGCAGGATCTATTTGGGGTGCTAGTTGGCCTTATGTTTGGGCATTGCTTCCATGGGCCGTTTTTCTTTTGCCACTTGCTTTTTATTATAGTCAACAGATTGGGCTACTTTCTTTTGGACAAGAACGTGCACAGAGTTTAGGCTTACATGTCCGAAGAAGTCAACGGGTGCTATTAATTCTGGCAGTGGGATTAGCTTGTGCTAGTGTTGCTGTTGCAGGTAGTTTATCCTTTGTCGGTTTGTTGGCGCCGCATGTTGCAAAAACAATTGTTAAAAAAGAGAACCATTGGACTTTTGTACTAAGTGGTTTGTTTGGGGCGTTATTGGTGAACGTAGCTGATATTATTGCGCGTGTCATCCTTCCAAGTGGTGAAATCCCGACAGGAATTTTGATTGCGTTAATCGGTGCGCCGTATTTTCTTTATTTATTGTTTCAAAAGCAAGCTTAAAGGTTGTGGCTCCAAGCTATAGTGAGGAGTTGCTTGGGGAACACCGTAAATAAGGTTGTGGCACAAAAGGTTGGGCTTCAGAAAAAATGAACAACAATCAAAAATATTTTTTTATCTATTCGGGAAGTAGCGAATAGAGAGTCCAATATCAACCCTTTCCCTTCAAAAAATCTAAAACGAAGAGTTCAAGCATTCATCTTGAACTCTTTTTCTTTTTGAAAATGAACGTTATTCCCTCGCAACAGCATTGCTATTTTATTCATTTTTCGATACCATGCTATCAAGGAAGGTAGGTTGGATGAGTGAATCAAACGAAAGCACAATTACGTCAAGCAGGCGTTCAAACATTAAAAGAACTAGCTTCAAATGAAAAAGTAGAAAAAGAACGACGGATCCATCAAAAACTATTTTCGAGTTCAGCATTTCAAAACGCACAAACGATTGGGATAACTTTAGCAAATGAATTCGAGGTAGCAACAGAACCTGTTATCCACTATGCAAAGCAACTGCATAAACAAATCGTGATTCCGAAAACATTGCCAAAGCGTCAAATGGCTTTTTATGAATTGACAGATGAAACGATGCTAGAACGGTCTAGTTTTGGTGTCTTAGAGCCGACAAATTCACGCCTTTTTTTACCTGAACAAATCGATTTATTAATTGTGCCTGGCTTGGTCTTTACGAAATCGGGTTATCGAATTGGTTTTGGTGGTGGTTATTATGATCGCTATTTACAGCAATATCCAAACCAAACAGCGAGCTTAGTCTTTACTGAACAGTTGAATGATGCGTGGTTGCCAGAATCATTTGATCAAAAAATTCAACAATTGTTTATTGATTAATTTTATTACTAATAGGAGGTTTTCATGGATTATCAACAAAAACGAAAAATTCAATTTTGGTTGAAAAAACCAATCTGGACCTATATTTTTTTAGGGATTCAAACAATTGTATTTGTATTGATGTACCTGTTTCCAGAGTTAAAAATAGAATCATTTGGCGGAATGTATGGTCCTTTCTTTGCATACTATCATGAGTGGTGGCGCTTGATTACTCCCATCTTTATTCATTTTGGTCTGATGCACTTTGCAGTTAACTCTGTAACACTTTACTTTATGGGTTCGCAAATCGAAACGATTTACGGACATTGGCGTTTCTTCCTCATTTATTTATTGAGTGGCGTAGCTGGTAATTTAGCTAGTTTTGCGTTGAACCAAGTAGGCGTGTTATCTGCAGGAGCGAGCACGTCCTTATTTGGGATGTTTGGTGCTTTTGTGATTTTAGGATTCCATTTTCGAAATAACCCTGCAATTACACAGATGGTGAGACAGTTCTCGTTATTTATCGTTTTAAGCTTAGTCTTTGGTGGATTTGATACATCGGTTGATATCTGGGGACATGTTGGCGGAGTTCTCGGCGGACTACTGTTAGGAAATATCTTGGGTTTGCCCGAACAAAGAGGAAACTTTTCGATTCATCAACGAATTATTTCTGGAATGATTTTTATTTTTCTTTTAGTAATTTGTTTGTTAGTGGGTTTAAAAAAGTATGGTTTACTTGTATAATGTGAAGGAAGTGCTTTAACATGGAAAGCTTGTATGACGTACAACAGCTATTCAAAAAATTTGGCATCATCATCTATGTCGGCTCACGAATTTATGATATAGAGTTGATGACGATTGAATTAAGAACGTTATATGACAATCGCTTGATTGATCATGATACGTACATGACGGCATGGCGCATTCTGAAAAGAGAGCACCGAATAGAAGAAAGCCGAAAGAAAGGAAACGTGTAATGGACAAGAAAATTATTGGAATTGATTTAGGTGGAACGACTGCAAAATTTGCAATTATGACTCCAGAAGGTGAAATTCAACAAAAATGGAGTATTGATACCAATATTTTAGATGAGGGTGTACATATTGTCCCTGAAATCATTGAATCAATCAATCATCGTTTAAACTTATATAACATGAAAGTGGAAGACTTTATCGGTATTGGTATGGGAACTCCGGGAAGTGTCGATAGCGAAGCTGGAACCGTTATTGGCGCGTATAACTTGAACTGGACAGAACTACAACCAGTGAGAGAACAAATCCAAGCAGGTACTGGAATTAAGTTTGCAGTTGATAATGATGCCAATGTTGCTGCTCTAGGTGAACGCTGGAAAGGTGCTGGAGAAAACGATCCTGATGTTGTTTTCGTCACATTGGGAACTGGTGTTGGTGGCGGAATCGTTGCTGCTGGCAATCTTGTACATGGTGCTGCTGGCGCCGGTGGCGAAATTGGCCATATCACAGTTGATCCAAATGGTTTTGAATGTACATGTGGAAAACGTGGCTGTTTAGAAACTGTTTCAAGTGCAACGGGTGTGGTGCGTTTGGGCCGTTTCTTGGCGGAAGAATATGCAGGTGATTCAACACTTAAAGCAATGCTTGATAATGGCGAAGAAGTAACGAGTAAAGACATCTTCGAATTAGCAGAAGGCGGCGATCCCTTTGCATTGATGGTTGTGGATCGTGTTTGTTTCTACCTAGGATTAGCATGTGGAAACCTAGGAAATACATTGAATCCTTCAAGTATCGTTTTAGGCGGCGGCGTATCTGCAGCAGGCGAATTTTTGCGTAGTCGTGTGGAAAAATACTTTATGGAATTCACTTTCCCACAAGTAAGAGAATCAACAAAAATTAAATTAGCAGAGCTTGGTAATGAAGCAGGCGTCATTGGTGCTGCATCATTAGCCTTGAAATTTGCGTAAAGATGGAGGCAACTCATGTTTTTTTGGATTAATATTTTTTTGATCGCAATTATTCTGGCGATTGTATTTTGGGAAGCATACTTACGTATCATGGCAAAACGTTCAGCAAAAATGTTAGAAGAAGAAGAGTTTCGTGAAGGAATGCGTAAAGCGCAAATCATTGATGTCAGAGAAAAGGATGTTTTTGATGCTGGCCATATTTTAGGTGCACGAAATATTCCTTATACAGTATTAAAAAATTCTTTAGGCTCAATTCGTAAAGACCAACCTGTCTATATTTACGATCAAAGAAAAAGCTTGAGCATTCGAACAGCTAACAAATTACGTAAAGAAGGCTTTAAAGAACTTTATATTTTAAAAGGTGGCTATGATGGCTGGTCTGGTAAAATCAAAAGTAAAAAAGTTTAATTGACTATTTCTTAAAGGATCGAGAAACTAGCAGAAAGCTGGTTACTCGATCCTTTTTTATTTTTGTACTCTAGCGTGTTTTTCGCTAAAATAAAGAGTGAAAGGAAAGGAGCAAAGAACATGATTCAATTGAAGCGAGCTTATCAAAAAGCAGAAGAAACAGATGGTTTTCGGGTTCTGGTTGATCGTATTTGGCCAAGAGGTGTTTCTAAAGCAGAAGCAAAACTTGATTTATGGCTGAAAGAGGTTGCGCCAAGCACAGAGCTGAGAAAGTGGTACAATCATACCCCAGAAAAATTTCCTGAGTTCTCTGAACGTTATCAAAAAGAATTGTTAGATGAAGAAGTTCCTCACCAAGCTTTTCAAGAATTACTGGCCATTTGTCAAAAAGAAAAACAAGTGACACTTGTCTACGGTGCAAAAGATGAAACAGAAAATCAGGCAGTAGTGTTGAAAAAACGATTGGATCAACAACTAGCTGTTTAAAATAAAGAGAAGGTGTAAGATGCAGATTGGCATTATCGGAGCAGGTCCACGTGGCTTGAGCATGTTAGAAAGAATTTTGCGCAACAATCAAACGAATCAATCACTTCAAATTTACTTATTTGATGTAGTTGGTCCCGGTGGAAGAGTTTGGCGAGTGGATCAATCGACAGACCTATTAATGAACTCGGTTTCACAACAGGTAACATTGTTTACAGATGCAACGCTTTCGACTGATGGTGTTGTTTCTGCAGGTCCTAATCTTTATCAATGGGCAAAAAAAGAGGGCCCCTCTTTCGTTGAGGAACAATCATTGAACAAGCAATCTTTTTTTCTCGCAGAAATGGAGCAGTTAGGAAAAGATGAACATGCAACACGTTGCCTTTATGGTTTGTATCAGCAATGGTTTTTCACGGAACTCAAAAAGGAATATCCCAATGTGATTACTTTCGTTCCCGCACTTGTTGATAGTGTTTCACGAGTGGAGTCTGGTTTTTACTTAGCGACAGATGATACAACGTTTTTTGTGGATCAATTGGTGTTGGCAAGTGGCCATTGGGAAAATGAGTTGATGAATGAAGAAATTGATCTTGCTGATTATGCGCAGCAACATGATTTGTTTTATCAACCGCCAAGTAATCCAGCAGACGTTTTAGTTGCTGATATACCTGCTAATGAACCGATTCTTTTACGTGGATTAGGGTTAGCATTTTTTGACTATATTGGGTTATTGACAGTTGGACGTGGTGGACGTTTTGAAGAAAAAGAAAATCAGTTTATTTATCACCCTTCTGGAAACGAGCCAGTTATTTACGCGGGGTCACGTCGTGGGGTTCCCTATTATCCCCGTGGCAAGAACCAAAAACAGGGTGGCGCGATGGCTCGACTCAAGTTATTAACAACAGAAAATCTAAAAAAATGGCAGAGAAAAGGAGAATTGACTGGTAAAAGATTTTTTGACTTGTTCAAAAAAGAAGTAGAATTATTTTATTATCAAAAAACGATTGAGGAACAACAATTAGCAATCAATCCTGTTGAATTTGAGCAAGTGTTTTTGCTAGAGTCAACAGAAGAATGTTTGGCAAATTATCCGCAATTAGAACCATTTATTTGGTCATGGGACAGCTTGGAACATCCTCTTTCCGCTTTTCCTAATGATTTTGAAAAGGGGGTTCGTTCCTTTTTGGCATGGCAAATCAATGAGGCGGAAAAAGGAAATGACACAGGTGCATTTAGTTCAACTTTAGATGCAATCAAAGACTGGCGTGAACCAATTCGTGAAGCAATCGCATGGGATATTTTTTCAGTTGAAGAATATCGTGAGCAATTGTGGTCTTGGTTCACACCGCTGAATGCTTTTTTAACCATTGGTCCACCTTTGAGAAGAAGTAAAGAGCTTGCTGCGCTGATAGATGCCGATATTTTCCATATTACAAAACCGCCGTTTGAAATCAAACGAGTCAGAGGAAGATTTTGGATTGAAACAGAAAATAAGCAACTCAATAGTCGCTATTTGATTGAAGCTCATTTGCCGATTAATAGTGTGTTTTATTCAAAAAATCCAGTCATTCAAAGTCTGAATAAAAATGGTTTGATTCGTTCTTATCAAAAAACAGAAATTGACGAACATTATTTTTCAGGTGCGATTGATGTAAACCATGCAAATCAAGTTATAGGGGCAAATGGAAAAGTGATTCCGAATTTTTATTGTTATGGGATTCCAATAGAAGGTGTTGATTGGTTGACGGCTGCTGTGGCACGTCCATACACAGATGCTTGGAATTTAAGGCAAGCAGATTCAATTGCTCGCCATTTGTTAACTAAGCAAGAGAAAACAAACAAAAAAGACAGCTAAGATGAACAAGTCGTAAGCGACTTGGACATCTTAGCTGTCCTTTTTTAAATAACTAATTAACGTGCAACGCGTTTACGCATCGCTTTTTTACGATTTTCTTCAATCATTGATTCTTTTTCATCGATTGGATCAATTACAGTTTTTTTAACTGAAGCGACAACACCTGCTACAGCAGCAACAGTTGCTAAGCTTCCGACTAATAATCCAGATACAAATTTTTTCATTAAAAACACCTCTTAATTGTTTGATACCTCTATTATGAAACAAAAACAGAAAAAAGGCTAGTTAGACGTTTATTTGGAAACCTTTACAAAAACGATTGAAAAAAATTACTAAATGTTTTATTATAAATTTACTAAATAAAATCATAGGAAAAGCTGGTGATTACTAAAAACTGTTTCGAAACTTCCGTGTTCTTTTGGTACAATGAAGGATGGATGATAAAAGAGCGTTAGTTATCAATAAAGGAGTGTTTAAATATGTCAATTTTAGTTTTAGGTGGTGCGGGGTACATCGGCTCACATGCAGTCGATCAATTAATCCAAAAAGGGTATGATGTTGCGGTTGTTGATAATCTATTAACAGGGCATCGTCAAGCCGTTCACCCAGATGCACGTTTTTATGAAGGAGATATTCGAGATAAAGCATTTTTACAAACGGTATTTGAAAAAGAAGCGATCGAAGGAGTCATTCATTTTGCTGCAAGTTCTTTAGTAGGTGAGTCAGTTGAAAAACCTTTAATGTACTTCAACAATAATGTTTATGGTATGCAAATCCTACTTGAAGTAATGCATGAATTTGATGTAAAACAAATTGTTTTCTCATCAACAGCAGCAACATACGGTGAACCCAAAATGTCACCAATTACAGAAGAAACACCAACTAATCCCAAAAATCCTTATGGGGAAAGTAAATTGATGATGGAAAAAATGATGAAGTGGTGTGACAATGCGTATGGAATGCGTTACGTGGCTCTTCGCTATTTCAATGTAGCAGGTGCAAAGGCTGATGCAAGCATTGGTGAAGACCATACACCTGAGACTCATTTAGTACCGATTATCTTACAAGTGGCATTAGGACAAAGAGAAGAATTAGCAGTTTATGGTGACGATTATGATACACCAGATGGGACTTGCGTTCGTGATTACGTTCAAGTAGAAGACCTGATTGCTGCACATATCAAAGCTTTAGAATATTTAAAAGCTGGAAATGAAAGTAATTTCTTTAATTTGGGAAGTAACAATGGTTATTCGGTCAAAGAAATGCTTGAAGCAGCTCGCGAAGTTACTGGAAAAGAAATTCCAGCAAAAATTGCACCTCGTCGTGCGGGTGATCCAAGTACATTAGTTGCTTCAAGTCAAAAGGCAAAAGAGATCTTAGGTTGGGAACCAGCATATACAGATGTTAAAGCAATTATTAAAACAGCTTGGGATTGGCATGTAAGTCATCCACATGGCTATGAAGAATAGGAGAATTGACAATGTCTATCAGTCAAACAATTTGTGACTTTGCAACGCTTTCGATTAGCTCCGGTGGCTTCATGGAAATGGATCGAATTTATCTTCAAAATCGATTATTAAGTTTGATAGGTGAAGAAGCGTTGACGGGAGAAGTCACACCACGTCCAGTAACAGTACCTGCAGTGGATTTGCTGGCAGAATTAGTCCAAGTAGCGAAAGACAATCAAGTCATTTCAGATTTGGCTGCAGAACAAGAAATGTTTGAAGCACAACTAATGGATTTTTTGACTCCGCCGCCGTCTGTTGTTAATGCTTTTTTTGCACAACACTATGCCAACTCGCCAGAAGAAGCAACAGAATATTTCTTCCAGTTGAGTCAGCAAAACGATTACATCAAAACGCGTTCAATTGCTAAAAATATCCAGTTTCCAGTACAAACTGCTTACGGAGACCTTGAAATTACAATCAACTTATCGAAACCCGAAAAAGATCCAAAGCAAATTGCTGCGGAACGAGAAGCAGTGAAAGTAGACTATCCAAAATGTTTGCTTTGTATGGAGAATGAAGGGTATCGAGGACGTTTAAATTACCCTGCGAGAACAAATCATCGGATTATTCGAATGAACCTAGATGGCGAAAGCTGGGGATTCCAATATTCACCTTATGCGTATTACAATGAGCATTCAATTATTTTGTCAGAAATTCATCGTCCGATGCAAATCAATCAAGATACTTTTCGCCGTTTGTTACGAATTACGGAGGTATTGCCTCATTATTTTGTGGGATCGAATGCCGATTTACCAATTGTAGGTGGTTCTATTTTATCTCACGATCATTACCAAGCTGGACGTCATGAATTTCCAATGGCGAAAGCACCAATGGAACGCTTAATCAAATTAACTGATTACCCACAAGTCATTGCAGGAATTGTGAAGTGGCCAATGTCAGTGATTCGCCTTCAATCACCAGACAAAGAACTCCTTGTAGATGCGGCAACAACCATTTTAGAAAAATGGCAAGGTTACTCGGATGCATCTGTCGAAGTTTTGGCGCATTCTGCCGATGGGACAGCGCATCACACGATTACTCCGATTGCGCGTCGGAAAGATGACTACTTTGAACTAGATTTAGTGTTGCGCGACAATAATGTATCTGAAGAACATCCAGATGGGATTTTCCACCCACATAAAGACGTTCAGCACATCAAAAAAGAAAACATTGGCTTGATTGAAGTGATGGGGTTAGCCGTGTTACCTCCACGATTAAAAATGGAACTTGAAGAAGTGGAAAAATATTTGTTAAACGAAGAAAACCACTTAGCTGATTATCATCGTGAATGGGCAGATGAGTTGCGGGCAACTCACACAATCACAGCAGATCACGTAACTGAAATTGTGCAGGAAGCTGTTGGTCAAGTGTTCTTACGTGTGTTAGAAGATGCAGGCGTGTTTAAGCGGACAGAAGAAGGACAAGCGGCATTTGCTCGCTTTACTGATTATTTATAATTGATCCAGTGAGGAGGAAACATCATGGCAACAATTAAAGATATTGCGCAGTTAGCAGGTGTTTCTCCTGCAACTGTTTCAAGAGTATTGAATTATGATTCGGAACTTTCCGTAGGTTTAGCGACTAAACAGAAAGTTTTTGAAGCAGCAGAACAGCTAAATTATACGAAACATAAAAAAAATCTTCCGGCGAATCAGGCAACTTTGCGATTGATTCAATGGCACAATGAAAGTGAAGAGCTCGAAGATTTGTATTATTTAGCAATCCGTCTTGGGATTGAGAAGAAGGCGGAAGAGTTGAATGTTGATTTGCTCAAGGAAACCTGGGATTCCATTAGTGAACGTGAAGTTGATGGAACGATTGCTGTCGGAAAATTCGACTTGCAACAACTGGCAGAGTTAGAAAAATCTCAACCAAAATTACTTTTAGTTGATTCTGATGGGACCGCAGTTGGGATTGACTCATTAACTGTCGATTTTTTTTCAAGTGTCCAAAAAGTTGTTGATTACTTTTTGTCATTAAATGCTAAAAAAATCGCAATGTTAACGGGGAAAGAATATACAAAAAAAAATCGGCAATTGTTGAATGATCCAAGAAGACTTGCTTTTGAACAAATCATGGTTAGTGAGCAACAAGAACCCTTTGCCATAATCGAAGCTGATTTTTCGGTTGAGGCAGGTTACTCAGCAATCAAACAATTTTTAGCCGAAACAAGTGAAAAGCCAGATGCTCTATTTGCAGCAAACGATGCATTAGCAATTGGTGCATTAAAAGCGATTCAAGAGAGTGGCTATCGTGTGCCTAAGGATATTGCAGTTATCGGATTTAATGACAGCAGCGTAGCTAAATATGTGACACCTGCATTATCAACGATAAAAGTTTACACTGAATGGTTAGGGGAGATTGCTGTTGAAACGATTTTACAATTGATCCAGACAGAAGCTCCCGTTCCAAGAAAAATCGTTGTTGGTACAGACTTGATTGTGCGAGAATCAGCGTAACAATCAAGTGGAATGATACCGATCAAAACTAGCGGAATTTTTGTAAGAACCTACTCATCAAGCAATGCTTGTATCAGACGACATTGCTTATGGTTCTTATGAGGCTTCGCTAGTTTTTTTGTTGTTATCTCAGATTAGGTTTCCGCTAAAAATGTGCTACAATAAGAAACGATAGTTAATGGAAAGGAATCAAAACATGATTACATTAGGAATTGATACAGCAAACCAAACTTTGGCTATAGGTGTCGTGGAGAACGATGTAGTTCTTGGACAAATTCAAACGAACATCAAACGAAACCATAGCATTACGTTGATGCCAGCAATTGATCAATTATTTGCAGATCTACAATTGGAGCCATCAGCGATTGATCGTATCGCAGTTTCTGACGGACCAGGTTCATATACTGGTCTAAGAATAGGCGTGACGACTGCGAAAACTTTAGCCTATACACTAAAGAAAGAATTGGTAGGTATCTCTAGTTTGAAAACAGTCGCAGCTAACTGTGTGAATGTGGAAGGTGTGATTGTGCCACTCTTTGATGCGAGACGTAAAAATGTTTATGCGGGCGCCTATCAATGGAAAAAAAATCAGCTAGAAACATTGATTGAAGACAAGCATTCCTCATTAGTCGATCTACTCACAGAATTAAAAACACTTGAACAATCCATTTATTTTGTTGGTAGTGATTGCCAAAAATTTGAAACAGAATTAAACGAAGCTTTACCAGAAGTAACAATCAATTTGATTCCTCAATGGGATATCCCAAATGGAACTGTGCTGGCAAATTTAGGAGCACAAGCTGTCCCTGTCTCTGATGTTCAAGCATTCTTACCACGGTATTTGAAAAAGGTAGAAGCGGAAGAAAAATGGCTAGAAACTCATACGCCTGGAGCCGAAAGCTATGTTGAAAAAATTTAAGCAATTAACGAAACATTTGTTCCGAGAATCGTCTTTTTATCCTGCTAAAGAGCTAGAAGTAAATCAAGATACCTATCAAATACGCCAATTGACGACAGCAGACATCAAAGATTTGTTGACAGTCGAGCGAGAAGTTTACCTTGGTGAACTACCTTGGACGCGGAGTGCATTTTTATCTGAATTTCGTTCTCCTTTGGTTCATTTGTATCTGGGCGTCTTTATTAATGAGGAATTAGTGGGATTTATCGGTTCACGAATCATTGGAACAGATTGTCATATTACAAATATCGCCTTGATGTCTCGCTATCAGCGAAAAAGCATTGGCTCGTTCTTAATTGACGAAATAGAAAAGTTTGCTATAATGAATCGCTGTGAGACTCTTTCGTTAGAAGTTCGCGTAGGCAATCGTGATGCGCAAAAGTTGTACCGAAAGCTGGGCTTTCAATCAAGAACCATCAAAAAAGGGTATTATACTGAAAACAATGAAGATGCCTTAGATATGGTAAAAATTTTAGAAAAAGAGTGAAGAATGTTGATTTATCAAAAAGCAGCATTTGATTACAATGACTTGGCAGAAAAACTCTGGTTGATTAGTAATCAGGCATATACACACGGTTCACCATGGACAAAAACACAATTTTTAACAGATTTACAGCAACCTCATACAGATTATTTGATAGCGATTGAAGCAAACGAAATCGTTGGCTTCTTAGGTTTTAGCCGTGTGGTTGATGAAGTTGAAATTACCAATATTGCAGTAAATTTAACCTCACAAGGAAAAGGTCATGCACGACAATTACTGAAAGCATTAATTCAGCAAGAAAAAGCAAATGATGTGTTTCAAGTTTTTCTAGAAGTTCGTAAATCAAATGAACGGGCAAAATGTCTGTATGAATCAGAAAAATTTCGAGTATTGGGTATTCGTAAATCTTATTACCAACAACCGGTAGAAGATGCCTTTATTATGAGTACCAAGTTAAAGACGGAGACGATGAAATGAATAGAGAATTGATTCTTGCGATTGAATCAAGTTGTGACGAAACAAGTGTTGCTGTTGTAGAAAATGGCACGAAAATCTTGTCGAATATTGTCGCATCACAAATAAATAGTCATAAACGATTTGGTGGCGTTGTACCAGAAGTTGCTAGTAGACACCACGTAGAACAAATCACACTTTGTATAGATGAAGCTTTGGCTGAAGCGGAGGTAACAGTAGCTGAACTTTCAGCGGTCGCAGTTACTTACGGACCAGGATTAGTTGGTTCTTTATTAATTGGTATTTCTGCTGCTAAAGCATTTGCATGGGCAAATAACTTACCTTTGGTCCCCGTTAATCACATGGCAGGTCATATCTATGCTGCACGCTTTGTTAAACCGTTTGAATTTCCGCTAATCGCCTTGCTAGTTAGTGGTGGGCATACGGAACTGGTTTATATGCAAGAAGATGGTTCTTATGAAATTATTGGGGAAACACGGGATGATGCAGCTGGTGAAGCGTATGATAAAGTTGGACGCGTCCTCGGGTTAAGTTATCCAAGTGGAAAAGAAATTGATGAATTAGCGCATCATGGAAAAGATAATTATCATTTTCCAAGGGCGATGATCCATGAAGCAAACTATGATTTTAGTTTTAGTGGATTGAAAAGTGCGTTCATCAACTTAGTTCATAATGCAGAACAGCGTGGGGAAGAGCTAGATAAAAATGACTTAGCGGCTAGCTTTCAAGCAAGTGTTGTTGAAGTGCTAGTGACCAAAACATTACGAGCATGTAAAGAATTTCCAGTGAAACAATTAGTTGTTGCTGGGGGCGTTGCTGCTAATCAAGGGCTTCGTGAAGGATTAGCGACAGCTTTAGCGAAAGAATTGCCAGAAGTTGAATTGATTATCCCACCACTGCGTTTATGTGGGGATAATGCAGCGATGATTGGGGCAGCAGCCCATGTTGAACGGCAAAAGGGAACCGCTGCTGATTTGCAATTGAATGCAAATCCTAGCTTGGTTTTGTAAAAACGGCTTGCTAGGTAAAGAAGAGTTTGTAGAGGAAATGCCCAGCTCGAATAAATAAGGATAAATTACCAGAAATTGTTTCTCGAATTTTTGAGTAAGTTGGACTTATTTTGAAGAAGTTATTTCTTGAACACAGAGGATAAGTCTATGGCGCAAAACGTTTAGCTTTAAGTAATAAGGAATCTTTTCTAAAAACAGCTTTCCATATTTTTGTGAAAAGAGGACTTATTACTGAAGAAGTTTCTTTGAAAATACCGCTTATTAGAAAAAAGGAGATGCGACATTTTGTCGCATCTCCTTTTTTCTTTTACTCATTAGCATCTCGCAATGCAGGAGTTACAGCTGTTTTGCAAAAGGTAAATTGTTTTTTTCGATAATCAAGTAACCCGCTGTCACGTAATTGTTTGATGACTTGTCCAGCAGTTTCTCTGGTAGTTCCGCTATTAACAGCTAGCTCTTTTAAAGTGATTGGGTAGGGGATACAAATGTGTCCATCTTCTGTTGGAACACCAAGTTCTTCTTTTAAAATAAATAAATTTTGCTTCACTCGATCAAAGGCGCTGGAAGTTAATCCAATTTGAATTCGTAATTCGTGCATCTCGACAACTTTTGAAATTTTATGGATAAGTGCAATCAATTGTTCAGAATTATTTCGCGCAAGTTTTTCATAAAAGCTAACAGGCAAGTAAAAGGTATCAATATCCGTCATTGCTTGTGCGGTGTAAGCGTAAGCTTGTGCTTCAAAAATTCCCGCCATAGGAAATAATGTGTTTGCATTTACATAGTCATAATAGTAATAAGTGGCACTTTCATCATAGCGTTCAAGACGAACGAGTCCTTTCGTTAAAATATAAAAGCGTTGACGCTCGTCGCCTTCATCAAAAAGGATTTGGCCCTTTTTGTAGGAACGAAGGACGGTATGTTCCTTAATCAATTGAAATTCTTCGTCAGTAAAATGCATGAAGTCTGGTTGGTATCTTAACTTGGAAAAATGGTAATCAATTTTAGTTATTCGCATGTCAAACCTCTCTCCTTATTTCTTCACTACTACTATTGTCCCGTTTTTCACTTGATTTGTAAAGATAAAGAAATAACGATAATTATAAGCAGTTTTGGTAGAGTAAAAAAAATTTTTGTTATTAAAGAAAAAATATTCATTAATAATCAGCTTAAATGAATATTAGGCGATTTGTTTATAATATATTGCATAAAAAATGCAATCAATACATAAGTAAACGCTAACAACGCTATTGATTCAATAATTTTTTTATATTCAGAAATATTTTTTTTATGAATAAATATTTTTTTTTGAGTGTTTTTGTCTGTAAAGAATGAATAAAACTTAATAAAATGAAGAAAAACGTTTAATTATTTAATAACGGAATATTAACGTGAAGAATCTCTCGTTTTGAATGCAAAGAAATTATGAAAAGGGTTACAAAATGACGGTATTCTATACATGTAATCAAAACGAAGGAGGCAACACAACATGGATAAACCAATTCACGTTTTCTCTGAAATAGGGAAGTTAAAAACCGTTTTATTAAAACGGCCTGGACAGGAAGTTGAAAACTTGACACCAGATATTATGGACCGTCTATTATTTGATGACATTCCGTATCTTCCGATTGCTCAAGAGGAACATGACTTATTTGCTAAGACGTTACAAAATGAAGGCGTTGAAACACTTTATTTAGAAAAACTCGCTGCAGAAGCAATTGATGCAGGCAATGTGAAAGAGCAATTCCTAAACAAAATGTTAGACGAATCGCACATTGCATCAAATGCTGTGAGAGATGGTCTTCATGAGTTCCTTCTATCAATGGAAACACAAGAAATGGTAGATAAAATTATGGCAGGTGTTCGTACGAAAGACATCGAAGTTCGTTCAAACAGTTTGTACGACTTGTCAGCAGACGATGAATATCCATTCTACATGGATCCAATGCCAAACCTATACTTTACAAGAGATCCATCCGCATCAATCGGAAATGGGATGACTGTAAACCGTATGACTTTTGAAGCACGTCGTCGTGAGTCAATGTTCACGGAATATATTTTGAACCATCACCCACGCTTTGCAAATAAAGGTGTTGAAGTTTGGTTAGATCGTGATACTACTGAACACATTGAAGGCGGAGATGAATTAGTCTTAAGTGATAAAGTTGTCGCAGTAGGGATTTCACAAAGAACCAACGCGAAAGCTTTGGAAACAATGGCACGTCGCTTATTTGCTAAAAATTCAGGATTTGAAAAAGTGCTAGCAATCAAGATTCCGAATAATCGTGCCATGATGCATTTGGATACAGTGTTTACCATGGTTGACTATGATAAATTCACAATTCATCCAGCTATTCAAAGTAAAAACGGAAAAATCGATGTCTTTACAATCGTTCCAGATGGTGATGACATCAAGATCACTCATTCTGATGATCTACATGCAACATTGAAAGATGCTTTAGGATTAGATGATCTAGTCTTGATCCCAACTGGTAATGGCGATGCAATCGTTGCTCCACGTGAACAATGGAATGATGGCTCAAATACTTTAGCTATTGCACCAGGTGTGGTTGTCACTTATAACCGTAACTATGTATCAAATGAATTACTAAGAAGCTACGGCATCAAAGTGTTGGAAATCAATTCAAGTGAATTGTCTCGTGGCCGTGGTGGTCCACGTTGCATGAGCCAACCGCTTGTACGTGAAGATTTGAAATAAGTTTGAGTATTCCAGCGACGGTCCTACTCTACTGTCAGCTGTCGCTGGAATTTCCTCTTAAATCAATGAAATTCCGTCTTAAATTATAAAAACAAACTAAAGGAGAATGTTTTATTATGAAAGAATCAGTATTTCAAGGAAGAAGCTTATTAGCAGAAAAAGATTTTACTAAAGAAGAGTTACAATATTTAATTGATTTCTCTCAACATTTAAAAGATTTGAAAAAACGTGGAGTTCCACATCATTATTTAGAAGGCAAAAACATTGCCTTATTATTTGAAAAAACTTCTACACGTACACGTGCAGCTTTTACAACTGCAGCTGTTGACTTAGGCGCTCATCCAGAATACTTAGGTGCAAATGATATTCAATTAGGTAAAAAAGAATCAACAGAAGATACAGCTAAAGTCTTGGGTAGTATGTTTGACGGTATTGAATTCCGTGGCTTCAGCCAAAAAATGGTTGAAGAACTTGCTGAATTCTCAGGTGTTCCAGTTTGGAATGGTTTAACTGACGAATGGCATCCAACACAAATGATCGCCGATTTCTTAACCATCCAAGAAAACTTCGGAAAAGTTGAAGGAATCACTGTTGCTTACTGTGGTGATGGCCGTAACAACATGGCAAACTCATTATTAGTAACTGGTGCTATTTTAGGAACAAATATGCGTATCGTTGCACCAAAAGAACTACAACCAGAAGAAGACATCGTGAAATTAGCAGAAGGCTTTGCAGCTAAATCAGGTGCAAAACTAATGATTACTGACGATGTTGATAAAGGTGTTGACGGCGTTGACGTACTTTATTCAGACGTATGGGTATCAATGGGTGAAGAAGACAAATTTGAAGAACGTATCAAATTGTTGAAACCTTATCAAATCAACATGGAAATGGTTGAAAAAACACATAACACAGATCGCTTGATCTTCTTGCATTGCTTACCAGCATTCCATGACACGAACACTGTGTATGGTGAACAAATGAAAGAACGCTTCGGTATTACTGAAATGGAAGTAACTGATGAAGTCTTCCGCAGCAAATATGCACGTCAATTTGAACAAGCTGAAAACCGTATGCACTCAATTAAAGCAATTATGGCTGCAACATTAGGCAACTTGTTTATCCCTCGCGTTTAATAAACCACATTCATCTCATGTACAAAACGAGGCAGAGGACGCAAGTACTTGCTGCCTCGTTTTGTCATTGATTAACATTGTCTGAAGAAAGGGCGAATAATATGGCAAATCGAAAAGTTGTTGTCGCTTTAGGCGGTAACGCAATTTTATCAACTGATGCAAGTGCAAAAGCACAACAAGAAGCATTGATGGAAACAGCAAAATACTTAGTAAAATTTATTGAACAAGGTGACGAGTTGATTATTTCTCATGGGAATGGTCCACAAGTCGGTAACTTATTGATCCAACAACAAGCAGCTGATTCTGAAAAAACACCAGCGATGCCATTAGACACTTGTGTTGCAATGACTGAAGGTTCTATTGGTTATTGGTTACAAAATGCAATGGGTGAAGTATTGAAACAAAAAGGAATTGATAAAGATGTTGTATCTTTAGTCACGCAAGTTATCGTAGATGAAAACGATCCTTCTTTCAAAAACCCAACAAAACCAATTGGTCCGTTCTATTCAGAAGAGGAAGCTACTGCACAAATGAAAGCAGATTCAAACGTAACGTTTAAGGAAGATGCTGGTCGTGGTTGGCGTAAAGTAGTTGCTTCGCCAAAACCAATTTCAATCAAAGAAGCACGTGTAATTGAAGCATTGGTTGATCAAGGCGTAGTTACTGTTTCTGTTGGTGGCGGTGGTATTCCGGTAGTTGAAACAGCCACTGGTTTAGAAGGTCGCGAAGCGGTAATCGATAAAGACTTTGCTTCAGAAAAATTGGCAGAAATCATTGATGCCGATTTATTGATTGTTTTAACTGGTGTGGACAATGTTTATGTGAACTATCAAAAACCGGACCAAAAGAAATTGGAAACTGTAACTATTTCAGAAATGAAACAATATATCAGTGAAGATCAATTTGCTCCTGGTAGCATGCTGCCAAAAGTTGAAGCAGCTATTCAATTTGTAGAAGCTCGACCAAATGCAAAAGCAATCATCACTTCTTTAGAAAACATTGAAAACTTACTAGCTTCTGAAGAAGGAACGATTGTTGTTGCTGATTAATTTGTTAAGTCTTTCGTGTAAACGAAATGATTTATAGCTATTCTTGCCCAGGTGGAGTTTCTTCTCCTTTAGACCATCTGGGCAGTTTTTTTATAAAGGAGCTAGCCAGAAATGTTTTTTTCTGCTATAATTCAAAGCAGTTTAATACTTTTATGATTTGTTGAACAAGAGAGTACTTGTGCTGATTCTTGCTGAGCGAGTTCGGATGATTGGTGGGAGCCGAATGAAGAAGACACAACGAAGCGCACTTGGAGAATTTCTGTCTTTGAGTTAATCAAAGCGGACGGTCATCTACCGATAGCAGATTGAGTAGGTCTTGATGTATAAGACAACTGGAGTGGTACCGCGGGTAATCTCGTCTCTAGTAATCACAGCGATTGTGATTGCTAGGGACTTTTTTTTATTGTCTTCAACAATCATGGAAAATTTAGGAGGAACTTAGATGAATAACAAAGACTTAGTTGCAAAAGCCGTTTATGATGTAGTGAAAGACGACTTGACACTTGAACAAGTACAACAATTATTAGAAAATCCAAAATCAGCGGATCATGGTGACGTCGCTTTTCCAGCTTTTTCATTGGCGAAAATCTACCGTAAAGCACCACAACAGATTGCAGCAGATTTAGCTGAAAAAATTGCACCAGAAAACTTTGAAAAAATTGAAGTTGTTGGACCTTATTTAAACTTCTTTATGAACAAAGAAGCAATCAGTCAAGCTGTACTTGAAGCAGTAGTTGAACAACAAGCACATTATGGTGATAGCACAATTGGCAATCAAGGTACAGTACCAATCGACATGTCCTCACCAAATATTGCAAAACCAATCTCAATGGGACATCTACGTTCAACAGTTATTGGAAACTCCATTGGGTTTATTTTAGAAAAAATTGGGTATCAACCCATTCGAATCAATCACTTAGGTGACTGGGGAACTCAATTTGGTAAATTGATCGTTGCCTATAAAAAGTGGGGGTCAGAAGAAGCAGTCAAAGCTGAGCCAATCAATGAATTATTGCGTCTTTACGTGAAGTTCCATGAAGTAGCTGAAACTGAGCCAGAATTAAATGATGAAGCACGTTCATGGTTTAAACGCTTAGAAGAAGGCGACACAGAAGCTATTGAATTATGGCAATGGTTCCGTGATGAATCAATGAAAGAATTCAATAAAATCTATGATTTATTAGAAGTTCGTTTTGATTCATTGAACGGTGAGGCATTCTATAACGATAAGATGGACGAAGTCGTTGAACTTTTAGAAGAAAAACACCTATTAAAAGAAGACAAAGGTGCAGAAATCGTTGATTTAGCTAGTTACGATTTAAATCCTGCTTTGATCAAAAAATCAGATGGCGCGACACTGTATATCACTCGTGACTTAGCTGCGGCACTTTACCGCAAACGTACGTATGATTTTGCCCAATCACTATATGTTGTTGGGAATGAACAAAGTTATCACTTCAAACAATTAAAAGCTGTCTTGAAAGAACTTGGTTTTGACTGGTCAGATGAAATGCACCACATCCCATTTGGCTTGATTACTCAAGGTGGTAAAAAATTATCAACACGTAAAGGGAAAATCGTTTTACTTGAAGAAGTATTAAACGAAGCAATCGATTCTGCAAAAGAACAAATCAGTGAAAAAAATCCAGACTTGGAAAACAAAGACATTGTTGCCAAACAAGTTGGGGTTGGTGCAGTAATTTTCCATGATTTGAAAAATGATCGTTTGAATACATTTGACTTCAACTTAGAAGAGGTTGTACGTTTCGAAGGTGAAACAGGTCCGTACGTTCAATACACACATGCTCGTGCAATGAGCTTGCTAGAAAAAGCAAACTTTGTTCCATCAGCTGATGCACATTATGCACTAAATGATGATAGCAGTTGGGAAGTAATCAAGTTGGTTCAAAAATATCCAGAAACTGTTTTATCTGCTGGTGAAAAATATGAGCCTTCAATTATTGCAAAACATGCAATCAAATTAGCTCAAGCATTTAACAAATACTATGCACATACAAAGATTTTGGCTGATGATGGTCAAAAAGAATCTCGTTTAGCATTAGTTTATGCAGTAGCTGTTCTATTAAAAGAAGATTTACGTTTACTTGGTTTACACGCACCAGACAAAATGTAATTGAAACGGATTCCGTTTAGTTAAAGACAAAAATAAAAAGCAGCAGACTCAAATGAAAAGTTTGAAGTCTGTTGCTTTTTTTATTTTATAGTTATCAATGTAATAAGTGCTCTTTAAAATACAGTTCAATTTTTTTTGCATCTTCTTCTGATTCAGAAAGGACGATGACCGTGTCAAATCCGGCAATCGTGCTGAGCATGTGTGGTGGCTTGATATCATCTAAAATGGAAGCAAATAAATGCGCATTGTCTGGTAAAGTACCGATAATTGTCAAAAAGTGGACACGTTCGACTTTTAGTACGATTTCTTCAATCATCCGAATTAAGCGTTGTTCTTCTTCATTTTTTGTTTCGTCATCGTCTTCACCATGAAATAAAACAAAACGGGGAAGACCATCAGCATCAGGTACCTTAACGATTTTCAAATCACGGATGTCGCGAGAAATTGTTGCTTGCGTTGCAGTTACCTGATAGTCACCTAATCTAGTTAATAAATCTTCTTGTGTTCGAATGGGAAACTCTTCAATAATTTGTTTAATCAATAAATGTCGGTCGGCTTTTCGCATCGTTTTCTCCTTTACAAAAGATTTCATCCGTATCATAACAAAAAAAGTTAAAATTGCCCACCCGCATTTTCTTTTTTGAATCAAAAGAGTTAGAGAAGATGGAGAACAGAAAATTCAAGTGAAAATAAGAATTTTACTTGAAAAAAACAAATTGTTCCGTTAAACTAATGAATGTTGAGCAGAAAACTCTTTTTCTTATTGCTATAGGTAAAATTTATCTGTATAATAACTAAGGATGCTTTTTGCATCAATAAATCCACATTTTTGTTGGATTGTCAGTAGGTGCTTGCAAAAGTTTGCTGGCAAGTTTGAAGACAAGAAGAGGAAAATAAAAAACCTAATTGGAGGAAACACAAAATGGCAGTAATTTCTATGAAACAATTACTAGAAGCCGGCGTACACTTTGGTCACCAAACACGTCGCTGGAACCCAAAAATGAAGAAATATATCTTCACAGAAAGAAACGGTATCTACATTATTGACTTACAAAAAACAGTTAAATTAGTAGATGCAGCTTATGACTACATGAAAAACGTTGCTGAAGAAGGCGGCGTAGCATTATTCGTAGGTACTAAAAAACAAGCACAAGAAGCAATCAAAGAAGAAGCAACTCGTGCAGGTCAATACTTTGTAAACCACCGTTGGTTAGGTGGAACTTTAACTAACTGGGATACAATCCAAAAACGTATTAGCCGCTTGAAACAAATCAATGCAATGGAAGCTGATGGAACTTTTGAAGTTCTACCTAAAAAAGAAGTTGCTGGTTTGAACAAAGAGCGCGAACGTCTTGAAAAATTCTTAGGTGGTATCGCTGATATGCCAAGAATCCCAGATGTAATGTACATCGTTGACCCTCGTAAAGAACGTATTGCTGTTCAAGAAGCTCATAAATTAAATATCCCAATCGTAGCTATGGTTGATACAAACTGCGATCCAGATGAAATCGACGTAGTAATCCCTTCAAACGACGATGCAATTCGTGCCGTTAAATTGATCACTTCAAAAATGGCTGATGCATTTATCGAAGGAAACCAAGGTGAAGACCAAGTGGTTGAAGAAGATTTTGTAGCAGAAAACAATGCAACATCAATCGAAGAAATCGTTGATGTCGTTGAAGGCGACAACTCTTCAGCAGAATAATTTTTGAATGATGGAGCTGTTTCAAAGGCTAGGCGACAAGCCTCACTCTCCTTTGAAACAGCTTTTTTTAAAGAAAAACACTACTTAGGAGGACTATAAAATGGCAGACGTTACAGCTAAAATGGTAAAAGAACTACGCGACATGACTGGCGTAGGTATGATGGATGCGAAAAAAGCATTAGTAGAAGTAGAAGGCGATATTGAAAAAGCAGTTGATCTTTTACGCGAAAAAGGAATGGCTAAAGCAGCTAAGAAAAATGACCGTATTGCAGCTGAAGGTTTAGCAGCAGTTGCTGTTAAAGGGAACACTGCAGCAATCGTTGAAGTTAACTCAGAAACTGACTTCGTTTCTAAAAACGAAATGTTCCAAGACTTAGTAAAAGAAATTGCAGAATTAGTTGCTGAACACAAACCAGCTGACATGGAAGCTGCAATGCAAATCAAAACTGAAAAAGGCACAATTGAATCTGAATTAATCGAAGCTACACAAGTTATCGGTGAAAAAATCAGCTTCCGTCGTTTTGAAGTAGTTGAAAAAGAAGATAACGCTGCATTCGGTGGTTACTTACACATGGGTGGACGTATCGCTGTATTGACAGTTTTAGATGGCACAACTGATGATTCAGTTGCTCGTGACGTTGCTATGCATGTTGCTGCTATCAATCCTCGTTATGTAAACGAATCACAAATTCCTGCTGAAGAATTAGAACATGAAAAAACTGTTCTAACTGAACAAGCATTAAACGAAGGTAAACCTGCTAACATCGTTGACAAAATGGTGGAAGGCCGCTTGAAGAAATTCAAAGCAGAAATCGCTTTGGTTGACCAACCTTTCGTTAAAGATCCTGACATGACTGTTGAAAAATTTGTAGCTTCTAAAGGCGCAACTGTTCAATCATTTGTTCGTTTTGAAGTTGGCGAAGGTATCGAAAAACGTGAAGATAACTTTGTAGAAGAAGTTATGAGCCAAGTGAAAAAATAATTCTGTTGAATAACAGATGGGAACGCACTCTATTGTGCGCTCCCTTTTTTTAGGCAAATGCCAAAAAATGTAAGCATTTAATGGCTAAATCAACTAATTATGGTAAAATGGCAATAGAAAACATTGGAGGAATGAACATGGTCACACCAAAATATCAACGTGTAGTCTTAAAATTAAGTGGTGAAGCTTTAGCTGGAGATGAAGGATTTGGGATTAAACCTCCAGTCATTAAAGAAATTATTCAAGAAATCAAAGAAGTCCACGAGTTAGGCGTTGAAATGGCAATCGTTGTAGGAGGCGGAAACATCTGGCGCGGACAAACGGGTGCTCAAATGGGTATGGAACGTGCACAAGCTGATTACATGGGCATGTTAGCGACTGTTATGAACGCTTTAGCCTTACAAGATACATTAGAAAACGTTGGTGTACCGACACGTGTACAAACTTCGATCGAAATGCGTCAAATCGCAGAACCATACATTCGTCGTAAAGCAGAACGTCATTTAGAAAAAGGCAGAATTGTTATTTTTGCTGGTGGTACAGGTAATCCTTACTTCTCAACAGACACAACAGCAGCGTTGCGCGCAGCTGAAATTGGTGCTGATGTTATTTTAATGGCTAAAAACAATGTAGACGGTGTTTATTCTGCAGATCCAAAAATTGATGCAAATGCAGTTAAGTTTGAAGAACTAACTCACTTGGAAGTTATTGCTAAAGGATTGCAAGTAATGGATTCAACTGCAAGCTCATTAAGTATGGATAATGATATCCCATTAGTTGTCTTCAATCTAAATGAACATGGAAATATTCGCCGAGCAATTTTAGGTGAAAATATTGGAACTACCGTAAGGGGGAAATAAAAATGGCAGATGCAATTATGGCAGAAGCAAAAGAGAGAATGGAAAAAGCAGCGCAAAGTTTACAACGTGAACTTGGACAAATCCGTGCTGGGCGCGCGAATGCAAGTTTATTAGACCGAATCACAGTTAATTACTATGGTGCACCAACACCATTGAACCAAATGGCATCAATCCAAATTCCAGAAGCACGTGTATTGATGATCACGCCTTTTGATAAAAGTATTCTTCAAGATGTGGAGAAGGCAATCATGGCAAGTGATATCGGTATCAGCCCAACGAATGATGGAAATGTTATCCGTTTAGTTATTCCACAATTAACGGAAGAACGTCGTAAAGAATTAGCGAAAGATGTAAAAAAAGAGTCTGAAAATGCAAAAATCGCTATTCGTAATATTCGTCGTGATGCAATGGATGCATACAAAAAACAACAAAAAAATGGTGACATTACGGAAGATGACTTGCGCGGACTAGAAAAAGATGTTCAAGCTTTGACTGATGACAGCATTAAAGAACTAGATAAAATCGCTGGCGAAAAAGAAAAAGAATTATTAGAAGTTTAATCTTCCTAGCTTTTTCAAAAGGAGTAGCAAAATCAGTACTGATTTTGCTACTCCTTTTTTGGTGGAAACTTAAAAATTTTCAAAAAAACAAACAAATTTTTTGGAAAAAATCATGATTTCATAGGAAATACAAAGAGATATTGCTATAATGTGTAAGATAGTGGGAATTTTTAAGCATAGGAGGAAAAAGAATGTTACGTTTTTTTCCGCAAAAAAACAAGTATATTCAAGAAAAAAGTGAGTTTCAATTTAACTCCGAGGGAAAGATTCCTCAACACGTTGCCATCATTATGGATGGCAACGGTCGTTGGGCACAAAATCGCCGATTACCTCGAGTTGCAGGACACAAAGAAGGCATGGAAACTGTAAAAAAAGTAACAAAAGTAGCATCAGGTTTAGGTGTGAAAGTATTGACTCTTTATGCGTTTTCGACTGAAAACTGGAAACGACCAAAAGATGAGGTCAACTTTTTGATGCAGTTGCCTGTTGATTTTTTCGACACATTCGTACCAGAACTTATCAAGGAGAATGTAAAAGTTCACGTAATGGGTTACGAAAACGTACTACCAAGTCACACGCAAGATGCTGTCCGCCGAGCAATTGAACAGACAAAAGAAAACACTGGAATGGTGTTGAATTTTGCGTTGAATTATGGAAGCCGAGCGGAAATCGTGACGGCAGTAAAAGAGATTGCGGCTGAAATCAGTAATCAAGAATTAGCTGTTGAAGCAATTGACGAAGAAAAAATTGCTGATCACTTGATGACAGGTTTCTTGCCGAATGAACTTCGTGATCCTGAACTAGTTATTCGGACGAGCGGGGAAGAAAGAATCAGTAATTTCTTGTTATGGCAAATTGCTTATAGTGAGCTTTATTTTACAAAAGCATTATGGCCAGATTTTGATGGCAATCATTTGAAGGAAGCAATTGCTTCTTATCAAAATCGTGACCGTCGCTTTGGCGGTGTTAAAAAATTGGATAAAAATGAGGAGGATCAATCATGAGACAACGAGTGATCACAGCTGTCGTAGCTTTAATCTTGTTCATTCCAATCATTTGGGTTGGTGGCATGGCTGTTGAGTTGTTAGGGGCGTTACTAGCGGTTGTAGGTGTCTACGAACTGTTTCGCATGAAAGGATTAACGCTATTAAGTTTTGAGGGAATCTTATCAGCAATAGGTGCAGTTTTTCTGGTGTTGCCAAAAGAACGTTGGTTTTTCTTTTTACCAGAAAATACAAATACATTTACGCTTTTTTATTTTGTTGTAATGATTTTATTGGGAACAAGTGTTGTATCAAAAAATACGTATACCATTGATGAAGCTGGATTTCCAGTTGTCGTAAGTTTGTATGTGGGTATGGGATTCCAGAATTTCGTGAATGCGCGAACGGAAGGCTTAGTTGTGTTATTATTTGGGCTATTCATTGTCTGGGCAACAGATATCGGTGCCTATATGTTTGGTCGTCGCTTTGGTCAACATAAACTGATCCCAGCAATTTCACCAAATAAAACAATTGAAGGAGCTTTGGGTGGTATCGCAAGTGCAATCGTTGTGGCATTGATTTATCTCTTGTTATTCCCAGGTAAGGAATACTTCAATTATGGAACACTAGTAATGTTGTTGTTAACAATTGTCTTCTCAATTGTTGGACAATTTGGTGATTTAGTTGAATCAGCAATCAAACGTCATTACGATGTAAAAGATTCTGGAAATATTTTACCAGGTCACGGTGGAATTTTAGACCGTTTCGATAGTCTATTATTTGTATTTCCTATCATGCAATTATTTGGTGTGATTTAAAAAGTTTGTGAGAAGAAGTACTCAGCTTCAATAAATAAACTGTCGGAAATTCTTTTCTAAATTTTTGAGAAATTTAGACTTATTTAAAGTAGAAAGCCAAAATCACTTTTGGATGGATCAAAAATTTTTGTTTTGAAATGATGAAAAGAGTAGTGGGTGTTGCCACTGCTCTTTTTTGTTTTCCTAAAGGTAGCTATTGGTGTCTGTGTCAGACTGTGGTAAAATTATGTTGTTTATCTTCACAAAAATTAGAAAAATGCTAGAAAAAAATAAAGGAGAAGCAAACTATGAAAACGATTCTAACTTTTATCATCGTTTTTGGTATTTTGGTTATTGTCCACGAATTTGGTCATTTCTTCTTTGCGAAACGATCAGGAATCCTAGTCCGAGAATTTGCAATTGGTATGGGTCCAAAAATTTATGGACATCAAGCTAAAGATGGAACGACATATACACTTCGGTTATTACCGATTGGTGGTTATGTAAGAATGGCAGGAAACGGCGATGATGAGACAGAGATGGCCCCAGGAATGCCACTATCGCTTTCACTCAATTCTGATGGTATCGTAGAGAAAATCAACTTAAGTAAAAAAGTTCAACTAACGAATGGAATTCCAGTGGAACTTGTTCGTTACGATCTAGAGGACGAGCTGACAATTACAGCTTTTGTTAACGGCGATGATACGGAGGCTGTGACTTACCCAGTAGATCATGATGCCACAATTATTGAGGCAGATGGAACAGAAATTCGAATTGCACCAAGAGATGTTCAGTTTCAATCAGCAAAATTATGGCAACGTATGTTAACTAACTTTGCTGGACCGATGAATAACTTTATTTTAGCGATTTTTTTGTTCATTGTGCTTGCATTCATGCAAGGAGGCATTCAGGTAACAAATACGAATCAAATTGGTGCAGTACTTCCTGATGGTGCAGCCGAGGTAGCTGGCTTAAAGGAAAATGACCATATCCTAAGTATTAATGATAAAAAAATCACGTCGTGGACTGATTTAACAAGTCAAATTACTGCAAACCCTGGAAAAACATTGAATTTTGAAGTTCAACGTGACGGAAAAGTTCAAGACATTGAAGTGACACCTAAATCAGTAGAATCAAATGGGCAAAAAGTTGGACAGCTTGGTATACAAGCACCGATGAAAACTGGTTTTATTGATAAAATCGTTGGTGGAACGAAACAAGCTTTCAGTAGTTCATTAGAAATCTTCAAAGCGCTGGGATCACTATTTACAGGATTTAGTTTGAATAAACTAGGCGGTCCAGTGATGATGTTCCAATTATCTTCTGAAGCAGCTAGTCAAGGAATGATGACTGTTATTGGGCTAATGGCGATGCTTTCAATGAACTTAGGGATTGTGAATCTATTGCCCATTCCAGCACTTGATGGCGGTAAGTTGGTATTAAATGTCATTGAAGGTGTACGTGGCAAACCATTGAGTCAAGAAAAAGAAGGAATCTTAACTTTGATTGGGTTTGGTTTCTTGATGCTATTGATGGTTTTAGTGACATGGAATGATATTCAACGATTCTTTTTTTAAATAGAGTTGACAAATAGGGTATAATAACAAGCGATAACTATTTTGAGGATTAAAGGAGTATATAAAATGAGACAATCAAAGATGTTGATTCCAACACTGAGGGAAGTACCAAATGATGCTGAAGTACTAAGTCATCAAATGCTATTGCGAGCTGGCTATGTTCGTCAAGTATCTGCCGGTATCTATTCTTACTTGCCATTGGCAAATCGTGTGTTAGAAAAATTGAAAACAATCATGCGTGAAGAATTTGAAAAAATTGGGGCAGTTGAAATGTTGATGCCCGCAATTCTTCCAGCAGAACTTTGGCAAGAATCTGGTCGTTATGATACTTATGGTCCAAACTTATACCGTTTGAATGACCGCAATGATCGTAAAATGATTTTGGGACCAACTCATGAAGAAACATTTACAGAATTGATTCGTAATGAAATCAATTCATACAAAAAATTGCCATTAAACTTGTATCAAATTCAATCAAAATATCGTGACGAAAAACGTCCTCGTTTTGGCTTATTACGTGGTCGGGAATTCATTATGAAAGATGCATATTCTTTCCACGCTTCAGAAGAAAGTTTAGACGAAACATATAAAGATTATGAAAAAGCTTATACTGAGATTTTCAAACGTTGTGGTTTAGATTTCCGTGCAATTATCGGAGACGGTGGCGCAATGGGCGGAAAAGACTCCAAAGAATTTATGGCAATCTCTGAAATCGGTGAAGACACGATTTGTTATTCAACAGAAAGTGACTACGCAGCTAATTTGGAAATGGCAACAAGCTACTATGTTCCTAAAAAGTCACATGAAACACAATTGGAATTAGAAAAAGTAGCAACATCTGATGTCAAAACGATTGAAGAAGTTGCAGGTTTCTTTGATGTAGAACCACAAAAAATCATCAAATCTGTTTTATTCATTGCAGATGAAGAACCTGTATTGGTATTGATTCGTGGCGATCATGAAGTCAATGACGTCAAATTGAAAAACTTCTTAGGCGCTGATTTCCTAGAAGAAGCAGCAGAAGAAGATGCACAAAAATATCTTGGTGCTGATTTTGGTTCTGTTGGTCCAGTGAACTTAGCGGACGAAGTAAAAGTTTATGCAGATCGCCATGTCCAAGATTTAGCAAATGCGATTGCTGGAGCAAATGAAACTGGCTTCCATTACATCAATGTAAATCCAGAACGCGATTTTTCTGTTCTTTCTTATGAAGATTTACGTTTTGTTCAAGAAGGTGATCCTTCACCAGATAATAATGGTGTTCTTGCATTTACAAGAGGAATTGAAATTGGGCACATTTTCAAACTAGGTACTCGTTATAGTGAATCAATGGGTGCAACTGTGTTAGACGAAAATGGCCGTGAAAAATTTGTGATTATGGGTTGTTACGGTATCGGTGTGAGCCGATTACTTTCAGCAATCGTTGAACAAAATGCAGATGAAAATGGCATCAATTGGCCTAAAGGAATCGCTCCTTATGATCTACATGTTGTTCAAATGAATTTAAAAGATGACTATCAAACAAACTTAACAAATGAAGTTGAGCAAGCAATGATGGCAGCAGGCTACGAAGTATTAGTTGACGATCGTAATGAACGTGCAGGAGTTAAGTTTGCAGATTCAGATTTGATTGGTTGCCCAATTCGAATTACGGTTGGTAAGAAAGCAGTCGATGGAATCGTTGAAGTAAAAATCAAGAAGACTGGTGAAATGGTGGAAGTACGTAAAGAAGAGCTTGCGAATACTTTACCAATTCTTTTAAACCAAGGCGAATAATTCAAATAACCTCGAAATTCGAGAGAGACGAAGTCTTTCTCGAATTTTTTTAATGTAAATCAAAAGAAAAACGAGTATACTAAATAGTATTGAAAAAAATTATTTGTCTCAAAACAAATAAACTAGAAAGGGCGTATTTTTTTGTCAGAAAAACGAGATTTGTTTGCAAAACTGTTAGAACAAATTCAACTAGAAGATGAAGAAAAAAATCATCCGTTAATTTCTACTGGCGAAATGGAACGTGTTGTTGTGCACCGTAAATCACGTTTATGGGAATTTACGCTTCATTTTTCTCAAATATTGCCAATCATGCTTTATCGTTCATTCCTACAACATTTGACAATAGCATTTAATGAAATCGCACAGGTCAAATTGATAATCAAAGCAGAAGATCAAACATTTGACGAACGATTGTTACAAGATTACTGGGCACAAGCTTTAGAAAGTCAACAATGTGATACACCATTAGTCCAACAAGTCTTAAAAACACAAGTTCCAATTTTAAAAGAAAGAAAAATTGTGTTGCCAGTGGATAAAACAGGAGCCATTTCCTATTTGAAGCAACAATATTTGCCTTTGGTAGAAGAACTTTATCTTAGTTATGGCTTTCCTAAATTTCATATCGAACCTGAAGTCGATGAAGAGCAAGCGGCTCGCGTGCTGGAACTTTTTGAAGAACGTAAGCAAGAGCAAGCAGAAGCCTTCATGAAGCAAGCGGCAGAAAGTCTCCTTGTTCATGAACAAAAGAAAAAAGAAAAGAAAGAACAAGCACCTGCTCTGGAAGGACCAATTCAACTTGGGCGTAATATTCCAACAGATGACCCTGTTACACCGATGATTGACATCGTTGAAGAAGAGCGCCGCGTAATTTTGGAAGGGTATGTATTTGATAAAGAAGTTCGTGAATTACGCTCCAAACGGAAAATTTTGACGTTGAAAATCACAGACTATACCTCTTCTTTCATTGTCAAAAAGTTCTCGAATGGTGAAAAAGATGAACAAATTTTCGATGCAATTAGTAAAGGAAGCTGGCTAAAAGTTCGCGGAAGTATTCAAGAAGATACATTTGTGCGTGATTTGGTAATGAATGCGCAAGATATTGTTGAAGTTAAACATGCACCGCGTAAAGACTACGCTCCTGAAGGGGAAAAGCGGGTCGAACTACATTTACACAGTAATATGAGTACGATGGATGCGACGAATAGTATCTCTGATTTTGTTGCGCAAGCAGGTAAATGGGGACATAAAGCGATTGCTATTACAGATCACGGCGGAGCCCAATCGTTTCCTGAAGCACATAGCGCTGGGAAAAAGGCTGGAGTCAAGATTTTATATGGCGTAGAAGCAAACGTTGTCGATGACGGTGTTCCAATTGCTTATAATGATACACATGATTCTTTGAATGATGCGACCTATGTGGTTTTTGACGTGGAAACGACTGGTCTATCAGCTGTATATGATACGATTATTGAATTGGCTGCAGTCAAGATGCATAAAGGAAACGTCATTGAAAGCTTTGATGAATTTATTGATCCCGGTCATCGTTTATCAAGAACAACGGTGGACTTAACAGGTATCACAGATGAAATGGTCCGCGGCTCAAAATCTGAAGAAGAAGTTTTAAGAATGTTTCTTGAATTTTCTGAAGGCTCGATCTTAGTTGCCCACAATGCGACGTTCGATATGGGTTTCTTAAATACAAGTTATGCACGTTACGGAATTCCAGAAGCAAAAAATCCTGTTATTGACACGTTAGAATTAGCACGCTATTTATATCCTCAATTTAAACGTTTTGGGTTAGGTGTATTGACTAAAAAATTCGGTGTCAGTTTAGAACAACATCACCGCGCCATTTTTGATGCGGAGGCAACAGGTCATTTAGCCTGGATTTTTGTCAAAGAGGCAATGGAAAATCATGAGATGTATTATCACGATCAGTTAAACGATCATGTTGGTGAAGGCGACTCTTATAAACGAGCTAGACCGTTTCATGCAACTCTTTTGGCGAAGAATCAAGCTGGTCTAAAAGATTTGTTCAAGTTGATTTCAATGTCAAATATCAATTATTTTGAGCGGGTTCCCCGGATTCCTCGTTCACAGTTGAAAAAATTTAGAGAAAATCTCTTGGTTGGCTCTGCTTGTGATAAAGGTGAAATTTTTGAAGCAATGATGCAAAAAGGGGTCGAAGAAGCAGAAAATCGTGCGAAGTTTTATGATTATATCGAAGTTATGCCAAAAGCAGTCTACGCTCCTTTATTGGAACAAGAATTAGTTAAAAATGAACACGATTTAGAAGAAATCATTCGAAATCTAGTCAATATTGGTAAAAAGTTAGATAAAGTTGTCGTTGCTACGGGTGATGTCCATTATTTAAATGAAGAAGATGGCATTTATCGAAAAATCTTGATCAACTCGATGGGTGGAGCAAACCCCCTTAACCGTCATAGTTTGCCAGATGTTCATTTCAGAACAACGGATGAAATGTTAACGGCATTCAACTTTTTGGGAGCAGAACTTGCCAAAGAAATCGTTGTTGATAATACCAATAAAATTGCGGATAGCTGTGAAGAAATCGTCCCTGTTAAAGATGAATTATATACACCAAAAATTCCTGGATCAGAAGATGAAATCACCGAATTGAGTTATAATCGTGCGAAAGAACTGTACGGCGATCCTTTACCAGAAATTATTCAAAAACGTTTGGAAAAAGAATTGAACTCAATCAACGGAAATGGGTTTTCAGTTATTTATTTGATTGCTCAAAAGCTTGTGCATAAAAGTAATGAAGATGGTTACTTGGTTGGTTCCCGTGGATCTGTTGGTTCAAGTTTTGTAGCGACCATGACAGGAATCACAGAAGTTAATCCATTAGCGCCACATTATTATTGTCCTAACTGTCAGTATTCGGAATTTTTTGAAGATGGCACGTATGGTTCTGGTTTTGATATGCCAGAAAAAAAATGTCCAAAATGCGGTGCGCGCTTAAATAAAGATGGTCATGATATTCCATTTGAAACATTCCTAGGTTTCCATGGTGATAAGGTCCCCGATATTGATCTGAACTTCTCAGGTGACTATCAAGCAGAAGCACATAACTACACGAAAGTTTTATTTGGTGAGGAGTATGTCTACCGAGCTGGAACCATCGGAACAGTCGCAGACAAAACGGCATATGGATTTGTAAAAGGGTATGAACGCGACCACAATTTACAATTTCGTAGTGCTGAGGTCGATCGTTTAGCTAAGGGCGCAACTGGGGTTAAACGAACAACTGGACAGCATCCAGGGGGGATTATTGTAATCCCTGATTACATGGATGTTTATGATTTTACACCGATTCAGTATCCGGCAGATGACCAGAACTCTGAATGGAAAACAACTCACTTTGATTTCCACTCCATTCACGATAACGTATTGAAACTTGATATTCTTGGACACGATGATCCGACCGTGATTCGGATGCTGCAAGATTTATCTGGAATTGACCCACAAACAATTCCAACAGATGACCCGGAAGTTATGCGGATTTTTGCCGGCCCAGAGGTATTAGGCGTCGATAAAGATCAGATTTTTTCAAAAACGGGTACTTTAGGAATTCCTGAATTTGGAACGCGTTTTGTTCGAGGTATGCTTGAAGAAACACATCCAACAACATTTGCTGAGTTGTTACAGATTTCTGGACTATCTCATGGGACGGACGTTTGGCTAGGAAATGCAGAAGAACTGATTCGCCGTGGGGATGCAACCTTGGCTGAAGTAATTGGTTGTCGGGATGACATCATGGTTTATTTGATCCATGCTGGTTTAGATAGTGGGATGGCATTTAAAATCATGGAAACTGTTCGTAAAGGTTTATGGACGAAGATTCCTGATGATTTAAGAGAAACGTATTTGACAGCAATGAAAGAAAACAACGTGCCAGATTGGTATATTGATTCTTGTTCAAAAATCAAGTACATGTTCCCGAAAGCCCATGCGGCAGCTTACGTGTTGATGGCTTTACGGGTAGCATATTTTAAAGTTTATTTTCCAATTCTTTATTACTGTGCTTATTTTTCTGTTCGTGCTGATGACTTTAATTTAGTTGCGATGTGTAAAGGGAAAGAAGCTGTCAAAGAAGCGATGAAAGAAATCACTGATAAGGGATTAGAGGCTTCAGTGAAAGAAAAAAATCAGTTAACTGTACTTGAATTAGCAAATGAAATGCTGGAACGTGGCTATGATTTTGGAATGATTGATTTGTATAAGTCAGATGCTACAAATTTCGTGATTGATGGTGATACATTGATTGCACCATTCCGCGCAGTTCCTAGTTTGGGAGCCAACGTGGCAAATCAAATCGTAGAAGCAAGAAAAAATGGTCCATTCTTATCGAAAGAAGACTTAGCAACACGAGGAAAAGTTTCTAAAACATTGATTGAATACATGGACGACAATGGTGTATTAAAAGATTTACCAGATGAAAATCAATTATCATTGTTTGATATGTTATAGGCAATTTTTCTTAACAAGAGGCATCAACGTTTAATCGTTGGTGCCTTTATTTTTTTTACAAGAAAAATTTTTATGAAGAAATAAAAATGAATCAAAAAAGAAAAAAATTTAGCAAGCCTTTATTTTAAACGAATCGAGTTGCTGAAGAAAGCAATAAATAACCAGCAAACTTGTCATTTTATGAAATTTGTGATATAGTTTTCATTGGTAATGATACTAATTGTGAGTGAGCGGAATTTTCGCTCACTCTTTTTAATGGAATTACGTAGCCAATTTTAAGGAGGCGAAATTTTTGAGTAGCGTCGTTGAAACAGTCACAGAAATGGTGACCCCGATTTTAGATGAACAAAATTTTGAACTTGTAGAAGTAGAGTTTACAAAAGAAGGCAAAAACTGGTTTTTACGAGTATTCATTGACAAAGAAGGCGGAATTGACATCGATGAATGTGTCTATGTCAGTGAAAAATTAAGTGAGAAGCTAGATGCTGCAGACCCAGATCCGATTCCTCAAGCCTATTTCCTAGAGGTGTCATCTCCTGGAGCAGAACGTCCATTGAAAAAAGAAGCAGATTATGAAAAAGCACTAGGCGATTACGTCCATGTGTCTTTATATCAACCTGTTGATGGAGAAAAACAATACGAGGGTTTTCTTCAATCATTTGATGCTGAGCAACTAACGTTAAAAATTCGCATTAAAACACGCGAAAAGGAACTAACCATTGAACGTAAAAATATTGCGAAAGCTCGCTTAGCTATTCAATTTTAATTACGGAGAGGAATCAAAATAATGAGTAAAGAAATGTTGAACGCGTTAGATGCTTTAGAAGCTGAAAAAGGTATCTCAAAAGAAATCGTGATCGACGCTTTGGAAGCTGCTTTAGTTTCTGCTTATAAACGTCACTATGGACAAGCCCAAAATGTAGAAGTAGAGTTTGATCAGAAAAAAGGAAATATCCATGTTTATGCGGTGAAAGAAGTTACAGAAGAAGTAATGGATTCTCAGTTAGAAGTATCGTTAAAAGACGCACTTTTGATTAACCCAGCATATGAATTAGGGGATACAATCCGTTTTGAAGTTACACCTAAAGACTTTGGTCGAATTGCTGCACAAACAGCAAAACAAGTAATTTTGCAACGTGTCCGTGAAGCGGAAAGAACAATTATTTATAACGAATTCAGCGAATACGAAAAAGACATCATGCAAGGAATCGTTGAGCGCCAAGATAAACGTTATATCTATGTGAATTTAGGTAAAATCGAAGCAGTTTTGTCTAAACAAGACCAAATGCCAAACGAATTTTATCAACCACATGACCGAATCAAAGTCTACGTTTCACGTGTTGAAAACACATCAAAAGGTCCTCAAGTTTTTGTAAGCCGTAGTCATCCAGACTTATTGCGTCGCTTATTTGAACAAGAAGTACCTGAAGTTTACGATGGATTAGTTGAAATCGTAAGTATTGCTCGTGAAGCAGGAGACCGTTCCAAAGTTGCTGTTCGCTCAAATGATGCAAATATCGATGCTGTTGGAACGTGCGTAGGACCTAAAGGCCAACGTGTTCAAGCAATTGTAAACGAACTAAAAGGTGAAAACATGGATATCGTTGAATGGAACGAAGATCCAGCAATTTTTATTGCGAACGCATTGAACCCAGCTCAAGTAATGGATGTCATTTTTGACGAAACAAATGCGAAAGCTTGTACAGTAGTGGTACCTGATTATCAATTATCTTTAGCAATCGGTAAACGTGGACAAAACGCTCGCTTAGCTGCAAAATTAACAAATCATAAAATCGACATCAAATCTGAATCAGATATGGCTGAGTTTTATGAAAAACAAGCACAAAAAGAAGCAGTTTCAGAAGAAGTAGTTGAAGAGGTTCATGATGAAGCAATCGTTGAATCAGACCTAACAGCTGATGAATACGAAACAATGGCTTTTGAAGAAACTGAAACAACTGAGACAACAGATCAAGAAGCTTAATTGTAAGGAGGCAAACGAGATGAAACAAAGGAAAATTCCTTTACGCAAATCCGTGGTTTCGGGTGAAATGAAACCGAAAAAAGAAATGATTCGAGTGACCCGTTCAAAAGAAGGAGAAGTTTCAATTGATCCTACTGGAAAAATGCCTGGACGAGGAGCGTATGTCTCAATTGAGCCGGAAGAAGTGCAAAAAGCTTGGGATAAGCAAATCCTCGATCGAGTTCTCGATGTAAAACTAACAGATGAATTTTATCAAGAACTATTAGATTATGTTACGCACCAAAAAGCCCGAAAAGAGCTTTTTGGAAAATGAACACAGTAAATCGACAAAAAGTCATGAATTTACTAGGTCTTGCGATGCGTGCTGGGAAGTTAGTAACCGGTGAAGAGTTAACCATTGCAGATATTCGTCGCCAAAAGGCAAAAGTAGTGTTTGTTGCGACTGACGCTAGTGATAACACAAGAAAAAAGATCAAAGACAAAAGTTCCTATTACAAAGTTCCTTGTTTTGAGCTATTTTCAGAAGCTGAAATTACGCAAATGATTGGAAAACCACGAAAAGTCTTCGGTGTCTTAGATGCAGGGTTTGCGAAAAAAATCAAGGAGCTAATTGAAGGTTAGGAAGGTGATTACATGGGAAAAAAAAGAGTCTATGAATTAGCAAAAGAGCTCAATCAATCAAGTAAAGTGATTGTCGAAAAAGCCCAAAATTTAGGGATCGACGTAAAGAACCATATGGGAACTTTAAATCGCGAAGATGAGAATAAATTGCAGCAAGCTTTCAAAAACCCAGTTGTACAAAAGCCAAACCAGAAACCCGTCAATCAAAAGCCAAATGATAAAACTCAAGAAAACACAAAAAATGTAACACAACAAAAAAATAAAAATAACCGCAACTATCAAGATCGCGGTCAAGGGAGCGGTCAAGTGAATCAAGGACAAAATAAATCATCCAACCAAAATAACCAAAACCGTCAAGGCGGAAATCAAAATCGTAACAACAATAACAATCGCGGAAAATTCAACAATAATAACCGCAATCGTTTTAACAAAAAAGGGAAAAAAGGGAAACAACAAACGTCAAACAAACCAGCTGTGCCACCACGTAAATTCCGTGAACTACCAGAAGTTCTAGAGTATACAGAAGGCATGAACGTTGCAGATATTGCGAAAAAAATTCACCGTGAACCAGCAGAAATCATCAAAAAACTATTTATGCTAGGTGTCATGGTCAATCAAAACCAAGCACTTGATAAAGATACAATCGAGTTATTAGCAACAGATTATGGTATGGAACCACAAGAAAAAGTACAAGTGGATATTGCAGATTTAGACAAATTCTTTGAACCAGAAGAATTGAATGAAGAAAATCTAGTTTCACGTCCACCAGTTGTCACAATTATGGGACACGTTGACCATGGTAAAACAACTTTATTAGATACTTTGCGTCACTCACGTGTAACAAATGATGAAGCAGGCGGAATCACTCAGCATATCGGTGCTTACCAAATTGACATCGACGGTAAACCAATTACTTTCTTGGATACACCAGGTCACGCGGCCTTTACAAGTATGCGTGCGCGTGGGGCAAGTATCACAGATATTACAATCTTGGTTGTTGCTGCTGATGATGGTGTAATGCCACAAACGGTTGAAGCCATCAACCATGCGAAAGCTGCGAATGTTCCAATCATTGTTGCTGTAAACAAAATTGATAAACCAGGCGCAAACCCACAACACGTTATGCAAGAATTAAGTGAATACGAACTTATTCCTGAAGCGTGGGGCGGAGATACGATCTTCGTTGAAATTTCAGCGAAATTTGGTCAAAATATTGAAGAACTATTAGAAATGATTCTATTAGTTTCTGAAGTAGAAGACTTGAAAGCTGATCCAACACAACGCGCAATCGGTACAGTTATCGAAGCACGTTTAGACAAAGGTAAGGGACCAATCACTACTTTACTTGTTCAACAAGGAACATTACATGTAGGAGACCCAATCGTTGTCGGCAATACTTACGGACGTGTTCGTGTGATGGTCAGCGACTTAGGTCGACGTGAAAAAGATGCGGGTCCAGCAACACCAGTTGAAATCACTGGATTGAACGATGTACCACAAGCTGGGGATCACTTTGTTGTCTTTGAAGATGAAAAAACAGCTCGTGCAGCTGGTGAAGAACGTGCCAAACGTGCAGTTGTTGAACACCGTGCCGCTACAAGCCGTGTAACATTAGATAACTTGTTCGAAAGTCTTAAAGAAGGCGAATTGAAAGAAGTTAATGTTATTATCAAAGCTGACGTACAAGGTTCTGCAGAAGCTTTAGCTGCTTCATTGAATAAAATTGATGTCGAAGGCGTTCGCGTGAAAATCGTGCATGCTGCTGTTGGTGCAATCAATGAAAGTGACGTTACCTTAGCTGCTGCAAGTAACGCAATCATCATCGGGTTTAACGTTCGTCCTACACCACAAGCGAAGAGCCAAGCTGATTCGGAAGAAGTAGACATTCGTTTACACCGAATCATTTATAAAGCAATCGAAGAAATCGAAACAGCAATGAAAGGGATGCTTGATCCTGAATTTGAAGAAAAAATCACTGGTCAAATGATCATTCGTGAAACCTTCAAAGTTTCAAAAGTTGGAACGATTGCTGGTGCATACGTGACTGAAGGATTTATTCGTAGAGATAGTGGTGTTCGTGTCATTCGTGACGGAATCGTTATCTATGAAGGCCAATTAGCTAGCTTGAAACGTTTTAAAGATGACGTGAAAGAAGTTAAAATGGGATTTGAATGTGGCGCAATGATTGAAAAATTCAATGACATCAAAGTTGATGACATCATTGAAGGCTTCATTATGGAAGAAGTTAAAAACGACTAATAAAAAAATAAAGGAGGCCGCTCATTATGGCTAACTATCGTGACCGTCGAGTCGGTCAAGAAATTTTAAAAGAGGTCAATGATATTTTACGTAAAAAGGTTCGTGATCCACGTGTTGAAAACGTAACGATCACGGATGTACATGTAACAGGTGATTTGCAACAAGCAACCATCTATTACAGCATCTTATCTGATCTTGCTTCAGATAAGAAAAAAGCTCAAGAAGGTTTGAGTAAAGCAAGTGGGCTCATTCGTCGTGAATTAGGTCATAACCTAAGCATTTACAAGACACCTGAGCTAATCTTTGAATTAGATGAGTCTGTCGGCTATGGTAACCATATCGACGAGCTGTTGCGTAATTTGAATAAGGACTAAACAAAAAGAGTAACAAACCTGGTATATCAGGTTTTGTTACTCTTTTTTTATTTAGATTAAAAAACAAAAATTTATTCGCAAAATTATTGGGTAAGTAGTTCCTATGTTATAATGAACAAAAAGACGCTCTTTGAAATAAAAATATTCAAGCTAGATGAGCATTCAAACTGAAGTTTTGCTATGAACGAATAGTGCGATTACGGAACCTCAAAAATTTTTAGCCGAGGTTTTAGAGCTATGCTGTTTTGAATGCTTCCAAAACACATTTTTCATCGACCCAGTTATCAATGGTGTTTTAGAGCTATGCTGTTTTGAATGCTTCCAAAACACACAAACCTAATTCAAGAACAGGTATGCTGTTTTAGAGCTATGCTGTTTTGAATGCTTCCAAAACATCTTCTCATGTACACATGCTAGTTCAGGCGTTTTAGAGCTATGCTGTTTTGAATGCTTCCAAAACTGAGGTGGTTTTGGCGGTTGCGTTGTTGGTGTTTTAGAGCTATGCTGTTTTGAATGCTTCCAAAACTATTCTTAAAGTCACACATAATCCACTAACGTTTTAGAGCTATGCTGTTTTGAATGCTTCCAAAACTATACAGAATTAAAAGAAGCTTCACGGCAATGTTTTAGAGCTATGCTGTTTTGAATGCTTCCAAAACAAAACTTTCCATCTCTCTTTTGATTTCCTCGTTTTAGAGCTATGCTGTTTTGAATGCTTCCAAAACAATCTGTATCAATAGTTTTCTTTATTCATTGTTTTAGAGCTATGCTGTTTTGAATGCTTCCAAAACTCCCTTCCCTTTTATTATATCATATATGAAGTTTTAGAGCTATGCTGTTTTGAATGCTGACCAAATTGATAGAGAAATTAACCAAAACATTACCCATTTATTGGGTAATGTTTTTTTGTTATAATGAGGTGAATATGGTAAGAGATTTTCTAGAAATTTTTGTATCTTTTGGATTGATAAAAAAATAAAAGGATGTGGCGATAATGAAAAAGATAATTGGGTTAAGTGTGATTGGCATGACTTTGTTTCTTGCTTCTTGCGGGAAAAATGAGCAAGTAACTTCAAGTAAAACGTCACAATCGACGGTTCAAACGAGTGAAACAACAACAACAACGACTGTCTCAGAAACGGCAACAAGTGATTCAAACACGGAAACAGTTGTTAAAGAAACGAATTCAACGGTAACGACAACACCAGCGAGTTCAACAGGTCAAAGTACAAATGCATCAGCAACAAACTCAACGAGTGAAATGCCTTCCTTTACACCAGAACAAAAACAAGCACTAGATGCTATTTACGAAAAATATCCAAAGTATAAGGATTCAGATATTGCTTTTATCTTTTGGCAAATGATTGATGGCGATTATCTTTTTAAAGCTTACAGTCTTTCTGCAAGTGAACGTGGAGGTTCTGGTACATTGACCTTTTTCCGAGTTTCACCGATAGGAGAAGTGCAAGAAACTGATCCTAGTGGAAACCCATATTAAGCAAATGATTGGAAAAATTAAAAACGGCAAGTCCTCAAATGATGAGACTTGCCGTTTTTTTATGCACGAAGCTTAAAATTCTTCGTTTGTCTTGGGGAAGACGTGTTTATTTGCCTGAAAGCCACCCATATAACCAATCAAAGGGTGCGAAGAAAATATTTTCCATCTAATCCCTCCTTTTGTATAAAAAAAGAATAACATGTATTCTATTTACACCCCGATGAATTTTATTACGTTTTTGTATCCAACATGTAAAAATCGTTGGAGTTGAATTCAAAAATGTAGTATTTATTCTTGCTGTGTTATAATAAATCAGTTGAATCAAAAAGAAATGGAGAGCAGAAATGGAAGGGCTATTACCGTTATGGAAAGAACGTGGGATGACAAGTCATGACTGCGTATTTAAATTAAGAAAAATATTACATACCAAAAAAATCGGTCATGGTGGAACACTAGATCCAGATGTAGATGGTGTGTTACCAATTTGTATTGGCAAAGCAACAAAAGTTATTGAATATTTAACTGATTCTGGGAAAACATACCAAGGTGAAATTACACTTGGTTTCAGTACAACAACGGAAGATAAATCTGGCGAAGTGGTTGAAAAACAAGCGGTGACAGAACGAATCTCAGAAAAAAAGATCGATCAAATCATGGACTCTTTTCTGGGAGAAATCACGCAAATTCCGCCAATGTATTCAGCGGTGAAAGTCAATGGCAAACGTCTTTATGAATATGCTCGCAACAATGAAACAGTTGAGCGTCCAAGTAGAAAAGCCCAAATTTATCGTTTTGAACGCACTAGTGAATTAAACTGGAATCAAGAAAAAGGTTTGTTATCTTGGCGTTTTGAAGTTGATTGCGGAAAAGGAACTTATGTGCGAACACTTGCTGTTGATACGGGAAAAAAACTAGGATTTCCTGCTCACATGTCTGACTTGACAAGAACAGCAAGCGCAGGAATGAATCAAAAACAAGCAATCACTTTGGCGCAAGTAGCTGAGTATATGGAAAACGGGACTATTTCTGAGTATTTATTACCAATCGAAGCAGGCGTTGAGAAGTTTCCACGAGTAGATATCAGTGAAGCTGTTTGGCAAAAAGTCAAGAATGGCATGCGTTTAGATTACAACGTGTTTGGGTTGCCAACGATGCCAGATCAAGAAATTGCTTTGTTTTATCAAAATCAAGTTGTTAGCATCTACCAGCCTAATCCAAAGGAAAAAGATAAATTAAAACCAAGTAAAGTGTTAAGAAATGAGGTATAACTGATGGAAATTATCAAAATTCGTCACCCTTATCAAAAAAATCAAATTCCAGCAGAGGAAGTAGTACTTGTCTTAGGATTTTTTGACGGGGTACATTTAGGCCATCAAAAAGTAATCGAAACAGGCAAGAAAATCGCTGACCAAGAAGGATTGAAATTAGCTTTGATGACGTTCAACCAACATCCTTCAATCGTGTTTAAAAAGATTGATCCAGCAAGTGTTAAATATTTAACTACGCTTGAACAAAAAGAAGAAAAAATGGCTGCACTTGGTGTAGATTTCTTATACGAAATTGATTTTACTTCTGCATTTGCACACTTGGCACCTCAAGATTTTGTCGATCAATACATTGTTGGTTTACACGCTAAATATGCTGTTTCAGGGTTTGATTATACCTATGGACCAAAAGATGTTGCAGATGTAGAACACCTTCCAGAATATGCAAACAATCGTTTTGAAGTTGTAACTGTTCAAAAAGAAGTCGAAGATGGCGAGAAAATCAGCTCCACACGTATTCGTCAGTTATTGGATGCAGGAAATGTGACAGAAGTAACCAAGCTTTTGGGGAGTGTATACGAGATTGAAGGTGTCGTGGTTCATGGTGACGCTCGGGGGCGCTTGTTAGGGTTCCCTACAGCAAATGTCAAAGTCAAAGGAACTGTTCATTTACCTAGAGAAGGTGTCTATGTCTCTGAAATCAAAGTTGGTGACAACTGGTATCCAGCAATGGGATCCATTGGCCATAATGATACGTTTGGCGAAGGCCGAGAGCTAACTGTTGAATTATTTATTTTAGATTTTAATCAAGATATATATGGTGAACATGTGGTTGTTCGTTGGAATGAATTTTTACGCGATCAAGTGAAGTTTACGGATGTTGATGGGTTAATTGCACAACTAAAAAAAGATGAGGCTGATACAGCGGCCTACTTTAAAAAATAAAGAGAAGTTAAGAGGGCTGTAACATTATTTAATAAGTTACTTCTAGAACACCTCTATTCATAAATAGGGAGTGTGGCAAAAATTATGTCACACTCTCTTATTTTTTTAGAAGATTTCGTTAACTGCAATAGTAAAAACGATTGGAGTCCTTCCCTTTGCTTCTTTTTCAAAATCCTAGTATAATAAGCATGTTTTTTTAAATTGGAATGAAGAGAGAACGGAGATAAGTAATGACGAACAATTTTTGGGCAGAATTACCAAAGCCCTTTTTTATTTTAGCACCAATGGAAGATGTGACAGATGTAGTTTTTCGCCATGTTGTTCAAGCCGCAGGCGCACCGGATGTCTTCTTTACAGAATTTACTAATTCGGATAGTTATTGTCATCCAGATGGTAGACAAAGTGTTCGAGGTCGTTTGACTTTTACTGAAGATGAGCAGCCAATGGTCGCCCATATTTGGGGAGACAAACCAGAATTTTTCCGTGAGATGAGCCTTGGCTTGGCAGAAATGGGCTTTAAGGGAATTGATTTGAATATGGGATGTCCAGTTCCTAATGTTGCTGGTCATGGTAAAGGGAGCGGATTGATTTTACGTCCCGAAGTTGCGGCAGAATTGATTGAAGCTGCAAAAGCTGGTGGGCTACCGGTCAGTGTGAAAACAAGACTTGGGTATAAAGACATAGCAGAAATGGAAAATTGGTTATCACATGTTTTAGCACAAGATATTGCTAATCTGTCAATTCACTTAAGAACTCGCGAAGAAATGAGTAAAGTGGATGCACACTGGGATTTGATTCCTCAAGTGTTAGCCATTCGAGACCGAGTAGCACCCCAAACACTAATTACTATTAATGGAGATATTCCTGATCGCCAAACTGGGCTTCAATTAGCTGAAAAGTATGGTGTGGATGGAGTGATGATTGGTCGAGGAATCTTCAAAAATCCGTATGCTTTTGAAAAGGAACCTAGAGCACACTCTTCAAAAGAACTGCTCGATTTGTTGCATTTACAATTAGATTTGCAAGATCAATATGCTGAGCTGGTTCCACGTTCGATAGTCGGATTGCATCGTTTCTTCAAAATTTATGTTAAAGGATTTCCAGGTGCTGGTGATTTGCGAGCGCGGTTGATGAATACGAAGACGACTGATGAGGTGCGGGAAATACTTGAACGTTTTGAATAAGGTTGTGGCGCCAAGCGTTCAGCTTCGAAAAAGTAAAGAACAACTGAGAAAAATAGCCTTTCATATTTTTGTACAGTTGAGAGTTATTTCGAGAAGTTGCTTGGTGAACACCGAGAATAAGGTTGTGGCACAAAACGCTTAGCTCCGATAAGATAGCGACCAAACACTCAAAATAGCTTTTAATGTTTTGAAGTGGATGCAAGCTATCTCGAGGAGTTGGTTTGGGAACACCGAGAAAAAGGTTGTGGTTCCAAGCGTTTAGCTTCGAAAAAGTAAAGAACAACTGAGAAAAATAGCCTTTCATATTTTTGTACAGTTGAGAGTTATTTCGAGAAGTTGCTTGGTGAACACCGAGAATAAGATTGTGGCGCCAAGCGTTCAGCTTCGAAAAAGTAAAGAACAACTGAGAAAAATCGTTTTTCTTATTTTTGAACAGACGCAAATTATTTTGGAAGTAGCATAGTTGAAAATCATTTGTTAGCTAAAAAGTATGGCATTGACTTGTCATACTTTTTTTATGTTTACATATAAATAAAATTTATCATGACCCGTGGTTTTGACTATAGCTAAAAGTGACGACTATACTTTCGCATGTAGTAAAACTTAGGAGGAATTTTTTATGCTTACAGGATTAAATTTATTGAACAATCCATTTTTAAACAAAGGAACAGCATTCACGAAAGAGGAACGCGCTAAATACGGGCTTACAGGTATGCTTCCTAGTACCGTTCAAACATTAGAACAACAATCAGTTCAAGCTTATGGTCAATACTTAAGTAAACCATCTGATTTAGAAAAACGAATTTTCTTAATGAACTTATTTAATACAAATCGTACACTTTTCTACAAATTAATGGGTGAACATCTAGTTGAGTTTATGCCAGTTGTTTATGATCCAGTAGTCGCTGACTCAATTGAACAATATAATGAAATTTTCTTGAAACCGCAAGATGCAGCTTTCCTTTCAATTGATGATCCAGAAAGTATTAAAGCAAGTCTGAAAAATGCTGCAGATGGCCGAGATATTCGCTTAATCGTTGTAACTGATGCAGAAGGAATTTTAGGAATGGGTGACTGGGGAGTTAATGGTGTAGATATTGCGATTGGAAAATTAATGGTTTATACTGCAGCAGCTGGAATCAATCCTGCACAAGTATTACCGGTATCTCTTGATGCTGGAACAAACAACCAAGAATTACTAAATGACCCATTATATCTAGGCAATCGCCATAAACGTGTTGAAGGCGAAACTTATTATCAATTTGTTGATCAATTTGTAAGTGCGGCAACTGAGTTGTTCCCCGAATTACTATTGCATTGGGAAGATTTTGGTCGTGGAAATGCAGCAACTATTTTAGAAAAGTATGAAGATCAAATTACAACATTCAACGATGATATTCAAGGAACAGGAATTGTTGTTTTAGCTGGTGTGTTAGGTGGCTTGAATATTTCTGGTGAAGCACTAAAAGACCAAACAATTTTAACTTTTGGTGCAGGGACTGCCGGTGTTGGAATTGCAAATATTCTTTTAGATGAAATGATTCGTCAAGGCGTTCCAGCAGAAGAAGCACGCAAACATTTTTACCAAGTAGATAAACAAGGTTTACTGTTTACAGATACAGAAGGACTAACTCCAGGACAAATTCCTTTTGCACGAAATCGTGATGAATTTGAAAATGCATCAGAATTGACAGATTTAACTGCAGTTGTGAAAGCAATCCATCCAACAATCATGATTGGTACATCAACACAACCAGGTGCTTTCACTGAAGAAATTGTTAAAGAAATGGCTGCTCATACAGCACGTCCAATTATTATGCCTTTGTCAAATCCAACTAAGCTTGCTGAAGCAAAAGCGCAAGATTTGATTACTTGGACAGATGGAAAAGCACTAGTTGGAACAGGGATTCCTGCTGCTGACGTTGACTATCAAGGTATAACTTACCAAATTGGTCAAGCAAACAACGCATTGATGTATCCGGGGCTTGGATTAGGTTTGATTGCTTCAACTGCAACGCGTGTGAATGCAGAAATCATTTCTCAAGCAAGTCGTGCCTTGGGAGGAATCGTTGATGTGACACAACCAGGAGCATCTATTTTACCTCCTGTTGCAAAAATTACTGAGTTTTCTCAAATCATTGCAGAAACTGTAGCCAAATCAGTGGTGGAGCAAGGGCTAAATCGTGAAGAAATTTCAGATATCAAAGCAGCTGTTGCAGACGCTAAATGGGTACCAGAGTACACAGAATTAACGGCTGAATAATTAGAAGTAGTTGTGTGCAAGACAATAAGAAAAGCGGACAGTTCATCCAAACGGTTCTACTTTTCTTATTGATTGCCAAAGGAGAAAGGATCTGTAAGTATGGTACAAAAAGCAACAGCTGTTTCAGCAGTTGAAGACGAAAAAAAGACGAGCATTTGGTCAACAAAAATTAGTGGTATCAGTTTGCCCTTGTATTTAATTATGGTTGCAGTATTGATCGTCGCAATGGCGTTGGGAAAATTACCGACGAACATGATTGGCCCAATTGCTGTATTAGTTATTTTAGGGAATTTATTTCATTTCATTGGTTCAAAACTTCCAATTGTAAAAAGTTATCTTGGTGGTGGCTCTGTTTTTGCTATTTTTGCTTCAGCAGCTATCGCGACTTTTGGTATTTTACCTGAATATGTCGTGCACGCGACTGAGAATTTTATCAATAATATGGGTTTTTTGGATTTTTATATTGCTGCATTGATTACTGGTAGTATTTTAGGAATGAATCGTAATCTATTGATGAAAGCTTCTGTCCGTTTTATTCCAGTGGCATTGATTTCAATGGTTGCTTCCTTTTTTGCAGTTGGTTTGGTAGGGATGTTGATCGGCAACGGCTTTGCTGATTCAGTATTGTATGTGTCACTTCCTGCAATGGCTGGTGGTGTTGGTGCAGGTGCGGTTCCGTTGTCTAGCATTTATGCAAATGTTTTAGGAACGGATGCCTCGTCGATTATTTCTCGTTTGATTCCTGCAACGGCAATGACCAATGTATTAGCCATTATCGGAGCAGCTTTAGTGGCACGCGCTGGACAATCAATGCCTAAAATTAATGGGAATGGAAAATTGATGGAAAAAGGCGATCTTGGTGATGGAAAACCTCGTACAGTGAAACCGAATATTTCTCAATTGGGTGTAGGATTGATGATTTCAATCACCTTTTTCATTCTTGGACAAATTTGTAATTACTTTGTTCCGAAAGTTCATGCGTATGCGTTTATGATTATTATCGTTGTCATTTGTAAAATTACGAATATCTTGCCTGAATATTATGAGGATGCAGCTATTATGTTCAATAACTTAATTGTGAAAAACTTGACTGCGGCTGTTCTTGCTGGTATCGGGATTGCGCTTTTGAATTTAAATGTATTAGCTTCCGCCTTAACTTGGCAGTTTGTTGTACTTTGTTTAACAAGTGTCATTGTTATTTCAATAGTATCTGGTTTTGTCGGTCGACTATTTGGTCTTTATCCAATTGAATCTTCAATTACTGCTGGGTTATGTAATAATTCAATGGGCGGTACCGGTAATGTTGCGGTACTTTCTGCTGCGAATCGAATGGAACTCATTGCGTTTGCTCAAATGGGAAATCGTTTAGGCGGAGCAATTGTCTTGATTATCTCAGGATTTTTGATGCAGTTGCTTTCATAGAAAAAGAAGTCAAGCATGTTTTTAGTGAACATGTTTGGCTTTTTATTTTTACGCAGATTGTTGGTGAAAATGCAACGCGATTGAAGGAAAATAAGTTGCTAAATGTTTGAAAAACCGTCAGACTAGAACAAACGCAGCATCAGCTGATAGGAAAGAGGGGGGAGATAACATGAAACCGAAGATTAGTCGAGAGGAAGTAGAGCAAATGCTTGTCACTGACGCTTACTTTGAGAAAAAACACTATCCATTGAAAATTTTTCAGACGATCGTTTCGCTTGTGGGATGGCTTTGTGTGATAGCACCTTTTATTTGGTTATTACTACCAGTTTTATCGCCAGAAAAAGCATGGAAGAATCATTTAGTTGTTTATAAAGATGAATTACAGACTTTAAAATTTCTATTTGTTTTCTTGAGCGTCACGTTTGTTATGATTGCTATCTTTTACATTGGATTGACGATACGAAATAATTTTCATTTCAAAAATCTTTTGCAGAAAAAGGTTCAATATGACGAAGAACAATTGGAAAAACGTCGTCAGTTACTAAACGAAGCGTTTGATGTTCGATTTGGTCCTGAAGCAGTTCGCAAAGAAGTGTGTAGTTATTCCGTAAAGGAAGAGCAAAACTTAGATACAAATTTTGTACGCAACCTTTATAAGAAAGGCAATGTGGAGCTATGATGACTTTTTTTCAAACTGGTAATGATATACTAGATATTATTTTAATGATCATGTTTTTGGTTCTAGTTACGTATCCAATTATTGGTGGATTTTCTTGGTTTATCGGTGTTTTATGTTATACCTTTCTTTTTAAATATAAACAAACAGAGTGGGATGATATCCCGGTAGAGGTTGAGCCATTCATTACGATCATAGTTCCTGCTCATAATGAAGAAATCGTTATTGAAAATACAATAGAGTACTTGATGACTAAACTAAACTATAAACATTATGAAGTATTGGTAACAGATGATGGCTCTACTGATAGTACACCTGAAATTTTAGCTCGGTTACAAAAAAAATATTCCAGGCTACGAGTCATTCGAATTGAAAAGAACAAGGGGAAAGCACATGCTTTCAATATTGGTATGGGGTTTGCAAAAGGGAAATTGATTCTAAGTAATGATGCAGATACAGTTCCGGAGCCCGACTCTTTGAACATGTACGTCAACTATTTTATTCGCCAAGATTCGACAAATATTTCTGCAGTTACAGCCAATATGGATGTGCAAAATAGAACGAAACTAATTGCAAAGTCACAAACGGTCGAATTTTCTAGTATTGTCGGAATCATAAAACGTACACAAATTGGCGTTTTAGGCAGTATCTACGCTTATAGTGGTGCAAACACGATGTACCGAAAAGACGCATTAATCGATGTGGGATTATTTAGACAAGACCGAGCAACGGAAGATATCAGTATTGCGTGGGATCATCAAATGGATGGTTGGCTTTCACTTTTTGCTCCACGAATCATGTTTTTTATGGAGGTTCCAGAATCTTTGAGGATGCTTTATCGCCAAAGAAAACGCTGGGCTAAAGGTGGAACAGAAGTTTGGTTGACGAATTTCAAAAAAATAGTGTTGCACCCATTTAGAAATATTGGCCACACGGTCATGTTCATTGACCAAACGTTCAGTATCATTTGGTCGTTTTTCTTTTGGATCTCTAGTTTGATTTTTTTGTGGAGTTTAATCAAGTTTATTTTGGAAGGGAACACGGAAAGAATCTATCACATGATTACGTTGTCTTTTCTTTTTGTCTGCTTTGAAATGATCTCAGGAATTTTTCAATTAGGAGCATCGCTCATCTTGGATGACCAAGGAAGAAAAATCAAGTATTTATTTTTTGCACCATTATATATGTTACTTTATTGGATGATAAATGCCTTAACGATTGTGACAACTTTTATTCCAGCGATCAAAACAATTCTAGGCTTAGGTTCAGGCACGTGGAAAAGCCCAGATCGAAAAGGCCCACCAACTTCAAAAAAAGATTCAACAGATGAAATGAATGAATAGAAAAATGATTGTTCATGCTTACGAAAGTACGAATGAAGGATACGCAAAAAACAACACAGGTAATCCCTAGATAGGGTTGCTTGTGTTGTTTTTTGTGAGAAGAATGTGTATAGGAAATAAATTATGTCAACTAAATATTGAATGGAAAATACTTGTATGCAGTAATAGTTTTTTAAACAAGTAGATTCGTTGTTCAAGAAAAAGTTGGAAATCAGTTCAAGATTACCTTACAGTCATTAATCAATCACTGTAACAGCTATCAATCGTTTTACTTGTTCTGAATCACCGGTTGGAATAGGGACAACGGTTGCTTGATCAAGAACGTTTTGTGTTAATGCGCGAATCGCTTCTGGATCACTCGCTTGATCCGCAGACATTTGCCAGTGAGAAGGTGTTGGGTAATGTGTAACTGTTCCATCGTGATTACTTGCATAAACGACAAGACCTTGGTAGGAATATTTTCCAGAAAGAGTAACTGTTTCAGTTGGGTAAGTAAGACTTCCATTGTCATAAGGATCAATCGGCTGACCTGCTGGACTAAGGTGAACATGTAATTCGAAATCATCTGGTATAGTAGAACCCATGAAAGTCAACCAAACACGAGCGTACTCAATTTGCAAATCAGAATAACCAGCTAGTGGATCTACTTGAGTTACTTGGGAAGAGCTTGTGTCAGTTAGTGGCTGCTCACTAGTGCTAGGAACCGCTAGTTCACTTGTTTGCGACTCTACCTGAGAAGGAGAAGTGACTTGAGTAGAGGAACTACTTGTTGTTGAGGCACTGGAATTTTTGGTTGTGCTGATTGTTGTACTTGAAGAAGCGACAGAGCTTTTAGTTGTTATTGATAAATTAGGTTTGCTTGCGGCTTTTTTAGTATGGCTTTGTTTAGGACTGCAGCCAACTAAAAGCAAGGCGAGGGCAGCAGAAAGTAAAATAGGACTCATTTTTTTCATCAAATCATCTCCAAATTTATGTTATTAAAAGTATACCATAACAGATAGTATTTTGTGTCGAATGTCTGAATTTACTTAGGTTATGAATGGTGTTTTTGATAAATTATCTAGCATGGATATTGTCATTTTTCCTGTTTTAATGAAACAATTAGGAAAACAATAGAACTTTTACGAGCAAACTAAACAATAACTTTGTCATCTATTTATAGTTAAGCCGTCTTCATAAAACAACAGTAAATGTTGAAAGAAGGAGTTTATGTTTTGATCATAAGGTAAAAAAGAGACAAAGGATGAATGAAGATGTTGTTGATTGATAGTAGATTTTGATATAAGTGGAGTTAATCAAAAGGAGTAAATAAGTGAACAAAAAATTAATTAGTTACTTAGTGTAGAGAAATGTAGAGACAGGAGAGAGGTTGATTTTTATTAGTAGATTTATAATTGGAAAGATTGGCTTGGTATGTTTTGTTGGGGAATCCATTCATTATATAAGGTGAAAAAATCGTTCGTTCAAATGTAGACAAGGAAGTGTCTGACTCCGACATGTCTAAGATTGAGTCAGCAATGAAACGTTAGAAAGAATTTATTTTTCTTGGTTTCCTATTTTAAGCCATCAATTTGATTCTAGTATATTGCTTAAACTAATACATAATAAAGAGAATTCAATGAATGAAACAACTAATTCCGCAGAACATAAAACTTCTGTGTATATTCATATTCCATTTTGTGAGCATATTTGTTATTACTGTGATTTTAAGATATCTGATGTTTTTTTATAAGCTATAAAATAAGTGACGATTATGAGTATAAAAGTACTTTTTATGGTGTCTTTAGTCAATAACGATGTTATCAATTTATAGTTTTATTGTCATATAAGACAAATATTAACTTTGGAGGATACATAATGAAAAAGAAATATCTAGGTTTGAAAGTGTGGGTTCGTGTAATAGCAGTAAGTTTTGCTTTGTCCGTTGTAGCAACAAGTGGTAGTGTGGTTGTTTTGGCAAATGAGTTGATTCTAGATGAAACTCAGAATAGTGAAAGCTACTTTAATGATGAAGACTTGGCAATTTATTACTCGAAAGAAGAAAAAAATTCCGAACTAGCTCTTGAAAAAATCAAGGAAAAGTATGGAGACGTGCCACCTAAATTTAACGAAGATGGAGAAATATTATTAACGCCTGAAGATGAATTAAGAATGGAACAAGCAATCAGTCAGTATTTAGCAATGACTGGATTCAATCCAAGAATGCGAGGCGTAGGGAAAAACTGGTGGAATTCAACTGGTTTTGTTGCTGGTGTTATTGATGTAGGATTAATAGCAATTGGATTATGGACGGCTGCAAGCAATTTTGGAGCGGTAAGAACGTTATTAAGAAATAATCGCAAAAATATTACTAGAATGGTTGAAAAACAGATTCTTTCAAAAGTAGGAATTGGCGTAGGGGGATTCTTAAATAGTATGATTGACATAGCATTAGTTATTTCTGGTGCTTCGGTTGGGGGGATTTTAGCAGAAGGTTTGGATCGTGCTGATGGAAAGAACGACAATTATATTTTAGCATAATAGGAGCATACTTGGATGCGTAAAAAGACAAAAGAAAAAATCAATCGTTTGATTAATATAGGCATATTTTGCTCGATTATCATGGCTATTTTCTCAGTCATCTTACTTCTTCAAAAAAGATATTTTTGGGCATTTTTGAGTATGATTGGAATGATTGTCGGTATTGCTTCTTTTTGGAATTTAAAAAAAGAAATGAAGTTGATTAAAGAAGGTGATTCTTATGATAATAATTGAAGGCTACGTTAAGCAGAGACAGATAAAAACATCGGAGAAATTACATGACTGAGAAAGAACAAGTACAAAAAATCGTAAAAAAATACAATAAGAGTATTGCTGATTTATCAGAAAATGCCTCCGCAAAAGAATTTAAAACGGTAATGAAATATGTAGCAGATGAGGCAAATCGTAAGCAACGAAAATTAGTGGGGTTGGATAAATAAAAAACTGATTGATATGTTCCAATTATGAAAACATATAAAAACACGAACAACTTTATAGACTATTTTCTGTAAAGTTGTTCGTGTCTTTTAAGTAGTTGCACCCATTATGTTTTTTCTAATGAATAAATAAGCAGACTACCAACTAAACTATTAACAAAATATACCAGTAAAGCAGAGATATTAAGAAAAAAATTTGATACTAAAAAAGTAGCGATAATCAAAAAAGTAAAAATGAGTAATTTTTTTAAAGTAAGACCGTATTTTATACAAGTGTACAAAAATAAGCAACTACCAATAAAAACAAGTGTAATCCAGACAGATTTTGGAAGATCAGATATGGTGACAAAACCTATATTAGAGCCGAGGATTAAGATAATACTTATGACCAACAAATTTCTATTCTTCAATAAAATCCCTCAATCTATTTTAAAATGTACCGCTGACGATATTTGGAAAAATTCCATTCATTTCGACTCCTAAATAAACACCTTGTCCGTTTGAGGCGGCTTGGATAACTTGATAGGTAAACCCAGCCAAACTTGGAAAGCCTAAAATCCCTACTGCTCCCGCAATAGCAGTTCCAACTGGACCGAGAGAAATGGTTCCTAACCCGACTATTGCTGCATAAATAGCTGACGGTCCGATTAAAGCTGCTGAGTAAAGAGCAGAAACTACATCAGCATGAGTGAAATATACTTTGCTCCCTTTAACATACATTCTGGATTGAATATTGGAAGTTTCGTTATCCCAAGAGATTGCTGGAGCTTTTAACATGGAATCAATTGTAACGATATCATCATCAGTAAAACCATATTCTGTTTTTAATGTATCATAATCAATTGATAAAGCAAGCTGATTATGATTGAAATAGAAGTATGGATATATATGAGTTAATTTGTTCATAAAAAGTTGTTGTTGTGAATTAAGATCTAAGGTAAAAGAATCTATGTTTGAAAGCTGAATACCATTAGAATCTACGACAGCTAAATCATCTGCATTTACAACTAGACTAGCACTACTTAGAAGTGAAAAACCTAACATTGATGTTGCGGCTAAACCAATAAATCCTTTTCTCATCATTTTATTTATCCTCTTTTCTTATATAAATTTATTTAACTCCAGTTGTTTGCCAAGCGCCTTCGAGTAATAATTCAGGATATGTTTCCATAAAATAACCTCCTTCATATAATGGTTGTTTGTAAAGTAATTATATAAGTAAATTTCTCATCAGATTATTTTGCATAGTAATTCGTCAAAAAAGTATTTTTAAATAGAGTAAAATGATTTAAAATTTTACAAAAAGGGAGGGGGTTGTATGGAGCACAATGAACTATTGAAACTTTTACGAAAAGAAAGGAATTTTACCCAAGAAAAGCTGGCTGAAGGGATTTCACATAGAAATACATTGTCTTCTTTTGAAAATGGGGGAATTAAAATAAGTTTTACTATTTTATTGAAATATCTTAAAAGACTAAATATTAGCTTAGAAGAATATGAATTCATATTGAATGAAAAAGAATTAGAAGGTAAAAAGAAAGTATCTGTTGAATTATCGAAAAAGTACCTCAATCCTTTTGATATAAATTTTGCAAATGAAATTCTGGATATGTATATTGATACCAAAGATTTCTATTATTACAGTTTATATGCTCAATATTATTTAGTTAGAGAGTATAAAGGTGACGCACTAGATAAAAATGAACAACGCAAAATTGCAAAAAAAATCATTAACTATTTAGATAAGATACAAACATGGGGAAGATTCGAACTTGTTATATTTTCAAATTGTTTGTTTTTGTTTGAAGATAATTATATAAGATTTAACTTTGTTGAAAGTATACAGTATATGAAGATTTATTTAGACAGTTCAAATTACTCAAGAGATTTACAAAATTTTATTATCAATGGCCTGTCTTTATCTTATACGAGAAAAAATGAAACAAATATCCAATTATTTTTAAGTGAACTTGATAAAATTATTTTTAATAGCGATGATATGCAAGCTAAAATGGTAAAAAATATTTTTAGTCTATTGTTAAATCATGATCAGGGGTTTGACGATGAGAATGAAAAAAGAAGAATCGTAAATACATTAGAATTGCTTGATGAAATGGAGTGGGTCGATTATATTGAAAAAGTGTATACATAAACATATGTGAAAAATATTCTAAGTCCACTATCCAACAAGGAATGGTTAGGATAATGTGTACCACGAAAATAACATATTATGAAAAAATAAAATACAAGTATTGAATAAAAAACAAACATCTGAAATAATACATTTTTGTTTAAGAATAAATAACTGTGTCAAAGATATCTTAAGAGAAAAATACCCTGAGTTTAATAAACACGTGACTACGCATACTTTTCGCTATACACATATTTCTCTTTTGGCTGAAGCTGGCGTCCCAATCAAAGCCATCATGGATCGAGTGGGTCATTCCAATATGAAAACAACACTGGAAATTTACAATCAAGTGTCTAGTGCAACGAAAGAAAAAGTAATCCAAGAAGTCGATTCTTGGATTTTTTAGTGGATTTGTTCATGAAATACAGTTAGTATGCTTTTATATGAGTGATCGAAAAGAAGGTCGAAAAATGGTACGACTTTTCGACGTAAGGAGAATTTAATTCAATGAATGAAACAACGAATTCCGCAGAACGTAAAACTTCTGCGTATATCCATATTCCATTTTGCGAGCATATTTGTTATTACTGTGATTAAAATATGTCTGAGAAGAATGGAAGCAGGTAAATAAGAAAATAATATTGATATAAAAAATAAAGAGTATTTGATTAATTTGTAATATAAGATTATAAATTATATCTAGGTGTGTTAATATTAAAGAGGTGAATAATCAACATGAGTGAGGTTTTTGAGGTGAATAATCAGCTACTATTAAATAGGGTCTTTACTCAAAATACTCTAAATGAAATCTTGAAAAATGGAGAGAGCTCTATTTTGAAAGTAGTTTCAGAAAGTTTAGGTAGCACAAATCAACCTGTTAAAGTTGCTATAAAAGATGTATATAATTTTTTGAATAAGAATTATCGTAATGAATATTTTTATAAAAATACTTTGTTAAATAAACTTTTATTAGGAAGACATTCAATAAATACTACAGTCGCTTTGTCAGAAATTTGGTTAAATAGATCTAAGGCAGACTTTGTTTTGATTAATGGAAAAGCTGTTGTATATGAAATAAAAACTGAATTAGATACTTTAGATAGATTGCATGGACAAATTAATGATTATTATAAAGTTTTTGATCATGTTGAAATAATAACCGGAGAAGCTCATAAAAATAAAGTACTTGAACACTACGAGAATACTAAAGTTGGAGTCTCCATACTAACTAAAAGAAATACAATCAAACAAATTAGAAAACCTACTATTAATAGAGAAAGTTTAGATTATAAGTCTATTTATAAATTTTTGCGTAAAAAAGAACAAGAAGCTATATTAAATAAGTTTTATTCTGAGCTTCCCGAAACCGATCAATTTTCTAGATATAGCTTTTATTATAAATTATTTCAAGAGATACCTATGGATAAGTTATATGATGAGATGATAAAAATATTGAAAAATAGAAGCAATATAAAAAAATATAGTGAACTTTTTCTTGAAATGCCTTATGAGCTAAAATCATTACTTTACTTTAGTTCATTTAAAGAAAAAGATTATATAAAATTGGAAAGCATATTAAAGGAGGAACAACATGTATTATCCATATCTGAGAGGAAAACAATATGAGCTATTAGCGTTGAGAGATCTATTAATGGAAAGAAAACTATCTAAAAAAATCATTCCTATAATTGAGCCTGTAAAAGAAACTGCATCTTTTAAAAAAACAGTTGATTATTTTTTAAATAAAAATCATACCTTATATACTATCGTTAATCCTAAAGTTGGAGAATATAGTATTTATGACAGTACTCATCCAATTCATGGAGAAAGATGCTCTTTTGAAAATGATGCTTTATTAATAGATAATACATCAAATAATTTTTTTTATGACTTTTCAAAATTTAAAAAATTCCAGAATTTAATAGTAATTTATAATGATTTTGATTCAATAAATTATGGAAAAAAGTTTCTATATGACAATAGTTTGATATCAAAATTAAATTTTGTTCCAGATGGTAGTAGGTTCTTGAGACAATTTAAACAGGAACCGGTGGGAATAATTCGTGATGCATTTGCAAAAAAAGATAGAAATGTAGACTATTTAGACACACCAGAGGAATTTTTTTCAGATGATCATTTATACTATCAAGAACAGTATGAAGCTTTTTCAGATTATTCAATAACAGGTAAATCTTATATAGATGGTGGATTTGCTCCCATAGCTGTTGCCATACATATAGTTTTTTTTGATGAGAATGATGTGTTGCGAATAAGACATTTTGTTTCGGATACCAATGAAGATATTACTGATCCGGCTGGGAAATTCAATGAAGCATTATCAAAATTGATTGAATGGGCCGAAACCATTGATGAAAAAAATGAATCGATAAGTTTAGAACAGTTTAGAAAACTTTCTAACGAGAAAAGATATCCTGGACTAGGATTTGTAAAAAAATTATGTATTATGCATCACTTAGAAATAATGGGTAATTTTTTGGATAATAGAGGCTCATAAAATGATTTTTTGTGAAGATTGTTTCAAGGATAGAGAAGTAGTATCAATGATTCAAAGTTTGAATAATAAAGGGAATTGTGAATTGGTTTCATCTCATAGAGATGTGCTTATATGTAATAGCGAAGATACTGATACTCTTGATAGTATTAGAATATTTATAAACCAAATTTTAGACTTATATACTGTAGAATCAAAGTTGTCCCAAGATTTTCCAAAAAATAAAAAGTATTTATTGAAAGATTCATTAGAAAAAAAGTGGTCAGTTTTTAATATAAATTCCGAAAAAATAGATGAACTATTAGAGTATTTATTCGAAGATGATAGCAGTATTGAAGAAGATATTTTCAATGAAAAAGTAGGGATACTAGCAGAATATGATGTGTCGTATGCTGATAAATTTATTTTAAAAGATAATGATTGGTCAAAATTTGTTGAAACGATTACGTATGGAAATAGATATCATACTAACACAATAAATTTAAATCTTTTGAAAAAATTTATTGGTTATAAGCAAATGGTTATTAAATGTAGTGATAGAAAAAAATATTATCGTGGAAGAGTTTCTTTAGAGGAAGAATATACAAAGAATGATATGTATTCTCCACCTAAAGGCAAAGCTTCTGCTGGCAGATTAAATCCTGAAGGGATAAGCGTTTTATATTTAACTGACAAGGAGCAAGCTTGCTATCAAGAAATAAGGGCATCGTTTAATGATAGTGTTTATATTGGTGAATTTGAATTAACTAGAGACGTAAAAATAGTTGATTTTAGAAATTTTGAATATATATCTCTGAATTCTGAAGTAGATGCTCTGGAGTATTATTTAAATAGAGATATTTTAAAAGAAATTTCAAACAATCTATCTATACCTACAACAGGAAGTAGTAAAAGTAAAGATTACATTCCTTTGCAGTATATCAGTGACTATATAAAAAGTTTAGATGAAAAATTTGATGGTATTATGTATAAAAGTGTGATGAATGAAGGAGCATCTAATTTGATGTTGTTTGAAAATGATGCTGTAAGTTGTATAAATGTCGAGAATAAAAGAATAAGAAAAATAATATATGATGTATAGAATATAAATAATGTTTATCTGGCACTCAACTTTGTTGAATATGAAGGACATCTATATTTAACGGATAATCATGGAGAAATTCTGACAGCAGATAATATGAAATAAAATGTTAAATTAGTTTATGATTTTTCAAAATAGTTATGGTATTAGTAGTAATTTTAAAGTTTGATTTTCTTTCTGATGTTAGTTGAACGTCTAGCCATATTTTAATAATTTAGATAGAATCACTTTTTGTAATCAATGCATGAGGTGGATCACTTTTATATGGACGTCTCCTGTTTGAGTGATTATCCTCATGTATTTTTAATTTGTAGAGTTTTTAATCGTGCTAAAGTTTATAGAAAATCTGAGCTTAGGGACAATTGACACTATGTAAACTGAATAAATTGTAAATATTTGAGCATATTATTTATTTTACTTTTTGAGATTAAAAATATGATGTTTTTATATCGGTAACAGGTATAGATAATCTTTCAAATATTTTATATACTTTAGTTATATAAAATATTACTTTCTTCTTGTGTAGTTCAGTATAATAATTTTGTTGTAGGATGTTTTTAAATACAAAAAACGGAGAATAGGGCTAAAGAAGCGAATATAAGCTTGTGAATGGAGATTCGAACAATGAATAACTTAGCTCAAATTATAGATAATTATCTTCAAAGCGAAGAACCTTATGCGCTTCAAATTGATGGTGAATGGGGAGCGGGGAAAACATATTTTATTAAAAATAATGTTATGAGCACTCTAAAGGAGAAAGGTAATTACCCAGTTTACTTTTCTGCATATGGGTTCAATGATTTAAGTGATTTAAAACAGGAATTATTTTACCAAATAATTTCAGTTTTAGGTTCAAATAAAAATACATTGTCATCAATAAGTAAAATAAATAAGAAATTTAAAAAAATTTCTAACATATTAGATAATAGTAAATTAAAATCGATTGGTTTAATTAGTGATTGGATTTTAGAATCATATAATAAGGTTAAACTAAATTCTTCTACAGCTGAACAATCAATAGTTATTTTTATAGATGATTTAGAACGGGTAAGTAAAGAAATTGATTTAAAAGATTTGTTAGGTTTTATCTTAAATGAGCTTTTAGAAAAAATGAAATGTAAAGTGATTATTCTGTCCAATAGTTCAGAGATTTCAGATTTAGAGGAATTCAAAAAAATTAAGGAAAAAGTAATATTTAGAACAGTAAAATTTAAATATGATATGTCAACTATTGAGGACATGATTTTAAAAAAAGCAGAAATATTTTTATTAAGAAGCATAGTTCATGGATAAAAACAGTGTTGGAAAACCAGCAGGTTATAACCGAGAAAAAAGGCTTAAACATGAGAACTCTCTTTTCTATAATCGAAATGTTTGATTTTGTTGAATCAAAACTACTTGTGGAGATTAATAAGTTAAAATCAGATGATTTAAAAACAAAGATAAGGAAAAGTATTTTTTTAAATATTTTTGTTATCACAAATGAGTATAAATTAGGAAATATTGATGGAGAAAGCTTAAAATCATTGAATGGATTAATGGATACTAGATACTTTTCCTATTATTTGAGCGAAGGTGAAACAAAAACTATTAAAGAAAAAATTATCGATCAATATCATAACCAATGTGAAGAATTTGATGATTATATCCTTTATTCAAGAGATATTAGTACATATATTTTAACAGGATATATAGATCAAAGTAATTATACGAGTGTTTGGGAGAAGGTTTTCTTTCCTAAATCTAAGGAAATCAGTAACCTAAATCAGCTGATAGATTTTAGACGTCTTACAGATGATGAACTAAAAACAATTCAGCAAAATATAGTAAAAGATGTTGAAGAAGATAAGTTTGATTTTCAAGAGTTAGTTACTGTTTACGGGCAACTTAACCATTTTGAAAAAATGGGTTTGATGCTTCTTGACAGTAATTACTCAGAAATAATTGAAAATAAATTAATAGCTTTGTATTGTTATGAGAGCTTAAATGATGATACAGATTTAGCTGATCGATTTTATAGGTCGGGTTTTTCAAATGTAAAACAAGAAAAATCTGAGTTGTTTAAAGCATTTAAACAAATTGATAATAAAAAAGTTAAAGACAAGATGAAGATGTTTCTTGATGGTTTATTTAATGAAGATTATGAAGTATTACGTAACATGAAGCAAAGTGGATTTCTGTTAAAGAATAATATTTTTGAAGCCATGTTAGAAACAGAGTCAATAAGTCGCTATATCGTGACAGATGATAATAAAGCTGATTTACTCTGGCAATATATCAATTCTGAATATTTAAGAATTAGTAATGCCAAAGATTTTCACGCAGGAGAAGTTGACGATATAAAGCTATTCTTAGAAGAAATAAACAATAAATCAGAAAAAATAAGTTTAGGGAGAATAGATCTTTTTAAGATTAACCAATTAGTTGAAACTTTAGAAGAATTAATAGAGCATCTAAAATGATAATGTAATATTGCACTGGCTTAGATTGAAATTAAATGGATAGCAATAGTAAATAATAAGAGGTAACAATAGTTTTAGAGGAGGATACAGAATGTTTGATACTTATGCTAGAAAACCAGCTGTATTTATTAGTTCTACTTGCTACGATTTGAAGCAAATTAGAGCAGATATAAAAAGAACTTTAGAAGATGATATGGGTTTTGATGTTGTTATGTCTGAGTTTGATTCTTTTCCACTCAATCCATCCCTAGGAACATTAGAAAATTGTTTAAGAGTAGTAGAACATAGGGCTGATATTCTTATCCTAATTATTGGTGGAAAATATGGGTTTATCACGGATAGTGGAAAGTCTATAACAAACCTTGAATATCTACAGGCTAAGGAAAAAGGAATTCCAATATACATTTTTATTAACAAATCAATCCTTTCCTCTCTTCCACTTTGGCAGGATAACCCTAATGTTAATTTTTCATCTCTTGTAGATACAAATAGTCTTTTTGCTTTCGTTGAAGAACTGATGGATAAAGATAGACGTTGGGTCTATGAATATGAGTCTGCTCAAGATATCTGTAATACATTAAAAAATCAATTTTCATATCTTTTTCATGATTCATTGAAAATGTGGGAAAAATTTAATCACAATAAACTCTCTACTCGTGTTCTTGAACAAAGTGCAGCAGCAATAAAATACGTACTTGAAAAAAAAGATTCCATATGGGAATATAGATTCTTCTTCCAAGTTCTTTGGGATAAATTAGATCAATTAGAGGATTATAAAAGAGATTTGAAATATAAAGTGTACTTAAATCCAAGTAATCTAATCGAAGAGCCTCTTGAGATATTAAGCTGGATAACTAATAAAACTACAAAATTAATGCAATGTGTAGATTCTCTTAGTTCGCTAATAAATGAAGCAATACCAGTAGCACTTGGGGAACCGGGGATTAAGTCAGACCTAGATTTCTTGGTTTATATTGCGACACGTATTTCAGAAATATATCAGAAAATTATTGATTGGGAAATTGACGTACAAGCAAAAATTGTTTCAGAAGACGCTGTTTCTTTAGTTAAAACTTTGACAGTAGCTAGTCAGACCGTCATAACAGAATTTGATAAATTAATAATGGACTCCAAAGAGAAATTAGGCAATGTTCCATCTATAATACCATCAGGAGAGACATATGTAATTGACTTAAGATTTACTATAAATTCACCAGATTTTTCTGAATTTAACTTAGAATTAGAGTGTTTTAAAAATAAAATAATACAGAATAACATGTTAGAGAGCGAATGAAATTGTTTTCTGAAAGGAAGGTAATTGATTTTTTCTTTTGCTGACAGAATTTTGTGTTAGTATTTTAGTGTGATTTTAAGACCAATATTTTTGTTTTTAATAATGAGTTAATTCTAAACGAAATTTGTGATCGTCAATTAATACCCGTAATATTTAAGTAAGTAGCCATTTTACTTATTGTTGTAGTAATATTCTTTAAATAGTTTGTAAGCTATATCATAAGTATATCTCTCAGTAAATTCCAAGTAGTGCATGATTCTTATTTTTAGTGCGGGCTTGTGTATACAGAAGTAATTTGCTATTTCGTCAAACGTTTTTAGTTTTTCTAAAGCATGTTTTAGGGCTTGGTCATTAGCCATTAGAATACCAGCTCCAATATCTGCTGCGATTTCTTTATCGAAGTCTTCAGGTAGATAGTCTTTTTGTAAAATTAAATCAGAAAATGCATGAGATTTACTATCATAGGAAAAGTCCCTATAGTAGTGCATAATCTCATGCATTTTTGTAAAGTTTTTGCATTCAAATAATAAGTTTGTATTTGTTGTAATAATGAATTCACCTTGGACTTTGTTGATCGATCCAAGTAGTTTCTTGCTTAGATTGTTTTTAAAGTTATAATCTACAAATTCAACATTTTCAACTTCAATCATGTATTGTTCGATGTCATGACATTTAATTTCTTCAATCTTTTTTGAAAAGTGTATAGCTGTCTTTTTAGCAATACTATTCGCGAGGTCTGAAACCTCAAAGTAAAGACCATCAATAATGCCTTCCAAAAGAATAATACTCCGTACCTATTTTTTATTTTTCTTTGCTTTTGCACGTTGAATTAAGAAGTCTAAATATTCGTTTAATTCTTCTTCTAGTTTCTCAATATCTTCAACGTCCATATCTGCAGTATTTAGTCTAAAGTGAGATCGAATATTTTCACCAGTACTAGGCTGTTGAGCTAGACTAGAGGAGCTATCAGAGACTCTTCCAGTAAGATAATCTGTTGATGTATTTAGAATATTAGCTAATTCGTTGATCATAGGAATGGATGGTTCAGTTCTTCCTCTTTCCCAGCTTCCAACAGTTTGTTTTGAAACATTCAGCAAATTAGCTAATTCTTGCTGAGTTAATTTTTGTAGCTTCCTTAGTTCTACTAGACGCTCTGGAAACATATGTCTACGCTCCTTCCTATATAAAAATGAACAGTAAAAATATTATAGCAAAAAAAAACAACAAAATGTTGACAAGCTACAAAATGTAGTTTATATTAAATGCATAAGGCTACGAATTGTAGTTTTTAATTGAATAAACAAAAAAGCATTCACGAGAAGAAAATGAATTTCTGTTTCGCAAACGCTCAGAATAAATCTAGACAATTTCATTCTAAGCGATTTGACGGAATAATTCAAGAATGAACTTTTCATTTGAGGTTATCAGTCTTTTTGAGGTGGCGTGTACCAGCCGATGAATGGTGCACAAGCTGGCAATGGAATCTGTAAATAGAGCCATGCTAATGACTAATTTGGGATAAAAGGTTTCTGGCTTATATCAAGGACTAGGCTTTCTGTTTTGACTACAAAATGTGGTAGGGCGTTGAAAACATTGGAGTAATTTCCGCTTGGTATATGAGGGGTGTTTATTTTAAATAATCAAATTATTTCTTATAACCATGTCGTGATGACACGTTGGAAATAGTTGCTCGAATTAAGTTGAAAGGAAAGACTTGATTTTGGCTTAGCAAAAGGAGGAGTGTTGTTTAGCGTATGTGGTAGGTCTATCTAATGTGCCGTGATGTGAATAAATTTCACTAGCCGTTGAAGAATTGATTCTATGAAATGAATGGATATGAGTCTATTTCATAACTTAGGTGAACTTTTAGACTGTATCAACCAAACATTCTACTACCACGAAAAAGAATCATAAAATTAGGTTTCTATTTTTCATTTGTTGGAAAATATTTTTCTAAAAGAAATAGCAAACTTAATTTGATAATAAATATACGAACACAACTGGTATTTCTGGTTGTGTTTTTTGTTTGAAATAAAAAGACAGCAGAACGGAAGGTGTTGCTCCTTGTGTGACCTTTATGTTTCGTGTGTAATGCTAAGCATAATTTTTATAGGAATGATCTATTGTATAAAAGAAAAAGAATGGGTAGACGTATTATTTTCTGGAGCAATATTTTTTCTTGGGTGTATCCAAGTAATCTATTTTTTAAATAATAGATAAATACCTCGAATAGATTGAAAAAGTATAAAAGCAAATACAACAATATATTCGAGATTCGACCAAATATAGGTTTGTATTCTAAATCGATATAATTTGTGGTGAATTCTGAAATCTGGAGTTCTTGGTCTTAATCCAATAATTTTTCTTGTTCTATTTAATTCGTTGTAATAATTTTTAGAGAATTTTTGATACATTTTATTAAGTTTTTTAGGTTTTATGGACTTGTTCTTTGTTTGAACAAGACTTTCTAATGGAATTAATAAGTTATCAGAAATATAGAATAGTAATTTTTCCTTGACTAAGGTGCGGTGTAATCTTGTTAAATGATCTATCACTTCATTTTTATTCTCTATTGTTATATTTACGAATAAATTACATTCGATATTTTCATAAAAAGGAATAAATATCTTTTCTATTAATCTAGAAGCATATTTTTGTGTAGAAGAAAGAGAATTTGTCTTTTTCGTATTATAAATTCCCCATAGTATATTGATAGCACCCATTACTGAATTTAAGTTATTTAGATTCAAAATATATGGCTCCTTTGGTTTGATTTTAATCTTAGCTAATTAATTATAACAAAAAATATTTTGAAAGAAGGAATTATTTTGGCAAATCGTATTCAAGAAGTAGCTTTGAATGAAAAGCAATTAGGCAATAAAATTAAAGCAGTATTTCGTGCAGAGCGAGATATGTATGTAAATGGAAGTCCAATTCGAGGTCGAGTGTTTTCGGCTTCTAGTGCACAACAACCTGATTTTGAAATTTTTGTTCCCGGTTTAAGAAATTCACAGTTCTTTGATGATCGAGAAGAAGTAAGTTTGGTTGATCCAGTTGTTCGTATCAGTGCCAAACGTAATAATATTGGAAACAGTCGTTCGTTAGATTTGGTTGTCTATGCGAAAAGATTGGCAGTTGCAGGAGGAAGTAAATAATGGGATTGAATTTCAAAGATAATACAATTGAAGATATTGAAGTTAAAAAGACTTTTGGAAAAATGAATTTTTTAGAAGTTGAACAAATATTTGAACGTGATGCAGATAATCGAGTGACTGAAATTGTACGTGAACAGCGTGTCACTGTTTATTCTGAAAAGTTGAATGATCAAGTAGAAATTGTGATTGCTCCAGATTATGAAGTGAAAGACATTGATTATGATGATGAAATTGAATTAACAGGTCATGTCACTGCGCGAGCGTGGTTAAGTATGTATAAAGGTTACAATGATTCTGTACAATCTGAACAAGCATTTAAAATTCGGGCAGCAGGTATAAAAAAGATTTCTACAAAAGGAATACTCCCACCAGTAAAGGAAAAGAAGGAAAATTAGGTAGGAAATAAGTATGGTTAGTTTTTCTTTCTTTCTAACAAAAAGGAAAGTCACTTTTTATATTTTTGACACGATTAGTATGTCGTGTTTTTTATTTTCTATAAATGTAAAAGATTGCATAAAAATGATTATTTTATTTTTTTGTATCCATAACCTTGTTATTGATTTATAGTAGCATTGTCTACGTAGGAATATTGAATAAATTAATACTTGCTGGAATAGAAATGAAGCGAAAAAGGATAAAAGTGGTTATTTTAATTTATATAAACTGGAGGGTGAAAATGAAGAGAAAAAGTAAATTGTTGTTAGGGGTAACTTTGTTGTGTGGAATTGGTTTTGCAGGTATTCAGCAGACATTTGCTGATGAAACTATCGAAACGTATGCGAGTACTATTCCGATGTATCGCTTGTTCAACAAATATAGTGGCGAGCATTTGTATACACGTAGCACTGGCGAAAGAGATAATTTAAAACGTGTTGGGTGGAATTATGAAGGTGTTGCATGGCAAGCGCCAACAAATGGCTCACCAGTTTATCGTTTATACAATCGTTATAATGGTGAACACTTCTACACAATTGATGCAGGCGAAAGAGATAAGATCTCCCATACTGGTTGGACGTATGAAGGGATTGCTTTTTATTCTTATAAAGGCAGTGGTGGCGTTCCAGTTACTCGTTTGTACAGTAAAAAAGTGAATTGGCACCATTATACATTGGATCAAAATGAAACGAGTATTATTAGTAAACAAGGTTGGAAAATCGAAGGGACAGGTTGGTATGCAAGTCCCGGAAGTAAACCAAATCCTGCTCCAAGCAATGAAAAAGTATTGAATGTGCCAGTTGTTTGGCAAGGAAACACTATGCTGTGCGAAGGGGCTTCATTGCTACAAGCTTTGCGTTACAAAGGCGTAACGAACCAAGATTTGCTGACATTTGTTAATTCAATGCCACGTGCGAGTGACAATAATCCGTATAATGGTTATTCAGGTGAATGGCGCCACAATGTTTCTGGCACGTATCAAGGAATGATGGCTAACCCAGTGATTCAATGGGCGAAAAAAGTTGGCGGAAATGCGGTGAACATTACAGGTAAAGGAACCAATGGGATCAAAAATGAAATCAGAAGTGGCAATCCAGTAGTGACTTGGGTCACTTACAATTATGCATCACCGCAATTTAAACAAATGCCTTGGGGACGTGCAGTTTGGAACGGGCACGTAGTATTAGTTGATGGTTTTAAAGATGGTGCTTATCATGTTGTCGATCCTGTATTTGGTGCAAAATGGATCAATGCAGGCACATATCAAAATGCGTTTAATGTAACAGGTATGGCGGTTGCTGTACGATAATTAGTTAAATATTAATAGTGAATTAAGGAAGGGCTTCTAAAAGATAGAAGTCCTTTTTTTGCTCAGAAGGGAATGTTATGAAAACAATCTTTTTTTATGTAATTGTCCCAATTATTTTATGTAAGTTTTTATTATAGAACTTGTTGTTTGGTGGTGAAAGTTACTTGACAGTATTGGAAAAGAACTTAGAGTGGAGGAGGTAAATTTATGATGCAAGAAAGTAAGCTCAGCATTCTTTTAGAAATTCTAAAAGATGTCAATGTTATTCTTGTTGACTCGAAGAAATGTTAAGATGTAACATAAATTTAAACGAATGAAAATGGAGAAAATTTATGGGACGAAATGATAAATGTTTTTGTGGAAGTGGGAAAAAAGTAAAAAAATGTCATTCAACGGTTAATGAAAATAGTAAATTAGCTTCTATTTATGTTGCTAATATCAATTTTGACAAATATGTTGATCAAGAGAAAATAAGTGCTAGTTGCCCTAAAAATTGTTCGGCTTGTTGTTCAGACTTTTTTTTTGTATCAGAAAATGAGTTTTTACTGATTTTAGATAGTTTATTAAGAAAAGGTAGTATAGCTTTAGTTCAGAAATATATTAAAAAATCTATAGAATATCATCAATATTTAGAGTCTGAATTTCCAGAAATTCTTTCTAACTTAGACATATTGATGCCTAGCTACAATAGTTCGTTATCTGAATCAAGTATTTTTTTTAATGATAACTATAATTGGGATCGGAGTAAAAAATGTATTTTCTTGGAAAACGGACGGTGTTCTATATATACAGATCGTCCACATATTTGTAGAATGTATGGTGTATGTGCTACCTGTGAAATTGTAGGTAACCCAAACCGTAAATTCTCAGAATCAATGGAGCTTGCGAAGACTGATATAATTGAGGGGGATAAATCAATTCTTAAGAGACCTTATCCATTGTTTTACTATTTTTCATTCTTCCTGAATTCTGATTATTATGATTTAACGATGAATAAGTTAACAATGATTCGAACTCAAGATGAGTTTCACTACGGAAAATTTACCGAAACATTATTATAACTTCCACTTTTTTAGAAGTAGGTATAAAACGAGTATTCTAGTTATTATTAACTTGTTTCCCAAGTTAAAACCTATTTTAAATACATTTGTCCCAACTTCTTTTTGTTCAAAAACGATATAACATAGATTCTAAGGAACTCATTTTTGTGAGTTCCTTTTTCTTTTGTCCGAAAAGAGGATAGATACACATGATGTAAGCGACATGTTCTAAATAATGGTAACGAGGAATGATAAATAAAATATGAAAAGAGGAAGAAAATGAGTCACAAAAAAGTATTTTTATATTCGGCATTATTATTGAGCTTAGGTGGTTTAGGTGCAGGAATTGGCAGTAGTTTTGCTGATGCAGAAAGTAGTGGAAAAGAAAAAGCTTCGGTCACTTATACTGTGCCAAAAGAAATGGAATATGAGTTGGTGGGCGGTGAGATCAAAGGCTATATTCGAGTACAACGTCCTAATGGAAATGTTGACTATATGATTACGCACGATTTTGTAGATAAAAATGGAACAGAAGCGTACTGTATGGATTCAGAAAAACCAGCTCCTAATGGGCATAAGTTAACTTTAGAAGGTAAGTTAGGTGATGAGTTCTATCGTATGTATGAAGCAGGTTACCGTACAAAAGGGGACTTGAATGGTTTACCAGTTGCAAATATCCAAGAAGCTCGTTATGCTACGCAGTTGGTTTCGTGGATTTTGTCTGGGAACTTTAAAGCTTCTGAAATTATTTGGTCAACACCAGAGCGCATGCCAGAAGAAACGGCTCGCGTGCAACAAGCTTTCAACAAAATTTGGGATCATGTGTGGAATGGCAAAACGTCAACAGATACCACGTATGATTTGAAAAAAGTCAATGAGTCCGAAGATGATATTTACTATAATTATAAATTCAAAACAGAAGCGAGTAAAACTGATGGGAAAGCGAGTGTAAGTTTTGATAAAAGCATTGAGGGCATGCGTATTATTGATAGAGCCGGAAAAGTTCTATCAAAAGATAATTTACCACTCAATCAAGAAATCACCATTCAAGTGAAAAAAGGAACGCCTTCAGGGGAGCTAAAGATTATTTCACAAGGTGATGTGAAAACCGTCCATGTCTTTAAATATGGTGGTGTTTCTGCTGTTCAGCCTGCCAACTCTTTGATTAGTGTGAACGATGAACATAAAACAAATGAACAGAAAATCAATTGGAAGTTGAAAGATATTGTGATCGGAACAACGGCAACTGATAAAGCAGATAATGATAAAACTTTAGCTCCAGATACAACTGCGACAGTGGTTGATGAAGTTTCTTATCAAAATCTGATCGTTGGCAAAGAATACACGGTTTCAGGTACTTTAATGGATAAAACGACAGGAAAAGCATTGCTAGTTGATGGAAAAGAAGTCAAAGCGTCAGCTAAATTTGTTGCGGAAAAACCAAATGGCAAAGTGTCCGTTGAGTTCAAATTTAATACTGCAGGCTTAGATGCAAAAGAATTAGTTGCTTTTGAAAGTATGACAGCAGACAACAAAGAAGTCGCTAGTCATGCAGATATTAACGATGCAGGGCAAACAGTCAAGGTTGGAACAAAAACACCAGAAATCGGAACCACTGCGACTGACAAAGATGGCAATGATAAAATCCTTGCGCCAGATAAGGAAGTAACGATTGTAGACGTTATTTCTTATAAAGGTTTAGTGGTAGGTAAAGAGTACAAAGTCGAAGGTAGTTTAATGGATAAAACGACAGGCGAACCGTTGTTGGTTGATGGAAAAGAAATTACAAGTTCTGCTAAATTCACTGCGAAAAGTGCTACAGGTCAACAAAATGTAGAGTTTACATTTAATACTACAGGGTTAGATGATAAAGAACTTGTTGTATTTGAAAATCTTTATTTGGGAAGCAAAGTAATTGCAACCCATACGGATATCAAAGATGAAGGTCAAACGGTAAGAGTTGGCAAAAAAACACCAAAAGTTGGTACGGTGGCTACTGATAAAACCGACAAAGATAAAATTCTTTCTACAGACAAAGAAGTAGTTGTTACTGATGAAGTGGCTTATCAAGGTCTAATTGTTGGCAAAGAATATACTGTCACAGGAAAATTGATGGATAAAGCGACTAACAAACCATTGCTTATCAATAAAAAAGAAGTGACTGGATCAGAGAAGTTCATTGCGAAAACACCTAATGGCAAAATTAACGTTGACTTTAAATTTCACACTTCTGGTTTAAATTCACAGGAATTAGTTGTATTTGAAAATCTAAAATTGGGTGACAAAGAAGTCGCAATCCATGCAGATATTAAGGACAAAGGGCAAACCGTCCAAGTTGACAAAAAGACACCAAAAATCGGCACGACTGCGACAGATAAAGCCGATAACGACAAAACATTAGCAACTGAAAAACAAGTAACAGTTGTTGATGAAGTTGCTTACGAAGGCTTGATTGTTGGTAAAGAATATACTGTCACAGGAAAATTGATGGATAAAGCAACCAATAAACCATTGCTAGTAGATGGTAAAGAGGTCACAAGTTCTGCTAAGTTTACGACTGAAAAACCTAATGGAAAAGTAAATGTAGAGTTTACATTCCATACTTCTGGTTTAGATGATAAGGAACTTGTTGTATTTGAAACTATTACATTAGATGACAAAGAAGTAGTTAGCCATGCAGATATTAACGATAAAAATCAGACGGTGAAAATTGATAAAGTGCCAAAAGAAATTATCCAAACTGGTTCAGAAAATTATCAAAACAAAGCGTTGATTGGCTTGATTGTAGCAGGTATTTCTGCTGTGGCAGGTTCTGTTTATTATGTCTTCAAACGTAAAAATAGTGTCAATAAATAATTTTGAAGGAGTATTGTTTCTTGATACTCCTATTTTTATGAAATCTGGAGGTTGTGATGAAGGCAGAGGAAAACAAAAAGAAACGTCGATCAATTGTTTCTGTGCTAATAGTGAGTATCTGTTTATTGATTACAATTGGTGGACTAAGTTTCTATGCTTTTTCAAATTATCAACAAGATCACTTTGATAAAATGACAAAAACGGTTCAATCAAAAGCTTTTGATGAAATGAAAAAGAAAGAAAAAAGTATAGCCAACAATAGCAAAGAAAATACGATTGAAATAGCAGATCCAGTTACTAAAAACAGTATAAATAATAGTTTGACTATTGATCGAAAAAAAGTCGATTATAGCGGAAAAAATGTCAAAGCTCTTACGTTAGAAGACATGAAGAAAGTCAATCCAGAAAAGATTATTTCTTCTTTCGGCGTGGGACGAATTGAAATTGTTAATATTGGCATGTTTTTACCTATTTTAGAAGGTGTCAGTCAAGAAAATTTATCTGTCGGTGCAGGAACGATGAAAGCAAATCAGCAACTTGGTAGAGGTAATTTTGCGTTAGCAGGTCATTACATGACTGATGCAGGTTTGTTGTTTGGTGGAATCAAAAATGTAAAAGTTGGTAGTGGTATCTACGTTACTTATTACTCCGATATGGCTTACTACACTATTACAGAGGTAAAGCATATTACAAAACATGATGGTGAGGTCATTTTGGACTCACAAGGTGAAGGGATTTTAACTTTGATTACTTGTGATAGTTCTGTTGACGGAACAGCAGGGCGCTATATGGTTCGTGCAAAAGTTGTAAATTAGAAAAATTGATTGTTGTTCTTTTGTAGCTTATAATGACTTAAAATACTGAGGAAAGGGTGCTTTAAAATGATTTTGACAGTTAAAGAAATTGAAGATCGTGTGAAGCCTGTTGCGGAAAAATATGACATACCAATTGTTTATATTTTTGGATCATATGCAAGAAATGAAGCAGATAAGCAAAGCGACATTGATTTTTTAGTGAGTACGAAGGGACTTTCGGAAGAAAATCGTTGGTTAGTCTATAGCGATTTTTTTGATGATCTCAAAGAAGCTGTTGAACATGAGATTGATTTAGTCGAAATTGAAGCATTTTTAGAATCAGGTCAGACAAGCTATCAAAAAGAATTTTTTGAAAGAATTTTGAAGGAGAGAGTAAAAATATTTGAGAGAAAATGATAGCAAAGACTTGCGTACATTGAAAGGTACGCTCATATATTGTGAAGATATAAAATCAGCACTCAATCGTTTTGGTAGAAACTACGAAGTTTTTGCGAACGATCGAGTGTTTTTTCATGCAGTCAGCATGTCGCTAATGCAAGTTGGCGAATTAGCCAATAAATTATCAGTAGAATTTAAAGAAAAAAATAATGGTGAAGTAGACTGGCGAAGGTTAAGGTATATTCGTAATTTGTTTGCACATGCTTATAGCAATGTAAGTAAGAAAACTGTTTTTGAATTTGCAACAGTGTTTATTCCTGTTTACGCAGAATTTTGCCAGCAAAAATTGGGAGAATTACAAAAAAATAATCAATAACAGAGTGATAAGTGGCTCTATGAACTTATCGCTTTTTTGTTAGGAGTGAGCGAATGATTTTATTAAAATCTATTATTCAATGCTTGAACTTTATGTGCGGGGTTTAAGGGAATGATAAAAAAATTGTTTAGGTATCGTGGTCGGCGTATTCGTTATTCGAGTAGAAATTTATTAAATCTATATAGATTGCTGTTGATTGCTCCCGTAGTAGCAGTTTTGAGCTACTTTGTTGCATATGAACAAATCTATCCCTTAGTGACAGAAAGTGTGAAGGAGTGGCAAGCATATGTGATACCAGTGCTAATCATTTTAGGTGGCTTGTTTGGATCGCTAGTGCTAATAAACTTACTGATAAAAACCTCAATTATTCGATCTGGATATTTTTCGAGGATGGAACAGCGACAAGTGTTAGCTCGTATGTTGATTGATAACAATTACTATACGAAGAAACACGTTAAGACAAATGATGGCAAGATGAAGGAAAAAATCAAATTTCCGAAAGTCTATTACAAATCGTCAAAAGAGAGTATCTTCGTTTCGTTTGAAACTTCTGGAAATAGATTTCAGGAAAAATTTGAATCAATTGGTGGCTTTTTAGAAACGGCTTTTCATGCAGATAATATTGCTACAGTTGATGAGAAAGGTTTCATTATTTATGAATTAGTTGTTGATGTCTACGACAAACGTATTTCAATTACTGATATGAAAGCCGATAAGGGCAAAGTACAGTTGATGAAAGGTTTGTATTGGCATTTTGATAAAGACCCACATTTATTGTTAGGTGGCGGAACCGGTGGGGGCAAGACGTTCACTTTACTGTCTCTAATTTATGCGCTGTGTGGGGTGGCAGATATTGAAATTTGTGATCCAAAGAATAGCGATTTGATGGCGTTAGGTAAACTTCCTTTATTTTCGGGTAAAGTGCATACTGGTAAAGAAAATATTGTGTCTTGTTTAAAAAACGGTGTTGAGTTAATGAACAGTCGTTTTGAAATGATGAATAATAGTCCTAAGTACACAATGGGGAAGAATTATGCTTTTTATGGTTTGAAACCTAAGTTTATCATCATTGATGAATTGGCTGCTTTTAAAGCAGAGCTGGCAAGTGATTATGGAACAGAGGGCGAATTTGATGAGTATTTGTCTCAGTTAATATTGAAGGGCCGTCAGTGTGGAATATTTATGATAGTTGCAATGCAACGTCCTGATGGTGAATTTATTAAAACAGCTCTACGTGATCAATTTATGTTTCGTTTGAGTGTGGGACGTTTATCAGAAACAGGTTTATTTATGATTTTTGGTGATGAAAACAAAAATAAAAAGTTCAAGTTTGTTGAGAAAATCAATGGATTGAAAGTTTATGGACGTGGTTATGTTGCTCGTGGGGGAGAGATTGCTCGTGAATTTTTTAGTCCACTAGTACGCGATAATTTTAATTTTATTGATGAGTTTATCAATATAGGTAAAAAGTTAGGTTGTGGATCAGTTTCAAATGAATTAAAAGTAGAATTATCAAATAAAATTTCTGAACATTTAGAGAAAGAAAAAGAAGCTCTGGTAGAAATCGACAATGACTTGGGCGCCGAAACAGAACTTCTTGATGAATTGAGTAACAAATTTAATAGTTGAGTTGTCTACCTTACAATGCAAATGTTGAAAAAGAGGTGTTTAAATGTATGGATTTGATGATGTTTTGTTAGCATTAGATCATGCGATTTCTTTGAAAACGTTGAAATCGTGGTGTATTAAAATTGAAAAAAATACAGATACAAAATTTCAACGTCGATACGCTAAAAATAAAAATGGGCGAAATTATAGCTATAAAGTTTTTGATGCGAATCAACTAGAACAATTTCAAAAATTAGTTCATTTGCGATCAGAAAATGTTGCTTTAGATAAAGCTATTGGTGCTATTTTTATGTCTGTAGAAGGCAAGCAAAAAGCAGTAGAAATTTCTCTTTCTAAATTGGAATTTGAAGAAAATAGAGAAAATACGAAAAAGTTGATTGAGCTAACTAAAAAAGCATTACAAGATGTTGCTGATTTGAAAAAACAAGTACTACAGTTAAGAAAAACAATTGGTGAATAGTACGGAGACTAGTGACCGCTAGAAATTGTCACTAACTTCGTAGCAGGAAAAGAGGTGGCGCCACAAGGCGCACACCTCTTTTTATGCGTAAAACGTAAGTGGTGACGTATATTTCAAGTGTTGCTAGTCGTGCGTGGGGTGGGCTTGTCCCGCCCCACGCGATCTACCCCCGTTTTATAACATGGGGGTAGAAATTACAAACCCATTAAAAAAAGTCGGTTACTTCCCTTGTCCCGCAAGGGATTCAGCGATTTGTATTTTGTTATATTTTTTATGATAACTTGTTATATTTTAGGAGGTAGGTTTAAACAGGTGCGAGGGATTGAATTGAAACGATTTCGTAAAGAATTAGGACTTAAGCAACAAGAATTAGCTAAAAAATTAGAGATTAAACAATCTTTAATTTCTATGATTGAATCTGGTAAACGTACAATTTCAAAAGAACTTGAAAAGAAAATTATTGAAGAGCTTCACTTATCTGGTGGGACTGCTTCTGTAGAAGCAAAAATTGACTTTTTAAGAGTTCGTTTTAAAACCTTAGATGTTCAAACGATAATCGAAAAGTTGCTTCACATGGAAATGATATGGTTTACTCATGAACCCAGAGGTTTTTATCACTACACAGAAACGTTTTCATATGGATCAATTCGATTGTTTAGAAACCCAGAAAATACAAACATGGGTATTATGTTGGATTTGTCTGGTGAAGGTTGTCGTCAATTAGAAGAAATTTTTGAGGAAGACAACAATCGGAGTTGGACTGAATTTTTTCGATCACTCTATGATGATGATATTTTTGGTAAAAACATTATTGTTGATACAAAAATTACTCGTATTGATATTGCATTAGACGAACTGATTGTTGACGGACAAAAGAATTTTGATTTGTACTTGTTAAAAGAAAAAATGGAACAAGGTTTAGTTAGTACGACATTTAAAAATTTTGATTTTAACGGTGGGTTTGCTTATGAGGGTGGAAAGATGGTTAACAAAGGCTTGTCACTTTATTTTGGTAGCCGTCAATCACCATTGTATTTCAACTTTTATCAAAAGGATTTTGAACTTGCTCGAAAAGAATCTATGTCAGTTGAAGAATCTCGGGAACGTTACAGAATTAAAAATCGTTATGAAATTAGGCTTTCTGATGAGAAGGCTTTTTTGTTTGTCGAATATTTTCTTTCGAGTGGTGAGAGCTTAGATTGGCTAGTGAAAGAAATCGTCAATGCGTCTTTAACAGTCTATGAAATTGAAGATGGTATGCAAGTTTATTGTCAAACATGGTATGACGTTATCGACAAATTGGAAGGTTTAAAACTCTCGGTTCAAGGGGAGAAACCTTCAATTGAGAAAACACTGCGGTGGTTATCGAATTACCTTGCGCCTTCACTGAAAATGATTAAGTTAATTGATAACTATTTAGGGACAAATGAACTGATGGAAAGAATTGACTTTGCAGAATTAAAGGAAAAGCATGAGGAACTGATCGAACAAGTTTGCGTTGGTGCAAAAGACCTATTGCTTACTACAGACAGCAACAATGAAGTACGTGATTATATGCGACAAGAATTTGAGTTAGAAGAAGAATATCCATTTTAAATTTGAGAGGTAAGAGAATTGGAAGTAAGCAGAGAGTTTATTTTAAGGATCACGAGGGAATGTGGTTTTATTAGTGAAAAACTAGATAAAACAACAGCAACTCTGAATAGAATCATGAAACAGGTTGAAGAATTAGATAGCGAGGGGAAACTAACCATTCCTTATTTAAAAAAACGAACAGCAATAGGGACTTCTGAAATTGGTATTCGGCAATATGAAATGAAAAGAAGTGATTATTTATATCCGGAATATGAGAAATTTATGAAGCCAGTAGATAAATTATGTTGGAGTGATTATTTCTTAGCAATCAAGAAATTTAAATTAACGGTTGCTGAATTTACAGATTTTCTGGATAGATATAAAAATTTTGTTCCCAATAATGCGAGTGAGTTACAACGAAAAGTCCGAGATATTCTAACTAAAAAAAGGTTTATTATTGATGGATATTTTGAAGGGGACTATGTTACATGGATTGGTGTTTATGCACGCCCAAAAGACAAACCTACGTATCTTGATCCGTCAAATGCAGAAGAAGCACGTTTACAAGAAAAATATAGCGTGGGTGGTTTCAAACAGGATTTTTCTGAATGGTTTGAGTGGGAAATTATAGATGGGAAATTGACAGATATTGGGGAAGAATTCTAATTCTTGCTCTTTTTTTGTGTGATTTTTTGAAGGAAGGTGATGAATTGCTACGAAAATTAGACAAAGGATTAACGAAGAATGAGTATGTTATTCGTTATATGAAAGATTTTAAACGTTTAGTGTTAACTGGTGATAGAGTGAGAAATCTAACTGTACGTGAAGAAGAATTGTTGCGTTGTGAGGAGCGCATGGCTGCTTTGTTTTATGAACAATTTGTTCGTAATCATAAACGTGCACCTGATGTATCAATTTTGGAAGGTGAAGTCAAAAGCAATTTTTTAGCACGATCTAAAGTGTTTGCTCGTGTAACGAAAGTAACGACTGAATATGAATTTGTACAACTTCATATCAATCAAATTCGCTTATTGAAACAAATGAGAAGTGAGTTATTTTCACCAGATAACTACAATCGAGTGTTAGAACATGAAAAGAGAGTAGCTCAACAATATTTTCGCAAACATGATGATTATCCTGCAGGGTACGAAATTTTGCGAATTAGTCAGTCGTATGATGTGGTCGAGCAAGGACTGAATTACCTTTTAAAAGCTTTTTATGAAATTTATCGTTGTGAGTATCGTAAATATCAAAAAATGGCGTAACGAGATTAAAAATAGAGAGGAATTTTGAAATGAATCAAAATATTATGCCCATTTTTCGAGAAAAAAGTGAGTTTTATAAAAAATATGCTAGGTATTCTGTACCAGAAATGCTAAAAATTTATGAATTTAATGTAAATGAAAATCCGATTGATGATGAGGACATTGTTCATATTGAAAAAACGAAAGCCTTTTTGATGAGTAAAGGAATCGTTGATGTCCCAATTTATTTTAAACAAGAATTTATTGCTGAGTATCCCTTAGAAAATACCAGCTTGATTGTAGAAGGTTACTATCAACGAATGCCAACAGGCGAAAAAAGGTATAACAGTTATTCTTATAGTTTTTATAAAGCTAGCTATCAATCTCATTTGGGGACTGTAGCAAATCGAATGTATGCAGAAAGAGTGAACAAAATAGTGTTTTTAAATACATTTGAAAAAAATTACCTTTAATTGAAGGAGGAGAAAATGGATTTAAAGAAGATTAAGAAAAAAGAAAAGAAAGAAAAAACGCCGTCTGTAAAAAGAATCACACAAAAGAAGGCAAATCGGTTCGTTCTTGCAGGTCTAGTTATTCTTTTTGTTCTTTCTGTGATTGGTGTTATTCGAGCGAATGCAGTAGCTAGTAATTTTACTCGCTTAAATGCAGAAGTTAAAACAATCAGTCAACAGTCAACTAAAAAAGAAGTTGTGAAAAAAGAGTTCGATGAATCGGCTCTTTCTTTTTATGCCCAAAATTTTGTGAAAGAGTATATCAATTACAATACGAAATGGGAAGATGATGTCAAAAAAGCTCGTTTAGATCGCTTATCGAAGTATTTATCATTTGATGTAAAAAGCGTTGATGAAACAGAGAATCATACAAAAGATTTTGTCCGTAAGTTTAAAGAAGCAGATGTTGTTCAAGTCGAGGAAACAGAGCTGAGTAAGCTTGTTCATTTAAATGTTGTTTATGAATTAGAACAAGAGAAAACAATGAAAACTGTTCAAGAAGAAATGGTGTTACCGATACAAGCAAAAGATAATCTTTTTTCAATTGTTAGTCGTCCTTATTTTTTAGCGACCACTTTACCACAAGGGAAAACAGAAGCATTAGAAGCAGTAAAAGAACAAGTGGATGTTCCAGTAAAAGAAAAACAATCCATTGAGAAATTTTTAAAGATGTTCTTTGAAAAATATGCGAATGGTAAAAAAGAAGAGTTAATGTTGTTGATGAAAGAACCAGAAAAAGCGACTGGAGCAGATAAGTTTGTTTCTTTTGATACAAATGAAATTAAATATTTTGAAGTAAAAGAAGAAGGTGTTCGTGGCGTTCAAGTATCAGTTACATTCGCAAATATCGAAACGAATTTAAAACACACGGAAGATTTTTCTCTTTGGATTTCAAAAACCGAAAATTCTTACTTTGTGAATACATTTAAACATTATTTTACCGAAAAGGCAGGGAGTTAGCTTATGAATACAGCAAATTTAGATAGTTTTTTAAAATCAGGTTTTATTACCATTTTAGCGTTTGGTGTCATTGTTTTAATTTTGAAGCATTGGAAAGGTGCAGAGTGGTTGAAAATTGGGTCAGTTATTTTGATTGCTTTGATTTTGAATGATTTTGCAATGAATCAAGGGAAAAACATTTTTACGCTTGTTAAATGGGTATTGAATTTATTTGGAATTAGCATGTAGGGGTGTAAATATGAAATATTATGATTATTCGAGGGGCTTAAAAGCCCCTTATTCTGTGCAAGTAATTAAGTCACCAAAGGGAAAAATTGTTTGGGTATTTGCCCAGCCAGTCAGCTTACCATACATACTTATGCTTATTTTTGGAGTGATTATGGTAGCGGTATTCTGGAAAACAGTTCAATTGCCAACAATTTTTGGCGTGAACTTAAATTTTTTACTTATGCTTTATCTGCCTAATAAATTGGCACGCTTTTTTTCTGAAACTGAATTTGATGGAAAAAATGCTTTTAGCTTTATAAAAGATTTTCTTGCTTATGTGAAGCAAATTGTTTTAGATAATCGTCCAATCGTGGCTTTTGAACGTGTAAACGAAATAGAAGAATTTTCATTTCAACGATAATGAAAAGAGGAGGAAAGAAATGCAACTAGAATATCCATTGATTGAACAAAGTAAAAAAAATATAGTATTAACGCAAGAAAAAACTGCGATTGCGTACTATCGTATTCGTTCTGAAACAGTAACTTTAACTGATACAGAAAAGAAACAAAAGACAAAGAAAAAAGTAGCTCGTGCATTGAAAAGGTTAAAACAAAATGGTGGCTTTGAAATTGATTTACTGCCTGTCAATGCTGATATTCGAGGAAAAATGGGTGCAATGCGTTCGTTAATTGACCAAGAAAATTATGCCGTTGGCGTGGATAAATTGAAAAAAACTTCTGTTGTCTTAGAGAATGAAATGGGTATGGTTTACGAGTATACATGGATTATAGGTGTTCCATTGCTGAAAAAAGATACTGCTGTAGAGCTGAAAGAAAGTTTCACCAAAGCAATCGACCATGTTTCTGAGAAAGTAGTAAAGGGAGTTGGTTTTGATATTGCACTTGATGAAGATTGGGAAAAGAGTTACCACGATCAGGAACAAGAAGTGTACCAAAACTTATCAGAGCTACTAGTTGAGCGTTTAACAGAAGATGAATTGTATTATTACCAATCTTACCAATTTTTGAAAAATATTTCCCATGAACGAAAAGATATTCTTTCAAGTCAAAATTTGGAAAATTTGATGGCAACAAAAATTAAACCGCTGTTTTCTGGTGGTTTACGTTTTAATTGTGAGTATGGCGAAAGCTATGTTTCTTATTTGCCTATAGGAGATATGGGCGTCTTTCTTGATGGCAACCATTTATTAGAAATTACTCAAAAGATGCCTTTTCCAGTAGAAGTGAAGGTACAGGCAACTTTTGCGGAAAGTAAGGGACAATTAGCACTTTCTGGGCGTTCTTCTCGAGCACGTACTCGAACGAAAAATATCATGCAGGAAGCACATTTGGCAGGCTCTAAACAGAAACGAAAAATCGTTGAAGGACAATTATCTTTAGATGATTTAGATCAAAAAATAGATGATAACGTGGATATTATTGATTGGAAAACAGTAATAGTTGTTAGTGGGAATACGAAAAAACAAATGCGTGCTCGCAAGAAGTACCTAATTAACCGTCTTGGAAGTCTAGGGATTCCATTATTAAAAGCAACATTTGATAACCCGTATCTCTTCCAATCAACGCTGTATGGTAATTTTATGCGTATGAAAAACGCTAAATGGCAACATACCAGTACTGTTGAAGCACTGGGTGAGTTAAACTTTTTTACGTCACTGAAAGCTGGCACCAATTTAGGGTATTACTTTGGTCGTGTGGATACGACACTTGAAGAAAAAGAAGATCGAAATAGTATTATTTTAAATTCCAAAAATTTAATCTTTATGAATATGTTTTTAGGAAACAAGCAAGATGTGAAAGGAAAGAAAACAAACAATCCACATTGGGCACTGACAGGCGATACAGGAAATGGGAAGTCTGTGACAGCTAAGAAGTTATTTATGGAATGTGCTACTTTAAAAGATAAAGTCTTGTATATTGACCCTAAAAAAGAAATGCGTCGTCAATTTATGCGGGCAATCAATAATAAAGCTTATCAAAAAAAATATCCATTAGATGTTGATTTTGTACGATCATTTAACTTTGTAACATTAGATGTTCGCGATCAAAAAAATCGTGGTGTACTTGATCCAATCGTTTTATTTGATGAAACAGAAGCGATTGCAACAGCGAAAGCTATGTTGACGAATATTTATGAAGGGACATGGAATCTAAAACAAAAAACAGAAATTAACGAAACTACTGCGAGTGTTGTTTCTGAGCGGAAATTAGGAAAACAAGTTGGTTTTTGGCATGTGATCGAGCGTTTGGCAGAAAGTGAAATTCCCGATGTTAAAGATATGGGACGTTTCTTACTTTCAACGGTCAAAGGATCAATTTTAGAATTAGCTTTTTCTCATGGTGAAGTGGAAGGACTATCTTTTGAGAAGAAAATAACGATTTTAGAAATTGAAGATTTAGATTTGCCAACGGATAAAGATGAACAATTAGATGAAAATAAACGATTATCTGTGACGTTGATGTTTGCGTTAGGGACATTTTGTTCAAAATTTGGTTCAAGAAATCCAAAAGAAGAAACTGTTACATTTTTTGATGAGAGTTGGATTTTCCAATCTTCACCTGAAGGAAAAGCAATTTTAAAATCAATGAAACGGATTGGTCGTTCGTTTAATAATTTCTTGGTACTCATTACACAATCAGTGAATGATTTAGATGATAAAGATGATGGCATGGGATTTGGTACAGTTGTTTGCTTTGATGAAGTACAAAACAGAGAAGGCATTTTACACCATTTAAACTTACCAGTAAACGACCAAAATATGAAATGGGTATCAAACATGGTGCAAGGGCAGTGCTTGCTTAAAGATATGTTTGGGCAAGTTAATCGTGTGGTTGTTCATGTCATTTTTGAGGAATGGTTAGAACTATTTAAAACAGTTGATGATACGGAAGCCTCGGTTATGGAAAATCGTTTTTCAGCGTAGGAAGGGGCTTATGATATGCAGTATTTAATTGATAGCTATAATGCTTACACAGTAGGCGGTGGTTTGTTAGATAAAGGGTGGCAAGTTGTCAATTGGTTTTTTGTAGACATTCCATTTTTTGTTTTAAAATTGTTTGCTTCATTTTTTCTTTTTTGTGAAGATGCGTTAAACAGTTCCGATTTCTTCATTGACCAACAAACTTCGTCTTACAGTATGTCGGTTAGTATTTTGAATAATTTCGGGGGAAAGAATATAGGTGGAGGTACCTTACTGGGACTAGCAGTGATTGTTAGTTCTTTTTACTTGCTCTATATGTTCTTTTTTAGTTCAAGAAATTTTTCAAAAACACTTTTACAATATCTGTTAGTCGTAGCAATATTCTTTGCTTGGTTTGGTCAAGTTTCAACAACAGGTCAAAATGGCGTACCAACAAGTTATAATACGTCTACATTTTTAATTAAGTCTGTGAATGAGTTTACGAAAGACGTACAGAAAAACTTCATTTCAGGAACAAACTATGGGAAAGATGAAGGTTCTACAGATGCGAATGGAGTTTATCAAAGTCCATTATTCGATGCTACTGTAAAACAAACGTTTAATTATGTGAACAGTGGTTCACTGGACGGAAAAATGAAAAATGGTGAGAAGTTAAATTATAGCAAACTATTAGAAAAGCCTAAATTAAGCGATGACGAAAAAGAAGAGTTTATAAAAGCTAGAACCAAATATATAGAAGGGTTAGAAAAAGAAAATCCATATTTTGAACAAAACGCAAATAAGATAATGGAAAAGGCTTTTGCCGTTTGGGTAGGGATTGTTAACTTAGGTATCCTATCTTTTCCTGTGACGTATATAAACGTGATGTTAACGATCATTCAAATCATTGTTAATTTGTTAATTTTAATCTTTCCAATTATTGTTTTGTTTTCGTTCTTTCCAAAGTGCCAAATGGTGATGTTCAAGTTTTTCAAAGCATTGATTGGAATTTTATTCTTACCGATTATTTTTGGTGTATTTCTGTCTGTGCTTTTTTGGGTAAATAAATTGATTGATCAAGCATTTTTAGGAATGGTGGATGAGATTAGCGATAGTTTACTAATGGTTTTAAGTGGAGAGATCATTCTACTCGGAACGATGCTAGTGATGATTATTGTGAAATTTATTTTCTTACGAAAACTCTGGAAAAATCGTTATAGAATCTTGACTTATTTTTCTGATGGTCAAATCGAGGAACCTGTTTTTGAAAGCAAGGTAACAGAAAAAGTGCAAGAAACTGCTGAATTGGGCGTAAATGCAGGAAAGGTTGGCTTAGGAGTCTATACTGGAAACATTCCATTAGCGCTAGAAGGCGCTTCAAATCTATTACCCCAAAATGATAAAGCGCTGAATTTGAGTCGGGAATATTTTGCTTATGGGAATGGCACGTCCGAATTAGGTCAGAGTTTATCTTCTTTGTTTAAAAAACGAACAGAAGGAGAAGGGGATTTGCCAATCGAAACAGAGGATATTGTTGAAACAGAAGATGTACCAGAAGGTGTGTCAGAAGTCGAAACACCAAACGACAACTTTGTAAGTGAAGAAAATCAAGATGATGATTTGCTTGAAGCAGATATAGAAACGCTTGATAGTGAGGGCGAAATGAATGAACCTGATTTAGGAATATATGATGAAGCTTCGTTACCTTCTGAATTAGAAATTGAAGCAGATATGTTAGATGTTCCTGAGTTGGATCAATTAGAAGAACAAAACAATGAAGATTATTCGATTGAGTTAGAACCAAGTGAAAAATCAGAAATGGAATCAATTGAGCGTGAGAATATTGAATCTTCTGAACCGATTAGTAATGATGTGGCTGAAAATAGTATGAATGTAGTTGTAGATAATTTTGATGAGTTACAATTTGAAAGAGACGAACGTGCTTATTTTGATGGTGAATCGGATCAAGAATTGATTGTAGGAAATACGGAAAATTCTTTAAATAATGTGCTTTCTTTTTATCATTCGGAAGAAAATTTTAGGAATTTAGAAGCAACAGAAGAAGAATTTTTCGGTTCAACATTTGAAGAAGAACGTATTGATTTTGCGGAAGGCTGGTAATTTTACCAGTCTTTTTTTATTTGAAAAAAAGTGAGGTGTGTCATGAAAAAAGTAATTTATTTTATGTTGGCGTGTAGTGTCTTCTTTTTATTACCATTTATTTTGTTTTTAGGTGTTTTTTCTTCTGAGGCTGATGGTGATTCTTCTCATTTTGATCCTGAAACACCACAGGAACAAGTTGCGCTTGATGTTGCAAATTTTGTACAGGCGAATGGTGGCACACAACAATTTGCGGCTGCGTGGCTTGGAAACATGGAACATGAAAGTGGCTTGATTCCTTCACGTATTCAATCGGATCTACCGTTTAACGAAACAACAGCGTTTAATCCTTCGATTGGAGGTTATGCAATGGGGTTGGGTCAATGGGATTCAAGCAGGCGTGTTGATCTGTTGAATTTTGCTAAAGAGGGTAAAAAGGATTGGAAACTTACAGCAGTTCAAATGGACTTTGCTTGGAACCATGATGGCTCTGATAGTGAATTATTGAAAAAAATGTCAAAGGGTACGGACGTAAATACCTTAGCCGTTGATATTTTGAAACATTGGGAACGTGCAGGCACAAAAGATGATCCAATTGAACAAACCAAAAGAAAGACTAGTGCTAACAATTGGTATAAACGATTGAGCACAGGATCAATGGGAAATGGTTCCAATATCGGTGGCGGAAAGATTGATGTTTTAGAAGCAGTGATGGGACAAACAATCAACGGTGGACAATGTTATGGGTTAACGGCATATTACGTTGAAAAGTTAGGTGGGCCACAAATGATGGGTTCAGGACATATGTTTGCAGGGGCTATTGGTAGTGACTACGATTGGAAAAAATATGGTTGGGAAGTGATTTTTAATCCGAAAGCTTCTGATATAAAAGCAGGGGACGTAATCAATTGGCCGGGTGGTGAGGCATTGTCACCGGGAATATACGGACACACTGGCATTATAACTAGCGTAGAGAAAGATGGAAAATTTACCACTTATGAACAAAATGCGGAACAAGGGCAAATTTGTGCGAAATACAATCGTCAATGGGGAAAAGAGTTTACAAAAGTTACGAGTATTGTTAGAAAAAAATAGAAAGGAAGAAAAAATGAGACGAAAAGTAATGTTATCAATGATCATTTTATTACCAGTATTTTTGTCTGCATGTGGGACAACACAACAAGAAACGACTTCGACTGTAGAAGAATCGAAGTCCATGCAGAGCGTAGAAACAGGAAACACTAAAAAACAAGAAGCTAGTTCTAAAGAAACGACAGTCACCACGGAATCAAAAAAAGAAACAGAATCAACTAGTTCAGACAAAGAGGATATAGTAGTAGATAATTTGAAGCTGTTGACTGCCTATGGAGAAGCCTATGCCAATTTTTCAAATATTGATCACCGCAACCGAAAATTAAAAGAACTGATGACAGAAGAATGTATCCAACTAAACGGAATCGATGTTGAAACAGGAATCATGTTAGAAAGTTCCGGAAAAATCGTCTCCATTTTTCAAAATGATGAAGAAGAGGCTGCTGTCTTACTGGAATGCCAGCAAAACGGCTCCACCGTCCACGTCCTATTAGTGGCACAAGTAGAAGATGGGAAGATTGCGGAAATGACATACAATATGTTGAAGAGGGAGTATTGAAGTAGTTATTCAATAAATACTAAATAAAAAGACAATCCATTTTTATATAAATATCGAGAAAAATGTTTTCTAATCTAATTAAAAGTTAAACTATGGAATTATAAAAATGTGATACAATTTTAGTGTAAAGTATTTTTGTAAGTAGAATATTGTAGATAAATAAATTTGAATATAGGAAAGTGGAGGTCAGGTTATGAGTGTGTCTTCTTTAGAGTCAAGAGAAAGAGAGTATATGAAAGATGCAGAAAAATTAAATAAAGATTTGCTTTCAGCACTCAAAAAAGAAAGTGATGCAGTTAAAAGTCTGGGGCAGTTTAGTTCTAGGTTACAAAAGGCTAAATCGACTTCGCAAATAAATATGTATAGTAGAAAAATAGAATCAGAAAATAAAAAAATAGCTGATGCAAAGAAGAAACAGGTAGATATACAGAAAAAAATTTCGGCTAATACGGTGAAAATAAATAATACTAGAAAAGATTTAATGAAAGAAAGAGCCAAGAAGGACAAAAAAGCACTAAATCGCCTTCAAAGAGAAAATCAGAAACAGCTTGAAGAGATTGTTCAGCAAGTTGAAGGGTCATTTATGAATGGAGTTTCAGGTAATAATAAAAGTTATGAACATGATATATTTTTTTCTTACGCACATGAAGATAGTGACTATGCTGACCCACTTGTGCAAATGATGATAGACAATGGAATTGATGTGGTTTTTGATAAAAATGATTTAGATTGGGGAGAAAGTATAATTGATTTCATTAATAATCATTTGAAAACAGTTAAATACGGAATTATCTTACTAACTCCAACTTATTTAGAAAAATATTGGGCAACATATGAATTAAAATCCTTGTTACAACGCCATTCAAGATCAGGTGGACAGAATATCATATTACCGATTTGGCATAATATTACAGCGGACGAAGTCGCTAGTAAAAACTTGGCGTTGACGGATTTTAACGCCTTATCTACTACAATCTATACTCAAGAAAAAATTGTAGAAAAAGTTATGGATCTGTTTCCAAATGATGAAATAGAAACAAGCGCTGAAGAAGAGTGATAGAAAAATGGACTAGAAAGCTGCGGTTGCTGACTGTAGCTTCTTACTTTTTTACAGATATTTGTAATCGAGGAGGACATAAATGAAAAAAATCTCTGACAAAGAGATTTGGGTCGGTAAGAAAAGCTTAATAGAACGTTTTTAAGGGTTAAAGAGAAGTGCATTGAATATCTGACTGATGGAGATGCGAGACAGTCCATATTCCATGAGTACATACTTGATTCGTCTCAGCATTTAGTTTGGATCAATTTAGAAAGATTTATCAAATTTTTAATATGAAGCACACGAATGAGAATTTTAAAATTTCTGATTCGTGTGCTTTTTATTTTGGGAAGGAGGAAGGATTGCTGCGGTCGTCAGATTTAAACCAGTATTTGCGAAGTTCTTATACAACAATTGATAAAAAAAGTTATTTACGCACATTTCAAGTCTATTATGATCCAGTCAAAGAAAAGACGCGAAAGAAAAGTGTTAATTGGAAAGCAAAAAGATTTAAAAGTGAAAAACAAGCGTTACGCTATTTAAGAGAGCAGATAAAAGAAGAATTTCGTACATATGCGATTTTTTCTGACGCGAAGAAATGTGAAACATTTGGTGAATTAACTGTTCTTTGGTTGAAGGCTTGGGCACCGACCGTTCGTCAAACAACCGTTCATTATCAAAAAGAAATTCTTAACCGATACCTTCAACCTTACTTCTCAGATAATCTGCGACTGCAACATCTAACTCCTTTATTGGTGGAAGGAATATGGGCGGATATCTTAACTATCCGCTCAAAGCAAACGAAAAGGCTTTTAGAAAAAGCGACATTGGAAAAGATTCGTTCCTTACTTAAACAAATTCTTGCTTATGGTTATCGGCATGATTTAGTCTTGTTTGATTTGAATAAGGTTGTGTTGAAAATTCCCAATGATCGAAAAATATTAGCGATTCAACGCAGAAAAAAGAAGTTTCTAGAAAAAGAGGAAATCCATACACTTTTACAGGCAATCGATGAAAAATATGAAAGGAATCATGAAATCAATAAGATGGGGAAATTATACTTGGATATGGCAGAATTTCTGATTCGAAATGGGTTGAGAATTGGTGAGTTAAGTGCGTTGACGGTTGAGAAAGTTGATTTTCATGCAAAGAAGTTAGTGATTGACGAAGCAGTGGTGGCAGCTGGGAGAACCATTGAACAATACATACGCAATCCTCCAAAGACTATTTCCTCCATTCGGGAAATCGATTTAGATGATCGTTCGCTTGCGATTATTCGAAATCGAATTCAAATAAATGAAGCGAGGCAAAAAGAAATGAGGCAACGAGAAACAGGAACTTTTATAAAAACATATCAAAGAAAGAAACAGACTGCCTATCACAAAAAGGTGAAGGCTTCCGAACATTTTCTTTTTTCGACTACGATTTTTCAGACTCAAAATGGTACACCCGTTGTTTATCATTCGTTTAATGAATTTATGAATGGACGTGGAAGTAATAAAAATCCAGTAAAATGTGTCAAAGATATCTTAAGGGAAAAATATCCCGAGTTTAATAAACACGTGACTACGCATACCTTTCGCTATACACATATTTCTCTTTTGGCTGAAGCCGGCGTTCCAATCAAAGCCATCATGGATCGAGTGGGTCATTCCAATATGAAAACAACACTGGAAATTTACAATCAAGTGTCTAGTGCAACGAAAGAAAAAGTAATCCAAGAAGTCGATTCTTGGATTTTTTAGTGGATTTGTTTCCCAATTACAGTTAGTATGCTTTTATATGAGTAGTCGAAAAGAAGGTCGAAAAATGGTACGACTTTTCGATGTAAGGAGAATTTAATTCAATGAATGAAACAACTAATTCCGCAGAACATAAAACTTCTGCGTATATCCATATCCCATTTTGTGAGCATATTTGTTATTACTGTGATTTTAATAAAGTTTTTTTAGAGGGCCAACCAGTTGATGAGTATGTTGAAATGTTACTAAAAGAGATGAAGTTGATGATGGAGAAACATCCTATAGAAGATTTAGAAACATTATATGTTGGTGGGGGAACACCAACTTCGTTATCCGCACAACAATTAGATCGTTTGCTAGCAGGCGCTCGTGATATTTTACCTTTTCGAACTGGAAAGGAATTTACTGTTGAAGCGAATCCAGGTGATTTAACGCGAGAAAAACTACAAGTCATGAAAAACTATGGTGTGAACCGTTTATCTATGGGCGTTCAAACGTTTGATAATCGTTTGTTAAAAAAAATTGGCAGAAAGCATACTGCTGAAGATGTATACCAAACAATGTCATTTTTAGAAGCAGAAAACTTTTCCAATGTAAGCATTGATTTGATTTATGCTTTGCCTGGACAAACACTTGAAAATTATCGTGATACACTGGAAAAAGCATTAGCGCTAGATTTACCGCACTATTCTTTATACTCGTTGATTTTGGAAAATAAAACAATGTTCATGAACTGGGTAAGACAAGGTCGATTAGAGTTACCCGATCAAGAAACAGAAACGCAAATGTTCGAGGAAACGATTGAAGCAATGGAACAACATGGCCGTCATCAATATGAAATTAGTAATTTTGGATTGACCGGTCATGAATCACAACATAATCTAATGTACTGGAATAATGACCATTATTTTGGCTTTGGTGCAGGGGCAAGTGGGTATCTTGATCAAACACGTTATCGAAACAAGGGGCCAATCCAGCATTATTTGCGTCCCTTGCGTGAAGGAAATTTACCGATTTTAGAAAAAGAAACGTTATCACGAAACAACCAGATTGAAGAGGAGCTGTTTTTGGGGTTGCGTAAAAAATCCGGAATCAACAAACAACATTTTTATGATCGTTATCAACAAACGATAGAGTCACTCTACCAGTCAACGTTAGATACGTTAGTGAAAGACGACTTGTTGGTGAACACTGAAGAAAGAGTTTATTTAACCCCTAAAGGTACATTTTTAGGGAACGAAGTTTTTGAAAAATTTTTGTTACCAAAAACAGAAATCAATGAATAAAAAATGTTTAAATTTAGTTAAATAAAAAGATAATCACAAATAATTGCGTAGCGAGAAGTCAAACAAACATTGATTTCCCGCTTTTTTTTGAATAAAACTCATCGTTAGCACTCGGGGCGGAAGAGTGCTAAAAAGTGATGTGTTTTTCTTGACAGAAAGAAGACGACTTGTTATATTAGTAAGTGGGTTAGCACTTAGAAGATAGGAGTGCTAATGAGAGGTGATGGAAGATGTTAACACAGCGTCAAAGTGATATTTTGCGTCTGATCATCCAAAACTATACGAGTAGTGGCGTACCCGTTGGTTCCAAAACGCTAATGGCTGAGGGAATTGAAGCAAGTTCAGCGACGATTCGCAACGATATGAAGGAGCTAGAAGAAGACGGGTTGCTGTTAAAAACTCATTCTTCCTCTGGTCGGATTCCATCTGCGGCGGGATATCGTTACTATGTGGATCATTTATTGAAACCAACTCGTGTAACAAATGATGATTTGCAAGTGATTAGGCAGTCTTTAGGAAAAGAATTTCATGAGATTAACGAAATCATTCGTCAGTCCGCTGAAATTTTATCTGAACTGACAAGCTATACGACATTCTCGTTGGGACCAGAAGTGAAAGATCGCCGATTAACTGGTTTCCGAATCGTACCGTTAAACCATCGACAAATTATTGCTATCGTGGTGACGGATAAAGGCAATGTTGAAAGCCAGGTATTTACTCTTCCAGCAAACCTGGGGAGTCAAGATTTAGAAAAAATGGTTCGGCTTGTGAATGACCGCTTGGTGGGTGATCCGCTAATGACGGTTTATCAAAAACTGCGAACAGAGATCCCAATGATCTTACATAAATATTTCCAATCAACGGAAGGTATCTCCTACTTATTTGATGCTGTTTTAGGTCAAGTATTTGAAGATAAGATTTATGTGAGTGGACAAATGAACCTGCTTGATTATGAACCCCATCAAGATTTGAATCAGTTTAAGTCGATGTTTTCTTTAATGAGGGATTCCGACGAGCTTACTCAAATGATTGTTCCGATGGATAGTAATATTCATATTAAGATTGGCTCTGAATTAGGGAATGATCTGCTACAAAATATGAGCATGATTCAAGCAAGTTATGAAATTGATGGACATGGCCGAGGAACAATTGCTTTACTTGGACCAACAAGCATGCCGTATTCACGAATGTTTGGGTTGGTCGATGTCTATCGAAAAGAATTAGCGAATAGACTGGCTGATTACTATCGTTTGCTTGATTTGTCTGGCTCATGATTGTAAGTCCGCATTTCTAAAATTGATAGCAGCTAATCTGATTTTTAATATGAACAATCAAGACAGCTGACTGAATAATGAAAGGAAGACTGTATCGTGAAAGAAAACCAAGAGGAATTAGAAAAAGAATTAAAAGACATCCAGCAAGATTTGGAAGTCGATACAGAAGCTGCGGAAGACTCAGGTGTTTCAGAAGTTGAAGTGGAAAATGTTGAAATCGTCAACTTGAAAGCTGACTTAGAAGAAATGGAAGATAAATTCCTACGCGCCCGAGCTGAAATTGCCAACATGGCAAACCGCGGAAAAAATGAACGTGAACAATTGCAAAAATATCGTTCACAAGATTTAGCTAAAAAATTATTACCTTCAATTGATAACCTAGAGCGAGCGCTAGCAACAGAAGTTTCAGATGAACAAGGTGCTAGCTTGAAAAAAGGTGTCGAAATGGTATTAGAAGGTGTTCGTTTTGCTTTGAAAGAAGAGGGAATTGAAAAAATCCCTGCAAAAGGCGAAACATTTGACCCAATGCTTCACCAAGCAGTCCAAACTGTTCCCGCATCTGATGAGGTGCCGGCAGATACGATTGTGGAAGTTTTGCAAGAAGGATATAAATTACACGATCGCGTATTAAGACCAACAATGGTCATTGTCGCGCAGTAATTCGTGCAACTATAAACTAAATTTTATTTAATGAGGAGACGTTAATATGACTAAAATTATTGGTATTGACTTAGGTACAACAAACTCTGCAGTTGCTGTATTAGAAGGAAACGAAGCAAAAATTATCGCAAATCCAGAAGGAAACCGTACAACACCATCTGTTGTTTCATTTAAAAATGGTGAAATCCAAGTTGGTGAAGTGGCAAAACGTCAAGCTGTAACTAACCCAAACACAATTTCATCAATCAAACGTCACATTGGTGAACCTGGGTATAAAGTAGAAGTTGAAGGAAAATCTTACACACCACAAGAAATTTCTGCAATGATTCTTCAATATATCAAAGGTTTTGCTGAAGATTACTTAGGTGAAAAAGTTGAGAAAGCAGTTATCACTGTTCCTGCATACTTTAACGATGCACAACGTCAAGCAACAAAAGATGCTGGTAAAATTGCTGGTTTGGAAGTGGAACGTATTGTCAACGAACCAACAGCAGCAGCTTTAGCTTATGGCTTAGACAAAACAGACCGTGATGAAAAAATCTTAGTATTTGACCTTGGTGGTGGTACATTTGACGTATCAATCCTTGAATTAGGTGATGGTGTCTTTGATGTATTATCAACAGCTGGTGACAACCATTTAGGTGGGGATGACTTTGATAACAAAATCATTGATTACATGGTTGCTGAATTCAAAAAAGAAAACGGCGTAGACCTTGGTCAAGACAAAATGGCTTTACAACGTTTGAAAGATGCTGCTGAAAAAGCGAAAAAAGATTTGTCAGGTGTTTCAAGCACTCAAATCAGCTTACCATTTATCACAGCTGGCGAAGCAGGACCTTTGCATTTAGAAATGACATTGACTCGTGCAAAATTTGATGAGTTAACAGCTGACTTAGTTGAACGTACAAAAATTCCAGTACGCCAAGCATTAAAAGATGCTGGTTTATCACAATCTGAAATTGATGAAGTAATCTTAGTTGGTGGTTCAACTCGTATTCCTGCAGTTGTTGAAGCTGTAAGAAAAGAAACTGGTAAAGAACCAAATAAATCAGTGAACCCTGATGAAGTCGTTGCAATGGGTGCAGCAATCCAAGGTGGGGTCATCACTGGTGATGTAAAAGATGTTGTTTTACTTGACGTAACACCATTATCATTAGGTATCGAAACAATGGGTGGGGTCTTCACTAAGTTGATTGATCGTAATACAACAATCCCAACAAGTAAATCACAAGTATTCTCAACAGCTGCTGATAACCAACCTGCTGTAGATATTCATGTTTTACAAGGTGAACGTCCAATGGCTGCTGATAACAAAACACTAGGAAGATTCCAATTAACTGATATTCCTGCAGCACCACGTGGTATCCCTCAAATCGAAGTTACTTTTGATATTGATAAAAACGGGATCGTCAATGTATCAGCGAAAGATCTAGGCACTTCAAAAGAACAAAAAATCACAATCAAATCTTCATCAGGTTTATCAGACGATGAAATCGAACGTATGGTAAAAGATGCAGAAGCTAATGCAGAAGCTGACAAAGCTCGTAAAGAAGAAGTTGATCTTCGCAATGATGTAGATGCCTTATTATTCTCAGTTGATAAAACATTGAAAGAATTAGAAGGTAAAGTAGACGCAGAAGAAGTTCAAAAAGCAGAAACAGCTCGCGATGAATTAAAAGCGGCAGTTGAAGCAAATAACATTGAAGAAATGAAAACAAAACGTGATGCTTTGAACGAAATCGTTCAAAACTTAACAGTTAAATTATATGAACAAGCTGCACAACAACAAGCGCAAGAAAATCCTGAAGCAGCACAAGGCGGAGCAGACGATGTCGTTGATGCTGACTTTGAAGAAGTCGACGGCGACGACAAATAATTAGTTCCCTAGTGTGCTAGGAGTAGACTAGAACAGAAAAGTTGGACTTTGATGATAGCTGTAGATTCAGTTGAAGCCATCTTTTCTGAAACGTCTACCTATTCGTAAAAAAGAGAAGGCTATGGGGAAAGTCGATTCGACTTTTTGCCACAGTCTTTTTCTTTTGAAAGAATGCAAGTAGCAGTTTTGGTTTCAACTAAAATGTGATATGATTACAAGCGATGTGAATTTGATGTATTAGAACCAATAGGAGGAAAGCCTATGGCAACGAAACGTGATTATTATGAAGTCCTAGGAATTTCAAAAGGGGCTTCAGAAGATGAAATAAAGAAAGCTTATCGTAAACTTTCTAAGAAATATCATCCTGATATTAACAAAGAAGCAGATGCAGAAGAAAAATTTAAAGAAGTGTCTGAGGCTTATGAAATTTTAAGTGATCCGCAAAAGCGGGCTGCGTATGATCAATATGGTCACGCTGGTACAGATCCAAACTATGGCGCTGGAGGCGGAGGCGGCTTCGGTGGCTTTGGAGGATTCTCTGGAGGCGGAGGCGGCTTCGGTGGTTTTGAAGATATCTTTGATTCTTTCTTTGGCGGAGGCGGAGGTCGTTCAGTTGATCCAACGGCACCTCGTCAAGGAGCTGATTTACAATACACAGTTGATTTGAGTTTTGAGGAAGCAATTTTTGGTATTGAAAAAGAAATCAAATATAACCGGGAAGAAGTTTGTCATACTTGTCATGGGAATGGTGCAAAACCTGGGACGGAACCAATTACATGTCAAAAATGTCATGGTTCAGGAACAATCAATGTTGAACGTCAAACACCATTAGGTCGCGTGATGAGTCGTCAAACATGTGATGTTTGTCATGGAACCGGAAAAGAAATCAAAGAACCATGTCCAACTTGTCATGGCTCTGGTCATGAAAAGAAAGCTCACTCTGTGAAAGTGAATGTACCAGCCGGTGTCGAAGAAGGACAACAAATGCGTTTAGCTGGTCAAGGTGAAGCAGGTGAAAACGGCGGACCATTTGGTGATTTATATGTAGTCTTCCGTGTTGAAGAAAGTAATATTTTTGATCGTGATGGTTCAGAAATCTATTACGAGTTACCATTGAGTTTTGTGCAAGCAGCTTTAGGAGATGAAGTTCAAGTTCCAACTGTTCACGGAGATGTTAAGTTAAAGATCCCAGCAGGAACACAAACTGGAACAAACTTCCGTCTTCGCGGAAAAGGTGCGCCTAAACTACGTGGTGGTGCAACAGGTGACCAACACGTGAAAGTGAAACTGATTACGCCGAAGAACTTAAATGAACAACAAAAAGAAGCGTTACGCTCATTTGCTGAAGCAGGTGGAATGAAAGTCGAAGAACAACAAGAAGATGGTTTTTTCGATAAAATGAAGGACGCTTTTGGCGGAAAAAAGCGTAAATAATAAAACGGTGAAGCTGACAAATGTGTCGCTTCACCGTTTTATTACTTATACGTTCAATGTAGTAAACTCTTTTGGAAATAAGCTGAGTAAAAAAGAACTGCGATGAACGCGTCATTCCTTCAGTAATGAATAGTAAAAGGGATAAAAGAAGAGCTTAGTGACGACTGGCTCTTCTAAAATACAAATCAAAAAAGCATCGTCAAAACCTTATTCAAGATTTTGACGATGCTTTTTCATGGGTTGAAACTGTTTCAGGTTCTTTTGTTAAATATCTAAAACTTTATCTAAAAAGTCTTTTGTACGTTCATTTTGTGGATTTTCAAAAATTTGCTCTGGCGTTCCATCTTCAAGGAAGTTTCCACCGTCAATGAACATGACACGATTGGCAACTTCTTTGGCAAATCCCATTTCGTGAGTAACGATGACCATGGTCATTCCTTGCTTCGCAAGTTTTTTCATGACGTTTAGAACGTCGCCGACCATTTCTGGATCAAGTGCAGAGGTTGGTTCGTCAAAAAGCATGATGTCTGGGTTCATTGCTAATGCACGGGCGATCGCAACGCGTTGTTTTTGTCCGCCGGAGAGCATTTCTGGTGACATATCTTTTTTGTCAGCCAAGCCAACTGTATCTAATAGCTTGATTGCTTTCTTTTCTGCTTCTTCGCGAGACTCCTTTTTCAAATCCATTGGCGCAAGAATAATATTTTCTAAAACAGAAAGGTGAGGAAACAAATTGAAATGTTGGAACACCATTCCGATATGTTGACGAACGAGATTGATGTTTGTGTTTTTATCCATTAAGTGAGCGCCGTCGATGATAATATCTCCGTCAGTTGGCTCTTCTAAACGATTTAAACAACGCAGAAAAGTACTTTTTCCTGAACCAGAAGGGCCAATGATACAAACGACATCACCTTCGTTGATTGAGACGTTGATATCGTTCAATACAGTATTGTCACCATATTTTTTTACAAGATGCTCAACTAAGATTTTTTCTGACATCTTACTTCACCTTCTTTTCTAAAACTTTCGCTAATTTTGTTAAAGCGGTAATCAAAACTAAATACATGATTGCAATGATTAGGTAAACGTACGTACTTTGGGTTGTACGGGCAACGATAATTTTACCAGCTTGAAGTAATTCGACAACACCAATTGCAGAGATGATTGTTGTATCCTTCAATGAGATAACGAACTGGTTAACGAATGAAGGGAGCATGATTCGAATTGCTTGTGGCAAGATGATTTTTTGCATCGTTCGATTATAAGATAAACCTAAACTTCTTGAAGCTTCCATTTGTCCGACAGGAACAGCATTGATTCCGCCACGAACGATTTCTGCAATATAAGCACTCGCGTTTAATGTCAATGTAATAACGCCGGCAATGAAATCAGGGATTGTAAATCCAACGATACCAGGTAAGCCAAAGAAAATGAAGAAGGCAAGTACCATCATTGGAATTCCGCGAATCACATCAACGTAAATGGTTGCGATTGTGCGTAACGCACGAATTGGTGAAGCGCTGAATAAGCCGAAAATGACACCAACAACTAATGCTAAAGCAAATGATACCAAAGCAAGTACGATCGTCATCCAGAAACCGCGTAATAGTGGTTTATAATTGTTTTTGATCAAGCCGATGATTGTTGATTCATCTTTGGTTGAATCGGCTGACTCATTTGAAGTAGCTACATACTTGTCGATGATTTTGTCATAAGCTCCTGTACGTTTTAACTCTTTAAGACCTTCATTGAACATTGCTAAAAGTTCTTGATTTTCACCTTTTTTTACTGCAAAGGCATACTTACCGCCAGATTCTTTTGCAATCGGTGTATCAATTTTTTGGCCTTGTTTGATGGCATAACCAAGGACAGGATAGTCATCCATTATTGCGTCAATCGCACCAACTTTTAACCCATCGTATAGTTGGTCAGCAGCATCAAAGTATTTGATTTTATAGCCATATTCTTCTTCGTGATTACTTAGAAATTCAGCACTTTCGGTTCCGACTTTGGCACCAACTGTTTTTCCTTTTAAATCTTTGTAGGCTTTAATGGATGTATCACCTTGTTTTACACCTAACTGGATTCCGCTATCGAAATAAGTGTCAGAAAAGTCGTAACTTTGTTTACGCTCATCTGTGACGGTCATTCCAGCAATCATGCCATCAGCTTGACCAGATTCTAACGCTTGCAAAGCAGCAGAAAAACCGCGGTAGTCCATTTGGATATTAAATCCTTGAAGCTCAGAAATCTGTTTCATTAATTCAACATCGATTCCTTCATACTTGCCATCTGTATTTTGAAACTCGAATGGTGCAAAGGCAGAGTCGCTAGCAACGACGTATTTGTCTTTTTTGGGTTGAATCATTTGCATCGTCTCGGCGGTGCTTGATTCCGTATTTTTTGTTTCTGCTTGGGCAGGATTGCTAGTTGCAAGTGTGACAAATCCTACCATTATGAAAATGAACGAGTAGAATAAATGCTTTCTTTTCATAATTACCTCCTAAATTCTCAATATCTGTTTATTATAGGGGAAAAGTAATGAATCAGACAAGTTCTGAAGCTTAAAAAAATGAAAAAAGTGACAAAACCTAACAATCAATGTTATAAAACCTAACATCTGCAGTCGAGGGAAAGAAGTGGCGAAAGTATGTTCGGTGTGTTATAATTTTTTAGTAAGGAATGCCTTTGCTTTCCTTTTCTTTTTGCAAGTCATAAAATGAAAAGGAATGAATGAAAAGGGGGACGAAAAATGATTGAAAGAGATACCTCTCAACGATTTGAGCTTGTCTCGAAGTACCAACCAGCGGGGGATCAACCTGAAGCGATACGCCAATTAGTTGATGGTGTTGTTGGTGGGAAAAAAGCGCAAATCTTATTAGGTGCAACCGGTACGGGGAAGACCTATACGATTTCCAATGTGATCCAGGAAGTAAATAAACCAACATTGATTATTGCACATAATAAAACTTTAGCTGGACAATTATATGGAGAGTTTAAAGAATTCTTTCCAAAAAACGCGGTTGAATATTTTGTTTCCTATTATGATTACTATCAGCCAGAAGCGTATGTTCCATCTAGTGATACTTATATTGAAAAGGACTCAAGTGTCAATGACGAAATTGATAAGTTACGTCATTCGGCTACGAGTTCCCTTTTAGAGCGAAACGATACGATTGTGATTGCATCTGTTTCTTGTATTTTCGGATTAGGTTCACCTTTTGAGTATCAAAAGCAAGTTGTTTCGGTTCGACAAGGAGCAGAACTTGACCGTAATCAATTGATTCGTAATTTAGTTGGGATTAATTTTGAACGAAATGATATTGACTTTCAGCGTGGTCGGTTCCGAGTGCGTGGTGATGTGGTGGAAATTTTTCCAGCTTCACGTGATGAACGTGCTTTGAGAGTCGAATTTTTTGGTGATGAAGTCGAACGGATTCGTGAAGTAGATGCATTAACTGGCGAAGTGCTTGGAGAAACAGAACATGTCGCTATTTTTCCGGCTACTCACTTTGTAACAAATGATGAGCATATGGAACAAGCCGTTGCGAATATCAAAACTGAACTAGAGTTGCGCTTAAAAGTGTTACGAGAAGATAATCAGTTATTAGAAGCACAACGATTGGAGCAACGAACAAATTATGATATTGAGATGATGTTGGAGATGGGCTACACTTCAGGAATCGAAAACTATTCGCGTCATATGGATGGCCGAAAAGAAGGAGAGCCACCTTATACGTTACTTGATTTCTTTCCAGAAGATTTCTTGATTGTCATCGATGAGTCCCACGTAACGATGCCTCAAATTCGCGGGATGTATAACGGTGACCGAGCAAGAAAGCAAATGTTGGTTGATTATGGTTTCCGTTTGCCTTCAGCACTTGACAATCGGCCGTTGAGATTAGAAGAATTTGAGCAACATGTCCATCAAATTATCTATGTTTCAGCTACACCGGGACCTTATGAACATGGGCAAACAGATACAGTGATCCAGCAAATTATTCGTCCAACCGGTTTATTAGATCCAGTGATTGAAGTTCGCCCTATCATGGGACAAATTGATGATTTGGTTGGTGAAATCAATGAACGCGTGGAGAAAAACGAACGTGTTTTTGTGACGACCTTAACGAAAAAAATGTCTGAGGACTTGACGGATTACTTTAAAGAGCTTGGTATCAAAGTTAAATATCTACACAGTGATATCAAAACACTTGAAAGAACGGAAATCATTCGTGACTTACGTTTAGGTGAATTTGATGTTTTAGTTGGGATTAATTTATTGCGTGAAGGATTAGATGTCCCTGAAGTTTCGTTGGTAGCCATTTTAGATGCTGATAAAGAGGGCTTCTTGAGAAGTGAGCGTTCACTTGTCCAAACAATTGGACGTGCAGCGCGAAATTCAGAAGGTAAAGTAATTATGTATGCTGATAAAATAACGGACTCCATGCGATCAGCAATGGATGAAACGGCACGGAGACGTTCGATTCAAGAAGCTTATAATGAAGAACATGGGATCGTACCGAAAACGATTATCAAAGAAATTCGTGATTTGATTTCTATTACGAAAGAGGCAAAAGATGAATCAAAAGGAACCGTTCAAGTTTCTTACAATGAAATGAGTCGAAAAGAAAAAGCTGATTTACTGATGAAATTAGAAAAAGAAATGAAAGATGCTGCGAAAGCTTTAGATTTTGAAACTGCCGCTAATTTACGTGATACGATTTTAGAATTGAAAGCAGCAGAGTAAAGAGCAGGAGGACGAGATGGCTAACGATAAAATTATTATTCATGGCGCCAGAGCGCACAACTTAAAAAATGTAGATGTAACAATTCCAAGAGATAAATTTGTAGTAATTACAGGGTTATCTGGTTCTGGGAAAAGCTCATTAGCTTTCGATACACTTTATGCAGAGGGACAACGACGTTATGTCGAAAGTCTCTCAGCCTATGCTCGTCAGTTTTTGGGACAAATGGATAAACCAGATGTTGATAGTATCGATGGCTTAAGTCCGGCGATTTCGATTGACCAAAAAACGACAAGTAAAAATCCTCGTTCAACGGTAGGAACAGTAACGGAAATCAATGATTATCTGCGTTTGCTTTTTGCTCGTGTGGGACACCCAATCTGTCCTAATGACCACATTGAGATTACCAGTCAATCGGTTGAACAAATGGTTGATCAAGTATTGGAATTGCCAGAACGGACAAAAATCCAAATTTTAGCACCAATTGTTGCAAAGAAAAAAGGGCAACATAAAAAAGTATTTGAGCGAATCCAAAAAGAAGGTTACGTTCGTGTACGAGTGAATGACGATACCTTTGATATTACTGAGGCTCCTGAACTAGAAAAGAATAAAAAACATGATATTGCGATTGTTATTGACCGAATTGTGGTAAAAGAGGGCATTCGTTCACGTTTGTTCGATTCTTTTGAAGCAGCATTACGTTTGGCAGATGGATATGCCTTGGTTGATGTGATTGGTGAAGAAGAAATGTTATTCAGTGAACATTACTCTTGCCCTTATTGTGGCTTTACAGTTGGTGAACTAGAACCACGACTATTTTCATTCAATGCGCCATTTGGAGCTTGTCCAGATTGTGATGGACTTGGTTTGAAATTAGAAGTCGACCAAGATTTAGTTATTCCTGATCGTGCGAAGACCTTGGCTGAAGGAGCAATTGTTCCATGGAATCCAATTAGTTCTCAATACTATCCTCAAATGTTGGCGCAAGCGTGTGAAAGCTATGGAATTGATATGAACACACCGTTTGATGAGTTGCCAACAGAGCATCAAGAAATTGTTTTGAATGGGACGGATGAATTATTCCATTTCCATTACGAAAATGATTTTGGTGGTGTGCGTGATGTTGAAGCTTCTTTTGAAGGCGTACTAAAGAATATCGCGCGTCGTTACCAAGAAACAAGTAGTGATTTTACGAGAGAACAAATGCGTCAATATATGACTGAATTAACTTGTCAAACATGTAAAGGATTACGTTTAAATTCGCAAGCATTGTCTGTCAAAATTAATGGAACAAATATTGGCGAAACAAATGAATTGTCAATCAAAAAGGCAGTTGACTTCTTCTCTAATTTAACTTTATCAGAACAAGAAACGATGATTGCTAAACCAATTTTAAAAGAAGTTAATGATCGACTATCATTCTTAGAAAATGTTGGCTTGGAATATTTAACTTTGAGTCGGGCTTCTGGAACACTATCTGGTGGGGAAGCGCAACGTATTCGCTTAGCTACCCAAATTGGCTCAAATCTTTCCGGTGTTCTGTATATTTTGGATGAGCCATCGATTGGATTGCATCAACGTGATAATGATCGTTTGATTGGTTCATTGAAGAAAATGAGAGATTTAGGAAATACCTTGATTGTTGTGGAACATGATGAAGATACCATGCGAGCAGCTGATTATCTGATTGATGTAGGACCAGGCGCGGGTGAGCAAGGCGGACAAATCGTTGCAGCTGGTACACCTGCGGAAGTTGCGAAGGATCCTCATTCGTTAACAGGACAATATCTTTCAGGGAAAAAGAAAATTGCTGTGCCAACAACGCGTCGTCAAGGAAATGGTGAAGCAATTAAAATTACTGGAGCAGCAGAAAATAATTTGAAAAATGTGACCGTGGAGTTTCCTTTAGCAGAATTTGTGGCAGTCACTGGTGTCTCTGGTTCTGGAAAAAGTACTTTAGTTAATGGTATTTTGAAAAAAGCTCTTGCACAAAAATTAAATCGAAATTCAGCTAAACCGGGTAAATTCAAAACGATTTCTGGCTATGAAACGATTGAAAAAATCATTGATATCGATCAAAGCCCGATTGGTCGGACACCAAGAAGTAATCCAGCAACCTATACAAGTGTCTTTGACGATGTTCGTGATCTTTTTGCACAAACAAACGAAGCCAAAATGCGTGGCTATAAAAAAGGGCGCTTTAGTTTTAACGTAAAAGGTGGCCGATGTGAAGCTTGTCGGGGTGACGGAATCATCAAAATCGAGATGCACTTCTTACCGGATGTCTATGTTCCTTGTGAAGTTTGTCATGGAAAACGATACAATTCTGAAACATTGGAAGTACGTTATAAAGGGAAAAACATTGCTGATATTTTAGAAATGACTGTTGAAGATGCTGTAGAATTCTTCCAACATATTCCTAAGATTCATCGTAAATTAAAGACAATCGTGGATGTTGGTTTGGGTTATATTACAATGGGGCAACCGGCAACAACATTATCCGGTGGGGAAGCACAACGGATGAAGTTAGCCAGTGAGCTGCATAAAATATCTAACGGAAAGAATTTTTATATTCTTGATGAGCCAACGACTGGACTACATGCAGATGATATTGCACGTTTACTAGATGTTTTGCAACGTCTAGTGGATGCAGGAAATACAGTATTAGTGATTGAGCATAACTTAGATGTCATCAAAACGGCAGATTACATCATTGATTTGGGACCAGAAGGTGGTGATGGTGGCGGAACGATTTTAGCCACTGGAACACCAGAAGATATTGTCCAAGTAAAAGAGAGTTATACTGGACGATACCTAGAAAAAGTGATGAATGAAAAGGTCTAAAAATTAAAAAATGGTGATATGGTTAAAAAAACTTTAAAAGATGATAAAACACTTGTTTTTTTAGATAGCATCTTCTAAAATACATTACAAGGTAGTTCTTTCTACACTGAATTGGTATAGATAAAAACTTCCTATAAGTTCAATCCGTTCAAAAAAGAATTGAGCAATCGGAGGAGTTTCCTTTGATTGCTTTTTTCTTTATGGTATGATATTCCTTGTGTAGTTAAATAAAGAATCAGTAGATTAATGAGTAAGTGAGAGATTGTGATGAATAGTAATGTAAATGAAGAATTTGTTCCTATATTATTAGGAAGTGATATGAACGTCTATGGTATGGCACGTTCATTTAATGAAGCTTATGGTAAAGTAGTGTGTCAAGCATATGCTTCAAACCAACTTGCGCCAACTCGTTACAGCAACATCGTGAGTGTCGAAGTAATTCCAGGTTTTGATAAGGATCCAGTTTTTATTGAAACGATGCTACGCTTGGCAAAAGAAAAATATTCAGATCAAAGTAAAAAATATTTGTTGATTGCTTGTGGAGATGGATATGCAGAGTTGATTTCTCAACATAAAGAAGAACTTTCAGCATACTTTATTTGTCCGTATATTGATTATTCATTATTCGAACGATTAATTAATAAAGTAAGCTTTTATGAAGTTTGCGAAGAATATCAACTTCCTTATCCCAAAACATTGATTGTTAGAGAACCAATGTTAGTGAATGGCCGCTTGGAACAAGACTTGCCATTTGAGTTTCCAGTAGCGTTAAAACCAGCAAATAGTGTAGAGTATCTTTCTATTCAATTTGAAGGACGAAAAAAAGCATTTATTATCGATAATCGTGAAGAATTTGACTTGATTTTAGGACGAATTTACGAAGCCGGATATACAAGTGAAATGATTGTTCAAGATTTTATTCCTGGAGATGACAGCAATATGCGCGTGTTAAATGCCTATGTTGATGAAAATCATCAGGTTCGGATGATGTGTTTGGGACATCCACTTTTGGAAGATCCAACACCTGCATCAATCGGTAATTATGTCGTAATCATGCCTGATTACAATGAAAAAATTTACCAGACAATCAAGAAATTTTTGGAAACAATCGAGTATACTGGTTTTGCGAATTTTGATATGAAATATGATCCACGCGATGGGGAATACAAATTATTTGAAATCAACTTACGCCAAGGACGTAGTAGCTTCTTTGTTACGTTGAATGGGCTAAATTTAGCGCGCTTCGTTACAGAAGACAGAGTATTCCATGAACCATTTACAGAAACTATTTATGGTACGAAAGATTCCGCAGACGCAAAACTATGGCTGGGCGTACCTAAAAAAATCTTTTTAACATATGCTAGAGAGAACGAAGATAAAAAAATTGCAGAAAAAATGATTCAGGAAAAACGTTTTGGTACAACTGTATTTTATGATGGCGATCGTTCATTGAAACGATGGGTACTAATGAAATATATGTTCCATAACTATATTCCTCGATTCAAAAAATATTTTCATGTGAAAGAAGGCTAGTCATGGAGAATTTTTTCAGTATTTTGGGCGGTATGGGAACAATGGCAACGGAGAGTTTTGTCCGCTTGATCAATCACCGCACGAATGCAACTAGGGACCAAGAATATCTAAACTATGTATTGTTCAATCATGCAACGGTACCGGATCGAACTGCTTATATTTTAGATCGTGAGAAGGAAAATCCAATTCCTTATTTGCTGGATGATATTGAAAAGCAAAACCTACTACAGCCAAACTTTATCGTATTGACTTGTAATACAGCACATTATTTTTTTGATGAGCTACAAGCAGCAACAAATATCCCAATCTTGCATATGCCAAGAGAAGCAGCCAACGAGTTAGTTCGTCAACAAACGACTGGTTCAGTAGCTATCTTAGGGACAGAAGGTAGCATGAAGGCAGGAATTTATGAGCGTGAAGTGAGACAATTAGGCTTTGACGTAGTGACTCCTGATGACAAACTACAAGCGAAAATCAATCATTTGATTTATCATGATATCAAAGAATCAGACTATTTAAATGAAGCTTTGTACTATGAAATTTTAGAGGAAGCGCTCGGACAACTAAACTGTGAAAAAATCATTTTGGGTTGTACCGAATTATCATTGATGCAAGAATTTGCTTCTGATAATACGTACCCAGTGATTGATGCACAATCAATTTTGGCTGATCGAACAATTGAGCTAGCAGAAAAATTTCGGGAACAATCTTCTAATGCTAAATAGTAGCGACAATTAATTGAATCGTTAACGATAGAAAAACTTGGAGCAAGTATCATCATTTGTGGTATTTGGTCCAAGTTTTTTGTAACAACAGGTTATTTTTCCATGAAAATTCCATAAATAGGAAAGATATAGCTAGCGATGATACGCCCGGAATGATATAATTTAAATGACAATTAGAGAGGGGTTCGAGAAGATGGCTGAAAATTTACAACTCGTAATTATTACAGGAATGAGCGGCGCAGGAAAAACTGTGGCGATACAAAGTTTTGAGGACATGGGATACTTTTGTATTGATAACATGCCTCCAAGATTGATTCCTAAATTTTGGGAACTAATCAAAGAATCTGGAAAGGTAACAAAAATGGCATTAGGTGTCGATTTACGTTCTCGTTCATTCTTTGAAGAAATTCAAAAAATGTTGATTGAAATTGTCAATACGGATTTCATTGATACTTCGATTCTGTTCTTAGATGCTTCAGATGAAGAATTAGTAGCCCGCTACAAAGAAACTCGTCGTACCCATCCGATGGCAATGGATGGCCTAGTAACTGAAGGAATCCGTAAAGAACGTGCAATTTTAAATGAATTAAAGGTGCAAGCATCCGTTGTTATCGATACGACAACGATGACGCCACGCCAATTAAGAGAAAAAATCATTGCTACATTCAAAACGCAAGAAGATCAAGGCTTCCGAATTGAATTTGTTTCTTTTGGATTCAAATACGGGTTACCGATTGATTCAGATATTGTGATGGATGTGCGTTTTTTACCAAATCCTCATTACATTCCAGAGTTACGTCCGTTAACTGGAATGGATCAACCCGTTTATGATTATGTGATGTCGTTTACTGAAACAGAGGATTTTTATAGTCAATTTCTTCATTTATTGGAGACTGTTTTGCCGGGATATGTCAAAGAAGGAAAGAGCAGCTTGACTGTTGCAATTGGTTGTACCGGCGGACAACATCGTTCAGTTGCTTTAACAGAACGTTTATCAAAAGCGTTGAGTGAAAATTATAAAGTGAATGTTACGCACCGTGACAAAGATAAGCGGAAAGAGACGGTGAATCGCTCTTGAATATGAAGACCTATCGAATTAGAAAACCAAAAATTGTGGTAGTCGGGGGTGGAACGGGTCTCCCAGTTATCTTGAAAAGTTTACGAAATCAAGGCGCAGACTTAACGGCCATTGTAACAGTGGCGGATGATGGAGGAAGTAGTGGTGCAATTCGGGAATCAATTTCAATGGCACCACCTGGTGATTTGCGAAACGTATTGGTGGCACTTTCTGATATGCCTCAGTTTTATGAAGATATTTTTCAATATCGTTTTAAGAAAGAGGATCAATTCTTAGCTAATCATAGTATTGGTAACTTGATTATTGCGGCTGTTTCAGAAATGAGAGGTAGTACGTACGATGCGATTCAGTTATTGTCGAAAATGATGCACGTAGATGGGCATATTTATCCATCGTCTGAAACACCTTTAACGCTCCATGCTGTATTTAAAGATGGAACAACAGCTGTTGGTGAATCAAAAATTGCGTTAGATCGTAAAACGATTGACCATGTCTTTGTGCGAAATACGACGGACGATCAAGTAGCAAAAGCAGCGCGTAAAGTTGTGAACGCTATTGCGGAAGCAGATATGGTTGTACTTGGTCCGGGAAGTTTGTTTACGAGTATCTTGCCCAACTTAGTTATTCCTGAAATCGGCGAAGCAATCGTTAAAACAAAAGCAGAAGTTGTTTACATCTGTAATATCATGACGCAAAAAGGTGAAACGGAACATTTCACTGATGCGGATCACATACGTGTGTTGCACGAACACTTACAGGAGAAATTTATTGATACGGTGTTGGTGAATACAGAAAAGGTACCAGAAGATTACATGGATCCTGAAATCTATGATGAATACCTTGTTCAGGTTCAGCATGATTTCAACGGGCTTAGAAATGAAGGTTGTCGCGTTATTTCAACTGATTTCTTGGAGTTGAAAAATGGTGGCGTGTTCCATGACGGCGAAAAAGTCGTTGAAGAACTTTTTCGGTTAGTTTTTGGATCGAAATATTAAATTAGGATTGTGAAAGAAAGGAGGAGAATAGAATGTCATTTGCATCTGATGTAAAAAAAGAGTTGACTGGTTTGGAAGTTCATCGTGAACATGCAAAAGCAGAACTTGCTGCTTTGTTGCGAATGAACGGCTCTTTAGGCATTGTCAATCAGCAGTTCATTTTAAATGTTCAGACAGAAAATGCTGCGATTGCCCGACGTATCTATTCTCTTTTAAAAGATCATTATAATGTTCGAAGTGAGTTACTTGTTCGAAAAAAAATGAAATTAAAAAAGAATAATGTCTATATCGTTCGCTTGAAGCAGGGGACAAAAAACGTATTGATGGACTTAGATATTATGGATGGCTTGATGTTTAATGGTCATGTATCTGATGAAATCATGGGAAATGCACAGAAAATGCGTTCTTACTTACGTGGTGCATTTATGGCATCTGGATCTGTGAACAATCCAGAGACAAGTCGTTATCATTTGGAAATTTTTTCCATTTATGAACAACATAATCAAGACATTTGTGACATGCTGAATTACTATGGCTTGCATGCACGAACACTTGAAAGACGTAATGGCTATATTTCCTACTTAAAAGGAGCAGAAAAAATTGCTGACTTTTTAACGTTGATTGGTGCGACAAATTCGATGTTGCGTTTTGAAGATGTTCGTATCGTTCGTGACATGAGAAACTCGGTTAATCGTTTGGTTAATTGTGAAACGGCGAATTTAAATAAGACGATTGATGCGGCATCTAAACAGATTGAAAATATTGAATTCATTGAAGCAAGAGTTGGTTTACATGCTCTACCAGAAAAACTGCAAGAAATTGCTGAATTAAGGTTGCAACATCCAGAAGTCAGTTTGAAAGAATTAGGTGAGATGATTCCATCAGGAGCAATCTCAAAATCGGGCATCAATCATCGAATACGAAAGATCAATGATTTTGCTGAGAAGCTAAGAGAAGAAGCTGTGTGATTGACTCAATTAGCGCATTGATTGAGCGAATCACTGTTAATAAAAAAGGTGAACCAAGACGGAATTCGTTTTGGTTCACCTTTTTTATTAGTTGATTAAAGAAGTTAATTCGTCTAACGTGATGCTTTCGTCAAAAATAGTTTGATCGAGTATAATCGTTGGGACGAATTGAATATGCGCAGCATTTGCTTCGTCAATGATTGCTTTTGCCATTTCCATATCTGGTTGATAAGTCAATCCTAATTCTTGCGTTGCGTATTGCGCAACTTCTTCTAAAGAAAGTTCTTTCCATTGGTCTTGCATCTCAAAAATCTGTTTGATTTCTGCTAAAGCTTTTTTGCCGTCGTTAGCAGTAATGTGATGATGCATGACATTACCGCGTTGTAAACTTTCTTTTTCTTTATCAAAGAGTTTAATTAGACGATTGACTTTTCCTTCTTGTACAAATGAGTCAAGTGTCAAAAAAGATTCTTCAAACCATTTTTTACAATAAGGACAAGCAAGATTGAGAAACTCAATCGTTGTTTGTGGCGCTGCTGTATCTCCGTAGTAAATTCCTGTTGTTTCGTTTGTTTTTGTTGCATCAATGACTGAAATATCCATAGAAACACCTCCAAATACATTTTACCGATTCAAAATAAAAAAAGATAGCGTTTTGTTTTCGGAGGATTTCACAAAATATTTCTTATTAAAAGAGTGTTTTATGAAAGTATGTGAATAAATGCTCGAAATTTATTTTTATTCCCCTCAAGTTTACGGTATAATGAAGCAGATTACTCGAGAGAAACTGAACAAGGATGATGATAAATGCGAAAAATGAAAACCATGGATGGGAACACAGCCGCAGCATATATTTCCTATGCGTTTACCGAGTTAGCTGCTATCTATCCAATTACACCAAGTTCAACAATGGCAGAATTAGTCGATCAATGGTCGGCAGCAGGAAAGAAAAATATATTTGGTCAACCAGTTAAAGTTGTCGAAATGCAATCAGAAGCCGGCGCTGCTGGCGTGGTTCATGGCTCCTTAAAAACAGGTGCTTTGACGACTACTTATACAGCATCACAAGGATTGTTATTGATGATTCCAAACATGTACAAAATAGCAGGTGAATTATTGCCAAGCGTTTTTCATGTGGCAAGTCGAGCAGTGACAACTAATGCTTTAAATATTTTTGGCGATCATGGGGATGTCATGGCCGCTAGACAAACGGGATTTGCGATGCTATCAGAAAGTAGTGTCCAAGAAGTAATGGACTTAGCTCCAGTCGCACACTTAGCCTCGATTGAAGCAGAAATTCCTTTTATGAATTTTTTTGATGGCTTTCGAACGAGTCATGAAATTCAAAAAATCGAAGTGTTGGAATATGATGAATTAGCGCCATTGATTAATCAAGAAAAATTAGCAAAATTCCGTCAAAGGGCAATGAACCCGAATCATCCAACCGTTAGTGGAACGAATCAAAATCCTGATATCCATTTTCAACAAAGAGAAACGATTAACCAATATTATGATAAACTTCCAGAAATCGTTCAAAAATATATGCAAGAAATTAATCAGTTGAGAAATACTAATTATGATTTGGTTACGTATCATGGTGCAGAAGATGCAGAAGAAATCATTATTTCCATGGGATCTGTTGCACAGACGATTGAACAGACAGTCGAATATTTAAATAAAAATGGTCGTAAGGTTGGCTTTTTGAATATTCATTTATATCGACCATTCCCAGTTAAAAACTTGCTAGAAAAATTACCAAGTACGGTTAAATCAATTGCGGTTCTTGATCGAAGCAAAGAACCAGGAGCTGGTGGAGAACCATTACTATTAGACGTTCAAAGCGTAATGTATGACGCAGAAATACGTCCAACAATTATTGGTGGACGATATGGTTTGGGTTCAAAAGATGTTACGCCTGATCAAATCGTGACCGTCTTTGATGAATTAAAAAAAGAAAAAGCGCAAATGAAAACGCGCTTTACAATCGGAATTGTTGATGATGTTACGTATACTTCACTTGAAAAACGTGAGACACTTGATTTAACGAACCCAACAACTTATCAAGCAAAATTCTGGGGATTTGGCTCAGATGGAACAGTTGGTGCGAATAAATCTGCGATAAAAATCATTGGCGATCATACGAATAAGTATGCACAGGGGTATTTTCATTATGATTCAAAAAAATCAGGTGGCTTGACCGTCTCGCATCTTCGTTTTGGTGAAACGCCGATCCGTTCGACTTATCTAGTTGAACATGCTGATTTCATTGCATGCCATACGCCAGCTTACTTGCATAGTTATGATTTGGTTAAAGGATTGAAACCTGGCGGAACATTCCTATTGAATACAATCTGGAGCGATGAGCAACTTGAAACACATTTACCAACGAAATTAAAAAAATATTTAGCACAAAATGACATCCAGTTTTATACAATCAATGCAATGAAACTTGCACAAGAAGTAGGACTTGGTCGGCGAATCAATACAGCAATGGAAACGGCCTTTTTTAAATTAGCTAATATTATTGAGTTTGAAGAAGTCTTGCCAATTTTAAAAGAAGAAGCGCTGAAAAGTTATGGGCATAAATCAATGACGATCGTTGAAAAGAATACACAAGCTATTGATCGAACAGTGGAGCTTCTTCACAAAGTGGATGTTCCAGAAAGTTGGAAAACGCTTGAAGTACCGCAAAAAGCCGCTCGTAAACAGTCAAGTTATGTAGAAGAAATTCTCGTACCTGTGAACGCACAAGAGGGCAATGAATTGTCGGTGAGAACATTAGTAAGAAATGGAATGACAGCAGGCGAAATGCCTGTTGGGACAGGTGCTGTTGAAAAACGTGGTGTCGCGCTTGAGGTGCCTGAATGGATCAGTGACCGTTGCACGATGTGTAATGAATGTGCCTTTGTTTGCCCGCACGCAGCAATTCGCCCATTTTTGGCAGATGAAGAGGAGATGGAAGAAGCACCAGAAGGGTTCATCGTTCGTGAAATGCGAGGCGCTGATGGCCAGAAATACCGAATCCAAGTTTCTGTGGAAGATTGTACAGGCTGTGGACTATGTGTGGAAGCTTGTCCTGCAAAAGGAAAAGCGTTAGTAATGAAACCTTACGAAGAACAAAAAGAACAAGCAGTGAATTGGGCGTTTGCCATGACATTACGTCAAAAAGAAAACCCGGTTAAAGGAAAAAACACTGTGTTATCAACTCAGTTCAATCAACCATTATTAGAATTCTCAGGTGCTTGTTCTGGTTGCGGTGAAACACCTTATGTGAAATTATTGACTCAAATGTTTGGGGATCGAATGATGATTGCTAACGCAACTGGTTGTTCTTCCATTTGGGGAGGAGCATCACCTGCTTCACCATATACGACAAATGAATGTGGACAAGGCCCAGCTTGGTCAAATTCATTATTAGAAGATAATGCCGAGTTTGGCTATGGGATGTTACTGGCTGCACAAACAAGACGTGAAGCTTTAGCGAAGTCGATGAGTGGAGTGCTACCAAAAGTTTCTTCAGAATTACGTTTATTGATGGAAGATTGGTTGAATCATTTGTTTGATAGTGAAGGCACACAACAACGGGCAGCAAAACTTCAAGCCGCGATAGAAGCAGAACTTGAAGCTGTTCCAGAATTAGCAATGATTTATCGCGAAAAAGATTTATTTGTAAAAAATAGCCAATGGATGATTGGTGGCGATGGTTGGGCATACGATATTGGTTTTGGTGGTATCGATCATGTGATTGCCAGTGGCGCAGATGTCAACATTTTGGTTTTGGACAATGAAGTTTATTCCAACACCGGTGGACAAACATCGAAAGCAACACCAGCTTCAGCGATTGCTAAATTTGCTGCCAGTGGGAAATATGCAGCGAAAAAAGACTTAGGCAAAATGGCGATGACTTATAATCATGTTTACGTTGCGCAAATCGCGTCGGGTGCAAACCAAATGCAAACAATCAAAGCATTTGAAGAAGCCGAAAAATTCCCTGGTCCATCTCTGATTATTGCCTATACACCATGTATCACTCATGGCTTATTTGGTGGGATGAAAGAATCAATCAAGGAAGCAAAAGAAGCTGTATCTTCAGGTTATTGGTCACTGTATCGCTATAATCCGACTTTACTCGAAAAGGGAAAAAATCCAATGACATTGGACTATAAAAAGCCAGATTTTTCAACGATGGCAGAATTTATGCGTAAACAAGTTCGTTTTTCTTCATTAGAAAATACAAATCCGTTAATGGCTAAAGACCTATTTGAAAAAACTGTGCATGATGCAAAAAATCGCTTTTATAGTTATGCGTCGATGTCTGGTGAACTCGAAAAAATCAAAGCGAAGTTAGAACCTGAACCCGCTTCAAATACGCCTGAGAAAGAGCAAAAAGAGAAGCGTGTTAAAAAAGAAAGACCTGTTGATCTTGAAGCACAAGAACGACGAGCAAAACGACGTGAAGAACGTGCAAAACGTCGTAAAGAACAAGAATAATGAAAAGAAAGACTTGCTAATGACGCCTTGAAGGTGAAAATTTAGTAAGTCTTTTTTTGACGAAAAAAGAAATTGTAACTTTCTTGAAAAAATTGTGATTTTATCTGGAAAAACGAAGCAGAAAACTCTTTAAAGAATAAACATATGATATAATGGGAAAGAAATCTCAAAAGAGAAGAGAGGCTTTTTATGTCATTTCAAATCGGGGAACTTTTTAATTTGAATTATTGGCAGCAAATGCTTTCCGGTGATTTTTTATCGCTAAACTTTTTTGTGAACATACTTGATATTCTGGTTGTCTGGTACTTGGTGTACAAACTGATCCAGCTGCTAAGAGGAACGAAGGCCATTCAATTACTAAAAGGGGTTGCGATTTTTATCGTGATTCGAATTTTAGCAGAAATAATTGGACTTCATACGCTATCCTGGTTGATGAATCAAGTCATTACCTATGGTGTTATCGCAGCAGTTGTCATTTTCCAACCTGAAATTCGTCGCGGGTTGGAGCATCTTGGAAGAAGTTCACTATTTAAGCAAACGAAGAGTGAACAGCAAGAAGATGAAAAAATGATTTTGTCATTCGATAAAGCGATCCAATATATGTCCAAGCGAAAAATTGGTGCATTGGTCACAATCGAACGTCATACAGGATTAGATGAGTATATTGAAACTGGAATTGCGTTAGATGCAGATATTACGGGGGAATTACTGATTAATATCTTCATTCCAAATACGCCACTTCATGATGGGGCCGTTATTGTAAAAGACGGTAAAATTGCAGTGGCCAGCGCATATTTGCCTTTATCTGAAAGTATGTTGATCCCGAAAGAGTTTGGGACTCGTCACCGCGCAGCTGTCGGTATCAGTGAAGTCAGTGATGCGATTACGATCGTTGTCTCTGAAGAAACAGGAGATGTCAGTATCACTTTAGATAACGAATTGATTACTGGTCTATCTCAAGAAGAATATTTAGCAATCTTGCGTCGTGAATTGATTGCAGATGAAAAAACAAAGAACAGAAAAAATGTTCTTCAATCCTTCCTAGATGGCATGACTAAGGGAGGGGGTCGTAAATGATCTCAAAAGAAAAAAGGACCAGTATTTTCTATGGGTTTATTGCTTTAATGTTTAGTATCGTTTTGTATTTCAATGCAAACAATCAATCAACTCAAAGTGTCTTATCTGGTTCTGAATCGTATACACAAACTGTGAGTGATGTGCCAATTCAGTTATCTTATGATTCTGAAAAATATTATATTCATGGATTTGTAAGTACGGCAAAAGTGAAACTTACTAGCGCTAATCGTGTTCAGCTAAATGCGGAATCAAATATTGATACGCGAACGTTCCGTTTAAGTGCAGATTTAACTAAGTTGAGCGAAGGAACCCATGAAGTTTCACTAAGAGTCAGAAATCTTAGTAGTGCAGTGAATGCGAAAGTTGAACCAACCACAATCACGGTGACAATCGAAAAACGGGTGGAAAAAGATTTTGAAGTAACGACAATCTTGCCATCTGAAACGACACCATCTGGTTATCAATTAGACACTGTTTCAGAAACACCAAAAAAAGTGTCGATTACGACAGGTGATAAAACATTAGCGGAAATCAACCAAGTGGTTGCTGAAGTCAATGCGTCGGACGTGACAGATGATGGTATCAATAGTAATGTAGCTGTGCAAGCTTTAAATAGCGCGGGAGAAGCGTTGAGCATCATTGCTGATCCAGTGCATGTAAGAGTACAAGCAGATGCAATCAAACCGACAAAAACGGTTCGTCTTTATGGAACACAGCAAGGTGTTCGTGCAGATGGTGTGAAAAGCTATGACTTTAATTTTTCAAAACTGGAAGCAGAAGTAACGGGAACCAGTGAGTTATTGGAACAACTGGGAGATAGTATCATCGTTCCAATCGACGTGTCAGGGATTACACATCGTTTGACGAGAGAGTATGAGATTCCGGTCAGTGATGGGCTAAGTGTTTCACCGAAAAAAGTGAGTGTCGAAATCACACCGGTGTTAGAAGAGACGACCAACAGAAGTTCATCTTCACGTTCAGAAAGCAGTGCAGATCGTACGTCAACAACACAATCTGGAACGGATACAAGGAGAACGACAACACCATCAACTTCAAATTCGTCTTCAAGTTCAGATACACAAGCTACGAGTACTGAAGAATCGATAAACGAGACAGTTGATTCAACTCAAAACTAATGGATGAAACCGAACAATTGAATGGGAAAATTTCTTAGAAAATGAAGTTAAAGGAGCAAGTTAATCGTTATGGGTAAATATTTTGGAACGGACGGTGTCCGTGGAGAAGCAAATAAAGAGTTAACACCAGAATTAGCATTTAAATTAGGGCGTTATGGAGGCTATGTTTTAAGTCAACATGAAGTTGAAGGGAAACGTCCTCGAGTTTTAGTTGGTCGTGATACTCGTATTTCTGGCCAAATGCTTGAATCTGCATTAGTTGCAGGGTTGTTATCAGTAGGGATCGAAGTCTTTCAATTAGGCGTTATCTCAACACCAGGTGTAGCTTACTTGACTCGTTTACAAAAAGCGAGTGCTGGAGTAATGATTTCTGCATCGCACAATCCTGCACAAGATAATGGAATCAAATTCTTTGGAGCAGATGGATTCAAATTGGTGGATGACCAAGAATTAGAAATCGAAGCATTGCTTGATGCACCAACTGATGAGCTACCAAGACCTTCTGCTGAGGGATTAGGAACTGTCGAAGAATTTCCAGAAGGATTATTGAAGTATTCACAATTTTTAGTTCAAACAATCAATGGTGATTTGTCTGGGCTAACAGTTTGTGTTGATGCAGCAAATGGTGCAACAGCAACTTCTGTCAATCGTTTGTTTGCAGACTTGGAAACCGATTTCTACACAATGGGAACAAAACCAGATGGCTTGAATATCAACGATGGCGTTGGCTCAACACATCCAGAAAAATTAGCTGAGATGGTTGTTGAAAAAGGAGCAGATGTTGGTTTAGCTTTTGATGGCGATGGTGACCGAATCATTGCGGTTGATGAACTAGGAAATATTGTTGATGGTGATAAAATCATGTTTATCTGTGCAAAATACTTAGCAGAAAAAAATCGCTTGAAAAAAGATACAATCGTAACAACGGTTATGAGTAACTTAGGTTTCCACAAAGCGGTTGAAGGAATCGGTTTGAAAGATGTGATTACTCAAGTTGGCGATCGTTACGTAGTGGAAGAAATGCGTAAAAATGATTATAACTTTGGTGGGGAACAATCGGGTCACATGATTTTCCTAGATTTCAATACAACTGGTGATGGAATGTTATCTGGTATTCAATTGTTGAATATCATGAAACAAACAGGCAAAAAATTATCAGAACTTGCTAGTGAAGTAACGATTTATCCACAAAAATTAGTGAATATTCGTGTCAGCGATAAAAATGGAGCAATGGATGTTCCTGCAATCAAAGCAGTTATTGATGAAGCAGAAGCTGAAATGAATGGGGAAGGTCGTATCTTAGTTCGCCCTTCAGGAACAGAACCATTGTTACGTGTCATGGCAGAAGCACCAACGGATGAAAAAGTAAATTATTATGTTGATAAAATTGCTGCAGTCGTAAAAGCGGAAATTGGTATTGACTAATTAAATAAAGAGCTAAAGCGGATTTTTGCTTTGGCTCTTTTTCTTGCTAAACTCCTGCCCAAAAATAAAATTCCATGCGCAAAATGGTCTTTCGGTTTGTACATGTGTATTAAAAAGAAGTAGCCGTGAAAAATTCACGGCTACTTCTTTTTTGAATTGATTGGGGAAGACTAGAATTAGAATATTTTATTCAACGGTTACAGATTTTGCTAAGTTACGTGGCTTGTCAACGTCGAACCCGCGTAACAAAGTCGCATAGTAAGCAAGTAATTGAGTAGGGACAACAGTCGTTAATGGCGTGAAGAACGGATGAACGGTTGGTAAAACCAACTGATCATTTTCTTTTGCTAACGCTTCTGTTGAAATGACTAACGTGTTTGCACCACGGCTTTCAACTTCTTTTAAATTTCCGCGAGTGTGAGCACCAGTGATAGGATCACTAATAATCCCAATTACTGGGGTGCCTTCTTCGATTAAGGCAATCGTTCCGTGTTTTAATTCTCCGGCAGCAAAACCTTCTGCTTGGATGTAGCTGATTTCTTTTAATTTCAAAGCTGCCTCAAGAGAAACGTAATAGTCAGAGCCACGTCCAATATAAAAAGCGTTTCGCGTATCATTCAAGTAGGCAGTAGCTAGCTGTTCTAAATATTCTTTCTGAGTGATGATCGTTTCCATAGCAGTTGCTGCTAAACTTAGTTCATGGGCTACGTCAAAATCCAAAGAAAGCATGTTCTTGTTTTGATCGCCGACAGCTTTTGCTAATAATGTTAAAACAGCGATTTGAGCAGTATAAGCTTTCGTTGAAGCAACAGCAATTTCTGGCCCAGCATGTAATAAAACAGTGAAAGAAGCTTCTCTTGATAACGTAGATCCAGCTACATTCGTAATTGTTAATGAAGGAAGCCCAAGTTGATTGATTTTCACTAATACTTGTCGACTGTCAGCGGTCTCGCCACTTTGACTAAGAAAAATGAAAAATGGTTTTTTAGAAAGCAAAGGCATATGGTAACCAAATTCACTTGCTAAATGGACTTCAACCGGGATTCCTGTCAATGTTTCTAAAGCTTGTTTTCCAGCAAGACCTGCGTGGTAACTGGTACCACAAGCAACGATATAAATGCGGTCACTGACCGCGAGTGTTGTTACTAATTCTTGATCAAGTGCAATCTGATTCTCAGCTGTTACATAAGTTTGCGCAATTTTACGCATGATGATTGGCTGTTCATCAATTTCTTTGAGCATGTAATAAGGATAGGTTCCTTTTTCGATGTCAGAAGCGTCAACTTGTGCTTCAAAAGACTCACGAGTGATGACATCTCCTTGAAAATTTTGAATGGTTACGTCATCTGCCGTGATGAGAACCATTTCTTGGTCTTCGATTTCAACAAACGTTTTTGTTTGGGCTAGCATTGCCATTGCATCACTGGCAATCACGTTAAAGCCGTTGCCTAACCCAATCAATAGAGGGCTTTTATTTTTGGCAACATAGATGACATCAGGAGTTGTGCGATCCACTAAACCAAACGCATAAGAACCTTTTGTTAGCTGAAGTGTCTTTAAGAAGGCTTCTTTAGTGGACAATCCATTATTAGCAAATACTTCAATTAAATGTGCAATGATTTCTGTATCTGTTTCGCCAATCAATGTATGGTCAGCTAAATAAGTTTCTTTTAGTTCTTCAAAATTTTCGATCACACCATTGTGAACTAAAACAAAACGACCACTTTGTGATGTATGGGGATGGGCGTTTTTCTCTGAAGGTATTCCATGAGTTGCCCAACGTGTATGACCAATGCCAATTGTTCCAACAACTTCTGGCGTTAAGCGATCCTTTAAATTTTGGATTCGTCCTTGTGACTTAATCAAATAATTAGTAGAGTCATTTGCAACAAAAATACCGGCGGAGTCATAGCCGCGATATTCTAACTTTTCTAATCCGTTTACTAATCCAGGAGTTACATTTTCTAATCCAATCATTCCAACAATTCCGCACATAAAAAAACATCCTACTTTCTTCAATAAATTTGTCTGATGTTTCCAACTGCATGAGTATGTTTTTGTTCGATTCTCACAAATCGTTTTTTTCATACTCTGTAGAGTGCAGCTCCCTAGGGTCACCCGCCGAAACTTTCGATAAACCCTTTCCTCGTCATCTGGTTACCCAGATCTGGCGCTATCCTTAATGGTCTACTATTCTCCTTTTTCAAAAAAGTTTTGGAAACATTTAAAATAATAACTTTTATTGGGCATATTTGTCAATAAAAATCTTTTTTTGTTAAATTGGTATATATCTAAAATGTATTTTTGGAGAAGGAACTGCCAGAATTTTATCGAAAATTGACTATCATCTTTTCCAGTAGTTCGGTACAATGGAAACAATCATAAATGTCTAAATTGTAGGAGGAAAAGATGGAAGCCAAAATAGAAATTCTTACGTTGGGTGAGTTAAAAAAACAACTGAAGGCACTAGAAGAGATGCCGGATGTAACAGATGAAACAAAAATTTTCTTGGATACTGGTTGGGACAGTATCCAAGAGCTAGCGCCAGATGCGGTAGCTGTAGCAAAAGCACAAAAGTTTGTTGTTCATGATGAGTTGACGAATGAAGCATTTGCGGGTTACGCATTAGAAGAAAAAGCGGAAAAAATGAATGCAGAAGAAGCAACAGAAACAGTAATCGTAATTAAAAATCTATATTAAACTTGTAAAGTAAGGAGAAAAAGATGAATAAAAAAAGATGGATTGCTGTGGCAATTGCTACAGGGTTGTTAGTGGTATCAATGGTAGCTTCAGGTATGACACGACCTGTAAGTGATGAAATCCAGTTAGATAGTTTTAATCGATTACTATATGGAGAAGATGAGTTGTCAGCAAACGTCCTTGAACCGGGTGATGAATCAGAGCAAATCGTTAAATTAACTGTTGATGGAACGATTCAAGGTGGTGGCTCTTCCGGTATTTTCGCGTCAGAAGGCTACGACCATGCCAGTTTTATGAAACAGTTAAAAGAAATTGAAGAAGATGATACGGTTAAAGGCGTTTTCTTAGAAGTGAATTCTCCAGGAGGAGGCGTTTACGAAAGTGCAGAAATTGCGAAAGAACTAAAGAAAATCCAAACCGAACGCAAAATTCCTTTATATGTTAGCATGACAAGCATGGCCGCAAGTGGTGGATACTATATTTCAGCTAATGCAGATAAAATTTATGCGACAGAAGAAACAATTACTGGATCAATCGGTGTAATCATGTCTGGTTTAAACTATTCAGGTTTATTAGAAAAACTTGGTGTAGAAGACACGACAGTCAAAAGTGGTGCGCTAAAAGATATGGGATCAAGCACTCGTCCGGAAACAGCAGAGGATCAAGCTATCTTACAAGCCTACATTGATAGTGCTTATGGTCGATTTGTTTCGGTAGTCAGCGAAGGACGCGACATGCCAGAAGCAGAAGTGAAAAAAATCGCTGATGGTCGAATTTATGACGGCGTGCAAGCGAAGGAAAATGGTCTGGTTGACGAATTAGCATTTCCAGATGAAGCACTAGCAGCAATGAGAAAAGACCAGAAACTAGAAAATGCACAGTTGATCGAATATAGCACTTCTGGCACTGGGTTTGCGAATACTTGGTTTGGCTCGAAGTTTGCAGAATTCCAAGGAATCAAGGTTTCTGAAACAAGCCAAATTTTATCCGTTTTAGAAAACCTTGGTACGGCAGAATCTCCTAAAGCGATGTATTACTACGGAGGTGAATAAGATGGCAGAAACTCCGGAAAAACAACCGACAAATGAACAACCAGCTACAGCAAATGAATCAAAAATAAATCCACAACCAGCTGTTGGACCAGATAAAGGATTTTCTCAAAAGGTACTGAACTCTTTTCGTAAAGAAGAATTGACAGAAGAACAAATCAAAGAAAAACAAGCTGAATGGCAACAATATACAGAGACTCCTACAGAGAAGAAAGAACTGAATGACTTTCCAACGTATTTTTACGCTGGATTTTGGATTCGTTTCTTTGCCTTTTTAATTGATTTGCTCTGTATTGGTGCAATCACACGCTTAACTCTTGGAGTGGCAAGTAATTTCGGGTGGTTGTCAATCAATGATTCCTACCTAAGTGTGTATGGCTTGTTAGGATTAGTCATTTATTTAAGCTACTTTGTTTTATTGACAAAATTAAATCATGGTCAGACCTTAGGAAAAATGATTTTCGGCATTCGGGTCATCAGCTTTGATGAAAGGAAATTGAGTTGGTCAACTGTTCTCGTACGTGAAGCGGCTTGCCGATTTATTTTGAAGTTTCCTTTATTGTTTATTGGCTATATTCCAACAATATTTAGTCAGAAAAAACAGCATTTGGGTGACTACTTCTCAAATACCAGTGTTGTAACAGTTAATTTGATCAAAGCGTTTAATCAAGAAATAAATGCTTAATTTCTAAAATTTGTTATTTTGATTGAAAATCGTACGAACGAAGCGAGGCTGGAACAAAAAGATGTTCCAGCCTCTTTTTTTGATTAGTGGCTATGATTAAACGGTGAGATAAAAGCAATATTTTTGAAAATTTAAGCAAAAGCCGTCAAAAAAGCAAAAAAATTTTTTTCAAAAATTCTTTCTTTCATGACGATTATGATTTTGATTGTCACGCTTTTTTTGTTTTGTTAAAATGGAAAAGGGTTAGGAGGAGTGACATGGTTGGACCAGTTGATTTTCCAGAAAAATATGAAAATTTAATGCGTGTCGCTCAACAAGCGCTTGCGCAACAGAATTTGGGAAAAGCAAAAGAATTATTTACCCGTGCGTATGAATTAAAGCAAACGTTTGAAGCAAACAGCTTACTCGTTTATTGTTTGTATGAGCTTGATGAAAAACAAGAAGCTTTGAGTCAAGCAGTGATCCATGAAACAGAATATCTGAAACAAGAAGAATTTGCCACTTTCTATTTTGACTTACTCATTGGTGCAAAAGATTGGCTATATGCACGTAAACTAATTGCAGCGACTAACTTTTCAGAGCACTTTGAGCATGCAATGATTGAAAAAATCCAGCAAGCAGAAAATTTTTCAGGACAATTAGCGAGGCAAAAAATACGTCAGACGCATCAAAAATTAGCCAATATCGCTGAACTGTCGCCAACGCAACAATTAACATTGATTAGTGAACTTGAGCAGTTACCCTATCATGAATTTATTCAAGCAACGAAAAAAATATTGATTCGTACAGATATCCATTTATTTGTGCGTGCAAAACTTTTAGAGCTTCTCGTACAAGTTGGAGAAAGCAAACCAGTAGCTTTTTTAACAATCGATGAGCAACTGATTGAAGTCGTGCCACAAGGGTTACCAAAACCAGCCGAGCAAAAAAGTTATCGCTGTTTAAGTAAGTTAGCACAAGCTTATGAAAATCAAGACGCATTGTTGAGTGCGGGATTAAAGGAAGAATTCATGATGCAGGCGGCAATCACGTACCCAATCTTTGACACTTATATTGGCGAAGCTACGCAATGGTTTGAGGAAACGATTAAAGTGTATCAAGGAACGACAGAAATGGGTTTCACTGAAGTGGAAGAAGAAAAGTTTTTAGCCAAACGAGAAAAAATCTTGTATTTGATGCAACAATTTCTTTGAACAGGAATGAAAAATCGTCAAAAAAAAGAAAAAAAACTAGTAAAAATCAAGGATTCAGACTATTCAATATGTTTACAATTTTAAAGCGTTAGTGTACTATTTAATGGTATGCATGAAACGCTTTTGATGTATAAAATGAATTTCAAAACTCGGAGGGAAATAAATGACTGCAACATTTGAAAAAAAAGGCACAAATGATGGTGTTTTAACATTTACGATTGCGCAACCAGAAATCCAAAAAGGACTAACAGCTGCGTTTAATAAAGTTAAAGGAAACTTAAACGTACCTGGTTTCCGTAAAGGAAAAGTTTCTCGTCAAGTCTTCAACCGTATGTACGGAGAAGAAGCTTTGTATGAAGATGCATTGAACGCTGTATTACCAGAAGCTTATGAAGCTGCTGTAAAAGAAGCTGGAATTGATCCAGTATCTCAACCAAAAATCGACGTTGAAAGCATGGAAAAAGGCCAAGACTGGACAATCACTGCTGAAGTAACTGTGAAACCAGAAGTTAAATTAGGTCAATACAAAGATTTAGTTGTTGAAAAACAAGACCGTGAAGTAACGGATGCTGATGTTGATGCACGTCTTAAACAAGAACAAGATGCACAAGCAGAATTAGTTATCCAAGAAGATGAAGCTGCAAAAGACGGCGACACTGTCGTAATCGATTTCGAAGGATTCGTTGGTGACGAAGCATTTGAAGGCGGAAAAGGTGAAAACTACTCACTTGAATTAGGTTCTGGTTCATTTATCCCAGGATTCGAAGAACAATTAGTAGGTCATAAATCAGGCGACAGCTTAGATGTAAACGTGACTTTCCCTGCTGAATACCAAGCAGAAGACTTAGCTGGTAAAGATGCAACATTCAAAGTAACTGTTCACGAAGTAAAATCAAAAGAAGTTCCTGAACTAGACGATGAATTTGCAAAAGATGTTGATGATGAAGTGTCAACATTAGCAGAATTAAAAGAAAAAATTCGTAAAGAATTAACAGAAGCAAAAGAAAAAGCTGCTGAAGACGCAAAAGACGAAGCTGCTATTCGTTTAGCTGTTGATAACGCTGAAATCGTTGAATTACCACACGTAATGGTTCACGACGAAGTTCACCGTTCAATGGATGAATTCTTAAACAACATGCAACGTCAAGGAATCTCTCCTGAAATGTACTACCAATTGACTGGTTCTACAGAAGAAGACTTGCATAAACAATTTGAAGGCGAAGCTGACTTGCGTACAAGAACAAACCTTGTGATCGAAGCAATCGCTGCTGCTGAAAACTTAGATGCAACAGAAGAAGAAATCACTGCAGAAATCAACGAATTGGCTGAATCTTACAATATGCCAATCGAACAAATCAAACGCGTGTTGACTGAAGATATGTTAAGTCATGATGTAACAATGAAAAAAGCAATTGATTTGATTACTGGAACTGCAACAGAAGCTAAGTAATAACTAAAGATGAAACAGATTTGATCCATCGGTCAAAAATGTGAAAATTTACTGGAAAGGCTGGGACTTGATTTAGTTTTTTAAATTATGTCCCAGCTTTCCTTTTTTTAATAAAAGCTACAAAAAGGCTGATTTTCAGTGCTTTTGCTTTTTTTTGTTTTATGTTATGATAATTGAAGACTGCAAAGTCGCTGATAGTTTCTTGCATTTTTTGCAAGCTAAGGGGTGAAGACCATGTATGATAATCCAAGTGGTAATGAGACCGTGCGTTGTTCTTTTTGCGGCAAGACCCAAGAAGAAGTAAAAAAAATCGTAGCAGGTCCTGGGGTCTACATCTGTAATGAATGTATCGACCTATGTAAAGAAATAATTGACGAAGAATTTTATGAAGAAGCAGTACGTGAATTCACTGAAGTACCTAAACCTCAAGAAATTCTTGATGTCTTAAATGATTATGTGATTGGGCAAGATCGCGCAAAACGATCATTAGCAGTTGCGGTTTATAATCACTATAAACGTGTCAATCAACAAGCAAGCGATACTTCAGAAGATGTAGAACTACAGAAAAGTAATATTTGTTTAATTGGTCCAACGGGTTCTGGTAAAACGTTCCTTGCACAAACATTAGCTAAAACATTGAATGTGCCATTTGCTATCGCAGATGCAACCAGTTTAACAGAAGCTGGTTATGTTGGAGAAGATGTTGAAAACATTTTATTAAAACTATTACAATCGGCTGATTACAATGTTGAACGTGCTGAAAAGGGAATCATTTACATCGATGAAATTGATAAAATTGCGCGTAAAAGCGAGAATGTTTCGATTACTCGTGATGTATCTGGTGAAGGCGTACAACAAGCCTTGTTGAAAATTTTGGAAGGGACAGTTGCGAGTGTGCCACCTCAAGGAGGACGTAAACATCCGCATCAAGAATTTATCCAAATCGACACGACGAATGTCTTATTTATCGTCGGCGGTGCGTTTGATGGAATCGAAACGATTGTGAAAAACCGAATGGGCGAAAAAACAATTGGTTTTGGTACTAATAATCAAAAAATCTCTGATGAAGAAAGTGTGATGCAACACATTATTCCAGAAGATTTATTGAAATTTGGATTGATTCCAGAATTTATTGGTCGTTTACCTGTAATGGCAGCGTTAGAAAAATTAACAACGTCTGATTTAGTTCGTATTTTGACAGAACCTAAGAATGCGTTAGTTAAACAATACCAAAAACTTCTTTCTTTAGATGATACTGAACTAGAATTCGAACCAGAAGCACTACAAGCAATTGCTAACAAAGCAATTGAACGTAATACTGGTGCTCGTGGCTTGCGTTCAATCATTGAGGAAATCATGATGGATGTAATGTTTGACATTCCTTCAGACGAAAACATCGAGAAAGTGATTATCACCAAAGAAGCAGCTGAATTGACGGGCAAACCGACAATTATTTATAAAGATACAGAGAAAAAAGCTGGATAATGCGAAAGAGGTTGGGACATAACTTTCAAGCTATGTCTCAGCCTTTTTTTAAAGGAGAGAAATTATGAAAGTTCATCAAGCTGATATCGTAATCAGCGCGGTTGCTCCGAAACAATATCCTGAAACGCAATTACCAGAAATTGCGCTAGCAGGACGATCAAATGTTGGAAAATCTTCATTTATCAACACACTGATTGATCGAAAAAACTTAGCTAGAACTTCAGGTAAGCCGGGGAAGACCCAAACGTTAAATTTTTATTTGATTGAAAATGCGTTACACTTTGTTGATGTACCTGGATATGGTTATGCGAAAGTTTCGAAAACGGAACGTGCGAAATGGGGAAAAATGATTGAGACCTATTTAACGACACGTGAACAATTGCGAGCAGTTGTGTCCTTAGTCGATGTTCGACATAAACCATCACAAGAAGATATTCAAATGTACCAATTTCTAAAGTATTATGATATTCCTGTAATTGTAGTGGCAACTAAAGCCGACAAAATTCCAAGAGGAAAGTGGAACAAGCATGAGAGCGAAATCAAAAAGGCGCTGGATTTTGATCATAATGATCAATTTATTTTGTTCTCTTCCGTAACGAAAAAAGGAAAAGATGAAGCTTGGAAAGCAATTGAAGATGCAATTGACTATCAAGCATAAAAAAGAAAAACCTGTGACATCAGTGGATTAGTCAGGTTACTTCGTGTCATAATTGCACCAAAAATAATTGATAAAAAGATAAGCCGACGATTGCAAAGCAACTGCAATCGTCTTTTTTTAAATTGAATTTAGCAAAAAAGGCATTTGGGAATTTAATTTTCTCCCAGATGCCTTTTTGATAGAGTTTATTTTTAGTATTAGAGAGTGAACTTAACGAAACAGTTCGGCTACTGCATTTGCTACTTTTGTTTCTTCGGAAAGGTAAGGAATAGTGATATGATCTTGACCTGCATTCATCTTGTTGTATTCAATGGAGGTTTCGATTGCATGCTCGTTTCTTGCCCAGCTACGGCGTGCAACTCCGCCCATTGTGTCCCAAGAAATCGCAGATTTGATGATTTCATCTGTTTCTTTTGACCCATCTAAAACTAAACCAAATCCGCCATTAATTGATTTTCCAATACCTACACCGCCGCCGTTATGCAAAGCAATCAGCGTCATACCTCGTGCTGCATTCCCAGCAAAACATTGAGTTGCCATATCTGCACAAACATTACTGCCGTCCTTGATATTTGAAGTTTCTCTAAATGGGGAGTCTGTTCCCGACACATCATGATGGTCCCGACCAAGCATTACTGGGCCTATTTTTCCCTCTCGTACCATTTCGTTAAATTTTAAAGCGATATTTACTCGTCCCATACAATCTTGATAGAGAATTCGCGCTTGTGTGCCTACTACTAATTGATTTTCTTCTGCATCACGAATCCAGTTGTAGTTATCACGATCTTGGTAGCGACGATTTGGGTCAATAACTTCCATTGCTGCCTGATCTGTAGCAACCAAGTCTTCATGGTTTCCGCTTAAACATACCCAACGGAAAGGACCATAACCATAGTCAAAGAGCATAGGACCCATGATATCCTCCACGTAAGACGGCCAAATAAATCCGTCTTTATCATCGATTCCATTTTTGGAGATTTCTTTAATGCCAGAGTCGTAAATAGCTTTCATAAAGGAATTTCCATAGTCAAAGAAATAGGTTCCTTTTGCTACTAAAGATTTGATTACATTATAATGACGGGCAAGTGTTTCATCGACAAGCTGATGGAATCGTGCTTTATCTGAACCTAATAATTCTGTTCGTTCTTCAAATGAAATTCCGGCAGGGCAATAGCCACCTTCATACACGTTATGACAAGAAGTCTGATCTGATAATAAATGGATAGTAATATTTTCTTTATCAATGTATTCAAGTAAATCAACAATATTTCCATGATAAGCAATAGAGGTTTTCTCTTTTTTGTCCAGGTATTCTTTTGCAATACGCATCGCTTGTTCTGGTGTCTCAGCTAAATTACTGATCCAACCTTGTTCTAAGCGTGTGTCGATTCGAGACCGATCTACTTCAGCAATAATGGCAACAGCATTGGCAATTTCTCCGGCTTTTCCTTGTGCACCACTCATGCCACCTAATCCAGAAGAAATAAATAATTTTCCAGCTAAATCTCCATTATCTGGAATGCCTAATTTTAATCGACCAGCATTCAAAAGTGTATTAAAGGTTCCATGAACAATCCCTTGAGGTCCAATGTACATCCAACCGCCAGCAGTCATTTGTCCGTAATTTGTCACACCCATTTCTTCAGCAATTTCCCAATCATCGATGTTATCATATTCTCCAACCAAAAGACCGTTGGTAATGATTACACGAGGTGCATCTTTTTTTGATTTGAATAATCCAAGAGGATGTCCTGATTCTAAGACTAGCGTTTGTTCATCTGTCAGAACTTCTAAGTATTTTTTGATTAGCTGATACTGCATCCAGTTTGAACATACTTGGCCTGTTTCACCATAAGTAACTAATTCATAAGGATAGAGTGCAACTTCAAAATCAAGGTTGTTATCAATCATTACTTGCATTGCTTTTGCTGCAATGCAGTTTCCTTTGTACTCTTCAATTGGTTTTCCATAGATTCTTTCTTTTGGATACCATCGATAACCATAGATTCTTCCACGAGTTCGTAATTCTTCTAGAAACTCGGGAATCACAATATCATGATATTTAGGATGAACATAACGTAATGCATTTTTTAAAGCAAGAATCGTCTGATCTTTACTTAAGCGAAAACCACGATCTGGCGCACGACGAATTCCTTCCTGAAAGACTGTTTTTTCTGGTAAAACATCATCTAACTTGATGGTCATTGATGCTTCAACTTCTGTTAACTCTACCATTTATTTTTCCTCCCTAACAAAATACTTGAAATTTAGAGAAACTGTGATTTGATGACTGCATCTTTAGTATAAATAAGAAAGTCAATAAACAGTCTATCTCTTTACTTAAATTCTATTATATAATATAGTTAAGCGCTTTCAATGTTTTGACATAAATTTGACAGTATTTAATAAAATATAAGGTGCAAGAAAAAAAGGAGTGAATAGAAATGAAAGCAGATAAACTTCTAATTAATTTTAGCCAAATTTTTTGTCCGATTGATAAAGGTCATCCTTTACGAGGAGCAGAAATGAGTGAGGCAACGATTATTGAAGACGGATATATAGCGATTAAGGACGGGAAAATACTCGAAGTGAAAGCAGGAAGTCCTCGTGAAGAATTAATGGGAAAAGAGACCGAAGTCATTGACTGCTATAAGAAACTAGCTACGCCAGGGCTAATTGATTGTCACACTCACTTAGTTTATGGTGGAAGTAGAGAAAACGAATTTTCAAAAAAACTAAATGGTGTCCCTTACCTTGACATACTTGCAGCAGGTGGGGGGATTCTTAGCACAGTAAATTCAACGCGAGCAGCTTCGTTCGATGAATTATATCAAAAGTCTACTCGTCTATTAGATGAAATGATTATTCATGGGGTCACGACGGTAGAAGCAAAGAGTGGATATGGGTTAGATTGGGAAACTGAAAAACGTCAATTAAACGTGGTAAAAGAATTAGAAACTGACCATGATATTGACCTGGTTTCAACCTTTATGGGTGCACACGCTATTCCACCTGAGTTTAAAGGGCAAGCAGATGAATTCATCGATTTACTGATCGAAGAAATGTTACCGAAAGTCAAAGAAGAATCACTGGCTGAGTTTTGTGATATCTTTTGCGAAAAAAATGTGTTTACAGCGGAACAATCTTATCGTTTACTTAGTGCTGCCAAGAAGATGGGCTTTAAGCTAAGAATACATGCTGATGAGATTGCATCAATTGGAGGTTCTAAAGTAGCTGCAGATTTGCATACGGTAAGCGCAGAACATTTAATGGTCATTACAGATGAAGACATCGATCGTTTGAGCGAAGCACAGGTAATTGGAAATCTGTTACCTGGAACGACCTTTAGCCTGATGGAGGATACTTATGCGCCCGCTAAAAAGATGATTGAACGCGGCATGGCAATTACATTAACAACTGATAGTAATCCAGGAAGCTGTCCAACCGCAAACTTACAATTCATTATGCAATTAGGCTGTTTTCAGTTAAAACTAACACCGATTCAAGTATTCAATGCTGTCACGATTAATGCGGCATACTCCGTTTGCAGAAATGAAAAAATTGGTAGCTTTGATACAGGAAAACAGGCAGATATCGCGGTGTTTGATGCGCCAAACATTGATTTTCCAATGTACTTCTTTGCAACTAATCTGGTTAGTCAAGTATATAAAAATGGGGAGTTAGTGGTCAACGAACGCCAAAGAGTCTGATTAATTTCATACTAAGCTGATTTGTATACGAAAGGAGGCACCTGTAATCTTAGGTGAAATTCCTTTCGTGTTTTATGTAATCTCTTTATTTGAACGAGAAAGTAAAATAATAGCAAAAAATCAATGTACATTTTTGTCTATGTTTTTGAGAACGAGTCATAGAATAAAAGAGAGAAGGTGAATACATGGGGAAGCGATTACGCTGTGAATTATTTGGTAATCCTAAAATTTATTTAAATGATGAACCCGTCTTTTTTGCATTTTCAAAAATCAACGCACTTATTTATTATTTAGCCCTTAATGGTTCAGTTAGTAGGGATGAAATTGCGGGAGTTTTGTGGTCTAATAAATCAGAAAAAAGTGCAAAAAAAAATCTTCGAAACACAATCTATCAGGCGAACAAAGAATTAGAAGAGGAGTTTATTGTTTCTCCAAATAAAGCAATTCTGCAATTGAATGATGCTTTGGTACAACCAAGTGATGTCGATCGTTTTTTACAAGATCCAGTAAATCACTTAGATGAATATCATGATGAGTTTTTAAAAGGTTTTTTCTTAAAAGATTCAGATGAATTTGATTTATGGGTGACAAAAATGCGCAATTATTTTGAACAAAAATTCATTCAAAGTTGCTATCAAAAAGTCGCCACAGATATTGAAAATAACCAGTTGATCGATGTAGAGAAAAACATTCGACGATTAATTGCAATTGATGAGTATGATGAGCGAAATTATCAAATGTTGATGAAATTTTATCAGGATAGTCACAGAAATGGAAAAGTTATTGAGACTTATTATGACCTTTCCAGTATATTGGATGAAGAATTAGGAATTAAACCAAGTGAAGAAACACGAGCAATCTATGAAAAAACGTTAGCCATTGTTAAAAGAAAAAAAGAACAGAAAAAAGTCAAAAATTACCGTTTTTTTGGTAGAACAGCGGAAGTGGAAGTGCTGGAAGCAAATCTTGACTGTTTTTTTCATAAGCAGCCATTTCAATCAATCATTGTTCAAGGAGATGATGGTATTGGAAAGACGGCTTTGTGTCAGCTTGTTTTGAGCAATACGGCACCAAAAATCTTGATTAAGGTGACTTGTTATCAAGCAGAACAGAGTTTTACATTAAGAGTGTGGCGGGAGATTATCAATCAGATTGATCAAATTGTACTAGATGAAAAAATAGTAAAAGAAGAAACCTGGCGTGCTATGTGCTATCGATTTTTTCCTAGTTTTATTGACAACCAGAGTGCAAAATTTGAAGAATCAGTGGATGATTCAGATATTAATTACCTCTCTCAGTTTTTGCTTGTTATCCTTAAAAAAATTGCCAAGCTTCATTCTGTGGTCTTTTTAATAGAAAATTTACAGTGGATAGATGAGCGAAGTCTGCAACTATTAACAAGTGTGTTACTACACAATGAAGATTGTATGTTTCTTCTAACCTTGCGGACAGATCATCACAAACGAATTACTGATTTTATCAATGCTGTTAGTCATTATGATAAACTCACACAAATTTTATTAGAGCCTTTCCCTAGAGAAGCAGTCAAAGCCTTTGTTGAAAAGCAAATACCAGATCAAAAATTTAGTTATGATTTTTATGACAGGCTCTATAACGAATCAGAAGGAAATCCACTTTTTTTAATGGAATACGTTCGACAGCTTAGAATAGGGACAAAAATTTCGTATATTACGCCAAAAATTCAAGAAGAACTTGAATTTTCACTGACACAGCTCTCAACATTTGATGAAGAGGTGTTAGAAATTGTTTCCTATTTTCGAGAGTTAGCGGAGCTATCGATGCTAGCGACTATTTTACGAACCAATCATGAGCAACTTGCGCAGGCGATTGAAAATTTACAACAGCGAAATTTATTGATTGAACGAGTATTTTCTGGAAAAATCAGTGTTTGTTTCAAGCAAAAAAAATTACAAGAATATATTTACTCAAAACAATCAACAACAAAGCTTCGTGTCATTCACGAACAAATTGCTTCCTTATTTGAACAACAATGGAAGTTGACAAATGACAACGAGCTATTAGCATTGATTGCGTATCATTATAAGTATGCCAATCAAGAATTGAAATCTCTTGATTATGAATTATCGAAATTGGAGTTGTCTTTGAAGTTTCAACATGAACTTTTTCCTATCTATAATGAACGAAGCGAAATAGCGATTGAACTTCAGCCAATTGAATGGCAAAAAGAATTTGAAAAATTTGAGCAAATTGGAGAGCAACTTAAAAAGAATGAAGAGTTATATGGTGAACAAGAGGATTATCAACTATTGTTAATGAAATATTTATATCTTGAGGGGCGTTACTTTATTAATCGTGGGAATTATATTCGGGGAATAGAAAACATTCAGCGGGTGATTGTAAAAGCAAGGGAATATCACAATGATTGCTATCTGGTGAAAGCTTATCGACAAATGATCTATTATTTTATCCAGACAGATAATGCAAGTGAGATGGCACAATATATAGAATTAGCGATGTCTATTTCCATCAGGACAAATGACCATGAATCAATCGGGATTTTATTGCGTTTAAAAGGCTTATATAACTTAATGGTGGGTGAACTAGAAGTTGCTGAACGATTGTTTCATGAATCCATTACAATTTTTACTATTTCTGATGAAGTCAGAGAAAAATATGCGAGCAATATCGCTGCATCCTATGATTATCTAGCAGAAATTGAACGTTTGCGGAAAAATTACCAGCGGGCTATTTCTTATCAGAAAAAAGCCATTGTTTTGTGTGAGGAAACAAACCTAGTTACCAGTTTGGTCATTTTTTATGTAGATATGGGTATTTCAGCTTTTGCTGCACAAGACTATAAAGAGGCCAGACTCTATTTGCAACGGTCAAATGAAATGTATGTCAATCTAACTTCTCCTTGGAAAAGGACACAACTCAGTGTCTATCTTGCACTAATTGATTTGTTAGAAGGTGAGTATCATGCAGTTTTTGAAGCTCTCCTACGATTTAATGAAATTCAAACGCAAATGACTAATCCGAGAGACTTGGGCATCTTATATTTTTATCAAGCAATCGTCAAGCATTTGTTAAATACACAGGTGATGGTGGAGCCGAATCTAAGTAAGTTACTTGAGAGAGAAGAAACGTATTATTACGAAAAAGCAGTCGAAAACCTTAGTCCTTATCGAGATCAATATGAGTTACATTATTTACGAGAAGTTGTTTTTGATAAGATATCGTCCTAATCAAAAATGAAGAGGGCAGCACTTCCTATACGAATGCTAAGTTAAGCCCAAACAAAAAAGAGCCGAGGAACGCAGAGGTACTCCTTGGCTTTTTTCTTTATTCAATGTCATTTTTAGCATGGAACTATCATCTTTTTTAACAGGAGAAGTGCTTCTTTTGGATATTTTTGAGAAAGTAGTCCAAGTGCGGAAAATAAATAATGTGTATCAATAAAAAAATTAGGTGATCTTGGCTTTAAATGAACCGTATCAGAGATACAAGCGTGTTTTAAAATCTGCTTAGGTTGTGGATGATGGACTAGAACGCCACCAGTTCCGATGACATTTGGGAAATCTCGTAAGTCCTTTCCGTTTTGATAGAAAATAGTTCTGTTAGGTGTTTGACTGGCACGCAGAGTACCAACATGTCGATTCACTGAAAGAGCAACAGCATGGGATGCTAATAGTACATCCAGTTGTTGCTCTTGCTTTGTATCAGGAAGATAAGTTGGTTGGACGATTCTTTTTTGAATACTTCTGTATAGTGCTTGTTTATCTCCGCAAAATAATCGTTGGAAGTCTTCAAAGCCAACTGCTTCAATCAGACTTTCTGAAGAATAACGCATACCTAGATCGCCTTCAACAGTTCTTTTTGAGTAAGGTTCTTCTAAACCTTCAAAAAATGTTTGATCATCTGTAATTGCTGGATTTCCCACACTAAATACATCTGTAGTTGCTCCACCAACGTCGACTACTAAAGTGTGGCCAATTCCTTCTATAGTCGGAAGACCGTCAGCTAATAACTGGATAGCCAGTAAAACAGATGTAGGTGTTGGAATAATGGGTAACAGACTTTTTTTTGCAACTAAATCAATACCGTTTGTGTGAATGATTTTTTTTAAGAAAATCTCTCTTGCAATTTTTCTTACAGGCTCTGCCTGTAGTACATTTACTTTAGGCATAACATTTTTTGCGTAGTAAATGGTTAGATGCGTATTAGTTAAAAGCGAACGAATTTCAGAAATTGCTGCTTCATTTCCTGCAACTAAAATGGTTCCTGAAGATACATAGCGATGGAGCATTTTGGCATTATGACAGATGATTTGTTGATTTCCTCCATTTGTTCCTCCTGACAAAAGGATGATGTCCGCATTTAGCTGATTCATCTCTTCTACTTGCTCTTTTGTCAGTCTATAATGATAGGTTTTGACTACTCTTGTTCCAGCGCCAAGTGCTGCACGTTTTGCTGCCTCTGCTGTGAGACTTTCAGTTAAACCAATAGCAATCATCCGAAAACCACCCCACGCAGAGGAGCAAATAAAGACATCATCAAACATTGGCAAACCAAGTTGATGCAACAAACTAGTTTCACCTGTTTGATAACATGTCATAATCCCTTGCTCATGAGAGGTAGGTAGGCTAAGATGAGCAACTACCTGTATGGTTGTTACGTTTATTGCAGTAAACTTTGTATAAGTACTTCCGAAATCCACGAGTAAAATGAACTTATTCATCTTTTGAACCTCCTATTTAGAAAAATATTTAATGAGAAAAAATTAATTTGTGTTTTACTTTCCTCATTTTAGAATCAATTAAACGTCAAAAGTATCGGAAATGGTTCTAAAATCTATGTACTGATTAAATTTTATATCGATCTAAAAAAGAAGAAGATTTTCTGTTTGTTTCTTCCTATTTATTTAATTGAGATGATTTTCATTCGGTTTAACAGTTACTTTCTATCCTTACAAAAAAAGACTGTCTATGTTATCAAAATTATCTAGAGAATGAATAGTTTTTCAGTTGGGCGTCAGTTACTTTTTAATCACTAATAATACTCTGAGTGTAAAAAAAAGTAGTCAAAAAAATGTCAAATGATTTGCCTCAAAAAAATAAGTGAATCTTTTGAAACGGAATTAGCTTGGATGAAATGGTCGTTGAATGATGAGAAAAGACTGATATCACGCTATTTATACGTGTTGACCAACCCATATAAGCATGATAAGGTAAATCCGTAAATGAAAGCGTTAACAAAATATGAATCTTGTTAACGTAGCAATCTTGATTTTTTAGAACAAGAACTGTGATGAGAAACTGCGTGTTTTTATTTTGTGCGGGAGTGATGACCTGCGCAAACGGAAGTCTATACTTTGGTAATTAAAAGAAAGTTAAAAGACGAAAGTGAAAAAAGAAAGGATGTTTTAAATGGCAAAATTAATTGAGTGTATCCCAAATTTTAGTGAAGGTCGCGACGAAAAAGTAATTGAAGGCTTAGTGAATACTGCAAAAAGTGTCAACGGTGTTACTCTTTTGGACTATTCATCGGACGCAAGTCATAATCGCAGTGTGTTTACCCTAGTTGGTGATGAAGAAGGGATTCAAGAAGTTGCCTTTCAATTAGTTAAGTATGCGAGTCAAAACATTGACATGACCAAACATCATGGTGAGCATCCTCGTATGGGTGCAACGGATGTTGTTCCTTTTGTCCCAATTAAAGATGTGACAACTGAAGAATGTGTCGAGATTTCAAAAAAAGTAGCTAAAAGAATTAATGATGAGTTGAACATTCCAATCTTCTTGTATGAAGAATCGGCAAGTACACCTACTCGTACAAACTTAGCAAAAGTAAGAAAAGGACAATTCGAAGGAATGGCCGAGAAATTATTAGAAGAAGAGTGGGCACCTGACTTTGGTGAACGAAAACCACATCCAACTGCTGGAGTTACTGCTGTAGGGGCACGCATGCCACTAGTTGCATTTAATGTAAATCTTGATACCGATAACATTGCTATCGCAAATAAAATTGCAAAGATTGTTCGTGGATCTGGCGGGGGATTTAAATATTGTAAGGGAATTGGTGTGATGTTGGAAGACCGAAATATTGCGCAAGTTTCCATGAATATGGTGAATTATGAAGGTACGCCATTATATCGAGCATTTGAAACGATTCGCTTTGAAGCAAAAAGATATGGCGTCAATATTATTGGCAGTGAAGTTATTGGGTTGACTCCTGCAAAAGCACTCATTGATTGCGCAGAATACTATTTGCAAATTGAAGAATTTGATTATAAAAAACAAGTATTGGAAAATCATCTACTAAACTAGGAGGACTGAGCATGAAATTAATTGATCAAAAAGTAAAAGAATTTGTAACGGTCTTAGGGTCTGATGCACCAGCTCCTGGAGGTGGATCAGCATCAGCGCTTGCAGGTGCAATGGGTATTTCACTAACAAAAATGGTGACAGAATTAACCATTGGAAAAAAGAAATATGCAGAATTTGCAGAAGAAATGAGTGCAGCGCAACAAGAAGCGACTCGTTTACAATCTGCGTTCGTACGCGCCATTGATGAAGATACAGAGGCATTTAATAAAGTGTCGGCAGTATTTACGATGCCAAAAGACACAGAAGAAGAAAAAGAACTACGCAAACAAACGATGCAACGTGCTTTAGAAGGTGCAACACAAACGCCTTTCAAAATGATGGAAATTGCGGTGGAAGCATTAAAAGTCACCAGAGAATTGATTGGAAAATCCAATACAAACGCAGCAAGTGACTTAGGTGTAGCAGCATTAAATTTGAAATCTGCATTGCAAGGTGCTTGGTTAAACGTCTTAATCAATCTTTCAGGAGTAAAAGACGAAGCATTTGTTACTCGATACAAAGAAAAAGGAAATGCATTGTTAAGTGAAGGAATGAGTCTGGCAGATGAAATCTATACTGCCATCGAAAAAATTGTCTAGCTAGGAAGGAAGAGAAAAATGACAAACTTATCAGATATCGAAATTGCAAATCAAGTTGAGATGAATCCAATTACGGACATTGCTGAAAAACTTGGAATTCCTAAAGAAAGCCTCGCATTGTATGGCGATTACAAAGCAAAAATCAATGTTAGCAAGCTAGAAAATTTAGACAAAGCGAAACGAGGGAAACTAATTCTTGTAACAGCAATCACACCGACGCCAGCTGGTGAAGGAAAAACAACTACTTCCGTTGGGTTAGTTGATGCTCTAACAAAAATTGGAAAGAAGGCAGCCATTGCGTTACGCGAGCCCTCTTTAGGACCAGTATTTGGTGTGAAAGGTGGAGCAGCAGGGGGAGGCTATGCGCAAGTAGTGCCAATGGAAGACATCAACTTGCATTTTACTGGCGATTTCCATGCAATTGGTGCGGCTAATAATTTACTGGCAGCTTTGCTAGATAACCATATCCATCAAGGTAACACATTAGGGATTGATAGCCGAAGAATTACTTGGAAGCGTGTTGTAGATATGAATGATCGACAACTACGTCATATTGTGAATGGTCTACAGGGAAGAATTAATGGCGTTCCCCGTGAAGATGGCTACGATATTACAGTTGCCTCTGAAATTATGGCGGTTCTATGTTTAGCAAATAACATTACTGATTTAAAAGAAAAACTAAAAAAAATCATTGTTGCATATAGCTTTGAAGGAACTCCTATCACAGCAGGAGATTTAAAAGCAGAAGGGGCAATGACCGCTCTTTTAAAAGAAGCAATCCAACCAAACATTGTACAAACACTTGAACATTCACCTGCATTTATTCATGGGGGACCGTTTGCGAATATTGCCCATGGTTGTAATAGTGTTCTCGCTACAAAGCTTGCATTGCAATATGCCGATTATGCAGTAACAGAGGCTGGATTTGGAGCAGACTTAGGCGCAGAAAAATTTATTGATATCAAGTGTCGGTTAGCCGAATTAAAACCAGACGCAGTTGTCTTAGTTGCGACGATTCGTGCATTAAAAATGCATGGAGGAATGAAAAAAGCTGATTTAGGAACAGAAAGCGTAGAAGCCGTTCTTAAAGGCCTTCCTAATCTGGAAAAACATTTGAGTAATATTCAAGAAGTATATGGTATGCCTGTTGTAGTTGCAATCAATAAATTTCCTACCGATACGGATGCTGAGTTAGCTGCTGTCGAAAAAGCTTGCGAAGAACGAAACGTTGAAGTAACACTATCAGATGTCTGGGCGAAAGGTAGCGAAGGCGGCATTGATCTTGCAAATAAAGTAATAGAACTAGCAGAAAAAACCAATAGTTTTAGTCATGTTTATGATCTATCCGATTCAATAGAAGAAAAATTAACGAAAATCGTTCAACGAGTGTATGGTGGAAAAGGGATAGAACTTGCACCAAGCGCTCGAAAAGAACTTGCGGAATTAGAAAAACTTGGATTTACTGAGTATCCTATTTGTATGGCAAAAACGCAGTATTCTTTCTCAGATGATGCGACTCTGCTGGGAGCACCTAAAGATTTCACGGTAACTATTCGCAATCTAAAAGTGTCTGCTGGCGCAGGATTTATTGTGGCTTTAACAGGTGCGGTAATGACAATGCCAGGTCTACCGAAATCACCAGCAGCAGAACGAATTGACGTAGATGCTGAAGGAAATATCTCTGGACTATTCTAAGATGAATGTAGAACATTTTAGGAGTAGCCAATATCATCAATCAACTTGGAGTGGAGGAAAAACAACCGAGCTTTTCCTCTTTCCCCCGGAGGCAAATTATCAGCGGAGAGTATTTGATTATCGAATTTCTAGCGCCACGATTGAGGAACAGTATTCTATGTTTACTGTATTACCTGGGTACAACCGACTTTTGATGCCACTTGAAGGAAGTGTCATACTGACGAATAGTGAACAAACGGTACGACTAGAAACGTTTGATGTGGGCGAATTTGACGGAGAACTTTCTACAACAAGTGTGGGGAAATGTGTTGACTTTAATTTAATTTATAAAAAATCCATGCAGGGGGAGATGAAGCGTGTTCAAACACATAATTCTCTATATTCAGTAGAAAAAGATTGTTATCTGTATTGTGTCGAACAATGTACAGTAAAAATAAAGCACGCTACTTATTTCTTGAAACAATCTGATAGTCTCGCGCTGACTGGAATAACAGAACGAACTGCGATAGAACTGTTACCAAAGGACGATGTCGTTAAACTAATTTATGTCAGTTGCAATTAGATTTGAATGAAAGCGCTTTAAGAAGAGGAGGGAAACCATGCAAAATGAGGAACAGATTCCGGAAATTTCAGACATTAAAGATCCAGAAGAATTTTCGAAGGGAGAAGAAAATGAAAAGTTCAGCCTGAGCGGTGCGACATTATATGGAATTAACGCGGTCATTGGTTCAGGAATTTTCTTACTTCCAAGGACGATCTATCAAGATTTAGGACCAGCATCACTAGTAGCGATACTTGTTGTCGTATTACTTGTGTTGATGCTTGCCGTTTGTTTTGCGGAAGTAGCAGGGTATTTTAGTAAAAATGGTGGGGCGTTTCAATATACAAAAGCAGCCTTTGGTGATTTTGTTGGATTTAACGTCGGAATTTTGGGCTGGTTTGTAACAATCATTGCCTGGGCTGCGATGGCTGCAGGATTTTCGAAATTATTAATTCAAACATTTCCAACATTAGAGGGACAAAATACCCTGATAAGTGTGCTATTGATTATCTTTTTATCAATAATCAACAGTATGGGGATTAAAACATCAAAGATTTTTACAATCACGATTACTATTGCAAAATTAATTCCAATTATTGCCTTTACTTTGATGAGTATTTTCTTTATAAAAAATGGGATTAATGCTGGAAACTTTACACCTTTTCTACAACTAAATCCTGATATGACCTTGTCTCAGGCGATGGCATCTACTTCACTAACTGTGTTTTACGCATTTATTGGATTTGAAGCTTTGCCAGTAGTTGCAGGGGAAATGCGAAATGCGAAGAAAAATGTACCAAAGGCAATTATCGGATCAATTAGCATTGTATCTATTTTGTATTTTATGATTATTGCTGGAACGATCGCGATGTTAGGCACAGGGATTCTTCAAAGTAATGCTCCAGTGCAGGATGCATTTGTTGAAATGGTAGGTCCGGCAGGAAAATGGATTATTTCAATTGGGGCATTAATTTCTATTGCTGGATTAAACATGGGGGATTCATTGATGATTCCACGTTATGGTGCTTCCATTTCAGACGAAGGATTATTGCCGAAAGTTATTGCAAAGAAAAATGCTAAAGGAGCACCGATTGTCGCCATTATTGTATCCGGGTTAATTACGATTGGCTTTTTATTAAGTGGTTCATTTGAACAATTGGCTGAATTGAGTGTGGTTTTCCGTTTCTTCCAATATATTCCCACAGCTTTGGCGCTGATTTGGCTTAGACGGAAAAAGATGGATACTGTACCAGCCTTTAAGCTACCTCTAGGACCGATTATCCCTGTTATCTCCATTGCGGTGAGTATTTGGATGGTAGCAGCAGCTAATCCATTCAACCTAATTGCTGGGTTAGTCGGAGTGATTGTTGCCAGTCTTCTCTATTTTGTGATCAATAAAGGAAGTAGACCTGGAACAACACCAGAGTAGAAATGTTGAATATAAGCGAATGAAAATTGGAGGATATTAGACATGAAAGCGGATGAAGAAACAATTATTTTAGATGGTAAAAGTTTGACATTGGAAGATGTGGTTGCCGTTGCAAGAAGAAATGTCCAAGTGAGCATCGCAGAAAGCGCAGAAGAAGCGGTCAACCGCTCTCGGAAAATCATTGACGACATCGTAACCGAAAAAAGAGTGGTATATGGGGTAAATACAGGGTTCGGTTCATTATGTAATGTGAGCATTTCCCAAGAAGACACAGCACAGCTACAAGAAAATCTTATTCGGACACACGCTGCTGGTTTTGGGGATCCTTTTGCAGAAGATGTCGTTCGTGCAATCATGCTGATTCGCGTGAATTCACTTGTGAAAGGCTATTCTGGTATTCGATTAAGTACGGTAAAAGCACTGATGACCATGTTAAATAAAGGAGTTCATCCATTTATCCCAGAAAAAGGTTCACTAGGTGCTTCTGGAGATTTGGCGCCATTAGCACACATGGTGATGCCTTTACTCGGTCTTGGAAAAGCTTACTACAAAGGAGAATTATTGCCAGGTAAAGTGGCAATGGAGAAGGCTGGATTAGCCATTATTCAATTGAGTGCAAAAGAAGGTCTTGCATTCATTAATGGAACAACTGTTTTAACGGCTGTGGGTGCGCTAGCAACGTACGATTCAATCGAATTGTTGAAACTTTCAGATATTGCAGGAGCACTTTCTTTAGAAGTACATGGAGGAATATCTAGCCCGTTTGAAGAAGACCTACACACCATTCGTCCACAAAGCGGACAGTTAGCAACTGCTAGAAACATTCGTCGGTTGATTGAAGGAAGTGGTTATATCACAGAGGCAACCCCTGATCATGTGCAAGATCCGTATACTTTACGCTGTATGCCACAAATCCATGGTGCTAGTAAAGATTCTGTCGCGTACGTGAAAGAGAAAGTTGAAATTGAGATTAACTCAGTGACCGATAATCCAATCATTACACGTGATGGAAAAGTAATTTCTGGTGGGAATTTCCACGGAGAACCAATGGCGCAACCATTTGATTTTCTAGGAATTGCCGTAGCTGAAATAGGGAATGTGTCGGAACGTCGTGTGGAACGATTAGTAAACAAACAACTAAGTAAACTCCCTTCTTTCTTAGTTAAATATCCTGGATTAAATTCCGGATTTATGATTACGCAATACGCTTGTGCTTCCTTAGTTTCTGAAAATAAAATCTTAGCACATCCAGCAAGTGTAGACTCTATCCCATCTTGTGAAAATCAAGAAGACTTTGTTAGTATGGGAACAACTGCTGCACGAACTGCCGCAGAAATCTTACTGAATTCTAGACGTGTGGTAGCAACTGAAATAATGGCGGCCTGTCAGGCAATAGATATCCGCGGTTATCAAGACAAACTAGGAAAAGGAACACAGGCTGCTTATCAAGCATTCCGCCAATTCGTGGCATTTATTGAACATGATAAAGAAATTGAAATGTATGAGGAATTAAACAAGGCAACAGAAGTCATGATTCATGGCGATTTATTATCTGCTGTAGAAAAAGAAGTAGATTTAGCTATTCAATTTAGCTAGTTGATTAACCAGATTGATGAGTGGAACCAGTAGAAAGAAAAGGTTGCTTCAGTCTTCTCTACTGGTTTACACTTTTTGTTTTCCTACAGCAATGCATTCTTGAATGAGGAGGCTGACATATGAAGTACCAAAAGCAAAAGAAAACAGCAGATATTTGCTAGGTGAATCTGAAAAATGGCCATTTGTTGAAAATAAAGCACGTGAAGTCTTCAATGAGGAAATGAAGGAAGTGTAGCAGCATGTTTCAGGCAAAACAAGAAAAGTTTTGGCAAGATTTGGTAACAAAAGTAACTATCGCGTTAATCTATGCATTCTTATATTCGATAGCCCTTAACTTTTTTTGGCAACCGGGACATATTTATGCAGGCGGATTGACTGGGATTGCGCAAATTCTTTCTACTTTATTTGATCGAACTGGAGGATTTACGTTGTCTATTTCGGTTATCTATTATTTGTTGAATGTTCCGATGTTTATCTTAGCATGGGTTAAGATAAATAAAAAATTTGTCTTTTTTACAGTAATCTCTGTAACTTTTGCTTCTTTTGCTATTTCAATGGTTCCAACGGTTTCGCTAACGAATGACCCCATCATTTGTGCTATTTTTGGCGGAGTTATCAATGGATTTTCTTTAGGTTTAGCATTGAAATATGGAATTGCTACCGGAGGAATGGATGCACTTATTATTACACTTAGACAACATACTGGACGAAGTGTTGGTGCAATCTCAATGGGAATTAACGGGCTAATTATTTTGACTGCAGGTTATCTGTTTGGCTGGCCTTATGCATTTTATAGTTTGCTTGCTATTTTTGTCAGTGGAAAGGTAACTGATTTAGTCTATGTCAAGCATCAAAAAGTTCAAGTTATGGTGATTACGCAACAGCCAAACCACGTCATCCCAGAATTACAAAAGGTTTTGAAGCGGGGAATTACGGTCATTCCCCAAGGATATGGTGCTTATGATTATCGTGCCCAAACAATTTTGATTACAGTCATTACTTTTTATGAGATGGAGCTTTTAGCAAAAATCATGAAAGAAGTTGATCCAAAAGCGTTTGTTAGTGTCTCGCAAGACATTAAAATTCTAAGTCACTTTGAAGAATTAGATATATTATAAATGAATCATTAAAATGGAAAATCAGTTTTTGAAGGTTGAGGAGATAGGTCGATGTTAAATCCAAATGAAATTCTACAACACAGTATTCGGGTGGGGAGTCAAAAAATTGAAAAAACTCTTTTAGCAAAGCTAATCTTGGGGTTCATCGGGGGTGCAATGATTTCATTGGGATATCTGGCATATTTTCGTGTATCTGCATCAATTTCTATTGAGTTCCCAAGCCTTGCAAGTCTGGTGGGAGCAAGTGTGTTTCCAGTTGGACTGATTGTCATCTTATTAGCAGGTGGTGAATTAGTCACAGGAAATATGATGGCAGTTAGCTGTGCATTTTTTGCAAAAAAAGTGACACTAAAGGAATTAATAAGTAATTGGGGAGTCATTACACTTGCGAATATTGTGGGTGCCATTTTTGTCGCCTATTTTTTTGGTCACTTTGTCGGGTTAACTCACACCGGTGTTTTTCAAGAACAAGTAATCAATGTTGCCCAGCATAAAGTAGAGAGTTCATTTTTTCAAGCTTTTGTTTCAGGTATTGGCTGTAACTGGTTTGTGGGTCTTGCTTTATGGTTAGGTTATGGAGCAAAGGATACAGCTGGGAAAATTTTAGGGATCTGGTTTCCGGTGATGGTTTTTGTCGCCATTGGATTTCAACACAGTGTGGCAAATGCGTTTGTCATTCCAGCAGCCATTTTTGAAAGCAGTGGGACTTGGCTGGACTTTATTCAGAACTTTATTCCCGTTTATTTAGGAAATATTGTTGGTGGATCTGCATTTGTTTCCGGATTCTACTATCTAAGTTATACTCATCATTAAATAAAAAATAACAGAGTAGAGGACAAAGCGTTAAGTGTCATAAGAGATGGGATGTTGCTCTATGAACGAAGAATAAGTATTCGCGGTTTTGCCCTCGCATTCGCTGCATGAATTTTTGTGTAGCAGCTCTAGAGGAGATGCTCGTAATGAATAAATTAAATGTACACGCTCTGACAACCATTAGTTTACTAATTGCTCTGATGGTTCTATTGTCTCAAGTATTTGGCTTTGAAACACAGTTAATAAAAATAACCTTTGATTTTATCCCCGAAGTAGTTATGGCGTCTCTGTTTGGTCCTTTTTGGACGGGCGTAGGTGCGTCTGTTGCAGATATCATAGGAAATACTTTGTTAGGGAAAGCGCCATTCTTTATCGGCTTTACACTTAACGCATTTATTGGTGGCTGTGTCTATGGTTTCTTCTTTTATAAAAAAAGTGTCACACTTAAAAATGCCTTTTTTTGTGTGTTGGTGAACACCTTGATTATTAGCCTGTTTTTGACACCATTATGGCTGTCCATAATGTATGATATTCCTTTCACGGATGGAAAACTTTGGGCCGTTCGTTTAATCAAAGCAGTTGTGATGTTGCCAATTCAAACGAGTCTTATCTTCTTCTTTGGTAATGCCATTCCAATAAGAATAATTGGTAAGCGATTCGTTTCGTAAAAAATAGAATGAATGACACTTCGTAAGCGTAGATACCTTAGATGAATGCCTGTCTTTTAAGCCAAATTCTTTGGCTGATCTTACCTATCGTATAGGAAGCATGTATCAAAATTCTGGTAGCTACTCTTTTTGTTTTGATTCTTTTGGATTAGAGTGCAGGAGAAGACGTTTGAGAAAAATAAAATTTCTTTTATCGTCAGAAAGGGCATGAAAAAATAGGAACTTACTTCGAGGTCACTCATCGATATAGCTGATTTGGATAGGCGTTGTATCGAGGATGACTAAACTTTCCTATCAATTAGCTATATCGTTTTTATTCATTAGATGAATAGATGGGTGAGGAGATATAGTGATGGAGAATAAAGAAAAATTAATCAATTGGAAAAAAAGTGAAGAGAATCAAAAAAATTCAAGATTGGGATTTTTCTTATCTTGAACGATGAGCGACAATTTTTTTTAAAAATAGAAGAAACTTTCTTCAGAGAAAATGAGCACAAAAAAATAGGACCCGAATAAAAAGATGATTTCAATTTTCTAACAGAAAATTGAAATCATCTTTTTTGAATCAACGAATGCTGTTTTTATCATTTAATTGTTTCTCTATATGAACCGAATCAGTCAGAAATAAGTTTCTTTTGTTTCGACTTCCATTGACTAAAAAACGCGATAGCTTCTTTTTTGTTTTTACTTCTTTGGTTTAGCAGCTTTGTTCGCTTTTTTTGTGTCAGGAGTTTCTGGTTTTAAAAAACGGTTGATCTCTTCGTTAGAAGCTACTTTTTTCTCTGGATCCACTGCGAATGACTCGAAAAGTTTGTCGAGATTATCTGTACGTTCGAATTTTAGTCCCATTTTTATCACCTCATTGATAGTGTACCATGTAATTCTTAAAAATCTACTATATTTTATGAAGTCGAAAAATTTTGGTTTTTGGCGTTTGTTAGTTATAATTAGATTATAAAAAGATTTGAAAGAGGTGAGAAAAATGTTTGGCGAAGAAAAACTATTGATGACTATCCAGATGAACCACCTAGAGGAACGTGACAAAATCCAAGAAATAACTGATTGGGGTATACTTATTCGTTTATTGATCCAGCCGACATTTTTTCGACCTTTTCATGAAGCAACTGAATCCTTTCATTTGAAAAAATTTCAATTGGCATTGGAGTTAGCGGTAGAGAATGAACAAATTTTTTTCGTAGTTGGAAACGAAGAAAATGAATGCAGCTTTCATTATGAAAATCAGCAACTATTAATTAAAAATGTGATTGATAAACAAGTCTTTAATGAAAAAGAAGCATTGATTCATGACTATCTTCGTATGAAAATGGCAACTCATGGTGTATTTGCTTATTTACGTGCCTATAGCGAATTCTTGACACACAATACAAAAGAAATTGAGCGACGAACATTATTTGAGACACAAGAAGAAATTGGTAGCCTTCCTAAGATGAAAGGGCAGGAAGGTGAAGTGATCGTTGATTGTAATCATTTTGCTGGCTATGATTTATTTTATCGCGGCTTGTGCCTGACTTCTTGTTGGGAGATGTATTACAGTGCGGCTTACTTCAAAGTTATTCCAAAACCAATTTTTCTTGATGTTCAGCAAGTGGAAAGTATTACTGAACTAGAGAATCAGGTATTGAAGATCCAGCTTTACAAAAATCCATTTAATTGGCGAAAAAAAGAGAATCTTCGTTTTCAAGCTTATTATCGTGACCAGTTAGGTTTTGATCACTTGGCTTGGGATAACGGTGTTGGCTTACTGAAAGAACCATTTATTGAATATGCATACACTGATCGAGTAATCCAGTCCGTCCAGTATCAAAATCAAAATATGCAACCTGTACCAAAAAAAGCTGCAACTTTCTTTGTCACAAGAAGCTATGATATCGAACAAAATCAGTATCGTGAACGTCGTGTAAAAGGAGCGTTAAATGCGCAAGCTTATTTTCCTTGGGTTGATGAAAACCGTGCGCAAATGATGTGTTACAAAATGATTGATCCAACTGTCGCAATGGACGAAGGAATTCAAGCCTATTGCTATTACATTCGTGAATATTTGGAAGTAGAAGTCCAAGATGAAAAGTATCAAGATTATCAAGTGGTTTTGAGATTGTATGTACCTCCTGAAGCTTTAGCGAATTTACCAATTGCTGAAATGAAGCAGCAATTAGCAGATATCCAAATAAGCCGACAGAAAAAGAAAAAAGGAACCATCTTCTTTGATTTGAAAAAAGGGGACAATCATTTAAGAGTCGTTTTCTTAGATTATCGTAAATTAGAAGCATTAACAACTATACAGAGAGCATGAGGTGGAAAAAATGGATAAAAAATTATATTATCGTGTTATGGGTCCGACAGTCGTATTAGCTGCATTGGTTTTATTTATCCCAAATTTCTCAATTCGTTCGTTGGTTGGCTTTTTGATTATGTTTTCTGGCTTGGGTATGTATTACCGATTATCAAGAAAAGTGAAAGTTCAAGCAATTTATACCAAGAAAGACCAATAAAGAATAGTAACGTTAGGAGAGTTATCTGTAGGATGACTCTCTTTTTTTCGGTTTTTTTCAAAAAATGTGCTGATTGAACGTTTTAGAAGTATAGTGATTGTTTTTGGATGTTTTGTGTTGCAAGCAAATAATTATTATGTTAATATTTGTCGTGAGGAGGTTGTGGAAATGCTTACAGAAGAACGCAGACAGAAAATTTTAGACTTGTTAGAGCAACACAAAATTGTTAAATCGCAAGATCTTGTAACCTTGTTAGATGCATCTGAGTCCACTATTCGCCGTGATTTACAAGAGTTGGAGAACGAAGGTTTTTTAGAAAGAATTCATGGTGGTGCAAAAAAAGAGCAGCTTTTAGGATTTGAACAAGCGATGAGTGAAAAAACGCTCAAAAACGTTCAAGAAAAACAACAAATTGCTCGTTTAGCCGCTGATTTGATTGAATCAGATGATGTCATCTATCTGGATGCTGGCTCAACGACGTTGGAAATGATCCCGTTTTTACAAGGAAAAAATGTGACGGTTGTTACCAATTCAGTCAAGCATGCTGCTAACTTAGTTGATTTACAAATACCAACGATTATCCTTGGCGGCCAAGTCAAGCTATCTACTAATGCGGTATTGGGTTCAAGTAGTGTGGAACAGTTGAGTGCATTTCATTTTAACAAGGCGTTTATGGGAATGAACGGCGCGCACTTGGTTCAAGGATTTACAACCCCTGACCCAGAAGAAGCAGCACTTAAGCGAATTGCGATGAGACAATCCGAAGAAGCATTTGTCTTGATTGATCAAACTAAGTTTAACAAGCTATCTTTTACTTCTGTTGCTCCTTTAGCGGCAGCCACAATCGTAACCGAGCGTTGTCCATTAGAATTTGTCGCAGATTATCGTGACCTGACAACAATTAAGGAGGCTATTCAATGATTTACACAGTAACACTTAATCCATCAATTGACTTTATTGTTCGTGTGGATGGATTAAAATTAGGCGACTTGAATCGCATGACAGAAGATTTTAAATTACCAGGTGGCAAAGGAATCAACGTTTCTCGTATCTTGAAACGAATCGATTCAAACTCAACTGCTCTTGGCTTTCTAGGCGGCTTTACCGGAGAATTTATCTCTGATTGGTTGAAGAAAGAACAAATTCATACTTTGTTTACCAAAGTCCATGAAGATACACGTATCAATATCAAATTGAAATCAGATGCTGAAACAGAAATTAACGGCTTAGGTCCAGTTATCTCTAATGAAGAAATCAATGAATTGAAACAAGCATTGAGTACGGTTGAAGCAGGCGATATTGTCGTGTTATCTGGAAGTACACCTGCAAGTCTTAGAAAAGGTTTTTATCAAGAGTTGATTGAAATCATCCGTGACAAAGGTGCTGATTTTGTGATTGATACTACGGGAGAGGATTTAAAAAATGCTCTTTCAAAAGAACCATTATTAATCAAACCAAATAACCATGAGTTAGCAGAGTTGTATCAAACTACTTTTGAATCAGTTGAAGATATCATTCCTTATGGCCGTAAGTTATTGGCAGAAGGTGCGCAAAATGTATTAATCTCAATGGCTGGCGATGGTGCCTTATTATTTACTAAGGAAGGTGCCTACCAATCGAATGTTTTAGTACGCCCTTTGAAAAACTCAGTTGGTGCCGGAGATTCGATGATTGCTGGATTTATTGGCTCATTTAGCAAACATCATGATGCAGTCGAAGCTTTCAAATGGGGCGTTGCTTGCGGAAGTGCAACAGCGTTCTCTGATGACTTAGCTTCTCGTGAAATGATTGATTCACTATTACCTGAAGTTGAAATTACAAAAATCGACTAAATTTTAAGGAGGATAACCATGAATATTAAAGATTTGATGATCAAAGAAGCAATGATCATGGATTTGCAAGCAACTGATAAAGCAGGTGCTATTGATGAAATGGTCCAAAAAATGTATGATGCTGGCCGTATTTCAGATATTGACACATATAAACAAGGGATTTTGGCGCGTGAAGCTCAAACATCAACAGGTCTAGGTGATGGAATTGCAATGCCGCATGCAAAAAATGCGGCAGTTAAAGAAGCAACAGTTTTATTTGCAAAAAGTAAGGCTGGCGTTGACTATGAAGCACTCGATGGTCAACCAACTTATCTATTTTTCATGATTGCTGCTCCAGAAGGCGCAAATGACACTCACTTGCAAGCTTTAGCGGCATTATCACGTTTGTTGATCAATCCGGATTTTGTGGCAAAACTAAAAGAAGTTCAAACACCTGATGAAGTGCAAGAACTTTTCCAAACAGCTGAGGACGAAAAAGAAGCAGAAGAAAAGGCAGAACAAGCTGCCCAACAAATTGAAGCGTTAACTGATTCAGATCGAAAATTTGTCGTAGCTGTGACAGCTTGCCCAACCGGAATCGCGCATACGTACATGGCAGAAGATGCTTTGAAGAAAAAAGCAAAAGAGATGGGCGTAGATATCAAAGTTGAAACAAATGGTTCTGAAGGAATTAAAAATCGTTTGACTGCAGAAGATATTGCACGTGCAGATGGCGTAATCGTTGCAGCAGATAAAAAGGTTGAGATGAATCGCTTTGATGGAAAAAAATTAGTTAACCGTCCAGTAAGTGATGGTATTCGTAAATCAGAGGAATTAATCAATCTTGCTGTTGAAGGGAATGCACCTGTTTTCCATGGCGATAGTAAAAATGATTCATCAGATGAAGGAAATGCTGATGGAACAATCGGTCAACGAATCTATAAAGATTTGATGAACGGTGTTTCGCATATGCTTCCATTTGTAATCGGTGGTGGGATTGCGATTGCACTTTCCTTCATGATTGACCAATTTATGGGTGTACCACAAGATCAATTGGCAAACTTGGGGAATTACAATCAAATGGCAAGCTGGTTCAACCAAATTGGACAAGCGGCATTTGGTTTCATGTTGCCAGTTTTAGCTGGGTTTATTGCATCAAGTATTGGTGACCGCCCTGGATTGGTTGTTGGTTTTGCTGCAGGAGCATTAGCTAATGCTGGTGGAGCTGGTTTCTTAGGTGCATTGATTGGTGGTTTCTTGGCTGGTTATGTCATTGTCTTCTTACGTAAAGTTTTCAAGAACTTACCAAAATCATTGGATGGAATCAAAACGATTTTATTCTACCCAGTCTTTGGACTATTGATTACTGGTTTCTTGATGTTGATGGTCAATGTGCCAATGAAAGCAATCAATGATGGATTGAATGGTTTCTTGACAAGTATGAGTGGTTCAAATGCTGCGTTACTTGGGGCTTTGTTAGCTGGAATGATGGCTGCTGACCTTGGTGGGCCAATCAACAAAGCAGCTTACGTGTTTGGTACAGCAACGCTTGCAACAACTGTCGCAACTGGTGGTAGTGTCGTTATGGCATCTGTTATGGCAGGTGGGATGGTTCCACCATTAGCAATTTTCGTTGCAACTGTGTTATTCAGAAATAAATTTAGTAAAGCAGATCAAGATGCTGGTTTAACAAACATTGTGATGGGGCTATCCTTTGTAACAGAAGGTTCAATTCCGTTTGCTGCTGCTGACCCAGTTCGTGCAATTCCAAGCTTCATCGTAGGTTCTGCTTTAACTGGTGGTTTAGTTGGCGCTTTTGGTATCAAATTATTAGCACCACATGGTGGAATTTTCGTTGTCTTCCTACTTAGTCATCCTGTATTGTACCTAGTCTTTATTGCAATTGGTGCAGTTGTTTCAGGTGTGATTTATGGATTATTAAGAAAAGCACCAGAAGCTGTTGAAGCTTAATTTTAGATAGATAAATAACGAAAACTTCTTGTCACTCTTTCTTGGGGAGGGTGATGAGAGGTTTTTTTGTTTGAAGAAATAACGGAAAGTAGCCGATAAATGTTTGACCTTGTAAAATGCAAATAGTATCATATCATTATAATGATGAAAATTATCATGTAAAATTAATTTTTTGCATATATTAATTAAAATAAAATGGGAGAACTGGGTATGGGATGGGGAAAATGGACGGTTTGTTGGCTGATGTTAATTTGTTTGTATACAATGCCGATAAAAGAAATAACTGCAGATGAACTGGAAAAAACCACAGATGCAGATGAGCAAGTGGTATCTTTGACGGAAAGTAGTTCAGAGGTACCGCTTTTGAATGTAGCGGAGCAAAGTCATTCTTCATCTGAATTAAAAAATGATGAAATTATAAATGCAGAAACGTCAGATGAAACAGTTGATAAGGTAGAAAGTAGTGCCGAGAAAACTATTTCGTCTAGTGAAACAAAAAATCAGTTGATTCCTTTTGCGTTAATAGGCGAAGGAACGGTGACAAATCCTTACACTGCTGGGACTGTGGGTGAGTTGAAAGACGTACTGACAGCAATCAAAAATGATGTTGGTACAGGAACCTACTATCTTAATTTAACGGAAAATATTGTTTATTCAGGTGCAGATGTATTTGAGATTTACAAAAGTATTGAAATTAATGGTCAAGGAAACTATATGCTATATGAAAACAGCTCGAGTACCACTGAAGCGAATGTGGGCTATCGAATAAAAGTTTCAGGTTTACAAGTCAAAATAAAAAATCTGAATTTTGGGAGCTCGACTTTGACAGATGATAAAGGAAACGTATATGGCAATCAAAGCTATTATGGAATTATTGGTGCAGGAGGTTCGTCTGCGATTCAATTTGATGCAACATTAGAAAACGTGAATTACTATGGAAAAACTGGTGCGCAACCTCTGCTGACGTGGAACACAGAATCCACTTTCACGATGATGGGGGAGAATCATTTTAAGAGTGAGGTTGGTAGCAATAGTCAAGAGTTTATGGAAGGGTACAACCTGTTCTTTGCCAAAGGATCAAAGACAACAATTGACCACCAGACAAGTGCAAGCTCGAGTTTGCTTTATGGTTATGGTACAGGAGGTTCTGGCGATAGAAAGATGCGAGTAACCCTTGAAGAAGATGCTGAAGTGGACTTTACTTCAAGTAAAACGTATTTCACATTTGGTTCCAATGGATTGATTCTAACTATTGGCAAAGGAGCAGAGTTTTTCTATACACAAACGGATAATAAGGCACTCACTTTCACAAATACTAGCTCTGCAAGCGCAGAAATCAACGCACAAAAAGATTCGCAAATGACTGTACTGAGTGGTGGAAGAATCACTTCATCTGGAGCGATTACGATGAATGTCAATGAACCGAATTGGCTACGATTTAAGAATACTGCCACGACGGGATTATTCAATAAAAATGTGACGTTTAATCGTTTAGATGGAAATGTTGGTGAAATTGGAGGCTATCAGTTCAATTATTTAAGTGCATCTCAGGAGTTATTGAAAAAAGAAGTAGCAGGAGCATCCACTTTAACATTAGCAGATAATTATTTTGAAAATCCGTCACTAAAACAAGCGATTTACCAGAAAAAAATCAAAATAATAGATTGGGAAAGTTTTTCAGATGTAGATGTTGGGAGAAGTAACTTAATAACAACGATTAAGGATTACGATCCTTCTGAACGAACGTTAACCAACAACACATTTAAATTAAGCAAAGAACGCCTATGGACGGGTGATGAAATCAAGAATGAAACGGCGCAACAAGAAATCGAAGACGCGACAGATGAAACGCAAGGTATGGTAACAAGTGAAACTTCAGCAAGTTCAACGTGGCATGTGGAAGAGTTAATATCAGGTTCTTATTATGTCTATGTAAAGATTTCTGGAACAATCAATGAAGACCCAGAACTCCAAATTTTTGCTAGCGAAAGTTTGTGGGTAGAAAAAGAGGTGGAGATTGCAAAAAGTCCGCTGAGTGTCGAGGTTCCTTTGGAGTTGCTTTTTCAAGTGAGGGAAGTGGGTGCGTTTGACACCAAGGAATCCGCTCAACCAATTTTAAGTGAGAGCAACTATCCCATTGATTTTACTATTGATTCTGTTCAAGATCTTTCTGTAGAGTCACCAATTACGTTAGTTGATCAAGTAACAGCAGGAGAAAGCAACCAATTACGACTTCAGTTGGCAGCTACCAATGACACTATATTAGGACCATTAATAGTAGGAGAAAATACTGTCGATTCCTTAACGATAGCACCATTTTTAACTGAGCCACTTGGTATCTATTTAAAAGGAGAGTATTCAGGCCCGATTTTTAAAAAATATGATACAAACTATACATTTACTTATAGTTTGACACCTCAAGGAGAGTCAAAATGATCGAAAAGACCGAAACGAATAAAAGGAAAAGACGAATGATTATCTTGATTGTCTTGGGAGTGCTACTCGCAAGCTGGTTCATTTATCGTCAATATTTCCAAGTGAAACCAGAAACGACAACGGTTGTCAGCGGTGAGTTTTTACCTGCAGAAAAAGACGCACAAAAAATATCTGACGAAGAGCTAAAAAAACTTGCGCAAAAAGCCGTAGATAGAAGTAAATTTAATTTGATGATTTCGCCAGAAGCGAAAATTGACGAACAAACATTACAAGGAAAATTGATGATTAAAAATTCCATCCAAAACAATTATCCAATCAATGTTGAGATTCGAGAAAAGCATACGAATAAACTTGTTTATACTTCCGGGGCAATTCAACCTGGGTATGAAATAAAAGATGTCACCTTAGAGCAGACATTAACAAAGGGGGAGTATCCGTCAGTTGCATTATTCAGTTTGTATGATCCAGAGACAAACGAAAAAAAGGGGCAAGTTGCCGCTGGAATTACATTAACAGTTGAATGATTGAAAAGGAGAAAGAAGAAAATGAAAAAAAGATTAGCTAGTTTGTTTATTGCAGGAAGTTTCGTAGGGGGATTGGTTCCCATTGCTGTTCAAGCACAAGATGTGATTGGTGACGGTAGTGCAGAAATCAAAGTGAATGGATCGATTGGATTGGATAATACGGATCCAACAGAAACAATTGATGAAGAGAGTGAAGATTGGATCAATGTAACTTTAGATACCGCGACGATTTTCTATAACATCAGTGGTCGTACCAATATTGAATCGCCAACATATACAATCAAAAATAATTCGGGTCGTCCCGTAGATGTGACGATTACAAAATTTGAAAAAACCAACAGTGAGTCGATCTCAGAGATTTCAAGTTTGAAATTCGTATCGCCTGAAGCAAGTGATACAGCATTAATTTCAAGTGGATCAGTCACAGATTTTGAGACAACGCCAGCTCGATTATTTACATTAGCAAACAATGAAGGAAAACTAACTTCAGCTGGTGAAAGTACTTCAGCGTCTGAAACAACATTTGGTTACCAAGGAGTCTTATCTTCAAGCACAGCTGCCAAAAGTGCACCAACATTTGATTTAACTTTACAATTAGATGCTGTTTCTTGGACTGCACCGTAAAGAATTTTTCAACTTCGCTTTGGTGTTGAAAGGGATCGCAGGTGATAACTTATGGATACGACACTAAAAATCAAAGGATCAATTGGTATGGATTCTGAAAGTTTGCCGGCTGAACAGGAAGAAGGTAACGAAAAAAACATTGAGACTGTATTACAAACAGAAACGAGAACGATTGAAGACTTCCCCAAAACAAGTGACTCGTCAAACGTTTTTTTCAGTGTACTTGGCATGCTTTTGGTTTTTATAGTAATTGGTCTCAACTATGGGTATAAAAAAAAGAGTGAGTATGAATGAAAATTCATAGCCACTCTTTTTTTGCTGAAATGCTAGCTAGACTTTAGTTGGATTTCTTTTTTGATTGATGCCATATTTGATTCATCTGTCAAAATGACCAGAATATCTCCAACTTTCATTACTGTGTCACCATGAGTGATCAATTCTTTTTTTCCTCGATAAATTGAAATAAGCAACATATTTTTGGGCCAATTAAAATCGCGAACCATCATGCCATCTAGTTGACTTTCAGCTGTAACAGGGAAATCAAAAGTGGTTTTCTTTCCAGATGATTGCTTTGGCTGATTGTCAACTAGTCGTTCAAGCAAAGATTCATAAATCGGATGTCCACCCAATAAATCATTTACGATATAGGCAACCAAAGAGGCAACGCCAAGTGGCATCAAATGATTGAGTGAGCCAACCATTTCTGTCACGAGGATTATTGCAGTCAGAGGTGCCTTTCCAATGGCTGTAAAGTAACCCGCCATAGCAATCACAACGAAATCTTTAACAAAAACAGGATCCATTCCAAAATAAAGAACAAGCAACTTTCCGTAAAGACTGCCAATTAGGGCGCCCAATGTCAAAATGGGTAAGAAAATTCCTCCTGGTAAACTACCACCATACGAAACCATGGAGAAAACAAAGCGAATGATTAATAGTAAAATAATTCCTTGAAGTGGCGGCGTTAGTTGTCCTAACTGCACGACGATTTGATTACCACCACCCAAAATTGTTGGCCATAAATAACCGATTGGTAAGACCAAAAGAAAAGGAATGAGTCCGTGATAATACTCAGGCAAGGGGACTCTTTTGTAAAATCGCGGCAAAGCGAGCAATGTTTTTTGATAAATAAAACCAAGAAGGCCTAAAATAATTCCTAAAATGATCAAAGCACCATAATAATGAAAAGGTAAAGAAGGCAACGCCCCCAAATAAAGTACAGGTTTCAGTCCAAAAAAATAAAGTGAAACAGCGTTTGCGACAATTGCTGAAGTAAAAGAAGTGAGCCAAACTAATGGTGAAAATGAATGGTGAACTTCTTCAATGACAAATAACAATCCAGCAACGGGTGCATTAAATGCTGCGGCTAAGCCAGCGCTAGCGCCGCTTGAAATCAAAATTTTTTCTTCAGAGCTAGAAGAATGAAAAAGTTGGCTCGTACCTTGTCCGACTGCTGCCCCTAATTGAATGGAAGGACCTTCACGCCCTAAGAATAGACCGGAACCGACGGAAAAGATTCCGCCAACCATTTTTTTCCACAAAACAGAAAACCAATTATAAGTTAGTTCACCTTGCAATTGACCTTCCACTTGGGGAATTCCGCTTCCTTTGATCGCAGGCTCATGCTTGATCAATTGACCAACTAAAAAAGCAGCAACCAGTGAAAAAAGAAACAAGCCAATGAGAATGCTTGGTGTTTGCTGGCTTTGCTGATAAAAAAATTGAATCTTCTTGCTTAATGTTTCAATCCCTAATCGAAAAAAACTGACCACGAGTCCAGCAAATAAACCCACAAGCATTCCTTTTAAAATAAAAAGAATTCGAGTGTCATCGAATGTTATTCGTTTAAATCGTTTTTCCATCGTAAAATTATCCCTCACTTTCTTTTAGTTTAGCATGAAATCTTTGTTCTGACGAGAGACGAAAAAATTGTTTCAGAAATTCGGATGATTTTCAGCTAGCTGGTTTAATGAAGAGTGGTAAAATGCTATAATTGATGAGATTGATAAAAGAAAGGATGTTGTGAATGTCATCCAAGCAAGAATTATTACAGGGGATGAATCCTCGCCAAAAAGAAGCGGTTCTTCATACCGAGGGGCCGTTGTTATTGATGGCAGGTGCAGGAAGCGGAAAGACCCGCGTTCTTACGCATCGAATTGCTTATTTAATTGAAGAAAAAGAAGTGAATCCTTGGAATATCCTAGCGATTACTTTTACCAATAAAGCCGCGAAAGAAATGAAAGAGCGTGTGAACGCAATTTTGGAATTTGGTGGCGAAGATGTCTGGGTTTCAACATTTCACTCAATGTGCGTCCGCATTTTGAGAAGAGATGTTGATTTTATTGGTTACAATCGGAATTTTACGATTATCGATTCTTCCGAACAACTTACTTTGATGAAACGTATTTTAAAAGAGCTTAATATTGATCCTAAAAAATATGATCCTCGAGGAATTTTGGGAACTGTTTCTCAAGCCAAGAATAATTTACAAATGCCTGAAGACTTTGAAAAAATGCAAGGCAGCTATTATGAAGAAATTGCTGCTAAATGTTATAAAGCTTATCAAAAAGAATTACAATACAATCAATGTATGGACTTTGATGACTTGATTATGAATACGATTCGTTTGTTCAATGAACATCCAGACTCCCTGACTTACTATCAAAATAAATTCCAATATATCCATGTGGATGAATATCAAGATACCAACCATGCTCAGTACACGTTAGTCAATTTACTAGCAGGACGTTTCCGCAATTTATGTGTTGTGGGAGATGCCGACCAAAGTATTTATGGCTGGCGTGGTGCAGACATGCAAAATATTTTGGACTTTGAAAAAGATTATCCTGATGCAAGTGTTATTTTATTGGAACAAAATTATCGTTCAACCAAAACAATTTTGGATGCTGCTAATCAAGTGATTGAAAACAATACCAACCGCAAACCTAAAAATCTCTGGACTGAAAACCAAGAAGGTGCTAAGATCACCTACTATCGTGGCGATAATGAACGTGATGAAACACGTTTTGTCATTGAAAAAATGCAACATGAAATGCGTGAAAACGGGCGAGATTATGGCGACTTTGCAGTTCTTTACCGAACAAATGCGCAATCACGTGTAATGGAAGAAACGCTATTAAAGGCCAACATACCTTATAAAATGGTTGGTGGACACAAATTCTATGATCGAAAAGAAATCAAAGACATTTTGGCGTATCTTAATGTGATCGCCAACCCGCAAGACTCAATCAGCTTTGAACGAGTAGTCAATTCGCCTAAGCGAGGAATTGGTCCTGGTTCAGTTGATAAGTTACGTCAATTTGCTTCAATTCATGAATGGGCATTGTTAGAAGCAGCTCAAAACGTGGACTTAGCAAATATTAGTGGGAAAGCTGGTCGTCAATTAGCAGAATTTGGAGCGATGATTGATGAAGTCACACAAATGGTTCCTTACTTATCTGTTACGGATTTAACGAAAGAAGTTTTGGAACGCAGTGGCTATCAAGAAGATTTGAAGATCCAAAATACACTAGAAGCACAAGCTAGACTAGAAAACTTGGAAGAATTTTTAAGTGTTACGCAAGAATTCGATAAACAATTTGAAAAACAGAATGAAGAAACAGCAGATGCACCTGAAGAAAAATTAACGGTTTTCTTGAATGATTTAGCGCTAGTTTCAGACATTGATAATTTAGAAGAAGATACGACGCAAGTAACTTTAATGACGCTGCATGCGGCCAAAGGTCTGGAATTTCCAGTGGTCTTTTTGATTGGTCTAGAAGAAGGCGTCTTTCCACTTTCCCGTGCTTTGATGGAAGAAAGTGAACTAGAAGAAGAACGTCGCTTAGCTTATGTAGGAATTACCAGAGCAGAAGAAGTCTTATACTTGACCAATGCTTTTTCGAGAACGTTATATGGACGAACACAATACAATCGTCCTTCAAGATTTATTGACGAAATTGACCAAGATTTATTGGAAATTCAAGGAATGCGACCAACACCAAAGAAAATTTCTCCATTTACGACAAAAACCACTACACCTAGTTATCAACAGCCACAAGTGACGACTGTTTCATCAAAAACAGCGACTGGTGGCGAAAACAATAGCTGGAAAGCTGGCGACAAAGTCAAGCATAAGAAATGGGGCGTTGGGACAGTCGTTCGAGTAAATGGAACAGCTACAGATCTTGAATTAGACGTTGCATTTCAAGGTCAAGGAGTTAAACGATTATTAGCGGCATTTGCACCAATTGAAAAAGTTTAATAGTGGGGGGAAAACGATGGCACAAGAAATGACGATTGATTACGCAACAAAAAGAGCAGAAGAATTGCGTGTACAATTAAATCGTTGGTCCCGAGAATATTATGTGGAAGATCAGCCAACGGTAGAAGATTCTGTTTACGATAAACATTATGCAGAATTAGTAGCAATCGAAGCAAATTATCCAGAACTAATCACCGTAGACTCACCAACTCAAAGGGTCGGTGGTGGTGTTCTTGCAGGATTTGAGAAAGTCACGCATGACATTCCACTCTATAGTTTAAATGATGTATTTGACAAGGAAGAATTGTTTGCTTTTGATCAACGTGTGCAAAAAGCGATTGGTCATCCAGTGGATTATTGCTGTGAGTTGAAAATTGACGGGCTTTCTGTTTCATTGCGTTATGAAAATGGACTCTTTGTCCGTGGCGCTACTCGCGGCGATGGAACGGTCGGTGAAAATATTACTGAAAATGTGAAAACTGTTCGTTCCGTTCCTTTGCGGTTGAACGAACCAATTTCGATTGAGGTTCGTGGCGAATGCTTCATGCCAAAAAAATCCTTCGTCGAGTTAAATCAAAAACGAGAAGCCGCTGGTCATGATGTTTTTGCTAATCCGCGGAATGCCGCGGCGGGTTCATTAAGGCAACTTGATTCAAAGATTGCAGCTAAGCGCAATTTGGATACTTTTTTGTACACTGTAGCTGATTTTGGTCCGATGGAAGCAAAAACACAGTACGAAGCATTGCAAGAACTGGCGAAACTTGGTTTTCATACCAATCATGAAGCACAGTTGTGTCATTCAATTGAAGAAGTTTGGACGTATATTGAAAAGTTTCATGATCAACGAATTGATTTGCCTTATGAAATTGACGGAATCGTAGTGAAAGTCAATGACTTTTCACTTCAAGACCAGCTTGGGTTCACGGTCAAAGCTCCTCGCTGGGCAACTGCGTATAAATTTCCTCCAGAGGAAGTCGAAACGGTCATCGAAACAATTGAATGGACTGTTGGTCGAACAGGAGTAGTTACGCCAACGGCAGTCATGACCCCTGTTCGTGTTGCGGGGACTACGGTGAGCCGTGCCAGTCTGCACAATGGCGACTACATCAAAATGAAAGATATTCGACTGCACGATACGGTACTAATCTATAAAGCAGGAGATATCATTCCAGAAGTTGCTCGCGTGATTGAAGACAAACGACCAAAAGATAGCGAACCTTATCCATTACCAACACATTGCCCTGAATGTGAAAGCGAGCTAGTCCATTTAGACGGAGAAGTTGCTCTTCGCTGTATCAATCCAAAATGTCCGGCACAAATGAAAGAAGGGCTCAATCACTTTGTCTCCAGAAATGCGATGAATATTGAAGGCTTAGGTCCAAGAGTACTTGAACAAATGTATGATAAAAAGCTAGTCGCAGATGTTGCAGATCTATATAAACTAACAGAAGAAGAATTGCTGACGTTAGACAAGATTAAAGAAAAAGCTGCTAATAATATTCTGACAGCAATTGCCAACAGCAAGGGAAATTCAGTCGAACGGTTAATTTTTGGCTTGGGCATTCGCCATGTTGGAGCGAAAGCTGCTAAGATTTTGGCAGAACACTTTGGTAATTTAGAAGCAATCAGTCAGAGTGATTTTGAGTCAATCATTGCGCTTGATAGCATGGGAACAATTATTGCAGATAGCATCGTGACGTACTTTAGTAATGAAGAAGTACATGAATTAATGGATGAATTAAAGGCTGCTGGGGTCAACTTTGACTACAAAGGCATTCGCTTGGAACAATTAGCTGAAGTAGAATCACCATTCAAGGATAAAACAGTTGTTCTAACTGGAAAGTTAACTCAATTTACGCGGGAAGAAGCGAAAGCTACGATTGAAAATCTTGGTGGAAAAGTGACTGGAAGTGTCTCTAAAAAAACAGATATCGTTGTAGCAGGTGAAGAAGCTGGAAGTAAGTTGACGAAAGCAGAATCACTAGGAATTGAGATTTGGACGGAAGAAAAGATGGCAGAAGCGTTAGCACAAAGTCATCCTGTGGAAACCGAAAACTAAGCTTTTTCAGATAAATTTCAATAAATAATTTCAGTGCTTCCACACTTGTGGTAAAATAGAGAGCAAAGTTTTTAACTCGTTTAAGAAAGAAGGGGTAGTATGGCGATTAGTGAAGAACAAGTCAAACACGTTGCCAAATTAGCAAAACTTGCGTTTGATGAAAAAGAGCTTGCAAGTTTTACAGACCAATTAGGTAAAATCATTGATATGGTGGAAATGCTTGAAGAAGTAGATACAGAAGGTGTTCCATTCACATCAAACGTGGTTGAAACAGTGAATGTAATGCGTCAAGACCGTGCACAAGCAGGTTGGAGTCGCGATGAGTTATTAAAAAATGTGCCAGAATCTGAAGATGGTTTTATTAAGGTACCCGCAATTATTGATAATGGGGAGGCAGGCGCGTAATGACAGAATTATACAACCGTTCATTAGAAGAATTGCATGGGATGCTTGTTTCTAAAGAAATCACTGCACAAGATCTAATGAGAGCAACATTTGAACGTATTAAAGAAACAGAACCAGAAATCGAAGCGTTTATTACATTAAATGAAGAAAAAGCACTTGAATTAGCAAAAGCATTAGATGAAAAAGGAATTGATGAAAACAATGTGTTAGCAGGTATTCCAATTGGGATCAAAGACAACATTGTAACAAAAGATTTGTTGACAACAGCGGCATCAAAAATCCTTTATAATTTTGACCCAATCTATGATGCAACAGTTATGGATAAAGTCTATCAAGCAGATATGATTCCTGTAGGTAAACTAAACATGGATGAATTTGCTATGGGCGGAAGTACAGAAACTTCTTACTTCAAGAAAACAAAAAATGCTTGGGATCATTCTAAAGTTCCTGGTGGTTCATCAGGTGGCTCCGCTGCAGCAGTTGCTGCTGGACAAATTCCTGTCTCTCTTGGAAGCGACACAGGTGGAAGTATTCGTCAACCGGCTGCATTTAATGGAATCGTTGGAATGAAACCAACTTATGGACGTGTTTCACGTTTTGGGTTGATTGCATTTGCTTCTTCATTAGATCAAATCGGACCAATGACAAGAACGGTTAAAGACAATGCATTAGCATTAACAGCAATCAGCGGATATGACGAAAAAGACGGAACATCATCAGGTGTTTCTGTACCTAACTTTGCTGAAGGCTTGACTGGTGACATCAAAGGAATGAAAATTGCTTTGCCAACAGAATATCTTGGTGAAGGTGTGGCACCTGGAGTCAAAGAAGCAGTATTGAAAGCGGCAGAAACATTCCGTTCATTAGGTGCAACGGTCGAAGAAGTTAGCTTGCCACATTCAAAATATGGTGTAGCAGTTTACTATATCATCGCTTCATCTGAAGCAAGTTCAAACTTGCAACGCTTCGATGGTATTCGCTTTGGCTATCGTTCTGAAAATGTGAAAAATTTGGAAGATGTGTATGTTAACTCACGTTCGGAAGGTTTTGGTGACGAAGTAAAACGTCGGATTATGCTAGGAACATTCTCATTGAGTGCAGGATATTATGATGCTTACTTCAAGAAAGCTGGCCAAGTGAGAACATTAATCAAACAAGACTTCGAAAAAGTTTTTGCTGATTATGACCTAATCATTGGACCATCTTCACCAACTGTAGCATTTGGCATCGGCGAAAATATCAACGATCCAATTACGATGTATATGAGTGATATTTTAACAATTCCAGTGAACTTAGCAGGACTTCCTGGTATGTCAATTCCAGCTGGACTTTCAGAAGGTCTTCCTGTTGGGTTACAACTAATCGGTAATTATTTTGAAGAAAAAACAATGTATCAAGCAGCGTATGCTTTTGAACAAGCGACAGAATTTCATAAGCAACAACCTGCTATTCTAGGGGGGCAAGGCGAATGAACTTCGAAACAGTCATTGGACTTGAGGTCCACGTTGAATTAAAAACAAATTCTAAAATTTTCTCACCAGCGCCTGCACATTTTGGAGCAGAACCTAACAGCAATACAAACGTGATTGACTGGGGTTACCCTGGTGTGTTACCAGTAATGAACAAAGCGGCTTTAGAGTTTGGGATGAAGGCAGCTTTAGCATTGAATTGCGAAATCTCAAAAGATACACATTTCGACCGCAAAAACTACTTCTATCCTGATAATCCAAAAGCTTACCAAATCTCACAATTTGACCAACCAATCGGTCACGATGGTTGGATTGAGATTGAAGTTGAAGGACAAAAGAAAAAAATTAGAATCGAACGTGTTCATTTAGAAGAAGATGCTGGGAAAAACATGCACGGTATCGGTGGCTATTCATACGTTGACTTAAACCGTCAAGGCACACCGCTAATCGAAATCGTTTCAGAAGCAGATATGCGTTCACCAGAAGAAGCATATGCTTATCTTGAAGCATTGCGTTCAATCATCCAGTTCACTGAAGTTAGTGATGTGAAAATGGAAGAAGGTTCTATGCGTTGTGATGCCAATATTTCTTTACGTCCTTATGGTCAAGAAGAATTTGGAACAAAAGCAGAACTAAAAAACTTGAACTCACTTTCATTTGTTAAAAAAGGACTTGCTTTTGAGGAAAAACGTCAAGCAAAAGTTTTACTTTCTGGTGGCGAAATCCAACAAGAAACTCGTCGTTTTGATGAAACAACAAATAAAACAATTTTGATGCGTGTCAAAGAGGGATCAAGTGATTATCGTTACTTCCCAGAACCAGATATTCCAAAATTTGTGATTGATGATGAGTGGATTCAACGTGTCAAAGCAACGTTACCAGAATTACCAGCATCACGTCGCCAACGTTATATCAATGATTTCGGATTGCCTGAGTATGATGCAATGGTCTTAACGTTAACGAAAGAAATGTCTGACTTCTTTGAGGCGACATTAGAAAACGGTGCAGATGCAAAACAAGCTTCTAACTGGTTGATGGGTGAAGTTTCTGCCTACTTAAATAGTGAAAAACTAGAATTAGCAGAAACACAATTAACACCAGAGAACTTGGCAGGAATGATCCGTTTGATTGCGGACGGAACAATCAGTTCAAAAATTGCGAAAAAAGTGTTCCGTGAGTTAATCGCAAAAGGTGGCGATGCACAAGGAGTCGTTGAAGCCAATGGCTGGATCCAACTATCTGATCCAAGTCAATTACTGCCAATTATCAATGAGATTTTAGATAATAACGAACAATCTGTTGAAGACTTTAAAAACGGAAAGGATCGTGCAGTCGGCTTCTTAGTAGGACAAATCATGAAAGCAACAAAAGGACAAGCAAATCCAGGTGTTGTGAATAAACTACTAAAAGATGAATTGACGAAACGTTAAGAGGAAAATCATGAAAAAAGCACGTGTCATTTATAATCCAACTTCAGGTAAAGAATTGCTGAAAAAAAACCTCGCTGATATTCTTCAAGCACTAGAAGACGCAGGTTATGAAGCAAGTGCTTATGCAACAACTCCCGAAGAAGACTCTGCGAAAAATGAAGCAACGAGAGTCGGAAAATTAGGCTTTGACTTGGTTGTAGCAGCAGGCGGAGATGGAACGATCAATGAAGTTGTTAATGGAATCGCACCTTTGAAGAAACGACCTAAAATGGCGATTATCCCGGCTGGAACAACGAATGATTATGCACGAGCACTAAAAATTCCTCGTGACAATATCAAGGCAGCTGCCGAAGTCATCAAAAAAAATCAGACGGTTAAAATGGATATTGGTCATGCCGAAAACAGTTACTTCATCAATATAGCAGCAGGTGGCTACTTAACGGAATTAACTTATGAAGTGCCATCTGAATTGAAAAGTATTTTTGGTTACTTAGCCTATCTCGCAAAGGGAGCAGAAATGTTGCCTCGAGTGAAACCAATCAAAATGCGTTTGAAGTATGATGAAGGAGAATATATTGGAAATGCGTCCATGTTTTTCTTAGGGCTAACGAATTCAGTAGGTGGCTTTGAGCAAATTGCTCCGGATGCAAAGCTTGACGATGGAAAATTTTCATTGATTATCGTCAAGACAGCCAATATTTTTGAAATTTTACACATTGCAGCGCTGATGTTGAATGGCGGACGTCATGTCGAAGATCATCGTGTGATTTATACAAAGACAAGCGAATTGTATGTTGAAACCGAAGATGATACAAATCGTCCAGTGATGATCAATTTAGATGGTGAATATGGTGGCGATGCACCGATGCACTTCTCTAATTTACATCAACATATTGAATTTTTTGCGAATACGGATAAGATTCCTGATGCCGCTATCACGGGTGTAGAGGAAGAAGAATTCGAAGAAGTTGGTAAGGAATTTGTAAAAGAAGTCGAACGATTAACAGACGAAGATATTGACGGTGACGGCAAGATCGCTGACGAGGAAAAATAGACAGACAACCGGTACTGATACTAGGAACCTAGGTCAGTGCCGGTTTTAGTTGTTGTGAAAAACAATGATTTATAGTAGAGTCAGAACTAGACAAGTAAGAAGTTAAAGGAGTAAATAATGAGCGAACAAACAGTGAAAAAAAATGAACGTTATACCGTAAAAATTATTGATTTAAGCTATGAAGGAATGGGTGTAGCTAAAATTGACGGCTACCCATTGTTTATTGAAAATGCGTTACCCGGAGAAGAAGTTGAAGTTCTTGTTTTAAAGGCAGGAAATAAATTTGGCTATGCAAAAGTAGAAAACTGGTTAACGACTTCACCAGATCGTCAACCTGTTGAAGACAAAACATTGATTCGTACAGGAATCGCTCCACTTGCACACTTAAGTTATGAAAAACAATTAGTGTTCAAACAACACCAAGTTGAAAATGTGATGGAAAAAATTGCGAAGCTACCGGAAGTGCCTGTTCTACCAGTAGTGGGAATGGCTTCACCAGTTGCTTACCGAAATAAAGCACAGATTCCTGTTCGTAAAATCGATGGTCATTTGGCTACTGGTTTTTATAAGAAAAACAGCCATGATTTAGTTTCCATTACAGATTTTTACATTCAAGATCCAGAAATCGATAAAGCAATCGTTGTTGTGCGTGATATCTTAGAACGTTTCCAAGTTCGTGCGTATAACGAAGCCAAAAACGAAGGACAAATTCGTCATATCGTCATTCGTCGTGGACATTATTCACATGAAATGATGGTTGTTTTAGTTACTCGTAAAGAAAAATTCTTCAAAGCAAAAGAAATTGCTAAAGTCATTCATGAAGAATTACCAGAAGTTGTTTCTGTCATTCAAAATATCAATGAAGAGAAAACAAATGTCATCTTTGGTAAAAAAGAAGTTGTTTTATTTGGAAAAGATTACATTGAGGATCAACTATTAGGTAAGACCTTCCGAATTTCTGCTAAGTCTTTCTATCAAGTGAATACACAGCAAGCAGAATATCTTTACCAAACAGCAATTGATTTTGCGAACTTAACCAAAGAAGATGTTGTAATCGATGCATATTCAGGAATCGGCACTATTGGCTTATCCTTAGCTGATCGTGTCGCTGAAGTCTATGGAATGGAAATCATTCCTGAAGCGATTGAAGATGCACAGTTTAACGCATTAACTAATAAAATCGAAAATGCACATTATGAAGTGGGCAAAGCTGAAAAGGCAATGAAAAAATGGCAAGATAAAGGTATCAAACCATCTGTCATCATGGTTGACCCGCCACGTAAAGGATTAGACGGCAGTTTCATTGAGTCAGCAATCGAAATGAACCCTTCTCGAATTGTCTATATTTCATGTAATCCAGCAACCTTTGCGCGCGATGCAAAATTGTTTGCCGAAGCAGGCTATGAAACAACAAAAGTGCAACCTGTTGATCTATTCCCGCAAACACATCATGTGGAATTGGTTGCCTTACTTACTCGTACAGAAAAATAATACTGATATCAAGGGTAGAGAAGTAATAGCTGGAAATAGCTAGATACAGCGAAATTTTGAATATTTGAGGGAGTTGAGATTTTTGAGTCTTGGCTCTCTTTTTTGTTTGTGGGAACATATCAGCTGGTTATTTGGGAGAGTTTGGTAAGTAAATCAGAGGAATGTAATCAAACAAGACAGAACTATTGTGGATCAGGTAATTTAATAGCATCAAGTTTAGATCTGGAAATGAAATAAAGGTAAAAAGCAAAGAGCATTCTTTTAAATAAGATTACTTTTTTTGGTTAACAGTTGCAAAATGGGTCATATCAACGTTTTAGCTATTATTTTACAAATAAAAATAGTACAATTATAAGATAGATAGCCTAGGAGAAGAAGACATGCTTAATGCAAAACTTAGAAAAAATGCAATTGATAACTATAATACAGCAACTAAACGTTATGAGAAGATAGCAATTACTTTAAGTGACAGCACAAACACTCTTTATGAAGAGCGTAAAAAAGCAGTGAAATTAGTAAAATTAGTTGAAGAACGTATTAATCAATTAGCGAATACACCAAAGGAATTTAAGGTTACTTTACAAAAAATAGAAATCGAAATAGAAAACTTCAAAATTAAACAAAATGAAATTAAAAAAGCAGAAGTGGAGGCGAAGGTTGCAGCTGGAAGTACAGGGACTGGTGTGACATTGAGTGCACTTGGATTGGCTGTTGCTACGATGGGGCCCACTGCTGCAATGGGGATAGCTACTACATTTGGGCTTGCATCAACTGGAACAGCAATTTCAACTTTGTCAGGTGCAGCTGCAACTAATGCTGCTTTAGCTTGGCTTGGTGGTGGGGCACTTGCAGCAGGTGGTGGAGGCATGAGTGCAGGAGGAGCATTACTTGCTTTAGCAGGTCCAGTGGGTTGGACGATTGCTGGTGTCATGCTTGTGGGCTCGGTTGGGTCAGGACTATTTACAAGCCATAAAAATAAAGAAATAGCTGATAAAGTACTTGCAGAAAGAGAAAATTTAGAAAAAATAATTAGAAATTTTACTAGGATGAATATCGAAGTTAAAGCACTGATTGGGACAACCCGTACTCAAATTAAAGGAGTATCAAAAGCATATATAGCATTAGATGGGAATGATTATTGTTTATTTTCGAAAGATGAAAAAATGCAGGCAGGTCTGCTTGTGAATTCTACCTTAACCTTGGCTCAAATTATTAATAAGGAGCTTAAATTAGATGCTTAGTGAACAAACTCTTGATAATAATGTAGAACAAGGTATTGGATCATATGTTGACTACCTTAACAATATTAGACTTTCGGATTTATTAAATTCATTGGATGCACTCCTTTCGAATGAAACAGATAAACTATCAGATTTAGCTTCTAGGTCAGCTAATGCGTTATCAAATCTAGATTTAGCAAAATTAGAAATTGAAAATCTTATAACTATTAATCGTGGTGGAAAAACGGGAGTACATGGGTTTATAGCTGAATTTGCTGAAACAGGGATTAGAAATGCACGAGCTGTTTTTGAAGGAATGCAAAAGAGTGTGGTATTACTGAATAATAATGGACCGGCGGATATTTTACTTCAAGGTAAAGAAGTTCAAATGAAATTTTATGCGAACATCCTAGAAGAAATTAAACAAGCTTCTCATTATGATGAAATGAGTATGATGTTTCCAAAGGATCATGTAGAAGTCATTGAAAAAATCATGAGTGGAGCTAAGATAGTTGATTATCAAGGAAGTACATTATCAATTTCTAAAATCAACAATATTAGAAAATCGATTGAAGATGAAAGTACATTGCGTGGTGTTCCATATGATGAGTGGTTAAAACCATCTTTGCTGAGATATCAAGATGTCCAAAAAAGGACAATTGACCAAACTTTTTGTGGGGAAGTCAATGACATCAACAAGCAAACAGCTCAGCAGCAAACTGCTATTAAAAAGGAAGCAGACCATGATAAATTAGTTGCTTATCAAAAGGCACAACCAACTTTCAGTGAGGCATCAAAAGTTGCTAGAATTGGCTCAGTAGTTCAAGGTGGATTGAATCTAGGAGTCTTTATTTATAAAAAGCATCGGGATGGAAAAGAAGTCTGGAATTTTGATTCTGACGACTGGAAACAGTGTGGAGCTAGTGCTGCGAAAGGAGCTGCAAAAGGTGGTATTTCTGGGTACACTATTTATGGATTAACGAATGTCTGCCATTTAGCTGCGCCAAGTGCGGGAGCAATTACATCTGGAATATTTGGATTGAGTAGCACAATAGTGAAGTATCGAAGAGGTGATATAGATACTGATGGATTTATTGACTTAGTAATTTTAAATGCTATTGATGCAACTGGAGCAGCAATCGGTGCAGCGATTGGCCAAATGATTATTCCTATTCCTGTTGTTGGTGCTTTAGTAGGTTCTATTGTTTCTACTACAGCACTAAGTTTAGGAAAAGTAGTTCTCAATAAACATGAAATTGAGGTCATCAATAGTTATCAGGAAAAAATCAATGAATATGTTACTAAGTTAGATATAGAATACCAAATAAAATTAGATGAACTTATGAACGAATATCTTAAACTTGGGGAACTTCAAAAATATTCATTCGACTTTGCTATTAATGTACAGTTGCGTTTTGCTTCTTCTGTTAATATGGCAAGACTGTCAGGCGTGACAGAGGAAGATATTCTCAAAAACGAAAGTGAGATTGATGATTATTTTATACGCTGATTTATTCCCGCAAACACATCATGTGGAATTGGTTGCCTTACTTACTCGTACAGAAAAATAATACTGATATCAAGGGATTCCTTGGATTACACGGAACTTTATAAAAGAAGGTAAACATACTTTTTTATAAATGTTCTGTGTTTTTTTAGTTGATACGCAATACTAGAGATGAAGCGCTGAGCTAGAGAGTTCAGCGCTTTTATGTTAGATGATACTTCGCTTTTCCCATCTGTAGGAAAAAAGTAAGTTTGTAGAAGAAGGATTATTTTTCCTATAATGAGCATGTAAATAAATGAAAGTGGTGAAGAAAATGAAAAATATTTTGTTAATTTGTGGTTCAGGAGCATCAAGCGGGTTTATGGCCGCAGCGATTAGAAAAGCGGCTAAAAAAAGAAAACTTGAATTCTCAGTCAAAGCGGCTAGTGAATCGCAATTGGACGATCGCATTGATGCAATTGACTACTTACTTATTGGTCCGCATCTGTCTTATATGTTAAATGATCTTCAAGAACAGACAAAAGATAAAAATGTTAAAGCAACAATCATTCCACAAGCAGTTTACGGCACATTGAATGGAGAGAAAGCATTAGATTTAATTTTAAAATTGGAGGAATAGATGATGGATAAAATTATGAACTTTATGACAAATTCTTTTGCGCCAAAAGTGAATAAGGTAGTAAAAAATCCCTGGATTTCAGCCATCCAAGATTCAATTATGATCGCTTTGCCGCTAGTTTTTGTTGGTTCGTTAGTGACGGTCATTTCTTTGCTAAAAAATATTTTCAGCGGAATGCCTGATTTCTCCATGATCAGTAATTTTTCATTTGGAATGTATGCGTTAATCGTGGCGTTCCTGATTCCTTATTATCTGATGGAGAAAAAAGGGTACGGTGGCCAAAAATTAATTTCTGGTGCAGCTTCGCTCGTGCTGTTTATGATGTTGCTGTTTCCTACTATTACGGCTGATGGTGAGGCAGTCTTCATTCTCTCTCGTTTCGGCGCTACTGGAATGTTTCTTTCGATGACTACGGGGCTGTTTGTCGCTTCCGTTATGAATTTTGCGGTTAAATATTCATTTTTTGATGAAGACACACCGATTCCCGACTTTGTTGTTGGCTGGTTCAACAGCTTGTTACCCATCACATTTGTGTTGCTTGTTGGCTGGTTAATCACTTTCCAATTACAAATCGACTTCTTTGATGTGGTTCTATTGGTCTTCAGTCCGTTAGCTAATATCGTTCAATCTTATCCTGGTTTCGTGCTATCCGTCTTCATTCCAGTGTTTTTATATACGTTTGGGATTTCCGGATGGGTAATGATGCCTGTCATTTATCCAGTTTATATGTCAGGATTGGCAGCCAATGCTGAAGCGGTGGCAAATGGTGGTCAAGCATTGAACATTGCTACACAAGAAACTTGTTACGCTTTTTCTTCAATGGGTGGGGTTGGAACAACGTTGGCTTTATCGGTCATGATGTTGTTATTAAGTAAGTCGGCGCAGCTTAAAGCAATCGGCAAAGCGGTCATTATTCCATCTATTTTTAATATTAATGAACCTTTGGTCTTTGGTGCACCAATCGCTTTCAATCCGTATCTGATGGTACCAATGTGGATCAACAGTATTATTGTTCCCACCATCGCTTATGTCACGATGTCGTTAGGATTGGTCAATGTTCCATCAAGTACCTTCTTATTATGGTATATGCCTTATCCAATTACTTCTTATTTAGCGACACAGGACTGGCGAGCCATTGTCGTTTGTGTTCTAATCTTCGTGATTACTTGGCTGATCTTTTTACCATTTTTCAAAGCCTACGACAATTCATTGGTAAAAAAAGAAGCTCAAGAAGCTTTGGAAGAGGCGGAAGCAGAAATCGAAGCGGCACACTAAAATACATTTTATATCAAAAGAAATTAGCAGGAGGTCACTTATGAAAGAGACAACATTTTTAGAGGAAAACGATCAATTGAATCAATTATCCATGAACATTTTAGTTCATGCCGGCAATGCAAGGGATCATTTAGTTCATTCATTAGAAAGCTTAGAGTCAATGGATTTTGAAACAGCTAAAATAGAAGTGAAAGCGGCACGTAAAGAAGTTGTGGTCGCACATGGATTACAAACAGATACATTACAGTTAGAAGCATCGGGTGAACAGATTCGCTATTCAACATTATTTTGTCATGCGCAAGATACCTTGATGACTGCGCAAAGCGAGATTTTGATTGGTGAGCATTTAGTTCGGTTGTTTGAAAACTTTAGTCAAAAATAGCAGAGAAAATGAAACGACACAATAATGCAAGGAGGAATTTCATTGGAAAAATATCAAATGCCTAGGGATTTTTTATGGGGTGGAGCCATTGCGGCCAATCAAGCAGAAGGTGGCTATAAATTGGATGGGAAAGGAATCAGTTTAGCTGACCTACACAAATATTATCCAGATAAAAGTAATGCTGAAATTGCCGAAGAACAGCACAAAGGAATGTCTATAGCCGATATCAAAGCGAATTTGGCTGATACTACTGGTTATTATCCAAAACGAAAGGGAATTGACTTTTACCATACGTATGAATCAGACTTAGAATTACTTAGTGAAATGGGATTTAAAACTTTCCGAACATCGATTGATTGGACACGGATTTTTCCAACTGGTGAGGAAGAGGAGCCGAATGAAGAGGGATTAGCATATTATGATCGCTTGATTGATAAAATTATCGAATTAGGAATGGAACCGATTATCACGATTTTACACTATGAAACACCCGTAGAAATTACGTTGAAATATGGTGGCTGGAACAATCGTAAAGTGATTGATTTATTTGTCAAATATGGGAAGGTTGTTTTAGAACGCTATCAAGCAAAAGTGAAGTATTGGATCGTAATCAACCAAGTCAATTTGATTCAATTCGAACCTTTCAATTCAACGGCAATTCCTTATGATACGGTAGATAATTATGAAGAAGCAAGTTTCCAAGCTGTTCATCATCAGTTTGTCGCCAGTGCGAAATTAGCTGCCTATGCAAAAATGATTAATCCTGCTATGATGATTGGGACAATGATGGCAGATTGTACAGCCTATCCATATTCTTGTGATCCTGATGATGTGAATTTGGCTTTGCGCCGTAATCGGATGCAGTATTTCTATACAGATGTTCAATTTCAAGGTGAATATCCGCAATATGCATTGAACTATTTTGCGGAAAACGACATTCATTTAGTTATTTCGGATGAGGATAGACAATTACTGAAAGAACATCCAATGGATTATCTTGCGCTTTCTTATTACTATTCACAAATGGTTGATGCTTCTAAAAACACGATGAGTCCGTCATCTGTAACACCGAATCCTAATTTGAAAGTCAATCCATGGGGGTGGGCTGTTGATCCGCAAGGGCTGTATAATTCTTTATCGCAATACTGGGATCGCTATCATAAGTCGATCATCATTGCTGAAAATGGGTTTGGTATGTACGACCAATTAGAAGATGGGCAAATCCATGATGATTATCGTATTTCTTATCTATCAGAACATATTGCTCAGATGAAACGTGCGATGTATGATGGAGCGGACGTCATTGCGTATTGTGCCTGGGGGCCAATTGATATTATCAGCTGTTCATCAGCTCAAATGGAAAAACGTTATGGGTTTATCTACGTCGATTTGGATAACGAAGGACGAGGATCTGGACAACGAATTAAAAAGGACAGCTTCGACTGGTATAAACAGGTGATTGCTTCAAACGGTGAAATTTTATAGATAATTGAAAAGCTGGTCCTTATGATCAGCTTTTCTTTGAGTGGGGGGATAAAATTGCTGACTAAAAAAGAAAAAGAGTTGCTTGATTATTTGGAGAAGAAAAACCATTGGACAACCTCGGATGAATTAGCTGGTTACAGCAATTGTACGACACGAACAATTCGTAATCGTGTTGCCAAGATCAATCAAAATAATCCGGATCTCATTTTGACTAGCCATTTAGGCTATCAGCTGAATTCGGAAGTCAGGATAAAGAATGAGGGGACCGAAGACCGAAAATCTCGAATCTTTTTAGAGTTATTGAAGCATTCGTCTGAAGGAGTCAACTTTTACGAGTTGGCAGAAGCACTTTTTGTTTCCGAGTCAACATTGAAAAACGACATTCAACAGTTGAAGAAAGAAATTACCAATGATGCAATCAAAATCGTCTTTGAACAAGAATATATCAAACTAACTGGCCCTGAGAGAGCCAAACGGCGTTACCTGATTTCACTACTATATAATGAAAGTGACTTGCAGGAGAAGCTAAAAATCAGCATTCAGCAAATGATTGGTTATCTTTCGCTGGAAAAGCTACAGCAAACGATTCAAGAAGTATTATCTGAGCACAGTATTCAGATTAATCAATATTCACTCAATAATATCGTCCTGCACTTTGCCATCAGTATGGAACGAATTCGTCAAGGGCACAACTTAAAGAAACGGTTGAATAATGAGCGCTTGCAAAAAAGCCAAGAATTTTTTATAGCTAAAGAAATCAGTGATAAATTAGCACAACAATATGATAGCCACTTTTCCTATGCTGAGCTGGAGCAATTATCCTTATTATTTATTGGCATGCAAAATGAAACGTTGACAAAACAAGAAAATCAGCAACTTTCTAGTTTTGTTGACCCAAAAATCATTGTCGCTTTGCAGGATGTTTTAGCAGAGGTAGAGCGAACCTACCTTGTCGAATTACAGAATGAAGAATTTTTCAATAAGCTGGCAATCCATTTACAAAGTCTCTACTATCGTTCTCATTACGAAACATTTACGCGCAATAGTAGCCTGCTAGATTTGAAAACGGCCTATCCATTGATTTATGATTTAGCTGTTTATATTTCTTCTTTGATTCAAGAACGGTTAGATATTTGGTTTAATGATGATGAGATTTCCTTCATTGCTTTACATATCGGGTCTTTTCTTGAAACGCAAAAACATATTCAGGCACAAGTGATGATTCGGCTGATTGTTAATGACTATCATGATATCAGCACTAATTTGAGCAAGCAAATTGAAGAATACTTTGGGGAACTTGTGACTATTGTAGTGATAGAAAAATGGCAGGCAACGACTAATGACTGCGACTTACTGTTGACGACCGACCGTAAGACAGCTTCTGAATATCCAGGTTCTGTGTTTATTCATCCATTTTTGACTAATAAAGATATTAAAAAAATAGAAAAGCGGATTGATTCATTAAAATCACAGCGTGAAAAGCAAAAAATGTATCAGGCAATCGAACGATTTATTTTACCGGAACTATATTTTAATCAGATTGATCCAGCTGGACTAATGCCAATTGAACTCCGCAGACAAATGAATCAGCGAATGGTGCAAGCTGGTCTTGTTGATGAGAACTTTTCCGAACGGGTAGAAAAACGTGAGCGTATGTCACCAACGAGTTTTCCTTCTGGTATTGCTGTGCCACATTCGGTTGAGTTAGAGGCGATAAAAAGTGGTGTTGCGATAATGACTTTGCAAGAATCGCTAATTTGGGCGAACCATTCTATCAAGTTAGTCGCTTATATCGCAATCAATAAAGATGAAGCAAATGATTTCAATGAGTTCTTTGAAAAATTTATTGAGATTGTTTCAGAGCCTGTCAACACCAAGCAGTTAAGTATGAGCGAAGATTTTGACGAATTTATTTTACGGTTAAAAACGATGGTTGATGCAGATGAGTAAAAACTTTTTACGTCGCTTATTCTTGGTGATTCTTGGTACGGTTTTAATGGGCGTCGGAATTGGAATCATTGTTAATGCAAATCAAGGTTTTGACTCAGTGAGTACGTTGATCTTAGGCTTGATGAACCATTCGTCGATTTCCTTTGGTCGATGGAGCCAAATCATCAGCCTATTGTTTCTGATGGTTACCTTCTTTTATAAGCGTAGTATGTTAGGAATGGGCAGTATCATCAATACTTTATTAGTAGGTGAAACAATCAGTTGGACAGCTCCAATCATTCAGGCTGTCGCTTTTCTTGCTAATAATAGGTTTGCTTCTTTGCTAGGATTTTGTGTGATGGCTTTAGGAACTGCTATTTATTTATCAGGTGGGTTAGGTTCAGGGCCTCTGGAAGGGCTGATGTTTTGTATCTGTGATTTCTTCCGCCTATCGCTGCAAAAAGGTCGGATATTACTGGATTTGATTATTGTTGTTATTGGTGTTTTTCTGGGGAGTTCTTTTGGAATAGGTACGTTTTTCGCTATTTTTCTATTAGGACCAATGATTCAAATCTGCCTGTCGATTTTGAAATACGGCAATATAAAAAATGAATTGTATCGTGAAAAAAGAAAAAAATTATCAGAATAGTAAGAAGTTTTTTCGAAGAATGCATTGATTAGAATGCGTTCTTTTTTTATACAGATAGTATTGAATGATAAATTATTGGTACTTAGAGGTATGGTTCAAGTCTTACAAATAAAGAACTTGAAGCAAAAGTCCTTGGCAAGATATTGGTGAACAGGTGAGCAACCGAACTTAAAATCTAGTCATAAAGAAAACATAAACGTTAAGGGTGAAAAATAGAAAATGGCTAGCTCCTATACTTTATGCTGAGGACTGGTTGATATGGATTAAAATTGCGAGTGATATATGTGTAGCAGAGCACAGGTATAAAGAATAGGAACGTTGCTTACAAGAATTTTCATCAACAAGATTTTTTGATAGAAGTAGGAAAGGTGACGACAGTTTATCAATACCCTCACCTTTTATCTGTCGTTAAACTTATCGAGTAGGTAAAACAGATTTATTACTGGTGTTATAGGAGGTATTTTTAAATCTGACTCCATACATCTAGATTTAATAGCACAGTCTGTTCCTGATTATATGAATAGTTTTAGAGCTATAAATGTGGTGGAACAAGTACTACGATTATTAGTCAAAAACGAAAAAATTCACCGGCTGGGCAGGGAACAACTTGACTATCGGAACGACCGCATTGTTTTCTACATCTATGAATGAAAAGTATAGAGAGTAAAGTAAGTAGCAGTCACTCTATTAAATAACAACAGTTAGCATGTGTTTTGCTTTTATATAAGAGTTTTTTAGTGTTATAATAAAAATAAGGAAAGGAGATGCGTTTTTATTTTTATTTTTTATTGATAAAAATGATGGATATATGCTAAGTCGAAGGTGCTTCATTTCTAGTTGGGAATAATAGGTAAAATCATGTTTATCTATCCATTCTCTATCCAGATTCTTCGTCAAACATCAAATGGAAAAGTGCGTGAAACAGAGGTCTGATAATCAATTCGAATTTTGTTGGGGAAAAGATTCAGAATGATTGTAAATCAAGCTTTGGTTATTAGCTCAGCCGATATTCTTAGAAAAATAATTGGAGTGTTTATTTTTGATAGCCCTTATAATCGTGCGATTCTATTAAAATGAAAGGAGAGATTTGTTCATAAGTGAAAAGAGTACATAATTGATTTTGTTCTATTTAGGCAATGGAAATTTGTTCAGATTAATATGTATGGTGAAGTTTAGCACAATAACCTTAAGTAAATTTAGAAAAATAAATTATTCATCAGGAGGAAATAGTTATGTTGAAAAAAATTACTAAGCTTACTATTGTATCTGCTACGATCCTACCTATAATTGTTGCAACAAATCAAGCATATGCAACTACGTTTAACGATGATCCTATCAGTTTAAATCAAAGAATTAATGCTGATGATTACGGAAAACTGTCAACGATGTCTTATGCGCTTTCGTTTCAAATGTATCAATGGGGTGACATTTCCTATGCAGAAAAGTTATCAGGGGATGAAACAAATCCTTGGGGTGTTTCAAGTGATGTTTATCTGGTAGGTATTAATAATGATATGTCTGTTACACAAACGCCGAGTACAGTAAATAGTAGTACTTTTAATAACAGTACTACTGAAAATCAAACGTTTTATACGCCTTCTTATACGGAGTCTTATACAGATTCAGTGACTGCAACTACGACACATGCAGCGAAATTTGGGACGAAAGCGACCGCTAAAATTGGTCTGCCAATGGTTGGTGAAACGAGTATGGAAGTATCGGCAGAATACACATTTACAAATAGTAATTCCAGTACGAAAACAAATACTAAGTCTTGGACTGTACCTGGACAACCAATAAAAGTTAAACCTGGTCATAAAATAGTTGCAAACTGGGTCTTTTATACTGGTAAAGCGACTGGAACGGTAAAATTACAAGAAAAAATTACTGCGACTATTCCGTACAAGAAAAATTCTTCTGGGACTCGTACAGGAAAGGGGTTAGGGGATGTCGTAGGAAATAAAGATATCTTTTACAATAGTTATTGGAACAAATATTTAACAGAAAATCGTTCTAACTGGGAAAGAGCTAGTCAAAGTGTTGCTAATCATAAGATCGGAGAAGGCAATTACAAAGTTAGCTATGGCTCAGGTTTCTTCTTGGAAGCACATGATTTAACAGATGGAACTGTCACGCGTATTCCTGGACAACTAACAGTTAGCCAATAGTTTTATCTAATGTACTGATGTGTTTGGAGATTAATTTTGTGTCGTTCATAAGTTATATTGATGAAAAATTAAGAAATATACTCAAAAGCTTACAATAGCTTTTATAGTGTATTTCTTTTTTGTTGATTACGTCTTACAAAATTTTAAGCACACCAAAAAAAAGAATGATTTTACTTGCTTTTTGTTGTATATTAAACAAGGAGAAAGTTGCTGCTGTTGCAGGATAAATAAAGGTGGAATTAAAATGAATTCAAAAGAAAAAATGTTAGAATTGATTAAAAAGAAACAAGGCGGAGGTAGATCAGAACAAAAAGATACACCTAAAAATGATCGCCGAAATATGCGTAAAGGACCAAAAATCTTTAATAAGTAATTGGTAAATGAAAAGGAGTTATGACAACTTAATTGTCATAACTCCTTTTTTGTATAAACAGATTGAAAACTTATTTCTTTAAAAAGCAAGTAGAATACGCTCAAAATTGGCGGAGTACTCGCCCAAGAATTTTCTTACTTCTCGATACGACTCATTGAGTCCAAATTTTTTTGAACGTTCCTAATAAAATTTGCGAAAATTTTTAGGTGTATAGCCTGTTTTCTTTTTAAACGTGTTAATAAATTGACTAGTAGAATCAAAACCAACTCGTTCGCCGACGAGTTGAATCGATAGATCAGGTTGATTGATTAGGAAGTTTTTTGCCTGACGAATGCGAAAGTCAATCAAGTACTGATAAGGACTTTTACCCATGAATTTTTTAAAAAGGCGACTAAAGTATTGAGGGGTGATGAATTGTTTTTGGGCGATTTGATCGATTGTTAGATGCTGTGCGTAATTTGCTTGAATCTCATTGAGACTTGGAAGAACATACTTTTGATATAATTCATCAATCTGCATGTTCTCTTGTGGTTGACTCAATTGGAGTAAAAACTGATAACACAAAACTGAAAGAGCCAAGTGATCGGTGTTCGCTTCAAAAGCAGCAATCATTTTTTCAATTTGGGTGGAGAACTGAAACTTCTCGGTGTCTTTTGCTAAAAGAAACTGTTCGTTTCCGACTAACAGATCTAAATGATTTTTTAAGTGCCCATCAAAAGTGACGAAATTCGTTTGCCAATCATCAGTTAGTGGATAGTAAGCATGGGGGACAAAAGGGGAAATCAACACGCCTTCGCCTGCTGCTAATGTCAATTTTTGTTTTTCAATCCAGATTTCTCCAGCCCCAGTTTCTGTTTGTAACCAATGGTATAAAGGATGTCCTTGTGTGCGTTGCAAACTTACTTGCTGCCAATTGGTTCCAATACTTTCGATGCTAATGGGTAATTGTCGAATCGACAAATTGAAATAAATGGTCAAAATGAATACCTCCTTGTTTCGGAATTTTATATTTTTTAGTTTAACATATTATACATTTGATTTGTGATGACGCTTACAATGGATATGAGAAGGAAAAGGAGGCAGTCATTAATGAAAAAAATAAAACGAATGTTCTATGGTGGTGATTATAACCCTGAGCAGTGGGAGAAAAAGATTTGGCTCGAGGACATGGAAATCTTTAAGTCTGCAAAGATCAATTCTGCGACAATCAATGTGTTTTCATGGGCGAAAATCCAACCAAGTAAAGATGTTTATGATTTTGGACAATTAGATGAAATCATGAATCAATTGGCGAAAGAAAATATTGAAATCGTTCTAGGAACGTCAACTGCAGCATTGCCAGCTTGGTTATATAAAGAATATCCGGAAGTTGGTCGGGTCGATTTTGAAGGACGCCGCCATCGCTTTGGACAACGCCATAATGCTTGTCCGAATAGTCTTGTCTATCAGCACTTTTCAACGCGATTAGCAGGTAAACTGGCAGAGAGATACAGCGACGTACCTCAATTAGCTGTTTGGCATATCAATAATGAATATGGGGGAATTTGCTATTGTGAAAATTGCGAGAAGGCTTTTCGGATTTGGCTTAAGAAAAAGTATCAAACAATCGAAGCTTTAAATACTGCTTGGAATTTAAATTTTTGGGGACATACTGTTTATGACTGGGATGAAATTGTGGTGCCCAATTGTTTAGGTGATGCAATGAATGAGGAAGAGACTGCTTTTGCGGGTTTGTCGGTTGATTATATGCGTTTTAATTCGGATAGTTTATTGGCTAATTTTAAAGCAGAGCGTGAAGCCATTCGACAATTTGATCAAGAAACACCAGTAACAACGAATTTGATGGGTACCTATAAAGGGTTAGATTATTTCAAATGGGCAAAAGAAATGGATCTTGTTTCTTGGGATAATTATCCTGCCTATAATACCCCTTGGAGTTCAGTAGCACTTGGTCATGATTTGATGCGAGGATTGAAAGATCAGTCGTTTATGCTTATGGAACAAACACCAAGTCAGCAAAATTGGCAACCGTATAATTCATTGAAAAAACCGGGAGAGTTGCGCGCTCAGAGTTATCAAGCGATTGCACACGGTGCAGACACAATTCAATATTTTCAGTTACGTCGAAGTATTGGCGGGTGTGAAAAGTTCCATGGGGCAGTGATTGAACACGCTGGAACAACGAATACACGAGTTTTTAGAGAAGTGGCAGAACTAGGGAATGAGTTGGAATCACTTGGAGATTTGCTGGTAGAAGCAACGTGTCCAGCGAAAGTAGCCATCTTATTTGATTGGGATAATTATTGGGCGTTCGAATATACAAGCGGGCCGAATCAAAATTTGAAATATGTTGAGCAGATTCAGCAAGTCTATGCTTATTTTTATCAGCAAAATATTCCGGTTGATTTGATTCCAATTGACCGTGATATTTCAAAGTACGAACTCATTTTAGCACCAGTACTCTACATGATAAAAGGAGAGATCGTTTCGCGACTTGAAGACTTTGTTCGTGCAGGTGGAACCTTCGTGACGACTTTTATGAGTGGAATTGTTGACCAGTCGGATAACGTTTTACTGGGTGGATATCCTGGGCCGTTGCGGAAACTAACAGGTATTTGGGTGGAAGAGCTGGATGCTTTAGCTCCTGAACAATCGAATCAAATTCAATTTGCAGATGGCGAAACTGGAACGGCAACCTTAGTGAGTGATTTGTTACATCTAGAAACAGCTGAAAGTCTGGGAAGTTACACGGATAATTTTTATGCAGGACAACCGTTTGCTACAAAGTGTTCCTTTGGAAAAGGACAAACTTATTATCTTGGTACACAGTTAGATACGAATTCACTAGCCAAAGTGTTAAATGAGGCTTGTGCAAGTGCCAAGGTTGAATCAGTTGTTGCTGAAGAAACGGCGTTGGAAATCACTTATCGTGAAAAAGGAAGGCAAAAATTTTATTTTATCATTAATTTGTCAGATCAATCACAAAAATTACCAACAAAATTTATCGGTCAAAAAGACTTGTTAAAGCAAACATCTCTAGTAGCAGAGTATCTTGTAAAGGCATATGAAGTTTTGATAGTGAAAGAGTCACAATAACTTATTAATTGAATGGGTTGAATGAATAGTAACCAAGAATAGTAACTAAGATAACAGTTAAGTAAGGTAATAATTAAATAAAGTGATAACTAAAATAATAGCTAATAAAATAATAGCTAAATAGTAGCTAAGAATGAGCTAGATGGGAGCAGAACATAATGACAAAACTAACAATTGCCATCCAAAACAAAGCAGGCGAACTTCGCACAGCAGCACGCGGTGAAGAACGAAAAGAGATGCCTTTAACCGATTCAGCGGAAAATCTCGTTCACCTTGCAATGAGAAATTTTAAGTATCAGGAAGGTGACCAAATTGTGGTTCAAGCGGATCAACCAGAAACCTATTTAATGGTTAAGCTAGATGAAACATTAGCTACTTCACTTATTTATTTATCAGGAAATAGCTGGAGCTATCCAATTTCATTTCTGCCTAACGTGCTAGCAGCGCGTCCTAAAGAGCGTTTTGCTGGAGAAAGTCATTATCTGAGTGCCCGAGTAGCGACTGCTGAAGAAATAACTATGTATCAAAATCTGGCATTGAATCCACATGATCAAAAGGTATTTACCGGAAGTTATCCCCACGCTGAGGCAAATGTCGAAACGAGAAACGACGCAACATTTTTTGCGTGCAATGCGATTGATGGTATTTACGCCAATCACTCACATGGTTCGTATCCTTTTCAATCTTGGGGCATCAATCAACAACAAGATGCGGCATTGACCATTTTATTTGGGCGCGAGGTGGAGTTGGATAAAGTAGTTTTTACTTGGCGAGCTGATTTTCCTCATGATAGTTATTGGACGCAGGTTTCTTTATGCTTTTCTGATGGGACAAAAGAAGTTTTTCAGACAACAAAGACAGCGAGACCACAGACGTTTGAATTCAACCAACGACGAGTCACAGCGGTCACTTTTGAAGAACTAATTCAAGCAGATGACGATTCACCTTTTCCAGCATTAACTCAGATTGAGTGCTTTGGTCGAAACGTGAATATTGAGGAGAATTAAAAATGATTGAGACCTATTTACAAAGTATCCAAAAAGAAGCGAAGGCTTACGTGGCAACAGCGACCATTACACCTTTGCCACTTGATGGATATGTCTCCTACTTGGAAACCGGCAATCGACTAGTCTTTGAAACTGCTTATTTTGCCAGAAGGAGACAGTTGGCGATTTTGGCACTGGCATATATGACTACTCATGAGCAGGAAACGAAGAAGTTACTGGAGCAAGTGATTTGGGAAATCTGTAATGAATATACCTGGGCGTTGCCCGCGCATTTACCAGTGGAAAAAAATCCGTTTAAGCAATCATCCGTTTGGTGGATTGACTTGTTTGCTGCCGAAACAGCCCAAACCTTAGCCGAAATTATGGAATTAATGGGTGCAGAATTTACTTTACTGACACAAAATAGAATCAGAGAAGAAATCGACCAACGACTATTCCAACCATTTGAAGAAAATCATTGGGAATGGGAAGAGAAAAAGAACAATTGGAGCGGCGCCATTGGTGGATGCATTGGGATGGCTGCTCTATCTTTACTGGAAAAAAACAGTGTGAGGCAAGGAGCAATCCTTCAAAAAGTAGACCATAGTTTACAGTCTTATCTAAAAGGTTTTGCGTTGGATGGTGCGTGTGAAGAAGGTGTGGGGTATTGGAGTTATGGATTTGGTTATTACCTTTATTTTGCGGAAAAACTAGCAGATATGTTAGGGGACGAAACCTATTTGAATTTGCCAAAAGTCAAAGAAATAGCTGCATTTCCGTATTATGTCGTTCGAAAAAATCAACAAGCCTTGCCATTTTCAGACTACAATTTTACTGAGTTGCCTAGTGGTTTACTTAGTTTTTGCCATCAGGTATTTCAAGTACCAATACCTGATGTAGTAAAGGTGAATGAGATTGATTTCGATCATTGCTATCGGTTTGCACAACTTTATCGTAATTTGATTTGGACGGAAAAAACGGAAGTTGAGCGACCAACTATTATGCATTATTTTTCAGATGTGGAATGGGGCATTTTTGAATCAGAAGCTCAAGACTTATTCTTCGCTGCCAAAGGAGGACACAACGAGGAAAGCCATAATCACATCGACTTGGGGCACTTTATTTTTGGAACACCAAATGAATTATTTTTAACGGATCTAGGGGCGGGAGAGTATACGAAAGATTACTTTGATGAAGGAAAGCGCTACCAGTATTTGGTAAATAATGCATCAGGTCATTCCTTGCCAATCATTAACGATTGCTGCCAACAAGCTGGTGCAGTGGCAGCCACAGCAACCAAATTTATTGATACGCCAAAAGGAAAACGCTTTTCACTTGATTTGACGAAGACTTATGAGCCAAGCGCAAATCTGAAACAATTTCAGCGAAGTTTAGTGTTGATTCCAGAAGAAAGCACGTTGGAATTACGTGATTATTTCAGGATGAAAAAAGCTGGAAATAAAATCATTGAAAGTTTTGTTACGACATATCCAGTTGAAAGGAACGGTCAAACAGTCAGCATCAAAGGACGCCAGACCTGTGAATTGATTTTTGGGGAGGAAGTAAAAAAAATTGACTGTCTGAAAAAAATGTACCACGACCATGAAGGAAACACTTGTCAGGCAACCTTGATTCAGACAACGTATACTATTTCAATGGAAGCAGAAGTGGTAGTCAAAATGAAGTTAGTCCACTAGCAAGATTCCTTTAGAAAAAAACGCAAAAGAGAGTGGGATAAAACTAAAAATTTAACTGTCTTTAATCCATTTTTCAATTAAAAAAGCCTAAAATCAACGTTTTCAAAAACGAATTTTAGGCTTTTTTATTTAGGCAACTTTTGTCCCAGCTTTTTTTGCTCTATTTAATTTCTTGACTCTTTTCATTTATTTTAGGTGCAGCGGTTGATCCTCGAACGACTAATTCAGTACCCAAAAAGATTCGTTTGGCGATTGTGGGTGTCAAGATTCGTTCATGCAATGTGCTGATGCCGACCTCGCCCATTTCTTCGGTGTAGGCTTTGACAGTAGAAAGTGGTGGAGTGATATAGCGCGAAATAGAAATATCGTTGATGCCCATAACACTAATATCATCTGGTACAGAAATGTTTTGCGCCGTTAGCGTATGAATGATTCCAATTGCAAAGGCATCATTGGCAGCCAAGATTGCTGTTGGGAGGTCGGTCCCCCAGCTTTGCAAAGCTTGTTTGGTTAATTCTTCACTATTTTTCACATTCAATTGGCTATTTTCCTGCACGATAAAGTAAGACGCATCAAATAAGCCATAATGTTTCATCATACTTAAGTAAGTGAGGGTAGTAGGCGTCTTGTACTGACAATAGCCATGAAGATTTTGACTTTCTTCTGCTCCAATAAATGCAATTTTTTTATGGCCTAATTCAAGCAGATGATTGATTGCAATTTCTGTTGCTTGTGTGAAATCCGTATTGATGCAGTCATATTCTGATAGCGGAAAATTTGTTCCAATAACGCAAAGATTAGCAGCTAACTCGTTTAGTTCATCAATTTTTTCTTTTGTAAATTTTCCGATGGCTAAAACGCCGTCAACATTTTGAATATTACTCAAATCCGTTGGTGAAAAGTTCACGACATTGTAACCTAGTTCAACTGCTTTTTTTTCTGCACTCATACGGATTGATAGGTAATAAATGTCTTCGAGTTCCTCGTCATTTGAACGCCAAGTAATAAATCCGATAGAACCAGCTGAGCCTTCTAACTCTTCATGCAAAACGTTTCGCTGAGCGGCTGCTTTTGCTTGATTTTTCTTTTTATATTTTGTGTAATTCAATTTCTCTGCAACTTCAAAAATTTTTCTCTTCGTTTCTTCAGTAGCGGAGAGAGTTGCATCATAATTCAATACGCGTGAAACAGTTGAGATCGAAACCCCAGCTTCTTTTGCGATATCAGTAATCGTAGCCATGTGTTCCCTCCTAATTGATTGTCTTTATTTATAGTATAAGATTCGAAAAAGAAACACAAGAAAAAGTTTTCTTTTTTTTACCAAAAAAACTATTGAAATTTTTAGTCATAAAAGGTAAAATTTAGTAAAATAATAGCTTTGATGAGGTAAAGGAGGTAAAAAGATAGGAAAATTTTTAATCTTTCTCCACATTTTAGTACTTATCGTGGTCTTTTCAGGTTGTGGAGGGAGTCAAGAAACCGCGCAGAACAATCAATTTACAAATGAAGTGACGCGTGAACTTAGGCAAAAAGCAAAGCGCTATACCGAACAAGAGTTGCAAAATACAGAAGTTCCTTTGCATGCGTTCATTCAATTAGAGGGAAAAATCATTCGCTCAGATGGAGGCAAAACCATTTTGCAAGGAGATCGTTTTATTTTGAGAAGTGGTTCAAGCAACTATCAAATATTTAATGAACAGAAAGAAACAATCTCAATTGGCGATCAAGTGACCGTATATGGTGAGTATTACGGTTTTATCAAAGGAATCATCATTGAAAAGGAGTAAAAGTATGGATTCTTTTTTAACAAAAGAAGAAATAAGTAATCAATTTGTAGCATTAGTTGAACCATTAGAACCATTTTTTAGTAAAAAAAATTTAGGACGATTAAAACTAGGCAGTCATGGAACAGTTTATACTGAATCAACTCGAGAAGTCGAAGCCTTCCTTCGACCACTTTGGGGATTGGGTCCGTTTTTGACTTCTGCAAAAGAGAACGTTTTGTTAGCAGAATACCTTCAAGGAATCACAGCAGGCACAAATCCTGACAGTCCATTTTATTGGGGAACAGTTACTGATTATGACCAGTTGATTGTTGAAATGGCATCATTGAGTTTATTTTTATTATTGAATAAAGAAAAAACGTGGGATCAATTAACAGAGAAAGAGCAAGCAAATCTGCATCAATGGTTGATTCAGGTAAATGAACGAGAAATTCCTCGAAATAATTGGCACTTTTTTCGGATTTTAGTCAATGTTGCGATTAAAAAGTGCAACATGCCATACTCACAACAACAAATTGAAAGCGATTTTATGGTTGTGGAAGAATTTTATCAGAAAAATGGCTGGTACTGTGATGGAGAAGAAACACAATTTGATTATTATATTTCGTTTGCCATTCATTACTATAGTTTAGTTTATGCTCGCTTTATGGCAGAAGAAGATCCTGAACGTGTAGCAGTAATCAAAGAGCGTGCAACCCTTTTTGCCCAAACATTCAAGCATTGGTTTGATGCAAATGGAGAAGCTATCCCATTTGGTCGAAGCTTGACGTATCGATTTGCGCAAGTTTCTTTCTTTAGTGCGTTAGTGTTTGCGGATGTGGAGGCGTTGCCGTGGGGAGAAATCAAAGGATTGATTAATCGCCATATGAAAAACTGGTGGGCACAAGAAATTTTTTCAACAGATGGATTATTAACGGTTGGCTATCATTATGAAAATCTTATTTTTGCCGAAGGTTATAACGGATTTGGCTCGCCTTATTGGGCATTGAAAAGTTTCTTGTTATTAGCTGTCCCAGCTGATCATCCTTATTGGCAAGCACAAGAACAACCACTTACGATTGACGAACGCTTTTTAGCTGTTCCAGAAAGTAAAAACTTTTATCAATACAATCGAGAGTTAACACATCTTCAAGCTTTTCCTGCGGGACAATTTGTTCAATTCCAAAATCATCCACATGCCAAATATAGTAAGTTCGTTTATTCAACAGTATTTGGTTTTAGTGTGCCTAAGCAAGATTATTGGTATTACGAAGGTGCTTACGACAATGTGTTAGCGTTGGCAAAAGATGGTCATTATTTCAGGTCGAAAGGTTTGGATACTCATTTTGCTATTTTGCCTGATCGAATTGTTCATGAATGGAATCCATGGAGTGATGTGTCCATTGTTTCAACCATTGTTCCGTTAGAAACGTGTCACGTTCGTATTCATGAAATTGAGACGAAAGAAGCATTAAGAGCTTATGATGGCGGATTTAGCGCACCCTACACGAGTGAGCTTCCAGTGGCAGAAGGGGGAGTAGCAGAGGTAGCTTCACCGATTGGGCTTTCGCGAATTGAAGGGCTTTTGGGATTTGAAGAGGCTGCTATTGTCAAAACCGAGCCGAATACGAATTTATTTTATCCACGAACGGCACTTCCACATGTAGTAGCAAACATTTCGCCAGGAAAAACAGTTTTAGTTTCACTTGTTGCCGGTTTGCTACCGGAAGAGCAAATGGAAAAACCAACAATTGAAATCAGTAATGAGCAAGTAAAAGTCCAACAAAATGAAAAAAGAATCGAAGTAGCTTTAGGCACTAGGAGGAAAGCATGGAAAAATTAGAGTGGTTGCAAGAAGAAATCGAGTTTGCTGTCAACAAAGTTCGCGAAAATCTCAAAACGTTTCAAGAAACAGTTCCACCAGCAGCAAGTGAAGGATTGGTCTATCCTGAAGAAGAAAATATCGATTGGACAGCCAGTTTTTGGGTTGGCATGTTGTTTTTGGCAAAAGAGCTGACGAATTCCACGGAATTTGATGCCACGATTGAAAAACAAATGGCTTCGTTCAAGCATCGATTAGAAAATAAAATTGAGTTAGAAACCCATGACATTGGTTTTTTATACAGTTTATCTGCCGTAGCGGATTATCAAGTCAACAAACATGAGACATCAAAAAAACTGGCAATTCAAGCAGCAGATTTATTGATGGAACGCTATTCTCCAACTGCTCAAATCATTCAAGCTTGGGGAAACCTTAATGACCCAGCGCAACGTGGACGAATGATTATTGATTGTTTAATGAACTTACCTTTACTGTATTTTGCTTCTGAGCAAACAGGAGATGAATCCTACAAAAAAGCAGCTTATGCACATGCGAAGCAAACACAAAAATATATCGTTCGGCCAAACAATACGACGTTTCACACCTACTATTTTGATGTGAAAACAGGTGAACCAATTGAAGGCAAAACACAACAAGGTTACTCCGATGATTCTTGTTGGGCGAGAGGACAGGCTTGGGGGATTTATGGCTTTACGCTAAGCTACAATCACACCGGCGATTATCAATTTTTAGAAACAGCGAAAGCGGTCGCTGACTATTTTATTAGCCAGTTACCAAAAGATCAAGTCGCTTATTGGGATTTATTATTCAATGATGGTAGTGGGCAAGAAAGAGATAGCTCCGCAGCGGCGATTGCTGTTTGCGGGCTGCTGGAATTAGCTAAACAATTACCTTTATCTGATCCAAAGCATGAAGAATACGAAGCGGTAGCAATCAAAATCATGCAAGCTTTAGCCCAAAAGTACACAAGTAAAAAGAGTGAACACTCAAATGGCCTGTTACTCGAAGGTGTTTATGATAAGAACTCCAATAAAGGGGTTAATGAATGTATGATTTGGGGCGATTACTATTATTTGGAAGCGCTAACTCGGTTGGCAAAAAGTTGGTACAGTGTTTGGTAATAAAAATATTTTTATTATAAAAATGGAGGAAATAAAATGAAGCGATGGAAAAAAGGAATCACTGCTGGTGTGTTACTAGGAACTTTAGGTTTGTTGGCTGCTTGTGGTGGTGGCGACAAAGCTAGCGCAAAAAATGGTGGTGATTCAGGCGATACAACTTTGACAGTCACAACTTGGAATTATGATACAACGCCAGAGTTCAATAAATTGTTTCGTGCATTTGAACAAAAGAATCCTGGAGTCAAAGTCGAAGCAGTTGATATTGCATCAGATGATTATGATACGAAATTGACAACAATGCTTTCTAGTGGGGATACAACGGATATTTTAACGATGAAAAATCTACTTTCGTACTCGACTTACGCTTTACGTGACCAATTAGTTGATTTGACAGATCATATTGATGGACTAGAAACGGAACCTGCGAAGGAAAGCTATGAAATGTATGAGATTGATGGGAAAAATTATGCGCAACCTTATCGTACAGACTTTTGGGTACTTTACTATAACAAGAAAATGTTTGACGAAGCAGGTCTTGAATATCCGAACAACTTAACCTGGGAAGAATATGAAGCACTTGCAAAACAATTATCGAAACCAGATGAACAAATTTATGGTGCTTATCAGCATACTTGGCGCTCAACTTTGCAAGCAATCTCAGCTGCTCAAAATGATAAAAACTTAGCAAAACCAGATTATAAATTTTTAGTCGATGATTACAAACGGATGTTGCGTATGCAAGATGAAAAAGCACAGATGGATTTTGGTACTGCAAAATCAACAAACGTCACTTATCAGTCACAATTTGAAAACGAAAAAGCTGCCATGATGTATATGGGTACTTGGTATATGGGCGCATTGTTAACAAATCTTGATGAAGGAAAAACAAACGTTGAATGGGGCATTGCTGAGATTCCACAAAAAGAAAAAGGAAAAGCAATCAAAACATTTGGTTCACCAACTGCTTTTGCCATCAACAAAAATTCAAAACAACAAGAATTAGCACAAAAATTCCTTGATTTTTGTTCCGGAGAAGAAGGCGCTGAAATCCTTGCGGGCGTAGGTGTCGTTCCTTCTTATCGAACAGACGAAATCAATAAATTATACTTTGGTCGTGAAGGAATGCCAACAGATGAAGTTTCTCAAAAAGCATTCGATCCAGAAAAAATCGCAATTGAATTCCCAATTGATGAAAATGGACCAGCCATTGATAAAATTCTTCAAGAAGAACATGAATTGATCCTAGTTGGAGATGTTACACCAGAAAAAGCGGTTGGGGAAATGAAAAAACGTGTCGAACAAGAAGTTGAATAAAGGCTTCATTTGATAACTGAAAACAGAGATGCGTCAAAAATGGCGCATCTCTTAGATAAAAAGGGGGAAAGGTTAAAAAGTTATTGCTTTTTAACAATCAGATATGGAAAATAAAGCAAATCCTGTCTCAAAGCTAAAAAGAAAAAATACTTTGATCGCGTGGTCATTCATTGCACCAAATTTTATTGGTTTTCTGTTATTTACGCTGATACCAGTTGTATTTTCGTTGATTCTCGCATTCATGAAGTGGGATTCATTCAGCACGCCAGAATTCATTGGATTGAAAAATTTTTCAAAAATGATGACGGACGAAACTTTTTGGATCTCATTGAAAAATACTTTTTTGTATACGATTGGCGTGGTTCCGCTGACATTGGTTTGTTCGTTAGGACTGGCAATCTTATTAAATCAAAAAATTCGTGGAGTGAAGTTTTTTAGAACAGCCTTCTTCTTTCCTTATGTGACGTCTTTGGTTGCAATCGCAGTTGTTTGGAATATGCTCTTTCATCCAACAATGGGACCAATCAATCAATTTTTAAAACTATTTATTGCGAATCCTCCGGGTTGGGTATCTAGTTCACAGTGGGCACTAACAGCAATTATTATCGTGAGTGTTTGGCGTGGAATGGGCTATTATATGATTTTGTATTTGGCTGGATTGCAAAGTATTTCAAAAGAACTTTATGAAGCTGCCGCGATGGATGGTGCGAATAAATGGAAACAATTTGTCAATATCACTGTTCCTGCACTAAGACCGACAACCTTTTTTGTAACGATCATGTTAGTCATTAATTGCTTCAAGATTTTTGATTTGGTGCAAGTAATGACGGATGGTGGGCCTGGTAGAGCGACGAATGTTTTGGTTTACCACGTTTATAATGAAGCGTTTGTCAAATTTAATTTCGGTTATGCTTCTGCAATTGCGATGATTCTATTTGTGATTGTATTAGCGATTACAGTGATTCAGTTCAAATGGAATCAAGTCCAAGAACGAGTTTAAGGAGGGGAATCATGAAAACGACAACTGTGACAGGAACCAAAGAAAAACAAACAACTAGCCATTTACTGGTGATTTGTTTATTAACGATTTTAGCTTTGCTGACATTAGTGCCATTTATCTGGATGCTCTCCGCTTCTTTCAAAGCAAATAATGACGTATTCACTGTTCCGATCCAATGGATACCGAAAACTTGGCATCCAGAAAACTATTCAGTGATTTGGACAAGAATTCCGTTATTAACTTTTTTTAAAAACACTGCAATTTTAAGTATTGTTATTACATTAATCCAACTATTTACGTCAAGTTTTGCTGCGTATGGTTTTTCTAAACTACAATTTAAAGGTCGAGACTTTTTGTTTTTGGCCTATATAGGGACAATCGCTGTTCCTTGGCAATCCTATATGATTCCCCAATTTATCATGATGAGACAATTAGGATTGACAGATAAGCTGCTTTCTTTGATTTTGTTACAAGCGTTTAACGCATTCGGGGTATTTTTATTAAAACAGTATTATAGTAGTATCCCTGATTCTTTGTGTGAAAGTGCTCGAATTGATGGCTTGACTGAGTGGGGGATTTATCGAAAAATCATTTTACCGTTAACCAAACCGGCACTAGCTAGTCTGACGATTATCACCTTTGTTAACACTTGGAATGACTATATGGGACCATTCATTTATCTTTCTTCAACTGAAAACAAAACAATTCAATTGGGACTGAAAATGTTTGTTGGTTTGTTTGATGCCGAGTATGCATTGATTATGGCAGCGTCTGTGCTATCTATTTTGCCAGTGGCAATCGTCTTCTTGGCGATGCAAAAATATTTTGTAGAAGGAATTGCTTCTTCTGGCGTGAAAGGCTGATGAATAAATGAGTCGTTAGATCGGAGTGATGTGAATGTTTAAGCAACAGAGTTTTGAAACGAATATTTATATGAAGTTATTTCATTGGGCCTATCTTTTTCTTGCAGGAAATTTGAGCTTTATGCTTGTCAGTTTTCCATTCTTTTTAGTTACCATCACTTCAGCAATTGATGTGAGGAACCTCTTCTTCTTTTTAGGGGCTTCTGTCTTCTTTCTGCCAGCAGCATTGGCTTTGATGGCTTGGATCAATAAGTGGCGAGAGGAAAAAGAAGTTGCACCATTCAAAGACTACTTTCATTTTTATTTTCTGTTTTGGAAAAAAAGTTTTTTATTAGGGAGCGTCGGGTGGTTAGGGTGTTTGATTGTTGGTGGTGATATTCTGTTTTTAAGCCAAGTAACATATGGTAGATGGCTTGTTCCATTTCTGTTTCTTTTATTGATTCTACTTGTAGCCATTCAGTTAAACAGTTATTATTTTCAGGTAAAGAATCCCGAAGCATCTGTAACGGTGCTTCTCAAAGTGGCTACATATGTGGCGTTGAAGAAATGGTACATCAGCTTATTGAATGCTGTGCTGGTTGGAATTGTGCCAATCATGATGATCTTGAAACCACAATTTGGGTTTACACTCTTTCCAGTCTTCTTCTTTGGACTAATCTATTTGAATTGTGGGCGGCATTATCGTGGGATTCTGTAGGTGAAACTGGTGATGCCAGTCATTTTTTAGAACGAATGATAATTATTTAATAGAGATTGGAACGAAGATTTGTTTCAGTCTCTATTTTGTTGACTAAATGAATCAGCTTCTTTCCTAAGTAAAAGAGTCATTTTATTGATTTTTGACAACTCATTACGAAAAAATAAAATTTTGGAAAAATCCTAGAATCTTTCTGACATTTTAGTAGAAGTATGCTATTTTAAAAAGGAAGTAAAGGAGGAGAAAAATGAATTTTTTAGTTGTTTTAAAAGATGAATCAGTTGAACGTTCAACTTTTATTTATGTTCAATTAAATGAAGAAAAAACGTTGCTGCATTTTTCACCAGAATTCCATTTAGAGGGATTAACCTTAGGGGAAGTTTATCGAACGAAAGGCACGTCAGGTATCCTAGCTTTTTTTGAAAAGGAACTTGATCTACCGGTCAAAGAGTCTATCGAAATCTCATTAACAGAGTGGGATCGAGTAACCACGGATTTATTTCCAACAGGTCTTGACGTGGAAATTGAGGAAGGTACCGTGCATTTAAGTACAGCTGAATTGCAACATCAGATGCGTTATCGAGTCGATGAGGAAGATTCTTTTTCGATTTTTAAACGACAACAGAAGATTTTAAAAAGTTTTTTAAAACCGCTTAGCAGAAAAAGGAACCTTTTGAAAACCACACAACTTTTGAAAAAGTATCCTAATCTGATACATACATCTATTCAATTTCCGCAGATTTTATCACTGGTTCATCGTTATTTGCAAGTTCAACAAGTACCATCGCGAAAACTTTCATTACCTTTAGCAGACACGTTTCGGGTAGTCAAACGAGCTGAAGAGAAAAAAGTAATCGTAATCGATTTTACAAAAAATCGAAATATGCTACATCAAATAACTATGGGAAAAGCCAATTAGGGCTTTTCCTTTTGCACTTTTTATTCTATTAAATAGTCAATGGAGGAAAAAATGGCTCAAGTTTGGTTACAACGAATGATTAAAATGTATCAAAAATATCAACAACTAATGAAAGGAAGATATGCAAAATTTGATGAACTGAATCGCTTTTTATTAATCTTGTCGCTTTTGTTTAGTCTATTTAGTCGCTGGTTGCCTTATGAATCTGGCAGATTATTCTCGTTAGTGTTTTTAGGACTTTTGCTTTATCGCTTCTTATCAACTAAAATCTATCCAAGATTGAATGAAAATCAGCGCTTTTTAAAAAAATGGCAAATGGTACGCAACTTTTTTCAAACAGTCACTAAAAGAAAAACAAAGACAAATAAGAAAACGGCTTACCAAACGTATACGTTTTTTTCTTGTCCAAATTGCCAACAAAAACAACGTGCTCCGCAAGGCCGTGGAAAGATTCGAGTAACATGCAAAAAGTGTGGTACACGATTTGAAACAAACGTATAGGAAGTGAAAATAATGAAAATGGTTTTGTTACGTCACGGTGAGAGTGAAGCGAATTTCATGAATTATTGGACGGGTTGGTTAGATGTGGCATTGACTGCGAAAGGTATGCAACAAGCGAGCCAAGCTGGGAATAAAATGAAAGAAGCTGGTTTAGAATTTGATGCTGTCTACACTTCAGTTTTGAAACGGGCAATTAAAACATCTCAATTCGCTTTAGAGGAAATGGGGCAATTGTGGATTCCGATTACCAAAACCTGGCGCTTAAATGAACGTCATTATGGTGAACTAGTTGGAAAAAATAAAGATGAAATGAAAGACATCTACGGGGCAGAACAAGTCAAAATTTGGCGTCGTGCTTATCGTGAAGTCCCGCCACTTGCCAAGGAAAATCAATTTGATCGAAGGTATGATTTTTTAGATCCTCGTTTGGTTTCCCGTGGAGAAAGCCTAGAAATGACGGTTAAACGTCTAATCCCGTTATGGGAAGATTCGCTTGCACCTAGACTTCGTGAGCAACAAAACCTCTTAGTTGTCGGACACGGAAACAGTGTGCGTGCGTTAACGAAATACTTGGAGGATGTGCCAGAAGATTTAATGGATACGATTGATATTCCAAATGCACAACCAATCCAATATACATTTGACGAGCAACTAACAATCATTGATAAAAAGATTTTATAAAAACTTTGAGTGACTTGTATGGAAAAAGGAGCAGGAACTTTGATAAAGAATTTTATTTGGGATTTTGATGGTACATTATTCGATACGTATCCGGCAATGGTTGATGGAGCGTGGCGTGCCTTACAGGATTTTGGGATTGTAGCGGATAAAAAGGAACTCTATTTTGTGATGAAAAAATACTCGACAAGTCAATTACGGCAAAACTATCAGTTGTCAGAGGAGAAATTCACGCCGTTATTTCATCAGTACGAAACAAAAAGTCGTGAAGTGTCAGCGCCATTTCAAGACACAAAGACAGTTCTAGAAAACTTGAAGGCGCGTGGCGGACGACACTTTATCCTAACGCATCGCTTAACTGATTCGACTTGGAGGCTTTTAAAAGACTTTGGCTTAGACGAGTTAATTGAATCGGTCGTTGGAATAGACCAAGAATTCCCTAGGAAACCAGATCCATCTTCCTTAAATGCGATCATTCAAAATTTTCACTTACAAAAAGTGGAATCAATGATGATTGGTGATCGCCGTTTAGATATTGAAGCAGGGAATAACGCGGGAATTGCAACTTGTTTATATGACATTGATTATTTTTTAGGTGATATTCCCGCAACTTATGTTGTGAATGAACTGAAGCAAATCATTGAGTTGCCAGAGATTATTTAAAATATTGTCCGCTTTCAATTTTCATATGCTATAATTTTTATAGAGGAGTGATGATATGGAAATTAGAAGACAAAAAGAAGTTGTTGAGGCTTTTCACTATGACCAAAAGCCTAAAGATCAAGAAATCCAAACTGACTTAAAAGTTGGTTTTTCGCCGTTGAATGAAACGATTGAAAATTATCCAGAAGAACACAGTATTGTGGGTGCTCGTTTAGAGTTTCGCTTAGTATTCGACCAATATGTACTATCTGGAAGTGTTAGTCAAATCAACCACATTTTGAATCGTAAAGTTCAGGGACAGGCAGATGTGACACAAGAAGAAGTGGATGAGTTAGTCGCTCCTTTGTTTGACATTGTTAGTCGAATGGCATATGAAATTACAGAAATTGCTTTAGATGAACCAGGTGTCAAATTAAATTTTCAATCAGAAAAAGAAGCATAAAAAAGAGTAGTGGTGATAGTTTAAAGCTATCGCTACTACTCTTTTTCTATTACTAAATGTAAGCAAAATGAATGCCATTTGGCAAAAAATGAGCTAGAATGAACAAGTCACTGAAAAAATACAAATTTTTTTCAGGGGAATAGTTGAAGAATTATTCCCGGGAACCTTTACTTCCTTTGATGGACTTGTCATTAAAAAATTTTAAGGAGGAAAAAAATGACAACACTCATCACAGTTTTAGTGGTTCTAGTTTTTGCGGCATTATTATATGTGTTTTATCGTATGCAAAAGCGCCATACTAAATTTTCAACGCGCGTCTTTACTGCGCTAGGAATCGGGATCGTTTTTGGCGGTCTACTGCAAATTATCTTTGGGGTTGATAATCAAGTCGTCACTCAATCAATGGAATGGATCGGAATCGTTGGAGATGGCTACGTTGCTTTCTTACAAATGCTAATTATGCCATTGGTTTTCATTTCAATTGTCGGCGCGTTTACCAAAATGAAAGTTTCGGAAAAATTAGGTAAAATCAGCGCAACAGTTTTAACAACTTTGTTAGCGACAACAGCAATCTCTGCATTGATCGGGATTGGGACAACGATGCTCTTTAATTTACAAGGTGCAAAGTTTACTGAGGGAGCAGCTGAAACAGCACGTATTGCTGAATTAGCTACTAGACAAGAAACAGTTGAAAACTTATCTATTCCTCAACAAATCTTATCATTTATTCCTAAAAATGTTTTTGCTGATTTAGCGGGAAGCCGACCAACAAGTACAATTGGTGTCGTGATTTTCGCCGCATTTGTTGGGGTTGCATACCTTGGTGTTAAACGTAAAGCACCAAAAGAGGCAGCCTTTTTCTCAGATTTGATTGATAGTTTATATAAAATAGTTATGCGAATCGTTACATTGGTTCTACGCCTAACACCGTATGGCGTACTTGCTTTGATGACAAACGTCATGGCTACAAGTGACTTCGCTGCAATTGTGAACTTAGGAAAATTTGTGTTAGCTTCATATATTGCTTTATTTGCGGTGTTAATCGTTCATTCGCTCATTTTAATGTCAGTCAAAGTGAACCCAATCAGCTACTTTAAAAAAGCTTTTCCTGTATTGAGTTTTGCTTTTACCTCACGTTCTAGTGCGGGTGCATTGCCATTGAATATTGAAACACAAACGAAAGCACTTGGTGTTGACGATGCAACAGCGAACTTTTCAGCAAGTTTTGGTTTGTCAATTGGGCAAAATGGCTGTGCCGGTGTTTATCCAGCAATGTTGGCAACAATTGTTGCACCAGCAGCAGGTATTAATGTCTTTAGTTTAGAATTTATTTTGATGTTAGTAGCAATCGTAACAATCAGTTCATTTGGTGTCGCTGGTGTCGGTGGAGGAGCAACATTTGCTTCATTGATCGTGTTAGGTGCAATGAATTTACCAGTAGCAATCGTTGGTTTAGTTATCTCTGTTGAACCATTGATTGATATGGCTCGTACTGCAACAAACGTTAGTGGTAGTATGGTAGCTGGAATTGTTACAAGTGCTCGTATCCATGATTTGGATCGTGACGTCATCAATGATGAGACAAAAGTTATTGACGTAAATGCATAAAGTCTAAGAACAACAACTTAAGAGATTGGGACAAAACTAGAAACCCAATCGTTCTTAACACATTTTTCAATTAAAAAAATGCCTAAAACCAACGTTTTCAAAAAACGAATTTTAGGCGTTTTTTTATTTAGGTTACTTTTGTCTCAACCTTTTTTCGTTTTCAAGAAATAAATATTCCGAAAAGTGGAAACATGAAAAAGAAATGAGAAAATTCTATTAAATAAACAAACCTAGAGTTTATAGAAGGTATATGGTAAACTAGCAACGATTAATCACCATTTAAAATGGTTTTAGGAGGAACAAGATGTTTACAAATGAAATAAAAATTATGCTTTATGTCGACGATGTTGAAAAAAATGCAGCATTTTGGACAGATAATGGTTTTGCAGAATTGGATCGTCAAGAAATGGATGGAACATTGATTGTTGAGATTGGCCCAGCAGTTGATGCACAAGCAAAATTAGTTTTATACGATCGTAAATTTATTGAAGCACATTCACCAGAGGTTGCGTCAAATTCACCATCTTTAATGTTTGCAAGTGAAGACGTCTTTGGTTTATATAAAAAAATGCAAGCAAACAAAGTTACACTAGGTGATCTTGTTCAAATTGGTGAAGAGTATATTTTTAATTTTGCTGATCCAGACGGTAATTATTTTGCAGTGACCGGCAAATAAATGAACACTTTTGTAGAGGATGTGTCACAGAATCTGCAAAAGGTTCTTTTTTTTGAACAATAAAATAATTATGTAAACCTAGAGATTTATAATTATTCAGTCTTGCGTAAAAATGCACAAGCAAATAAATCGTCAAATGCCTGATCCTTTCTTATACTATTTGGGAATCATCAGAATGAAGGGATGTCACAGTATGGATTACCAAGTTTTACTTTATTATAATTACACAACAATTGCAGACCCAGAAATGTTTGCAAAGGAACATCTAGCTTTTTGTAAGTCATTGAACTTGAAGGGGAGAATCCTTGTCGCAACGGAAGGAATTAATGGCACGTTATCAGGAACAATTGCAGATACGAATGCTTATATGGATGCAATGAAAGCAGATGCGCGTTTTGCAGATACCTTCTTCAAAGTCGATCCAAGTCCTGAGCATGCGTTTAAAAAAATGTTTGTTCGTCCACGTCCGGAACTGGTTTCTCTTAAACTAGAGGATGATATCAATCCGAAAGATACCACAGGCGCTTATTTATCACCGCAAGAATTTAAAGAAGCAATCCTTGATGAAGAAACTGTTGTGATTGATGCGAGAAATGATTACGAATATGATTTAGGCCATTTCCGTGGAGCTGTTCGACCAGAAATCCGTAGCTTTAGAGAACTCCCACAATGGATTCGCGATCATAAAGAAGAATTTATGGACAAGCGTGTCGTTACTTATTGTACAGGTGGTATTCGTTGTGAAAAATTCTCTGGCTGGTTAGTTCGAGAAGGTTTCAAAGACGTTGGACAGTTACATGGTGGAATTGCAACATATGGAAAAGATCCTGAAGTTCAAGGCGAATTATGGGATGGACAAATGTATGTTTTTGATGAACGAATTGCAGTTGAAATCAATCATGTCGATAAACAAGTTATCGGTAGAGATTGGTTTGACGGAACACCATGTGAACGCTATGTGAATTGTTCAAATCCTGAATGTAACCGCCAATTTTTGACTTCGGCAGAAAATGAAGCGCGACATTTAGGCGCATGCTCAAAAGAATGCGCGCAACATCCACACAATCGTTACCTTAAAGAGCATTCTTTAACAGATACAGAAATTACAGAAACCGTGGCGGCAAACTTTAAATAAATCAATTAATATAGTAGCTAAAAGAAAAGCACAAACTTGTTTTTCTTTTAGCTCTTTTTTTGTTGGAATCACTTGCAAAGTTACGCTATACTTTTTAGGAAAGGATGCGATGGTTATGAAATCTTTGGTCTATGCAATCAGCGATGTTCATGGAGAATATGAATTGTTTCAAGAATTAGTACGTGAGTACGATCCAACAATTCATCAATTAGTTTTGATTGGTGATTTAAACGATCGCGGACCGAAAACAAAAGAATGTTTTTTACTTGGAATGAAATTAGCAAAAGAAACTGGAGCCATTTATTTGCGTGGAAATCATGAGGAATATTTCTTGCAATTTTTACACTCTCCAGAAGATTGGTATGACGCGTATTTGCGTAATGGTGGTAAAGAAACCTTTGAAAGTTTACTACATCCAGGTGCAACAGAAGAATATTCTCCGAAGGAAATTGCAATGATGATTCGTTCAAGATATGACGAACTGATTCAATTTTTAGTGGAGAGGCCATTGTATTTTGAATGGAAACAGTATTTATTTGTTCATGCAGGAGTAGATTTAACGAAAAAAGATTGGCGAGAAACTAGTCCAAGAGATTTTATTTGGATTCGTGAACCCTTTCATCACGGGAAAAATCAAACGGGTAAGACAATCGTTTTTGGCCATACAATTACACCTATGTTGCATGGCGATATGCAAACAACGGACTTGTGGCGAAGCGACAATAAAATTGGAATTGATGGCGGTGCTGTTTTTGGAGGATCCATTCATGGCGTGATTTTTGATGAGCAAGGAATTGTACAAGATATCGAGTATCAAAACAATCAAGGACCGTGGCAACCAGATTTTTAATTTAGATAGTTGTACATGAACAACAAGTATCAATTTTACTAAAAAGTGTAGGACGATGTGTTCTATGCTTTTTTATTCTGTGATTCCATCCGTTTTTATTCCATAAAAAAAGTATGCTAAAATAGACAAGCGACTAACAAATCAAAGGAGAACATCTCAATGACAGAAAAGCTAAATCAAACAATTATCCAGCTTGTACAAAAAGAATTGGCAAGCTATAACACAAAACAATTAACAACGGTTCTTCATTTATTGAGTGAAGGAAATACGGTTCCTTTTATTGCACGTTACCGAAAAGAAATGACGGGGAGCTTAGATGAAGTCCAAATTCGGGAAATCGAAGAACGTTACGCATACTTAGAAAATTTAGAAAAAAGAAAAGTGGAAGTTTTACGCTTAATTGATGAACAAGGAAAGTTGACTCCTGAATTAGAAGCCGGGATCGTTCAATCAGTCAAGATGCAACAAGTAGAAGACTTGTATCGTCCATATAAACAAAAACGCCGTACAAAGGCAACGATTGCCAAAGAAAAAGGATTAGAACCACTTGCTGAATGGTTATTGCAATTGAATGACCAGAAAGTTGAAAGTTATGCACAAACATTTATTAATGAAGAAAAAGAAGTTTTTTCTGTAGAGGATGCGTTACAAGGTGCGCATGAAATCATTGCAGAGCAAGTCAGCGATACTGCTAAATTTAGAACATGGATTCGTTCTTATACTTATAATAAAGGTAGTTATGTAAGTTTAGTAAAAGATGCAGACGTAGACGAGAAAGGTGTCTATGAGATGTATTACGACTTCTCAGAGCCTGTTCATAAAATGGTTTCTCACCGCATTTTAGCAACAAATCGTGGAGAAAAAGAAGACATTCTGAAAGTCAATCTACAAGTAGACGAAACAGCAGTAATGGATTATTTGGAACGTCAATTAGTTGGTAATCCAGCGTCACCTGCTGCAAGTTATGTGCGTGAAGCTTATCAAGATAGTTACAAACGGTTTATTTCTCCAGCGATTGAACGTGAAGTTCGCAATGAGTTAACTGAAAAAGCGGATGAACAAGCCATTGCGATTTTTGGTGAAAATTTGCGTAACTTATTGTTGCAGCCACCTTTAAAAGGAAAAGTTGTGTTAGGCTTCGACCCAGCTTATCGTACGGGGTGTAAATTAGCAGTAGTTGATGCTACAGGGAAAGTCCTAGCAATCGAAGTAATCTATCCACACAAACCAGCTGCCCAAGCAAAACGTGAAGCAGCAAAAGGTCAATTTGTAAAACTAATCAATCAATATCAAGTGGATATGGTCGCAATCGGAAACGGAACAGCTAGCCGAGAATCAGAATTATTTGTAGCGGAGCAATTAAAAAACGTGAATCACACAGCATACTATGCAATTGTCAACGAAGCTGGTGCCTCTGTTTACTCTGCGAGCGAAGTTGCTCGAACTGAATTTCCTGATTTACAAGTTGAAGAAAGAAGTGCTGTTTCAATTGCACGACGTTTGCAAGATCCATTGGCAGAATTAGTAAAAATTGATCCGAAAGCAGTCGGTGTTGGGCAGTACCAACACGATGTTTCTCAAAAAAGATTAGCAGAGCAATTAGACTTTGTTGTTGAGACAGTTGTTAACCAAGTGGGTGTGGATGTAAACACGGCAAGCCCACAATTGCTACAGCATATCTCCGGGTTGAATAAAACAATTGCGCAAAATATTGTTACTTATCGTGATGAAAATGGTGCGTTCAACGCACGTACACAATTGAAAAAAGTTCCAAGATTAGGGCCAAAAGCATACGAACAAGCTATTGGATTCTTACGGATACCTGATGGAAAAAATGTACTAGACAATACTGGTATTCACCCAGAAAGTTATGCAGTAGCAAAAGAAATTTTAACCATGAATCAATTAACTGAGAAAGATTTGGGAACCTCTGAAGCAACAGAAGTCTTGAAAAAATTAAAACCAGAAGCTTTAGCTAAAACGATGGAGATTGGTGAAGAGACCTTGACGGATATTTTAGAAGGGTTGACACAACCTGGTCGTGATATGCGGGAAGAAATGCCCGCACCGTTATTGCGCCAAGATGTCTTAAGTATGGAAGACTTGAAAGCAGGCATGGAATTAAAGGGGACTGTCCGAAATGTTATCGACTTTGGTGCTTTTGTGGATATTGGGGTTAAGCAAGATGGACTCGTTCACATCTCAAAATTAAGTAAAAAGTTTGTTAAGCATCCAACAGATGTGGTTTCTGTTGGGGATGTCGTAACTGTATGGGTCGAACAAGTTGATGTGAAGAAAGGTCGTATTAGTTTAACTATGCTTTCGCCTTATGAGGAGTAAAAAGTGACACAAGAAGAATTACAAACGCTAGTTGAAGCCATTTCGATTGAGTGGTTTCAACGACCGTTTATGCATGAAGCTATTTTTAATGCACGCCTGAAAACAACTGGCGGGCGTTATCATTTGAATGATCATCATTTAGACTTTAACCCGACACTGTTTGCTCAATCTGATGAACAAACCATTGTCGGCATCATTAAACATGAGTTATGTCATTATCATTTGCATTTAGCAGGGAGAGGCTATCGTCACCGAGATAGTGAATTTAAACAGTTGTTGCAACAGACTGGTGGATTGCGTTATGCCCCCGCTGTAGCAAAAAAAACTAGTAAAATTGAATGTTATCAATGCGTACGTTGTCAGACAATGATTTATCGGAAACGAAAAATTGATACAAAACGTTTTCGTTGTGGACGCTGTCGTGGAAAATTAGTTTGGCAAGAAACAAAACGACCGAATAACGATAATGACTAAATAGATAGATAAAGGAGTATCGTTGAAATGATTGATAATTGGAATCTGCTACTAGCATTTTTAGCTGATCAGCCAGCTACGAGTTCAGAAGAACCAAACCAAACAGCTCCGCTACTAATCCTTGCAGGAAACGGGTTACCAGTTTTGGTTGATCATGCAGCTGACCTTTTACGAAACAAACAGATTGCTCATCTTTTTTTAGTAGGCGGGGTTGGCCATGCGACACCTGTACTTCGTAAAAATTTTGCGGATCAAGGATTTTTATTTGCAGAAACGCTTAGCGAAAGCGAGATGTATCGTTGCTATTTAAAAGAAAAATATCATTTTTCAGATGCGCAGTTACTTGTTGAGTCACATTCTACAAATTCTGGAGAAAATGCTCAATTTGCGTTAGATAAACTGCAAAAGATGCAGTTATCTCCACAAAAAGTTTTACTGATGAATGATCCTATACTACAGCGACGAACAAGAGCAACTTTTGAAAAAGTTTGGGGAAACACAGCCGTTGAATTTGAAAATTATGTACCAATTGTTCCACAATTGGAGCGTTGGCACGAGGAAGGATCAAATGCTGTTATGACATTTAAACAACCAGAATTAGATAATCAGTGGCCATTGAATTACTTTAAGTCATTAGTGCTTGGAGAGATTGCTCGCTTACATGATGATGAACATGGTTATGGTCCTAAGGGGAAAGGTTACCTTAATCATGTCGAAGTTCCAAAAGAAATTTGGATAGCTTATCAAGAAATTTTGACCCAGACAAATTGGCAATTTTGTCGTACGTAACTCATTATTTCGTAAGAAACGTCGTTTGCGAATAAATTTGGTTGAAATTTTTATTTGTTTATAAGATAATGAAAAACGTGTTGAATATGTGAATGAATAATGGATGATAGATAAGAGAAGAGGATTCAAATGACAAATCAAGAAAAATTATATCATTTTGTTGGTATCAAAGGTTCAGGAATGAGCTCATTGGCGCTAGTATTACATGAAGAAGGACTAAATGTTCAAGGATCAGATATTGAAAAATATTTCTTTACACAAAGAGATTTAGAAAAAGCAAACATAACAATCTTGCCATTTAGCGCAGATAACATTAAACCAGGTATGACAGTCATCGCAGGGAATGCGTTTCCTGACACTCATGAAGAAATTCAACGTGCCAAAGAACTTGGTCTTGAAGTGATTCGTTACCATGATTTTATTGGTGACTTTATTCAAAACTATACAAGTATCGCGGTAACTGGATCACACGGTAAAACAAGTACAACTGGTTTACTTTCACATGTGTTGACAGGCGTTCGCCCAACAAGTTATTTGATTGGTGACGGTACTGGACATGGCGATCCACGTGCAGAATTTTTCGCATTTGAAGCTTGTGAATATCGTCGTCACTTCTTAGCTTATTCACCTGATTATGTGATTATGACAAATATTGATTTTGATCATCCTGATTACTATACAAGTATTGAAGATGTACACAACGCGTTCCAAACAATGGCTCGCCAAGTGAAAAAAGCAATTTTTGCGTATGGTGATGATGAATATCTAAGAAAATTAGAAGCAGACGTGCCAATTTATTACTATGGAATTAGCGAAAATGATGATATCCAAGCACGAAATATTGAACGAACAACAACTGGTTCAGCTTTTGATGTGTACCATGAAGACGAATTTATCGGTCATTTTGTGGTTCCTGCTTTTGGAAAACATAATATTCTAAATGCCTTAAGCGTAATCGCTGTTGCTTACTTTGAAGACTTAGACCTTAAAGAAGTGTCAGAAGAAATGTTGACTTTCCCTGGCGTAAAACGTCGTTTCAGCGAAAAAATCGTTTCAGACATGACAATTGTTGATGACTACGCACATCATCCAGCAGAAATTCGTGCAACTATTGATGGTGCACGTCAAAAATATCCAGATAAAGAAATCATTGCTGTCTTCCAACCGCACACCTTTACGCGAACAATTGCGTTGATGGATGAATTTGCTGAAGCATTAGATTTAGCAGACCGCGTGTACTTATGTGATATTTTTGGTTCAGCTCGTGAAAAACAAGGTGATGTTAAGATCGAAGACCTAGGTGAAAAAGTTCAAAAAGGCGGACAAGTTCTGAAAGAAAATAACGTTTCACCATTGTTAGACTACCATGATGCAGTTGTTATCTTTATGGGAGCTGGTGATGTTCAAAAATTTGAACAAGCCTATGAAAAACTATTAAGCAATACTACAAGAAACGTCTTGTAATCACTAACAAATGACGAAATCAATCAAAAGCGGCCAAAAAAGTTTTGTCTTTTTGGCTGCTTTCTTGTATATAAAAAGTGCGGTTTCCATAACTTGCCTTTTTGCTTGGTTTTGGTACAATTGTTCTTGAGTAAAATAAAACTGGAGGGTTTCTATTTTGAATATAGGTAAGCCGAGAAAATTAGGAAAAACAATAAATGAGTTAGAGGAAGGCGACTCGTTGTCTTTAACAGAATCAATTGAAGACAATCAACTGTTGCTTTATTTAGGATTGACGAATGATGCTAATCCATTATACATTCAGCATGATTTTGCACAAAAAACGGAGTATCAACAACCAATTGTGCCATCTGTGATGTTAATGGGTATCATTACAAGTGCTATTTCTAAGCATTTACCTGGTCCAGGCTCACACGTTGTGAATTTTTCTGTGAATTTTATTGAACCAGTTTTCCACTACGAAACATTGACTTTCCAATTTGAGGTCATAAAAGTAGATAAAATGAAAGACGTCGTTACGATTTCTGTTGAAGCAGAAAATGGGGAAGGGAATCGCGTACTCGATGCTGTAGTAATGGTTCAGCCACCTGCTGACCCAGAACTAGAAATTGAATTTGAAAGTGAAGGTGAACTAAATGAATAATCAAAGCGTAGCAAATGAAGGAATCAATCGTTTCTATTCTAAAGTGTATGGCTTCCTAGGTGTGGGATTGGCGTTAAGTGCATTGACTTCATACTTAGCACTCTCAGTTTTTCCGCAACAAGTAGCAACATTTATTAATGGCTTTCCATTAGGTTTTATGGGACTTTGGATTGTTCAAATCATTTTAGTATTGGTTTTAAGTGCAAAGGCTCAAAAAAATCCAAGTTTAGCTATTGGTGGCTTTATTGCCTATTCATTATTAAATGGCTTGGTACTGGCTGTGACGCTTGCTTTTTATGATATTGGAACAATTACGCAAGCATTTTTGACTGCAACAGGCATGTTTATCGGGATGTCAGTTGTGGGAATGGTTACTAAAAAAGATTTGAGTGGGATTGGTCGCGCAGGATTAGCTGCATTGATCGGTGTGATCATTGCCATGTTTGTCAATATTTTCTTACTTCATAGTAGTGCAGTCGATTTCTTCATCTCAATCTTGTTAGTCTTGATTTTTGCTGGAATCACTGCTTATGACAATCAAAATATTCGTAAAGTGTACATTCAAAGTAATGGAACAGCAAACAGTGGTGTGGCAGTGTTCATGGCTCTTCAATTGTATTTAGACTTTATCAACTTGTTCCTTGCATTTCTACGAATTTTTGGACGAAACAATTAATTTTTAATATTGAAACGGGTAGGAGATAAACATTTTCTCCTATCCGTTTTTTCTTTTCGCTTTCCAAGACATTCTTTGTTAGAATAAATAAGAACTTTACGGATGAGGAGCTAATTGATATGACAAAAAATAAATTATTATTGGTCGACGGAAATAGCGTCGCCTTTCGCGCATTTTTCGCGTTGCATAACTCACTAGAACGTTTTAAAAATCGAAATGGGTTGCATACCAATGCAATTTACGCTTTTAACACAATGTTTGAGAATGTGATGCAAAAAGAACAACCAACACACGTATTAGTTGCCTTTGATGCAGGAAAAACAACTTTCCGTACAGAGATGTACGCTGAATATAAAGGTGGACGTTCAAAAACACCTGGTGAATTTAAAGAACAGATGCCTTACATTCGTGAATTGTTAACAGGGCTAGGCGTAAAATATTATGAACTACCAAATTATGAAGCCGATGATATTATTGGTACGTTGGCAGAAAAAGTAGATAAAGAAGCATTTGATGTTGTTATTCTTTCAGGAGATCGAGATTTGACACAGTTAGCTACTGATGCTATCAAAGTAGACATTACCGTGAAAGGTGTGAGCGATATTGAAAGTTACACACCAGAACATATCGCAGAAAAGTATGATGGTTTGACGCCTAAACAAATTATCGACATGAAAGGACTAGCCGGTGATGCTTCTGATAATATCCCTGGCGTAACCAAAATTGGTGAGAAAACAGCGATTAAATTGTTGAAAGAATATGGTTCAGTCGAAGGCGTCTACGAACATATTGCTGAAATGAAAAAAAGCAAGATGAAGGAAAATCTGATTAATGATCAAGAACAAGCTTTTCTGTCCAAAAAATTAGCTACAATCAACACACATGCACCTGTTGATGTCACAATTGATTCATTGAAATATGAAGGAAAAGACTTAGAAAAATTAGTTCCGTTTTATCAAGAAATGGAATTTAAGCAATTTTTAGCTAAGCTTGATATCCATGAGGAAGAGCCCGAGCTGGCAGATGTTCTATTTGAAGTAGTGACAGAGTATCAACCAGAAATGTTTACTACTGACATGGCACTTTATGTCGAAATGTTAGGCGAAAATTATCATACAGAAGACATTGTTGGCGTTTCTTGGGGGACAAAAGAAAAAATTTATGTGACCAATGATCTAAGTATTTTCGAAAGCGACGCATTTAAAGAGTGGTTGACTGATGGAACACGCCTGAAAAAAGTTTATGATGCCAAACGGACATATGTTGCCTTGAACCGTTATACTGGCAAGACACAAGGAATTGATTTTGATGTTCTTTTGGGCTCTTATTTGTTAGATACTAACGATAAAAGCAGTGATATCGAAGGAGTAGCCGCACATTATGGCTATCAAGATATCCAATCAGACGAAGCGGTTTATGGAAAAGGTGCCAAAAAAGGATTACCGGAAGAGGAAGAAGTTTTCTTTGCGCATCTTGCTCGTAAAGTTGCAGCAATCAATGCCCTGACACCAATTTTGAACAAAGAGCTAGAAGAAAAAAATCAAGCAGACTTGTTTTATAAAATGGAACTACCACTGTCACAAATCTTGGCAGAAATGGAAATTAGTGGAATTAAAGTCGATGCTTCACGTTTACAAGAAATGAAGATTGAATTTTCGGAGCGTCTAAAAGAAATTGAAGAAAAAATTTATACGGAAGCTGGCGAAGAGTTCAACCTGAATTCACCTAAACAATTAGGTGTTATCCTGTTTGAAAAAATGGGCCTGCCTGTTATTAAGAAAACCAAAACAGGTTATTCAACAGCGGTGGATGTGTTAGAACAACTGAGAGAACAAGCACCAATCGTTGACGACATCTTAGTCTACCGTCAAATTGCAAAAATCCAGTCAACTTATGTAGAAGGGCTATTAAAAGTGATCCAATCTGATGGTAAAGTGCATACTCGTTACGTTCAGACACTGACCCAAACTGGTCGCTTGAGTTCAGTTGATCCGAACTTGCAAAATATTCCGATTCGTTTAGAAGAAGGTCGGAAAATCCGTGAAGCATTTGTTCCAAGAAAAAAAGATTGGTTGATTTATTCTTCTGACTACTCTCAAATCGAGTTACGTGTATTAGCACACATTTCTGATGATGAACATCTGAAAGCTGCCTTTTTGGAAGGTCAAGATATCCATGCAAGTACGGCAATGCGGGTCTTTGGGATTGAAAAGGCAGAGGACGTAACACCAAATATGCGTCGCCAAGCAAAAGCTGTCAACTTTGGGATTGTGTATGGTATCTCGGATTATGGCTTATCGCAAAATCTTGGTATTTCCCGAAAAGCAGCACAACAATATATCGACACTTATTTTGATAAATACCCTGGCGTGAAATCATACATGGAACGTATTGTTCGCGAAGCAAAAGATCAGGGCTTTGTGGAAACACTTTATCATCGTCGTCGCTATTTACCAGAAATCAATTCAAGAAACTTTAACTTACGTTCGTTTGCAGAACGGACGGCTATCAATACACCAATTCAAGGTAGCGCAGCTGATATTTTAAAAATTGCGATGATTGATTTGGCGAAACGATTGAAAGAAGAAAAACTAGAAGCAACAATGTTATTACAAGTACACGATGAATTAGTTTTTGAAGTTCCGGAACACGAATTAGAAGCATTAGATCAATTAGTCAAAGAAGTAATGGAAAATGCTGTTTCGCTACATGTGCCATTGATTACTGATAGTAGTTGGGGCAAAACATGGTACGAAGCCAAATAAAAAAGAAAAAGGTGAAGAAGAAACATGCCTGAATTACCAGAAGTTGAAACGGTCCGTAAAGGGCTAGAACGTTTGGTCACAGGAAAAAAGATTCAAAAAGTGCAAGTCTTGTGGCCCAAAATTATTGAACAACCAGAAGCACCGATTTTTGAAGCAACGTTGATTGGTGAAACCATCGAATCAATTGGACGTCGTGGCAAGTTCCTGATTTTTCATTTAACCAATTACGAGTTGATTTCTCATTTGCGAATGGAAGGAAAATATTCCTTTGTGGAAGAAAATCAACCATTAGATAAACATACTCATGTCATTTTCTTTTTTGATGATGGCAGTCAGCTTCGTTATAATGACGTTCGTAAATTTGGTCGAATGACGCTGGTGGCAAAAGGACAAAGTGATTCTTATCGCGGAATCATGAAGTTAGGTCCAGAACCTCTACCAGAGTTATTTACTTTGGCAGAATTTGAAGCAGGTCTCAAAAAATCACATAAAGCAATCAAACCGTTGCTATTGGATCAACGCTTAGTCACGGGATTAGGCAATATTTATGTAGATGAAGCATTATGGGAAGCAAAAATCCATCCAGAGCAGCCCGCCAATACATTAAAAGGAAAAGAAATTGCAGCACTTCGCTTAGCAATCATTGATGTATTGGGAAGAGCGGTGGAAGCAGGTGGAACAACCATTCGTAGTTATCTCAACGCACTTGGTGAAGCAGGTAGTTTTCAAATGGCACTTCATGTTTATGGTCAAACAGGCCAGCCATGTGTGCGTTGTCAAACACCAATCGTCAAAACAAAAGTTGCACAAAGGGGGACTCACTATTGTCCAAAATGTCAGCAACTGAAAATACCAAAGTAGGTTTTGTTTTAGGTTTAACAGGAAGCATTGCAACAGGTAAAAGTACAGCTGCTGAAGTCTTTAAAAAGCATGGGATTCCAGTAATTGATGGTGATGTAGTAGCAAGAGAAGTCGTCGAGCCTGGAACCGCTGGTTTGTCTGCAATCGTTGAAGTGTTTGGTAAACAGATCTTAAATGAAGATGGTACGCTAAATCGAAAACAATTAGGTGCCATCGTGTTTGCGGATAACGAATTACGCCAAACATTAAATCGTGTGTTAAATCCGTTTATTCGCGGACGTATCAAACAACAAATTGCTGAAAAAAAACAGCATAATCCTTTGGTTGTTGTTGATGTTCCTTTGTTGTTTGAAGGACATTATGAACGTTACATGGATGCTGTAGCAGTTGTCTATACCACAGAAGCGATTCAGCTCGAACGATTGATGAAAAGAAATCAGTTAACAGAAGCTGAAGCGTTGAAACGAATAAAGACGCAATGGTCGATTGAAACGAAAAAAGAACGAGCTGACTTTTTGTTTGATAATACTCAGACAAAGGAAGCGTTGGTTCAACAAGTTGAGTTGTGGTTAAAACAACAATCGTTTATCACAAATGAAAAATAAAATAAGCAAAGTGCTTCGTCGGTTGAACGAAGTGCTTTGCTTTTTATTTTAGTGACTTTAAGTTGTTTGCAAAGCAAGTAAAATGAAAATCACGCGTTTAATCGCGTGGACGAAAGGATTAGCTAGTCGTATATTTTGAGTATCTTGTTTATTTTTGTTATGCTAAAGATAAGAATAAGGGAGGGATTTGTATGGGCAATATCAAGAATCAAAAAGATAAAGTTGTCGGATCTGCCAAAGAAAAAATTGGTAAGTTACTTGATAAAGATGAATTAAAAGATGAGGGTCGTGCGCAAGCTGAAGTCGGTAAAAAGAACGCAGACCAATACAAAGCACGAATTGCTGAATTAGAAGATCAACAAGCAGAAAAAGAAGCACGCCAACAAGATTTAACACAAGAACGAAAAAAAGAAATGTCTGATCGAACAAAAAAACCACTCCCAGATGCTGAACATATCCCTGATGAACAAAAAATCGAAGAGCAACGGTTAAAACATTATACTGGTATTGAAGAAAAATTGTAGTTTTTAGAAAGCATGAAGTAATGCGTTCAAAAGCAGACAATTAAAAATCATTCACAGTTTCGTTTCAACCGGCAAATGAGTTGTGATAAAATTTTGTCACAGCTCATTTTTTGCGAAAAATGAATAAAAACGCTTTATTAATGATGGAAACTGCATCTTTTTAGCTGGGAAAGTCGCTTAACATAAAAGTTTCATGTTATAATGCAACTAACTATGAAAGAGCAGAATGTTCTTTTTATAAAACTTAAATGATACATGAGGTGAACTAAATGAGATGTCCAAGATGTCAACATAATAATTCCCGTGTTATTGATAGCCGTCAAGCAGATGATGGTCGGGCGATTCGTCGTCGACGTGAGTGTGAAAATTGCTCATTTCGTTTTACAACATTTGAAAGAATCGAAGCTGCACCATTACTAGTTATTAAGAAAAACGGTGAACGTGAAGAATTTAATCGAGATAAGATTTTGCGAGGGCTGATTCGTTCAGCTGAAAAACGTCCAGTTGCTATGGAACAAATGGAGCAAATTGTGAACCATGTGGAAAATCGGGTTCGAAGTTTAGGAGAAAATGAAGTATCAACCAATTTAATTGGAGAATATGTCATGGAAGATCTCGTTAATTTGGATGAGATTGCATATATTCGTTTTGCAAGTGTCTACCGTCAATTTAAAGATATGTCCGTGTTCCTAAAAGAACTACAAGACATCGTGGAGAAGGCAAAAGAAAATAACAAATCCAAAGATGACGAAGACGAAAGTACAGAATAAAGGGGGCATTTCCTTGGAAAATGCTTGGAAAGAGCTTCAACCAAAAAATATCTACCAAGGAAGAAAGCAAAGTCCTTTAAAAGAAGAAAGCCGAAATGCGTTATTACATCTTTACCAACCCTTGATTGGGGGAGAAGCGCTTAGTCTTTACCTTACTCTTTTGACAGAAATTTCTTTAGAAACTGGCCAAGGACCAGAAGGACTTCACGCAGATTTATTGAGTAGTCTTGGTTGTGGTATTCCTCAATTTTACGAAGCACGAAAAAAACTTGAGGGAATTGGCTTATTAGATGTTTATTACAAAGAAGATCCTAGCCTAGGAACGTGCTTTCTTTATGAATTGTTAGAACCAATGTCGGTGAAACAGTTCTTTATGGATTCTGTTTTAAGCTTTTTACTATTAGAAAAGGTTGGCGAGCGTCGCTTCGACCAGTTAGTCAAGCGTTTCGAGCCAAAAAAATTTTCAACAGAAGGTTATCAGAAAAAAACCAAAAAATTTTTAGAAGTATATCAATTCAATGAAGCTTCATTTGACGCTGATAAACAGCAAATCGAAAAGCTGCAAGAAACATTTACTGAGCAAGCAAAAACCAAGCGATTGTCTGAGAAAAGTACGATTGATTGGGCTTTTTTAACAAACTGGTTACAAAAGAAACACATTGAAAAACCAGAGGAATCAATCATCAAACAACTCGAAATGTATCAGCAATTGTATGGTTTGGATGACTTAGCTTTAGGTGAAAAAATCGTTGAAGCATACGACTTCACAGAACAAAAAGTGTCTTTGAAAGAACTTCAAAAAATCTTTTTAGCAAACCCGGTTAGTCAATCATCCGTGGTAAAAGTGCCTGTAGAAACTTCAGACACTACCGAAACCACAAAGGCTGAACCAGTTACGAAACAAGGACAGTTGTCTGCAGCCTCTGTACAGTTAATCAAAGAGGCCCAAAGTGTTCCACCAATGAAATACTTAGAGTCAATCAAAAAAGAAAAAAATGGTTATGTATCTAAATCAGAAACGTGGTTGATGCAAGAACTTGTTTCTCGTTCGGGACTTCCAAGTAGTGTCATCAATGTGTTGCTGAACTATGTATTAGTTATCAAAAATCAAGCAAGTTTAGGGACAAACTATGTCAATACGATTGCTAACGAATGGGCACAACAGAAAATTATGACAGCAGAAGATGCGATTGCTCATATTAAAAAGAAAAGCCAAGAAAGCGCAGAGAAAAAGCAAACGAGAAACTACACAAATACTCGTCGAAACGTACGCCGAGAAAAATTACCTGATTGGGTAAATCAACCAAAAGACGAGAAGAAAATCAGTCAAGAAAAACAAGCGGAAATTGATCGGCGCTTTAAAGAATATCTTGCTAAAAAGGAGGGTGACAACTAATGGAAGATGTTGGAAGAGAATTAAAAAAGATTATCAGTAAACGCAACTACCAAGAAAAGTATGCCGAAATGATTCAAGAAGTATTGAATGATTCAGATGTTCAATCTTTTTTGGCAGAACATCAAGAACGTTTAACACAAGCAGATATTGAAAAAAGCTATGCAAAACTTTATGAATTTGTTCAAGAAAAGCGAAAATATCAGAAAAATGATCCGACAATGATTGCACCAGGATATGAACCAAAACTAGTGTTGAACTTTCATTATGTGGATGTCACCTATGTGCCGACTGAAGCATTAATTGCTCGACAAAAACAAGAAGAAATCCGTAGTCGTGTGAAAGCGATGGATATGCCTAAAGATATTCAAACGGCTACCTTTGAAGGATTTGAGCAAACAAGTGGTCGTAGTGATGCCTTTTTTGAAGCATTTAATTTTGTGGAACAATACACAAAGGATCCTAAAGGCTATCACAAAGGGCTATATTTAGTTGGAAGCTTTGGTATTGGAAAAACTTATTTATTAGGTGCAATCGCACACGACTTAGCTGTTGCAGGGTATACAACGACACTCGTTCATTTTCCAACATTTGCAGTTGAAATGAAACAAGCAATTGGTAAAGACCAAGTTTCGGATAAACTTGATGCGGTAAAACGTTCCCCTATCTTAATGATGGATGATATTGGGGCCGATGCCATGAGTAGTTGGATTCGTGATGAAGTATTTGGCGTTATTTTGCAATATCGAATGCAAGAACAACTACCGACCTTTTTCTCATCAAACTTTACGATGGATGAGTTAGAAAAACATTTGTCTGTTACACAACGTGGAGATGAAGAACCTTTAAAGGCCAAACGTATTATGGAACGTATTCGTTATCTAACAAAAGAAATTGAGATGACTGGGAAAAATCGTCGAAACGGCTAAAAGTGAATAAAAGAACGGAGATGTGGTTTATGAAGCGTATAGTATCTTGCTTAACCTTAGCGACAACCTTTTTATTATTGACCGCCTGTGGGAATCAGTCTACTAATGATGAACAAACAGCTGAAACGACTTCTAATTCGTTGGCACAAGATCAAAGTGTTTTTACTGGGACTGTTGAAGAAGTGACTGAAAGCGACGATGAGGATCAAATCGTTCGTGTGAAATTAATTGACGTCAAGGCAAAAATTGATCCTGAGAATATTGGGACCTCATTTGCGAATGACGGTGTCATCTTAAATGCGCCAACAGATAAAATCAAACCTAATCTGGATGCACTGTCTGAGGGAACAGAAGTCGAGTTGACCTTGGCTAAACAACCTGTGATGACAATGTCGTTACCACCGCAAATTCCAGGAAATTCAATTATTCAAGTTTTAGCTATCCAATAATTAATGAAGCAAACCAACCGGTTTTTTCATTTCGTACAAGTGACGAAGTGAAGAAACCGGTTTTTCTGTTTCGTGAAAAAATTGAGAGTTACAGTGCGGAAGTGGTGAAAAGTGCCGTAGATGCAGCTAAATTAGTCTAACGTTAGATCTAGCAATGGAAAATGCTCCTGCCACAGTTTACTCTTTTTTTCTAATTCTTTCTGGTTATTTATCTTATTTAGGAATTCGGAACAAAAAATTTGAAGTTAGGTATGTAGAAAAATCAATTTACAGTCTGGTTCTTGGTGAATTGATCTATCACTTTCAAGGAAGACGATACCCCAAGAGGAAATAGCTAAGAGCCAAAAAACTAGCAATCTTCTTAACACGCAAAACGCGATCTAAAGAGGAATCACTCAGTGTTTTCGTCCAATGAAAACCTATTTGCTGGTAATTATTGTTGGTTTTGTTTTAGGTGATGCCACATTACCATTTATTTACATTCATTTTACCTAGAAGTAATCGGGTTGGTCTGGTGGAAAAAAGGATTTTCTGTCACATCTCTCTCCTTATTTTATAGAGGAAATGCTATAATGATTGGAAAAGGAGTGAAGTTATGAACCATTTAGAGTTGTCGCAACGCCTAGCTACTGTAGGAGAGTTTGTCCCTGCAAAAGCTCGTTTAGCGGATATTGGCTCAGATCACGCCTATTTACCGGTTGCTTTGATGTTAAAAGGAAAAATTGAGTTTGCAGTTGCTGGTGAAGTGGTGAAAGGTCCATTTGAGTCCGCACAAAAACAAGTGAGAAAAGATGGCTTAGAAGAGCGCATTGTTGTTCGTTTGGCGAATGGTTTGGCAGCAATTGAACCATCAGATGAAATTAATGCTATCACGATTGCTGGCATGGGCGGCGCATTGATTCGTGATATTTTAGAAGCAGGGAAAACACGCCTAAATCAAAAAGAACGCTTGATCCTTCAACCAAATATTGGTGAGCGCACGCTTCGTGTCTGGTTACAAGAAAACCAATATCAGATTATTGAAGAAGTTATTTTGGAAGAAAATAAAAAAATCTACGAGATTATTGTAGCGGAAAAAGCTGCTAGTCCAGTAACTTATTCTCCAGAGGATTTGATGTTTGGACCTATTTTACGACAAATGAAGAGTGAGATTTTCCAAGTAAAATGGCAAAGAGAGCTTGCACAGCGCGAAGCAATCGTTCAGCAAATGATTGAAGCAAATAAAGGAGATAAAATCAGCGAACGCCAACAAAAATTTGAAACTGAAATCAAACAGATTCAGGAGGTGTTAGGATGATTAATGCACAAACGTTCATTAATCGCTTTGAACAGTATTGTCCACAATGGCTCGCAGAAGAAGGAGATCCAGTCGGGCTACAAATCGGCACATTGAATAAACCAATTCAAAGAGTCATGATGACGTTAGATGTTCGTCCTGAAGTAGTCGAAGAAGCAATTGCTAAAAAAATCGACTTACTGATTGCCAAGCATCCACCGATTTTTCGTCCAATAAAGCAGTTGACTACGGATGAACCGCAAGAAAAAATGTATACAGATTTATTGAAACATGATATTGCTGTTTACGCTGCACATACAAATATGGATATTATCTGGGACGGGTTAAATGACTGGTTTTGTGAGCGACTAGGTGTTCAAGTCGAGAACTATTTAGTGAAAACACATGAAGTAGGGTATAAAAAATTAGCAGTTTATTTACCTGTTGAGGATGCGACAATCATGCGTGAAGCGCTTGCAAATGCAGGCGCAGGCCAACTAGGTGAGTATTCAGGCGCAAGTTTTACCTCCGTGGGGCAAGGTCGTTTTACTCCTTCCCAACAAGCGCATCCAGCGATTGGAACGTCGGGTAAAGCAGAAAAAGTGCAAGAAGCAAAAGTGGAAGTGGTTTTTCCAGAAACAATAGAGAAAATTATTCTTCAAGTAATGAGAGAACATCATCCATACGAAGAAATCGCTTATGATTTGTTTTCGATTGATGCACCAGCACAAAGTTTTGGATTAGGACGTGTCGGAACATTGCCAAAACAGTTAGACCTAACAACATTCATTGAAAAAGTCAAAGTAGCACTTCAAGTCGATGACTTACGTGTGGTTGTACCGCCACAACTAACTGAGCCAAGAGTCCAACGAATTGCGATTTGTGGTGGAAGTGGTGAAAAGTTTTATCCTTCTGCGTTGAAGCAAGGCGCAGATGTTTACATTACAGGTGATCTCTATTATCATACAGCACAAGACATGCAAAGCGCAGGTCTGATTGCGATTGATCCTGGTCATTATATCGAGTCATTATGCAAAGAAAAATTTGTTGAAAAGTTTGAATTTTGGAAACAAGAAGAACAATGGGATCTTGATTTTTTTGTTTCTGAAACGAATACCAATCCATTCCAATTTCATTAAAAAGGGGCAGATATTATGTACGAAAATCTTTTACCACGTTTTTTAAAATATGTGAAAACTGAAACACGCTCAGATGCGACAAGCACAACGACGCCTTCAACAGCTACACAAATCGCTTTTGCGCAAGAGCTCAAAAAAGAATTAGAAGAACTAGGATTATCTGATGTTTTTTACAATGAGGAAAATGGATTTGTGATGGGAACTTTACCAAGTAATGTAGATCATCCCGTTCGTTCAATAGGCTTTATTTCCCATATGGACACAGCAGATTTCAATGCAGTTGGTGTTAATCCACAAATCATTGAAAATTATGATGGTGAATCAACAATTGTTTTGGACGAAGCAGGACGATACACGTTGAATACCAAAGATTTTCCTAACTTGAAAAATTATGAAGGACAAACACTCATTACAACAGATGGTAGTACATTACTTGGTGCAGATGACAAAGCAGGAATTGCCGAAATCATGACTGCAATGGAAATCTTGCTTAAAAATCCAACGATTCCACATGGTGAAATCAAAGTGGCGTTTGGTCCTGACGAAGAAATTGGTGTCGGTGCAGACAAGTTTGATGTTGACCAATTTAATGTGGACTTTGCTTATACAATTGACGGAGGCCCACTAGGTGAGTTGCAGTATGAAACATTTAGCGCAGCGCAAGCCAATTTAACGATTCTTGGGAAAAATGTTCACCCTGGAACAGCGAAGGATACAATGATCAATGCGTTACAATTAGCTATTGATTTTCACAACCAGCTTCCTGCAGATGAAGTTCCTGAAAAAACAGAAGGATATGAAGGTTTCTTCCATTTAATGGCATTAACAGGTAACCCAGAAGAAGCCACAATGAGTTATATTATTCGCGATCACAATCGTGAAAAATTTGAAGCACGTAAAGCGTTGATTTCAAGTATCCAAGAAAAAATGAATCAAGCATTTGACCAAGAACGAATCAAGGTTGACATGTTTGATCAATATTACAATATGAAAGAAATCATCGAAAAAGATATGAGCATTGTTGAACTAGCTAAACAAGCAATGCTTGATCTAGACATCAAACCTGTGATTGAACCCGTTCGTGGTGGAACAGATGGCTCAAAAATTTCTTATATGGGTATTCCAACACCAAACATTTTTGCTGGTGGCGAAAACATGCACGGGCGCTTTGAATTTGTTTCGTTGCAAGTAATGGAAAAAGCAACTGATGTGATTGTAAAAATTGCTGAGTTGAATACGAAAGATAAAAAGTAATTTGGTGATGTGAATTGAATTCATTAAAGTAAACCTAAAAAGTTGGGGCAAGTGAGTAAATCATTTGCCCCAACTTTTTTATACGTGTTTGTTGCGGACACTTTCTTTCAATTTTTTAATAAAAATCAAAACAATAATCTCAATTTTTTTCATTTTTGGCAAAAAAAAGTAAAATAGGGTAGAAGGTGGCGATAACTATGAAAAAATTACTAGTATTTTATAACAAAAGTTCAGGAAAAGATGAAGGAGAGAAGTTGGCTAAATGGTTTCAACAATATGCGAAGAATAAGCAACCAGACTTAGAGATTCAATTAACTCAAACAGGACCTGAAATTCGTGATGAAACGCTGATTGAAAAAGCTGAATCTTTTGATGCAGATACGTTGATTATCATTGGCGGAGATGGAACGATTCATCATATCGTTAAAGCCTTTCAAAAGACGATTGAAAATTATCACATTGGTTTGTTGCCAGGAGGCACGGTGAACAATCTTGCTCGCGTATTGGAAATTCCTTTAGAAAAAAAGGCAGCAGCAGATGCCATTTTAACTGCACAGACGAAAGCCATAGATTATGGAACAGTCAATGATTCAGTCATTATTTCAACGTTAACGGTTGGGTTACTGGCTGATACAGCAATGCGTGTGAGCCAAGAAGAAAAGCAAAAATTTGGGCCTTGGGCATTTGCTAAACGATTCATTAAATTGGTCGTGCAAAAACGTCGCTATCGTTTAACGATTCAAACGGATGATAAAAAGTGGGAGCAAAAAGCTCAGCTACTAACTGTTACCATGACGAACTCAGTAGGTGGGTATACAAATTTTGATGATTTAGCAAGTCCTGATGATGGGAAATTCCATGTAACAATCATTCCAAAATTGAACTTCTTTTCTTACGTCTTTTACTTACCTCGTATTCTACGAGGAAAATTTTATACTGTTCCGGGAATTGATTACTATACAACAAGTGAATTGCGACTGGCCAGTGAAAAGAAAGTGGGCACTCGAACAGATGGAGAAACGACAGATAATCTACCAATTAAAATGACAGTAATACCAAAAGGGTTGGTTGTTTATGTACCAAAAAATAAATAGTCTTTACATTCAATAGTAGTTTAGGGTAATCTTAAAAAGTACGATTTGAAAAGGAGAAAAGATGGAAGTTTTGATACACAACCCTTTATGGTTCTATTTGATTATTGTTAATTTGTATTTGTTTTGTCTGATGGGCTATGATAAACACCAAGCAAGAGTTGGTGCATGGCGCGTTCCTGAGAGCAATTTGATTTTTGTTAGCCTGCTTGGCGGTGGTCTAGGTGGATTGATTGCTCGCAAAGTTTTTCACCACAAGACATTAAAGAAAAAATTCACGATTGGCTTTACTGTCGGCGTGATTGTTGATGTGATTTTGATTTATTTTTTCCATTAAGGAGTAACGGATGTCGAATAAACGAACAAAAACGAAATTATTTTTAAACTTGCTATTATTCTTGTTGATTCTCGGTATCATTTACTATTTGATTCAGCATTCTTTAGCGGATATTTTAGCAGAATTATTATCAACAAGTCTTGTTGTATTGCTTGGTGTTCTTTTGCTGGGAACGATTTACCAGATCGCGGAAGGCCGTTCCATTAAAGAAATTGCGAAACCTTTTGCTCCAGAGTTTTCAACAAAGGATGGCTTTTGGACTTCCTGCTACGTTGCATTTTATCGAATTGTTTCTTTTGGTACAGGAACCCTGATTTCTGAAGTCTACTTTTATAACAAAAAAGGAATGAGGTTTTCGCAAGGCGTAGGGGTAACAGCTTTACACATGATTATGTACAAGATGGCGGTAATTACGTACGCGATAATTGGTTTACTGATTCAGTTTTCATTGTTTTATACAAAAGCGCCAAAAATGATTCCTTTTATTTTAGCAGGGATCATTTTAACAATTGTTATTGTGAGTGCCTTGTTAGTTTTATCAATGAGTATCAATGTTCAAGTATTTTTTGTAAAAATAGCTAATCGACTGTGTAAACGAAACAAGACACGAGCACTAGTTGATAATTGGAATATCCAAATTTATTCGTTACGCGAAACAGTGCAGACAATCGTAAAAGATCGAACAGCACTGGGCTGGATCTATTTTTGGAATTTAGTCAAATTACTCTTCTGGTACATCATTCCTTATCTGACTTTAGTTGAGAATCACCCATCAGTGGACTTCTTACTAACTTTTTCTTTTGTTAGTTTTGCTGTGGTTTTAGCGGGGGTGTTGCCAACTCCAGGTGGTATCGGTTCTTTTGAATTTGTCTATTTGTTATTGTTCCGCCCACTTGTCGGAACAGTTGATGCGGTATCTTCGTTATTATTGTATCGCTTTAGTTCATTTGTCTTACCATTTATTTATGGCATGTTCTATGTCCTCGTTGAGCGACGTGCAGTTATCAAAAAAGAAATCAGTGAAGTTAGACGAGAAAAAGTCAGCGAGTCTAGCCGAGAAGAAATGTAAAAAATCTAGAAGTGAAGAACAGAAGTAATTGTTCTTTTACTTTTAGATTTTTTTTTGGAATGTCAGAGTTTATTTTTTGACCAATGTTGACCAAAAGAGTATAATTTTTCTTGTAGGATTGATAGGTAAGAAACGATCATCCTTGAACTTTCAATATAGGAGGTAGTTTATATGAATATTGAAAAAATGACAACTACGCTTCAAGAAGCGATTGCAGAAGCGCAGCAAGTTGCTGTGACGCGAAAACATCAAGAAATTGATATTGCGCATCTTTGGAAAATTTTTTTACAACCAAGTCATTTTGGACGAAATTTCTATACGGACGCGGGAGTTGATGTTGATCAATTTGAACGCGAAGTTGACCGATTACTAGATGAATATCCAAGTGTTTCAGGTGGAAATATTCAGTATGGTCAAAATTTAAGCCAAAATTTATTTAGCTTGTTAAATGAAGCAGACCAATTAAAAGAAAGCTTTGGAGATGAATTTTTATCAACAGAAATCGTTATCCTAGCATTGATGAAATTAAAACATTATCCTTTAACAACTTATTTAGTTAAACAAGGAATTACAGAAAAAGAACTTCGAAAAAATATTGAAGATATGCGAGGAGGGGAAAAAGTGACCTCAAAAAATCAAGAAGAACAATACAAAGCATTAGAAAAATACGGTGTTGACTTAGTGCAACAAGTCCGTAGTGGCAAAATGGATCCGATTATTGGACGTGATGAAGAAATTCGAGATGTCGTTCGAATTCTTTCACGAAAAACAAAGAATAATCCTGTTTTGATTGGGGAACCTGGGGTTGGTAAAACAGCGATTGTCGAAGGATTAGCACAGCGAATCGTTCGCAAAGATGTTCCAGAAAACTTGAAAGATAAAACTATTTTTTCATTAGATATGGGGGCATTGATTGCGGGTGCAAAATTCCGTGGTGAGTTTGAAGAACGATTGAAAGCTGTTTTGAAAGAAGTAACAAAAAGTGAAGGCAGAATTATCCTATTTATTGATGAAATCCATAATATCGTGGGTGCTGGTAAAACAGAAGGCAGTATGGATGCTGGAAATTTACTAAAACCAATGCTTGCTCGTGGCGAATTGCATTTGATTGGTGCAACAACTTTGGATGAATATCGTCAATATATGGAAAAAGATAAAGCTTTGGAACGTCGTTTCCAAAAAGTACTGGTTAAGGAACCAACTGTTGAAGATACCATTAGTATTTTACGTGGATTGAAAGAACGATTTGAAATTCACCATGGGGTCAATATCCATGATAATGCTTTAGTTGCAGCTGCTACTTTATCAGATCGTTATATAACAGATCGTTTTCTACCAGATAAAGCAATCGATTTGATTGATGAAGCAAGTGCTACGATTCGTGTCGAAATGAATTCGATGCCTACGGAACTTGACCAAGTGACTCGTCGATTAATGCAATTAGAAATCGAAGAGGCAGCATTGAAAAAAGAATCAGATGATGCAAGTAAAAAGCGTTTGAAAAATCTACAAGAAGAACTAGCTGATTTACGTGAAGAAGCAAATGCAATGAAGATGCAATGGGAAACAGAAAAAGAAGAAGTCAATACTGTTTCAACGAAGCGTGCGGAAATCGAAAAAGCCAAACATGAGTTAGAAGATGCGGAAAATAATTATGATTTAGAACGTGCAGCTGTCTTACGTCATGGAACGATTCCTCAACTAGAAAAAGAATTAAAAGAATTAGAAGCAAAAGCAAAAAATGATGATATCAAAATGGTTCAAGAATCTGTGACTGAAAATGAAATTGCTCAAGTTGTCGGTCGATTGACAGGTATTCCAGTAACTAAGTTAGTTGAAGGGGAACGCGAAAAACTAATCAAGCTAAATGAAACATTGCATAAACGTGTTATTGGGCAAGATGAAGCAGTTGATGCCGTAAGCGATGCAGTTATTCGTTCGCGTGCTGGATTGCAAGATCCAAATCGTCCACTTGGCTCATTCTTATTCTTAGGTCCAACTGGGGTAGGGAAGACTGAGTTAGCTAAAGCATTGGCAGAAAACTTATTTGATTCTGAAGATCATATGGTTCGAATTGACATGAGTGAATACATGGAGAAACATTCAGTATCACGGTTAGTTGGAGCTCCTCCAGGCTATGTTGGTTATGAAGAAGGCGGTCAATTAACTGAAGCTGTTCGCCGCAATCCATATACGATTGTTTTACTTGATGAAATCGAAAAAGCACACCCAGATGTCTTTAATATTTTATTACAAGTGTTAGATGATGGGCGCTTGACAGATTCCAAAGGACGAGTGGTCGACTTTAAAAATACTGTGTTGATTATGACAAGTAACATTGGCTCACAATTATTGTTAGAAGGTGTAACAGCAGAAGGAACAATTCCAGAAGCAGTGGAAGAACAAGTACGTACCATTTTGCGTGGAAACTTTAAACCAGAATTCTTGAACAGAATTGACGATACGATTTTATTTACACCATTGAGTTTGGAAAATGTTAAGGGAATCGTTAACAAGATGGTTGCTCAATTAGCTCGTCGTTTAGAACATCAAGAGATTCAATTAGAAATCAGCGAAGCAGCAAGAACTTGGATTGCAGAAACTGCCTACGAGCCAGCTTACGGGGCACGTCCATTGAAACGTTTTATTACGAAAGAAGTGGAAACACCTTTAGCAAAAGAAATCGTTGCAGGTCATGTTTTACCAAAATCAAAAGTTACGATTGATTTTCTTGCTGGGAAACTCCAATTTTCAACAGAAGAATTGCCAGAAGAAGAATAAATGAATGAAAAAAACACTTCAATCATTTCGATTGAAGTGTTTTTTTATGGCATCAGTGCAAATAAGCAAGTTAGTATTTATTTCTTCGCTTTTTCTAAACGATAACTTTTGAAGTAAGCCAAATTTTTTCGGCTGTTCGTCCAAGCAAAGATTCCCATGAACAAGGCACCCATTGTATTCGTAAACAAATCACCCATTGTGTCCATCAGCGCAGCTCGACCAATAAATAAAGTTCCATTTGAAGCTGCAAATCTTTGTAAATTCATTCCTAAAAATTGATCGCAAAGGAACTCCCAGAATTCCCAAAAAACGCCACACGTTCCAGCAAAAGCAAAACCAAATAATAAAAATAACCAAGGACTGGTTTTTTCAATCGGCGCATCTTTCATTAAATAACCAATCAAACCATAACCTAACGCTGTCAGAACCATTGGACTAACTGCATGAAGAATCTTGTCCCAAAAAGGAATGATACTAATCAAGTGTAACCCTGTTCCTAAAAAGACAGAAATGAAAAGGAAAAACCAATAAAACAAAACAATAGCAGCAGGAATTCTTATTTTAAATAGTTTGAAAATAATTTGTGGTAAGAAAATCAAAACGATACCAGCTAAGGACTCGACGATAAATGTGATTCCTTGCGTAGTAGAATATTTTTGCGTAACAAATTCAAAAATATTGTAGCCAACAACAAATACCCCAAAAGCCAGTAGGGCAGTTTGTACTTTTTTTAACTCATTAATAATCATTGAGATGCCCCCTCAGATAAATATTCTTCAATTTTTTTCAATAATTCGGTTTCTGAAGCGACCACTTCACCATTCAATTTGATCAACCCAACAGTATAAAGATTTAGATAATGAAATTGGTTTTCTGCAACTTCTTGTAAAGCAGCAATTTTTTTAGGGTGTGTTCCACCTTGTTGACGAGTATCTGTGTATAAACCAATCACAGGGATTCCTTTTGCATAAGCAACACCAATTTCAGATGCCACTCCAGCATCAATCGTTAATCCATCGAGTAAAGCAACCATCAATTGGCTTTCCAAGACTTTTTCGGTGTCTGCCAATGCAATCATTTGACTGTCTGCGTAAGCTGTTTTGTCATTGATTGCTTCATTTTCTTGTGGTAAATAAACAGTAATTTTTGGTGAGATCTCACGAATTTGAGCAACAAGATTAGCGTTATATAAAAGGTCGCTTTTAGCGAACATAGGTCCAGCAAAATAAATGTTCATTGTGTATTCATCCTTTATTTTATATTTTAGAAATAGTCACTAAAGTAAGCTTCTGTATCTGGAATGATTCGCTCAAGTGACCGTAAAGTTTCTTTATCAGTTATGATTCGTTCGATTCGAGAAAGGTACGCAGCTCGGCGATAATTCATCATCAAACAAGTCAAAGTTTGGATATCCAAGTAAACAGCTTCACCAATTGGTTCATTAAGAATTTGTACTTGATCTTCTTCATCCCAAATCAAACCAAAGACGCCGTTATTCCAAGGTACAATCGGATCTGTCAAAACGAAATGAAATGGTTTTGCTGTGCTAGCAAAAGGAAATTTTTGTAAAAATTCTTTGACATCAACGATTCTTGCCATAAAGTAAGGTTCGATTTGTTCCGTAATTTGGCTGTCTTCAAGTAAGAAAGCCAGTGGTTCATTTTTATAAATGTCACCTTTTACCCAATAAATCATAGAGAAATGTGCAGAAATGAAATTCCATAGACCGTTGCGTGCTTCTTGATTCAAATAAAACATTTCTTTTACATGAAATACTTCTTCTGCAACCCAATAGAACAAGACACCAAGTGGTTCTTGATTGGCTCCATAGTAGACAGCAGCCGTTCGTTCTTCTTCATTTTCAAAGCGCCAATATTCTTCCCAGTGAAAACCACTGCGAAAAAGTGCGCCATGATTTTGACGTGCAAATTTTTCATAGACAGCATAAACATCTTCGTGATCCACTGGTAAGCGTTCAACCATTCCGTTAACGGGAACTTGTTTAGGCAATTGTGTATCACGTATTTTAAAGGAAAGTTTATCTGACATGATTTCCCAACCTTTACGACGATAATACGGAATATTATAAGGGTAAAGATAAGAAATCCATTGTTTCTTTTTTCTCATATTATCTAAAGCAACGACAATCAAGTCTTGCATTAAACCGTGGTTCGCATACTCTGGATAAGTACCGACTCCTGTGACACCACCCATTAAATAAGGCGTACCATGAATGTTGACTTCACAAGGGTAGATAGCGATTTGTGAAATCAATTGGTTATCATAGAACCAACCAAATACTTCGGATAGTTCTAAGATAGGGCGTTTTGATTTGATGAATTCTCGTTTACTTTCAAATCCACTTTCCTCAATATCAGACTCTGTTACTTGAAAAACATAGGACAACAATTCGTTAAATTGATCTACGTTTTCCTCCGTAACTGATTTTAACTCAAGATTTTCTCTGAAATCTTTTTGATCCATTCTTTCATCTCCATTTATTTGATTGATTTAAGTATAACAAAACTTAGGAAAAAAAACTTCTAAACGGTCACTAATGAAAAAGGCTTTAAATTCCTGTATTTCGTTGGTATAATGGAAAGTGCTGATTAAATGAAAAGAGGAGACGCTATGGATATAAATAAAATGAAGCACCGCCAAGAGCAAATTCGTAATTTCTCGATTATTGCTCACATCGACCATGGAAAATCAACGTTGGCCGATCGTATTTTAGAAATGACGCACACTGTGACGTCTCGTGAAATGCAAGATCAGCTGTTAGACTCAATGGATCTCGAACGTGAACGTGGTATCACGATAAAACTTAATGCAGTTGAATTAAACTATACAGCAAAAAATGGAGAAACATATATTTTCCATTTAATCGACACACCAGGACACGTCGACTTCACCTATGAAGTTTCACGTAGCTTGGCTGCCTGTGAAGGGGCAGTGTTGGTCGTGGATGCAGCGCAAGGGATTGAAGCACAAACATTAGCCAATGTTTATTTAGCTTTAGATAACGATTTGGAAATTTTACCAGTTATCAATAAAATTGATTTACCTGCGGCAGATCCAGAACGCGTGCGTAAAGAAATCGAAGATGTAATCGGAATTGATGCCAGTGAAGCTTTACTAGCTAGCGCGAAAGCTGGAATTGGGATTGAAGATATTCTTGAACAAATCGTAGAATACGTTCCTGCACCGACTGGTAACTTAGAAGCACCGCTGAAAGCATTGATTTTTGACTCTGTTTACGACAGTTATCGTGGTGTCGTTCTAAATGTTCGGATCACTGACGGAGTAGTAAAACCTGGTGATAAAATTCAAATGATGAGTAATGGGAAAACTTTTGATGTAACAGAAGTTGGTGTCTTTTCACCGAAAGCAGTTGCCAGAGATTATTTGATGGTCGGCGATGTAGGTTACATTACTGCCAGCATCAAAACTGTGCAAGATACACGTGTTGGGGATACAGTTACACTTGCTGACAATCCAGCTGAGGAAGCTCTTCCAGGTTATCGTAAAATGAATCCAATGGTTTATTGTGGTTTGTACCCGATAGAAACTTCTCGTTATAATGATTTACGTGAAGCATTGGAAAAACTGCAATTAAACGATGCTGCGTTACAATTCGAGCCAGAGACGTCACAAGCACTTGGCTTTGGATTCCGTTGTGGCTTTTTAGGATTGCTGCACATGGATGTAGTGCAAGAACGATTGGAACGTGAATTTAATTTAGAATTAATTACAACGGCACCATCTGTAATTTATCATGTGAACAAGACAGACGGTTCAACGATTGTTGTAGATAATCCGGCTGACTTTCCAGAACCTGTCACTATTCAAGATGTTGAAGAACCTTTTGTAAAAGCACAAATCATGGTTCCTAATGAGTTTGTTGGCGCAGTTATGGAATTGTCGCAACGCAAACGTGGTGAATTTATTACAATGGATTATCTAGATGATTATCGTGTGAATGTTGTTTATAACATTCCATTGTCTGAAATCGTGTTTGATTTCTTTGATAAATTAAAATCAAGTACGAAAGGTTATGCCTCTCTTGATTATGAAATGTCAGGTTATCAAAAGAGCAAGCTAGTGAAAATGGACATCTTATTAAATGGTGAGAAAGTCGATGCACTTGGCTTTATCGTCCATCGTGACTTTGCCTACGAACGTGGAAAAGCAATCGTTGAAAAGCTGAAAAAACTGATTCCAAGACAACAATTCGAAGTCCCAATCCAGGCTGCAATTGGCCAAAAAATCGTGGCTCGTTCGGACATTAAAGCTTTGCGTAAAAACGTCTTAGCAAAATGTTACGGTGGGGATGTTTCTCGTAAGCGTAAGCTTCTTGAAAAACAAAAAGAAGGTAAGAAACGAATGAAACAAATCGGTAGTGTCGAAGTCCCTCAGGAAGCCTTCATGGCTGTTCTGAAAATGGATGACCAGGATAACGCGAAATAGCTTGTTTCCAACGGAAAATCCTATTAAATCAATCTTTTCGAGTGGTGCGAAATTCGTGATTTACCCGTTTAAAAAAGTTTAAACTGTCATACGGTTGTCACGGTAGTATTGAAATTAACAAAAATGGAATATTTTCCTTGAAGGTTTTTAACCGTCAGCGTATGATGAAAGCATCTCATAGGAGGTGCTTTTTTCATGTCTGAAAATATAAGTGGAGAATTTCTTAAATCTTTAAGGAAAGAGAAAAAAATGTCTCAAAAGAATCTAGCCGACTTAGCGGGGATTTCGCAAAGTGCTTTAGTCAAGTATGAAAAAGGAACAAGGAAAATTCCAAAAGATGTAGATGATACACTAAGTAAAATTCTGAATGTAGAAACTCTATTAAAAGATGAGAAGAATAGAGTTGGGCTTCTTATTGATCAACTAATTGCATACAGAGACATGAACAAGTTACTCAATAAAGAGTTGGCTACTAAAGTAGGGACTAGTGAAGTATCACTTAGTTATGTTTTAAACGGAAAGAGAAAACCATCGAAGGAAATGCAACAAAAAATTGCTGTATTCCTCTCTAACGATGGTAAAGAAATTTTGATGGATATAAAACAAGTTGACGGTTCGTTTAAATTACCCATCGTCGATAAAATATCGATGGGAAAACGAATCCAAGAGATTCGGAAAAATCGAGGTGAGACACTGGAAAAATTTGGTAAGAACTTTACTCGACTAGCAGGTAAGAATGTTGTGAATAGATGGGAAAAGGGTGCGAACATTCCTGATATTGAAAGATTAATGAATGTTGCCTATCTTGGGAAAGTGACTGTCCCTTATATTTTGTATGGGGAGACTTTTTGCAAGATGTTGAAAAGGGGAAATACGATTAACCAATTTGAAAAGTTGGATCCTTTCCGAATGGGACTAAGATTCAGGAAGATTCGAAGGGATTATCGTTTAGAAAGAGAAGCCTTTGGAAAGTTTTTTTCACCGCCTATTACAAAATGGTCAATGGACAAATACGAGAACGGAAAAGATATCCCAAATACGGATCGCATTATTCAGTATGCCTATATAGGAAGAGTCTCTTTGGAGTTTTTGATATACGGTATCTGATAATTTTTGAAAAGAATAGTTTTAAACATTCGAGACATTCAGAGGTGGATGTCTCTTTTTTATTGCCCAAATGGGAAAGGAGATTAATTATATGAAAAAGCTGAGATTTAAAAATTGGCGATTATTTGTGACTTTGGCTCTATTAGGACAAACAATTGGCGGAGCGATTGGTCCTACGATTGTTTTAGCCGATGAAATCACACATCCACAAACGGTAACCGTAGAGCTTGATTTGGCACATCAGTATGCTGTCGAAGGAACCTTTAGTGACGGCCGTCCAATGTCAGAAGTCACTGTTCCACATTATGCGGTGTACAACGGTGTAAAACAAGATATTTTCTGTATTGAACCAGGAGTGCCAATTTACAATGAATTCACTCCAGGTTATGAAAAAAATCCATTGCCTGATATGTCGGAGAAAGCGAAACTAGTTTCCGTTTTATGGAAGAAAGCCGGTACAGATGTAGATACCCATATTGTGGCACAGAAGATGATCTGGCAAGAAGTGAATGGGTATACCCTCCACTCAATCAAACGATCGGATGGTAGTACCGTAAATATCGCAGCCATTGAGGCAAAAATTAATCAAGCTATTGCCGATTATCAGAAGAAACCAAGTTTCCATAATAGCACAGCTAAAACTATGTTAGGTCAATCGACTACTGTAACGGATACAAATAATTTGAATTTGTCAGAATTCGATGAGGTTGTGGAAAATACTGCAAACATTGATTATCGTGTCAATGGCAATCAATTGGTCATCACACCGAATGCCAATTCTAAAGAAAATGGTGTGCTGACGCTTAAGAAATCTGCTGGAACTGGAACACCGGTTGCTTATAAGATGGCTGGTCAACAAACCTTGATGGCCGGGGCAATTGATAAACCGAACACTTACACGATCAAAATTGATGTGGAAACGGAGGGTTCTTTAAAGATTAAAAAAGTCGATAAAGAATCAGGTGATGTTGTACCGGGAACGGTTTTCCATTTAGACTTTGGGAAAACTTTGTCTGCGAAAGACGTGACTACCGATAAAGAAGGCATTGCGACATTGGATGGGATTCCCCATGGTACAAAGGTAACCATTACTGAAAAATCAGTGCCGGCGCCTTATACGATTGATACCACACCTATGACTGCTACGATTAAAGCGGGCGAGACCATTTCAGTGACTTCAAAAAATACGCGAGAAAAAGGTCAAATCATTCTGGATAAAACCGGGATTGAAACAGGAAGTGATCTTTGGAACGACAATTACTCTTTAGCTGGAAACACGTTTGCTATTCGCAAGGACAGTCCCACTGGTGAAATTGTTCAAGAAATGACCACGGATGAAAAAGGCCATGCGGAAACACCAAAAGAGATTGCTAACGCGTTGGAATTGGGAACTTACTACGTGACAGAAACCAAAGCATCTAATGGTTTCGTGAATACTTTCAAACCTGTAAAAGTCGAATTGAAGTATGCCAATCAAACCGTGGCCCTCGTTACCAGTAACGTAAAAGGACAAAACCAAGAAATTACTGGAGAAACCACTTTGACGAAAGAAGACAAAGACACTGGGGATAAAACACAAGGCAAGGCAGTCTTTGAGGGTGCTGAATACACCTTGTTTACTGCTAAGGATGGAAAAGCGGTTAAATGGAGTGAGGACTTTAAACCAGAATTAGTGAAGGGAACGAAAGCTTCTGACGAAACGATAACTTTGACTTTAGACGAAAAGAATCAAGTTGCGGTTAAACACTTAGCCATCAACGAGTATTACTGGCAAGAAACCAAAGCACCTGAAGGATATACCTTGGATGAAACGAAGTATCCTGTATCCATCAAAAAGGTGGATGATAGCGAAAAAAAAGCCGTGATTACCCGAGATGTTACGGCAAAAGAACAAGTGATTCGCTTTGGCTTTGATTTCTTCAAATTTGCCGGATCAGCCGCTGGCACTGCCGAAACTGGCTTCAATGATCTAACCTTTAAAGTGTCACCATTGGAAGGAACGAATGAGATTACAGGCGCTGAAGATGAAGCGACCACAGCTCATAACGAGCAACTAGGTTTTGATGGCTATGGCAAGTTTGAAAATCTTCCTTATGGGGATTATTTACTTGAAGAAGTAGAAGCGCCAGAAGGATTTCAAAAGATTACACCATTAGAAATTCATTCTACTTTTAAAGAAAATAAAGAGGATTACGCGAAGAGTGAGTATGTCTTTACCATTACCGAACAAGGTCAAAAACAACCAATTAAAACGGTGACCGTTCCTTACGAGAAACTGACGAACAAAGCATTTTCTGTTAGTTTGAACCGTTTAATGCTCTATGATTTACCCGAGGAAGAAGATAGCTTGACTTCCCTTGCGACTTGGAAAGATGGAGACAAAGAATTGACTACCCTTGATTCTACCGAGCTAGTTGATAAGTTGAGTTATAACTTGCATGAAATCAAAGAAGACTGGTATGTGGTAGCGCAAGCCATTGATGTGGAAGCCACAAAAGCTGCCCAAGAAAAAGATGAAAAAGCCAAACCAGTGGTAATTGCCGAAACAACGGCCACCTTGGCTAACAAAGAAAAAACAGGAACTTGGGAAATTCTGCATAAATTAACCGCCGAGCAAGTTTTGGATAAAACCATTGTTTTGTTCAACTATGTCTATAAAAACAAGGAAGCCTTTGAAGCAGGTGACGAGCCAGTAGCGAAGGATGCTAGTTTGAATAATCAAGCTCAAACTGTCAATTGCACAGTGGAACGTCATGTTTTCATCCAAACAAAAGCGCACTTAGAAGACGGTTCTCAGACCTTTACTCATGGTGACGTGGTGGATATGTTTGATGATGTATCGATTACCCATGATGTACTGGATGGCTCAAAAGAAGCTTTTGAAACAATTCTGTACGCCTTATTACCAGATGGCACGAACAAAGAAATTTGGAAATCTGAAAAAATTGATTACGAAGTGAATGACAAAGAATTTACCAAAACCGTGCTTGCAGAAAAAGTAGACACCGGAAAGTATCCAGAAGGAACCAAGTTTACTTTTGCGGAAATCAATTACGATAAAGATGGGAATATCAATGGAAAACACAATGAAGATTTGAAAGAAAAATCCCAAACCTTAACGCCAAAAAAAGTGCCAACCACACCAAGTACACCGGAACAACCGGAAACACCAACTGTTCCAAGTGACTCTCAAGAATCTAGTCCTACAGTGAAGACATTCCCACAAACTGGGGAGAAAAGTTCCAATGTGTTACTGTTCGTTGGCTTTACTTTGATCTTTGCGACGGCGGGTTATTATTTCTGGAATCGCCGGAACTAAGGTGATGAGATGAAACAAGTAAATTATAAGAAACAACGTGCGCGACCGCCTCCTAAAAAAGTGGTCGCGCTATTTTTGTATCCAAAACTAACAATGAAAAGAGGAAAAGAAGATGGAATTGAAATTTGTTGTGCCAGATATGGCTGAAACCTTTGGAAAGATAAGTTATGCCGGCGAAGGCGAAGTTTTAACAGAAGGATATGGACGGAATACCACAGTAATTGGTCGTAGTTACCATTTGTATTCCAGTAAGCAACGGGCCGATGATATTGAAGTGGTAGTAGCTGCGGAAGCCGGCGAAAAGGATTTTGACCAAGACCAACCGATAAAAGCCGTGAATCCCCACTTGGTTGCCAAAGGCTATGAGATTGAGAATCGTGGGTTTACCGATTACGTGTTGTATGTCGATGATTTAGTGAAAGCATAGGAGGAAAAGAAGATGAGATTAACAGAAGGTATTGTTGTAGATTCAGGACTAACATTTGGGAAGTTGCGCTTTTCTGCATTACGTCGAGAAGTACGGAAGCAAAATGAGGATGGAACGGTTAGTAACGAGGTAAAAGAACGAACTTATAATTTGAAATCCTCCGCGCAAGGTCGAATGATTCAAGTTAGTATCCCGGCCAATGTACCCTTACGCGAGTTTGCTTATGACACAGAGGTAGAGATAGTCAATCCTATCGTGGATACGGTCGCTAATTATGTTTTTCGGGAAGGAACCACCGTTAATTGGTTTATCAAGGCAGATGATTTAGTCTTGAAACGACAACCGACTCAAGGAAATCCTACAAACCAAAATGAAGGAAAGAAATAGGTGAAAAGAATGGAAATTAATGTTGAGCATATTTTAGATTGTCTCGATCGTTATAACAAAGGAGAACTAACCAAAGAACAAGTCAACGATAAATTGACGATAGACGAAAAAGTATTTCTTATTATGAATCAGGATTTTTTTGAAACCAATGAGGAAGATTTTGACGTACGCAAATGGTTGGATGAGGAAGAGTCCTTCTTTATGGTTGTCGAAGTAAATGAAAACTTATGTCGGCAGGCGGAATCTGTCTTGGAAGAAATTGGTGTGGAGATGCCGGATGCCATTGAAGGTTTCTTAACGCAATTGGTTGAAACAAAACAACTCTCCGTAGCAGTAAATGACTAGCATAACTTTTTGAAATTGCCCAATGAAATCCTATTGGGCTTTTTCGACTGGAGGTGGAAACCATTAAAATGTACAAAGGACATCGCATACGCGCAGGAGATCAACACTTGGTTTATCACTTTGTTATTGGCTGGCTAATCGTTTTATTCATCGGTTGGATGGGCGTCTTTTATTTTCAAGAGCTTAGACAACTTGAGACTTCTAAGCTATCACTTTCCACTATTGAAATCGTTTGGTCCATGAAAGATTTAGTATGTCTGCTTGGAAGTCTCGTTTTGTCAGGAAGTATGCTGTTGCTTTATATGTACTTTTTTCAGGACCATTGGCGAAGTTTGTGGCATCGACAAAAGCTAGCCCGGATGATTCTAGAAAACCATTGGTATGAAGTGAAACAAACTCAAAGTGAAGGTTTTTTCAAAGATTTGAATAGTAGTCGGACCAAAGAGAATATCAGTTACTTCCCCAAAATCTATTATCGAATGAAAGATGGCTTACTTTCTATTCGCGTTCAAATTTCACTAGGAAAATATCAAGATCAACTATTGAAGCTAGAAAAGAAGTTAGAAAGCGGACTGTATTGTGAGTTAGTAGAGAAGGAACTCAAAGACTCCTATGTGGAATACATCTTGTTATACGATATGATTGCCAATCGAATTGGAATTGAAGAAGTAGTGGCAGAAAACGGGACTCTGCGATTGATGAAAAATCAAGTATGGGCGTATGATTCCTTGCCCCATATGTTAATTGCTGGTGGGACAGGTGGTGGGAAGACTTATTTTTTACTCACCATTATCCAAGCTTTATTGAAGTCGGATGCCGAGCTTTTTGTTCTTGATTCCAAAAATGCGGACCTTGCCGATTTAGGTACGGTAATGCCCCATGTTTATTCTAAAAAGGAAGAAATTTCTGCTTGTGTGGAAGACTTTTACGAACGCATGATGGCTCGTAGCAAGGAAATGAAAGAAATGCCAAACTACAAAACAGGAGAGAATTATGCGTATCTTGGACTTCCGCCCAACTTTTTAATCTTTGATGAATACGTGGCTTATATGGAAATGTTAACGACTAAGGAGAGTGCGGTGATTTTGAATAAGCTCAAACAAATCGTGATGTTAGGTCGTCAATCTGGTTTCTTTCTGATTTTGGCTTGTCAAAGACCAGATGCGAAATATCTAGGAGATGGGATTCGCGATCAGTTTAACTTTCGTGTAGCTTTGGGGCGTATGAGTGAGCTCGGGTATTCCATGATGTTTGGGGAAGTTGATAAAAACTTCTTTATGAAACGCATCAAAGGTCGAGGTTATGTAGATACAGGGGGCAGTGTGATTAGTGAGTTTTATACGCCATTTGTATCAAAAGGGTATGATTTCTTGGAATCCATCAAACAAGTAACGCAATCAAAAGAAAAATGACAGCTACAGAGAAATTTAGTCTTCTAGGGTATCGGACTAAAAGTATGATAAACTAATGATGAAAGCGTCAGGAGGTGCAATAAAAATGACAGAGGATTATTCTTTACAGTATGCTAAAGAGAACAAAAAAGTATTAATTTCTTCTATTACTGATGGGAAAGAAAAAGAGGAAGAAAAGACTGCCATTTTTATGGCTGGAAGTCCTGGGGCTGGAAAGACTGAGGCTGCACAAACTTTGACGGCATTGAATAGTAATCTTTGTGTAATCGATGCTGATAAATTTCGTGAATTATTCCCAGGCTATGTTGGGAATAATTCAGATGAATTTCAACGAGGATCAGCACTTTTGGTAGATGCGGCTCTCGATTTAGTTCTTAAAAAGGGTTATAGTTTTATTCTTGATGGGACTTTTGCGACTTTTAAGGTAAATCAAAATATTGAACGGGCACTCAAAAAGAATTATAATGTGCTTGTCTATTATGTTTATCAAGATCCATTTATTGCTTGGGACTTTACTAAAAAACGAGAAGAAGTTGAAGGCCGTTTTGTTCCTAAAGAACGTTTTATCAATGCTTTTTTTCAATCGAGAAAAAATTTGATGCAGGTGAAAAAGCAATTTCAAGAGAAAGTAACCATCAATATCTTAGTGAAGGACTTTCAAAATACGATTTCTGATTTTCTAATGGATATTGATAATGTTGAATTAGCATTACCAATCAGTTATACGAAAGAAAGATTGGAGGAAGAGTTACATGACTGAGAAAGAAAAAGTTGAGGAAATTATGGCAAAGTATAACCGCAACTTTTCTACACTACAAAAGAATGCCTCTGCGAAAGAGCTGAAGACAGTCTTTAAATTTGTAGCAGATGAATCCAACCGAAAACAACGGGAATTGATTGGTTTGGATAAAGAAAAATAAATTTGAAATTGAAATATTTTTAAGAGCCAAGAGCAAAAATGTTCTTGGCTTTTTTCTTTGCAATGAATGAGGTGATGTATGACATTTTTAGATTTATTCGCCGGGATTGGGGGCTTTCGCTTAGGTATGGAACAAGCCGGTCACCACTGTATCGGCTTTTGTGAAATTGATGAATTTGCTCGGCGGAGTTATAAGGCAATCCATGATACAAGTAAGGAGGTGGAAATGCATGACATCACAAGTGTATCAGACGAGTTTGTTCAATCCTTCGGACCAGTGGACATCCTTTGCGGCGGATTTCCGTGCCAAGCTTTTTCAATTGCGGGAAAGCGGCAAGGATTTTCCGATACTCGAGGTACTTTATTCTTTGAAATCGCTCGGTTCGCCGCTCTTCTCCAGCCTAAGTTTCTATTCCTTGAGAACGTCCGGGGATTGCTCAATCACGAAGGAGGGGCTACGTTCGAGACGATCCTCCGAACGCTGGATGGATTGGGGTATGATGTGGAATGGCAGGTGCTTAACTCAAAGGCCTACGTTCCCCAAAGCCGCGAGCGGGTCTTCCTTATCGGACATTCTCGAGACGCATGTACCGAACAAGTATTTCCTATCATTGGATCGTCTCCAACACCTGATCAAAACATCAGAAACTTGTTAAATATCAACCCTTCCAATCGAGGAATGGGTGGCCAAGTTTATGGATCAGATGGTGTAGCGCCAACCTTAACCGGTGATGAAGGAATTAAAATCGCCTTACCGGTAAAGGATGGGATTTCTGTAGCGGGTATGCTGTCGGGAAATTTTGAACAAGGTAATCGGATTTATGAGGTAACCGGAACAGCCCCGACCTTGTCAACGAAACAAGGGGGAACGAAGATTATGATTCGAAAAAATAAAACAGAATATCAAGAGGTGAAGCCAGGGGACAGTGTGAACCTGGCTTTTCCTAATTCCACAAGTCGCCGAGGTCGTCTTGGGAAACAAAGTGTTCATACCTTACTAACGGGAGACCAACAAGCAGTCGTCACAGATCAATGTCAGATTCGGAAGCTAACACCCAGGGAGTGCTGGCGACTTCAAGGATTTCCCGATTGGGCCTTTGACCGGGCCTCTCAAGTCAATTCAGATAGTCAGTTGTATAAGCAAGCCGGAAACTCTGTAACAGTTCCGGTCATTTTTGATATTGCTAGAAGATTAAAGGAGGTAAAACTAGTTGATTTATGATGAGTTGATTGGGGAAATCTACTGGGTGATTGGCAAGATTCAGTCAGATCCGGAATTGCAAGAAGAACTGTACCGGCTCAATTTTGATATTCGAAAAAACGGGGTGAAGGTCCCTGGGGATTCGTATGTACTGGATGAGGAAACCGATGCTCGAATTGAGCTGAATCAAGTCATCAGTGAATTGGAACGGATTGCAGACCTTGCCAAAGAACCAGATATCCGCCAATACTTATTTGAGATAAAAGCAGAATTGGAAATTGAGGGCATTACCGCGGAGTAACGGCTAAATAAACCACTACTGATAGGCGCTGACCGCGGGGGATTTGCGAAGCAGAAATCCTCCGTGGTGCTGTGCCTGTTCATGGACGGCGTCAGCCGGCCATGATGTCTCACCCCCCGTATCTAACAGGGGGGTACAAAAACCCAAAAAATAAGCAAGCAACCATTAAGAATAGTTGTCATATCAAGAATAGTAAGCAACTTGTATAGGTGTTAACTCATTTGAAAAAGTTAACACTTAGAATTTGGAGGTGAGAACTTGGCACAACGGAATTTAGATTATCGGTTATTAAAAGACCGACGCAACGAATATGGTGTTTCACAAAATAAACTGGCTACCGCCTGTGGACTCAGTCGTCCCTATTTAAATCAGGTAGAAAATGGCGGCGTGACAGCATCTACAAAGACAATGAGGAAAATTTTTGACCAACTGGAAAGTTTCAATCCCGATTTGCCTTTGACGTTACTGTTTGACTATGTAAGAATTCGTTTCCCCACAACGAATGCACGAAAAATCATTCAAGAAATTCTCCATTTGAAATTTGAGTATATGCTTCATGAAGATTACGCCTTTTACTCCTATCAAGAACAATATGTCATGGGAGATATTGTGGTGATGTTGTCCCATGAAGAAGATAAAGGCGTTCTTTTAGAATTAAAGGGTCGTGGTTGTCGGCAGTTTGAAACTTTTTTACTCGCTCAAAAACGTAGCTGGTACGACTTTTTCGAAGATTGTCTAAAGGCCGGTGGCGTGATGAAACGCTTGGATTTAGCAATCAATGATCGAGTGGGCTTATTGGATATTCCTGAGCTAACGAAAAAATGTCAGAAGGAAGAATGTATTTCCTTGTTCCGTACCTTTAAAAGCTATCGTTCCGGAGAACTTTTAAAAGCTGATGAAAAGGACGGCATGGGCAATACCTTATATATCGGCAGTCTCAAAAGTGAGGTTTACTTCTGTTTGTACGAAAAAAATTATGAACAATATATCAAGTTAGGGATTCCATTAGACCAAACTGAGACGAAAAATCGTTTTGAGATTCGACTGAAAAATGACCGTGCCTATCATGCGATTCAAGATTTGTTAAAAGGTCGTAGCATTGAGAGCACCACGTTTTCCATTATCAATCGTTACTTGCGATTTGCGGATAAGGTGGAAGGAAAACGGCGAACCAACTGGCCCTTGAATGAACAATGGGGGCGCTTTATTGGACGGAATCGGAAGGAAATTCAATTAACTTCTGAACCGAAACCTTATACTATCGAACGAACCTTGAATTGGCTTGGACGCCAAGTCGCCCCTACGTGGAAAATGGCTAAGGAGTTGGATCGATTGAATCAAACAACGTATATCCAGGATATGGTACAGAATGCGCGGTTATCAGACCGGCATAAAAAGATTTTGGAGCAACAAAGTATGGCAATTGAAGACTTGATTATATGAAAAGAGGCATCATCATGGGAATTGTAAAAGATATTTTATTGGTATTTGGTGGCAGTATGCTTGGTGTTACTGTGATGTGCTTGATGCATGCAAGTGCAGCAGCGGATCGAGCAATGGAAAAGAAAGGAAAGTGATGGAATGAATTTCGGACAAAATTTATATCAATGGTTTTTAACCAATGCCCAATCTTTAGTCTTACTGGCAATTGTGGTCATTGGTTTATTTTTAGGATTTAAGCGGGAGTTTTCCAAATTGATTGGTTTTTTGGTGATTGCCTTGATTGCGGTAGGTCTAGTCTTTAATGCTTCTGGTGTGAAGGATGTCTTACTCAATTTGTTTAATCGAATTGTCGGTGCCTGAGGGGGAATCACAATGGAACAGATGCGTGTTTATATTGCGAACCTTGGAAAATACAATGAAGGTGAGTTGGTGGGGGCATGGTTTACCCCACCTGTCGATTTTGATGAAGTGAAAGAACGGATTGGATTAAATAATGAATATGAGGAATATGCGATTCATGATTATGAGTTACCTTTTGAGATTGATGAGTATACGCCAATTGAAGAAATTAATCGGTTGTGTGGCTTAGCAAAGGAATTAGAAGGAACCCCAGTTGGTGAAGTTGCTTTAGAGATTCAACACGCTTTCTTTAATTCTTTTGAGGAAATGGTAGAGCATGTGGATGATATTGTCTATTATCCAGATTGCGATGATATGAGTGATGTAGCGTATTTCTTGATTGTTGAAAATGGTGATTTTGGCGAAGTACCAGAACACTTGATGACGTATATTGATTTTGTTGCGTGTGGTCGAGACTTGGAGATTGGGGGAAATTATTTGGTAACGAGTCGAGGTGTTTTTGAGTATTCTGTTTAAAAGAATCCTTGTTTTTCATTACTGTAAGGGAGATAATATTGTGAAGGAATTTTCAATGTTAGGAGAATAGTCATGACAATTAACAAGATTAAAATTCATAATATTGCAACTTACAGAGATCCTGTCGATTTTGAGCCTAGGAAAATAAATTTTATATTTGGAAGCAATGGCTGTGGTAAAACAACGATTTCAAATTTGCTAGGTGATTATATTAAATCTGAAGATTGTCAAGTTGATAAGGATGCTGACAGTGTTCTTGTTTACAACAAAAAATTCGTAGAATCAAATTTTTCTTCACAAGTGAAAGGAATTTTTTCTTTAGGAGAAGATTCAGTTTCAGTTCAAAGTCAGGTTCAAGAGTTAAACACCCAAATTGAAGAAAAAAAACAAGAAATCAGCAAAAAAGAAAGGAAAATTCGAGAATACCAAAGTGTTATTACAGAAAATAGAGAATATCTTAAAGAAGAATGCTGGAAGATTCAACAAAAATTGGGACCTGTTTTTCCTGAATCTTTAACAGGTGTTAGAAACAGCAAAGAAGCATTTTTATCCAAATTATTGGAAGAAAGCCAAAAGGGTACAGAATATACAGTTAACTACGAAGAATTACAAGAAAGCTATACTCCTACATTCTCGTCTGAGAGAAAAGCATATGAATTATTTAGTCTGATTGATATAAATATAGTTAATGCTTATCAGAGTAATCGAATTTTACAGAAAAAAATCATGGGTAGTAGTGATACACCAACGGGGAAGTTTATAGAGTATTTGCAGAATAGTGATTGGGTAAGGACGGGTATGTCGTTTCTTGCTGAGAGTGATTCTAATTGTCCATTTTGTCAACAAAAACTACCCTCCAATTTCGAAGATGAACTAAATCAGTATTTTGATTTAGCTTTCGAAAAAGAAATTATTGAACTAGAAGACTTTATTTCAGAATATACAATTTTTTTTGATGGAGTATTGAATAGACTTCAACTAATCATTAGTACTGAAATTCCTTTTTTAGATGTTTCTTGTTTGGTTGAAACTGTTGCTCAACTTGAGTCTACAATAAAGCTGAATTATGAAAAACTAAATAATAAAAAGAAATATCCATCCTATTCTATTGAACTTATTTCTGTTACGGATGTTTGTGAGGACGTAAATATATTAATAACTGAAATTAATAACAAAATTTTGAAAAATAATCAGGTTACTGAAAATCAAAAAGATGAACAAATTATTTTTAAACAGAAATTATGGATCCATATTGTTAATCAATCAGAAAGCTTGGTATCTCATTTTTTTAAACTAAAAATGAATACGGAAAAAGGAATTGAAGGTATTGGGAAGAGTGTTAATGCATGTCGGATAGAGGAACAACAAATGACTGCAAAAGTATCAGAACTTGAGAGTAGTTTAACTTCGATTACTCCGACTATAAGAGCTATTAATAGTATTTTAGAAAAATTTGGATTTAAAGGTTTTAAGTTGGGTGAAAACCAAACACAAAAAGGAACATACAAGATTGTTCGCGAGGATGGTAGTGATGCTAAGGAAACATTAAGTGAAGGTGAGTATAACTTCATTACATTCCTTTACTATTATTACTTGGTGTATGGTAGTCATGAAACAACTGGAACGGGTCATAATAAAGCTGTGGTTATTGATGACCCCATTTCAAGTTTGGATAGTAATGTAATTTTTATTGTTAGTTCATTGGTTAAGAAGTTAATAAATGATTGCAGAGAAAAACAAAATGGAATTACGCAGGTAATTATTCTTACTCATAACATGTATTTTTATAAAGAAGCAAGCTTTTTGGGGAGTCGAAAAGATTATAAGGCAGATGAAGTACTTTATGGAATACTAAAAAAAGAAAACGGAGCAACTTTTTTTAAAAAATATGAATGTAATCCAATCCAAACTACTTATGAAATGTTGTGGCAAGATGTCAAGGATGATCGTTGCTCATCGGCCACCTGCTTTAATAGTATGAGAAGGATTTTAGAACACTACTTTCAATTGTTGGGTGGTAAAAATTATGAACAATGTATTGATGATTTTGATGGAGAGGATAAGCTAGTCTGTAATGCATTAATCTCTGCTATTAACGATGGTTCACATTTCATCAATGATGACTTTGTAATTCAGTTTGACTCTGAGAGCATCCAAAAGTACAAAAATGTCTTTAGAAAGGTTTTCGAGAACCTCGGACAATTGGATCATTATGAGATGATGATGAGCAGGTAGAGAAATTCTACCTGCTTTTTGAAAGGAGAAACTATGAAAAAAATAAAAAGCTATACCAGTATTTGGGCAGTTGAAAAAGTCATTTACGCAATTAATGACTTTCAGCTACCTTTTCCTGTGACTTTTAATCAGATGGCTTGGTTTGTTTTATCCTTGTTGTTTGTCATCGTATTTGCCCATGTGCCTCCGCTATCTATGATAGAGGGGGCCTTTTTAAAATACTTAGGCATACCGGTGGCGGTTACTTGGTTTATGTCGCAAAAGACCTTTGACGGTAAGAAACCATTGGGATTTTTACGATCCTTTATCAGTTATCACTTGCGATTTAAGGTCACTTTTGCTGGAAAGAAAGTCAAAGAACAGAAAAAACGATGGGACGAACCCATTACTCTTGTAAGGAGTGTGAACTATGTACCCGATTAAGTATATCGAAAATAATCTTGTCTTTAACCAAGAAGGCGAGTGTTTTGCCTACTATGAGTTAGTGCCTTACAACTATTCCTTTTTGTCACCGGAACAAAAATATCAAGTGCACGATAACTTTCGCCAATTGATTGCGCAAAACCATGAAGGCAAGATCCATGCCTTACAAATCGCGACAGAAAGTAGTATACGTGTCACACAAGAGCGGTCGAAAAAGGAAATTACCGGTAGACTAAAAGAAGTAGCGAAACAACGAATTGATTTACAGACAGATGCTTTAGTATCCATGATTGGCGATAGTCAGATTGATTATCGTTTTTTTATTGGCTTCAAACTGATTGCGACAGATGAAGAGGTCAATCTAAAGAATCTCAAGAAATCTTTCTTTTCTGGGCTTCAAGAATTTGTCTATGGAGTGAACTATCATTTAATGGGCGATTTTGTTTCCTTATCCAATGAAGAAATTCGCCGATATACCAAGCTTGAAAAATTAATGGAAAGCAAGCTAACCCGGAGATTTAAAGTCAGACGAGTTACACCGAGTGATCTGACGTATTTGATTGAACACATCTATGGTGAAAAAGGTACACCGTTTGAAGAATATGAATTTCAGCTACCAAAGAAAAAGCTGAAATCAGAAACACTGGTGAAACGTTATGACCTACTACGTCCTAGTCGTTGTTTGATTGAAGAAAAGCCTCGGTACTTACGCATGGAACACGAAAATCATGAGTCTTATGTAGCGTATTTAACAGTCAATACGATTGTAGGAGAGATGGAGTTTCCTTCCTCAGAACTTTTCTATTACCAGCAACAACAATTCACTTTCCCGATTGATACTTCAATGAATGTGGAAATCGTGACGAACAAAAAGGCTCTTGCTACCGTTCGCAATAAGAAAAAGGAACTGAAAGATTTAGACAACCATGCCTATCAATCTGACAATGAAACGAATTCCAATGTTTTAGATGCGTTGGATTCCGTAGATGAGTTGGAAACTACTTTGGATCAATCGAAAGAATCCATGTACAAACTGAGTTATGTGGTTCGGGTGAGTGCGGAATCAGTGGATGAATTAAAACGCCGCTGTGATGAAGTGTTCGATTTTTATGATGATACCAATGTGAAATTAGTCCGACCTTTTGGCGACATGATGGGGCTACATGAAGAGTTCTTACCCTCAAATAAGCGATATATGAATGATTATATCCAGTATGTTACGTCTGACTTCTTGGCGGGACTTGGATTTGGGGCCACACAGATGTTAGGAGAGTTAGAAGGCATTTACTTTGGCTACAACGTGGATACAGGTCGCAATGTTTACCTGAAACCAGCATTAGCTTCACAAGGGGTAAAGGGTTCAGTAACCAATGCACTAGCCGCGGCTTTTCTCGGTTCTCTTGGTGGTGGGAAATCTTTTAGCAACAATCTCTTGGTCTACTATGCTGTTTTGTTCGGTGGGCAAGCTGTGATTGTCGATCCAAAAGGGGAGCGTGGAGGATGGAAAGAAACCTTGTCAGAAATTGCAAATGAAATTAATATTCTAAACTTGACCAGTAAGCCAGAAAACAAAGGGTTGCTTGATCCCTATGTGATTATGAAGAAAAAGAAAGACTCGGAAAGTCTAGCGATTGATATTCTGACTTTCTTAACGGGGATTTCCAGTCGAGATGGGGAGAAGTTTCCTGTTTTGCGCAAGGCCATACGAACCGTTACCCAAAGTGATCAACGAGGATTACTACAAGTCATTAATGAACTTCGAAAAGAAGGCTCGTCAGTTGCGGAAAATATCGCCGATCATATCGAGTCCTTTACCGATTATGATTTTGCCCATTTACTTTTCTCAGATGGTTCGATTACACAGTCAATCAGCTTAGACAAACAGTTGAATATCATTCAAGTAGCGGATCTAGTTTTACCAGATGCAGAAACGACTTTTGAAGAATACACCACGATGGAATTGCTTAGTGTTTCTATGCTAATCGTTATTTCGACTTTTGCCTTAGATTTTATCCATAGCAATCGAGAAATCTTCAAGATTGTGGATTTGGATGAGGCTTGGTCATTTCTTCAAGTAGCGCAAGGGAAGACTTTATCTAATAAGCTCGTTCGTGCTGGGCGGGCCATGAATGCCGGTGTTTATTTTGTCACGCAAAACAGTGACGATTTACTGGATGAACGCTTGAAGAATAATATCGGATTGAAATTTGCTTTTCGAAGTACCGATATTCATGAAATTAAGAAGACTTTGGAATTCTTTGGGTTAGATCAAGAGGATGAAAGCAATCAAAAACGCCTGCGAGATTTGGAAAACGGCCAATGCTTAATGCAAGATTTGTATGGTCGAGTAGGTGTGGTCCAAGTTCATCCAGTCTTTGAAGAACTCTTCCATGCCTTTGATACGCGCCCACCTGTTCAAGAGAGAATGGAGTGAGGAGATGAAAAAGAAACTTTTTCGGATTGCGGGAATTCTCACAATCAGTCTCTGCACTATTTTTCTTGTTCTCAGTTTGATAGGAACGGTGGCGGAGGCAACAGGTCTGGTTGATGATACAGTTGGAGCCGGAAATCTTTATTCCCAATATTCACTTGGTAACTATCAGTTGGATTTCTTTGTGGATAGTTCGTGGGATTGGCTGCCTTGGAATTGGGGGGATGGCTTAGGAAAGAGCGTAATGTATGGCCTTTATGCCATTACTAATTTTATTTGGACTGTGAGTCTGTATTTGTCGAATGCAACAGGTTATGTGGTTCAAGAAGCCTACCAGTTGGATTTCATTTCAGCCACGGCTGAAAGTATTGGGAAAAACATCCAAACCTTAGCTGGCATTACCGAAAATGGACTCCAGACCTCGGGCTTCTATTTTGGATTTCTATTATTGATGATTTTAGTTTTAGGAGTTTATGTGGCGTATACCGGATTATTAAAACGAGAAACCACCAAAGCAGTTAGAGCCGGGATTAATTTTGTGATGATTTTTCTACTATCGGGTTCCTTTATCGCTTATGCGCCCACCTACATCACAAAAATCAATGACTTTAGCTCAGACGTTAGTGAAGCCGCCCTTAGCCTTGGAACCGAGATCGTTGTACCCAATTCAGAAAGTAAAGGAAAAGATAGTGTGGATTTGATTCGAGATAGCTTGTTTTCGATTCAAGTCCAACAACCCTGGTTACTATTACAATTTGATGATTCTAATATAGAAGAAATTGGCGAAGATCGGGTCAATCAGATTCTATCCGTGAGTCCGGATGAAAATAAGGGCAAGGATCGGGAAGAGGCGGTCAAAACGGAGATTGAAGACAATGACAATGCGAATTTAAGTATTACCAAGACCATGAACCGTTTAGGAACCGTGGTCTTTTTGGTGCTGTTCAATATCGGGATTTCCTTCTTTGTTTTTCTCCTAACTGGGATTATGTTGTTTTCTCAAATTCTCTTCATTATCTTTGCGATGTTTCTTCCTATTAGTTTCTTATTTTCAATGTTGCCGACTTATGAGAGTTTGGGGAAGAAGGCGATTATTCGCTTGTTCAATACGATTATGATGCGAGCGGGAGTGACATTGGTGATTACGACTGCATTTAGTATCTCCACGATGTTTTTCAATATTTCGGCCACCTATCCCTTCTTTATGGTAGCTTTTCTGCAAATCGTGACCTTTGCTGGTATCTATTCCAAATTGGGCGACATTATGAGCATGTTCAACCTTCAAAGTAATGATAGCCAATCAATGGGAAGAAGGGTCATGCGAAAACCGCAAATGTTGATGAACCGTAAATTGCGGCAAATTAATCGAAATGTGGGACGTACTTTGGCTTTTGGTGGAAGTGCAGTAGCTGGGAATAAGTTGGCAAAGGAGCAATCAAAATCTAAATTTAAGCCATCAGGTTCTTCTCTACGAAAGAATTCACGATTACCTAACGATCAGGAGGTAGCATCTGACTTGAATAAGGAAAAGCCAATTTCAAATAATAAGAAACAATCTCGAAAGAATTTAACCGGGAGAAAAATCGGCAAAGTTCTGGATACCCAGGCTTTGGTGAAAGATAAGACTAAACAAGTAAAGGATGGAGTACGGAATGCGCCAACCAACGTGAAATACAACTTCCATAAAGGAATCGAAAAGACGAAAAAAGCACCAGAAGAATTCAAGCGCGGACTGGTCCAAGAAAAAGCAAGTCGAGCGGAGTTGCGAGAAAAACAGCGACAACGTAGAGATGAAAAAATGGCTGAAAAGCGCAAAGTATTGAACGAAACAGGGAATTACCATGGGAAAAGAAGGGAAAATGTTCGGATAAAAGCAGAGGTCCAACCTCAGAAAGATAGTATGCCGAAAAAAGAAGCATCAAAGCGGATTGTGAGAGCAAATCTGAATCCCGAAATCAAACGAAAACTAACTAGTCAAGAAATCATTTCAAAAGAAATAAACCAACTGTCAAATAAAAATAATTCTTTCCAACAAGTGAAGCAGCGGTCTACTCTGCCTAAGAGAACCAATCAAAAAATACAAAAAAGAATGAACCCTCGTCCAAAATCAAAGTCGGGTGAGAAAAAATGAACTTTAAGAAAATAGGTGTCATTTCGTTAACCTTCCTGATAATCTCTTTTATGAGCATCTTGATGTGTGTGGGTTTGTTGTTTGGCGAGGACAGTGAGGGAAGTGGGAGTTCTGAAACTTCTCCTGGAGGTAGTAGTGTCTCAGAAGAAGTTTTGAAACACCGTGCAATGGTGGAAAAGTATGCCAAAGAATCGGATATAACAGAGTATATCCCAATTCTTTTGGCGATTATTCAAGTGGAATCTGGTGGCACAATGGAAGACGTTATGCAAAGTTCGGAGTCAGCTGGGTTACCACCGAATTCATTAAGTACCGAGGCATCCATTAAACAAGGATGTCTCTATTTTGCGTCTTTGGTTGAGCGTTCCAAAGAGCTAGGGTGTGATCAAGATAGTATCATTCAGGCCTACAACTATGGTGGCGGGTATCTGGACCATGTCGCGAAAAACGGGAGGAAGCATAGTTTTGCTTTAGCCGAATCTTTTTCAAAGGAAAAATCGTGTGGTCAAAAAGTTGATTATCCCAATCCCATCGCGATTAAGGAAAATGGTGGGTGGCGGTATAACTATGGCAATATGTTTTATTGCTTATTAGTGAAGCAATACCTAACTACAACACAGTTTGATGATAAGACGGTCCAAGGGATTTTTGACGAGGCGTTTAAGTATGAAGGAACGGCCTATGTATTTGGCGGTTCGAGTCCCGAAACGGGTTTTGATTGTAGTGGCTTGACTCAATGGTGTTATGCCAAAGTTGGTTTGAAACTTCCTCGGGTGGCTCAGGATCAGTATGATGCCATGACCCATATTGATCTAAAAGATGCCAAACCAGGTGATTTAATTTTCTTTCATTCGACTTATGATGCCGGTACTTATGTGACTCATGTGGGTATTTATGCGGGAGATAATCGGATGTTTCACGCAGGGAATCCAGTGGGCTGGACAAATCTAACAGAAAGCTATTGGCAGCAGCATCTTATCGGAGCTGGACGGTACAAATAAGAGAAAAGAGGTAAAAACATGAAGATCAAAATTGAACGGAATCAAAAAGAAGAGAGCCCAAAAAAGAAGAAAGAACGAGTTGTATCCGTAGGGAAGCATCGAAAAATGGTGCTTGCCCTTTGGCTTTTACTCCTTTGTAGCTTATCTTTTGGTATTTACAAGAATTTCACGGCCATTGATCAACATACAACCCATGAGAAAGTGGTTGTAAAAGAGAAGGTAGTGAATACCTTTGGAGTTGAAAGTTTTACGAAGGATTTTGTAAAAGAATACTTTTCATGGAAGAATAACAAGGAAGTAATCGAAAAGAGAATGACTAATCTTGAACAGTATCTTGCAGAAGAAGGACTCGCTTTGAGCCAAGATATGATTCGAGCGGATATTCCTACTAGTTCCGAAGTTCAATCGGTAAGAATTTTTGATGTTGAAAAGGGCTCAGATGATTTTGTCGTTTCATTTTTAGTAGGTCAAAAGATTACAGAAGGGAAAAAAACGCAGCAAGTTTCATCTGCTTACCGAGTGACAATATATGAAGATAAGAAAGGAAACCATATTGTGTCCAGCTTGCCTACTATGATTGGAAAACCAGAAAAGGCGAAGTATAAGACAAAACAAGTAGAAACTGATTCAGAAATTGATGCTAAAACAACGGAAGAAATCACCGAGTTTCTAGAGACGTTCTTCAAGCTTTATCCAACTGCTTCCGAAAAAGAACTTGAGTATTATGTAGAAAATAGTGTCGTTACACCAATAAATACTACATTGAGGTTTATAGATTTTACTAATCCTATTTTCCGACAAAAAGGAGAGAATTATCAAGTTTCAGTGGTAGCAAAGTACCTTGATGATACTACAAAAGCAACAGATAATTTCCAGTATTCTTTTGTTTTACAAAAGTCGGAAAATTGGAAGGTCATAGAAGCATATTAGCTAGATAATAATAAATTTATCTTTTGTAATTTGATATTATATAATAATAACAAAACTATTCATTCATGAGAGGTGAGACTAAATGATTACATTAGATAAATTTATTGAAAAAAGATTGAAAGATGATCAGAAGAACTTATTTGACTTAAAAAAGAAAGATGTTAATCTACAGGATTGTGTAAATTATGTTTTTGAATATTTTAATACTTATATTAACATTGATAAAACTCAATCTTTGCAAATTGAAAACAATGAAAAACTGGAAAAATATCAAAAGCAAGTCGATAAATACTCAACAAATGTCCAGAAATGGCTTATAGAGGTATATTCTCGTTATAACAAAAAAATGAATCAGCAAATTTCAAAATTGCTAAATAAAATGGATACTTTTTTACTAACCAATTCACCTGATAGTTTCAGAAAATATTCATATAAATGCTATTCCTTACTAATTAAAAAGTATCCCTTTATGGAAAACTATATAGATCAACTTTACGAGTATATTGTTGATGAACATAGAGTTTTGAATATTAATTATTTGGGCGAGAATGAGCCAGTGATGAACTTTAATGAAAAAATCAACAATTATATCAAGAAAACAAATGATAAATATAATGTTAATTTACTTATCTGGGCAGAAAATTATGCATCAAATTTTTCTGAATATGAACATATGTGGCCCGCTGGTACGTATGATAATTTAGATTTTGGTAAATACTATAATCCGATGAAGGCTAAGAAAAATAGGTTTAATATAGATGCTATATATTCTCAACTGTCAACTTTGCCATATATCAGGGGAAAAAAGAAAATTTTGGAAATATTGGTTATGTATTATTGGCATAATCAAATTTCACCAATTGAGGAAGAGCTTTACAAAAAATATATGAAGCAAGCTTGTGAATCCATATGAAGATAGAGGAATATATTAAACTTAGAAAAAAATATGAAGGATTTGATGAAACAGAATATAAGAATAAAGAAGATAACATTCGGAAATTAATAGAGTATATTTTTGATTTCTATAAAATCTTAGAGGACGATCAAAGTTCCCAGAAAAATCTACAATTAAAAGAATTGAGAAGAAATGTCAATTATCAGTATGAGATTGACTCATTTAGTGAAGATACGCAGCGGTGGTTGATTAAACTATTTAATCAATATAATGTGAAAGTTAATCGTAAACTTTCTATGGTGTTAGATGATACTGATTACTTTTTACTGATTTCAGATGAAAAAGATTGGGAAAAATTATCGTATAGTTTATTCACTGAAGTGGTAAGAAAACAGGCTTATTTAAGTGAATATCCATTAGAAATATTATCCTTTGCAAAGGACTATTACGGAATTTATAGTAAAAACACTAGTCTATCAAGCTTTAAATACCAAATAAGTTTAAAGTCAAAAAAATTTATTAAAGATGTTCATAATGAATACGGAATTAATCTTGTTGCATGGGCGAAAAGTTACTTAAATTATTTTTATAGCAGAGTTACACTATGGCCAGTCTCTCACAGAATTGAAACAGAAGAAGATGGCAAAAGAATTGTTCAGTATAATATGAATGCTAATAGAAATGTTTTCGCACTTAATGTTGTGCTAGAGAAGCTTTCTGATTCAAATGGTGTTTCTAGTTTATTGAAGAAAAATAAAAAAATTTTAGTAGAATTGCTAAGAGAGGAAAGCAGGCAATTAGAAATTACAAGAAAATAGTAATTCATCATTTCGTTATATAACGTAAAAACGATACTTGAATAAAAATTCAAGTATCGTTTTTTTAATACTTATAAATACTGTTCTGCTTTTGTACTATGGACAAATCAAAGTCTTGCTTATTATTCACGATTTCATTATAGACAGTGAGTATGTTCTCAAAATCTTTTGGAGTAGGGTTTGAATGAATAGATACTACGGTACACTCTGGTACGAACAGTGATGGAAGATTGGTTATCAAAAGATCGTACTTACACATTCTTTCTCTAACTGAGGTAAGGCTAGTAGCGTCAATCAAATCCACATTCAATCGCGTTTTTAAATGATACATAATATCTTCTTTCAAAAAATTACAGTGCTCGTAGCTCGTATTGAAAAAGAGTCCAGTCTTAATAGTTGGCGATTTTTGTTCCAATTGATCAGATAATGAGTCCCATGAAGTGACCACCATAAATAGTAATCGATTAATAACGGAATCATCTACATAAATTGGTAAATCACTATTTAAAAAATAACGAGATACAATTTCTTTGACCCTGTGTGTGAATCCTTCGTAATAATTATTGAGATTGATAAAAAATTCTTCATTAGGATTATAAAGGATTTTTGCAGGTCCCCCAATATAAGTGGTTGCGTTGTATAGATAAAGCATAAGTTCTTCTTTATTTGATAGGATTAGATTTTCCTTTTTAACAATTGAGTTTAATGTATTTTCTATCGCGACACGAAGATGATTAATTTTTGGATTTAAGGAGCATTTTTGATTTAAATCTGTCATTGACCATACATATTTATCATTGAAAAATATGTAAAATAATCGATATATGCTCTTTGAGGTTATCTCAGTGTGGTAGTGTTGAAAAAGTTTTTGAGTTAACTCTTCTGAAAAAGTAAACCCATGTTTTTGATCATTTTGTGATTGGCTTGGAAGTAAATGACCTCTGCGAATGCGTAGAAAATTAATAAATAACATAGTTCTAAATTTGTTTACATAAGAATAGGTTTGGCGTGCAGGTGTTTGTAAAAATGGGTAACAATCCATAAACTCTTGCATGATCTCATCCATCAATTCAACATCGTTCTCAGTAATTACTTTTTCAATGAGTCCATATTTTTCGATTAAGTAGCAAAAATAGAACCAGCAGATTTTTCTCTCATCACCGATTATGTCCATATAAGTACAGTCAATGTGAAAGTCGAAAGGAGCTAAAAGTTCATTGATTGTTCCTATCTTTCTTTTTAATGTAGAAATGCTGAGGAAAAGATGATCAGCTAGAGAGGTCAAGTTGGTATGTCTACTTAAGAAGATTTCTTCAAGTATGGAAAATCTTGCAGACTGATTGTACAGTGCAGAAAAAATAAAAAAAGGATTTTGATCAGGCATGAGAATTAGCCGTACACCAAGTTGTTTACTACTTTCCAGTTTCGCTGGAGTGATGTATCTGTTGATATCTCCAATGCTTTTACGAACTGTACTTTCAGAGATTTGGGTAAATTTCGAAATAGTGCTTATTTTTTCCCAGTCTCTATAAATGAGAAATTTAATGATTTGATAGTGTCGTTGTAAGTTTTTTTCTAATAATGTTTCCATATGGAGCCTCCAATAGTTAACGAACGTTAGATTAAAAATGAACTTTCTCAATGAGAAGTATTGTTCTATAGTTATCACCGTTGTTGGAAACATAGGTAAGCTGACAAGCTACAATTATTATAACAACATTAGAGTAAGAAAAACAATGGAAGGTAAGGAGAATGGAAAGAAAAAAACGATCAAGAATTGTTATCCTTTTAATTTTGTTGATAGCTCTGTTAGTGGGAAGTGTGTACTACTATTTTTTAACTCATCAAACTGCTCCCAATGTAGTTGCCGGCGAAACTGATGGGAAATCAGGTGAGTTTGTTAAGGATATGAGCGAAAAAGAATTTGAAGAGCTTCTTCAAGCGAAGGCTGATAAAAGCGAAGTACGTTTGAAAATGAATTCTGATATGGTTTTTGAATCTTCATCAGAGGTTGGCGAGGTCAGTATATTAAATCCGGCAAGTAATCAATATGCCATACGCGTTCAGACTACAATTGATGGAGAGAATAAAGTTGTTTATGATTCAGGTCTCATTAAGCCAAAACAGTATGTATCCCAAGGTAAATTAAGCACTACCATCAAAAAAGGTGTTTATAAAACTCAAAATTTAGTCACCTATTATGAGAACGATAAGGCACAAAAAAAGGTTGGAGAAACTCTGGTAGTAGGGCAATTATCTGTGAATAACTAGAATATCTAGTTATAAATAATAGAAACAATGGAGGAACAAAAATGAAAAAAACGCAATTTGTAGCACTTTTCGGTGTAGTCGCATTTGGAGGAGCAGCATTATTAGGGCCATCAGCTGCGTTTGCCTATGAAGATGGTCAACCAGATCCGAATACCCAACCACAGGAAGTCAAAAAACAAGATTCTGCTACTATTCCGGCAGAAGGAACATTTAAAGAATTTGACCCAACAGATCCAACAGACCCGACTCAACCAGATCCAGATCCAACAGATCCTGCATGGGTTGATGTTAAAATTCCAACAAAAATCTTATTTGGTCAAACGGATGTAAGTACAGGTATTATTTCTCCACTATATGAAATTGAAAATCTTTCCTCAAAAGGAGTTAAGATTTCTGTTAACGATTTTAAGGATAGTGGTACACCGGGAGGATCTGGAAGTCAAACGGATGCTGAAAAAATTAGTGATAAGTTGACTTTGAACTTAACCAATAAAACTGCAAACAGAGACATTGCTTTGCACACGACAGATCCGCAAAATCCTGCTCAATTCCCGGCGGAAATTGGTACTTTGAATCCAACTGGAGACAAGCTTGAATTTAAATTAAGTGGTGGAGTAGCAACAGGGTTTAATTTTGAAAAGAATGCTTTAAATCCACAATATGATTTAGTTCTTAAGTTTGAAGTTCAATAGGAATTGATATGAAAAAATACTATGGTTTTATAGTGCTATCGTTAGTAATCATTCTAACTTTTATTTGTCCAATCGAGACCTTCGCTGAGTCATCAAGTATTCAGTTTAATCATATTCCGATTGAGGGAATCATTGGCAAAGGAAGCGACCAACATTCTAATGTAATTGATGAAAACCAAAATGATAAGATGGATAAATTACCACAATTAGGCAATGAAGGAGATAATAGTAAATTTCTCTCCTTCATTGGAGTGGTCCTTATGCTTATCGCTTTAGAGCTGAGGTTTCTATTGGGAGGTGCTTATGAAAAAAAGTAGCTTTTCTTTGATTATGGCTTTCGTTTGCATTATTGGAAGTTTGTCATTTCCCACATATAGCTTTGCAAGTGATTCTGGTGATACTGCTAGAGACGTAGCGCAAGATGCAACACAGAAAGAATGGAATGACATGAAAGTCTATTTTGAGCAAACTGTGCTTCCAGCTGATGAGGGTTATACTCGAGGATACCAAACATCTACTGATTTTGAATTTTATTGTAATGATTGGCATAAAAATGAGTATGCATATACTGGACCAGCTAAAAGAATTATCAAAAGCATGACTAGTAGTGATCCAAATACTGTGAGTATTAGCTATAATTCAAATAATATTCAATTAAAAAGAGGAAGTGGCTCCTCACCTAAGGTAACAATAAATATTGAATATCAACTAGATTGGTCTTTTCACGTTAAAGAGAATGTGGCTGGAGTTTGGTGGACAGTAAATGATCGCTTTGGTCCAAGCGGGACAATAAAGGATTCTTTTACAGTGAATGTAGCACAAAAACATCTTACAGTAATTCCAAAACAGACAAATAAAATCCAATTAAATCTATTCGATATCAAGGTAGACGATCCTTTAAGCTTCGTGGATTATAGTGGAAACACAGGTGAAGTATCTTATTACATGAAAGAGAAACCTGATGATACAAAAATAGGGGAAACTAGTGGGAAATTTATTTTTTTTGACGATAGCCATACAGTACCTGTTGATATTCCCTTTACTGTTATTGATACCACTCCTCCAACGGGACAGTTGATTAATCCAATTTTCTTGGAATTGGGCACGAATGCTGAAATCAGAGACTTTCTTGAATATGAGCCTTGGGATAATGACACAAAACCTGTTTCTATTTATTCAGATACTGATCCTAACAGTTTAGGCTTGGGAAATCATCCCTTTGAAATGAAGTTAACAGATAGTTCAGGTAATGCATCTTTATTGAAGTCAACAATTGGTGTACAGGATTCTACGCCACCACTAGTTAACACAAAGGAAAAAATCATTGAGTATGGATCAAAAGTAGATGCAAATGATTTTATTCGTTCAATTACTGATAATGATAAAACCGGAAAAATGAGAACTTCGTTTGATCCTTCAAAACCAGCTCCTGATGTAAAAAAGATTGGAAGCCAGGATGTTTTTCTTGTCGTGAGCGATCCGTCTGGAAACAGTACTAAAGCACAAGCAAAGCTAACCGTGAATCCTGATGCTATTGCACCTATCGGGGATGGTATTTTACAAATGGTGCTTGTTAACGGCAGTATATCAACTAACCCACTTGATGTAGTAAAAAATTTGCAAGATAACGATGATACTTCAAAAATAACGGCAAAATATGTAAAAATACCTGATACATCTAAAATTGGTTTGACGGATGCGAAAGTTGAATTATCTGATCAAAATGGGAATAAGTCAGAAGTGACTGTGCCTGTTTTTGTACATGATCATCATAGTATCTTTGATAATCAATATGTATTGAGTTCGCAAAATTTCACTGCCTATTCTAACCAAGTTCCTGCTTCAAAAATTGAAGAATGGATTTTGCAAGAAAGTCAATCTAAAGCGTGGGAACTTTCAAGTGGAAATGAAATATCTAAGCAAATTAAAGTGATTAAGCATGATGTAAAGCCTCAGTTTGGCTCCTATACTGCTACGATTCAACTTGGCAATCTTACGAAAGATATCACGATTAATATTTTAGATGCCAAAGATTTGATTGATGTTACTATCCCGCAAAAAGTAATTTTTGGATCAACAGATGTTCAAAACGGTAAGGTATCATCACCGAGTTACGAAGTGAAAAATAATTCAACTGCAAAGCTCAAAGTATCTTTAGCCAAAATGCAAGTGGATTCTAGTTCAACGATTGATGTCATCCGGACTAATGATACCGAACCTAGTGGAAAAGATGAGAAAGTAAAATTAAGTCTGAGCTCATTGGAAGATTTTCAGTTTCCGATGATTGAGTTGCATCCGTCAGTAGCAAATCAAGAATTGGGAATTTTAAATTCTCAAGCAGTTGGTGGATTTCAAATTAAAGGAGCATATTACGGAAAATATCAAAATACAAAATGTAACATCCAAATGACCTTCAAATTTGAAGTGATTTAGTAGAGATAACGAGGGTGGTCCCCTGGTTATCTCAGTACATAGATTTCATGAGTAATGAGGCGATGGGTTATGCAAAAAAGATATGGTCATCTGATTATTTTAGATGAGTTAATTCAAAATGGTTATAAAAAGTATCACTGCCTTTGTGATTGTGGACAAGAAACAATTGTTTATCATTCCAATTTAGTCTCGGGTCGAACAAAAAGCTGCGGGTGTGGAAATGTTAAAAATCGGCATAGATATAAGGATTTATCTAATAAAAAATTTGGTGAACTAGTTGCCCTTACCCCAACAGAAGAACGTAGCGAAGGAACCGTTGTATGGAAATGCCTATGTTCGTGTGGCAATGAAATAATGGCATCGGCAAAACGATTGCAACGAGGAGAAATCCGGAGTTGTGGATGTCTTAAGGAAAAACAGTTTCACATTGAAACACAAATATTCGGTAACCTGACCGTCATTGAACCATTAAATAAGAAGTTAGATTGGAAAACAAAATGGAGATGTAAGTGTAGCTGCGGTCAATTATGTGAAGTAAGCTATGGCAACTTATCATCAGGTCACACAAAAAGTTGTGGTTGTTTGAAAAGAGTTGAAAGTAGAACTTGTGTAAAAGGAACAATTGTCGAATGTTTGAAAGCTAAATTGGCCAAAAACAATACTAGTGGCGTAAAAGGAGTTTATCGATGTAAGGGAATGTGGGTAGCTTATATTACTTTCCGTGGAAAGCGACACTATCTGGGTACGTATGACAATCTAAGTGAAGCAGCGCTGGCGAGAAAAAAAGCCGAAGATAAATATTTTTTGCCGTTGTTAAAACAATTTTCGATTTAATGTCCAGTTTTGTGTTCCCTTTTTGTTTTTAGTAGTGAAAGGGGAAGAAAGAATATGGATATTCGTGATGAAAAATGTCGAGTGTACGAACAACTGAGACTATTGATGGAGGAAAGAAGGGAGCTTTCAAAACAGTATTTTGATCTAAAAGAATACTTGATTCATTTAGAAGATAATCAAGACACGACAAATTCTGATAAAGCAATACATCGTGAAGTGGAGCAAATGAATTTAGGAAATGAAAAGGAGCTCCAAGATTACTTTACTCAGCGAAAAGCAATCGACAATCATCATCGATCTTACAAAGATTACGGGTTTATTATTGCATCAATTTTGAAAGAGGCAGGAAAACCATTATCCGCCAAACAAATTTATCACGAGTGGATGGAGTCATATGAAATTTTTCCGGATTATCGCAATTTTGTAAATAATATTCTTCCAAAAATTAATCGAGATGAATCAATCCCTGTTGAACGTGCTATGAGAGGATATTGGCAATATAGACTTAAAACCTAATTTGTCCGTATATCTTTTTCCTTTCGAATTTTCAAAGGAAGAAGTGACAGTGATGAATCAGAATTTTGATTTTGCAAATGATGATGCACAAATTATTAGCTATATTCAAAAAACAGTTCACAATACGGCGATTAATTATTTTGCTAAAAATAGCAGACTAAAAGATACTGAATTTGTTTCTGGACAAAAGATACTAGATTACTTTATCGAGGAGCAAGCAATGTATCCACAAGAAACTGTTACAGTAGTATCTGAAAAATTTCCGCTAGATTTCTCTAATTTTGCCTTAGCCACTGAATTCCAAAAACTGTCTGATAAAGATCAATCTCTACTAATTCAAAAATATATTTTTGGATATTCAGACTATGAGATTTCTATTCGACTATCAATGACAAGACAAGGTGCAACAAAAAAGCGTCAACGTATTCTAGGAAAAATTCGAAAACGTCTAATTCATTAGTTTTAAAAAACAATATGATTCGTGCTCCTCCCTGAAGCACTCGCTGTGAAAAATGAGTGCTAAAAAATGGAGGATGCGTGAAATGAAGTCATTGGCAGAACTCGTTATTCTTGTTCAAAAGGATGATGAAGAGGCGTTTTCTCAGATTGTGAACAGTTTTAAACCATTGCTGATTAAAGAATCTTGTCGTAATGGAAGCTTTGATGAAGATTGCTATCAAGAGTGTATGATCAGACTATATTTAGCTCTTAAAAAAATTGATATTACAGAATAATTATTTTTAAAGATAATTGTGTAGTCAATTTCTTATAGTAGTTCAGAAAGGTAGGGACATAGTTATTGACCTACCTTTCTTTGATGAAAATAAATATTTTTAAGGAGGGATGTTTATGCTCTTGTTTTTATTGGGCTTGTTTATAGGATGTATGATTGGAGTTATTGTAATGAGTTGCTTAGTTGTAGGAAAATTTGATGATATAACCTCCAGAAGAGAGTAGATTTTACAGTGATATAAGTAAGGATGGCAACTGCATTTTGCAGAGGTGGGAGTAAAAATGAAACGAAAATATATTGTGTTGACTTTGTTTGCATTATTTTTATTGGTAGTATATTCTCTTTTGACACCATTTTCTAAGGATGTTGTAAACTTGGTGATAGTCATAATAGGAACCGTTTTGATACTTGTAACATTTTGCTATGTTGCGATTAAAAAAACAACTAAGTAAGTAATGTTAGGACTTAATTTAATAGTCTTTTTATATTCGTTTATCGAGCTATTTACATGGTGAATAATATCAACTTATAATGGATAGAATTTTAAAGTAAAAAAGGAATCTTGGAGGAAATGTCTATGGAGCATAAAGGAAATAGTAAATTGAAATTCAAAAGACTTCAACTTATATTCGTGTTATTGATGTTGATTGCATTGTCTCAAAGAAATTATCTTTTGGCCGTTTGCTGTGGAATTACGTCTACAATTTTTTATATTCTTCAAAATAAGCAATAGTTAAAGTCTTATCTATTTACAAAAAAATAAATGCTTTCAAAATGACAGGATGATGCTAATGGTTTGGGGAGATTTTGGTGATTAAATAAAAGATATGTAGTATTCCGTAGTTTTGGGGATACAGTAATAATGTTCTATCTGCTTTTAGGGATTCTCACAAAGATATTTAGTGATTTTGTTTAGGAGAAAGGTGAGGAGAATTGTTAGAGACAGCTTCTAATGTAACAATTATCATATTTCCAATTTTAGTATGCATGTTTGTAGGTATTGATAGAAAAAAGTGGGGAGCATGGAATAAAAATAAACGAATTTTTTTCTTTATAAGCTGGTTAGTTATAGCCGCTATTTTAATGAGCAATAATCTTTATATCTTTGTTTTAGTATCAATCATTTTATTTTTCACTGAGCTTTACTTGTGATTAGTTGTAGATTTATTGAACAACCTGTAAAGAAATTTTTTATGTCAATTAATAGAAAGATCAGTATTGGATAACTTCAAGAGATAGGAGAAGCGGTGCTAGCAATACTGACTTTATAGTAGACATTGCAGCTTCGTATGTGCTTAGTGGAGAGTATGAGCCTATATGGATTACTGGTTAGAGTTGCCAGTTCTTCAAATATTGCATCAGTATTTAACATATATTCTATATCAAACATTTTGAAAAATATTGGTTTTCATTTTTGGTGAGGTAATTTGCAGGGGGATATTTTTTTCTTATAACCTTTTCAATATTAAGAGTGACAATTAAGGACTTCCTATTAAACTGGGAGCTAGTTTTACCAGCAATATTAATTATACTAACTATTTATTTTGGTAGGAACGCTGTTGGCTACATACTGCAGATAATAGATTGTTTAAGATAAACGTAGATAATTCATAAAAAAGTTAACAACATTTTTCGCAAATGTATGGAAGACAAGTTTGTGTTTGTCATAATAAATTAAAAAAGGAGTAACGAAGTCGGTTTTGCTAGGTCAACGTTTCGTTTGTCCTTTTTTTATTTGTTCATTATGAAATTATACTTTATGAATTTTAGAGGAGTATCATTCTACCTATTTAATCCATCATATGTAAATATAATTCCATCGAGTTAATCTTTTCTGAAAGCGATATGAAGCGTATAATTAAGTATATATATTTTTAGAGAGGAGCAGTTTTAATGGGTTGCTTGCTTAATGGCGAAATATCGGAGTTAGCACGTTTATCTTGTGAAGATTTAGTAGAGAACATGCTTCAAGTCGATATTGATCATTCAATTCAAGAACAATTATCCTGGAAAAATTCCTTATACTTATTGATTCAACTTCTTAATGATCAAGGTTTTGGCAATTTGTGGCTAGTAGCTGAATATTCACTAACTGCAGATAGAAGAATTGACGCTATTATCTTTGGTTATTCTAATCAGCAGCAGCCTACTGCAATTATTGTTGAGTTAAAACAGTGGGAAAAACTTGCGCCTAATATCGAGAAACAAAAAACGAATGTGAATGTTTGTATCGGAAATAGAAATGAGTATAGGTTACATCCGATTTACCAGACAGTGAACTATACACGAGATTTAAAAGCCCATCATGAAATTGTTGCCAATAAAAAAATCGATTTATATGCAATTCAATATTTACATAATTTTATTGGAGACAAAAATGCCTTTTTCTCTGAAATGTATGAAGACTATCAAAAATTATCTGTCGGTTTTTTTGTTAAAGGAGAGGAGCAACTTTTAGTTAATCACCTAAAAAAATATTTCGATGTAACGATAAACGGAGAGCAAGTCGCTACAGAGTTTCTTGAGGGAAAATATATTATTGGACAAGTTGGCTTTAACGGTTTGCGGAGTGTCCTCAATCAAAAAGATAACGCGATTATGTTGGCAGATCAAATTGAAATTTCAGCACAAATAAGCCAGTTATTTAAAGAATTCATTCAAAACCATAGAAATACGGCAATTATTATAAGAGGTGCTGCTGGCACTGGAAAAACAATTATAGGTATTCACTTACTTTTTCTCGCTCAGCAACATGGGTTAAAAACTAATGATATGGTCTTTACTTTTGCTAAAAGTAAAATGTTACGAGAAGTAGTTAAAAATGAAGCAGGTTTGATGCAACATATTCCATATTTGAATGGTATTGCGTTGAAGGACTATTCATTTGTTGTAGTTGACGAAGCGCATAGAGATACTGATATCAATAAGACTATTAAGAGTTTGTTTAGCTACAGTAAAAGCCCCAAAATTGTAGTATTTCTACAAGATGATCATCAAAGGGTTTTATTAGAGGAAGTCGGGACGCTTTTAAATTATCAAAAGGCACTATATAGGTTAGGAATTGAACCAGTTATCTTCAATTTAATCGTTCAAAAGAGATCAGGAAATCAGGGGGATTATGTAGATAGAATTCATAAATTACTGTTTGATTGTAAAAAAGTAACTTCAAGAAACAACACCTTTGATATTGTGTTATCACACTCTTTGAAAGTAATCGATGAGCAATTATTAAAGATGAAAGAATTAGGTGAAACTACAAAATGGTTTGCGCCTTATGATTGGCCTTGGAAATCTAAAAATAATCTTACTATTAGGAATGATATTGAGATTCGAGATAAAGATGGAACGAAATTTCAAAAGCAGTGGAACCCCATGAGGAATCAGTACGATTGGTATAAAGATGCTGACGAAACATCATTTAATCAGGTTGGTTCCGTCTATACAGCACAAGGACTGGATTATGATTACACGGGTTTCATTTGGTATGATGATTTACGGTGGGATAAAAGCCTTAGCAAGTGGGTTTTTGATCTTGCAAAAGTTAAAGATCAAACTTTTGTTAAGCAGGTTGAACGTTTTTTAAGTTCACATAATTACTCTGAAGCAGCATGTGATGAAGTTTTGGAGATTTTTTTAAACCAATACTATGTCTTATTAACAAGAGCAAGAAAAGGGATTTTCTTGTGGTTTAATGATAAGGATACCGAAGACCATGTTATGAGTGTTATAAAAAGATAGGTGGGTTCAATTATGTCAGAGATTCAAGAATTAACCGAATTAATTAATAAATTTCGTGATGAGAGAGACTGGCGGCAATTTCATAATGAAAAGGATTTAGCTATTTCGATTTCTTTGGAAGCTAGTGAACTGTTAGAGTTATTCCAATGGAAAACAGCAGAAGAGGGAACTGAGAATCTGCTTGCTCTAAAGGATGAGTTAGCCGATGTTTTAATTTATTCTTTTATGTTGGCAGATAATTTAAATTTGGACATCGAGCAAGTAGTAAAAGAAAAATTAATCAAAAATCAGCAGAAATATCCAATCAGTAAGAGTAAAGGATCAAAAACGAAATATACTAACTTCTAATTATTTAGTTTAGAGTAAAGAAAATTTGATTATATTAAGGTGGGTATCGGATGGCGAAATATGCCTATATTATGTTGGATGTGGAAGGAACAACGCTTTTTGGATTTAATCAATTACGGAAAGTACAACAAGAAAAATTAAAAAAAGGGGATATTATTTATATCTATAGAAGTACGAAGTCCAATAAAGTGTATATCGGTCAGTCAAAACACTTTAAAACTAGACATGAGCAACATTATAACGGCACTGAACAAAAATTTAATGATGCAAACTTTGATCAAGTTATCGTACTTTTTTCTGCGCTGTTCAATGGCTCTGCTTTAAATGATGTTGAGAATCAGCTTATTACTTATTTTTTAGCTGATAATTCTAAATCAAGAAGAAATTTAGTTGAGTATGAAACCAGTGAAGTAATCAATCTTACTAAGGGGAACGACACGAATAGTTATAAAGAACGTGAGGCTATTGCTACTGAAGTTATTCTACCTTTTTGGGAGGAGCTATATAGTAAAGGTTGGGTAAAAACACCTACTATTGATGAACTTAGAAATCAAGCTTTGGTTAAATATAGTCCAATAAAAGAATTGACCCAACAACAAATGGATCTTATCAATGAAATACTTGCAAACCCAGAAAAGAACTTTGTAATCAATGGAGATGCTGGAACGGGAAAAACGGTTCTATTGACGCATTTGGTTGCAAAATTTTTGGATGAGCAATCTGATAAAACAATTGCTGTAGTTGTACAACCAAATTGGATTAAGACAGCTCAAGAAATTTTCAAAGTGTATGGTATGAATGGAAAAAATCTTACTGTAGCAACTTCTACTCAATTGATTAATCAGAATAAGGACTTTGATGTAGTGGTTGTTGATGAGTCTCATAAGTTATCACGAAAATATGCTAAACAAATGGCTTCGTTCAATAATGTATACAAAGATAGATTCAACTCAGATGATAATCACCTAGAGCCTCTGAAAAAAATTGGTAAGCAACTTATTCTGATGTACGATGTTTTGCAAGCAATTCGACCAGCGAATATGACTCGAGAGCAGTTTAGTAGAGCTACAGAAAATTTCGAAAAGAAATATCTGACTACACAATTTCGAATTCAAGCTCCTGAAGGTAAATCGTATAGTTCAGATGACTATATAAATGGTATTAAATACTTACTATATAAAGATACCGACTTATTATCAGAAACAAATTATAATCCTAATTTTGACCGCTCAGTATTTTGCGATAGGGATATCGATGCCTATTTCGGATTTTTTGAAGATAACCCTCTAGCTAATTTGTTTGATTGGGTAGAAGATGACAGAAATTATCATAGTGATCATGTTAATAGAGTCTTGGGGGGATTGGTTGAACCTTGGAAACAATCAGATGGTAAGGATCCAGAGATTACCCATTGGCACGAAGGGAATCTTCACAAACGATGGAATTCTACACAAGAAAACTGGATTAATTCGAAAGATTCCGATGCAGAGGACCAGATCGGATCGGTTTTTGCTGTTCAAGGAATTGACTTGAATAAAGTCGGTGTACTGATTGGAAATGATCTACAAGTCGATGAGTCAGGACGTCTTTTTGGTAATCCCGATAATTTCCACAATGTAAATGGTAAATTTTCAAAGAATGATGCTAATCCGGAAAACAAAAATGAATTTACACTGTTTGTATTGAACATCTATTATATTTTGCTAACCAGGGGTATTGATGGCGTACGAATAGGTTTTTGGAAGAATGAATCATTTAAGAACTATATGATAACTACACTTCAGCTAAATTGATTTACAACATATGGAATCTATCATTTATATAATATTTTAATGAACTAAAAAGATTGAAATATTTAGGCGAAGTTAGCTACAGTTTTGGTCAATAATATTTGATGAAAAAATGAAATGGGAGGAGGTTCGAAGTAGGGTCATATACAGAAACTGCCTCTTTTTTTTATAAGGAGTTGAAAAACAACCATGACACGAATCAATTTGTTACAACAAAAGATTATAGAAATGGAAGGAGGCGCATTTCAAGGGCTTTGTGATGCTTATTTATATAAAAAATATCATTTAGGAAATATTCACTCTCTAGGTGCTCAAGAAGGAACAAACAAGACAACTATTGGTGTGCCGGACAGTTATGTCCGGCACGAAGATGGAACGTACACATTTATAATGTATGGACATCAAAAATCGTATAAAAGTAAAATTGAAAATGATATTATTGATTGTTTAAAGGATAATTTGAAAAAAGTACCAAGTAGCGACATTCGGAAAATAATTATTTGCCACACATCAACAAATATTACAACTGCTGAGGATAAGAAGTTTAGACAATTGAGTGATGAGGCCGAGATTGAATTAATTGGTTTGGATACAATTGTTCAAGATCTAAATCGTCCGATGTATCAAGGAATAGCTAAAGATTTTCTAGGTATAAAAATTGACTCAGGTCAGATTTTTTTAATTTCTGATTTTGTTGATGCTTATGACAAAGGCGGTATGACTGCACCGCTCAATATTAACTTCAAATTTCGTGATGAGGAATACCTAGAATTAGTTAATGCTATTAAAAAGAATGACGTGGTTTTAGTAAGTGGTCCTTCTGGTGTTGGTAAATCAAAATTGGTACTTGAAGTTTGTAAAAAATTCGAAAATGAAAATTATCATGTTTTTTGTGTGAAAAGTAATGGACAATCCCTTTATGACGACTTCACAATAGCTTCTTCAGAGCCAGGAAAATATTTGTTTTTCTTGGATGATATAAATAATACCACTGATATCCGTGCAATTATTGCTTTTGTACGAGACTTTTCTGGAGCAAAGGAAATTCGTTTAGTGGCTACAGTTAGAGATTATGAAAAGAGAAAGATAAGTAGAATTTTAGCTGAGCACAGTTTATTTCATGAAAAAAAACTATCTAACATGACTAGCGATCAGGTCCGAAAAATTCTTGAAGAAAGTCTAGGGATAACTAATAGAATGTTTCAAGATAGAATAGTTAAAATTTCAAAAAATAATATTCGTTTAGCTATTTTCGCTGGGAAATCTGCAATTAAAGACATAAACAATGTGAATGATCCAACAGGAATATTTAAAGCCTATTATGGACAAATTTTTGATGAACAATTCAACAAATCAAGCTTTCCAGAGGTTCTGCTTGTCATCTCACTTCTTGGTACAGTAAAGATAAATGAAGATGGCTTTGCTGCAAAATTACTTCAAGAATTCAAAATTAGCTGGAGTGATTTTAAAAGAATTAGTTTGGAACTCCACCAATTAGAAATGGTGGATTATTATCTCGATGAAATCGTAAAGGTTAATGACCAGAGCTTCAAAGATTATATATTAGAGTATTCTCTAATAGAAAAAAAATTAATCAGTATTTCACGTCTATTAGAATTAGGATTTAATACTAATAGAAACCAAATTGTTTCTACAATTAATACATTATTCAATATATTTCCTTCACCAGAGACAAAAGATTATTTATCTAGTCAAATATTATCTCAGTGGAATAAGGCATCTGATGATGAGCAGGATCTATATCTTGAAACATTTTATGGTTTGGATTTTGTTAAGTCTCTTAGTATTTTAAAAAATAGAATTAATAATTATCCTCGAAGATCGTTCGAAATATCGGAGGAATATTTCAAGAAAAAAAAGAACTACAAGGTGATAAACTCACCAGATGTATCAATTCTTTCTGGTTATAAAAGATCTGAGTATTTTCAAGAAGCAATTGAGTTAATTATTATTTTGCTAGATAGACGTCCAGATTTCTTTATGGATATTTATTTTGCTTTCGAAGAATTAATATACGATCAATATTCTCATATTACAGATTATGAGGAAGAATATCTATTGCTCAAACAAATTTGGAATCTTCGAAAAACACAAAATAAAAATGTAGATTTTCTATTACTCAAAATAATTGATAAGTGTTTAATGTGCTCAGGAACTTATACAGGTGAAGGCGATTCTTTAAATTCAATAATTGTGGGTCATTTCTTAGTTCTTTTTACAGAGGGAAGTAAAAAGTTGAGGTCTTTGTGTTGGGAAATTCTTTCAGAACTATACAAACATAAAAACTATCAAAATGATATCCATGAAATTCTAAATAAATATCATTGGAATGGGGTTGAAAGTGATATCAATTCTATTTTTGAGTTTGATATGCTAGAAGTAAAAAAATACTTTATTGACACATGGGTAGATTACACTTTTGAACAGAGTCTAATCTCTCATAAATGGGTGGAATATGCTGAAGATTTGAAAGTGATTATTGATGATAGTTTCAAAAAATATGAGAGCAATAAAGATTTTCAATATTGTAAAATAATAATTTCTAATGGCAGATTTGAAAGACTTTCTGAGAATAGGGAAAAAAAATTTAAAGAAATAAAAAACAAAACAAGTAGTTATACTTTAGAAGATTATACGTGTTTATTTTCTGTAGCCAAGAAACTGGAGAGTATTAACTTAGTAGATACTTATTTAGCAGGTGAAAATCTATCAATTATTGTTAGAAATATTAGTAGCTCAAAATTAGTAGATATTTTAACATTATATTTTGAAGCGGGTGCTCCCTTTTCAGGTTATCTATCTGGTGTAACACTTGATTTGCTGAAACTTGTTGGCTTTGATAGAACATACAGTTTTATAAATCAGTTTGATTTTATCAATAAAGGTAGTTGGCTGAATACTATTTGGACTTGTTTACCTGAAGAGCTTATTTCAGCAAGTCAAATTACTCTTATGTTGGAACACATTGAAAAAGAAGGAGATAAGTTAAATCCTAATATTCCAAGATATTCTGATTTGCTAAAATTTTTAAGTGTAGACCAACAGATTGTTCAAAAAGCAAGCAGATTAATTGCTAGTTTATCAGTAAATAATTCCGAAATAGCACATTTATTTTTAATAGAATTTTACAATAAACCTAAGGAGCTAGTTAAGGTCTTCTCTAAGGATATTGATACTCTTGAAAAAATGTATTTTTCTTCTAAAATTGATTTTCATGGAGAAATATTAATGGAAATTATTAAGTTAGATTCAACATTCTGGCAAGTTTATACAAAACAGGTAGATATAACAAATTTTCATGATACTTTTGATAAAGAAATTTTCAAAAAGGTTTGGTTACTAGATAATTATAAAGAACTGATTGATATTGCATATAAGAACATCGTTGCTCCCTTATATGATTTCTATTTTAATCATGAGAAACATGAAACATTTTTCCCAGTTGATAAAGGACAAGACTCAATTAGAAATGATCATATCAAGAGATGGGTACTGAACTTTATTAGCGATAATTCAAATGATTTTGAAGTAATAAGAAAAATATTTTCTGTATTTGTGTCAAACCAAAGTATTGAAGATAAGATTGATTATATTGCTGAATTTCTAAAATATAATAAGAATGTTGAAGATTTCAAGAAACTATCACTCAGTCCTTTATCACATTTTTGGAGTGGGAGTTATGTTCCAATTCTGGATGAGGAGATCAGATTCTGGACGACTTTATTAACTCAAAAATTTCTTATTGGATTAGAGTTTATTGAAATTAAGTCATTTATCGGTGAGAGAATTAGAGCGCTAGAGGGTAGGAAAAAAGCAACGCTTCTTGAAGAATATCAAGATGATTACTTAAACCCCTGATTTACTACTGAAGAAAAAAGTTATCGTTATTCTGCCATGTGGATGAATGAATACATAACTTATATGAAACCATTGTCAGAGGAGACAGTTTTTATGAGGATGCAAAAACATAGTGAAATCCATTTTGATTCTTTTATTGATGTTGAAAGAAAGTATTTTGAAAATGAAGCAGATAGGAGGATTACGGAGAAAGTAAGTAATGAAAAAGAAACAGTTGACCAGTTGAAAAAGGTGTTTGTTAATCAGTGTATCGAACGTGCACACAAGCCTCCCACGGAAACAATGATCGAGGAATTACAAAAAACAAATAACTTTCTACAAGATGAAACGATTAGTAAACATTATTACGTAAAAAATAAATATTTAATTAGAAAAGATGCAAAAATAAATATTATTAATACTGTAGAAGATGCTATTGCTTTTTTTAGTACGAGCGCCCTCTCTGAGTTAGATGATGAAAAGGAAAGAAGTTATTTTTTTAGGGGTCATGAGAATCTAAACTTTCAAGCTATTCCGTCAATAATGAGATCAGAAAAATATTATAAAAACGAAAATGATCTATATTCAGAGCTCCAGACTGTTAGTTCAAAGAACTTTAGCAATTTAAAGAACCACTTGGAAATATTGACAGAAATGCAGCATTTTAGTTTACCTACGCGATTGCTGGATATTAGTTCCAACATATTATCTGCCTTATTTTTTTCTACAACTATTACAGATCAAAATTCGCAATATGTAGATGGGGAAGTACTTGTTTTTTCAGCGCAAAAAAAGGGAATAAAGAAATTTTCAAGTGATACTGTTGAAATCCAAAACTCTTTAGCGTTTTTACCATATGATTTGAAAAAAGAAATTCATGCTTGTGCAAATAAAATATATGAGTTAGATAAAAAGCAAAGAGTAGATAAATTTAAGGAATTAAATTGTGTAAAGAAGCTAATGCACGAAGCAAGAAAATCAGGAGTATTTTTTTCAGATGTTTTAGACCCAAATGATCTTTTTGAATTTAATATATGCTTACCCTTGAAAAATAATGATCGTATTATGAATCAGTCAGGAGCATTTATTAGTTATGGATTTACAAATAAGTCAACGTTTCATAAAAAAATAGAAAAAGAACAATCGGGATATCTACAACGTTTAAACCGTAAATTTGCTTACAAGGTTAATAAAGAATTAGTTAGATATATAGTTCCTTGTTCATCAAAAGCAAAAATTGCGTAAGCAATTGGAAGAAATGGGTATTAACCAAGGAAATATTTATCCAGATATAGAAAAAAGAGCGGCCTATATAAAAGAAAAGTTTAGGTAAGGATATCTATTTGAATTATTTTGTCTATTCTTAATAAGAATGAGGCGGTTAGCAACTTTCTTCCAAAGAGAGTTGCTTTTTTGTATTTTCAATTGTCTTTATTAGTGTAAAGATAATTGATCTTTGAAAATTGAATACAAAAACTACCAGTACTTTCCATTTGCAGGGAGCATTTCTCAATTACGTCATGATGAGTAATCGGAGCGATAAATAATTGAGAGAAGAATCGTCAAATTCGAGCCATGATCTGCAAATGCAATAATGATACTTCTGTAATCAAATTGGCTCGCCATCACTGGGGAGAGGTGAAAATCCTATGTGCTTTTTGACATGAGCAGCTGGTAGATAAATAAATGTTTTTTATAATTTGTAACTTATGTTTTTTCGTGAGGCGCTGACGTAGGAAAGAGAAGGCGGTAGAATGAAGACAGCCACTCGGCAAGATATTATTAAGTTGGGATTTTCACGGTATTACGCTGACAAGATCTTCAGGGAATGCAAAGCTCTTTTAGTCACTAATGGGTATTCTTTTTATCGCAATAGCAAGATTAAAAGGATACCCGTGAGTGTCATTGAAGAGGTCTTACACATTTCTTGGGAGGATGAATACTGATGAGAAGAGTTGCAAATGTGTACAAAGACGAGAAGAGAGGAACGTGGTATTTTTCATTAACTTTGGGTTACGATCGTTTCGGAAAGAGAATTCAACCCACTAGAAGAGGATTTAAATCGCAAAAAGAAGCAAAAGATGCGATGGAGGAATTGAAAAAGAATTATTCTGATTCTCAAGAAATTTATTTACAAGGAATTACTTTTCGTGAATTTTATAAGAAGTATTTTTTTCCATGGTATAAACTTGGGACGATTGAGAAAACCTACGTAAAAACCGATAAGACTTTAAAACGTGCTTTAGCTTATTTTGGAAAAATGCAAATGGAAAAGATTCGACCAATTCATATTCAAGAGTTTCAACAATTTCTTGTTCAAGAATGTTCTGTCACGAATAAAGAAGGGAAAATACGTCCGCTTTCGAACAATTATATTAAACAGATTTTTAATAAGTTACGGATTATTTTTAAACGTGCGGTGGTTTTGGAAGTCATTGATGAGAATCCGGTAGACACTATTGGGAAAATCAGAACCCAGCGATCGGTTGTGGCCTTTTGGACTGTTGATGAATTTAAGAAAGTATACAATTGTTCTTATCGCTGTGATTTCCAAGAAGCCTTTTATAAACGAATGATGCGCTTTTTATTCGTGACAGGACTTAGAAGTGAAGAACTTTTTGCGCTACAATGGCCAGATATTGATTTTCGTAAAGGAACTTGTAGTGTGAGTAAATCACTCTACATTCGAACAAGAACGGATTATGATTTCTCAGATACTAAGAATATTTCAAGTATCCGAACGATTACTTTAGACAAGCAAACGATAGAAGACTTGAGGAAATGGAAAGAGTCTCAAAAAACGATTGGGGATGACTTGGGATTTATTTTTACCTTTGATGGTTTGCCGCCATCTCCAAAGACTTTTTTAGGTCGAGTAAAAAAATTAGCTGAAGTTGCAGGCGTCAAACCGATTCACTTACATGGATTACGGCATTCTCATGTGGCATTCTTGATTGAACATAATAACAATATCTATGCTGTTTCAAAGCGGTTGGGACATTCTTCTGTTAAGACAACTTTAGATAAATATGGGCATCTTTATCCCGATACCAACCAAACTTTAGCAGATGAATTTACCAAATTTGAAGTGTAATTTTTTTTGCGATTTACTGCTGTCAAATTACTGTCACGAGCCGTTTTTAGCCGATTTTTGAATTTTCGATGTTGATATACCGGGTTTTATAGGCTAGTTGTCGGAATCGAAAATGGATGAGGATGAGCCGAAGAAATAGCAAAGGGTCTAGCCATTGGGCTAGACCCTTTTTGTTGCGTTTTTCCACGGCTGTATGGGGAAAATTAAATCATACTGTCTTTTAACATTGTTTCAAATATATCTATAGTATCTTTTTTCATTTTTTTTGTAACATGAGCGTAGGTATCCATAGTGGTTGAGATGCGTGAGTGTCCCAGATGTTCTTGAATAATTTTTGGTTTTATATCATCTTCTAGTAACATGGTTGCGTGTGTATGACATAGCGAGTGGAAATTAAACTTTATGTTCAAATCTTTCTTTATTTTACTTGCAGACCATTTAATAGAATTTGGCGTTACTGGTTCACCGTTTTCTTTTGTGCATACAAAATTACTTTCATAGTAATGATTTCCATATCTTAATCGATTTTCCATTTGTCTTTTTTTGCTTTTTTTAGTTCGTCAACGAGCATATCGTCAGTGCTAATGGTACGGATAGCTCTTGATGATTTGATGGTAGCCGACCGTTGCAAACAAAAAATCCCTTTATGGAAATTTTAGGGTATTCCATTTTGCAATCTACAAGACCAAACGTAAGCTCTAAAATTGATCTGTCTGGAACAGACAAAAATTTATTTGAGACAATTCAGAATCTGACTACGGCAGGTTTTTATTTCATTGTTACGGCAAACACCGTCAAAAATACGCCTTATGGAGCATCTACGTTGACGGGCTGGGTCTACATCCGCTCGACGAGCAATGGAAAAGCTTCGAGAGCGATTGTTGAGCTTACTGATACCTCAAATCGTAAATTTACGGTCAATTTCGATATAAATCGTACACCTACATGGTCAGATTGGGAGCAGACCGGAGGCTTAGCAGTTACTGCTTCTTCTGACATCTCAACGTTAGCCGGATTAACACAGGCAGGAACTTACAGTTTTTCTGCTGCTCTTTCTCGTACTATACCGGACATGCCAACAAAATATGTCAGTTTAGGAACTATGATTATTCATAAACCAATTACATCTTCATTCACGATTCAAGAAGCCTATCGACTAAATGGTGATACGGGACACACATTGCCAGCAAATCGTATTTTGATAGATGGCGTAGTAGCAAAAGGAGAGAGTACAGATGCAAATGGTTGGAGATATTCTAACGAAACGAACTCTTAATTATTTTGTATGATAAAATGTAAATATATATTTTTTAGGAGTTGTTTTTTTGAAAAAAGTTGCGTATAGAAGAAAAATTCAAAATGTTTTTTTTCACGATGATGGTGATACTTTTGACATAGAATATTTTGATGGACATTTAAAAATCAATAATACAAAAAACTTAAAAGAAGGAGATATTCTTGATTTTGAAGATGATGAAGACGATATAAAAGATACAAATAACGAATATTTTGACATAAGTAGTGTTTTTGAAGCTAAAATTTATAAAAATAAGTTTAGCAGTAAATCAATATATATAAGATCTAAAAACAGATTTGTTTTAAAAAAATTTATTGTTGAAGATGATTCTTACCTTTTTCAAGTTGACTTTAATTTGTCTCGAGCAAGATTACCGGTTACCAACTTGTTTGTCTCAATTGAAAATAGTAATCCATCTATGCTGAATTTAAGTATGCTTTTAACACAATGCAATATAAAAAATAACACAATTACTTTCAGTGTAAAAAAAGATTACTTAGATAATTTCTTTACGAATAGTAATCAAGTAGCTAGCTTTTTTGTTGGAGAAAATGAAGCCGCGTATCGTGTATTCTCTCCTAAAGATGAAACTAGCAATATCTCAAAAGGGGTTTTTGGAGAAGCGCTAATTAAGTCAACATATCGAACTAAGATATTCGTTTTAGGTTCTTGTTATAGCAGAAGACTTTTTACGTCAACTGAGTATTTCAATAAAAATTATAAAGATTTTTTTGACGTGACAGGCACACAATTTCAATCATCTTTAATTGCTATTACACAAAAAAAGCAAGTAGAAAAATTTTCCCACGATATTTTTGTGAATCAACCAAAATCAGTTCAAACGAGTGTCAAAAATGAACTTGAAAATTCATTTTTTTACAACCTTAAAAACTTGGACATAGACTATTTAATTTTGGATATTTACGCTGATATAGATAGAGGTATTTGCTTCTTGGAAGGTGATAAAATAGTAACATTTTCAAATTATGTTTCGAATAAAACATCCTTCTTAAACGGTAGAAAGTTTCAAACGTTAGCTCCTCTAAATAGTTTTGGAAAATATAATGAATTATTCAAAAAAGCAGTAGACGAATTCAGAAAAGAAATATTGAATATTCTGCCAGAGGAAAAACTAATTTTGAATCATGTTGTACTTGCAACCGAGTATTTTGATGAGAAAGAGCAAATTAAAAAATTTGTTAAACGATCATCTGAGATAAGAAATAAAAATATTATTTCAGAAGCATTTTTTAATATTTTAAAAAATGAATTTCCCCGTGCCCATATCGTGAAAACAGATAATAGAAAGTATAGGGCTTCAGCGAAATCTCCTGACGGCTTGACTTATAATCATTATGAAACTGAATACTACAAAGATAAAATGACTGAAATAAAAAAAATAATAGAATAAAAATTAAGACGTGCTCAACTGAGTACGTCTTTTTCTATGGAAGTTGGTGAGTAAGTGAAAGATGAGGCAGTGCAAGATGTTGTCGAGCATTTGGTTCGTATTGAAACTAAACTTGATAACTATGAAGCTCTAAGAGAAAAAGCAGAAACTGCAAAAGATCAAGCTGAAAAAGCTTATTCTATTGCTTTGAACAATGCTGATGATATTAGAGAAATGAAAGCTAATAACAAATGGTCTTGGGGTTATATGATTGGCTATTTTTTAACAAAATTATAGGAGGATAGTTTTATGATTTTACCAGACAAATATTACAACGTAATCAAATGGGGCGTACTGACGCTATTACCTGCAGCCTCTGTTTTAGTCGCAACATTGGGGAAAGCATAGGGCTGGCAAGGAGCCGACATGGCAGTTTTAACCATTAATGCGATTGCTACTTTCTTAGGTGTTGTTACTGGTGTTTCGGCATACAATCCGAATAAATAGGAGGTACTATATGAAAAAGAAATTTTTGTTTGATCGGAACTGACACTATAATTAGATACAATTAAAAAAGAGCACCTCAAATTTAGTAAAATAAATTTGGAGGTGTTTTTCTAATGGCAAAGCATAACTATTATCCAGAAACATTAAAAATTCAAATTGTTGAGCGTTTATTGGAAGGAGAGTCACCTTCTTCTCTGCGAGAAGAATTCAATATCCCAGGAAGAGGAACAATATACACTTGGAAGAAGTGGTATTTGAACGGAGAAATTCATCGCTTAAAAGCTTCTTCGGGGCGTCCCATAGAACAAGAACTCTCTATCTCTAAAGTCCTAGAGGAAAAAGAAAAAGAGTTAGAATTGATAAAAAAATTCTTTTCAAAAGAAAGGTGGTGACAAAAGAAAACATTATTCATTTCATTGAAAAGCATAAAAAACAGTTGTCAATCTCTAAGTTGACACGGTTATTTGGATTATCAAGAAGTACTTTCTATAGAAACAGGAAGCTGAAACCTTTAAGTTTAACATCTGTCGAAGAACGAATTCATCAATTGGTTTAAGAAAATCATTTTTTATTTGGTTATCGAAAAATACATGCCCTTTTGAGTCGTGAACTCGTGATTGGTATTAACAAAGTAGCGCGTATTATGAAACACAGAGGCTGGAATTGTATAGCAAAAATCAAAAAATATCGTCATACAGGTCCTCAGCACAAAGCTTTTGACAATCTTATCCAAAAGAATTGGAATGCCAAACGCCCCTTACAAAAATTAACGACAGATATTACGTACCTTCCTTTCGGAAGTAATATGCTTTATTCATCAACGATTATGGACATGTTTAACAGTGAAATCGTTGCGTACAAGATATCTTCACATCCTGATACCAATTTAGCGATTGATACATTTAATCAATTAGACGATCTACCAAAACAAGCTATTTTGCATAGTGATCAGGGATCTACGTATACAGCAAAAAAATTCTGTGATTTAGTCAAACAAAAAAACGTTATCCAAAGTATGTCCCGTAAGGGAACTCCTTCAGATAACGCACCAATAGAATCGTTTCATTCCTCACTAAAGTCTGAAACATTCTACATCACAAAAGAGCCAATAAGCTCTAATACTAGAGTAATCGATATCGTTGAAAAATACATCTATTTTTGGAATAATAATAGAATTTTAGCCAAATTGGGGTATCTTTCCCCCGTTGATTACCGATTATCAAGATCAAATTGAGTTGCTCTTTTTATTTTGTATCAAAAAGTAGTTGCACTTCCCAAGTTTGTTAGTAACTTTTTTTTCATGATTTAAGAATAGTGATTTACTTATGACATTTTTCTATAATTTTGCGTGAGAAAATTTTATTGTGTGACGGAAAGGGGCACTTGTTTTCACTAGCTTTTTCTAGAACTTCTGTCAGATTTCTCTAACGTTGTGCCCAATCAGAATACGCTTGTCTGATCAATTCGATATAGCGCTAAGGGGCGTTAAATCAATTACTCAGCAAGCAAAGTTAAGTTTTTATTTATTCTCACTCAATTACAGCATGTCCAGATAGATTGCTCTACCAAATCCTTTAGGCGGTCTCGATCAATGAGGGGATTACTAATGGAAAGGATAAGTCATTTTCTTTAAAAAGGTTTAAATTCAAAATCCGATTGTCAGCACAGAAAATCTATGCTACTATTTCGTTAACTTTTAATCTTTATTTGGTTAACCAGATGTAACGAACAATAAAAGAAATTTAAAATAGTGCATCCGGAAGAAGAATTGGATTAGGTCAATAAACTTAATATAGAGGAATGTGAAGTGTGATATGGATAAAAAGATGAAATCTACAAGGGAATTTGATGTAAAAATATTGACAAAAATGGCTTTATTTTTAGCCTTAATCATCGTTTCTGGGATGATTGCTATTCCTGTCCCAGCTATTGGAGTTCCAGTTGTTTTACAGAATATGATTATTATGTTGACTGCTGGATTTTTAGGCAAGAAATATGGAACAATCACGATTGGCATGTTTTTAGCCTTAGTATTTATGGGTGTGCCAATCCTTTCTGGCGGTCGTGGTGGCTTAGCAGTTTTATTTAGTCCTAGTGGCGGTTTTTTGATTGGATTTTTACTTTGCGGTTTTATAATTTGTCCCATGTTGGAAAAAATTGGTAGTGACACTTACTGGAAAATATTATTAGCTTTTATCGTAGGTGGTGCCTTGTTCATCAATATTTTGGGGAGCTTCACTTTAGCTTATTTTAGTCATCAGTCTTTGTGGACAGGGTTAAAAATGGCAGCTTTTTTTGTTCCAATCGACATTGGAAAATCGATAATCGCGGCTATTATTTACCAACGACTAAAAAAATATACTGTTTCTGGAGAAGCTAAATGATTCCTTTTTCCAATATATCCAAAGAAAAAACAGCTATCATTTATCATGAGCAATTCATTAATTATGGGAAACTACAACAAATGAGTCGTTCTTATCAGAAAAAAATTCAAAAAGAAGAAGAACGGATTGTTTTTATTCCTATGGATGAGTGTCCGGAAACCGTTTATAAATTAATTGCTTGTATCTTGGCAAAAAAAATTTTTGTTCCTATTTCAAATCAAAGACCAGAAGAACAGGTAAACAAACTTATAGGTGAATTTTCCTCTTCTATTTTATGGACGAAAGAAATTTGTCATTTTCAAACAAATAATAAGCCCATCTTATTTCCAGAAGACACACTTTTTATCGGATTTACTTCTGGAACAACGGGAGAGAGAAAAGGGTTTATTCGTAATCAAAAAAGCTGGCTTAACAGTTTCAACATTTTTCATTCAGTCCCCGTTTTTGCAAAAAAAAACTATGTGACCTGTTTGACGCCACTTCATTATTCATTAGGTCTTTATACATTGTTACAAACATTATGTTCAGGACAAACTTATTTATTAGGAATAAGAAAAATAAGTAGTCTTGCATCAAATCCGGCTGTTCTCAATGATAGTCAAATTTTCTCAGTACCGACGGTTTTTAACTATTGGATTGAAAAAATGGAGAAGCCAATGTTTGGCACATTTGATGTGATTTTGGGTGGGGAGTCAGTCACAGAAAATCAAAGAAAAACGTTTGCCTCTAAATGTCCTGAAGCAAGATTATTTGATTTTTATGGAACATCAGAAACAAGTTTTATTAGTTACAATAATCAGCAGCTTCCAGAAAGAAATTGCCTAGGCAATTTCTTTCCTAAAGTGCAAGTGACGATTCTAGACGCTGACGATTCGATTGGGGAAATTGCTGTGAAAAGTCCCATGAATTTTCAAGGCTATTTAAATAATGGACAGATCATCTTAGCAGAGGAAACGATTAAAACTGGAGATTTGGGGAAATATGAAAAGGTTCTTTTTTACTTTGGACGTAAAGATAAACGTATTAACCGAAAAGGAGAAAAAATATTTCCTGCTTATCTGGAAAAAATAGTCTTACAGTTACCCCAAATTAAGGATGCTTTGATATATGGTGTGTCTGACCCAGAATTGGGCGAACGTGTTTTGGCGGAGGTTGTTTGGAAAGATGAACCTCTTGCATTGAGTGCAATTAATGAATTTATCAAAGCAAACAGTTATCGAAAAGGTAAAATTGATACCTTACTTTCAGTCCAAGAAATTCAATATAACGAAAGTGGAAAGAAAAAAATCTATACAGGAGAAATAAAATGGAACGAGTCTATATAATCGATGGTGCAAGAACACCTATTGGAAAATATGGTGGTATGTTTTCTGAAGTATTACCCGAACTGTTAGGGGGGACATTATTAAAAAAATTACTGAATCGAAATGAATTAACTAGGGTGGATGAGGTAATTACTGGCAATGTCATTGGCGGTGGAGGAAATGTAAGTCGTCGAATTTCTCTGGTATCGGGTTTAGATATCACTGTCCCCGCATTTACTATAGATCGCCAATGTGCTTCAGGATTGGAGAGTATCTTAGTCGCCACTGCAAAAATTAAAAGCGGAATGGCTGAGTGTATTGCCTGTGGTGGTGTGGAAAGTACTAGTCGTGCTCCATGGCTGATTGAGCGACCCACACGTCTCTATGGTCGCAATCCATTCATTTTAGAACGCGCTCCTTTAAGTATTCCAGAATACGGAGATCCTGCAATGGGAATTGCTTGCGAAAAATTAGCTGAAGGTCTACAGATTGATCGTTTGAAGCAAGATCAATATGCTTATGAAAGTCAAATGAACTATCAAAAGGCTAAATCAGCCAAGGTATTCTCAAAAGAAATTATTTCTTTCAATCAATTTCATGAAGATGAGTGTCCTAGACCTAAAACAACTATTGCTAAATTAAGTGCTTTGCCCTCAGCCTTTTGTCAAGGAGGGTCGTTGACTGCAGGGAACAGCTCTCCCCTAAGTGATGGGGCAGCTTTTTTACTTCTCGCTAGTGAACGTTATTGTCTAGAACATCAATTGAATCCTCTATTCGAAATTATTGATGGGGCATCAATTGGTGTTTTGCCTGAAAAATTTGGTTTAGGGCCAATTTATGCTACTGAAAAACTGCTCAAGAAAAATGAAATGACCTTATTAGATATGGATCGGATTGAATTAAATGAAGCTTTCGCAGCACAAGTTTTAGCATGTTTTCAATTAGAAAAATGGCCAGAGAATCGCGTAAATGTATCTGGAGGTGCCTTAGCCTATGGTCATCCTTTTGGTGCTACAGGGACTATCTTGGTCAGGCGTTTAATGAGTGAATTACAACAAAAAGACCATCTAAAAAAGGGACTTGTGACGATGTGTGTTGGTGGTGGACAGGGAACGACTTTAATGCTTAGGAAGGTAAGTTCACAATGAAAGTCAGTAAAAATATTTTAATTGGGAAAGATGAAATAGCTGAATATAAAGCCATAGTTCATTACGAAGGAAAAGAATGGCCCAAGTCTTTCCTATTGACATTGTGGCGCTATTTTTCTGTTTCAGAATTAGAAAAATACGAGCACTTATTAGTAGAACAAACTGTCGTTATCAAAAAGAAAATCATATTAGACCAAACTTATGAAGTTACACTTGAAAAAGTAGAAGTTCAGCAAAAAACGAGCATTGCTTTTTGGACATACTTATTAACGATTAAAAAGGAGGGGATTTTCTATGGAGAATGCCAAACCAAGATCTATGTTCGGACTGCTGGGAACCTTTAGTTTTTCTCTGACAGACATACAAAAATATCAAGAATTTTCTAAGGATAAGAATCCTGTTCATAATACAGGTGTGGTGTTTGGAATTCAATTAATGGCTCGAATTGAAGGCTTGATTGAAAGAAAATTGAACCTAAATATCACTGGAAAATATACTTATTATTTTTTAGAAAAGGTCATGGTTGGCGAAGAAATAAGCGTATATTTAAGTGATAACCAACAGTTCGAGGTATGGTCTTTCAATAAAAAAATAGGAGAAGGTGTTTTTGAACATGAATAAAGTCGCGTTAATAACTGGAGGTACAAAAGGAATCGGCCGTGGATTAGTAGAGACCTATTTGCTAAATGGCTATTCTGTAGCTACTTTCTCAAGTGAAAAGATCAATACCGAATCATTAAGAGAAACCTATGTAGATTTTCCCGAAGACAAGTTGCACGTAAAAACATTAGATATTCGTAATGAAGACTTAAGTCGGAAGTTTGTTCGAGAAGTTATTGAAAAATTTGGCCGAATCGATACATATATTTTTAATGCCGGTATTTGCCAAGACAAATCTTTTGGAAAGATGACAGGAAAAGAATGGACAGAGGTCATTTCCGTGAACTTTACGAGTGCTTTTGGAATGACTCAAGAGGTCTTTCGACAAATGAAAAAGCAAACAGGACGGAAAACAATCTTTTTTATGACCTCTTTATCTGGTTTGGAAGGATCTTTTGGTCAAGCCAATTATGCAGGGAGTAAAGCAGGGTTAATTGGCTTAAGTAAAAGCCTAGCTATAGAAGGAAAAAAATATGAAATCGAAGTAAATGCTATTTCTCCGGCAGCTTTGACAGATATGACAAGCCCAATTATCGAAAAAATTACTCAAAACTGTAAGAACACGGGAGAATTGTTCCCAGACGATTGGAAAATAGGTTCTCCTAAAGAAGTTGCCCAAAGTATTTATGAGCTTTCTAATTATAGCAAGCTGGGTACAGGAAAGATTTTTTCCCTTAATGGATTGAAAATCGAAGTTTATAAACCAAATGCGAAAGTATCGTTTTCTATGGAGAAAGAGAATGATTAAAGACTTATTTGATTTGAAGTATCCAATTATTCAAGGGGCAATGGCTCAAGTTTCTTATTCTTCATTAGTAGCAGCGGTTTCAAATCAGGGAGCTTTAGGCACCTTGTCTTCTTATGGACTTACTGGAGAACAATTAAAAAAGGAAATCCAACAGGTGAGAGAAAAAACAACACGGCCTTTTTCCTGTAACGTAATGTTACAACAAGTGAATAGCGATGAATTAATCGAAGTAATTCTTTCTGAGAATATCCCTATTGTGAGTCTTAGCGCTGGATTTAAACCAGGTCTTATTCAAAAATTGCAGGAAAATAACAGAAAAGTTATTTCGGTTGTAGGTAGCAAACGCCAAGCAACAAAAGTAATTGACAGTGGGACAGATTGTATTGTCGTGGAGGGAAATGAAGCAGGGGGCCATATTGGAAATACGAAACTAGAAACTTTACTTTTAGATACCTTAGCGATGACTAAGATACCAGTTGTTGCAGCTGGTGGCATCATGACAAATAAAGACATACAACAGAAATTGCAAGTAGGAGCGGCAGGCGTTCAATTGGGGACTGTTTTTCTGCTTAGTCAAGAGTCTTCATTATTAGAAAACAGTAAAAAGTTATTGCTGAGTAAAAAGATCAAATCAGAGATATTTACAAAATCTAGTGGGAAAAAATTTCGGGCAGTAAGAGTAAAAGAGAACTATCTACCATGTGGAATTGGCATTGATAGGATTAATCAAATTCTTACTGTTTCTGAGATTATTAAAAAGCTAAATAGTGTCCCAAATAGTTCGTCTGATGACTAATTAAATTTTGAGAAATGGGTATCAGCGATCAATAAATCATTACTATTTATAGAATACACTGTTTTTTCATTCTAAATGAATTGAAAGGTTGTTAAATCATTGTTTCACGCTCAAGTGAGGATTATTGAATAAAGCAAAATATTATCTAGCTGAACAACTTTACATGAAAATGCCCTGTCGTGTATACAATCGAAAAACAGACTCACTAAGGTAACAAAGCAATCAATGTTTTAATAAAGGTGTGCTCCCGATAAAAAAGTACAAAGGAATCAAAAAATTTATGATAGATTAGATGCTTTTGAAAAAAGGACTAAACTTATATCATGAAAAGTAAAAGATATTACCGCTATTTAAAGAATATATTTTGAAGAGCCACAGAGTATTGACGGAGAAATAATTGATAGATGCGGAGTGAAGAAGCAAGATGGATTGTATGCATAAGGAAGATAATAGTTTCTTGTGAAGATTCCCAGTAAAAAAACTACTGTTTTGGAACCGCCTTTTCAAGCATGTGCTTACTTGCTTACGAAAAGGACAGGCTCTTTTGTTCGTCCTATTCATATTTTTTTAAAGATGATAAATAATACATATGATGAAACAATATTTTTATTTTAAAAATCAGATATAATAAAGATGGAAAAGAAAGGTGCGAGTCTATCATGGAAATCAGATTACTAAAGTACTTTTGGACCGTAGCACAGGAAGGGAATATTTCTAGAGCGGCTAAATTATTGAACATTACGCAACCTACTTTAAGCAGACAAATTCGTGAATTAGAGGAACAGGTGGGAATGCCGCTGTTTCAACGAGAAAAAAACCAGCTCTATCTTTTGCCGGAAGGTGTTTTTCTAAAAGAACGAGCAGAGGAGATTCTTCAGCTAAACGACAAATTAGAGCAAGCTTTTTCCAATAAGAAAAAGAAAGAATTGACAGGAACAATTGTAATTGGCTGTGTCGAGGCGGATAATTCTGATACGGTGGCGATGATGTTAGAAGAAATGGTCAGCGATTATCCCAATGTCCACTTTACTATTGTAACAGGAACAAGTGATGATATTAGCGATCGTTTGGAAAAAGGTCTGGTCGATTTAGCTGTGCTATTAGAACCAATTGCGCTTAAAAATACAAAAGTTTTAAAATTACCACGAGAAGAAAAATGGGGATTTTTAGTTTCAAAGGAGTTAGTCATCTCAAATAATGAAAAAATAAAACCAGAAGATATCGCTGGGTTACCTATTTTGTGTTCTAATCGGATGGAAATTCAAAAATTATTGAGTACTTGGAGTGGCACCGCTCTAGAAAACTTAAACATAGTTGGAAATTTCAATTTGATTTTTAATATTTTTTCACTGGTAGAAAATAAAGTAGCTGCCGCTCTCACAATTGAAGGGGCTGTTTCCAAAAGACGGCTAGAAAATTCAGTATTTATCCCTATGGAACCAGAAGTGAAGACCAACTGTGTGTTAGTGTGGAAAGAACGGATTCAAACACCGGTTATTCAAGAATTTATTTCTCGTTTCAAACATGCTTTTGGGGCATAGAGGTATATGCAATAAGCATTAGACGCAAATAAAAACGAGTTGTACGATGAATTTATCAATCGTACAACTCGTTTTTATTTGGAAGTAGGAATTTGGCAGTTTGAAACCCAAGAATCATTGGCTCATAAAATTGTTGAATGTTTGAATGGAGGAAACAAACATGGTGAAACATGAAGAAGTGAAAAATGGTGTAATCTTTCCAATTGGCGAAAAAAATGATGCTTATGCACAATATTTTATTGGACAAAGTTACTTACAAGGATTAATTTCTGATCCAAAAATTAGCGTAGGTGTAGCCAATGTGACTTTTGAACCGGGCTGTCGGAATCATTGGCATATTCACCATGATGGATTCCAATTATTACTCGTAACTGGAGGAGAAGGTTGGTATCAAGAAGAAGGAAAACCTGCAAAACTTTTAAAAGCTGGTGATGTGATCACGACACATGACGGTGTTAAACATTGGCACGGAGCAACGAAAGATAGCTGGTTTGAGCATCTTGCAATTACTGCCGGCACTCCAGAATGGTTAGAACCAGTGGACAATCAATGGTATGAAAATTTAACTAAATAAAGGAGGAATACTCTGATGAAAAAGCAGACAGCAGGAAGAGAACAACTAGGTGAGTTTGCACCACAATTTGCAGCATTAAATGATGATGTACTTTTTGGAGAAGTGTGGGCAAAAGAAAACGAATTATCTGCCCATGATCGCAGCATGATTACTTGCTCCGCGCTTTTAGCATTGGGCGCTCCTCAGCTAGAAGCTCATCTCAAAATTGCCAAAGAAAATGGTGTCACAAAAGAAGAAATCACAGCGTTGATTACGCATCTGGCTTTCTATGCTGGTTGGCCTAAAGCGTGGAGCGCCTTTTCAATGGCAAAAGAAATATTTGGCAGTTAAATTTAAAATAATCGTCAAACTAGAAATTTAAAGGAGAAAAAATAATGATTTTACAAGAAAATTATCTGTTAAATAATGGGATGAAGATACCTAAAGTTGGATTTGGTACGTGGATGATTGATGATAAAGTCGTAACCCAAGTAGTAGGAGATGCCTTGGCATTAGGGTATCGCCATATTGATACGGCTCAGGCTTACGGAAACGAGCGTGGAGTTGGAGAAGCAATTCGGGATTCTGGAATTGATCGTTCAGCTATTTTTTTAACAAGTAAAGTAGCTGCTGAGCATAAAACGTACAATACAGCAGCAAAATCAATCAATGAATCTTTAGCAAAACTAGAATTAGAAACAATTGATCTCATGATTATTCATGCCCCTCAACCATGGGATGAATTTCGAGAAGCAAATTATGATGAAGAAAATATTGAAGTCTGGCATGCGTTAGAAGAGGCGGTGAGAGAAGGAAAAATTCGCTCCATTGGATTGTCCAATTTCAACCAGCATGATATCGAAAATATCTTAAAACATGCAACAATAAAACCAGTAGTCAACCAGATTTTAGCACATATCTCAAATACCCCATTTGGCCTCATTGATTTTTGTAAGAAAAACGATATTTTGATTGAAGCTTATTCTCCTGTAGGGCACGGTGAATTAATGAAAAATGTGGAACTAAAAGAGTTAGCTGAAAAGTATCAAGTTTCGGTTCCTCAACTTGCGATTCGTTATTGTTTGGAACTTGGTCTGTTACCTTTGCCAAAATCTGCCAATAAAGAACATATTAAAATGAATGGAGAACTTGATTTTAAGTTGTCAAGTAAAGATCTGGAAAAGTTAAAATCAGTCAAAATGATGGATGACTATGGTGAATCAAGTAATTTTCCGGTTTATAGTAAAAAATAGAGTGTTCATTTTTTGTTGCAATCATATTTTGATGTCTCTAAATTATTGGTTGATACGTTGTTTTCAAATCAGTTTATTTTTTCTAATGAAGTAAGGTTACTTTCAATAGATATCGAAATTGAATGTATGTTCTTTCTAGATAAAAAAAGAAAAGCCCTGAGGCTTTTCTTTTTTTTCATTAAACGGCCGCTTTAAATTTAGCCGCTTTCTCAAATGAAACTAGTGGGCTAAAATGAACCTCAATTTCTCCGTTCTGATTTAAACCAAAGTGAGCAGTACAGTCCATTGATTTTCCAGGAGCAACAGAACCCATAGTGTTATCATTTGGATATGTCGAAGCTTTTTTATTGTCAGGACCGTAAACTTCAACATCCATGCCAACAGGTAAGTCTTCATCACCGTTATTTGTCATTGTATAAGTAATCTTAACTACTTGAGCTGGCTGTGTTTCATCAAATTGATTTCGTTCATCTGTAAGTTCAACTGTATTTAAAGTATATTCAGCATCGCCAACTTTAACGGTATCACCAACGTTGTAGAAATTTTCTGTTTCTTCTTTTGAAGCAGATGTTGAAGAAGAAGTTTTCTCGACTTTTTCTCCACCGTTCTTGCTGGCAGCTTTTTTATCATTTCCACCGCCTAATGCACCACCAACGATAAATACAACAATCACTACTAGAATCCAAAACCAAACTCTTTTATAGAATGGCTTTTTCTCTTTCATAACGTATGTTTTACCATCTTCACCTGTAACTTTGTTCTTTGCCATTTTTTCTCCTCCAAAAATATATTACTCCCGTTTATAGGCAGGCAGCGATAGTCGCCTTTATAATTAAAGAAGTACATACAATTTAACTTTCCCCACAAAGTTTTGAATATAATTCTTAACTACCAAAATTAAATTGAAAAGCTATATACTGATTTTAAAAGACAATTGTAGAGAAAAAATGTAACTTTCCTTATCACTATCATTTTTTAACTCCCAGAATAGGGCAGTCGAGTCGGAACATCTTTAGTATGTTGTTTTTACTCAGGTAAAAGAGTTTATGCCATATACGATACTAACCTTTGAATCATGCAATTGTTCAAGTTCAACTAGACTTTTTAGCTGCCCGTTCAAGTGCCTAGTTTATATCTAGCAAGTAATCAGTAGTAACTTCAAAAATATCGGCAAGTTTTTGAAGTTTTTCTGTAGTGACTTTTCTTGGAACGCTTTCAATCTTATTTCTAACAAATTCTTTCCTGATTCAGTTTGAGTTCAACTCATTTACTTAAGTCAGATTATGTTATTGATTAAATCATGATTATCCCTAAGTAAAAAGCCTACCAAGGTTGTTTTTTCCACAATTATTATACCATCAACATAAAAGGAAAAATATAAAAATATGATTTTTATACGGATATATCGATTTTTTTTTTTGAGTTTAATAGATGAAATTGTTGAAAAAGAAAAGTGACAGTCGTACGATATAGTGTTTGGCTTAATATTTTAAGAAAAATCCAATGATGTTATTTTCTTAAAATATAAATCAAAAATTATCATTTTATAGATTCTAACGGTTATAGGTTCAAACATTTCCTTGAAGTGTTTGATTAAGAAAAGTATCGGCGAAGGTTTCATATAGATTGTGAAGATTTGAAACAATTTCTTGAACATTTGAGTGATTGATCATTACCTTCGAATAAAAATAAAATTTGGCTATGGTTAATATTAAGTGCCATGAACCGTAGTAACCTAAAAATACTGACAAAGTTGTCCGATTAGTTGATAGGATAACTATTGGATGGTGTTTCAAGTTTCACTAAAGAGCTTCTTGTTTTGGCTCCTCAACTGAGTGTTCAAGAGGTCATAGTTGGTTTGAATATTCTCTCATCTTATATACAGGTAAAATAACATTAATCTAAAAAATTCTTTTTGATCTGATAAGCATTTGCTAATGACTTATTAGTAGATCAAAAAGAATTTTTTTATTCTTCCGAAGGTAAAACTTGGGCCAAAACTCGGCTCAGATCATCGGCACTGGTTCCATCATCGTTAATCAACCATTCCTCGACTGTTCCCAGAACACCTCTGACAAAATAAGTGAAATAGTATTCAAGCAATCGTGGATCGTCTTCATGGTATCTAGTGGCAAAACTCTCAATGGCTACCTCGTGGACCTCTTGAAAAATAGCTTTGATTAGATGACTATTCTGATAATTACGGGTCAAAATAGAAGAAAGTGGTTGTGCTTCTTTTAAGATAGTGATTAGTCGACTTAGCCATGACGCCAACTCTTCATCACTGTCAATTTTAATTAAGGGAAGGATTTTTTCGATAAGTTGTGCTTCGATTTGGTGGAAAAGATCTATCGTATCTGTGTAATAATTGTAGAAAGTCCCGCGATTCACATCTGCTCTTTTACAAATATCGGTAACAGTAATTTTTTGGAGTTCTTTTTCGGACAACAATTCCAAAAAAGCTTCTTTGATTATCTTTTTTGTATAAATAGTCCGACGATTATTTTTGATTCCAGCCATGAGCATACATCCTTTCATTTTTCATTTATTGAACAATTCAATATTTTTTGTCTACTCAATGACAACTCCAAGATCTTTGCATATTGTCATGAGTTCTTGAAACGATTATACTAACAACAAAGTATATAATCAACAGGGTGTTGAAAACATGACGAGGTGAATAAACATGAGCTATATTGAAGTGAAAAATGAGTCTAAACGATATCAAATGGGAGATACAACCATTACAGCTAATAAAGACATCAGTTTCTCAGTTGAAGAAGGTGAATTAGCTGTGATTTTAGGTCCTAGTGGTGCTGGTAAATCAACGGTATTAAATATCCTAGGTGGAATGGACACTCCTGATGAAGGTCAGATTATCGTTGATGGGATGGATATCGCCAATTTTAATAACCGACAATTGACAGAGTTTCGGCGAACGGATGTAGGATTCGTCTTTCAGTTTTACAATCTAGTTCCCAACTTGACTGCAAAAGAAAATGTAGAGTTAGCTACTGCTGTATCACCAGACGCCTTAGATGTGGAAGAAACGTTACGCCAAGTTGGCCTTGGTGAACGAATGAAAAATTTTCCAGCTCAGCTTTCCGGTGGGGAACAGCAACGGGTAGCAATTGCCCGTGCGTTGGCAAAAAATCCTAAAATTTTACTCTGCGATGAACCGACAGGAGCGCTTGATTATGAAACGGGAAAACAGGTGTTGACGTTGTTACAAAATGTAGCTAAAAAACAAGGTCGGACGGTACTTTTAATTACTCATAACTCGGCAATCGCACCTATAGCAGATCGAATTATTCGGATCAATGATGCTAAAGTCCGCTCCGTGGAAATTAATAAAAATCCATTGCCTGTGGCTGAGATTGAGTGGTGAGGTTATAAAAATGAAAAATCTCTATATTCGTAGTATCTTTCGAGATATTCGTCAAAGTCTAGGACGTTTTATCGCGATCATTTTGATTATTTTCATGGGTGTCTTATTATTTGTAGGAATCAAGTCTATTGGACCGAATCTTGAAAAAACTGTCCAAGAATTTGTTACTAGCCATAACGTTTCGGATTTGCAAATTCAAGGAACAGCTGGTCTGACAAATGAGGATTTGGCTATTGCCGAAAAAGTTGCGGGCGCCAAGGGAGAACTAGGCTATAGTTTTCCTTATGTGGAAGAACAGCAAGATCGTAATTTACAGATTTATTCTTATGCTAAGGATAAAAAGCAAAATAAACTGACGCTACTGCAGGGAAGTTATCCCAAAAATAATCAGCAGTTGTTGATGGATGAGAGCTTAAAAGAACAATACCCCCTGAACAGTAAGATCACGATCAAAGATAACCAATTAAAAGATGAGACTTTTACAGTCACAGGTTATGTGGCTTCTCCCATATATGTGGATAAAAAAGAACGCGGCGTTACGACTGTGGGAGATGGGATGATCGATGGTTACGTCTATTTACCTGAAACAGCTTTTGCTAGTGAAACCTATTCTATTTTGTATTTGCGTTTCTCCGATTTGAAAGAGACAGACATGATGTCCGATGTTTATAAGAAACAGATGATCGATAACGAGGAAAAATTACAAAAACTTTTTGATGAACGCAAAGAGCCACGAAAAACTGAGTTACAAGATATGGCTAATGAAGAGATTGTCAAAGGAGAGCAAGAGTTACAAGAAAATCAACAAAAACTGAGTGATGGGCAAAATGAACTGAACACAGCGAAAGAACAATTGAGCAGTCAACAACAACAGTTGGAACAACAAAAAGCACAACTTGAGATACTTTACGGTCAAACTGTCGCTGATAACCAGTTAGCCTCAGCACAAAGCCAACTGGAACAGGCAGCCACAACACTTGCTGAAAAACAGGATGAGCTTACGGAAAACCAACAAAAATTAACAGAAGCGCAAGCGAAGATTGACGAATCGAAAAAAGATGTCGCAGCCATTAAAACACCCAACTACATTCTGACTCAAAGAAGTTCAAATCCTGGTTTTACAGAATTTACTAGTCTATCTGACCGAATTGATGCGATTGGAAATGTTTTTCCAGTTTTTTTCTTTTTGATTGGCATCTTGATTACATTTACTACTATTACACGTATGGTTGAAGAAGACCGAAAAGAGATTGGTACTTTGAAAGCGTTAGGCTATCGAAATAGTGAAATCTCACAGAAATACTTATTGTACGCCTTAATGACAGGGACTATCGGAACGGTTTTTGGAGTTATTGTGGGAACGAAAGGACTGCCACCTGTTGTTTTCACTATGCTGAAGAAAAATTATGTTTTTGAAAACTACCCGACTGATTTTTGGCCTTGGCCGATTTTAGTGGCAATACTTGCGGCTCTTTTTGCAACCGTTGCTGCCACTATTTATATCTTGATCAAAGATTTGCGGGAAAAACCTATGGCACTTTTGATGCCTAAAGCACCAAAGCCCGGAAAAAGAATTCTTTTAGAATACATTACACCTTTATGGAGCCGATTGAGTTTTAACCAAAAAGTGACGTACAGAAATCTTTTCCGCTATAAAGCTCGAGCAATTTTGACGATTCTTGGGATCGCAGGCTGTATGGGCTTAATGGTTGCTGGATTTGGTTTACAAGATTCTATTGGTGGTGTTGTGGATGTTCAGTTCAAGCAACTGAGTCACTTTCAAGGAATCGTTACTTTGGAAGACGAAGCAAATGTCCAAAAGGCGAATAAAGTGCTGACTGCTGATGACAAAGTCAAAGAAAGTATGAGTGTTTTTGCTGATCAAGTGAAATTTAAAAAAGAAGGGGCCAGTGATCTAAGTGCATCGTTGTACGCGTTTAAGAATACGGATCGTGCCAAGGATTATTTCACCTTGAAAAAAGCGAATAAAAAAGAAGCTGTAAAGATTACCGATGATGGCGCAGTTGTCACGGAAGGTATTGCGAAAGCTTACGATGCTAAAATAGGCAGTAATTTGACGATTCAAGATAACGAAGGAAAAAAAATGAAGATAAAGGTTAGTGGAATCGTAGAAAATTACCTTGGTAATACAATCTTTATGGATCAAAATTACTATCAAAAAGTAACTAATAAAGATTTCACTGAAAATACTGTACTCTTCAAAAGTCATGAGATGTCTTCTCAAGAGGAAGAAAAATTAGCAAATCAATTGCAAGACACTAATCAAGTGACAACAACGACTTTTATGAGTACGCAAGCAAGCAAACAAGCTTTTGCTAGTGAGAATTTACGACCAGTTGTCTTGATTTTTATCGTTTTGTCAGGCACGTTAGCTTTTGTTGTTTTGTTTAATCTGACGAACATCAATGTGTCGGAGAGGGAACGAGAGTTGGCAACAATCAAAGTTTTAGGTTTCTTTGACGGAGAAGTTACGATGTATATCATTCGAGAGAACGTTATCTTTACTCTGGTAGGCATTTTATTAGGATGCGGTGTTGGTAAGGTCTTGACCTGGTTCATTATTACGATGGCTAGTGCCGATAATATGGCTTTTCCACTTTTGATTCCGGGAATGGGTTATTTCGTTTCGGGCGCATTGACGGTCATCTTTTCTGCTATCGTGATGTTTATCACCCATAAAAAGTTAAAAGAAATTGATATGATTAGTGCTTTGAAATCGAATGAATAAAAGTAAAAAGTTTTGTAAGTAGCTATTAAGTCACTTACAAAACTTTTTTTGTAACGTAAAGTTGCGTTTAAAAAAGCAAAAATGTGTGAGTGCTGGATTGGTTATGAATGAAGGACATCAGATAAATTAATTTGATACAAAATAAATCTTTTAGGTTTTAAACAGAAGTTCATCTGCTACTTGGAAGAACTTAATCAAGTTGATAACATAAATGCAAAAAAGAATTGCCAGTTTAATTATAGGCTGCTGGACTGACAACAGTAGAAAGATACACTTTGACAGAATCAGAAGTAGCACACCTGCCTGTTCTTTTAAAGTCATTCACTACAAATTCGTCTGTTTATGGTCTCATTTTTGATCAAATATAAATTTTTTCTAAATGATTTCATAAGCAACTCTAAAGAAAATTCGTTTTTTTACGATTTATTTTGATATTCCTTGAAAAAAAAAGTAAGCTTTTTATGAAATTAAATAAATATAAGTAAACTTGTTAGGTGAGGCTCCTAAACAAACACAGGCTATTGCGCAGAAACGTCGAAAGACGCCAATGTGTAAAATAGGAATTGTCGGATTAAGGCTTTTCATAAAATAGCTAAGAGAAATTCTTTACGTTGTTTAGTGCTAAAACTCAGACGATGAGATTAATTGTGTGGGACACCAGATTTGTTAGTTTTTTTAGCTAACGTTTGGTGTCCTTTTTTTGAGGCTATTTACTGTTTCTCTCCCGTCTTAACCAAGTGCTTAAAAAGGAGAGAGAACATTGTGAGAAAAAGAAAAACGATCGACTGGCTATTATTATTGCCCTATTTGGGAGTGAGTGTAGTCGGGCTCTTACTTGTGTTCAGTGCAAGTTCGTACAGACTGACAGCTGAGGGGCAAAATGCATTATCGCTATTTTATAAACAAGCTATTTTTATGGGGATGAGCTGGTTTGTGATTGCGGGAATCTATCGGCTAAAAAAGAAAATTTTATTAAAAGGATTCCTTGCCAAAAGTCTGCTAGGCTTGGGAATCGTTAGTTTGATTTTGGTTTATGTCATTGGCGTAAATATCAACGGAGCACAGCGATGGGTTTCATTAGCTGGTATTCAATTTCAGCCTTCTGAAATAACGAATGTAGCATTGATTCTTTATCTGGCGTATTTTTTTCGGATTGAACGGACGAAGAAGGAAATGTGGGTACCTTATGTTTTAGTTTTATTTAGTGGACTATTGATTTTATTTCAACCAAAAGTGACAGGAGCAATCATTCTTTGGGGAATCGCACTAGTAATCATTACAACAGCACAATTGCCTTATCAAGTTTCAATTGGCCTTTTTCTAGCAACAATTGCAGGAGTTGCAGTGGTAGGTGGAATGATCCTTTTTCTAGGTAATCATGATCTTTTACCAAATTTGTTCATGCATACCTATGACCGTATTCAGTTAGTGAGAGATCCATTTTTAGATCCGTATGGAAAAGGATTTCAGATGAGTAACTCCTATTATGCGTTATATAATGGTGGCTTCTTTGGTCGAGGGTTAGGAAATAGTATTACAAAAAAAGGTTATCTACCAGTGGCAGAAACAGATTTTATTTATTCGATTTTAGTAGAAGAACTGGGAATGATCGTCGGACTAATTGTTTTAGGACTTCTTTTTTTAATCATTCTTCGATTGTTTATGTTAGCAGCAAAAGAAACCAGTCAACAAATTAGTCTGATTTATTTTGGCGTTGGCACTTTGTTGCTCTTACAAACGAGTATCAATATTGCAAGTATCTTAGGGCTGATTCCGATGACTGGAATTCCACTACCGTTTATCAGTTACGGAGGAACAAGTTATTTGTTCTTATCGATTGCTTTAGGAATCTGCCTAAAATTTTCCTCGGAGGTAAGTGTAAATGATCAAGCGTTTGAGCAACGAGTTTAACTATTCTCTGTTTTTGCCGATTTTCATTTTTTATTTGATGAGTATAGGAGTGCAAGCGATAGCTGCTGATTTGGATGGGGTTGATGTCAGGCGTGTTATTCTAAAGCAAACGATTTTTTGTCTTGTCTCGTTTATCCTGCTAGTTGTCACCAGCAGGATTCCTGTATCAACCTTACTAAGATATGCACCGATTTTGTATGTGTTATCACTTGGATTAATGGCTCTCTTATACTGGTTTTATGATCCAGCAATGTATGCTTTAACAAACACAAAACGGTGGTTGCGAATTGGCTCGTTTTCTTTTCAGCCTTCTGAGTTGATGAAACTAAGTTTTATTCTTTTTATGGTACGGCTGACAGTTAGTTATGAAATGGAATCGTCTCAAAAAAATTTAACTAGAGACTTGAAAAGTGATTTGCGTTATTTAGTCAAGATTGCTATGTACAGTTTGCCAACCTTTTTGTTGATGTTTATGCAGCGAGATTTTGGAACGAGTTTAGTCTTTATTGCAATCCTAGGTGCGTTGTTTATTATTGCTGGCGTGCATTGGAAAATTTTGACGATTATTACAGGTATCGGTGCAACATTAGGTAGTACATTGTTAGTTCTGGTGTTCAGCGAATGGGGAAACAAGTTACTTTATTCCTTACATTTTAAGACCTATCAATTAGACCGTGTTCGTGCTTGGATTGATCCATTTCAATATAGTGACACGATTGCATATCAGCAAGTTCAAAGTCTTTATGCGATTGGTAGCGGTGGATTATTTGGACGTGGGATTAGCGGAATCTCTGTGTATGTGCCAGTTCGAGAATCAGATATGATCTTCACTGTAGTTGGTGAGGGCTTTGGTTTTATGGGCGCGGCATTCGTCGTTTTTCTGTATTTCTATTTGTTTTATCAAATACTTTCTGCGGCTTTGAGAACCAATAATAAAGCGAACCTTTACCTTGCAGTGGCGTTTGTTTTTGGATTGATGTTTCAAATTTTTGAAAACATCGGCGCAGCAATTGGTATTTTACCACTAACTGGGATTCCATTACCCTTTTTAAGCCAAGGCGGCACTTCGTTGATTGTGCTGGGAATTGGGCTGGGCGTCACGATGGGATTCAAGAAAAAAGAGCTTGTTATGAACAAAATAAAAGAATAAAAAGTGAGGATACTTTATGCGAAAGAAATTGTTTTTAAATAGCACTGTTGCATGGATTTTACTAATCATTGTTACAACAGGGGTTATGATGAATGCATCATGGCTTAATCATGTGGATCAAATCTTCATCCAATATCGATTACCAGACAATACTTATGTAACTGTTTTTGTAGGCATGTTAGCGAAAGTGGCAACAATTGTTCCAATGGTACTCATTTTTGGTGTAATAGCAATTTTCTTACTAAAAACGAATCGCAAATCATTAGCAATCTGGTGTTTTGGAAATCTTATATTGGTTAGTGGTATTGGTTATGTCTTAAAACAGTTGATCCAAAGGGCACGCCCAGATCAATTACAATATCTTGCACGTTCTTCTTATAGTTTTCCGAGTGGCCACTCTGCGTTGATCATGACATTTATTTGTTCCATGATTGTGGTTTATGCTTTCAGTAGTCAAAAGATTCCTCTATCAATCAAGCTGGGTTTCTGTTTCTTATTCGTTATGATTGCTGGTGGTCGCATTTATTTGGGTGTCCATTATTTCAGTGATGTTTTTACTGGATTGTTGCTTGGATACGGTACTACTTTTGGAACAGCCGGACTTTTTTATCCATACTTGCGACAAGAAACATTAACTATTCAACAAACTAAAAAAGGTCATTTTTCAACGTGGCAAAAAATTTTACTAAGTCTTGTTACTGTTCTAGTTATCATTGTTTCTGGTTTGAGTGTCTTTGCTTTGCGCTTTTATCACAGTAGTCAAAAGATGGCAGACTCAATGTATTCGCCCGTTGAACGAAAAGGAAATACAAAGGCACCAGAAGCTTCAGAACCAATGAGTATTTTGCTGTTGGGAATTGCGAATGATTCGAAAAGAAAAACCGACTACAGGGCAAATACAATTATGGTGGCAACCTTGAATAATCAGACAAAGAAGACAACTTTAGTCAGTATTCCACGAGATTCGTTTGTGGAAATCGTTGGAGCAGATTACGAGGATAAAATCAATCATGCACATTCAATTGGCGGACCAGAAATGATTATGAATACGGTTGAAAAGTTTTTAGACATTCCAATTCATCACTATGTGTCGGTCAATATGGACGGGTTGCAGACACTGGTAGACGCAGTGGGTGGAGTCACTGTGGATAATGATTTTGCTTTTTCGGCTGAAGGAATTGATTTTCCAAAAGGAAAGCAACATTTGGATGGCTGGGAAGCCTTACAATATTCGCGAATGCGTTATGAAGATCCTACAGGTGATTATGGGCGTCAAGGTAGACAACGAGAAGTAATGGAATTGTTGATCGACAAAATGTTATCAACGAAAAGCGTTTTTAGTTATCAGAAAATTATGGACGGTATTGGAGAGAATGGGAAGACGGATCTGACCTTCGATCAAATGCAAAAAATCTTAACAGGTTATTATTCTTGCTTAACAACTATTGAAAGTGAACAAGTCCAAGGTGAGGGCTTTACGGGAGATGGAATCACTGGAAATGATGGAATATCTTATCAAAGAATACCAGAAGAAGAAGTCCAAAGAGTAAAAGATTTATTGCATAAACAATTGAACATGTAAGGAAGAAATTTTAGCGGAGGTCAGTGAATAAAAAGTAATTTCTTAAATTCCCCACGAAAAAGCTAGGTAACGCCTATCTTTTTCGTGGGAATTTTATTCAGTAGATAACTTTATTGATTAATGAAAGGAATCTAGACTAACTCTCAATAATTAAAAATAAAGCCCCAAATAAGTTTCAATCAATAAATCAGCTTGAAGCATTAGTGCAGAGCGAGAAGTAATGTCATAGTTTTCATAAATATTTGTTGGCATGGAAGAGCTTAGCGTAACATCAGTTAACTTAGCTAGCGTACTATTACCATTATTCGTAATAGAAAAAAGATCAACTCGTTCAACGTAGTTCATCTTTTTTACGGCTTGAATAATTGTTTTTGTTTCACCGCTCATCGATAAAAAGAGAACAATATCATCCTTTTTGGTAAACGTTGGCATCAACTCAATCAGATGTGATTCATAGGTATAAAGTGTGGACTTATTTAGCTGTAAAAATCGCTTGGCGACGTACTCTGCAATCGGCTTTGTTATGCCAACGCCGGCAACATAGAGTGTGGAAGCGCCATGGATTTTTTGCGCAATGTACGTTAATTTGTCTAAATCGGTACCGGTTATCACCGCATCTAGATAAGAGCGGTATCGTTCAGCCAGATCCTTTTGCGGAACAATTTGTGTGTCGCTGACAATTCTTTCTACTAAGTATTTAAAATTGGAAAAGCCATCTAGCCCAAGTTTTTTGGTCATTCGAATAATCGTGGTATTTGATGTGTTTAATTTCTCAGCAATTTCAGATAAAGTAAGTTTTTTTACTAGATTAGGATGTTCGTCCAAATAATAAAAAACATATTTCTCAGTTTCAGATAGATTTCCAATATCAGTTACAAAATAATTTTCAATAGCACCCATCTTGTATCTCCCCCTTGGCGTATAATTATACGCTTTCTGAACTTTTTTTAATACGGTTTAGTGATATAACTGTGTTTGTAATAAATGAAAGGGCTTTTAATTATTTGTTGAGGTGGATTTATGATAACAGAAAAAATAGCAACACATCTAGAAAAAATATACACAAGTAAGCAAGATCTCGATCAAGCGAATCAACTTTTTACTGATTTATTAGAAAAATACGCTACGAAAAAATTTACTGAAAATCCAGCAATCGATCAATCAAATGCATACCTAATCACTTATGGTGATAGTTTTCAACATGGTAATGAAAAAGGACTAAAAGTGTTAAGGGAGGTAGTCCAGACATATCTGGATGGCAGTATCACAGATGTTCATTTGCTACCTATGTTTCCATTTACCTCAGATGATGGTTTTTCTGTGACGGATTATTTAACAATCAATCCAGCGCTGGGTGATTGGGATGACATCAAAAAGTTAGCGCAGAAGAAACGTTTGATGTATGACTTTGTTGCTAACCATATGTCAGCTAAGAGTGAATGGTTCAAAAAGTTTTTAAACAATGACATAGGTTTTGAACAAAGTTTTGTTGAGTATCAAGAAGAGTTTGATACCACAAATGTTACTAGACCAAGAACTTCTCCGTTGTTCCATGAGTATTCAACTGATAAAGGAGAAAAGAAGAAGGTTTGGACCACATTTAGTGATGATCAAGTGGATGTCAATCCAAAAGATCCAATCATGTTAGCACGTTTGTCCGAAGTCTTACTTGAATATACGTTTCGTGGTGCGTCGTCCATTCGTTTAGATGCCATTGGTTTCTTATGGAAAGATTCGGGAACGACTTGTATGCATTTACCCAAAACACATGAAATCGTAAAAATGTGGCGAACACTCTTGAATCACTTTTCACCAAATACACAAATTATTACTGAAACAAATGTCCCTCACAAAGAGAACATTTCGTATCTAGGTGATGGTCATAATGAAGCGAATCAAGTGTATCAGTTTCCATTGCCGCCGTTAGTTCTGTTTTCGTTTATTCAAGAGAATACACAAAAGTTAGCTGAGTGGGCGAGCACAATCCATGCTCTTTCAGATGAAGCAACGTTCTTTAATTTTTTGGCTTCACATGATGGGATTGGGATGCGACCAGTGGAAGGAATCCTAGATGATACCGAGCGAGAAACAATTGTTGAACGAGTGTTGAACAATCAAGGGAAAGTTTCGTATAAGAGTAATCCTGATGGGTCACAAACAGTTTATGAATTGAATATCAATTATGGCGATGCGTTACGTTCGTCAGAAGATACAGATCAACTCGCAGCCAAAAAGTTGATTGCCGCACACAATATTTTGCTTTCCTTTGTAGGCGTCCCCGCAATTTATTATCATTCTATCTTTGGTTCGCGTGGGGATTTACAAGGTGTTGAGGAATCAGGTATTAATCGGCGAATCAATCGACAAAAAATTGAGACAAAACAATTAGCTACGAAATTAGACATAGATTCTTATCGCAAAACAGTTTATGAAGGAATCACGAGACTGCTGAAAGAGCGTCAGAATTATGAAGCATTTTCTCCGTATGGGGAACAGGAAGTACTACATTTAGATGAGCAAGTGTTTGCACTCAAACGAACGGCTAAAGATGGCTCTGAAATTATTTCTTTGACCAATGTAACTGGTACTGAAAAAATAGTCGAAGGCTTAAATGGAATCAATGTTCTAACTCAGACAGAAGTGGACAACAATTTTAGATTAGCACCATACGGCATTGCTTGGATCAAAGTTGGTGAACAACAATGAAGGTTCTCATAGCTATTGATATCTTCAAAGGAAGTGCTAGCTCAATTGAACTGAATCGTGCTGTTGCTGAAAAATTGAATCAACTTGATTTTGTGGAAAGTACAACAGAAATTACGATTGCAGATGGTGGCGAAGGTACATTAGCAAGTGTTCAGCATTCTTTAAACGGGAAAATTTTAGAAATACCAACGATTGATCTAATGGGAAAACCAATCAATGCCAAAGTGCTTAGTTTTAGAGCAGAGGGAAAACGGCAGGCACTAATTGAGTCTGCTGATACGATGGGTTTGGACTTGATTAAACCAAGTGCTGAAACAGTCAAAGCAGCTTCGTCAAAAGGGCTCGGGTTACTGATTAAAGAAATAGAGCAACGTGGTTTTCAAAAAGTGATTATCACATTGGGCGGATCGGGCGTTACTGATGGTGGCTTGGGATTGCTGAAAGAATTTGGTGCGACATTTCTTGACAGGCAACAAAACGATTTAGAAGAGGGAAACTTATTACTGGATGCCAGCGAAATTGAAATTTCAACAATCAGATTCCCCAACATACCAATTATTGTGGCAAATGATGTAACCAATCCTTATTTTGGTAATCAAGGGGCATTTCAAGTGTTTTCTCAACAAAAGGGCGCAACAGCCGAACAGATACGGCAATTAGATGCAAATGCAGAAAAATTGAGTCAAACGATTCTCAAAGAATTAAACATTGATTTAGCAACTTTGCAAGGTGCAGGAGCTGCCGGCGGCTTGGGAGGAGCACTGGCTATTCTTGGAGCAAAAATGGACGCAGGATTTAAATTGGTTACGGAGTTGATTGACTTTAAAGACAGGCTGAAAACAGCAGATGTGGTGGTGACCGGAGAGGGAAGTATCGATCAACAGAGTTTGTTTGGTAAAGTACCTTTTGCTATCGCAGAACTAGCTAAGAAGTATCAGAAACCAGTGATTGCTATTTGTGGCAAAAAAAGTATAACTAATAATGAATCTTCGTCATTTTCTGGCATTTTTTCGATTCAAACAAAGCCAATTTCTTTAACGGATGCGATGGAGAAAGCAACAACCTTGAAAAATGCTGCTGAATTGGTATCTGAAATTTTTATTACTGCTTTTCAACTATCAAAAAATGGAGGAATAGGACATGGATTTAAGTAGTATTACAAATGAATCATTGATTTTTATTCATCAAAGTTGGCAAACGCAAGCGGAAGTCTTCGATCACTTGATTGATGCTTTTGTTCGTAATGACATCGTTACTGATAAGGAAGCTTTTTTAGCAGCTGTCCGTGAAAGAGAGGCTATTTCTGAAACTGGAATGGAGAATGGTTTTGCTATTCCACATGGTAAATCAACAACTGTTTCAAAAGCAGCCGTAGCCATTGCTACTTTGGACAAAGCGATGCCGGCAGGAGCTTGGCCGTCAATTGACCCATCAAATCAAGTTGAGCTGATTTTCTTGCTAGCCATTCCAGACGCTGAAAAAGGACAAACTCACTTGAAAATTTTATCTGAGCTAAGCGTGAAATTAATGGATCCTGTCTTAGTAGACCAACTAAAAAAAGCAAGGACAAAAACAGAAATACTGCAATTATTATCGAATCAAAACAGCGAAATGGAGGAAGTAGTCCCAATGACAGCGAAAAACATCTTAGCTGTAACTGCGTGTGCGACCGGCATTGCCCATACTTATATGGCAGCTGAAGCATTACAAAAAGCGGCTAAAGAAAAAGGAATCACGATCCATGTAGAGAAACAAGGTGCTAATGGCATCGAAGACGGAATTACATCAGAGATGATTCAAGCTGCAGATGGCATAATTTTCGCAACGGATATTGCACCAAAAGGTAAGGAACGTTTTAAGGGGCTTCCCTATATTCAAACAAAAGTTGCAGAACCATTGAAACATGGACCTGCGATGATTGATCGATTGATTACGACACCCGACGGTAGAGTCAAAGCAGCCGACGATCTGTCTAGTAGTGATGCTAGTTATGGACCAAAAAAAGCTTCCGTAATGAGTACATTGATGCAAGCAGTTATGACTGGTATTTCATACATGATTCCAATCTTAGTTGCGGCAGGTGTAATGATTGGGATTTCGCAAATTGGTGCTAGTTTCTTCGGATTGAGTAAAGAAATCGGTAACGCCGAAATGGCTACAAATGCAAATCAACTCATTGTCTTGCTTCATTATATTGGGCTTACGGGAAACATGACGATGCGTTTTATGTATCCAATTTTCACAGCATTTATGGCGTATTCAATTGCTGATCGCCCAGCACTAGCTTCTGGTTTTATTGGTGGTGCATTTGCCGCAGGGTTACATCAAACTTTATGGGGTGTAGAAGGTGGCATTCCTTCTGGCTTCTTTGGCGCATTGATCTTAGGAGCAGTTTCCGGCTATGTTTGCAAATTCTTGAATGAACATGTGAAATTACACAAGAATTTACAAGCGATGAAACCAATGTTGATTATTCCTGGTCTATCCATTTTGGCAGTCTTCTTTGTCAATTATCTCTTGGTCGACCCAGTATTTGGTGGATTGAATGGTTGGCTACAGCAGATGGTTATGCAATATCAAGATTCTGGTAAAGTAGTGCTTTCAACAATCATTGCTTGCTTAACAGCGTTTGACTTAGGCGGGCCAGTGAATAAAGCAGCCGGTGCAGTTGCAATCGGAATGGCAGCTGATCAAATTTTCCCATTGACACCAAGAGTATTAGCGATCGTAATTCCACCAATCGGTATTGGTTTAGCAACTATTTTAGATAAATATATCGTTGGTCGTCGTGTATTTGATGATAATTTACGCGTAACAGGCCGAACATCATTGGTTCTTGGTTTTCTAGCAATTGGTGAAGGCGCAATTCCGTTTGCTTTGCAAAATCCATTGATCACGATTCCTATCAATATGATTGGCGCATCGATTGGGGCAGTTTTAGCTGTTGTTTTAGGAGCAGTTCAGTGGTATCCACTTCCTGCAGTTTGGGGTTGGCCACTGGTTGAGAACTTTTGGGCATATGCTGTCGGTTTGATTGCCGGCGTTTTATTCATCGCCTTAGGAAATATCTTTATTCGATTTTATTTGATTAAGAAAAAAGAAGCGAAAAAAGCTTAAAAGTAGGGGAAACTAATGACAAAAACAGTATTCGTAGTGGCACATTCACATTGGGATCATGAGTGGTATTTCACACAAGAAGATTCCGATATTATTTTAGTAGAAAATCTTGATTATTTAATTGACACATTAGAAAATGATCCGGCATTCACTTGTTACTCTTTTGATGGGCAATTTTCTATTGTTGAAAAATATTTGAAAATTCGTCCAGAAAATAAAGAGCGTTTGTTAGCTCTTGTCGAAAAGAAGCGCCTTTTCATTGGGCCTTGGTACACTCAGGCAGATGCATTGCTTGGGATGACTGAGTCCGTTATTCGTAATTTATTGTATGGAGTGAAATATGCAGAAAGCTTTGGCCATTCCATGAATATCGGTTATGCACCAGATATTTTTGGGCAACATGCTTATTTACCATCAATTTACTCTCGTTTTGGCATGGATTATTCCATTTTTCAACGAGGTGTTTATAACGAACAGGTTGCAAAGAACTTGAACTTTTTGTGGGAAGCTCCTAACAAAGAGACAATTAAAACAAATAATATTTTTTATGGTTACGGTCCGGGAAAATTTTTAACAACAGAAGAGAACTATGTCAATCAACGTTTATTACCTATTCTGGATGAGCTAGCAAGGAAAAATCAGGATACCAATGCTATTTTGCTGCCGGCTGGTGGTGACCAAGTCATTATCAATCAAGCGTTTCCTGAGACAGTGAAACAATTAAATGAATTAGATTCAGCATATGAATTCCTACTTAGTGATTATGAAACCTTTATGGCAGCTGCTTGGGATGAAAATAATTTCCCTGACACGATTTCTGGGGAATTGCTCGCTTGTCAAAAATCACGTATTCATAATACATGTCGTTCCGAGCGTTATGATATTAAACGTTTGAATTTTGAAGTTGAGGAACTGCTGATCCATGAACTAGAACCATTATGTTTGATTGGTCAACAGCACGGAATCAAGTTCCCGCAAAATTGGTTGGATCAAATTTGGAAAAAAATCTTTGATAGTCAAGCCCACAACGGCATTGGTGCATCAAATTCGGATGATGCGAACCATGATATCGTTGTTCGCTTAACCAGTGCTTTACGTCAAGTAAAAGACTTGATCAATTTAGTCAAGCGTCAACTGGTAGGAGCTATCAGTAGCCAATTAGGAACAGAAGATGTCGTAACGTTATTTAACACAGATATCAAAACACAAACTTTTACACGTGAATTAGTCCTGTTTAGTTCAAAACCGTCTTTTGGTATCAGAACGGTGACGGGTGAAGCAATTGAATATGTAGTCAAAGAACAAATCAGTCTCGATGGAGGTAAAAGAATCATTGTGACGTCAAAAGGGGAGAAAGAAGAAGAGGTCCCTCCGTATTATCGCTCAACTATTTTGTTGAAAGACGTTTCAGTTCCTGCGATGGGATACACTACTCTCCTAATGGAGGACCAATCAGGAGTAACAATCGGTACAACGGAAAAATCAGCTACAACTTCCATTGAAAACGAGTCGTTCAAATTTAATTTTGCTGACCGCCTAGTGATTGAAAATTTACAAACGGGAGAAAGAATAGAAGACCCATTCCATTTTGATGATACTGCGGATGCAGGAGATTCTTTTGATTACTCACCGTTAAAAAGTGGTGATGAAGCAATCATCATTAGTGACTATGAGAGAGGTACTGTAACTAAGAATGACTTGTGTCAATCTGTGGAGTTAACGCATACAGTGAAATTGCCAGCAAAATTAACTGGTGAAAAACGGTCAACTGAAAAAGTAGAGTTTGTTATCCAAACGAAAGTCTCGCTTTACACAGGTGAAAACTTTATCCGAATCACTCACCAAATGAATAATCAAGTATTAGATCATCGTGTCCGTGTTAACTGGAAAACAGGTGTTACAGATTTAGCAAAACACCATGCAGATCAAGGGTATTCAGCGTTAGAACGTTTGAGTACTAATCCATATCAAGAAAATTGGCGTGAATTAGGATTTGTTGAAAAGCCAATGCCAATCTATCCATTAGAAAGTTTTGTTGCGTTATCTGATGAAAAGGCACATTTTACTTTCCACACAGGAATGATAAAAGAATATCAAGTGGAACCTGAAAAAGAACGATTGTCAGTAACTTTATTCCGTAGCAATGGGTTGTTAGGTCGAGATGATCTTGCATGGCGTCCAGGACGTGCTTCTGGAATTAATAATATGGTGGTTGAAACACCAGATGGACAGATGCTGACGGAAATGTCATTTGACTATTTCGTAAGTTTTGGGGAAGGACGCTTTGATCCAACTGAAGCCTATGAAATTTCGAAAAAATTATTTACAACGCAAGATTTTTATCAAGTACAAAGCTTGAATTCTTATTTGAATCGGGTAGATCGTTTTAATATTCCACCGCTAACTAACGTTGTTCCTAGCGAAGATTCATTGCTGAAATTAGAAAATAAACAGTTGTTTATGAGTACTGCTAAAAAAGAGTGGGCAGGGGATGGGATGATTATTCGCTTGTTCAATCCAAATGAGACAGACGAAGCCATCAAATTAATGAACTTGGATCGATTTGACTCAGTTAAGGTTGTCGATTTAGCAGAAAATGTGTTGAATGATTTCGTTCAAGGACAAACTTTAGGAGCAAAAGATTTTCTAACACTTTGTCTAAAATAAGTAAGGGAGTTAAGGAATCATGACCTACGATTTAAGACCAACAATCAAGGTACAAGAACATGCTGCAGCAGCGGTCGGAATCACTGAGATTGTTGCAAGTTTAAAAGAACAGATAACTAAAAAAAACGCACAGATCATTTGTTTCGAGACATACCCGGGAATAGATCAGCAACTTTTAAATCAACTGGTGGCTGAACTTGTACCAGAGAAGGTGATTCACAGTGAAATATGTACTCGACCAAGAAAAGAAATCAATTGTGAGTTGGCAAAAGAGTTGACAGAAGATCGTGTCTTCGGCTTGATGACCCATGCAGAAATGAACGATTATTTTGATTGTTCCGCAATTACTGAAGTACAACAGGAAATCAAAGCAACAAATGGATTAGTTATTGTATGGGGTGTAGGGGCTGCTTTGGTAGCTTCTTCACCTGACATAACTGTTTATTTCGACATCACGCGTTGGGAAATCCAAAAACGATTCAGAAAAGGGTTGAACAACTGGTTGGCGGAGCCTGAAACAGATGCGCTCAAGAAATTTAAACGAGGCTATTTTTTTGAATGGCGAATTGCGGACAAACTAAAAAGTCAGTTGCGTTCACAAACGGATTTTTATATTGATGGTACAAAAAATGAAAAGTGGACAATGATTGATCGTGCGACGTACGAAACAATTCAAAAAAAAGCTGTACAGCGACCATTTCGCTTAGTGCCCTACTTTGATCAAAGTCCATGGGGTGGGCAATGGATGAAAGAAAAATTTGAGCTTCCAGATGAAATCCCAAATTATGGCTGGGCATTTGATGGAGTGCCAGAAGAAAACAGTTTAATTTTTGAATTAGAAAATGCGCAATATGAAATGCCGGCAATCAATCTCGTACGAAATTACCCAAGCCAACTGTTGGGTGAACGCGTATATGCTTTATTTGGCACAGAATTTCCAATCCGCTTTGACTACCTTGATACAATGGGCGGCGGAAATTTAAGCCTGCAGGTTCATCCTAAGGTGGAATACATTCAAGAAAAGTTTGGGATGGTTTATACGCAAAACGAAAGCTATTATATTTTAGATGCGAAGGAAGATGCTTCAATCTATCTTGGGCTAAAAAATAATACTGACATAGACGAGCTGTTTAACGAACTAGAAAAGGCCAGTAAAGATAGCAACTATAGATTTGATGATACCAAGTATATTAATCATTTTCCTGTTCAAAAACACGACCATTTTTCGATTCCTGCAGGAACAATTCATTGTGGTGGCACAAACGCGGTTGTACTTGAAATCAGTGCTACTCCATATATCTTCACGTTTAAACTTTGGGATTGGGGTCGTTTGGGGTTAGACGGTAAACCTCGACCAATTCATTTAGAACATGGACGAAAAAATGTCGATCGTCGATTTGATGAGGATTATGTTCGAGCGAATCTTTTTTCACCAAATGAGATTCTTTCAAGCAACGAGCAAGCTCTTGTCGAAAAAACTGGGCTATGCGACTTAGAATTTATTGAGACTCGACGACATACGTTTACAGGTGAAATAAAGCTAGAAGCACATGATTCGGTAAATATGCTTTGTTTGGTTGAAGGGGAGTCCATTGAGTTATTCAGTGATGATGGTGAATTCGTTCCAATCACTATTCATTACGGTGAAACCTTTATTATTCCAGATAATTGCCAGAACGTATCCTTTAAGAATAACGGGAAAAATCCTTCAGTAGTAATTCAAGCTTTTATCAAATAAGAGAAGAGCCTATTGCAAATGCGGTAGGCTCTTTTATTATGTACTCTGGACAAAAAAATAGTATAGGATGGAAACTATTTAGGTTTGGCATAAAATTTTTTAGGCAAACAAATGACAATCTAAGTGATTTGATCAATCATTCTTATGGTATCATAAAGAAAAACAGGAATAAGGAGAAATAATGGTTACTATCAAACAGATTGCTAAAGAATCCGGAGTCTCGAAGAGCACGGTTTCTCGTTATTTAAATAACGGATATGTTAGTGAAGCAACAGCAAAAAAAATCGAAAAAATCATCAGTAAATATAATTATTCACCTAATGAATTTGCCCGTAATCTAAAGATTCAAAAAAGTAATTTTATCGGAGTGATTTCCCCGCGATTAACTTCGCCATCAATCATGGCAATTTTGAATGGGATTGATGAGGTTGCACGGAAAAATGGATTTCAAATGCTGATTTCTAATACTGAATTGGCAATCAAACGCGAGATTGAGAGTATCTACAGTCTAGTGCAAAACAAAGTAGCTGGTATTATTTTATTGGCAACCGAAATTACGGAAGAACACATCAAAGTAGCGAATTCAATCGACGTGCCAATCTTATTTGTCGGGCAATCTAATGAAGCGGTCTATTCCGTAGACCATGACAATTATCAAGCAGGTGTGAATCTTGCTCAAGCTTTGTTGGAATATGGTCACAAAGAAGTATTATATGTCGGTGTACCAGAAAATGATTTGTCAGTCGGAATCAATCGAAAACAAGGGGTTGTGACAACTTTTCTTGAAAATGGAATCACACCTCAGATCGTTCCTTCAACTTTTTATCCAGAAGATAATTATCAGTTAGGATTAGAATTGCTACCTCAAAAGAATGCCAGTTTGATTATCTGTGCGACAGATAGTATGGCGATGGGGGTAATCAAAGCTGCAAACCAATTGAATATCGCTATTGGTGTCGAACTTTCGGTTGCTGGATTTGGCGGCTACTCCTTTGGTGAGTACCTCTATCCACCGTTAACGACAGTTGACTTTCACCATCAACTTGTCGGTGAGAAAGCAGCGTGTTTAATGATTGAGCTTTTACAAGGAAATGAGATTGCGCGACAAACAATTGTTGATACGACAATGATTATCAGAAATAGTGTATGTGCTGTTAAAAAGTAGTTGACAGCGCATACATCTACGTGTTACGCTGTTTTTGTTATTAGGGGAACGGTTCCATAAAGGGTTGAGTTTTTATTTATTATTTTTTTAAGCAAAAACGGGAACGGTTCCATAAAAATGAGGAGGAAGAACAAAATGGAAAACCGAGAGATTGCAGCAGAAGTGATTAATGCCGTTGGTGGTGCAGAAAATATTCAAAGCGTTGCGCATTGTGCAACTCGATTACGATTGATGGTCAACGATGAAAGTAAAATCGATAAAAAAAAGGTAGAAGACATTCCAAAAGTCAAAGGAGCATTTTTTAACTCCGGACAATATCAGATTATTTTTGGAACGGGAACTGTTAATAAAATTTATGACGAGGTTATCGGTTTAGGCGCTCATGAAACGTCCACAGCTGAAATGAAATCAGAAGCAACAAAAAATGCAAATCCTTTTCAACGAATGGTTCGTACGTTTGGAGATGTCTTCGTACCGATTATTCCTGTCTTAGTTGCAACTGGTTTGTTTATGGGACTCCGTGGATTGATTACTCAGCCTCAAATTTTGCAACTGTTTGGTATGACACCTGATGCAATCAATTCGGACTTTCTTTTATACACGCAAGTCTTAACTGATACAGCGTTTGCCTTTCTACCAGCTTTAGTTGCTTGGTCAACATTTAAAGTCTTTGGTGGTAGTCCAATCATTGGGATAGTTTTAGGACTAATGTTGGTTAATCCTGCTTTACCAAACGCTTATGCAGTAGCCTCTGGAGATGCTACACCGATTATGTTACTTAATTTTATTCCGATTGTGGGGTATCAAGGAACTGTTTTACCAGCCTTTATTGCCGGCATCTTGGGTTCAAAATTGGAAAAAAGATTGCATAAATCCGTACCAGATACCTTTGATTTATTAGTCACACCTTTTGTTACATTATTAGTCATGAGCTTACTATCCTTGATGGTAATTGGCCCCATTTTTCATTCTTTTGAAACGGTGGTCTTGAATGGCACAGAATTTGTTTTGGCTTTACCATTTGGTTTAGCTGGTTTGATTATTGGTTTTTTAAATCAATTAATCGTCGTAACTGGTGTACATCACATCTTTAATTTCTTAGAAGTCCAGCTATTGGCAAATACAGGTGTGAACCCATTTAATGCAATTATTACTTGTTCTATTGCAGCACAAGGTGGCGCAACTTTAGCGGTTGGCTTCAAAACGAAATCGAAAAAATTAAAGGCATTATGTTTTCCTTCTGCTTTATCAGCCTTTTTAGGTATAACAGAACCTGCAATCTTCGGGGTAAATTTACGTTATGTAAAACCATTTATCATGGGGCTGATTGGTGGCGCTGTGGGTGGTTTTGCAGCTAGTTTGTTGCAATTGGCTGGTACTGGAATGGCAATTACAGTTATTCCGGGAACGTTGCTTTATTTAAACGGTCAATTATTGCCTTATTTATTTGTAAATATCTTAGCAATCAGTGTAGCTTTTGTCTTGACGTACTTGTTTGGCTACCAAGAAAAAATGGAAGAAGAGCTAGAACAAGCATAGACAATTGGCTTTAGTAAGGAAGTGAAAGTTAGATGTTAGATGGTAGAGTAAAGGACAGCCGTTATCCATTGAGTTTCCATTGTACACCAGAAGAAGGGTTACTGAATGATCCCAATGGATTGATTGAATATCAAGGAGCGTATCATCTCTTTTATCAATGGAATTCCAAAGACTGCTCACATGATTATAAATCCTGGGGACATGTTGTTTCTCAGGACATGATTCACTGGAAACGTTTGCCGGTGGCATTGGTTCCTAGCGAGCCTTATGACAAAGACGGAATTTATTCTGGATCAGCGATTGAAAAAGATGGCAAATTATACTTATTCTATACTGGAAATGTGATTAACCCTGATAGAAGTCGAAGTAGTTTTCAGTGTTGGGCAGTTTCAGAAAACGGTGTAGATTTTAAAAAGTTAGGCCCGCTTTTTGAACATCCGCAAGGGTATACACGTCATGTGCGTGATCCAAAAGTCTGGTTTGATAATGAAACACATCGATGGCGTTTAGTGCTCGGGGCTCAAACTTTAGCAGAGCAAGGAACAATTCTCTGTTACTCGTCCGCTGACTTTAAAAAGTGGCAATTTGATGGCGAACTTTTTGATTCAAATGAAATGGATAAGATCTCTCAGAGAGGCTACATGTGGGAATGCCCTGATCTTTTTCAGGTGGATGGTCAAGAACTCTTACTTTATTCGCCACAAGGATTGACGGCGGAGAGAGAACAGTATCAAAATATTCATCAAACGGTCTATCTGCCACTGACGAAAGAATGGCAGATTGCTTCAGAAAATAAGTTGGTAGAAATGGATTGGGGATTTGAATTTTATGCACCTCAAACGTTTGAAACAGCTGATGAACGACGCATACTCTATGGTTGGATGGGCGTAATGCCACCTGAAAAGGAACAAGCACAACCAACAGTTGCAGAAAAGTGGGTGCATTGTTTAACGATTCCTCGTGAATTGAACTTCCATGAAGGTCGGCTTTATCAAAGACCCATCCGAGAATTACAACAGTTGCGCGGAGAAGAGTCTACTTTTGGGTTGATGGGAGACTGGAAATGTCCTTTGGCGAAATTTGGTTCAGAAATTCTTATGACCTTTGACTCTTTTGCTGAAGATTTCCAAGTAGAAGTAACGACTGGTTTTTCTTTACTATTTGATGCTAAAAAATCGCTGATGGAATTGAGTCGAACGAATTGGGAAGACGGCAAAAAAGAATTTCGTCATTACCATTTAGATGAACCATTGAAAGAAATTCAGTTGATGATTGATGGATCCGCTGTAGAAATTTTTGTAAACCATGGAGTAGCAGTAGCTTCAGCCCGTTTTTTCGCCCTTGAGAAACCATTACTCAAATATAATGGAAAGAATCAAGGACGTGGTGTGCATTTCAGCTTGCTTGATTGCCGTTAAAAGAAAAGGGATTGGGACAAAACGAAAAATCCAGTTGTTCTTAACACATTTTTCAATTCAAAAAAGCCTAAAATCACCGTTTTCAAAAACGAAGTTTAGGCTTTTTTTCTATTTAGACTATTTTTGCCCCAGCCCCTTTTTGTGTGAAGTGAGGATGTTCTTTAAGAGGTAGTAGTTGAAATTTTAGCGCGAATGGTAATTCCTGGTTGGCTTTTTATTCGTATGATTGCACTTAAATATACTGGGGAATTTTTGTACATAACTGGGTATGATGAGTATTAGAAGTGAATGACGATGATTTAGAAAAATTTATTTTTATGCGAGGAAATTGTTCCTTATGATTTGTACTATATGTGAAATCAAAAATGTTGATGATGAAGATATGTTGAATTTGGGAGAGCTCTTTTATGTGAAGCGTTATATTTTGAGAAAGTCAGTTAACTTAATAGAAAAAAGAACTAGTTCCATCGAGTGTATTCATCAAAATAATGATTGATTTCGTTTTTTTATAGGAGAGAATAGGACAAGATAGTGAAGTGTGTGCTAATAGTGTTCTTGAAAAGTACTAGCGTAGGTGGTGGAGAAATGGAAGAAATCGAAAATGAACTTTTTTATCAACGATTAAAAAAACGTGATGATGATGCATTCGATTATCTAATTACAGCTTATAGTAAATTATTATGGGCAGTGGGTGCTCGCAGTGGTGTTCATAATAACATGGATCTGGAAGAAATAATCAGTGATGTTTTCTTACGATTTTGGCAACATCCTGAAAAATTTAATCCAGAAAAAGGTAGTCTGAAAACTTATTTGTGTATTATGACAAAGAGTATGACCAGAAATAAATGGCAAAAAGTCCAAAAATTTAAACAAGAACCATTGACGGAAATAAATGAAGATGCACAACAACTGATTAGTGATGAACTTGATGAGAAAGAAGCATGGCAAGAACTGTATAACTTGATTTTGACGTTTGACGAGCCCACACGTCAATTATTGTTTTGGCGAATCTTTTGTGATTTATCTCCTCTGGAAATCGCAGAGCGCACAAAACTCACGAGTAAAGAAATTGATAATTATTTGTATCGAGGGCGTAAAAAGCTTCGTCATTTAGTGAATGAAAATTCTTTTTTTAGAGAGGTGGAAAATAGATGAAAAAAGATCCTTTAGAATATTTAACTGAAGAACAGTTAGATGAATTACTGAAATGTACTGATCAACCCTTTCACGAAAAAAATAAAAAAGAAATCAAGAATAAATTTGTAACAAAAAAGAATATGTTTAGAAAAAAGAGACAACAAAAAAGACGTTGGATAATTAGTGGATCAACGGCAGCATTAGGTTTACTATTAGTAGGATTTACTTTTCGAGATGATTTGTCGTTAGCTTATAAAAAAAGGTTTGGTACAGATACAGAAATCTTATTGTTAAATTCAGATAAGCTAAGTCAAGAAGTAACGGATCAAGGATTACGGCTAAAAGCTGTTGCCTCTTTTAAAGATGGGAATAATCAATACTTGGTTAGCCAACTAACTGATTTAACTGGTAATCGGCTAGCAAAAGATACAGTCATCGAGGATTGGGAAATGTTTAGTGGTGGGAATACCCAAGTGGTCAATTATGACGAAGGAACGAAAACGGCTACATTAGTTACCAGCGCGATTGGTGCAGAGGCTACGCCAATTTCCGGGTTTCAAATCCGTTCTTTTGCAAGTCAAGAAAAAAACTTTATAAAAACTTTTACTCCAAAATGGGAAGAAATAGTAAAACCAGCTAAAACTTGGATTGATTTAACAAAACAAGAAAGCCAAGGTGGTGGATTTGATGAAAAAGAAGCCAAAAAACTAGGCGTTACTTGGGACGAGATAATCAAGGAAGGATTAAAACCATTGGAGGTCAATGAAAAATTAGACCGAAATTTTACGATTTCCAATATTGCTTACAAAGATAATTTATTACATGTCCAACTAAAAATACCAAATGAACCTAAGATGGCAGCTGTTTTTCCAAGTTTGGCTATTGGTGAAAAAGAAATAGAACCAATCGTAGACTTTAGTATTGATGAGGGGACGCATAATAATCAAACTGGCAGATCTGATTATCAAGAATATGTTTTTGCTATTTCAGAAGCAGACTTAACTCAAGCAAAACTTCTTTTAAACGGGTGGAATTGGGGTGTCTATCAAGAAGGGAATTGGCTGATACAATTGAAAGAGGCGAAAGAATTACCAATCACCAATTTGCCTGATCAAGAAATCGATGGGGCAACGGATAAAGTATTCTTAGAAAATATTACTTTATCGCCGCTGGCACTAGACTTTGACTATACGGGGAGTTTAATCAATGTTCCGATTATATTGACTTATAAAGATGGGACAACTTTCAGATTAGATGAAGACAGGAGCCATTTCCAAGAAGGCAAAAAAATGCATTCTCGTTATGAATTTGGATTAAAAGATAACGAAGAAATCCAATCAATTAAAATTGGAGCGAGTGAATTAAGTTTAGATTCCAAGGACTCAGCAACTTCTGAAGAGAAGTAAAGAAAAATTAATGTGAAAAAGTGTTAATCAGCGAACTACTAATTGGCACTCGGATCAATTGTTCCTTAAATAATTCAACTAGCTCAGGCTAACTACGAAAAATTTTTTCAAAATAAAAGGTGCTTTCAAATGTCTAACTTTTGGAAATTGAAGGCACTTTTTATGTATGTTCCAGCTCCTTTTTCTGTCAGTTAATGAGTGTGCTTTGGAGCGTAGTAAGGAATAATAGAAGATAAAAACGCTACGGCTAAAGAATGGTTCTCCCAGCTTTTATTTTAAAAATGAAGACTGGGAGATTTTTTGTGTTCAGACAGGAGTTGCTTGAAAAAGATAGGAGTGAACAGTTTCAGCTTTATCTATAAAGAATATAGTTACCACATAAATGAATCTTCTGGGAATGCACGTTAAACGTGTGCTTACTTAAATAAATGATAAACTTTTGGTAGTAACAGGCATGTACTGAACGTTTTCTTGTTGCCAAATTGTATTCCGTGCTACAATTTCTTTAGTAATTTTTTGATAAAGGGGTCATGAAAGATGTTAAGGAAAAAGGATAAACAAAAAAAGAAACAGCTTGAGGTAACAAATGAAAAGAAACGGAATGAAGTAGCTGAGTTGGAGACACAGGAAGAACAAGAAGAATTTCAATCGTTCTTTAATGATGTGTTGAAACAATTTCCAAGTAAAATCTCTACTGCCATCATGAAATCTTTTGATAGTACAAAGACTAAAGCATTAAAGTTGACGGCTGCTAGTCGAAGTCGTTTCGATGGCGTTTTTGATGAATTTTTGACAGATGTCGATCAAGAAACTCGTAAAAAATGTCATACAACGGTTCATGTGGCATCCTTAACAGCAGCAATCATTGGTTTATCACCTATTCCGTTTTCCGACGCGTTTTTATTAGTTCCAGTACAGTTAACGATGATGGCACGTTTACATAAAATATTTGGACAATCTTGGTCGGAAAGTTTGGGTAAAAGTTTGACTAAAGAACTGGTAGTTGTCAGCTTTGGCCGTAGTGCAGTAGGCAATATCTTAAAATTTATTCCGGTAGTTGGAACAATTAGTGGTGGTGCGGTCAATGCGGTGGTTGCGATGGCAATTACAGAATCTCTTGGCTGGGTGACGGTCAAAATGCTGAATGATGGGGAAGATATCTTTGATCAAGTAATGTCGTTTAAAGGCCAGTTTGATACTTTGTTCAAGGCGATTCAAGGAGTAAATAAGAAAAAATAGCCAGAAGAGGTTGTGGCTCCAAGCGTCCAGCTTCGAAAAGAAGAGACTATGACACTTTTTTTGTCATAGTCTTTTTTTCTCAATTGGAGAATAATCGAAACAATCGCTAAATAAATTTGATTTTTGGAGATCATCAATCTGAAAAAATTTTCTGATCCAGTACTCAGTCAAAAAATGATGGGCGAGAGATTTGCGGTAAAGCCAAGTAACAATGGTTGCGGTGATTAAGCAAGTTTTTCTAATTCCAGAGAACGCGAAAAGCCCTCCTTCTTCTAAAATAAGAAGGAGGGCTTTATGATGCTTTCAAGCGGTTCAAGAGATGAGTACTCAACTTGGAAGACAAATCTGACCGAGAAATTACCAATTACATAATGATAGTTATATTATTCTTTCAATAGTGTTAGCTCTTACATTCTCAATTCAATGTTTACTTGAACGAAAATGAATTATTATTTGAATAGATTAACTATAGGAGGAAGTAAGCCATTGAAAAAAATATTTATTACACTTACTTTAGCGTTAGCAAGTCTTTTTGTTATGTCAGGATGTCAGTTTTATGATAGAGAACTAAAAAAAGAAGTCTACTATACAAAAATCACGACAACTCCTGAAAAACAAACAGATAAAGAAGGTAGCTCATATTTTGAGTATAATCAAGTATTTGTCAATAAAAATGGTGAGAAAATCGACTTAGAAATGAAAGAATATCGAAATAAACCATTAAAAAAAGACGCCTATTTGAAAGCAAAAGTAACGAAAAGTGACGGAGTGAAAAGTTGGGAAGAGGTAGAAAAGAGTAAGGTTCCTGACAAAGCTTTAGATACTATAGAGAAAAATGAACCTTGAATTAGCTATTCAATGAAACATTTAGGACTAATTTCTGATTGATAAATGACCTAAAACTAAGTTAGTTATCTCTTATTTTTTGAGATAGAGCTGACTTAGTTTTTTTAAAATTCTCCTCATTCAAAATAAAGAGAGTTAAACATTTTTTTGTCAACAGTTATTGAAGTATCAATAAAATGATTCATTTGCCATTCTTGTGTACGAGCGGCAGTCTTGTTTAAATCGTGTACCCAAGTGGGATAAATTCGCATCGCGATTTTCCCATTTGAAGTTTTGCTTTTGAGAATCCCTTTTTTTAGTAACACCTCTTTCGGAAAAATAAATTGCCCGGATAGTTGTCCGTCAAGAATAGTAATAATCAGTTTGTCGGGGCTATTTTCGTATAAGAATGGTTGATTTTTATCAGTAATGTCCTTTTCCCAGAACGCAACAAAATAGCCTTTTTTCTTGGGGGTTGATTTGGCGAGTCGACTACGAAATGTGTGGGTATTTATTGAAAAAGTTGTACCTTCATACTCTTCATTTTGTCTTTCATAGTGAAGATTTTCAAAAGAAAAGTCATTCAATTTTTCAGTGATGAAACACAAAGATTTATACAACGGTGGTCCTCCCTAAATGTTTTTGTAACTGAAATTCTCTCATAGAGGGAAAGACATTACAATGTTAATGCCTCGAGTGTAACTTTTATTTTTTCTTTCGCTCACCAAGGAAAATAACGTATCATTAATTAAATAAAAACTAGTATCAGCAAATGGATTCACAAGAAGACCGATTCAGGAGCTTAAAAAATCAACGGTTATCAAACTGAAACCAGATTCAAAGTCCTTTATTCGTTAGTTAATTCAAGAAAAAATGAATGAAACTAGCATTAATGAACGGCAAAAAAGAAGGTGATGAATTTGGTTTGAATAAAGAAAAATGATTCAGGTAAAATAACTCAAAACGATTTTAAAGGTAGAAAAGAAGTGAGTAAATAAAAAACATTTAAAAAGAAAGGGCTTGCATTTGTGTTCAGGCACAGTTACAATCTGTTTGTAATTATTAATTACGTATCAATATACAAAAAAATGTACATTCATTTAGGAGGACTTTTGATGAAAAAAATCGTAGTAGGTGGCCAAATTGATAAAAGTGAAGTGAAAGAATTAGTTGAAAAATTCAGTGATGGAAAGTACGAAATCACAGTGAAAAATGATTTGGATGCAGCGATGGCTGTAAAAAATGGTCAAGCCGACTATTATGTGGGGGCTTGCAATACTGGTGGTGGTGGAGCATTAGCAATGGCGTTAGCTTTATTAGGTCATGACAATTGTGTAACCGTTTCAATGCCAGGGAAAGTAATGGCTGAAGAAGAAATTCGCGAGAATGTTCGTTCTGGTAAACAAGCGTTTGGCTTTACTGCCCAACACAAAGAAGTAGTTGTGCCAATCATTATGGATGAATTAAAAAAACAATAGAATGATCGTGGGGGAAAGAAGATGGATTCGTCAAGAATAATTGAATTAATTGCTATCGCATCATTGGGTGGTTTATGTGCGGTATTAGCGAACAAGGGAATTGCTGTCTTTAATGATGGCTTGCGCCCAATCGTACCAGAGTTTTTAGAGGGGAAAATTGGGAAAAAAGAAATTGCTGCGACAAGTTTTGCGTTAAGTTTTGGTTTGGTTATCGGATTTGGGATACCAGTGTCGATTGGTGCATCAATTTTATTAGTTCATAGTGTGTTATTGATGACAGATATTATCGGCTCTTGGGCACCCGAAGGAAAAACAGGCGTAATCATTTCGGCAGTGGTGGGTGCACTTTATGGGGTTGGTTTAGTTTTAGGACTTCAAGCGGTCGTTGATTTATTCGCGATGATGCCGGTCAACTTTATGGATGCACTTTCTTCGGTCGGGGCACCTGTAGTCATTTCCTTTAGTATTTTCCCGGCAGTAGCGATTACAAGCCAACATGGATTTAAAAAAGGCGCAATCTCTTTTGGTGCGACATTATTAACTTTATTTGTTGTTAAACGTTTCGGTACATTCAACTTAGGAAATGGAGCAACTTTGACGCTTAGCGCAGAAGGTATGTCTTTACTTGTCGGAATGATTTTTATGATTGTTTACGCAATTCAGGTCAAGAGTGATGGTAGTAATTCAAACGAAAGTTTAGTCAGTGTCTTTTTGGAACGTGTGAATCGTATCAAGAAAAATTGGATTTGGCTATCCATTACAGGTGGTTCTGTAGCGGCTGCGACTAGTTTAATGATTATCGCTGGTGATCCAATTTCATTGAATTTACTTTCTGAAGGAAAAATGAGTGAAGCAGCTTTAGCCGCATTTGCTAGAGGAATTGGCTTTATTCCATTGGTTTTCTCAACAGCAATCGTTACCGGCGTTTATAGTCCGGCTGGAACAACTTTTGTTTTTGTAGCAGGAATATTATTACATGATAAGCCAATCCTTGCGTTTATCGTTGGTGCGTTATTGATGTTTGTCGAAGTACAACTTTTGACATTGATGGCAAAAGCTTTGGATAAATTCCCGGGAATTCGCGAAATGGGTGAATATATTCGAACAGCAATGAACAAAGTTTTAGAGGTTGCTTTACTAATTGGTGGGGCAATGGCATCCGAACAAATTGCTCCCGGCATTGGCTATTTCTGGGTGATTGGCTTGATGCTGTTGAACAGAAAAGCAAAAAAACCAGTAGTAGAGTTAGCAGTTGGTCCAATTGCCGCAATTAGTTTAGGCGTGATTGTTAATATTCTTTACTTACTTGGTCTATTTGTGCCAGTCGTTGCAAATTAGGAGGAATCAGATTAGATGTTACTTGATGGAATTACTTATATGCATGAGCACACGACAATTGATTTGTCTCGCTTAAAGAATATTGATGATACAAATCTGAATTGTTTTGAAGAAACTGTTTCAGAATACAAAAAATTGTATAATAAAGGTGTACGCAATATCGTGGACGTGACCAATATGGATATGAAAAGAAATCCAGCGTATGTACAAAAGGTTGCGGAATTATCTGGAATAAATGTCGTTCAAGCAACGGGTTTTTATCAAGATAAATTTCTTCCAGAATTTGTCACTGATGCAACGATTGATGAGTTGACAGAATTTATGGTGAATGAAATTGAACACGGAATTGCAGGCACTGCAATCAAAGCACAAATTATTGGTGAGATAGGAACAAGTAAAAACTTGATGACTACACGTGAACGAAAAGTTTTTACCGCTTCAGTCATCGCACAAGAACAAACCAATGTTCCGATTACGACCCATACAACATTAGGAACTTATGGTCATGAGCAAGTAGCTTTTTTTAAAGAGCAACATGCGAATTTAGAAAAAATCGTTATTGGTCATGTAGACTTAACAGGAGATATTAATTATATTTTGGAGATGTTGGATCAAGGAGTCTATGTTGAGTTCGATACGGTTGGCAAAGAAAACTATCAGCCAGATTTAGTCAGAGCCAAAATGTTAAAAGAAATCGAAAGACGAGGATACGAAGACAAAGTGTTTCTTTCAATGGATATTACTCGCAAATCAAATTTAACCTATCAGGGTGGAATTGGTTATTCCTACTTGTTGGATCAATTTGTTCCATTGGCACTTGAAAATGGGGTTTCTGAACAATTCATCCAGAAGATGCTACGTTTCAATCCTCAAACCTTTATGAAATAGGAGTGAAACTTAATGGAAACATTTCCTTTACCAAGTTTATCGCTTGATGAAGCGATGGAGCTACAATTCAAACTAGTTGAAGCTGTGACCAATCATTTTTCTGGCGCTGAGATCTTGACTCGTGGAGATCTTGGAGTAGTGAAAGGCTTGAATCAGCCAAAAACAACGAATAAAGTTGAAAAAGTTCTTGCAGAATTTTTCGAAGCAGAAGCTGCAATGCTGGTTCGCGGATCAGGAACGAATGCGATTCGACTTGCACTTCACGCGAGTGTGGGTACGGGGAAAACGTTGCTCGTTCACGATGCACCTGTTTACCCGACAACACAAGTTTCAATTGATATGCTAGGAATTAAGCTAGTATATGCTGATTTTAATGACTGGGTTAACGTTGAAGCAGCATTAAAAGAAAACCAAATAGATGGTATATTAATTCAAGTAACACGACAAAAGATGGCTGATTCCTATGATCTGCGTACATTGATTACCCAAATTCGTTCGCTGGATCAAAAAGTGAAGATTCTAACGGATGATAATTATGCTGCTTTAAAAACGAATGGCATTGGGTGCCAATTCGGTGGCAACTTAGCTTGTTTTTCGACATTCAAATTATTAGGCCCCGAAGGAATTGGCTGTATTGTCGGTGAAAAGTCACTGATTGACCAACTGAAAACTGAAAATTATTCAGGTGGTGGACAAGTTCAAGGTCACGAAGCAATTGATGTAATAAGAGGAATGGTTTACGCACCTGTTTCATTAGCCATTTCCGCTCAAGTAGGTGAAGAAGTCTGCCAACGAATCAATCAACAAGAAGTTGTCGGATTGAAAGAGGCATTTGTCGTTAATGCACAATCGAAAGTAGTCGTAGTGAAGCTAGCAAGTCCCATTGCAAAAAAGGTCATTGAATCAGCAACCCAATATGGTGCCTTGCCAAATCCAGTTGGAGCAGAGTCAAAATATGAATTTGCCCCGTTGATTTACCGTGTATCAGGTACTTTTAGGAAGGCTGATCCAGATGCAGAAGACACCATGATCCGTATCAATCCAAATCGAGCAGGAGCAGAAACGATTATCCGTATTTTGAAAAAAGCAATGGCTAGTGTTCAACAGTAAGGAGTTTACTATGGGAGAAGAATTTTTAAAGAAAAAAGGAATTATCGTGAATTTTTTAGCTTCTGATTTATTACAGAAGAAAAAGGGTGATCGAGTACCGAGCGTGACTGACTATCAAACCAAATATGAAGTAGCACGAGGGACGATTCAAAATGCGTTGTCTTTCTTAAAGGACAGAGAAGCAATCAAAGTAAAAAGTCATGGACACCTTGGTACCTTCATTGAAGAAATCAACTATAGCATTTTACAGGAGTATGCGTTGTCCGATACGATTTTAGGAACGATGACATTACCGTATTCGAGACTGTATGAAGGTTTAGCGACGGGTATTTACGATGTGTTTAAAGAAAATAATATCAAATTAAATCTCGCCTATATCCGTGGTTCGAAAGAAAGAGTACGTTCAATCGTTAATAAAACCTATCGCTTTGCAGTTATTTCAAAATTTGCGGCAGAGCAAGCAATCTCAACAGGTGAACCAATTGAGATTAGTCTGGACTTCGGGAGCCGTTCTTACTTAAGCAAACATGTTCTCTTGTTCCGAGATAAGAATCAAAACCAAATCGAAAAAAATATGAAGATTGCTATTGATTATAGCTCAATTGACCAACAATTATTAACCAAATCTATTATTAAAGACGAGCAAGTCGAATACGTTGAAATGCAAGGACATCAGATTATCTCTGCACTACAAAATGGTCAAATCGATGCGGGAATCTGGAATTACGATGAAATACGTGATAAAAATCATCAGGGATTACATCATGTTTTATTGGAAGACAGCCAGATGGAAAGAGATATGAGCACTTCTGTCATCATTACACATGTAGATGACGCTTCAATGAATGCTTTTTTCCAGAAAAGTGTAGACAAAGAAAAAATCTTGTCCATTCAAAAAGATGTTTGTGCTGGAAAAATCATTCCACAATACTAATTCTTCTTACTAAAAAAAGCATCAAAAAATAAAAACTTTGTTGAAATTTAGGGGGCGTAACATGATTCGAGAGAAATTAACGATATTGCTAAGTTCAAATGTCATCGACCAAGAAACACATGAGTATGTCTTACATGTGTTAGATTACCTATTAAAAAATGAAATCATTCAAAATGAACAAAGAGCAGATGTGTTTTTGACACATCTGGCAATGGCTGACATGCGTCGGAAAACAAGTGAAACAATCAATGATTTGGAATCTTTTATTCGAGTAGAAATCGAAGCAGATACGAAATATCTTCATTCAAAAGAGTTATGGCAGGATTTACAAAAAATGGCTAAGGAAAAGCAGTTTACCAATGCTGAGTTGGACTATTTTTACCTTCATATCATTAATATGTTGAGGGAGGAATAGGATGTTTTTAGATGTTACTACCCGAAGAAATCCCAAATTAATTGAAGCAGCAGTTAACTTACATCAAGAAGGACTGATACTTCCTGATACGTATATTTTGGATCTCGATACGATTGAAAAAAATACGAAAAGTTTAGCACGTGATGCCAAGGAACAGGAAATCGAACTGTTTTATATGACGAAACAATTTGGTCGAAATCCTTACGTTGCACAAAAAATCCATGATGCAGGAATTGAAAAAGCAGTTGTTGTAGATTTCAAAGAGGCGCTAGTTATGATGGAACAAGGATTACCCTTAGGAAATGTTGGTCATCTTGTCCAAATACCACAACAATTGTTAAAAAAAATCATGAGCTATGGAACAGAGTTTATCACGATTTACTCACTGGAAGCCTTACGCCAAATTATTGTTATAGCAACTGAATTAGTCATCAAACAAAAAATTTTAATCAAAGTGATTGAACCCGATGACCAAATTTACGAGGGGCAGTTTGGAGGTTTTCATCTAGCTGAGCTGGCTAGTGTTGCTGAACTAGCAAATGAAACCGATTTAGTTGAAATTGCAGGAGTTACTTCATTTCCTTGTTTTTTATTTGATGGTGTTTCGCAATTAGTCCCAACAAAAAATAGCGGAACCATTCGAGCAGCAAAAGAAATTTTACAACATGAAGGAGTAGTTATCACAGAAGTGAATATTCCATCCGCAACTTGTCATAAGACCATTCCTTTGATTAAAAAAATGGGCGGAACACAGGGAGAACCTGGACATGCCTTGACAGGGACAACGCCTTTGCATGCGAAGTTGAATTTGCCTGAACTACCAGCGATGGTATATGTCAGTGAGATTTCTCATAATCTGGATGGCCAAGCATACTTTTATGGTGGAGGTTATTATCGACGAGGAAATTTGGGCTCCGTGCTGATTACCGAGGAAGACGAGTTACTAAAAGATGACGTGATACCTTTTAGTAATGAAAACATTGATTACTATTTAGCAACTGCTCAAGAACATGCAGTTGGTTCGACCGTCATCGCCGCTTTTCGCACACAAATTTTTGTTACCCGAAGTGACGTTGCCGTGGTTTCTGGTATCCAAAAGGGGATGCCGAAAATCGAAGGAATTTATGATAGCTTGGGAAATTTAATTAGAAGGTGAAAGAAGAATGGGAAGATTTATTGTAATTGTATTAGATAGTTTTGGTATAGGTGCAATGGCTGATGTGGCAAAAGTTCGCCCTAGAGATTTGGGTAGTAATACCGCTGGTCATATTATTGAAAAAAACGAAAAAATCCATCTTCCAACATTAGAGAAACTTGGTTTAATGAATGCTTTGGGGTATGAAATAGGGCATCATAAGTTTTCAAAAACAGCAAACTACGGAACCAGTAATTTAGCACATTATGGAGCAGATTCTTTTTTAGGACACCAAGAAATTATGGGCACAACACCAAAAGTTCCATTGATTCAGCCGTTCAATCAAAAAATCGATGTTGTTGAAGAAAAGCTTCGAAAACACGGGTACAACGTCAGACGAGTAGGCGAACTGGGAACGCAGATCTTAGTAGTCAATGAAGTTGCTACAGTGGGCGATAATTTAGAAACAGATTATGGGCAAGTTTACAATGTATCCGCTTGCTTGGATCTGATTTCTTTTGAAGCTTTGACTGAGTTGGGTCATGCTGTTCGAGAGGTTGTCCAAGTTTCACGAGTAATTACCTTTGGTGGGCAGCAAATTACTTTAGCAGATTTGTTACGAGCAAGAAAAATCAAGAATAATGAAATTGCAGGTGTAGATGCACCTGAATCAGGTGTTTATAATCATGGTTATCAAGTTGTTCATTTAGGTTATGGGATAGATAAGAATGTCCAAACACCAACGATTTTAGATAAAGCTGGAATCCCAGTATCCTTTCTTGGTAAAGTTGCTGATATTATTCAGACAAATAGTAAGCGCTTATCTCCTGGTGTGGATACAGAGATGCTGTTTGATTCCTTGATTAACGAAGTGAAAGCAATAACTCATGGTTTTATTGCTCTGAATATTCAAGAAACCGATTTGGCGGGTCATGCTGAAGATGTAGAAAAATATTCGGATCGTCTAGAGGTCAGTGATCGACGAATCAACGAATTACTTTCTTACTTGAATCAGGAGGATATATTGATTGTGATGGCCGATCATGGGAATGATCCAACGATTGGTCATAGTAACCATACGCGAGAACGTGTGCCGTTACTGATTTATAGTCCAGAAATGCAAGGAAAAACGATTGGTGAACGAACGACTTTAGCAGATATTGGAGCGACAGTATCCGAGTATTTTCAAGTGGATGCACCACAAAACGGTCATTCATTTTTAAAAGAGTTAATGTCAACTGAGCATAAATCTGACTAAAAAAGTTAAATGCCAGTCTTCTTTTAATGATTGATCGATAAGTAGCATTTGCAAAAGAAGAAATGACTATTTAGCAAAAATGTGAGCAATAATTTCGAAGCCAGTAGTTTATTTTTGATGCTAGTCACCGGTTATTCCTATGTTATGGAGGTTCAGGTATGGAAATGAAAAGAATTCAAGAATATTCAAGTAAGACCAGTCTGGCAATGGCAAATGTTTATCACTCTGTAATGAAAGTTTACCCCAACTGTATTTCTGACATCAATTCTGATAAGGATTATTATCTTGGTGTCAAACAAGCCACATTGATTTCGCCTGCCTTGCTAGCATTTTTAGGAGAAAATGGTTTTCATTTTCATACATTAGATAAAGCGAGCCACAAAGGACGAGGAATTGATTTTCAGTTGAAAAATCCACTAACGGGCAAAGCAATGACGGGTTCTTCTAGCGGAACAGCATTGAATGTTTTTTTAGGTATCAATGATATTGGTATAGGAACAGATGGTGGTGGCTCTGTGCTTTCACCTGCAGCGACGTTGAATTTAATAGGAATGATTCACCCAGCATTTGGCGCAAACTGGGTCGATTTTCAAATGTATAAAAAAGTTTCAACAGATAACATTGTTTTCACTCCATCCATTGGCTTTATCAGTCGAAAATTACAGTTGGTTGAAGAAGTCGCCACTTTATTTGTTGAAACAGAAATGGAAAAAAATGAAGTGAAAGTAGCGATTGATGCTGATATCGAGAAAGAAAAGTGGGCATCGTGGAAAATAGCCGCAGACATTCGTTCAAGAAATTTTGCGTATAAATACGAAGCAAGTAGGGAAGAACTGATTGATGAGGTGGAGGCACTTTTTACTGAGGTAGATATTATTGTTTCAAAAGAGGGGCCAATTGATGTTGATGGCATGGGTGAAACCCTTTTCGGCCATTTTGATACCCAGACAAGAGCGACACAAGTCCAAGGAAAGAAAGGCTTTGTTCGCGTCATAAATATGTGCAACGCTATGGGGTTGATTGTCCCTGTTGGCGAATTGGCAACAGGGTATCTAATTATCGCTAGACCACAACATGGGCTAGAAAAAAAGGTCTTTCAATTGGCTGAACTGCTGATTGCAAAAGAAGATCCGTTGGTTGCTAATTATTTTTTAGATCATCATGCCTATTTTGAAGAGGGGTATAGTTCATAATAAGGGGTCAAGAATGTTGCTTTACTAAAACGAAAAAGCTGGAAACAAGTGATTGTTTCCAGCTTTTTTTGTACATGCTAATTTAGAAGCAGCTTAACTAGCTGTTTAAAAAGTGATTCTTCAGTGATGTCTTGGATGATAATTACCTTTGCAAAAAATAAGTCGAGTCATGAACGGATCTCATTTTCAGAATCACCGGTCATCTGCAAAATGATTTTTCCAGTAGCGCGACCAGATTGCGAATAGCTGAGAGCTTCTTTTACTTCAGACAATGGAACAATTCGATCAATCACCGGTTTAATTATTTCTGCTTCAATCAAGTGCCGTAAGACATCTAGCTGTGTACCACTTGGTTTCATGAAAAGAAAAGTATAAGAGGCTTGTGTTTGCTTTTCTAATTTTGTTAGGTTACGTGTCACCATTTTGAAAGCAAACTGTTTCCAAAGAGGGACACCGTATTCTTTACCAAAGCGATAGTTAGGTAATCCTGCGATGCTGACGACTTTTCCACCAGGCTTGATAATTTTGAAGGCAGCTTCTAATGTTGCACCACCACGTGTATCAAATACATAATCGTAATCTTGCAAAACTTCTGCAAAGTTTGTTGTTTGATAATTAATTGGATAATCAGCACCTAATGATTTCACGAGATCAAAATTATTTGCAGAAGTAGTCGTCGCAACATAAGCGCCTAAGTATTTTGCAAGTTGGATCGCAATCGTTCCAATCCCACCAGATCCACCTTGAATCATGACTTTTTGTCCAGGCTGAATCTGCATAATATCATGTAGCGCTTGGTAACTTGTCAGTCCGACCAAGGGGATAGAAGCAGCTTCTTCAAAATTGATATTTTTAGGTTTGAGGGCGATAGCTCCTTGATCGACAGCAATGTATTCGGCAAAGGTTCCAATTCGATTTTTTTGAACGCGACCATAGACAGCATCTCCAATTGAATAGTTGGTCACTTTTTCGCCAACGGCAGTGATGATTCCAGCAAAGTCACTTCCCATAATAATAGGCATATCGTAGCTAAGCAGCATCTTAAGTCCACCGTCTTTGGTTTTGATATCAATTGGATTGATGCTCGCAGCAACGATTTTTACTAAGACATCATTCGAGCGAATGTCTGGGATAGGAACTTCTTCTATTTTAGGCGTCGGTTGTTTGTAAGTATCAATAACAGCGGCTTTCATTGTGTTTTTCATGGTTATTTCCTCCAATTTATACGTGTTTCATTTAATCGTTCAATTTTTTGAACGATTCACTTTCACGAGTTTAGTTCATTGGTTTAAAAATGTCAACCAATAATTATCGACAACTAAGAGACCAAAAAAACGAGCCACCTATACAATTTCATCTAGGTGGCTTGTTTCGTTAGATAGTTAGTTTTTTTTAAGGCTTATGAACGTTTTGAAGGAAACTATTTTGAAAGAAAAGGATTCCCCTTTATACTTATCAAGAGAGAGGAGCTTGCGGTGACTAATTGAGGGGAACAGTGGCAATAGATTCAGCAAAAAAAGTTTTTTAGGAGGGCGAAAGATGAAATTAGATATGATGGGTATCATTACTAAAGACATGGAAAAATCAATTGAATTTTATGCGTTGTTAGGGTTCATCGCGAATGGAGCTACTACCGAAGAATACGTTGAGCTAGCACATGAAGGTATTCGAATTTCTTTAAACACTAGCAAAATGATTGCTGGTATTTATGGATACGAACCGCAGACAATTGGAGACAAAATCGAATTAGCTTTTTTGTGCGACTCTGTGGCAGATGTTGATGAGATGTATCGAAAAGTAAGTGATGCTGGCTATGAGACTTTTAAAGAACCATGGGATGCTTTTTGGGGTCAACGCTATGCAATTATTAAAGATCCTGACGGAAATCTCCTCAGTTTATTTGCGAATTTTCCGACAAAATAGTGAACGAAAAAGAATAGAAATAAAAAAACAACTTTAGTTCAGTGCTAAGGTTGTTTTTTGTTTATTCAAAGTAAAAATCCACACTTTTTTTGGACTAATTGTATAAAGTTTATCAAATCATCAGCAAACAATGTTTTTCTATTTCTTGTATCTTGATAAAAATAACTATCAAGATGGGCATATACATGTGCGAATCTTCATTTGAATAAATTTTCATGTTATTTTTATGTTGACAAAGTAAAACTTACTTGATAAAGTGTCGTTGTCAAATCGTAATGATTACGTTTTGCTATAGACAAATCGAAAAAAAAGGAGTGTCAACACTTATGGCTAAAAAAGCAAAAATGGCGCGAGCAAGGAAACAACAAGAGTTGATTGAGCAGTATGCAGAAATCCGACTTCAGTTAAAGGCTGCCAATGATTATGAAGGTTTGGCAAAGCTACCCAAAAATGCGAACCCAAATCGCTTGAAACGACGCGATCGAATAGATGGCAGACCTCGGGGGTACATGCAAAAATTTGGTATGTCCAGGATAAGGTTCCGAGAATTAGCGCTTCAAGGTTTGATACCTGGAGTAAAAAAAGCAAGTTGGTAAAAAAGAAGAAAAGAAATCTGGAGGAATAAAAAATGGCAGTTCCAGCAAGAAAAACATCAAAAGCAAAGAAAAAATTGCGCAGAGCGCATTTAAAAATAGTAAAACCTGAAATTTCATTTGATGAAGAATTAGGCGATTATCGTCGTAGCCACCATGTTTCACTTAAAGGTTATTATAAAGGACGTAAAGTAAGCGGCAAAGAATAAGGGAGGATTAGAATGAACATTATTTATCCACCACTAGTTGAACAAAGCTTCCAATTTTATCAGAAAAATAGTAACGAAGACTTCAGTAAAACGGATCTTTATCGTTCAATGGTCGCTAATCAGATTATTACTGAGAATGGTAATCCAACAGTCGAAGCAATTGAAAGAGGACTTGTTCGAGATTTTTATGAGGAACAGGATCTTTCGTTTGAAGAATTTTTAGCAATTTATCCAATTTTTACTACGTATGAAACAGAACTTTTTCAAAAAATTGATGGTTTTTGGGAGATACCAGTTTCATTGAAAAATGAATTGATGATCCAACTTGAGCAAGGGAAATTTAACTATGATGAACAGGTTCAAGTTGAACAGTTTTTATCAGAAAGATAAATCAGAAATGAAGGTGAAACGATTGAGACAAACAATTATTCTAGCATGCGAAGAAACAGGTGAACGAATTTATTTAACAAGTAAAAATAAACGAAATACACCTGAACGTTTAGTACTAAAAAAATATTCACCTAAATTACGTCGGCGTGCAATTTTTAAAGAGATGAAGTAAGCATTTTTGAAGAAGAGAGGTGATTTCTTTGGGAATACCGATAACAATCGTATCCGGCTTTTTAGGAGCTGGAAAAACAACCTTGATTAATCAGGCATTAAACGCGACTGAGCTACCAAGAGAAGAAATAATTATTATTGAAAATGAGGTTGGCCAAACAGGAATCGACCATGAACTCTTACTGCACACCAAGGAACATGTCCTGCAATTAAACAACGGTTGCATGTGTTGTAGCCTGAGAGAAGATTTGATAACAACGTTAGCAAGTATTGAAGAAGTAACCAAAGAATGGCAAGTTCCTTTGTCACAAATTATTGTTGAAACAACAGGAATTGCTGATCCTCAGCCAATTATTCAAACTATTTTAACTACACCTGTTCTGCGAAATACCTATTATATTGATAGTCTTTTAACTGTTGTGGATAGTCAAAATAGTTCGATGTATCAAAATGAACCTGTCAGTCTGAAACAAATCGCATTGGCGGATCGAATTTTCTTTGCTTTAAAAGAAGGAGATACTGTCAGCAATTGTTCAGAAATACTAGCAAGATTGATCGAAATCAATCCATTAGCTGATTTTATTTATTTTTCGGAAACAGCGCCGATTTCTGCAACCGACTTTTTTCACTTAGACAAATTTCAGGCGACCGAAGTGTTAAACGAGCCGATAGCAACCCAAACTGAAATGGAATTGACGAATGAGTCGCATCACAGAGAACATCACCACAAAGATCATTTACAGGGTCACACACATGCAACAACTGTTCATCAACAGAACAATCATGGTTTTCAAACCGTTTTGTTGACTGCAAATAGCGAATTAAATGAAGCCGCATTAATACGTTGGATTGATTGGTTATTATTTTTTAATCAAGAGTTGTATCGTTTCAAAGGAATTGTTGCGCTAGAAAATCGTGAATTGGCAGCTGCTGTACAAGGCGTTAATCAGCAAGTTCGCTTTCAACTGACTCCACTAGAAAAATCAACGACAAAAATCGTACTCATTGGAAAAAATTTAGCATCAAAAGAAATAGAAGAAACCTTTAATCAATTGTGCATTGCTTATAAACAGTAAAAAGGAGAAATCAATGGAAAAAACAGACATTTCAAGTGCGTATCGACGATTAAAAAGTCCAAACATCAAGACAAGAAAACGAGCATTAAAGATTATCAAAGAATATAAACGAAATAAACAGCGAGCTAGTTGAATGAAAAGGAGAAATCGAATGAAAAAATGGAAAGTTGGTTTATTTAGCCTACTATTGGTAAGCGTGCTGGGTGCGTGCAGTACGAATGGTCAAACTAGTAAAGAAACCGGAAAAGAAAAGCTATCAGTTATCACAACTTTTTATCCCATGTATGATTTCACGAAGAACATTGTAGGTGATGAAGGTGAAGTCAAGTTGCTGATTCCAGCTGGAACGGAGCCACATGATTATGAACCATCTGCTAAAGAAATTGCAAGTATTCATGATGCAGATGTTTTTGTTTATCATAATGAAAATATGGAAACTTGGGTGCCACAAGCCGAGAAAAGTTGGAAAAAAGGTTCACCCAATGTAATTAAAGGAACAAATGGGATGGTGTTATTACCTGGAAGTGAAGAAGAACACGATCATGACCACGGCGAAGATGGGCATCATCATGAGTTAGATCCGCACACGTGGGTTTCACCTAAGATGGCGATTAAAGAAGTGACATCAATCAAGGAACAGTTAGAACAACTTTATCCCGAGAAAAAGAAAACTTTTGAAACAAATGCAGAAAAGTATCTAACAAAATTAAAAGCACTAGATGAAGAGTATACAGAAAAATTAAGTGTAGCTAAGCAAAAAAACTTTGTTACGCAACATGCTGCTTTTGGCTACTTAGCCTTAGATTACGGATTGAATCAAGTTCCTATAGCAGGTTTGTCTCCAGACCAAGAGCCTTCACCAAGTCGACTAGCTGAGCTAAAAAAATATGTTCAGGAAAATGAGATTAAATACATCTACTTTGAAGAAAATGCTGAGGATAAAATTGCAAAAACGTTAGCAGATGAAGCGAAAGTTAAACTCGAAGTACTAAACCCTGTCGAAAGTTTAACTAAAGAACAAATAGCAAATGGAGAAGATTATCTCTCGGTGATGAAAGAAAATCTGACGGCTTTAGAAAAAACAACAAGCGTTGCAGGCAAAGAAATCAAACCAGAAAACGTAACAGAATCGACTAAGACGGTTGCCAATGGTTACTTCAAAGATGAGGCAGTCAAAGACCGAACACTAGCTGATTATGCAGGTGAGTGGCAATCACTTTATCCTTTGTTAAAAGAGGGCGCTTTAGATCAAGTTTTCGATTATAAAGCAAAATTAAACAAAGATAAAACTGCGAAAGAATATAAGTCTTATTATACAGCTGGTTATAAAACAACTGTTGATAAAATGACGATCACAGATCATACGATTGACTTTGTTGTCGATGGCGAGCACCATCAATATGAATACAACTATGCTGGTTACAAGATTTTAAATTATGAAAAGGGAAATCGTGGTGTACGTTTCCTTTTTGAAACGGCTGACAAGGATGCTGGGGAATTTAAATATGTGCAATTTAGCGATCACAATATTGCACCAGTTAAAGCGGAACATTTCCATGTCTTTTTTGGTGGAGAGAGTCAGCAAAAGCTTTTCAATGAACTAACTAACTGGCCCACTTTTTATCCAGCTGATTTGACTTCGCAAGAAATCGCACAGGAAATGATTGCACATTAAGACCTATTTATGACAGAAAAAAACGAGGACTTTTGAGGTCCTCGTTTTTGTTTTAGTGTGTGTATAAGAATGCAGATAAGAGATACAAAATAGCAATATGTGCAGGGTAGAAAATATAGAAGAAATACTTCATTCCTTTTCCTTTTTGACCGTTGTAGAGCAAAATCGGAATGATTGCAAAAATCATCATCCATTTGATTTTGGATAATCATGGGGCTTTCCATTAATAGTGGTAATAAGAAAGAAAACAGGATTGGAAGAATAAATAGAATCGTCCCGCCAAGCATTTTTTTCAAATTAGTTGCATGTTTTCCTTCGACAAAAAGATCAATGGCAAACATCATCAATGTACCAATAAAAAGATCTCTAAAAATATTGTTCATCAAAACAACTTGATCATATCCAACAAGTTTTTCGAGAGCAAAAGTAAATAAGGTCATCAGAACCATCGACAGGTAGAGTCTTGACATATATTTTTTCTTGTTGTGCGTATGACTAAAGCCAATAACACTGACAAAAAAGAAAATTGTTGCGACAGGTCTACCAAACCAGTCTAGCCAGTTAGGTGCGCCAAATGGAACAAACATCTGATGGATATGATCAATAAACATTAAGACAATGCCTAACATTTTTAAATCAAATGTTGATAGGCCTTTTTTGGGTGTATCAATCGTCAAAAATAATTCCTCCTAACTAATAATAACTATATGTTAACAATATGATTGATTGAAAGGCTAGTGAAGTAATATAGAACGAGCGAACAATTTTGTCACAAGAGATTTTTTTGTTATCGATCATATACTGGTCTTTATGAGGAAAGAGTTGGGTAGTTGGGCTAGTGAATTCATGGTATACTAATAAAAAAGATCCTTGAAATCTAAATAAATAGATACCAATAGAAGCATCCAAACTGAAGCCTTGCTATGGGCAAATAGTGCGAGTACGGAACCTCAAAAATTTTGAGCCGAGGTTTTAGAGCTATGCAGTTTTGAATGCTTCCAAAACTGACGGTAAAAAGAAAAAGATTACTCAGAAGTTTTAGAGCTATGCAGTTTTGAATGCTTCCAAAACTCCACACCGTTCACAAGAACAACATGGTGCGTTTTAGAGCTATGCAGTTTTGAATGCTTCCAAAACTGGCGTATTAAAGAAAAGTGACTATAGGCTGTTTTAGAGCTATGCTGTTTTGAATGCTTCCAAAACACGATATGAGTCACTTATTTCTTTTAGAACGTTTTAGAGCTATGCTGTTTTGAATGCTTCCAAAACAATAGAAAAGAAGGTTTTTCAATGCTCTACCTGTGTATATTTAGGGTATACTCAAAATATATGATAATGTTCTATTTATTGATAATTATCTTCCTTAATTTTGAAATGGCAGAAATCGATATCAATGAGAGGATAGATTTTTTCTTAATCCTAAAAAAATTGAACAACAATTTCCGGAGTTTTTTAAAATCTCTGAGTTGTACTATTTGAAGGGAAAAATATGTTGGATACTAGAGAGTATGAGCTAAAGCTGCAGCAGCCGTAGATTTTCCTTGTAAAAAGGTTATTAAAGGTTTAAAAAGAACGCTTGAAAGAAATTGGAATACCAGTTCCAGAAATATATCAAGATAAAATAAAAAAGATGTAGCCGAGCAAATGCTTTGAAGAGGGTATAAATCCTGAAGATTATTAGGCTATAAGATTATATAGTTAAATATTAAATGTTATTTTTTGTGAGTGTACATACTTAATAAACCTTGTTTTTTAGCGTGTTTAGGTATTGAAATTGAATTATCAATAAATTTTAAAAACGTTATCGTAATGACGCCGATTTATAATTATCCCTTTTTCTAAATATCATGCATACATTTCCAAATTAGTTTGTTATACTTTTTGTGAACGTTTACAAACTAAATGAATGAATGGAGAATATCAAATGAAAAACGATGTTGGTAATTATTCTAAAAGTGTCTATGCTTTATTTTTCGCAATTCTTTTATGTTTAGGTATATTTTCACCCACGGTATCAATAGTGGTGGCTGCAGATGAACTTACTGTACCTGAAGCAAGTTCAACAGAAGTGGTAAAAAATGCAAAATGGGTTGCATTAGAACAAGAAATGGCTACACCACAATATCAAGTAGCTTCAAAAGCTAACCCTGAAGGCACTGCAAGATATATTCTTAATAAATATGAGGGAGCAGAAGCATTCGCTGCGGGATTAGGTCAACGTATACAAAATGGCGGTTGGAATGTATATTATAATTCAGCTTCGGGCAAGCAAACTGCTCGTACATCTTATAACGGTATGTATGTTGCAGCAGCAGGAGCCGGTAGTCTATCTATCGTATTAGCAAAATTTAGTGCTTCTGGTGGTGCAGTAATTGTTGGAGCTGCAGCTCTTTTAGCAGGTATAGCAATGGGTGCACTTAGCGTTTACTCGAAAGATTGCAGAGATAACATTGATAATCATGGAAATACTGGTACTGCACGGATTACACTTACTGAATCAAGATGGTCTTCACAATATGATCATCGTTGGTAAATTGATAATTTAAACTGGAAAACAATCTCTGTCTTCATTTATTGTTGCAATAAATAGAATAACAGAGGTTGTTTTTAATATAATGAGGAGGTGGGCGATGAAATCTTTGGGTTTTATTAGACTTTTTCAATTTTTTCTTTTAATTGCAAGTCTTTTTTTTGCTATGAAACACAATTTATTGTTAGCTTTGTTTATCTGGGCGCTATCTGGTGGGTTAAGTTTCACTGTCCCCCCAAAATATCGTTTCCCTTTTTGGTCACCTTATAAAGGCCTATTATTTCCAGTATGGATTGAAAATATTATGGATTTAGTCATAACAATAGGCGTGCTATTATTGGTAATATTTTTTTCATGATTTGTTTTAGAGCTATGCTGTTTTGAATGCTTCCCAAATAATAATAGCTGTGTTTATCAATGGTACCCAACTGAGCCATTTGAAGGAAACGAGTTTGCAGTAATTATCCAATATTCGTCAGAAACGTATCAACTGATTTTTTGATACCAATTTCAACAAAAAACCACCAACTAGTTGGTGGTTTTTTGTTGGGTAAATATTTGGGAATAACTAACATGAGAAGATATCATACGAATAAATTGAATTGGAAGATAGGGATAATTTATTAGTACAATATTATTATAACGCATTAAAAACGCTTTTATAATTTGTTTTTGCTATAGTTATTATTATCTTTTTTACTTAAATCAAGTTGCCTGAAATTGGCTATTGTAAAGTGAACGATAGAGTGTTGGACGTTTCAACAGTTGCTTATGCGTTCCTTTTTCAATGATGTCGCCCTTATCCATCACTAAAATCAAATCAGCATTTTCGATGGTGGAAAGGCGGTGAGCAATGACGAAACTTGTCCGATTTTGGGTCAACGAGTTCATTGCTTCTTGAATTTGTAATTCTGTGCGAGTATCCACACTAGAAGTTGCTTCATCCAAAATAACCACTGGTGGATTTGCCAAAATGACACGAGCAATGGTCAACAATTGTTGCTGCCCTTGTGAGAGGCCCCCACCATTATCACTTGTGACGATGGAATCATAGCCATTAGGAAGCGTCAGGATAAAGTGATGACACTGAGCGATTTTAGCTGCTTGGATAATTTCTTCTCGTGTTGCATCCATTTTTCCATATGCGATATTTTCAGCAATCGTACCTTCAAATAACCAAGTATTTTGTAGGACCATTCCAAATAGGGAGCGAAGATTTTCTCTTGGAAGATCAGTGGTTGGAATGCCATCGAATTCGATTTGGCCAGATTCGATGTCGTAAAATCGCATAAGTAGATTGACTAGCGTTGTTTTGCCTGCGCCGGTTGGTCCAACAATGGCAATCTTTTGGTTTGCTTTCGCATCAAAGTCAACTTTTTTCATCAATGTTTTGTCGGGGGAGTAGCCAAAGCGAACATCCTTGAATCGGATATTTCCAGCAGGATGTTGAATGGTTGTTCGACTTGTATCTGCTTGTTCTTCTTCATGATCCAAAATATAGAAAATCCGTTCAATCGAAGCCATGGCAGCTTGAATCGAGTTAATGACGTAAGAAGCTGTTGAAATTGGTTCGGAAATTTGATTGATATATTGTAGATATGCTTGCAAGAAACCAATCGTGATTCCGCCACTTAATACGGTCATTGCACCAAATATCGCACTAAAAATAAAAGCTGATTGGTTAATAACACGGGATAAAGGGTAGATAGCAAAGTTCAAGAATTGAGCACGTTTAAATACAGTATAATGTTCATCAATTGTTTGACTGATAGCCTCTGTTTGTTGATTTTCTTGGTTAAAGGTTTTTGAAACAATGACACCAGAAAGATATTCTTCCATTTCATTGTTGATACTACCAAGTTTCACCTGTGCTTTATCGGCCACTTCTTTATTGATCATTGAAAATTTGTGTGTTACCAGTCCGCTAAGAACCAATAAACCAATCACTAAGATTGACATTTTACTGTCGATGTAAATCAACATGATTCCCGCAAAAAGAATGGTAACGACGGATGTGAATAGTTGGTTAATACCGGTCAATAATACTTGAGAAAGCTGATTCAAGCCTGTAGTCGTCCGACTAATTAGATCGCCAACTTGATGATTATCAAAAAAGGACATCGGTAATTTTTTGATTTTTTTCGTAATTAGTTTTCGAGTATTCAAAGTAAGTCGTTCACTCAATGTCGCCATTGCTCGTTCTTGCACGTAGGAAAGTCCACTACTGATTAGCGAAAACAGAATTAACAGTAAGACAGTTGGAAGCAATTGTTCTGTGAGTAAGTCAAGTGTTACTGACAAAGATTCTTTCAATTGAATGACCGCGACGATTTTATCAATTCCTAGCGCCATCATGAAGGTCATTGCAACCACTAAAATATTTCCAACCAAACTACAAAACATCAATAGATAAAAATATTTATGTTCAAAACGATGTAATTTCCAAAAGCGATACATCAGATGTTTTTTATTCGGCATCATGTTGTTCTGTTTCATATTATCACTCCTTCATTCCTTGCGAAGCTGCAATTTCTTGATAAATTTTGTTGGTACATAACAATTCTTGATGTGTGCCTTCACCAGCAATCTTGCCATTTTCCATGAGGATGATGTGATCGGCATGGGCGATTGTACTCAAGCGTTGGGCAATGATTACTAATGTTTTGTTCGACAGTTCTTTTGTGAGAGCTTCTCGCAAAGCGGCATCTGTTTGATAATCTAAAGCAGAAAAACTGTCATCAAAAACATACATTGAAGCGGGCTTGATTAACGCTCGCGCAATACAAATTCGTTGTTTTTGTCCACCAGAGTAGTTACTGCCTCCCTGTGCAGTGAATGACTCATATTTATCGGGTAAAGTATCTACAAATGATTTTAACTGAGAAATTTTTGCTGCTTGGTCAATTTCAGCTGGTGTGGCATCTGCTTTTCCCATTAAAAGATTTGATTTAATTGTTCCTTTGAATAAAAATGCTTTTTGTGGAACATAAGCAACCTGTTCACGAATACTGCTTTGTGTCAAAGCAGTCGTTGGGACATCATTCAATTTGATTTCACCACTTGTAGGGTCATTGATTCGTAAAAGAAGCTTCATTAACGTGCTTTTTCCAGAACCAGTTGCGCCAACGATAGCGGTTGTTTTTCCAGCTGGGATTGTAAATGAAATTTTTTCAATCACTGGATTGCTTTCTTTTCCGTACGCAAAAGAAACGTTTTGATAGCTTGCAGCACTAGCATCTCTGATTTGAAAAGAAAACGGCTCAGGGTCACTGATTGACGGTTCAAAATCCATCACTTCTTCCAGTCGTTTCAATGAAGCAACGGAACGAGGGATGACCACAAAAACCATTGCTGCAAGCATAAGGTATGAGAGTGCCAAAAGCGCATATTCCGTAATTGCTGCGATGTTTCCAATTTGGATGGTCTGATTGCCCACGAGGTAACCACCGACCCAAAGAATGGATGCATAGACAACACCCATAATCAGAAAAGCGGTAGGAGTGATAAAAGCAAAAATTTTATTCACTTGAATCATTTGATTCGCGTAGTTGGTAAATGATTCATTCGTTTTCATTTCTTCATGGTCCTGATTGTTGAATGCACGAATCATGTTGATTCCAGTAAAAAACTCTCTTAGTTTAGTAGTGATTCGATCCATTTTTGGTTGAATACTTAATGCAATGGGTGTTCCTTTTTTCAGTAAAAACAATAATACGACCAAATAAAAGAGGATAGCTACCAGTGGAATCCACAACAAGTTTGGCGCATTGAGATACGTCATGGTCAAAGCAAAAACAGCAATGATTGGAGCAGGTAGGATCAATTGGCAAAACATCACAATCATTTGTTGCACATTGTCCACATCGTTCGTCATACGAGTGAGCAGAGTGCTAGAACCAATTTTATCAATATCAGAAATGCTTAGTTCCTGAAATTTTTGGAAAAACGATTTTCTGATTTGGCGACCGAAACGTCCGCCAAGAATTCCTGACAGATAGCTACCAATCACGGCGGCAATCGTACCTAAAACCGTAACGATAATCATTTGAATGGCAATAAGCTTGATTGCGTCAAGATCATTTTTTAAAATGCCAAGATTGATTAGCCGTGCTACTAGCATAGGCACGCCTAAGATTCCGATGATTTGTAAAACAATAAAACTGCTAGTCAGAGCAACAATGCCCTTATTTTGTAACAAGAAATTTTTTAGTACTTTCATAAGTCATGCCTCCTTAGTTTTGACAATAATGGAGTATACAGGTTAAAGTAGCTTTAAGGTCAAGGAGGTTTTAAAAAAAATGAATGAAACATTTTCTATTGGTGAAGCTGCGAAATTTTTGAACTTGCCAACATCTACGATTCGTTATTGGGATTCAATTGGTTTGCTAACGAACTCCCGAAATGAAGCCAATGATTATCGGACATTTACCTATGATGATTTATTTGCATTGTATGATGTCAAATTCATTCGAAGTTTGGGTTTATCAACCAAAGATGTTCAAGGCATTTATCGAAAATCAGAAAAAGAAGTTTATGAAGTTCTGGAGCAGACAGAAAAACGTTTGGCAGAAGAAATTGAAAGATTAAAAGGCGAAATGGCACAAATCGAGCAACGAAAACGACATCTTTCATCCACTGGGTTTGATTTGACTGGAACACATGATTTGAAAATCGACTTTACGAAAATGGTTCGTGCTGATTTAGATGAAAACTTTACTGCACGGAAATATTTAGAAAAAAATTGTAACTCAGGGATTATTTGGCAACAAAAAGGTCAATCGCTAGAATATGTTTTTTGTATCGGCACATCTTTTGAAGACGAAATTGAAGAAGAAATCCTTTGGGAATACAACTCAGCGTTTGATTATCAACCAGTAATCATTGAAGTAGATCCTGCAGATAACGACCGAAATAATCTTCAAGAGGTCGTTCGTACGTTAACAGCTAAGGGTTATGATATTCAGCAAGTTATTGGCGAGTTTCTCGTAAGAAAACAATATGAGCACACTTCTGATAAGGAGTATTATTTATCTTGGATTGAAATCAAGAACAAAGGGAAACAAAACAAATAGTAGACAATTCGATAAGTCTGTCTAAAAGTAAGATTCGTAAATTTGCCTTATTCGTTGTAGGATAAAAGAAACAAATGAGTTATGATGAAGAAGGGATAAGATGGTTAAACACAAGCAAGAAGCTGAGGAACCTGTTGATATCTGGAGACGAAGCCCTTTACAACTGTACGAAAAAATTGGAACCCCTATCAAAAGGGCAACAACAAGTATGAATCGTTCAAGTAATGGCGAATTAATCCATGATTATTTTGTCGTATTTACTGATAGAAAACCGGATGTACGTGGCTACCGAGAATTGTTGCAAGCAGCTGAATGGATCAACTATGGCACAAAAATCTATCGAATCAGCACGACTAATTCTTTCGCAACAATTGAAAAATTAGTTGCAGAAACATTTGATATTCAAATCAAGACAGATTTCTTTGTTTCTAATTCAACCGTTAATCCGAGATTCATCAATTAGTGTGACTGTTACTATGAGAATTGGACTGATAAGAAATTGTTACTGTTTTTATAAGTGAGGAGCGTGTTTGTAATGAAAAAGAAGATTTGTTTTGTCTTAGCGGTAGACGGTGGATTGTCTTATTCCGCACTCCCTATAGGCTTAAGAAATCAGCAACATTTAAAAGAGTTCTTTTCTAAAGACTATGATGTTTCGCTGAATTACCTTCGAGATAAAGAGCAGGTAGACTATCTGATTGTACCGAGACAGTTAGCACCATTCATCAATGAAAAAAAGCTACCAATTATTGAAGTGCCATCAAATCTCTTTGTAATCAAAGATTATCAAGGAATAAAAGCAATCATCGATTACTATTTTAAGCTGGAAAATGAATGATAGAAGTGTTTCTAGTTGAAACAATTATCTAAACGTGCTAACGTTATGTGTGAGGGATGGTGCTCCCTCCTAAACGCTGAGTAAATCAGCTGATGGCGCCTATTGTAAACTAATTACTTGTCCAAGAGTGTATTTGTTGTACTCTGTTTTTAAGTAGTTGCTTTACAATAGGCGTTTTTTTGTTGCATTTTTGTAAAAACTAGGAGGAAAAAAAGATGACAGTAGTAATTGAACAAGTAAAAGCAAGAGAAATTTTTGATTCACGCGGAAATCCAACGGTGGAAGCTGACGTGATTTTATCTGACGGAACATTAGGCAGAGCCGAAGTGCCAAGCGGCGCCTCTACTGGTGATCGTGAAGCCGTGGAATTACGTGATGGCGGTACTCGTTTATTAGGAAAAGGAGTTAGTAAAGCTGTTGCTAATGTCAATGGAGAAATCAATGATGCATTGAAGGAAACTTCACCTTTTGACCAAGCAAAAATTGATAAAATGATGATTGATTTAGACGGAACACCAAACAAAGGACGACTTGGAGCAAACGCGATTCTTGGTGTTTCAATGGCGGTTGCTCGCGCAGCGGCACAAAGTAAAAAAGTTCCATTGTATCGTTATCTTGGTGGCGTTGATTTAGAGCTCCCTCAACCATTTTTCAATGTAATCAACGGAGGTGTTCATGCAGATTCTGGTATTGATGTGCAAGAATTTTTGATTACGCCCATTCAACGAACAACTTTCCGTGATGGCGTAGAAAAAATTGCTAACATTTACCATACATTAAAAAATATTTTAGCAAAAGACGGCTACGAAACAGCTGTCGGAGATGAAGGTGGCTTCGCACCAAAACTAGGAAGTACAGAAGCTGCGATTGAAATGCTTTATCGTGCAATTGAAGAAGCAGGTTACGAACCAAAAACGGAAATTGGTATCGCACTTGATCCAGCTTCCAGTGAATTCTATGAAGATGAAACAAAAAAATATCATTTTGAAGGAAAAGAATTAAGTTCTGATGAAATGCTTGCTTATTACCAAAATTTAGTTAAAAAATATCCAGCAATCATTTCTATTGAAGACGGATTTTCAGAGCATGATTGGGACGGATTCAAAAAAATGACGGATGAAATGGGTCAAACCATTCAACTAATTGGTGATGATATCTTTGTAACTAATCCAACGATTTTTGCTGAAGGAATTGCCAAAGGTGTTGCCAACTCGATTTTAATTAAACTAAATCAAATTGGAACAGTGTCAGAGTCCATTGAAGCCATCAAAATGGCACGAAAAAATGGCTACACAACGATGATTTCTCATCGTTCTGGTGAAACAGGAGACACATTTATTGCCGATTTTGCAGTTGCGATGAATGCTGGTCAAATTAAAACTGGTTCGATGGCACGCAGTGAACGTGTTGAAAAATACAATCAATTTTTACGTATCGAAGAAGAGCTAGAAGGCTACGGCGCACTTGCACAGTTTCCTAAAGTCCAATAAAAAACAAAGAATTAGCTAAATTTAATTAAAAAAGGGGTTCAAGCGAGAGAAAGTTCACTTGAACCTCTTTTTTCTTTTTTCAGCTATTATGTGAGCAGCAAACACGCTTGATTCGTTGAAAATGCTAACTAAAAGCAAAAGAAAGTCTGAGATAGAAAAAGAAAGAACAAATCGTATTGACAGCGCTTTCTCTAAATGGTAATTTATTTGTATAGTAAATTGAATAAGCAAAGAATAATAGGATTGTTATTATTAAGTTAAGCAAGACCTGACCAGTTTCGACTGGTTAGGTCTTTTTTTGTGTAATTCTATCTGAGGATAGTTGGTAATAGAATTACTAGTTGCTAAAACGAAATTTTAGTAACAAGTAGCTTAAAGAAAGGAGCATTTTGATTATAGCAACTCGCTATCACTAAAAAAGAATGTATTAAGAAGTACATTGTTAAAACGTTCGTTGGAATTTTTTGACATGTGCTTAAAAATGGAAGGGGATAGAAATGAAAAAGTGGTTGAAAGTAGTAGGAATGATTGGATTGATGTTTTCTTTATCAGCTTGTCAAGAAACAAACTCCGCAACAAGTACTGAAAAAGAGGCAAATAAAGCACCAGATCAAGTAGAAATTTATTTAGCAAGACATGGCAAAACTATGCTGAACACAACGGATCGCTCGCAAGGCTGGATCGATGCACCGTTAACACCGGCAGGCATCGCTGTTGCAGAGGACTTGGGGAGGGGATTAGCAGATGTAGATTTTGATGCAGTTTATTCTAGTGATAGCGGACGAGCAGTCGAAACAGCAACCTTAGTATTGAAAAATAATGGACAAGAAAAGCTTTTAGATACATTACACACTGACAAACGATTACGTGAATTCAACTTTGGTACCTATGAAGGAATTCCCAATCCTGAAATGTGGAGCGAAATTGCCAAAGAACAAGGAAAAACGTTAGAAGAGTGGCAAAATGAAATGGGTGAAGAAGGATTCGTCAAAACAATCCAAGGTTTTGCAGACACTTTACATGAATTAGATGAAAAGAAACTTGAAGAATTAGGAAAAGAGCATGATGTCGCTGCTGATGAAGTGAGTTGGCGAGCAGAGGATTATCAAACAGTTATTGACCGTGTTTCGAGTGCAGTAGCTGACATTGTTAAAACAGCTGAGGAAAAAGGGCAAGATAAAATCTTAATCACTTCACACGGTATGACAATTGCTTCATTTGTCGCATCAATTGATGAATCGGCAGAAGTTCCGCCAACTGGCTTAAAAAATGCCAGTGTTTGTAAAATTATTTATCAAGATGGTAAGTATACAGTGGAATCAGTTAATGATTTATCTTACTTAGAAAAAGGTGCAAAAGATAAATAGTCTGCAGATGAAAAGTAACTTGCTCAAAAAAGTTGTGGCTCCAAGCGTTCTGCTTCGAAAAAATAATGAACAACTGACAAAAATAGCTTTCCATATTTTTGGACAGTTATGAATTATTTCGAGAAGTTGCTTGGGGAACACTGTGGATGAGGCTGTGGCTCCAAGCGGTCAGCTCCGGAAAACTAAAAAATAACTTTTGATTTTTCACAAGCAAATGGTATGACAGATAAATTCGTTCGTACTATTCTGGAACTGTGGGGGGAAGTTTATTTTTTATACAAGGAAGGAGATTTATCGTGAGTAAAAGAAAAGTTATCATCGTAGGTGCATCACATGGCGGACATCAATCTATTTTAGAATTATTATCTAGATATGGTGAAGATGTGGAGATTACGTTATTTGAGGCTGGAGATTATATTTCGTTTATGTCGTGTGGAATGGAACTTTATTTAGAGGACCAAGTAACGGATGTAAATGATGTCAGAAACTTTCGACCAGAAAACTTTCCAGAAGAAAATGTACACATTTTGAATAATCATTTAGTAAAAGCAATCAATGCAGATCAAAAGACAGTGACTGTCACCAATACACTGGAAGATCAGACTACTGATTATGTATATGATAAATTGATTTTAAGTTCTGGTGTCACACCAAATTCGCTTCCAGTTCCAGGTGCCGATTTAGAAAATGTTTATTTGATGCGTGGGTATAACTGGGCAACGAAAATCAAAGAAAAGCTCAATGATCCTGATGTTAAACATGTAGCAGTTATTGGTGCTGGATATATTGGTATTGAAGCAGCCGAAGCTTTTTGTAAAGCTGGGAAAGAAGTAATCCTTTTAGATATGATAGACCGTCCATTAGGCACTTATCTGGACCAAGAAATGACAGATATTTTAGCAGAGCATTTAACAGAAAAAGGAATCCAAGTCATGACCGGCGCAAAAATTGAAGCATTTTTAGGCAAAGGAAATGTTTCCGCTATTCAAGTAAACGGTGAAGAAATCCCAACTGATTTGATCATTCAAGCAGCAGGAGTAAAAGCCAATACTGAATGGTTAGAAGGAACCGTTGACTTAGATCAACGTGGTTGGATTGTAACGAATGAATACCTTCAAACCAATCTTCCAGATGTGTATGCCGTTGGTGATGCAACACTTGCTTATTCGATTCCGGCACGTGCCAAAATGCCAATTGCTTTGGCGACAGTTGCCAGAAGAGAAGCACGTTATGTTGTGCAACATTTATTTGAAAGCATTCCAAGCCAACCTTTTGGCGGAGTAGTTGGTTCATCCGCATTGAGTGTATTTGACTATCATTTTGCTGCAAGTGGTTTGAATAGTTTTACAGCGGGTAAAGCAGGAGTAACGATTGCCTCTGCTTACTTTGAAGATACTTTACGACCAAAATATGTACCAGAAAAATTTGGAAATACGAGAGTTTCTGTTCAACTATTTTTCGATCCAACGACCCATCAAATTTTGGGTGGAGCTGTGTTATCAACTTATGATATTACTGCTCAAGGAAATGTGTTAGCTTTAGCAATCCAACAAAAATTAACACTAGAAGATTTAGCTGAGGCAGACTTTTTCTTCCAACCAGGATTTGACCGTCAATGGAGTCTGTTGAACCTAGCAGCACAACATGCTTTAGCTGAAAAAGAATTTATTGAATAAGTTTCGTAAATTTATAGGATAAGTTCTATCTAGTTAATCAAAATAAAATGAATCACCTTCCAGAAGTTCGTTTAACTTTTGGAAGGTGATTTTTTTATATTTAAAAAAAAATAGGTGATGAGATAAAGGCATCATATATAGGCAAACAGTTCGTGCGTGAACTAAGCTGATCAAAAGTATCGGTATTCATGACCAAAATAGAGATGCTCATTTATTTTAACTGATTTGGATAACTTTAATACCAGTATTTCGAATGTCAGTCAAAACTTTTTCAGAGCAAAATTGATCGGTAATCAGATAATCAAATGCAGAAATATCCGCAATTTTGAATTTCGATGTCAGACCAATTTTCCGATGATCAGCAACTAGAATTTTACACTTGAAAGTCTGACGAATCATCATTTCGTTGATGGTTGATTCATTTAAAATTTTTGTAGTCACGCCATTATCGAGACTTACTCCGCTACATCCAATGATACAAACATCAGCGTTCATAGAAGAAATTGTATTTAAAGCGATATCACCAACTAATGCTTCCTTAGGAAAACGCATCTCACCGCCAGTTAAGATGTAATTGCAGTTTTCTTTATGAGAAGAGTAGTTGACCTTTACATTATTTGTCACAACTGTTAGATGGTTTGCACGAAGAAATTCAAGTGTTTTTAAGGCAGTTGAGCTTGAATTTATAAATACAGTATCATAATCATTGATATATTTACTTGCCTCGCGAGCGATTGCTTGCTTCAATCGTTCTGGTCCAGATTGATCGAAGTCAGTATTGTTCTTATAATTATAAGAACAATAACCATACGTTCGGATGATCTCATTTTTTTCCTCTAGTAAGTTTAAATCTCTCCGAATCGTACTGATTGAAACCTTTAGACTCTCGGACAACTCAAGAGTAGTCATTTGCTCTTGTTGCTGAAGTAAGTCCAAAATATTTTTTTGCCGTTCATCAATATTTGCCAGCGAATTTTTCATCCTTTAACCTCCCATATAACTTTCTTTTTAAAATAAATGATTTTTCACCTCTAAACAATCATATAAAGTTCTTTAACTGCATCTATCCTACTAAAAAAATCATTAAAGCTGTAAAGAACGTCATATAAAGTTCAAACAGTCATATAAAAGGGTTCTCATATCCTTTTTGACACATTATGATTTAAATGTAATTAAGAAAGGAGCACTGAAGATGAGCAAGCAGGTCACTGACGTAACAAAAGAAAGCTGGATTCTAGAGACATTTCCGGAATGGGGCACTTATTTAAATGAGGAGATTGAAAGAGAAGAAGTCAAACAAGGAACATTTGCAATGTGGTGGTTAGGCTGTACAGGTATTTGGCTAAAGAGTGATAAAGATACGAATATTTTATGTGATTTATGGTGTGGGACGGGAAAACGTAGTCATGGAAATGGCAAGATGAAAAAAGGACACCAAATGATGCGGATGAGTGGTGTGCAAAAAATGCAGCCCAACTTACGGACACAACCATTCGTAATTGATCCATTTGAAATCAAAAATGTAAACGCTTTAGTGGTTACGCATATCCATTCTGATCATTTGGATATCAATACGGCAGCAGCAGTCCATCAAAATTGTCCAACAGCAAAATTTATTGGACCTAAGGAAGTAGTAAACACTTGGTTGAAGTGGGGAATCCCTAAAGAAAAAACAATTATTGTTAAGCCTGGTGATGAAGTGAAAATCAAAGATATCACGATTGTTGCACTAGAGGCTTTCGATCGAACTGCATTAGTTACTTGTGAAAATCCAGAAGTAACATTAAAAGGAAAAATGCCACAAAATATGGATGAGATTGCAGTGAATTATCTATTTAAAACGTCTGGAGGCAATCTTTATCATGCAGGAGACTCGCATTATTCGAACTTGTTTGCCAAACATGGGAATGAACATAAAATTGATGTTTGTCTGGGTGCGTATGGAGAAAATCCACGTGGTATTACTGATAAAGTAACATCTGTTGATATGTTACGAATGGCGGAGTCTTTGAATGCAAAAGTAGTCATTCCTGTTCATTATGATATTTGGGCAAACTTTATGGCTGATCCAAAAGAAATTACTGAAATTTGGAAATTTAAAAAAGATCGTTTAAAGTATGCGTTCAAACCTTATATCTGGCAAGTTGGAGGCAAATTTACTTATCCAACAAATAAGGATGATTTGGAATTCAATTTTTACCGTGGCTTTGACGATGTATTTGTTGTAGAAAATGACACACCGTTTCCATCATTCCTATAGAAACGAGGTAAAATAACATGTTGAAGTATTTTTTCGATAACGGCTTGGTAAAGTATTCTGATAAAGAAATTACTTATTGGAAAGAAGCAATCACTGAAAGCTGCCAACTGTTATTAGATAAACAACTAATTGATCAAACCTATATTGATGAAATCATTCAGTGTGTCAAAGAGTATGGTCCTTATATCGTCGTTGTTCCGCAAGTAGCGATGCCTCATTCTTCTGAAAAAAGCCAAGGCGTTTTTGGTACAGCTATCTCATTTACAAAAATGCAGGAAGCTATTCAGTTTGAAAGTGACGGCGAAGAGAAATCAGCTATTTTATTTTTTACCTTAGCAGCTAAAAATCCTGAGGAGCACATGGAAAATATTCAACGTTTATCTGAATTGTTGATGACAGATGGTTTGATTGATCGTTTAGCGGCGACACATTCGCTTGAAGAATATCAAATGGTGATGCAAGAGTATCAGTTATAGGAGGAAAAGTAATGGCAGACTTTTTATTAAGTATTTGGACATATTTTGCAACAAACATCTTGACTCAGCCGGCTTATCTTATTGGTTTCATTGTTTTGCTAGGCTACCTCTTATTAAAACGCCCACTTTATGAGTGCCTTGCAGGTTTCCTAAAAGCCACAGTCGGCTACTTCATTTTGATGGTTGGTTCTGGTGGTTTAGTTAACAATTTTCGACCGATTTTAGTTGGTTTAAAAGAGCGATTCAACTTAGATGCGATGGTTACTGATCCATATTTTGGTCAAAATGCGGTAGATGCCGGTTTAATGGAAACTTTTGGTCGAACGTTTGGCGATGTGATGATCCTATTGTTAATTGCTTTTGTCATGAATATTTTACTTGTACGTTTTCAAAAATATACCAAGCTACGTTCAGTTTTTACCACGGGAAATGTCCAGATTCAACAATCTGCAACAGCATTCTGGATTTTACTATTCTGTTTTCCAGATTTAGGTAGAATCCAAGTTTTGATTTTTATGGGTTTAATTTTAGGTTGTTACTGGGCTGTTGCATCTAATTTGACCGTGGGAATTACGCAAGAGTTGACAGAAGGTGCTGGATTTGCGGTAGCGCATCAACAAATGTTTGGTATTTTTATCTTTGCAAAATTAGCTGAATGGATGAAAAAACAGGATAAGAAAAAAGATAAATCCAAAAAAGTCGATAAAAAAATTGAAGATATGGAATTGCCTGGATTCTTGTCAATTTTCAACGAAAACATGGTAGCAACCTCGTTATTAATGCTTTTCTTCTTTGGAATCATTTTATTGGTATTAGGACAAGATTATTTAATCCAAGCTGAGTTTATGCAAAAAGGTCAAAGTTTCTTATTCTATATTATGACAACTTCACTAAACTTTGCGGTTTATCTAGCTATTTTACAATTAGGTGTCCGGACATTCGTTGATGAGCTGACACAATCATTCCAAGGAATTTCAAATACAATTCTACCGGGAGCAGTACCGGGAATTGATGTTGCTGCTACATTTGGTTTCGGCTCCCCAAATGCTGTAACGATTGGATTTTTATTTGGCGCTTTAGGTCAATTTTTAATGATTGCTCTACTCATTTTGTTTCAGTCACCAACGATTGTAATTGCTGGATTTATCCCACTGTTCTTTGATAATGCTGTAATCGCCGTTTTTGCCAACAATCGTGGAGGCTTTAAAGCCGCTTGTCTTTTCCCATTCATTTCAGGGATTATTCAAGTTGGGGGATCTGCCATTTTTGCAACATGGATTGGTATGTCCAAATTTGGCGGGTATATTGGAATGTTTGATTGGGCTACGGCATGGCCGCTCTTCACCATTATTATGAAGGTGCTAGGATATGTTGGAATTGCCATAGTTGTTATTGGTTTGTTGATTATTCCGCAATTGCAATACCGTAAAAATCCAGATGGGTATTTTATGATTGTCGATGATTACGAACAATACGCAGAAAAATATCAAGAACAAAACTAAATAGATAAGAAAATAAAGAGAACATTTAGGAGGAGAACAAGATGAGAATTTTAGTATCTTGCGCAAATGGATCAGGAACAAGTTTGATGATGATGAGAAGTGTGGAAAAGGCGATGAAAGAACTAAGTATACCTATTACTAAAATTCATCATTGTTCTATTTCAGAAGGGAAAAGTTCTGCTACACAATATGACGTAGTTTTTACACCAGTCAATTTTTTGGCTATGTTTTCTCAAGCGGAGAAGAAGGGAATCACCGTTATCGGCATCAAAAATGTTATGTCAGCCAAAGAAATCAGTGGGAAATTTGCTGAATCAGAACTTTATCAAAAAAATAAGTAAAAGAGGACAATGAAATGAGTAGACCAAAATTACAAATTGCTTTAGATCACAATAATTTAGAACGTGCATTAGCAGATGTTATCAAAGTCGGAGAAATTGTCGATATCATTGAAGTTGGAACAATTTTATGCTTGCAAGAGGGCTGGAAAGCTATCAGCTGTATCCGTAGTATGTTTCCAGAAAAAATAATCGTTGCTGATACAAAATGTGCAGACGCAGGTGGAACCGTAGCTAGAAACGTTGCAAAAGCTGGTGCTGATTTCATGACCGTTATCTGTTGTGCCACAATTCCTACCATGGAGGCCGCCCAAAAAGAAGTTAAAGAACTGCAAGTGGAATTATATGGTGATTGGACCTATCAACAAGCAGCCGAGTGGCGACGGATTGGTATTAAACAAGCAATTTATCATCAAAGTCGTGATGCATTACTTTCGGGTGAAACTTGGGGTGAAAAAGATTTATCAAAAGTCAAGAAATTGATTGAAATGGGGTTTGAGGTATCTGTTACCGGTGGTTTAACCACTGATACACTTCAATTATTTGCAGGAATCGACATCTATAATTTTATTACTGGGAGAGGAATTTCTAGTGCAACTGATCCAGTTAAGGCTGCAAATGACTTCAAAAGAGAAATCATTCGTATTTGGGGGGAATAGTCGTGGCTCAAATTGGTATTTATGAAAAAGCTTTACCAAAAAATATCTCTTGGAAAGAGCGTTTTGAATTAGCAAAGGAAATGGGTTTTTCCTTTATTGAAATGTCGATTGACGAAACATATGCGCGCTTAGCTCGTCTAGATTGGTCAGCTGAAGTTACTGCTAAGCTACGTGAAGATATGTTGGAGACAAACGTCCGTATCCATTCGATTTGCTTAAGTGGTCATCGAAGATTTCCTTTTGGTTCTTCGAACAGAGTAAATCAAAAAAAAGCAAAAGAAATTATGCAAAAAGCAATCAAGCTTGCTCACGAATTAAATGTCAAGATTATTCAAGTAGCGGGGTATGATGTTTACTATGAAAAAAAATCAGTACAAACGCGGGAAGCTTTTCTTGAAGGGCTGAAGGAAAGCGTCAAAATGGCTTCGGAATATGGCGTAATTCTTTCCATTGAAATTATGGATGATCCATTTATGAATTCAATTACTAAATTTTTGGAAATCAAAAAACAAATTCGTTCACCTTATTTACAAGTATATCCTGATTTAGGGAATCTTTCCGCATGGCCAGAAAACAATCCGGGTGTTGAGTTGGAGCAAGGGGTTGACTACATTACCTCTATTCATTTAAAAGACACATACCCGGTAACTCATGATTCCAAAGGACAATTTAGAGATGTACCATTTGGGCAAGGGTGTGTGGACTTTTTAGGTTTATTAAAAACGCTCAAACGTTTAGAATATGATGGAACTTTTTTGATTGAAATGTGGAGTGAAACAAGTCCTGATTTTAAGAAGGAAATTGAAACGGCAAAAAATTATCTCTATCCAAAGTTAAAGGAGGCAGGTTATGCTATCGCGTGAGCAAATCATCAAAGAAATGAAACAACGTGTGTACGAAGCCAATTTGAAACTGCCTCAATACGGATTAGTGAAATTAACCTGGGGCAATGTGAGTGAGATTAATCGAGAACTTGGTATAATTGTGATTAAACCAAGTGGTGTAAACTATGAAAAAATGAAGGCGAATCAAATGGTTGTTACGGATTTGGCTGGAAATTTATTAGAGGAAGATAGCATGAAGCCATCTTCTGACCTACCAACGCATGTAATCTTATACGAAGCATTTGAACAAATCAATGCGATTGTTCATACTCACTCGACGAATTCCGTGATGTGGGCGCAAGCTGGTCGCGACTTACCCGCTTATGGAACGACCCATGCAGATGCTTTTTACGGAACGATTCCTTGTACGCGCCAATTAACGAAAGCAGAAGTCAAAGAGGCGTATGAGAAAAATACAGGACGTGTCATCGTTGAAACCTTCCATGAAAGAACTTTACAAGCAACTGAAATTCCTGGTGTGTTCGTCTATGGACACGGGCCGTTCACTTGGGGTGAGACACCTGCGAAAGCTGTAGAAAATAGTCTGATTTTAGATGAAATCTGTTTGATGGCAAAAGAAAATGAAAAAATCAATCCAGACATTCATGAAATTCCACAATATTTATTGGATAAACATTACTATCGTAAACACGGTACAAATGCTTATTATGGACAAAAATAGGAAAAGGGATCAATCAATTGATTGATCCCTTTTCTGGTTTCTTTTAGTTGTTAGGAAGTCTGATTTAATCTTAGGTGTATGCCTATGAACATGTGAGGAAAAAATACCCTAAAATCACAGGTTACAGCAAAACTGTCAAAATTATTCCATTTATAACATAGTTATCATCAATCAAAAAAAAGTTGCACTACCATACATAAACATAAAGGATAACAAAAACATGTTATCATTTTTATGCAGTCAGAGCAGTTATTCAAAAAAAGAGGAGGAATTGCATTGAAAAAAGAAATTAAGTTTGGACTAGGTCTTTTCTTAGTTATGGTATTTGGAATTGTAAGCGGTAATCCAACAGTGGCGGCGAGTGCAAATGATGCTGGAGCGAAATACGACGATAAAATCGTTACAATTCAGAGTTTATTAGATCCTTGGTGGGTTGTTGACTACGATACAGAAACATTTGAAGTCTCTACCCATTTGAATCAAGGAATTGATAGTCAAAAATGGCTCATGTCTTATAACGAGCAAGAAGATACTTACACAATTAGATGTCGACAAGATCGAATCATAATTGTTGGAGATGAGCAATTCAAAAATCCCTTATATTTAACTGTTTCTTCTGCGGAAGACGAGAAAGGAAATGAAGTTATCGGCGTAGAGCCTGAATACCCTAATGAACGAAGATTTTGGCGATTAGTTGAGGATGACGTACATATGGATGGGGAAGTTTATTACTTAGAAAACCTTTATAATGGTGACGTAATGGATGCACCAGGTTTGAATTTAGGCAAAGAACATCAATTGATCACATTCCCTAAAAATGGAGAGGATAATCAAAAATGGATTATCCAAGTAGAAGGAACTGTGGCTCAAAATTAAGTCAATTTTTTAGCACATAAAGATAATTTACTCAAATAACGAATGATGACTTGCATATAAAAAGAGTGCCGCTTCAGGAAACCCTTAGACCTTTGTTTGAGGGGATTCATTCATGAAACAGCGCTCTTTTTCTTAACGAATAGTACCTAGAAACATTTCAAAATTTTGCGTATCAGCTATTTTTTGTTGTAGTTTTCGGTCTTCTACAAGATCAGATAAATACTCAAAAAAAGCTTGGAGTTTGTCTTTGTCATCTTCAGCAACGGCAAGTAAAAAGATGATTTTTACGGTTGCATTCGGACGCCAAAAAATCGGTTCTTTTGAGATGTAAACAAAAATTTTTGTTTTCTGGATGGAGGCATCAATAGCATGAGGGATTGCGATCAACTCAGTGATATTTGTTGGTGCAATTTCTTCTCGATCAATCACTTTTTCAATAAAATCTTCAGCGACAATGTCTTGTTCTTGTAAAATAGTTCCGATTGACTGGATTAATTCGTCCCGTGTAAGTTGCTGATTGTTGACAACGAATAAGGCTGGATCAAACAAGCTCAAAAAATGACGTTTTTCTTCTTCAGCAGCTAAAAGTTTTTCAATTTTGCCCATCCCTTGTTTAATATCTAAAAAGTCGATTTGGATAACAGGAATCTGTTTATCTTCGAGAGGAACTGTTGAGATAAGAAAATCAACGTTTGTTAACTTTTTTGTTTGATAAGTTGCATAGGAAATAGTATCGATGATTTCTAATTGATCAGAAAAACGCTTCTTGAGCATCGCTTCAATCAACCGACTTGTCGAAACGCCTTGACCACAGACAACCAAAATTCGTTTTTTATCTGCTGTGTGCGCTTTTTTTCGCTCAATCGCTGCCGCAATGTGTAAAGCTAGGTAACCAATGTCATCTTCGGTAAACTCAAAGGTGCTTAGCCACTTACTATTGTTTGTTGCCAAAACAGCTAATTCAAAGGCATACGAAAAATTCTTTTTGATCTCCGATAATAGGGGATTTTTTTTATTTTTCATAATTTCCTTTAATGTCAGGTAACTAGAAAAATGGATAAAGAGATCTTTTCGTAAAATCTCATCTTGTTGCAGGTCTTCACCAATCATTTCATTAAGTTCCATCAACATCTGATCAATAAATTGATAGATCTTAGTTGTTTGGCTACTGGAATGTTGCGGCTGTTGTAAATCTAAAAAGAGATGGTTCTGTAACCAGATTTCGTCTTGAAGGTCAAAGCTGATTTGATTCTTTTTTTCGATAGCTGCCAAAAGTTCTCTGATTGAAGACTGAATCTTTTCATCAATAATAAAAAAACTCGAAACAGATTCAAGATGATGCTGATTTTTCACTCTAAGGATAGCAATGGCTAGGTGAATAACAAAATTTTTTCGATGATAGTCAGAAATTTTATACAGATTAGGTGGAAAGTAATCTGTTACTAACTGTGATAGTTCGACTAAGTTGATTTCGTGAAACAGTTCATACTCATTACGAGAAAACTGCGAGATATAGCTCTCAAAATTTTTTTCAATTAATTGATCTGAGATTACCTGCCGGATAGCTGATTCTTCCCCAACGATTTTATACCCAATGTTTACTTTTGAAGTGATTTTGATCTCATAAGAAGCAAGTAATAAGCGAAGCTGGCGAATATAACCTAAGATTGTCGTTCGCCCGACATATAATTGATTGCACAGTTCATCTAGTGATATTTCTTTCTCTGAAAATAAGAACAGAAGTAATAATTGCTTGATTCGATCTTCAGAAGTTTCTAGTTGATGGGATGGGGTGGTTGATTGTGAATGCAGCTCGGTAAATAGTTCTTGAACATTTTCTTTGTGTAACATTTCGTATCCAATACCTCTTTTGAGCACGACTGTGGCATCGTATTTCGCTAGAAAATCATTTAACTCCTTCAAATCATTTCTGATTGTTCGTTTAGAAACTGAAAAGTCCGAAGCCAGCTGCTCACTGGAACAATTTTTTTCGGTATAGAGACGTTGAAACAGCTGGTTTAATCTTTTATACGCAAACATAATTAGCTCCCCCCTTAATTGTTATCATATATAGGAATGAGCTGAATTACAATTGGCAGATTTTAATAAGAAATCCAAAAGAAAGAAAAGGCTTACAGTTTCAAGGCATGATGGATTCGTTTGAAGGTGGTCAAATGATTTCCATTTAATAACGGAAGTCATTGAACTAAAAAATTCAGCTCTTTCCACTTTGAAAAGGAAAGAGAAGTGGTATCGAATGTATGCGATTTCATTTATAGTATGGATAGCGAGGAGGTAATCGAGTGAAAGAAATCGAACAGCACTATTTATGTGAAAATCATCTAGCATTCAAATCAAAGGTTGCTAACTGGGAAGAGGCAGTGAAGTTAGCCGCAGAACCTTTACTACGAGAACGAATCATTGAAGAAAAGTATATTCAGGCAATGATCAAAAACGTTCGAGAAATGGGTACGTACATGGTATTAGTACCACGAGTTGCAATGCCTCACGCCCGACCAGAAGCGGGCGCATTAGGAACAGGATTTAGTATTTTGAAATTAGTTGAGCCGATTTCTTTTGGTGATGTAAAAGATGTGTACTTAATTATTTGTCTAGCAACGGATAATAATGATGCTCATCTGGCAATGCTTCAAAAAATTTCCGCACTAATTGATGAAGAGGAAAAAGTCAATGCATTATTAGAAACATCGACAAAAACAGCATTTATTAAACTAGCAGAAAAGTTTATCAAAGAAGAGGAGGAATTATAATGATCAAAATTATTACAGTGTGTGGGAATGGAATTGGTAGTAGTAATTTATTGGCAATGAAAATCAATCAGATTGCGAAAAAGAATGGGTTTGAAGTTGATGCGAAGTCCAGTGATTTTAATGCAGCGTTGGGAGAAGAACCCGATCTGTTTGTAACAGTCGATGAATTTGCCAAACAGTTTCCTGCAAACAAAAAAGTCGCTGTCGTTAGAAGCTACGCAGACAAGAAAAAAATTTCGGAAGACATTTTACCAGTATTGGAAGAATTAAGTAAAGGGTAATCATTTATCTTATATGGCCATATGAGAGGATTAAATAGATTCAATAAAACAGGAGGATTCATAATGGAATTTTTGGAATTTCTCAAGGATATGTTTAGTGAACCAGCAATTTTGATGGGGTTAGTTGCTCTGGTTGGCTTGGTTGCAATGAAAGCACCTGGACACAAAATCTTAACCGGAACATTGGGACCAATTCTTGGTTACTTGATGTTAGCCGCAGGTGCAGACGTTATTAGTGGAAACCTTGATCCACTTTCTCAGATGATTGAAAAAGGATTTCACATTACAGGAGTAGTGCCAAATAATGAAGCTGTAACTTCTGTCGCACAAAAAATTCTTGGTGTTGAAACAATGTCGATCTTAATCGTTGGACTGATTGTCAATTTGTTAGTCGCACGCTTTACCCGTTATAAATATGTCTTTTTAACTGGTCATCATTCATTCTTTATGGCGTGTTTATTATCGGCAGTATTAGGTGCAGTTGGCTTTTCTGGAACCTCTTTGATTTTAGTCGGCGGGTTTTTCTTAGGTGCATGGAGCGCAATTTCTCCAGCAATTGGTCAAAAATATACGCTTCGTGTCACTGATGGTGATGAAATAGCTATGGGACACTTTGGCTCGATTGGTTATTACTTATCCGCTTTTATTGGGAGCATCGTTGGAAAAGGTTCAAAGTCGACAGAAGATATTCAAGTGCCAGAAAAATTTGGGTTCTTACGAAATACGACAATTTCTACTGCATTAACGATGGTGATTTTTTACTTGATTTCCGCTATTGCGGCAGGACCTGAATTTGTTTCGACTTTATCAGACGGAAAATCACCCTATTTATTCGCGATTCTTTGTGGATTGAAATTCGCAGTAGGCGTTACAATTGTTTATTCTGGTGTCCGTATGATTCTTGCTGATTTATTACCTGCGTTTCAGGGAATTGCTGATAAAGTCATTCCAAATGCTGTGCCAGCTGTTGACTGTGCGGTATTTTTCCCATATGCACAAACAGCAGTTATCATTGGGTTTATTTCAAGTTTCGTTGGTGGCTTGATTGGTATGTTTATCCTTGGCGCTTTTGGTGGTGTATTGATTATCCCTGGATTGGTTCCGCACTTTTTCTGTGGTGCAACTGCCGGTGTTTACGGTAATGCAACTGGGGGACGACGTGGTGCAGTGGTTGGCTCATTCGTCAATGGCTTATTCTTAGCCTTTTTACCAGCACTTTTATTACCAGTTTTAGGCCAGCTAGGATTTTCAAATGCAACCTTTGGTGATTTTGACTTTGGATGGATTGGTATTTTATTAGGAAAAGTTGGTGGTCAATTTGGACAAACGGGAATCTATGTCATCATTGTGGCAGTTCTAGTCGCTTTGATTGCTCCAAGTATTATTCGACCATCTAAAACAGCAATTAATAATGAAGAAATGGAGCTTGATTAACATGAATTTTAACCTTGATATTTATTCAGATGGTGCAGTGATTGAAGAGATGTTGAAGATGAAAGCTGCTGGAATCGTTTCGGGATTTACAACTAACCCTAGTTTGATGAAACAGGCGGGAATTACGAATTATGTTGCTTTTGCAAAAGAAGTATTGGAAAAAGTCGAAGGATTACCTATCAGTTTTGAAGTTTTTGCCGATGATTTTGCAACGATGGAAAAAGAAGCTTTGAAACTCGCTGCATTGGGCGACAATGTTTACGTCAAAATTCCAATCATGAATACGAAAGGTGAGTCATCAACTGAATTAATCCAGCGATTATCAGAAAAAGGATTGAAACTTAACATCACAGCTATCATGACTTTAGAACAAGTAGAAGCCACAGTTGGTGCATTAGCGAATGGCACTGAAAACATCGTTTCTGTATTTGCTGGACGTGTTGCTGACACAGGAATCGATCCCTTACCATTGATGGAAAAATCTTTGAAAATTTGTGGCCGTAAAGAAGGAACTAAATTACTTTGGGCAAGTTCAAGAGAAGTTTACAACATCGTGCAAGCAGAACAGTTAGGTGTTGATATTATTACTGTGACGCCTGCAATCCTTTCTAAATTGTCAATGTATCACATGGACTTGAATGAACTTTCGTTGGAAACCGTCAAAATGTTCAATCGAGATATCCAAACTCTAGGATTTACTATTTTGGATGAAGAATAACTTAAGCAATAAAAAGAGAAGCTTGAAGCAATCGACTGATTGTTCCAAGCTTCTCTTTTTATAAGATTTATTGGACTAGTTAGTAGTAACAAGTTTATTATTTACTTTCTCGGGTAAGTCTTTTTGATCAATTGTATTGGGACCTTCGATAATCCGCTTTTTACTCATTTTTACTTTGACATATGAATTTGGAATCAATGGTTCCGCATTGTCATTAGAGATCTGAATCTCTCGTTTTTCAGTTGAGCCGTCTTCTTTAACAAAAGTAAGGTCGTAGTCGTAAGAAAACCAAGGACTATTGTCACCAATAGCACTTTCACTTTTATGTTTTACTTTAGCCGGGACTTCGTTTGGCACATGGGCATAGGCAACTTCACCAACATAAGTATCTTGATAATATTGATACCCTTTAAATCCACCAAATGCCAGTAATGCTAAAAATATTACGCCAATCACTTTTTTCATCTTATCACCTTTTTCTCCTAGAAATATGTTCTAGTATACCAAGGGTGATCCAAGATAGGGCTAACAGGGTGCTAACAGTTTTGCAAGATAAGCAAATGTAAAAATAAACTAGATCAACTAAATTTACGAAGAAGTGTTTATATCGTTTTCCTTATTTTTGCCTTCGGTTTAAAAGTAAAAATGAAGGTTGAAGTGGATAGAGGGTGTATATGAGATATAAAAAAAATCACTGAGAAAAAAAAGTGATTTTTTTTACAAACAAATTTAGTTTTAAAGCTAATTTTTTAATCTATTAAAAGTCAGACCAATCAGACTCATCATTTTCTACCGCGTTTGGTAGTGGCTCTGAAGAAGCTGTTTCTAACCCAGTAGAAGGAGAGAGACTTTCTAAGTTTTCAGCTTCATTTTTAGAATTGCGTTCAGCAGAATATTTATCTCTTAAATACTCTTTTAAAGTATCTCGATCCCACAATTCAACATTTCCCTCTAGTGCAAGCTGTTTTGCACTTGCAGAAAAATAGTTGTTTGAAATTACACTAACTTTATCAAGCTTGTAAAATGTTTTGCCCGCAAGTGCTTGTTGAACCACGCTGTTTCCAAGTACACTAGAGTGTTTTCTGCATTGAAAACCATAGGATGTTGTTCCCATTGTGGCAAGCAAATCCAGTCCTTGATTATCTGAATTAACAGTATTATTAATGTCACTGTAGCCGATTTTTTCTAAAAGTTTCTCACAATATCGACCAAATTCAACTTGAGTTAGTTGATCGATTTGTTGTAGTTCATATTCAAAACTCTTACGCTGTACACGATCCATCTCATGGACTATTTTCTTTTTTTGTTTGTTTAAGTCTTGAAGTTCATTTTTTATATGTTTTTTTTCAGCAGTTGAGTTCTCAATTTTTTGATTGATTTTATTTAGGTGATTCAATCTTGAATGATCAAATCCTACTTTCTCTAATAGCATTAATCGAAGAAATTTTGGCAGAATAAAGTAAGCAAATACAAGGCTAATCCCAAAACCACCAAGACGTTCACTTAATGGACTACTTGCATCAAATAAAAGAGCAAACCCCGAAATACCAAAAAGTGCTGCCATAATAATTCTAAAAGTTTTCATTTAATATGCCTCCAGTGTTTATTTTCTTTTTCATAGTAAGAACATAACTATCTAATCTTTTAAATAGGCATTCAGAATTATTTGTATTCCTAAGGTTCTTATTTTCTCATAAAGGAGAAGAAAGGGGCGCTAAATAAAGTGAATAATTCGTTTTCTTTCCTAAAAAATGGACTAGAATATTTAGTTATTAAAAAGCATCGTTCTTGTTATTTCTTTTTTTAATTATACACTAAAAAATTTTGTGTTTTAATAAAATAAAGATTTATGTAGCGATTAAAATTCAAAAAATATAACAGCTTACAAAAAAAAGCAGACCAACAAGTAGTCCACACTTAAAGTCCTAAAATCGTTCTTCTCTTATATCTTTATTATACCGCAAAAAAAATTGTAATTGTAGCCTTGTTTTTGAGTGGATGTGGCTGTAAACTGCTATTCCGTAGATAAAACATTTACGGATCATTTTTTAGTAATTTAATGAATAGGCAAAGGGCGTGTTTTCTTGAAGAATGTAGAGAAAAAAGAACAACAGCATTTAACGTCAGTTTATCAAGAGTTGAAAGCAGAAAAAAAACGATTGCTGCAGTTGGTTCAACAAAAAGATCAGCATGGGCGACAGCATATTGAAGAAATGACTGGTGATATTCGTTTAAACATGGACAATATCACTGATAATTTAGACACCTTTGCCAATATTGAAGCCTTGAATCGGCAAATTGACCAGTACAATATTCAACTGGATTCCGCTAGAAAGAATTTAGAAAAGGTTGAGCGATTACTAGCTTCGCCGTATTTTGGTAAAATTTCCGTGGATTTTTTGGAGGAAGAACCAGATGAAGATTTTTATATTGGAATCAATGGTTTTACCACTGAAAAAGGATCGGATTTAATCTACGACTGGCGTTCACCGATTGCTGAACTATTTTATAACAATGAACTAGGGAAGTCTCATTATCAAGTGAACAACCGAGAAATTGAAGTAGCAATTGAAAATCGCCGACAGTTAATTACTAAAGCAGACCAACTAATCAATTACTTCGATACTAAGACAACCATTCAAGATGATGTATTGCTTGACGTATTAGCGCAAAATACTTCGCGCACGATGCGAGATATTACGGCGACAATCCAACAAGAGCAAAATCGAATTATTCGTGATCAAGAAGCAAAAAATGTACTGGTCAATGGGGTAGCCGGCAGTGGTAAAACTTCAACAATTATGCAACGGATTGCGTATCTCCTTTATCAAAATCAACAAACGTATTCTGCAAAAGATATCTTGATTTTTTCACCTAACCAAGCATTTGGTCATTATATTGCAGATGTCTTGCCTAGTTTAGGAGAAGAAAATCCACCGACCTTAACTATTTTACAATTGGCAAGAGACTTTTCAGAAGCTGAAGTGGAAGATGAAACAACTTATTTTCAACGTATCAGTCGACAAGAGGCAATCAGACAAGAACGCGTCTTACGAAGTCAAGCATTTATCACATTTATTTTAGAGAATACTCGTTCACTACAGGTCACCTTCAACGAGGTGGACCAGAAGAAACAAGTCTTCTTTACACCTGAACAAATTGCTGAGTTGTTTAACTCTACACCAACAAACTATGACTTACGTGAACGAATTGCAGGCACTAAAGAGAAAATGCTTCAGCAGTGGGAACATCACTTGTTACAACAAAGCCAAAGTGCAAAGTTGAGAAATCAGTTATTAGAACTGACGGAAAAACAGCAACGAGAATATTTTGGTAAATTATTAACGGAACAATCAGAAACAGCGTTAGCAAAATACGCCGAAATCTTATTGAGGAAAAAATATCGGAGAGTAACAGAGCAAATCAACGAGCTAGATTGGTTGGATAGTACCAACTTGATTGTTCAATTGTATCAAGCATTTACAGGAGAAGAATATCTGTTACAAGAAATTTTGACCCTCGATGAAGCAATAATCCAATTGTTCATTCAGCATACATTAGTTGAAAAGCTTGACCTTTTGGATTACAAAGTTATCTTGATTGATGAAATTCAAGATTATACACCTGCGCAGCTTCAATTGATTCGTCATTTTTGGCCACGTGCTGATCTGACAATGGTGGGAGACGAAAATCAAGGGATTTTTAACAGTCAGATTTCTTTTGCTGAAATCAGTGAGCTGATAGGAGACTCCGTTGTTTATTATCAATTAACGACAAGTTATCGTTCAAGTGGCGCAATCACGAAACTATTTGCATCATTATTGGAAAATCCCGAAGAAATGCAAATTACACCTATTCGTCCAGACGGAGAAGCAATTCAGTGGCTCCCTTATGACCGACTGTCAGTGTTTATCCATCTGATTGAACAACTGGATTCTGAGAAAATTTATACAATCCTGACAAAAACATTAGCAGAAGCAGATGGTTTGCGAGCAGAACTTTCTGAGCATGTGACAAAAAAAGTACGGATTCTACCAATTGAATTAGCAAAAGGATTAGAGTTTGACCATGTCATCTTGTTTGATGTTTCCGACAAAAATTATCAGACAGAGCAAGATCAACGATTGCTTTATACAGCGATTTCTCGTGGAACGCAAGCGGTGTGGATTACGTATGAGGGAGAATTGACAAGATTTTTAACGGAGCAGTTGAAGAAAAATTGAATTGATTGAGGATTAAAAATTGAAGCGCGGTGCAAAACACGAGTCATTCTTGTGTTTTGTCCCGCGCTTCTTTAAAAAAATTAGAGGACGCAATCGTTTTTTTTACTTTCTGCAACCATTTTAGACAAGAGTTCCTTCGCACTTTCTAAGTCATTTTGCATGGCAGTTATTTCCTGAATCTTTTCTTCTGTAAAGGTAATTTGTTCTTCCTTTGTCAAATTTTGTGCGTCACTGGTCAAGTTTTGCAAATCAAAAATAGTAAATCCAGTAGAAGCTAGCATGCTTAATCTTTTTAAATAGGGAACGACCTCCTCCTACCGGGTGGGAGTTTTTTGCTTAAAAAATCCTTGTGACAGAGGTTATTAGCTTTAGTAAATAGAAATTTTTGTAAATTGCTTTTCAAATTTTGTGAGATTTCCACTTAATGTCATTGTCGAATAAATTGCTTTGGGAACACCGTGAATAAGGCTGTGAAAGAAGTGTCTAGCTCCAATAAATAAGAATAAATTTCCAGAAGCTGCTTCTCAAATTTTTGTGAAATTTATTTTTATTTTGAAGAAGTTACCTCTTGAACCCATTTATCTGGAAAAAGGGATGCAAGACAAGTATTCTCACATCTCCTTTTACTTTAGAGTTAAAGAGTACTCGTCTCGTGTTTATAAATTTCATTAATCAGTAAGAAGTTGATGACTTACTTATTAATCGAAGTAGATGAACATGTTGTGGTTAATAATAAAGAAATAGCAAAATGTTTTCTTGACTTAGAGTGCACTCCAGATGATTGAATGGAATTATCTTAAAAAAGGAGTGAAGAATAGTGAATAGCAAACTATTAAACAACGGAAAAAAAATGCCACAATTAGGTTTTGGTGTCTATCAAATCCCACTAGCAGACACTGCTGAAGCGGTCTATCAAGCAATCAAAATCGGGTATCGTTTAATCGATACAGCTATTTCATATGGAAATGAGGTTCAAACTGGTCAAGGAATCCAACGTGCAATTGCTGAAGGGCTTGTTCAACGAGAAGAACTCTTTATCACAACAAAACTTTTTATTCAACAAATGGGAGAAGAAAAGGCAACCCAACTATCCAACAATCACTCATCAATATGAATCTGGACTATCTGGATTTGTACTTGATTCATCAACCTTATGGCGACATTTATGGTGCATGGCGTGCCTTGGCAGCTGCACAAGAAAAAGGTTTGGTTAAATCAATTGGACTCTCCAACTTTGATTCGGCAAAGCTAATTGAATTTGTCAAAATGAATGAAGTAGCCCAACCACAAGTCAACCAAATTGAGGTTAATCCTTGGAACCAACAACAAGAAGCTGTCAGTTATCATAAAATGTGTGATGTTCAAATGGAAGCATGGGCACCTTTTGCGGAAGGACGGCATGAGCTGTTTACTAATGAAACGTTAGCCGGAATTGGTCGAAAGTATAACAAAACAGTTGGGCAGGTTGTTTTGCGCTGGTTGATGCAGCGAGGAATCATCGCCTTGGCAAAATCTGTGAATCCCGAACGAATGGCAGAAAATTTTGCTATTTTTGATTTTGAATTATCAGCGGAGGATTTGGCGTTGATTGCTCAATTAGATCAAAAAGAATCAGCATTTTTTGACCATCATGATCCAGAAAGAGTAAAATGGTTTATGGAAAGACTTTGATTTTTAATTAATGTAGCTGCAAAATGATCAATTGCCGGAGGGAAACAACATGAATATCAAAGAAGCAGCCAATCTAACAGGACTATCGAATGATACCATCCGTTATTATGAACGAATCGGAATCATTATGCCCGTACCAAGACAAGAAAACGGGCTACGTAATTTTTCAGAAAGAAGCATTAATCAGTTGAAATTCGCAAAGACGATGCGGAATGCAGGAATGGGTGTGGAAAGCTTACGCGAATATGTGGCGATGATTTATGAAAACGATGATTCAACGATCCCAGCTCGCAAAGCATTATTACTGGAGCAAGCTGAGTTGATGCAAGAAAAAATAACTAAAATGCAAGAAGCACATGATTATTTGCTGTTTAAAGTCGAAAACTACGAAGGGCACATGCGCGAGTCTGAACAAAAGTTACAATAAATAACGAAAAAAAGCCCACTTTACTGCACCTTTTGATACGGCAAAGTGGGCGAAACAATTCAAAATTATTTGTTGATTCGCGTTCGATTTGTCATACTGACATTTCCTAGATAGCGGTATAAGGGTAAGATATCCGTCTTTTTAGGAAATTCAAATTTATGTACGGCATGCACTTCGTTGTTTGAACGTTGATTAATATTTTTAAGATAAGTAATTGTAATCTCACTGTCATCTAATCCTGTTCCAGCAGTTTCCATATCGACTTCGACAATTGAATCAAGATGTATCGAGTGGAAGGCGGTTTTCTTACCAGTTGCTCCTTGCTTATCAACGAAAATCACTCGATGATTGGTAAAAATCAACGCATCCCTAACCAATTGATAGCCCATCGTAATTTCTTCATTATCAAAAAGATATGCTCCATATTCTTGAGTCAATTGTTCTGGCGTTTTTTCTGAGTAATTTCCTAAAGCTCCTTGTACAAGATTATTAAATAATGCCATATTGAGACCTCCTAAGTTGTTGTTTTTTGTGTCTAAACACTTAGTATGATTGACTGTTTAACTAATCATACCTTATTTTATCGTACCACGTCGCACATAATTATAGTATATATTTTTAGGTTATAAGTCTGATTTTTTTATTACTAGAAAGTGAACGAAATACTTAGTGGTGCTATAATAAACTTACGATAATTGAAATGAGGTCTGCAAAATGATGAATGAAACATTTTTAGAGGTAATGAGACATGAGGGAGCAGTAACAATAATTTCTTCGAGTGAAAATGCTCCGGGCTTTCATGCTGTGAATACTTGGAATAGCTATGTTCAAATCAGTGGCGATAAATTATATATTCCTGCAGCTGGGATGCACAGTGTTCAACAAGATATCGAAAAAAATAATCAAGTGATGTTAACCGTTGGAAGCAAAGAAGTCATTGGTACAGTAGGGCCTGGTGCAGGATTCCATTTGCACGGAACCGCTGAGTTTATCACAGAGGGACCAATTTTTAATGAAATGAAGGAAAAGTTTCCGTTCTTAAGCCGTGTGCTACAAATAACTGTCACTGAAATTGATCAAAAAATTTAACAAAAAAAGGACCAGCTCTCAATGGGCGGTCCTTTTTTATCATATATTTAGCCAGTCATTCAAAACAGCATAGCTCTAAAACTTAGAGGACACAAACAATCAAAATTTATTGGTTTTGGAAGCATTCAAAACAGCATAGCTCTAAAACCTATATTTCGGCTTTCAGGAGAGCTGTTCGGTTTTGGAAGCATTCAAAACAGCATAGCTCTAAAACGTGTCTGTTTCTCTATTTAAGTAACTACATGTTTTGGAAGCATTCAAAACAGCATAGCTCTAAAACTACATAGCATCATACATGCTAATGTAAGAAGTTTTGGAAGCATTCAAAACAGCATAGCTCTAAAACCTCGGATAAATTTTTTGAGGCTCCGTAATCGCACTATTCGCCCATAGCAAGGCTTCAGTTTGAATGCTTCTTTCTATTTATTTGGTAATATGTTGGCTATTTGAATGTCAACGAACAGTTTTCTTTAGTATAGCATAAACTGACTTTCTGTCATAACCAGTTTTTGGTTGCTGAATGAGTCTGAGCTACAGGGATATAATTGTTTAAAGAACTAACAAATCAATATCATAATTAAATCCATTTTCATCACTTAGTTTTTTATAAAATTCGCCACTTTTTTTGATTGTTCTTTTTTGAGTAGGTAGATCTAAGGAAACTAGTCCGTAACGATTTTTGTACGAATTGATCCATGACCAACAATCAATAAATGTCCATAAATGATAACCTTTGATGTTACAGCCGTCATCAATTGCTTTCCAAAGATAAGCTAAGTGGTCTCGAATAAATTCAATCCGATACTCATCAATTACTTGTCCATCTTCATCCATAAATCGTTCTTCGTTTGCAACACCCATGCCATTTTCAGAGATAAATGCTTCAATATTTCCATAGTTATTCTTGATATCCATACATAAATCATAGATTCCTTTTTCATAAATTTCCCAACCACGATATTCGTTCATACGACGTCCGGGCATTACATGATTTTCAAAGAACCATTCAGGTAGGAAGGGGCTTTCGGGATTGATTGCTGTTAGACGAGCTTTTACTCTGCGAGGTTCATAATAGTTCAATCCTAAAATTTGGGCGGTATTCGCTTGAATCGTTGCTAAATCCTCCTGAGTAAAGTCGAGTGGTAACTGATCATATTCGGTTAAAAGTTCAACCAGTTTGGGCGGGAAGTTTCCTTTCACCATTGGATCTAAAAAGCTTCGTGTATAAAATAAATCTGCAATCTCCGCGGCTTTGACGTCAGCGGAATTATTACTTCTTGGAAAAGTTGGGCTAAGATTTAAAATGACACCAATCTTGCTTGATAAATTATATGTTTTAAAGACTTCGATTGCTTTCGCATGAGCTAAGATCGTAAAAAATGCGGCTTGGCTTCCGCGTTTAAAGTCAACCAAATTGGGATAGTGGAAGTCTTCTAAATAAGAGCCTAAGATTGGGCCAAGTGGTTCGTTAAACGTAAACCAGTGAAAGACTAAATCGCCAAATTCTTCAAAACACGTTTTTGCAAAATGGACATAAGCCTCAACAACATCCCGTGACTCCCAACCACCTTGATCCTGTAACTTAGCAGGCATATCAAAATGATAAAGATTAGCAAAAACTTTTATTCCGTTTTTATTCATTTCAGTAAATAAATCACGATAGAAAGCAATCGCTTGTGGATTCACTTCTCCTACACCATCTTGCGGAAACATTCTTGCCCAAGAAATAGATACTCGAAAAGAATTATGTCCGGTTTGTTTCATCAATTGAATATCTTCTTTATAACGATGAATGTGATCGGTTGTGATTTCTGAGCTGATTCTTTGATAGAAGCGATTAGGTTGTTCTTTATACCAACGTTCCCACACCGTTTCAGCTTTTCCTGTTTCGCCACGACCTTCAGCTTGTTCAGCAGACCACGCAGATCCCCACCAAAAATTTTCTGGAAAGGATAATTTTTTGATTGTACTCATTGATAGACCTCCTTTAAATTCATACCAATCATAACACCGCTTTCAAATAAAATAAACATCTTTTTATAAAAATATATACTTTTACGACGGGAGCTTATTTTTTTTAGTTAAAAACAGCTGAAAGTATGGTAAAGTATATGAGAAGCTATTGTTTTAAGTGAAAGGAGGATAAGTATGAAACAGATTCCCAAATATATGGAGATTTATTTAGATGTTAAGCGAAAAATCATGGATGATAAATATCAGGTTGGAACAAAATTGCCGACTGGTGACCAATTGGCGGAAGAATACGGAACAAGTAAATTAACTGTAAAAAAAGGAATTGATTTATTAGTATCCGAGGGCGTGTTGCGAACACGTAGCGGATTTGGGACAGAAGTCTTACGTAAACCAATTGATAATTCAAAAGTTTTCGGTCCAAACGAAGGTTTATTGAGCGCGATGGGAGAAGAACATGTTGACTCTGAAATCCATACTTTTTCGATTGAACTTCCTTCAAAAGAAGTGGCGGAGATGTTGGAAATCAGCGAAAAAGATTATATTTACAATATTATTCGAAGTCGATTTATAGACCATCAACCTTATTCGATTGAACAAACATTTATGCCATTGGCTGTTATACCTGGATTGGAACCTAAGCATTTGAAAAAATCAGTTTATGCTTATATCACAGACGAATTAAATTTGGAAATAAAATCCTCTCATTTATGGATTAAGGGAGATATCGCCAATGAGTTTGATGCAAAAATTTTAAATATCGAGCCCGGTGAATTTATGATTGAAGTAGATAAAGTCGTTTCTTTGTCCTCAGGAACGCCGTTTGAGTATTCGTTATCCAGACATATTTATAAGGACTTCATTTTTGAGGCAATCTTTGTTGAAAAATAAAAATCGGATATACAATCAAAATAAACAGCAAGTTAAGCTTAACTTCTTGCTGTTTATTTTTTATTTTCAACAAAAGTATATATTTTTTAAAAAAGATATTTACTTTATCGGAAAGACGAGTTATTATCTAGGTGAAAGCAATCGCTTACAAATGAAGGGGGAGAGTTTTATGGGTAAAAATAAAAAAGAGATCATTCTTGAAAAGTTTGGGATGGTCGCAACAAAGTTAGGAAACCAGATTCACTTACGAACGTTGCGAGATGCATTTGCAACATTCATGCCTTTTATGATGCTGGCAGGATTTGTCACTTTGATTAACTATGTCATATTGGAGCCGACCGGTTTTCTAGGTCACTTTATTCGACCGGCTACTTTATCTACAATTCAAGAAATCGGAATTTCAATTAGCAATGGTACACTTAGCATTACGACATTGTTAGTCGTAGCAGCAGTTTCTTATCATATGTGCGTTAGCCGCAATTATCAAAATTCAATCGCTGCAGTGTTGGTTGCTATTTCTACTTTTATTGTCCTTACACCAATGGTTACGATGTTCACTCCAGAGAACAGTCAAAAAGCAATTGAAGTGAGTGGAGTGATTCCGATTGCTTACACTGGAGCTTCAGGCATGTTTGTCGGTATTTTTGTTGGTCTCGCAGCAACAGAATTGTTTATTAAGTTATCTAAAAATGAAAAACTTCAGATCAATTTATCTGGAAATATTCCACCAGCTGTTTTGAAATCATTTAATGTTTTGATTCCGATTATGTTGACGATCACAGTATTTGCGATTGGTTCATTTGCTATCAATCAGTTGTTCCATATGGATGCCAACACATTGATTACTACGATCATTACAAAGCCTTTAAGTAAAATCACTACTGGACTACCAGGATTCTTATTGTTAACATCTATTGCAAATCTATTTTTTGGTTTCGGAATTCATCAAGCTGTCATTTCAGGTTCATTATTAGATCCATTCTTGATTCAAAATATGCAAGAAAACATGGCTGCGTATGCAAATAAAGAAGAGATTCCTCATATCATCAATATGGCATTCAAAGATACTTTTGCTGTAATGGGCGGCTCTGGTAATACAATTGCTTTACTTATTGCGATTTTTATTTTTAGTCGTCGTAAGGACTACAAAGATTTTGCTAAGTTATCTGTTACACCAGCTATCTTCAATATTAGCGAGCCGATTATTTTTGGGTTACCAATCGTCTTTAACATTAGTTTGATTATTCCATTTGTTTTAGCACCAATTTTTTCGTTAACCGTCGCCTATTTTGCGACTGCAGTTGGATTGATCAATCACGTCGTTGTCCAAATTCCTTGGACGACACCACCAATCATTTCTGGTTTCTTAGCGACTGGAGGGGACTGGCGTGCTGCAGTTCTTCAAGTGATAATTATTGCAGCTAGCGTGTTCATCTACTTACCATTTTTACGTATTGATGAAAAAGTTACGTCTGATATGACAAAATAAAGTTCAGAAATCTTAAAAAAGCGAACAGTTCAATGGTTCGCTTTTTGATTTGCTTAAACAAAAAAATTCTTTTCACTTCTGACGAAAGAAAAAATATGTTATGCTAGTCGGGTAAGTAAAAAATAATAGAATCTACTCACAAAGGGGAGCCTTTCGAGGCTGAGAATGAGTTTACTCTAAACCCTCCGTACCTGTTTCGGTCATACGAACGTAGGAATTGTGACGAGTGGAAGTGTAGCTAACACTTCTCCTTTGTGAATTGTGGTGATTCTAAAGGAGGAGTTTTTTTATGCATTCAGAAACAAAAGTTTGGATTGAGGGGACAATTATCGCAGCATTAGCTATGGTGCTTTCATTGATTCCACTAGACATTGGAAGCAGTTTTACTTTGTCGATCGGGCAAATTCCAATAACTATTTATGCTTTACGTAGAGGTCTCAAGGCAGGGTTAGGTGCTGGCTTGATTTGGGGTCTATTACACTTTTTAATGGGGAAAGTTCAATTTTTAAGTATCCCACAAGTTTTAATTGAATACCCAATTGCATTTACCTTTGCTGGATTCGCTGGATTGTTTACTTTATCTTTGCATCGCGCAATGGTGAATGGAGAGACAACCAAAATTTATGGAATCCTAATTGTCTCATCGGTGGTTGGAACCTTTACTCGCTTTTTCTGGCATTTTGTGGCTGGCGGTATTTTTTGGGGAGATTACGCACCAGAAGGTATGAACCCTTGGCTTTTTTCATTTGTCATGAATGGCGCAAGTGGCCTGGCTACTGCAATCGCCGTAGCAATCGTTGTTGTTATATGTTATCGAGTTTCACCAAAATTATTTGATCCTTTGAAGTAAAAAGGAACTGAAAATAAAAAACTCTTAAAAGACTCGGAATGAACAAGTCTTTTAAGAGTTTTTTGTTATGCCAGTGATTTCTTTGCTAGTTGTGAAGGAGAGACGCCGTAATATTTTTTGAAGAGCTTACTAAAATGATACGCATCTTGATAACCAACAGCTTGAGAAATTTCTCGGATAGTTAGTTGCTCGTTTGCTAGTAGTTCCTTGGCATGTTTTAGCCGAACTTGGATAAGATAATTGATGGGGCTCATACCTGTAGACTCTTTAAAAACTTTTGATAAATACGTAGGACTAACATACAACGTATCAGCTAATTGCTCTAAAGTAATTTCTTGCGTGTGATGGTTTTCTAAATAGTAAATGGCATGATTGACTAAATACTGTTTTCGTTTGGCATTTTTTGAAAGGGCTAGAGTGACTGTATTATCTTGCACTTTTTCTAGGCTTCTTAAAATAAGTACTAACATTTCGATAATTAACGCTTTGACCATTAATTGAAACTCAGGTTGCTCTTCACTATATTCTTTAACTAGACGCCACGCTTTGTCGAGAAATTCCCATTGGTATTCCCCAAGATTAAGAATTGCTTTTTTAGTTGGTAAGTGATTTCTCTTTAGTCCGTCTAATGAAATATTCGTTAAACCAATATGAAGTTGATGTGAATAAGTTCCTGTTCTTTGTTCTTCACCGTGATGGGTGCCAGGGTTAAAAAGCATAATTTGACCAGCATTTAATTGAAATTCTTGTTCCTCGATGGTGTAGTTCGCTTGACCTTCTAAAACAATACTGATTTCTAGAAAATCATGGGTATGGATGTCACTTTTGTTTCCTTGCTCATTCCAAGGATCAAAAGCGTAAATAATTTCTGGGTTAAATATTTGGGCATTTGCATAACTCATAAATGAAAACCCTTTCTTGTGGATTTGATAATATTGTACATCAAAACAAGTAAGAATAACCATTTTCTTTCAAATTTATTAAAGATAAGCTAGTACTTGATTGAGAAAAGGCTTTCGCATAGGAGGGGAAATAAAATGAGCAATTATCAATGGATTTGGCAATATGTAAAGAAGTATGCAAATAAAGGATTTCTGGCAATTATTTTTTTAATAATCAATGCGCTTTTAATTGTAGTCAACCCATTAGTGGCTGGTGAGATTGTCGACAAAGTAATTGAAAAAGGTGAAGCTAATTTATTGATTCCTTTATTAGCATTAATGATTGGTATCACGATTTTTCGAACGATCATTCGATATACTTATCAAATTTTATTTGAACGTATTGGTCAGAACAGTTTGTTTGAATTACGACAAGAAATGTATCAAAAGTTACAAGAACTTGATTTTGATTTCTTTAATCACACTCGAGTTGGGGATATTATGGCTAGAATGACAGGGGATACAGACGCTATTCGTCATTTTGTTTCGTGGGTCGTTTATAACATCATTGAATGTATTTTATGGTTCAGTATTGCTGTCATCGTAATGGCGACAATTAATTGGCAATTGATGTTGGCGTTGGTTGCAATCACACCAATCATTTTCTTGCTTACCCAGAAGATGTCGAAACAAGCACGACCAATCTTTTTTGAGATTCGTGAAAGTTTTTCCCGTTTGAATTCGATGGTTGAGGAGAACATCGGGGGAAATCGAGTCGTCAAAGCTTTTGCTAGAGAAGACTTTGAAATTCAAAAATTCGTTGAGCACAACGAAGATTACAAAGTACAAAACATGAAATCAGCCGAGGTGTCTATGAAATACTTACCTTGGTTAGATGGACTAGCTGGAAGCTTGAACGTGATTACGTTAATTTTAGGCGGGTTATTTGTTATTCAAGGAAAGATGACCTTGGGTGATTTGATCGCATTCAATGGCTTTTTATGGATGCTGAATCAGCCGATGAGAATGAGCGGCTGGTTGATTAACGATGTTCAACGTTTTTCGGCAGCTTGTATCAAAATTCGTCAAATGTTAGGAACCAAACCACAAATTCCTGTATTGACTCATGATGAAGCAAAAAAAATCAAAGGGCATGTTGAATTTAGAGATGTTTCATTCCATTTTTCTGATGACCCAAATACATTAGTTTTGAAACACATCTCATTTAAGATTAGTCCAGGGCAAACGATTGGTATTTTAGGGGAAACAGGTTCTGGGAAAACAACGTTAGTTAACCTAGTTGGTCGTTTTTATGATCCAACTTCAGGTGAAGTCTTGATTGATGGAAAGAATGCAAAAGAGTACCCTGTTCGTCAATTACGTGAAAACATCTCGATGGTTATGCAAGATGTCTTTTTATTTTCTAACACGATTGAAGATAATATTGCTTTTGGTAATCCTTTAGCAAATGAAACGTACGTCCAACAAATGGCACAGATTGCTGATGCACATGAATTTATTTCACGGATGCCCGAAGGATACGAAACAATTGTAGGTGAGCGTGGTGTAGGACTTTCTGGCGGACAAAAACAACGCATTTCTTTAGCAAGAGCTTTAACGAAAGACCCATCAATTCTTATTTTGGACGATACGACTTCAGCTGTGGATATGGAAACAGAATTCAAGATCCAACGTGAGTTAACACAACTAACAACTGAAAAAACAACATTCATTATCGCTCATCGTATTTCTTCTGTTCGTGAAGCTGACTTGATTCTAATGATGGAAAAAGGACAAGTAATTGAGCAAGGAACACACAAAGAATTACTGGAACAAAGAGGGCGATACTATGAAGTTTACCAAAAACAATTAGGTATCCAAGAGAAGGAGGGGAACTAATGGCACGTAATAAATTTGATGTGGATGAAACACTGGAGCAAGAATTCAATTGGTCACATTACCGTCGCTTAGCCATTTATGTTAAACCCTATAAAAAAGCGATTTTCAAGGCTTTGTTCGTCATCATTCTTGCCAATACTGCCGGGATGTTGGGACCTTACTTTACCAAAATTGCCATTGATGATGTGATTCCAAAAGGAAATACCACATTATTGGTCCAAATAAGTGTGATCTTTTTAATTTCGCTAGTGGTCATTGGCTGGTGCATGCGTTATCGAATTTATGCAATTACCGAGATTGGTCAAGATATTTTAAAAGATATGCGTTATGCAATCTTTGAACATCTACAACACTTACCATTTTCCTATTTTGACAATCGACCTCATGGGAAAATTTTGATTCGTGTCGTTAACTATATCAATACGTTAAGCGACCTGCTAAGTAATGGTCTGATTAACTTGATTTCAGACATTTTCAATGTGCTAATTACTCTAATATTTATGCTTTTTATTGATGTCAAATTAACCTTGTATAGCTTAATTTTACTGCCAGTTTTATTTGTGATTGTTATGGTCATCAAAACGAAACAACGTAAAGCATATCAAGTGTTGAGTAATAAGCAATCAAATTTAAATGCGTATATTCATGAAAGTATATCCGGTATAAAAATCACACAATCTTTTGCTCGTGAACAGGAAAACTACGAGATTTTCAATGAAGTCAGTGATGAGTATCGTTCCTCCTGGATGAAAGCTGTCAAGGTTCAGTTCATGCTGTGGCCGGGAGTTCAAAATATTGCAGTAATGACAACTTGCTTGATTTATTTTGTAGGTATTCGTCAAATCGGGGTTAATGTTACAACAGGGACATTGATTGCGTTTATCGGTTATATCAACAATTTTTGGAATCCGGTAATCAATATTGGAAATTTTTATAACTCACTGATTACTGCAACAGCTTACTTGGAACGGATTTTTGAGACAATGGATGAAGTACCTGATATCCAAGATGAACCAAATGCACAGATTTTACCACCGATTAAAGGAAATGTTACATTCGACCACGTCACATTCCGTTATGAAGAAGGCAAGAATATCTTAAATGATGTTAACTTCCATATTAACGCAGGTGAGAGTATTGCGTTAGTTGGCCCGACAGGCGCGGGGAAAACAACTATTATTAATCTTTTGAGTCGCTTTTATGACGTTAATGAGGGAAGTGTCCAAGTGGATGGTCATGATGTTCGGTCAGTCACACTCGCTTCATTACGAACACAAATGGGCGTCATGCTACAAGATACGTTTGTTTTTTCTGGGACAATTATTGATAATATTCGTTACGGAAAGTTAGATGCAACAAAAGAAGAGATAATTGCAGCTGCTAAAATCGTTCGAGCGCATGATTTTATCAAAGAGCTAAAAGATGGCTACGATACCGTTGTCGAAGAAAGAGGTAGCACACTTTCTGCGGGACAACGCCAACTAATTTCTTTTGCCAGAGCGCTATTGGCAGATCCAAAAATTTTGATTTTGGACGAAGCCACTTCAAGTATTGATACTAAAACAGAAGAATTACTACAAGAAGGTCTGCAGCAGTTATTGAAAGGGCGCACTTCCTTTATTATTGCTCACCGATTATCGACAATTAAAAATAGTTCTCAAATTTTTTATGTCGCAGGTGGGAAAATTGCAGAAGCAGGGACACACGAAGAATTGATGGAGAAACAAGGTCTTTATCATCATTTGTATCAATCACAATATGATTTACTTCAAACAAATTGATAACGAAAAAACAGCAAGGAGCGTACGAGGCAGTTCGTATCTTCTTGCTGTTTTTCTTGTAAAATGAACGATAGCCCTCTCTGTTAAGAGAAGGCTATCTAACTAATCAATATTTATTATTCTAAAGTTGGTGGTGACTATTACTAACAATTAATTTTTCTCATTTAAACGATGTATTCCCTAACCTCTAATACATCCTTGTAACTCCAAGGTTACGCCAGTGTTGATTAAATTTCATCAAACAAATTAACAATTCGCGATAAAAATATTTTTCGTGTTAAGAACAATAATAGCAGGGAATATCCTTAATAGCAAGAAATCTAATTACAAATTAAAGAAAACTGAAGAAATAGCAGAACCAAAAAAGCACCTACTGTATTCATCCAGTAGGTGCTTTTAATGACTAGAACTGCAATCATTCATATGAGATATCTCTCCTATAGGGATTTTTTCAATTCTTGTACAGCTTGTTCAATCGTGACACCTGTAGCTACGTGGTTTGCATTGTCTTTATCAAAAACGATAAATAGATTCAAATCAGTATTTAAAGTAACACGATATTGTAAGTTTTTGTTATAGAATGTCATAATTCATTCTCCTTTCTTAAATCTTAACGAAAGGCAACTACTACGTTGATAACGAAATTCCACAAGTAATATAACATAAAAGAGAAAAAACAGCTAGTAAAGAGTTTCTTAAGATTAATCCGTGAGTATTCTTTTTTCAATCTTTCTTGTGTCAAGGAACCAATAATCATGATAATCGCCAATTAAAGCAGAGAAAGGAATAGGTGTTTTTCCTTGCTCAATTAATTTTTCGATTAAATAATTTTTTAGAATCCAAGGTTCTTCGATTGTAGCTGGTTGTAGTAGCAAAATGGCTTCTATTTTCTCCGGAGAAATTCTTAATTCATCAGCAATTTCTTGAGTCGATGAACCTAGTAAAGCAAAGTTTTCTTGAAATTCATTTAGTGTATTTATTTGTTGCTGTTTTGTTAAAGACATCAGACCATCTCCTTGATTTAATAGTAGAAATAATAGTCCTAATAAATAAAAAATACAAGTAAAACCTGTGATTAAACGTGATTCACTATTGGAAAGCTTAACAATATGCAGTAAAGTAAAATTAGCAAGGAAACGAGGAAGACAAGAACAAAAAAATTAAGAGGTGAACAATGAAATTAGTATTGGAAAACATAACGAAAAATTTTGATGAAAAAGTGATTTTTGATGATGCTAGCTTTACCTTTGAAAAGGGAAAAATCTACGGTTTGCTTGGACGAAATGGTTCTGGGAAAACAACCTTGTTCAATTGTATTTCAAAAAATCTATTACTTGATAATGGAACGATTGGCCTTGAAAAAAATGGCATTCTCAACACAGACTATGACAATACTGAAATCGGTTTTGTTTATACGATGCCACATTTACCAGCATTTATGACAGCATATGAGTTTGTGAAATTTTTTATTGATATCAATCAAGATCGGATTGAAGAAATCAAACGACCAGAAAATTATCTAGATTCAGTAGGGATCGAACGTCAAGACCAACACCGTTTGCTAAAAGATTTTTCTCACGGAATGCAAAACAAAGTACAGCTTTTGGTTTCACTTATGGTCCAACCACCTGTTTTATTATTAGATGAACCATTAACGTCTTTTGATGTTGTTGCCGCCCACGAGATGAAAGAGTTGATTTTAAAGATGAAAACGAACTCGGTTATTATTTTTTCGACTCATATTTTACAATTAGCACAAGATCTTTGTGACGAAATCGTGTTACTACACCACAAAAAATTGATTGGTATTGCATCAGATAAGATTCATGACCAAGATTTCGAAGAGGAAATCATTGATCTGTTGTCTGATAGAGAAGAACGGCCTACTTTTACAAAGGAAGAGGCGTAGTCTATGAATCGGATGTTTGATTATTTGCGCGACTATTGGCAATTAGAACAAGTTTCAGTCACTAAAAAGGTCAATGGACTTGTTTTTTATTCACGAAAAATACCTGTTATTGGAAAATTCATACCTACTCGTTTCTATCAAAGTTATGAATTGAAACAAATTTTAACCGTCATTGGTTTGATAATTGAAAATATCCGCAGTATTCTCGCCAAAGGTTTATGGTTGGCTCTTTACTATGGACTCGCGATACTATTGAGCGGAGCAGATTTATTTTCCGGTAAAGCATTTACTCACCACACTGGCAATCTTGGTTTATTTTTGTGGTTCATGGTAGTGGTTGTTTTGTTTAATTTTTATGATGGGTTCGTTATCTCAGGAGAGAAGAGAATTGTTGACTTTATTGAACATTTCCAACGTCCTAAGCAGAGGATCATCCGTGGATATAAACTAACTGACAGCTTTATACATGGCCTAAGATATCTTCCTGCTGCCATCATTTATGGTTTTGCTATCGGTGAACCGATTAAAGTAACTTGTTTTATTTTTTTAACGTATGTTGGTTCTCGCTGTTTTTATCTTTATTTAGGTAGAATTATTTTCACTTGGCACTTATCAAAGCGCCAACGGGTGATTTTTGGTAGTGTAGTGACTATTGTTGTTATTAGTAGCACGGTGATTCTTGTCTGGGTAAAATTAGCAGTAGCTGTGTTAACATTTTTCCTTTCTTGGGTTGGAATCACGCTATCCATCGTTTTTCTCATCTTCAGTTGGTATGCTTTACTCCACTTTAAAAGGGAACTGGACTATGTCTTTTATTGGAGTGAGATGACTACTTTGTCGAATGTTGCCAGTCAAGAACTTGCTTCTGGTAAAAGTTATCTTAGTGATGGATTAGCCATGCAGAAAAAATTAGTGATGAACCAGGAGGAACGATTCGCTCATTTAGATGGTAACCAATATCTGAATGCTTTATTATTTAGTCGGTATCGTAAAATACTGAACCGTGCTTTTCGATTACGTGTGTATACGATAGTTGCTGCATTAATTGTTGTTGTTATTCTTAGTTTCTTTGATGTTAGAGAAGCTTTGACTGAAAAAGAGATGACAAGAACCTTAAGTCTGCTATTTTTTATCATGTATGTCATGAGTTTTGGAAAGAAAGTCGTTCAAATGGTCTTTGTTAACTGTGATGTAGCGATGCTCTATTATCCATTTTATCGTGAAGCAGGAACAATCATTCATGGATTCAATTACCGTTTCAAGCAGACTTTTTTCTACAATGGTTTATTATCAATCGGAATTTTTAGTGTCTATCTTCTTTTATCGGTGCTTAATGGGTTCTTTTTATCTTGGACATTTTTTGGTGTTTTAGCCTTATTATTACTGGCATTATCTGCCTTATTTTCATTTCATGAATTATTTATCTATTACTTGATTCAACCATTCACTAGTGAGATGGAAGTGATCAGTCCGCTGTATAAAATCATTGCCATACTTTTTTATTGGATAGCGTATGGGAATCTACAATTAAAAGTATCAGGATTCTTTTATGCAATCATCGTGTCGGTGGCTTGCTTACTCTATGTCGGGATTGGTTTCGTGATTATTTATAAAAAAGCACCTAAAACATTTAGAATCAAAGATTAATTCCAAAGAAAAATAAACTTATTAGCAAAAAGGTTGCTTTCAGCCAGTGCCCATGGTATAGTAAACAAGTAATTTATTTTGAAACGTAATTTGAGCTGTATGGCACATTATACAAAACTCCTTTTGCTTATCAACAATTAATTGCAACAAAAAGCGTACTTGATACGTAATTAGGAGGAACTATAATATGAATAACGGTACAGTAAAATGGTTTAACGCAGACAAAGGTTTTGGATTTATCACTGGTGAAGATGGAAATGACTTATTTGCACATTTCTCAGCTATCCAAGGTGAAGGTTTCAAGACTTTAGAAGAAGGTCAATCTGTGACTTTTGATATCGAAGAAGGTCAACGTGGACCTCAAGCAACTAACATTGTAAAAGCTTAAATTATTACATTGACTGTTAACCGTCTCGTCTGAGGCGGTTTTTTTGTGTCTTTATTTGGGTCGAATATTTTTCTATATCTACTAAAAAAAGCAAGACATTACAGTGTATTATTTATGTAATATTTACATTTCTGAACGATCCATAATTAATTGTGCTTTTTTTATAATAACTTGCGTTTTTTTGATATAATAGATATGGCTCAAAATAGTTAGCTATAATCAAAAGAAATGTAAACAAAACGGTTGTAGTTAGGGAAATAGGGGGAGAATATTTTGGGAATACCTAGTTTCATCATTTTGGCTATGATCGTTGGACAGTTAGCAAGTATGTTATTTGTCCTAGGCTATTTCAACGATGAATTAACAAATAAAAAATATCTATTGTTTTGTGTTGGGATCATGATAGTCTATGTGCTAACGTATATGAAATTAGATGTGGTTTCAACCGGAATGTTATGGCTCTACATGTGTGGTATTCTATTGTACTTTCGACGTGGTTATTACTGGTCTTTCTTTTCGTCATCCTTGTCGATTTTATTGTATATCTTTGCTGATAATTTATTCGCTACTGGTTTGTACATGGCGGGACTTGATTATGATAATCAAGTAAATCAAGTTCTTCGTTTAGCAATTAACACACTTATCTACTTTTTGTTCGCTTGGATATTCAAAAAAATTATTATCAAAAAATATTTCGGTAATGACTTAATCTTGAAAGTTAGTACAACCATCGTCACATTGACATTTATGATGTACTTTGCTCTAATCGTAATTGATCGCTATCCCTCACTAAATGAATATTTTGGACACGCAAATGCATTTTTTATTGTTCTATACGGAATGTTATCTGCCTTGATTTGTTTTTCAATCATCTTCGTCAAACAGGCGGAATACGAAGCAAAAGAGCAAAGAAACCGAATGAATTATTTGATTGATTACAGTGAACAAATCGAGAAAAACTATTCAGAACTCAGAAAATTTAAACATGATTATAAAAACATTCTGATTTCTTTAGAAGATTACATCGAAAATGATGATGTAACTGGTCTGAAAAACTATTTTTACTCCAGTATCAAAGGAACTGGGACAATCTTTGATCAAGAAATCTTAAAAATGGCATCCGTTAGTCATTTAGAAATTAGAGAAATCAAAAGTATTATCATCAGTAAACTGTATAGTGCATATGAACAAGGAATTCGCGTTAATATCCATGTGCCAAAAACAATTGACAAAATTTCAGTTCCATCGCTGATTCTAGTTCGGATGCTGGGGATTATTTTAGATAATGCGATTGAAGAATCACAAAATGTTGACAATCCCGAAATCGAATTAACCGTAACCATTCATAATCAGGCGTGTTTGTTTATCATTAGTAATCGCTGTCGGGAGAAAATTCCTAAACTACATGTTTTAAAACAAGCGAATTTTTCAACTAAATCTCAGAATCGTGGAATTGGTTTAACAAACTTAGACGAATTGGTCCAAGCCCAACCAAATGTGTATTTAGAAACAAAAATTGACAACAATCAATTTATTCAAATCATTACGATTTTTGACAAATTGAATTAAGCGAATCAAAAGTGCGCACTTTTTCTTAAAAAAGGCGCACTTTTGATTGTTTAAGGTCTATATCACTTTTCTTATTATAATTTTTATAGAGTAGTAGCAAAACACGCTATTATTTTACTATTGAATTAGGGGTGGAGAAGACATGAAAAAATTTTCAAATGTTAAGATTCAAATGTTAAGCATGGTATCAGCTGTTGCGTTGGTTGCCTATGAACTAGTTTCTACAACTAGTATTTGTTTATTAGCTACTTACGAACCAAAAATGCCAGAAGCGTTAAAAAATGAAATGGAAAAATAATTACCTTTAAGAGCTTTTGCCAATAAGGTGAATGCTTTTAATCGTAGTTGTTTTATCGACATAGCATTGTCAGCCGACAGTGTTATGTCTTTTTTTATGAGCTTTTGATTGGTATTCGGTAAGCCTTTTTTTGTGATGGGTTGCCTTTTTCAGAATAGCGTTTACTATGAAGATAGACCTATTGAATTACTTGAGAAGTATTTCACAAAATAAAACAAAACTATGATACAATAATTTACCCAAGCGGTAAAAATGAGAGATGAAGTGGGGCGATAGCTGTGTTGAAAATCTTTGTTTGTGATGATGAAACAGTTCATAGAAATCGAATTACCAAAATTGTAAAAAACTATCTAATGATGATGGATTATGATATAGAATTTGCCATGGAGACTCCTGATCCTAATGATGTTTTGAACTTTATTCGTAAGGAACGAACAGAAGGACTCTATTTTTTAGACATTGACCTCAATGCCGAAATGAATGGAATCATGTTAGGTGCAAAAATCCGCGAGTATGATCCGACTGCTAAAATTGTCTTTATAACTTCTTATAGTGATATGTCTTATTTAACTTTTGTTTACAAAGTAGAAGCTATGGATTACTTAGTAAAAGACGACTTTGAAGAATTACAGAAAAAAGTGATTAGCTGCATTGACACTGCGATGCAACGTTATATGAACACAGAGCTTCCTAGTCGTGAACAGATTCGAATCAAAAGTGGTGTGCTGGACATTAAATTATTCGTAGACGAGATTTTATTTTTCGAATCGAGCCAAACACCGCATAAGCTGATTATTCATTTGGATAACAGAATGGTCGAATATACTGGAAAAATCAAGGATGTGGAGAAATTCAGTCAGTCGTTTTATCGCTGTCACCAATCTTATGTAGTGAATGTCAACAATATCAGTCGGATTGACAAAAAGGAACGCGTAATCACAATGGTCAATGACGAGGAGTGTCTAGTGTCTACTCGTCACTTGAAAAAACTAGTGGATCGTTTTAATCAAAAATAAACTTAACACTTTTGCTGAAATAACTAACACTTATGAGTTTGCTTTCTCTCACTTTCAACTCCTTATATAATCAAATTTAGGGGAGATGAAAATATGACAAATGAATATGTTTCACTAGAGGAGAAAATAGCAAAGAACTTAAGTCAAAAGCTTGGCTCAAATTTAAACCTTTCTGAACTTGAAACTGCAAAAATCGAGTATGGTCTTTCGACATTACTTGTTGAATTAATTAAACTTGTCTTTATTTATGCTGTTGCAGCATTCTTACAAATTGTTCCAGCTGTGATTGTTACCCACGTGACGTTTTTCGCCATTCGCCGAAATTCTTATGGCTATCACGCTAGCAAGAGTTGGTTATGTACAATCCAAAGTATTTTTTTATTAGTGATTGTGCCATTTGGTGCCATCTTTTTTGATATTACCATTGGTAGACTTGCTTTTTTAGGCGCTGCAGCACTTTTGACAGTGATTATCGGATTCAAAGGACCAGCAATCGATCCTAAGCGTTTAAAAGCAGGAGTTGAGAAAACACGAATGAAAGCAATCGTTGTCAGTATAGTAATTTTATTCATTGGCGTAGCGATTCCTAGTGATTTTTATCGAATGTGCATCCTGTTAGGAATGACAAGTGCAACAATTCTCTTATTCATCAAAGTTAAAGAGTAGTAAGTTAAAAAGTTACCTTTCACAATGGGAGGTAGCTTTTTTCTTTTCTAAAATTCTAGTTGTGTTTAACTTTAAGACAAATAAATTGCAATTTAAATTCATTCCGGCTATTATTATCTCGAATTAGAGATAATTATTTTTAAGTAGATGGAGGTGGGAAAATGGAACAAACAACTCAGGCTTTAAATGCGTTCATTGGTTTATTGCGCGTAAGTGGAAAACTGGAAGCTGTGGTGAAAAAAGACGTTAAAAATTATGGTTTGAATATCACCGAATTTTCTGTACTTGAGTTTCTTTACCATAAAGGCAAGCAAACACCTCAAACCATCCAAGAGAGAATTTTGATTGCTAGTAGCAGTACCACCTACGTGATTGATAAGCTGGTAGCAAAAGGTTTAGCCGAACGCAAAACGAATCAGGCAGATCGTCGTGAAACGTATGTTGCGATTACCGATCCGGGTTGTCAACTAATGGCTGAAATTTTTCCGCAACACGCAGCAACAATTGGTCGATGTTTCGCTGATTTTGAATTAGATGAACTATTGCAACTAGAAAAACTATTAAAAAAAGTAAAAGATAACTGACAATAAATATAACTATGAAGAAACGAGGAAATTGAAATGAATATACAAGATAACCCCTTAGGAATTCACCACGTAACTGCCATGACAAGTGACATTAAGAAAAATTATCAGTTCTTTACAGATATTTTGGGTATGCGTCTGGTGAAAAAAACAGTAAACCAAGATGATATCCAAACATACCACACGTATTATGCTGATGATTATGGTACACCCGGAACAACCATGACATTTTTCGACTTCCCTAATAATCCAAAAGGTGAAAAGGGCACCAATTCAATTTCAAGAATTGGTTTTCGTGTTCCCACTGATGCAGCACTAGAATATTATCTGCGCCGTTTTGATGAATTTGCTGTGAAACATGAAGAAATTTCTGAACTTTTCGGTAAGAAGATTTTACGTTTTTGGGATGAAGATGAGCAAGCTTACCAATTGATTTCCGATGAAACGAACGTGGGTGTTCGTCCAGGTACACCTTGGAAAAATGGACCAGTTCCAACTGAGTTTGCTATTTACGGTTTAGGTCCTGTGGAAATCACAATTTCTTACTTTGATGATTTTCGTGCACTTTTCGAAAATGTTTTAACCTTTAAAGAAATCGCTGTTGACGGTAACCGTCATTTGTTGGAAATCGGTGAAGGTGGAAATGGGGCACAAGTTATTTTAGTAGAAGATACAACTAGTCCTCAGGGGCAACAAGGCTTTGGTGAAGTTCATCATGTTGCATTCCGTTTAGCTGATCGTAGTTCTTTAGAAGTTTGGCAAAAGATTTTTGACGATCTTGGATTACCAAATTCAGGTTATGTCAACCGCTACTATTTTGAATCACTTTATGTTCGATTGGGACATATTTTAGTTGAATTTGCAACGGACGAACCAGGATTTATGGAGGACGAACCTTACGAAACGTTAGGCGAAATCTTATCATTACCACCATTTTTAGAAAATCAACGTGCATCAATCGAAAGCGCGATTAAACCTTTTGATACAAAACGTTAACAAAGGAGAATAGTATGCGTCCATTAAATAAAATTCATCATTTTTCTGCAACCGTTGCTGATTTAGATCAAACACTTCATTTTTATCGTGACATTTTAGGGTTACGCTTAGTGAAACAAACTGTTAATTTTGATGATCCAGATAGTTATCATCTTTATTTTGGGAATCATGATGCAGAGGTCGGTACCATCATCACTTTCTTTTCTTGGAAATATGAAACGAAAGGCAGAGTTGGAAGTGGGCAAGTTGGAACGATGGCTTTTCAAATACCGTTAGGAAGTACGCGTTATTGGCTTAGTCGTTTAGAAGAATTTTCAATTACTACGCAACAAACGGATTTATTTGGAAAACCAACAATTGAATTCGCTGATCCAGATGGATTGACGATTGCTTTAGTTGAAAATCAGAAAACTTCGGAGACCCCGGCGATTCTTAGTTTATTTGGCGGCGTATTACTTTCTGCAGATCCCCAAGCAACGGTTCAGCTATTAACGGAAGGATTGGGTATGACTTTGGTACGTAACTCAGCTTTCGGCTACCATCTTGTTTTCGGTGAGGAAGAGGAGCAACAATTGATTGTTCCTAAAGAAACTTTAACTCCTGGTAGATTCGGGCCAGGAACAGTTCACCATGTCGCATTCTTGGTTGAAGATGATTCGTTACCAGATTGGAAAGCGAGATTACAAGAAGACAAATACGTTGTGACAAAAATCAAAAATCGTAAATATTTCCAATCCATCTATTTGCAAGAACATGGGAATGTTTGGTTGGAATTAGCAACGGGGACGCCTGGATTTACTGTTGACGAACCTTTAGAAACACTTGGTGAGGAATTTATGTTACCAGATAAATTTTTACCACAAAAGTCAGCAATTTTAAAAAGACTTCCCAAATTGAATACGTTATAGAAGGAGAAAAAAATGATCCAAAAATCACCTTCAGATTTAACTGAAAGAGAAAATTATAAATTATTGATTGGCTCAATCGTTCCCAGACCAGTAGCGTTAGTAACTACTCGTTCTGAAAATGGAATTGTGAATATTGCGCCGTTCAGCTATTTTTCGATTGTTAGCTCGAACCCGCCAATCATTTCGCTAGCAATTCAACGTAAAATGCACGAATTGAAAGATACAGCTGCCAATCTTTTAACCACAAAAGAAGCTGTTATCCATATTTTAGATGAAGATAACGTTGCTGATGGAAACCAAACTGCGGCAACATTGCCAAGAGAAGAGAGCGAATTAACACGAACGACTTTTTCGACGGAGGACGCTCAGATAGTTAAAGTACCTGTTCTCAGAGAATCGAAAATTCGTTTTGAAACAGAACTCTACCAACACATTGAAATCAAAGAAAATGAGCAAATTACTGCGGACTTGCTTTTATTAAAAATCAAGCACTATCAAGTGGATGAATCCATCTATGATGACGGGCGCATCTTAATTGAGAAATTAAAGCCTGTCAGCCGTTTAGCTGGCAATAATTATGCTAAAATAGGAGATATCTTTACCTTGGTTCGCCCTGATTAATGTCGAGTGAGAAAAGAGAAGAATCAATTATACAGATTAGAGGGGTTTATGATGTTAAAAATTACTTACAAAACTGCGGCAGATGCCAATGAAATGACGAAAGAATATGCTGAACCAGCAGCTTTCCTGCATGATCAATATTTAGAGGTCCCACCTTTACAAGATTACTATCATGTTGTAGAAGCAACTCTGGATGGTCAAGCAATCGAACTAAAGGATCAAACGATTGGTGGATTATTTAATCAATTGAATCAAAAATAAGAAAGCAAAGAGGCTGGGATATTTCATCCTAGCCTCTTTTTTACTGTGTTCCTAAAATGGTCTCTTCACCAATAAGCGAAAGTTGTTCAAAACTTAGAAAGCAATTCCTGGTAATTTCTATTTCTTGAAGTTAAATGCTTCTTTCACAGTCTAGTCACAGTCTAGCTTTTTTAATTTTATAACTCACTAAAATCATGGTTGATTGCCTCTAAAAATTGAAATTCCTTATCTGAATAAGAAAAGACAAGAATACAACAATTTGAAAATTGGACTTTTTTTACTTCAGGGAAAGACAGCCATTTTTGAAGAAACAGATACAAAGAGCCGCCGTGGCTAACGGCTAACACTTCTTGATGGTCAGGTCTTTCCATAATTTCTGTCAATGTATTGACCATTCTCTCCTGTAACTCTTGACTACTTTCTCCACCAAAAGGTACAAAAAAATCACCATATGAAGTTTCTCCCGGTGCATGAGGAGGGTTGAGCGACTCGCTTTCACCTTCAAAGACACCAAAATTCCATTCTTTTAACCCTTTTACTCGCTGATAAGGAAGCGTAGTGACTTGTTCCAACGTATCACAGGCTCTTTCTGAAGTAGAAGCATAAGCGTGATCTAGGGTGATTTGATTGGCAGAAAAATAATTACCAGCTATTTTTGCTTGCGCAATACCTTTTTCTGTTAGTGGTGAATCGCTCCAACCTTGAATTCTTTTTAGTTGGTTGAATAACGTTTCTCCGTGTCGCATAAGGTATAATTTTTTTGTCATTTTCATTCCTTCTTTACGTAAGATTTTGCTATTTGTAGCGTTTACTTTTAGTCTCTAAATAAATCATACAGGCTTGAGTGCACTCTAAGTCAAGCGTTTATTTGAAAATTTCTGACCTTTGCCCGATTTTCCGTTATAATAAATTTAGACAGCTTGAAGAAGTTGGTGGGTGAATGACCCCACTCAGTTGTCAACTTCCTATTTTTAATTGAACATAGACGAAAAGGAGTTAAAAAAATGAAAAAAATTGCTTATTTGAGCATTGCTATCGGCACACTTGGACTATTGGCAGGGTGTCAAAGCAATGAGAAGCAGGATCAAAGCCAAAATCAATCGAACACACAGACGAGCCAAACACAAGCAATGAAAGACAATCACAGTTCAACTACTGCTTCTTCCGTGGCAGGAAAATCAGTTGAAGGTGACTTACGCGTCTCAGTTGAAGAAGCAATCAAAACCTATCAAGCTACTTATCCTGATAGTGATATCACTTCTCTTGAATTAGATACCTCATTTGGTGCTTATTATTACAAGATTGAAGGAGTCAATGACACAACTGAATTTGAAATCAGGGTAGATGGTGTCACGAAAAAGGTGGAGAAAGAGCGAGAAGAACAACTTGATAGAGATGAGCAAAATGGTGTAAAACGAAGAGAAGATAAAATTGACATCCAAAATTTATTGAGTATAGAAAAGGCTGCTGAGATTGCTGTCCAGCAAGTTGGCGGCGGAACAGCAACGGATTGGGATTTAGATAAGGATCTTGGTATTACTTTCTGGGAAGTTACTGTTGAAAACAACCAACAAGAAACAACTGTTAAAATGAATGCTCAGACAGGTGAGATTTTAGAAACCGAAGTTGATGACTAAAATAGCTCTTCGAAAAAAACGCTCTCAAAATAATTGAAATTCTTGTCCATAAGATATAGTATATACCGTGAAGTATATACTATATCTTTTTTTGTAAAAAATCAGCCAAATTTAAAGGAGCTCAGACTATTTTTATGGTGGAAAAAGAAACTAGAAATAAATTTACGCAAGTCGCTTCAAAAATTGAACAGCGAATTGAAGAAGGAACCTATGTCAGTTCGCAAAAATTACCTTCAGAATATGATTTAGCAAAAGAGTTTCAATGCAGTCGTTTAACAATTCGAAAAGCAATTGATCTGTTAATTCAAAAAAACGTGTTAGTAAAACGACCAGGAAAAGGCAGTTATGTGATGTCTCAACAGAAGATTCAAAGTGGGCGCGCAGGTCTCCAAGGGTTTACTGAAGCAGCTAAAGCATATGGTAAGACGAGTAAAACAGAAGTTATTTCTTTTCGAAGATTACTCACAGACAATGAAAAAATTCGTAGCGCACTACAGCTGAATCCGGACACAGCCATTTACGAATTAATTCGAAGACGTTTACTTGATGGTGAGCCAATGACCGTTGAGAAAATCTACTTAGCAGAAAACTTTATTGCAGGTTTTACGATTGAGGATTTTAATGGTTCGTTGTTTGAACTATTGGAAAAACAAGTTGAAATCGCCTATTCTCATCAAGAAGTCGAAGCGATTTTAGTTGAGGAGGAGATGGCAGATTTATTAGATGTTTCCTTAGGCAATCCTTTATTAAGAGTGCAGTCTGTCACGTATGCCATTGATGCAGAACCTATTTTTTATGACATTTCATATTATCGAGCTGACCGTTATACATTTAAAAATACACTAACTCGTTACAGCCAATAGGAGGTCACTATGAACATTCACCAGTTAATCGAAGAGAACAAAGAACAGTTTTATCAAGATTTGAATGAAGTAATAAAGATCAAAAGTGTGAAAGGGACACCCGAAAAAGCAGCGCCATTTGGTCGAGGGCCAAAAGAGGTACTTGAAAAAGCCCTTTCTTTGTCTAAAAGCTATGGATTTGAAACTTCTAGTGTGCAAGATGCAGTTGGGTACGCACAATGGGGAAAAGATTCTGAGTATATTGGAATTGTTGGACATTTGGATGTTGTCCCCGAAGGTACAGGCTGGTCATTTCCACCCTATCAGTTAACAAAAAAGGCTGGACGTTTTTATGCACGTGGAATCTTAGATAACAAAGGTCCTATTATGGCGTGTCTGTATGGTATGAAGTTATTAAAAGAAGCTGGATTCGTCCCTAAAAAAACGATTCGAATCCTTTTTGGAACAGATGAAGAAAGTGGTAGTTCTGACATTCCGATGTATTTGAGCCAAGAAAAGCCACCGATATTCGGTTTTACGCCTGATTGCAAATATCCCGTCGTGTACGGAGAGCGTGGAATTGTCAACTATCAAATTTTGACTGCTTTTGATACGCAAGAATTAAATCAACTCAGTAATATTAATGGCGATCAAGCAAAAGATCATGTTCCTGACCAATTAGCTGTCACAGTCAATCAGGAAGAAATCATGGTAACTGGGAAACGAGCCCCCTCTAATGCACCTGAGTTAGGCGAAAATGCCATTACCTTATTAGCTGAAAAAATCAAGACCAACCAATTATTAACGGGAGAATTACAGGACTATTTTTCTTGGATAGTAGATTCGCTCGCGAATCAACACAACGGGGAAGGATTAGCTTTGAATTTTGAAGACGAAGACAGTGGAAAACTGATTTTGACCCCCTATGAATTGTTGAAAACAGAAACCGGTTTGTCCTTATCTATTGCCATCCGTTATCCTGTTTCCGTAACTGAAGAAGAAGTAACCGAAACGCTTCTTGGACAGTTACCAAAAAATAGCGCGATGGAAATTGTTCGTCGAATCAAAAGTAGTTCGTTTCCTAAAGAAAATCCACTTGTCCAAAAATTGAGTGCAGTTTATGAAGAGGTAACGAAAGAAGATGGTTCACCCGTAACGACTACCGGTGCAACTTATGCTCGGTTTATGCCAAACATTGTCGCATTTGGTCCTTCATTTCCAGGGCAAAAAGGGATCGCACATAATCAAGATGAGTACATGGATGAACGTGACTTACTGCTGAATTTGGAAATTTATATGCGGGCAATCATTGCTTTGACTGAATAAGAACCAAAAAAAGATCTAGGATAAAAATTTTCCCAAATAGATAGACCGCCTAAAATCCGTTTTTAAAAGCGTTGATTTTAGGCGGTTTTAAAATTGAAAACATGCTAAGAGGGACTAGATTTTTCATTTTTTCCGACTTTTTCGAATAAACGGTACTCAAGAAGTAACTTTTCCACATAGCTTTCAGCCATCTTCAAACATAAGCTACGGCTTTGAGCGACAGCTTGCCATCTTGTTTGGAGCTGAACGTTTTACATCGCAGCCTCTATCCACGGCGTTCAAGAAGCAACTCCTTCCAAATAAGTCTAAATTTCACAAAAATTTTAGAAGCAATTTCTGAAAATTTATTCTGATTTATTGGAGCCAAGCACTTCTTTCACAACCTTACTCACGGTGTTCCCAAAACAACTCTTCCATATAGTTTGCATCCACCTCAAAATATGAAAAGCTATTTTGAGTGTTTGCTCACTATCTTGTCGGAGCTAAGCGTTTTGTGCACAACCTTTTTACAGAAATGAGAGCTTGATTGTTTTTTTATGAGAAAGTCAACTTTTTAATTCTTTCAGTATATACAAAACAGTATATACTGATTATAATATTTTTATGAAAGCGCATTAGTTAAAATGAAATAGAAAGGGTGAATAGAATGCAAGGTGCAATTGCTACTTGGCGAATGGCACATGATGGTGTCGTTGAAGCACTACGACTTTTAGAAAAAAATGAACGAGCTGGAGATGCTGTAGAAGCACTGATTAAAACTGTGGAGGACTATCCGTATTATAAATCAGTGGGTTATGGTGGATTGCCAAATGCTCAAGGCATTTTAGAAATGGATGCCGCTTTTATGGATGGCGACTCTTTTAAAATTGGCGCAGTTGCTGGAATTACGGATGTTAAAAATCCTATTTCAGTGGCTAGAAGTTTAAGTGAAGAAAAATTTAACAGTTTTTTAGTTGGAACTGGTGCAACACAATATTCGATGCTGCATGATTTTGAACGAAAAAATATGTTAACACCTCGTGCCCATAAAATTTGGGAAAAGCGATTAAAAGAAATCCAAGAAAAACAGTTGGATCCTTATGATGGTCATGATACGGTTGGTGCTATCACCTTAGATACCTATGGGTCGATGGCAGCAGGAACTTCCAGCTCAGGTTTGTTTATGAAAAAGCCTGGACGTGTCGGTGATTCACCACTTTCTGGTTCAGGCTTTTATGTCGATAGTACGATTGGTGGAGCAGCTGCAACTGGGCTAGGCGAAGATTTGATGAAGGGCTGTTTATCTTACGAGATTGTTCGACTAATGGGCAGCGGAGCTAGTCCACAAGAAGCTTGTGATCAAGCAGTTTATTCTTTTGAAACAAAACTTAAAGAGCGCTATGGGAAAGCTGGCGCATTCTCACTCATTGCAATGAATAAGGCAGGCGAGTGGGGCGTGGCAACCAATGTTGAATTCACCTTTAGTGTCGGTACACAAACACAAGCACCACAAATTTTTCTTGCTAATCCAGGGAAAAATCAGACAACGTTGATTGAACCAATCACGCAGGAATGGTTAGAAGCCTATGAGAAAAGAATCAAAGCACCAATTGATTAAAAATAAAAAACATTTAAGGAGTGAATTATATGAAGAAAAAAATTTATTTGTTTTGTGATGCAGGTATGTCTACAAGTATTATGGTCAATAAAATGATGGAAGTCGTTCAAGCACACCAGATGCCATTAGAAATTACTGCCTTTCCAGTTGCTAGAGCACAAGAAGTTGTTGAGCAGGAAAAACCGATTGCCATTTTATTGGGGCCTCAAGTGCGCTTCTTGCTCGAAAAAGTTCGGACGCAGTTTTCACCACAAAATATTCCGGTTGCTGCAATCTCTCCAGAAATCTATGGCATGATGGACGGTGAAGGTGCGTTAAAAGAAGCACTTAAATTAATCAAGAAAAATAAACAATAACGTGGAGGTCGACCATGCAAAAATTTTTGAATTGGCTGGAAAAAGTACTAACTCCTTTAGCCAAAGTCATCGGTGAAAATAAATATTTAGTTGCTATTCGTGATGGATTCCTATTGTCAACACCACTATTGATCGTCGGCTCAGTTTTTCTTTTAATTGCTAATTTTCCTCTTCCTCAGTGGAATGAATGGATGTCTGCCTTGCTTGGTGACAACTGGGAGGCAATGATGTCTGTACCTGCTAGTGCGAGTTTCGATGTCATGACCATTTTGGCCGTAGTCGGAATTGCGTACAGTTTAGGGAAACAATTTCATGTTGATGCAATGCAGTCTGGGATTATCGCACTGGTTTCCTTCTTTATTTTAACTCCGTATCAGACATTATTTACACCAGAAGGAAGCACGACTGTTTATGAAGTAACTAGCTTGCCTTTGAAGTGGATGGGGTCTAGTGGGTTGTTTCTTGGAATGATTGTTGCGTTGATCTCTACTCGTTTATTCGTTGCAATGGTACGTAAAGGTTGGACGATCAAGATGCCGGATGGTGTTCCACCTACTGTAGTCAAATCATTTGAAGCACTTATTCCAAGTTTTGTAGTAGTAACAATGATGTTTTTAGTAAATTGGCTTGTTTCCTTGACTTCTTATGGCAATCTGCAAGATGTTATCTTCACCTTCTTACAAACGCCGTTATTAAGCTTAGGAAATACGTTAGGCGCTATGATTATCGCATATCTTTTCTTGCATTTCTTTTGGTTTTTTGGAATCAACGGAAGCAGTGTCGTTGGTGCTGTGTTCAATCCAGTTCTTCGAGCTTTATCCGTCGAAAATCTGCAAGCATTCAAAGACGGACATGAAATTCCGAACATCATTACCGGTCAATTTCAAGATATGTTCGCGACTTTTGGTGGTGCAGGTTCAACCTTGTCGTTAATTGTGGTAATGGTTCTATTCTGTAAAAGTCAACGAATCAAAAAGCTTTCACAATTATCGTTAATTCCGGGTATTTTTGGAATTAACGAACCAGTTATTTTTGGGTTACCGATTGTTTTGAATCCTATTTTGTTGGTTCCTTTTGCTTTAGTTCCAACAATCAATATCATTATTGCGTATTTTTCAATGAATATCGGATTGGTTCCTTACACAAATGGAATTCAGTTACCATGGACAACACCACCAATCATTTCCGGCTTTTTAGTGAGTGGATGGCAAGGTGCTGTGTTACAAGGACTTTTATTTGTTTTGGGGATGGCAATCTATTATCCATTTATCAAAGTAATGGATGTCCAGTATCTTCGTGAAGAGGTTAAGACTAGGGAAGAAGAACTAGATGAAATCAACTTCGATGATTTTGATTTCGATGATATTTAATTTTTTAACTTAAAAGAACCAACAAGACAATGGTGATTCTTGTCTTGTTGGTTTTTATTTATTAGAAAAGACGTAGTACATAAAACAAAAAAATAACAAATTTAAAAAAATTTAAGATAGCAACCTAGATGATAGTTAGATATAATAGAAGTGTTTTTAACGACCAACGATGGTTGAAGCAAAAATTGGGAGGATACAGATGAAAAGAAGCGAACAGAAAAAAACAAAAAGCTCTGTCCCATATATTTTAGGCGCTGTAGCACTCATTGCAATAGCTGGTGGGGGATTTTTCTATTATCAACATGATCAAGAAAACAAAACTGTCGATGAAGCGAAAACAACGATTAAACAATTTGTAAAGGCACTTGATAAAGGCGATTATCAAAAAGCAACGACCTTTTTAACAACAGCTACAAAAAAATCGAAATGGACGACTCAAGACATTTTGGAGAAGTACCAGAATATCTATGATGCTGTTGATATAAAAGGATATACCGTGTCAGATTTAACTGTCGAAAAAAAGAAAAAAGATACCTATACTTTTTCTTACACAGCTAAAATGAGCACTGCTTTGGGTGAGCTAAAAAATCTGACTTTTGAAGGGACACTGACTCGCGAAAAAACAGGCCCCAAAATCAATTGGCAACCTAATTTGGTTTTCCCTACTATGGAAAATGGGGACAAAGTCAGCTTGAACACACAAGAGGCAACGCGTGGTGAAATCCTGGATCGAAACGGGGAAGGATTAGCAACCAATGGCCAGTTGAAGCAACTCGGTGTTGTTCCAAGTAAGTTAGGCGAAGGTGCAGAAAAAGAGGCTAATATCAAAACTCTTGCTGAGAGGACACAACTAACAGAAGATGCAATCAACCAAGCTATCTCACAAAGTTGGGTTCAACCAGATTACTTCGTTCCACTCAAAATCATTGATGGGGAAACACCAGAATTACCTGCGGGTGCAACTATTCAAGAAGTAACTGGACGATATTATCCATTAAGTGAAGCTGCCGCACAGTTAATTGGTTATGTAGGTGACATTACTGCCGAAGATATCGAAAAGAATCCAAAATTAAGTAGTGTAGGAAAAATTGGACGCTCTGGTTTGGAAATGGCTTACGATAAAGAATTACGGGGAACCAACGGTGGGAAGTTAGTTATCACAGATGAAAATGGGAATGAAAAAAACGTACTTCAAGAACAAGAAGTGAAGAATGGCAAATCAATTAAATTAACGATTGATGCAAAGGCTCAAAAGACTGCCTACGATGAATTAGGTGGAGAAGCTGGCTCGACTGTAGCTACCACACCAAAAACAGGCGATCTACTCGTTTTAGCAAGTTCACCAAGTTATGATCCGAATAAAATGACCAATGGTATCTCTGAAAAGGACTACCAAGTGTATGCCGATGACAAAAACCAACCATTTATCAGCCGTTTTGCTACTGGTTATGCGCCGGGTTCGACATTTAAAATGATTACTGCCGCAATTGGTTTGGACAATGGCACACTAAATCCTGAAGAGAGCTTAAACATTGATGGATTAAAATGGCAAAAAGATTCTTCTTGGGGGTCGTATGAAGTGACGCGGGTAAGCGATGTGGCACAAGTTAATTTACGAAATGCGTTGGTTTACTCTGATAATATTTATATGGCACAACAAACATTGAAAATGGGAGAAAAAGCTTTCCGAGCGGGCTTAGATAAGTTTATTTTTGGTGAAGATTTAGACCTACCAATCAGTATGAATCCTGCACAGATTTCTAATGAAGATAGCTTCAAATCAGAAATTTTATTAGCAGATACTGGTTATGGTCAAGGAGAATTATTGATTACACCTATCCAGCAAGCAACGATGTATTCCGTTTTTGCTAACAATGGAAATCTTATCTATCCTAAATTAGTTTTAGATGCAAAAACGAAAACGAAAGACAGTGTGGTTAGTAACTCCGCTGTTCAAAAAATCTTGCCAGACTTGGAAGCTGTTGTGACTGATCCTAATGGGACAGCACATTCACTCGCTAGCTTAGGAATTCCTTTAGCAGCAAAAACAGGTACAGCAGAAATCAAGGAAAAACAAGATGAAAAAGGGCAAGAAAATAGTTTCTTATTTGCTACAAATCCAACTAACCAAGGCTATCTCATGATTAGTATGCTAGAGGATAAAAAAGAAGGGGACTCTGCAACACAACGAGCACCAGAATTAGTAAACTATCTAAATGAAACTTATCAATAAAGGTTGTGGCGCAAAACGTTTAACTCCGAAAAAATAATGAATAACTGACAAAAATAGTTTTTCATATTTTTGGACAGGTATGAGTTATTTCGAGGAGTTGTTTGAGGAACACCGTGGATAAGGTTGTGGCACAAGGTGTTTAGCTTCAAGCAATAAGAATTTCTTTCTAAAAACAGTTCCTCATGTTTTTATGAAAGAAGGAATTATTGCCGAAGGAGCTGACTTGGGAACACCGTGGATAAAGGTTGTGGTACAAAGCGTTTAACTACGACAAGATAGCAAGAAGTTGCTTGGTGAACACCATCTATCCAGAAAAAGTAGGTATGACAAAAGTCTTGTCATACCTACTTTTTTATTGTTCTAGGGTAGTTAATTGGTACAACTGAAGACATCAAAAGCTCTCAAAAAAATAATTTATAAAAAGTAGTTGACAAATAGTTCGGTGCCGAACTATAATAACTAACGAAATAAAGTTCGGTACCGAACTAAAAGAAAGGAATTTTGAAGATGAGTGAATTATCTGAACGTTTGATGAAGCAACTACGTTTTATTAGTGAAGCAAGCAATGCTTTTATGAGTCAAAAAAAGCAAAAATTTACTGGGCAACAACGAGTTTTGGCAATTTTACGACTAGAAGACGGATTAGTCCAAAGCTACCTTGCTGAAGTTTTAGATTTACGACCAAGCTCGTTAGCAGAACTAATGAAAAAAATGGAAAAAAGTGGGGATGTTACCCGTGAGGAAGATGAAAATGATAAACGAACAAAACGCGTTTATCTAACGGAACAAGGAAGAACAAAAGCGGAAAAGAATGCATCCTTCAAACAAGAAAATCAAAGCGAAATCTTTTTTGCTGGTTTAACTGAAGAGGAGCAAACAACTTTTAGCGACTTATTAGAAAAAATCTCTAGTGGATGGAGCGGTGAATTTCATCGTCAATCAGAAAAGTTTATTGATCCATTAGATCGTTTCCAAGCAATGCAAGAAATGCGGGAAGCTTTATTTGAAGAATACGGTGGAGATTGGCAAAACTTACCACCTGAAGATTTACGAAAAATGCGTCGCGAAATGAAACGAATGATGCGAAAATCGCCATTTGGTGAACGTGGTGGTCGTCCAGACTTTTCACAAGATTTTCCAAATCGATTTGGTCGTGATTTTCGACGTGAGTTTTGGAGAGGCAGTCCAAATGAAAGACAGCATCCATTCAACAAAGATGATTCGCAAAGAAACAATGATGATGAGTGGGAAGATTTTTAACGATTAAAAATTTTAGAACAAGTTTTTAGGTATTAGGAGGAAAAGAACATGGCACGAGGCGGCGACGGACAACCCGCAAGATTTGCTGAAGAACTACCAGCATCTACTGGAACATTTAAATTCAAAGATTTTATGAAATTGATTAACAGTGTAAGCTCCAAGAAAGGTTTGTTTTTATTTGGGATCTTACTCAGTCTAGTCACAAGTGGAGCAAGTTTGGTCGTCCCACAGTTAACAAAGGGGCTGGTTGATACCAGTGAATTATCAAAAATTGACGGGAAAATGGTCGCAGTGCTACTTGTTGCATTTGCCGTTTATCTTGGTTTTGGAACGATTGGTGGTTTTTTACTTCGTTATGTTGGTGAACATTCTGTTAAATCCCTAAGAGAAAAATTATGGGCACATTTACTTCATTTACCTGTAGGTTATTATGATGAACATAAATCAGGTGAGAGCAGTTCTCGTTTAGTAAATGACACAACGGTGATCAAAGATTTAGTGACGACTCAATTTCCAAACTTTATCACTGGTGCAATCCAACTAGTTGGCTCAGTTATTATTTTGATCATTATGGATTGGAAGATGGCGACGCTGATGTTTGTTGCAATACCAGTCGTCATGATTATCATGATCCCAATTGGTAAGATGATGTCTAAGATTGGTCGTCAACTACAAGGTGCGACAGCTGATTTTAATGCCGATGCTACAGAAAAACTTGCTGAGATTCGTTTGATCAAATCAAGTAATGGCGAGGAAGCAGAAAAAAATAGTGGTCGTACGTTTATCGAAAAGATTTTTGTTTTAGGTGTCAAAGATGCCAAAATAGAAGCTGTTTTACAACCAATCATGATGACAGCAATGCTTGGATTGTTTGTTGGAATCCTTGGCTATGGTGCCGTACGCGTTCAAGCAGGTACGTTAACAAGTGGCGAATTAGTTGCATTCCTTTTGTATCTGTTTAATATCATCACGCCCGTGACAAGCTTTGCGATGTTTTTCTCTCAAGCGCAAAAAGCAATGGGGGCAACGGAACGTATCCAACAAATTTTGGAAACAACGGTTGAAAAGAACGGTGAAGTAGCTGTCGATGTTGCAGGAAAAACGATTCAAGCAGAAAATATTTCTTTCAGCTATGAAGAAAATCATCCAATTCTAAAGGATATTTCGTTCTATGCAAAACCCAATACAGTGGTCGCTTTTGCTGGACCAAGTGGTGGCGGGAAGTCAACGATTTTCTCTTTACTTGAACGATTTTACCAACCAACAGCTGGTAAAATTACAGCTGGCAATCAAGACATTCAATCGTTTAATTTGAGCGAATGGCGTTCACAAATTGGCTACGTGTCACAAGATAGTGCTGTTTTCGCTGGAAGTATTCGAGATAATTTACAATATGGTTTGGGTAGAACTTTGACTGATGACGAACTTTGGCACGGCTTAAGTTTAGCGTATGCCGATCAGTTTGTTCGTGATTTCCCTGAACAATTGGAGACTGAAATCGGGGAACGTGGTGTGAAATTATCAGGTGGCCAAAAACAACGAATTGCGATTGCCCGTGCGTTTTTACGAAACCCACAAATTTTGATGTTAGATGAAGCAACTGCAAGTTTGGATTCACAATCAGAAGAAAAAGTCCAACGTGCATTAGATCATTTGATGAAAGGACGAACAACCTTAGTCATTGCCCATCGTTTATCAACAATTGTTGGTGCGGATCAAATTTACTTCATTGAAAAAGGAACAGTTACTGGACATGGAACTCACAGCGAGTTGATTCATTCCCACAACTTATATGCTGAGTACGTCAATGAACAAATCGTTAATTAAATTTGTTAGTAAATAGGAAAGAAAAAGGTAAAACAAAACGGACTATCGTTTTGTTTTACCTTTTTTATTTTGATCTCAATTTGCTTTAACAGTATAAATCTTTCTCGTAAAATGTTTTAAAATCAATGGAGAAACTAAAGTCGTTAGTAAAATGATGATTACTAATGGTGAATAATACCGTGCTTCAATCAACTTACTTTGTTGTCCAATTTGTAAAATAATCAGAGCCATTTCGCCACGTGAAATCATTCCCGCACCAACCATCAAGGAACTATTTCCAGAAAAGCCAGCAACTTTTGCGCCGAAATAACCACCGACCAGCTTCGTCAAGATTGCAACAATCGTAAAGGCAAGAATGAAGAAAAGTTGACTTCCGAAATTGGCGAAATCTACTTCTAGTCCTACACTGACAAAGAAAACAGGAATAAAGACGGAATAACCTAAAGCCTCTACATTTCGATAAACTTCCTGTTTGACTTTTGTCTGACTAACAGCAATTCCTGCAAAAAACGCTCCGATTACTGAACTAAGACCAACTAGATCTGCGACAAAAGACATCCCCAAACAGATGACTAGGGAAACAATGATCACAGCAGAATTTGCATAAATTTTTTCTGCGAAAGACATCAATAGGGGAGCAATCCATTTAACCAACAAGAAAATAAATACGAAATAAATCACTTGTTCCAATAAAATCAGTGGAAGAGATGTTTGGTTAGCTGTGTCACCAGTCAAGAACGAAAGACTCAAACTTAGCACTAAGACAACTAAAATATCATCTACTACAGAAGCTCCAAGGATGGTTGAGCCTTCTTTAGTATTGACCACATTTAATTCCTTCAATACCTCAACTGAAATACTTACTGAAGTTGCTGCAAGGATAATTCCAAAAAACAGTGCTTCATTTAGCGGCACATGAAAAGCTTCACCTGTGAGCCAACCAAATACTACTGGAAATAGAATTCCTAACAAAGCAACGAACATACCGGGCTTAAAATACTTTTTGAGTAAAGATAGATCGCTTTCCAAACCCGCAAGAAACATTAATAAAATCACACCGATTTCAGAAAAATCATGTACTAAAATGTTGGGATGCACCCAATTTAAACCTGCTTGTCCTAAAATCACGCCGACTAACAACTGCCCGATTACAGCAGGAATCCCAATACGACGTGAAAGATGTGAACCAAGCGTTGTCGCAATCAAAATTAGACACAAGGTTCCAATAAATTCCATTTGATCATTTCCTTTCATTTGAATAAAAAAGAAACAGCACACCTGCTACACAAAAATCAGGCGAACCATTTCTCTTGATACAATTAACACTTAGCTTAGTTGATCGTCATTTTTTTTAATTTGAAAAAGCTGATTGCTTCTGACACGCCCATGACAATGAGCATTACCCCAAAGATTTGGAATAAAACTAACAAACTAGCAAATGGGTTGAACAACAAAACGATTCCGCCAATCAATAACAGCACACTGTAGATAAGCCATGGTGTCGATTTCATATTCAATCCCATAATCAATTGGAAAATGCCGTTACAAATAATTGCTAAGCCTAACAAAATCGGTAAAATCGAAGCAATTGCTGGTGCAAAAAACAACACGACCAATGCCAAAATCAGAAAGATGATTCCGCTAAACAGACCAAAGCCCCAGCTTCCGACTTGTTTTTTACGTTTATAATCTTCAAATAAATTGAAAATACCTAACAAACAGAAATAAGCAGTAATCAGATAACCAATCAGATTAAAAACAGCTCTTGGATTAATAACGATCAATACGCCTAAAACGATATAAATAATAGCTCTGACTAAAGCATAAGTTTTAAAGTTTCTTTTTAATCCCTCAATCATACGAAAACCTCCTTTTCTTTCATTCTATAACATAAACTGCTAGTTTGCCAAGAAAACCGATTAGCATTCACCACTAAAAATGCAAGATAACTTATTTTAGAAATAACGCAGTAATCAAAAATCCAACAGGTCTAACAATTCACTTTCATTTGAAAATAAAATAGCGTCATTAATCAAGACGCTTGGAACATCAGTCTGTGGGATAGGTTGATTGGTGATAATCAGATCAAATGCGTTTAAATCATAGTCAACGACTTCTTCATCTGTAATAGCTAACATATCTGAACGGATTTTGTGTAAAGAAAGTGTCGCATGAACATAATTACCAATGTACTGGCTATGATTGATTCCCATATCACTGACAACTAAAATCTTTTTAGATGCTACAATGCTTTGATTGATGCCTGGATAGCCATTCAACAGCCAAAAAATATAGGAAGAAGAATGGTTTAGTAAATTGGTTTCTAATAGAGCGGAAAAGAAGTGCAGTTCTGCTTGAAGTCTTGCATATAAATGGAGTTGAGTAAAGTGAATATGTCTTGTGAACAAAGTTGCTCGTTGTGTTAATTCCGTTGTATCAAACGGAATTAGTCGAGAGAATAAATAAAGACAAGTCAAGAGATGCACGATAAAATCGACTGCATCTTCTGTGAGTTGCTCAGTTTGTGAAAAAGAATTGAATTTTAGATTGGTACGGATTTTTTCACTGATATCCTTTTTTTCCTCATAAGAATATTGTTGGAAAGGTCCTTTTTGAAAATGGTAGAGTACCTCTTGATACGTTTCAACATCTAAGCCAATCAAATACTGACTTAAAAAGACATAATCTTCGTGTTTGATTTTCATATTTTCAGGGGCTTGCCTCTCGGAATAGAGTGGAAATCCCTGTTGCTCTCGCTCCAAGCTAACCATGAAATACATAATAAAAAAAGTATGCTCGTAACTATTATCACCACTGACAATATTTAATTGACAGTGGTTACGACGCATCAATTGCTTCACTTCCTTTTTGTCTAGTTGGTAAGGTAGTGCGTAGTGACCGTAGTAGATCAAAAAGAAAAAGGTAACGAAAATTCGTAATGATAATTCACCTTCTGTACTTGTTAGTTGATAGCCCTGGTCAACAACAATTTTCAGTGAATATTTCTCCAATACTTGATTACACTGTTTCAATTTTCGAGCAAAGGAGGAGCGGCTGATACAGATCGTGTCACAATAATATTCAATCGTATTGCCTGGATTTTGAATGAATTCGTTCAATAGTTGGGTATTTGTTGAGGTTTGTGCCATATCCGTTAACATTTGTAGATAAACTGAGACGTTGAACCTTTCCAAGCGATAGCCAAGTTTATGGGAAGTTTGAATCGTGAATACTGATCCCCAACGCTGCTTGATTTCTTCAATATAACGAATAAACGTTGACTCAGAGCTTCCAATATATTTTGCAAGTTCTTTTTTAGTCATCCATTTGTCAGAAATGGATAATATTCTAATAATTTCTTCCATTTTCCGATAATTATCTTCCAATAGCCTAATCATATTTTTTCCTCCCCAACCCTTTACTTTAATGAAACAACCATCGAAAGAATGAAGCAATCTCATAAATGAAACCGTTCGGTTTAAAAACTGGTGTGATTTAATTACTGGCTTCTTCGTATAATAATTATTAGATTAGAATAATGAAAAATTGTGCCATTAGCTATTCTAATTGAATTATTGACCCACAAAGGAAAGGAGAGAATAGAAATTAAATTATTGAAGAAACTTGGGGTTATTGGCGCTGTGCTATTACTTGTTTCATCTTATTTAATGCCAATCACTGTGAAAGCAGAAGCTGTTGATACCGTTGATATCACGTCAGCACAGATAACAACAGATGAAAAAGATCAGACCTCTTTAAATGTGGATCTGAATCTTATCAATCAGACAGATGCTGCACTAAAAAAAGAAATCAAGTTGACGAACGCTCGCTTGATTGATACAAAAGAACTTCAAAAAGATGGCTACTCTTATCAAGTAGAAGATCATATTCTCAGTTTAACAATTGCCAGTGGAACAAATCAGCAAGTCCAACTTTCGTTAGCTGTTGATTCTCACTCCTTAGATGTAACTCAAACACCTAAGTTATTGTACGAAAAAAATGAATTTGAAGTATCTTTTATGCCTGACGAAACTACGAGTGAGACGACTCCAAAAGAAACGGAGACTGACAGCACGACAGATAACACTATAGCAGAAGAAAGTGATGTCGAGCCAACGTCAGAAGAAATTGTTCGGCCTTTCGCCGAAGCAAAAATGGCCACAGCAGCCGATCTTTCCCGAAAAGAACATGAGTCGATTAATCCACAGTACACGACCGACAATTCAGGCACTTATCCAACAGCTAGTTGGCAACCAACTGGTAATCAGCAAGTCATCAACCATCAAGGAAATAAACAGGGAAGTAGCACTGAATGGGATGGGCAAACTTCTTGGAATGGTGATCCGCTAAATAAAACGAACTCGTATATCGAATATGGTGGTACTGGTGACCAAGCAGATTATGCAATTCGCAAATACGCAAAAGAAACTTCCACGCCCGGACTATTTGATGTCTACTTAAATGTTCGTGGAAATGTTCAAAAAGAGATCACACCTTTAGATTTAGTCTTAGTCGTTGACTGGTCAGGAAGTATGAACGATAACAACCGAATCGGAGAGGTTCAAAAAGGCGTAAACCGTTTTGTTGATACATTAGCTGATAGCGGAATTACTGACAGTATCAATATGGGTTACGTAGGTTATTCAAGTGATGGCTACAAAAACGGAACAGTTCCGATGGGCTCATTTGACTCTGTGAAAAACCCAATCAAAAATATTACGCCAAGTAGTACAACTGGTGGTACTTTTACACAAAAAGCATTACGTGATGCCGGTAACATGTTAGCAACACCAAATGGACACAAAAAAGTCATCGTTCTACTAACGGATGGTGTACCAACATTTTCATATCATGTTAGCCGTGTTCAAACCGAAGCTGACGGTAGTTATTACGGTACGCAGTTTACTACGAGTCAAGACAAACCCGGAAATACTTCCTACATTTCAAACAGTTACAATGCGCAGGACCAGAACAATACGAATCGTCGAATCAACAGTACCTTTATCGCAACGATTGGTGAAGCCCTAGCGCTAAAACAACGCGGAATTGAGATTCACGGATTAGGTATTCAATTACAAAGTGATTCAACTGCTGGTTTATCGAAACAAGAAGTTGAAAATAAAATGCGGCAAATGGTTTCTGAAGACGAAAATGGCGATTTATATTATGAATCTGCTGACTATGCACCAGACATCTCGGATTATTTGGCAAAGAAAGCCGTGCAAATTGCCGGAACCGTTGTGAACGGAAATGTCACTGATCCAATTGCTGAACCTTTTATTTATGAACCAGATACTTTAAGTATTAAAAGTGTTGGCTCAGTTCAACTCCCATCTATGCCAAGCATTACAATGGACGGAACAACGGTAAAAAGTAATGGTATTTATTTAGGAAAACAGCAAGAAATCCAAATTCATTATCAAATTAGACTTCAAACGGAATCAGACTCATTCAAACCAGATTTTTGGTATCAAATGAATGGACGAACAACTTTTCAACCAATGGCAACGTCAAGTGAACTTGCAGATTTTGGTGTTCCTTCTGGTAAAGCTCCTGGGGTCAAATTGAATTTCAAAAAGATTTGGGAAGAATTTGATCAAGATACAAGTAGCCGACCAGAAAGTGTTACCTATGAAGTCACACGTCAACAAGTGACAAATTCAGCAAATTGGCAGACTGGTTACATCAAGATTTCTAAACCTGAAAATGACACTAGTAACACATGGGAAAGAACCGATATCACACAGTTATCAAAAACAGCTGATGATTCTTATGATGAAACCCTTAGTCTTCCTCAATACAACAATCAAGGGAAAAATTTCAGCTATCAGATGACTAATGAAGTGGCAGTCCCGGGTTATGACCAAGAAAAAGTAGATGAAACAACTTGGAAAAACACGAAACAGTTTAAACCATTAGACTTGAAAGTGATTAAGAATTCTTCAACTGGTGAAAAAAATCTCGAAGGAGCAATTTTTGAGTTAACTGGTGATGGCGTCAAAACAACGCTAATTGACAACCAAGATGGCAGTTACTCATTGCCTAAAGAGGTTCGCTTACAAAAAGGGAAAAAATATACACTGACAGAGCTTCAAGCTCCGGCAGGTCATGAACTAGGCGAAAAAACAACTTGGAACATCGAAGTTACGAATCAAGGGACAGTCAAGATTGATGGAAAAGAAGTAACTACGAGCAATCAAGTAATTACGCTAGAAATTGAAAATCAGTTTTCCGAATTACCAATCAATATCAGAAAGTACACGTTGCAACACGGTAAACAAGTTAATCTAGCAGACGCAACATTTGAATTGCAAAGAAAAGACGAACAAGGGACTTATCAAAAAGTGGGTACCGAAAAAACAAATCAATCTGGAATTGCCCATTTTGTAATCAATCAGTCTGGGACTTATCGCTTGGTCGAAACAACTGGCCCACTCGGCTACGATACGCTTGCTGGAAATTATGAATTCAAAGTCGATAAATATGGCCAGATTCATTACGATGGTAAGAACATCGATCAGGATGCAACGGAGTGGACAGTGACGCACGAGAATCATCTAAAAGCTTTTGATTTGACGGTGCACAAGAAAGCAGATAATCAGACAGCGTTAAAAGGTGCAAAATTCCGCTTAACTGGTCCAGATACAGATATTGAATTACCAAAAGATGGCGAAGAAACAGATACCTTCCTCTTTGAAAACTTACAGCCTGGTGAATATACTTTGACAGAAACATTTACACCTGAAGGATATCAAGGACTCAAAGAACCCATTAAACTTGTGATTAACGAAGATGGGACAGTAACTATTGACGGAAAAGAAATCGACGATGTGCTCGTCACTGGTGAACAAAACAATCAAATCAGTTTAGATGTAACGAACCAAGCAAAAATTCCTCTACCAGAAACTGGTGGAATTGGTCGTGTTTGGCTCTACTTGATCGCTGCAATTAGTTTAGCAACAGTCGGTGGTTATCTATTCATCAAGCAACGAACAGAAGGAGAGGTGTAACGAATGAAAAACGCGCGATTATTAAAACTGTGTGTGTTCGTGCTTGTATTTTTCGGCTTTTCACAACAAGCATTGGCAGAAAATACGCAAGCAAACGTTCAGATTACTTTACACAAATTACTATTTCCTGAAGGTCAGTTGCCTACAGAACAAGAAAATTCTGGTGAAGAAGGTACCTTATTACAAAATTATCGTGGGCTCAATGATGTGGACTATCAAGTATTTGACGTAACCGATTCCTTTTATCAGTTACGCAGTGGGGGAGATTCTGTTCAATCGGCTCAAACTAAATTAGCACAAACAGGCGCTTCAGCGGGAAAGCTGGTCGCTGAAGGAACAACAAGTCATGTAAACGGTGAAGATGGGATCTTATCTTTTACTTTGCCAACTAAAGACGAAAAGCAACGTGATAAAGCTTATTTATTCATTGAAGTTCATGCACCAGAAGTCGTCAAAGAAAAAGCAAGTAATCTGGTCGTGATTTTACCAGTAAAAGATAGTAATGGCACGGATTTGTCGACAATCCACCTTTACCCTAAAAACGAAGAAAATGCGTATGACTTACCACCACTAGAAAAAACGGTGTTAGAGGGAGAAAATGGATTTACTGTGGGTGATGCTGTTCACTACCAATTGAAGACAACTATTCCGGCAAACATCTTAGATTATCACCAGTTTCGTATTTCAGATACTGCTGATCCAGTACTGACGCTTTTACCGAACACATTGAAGGTATCTGTGGATGGACAAGAGTTAACCAGCGGCTATACGACGAAGACGCACGCCCATGGATTTACGTTAGATTTTTCAATTCAAGAACTCCAAAAATTTGCGAAGAAACAACTAGTGATTTCTTACCAGATGACATTAGAAAAAGATGCAAAACCTGATACAGCTATTCTCAATGAAGGTCGTTTAGACAGTGATAAACACTCCATCACAAAGAAAACTGCTGTACGAACAGGTGGTAAACGATTTGTTAAAGTCTCAAGCGAAAATCAAACAGAAAAACTGGCTGGAGCAGTCTTTATCGTAAAAGACAAAACAGGTAACTACTTACATGAATCAGCTAGTGGCTACACTTGGAACAAAGATAAACAAGCAGCAAAACAGTTTCTATCTGATCGTTCTGGAAATTTTGCAGTCAAAGGCTTAAGAGATGGACACTATTTCTTAGAAGAAATCAAAGCACCTGATAACTATGTCTTAAGTCAAGAATCAGTTCCATTTACGATTACAGAACATTCTTATGTATCAAATGGGCAAGCGACAGAGCCTTTAAAAGTCGTCAATAAAAAGATAAAACATTCAGGGCTATTACCAAAAACAAATGACCAACAAACCATTTGGTGGGGACTACTTGGAACATTATTAATTGGCTTAGTCATTGGTTGGATAATTTATCAAAAACGAGGAGCAAAAAAATGAAACAGTTTAAGAAAGTTTGGTATTTATTAAGCACATTGTTACTGACCTTACCACTTTTTACAGGCCTAGTAGGTACAGTTCCAGCTTTTGCAGCAGAAAATGATGACACAGCAAAAGTAATCTTGCACAAAAAGAAGATGACTGATTTTCCTGACCCATTGATTCAAAATAGCGGGAAAGAAATGAGTGAGTTTGACCAGTACCAAGGATTAGCTGGTGTAACGTTTAGTATCTATGATGTAACAGCAGAATTCTATGCTCAACGTGAAGCAGGCGCAACAGTCGATGCTGCTAAGCAAGCAGTTCAAGGCTTAACAACTGGCACACCTATTGCACAAGGAACAACCGATGCGAACGGAAACGTTAGCTTGGATTTGCCAAAGAAACAACAAAGTAAAGATGCAGTTTATACCATCAAAGAAGAAGCAAAAGATGGCGTAACTGCTGCAGCCAATATGGTCGTTGCTTTTCCTGTTTATGAACTAATCAAACAAGCAGATGGTTCTTACAAATACGGAACAGAAGAATTAACAACCATTCATTTATATCCAAAAAATATCGTAGCCAACGATGGTGCATTACACGTCAAAAAAGTTGGTACTGCTGAAAATGAATCTTTAAATGGTGCAGAATTTGTTATCTCAAAAACAGAAGGAACTCCAAGCGTCGTAAAATATATCCAAGGTGTGAAAGATGGTCTTTACACTTGGACAACCGATAAAAGCCAAGCGAAACACTTCATCACCGGAAAAAATTATGCAATTGGCGAAAACGATTTTACAGAAACTGATGCTGCGACTGGTGAATTAACAATCAAAAATCTTGAAGTCGGTTCTTATGTATTAGAAGAAGTTAAAGCACCAGATAATGCGGAATTGATTGAAAGCCAAACGAAAACAGATTTTACAATTGAAGCTGATAATCAAACAGCTGTAGAAAAAACAATTAAAAATGACACATCAAAAGTAGAAAAAACAACACCTAACTTAGATGGAAAAGACGTTGCAATCGGTGAAAAAATCCAATACGAAATTTCTGTCAATATTCCTTTAGGTATTGCAGATAAAGAAGGCGATGCAAACAAATATGTTAAATTCAATCTAATTGATACACATGACGAAGCTTTAACGTTTGATAACATTGCTTCAGGTGACAATGCCTACGCACTTTATGATGGTGATACAGTAATTGCACCCGCAAATTATCAAGTGACAGAACAAGAAAATGGGTTCACTGTAGCAGTTGATCCTGCATTTATTCCTTCATTAACACCAGGTGGTACTTTGAAATTTGTTTACTACATGCACTTAAATGAAAAAGCAGATCCAACCAAAGGATTTAAAAACGAAGCCAACGTAGACAATGGACACACAGATGATAAAACACCACCAACTGTTGAAGTTGTTACTGGTGGGAAAAGATTTATCAAAGTAGATGGTGATGTTTCATCAACACAAGCTTTAGCAGGCGCTTCATTTGTCGTACGTGACGAAGACAGCGATACAGCTAATTACTTGAAAATTGATGAGGCAACAAAAGCTGTTACTTGGGTGAAAAACAAAGAAGATGCAACTACTTTCACAACATCAGCAGATGGATTAGTAGACGTAACAGGGTTAGACTATGGAACGTATTACTTGGAAGAAACAGTTGCTCCTAACGACTACGTTCTATTAACAAATCGGATTGAATTTGAAGTTGATGAACACTCATACGGAACAACTGAAAACTTAGTTGCTCCAGAAAAAGTTCCAAACAAACACAAAGGAACTTTACCTTCAACTGGTGGTAAAGGAATCTACTTGTACATCGGTACAGGTGCTTTATTACTTGTTGTTGTAGGGCTATACTTTGCTAAACGTCGCAAAGAAAATGTATAGAAGCTGAACTTCCGCTAAAAAGTGAAGCAAGCCTTTCGATTAACAAAATAATCAAAGGATTCTATCTACCAAAACAATAAAAGAGCCTGAGACATTGTGTTGTCCTAGGCTCTTTTATTTATTGATCTTCATCCAAGGAGGAATCCATGAAACGAAAAAACAGACGACGAGTGATTGATAGCATAATGATTCTTTTATTGTTCATTGGCATAGGTGCTTTGGCTTATCCTTTTGTCAGTGATGCCTTGAACAACTATCTCGATCAGCAAATCATTTCTCATTATCAAACAAAAGCCAATCAAGAAAATGCAGATGCCATGGCGAAGTTACAAGCAAAAATGGAAAAGAAAAATCAGCAACTGGCTAAAGAAGGGGGAAATCCCGGACTAGATCCTTTTTCTGAACCAAAAAAGGCGGAGAAAAAACCCGACAAAACTTATTTCGAAAGTCATACGATTGGTGTTTTGACGATTCCAAAAATCAATGTTCGTCTACCTATTTTTGATAAGACGAATTCATTATTACTAGAAAAGGGGAGTTCCTTACTAGAAGGTACATCTTATCCTACTGGTGGGGCTAGCACCCATGCAGTAATCTCTGGACATCGAGGCTTGCCACAAGCAAAGCTATTCACCGACTTGCCTGAATTAACTGAAGGGGATGAATTTTATTTAGAAGTAAACGGTAAGACTCTTGCTTACCAAGTAGATCAAATCAAAACGGTCGAACCCACCGATACGCAATATCTGCATATTGAAGAAGGAAAAGACTTGGTGACGTTATTAACTTGTACACCTTACATGATTAATAGTCATCGCTTATTAGTAAGAGGTCATCGTGTGCCTTACACACCAGAAGAAGTTTCAAAAGGAATCAAAAAAGTAACTCAGCGACACCAATTTTTATTATGGGGTATTCTGTTAAGTGCATTACTTCTGATTAGTTTGTTTTTGATTCTCTTTTACAGACGGCACCAACGAAAAAAAGCCCGTAAGTAATAAAATTAGCTAACGAAATTACGCCAAAACAAGCTCGCGCTAAATAAAATCATTTATGCGTGAGCTTGTTTATTCTTTCAGCTATTAGTTGACGATAATACATTGATTCATTAGAATGTAAACTGAAAAGATTCCCAAAACAAAAGCAAGGAAACTTGCAAAATTAGGAGGAAATCCATGATTGTCAACCAGGAACGTCCAAAAAAAGCCACTGCAGCCACACATGGAAACAAGCCACTCTTTCTAGATAACGCTGATCAATCTGCCTTTTTCGACCGTCACTTTACCAATTCTGATGATGTCCGTTTTTCAGTAATCGAAAACAAAAGCCATTTAGATTCAACGGTCTTTAAAAAATATAAAAAAACTTTTTTTGACGACTGGATTGCATCTGAATAAACACAGAAAGTGACTAATTAAAGAATTGACTTGAGTCTTTTAAAAAATAAAAAAACAGAGCGGAGGATTTCATGAAAAAATTTTATTATTGGCTAGATGAGTGGGGACGTAATGATAAAATGCGTTATATTTTTCTGATTTTATTTCTTTCTGGATACTCAGTCAATAAAATTGATTCCTTTTTTCAATTCCCTGAATTTTTTCATTTTTTATTTGTTTGCGGAGCCTTTTTGTTAGGTGCAAGCATCCGTGCAACTTTTTATTACAAAAAACATCCACATAAAAATTTCCAGCGAAAGAATTGAGTATTTATCCTTCATCAGTCAACTGAAACCATTTACTGGTTTCAGTTTTTTTATTCTTCACTGTAATAGATTGTTGTTCGGATATTTTGTTCATGATTGCCAAAGGTATCTCCAAATAAAGTAACGCCTCCTTGATTGACTGCCCCTTCGTCTACAGCAATTTTAAACCGATAAAATGATTGATCTTCGATACCCAGATCAGCTAGCCGAACCTCAGAAATTTTGACTCCATCAATTCCAGTATCAGAATTAGTGATGCGTAAGTGCTTTAAAAGGCCGTATTGGCTAAAATGATTCTTCCACCAATCAGGCGTTAATTTTCCCCTGACATCTGAAAAATTTCCAGGACAAGTCCAAGTACCTAGCTTGATTCCATTAATATAAAAGCTGATATCACTTGGCCAATTATTATTTGATTCTGGAAATTCTGAAGAGATTTCAAATGAGAGTTCCAATAACTGCAACGTCGAACCAGCTGGTGCTTTATTAGGAATGATATATTCTACATACCCACGAGAAAACCATAAAAGGGCAGCTTCTGATCGGTGTTCATCAACAAAGGACTGTGGCTCATCTAACAGACCAATAATCGTTTCCGTATCCGCGAGTCCACAAGTCGGCACGACCAAAAAATCAGAGAATAAGCCTAGCCGAGTTTCAACGCTTACTTTTTTAAAAGGTAAAAAAACTTTTTGCGGAAAGACGATTTCCACTCGATCAAGGGCCAACGAAAATAAGCGCTTGTGTTGTTCGTCATCATTGAACCAAGAATCATTCAGTCGAATCAGGCGACAATCTTCTAATAGACGAACATGTCTTGAGATGATTGCCTTACTTAAATTGAGTTCCTTCGCAAGTTCGGTAACAGTCAAACCTCTTTCTGCTAGCAATTGCAAAATCGCTAACCGCGTTTCTGATGCTAATGCTTTATAAGTTGGTAAAGAATGTTGGTCTAAATATAATTCCATCTTAATGGTTCCTTTCATAAATAATTTAGTTATGTATGTAAGTAAACTATATCTCCGCTAGAGAATACAATTGCCTAATCGAATTGTTAACTATTGGGTTAACAGAGCCTATAGAAAATAAAATACACTCGTTAACTTCTCAGTTGAAAGTGGCTCGAACCTTGCTAAACTTATTGACGATACCCATGGTTCAAGCTAACATTTCTACTTGTAAGCGCTTAATACTATCGATAGGAAACCAACTCAAAAGGAGAGTGTCCAAAGTGTACTATAAAAAAATCATCAAATTTGCGGGGATCGCCATTTTAAGTTTTAGCTTGGCCGCCTGTGGCAAAAGCTCGGAAAGTTCAGCCAAAACCGAAGAAATTCGAATCAGCTGGTGGGGTGGTGATGCGCGGAATAAAGTCATGCAAGAAGCCATCACAGCTTTTGAAAAAGAAAATCCCACAATCAAAGTCAAGGCAGAGTTTAGTGGGTACGGAGGTTATCAAGAAAAAATGACAACACAACTATCTGGTGGCACAGCGCCAGACGTCATTCGTTTGGATTCAATGTGGCTAAATCAATACAAAAACCAACTTGTTGATTTAGAGACTCTCTCAAAAGAGTTAGCAATTTCTACCAACTTTTCTGAAGAGTCCTTGATTTCACTAAAATATGATGACCATTTGTTAGGATTACCATTATCAACCAACTATCGTCCTTTGTTATACAACAAAACAGTTACAGATAAATTCAATATCGAGGCACCCCAGTCTTGGGAAGATTTAATTGCTATGCGGGAAAAATTACCTGATGACTATTATCCAGCCGCAAATTTCTTTGGCGCTAAGTATGGTTCGCCAATTGTCTTCTTTCAAATTGTTGCGCAACAAACTGGATTACCAATTTCAGATGAGAATGGCAAGTTGAACTACACAGAAAAAGATTTCCTCACACTTGTCAATTTTTATCATCAACTCGTTGAGCAAAGAATCATTCCTTCTAAAAAAGATGTAGACAATGCAGGAACAATTGACGGCGCACCAGCACCAGCGTTACTTGAAGGAAAGTGGGTAACACTCTTTGAATTTATTGCCAACGTAAATACCATTAAGAGTCAATTGGAAGAACAAGGATTTGAATTAGCGTTAGCAGGCTATCCTTCAATGAGTAATGAAAAATCAACAGGAGTCTGGACGAAGCCATCGATGGTTTATTCTATTCCAACCTCTAGCAAGCACCAAAAAGCTGCTGCAAAGCTAATCAACTATTTAATGAGTGATTCAGAAGCAAATAAAATTCAAAAATTAGAAAACGGCGTACCTGATAGTGAGAGCGGTAAACAAGCTTTAGAAGAAAGTGAACTGATTACGCCATTAGCGACAGAAATTTTAGTGGAAGGTGAGAAGAAGGTCGATACGAATCTATCCACTATGTATCGTTGGGACACAGCTAAGCTAAATGATGCAACTTTAGATATCATTACTCGATTAGATTATGGAAAAATCGACACTAAGCAGGCTGCAAAAGAATTTTACCAAGCATTCAAGGAAGAGGAAGACTCCGTGAATTAAGCCAGCTATGCTTTAACGCATAGCAAATCATGGCATCTGATTTCTTAACTTTTATAGGAGGAAAAAAATGATCAAAAAAAAATACATTGGTCTTTTATATTTAACACCTTGGATGATTGGGATTCTCTTTTTTGTTGTTTATCCCTTTGCCATGTCACTCTTTTACAGCTTCACAGACTATTCGATGCTAACCGAGCCGAAGTTTATTGGCTTTGACAATTACATCAAAATGTTTACTGATGATCCCATTTTTTGGTCGTCAGTCAAAGCAACCATCAAATTCGTTTTCCTAACTGTTCCTTTTAAGCTGATTTTTGCACTTTTCGTAGCCTATGTAATGAATGCTAAGCTAAAGGGAATTGGCTTTTTCAGAACAGCTTATTATATCCCTTCGATTTTAGGTGCAAATGTCGCGATTGCTGTGTTGTGGCAGTTCCTATTTAAAAATGATGGATTAGTCAACATGGTGTTAAACAGTATCGGGCTTGCTAATGTTGCTTGGTTTTCTAGTGGGACAGGTGCCATGTTGACCATTGTGTTGCTACGTGTTTGGCAGTTTGGTTCAGCTATGGTGATTTTCTTAAATGCGTTGACTGAGATGCCTCAAGATTTGTATGAAGCTGCAGCAATCGATGGTGCATCAAAATTTCGACAATTTTTCTCTGTTACTTTGCCACAATTGACACCGATTATTTTTTTTAATTTAATTTTACAATTGGTTCAAGCGTTCCAAGAATTTGATGGCCCATTTTTAATCACGGGTGGGGGACCAATGCGTAGCACGTACTTATTACCTATGTATATTTATGACAATGCCTTCAAGATTTTTAACATGGGCTATTCAAGTGCGTTGTCGTGGGTATTATTTGTGATGATTATGATCTTTACCGCAATTTTATTTAAGACTTCTAAAAATTGGGTCTTTTATGCCGATGGGAGGGGCTAACCATGCAGCAAACATTGCAGCATAAAACTGAAACAGAAAAAATGAATCGACAAGTACAACGAAAAAAACGATTAGTTTCGTTGATCAAATATCTTATTTTGATTGCAGGAGCGCTCATCATGTTGTACCCAATTCTATGGCTATTTGGTGCCTCCTTTAAGACAAATAGTGAAATTTTTCAATCCATTTGGTTTATGCCAAAAACGTTTGATTTTACGCCTTACATTGAAGGTTGGCAAACATCGAGTCAGTACACGTTTGCTACTTATTTCTTGAATTCTTTTCTGATTGTCATCCCTAAAGTTCTCTTGACTTTGATTTCCTGTACCTTAGCAGCTTATGGCTTTGCTCGCTTTGATTTTCCTTTCAAGAAAATTTTATTTCCAATAATGATTGCTACTTTATTTTTGCCTGGAATCGTTACTCGAATTCCAATGTATATTTTTTGGCGAAATGTAAATTTGCTTGATACGTATCTACCTTTGATTACGAATTCAGCTTTTGCCTGCGATACGTTTTTCGTTTACATGCTGGTTCAATTTTTCCGCACAGTACCAAAAGAACTAGACGAAGCTGCAACGATTGATGGCTGTAATTCTTTCACCATTTTAACAAGAATCCTTGTACCCATTCTCAAACCATCATTGATTACTGCTGCTTTGTTTCAATTTATCTGGACCTTTACCGACTTTCAAGGCCCATTGATTTACATCTCTTCTGTAGAAAAATACCCAGTATCGATTGCCTTAAGGATGGCGATGGACACTACTTCAGCAGATTTCAGCTGGAATCGAACAATTGCCATGTCGATCATTGGTTTGATTCCTTCATTAGTTGTTTATTTCTCTGCTCAAAAACACTTCATCGGTGGTTCAACTGCTGGTGGTGTGAAAGGTTAAAAAAGAAAGGAAGACAAAAATGACCGTGACAATTAGCGCATTTGCAGATGAAATTAATCCCAGTATGCAACAACAAATTGCTGGGTTAATCGAACAAAAAATCAAACACATCGAGTTACGAACACTTGATGGAAAAAATGTCAGTGAGTTAACCTTTGAAGAGGCTCACCGCTATAAACAACAATTAGATACAGCAGGAATCACCGTATCCAGTATTGGTTCGCCTATTGGGAAAATAAATATCAATGACCCGTTTTCTGAACACTTAGAACTTTTTAAACATGTGCTACACCTAGCCAACATTTTTCAGAGTCCGTATGTCCGCATGTTCAGTTTCTTTATTGATCCTGCAGAAAATCCAGATGATTATCAAGAAGAAGTTGTTACTCGGTGGAAAGCCTTTGTAGCCATTGCGAAAGCATATCCTGAAATCACATTGCTTCATAAGAATGAAAAAGAAATCTTTGGTGATACCCCCGAACGATGTGCCTATTTGCTCAATGAGTTAAATAATCCGCAAGTCAAGGCTGTCTTTGACCCAGCAAATTTTGTTCAATGCGACGTTGAAGCTTTTCCCGATGCATACGAATTACTGAAGCCCTCAATCGCTTACCTCCACATTAAGGACGCTCGGTTCAGTGACCACGAAGTCAGGCCAGCTGGTTTTGGAGACGGAAAACTTGAAGAAATTCTAAACGATTTAACTTCCAATGGCTACAACGGTTTTGTTTCGCTTGAACCACACCTGACTTTCTTTGAGGGTTTTGAACGTTTAGAACCAACCAATCAACAATTAACAAAAAAAGCTGACAACGCAAGAATGTTCATTCTTGCGTCAGAGTCATTAAAAAAACTACTAACAAAACTTGATGTGAGGTGGCAATGATGAAACCAATTCGAATTGCGATTATTGGTGTGGGAAATATTGGAACTGCACATGTAAATAATTTATTAGCTAATGAGCTAAAAAATGTCGTATTAACTGGTCTTTGCGATAACCAGCCAGAGAAGTTAGCTAAAATTCGTGAAAAACTTGGGGAAAGTTATCTATACTTTACACATGCTACCAATGTATTTTCATCTTCTGAAATTGATGCAGTGATTATTGCTACGCCGCATTATGACCATCCAATTTTAGCCATTGAAGCCCTAAAAGCGGGTAAACATGTCTTAATTGAAAAGCCTGTGGGTGTCTATACAAAAAAAGTGCAAGAAATGTTAACAGAAGCCAAAAAACATCCAGAACTAACACTCGCACTGATGTACAATCAACGAATGAATCCACTTTATCAAAAAGCGAAAGAGCTCGTTGATTCAGGTGAAATCGGTGAGCTTCGCCGGACAAATTGGATTATCACTGATTGGTATCGTTCGCAAAGCTATTACGACTCTAGCAATTGGCGTGCTACTTGGAAAGGAGAAGGTGGTGGTGTTTTACTGAATCAAGACCCACATCAGCTTGATTTATGGCAGTGGATTTGCGGTATGCCTCAGCGGATTTTCGCATTTACTTATAATGGAAAACGCCGAAATGTCGAAGTCGAAACAGAAGTTACCGCCTATGTGGAGTATCAAAATGGAGCTACTGGTGTTTTTGTTACAACGACGACTGAAACTCCCGGAACAAATCGTTTTGAAATCGTGGGTTCCAAAGGAAAAATTGTCATTGAAGATCAGCAATTAAAATTTTGGCAAACTCGAATTGATGAAACCACTTGGAATCAAACCTATACAGGAGGCTTTGGTGAACCAGAAGTTTGGTCTATTAAGATTCCTGTCACTTTTGATAATGAATCTGGTCATAAAAAAATCACTCAGAATTTCATCAATCACATCTTATTTCAGGAAGAACTGGTTTCTCCTGCGGAAGAGGGAATCAAAGGCCTTAGCATTTCAAACGCCATCCATCTTTCTTCATGGCTTCAAGAATGGGTTCCATTACCAATCAACGAACATTTATTTTTAGAAGAATTAACTAAAAAAATTGAGACATCAACTGAAAAACAACGAGCAGAAGTAATTTTAGACACAAAAAAAACGTATTAGAAAGAAGGAAAAACAAAATGGTTGGTGTCGGAATAATAGGCTGTGGTGCAATTGCCCAAACACATGCTAAAGTAGTTCAAACATTGGAGGACGCCCAGCTAATCGCTTGCTGTGATATAAATCAGACAATTGGTCTCACTTTTGCAGAACAATTCTCTTGTATTTTTCATCAAGATTTCAATCGACTACTAGCAATGACAGAGGTCGAATTGGTAATCATTTGTACCCCTCATGATTTACATCAGACAATGAGTATCGCTGCACTGAACGCACAAAAACATGTTCTTTGTGAAAAGCCAATGGCAACAACACTCCAAGCAACTGAAGAATTGATTTCTATCATAGAAAAACAATCCACACTTTACCATGTTTGCTATCAAAATCGACTGAATCCAACTTATTTACTACTCAAAAAACAGCTAGCAGACAACAAATACGGTAAAGTTACTGGTATCAAATGCGAACTGGCTTGGGAAAGAACTCCGAGCTACTATCAATCAGATTGGAAAGGAACGTGGCAACGAGAAGGGGGAGGTGTGCTGATCAATCAAGCAATCCACATGATTGATGCTGTTACTTGGTTAGTTGGCACACCCGAGAAAATCAAAGGGAAAATCATGACTGCTTGTTTAGAGCAAATAATCGAAGTTGAAGATACAGCGATGGCGATTGCCCTATACCATGACGGCACACCATTCGTGATCCAAGCAACGAATAACTATACAGGTAACCCATCACCAAAACTTACCTTTGAATGTGAAAAAGGACAGATTGAACTAACAACAGAACAATTGAAGTTTAACCAACAAGTAATCTTAGAAGATCTGCCACAACATTTAACTTATGCTTCAAAAAGGTATTGGGGGCGTGGACATCAGGCAGTTATTGCTGCCTTTATCAAGGAAATCAATGGACAAACGGACGACCATATACCAAGTCTCGCCGGAATTGATGCACTTCAATCACTAAAAATTGTTTTAGGTATTTATACTTCTAGTCGGAGGAACAAATGGATTTCGCTAAATAATTAATTTAAAAGCCCCTAAGTTGTAAAAGCTCAATACAACTTGGGGGCTTTAACTCCTATCTTTATTTTCCAGACTCACTTCTCAAAATCTTTTCCATTTTTTTACCTTTAGCTAATTCATCGACCAACTTATCGAGATAGCGAATTTCTTTCATTAAGGAATCTTCCATTTCTTCCACGCGAATGCCACAAATCATGCCAGTAATCAGTGAACGTTTGGGATTCAACAATGGTGCTTCTTCAAAAAAAGTTTCAAAAGTTGCTTCTTTAGCCAATTGGTTCTCTAATTCATCTTGTGTGTAACCTGTTAACCATAAGATAATTTGATCCACTTCTGCTTTTGTTCGCTGTTTCTTCGTCGCTTTTGTGACGTAGTGGGGGTAGACACTGGCAAAACTAGTTGTGTAAATTCGATGTTTAGGCATCTTTTTCCCTCCTGATTGAGATTAATAAATCACACATAATCTTGGAAAGTCGTTTTACTTTCTACTGCTTGTGAAAAATCAGTAAAAATTCGTTTTGTGATATCAATTCCTTTGCTTCTAGATATAAACCAGCTTAACACTTGAAAAGGTAAAATCAAAAGTAAAGGGCACTTGTTTTCATCAGAAATCTCTGGAAGTAGCAAATGACGATTGGGGTCAGCTAAAGTAGGAGTTCGTTCATTTTTAATTGAGACAACAAAAATGTGTGAAGTCACCTTTTCCTCATATGTACGCAACAGCTGTGCTTTTTTTTGAACAAGAGGTTTAGCTGGTGTATCTAAAAAGAAAAGACGGTAAGTATCATTCATTTCTAAATAGGGGCCGTGCATAAATGCTTCCAAATCAAGTCCTTGTGAGGGCACTCGAATCGTTTCTGAAAACTTTGTTTCCATTTCTTTCGCTGTCCCAAGCGCTGGACCGTATGCAATAGACATGAAGCGTTGGCTTTCACGTAAACTTTGTTCATTTTTTTTGAAAAACGATTGACTTAATTTGATTGTTAACTCAATTTGTTCAAGCAACTGTTTAAATTCAACTAATTCTTGTTTTTCCTGCTCTTCACTGACAATTCCCAAACGTACGCCTAAACGAAGTCCTAGAAGCATTAATGCTAAAACTGAAGCAGTGAAGCCAAGAGAAACATATCCCACACGCTCTTTACCAGATAAAATATCTAAAGTAGTATCAGTCACTTGTGTTATTTCACTATTTGGAATACTTGTCACACCAATTTTAAAAGACTGATTGTTCAAATGATTCAATGCATCGATCGTAGAGGTACTCTGACCGCTTTGAGAAATACCCAGAACCAATTGTGGGTGATTGACCTTATGTGCATAGTGTTGAAAATTAAATGGTTCTTGAATCGTAACAGTTTTGTTAGTCATTTTTTCAAGATAACAACGGGCACTCAATGCTGCATTGATACTAGATCCTGTTCCTAAAATCAAAATATCATCAAAATCCGGTAATTGAAAGAGAGCAGTATCTATATTTTTCGGATACGCTTCCAAAACTTCAAGCAAAATAGGTTGTTCTTGGTTGATGTAACTCCACATGGTCAGTTCCTTCATAATTATTCTCCTTTAAATTAAAATAAGTTGACAGAAAGTAGCCAATTCCCGATTGTTTGTTCGTCAATGTTTGATGCGTTGCTTGTTTCTTCACTTCTTCAGATGCATTAGCCATTGCAACGCTAATACCAGAAGCTGCAAACATTTCTAAATCATTTTTACCATCTCCAAATGAAATGGTTCTTTCTTTTGGAATTTGATAACGTTTTTGTAAATCCTGAATCGCACTTGCTTTACTGATTCCAGAAGGTGTGACTTCAATATTATTTTCATGAGAAGATGAAAGAGTTAACTGTTCAATTGTAGCAAGCTGTTCCTTCAAAGGTTCTAAGATGGAATAATCGTTTTCTGCAATCACGATTGCGTTGACTAACTCATCTGCAATCTTTATTAGTTCTGTTTTCGAATGGATTCCAAACAATTGAGAATCTTGTCCAGAACTTAGCCTAGCTTGATCTTCTTTTTTAAAATATTCTGGTAGTTGATTCGTATAAAAGGTTTTCCTTTCACCAAAGAAAAAAAGTGCTGCTTGTGAATTGTAAGTCAAGTCAATCAGTTGAGCTGCTGCTTGCGGGTTTATTTTTTGACAAAATAAACGATTCTTATACTCGTAAATGCAACCGTTAGAAGCGACAACTTGGACAGCTGGATTTAGGAGCTGAGCAATTTCTTTTGCAGCATAGTGTTTTCTTCCAGTAGCAACATAAACAATATGTCCCATAGTGAGTACCTGGTTGATTATGCTCTTATTTTTTTCAGAAATTTTTAAATCTGAATCAACTAAAGTACCATCAATATCCATAAATATAAGATGTTTTTTCATTTTATTCTCCTTTTATTTGTATGCCACACGATTCTCTGATAATTAATTCCGGTGTATGTCTGTACAACGTTGTAAGTGGCTTATCATTAATTAAAGCTAATAGTGATTCCATTGCGGAAACTGCTAGTGTCGAATTTTTTTGATCAACAGTTGTCAAACGAGGAACGATATATTCACCGTCTGGAAAAGCATCACAACTAACAATTTTTAGATCTTTGGGACAATTTAATCCATGATCAGTTAATGCTCGGATGGCACCAATAGCAACTTTATCATTAATGGTGATAACAGCACTTGGTTGTTTTTCAGCAGAGAATAAAGACTCCATACTTTCATAGCCATCTTTCGTGTAAAAGTCACTTAGATAGACAAATTCCGGATCAAACTCACCATATAGACTCATAGTTTTTTTAAAGGTTGCAAGACGTTCTGAAGTAATTTTGATGCCTGATTCTCCACCAAGAAAACCAATCTTTTTATGACCTAACGCTAACAGGTGTTGAACTGCAGCTTTTGTTCCAGCAACTAAATCTCGCTCAATAAATGTTAGTGGAATGGTCGGATCCTTTTGACCAATTACTACAACGGGGATTTGCTGATTTAAATTTGTTAGTGCGTGAATATAAGTATCAGATGGATAATCTTTGTCAATTTCGCCACCAAGAATAAAAACACCATCAATTCGTTTTTCAAGGATAGTATGAAAAACAGATTGTTCTTGTTGCGTAGTAGGTAACGTTTTTTGTTTACCTGCAGCCATGGTGTTGAACAACAAAAGAGAATACCCAGCTTCATAACTTGCTGTCTCCAAATGAGAAATCAAAGCAGTGAAATAGGGATTATTAATATCAGGTACAACAACGGCTAAATTTCGCGTCACACTTGAAACCATGCCACGAGCAAGCATACTTGGTTGAAATTCTTGTTCATCAATTATTTTTTGAACGCGTTTTCTTTTTTCTTCTTTAACAGAAGGATGGTTATTAATCACTCGTGAAACAGTTGTCACCGACACACCTGCTTGTCGAGCAATTTCTTTGATTGTAATTTTCTTTTTCAAGAAAAAACCTCCTTTACATATCAACTATAAAGTAAGTGCAAATAAAATACAAGTTTTTTTGATAACGTTACCAAATACTTTGTTTTTTAGTGTTGACAGCAGTTTTCATTTCGGTTATTCTTCTCTTTGTAAACGGTTTACTTTTCGTTCGTTTGGTAACGTTATCAAAAAATGTTAGGAGTGTGAGAAATGCAAGAAACAGTATTAGCTGTAGATCTTGGTGGAACAAAACTACTCGTTGGAGAAATCAATCAACAAGGGCATATCTTAGCAACAAATTATTATGCCTCAGATGTATCATCTCAGTGGGCTGCTGTAACACAAATTAAATTTGCTATCCAAGATTTCTTAACCAACACAAAACTAGGTGGTAAGATAATCGGAATCAGTGTAGCTATTGTCGGGCGCGTAGATGAGGCTAGTGGTACTTGGTTTGAACTTTCCCCTGGAAACTCAGATTCAATTGAGTTAGCAGAGGAATTAGAAAATTTTTTTCATTTACCGTGCATCATCAACAATGATGTAACTAGTGCAACCTATGCAGAAAGTTATTTGGGAATAGGTAAGCAAACAAAAAACTTTGTGTATTTAAACGTTGGGACAGGCATTGCTGCCAGAATCGTAACAAATGGAAAGATTATTCAAGGTAGCAGCTTTAACGCCGGAGAAGTTGGGCATATGGTAGTTGATATGAACATGAAGCGAAAATGCGCTTGTGGTCGAGTAGGTTGCGTTGAAACGTTTGCTTCTGGGCTAGGAATGAGTCATCAAATCAAGGAGTGGTTACCCGATTTCCCTGAATCTTTATTGGCTAGAGCAGAAATTCCAAAACGTTACTATACCCAAGAGATATTTGAAGCAGCAGAAAAAGGAGATGATTTAGCAGAAAAAGTTCTTAAAAGAGCTGTTCAGGGAATCAGCGAACTTATCATGAACCTTGTGCGCGTTTCTGATACAGAAGCAGTTATTTTAGGTGGTGGAGTGATGAATAATCAGTTGTTTTTCAACCAAATTATTACTCGTTTAAATAAAAAAACAATTCGTTTTGTCAAAAAAGGAATCCATCAAACCTCTTTAGATATCAATCAAATTACTTTAATTGGTGCTGGGATTCGAGGGTTTGATAAACTACAGCAGGAGGAGAAAAAACGTGCAAAATTACGTACTTAAAAGTCAAATAATCCACCGACCATTATCGCTAGACACACTTGATACTTTTGAAGAAAATCAACGAAAAAAAGCAAAAATAACCAAGCAAATTCCAATTTATGGTACTTGGCACAAATCCGGTAGAGGAAAAATCTCTCAAACTGAGAAAGGTATACGTTTAACAGCTGATCCTAGTTATGATTCTTGGCCTGAGAATTACCCACATGATGGCGATTATGTGAACTATGGATATACAAGAGCAAGTTTATCAGTCAATGCTGACTGGCAAGATTATTCACAGTTAAAAATGACAATCACTAATAATTGTAAAAATATCATCAATCCCGCGCTAACAATCAATTTAGTCAATGATGGAAAGATAAAAATCCCTGATCGTTACGATCGTGAAGGTTATCATGTAATTAACCTCTTCTCTGGAACGAAAGAATATGTTTTAGATTTTAGTAGTTTGCCAAGAGATGTCATTAAAAAGATTTCTTTTATGATTGGTTCCAATGGTTCCTATATGAATCTTCCCGGTATATTGGATGTATCAATTGATGAACTCATCTTGGAAAAAAGTAATCATTCTCTCTCAACTAAAGGATGGCATGCCGATACAGATAAAATTATTTTTTCACACATCGGTTATCAAACAACTGGTCGAAAGGAAGCAATCATCTCTGCGTTATATGCTGGTAAGACTTTTTACTTAGTTGAGGAAAATACTGGTACCGTTGTTTTCAGTCAGACTGTATCACTGACAACCAATGACCAAGGGCAATTCGGCATTCTTGATTTTACAGATTGGCAAGTTCCCGGGACCTATCATTTAAAAGTAGCGCAGCTTAGTACAAAGACATTCACGATTAAAAATCAGTTCATTTCTTTGTTGCAAGACTCACTTTGGAAAAGCTTAAACTTTATTTTTTGCGAACGTTGTGGATATCCAATCAGTGGGATACATGGAACATGCCACCAAGATATACTAGCTACTCATGAAGGCAAAAAAATTATTTTTAATGGTGGCTGGCATGATGCAGGTGACCTCTCTCAACAATTAGTTCAAACGGCAGAAGTTACTTTAGCACTTTTTTTAGCAGCAAGTAGTCAAGATTCACAAGATACTTCGCTAGCAGAACGTCTAAGAGAAGAAGGGGCTTGGGGAATAGATTTTATTTTGAAAACTCGACTTGGCCAAGGATTTCGCGCTACCAGTGCGGGGATGACACGTTGGACAAATAATCAATTGGGAGACATGGATGACGCAGTTGCGCGAGTACATAACAGCCCTTACGATAATTTTTTAATTGTTGGTTGTTTAGCGAAAATTTTGGTAACGTTACCAAAGGGACATGAATTACACTCTGTTCTTTCTTCCATTCTAGAAGAAGACTATCAGGATGCCAAAGTTGGTTTTGAACAAGCACCGTTTAAGCATGAGCCAATTTTTTGGGAACATACGTATAGCACCTCAAAAAGTTTATATTTAGCTACGTTAATCTGGACCAATAGTTTGATGTATCAAGTAACAGGTAAATCCTTTTTCATTAACGAGACGGAGAAGCTACTTCCGAACTTACTAATGTGTCAGGAACAAACAGGTATTTCATTGGACGATGGAACACTTTTACAAGGATTTTTCTATCGTGATGAACAACAAAAAATCATTCAACATTTTAATCATCAAGCAAGGGAGCATCTTTATGCTTACGCTTTCTCAGAGGCAATAAAAGTTGTGAATGAAAATTTACAAAGTGAGATTCGTAAAGCCGCTAAGCATTACGGTGACTATCTAACCTATTTAGCGAGTGCTACAGCACCTTACCCCATGATTGCCAGTGGGATTTATAAAATGAGTGAGAAAGACGATGATGAATCATTTAATCGCCAGCACCTATTGGTCGACGAGAAAGCGCGAGTCGAATTTAAAGAACAGCTATTAGCTGGTCAAAAGATTGCACCAGATCTTTATCTAAAAAAATTTCCTGTGTGGTTTTCCTTCCGTGGAAATAATGCTGTGCTTCTATCAATGGGTGAAAGTGCAACGATAATAGGAAATTTATTAACAGATGATAAGTTAAAGAACATTGGCTTCACACAGCTCCAATGGCTCATTGGGAAAAACCCATTTGGACAATCAATGATGTACGGAGAAGGGTACAACTATCCACAAATGTACACTGTTTCTTCTGGTGAAATGATTGGTGAGCTGCCTGTTGGTATTCAGACTTTTGAAAATGAAGATATTCCCTATTGGCCACAATTTAACAATGCCACATATAAAGAAGTTTGGGTTGGACTTGCAGGGAAATGGTTGTCCGTCGTTCACGCATTGAGTATATAAAAAAGGAGAATGACTATGTTGAAAAATCCCGGAATAACTAAAGAAACAATTGGTGAAATAATTGCACTTTATGCAAATAAAGTTTCAACCAATCGATACATTGCTGCTATTCGAGATGCTTTTGCCAGTACGATTCCAATTACAATTGCCTCTGCATTTTTTGTCTTGATTAATAATGTTTTGCTTGCTGAAGAAACTGGTTTACTACGAGAAATGCCTGGGAGAATGTTCCTTTCAGAGCTCTGTGTCCAAGGATACAATGGAACAATCGGAATGTTGGGTATTATGGTCACATTCTTGATTGGCTATCGCTTAGCACGTTCTTACGGAAATGACGGGGCGCTTGAAGGGATCATTGCCTTAGCTTGCTATATCACCTTAATTCCCAATACATTAACCATTGTAGGAAATAATGGAGAATCAATTCAAGCCAATGGTATTTTGACACAAACTTATACTAGTGCTTCAACCATGTTGTTAGGCATTTTAGCTGCGTTAGTTGGGATTACTCTTCTATGTAAATTATCTACTAACGAAAAACTGAAAATAAAAATGCCTGATAGTGTACCACCCGCAATCGCAAAGTCATTTAACTTACTTATTCCCGCATTATTGACTATCACTGTTTTTGCATTAATGGAAGCAGGTATTAGGACTTTAACTGGAGTAACTGTTCCTGAATTAGTTGTTGAAGTGCTACAAGCACCATTAGTTGGTGGATTCCAATCATTATCTGGTATTTTATTGTATGTTTTTCTTTCAACATTCGTCTTCATTTTTGGTATCCATGGTTCATTCGTTTTTGGTGCAATTTCTGGTCCCATCTTATTAACTTCGTTACAACAAAACATTGATGCCATCAATAGCGGAAATGTTATTCCTAATATTGTGACACAATCTTTTCTTGACGCGTATGTCTATATGGGTGGGGGAGGAACCATGATTTGTTTAGTGATTGCTGTCTTACTTGTTTCTAAACGTAAGGATGAAAAGATGATTGCAAAATTAGGCGGGATTTCTAGTATCTTCAATATCAGTGAACCAATGATGTTTGGATTGCCAATTGTGTTTAATCCTATTTACGCAGTTCCGTTCTGCTTAACACCAATGATTGCAACGTTTATTGCTTATTTAGCAACTAGTTGGGAGTGGGTCAAACCAACTTATATTTCGATACCATGGGTAACACCACCCATTCTTTCCGGTTACTTAGCAACAGCAGGAGATATTCGCGCTGCGCTGTTACAAGCTGTGATTATTTTTATCGGAACGTTGATTTACTTGCCATTTGTACTTTTATCAAATAAGGTTGTTAAAGAAGAAGTCTAAGCCAAGGTAAAAACTAAAGAAGTACTAAGTGAAAAAAGAGCCTGAGACATCATTTTGTCTCGGCTCTTTTCAAACATTCATTAAGCAAAATATTCTGGATATCTTTCCACAACTGACTCTTGCTCGTTCAACATCATATGCAAATGTAAAATCGTTAAAAAGCGAACTTCTTCAGGATTTTTAGCAACTAGTGCGTCAAATAATTGCTGATGCTGGTTTGTGATGGTTTCCCAAGGTAACCCAGAAATCGTCACCCGTAGCCAACGAAATCGTTCTAAATGCGTATTATGGTTATCTAACCAATTCCAAACTTCTTTGCGCTCAGCAATGTCAAAACACGTTTCATGAAATAAATTATCCGCATGAAAAAATCCACGTGCATCTTGTTTTTCAATTGTTTTTTGTTGTAAGTTTAATATTTCTTGTAATCGTTGTTGTGTTTCAGGAGTTAATTTTGTACAACACTCAACCATGATTTGCTGTTCAAGTTGCTCACGTACAAAGCGTGCATTTTGCGCAGAAGCCAAATCAATTTTTGAAATATAGGTACCACTTTGAGGAATCGTATAAACAAGTTCTTGTTGACGCAATTGTATCAAAGATTCACGAATAGGGGTGCGGCCAATGTTAAGTAAGTCTTCTAAACTTTTTTCAGATATTTTGCGTCCTGGTTCTAAATCTGAAAAAATAATTCGTTTTCTAATTTCCTGGTATGCTTGATTTTGCAAGCTATCAATCATGTTCATTCCTCCAACTCCACCATCAATATCTGTTTTATTATAGCAGAAAACCACTTAAAAGTATGTTATGCAACTAGTAGCTCGTTAGTCTATTTTATAAAAAAAGCATGTAACATGTTACGCAAAATGTAACATGTTCTTTTTGTTTTCTATTCCTTTCTTAAACTAGAAAAGCCCTTACAACTTATTAAAAAAACAAGTATGCTCAAAGTGTCAAAAGGATTACTCGAGTATAAACGACAAAAAATAGATAATTGAAGGAGAATGTAAAATGCAAAAACGTGATTTTATCGATACAAATGATTTTTCAAAAGAAGAGGTAGATTACTTGATTGAATTGGGCTTGAAATTGAAAGAATCAATTACTAATGGCTACTATCCTCCTTTGTTGAAAAACAAAACGTTAGGAATGATTTTTGAGCAATCTTCTACACGTACCCGTGTATCTTTTGAAACAGCTATGACGCAACTAGGTGGGCACGCACAATACCTAGCGCCTGGACAAATCCAATTAGGTGGACACGAAAGTCTGGGCGATACTTCCCGCGTCTTATCTCGCTTAGTAGATATTTTGATGGCTCGGGTAGAACGTCATGACTCAGTAGTTGAATTAGCTAAAACAGCAACGATTCCTGTAATAAACGGAATGAGCGACTATAATCACCCGACTCAAGAACTAGGTGACATCATCACCATGACAGAACATCTACCAGCCGGCAAAAAATTAAGTGACTGTAAAGTCGTTTTTGTCGGTGATGCGACACAAGTTTGCGTTTCTTTAATGTTTATTGCTACAAAAATGGGGATGGACTTTGTTCAATTTGGACCAAAAGGATTCCAAATCAAACCAGAAACATTGGCTATTGGTGAAGCAAATGCACAAATATCTGGCGGAAGCGTGTTAATTACTGAAGACGCTGATCTTGCTATGAAAGATGCAGACTTTGTTTATACAGATGTTTGGTATGGTTTGTATGAAGCGGAACTATCTGAAGAAGAACGGATGAACGTATTTTATCCAAAATATCAAGTCAATGCAGACTTAATGAAAAAAGCGGCCTCACATGCTAAATTTATGCATTGTCTACCCGCTACCCGTGGAGAAGAAGTAACTGATGAAGTATTAGATGCACCTTACTCAGTGGTACTGGACGAAGCCGAAAACAGATTAACAGCGATGCGCGCTTTGCTAGTTTACTTCTTAAATCCTTACTTAAACTATGCGAGTGAAGCAGTAGTCACAACATACAATAGTGAATTTGAACGTTTATTACGTCAAACAAAACAATACGAACGCAAAAACTAAGGCTAGAAAGGAGCAAGGATAATGGAAAAAAAGAAGTTCCGATTATTTGACGCTGTATTAATGGCAGTTGTGGTTATCCTGGTAGTAGAATCTGCTGCCCCCGCCGCAGCAATTGGCTCCTCACAATTTTTTTGGTGGGGGTTACTACTGATTTTATTCTTCTTACCTTATGGATTAATTTCTGCAGAGTTAGGTACAACTTATGAAGGCGACGGCGGAATTTATGATTGGGTAAAGAAAGCTTTTGGTCGACGTTGGGGTGGAAGAGTTGCCTGGTTTTATTGGATCAACTTTCCTATTTGGATGGCAAGCTTAGCCGTTTTGTTCCAAGAAGTCCTATCACAAATTTTTCAAATTCAGCTTCATTTATTTGTAACTATTGGAATCCAGTTGCTCTTCATTTGGGTCGTTACTTTTATTAGTTGTTATCCTGTGAGTGACAGTAAATGGATTTTGAATCTTGCCGCTTTTGCGAAAGTTGCCATCATGATTTGTTTAGGTGTTCTGGGTATCTATCATGCGGTAACGAAAGGTGTAGCAAACGATTTTTCAGGAGCAGCTTTACTTCCAAAAATGGATATTAAGAGCCTTAGCTTTCTTTCAGTTATTCTATTTAACTTTTTGGGATTCGAAGTGGTAACTACTATGGCAAGCGACATGGATAATCCGAAAAAGCAAATTCCGCAATCAATTATCTATGGTGGAATACTTATTGCATTCTTTTATCTATTTGCGGCATTTGGTATGGGCGCAGCGGTTCCTGCCGATGAATTATCTGCATCAGGCGGCTTAATCGACAGCTTTATCTTATTAGTCGGTGGCTTGAATCCGTTTGTAGTGATTATTGGCTTATTATTTATGTATACTTTAGCTGCCAATTTGATTTCATGGTCTTTAGGTGTGAATTATGTTGCTTTATACGCAGCAAAGAATAACGATATGCCTGCGATTTTTGCACGTGTAAATTCCAAAAATGAAATGCCCGTTGGTGCTTCTTTACTTAACGGAATCATTGCAACATTGCTTGTTGTCGCCGCACCAATGATCCCCAACGAAAATATTTTTTGGGCATTCTTTTCATTAAATGTCGTTGCATTATTGTTATCATATATCATGATGTTCCCAGCATTTTTAAAACTACGCAAAACAGATCCCGATACACCTCGACCATTCAAAGTTCCTGGACCAACATGGTTTCTTCGAATTCTGACTTATGTTCCATTTACTTTACTGGTCTTAACTTTAATTTTCTCAGTAGTACCACTTGATAATAGTCCAGAAGAAATTTCCGGAAAAATTCCGGTATTGATAGGTACAATTCTTGTAGCATTGATTGGTGAAATAATGATAAAACACGCAGGAAAAACGTTAGAAAAAGGAGTTCATTCTCATGAAAACAATTGATAGTACCCCAAAACAAGATGGCTTTTGGATGCCTGGCGAATTTGAAAACCATGAGGGCGTTTATATTTTATGGCCCCAACGATCAGATAATTGGCGCAATGGTGGAAAGCCAGCACAACAAACATTTGTCGAAGTAGCCAAAGCAATTGCTGCCTTCGAACCAGTAACCGTGGGAGCAAATCCTGACCAATATAATAATGCACGTCATTTACTACCGGAAGAAATCAGAGTAGTTGAAATCGCTAATGATGATGCATGGGTACGTGACTGTGGCCCAACATTTGTTAAAAGTAGTAGTGGTGAAGTCCGCGGTGTCGATTGGTCATTCAATGCGTGGGGCGGATTGGAAGATGGTCTTTATTTCCCATGGGATAAAGACGATCAAGTCGCTCAAAAAATTTGTGAAATCGAACGTAAAGATCGTTATCGGTTAGATAGTTTTGTTTTAGAAGGCGGCTCAATCCACGTCGATGGAGAGGGTACCTTATTAACAACGGAAGAGTGTCTACTTTCAAACGGACGGAATCCTCAATTATCTAAGGAACAAATTGAACATGTTTTAAAAGAACAGTTAGCCGTTGAAAAAATTATTTGGCTGAAACGTGGAATCTATCTAGATGAAACGAATGGTCACGTTGACAATATTGCTAATTTTGTTAAGCCAGGTGAAGTGGTTCTTGCTTGGACAGACGACATAGCTGATCCGCAGTATGAAATTTCTCAAGAATGCTTGAATATTTTAGAAAACGAAACAGATGCCAAAGGGCGGAAGTTGGTCGTTCATAAAATGTATGTACCAAATCCTGTTACGATTACTAAAGAAGAAAGCTTAGGTGTAGACGCTGTAGCAGGTACCTTGCCAAGAGAAGAGGGCGACCGTTTAGCTGCTAGTTATGTTAATTATTATACGGCTAATGGCGGAATCGTTTTTCCATTATTTGGTGACCCTATGGATCATGAGGCAGAAAAACTTTTAGCAAAATTATATCCAGATCGTGTAATTAGCGGGGTTCCTGCACGAGAAATCCTTTTAGGCGGAGGAAATATTCACTGTATCACTCAACAGATACCTAGTAGCCACTAAAAGATACAATGAAATGATTTAACAAGTTAAAAGGAGAGGACGGAGGATTCGCAAACAGGTTTGTTTCGAATCCTCGTTTTTTGCTATACTAATAGGAGAAGAGGAGTTGTCCAAATGAAAATCGAACACAGTACCCCGAAGCAAGATGGCTTTCGCTTGCCGGCAGAAACAGTTCCTCATGAGGAATGTTTTATGATTTGGCCGGAGAGAACTGATAATTGGCGAAATGGTGCAAAGCCAGCTCAACTTACTTATGCAGAAGTTGCACAAACTATTGCGAAATTCGAACCAGTGACAATGCTTGTATCAAAAAGACAATACAAAAATGCTCGTCATTTACTTAACGAAAACATCCGTGTTTTAGAAATGAGTTCAGATGATGCATGGATCAAGGATACAGGTCCAGTCTACGTCATGGACACGTCAGAAAATCTTCGTGCTGTAGACTTTCGATTCAATGCGTGGGGCGGATTGTTAGACGGGCTGTTTTTCCCTTGGGATCAAGATGATTTATTGGCAGAAAAAATTTGTAATTGGCAACGATTAGACTATTATTCCTTAGCAAATTTCGTACTAGAAGGTTGCTCCATTCACAGCGATGGGGAAGGAACAATTTTTACTACGGAAGAATGTCTCCTATCTGAAGGAAGGAATCCGCAATTTACTAAAACACAAATCGAAGAAATCCTTTTGGAGTATTGCGGAGCTCAAAAAATCATCTGGCTTCCACATGGCTTCTTTTTAGATGAAACAAATGGTGATATTGATAATTTGTTGAATATCGTTCGCCCCGGTGAACTCGTCCTTAATTGGTGCGATGATCCAGAAGACCCAATGTATGAAATTGTACGAGAAGCTTATATGTACTTATCAAAAGTAACAGATGCCCAGGGACGGGGACTACAAATTTATAAAATGCCTTTACCGCAAGCAATGTACATTACTGAAGAAGAAAGTCAAGGAGTAGACCCAGTAAATGGTATGCTTCCACGCTTTCCTGGAGATCGATTAACAGCTAGTTATGTTAGTTATTATACGGCAAATCAAGGCGTAATCTATCCTGTATTTGACGACCCTAATGACCAAAAAGCACATAAAATACTGAAAGACTTGTATCCTGGATATGAGGTCATCGGAGTTCCTGCACGAGAAATTCTTTTAGGTGGAGGAAATATCCACTGTATTGCTCAGGCACTACCAAAACATAGAAAGTAGGATGATTATGGATTTCTATGAAATTGTTAATTCCCATCTAGCAGAACTGACAAGAAATGAACGGGTTTTGTTTGATTATGTTATCTCAAACTTGAATGTCATCAAAAATAAAAGTATTAGAGAAGTTTCTGAAGAATGCTTTGTTTCAACCACGACTTTTTTGCGTTTCGTTAGAAAAATAGGTTTTAGTGGTTATAGTGAATTTTCAACAGTTATCAAATACACTTTATTAACAAAAAATGATGTTCCTCAACAAAGTCCATTTGTGGTTTCTCAAAGAGATTATCGGGAAGAATACTTAAAAAATTTAATTGAGTCCGTTCGTGTAATGGATAGTGATAAAATCAAAAAACTTGTTTTGGCCATGCAGGAAAAACCAAAAATCTTTTTATTCGCCAAAGGAATGAGCAAAGAAATTATGGGCTATATCAAATATCTCTATACTACAGCTGGATTTTTTGTCATCTTTCCAGAAGATCAACAAACAAGAACAATTGCTTTACAACAAGCTGAATCAAAAGATTTGGTTTTCGTTTTTAGTTATCGTGGTGAGGACAATGAGTTAATTACCTTGATTCGAAAGTTAAAAGAGCAGTCACATCCCTTGATTGTATCAATCACCGGTGCCGACAATAACCTGATGCAAAACACAAGCGATATCAATCTCTACTTATTTACAGATGAATTGTACCTTAATCAACTAAATCTTACTTCGCATATCTCGATGATTGCCTTGATGGAGCTGTTGCTTTATCAATATATCGAAGGCTGTGATCCCCAGGACTATCATCTGGTATTTCGTTGAATCAACTACCTTTAGAACTTAGAACAACATGTTCTTCGTGTCTATAGGTAGTTTCTTTTTTGGTAAAAAGTTTCAGTTTTTTGCGATAAACAGGCTTTTTTCTGGTACAAACTGCCAATTTTCAGTCGTTCTCTTATCAAAGAATCATTTTCATGGTTCAATGAGGTCACAACAATCTATGAAAATGAAATTTCAATTAAAAGGGTGAACAATATGAAGTTAGCGATAATTGGCTCTGGCAAAATTGTACAAGACTTTTTAACAATTACAAAAGACTTACCTCAAATCGAATTAGAAGCAATCGTCGGAACAAAAAGAAGCAAAGAGACATTAGAAGAACTACAAAAAAAATATGGAATCAAAAACTATTTTACTGACTACGAACAATGTTTACAGGAAGATACGATTGATACCGTTTATGTTGCTGTCCCTAATCATTTACATTTCTCTTTTACAAAAAAAGCATTGTTAGCTGGTAAAAATGTCATTTGCGAAAAACCATTTACTACTGATTATCAACAATTTTTAGAACTAAAACATTTAGCAGAAAGCAAACAAAAATTTTTGCTTGAAGCAATTACAAACCAATACTTAGAAAATTATTTAGAAATCAAGAAACAACTGTCTTCCTTAGGAGAGATAAAGCTAATTGAATGCAACTATTCTCAATATTCTTCACGATATGATGCGTTTAAAAACGGAGAGATTGCGCCTGCTTTCGATGCTCAAAAAGGTGGAGGAGCATTGATGGATCTTAACATTTACAATGTCCACTTTGTTGTAGGACTATTAGGAAAACCATTAGAAGTCTATTATTTTCCACATATGGAAAAAGAGGTTGATACTTCTGGCATTTTAGTGTTGCAATATAAGGAATATCAAGCAGTTTGTATCGCGGCTAAGAATTCTGATGCACCAGTTCGCTCAGTTATTCAAGGTGAAAATAGGTCGATTGTAGTTGACAGTCCTGCCAATGTTCTAACTTCCTTTGATATCTATCAACAAAATCAACTCTTAGAAACTATTTCTGCGAATAGTCACGCACATAGAATGTATCAAGAATTTGCAATGTTTGATCAGATGATTCAAAGTAAAAATTTTTCTGCCATGCAAAAACAATTAAAGCATAGTGAAACTGTCATGTGGGTGATTGACCAAGCAAAATTATCAACGAAATCAAGAAATTAATTCCTCGCATCAAATTTTTTAAAAAACTGCAAACAAAACTATCTGTCTCTAAAACAGTTTTACATTTCTACTTGTTTCAAAGACAGATAGTTTTCTGCTTAGTCCAGCTGCTTAATATTACATTTCTGGTGCTAGATTGTTTAAATACATATCCCACAACCAATTAAACAACTCACTTAAATAATTTGATTCATCTGTTAATTCGACGATAAAGCATGGTTTCGTCGTACTCGGCAAAATTTCTGAAAAGCTAGTGATAAACAAATCGATTTCTGAATGGTCAGTTACTGATAGTTCATAGTCAACAAATTGCAATTGTGATAAAAACAAAACAATATTCTGTAATATTTTTTGATTAATCATAGGAATAATTGCAACTTTCACTCGTCTATCTTTGATTTTTTTCTGGAAGTAAGGATAGAGGATAAAACTTAAATCTTCAAGTAATTCTTTTTTACGATCTTTAAAAATAAAAAAGGACGTTTTTTGAAAATATTGCTCAAAATAATGACCTAAAATCTCTATTAACTTTTGATACCCCGGTGTTTCTGAATGACTAGAAACGCCATCAAACCCATAGAATTTAGGTAGTTTTCCCCCATTAGTATAGTGAGAAAATAGCGTAGAAAATAGATTTGCACGGATAAGCAGTTCTTCTTCTTCAGTCAGATTTTCAGGTAAGATTTTTTTTGAATAAAATGAATTAAATTCTATCAAAAACCTGTGAAATTGCTGTTCTCTCTTTTCTAAATTTTGATAAAAATCAACTAAAATAGTTAAGCGAGAATCAACCGGTGATGCATAGTAGAACGAAAAAACAAATACATATTTCAAAAAATTAATGTGATAAATAATCTGATAGGGATCCTTAATAAACTGAGAAAAATATTGTTGTAAAACGGGATTAGCGTCAAAATAAATCAATTCATTTCCTTCAAATTCATCCAATTCATACCCTTGTAAACTTCGAATTTTCATAATCGTTAACATTAATCGGATTGCTTTTGGATGAACATGAGAAAAGTTAAAAAAATCAAAGTCTTTTAAAAGTTCTTTTTCATTATAATACGGTAAACCAAGTTCTTCGTTTGTGAGCACATCATCTCCAGTGGAGCCTAACCAAATCACATAAAAAAAAAGCAGTTGAATGTTGCTTTCTTCTCCAAAAATTTTCATTTTAGAAAAGTTAAGTTTTACATTCAAATCATCTAAGCACACTTTAGTCGTTTGTAATGCTCTGATTGCAGTCGAGCGACTGATATAGTTTTCTTCTAAAAAATCTTCAATCGTTTGTTCTGGTCTTGTCAATATAGAAAGTAAAAATTGATAGGGTAGAGAACACTTAATCAAAAACTGTAAATATATATTGTAATTATAGCCTTTAGTGTGCCAATTAACTCGTCCGCTCTCATCCCAAACACTCTTATCAAAGAGCGTAATCATGTCACGATCAAATGACTGGATCAACGATTGAGTGGCTGGAAAAGATAGTTTGAATTCTTTAGCTAAATAGGAAATGGAACAAGAAGTATTCTGTGAATTAAGGATCTGAAAAACTGCTAACTTTCGCCTGTCATAATCATTAAGAACCACAAATTCAAACATAATGAACTCTCTCCTTCTTTATTTTTGACCAGATTTCTTACATAATCCATCAACTTTCTGACAAAAAAATTAAACTATATCGTTTTTTATAACAAAAAACATTTTAAATATTAATTATATTTTAATACAAATAAAGGATTTACAGAAATATTACGCACTTTTGATCCATAAATTTTTACCTTATCAAAATATAACTCATACTAACTATGTGTTATGCGATCATCATTACATCACACCATTATCATAGTTTGTGAATATTTTATAAATCAAAAAACAAAATGTGTTACATTTCTGAAAAAATAACATATAAAAAACGACTATCCCCTTTAAACCGCATATTGTTAACTTTTGCTATAACATAATTCCGTTGCTAAACTTCAAATTGTAGAGGGAACATTTTTCATGTTTGTGAATTTGGAGGGAGGGGAGTCGGAATGAATCGTAAAGTAAAACTAGTTAGCTTCTTATGGATTGGTGTTTTGTTGCTAAGTATTTTTAGTCAGTTGTTAGGGATTTCTAGTTTAATTCATGCAGAAGAGACCACCGAATTTAGAGAAATTGCAACCAGTCAACAGTTGAAACTTGAAGGGAAAGATTCAATTGCCACAGAAGATGGCTCAGAAGGTATCAAGAACTGGACCTTGAGATATCATAAACAAGTAAGTGAAGAAACGCAAACAACCTTACAACTAAAAGTTACCGCTGAAGATCAGCCAATTAAACAAGTAACGCAAACAGATTTTATAGAAATTGAAAATGGCTGGATTGAAGAAGTTCATGATGCCGAAATGAATACAATCGAATTTCAAACAGCTATTGAACAATCAGCTATCCAAATTCAAATAAAATTATTAGATGAGCAAGGAAAAATTTTAGAAGAAACAGCTCAAGCAATTGAGTTCCAATCAAGCATTGATCCCTCTATAAATGGTCAACAAACGAATGAATCTACTGATGAACAGGAAGAAATTAAGAAAGAAAATGATACAACTGTTCAAGAAAATACGTTAGGCACGGATGGCTCAGAACAAGCGAAGGAATCTGAGGAAGATAAAACTTCAGAAAAAGAGCAAACAGCAGATACTGAAGCTGCTCAACCTTCTGATGAAAAGGCACTTCCATTGATTACTGCAGCACCATTTGCTATGACACCTTTAGCAGGAAGTCCGGTCAATGTCGATCCATTTAATTACGTTAATGATGCGTTAGGAACGTATCCAGAACACTCGACAAATAATTACACGACCAATGACTCTTCCACATTTATCAAGAACTATGATTTTAGTACAGAGAAAACAGAGGGGACTTCATCAATAAATAATATCATTGATAGCAATCCGCTGAACTTTACTAATGGTTATCATGATTATGGTGATGGAGCAATTAAAAAAATTGTTATTCCAACTAGTAACCCAAATCAATTTAAAGTCCAATTAGATGTAATTGGGGATGCACTGGAAACAAATCAACCGATTGATATCTCTTTAGTATTAGATAAGTCGAGCTCAATGGTTCAAGAAACTGTTCCTGAAGGGATGACTCGTTGGGTCGCCTTACAAGACGCAGTGACTACATTTGCAAATGATTTGCTTGGACCCGGCAATGATGGAAATATTCGTTTAGGACTAGCAGCATTTGGTTCTACACGTATGCAAATCAACAATAATTCAGTCGATGTTCCATATGGAGAGATTGGGAAATTTGGTTCTAGTGGTTTCACAACAAGTCCATCAGCAATTACCAGTCACACAATCTATACTGCGACACCTGATACTTCTGGTACACCAACTTACCTTGGTCTTGATGCAGGTTATGCAATGCTAACAAATCCAAGTTATGGAACTAGGAGTGAAGCAGCAAAAGTCCTAATCGTTTTAACTGATGGTGAACCTACTTTTTCACCAAATCAAAATTATTTGAATCTGACAAATAACCTACTCAGTTTGAATCAAACAAATCTAGGCAATTCTGAACGCTACTATGCACGAATAAACAATACGAATTACTACAACGGAAACGGAACATCGTCAACTGGACATGTTACACCAACAGTTGATTATGTTAATCAAAGAGCTACGCATCCAGCAAATCAAAATATCATAAAATACTCAATTGGTTTTGCTACAGGTGAGACTGCTGAAAGTGTCTTAACAGCCATTGGGAAAAATGGTTATTTCACCGCAAATAATCGTGAACAGCTGATTCAGGTTTTAAAAACATTGAGTACTACTTTCTCAGCTACGCTCCAACAAGCAACGGTTACAGATCCAATGAGTGACTATGTCAATTTGATTGGTGATGTAAGTTCTTTTGCCTTGAAAGTTGATAATGGGTTGACTGTTATTCCATCTACAAGTAGTAGTTATCCGTCATTTGCACAACAAGTCCAAGTTGCCATCAATGGAAGTACGATCAACTTATCAAATATGAATCTAGGAAAGACAGAGACTGGACGAGAAGGTTATCGAATCGAATACCTGGTTGAAGTAAAAGAAGCCTATCGCGATGGCCTGTTTTATCCAGCGAATAAGACAACCTATGTAACAAATAATCGAACAACAACGCCAGATTATCTTCATTTCGCAATTCCATCTGTAAAAGTTCCAGTAACCACATTTGATATCCAGGCGAAAAAAATCTGGGAAGATGAATCTAATCAACGGAATTTACGTGAAGACATCACCTTACAATTACAAGAAAAAAATCAAGATGGTAACTGGGTAGATGTCCCAAATCAACAATTATCGGTACCAAAAGGAGCTACGTCGACAGAAGGAATATTCACTGATGTGGTCGCACTTCGAAATGGTCAACTTATCGAATACCGTATCATCGAAAAAGTCGGCGAAGCAAATCACGTCACTGGGTACAGCGCACCGACATACGCACCAGCATCAACTACAAAAGAAACAAATCAAACATTAACCGTTACAAATACTTTGCTGAAAAAAGGAATCAGTTTTATCAAAGTCGGTGAGGATCATGAAACACCACTTGCGGGGGCAAAATTTGGTATTTATCAGAAGTCTGCGCCAACTGTTCTTCTTGCTGAGGCAACTTCTAATGATTCCGGGTTAGTTCAATTTCCAGCATATCCGATTGGTGAGTATATCATTCGTGAATTAGCTGCACCTGAGGGATATCAAGAAATTGAAGAATTTACGATTTTGGTAAAACAAGAATCTGATTTAAGTTTAAGCGTCACTGGATTCCCTGAAAACAATCAAATCAGTAACCAACTCGTTCCATTTTTACTTGAATTTAAGAAAACAAATGAAACTGGAACACCACTTTTAGGTGCAACTTTCACATTGGAAGGTGAAAATCTATTAGAACCAATTGAAGCAACTTCAGATTTACATGGAGTTGTCCAATTTAGCCAAGGGTTACAACCAGGTGAGTATCTCTTGAAAGAAACGAATGTACCACTTGGATATGAAAACAATCAGGGACCTTGGAAAGTAGTTATTGGTTCAGATAAAGTGATTCAAATTTTTGATAAGGATGAAACACTTCTCTACTCAGAACCCGCTACTTTTGATGAAACTCAAAACCGCTTTATTATTACCGGTTTGACACTGACTAACCGCTTAAAAGACTTTACTTTAGAACTAGAGAAAAAAGATCAAGATGGTCGATTGCTAAATGGTGCAGAGTTCACGCTTACTGGACCAGATAACTATAGTGAAACGATTAAACAAACAGATAGTTCCACATTTATCTTTACTGGCTTACGACCAGGAGAATACAGCCTAGAAGAAACCTTTACCCCAAGTGGTTTTATCGGCTTAACTCAACCAGTTGTGATTGTTATTAGTGATACAGGAATAGTGACTATTGATGGAGAAGAACAGACAGACGTTCTCACTGTATCAGGTAATATCATCCAATTAGAAGTGACAAACCATGCAAAACAGCCACTTCCAGAAACTGGTGGAATGACAATTATTCCGTATTTAGCACTCGGTAGCACGTTGATGTTGAGTTTTTACATTTATTTAAGAAGAAGAGGGGGTAGAGCATGATGAAACAACTACTTTCCCGATTAAGCATTGTCCTAGTTTCACTTCTCTCTGTCTTCATGATGGCGCAAATTAATTCAACCGAAGTTCATGCAGAAACTGAGGCTTCTTCAACAATCACGTTACACATTCACAAACTGTTGTTTGACCATGAAGCAGATATTGACGAACAACACAATGATGGTGAAACAAATCCTTTTGAAGAACCGATTGGACTCCAGAACTTTGAAGGTTTAAATGATGTTGAATTTACTGTTTATGAAGTAACAGATATGTATTATGAACAATTAGCAGCCTCAGATTTTGAAAATCAACCAATTGAAGAATTTCGAGCAGCATTTCTTAAACACATGCAAACGGCGGATGTTGAAGCATTGACCAAATACGTTGGTGTTACCCAAACACAGGGAAATGAAAAGGGGATTGCTTCCTTTGAACTTCCTGCTAAAAAAGGGGATAAGGATAGTGTTTTCTTCATCAAAGAAACGAATCATCCACCAACTGTCAATTCTATCACTCGCCCCATGTTAGTTGTTTTACCAGTATTTGATAATAATGGGAATGAATTACAAACCATTCGAATTTTCCCAAAAAGTCGAGCAACCAGAACAATTCCACCAACACTAACGAAAAAAATCAATGGTGAGAAAATCGACTTTGAATTTGGTGAACCAATCGACTATCAGTCAACACTGACCGTTCCATCAGATATTGCTAATTACGAAAGCTTTGTTGTGACTGATATACCGGATGACTCTTTGATGCTAATTCAAAAAGCAACTGCCGAAGAAACAGTCTCAATTTCGCTTAGTCAACCTGAAACGCGTCCATTTTATACATTCACTTCGATTTCAGATCGCGGATTCACTGTCGCATTTGATCCAAAGGTTTTAGCAGACCATGTTGGTGAAAAAATCACTTTTTCTTATCAAATGTTGATCCAAGAAAATAATTTAAATCAGTCTGATTTCTTGAATCGAATCTCACTAATAGTTGATGGTGAGAAAAAAATTGAAGTAACGACAACCGTCGAAACAGGAGGGAAATACTTTGTAAAAGTTGATGCAACAGATGAATCAAAAAAATTAACGGGTGCAGAGTTTGTCGTACTAAATGATAAAGGAGAATATTTAGCACGTGCAGATGGAAAAAACATCTGGATTGATGCAACGAAAGTACCAACTTTTTATGAAAATCTAGTGAAATTAGTCTCTGACACAAATGGTCTGTTTTGGATCAATGGATTACGTTATGGCAACTACCAACTATTAGAAATCAAAGCCCCAGAAGGTTACCTTCTAAATAAAGAAAAAGTGCCATTTGTTGTTGCAAAAGGAACGTTTACACAACAAGAAAACCAGACTTTAAAAATTGTAAATCAACAGGAAACAGTCAAAAAAGGTATACCAGCTACGCCCGTTGTTCCAACGGCTTCAATTGCTACACCAAGCAAATTTGGAAAAGATTTACCTAAAACGGCAGATCAATTCAATAATTATCTATTAGCAGCTGGTTTACTCATGATAGCAAGTGCAGGTTATTTGTTGGTCAAGCAACACAATCATGGAGTGAAAAAAAAGAATGGGAGTGAGGAAAATGAATAAGCAAAAGAAAGTATTTACCTGGGTTCTTTCACTTTTACTAATGTTACCGTTGTTTTTAGGGTTGGGAAGTGCTGTTTATGCCGTTGAAGAAGGCGACACTGAAACAGAGCAAACTGTTACACTACACAAACTTGCTTTTGATACGCTACCCGAGTCAATTCAAAATACTGGTGATGAGATGACTTGGCCAAATTCGACACCATTAAGTGGTGCAGGTTTTACAGCATATGATGTAACGAGCATTTACTGGGCTGCTTATGATGGCGCAAGTGGTACACATGAAGAACGAGTCACTGAAGCTACCGATGCTGCAATTGCAGCAGATACTACTGGGTTAGCATCTCATGAGTTTGCACTAACTGACTCAAGCGGTATTTCTTCACTCGCCTTACCAACACAATCAGGTGGACGAAATGCTGTTTATCTATTTAAAGAAACGACTACTCCCGCTGGTGCGATTGCTGAGAAATCAGTGCCATTCGTGGTCGGATTACCCGTAACTGATGAAGGTGGAAACAATCGTCCGGTTGTTCATCTTTATCCAAAAAATGAATACAAAACCTCAGACCTAACATTCAAAAAATATGGTGTAGGACTAGATGCTGAGGGAAATCAAGCAAATCCAGTCGCATTAAAAGACGCTGGGTTCATTCTAAAAGATCAAGCATCAGGAATGTATTACCAAGCAAGCACAGGCAAATTTGATGGAACAGTTGATGCAGCAACAATTCTTTTCTCGGATGCATCTGGCCAAGTTACTGTTGAAGATTTGATTTTAGCTGATGGCGGTATTTATGAATTTTATGAAGTAGACACACCGGTTGCAACAAGTCAACTTCAAACAGGAGCAGAAATTTATCACTATTTGAATAATCCAGTTGTTACAGCCTTTGCAACTCGTAATGCAAGTGATGGTTCAATGGCGATCAAATACTCACATTACAACGAACTCCAAGTGCTATTAACTGATAAAGAAAATGCATCTGCATACAACTACAAAGTTCCTGAACCTAAAAAAGAAGCAGATGATGTAGATGTAGATGTGGATCAAATCGTCACCTTTACAATCACACAACAAATTCCTAAAGATGTAGCGCAATTTACGAAATTCGATTTAGTTGATACGTATCATTCATCACTGGAACTTGTTTCTACAGCAGATGAAATTCTTTCAAGTATCAAAATTGATGGCGCAGCCACTGGAGATGTGACCGCAACTATTGCTGACATTACAGCTAACCCATTTATTGTTAGCTTCACACCAGCTGAGTTAGCAAACCATGCAGGTAAAATATTAACTTTTGAAGTTCAAATGAAAATCAAACCAGGCGCTCCACTAGCAACAGCAATCGACAACCAAATCAAGTTTGACAATAATTTTATTCCAAAAACAGCCCAGGAAGAAGTAAAGACTTTTGGTAAGAAATTTGTCAAAAAAGATGCGGATACAAAACAAACACTTGCTGGAGCAGAATTTGTAGTTAAGCGCGGTGAGGCCTTTTTAAAAATGACAGACGGAAAAGTTAGTTGGGTTGCTACACAAGGAGATGCAACAGTTTTTCAATCAAATGACCAAGGCGTAATTGAAGTTTTCGGTATTGCTAAAACAGATGAACTTGGTGCTGATATCGTTTATCAATTGGTGGAAATAAAAGCTCCTGATGGTTATGTTTTACCAAATACACCAACAAACTTTGTCGCAGATAATGGAAAAGTTGAACTCGTGGTAGTGAATAAGACAAAAGGTAAGTTACCAATTACCGGTGGTATGGGGATTACTGTTTTCCTAGCTGCTGGACTAACAGCTGTCCTATCTGCTGGTTATTATTTTAAAAAACGAAAATCAGAATAATAAGATGTAGCTGTAAGAAATTTGGCACGAGTGGTAGGTAAGGTGAGGCTGTAACAAAAGTCAAAATTGATTTTTGTTACAGCCTTTTTCTAGCAATTTTTCGATGATTTTACAAACAGGTGAGGTGAGTGAGATGAAAAAACAAAAAAAGGACAGAAAAAAAACAGATATCTTCATGATAATTGTTCTATTTCTTGGTATTGGTTTATTTTCCTATCCATTTGTTAGTGATGCCGTTAATAGTTATTTCGATCAACAATTAGTTCAGTATTACCAACAAAAGGCCAATAACGAAAATGAAGAAGCAGTTGCCAAACTGAAAGAGAAACAAGATAAACAGAATGCGGAGTTAGCAAAAGATGGAAATAATCCTGGAGTAGCAGCATTTAATGATGCGGTAAGTAATGAACAGCAAAAGAAAATCAAAAAAGAACAATCTTATTTAAAACAGTATACAATTGCAACTTTAACTATTCCAAAAATCAAAGTTAGTTTACCCATTTTTGATCAGACAAACGAATTGTTTTTACAAAACGGTGTTTCCTTGCTTGAAGGTACAAGTATCCCTTCTGGTGGTCCAAGTACTCACAGCGTCTTGTCAACTCATCGAGGATTACCAGAAGCTAAACTATTTACGGACTTACCTAAACTAAAAAAGACAGATGTTTTCTATATTGACATCAACAATGAACGACTAGCTTATGAAGTTGACCAAATAAAAACGATTGAACCTACAGACACTCAAGACTTACTGATTCAAAGTGGAGAAGACCTTATTACCTTGATGACATGTACCCCTTATATGGTCAATACACATCGTTTGCTCGTTCGGGGCCACAGAATCCCATATAAGCCAGAAGCGGAGAAAGAAATCAAAGAAACTATCAACCACAATCGAAACAAATTATTTATTTGGATAGGTGGAATAATTTTAGCCGTGTTACTTAGTCTTTTCATTTTTAGAAAAATCAAAAAGAAAAGAACACATTAATCAATAAAAAGCGTGAGTCAGACTACTCTTGGAAGGAGCCTGCTTACGCTTTTTTGATTGTAATTAACCATTCGTGCTTTCTTGAAGAATTCCTTCAATAATTTCTGATAAAAAAATAGTTTTCATTTTGTTTTCGACTGATTGTTGTAAAAAAATATATTTCTGATCCAATACTTTTTGAATATTTCCACCAACTAAGCAATTTGGGGCAGTATTTTTATCTGAATGAAAAATTGCTGGGTCTTTTTCGACCGCTTTATAGATAGTAGCTAATGAAATTTCTTCCGGTGGCATTACTAAAGAGGGGGCAGCCTTTCCTGATTCTGTTTTAATTAGGTTTGCTTTTCTCAAATCACCCATGATTTTTCTAACAGTTACCGGATTTGTTTGCACACTTTTGGCAATTGCTTCACTGGATAAATCAGTTCCTTGAAAAATTTGAATATAAGCTAAGATATGTATAGCATCACTAAGTCGCACTGAATACTTCATTCGATCACCTTTTCTTTTTATTTGACATCTATACTTTTATTATATATTATTTACCTGTAATTTACAAATATACAGGTAGGAAGTATTATCTAGAGAGGGGTATCGTATGAAAAAAATTGGTTTATTTTTATTAGCAATTAGTATGGGCACGGTTTTATTAGCTGCTTGTTCATCTCAAAATAAAGAGGAAAACACAAAAAATAATTCAAGTAACGCCACAACAATGACAAAGGAGGACACAAAGATGTATACAGAAACGAAAGGGCACAATATCACATATTACACTATGAATCCAGATGAAGTGTTTGGGGCCACTGCAACAATTATTGAAAAAAACGGTAAAGATTTATTAGTAGATACTCAGTTTTCAAAAACAGACGCAGAAAAGATTTTAAAAGTAGCTAAAGACAAGAACATTGATATTCAGACAATTTATATTTCTTATAGTGATCCAGATTATTATTTTGGAGCAAGCCAAATCAAAAAGAAATTTCCAAACGCTAAACTTTTAGCTACAGCTCCTAACATTGAAAGAATCAAAGAAACTTACAAGGCGAAGCTTTCTGTATGGTCGGATACGCTAAAAGAAAATGCACCCGACGAAATCATTATTCCCGAAGAAGTAAAAGATTCAATTAGCTTAGAGGGAACAGAATTCTCAATTTTTGGCAGCGATAGAAAGAAACAAACACTTTACAATAAAGAAGATGACTTACTTTTAGGTGGGATTCTTGTTTCTACAGGTAGCCATTTATTTATGGCAGATACAAAAACGATTGAAACTCAAGAACAATGGATTACAGACCTTGATGAACTAACTTCTTTGCAGCCTAAAGTAGTTATTCCAGGGCATTTTGAACAAGGAAATGATTTTTCAGCCAAAAATATTGAATTTACCAAAGACTATATTCAAAAATTTATTGAAGTAGAAAAAGATAGTCAAGCGAGCGCAGAGATTATCGAAAAAATGAAAAAATCTTATCCAAATTTGCCAGATGGAAGTTTAGAAATGAGTGCTAAAGTTGTGACTGGAGAAATGGACTGGGAATAAACTTATCAAATAGCGAAGACGTCTACATCAGGAAGTTTCTTCACAATATTAAAGACAAAAAGATGATGACCTATATTTGGAGATAAAAAATTTAGAGATATAAACTCTTTTCGTTCGAATAAGTTGCTATCAACCGCTTATCAGAACAAAAAGAGTTTTTTTATATATTAGATACAAAAGCAACCACCATTCTCATTCCACATATCTATTAGAAAACGAGAATAAGATAACCCCTTATCTTACTAAGTATCTCCGTTACCCAAGTGCCAAATAAATGGTGGAACATGACTTTTGATTGTTCTGGATGAAATTAAAAAACGGCATAAAAAATAGAGCGGATGAATCCACTCTATAAAAAGTCTAACTTTTCGGGGTCACTACAGGACTTCGATGTTATTTTTTACTCTTTTTTAATTACTTCTTGTTGCTCTTTTTTTAGATGCAGAGGAATTTCTTTTACTTTTAAAATGTCTAAAAAGAAAGTGAAAATCGGAATACCCACGATTAGTCCCCAAACACCAAACAAACGCTCACTGACTAATAGTACGATAAAAGTATAAAAAATCGGTAATTCTGTTTTGCTAGACATCAATTTAGGATTCAATACATAAGACTCGATCAAGTGGACAATCAAAATCGTGATTAAAATATAAACAACATCTCTGATTCCTCCTTGCGAGTAAGCAATAAATGACAATGGAATGCAAGAGATAATAACACCTGCTACTGGAATCAGGCTCAAAATAAAAATCATGATCGCTAAACTAGGTAATTGAGTGAATCCAAATGCAGCTAAGGCAATTGTCGTAATCACGGTGTTCAAAACAGCAATCACAAATTGTGCCTCCAAAACTAAGCCAAACGTGTTAACAAATTTATCTGCGAAATAATAAATATCTTGAAAGAACCAAGCAAACTCACTTTTCAAAAAGAGTCGAGAAAAAAGCACTGTTTTTTTCTTCTCAATCATGAAAAAGAAACTCAAAATAAAGGACATGGCAAACGCTACAGCTAATTTTCCAAGATCTTGTAGATAGCCAATAGCAATAGATGCACTATTTTGCACTTGTTCAAAAAAATCATTGCGTTCAATATAATTATGAACATAGGTTAGTAGTGGATTATCATCTTTAGGTTGCTGTTCATAAAAGTGAATAACTGAACCAACCATATCAAAAGTCTGATGAATCAAGATAGGGATATACTTCGTTAGTGCCAGATAAATCATGTAAACCACTATCGAATAAATAACTACTGTTAGTGCTGCAGTTGGTATCTTAACAAAACGCTGAATAATCTGAACAAGATGAATCATTAAATAGGTAAAGATAAAGGTGAGCAAGACCGTAGTAATCATTGCTTTAGATAAGAAAAGTAGTAAGATAACTGAAAGTAGAACAGTCAACCTACGAATTTTTTCATTTGCCAAAAATCGTTGGTAAAAAGACAATCATACAACCTCCCAGAAAATTATAGTACGTAACAAACTCATTATAGAATGAACAAACTTAAAAAGAAAACCGTTAAAAGTAACATTAGGTACTTTCTTATCAATTCCTTACTAACATCTAAAAAAGAAAGGGTTTACATACAAAAGAGTTATGTCATACTACTAAAGAGATCTAAATATATAAAGTAGAGGTGCAGACAAAATGACAAAACTAACAGATTCCTTACCAATTTCCACAGAACGAGGTGTATCAATTGATATTGGTCGCAAATTTTATTCACCAAATTTTTTAAAAGATCTACTTGATTACATGGCATCACTAAAAATGAATGCGTTACAGCTTCATTTTTCGGACAACGAAGGTTTCCGAATTGAATGCGAAACTGTTCCAGCGTTAACTTCGTCGCACTACTTATCAAAAATAGAAATCAAAGAATTAATCACTTATGCTAAGCAACTGGGAATCGAAATCATTCCAGAATTTGATAGTCCTGGTCACTTGAAACGACTACTTAGTATTTATCCAGAATGGCAGATGGAACGTTTAGGGGAAGACTCAGATGTTTTCCCTTCAAACCGTGCAATAGATATCACAAATCAACTGGCAGTGAATAAAATCAAAGAAATTATCAAAGAATATTTAGAACTATTCCATGATTCACATTATTTTCATTTAGGAGCAGACGAATATATTAGTTTTGATGAATTAGATCGCTATCCTCAATTAGCGAGAAAAGCAGAGGAAATTTATCAGAATCCTGATAGAACCTATGATCTATTTATTGATTATATCAATGACCTAGCAACTCTAGTTGAATCAACTGGTAAAACTGCACGTATCTGGAATGATGGAGTTTACAAAAAGAATCAGAAAGCGGAAAGCGGCCTGAAGAAATCAATTCAAATCACTTATTGGACAAATTACAATGCACAAATGGCAGATGTTCAAACCTTTTTTGAAGAAGGGCATCAAGTGTTAAATTTCAATGATAACTATTTTTATTTTGTACTTGGTGAAGGAGCGGGCTATCGTTATCCTACTGGAGATAAAATAAAAAAAGAGTGGAAGCCAACGATTTTTTCTGGTAATCAACAGATTACAGAGGAGCAACTAACTAAAGTACCTGGAACATATTTTGCCATCTGGTGCGACTTCCCAGATGCATTAACGGAAGAGGAAGTATTACAAATGATTAAAGAACCACTAAAAGTGCAACAAACAATGCTCTGGAATGATCAGCTAGCAACAAAATAAAGTCATTCATTCTCATTACTTTTCTATAAGATTTCATAATAAAAACTATTATAAATATCATCTTTATAAATGAAAAATAATCATTTATACTTTTCATGAAAAGAAAACTACTAGAAAGAGATGATTATATATGATGAAAACAAGTAGAAAAGTCGCAATTGTAGGTACAGGATTCGTTGGAACAAGTATTGCCTATGCGATGATTAATCAAGGGATTACAAATGAATTAGTTTTAATTGATGTTAATCACGAAAAAGCAGAAGGAGAAGCACTTGACTTGCTGGATGGTATGGCTTGGGGCGAAGAAAATATTGCTGTTAAATCTGGTGACTATGCTGAATGCGCAGATGCTAATCTAGTAGTCATCACAGCAGGGATCAATCAAAAACCTGGTCAAACTCGCCTAGACCTTGTTAAAACAAACGCGACTATCATGCGCGAAATAGTTGTACAAATTATGAATGCTGGATTTGATGGTATCCTTGTGATTGCTTCAAATCCCGTAGATATTCTCACTTATATTGCTTGGCAGACATCTGGATTACCAAATAATCGTGTGATTGGTACAGGAACAACTTTAGATACTACTAGACTAAGAAAAGAAATCGCATTGAAATTACAAGTCGACCCAAGAAGTGTTCACGGTTATGTTATGGGTGAACATGGTGACTCTGAAGTTGCTGTCTGGTCTCACACAACAGTGGGTGGCAAACCGATTCTCGAACTAGTAGAAAGTGATTCTCGCCTAACAAAAGGTGAGCTAACAATAATTGCTGAAAAGGTTAAAAATGCAGCCTACGAAATCATTGACCGAAAAAAAGCAACATACTATGGTATCGGAATGAGTACTACTCGGATTGTAAAAGCCGTCTTGAATAATGAGCAAGCCGTGCTACCAGTTTCAGCTTATTTATCAAATCAATATAGTCAAAAGGACATCTTTACTGGGGTACCTTCTGTAGTAGATGAAAATGGTGTCCGTGAAATAATCGAATTAGCTATCACAGACGAAGAACAAGAGTCATTTAATCGCTCTGTATCTGAATTACAAGCTGTTCTAGATACTGTAAAATAATAATGTGGTGAAAGGGAAGAGGTGAAACTCTTCCTTTTTTTAGTTATGATATTCTTTCAAAAGCCCTTTTTGCAAAAGTTCTTGCTTGTCTTTAAGATTAAGTAGATTTTCTTGAAAGTTCTGTGCATACATGACTGAATAAAGGGTATTTAGCACATAATCAAAAGCAATCTGAGAAGAGAAAGTAGCGACTTTTGCAAAGTCATATTCATCTTGAGAAATAACTAAACTCATTGTCGCTTTCTTTGCCATTTCAGAATGTTCGTTTCCTGTAATTAGCAAAGAAGGGGTACCCACATAGTTCAAGTAAGCCAATATCCGTTCATAATGGTGAATACGACCACTATAGCTAATAAAGATCGCACAATCATTTTTCATCAGATTAGCAGCATTCCATGAAGAATCACTATACTCTTCAGCAAGAATCAAAAATTTATTAAGCTTAACTAACTTATTTTGAAACTTCCTTGCAGTAATCTGGGAATCTCCTTTTGCGAATAAAAACATTCGGTTTGCTTGATTTAACGTGGTTGCTATCGTATCTAATTCTTGTCCTTCAATTTGTAGTTGCGCTTTTTTTATTGTCTGAACAGTAAGGTCTGCCATTTTCTTAGCAATCGTTTGAGCATTATCTTCATGTGAAAATGGAAAATTTGGATCAATCACATGATTAAACTGGGCTACTAGTTGATGAACTTCACGTCCTAATTCAAAGCGAAATTCTTTAAAGCCCGCATAACCCATTTTTTTACATAAACGAATAATAGCTGAGTGAGAAGTATATGTAGCTTTTGCCAGTTCTTCAATCGTTAAATAGACGGCTTCTTCAAAATGTAATCGGATATAATCTGCAATCCGCTTCTCTGTAGTAGTAAATGTTTCTTGTTCGGCTAATTTATCTTCAATCAACACGCTTTCAACCTCCTAACGTCTTTATCATCTTACTAACAAATGACAAGGTTGGCTACTAATTCCTAAAAATTGGTACTTTTTTTCAAAAAACGGTTAATTTCCAGTGAAATTCAGAACATTTTTACCAAAATACGTGTACGTTAAGACTTTGAACACAGGATTCAGTATACTTGGCGTATCAACTATATAGGAGGTTTATTTATGTTAACAATTGCTTATCTGGGAAATGGAAAGAGTACAAATCGTTATCATTTACCTTTTTCTAGAAAATTATCAGACAAAATAAGAATCAAAAAAATTTACTCACCAAGTGAACCAGCCTGGGAAACTTTTGATGATATCGAGTACACTACAAAACTAGCTGATTTATGGAACGACCCTGAGATTCAATTAGTCGTTATCACGACACCAAGTCAATTTCATTATGAATATGCCAAACTTGCACTAAGACACGGCAAAAATGTTTTAGTTGAAAAACCTTTTGCAGAAACTTCTAAAGAGGCAAAAGAACTCTTTTCTCTAGCTAAAGAACAAGGATTGTTTATCCAATGCTATCAAAATAGACGTTTTGATTCAGATTTTTTAACTGTACAAAAGGTAATTGAAAGTGGCAAACTAGGAGATATTTTAGAAATCGAGATGCATTACGATTATTTTCGACCAGAAATCCCTGAAAGCACCACTACGTTTTCTATAGCAAACAGCTATCTTTACGGACATGCGTGTCACACAGTAGACCAAGTTCTTTCTTACTTTGGTGAACCAGACGACATTCATTATGATGTTCGCCAATTATTAGGAAAAGGTCGGATGAATGATTATTTTGATTTAGATTTTTTCTATGGAGCAATGAAAATCTCAATAAAATCAAGTTACTTTAGAATCAAAGAACGTCCTAGCTTTGTTGTTTATGGAAAAAAAGGCATGTTTGTCAAACAAACGAAAGATCGTCAAGAAGAACATTTGAAAATGTTTTATATGCCAGATAACGCTGATTTTGGAATAGATTTACCGGAACATTTTGGTGTTTTAACTTACATGGATGATAAAAACATCTATCGTGAAGAAAAGGTGACTTCAGAGATAGGTGATTATAGCCGTGTATATGACGGTATTTATGAAACATTAATCAATGGTGCAGAAAAACTCATTAAAGATGAAGAAACCATTTTACAAATGCAGATTTTAGAAAATGGCATTCGTTCTATTCAAGAAAACGAAGAGAAAGAATAACATTTATATTCAAAAATTTAAATTAAAGAGATCCTTTTTGACAGTCTATTTATTCTTAGGTAAGATAAATAAGAGAACATGATAATTTTCTGGAGGGACAAAACTATGACTAATTACGATGGTGAAAAAGGAAAACGACTAAGAGGATCAATGGCACCAAAAACAGATGATGAAGTAGCTTTGGCTGGCACTAATTCTGGCGAAACACAAAACAAACAAGAAGCATTATCTGGAACTAACTCTGGGGAAGAAAAAACAGTCGCATTATCTGGATCAAATGCGGTTGAAGATGACACAAAAGAAGAACCAAACAAACTTGAAGAAGTAGTTGAAGAAGTCATAGAAGATGTCAAAGAAAAATTTGAAGAATTGACATCAAAAAACAAACATTCTAAATAAACAAAAATAGGCTGAGACAAACGTAGCCTCACTTAAATAGAAAAAAAGCCTAAAATTCGTTTCTCAGAACGTTGATTTTAGGCTTTTTTTAATTGGAAAATGTGTTGATAACGACTGGATTTCTAGTTTTCTACCCGTCTCTTTATTCTAAAGACAAGGCACTAAACGCTAGTGCCTTGTCTTTTTTTATTTATGTTTACACTATTAAATTTGATTCCTTTCGCGTTTTGCTAGATAGGGCATAACGAACCCTAAACCAATCAAAACAACAATTCCAACAATATTGATGATTAATTCATGCCAAAAAAGTGATGAACCAAAAGCGGCATCCTGTGGTAAGACACCAAAAAGCGTTGCAATTATTGTTACAGCAAAACACCAGACACCAACAGCAACAGCAAATCGGTCGTTTTTGATAAACACGTACTCTGATTGGTATTTTTGACTATTTAAACGGATTTTGATAAACGCAAAGAAAATCCAACAAGTCACACCTGGAGAAATAATCCCATTCAAGTTCAATAACCAGTTAAAAATATCATTCATTTCTGGCAAGAAAACACCCAACAATAGAATAAAAGCACTTAACGCAGTTGTTAGAATATATCCATTAATTGGTAGACCATCTTCATTTAATTTTGTTAATTTTTTAGGCATGAATTCTTTACCTGTATCTGAGATAAGCATTCTTGTCATAGCATCAAGTAAAACTGCAAGCAGCGCACACATATAAATAATTTGTGTCACCGCAAAGATATACATCAAGCTATTCCCCATATGAAAAAACTCACCTAGACGTTGAAAAGCATAATAAGAACCATTCATCTTTAGATTATTCGGTAAATGGTGCGCATCGAAGAATACACCTAAAGAAAAAGAACCAAAAACAGTTAAGAAAATAGTCATAACAGTTAACATAATCATTGCTTTAGGAAATTCTCTCTTCGGTTTACGCATTCGAGTAACGAAAGGCGCAACTAATTCTGCTCCATTAATTGCATAAATCAGTAACCCAATCGTTGTTAAGTAATGCAGATCAAATTTTGGCAAAATTGTTTTGAAATTCATTGGTTGTGTTTCAATGTGTCCATTTGGCATAAATAGAGAAGTAAAGGTCATAATAACGAATAAGATTGTCATCACAAACATTGCACCACCGCCAATTGTGCTTAGAACTTCTAAAGACTTCTTGAAATGACGTTGCAAGAAAATAAATGCCAAGAAAATAACAAATGTCAGTAAAGCAAATAACGAATTAGACATTGTGTCTTCCATCGAATCATTTCCATTAATCAACCAACCAAAACCAACTACCACTGCATTCGCCGTGTCAACAACATAGGGGATAGAAGCAGCCCAATAAGTCCATGCCGTAAAATAACCAAGTTTATCACCACTTGTCCCACGAACCCACGAACTCAAACCACCACCTTCATGATTAAAGACAGACCCCAGCTGACCAACCATCAATGAATAGGGAACAACGTATAGTATTAACAAAATAACCCATGAAGTAATAACACCCATGCCTTGATTAGCAAAATTATAAATAATATCATCAAACCCAATAACCGTAACAAAAGACATTAATGCCAACACGGGCCACGAAATAAAATTTTTCTTTTCTTCCATATACATAACCTCCAGCAAGTATTATAATCTTATTTTTCTGAAAATAATATGAAAGACAATCTGTGTTTCACTTAAAATATAGCGAAAGAACACAAAGAGAACTAAAAAATAAAAATCATCTATAAGTTAAGAAATAAAGCGATTAAAACAATCAATCTGCAAATTTCACTAAATAATCAATAGTTAAGGTTGGAATCCCACAAGCGTTTAAACATAATCAGTAGTTTTTCGATTAAAAAAGTTACAATAATTGTACTGATCACAATACAAAAAAATAAATCATTTTTTATAGTATTTATGTTGAGTAAAGATAAAAGCAGCATACAAAATTCATGCAAAATAATTTTTAAATGTTGTATTCAGTAATAATTAGCTAAAATTAATATAAAACAGCAATTATTTGATTAAAAGAGTGAATCTCATTCTTGTAATCAACTTTGTATAATATATATTATGTAAACTAAAATAAATTTAAAATTTAAATCGCTGTACCAACCCTCCCTTTGTTCCTAAATTAAGCATTATTTGACGAAAATCATTCGTTTTTGTTTTATATACGTAAAACACAGTAAAATTTGTGTTTAAAATTCTGACGTACACTTGTCTTGGTAAAAATGTTTTAGATTTAGCTTGAAACTACTTAATTTCTGAAAAAATGTACCCAAATTCCAAAAATTCGTAGTCAATATTGTCATTTGTTCGTAGGATAAACATAAGATTTGCGAATTCACAGGTTTTTGGCGTGCTTGGTGGATTAATGGAATCATTTATACATCTACAAAATTACCAATTAGAATATAGAAAATAATCAAAAACACTGGTTTTAGACATATAAAGTGGATTTATTTTATTATCTGTGTCTTGATTGATTCAGACTAATTAAGCACAAAAAAAGAGGAATCTTGGGATACAATTCCTCTTTTGATGGCTTTTTAGGCTACTGACAATAATATATAATTAAGCATTGTAATGTTAAAACTTCTTAATCTAAAAAGAGAGTTTCAAACATTGTTTAGAAAGCTGCTGTCACTTGGTGAAAAACCTCTTTGATTACAGGCAAGAAATAGATCACTCCGGCAGCTCCTAGAACTAAGAATAGTTGTTTTCTTTGTTTTTTTCGTTTCAGCATGCTTGTTGTTTTATGAAAAAAGTACAAAGCACTTTTTGCTAACGCTGTTACTGTCGATAAAATCAATGTTGGTGAATAAGCTGTTTGCTTTTCCGAAGTAACAGCTAGTAATTTCGTCCCATAAGTTGGATACTTGATAAATGCTTGATATAGCGCAATTAAAACAATTACCCCCATTGAATAATTTAGTAATGAATGAATTTTTCGCAAAAACGGTACCTCTTATCTTTATTATTTTATAAATATTTTTATTTTTGTTTTCTAAGTGTTAAAGTTCTCACTTTTCGGAATAAATGCCTTTACTCTGATTGTGACTCTTTTTCTGAATTTGCTTTGTCCATCCATGGGAATTCGAAGCCAATTGTTAGATCCGCTTTTAATACTAAAACTGCATCGAACTTCCCTTTTTTACCAGTAAATCCTTTGATTACCTTGCTGGTCTTTCTTTTCGATAAAAGCTCACGTAGATTCGTCTTAGTCAGTTTCTTTTTAGCAACTATTGGCCATAATTTGAAGTCACATTCTGCGTTGAGACAACTTGCAATCTTAGGATACAACATCACAACCCCTTTTTGACACTTTGGACAGCGACCCAATTGATCGTTCTTCTTCTCCATCGCCTTAATTTGACGTGTACCGCTAACTTCCTTTGATAAATCAACTTGTTGGATTTGTTGCGGAACTGAATCTAGCAAATGTAAAATAAATTTTTTGATATTTTCCAAAAATACTTCAGGAGTTCCTTGGTTCTCTCCAATTTTTCGTAAATACCCTTCCCAACGCGCAGTCATTTCGGCACTGGTCAATAGTGGTTCACTTGCGACAGCTTTACATAAAGTGATACCTTTTGAAGTAACAAATAGTTCATTTTTCTTTACTTCGATATAGTGACGCTGCTTCAAATTTTCGATAATATTTGCACGTGTTGCTTCAGTTCCAATCCCTTCCACTTCTTTCAATATTTCTTGTGCTTCGTTATCATCTAATGTTTTCCCCGCTGTTTTCATAGCTGTAATCAGCGTCCCTTCATTGTAAGGTTTGGGAGGTTGTGTTTCTTTTTCGAGACGCTTCAATTCGACTTCAACAAAATCACCTTCTTGAATTATCGGCAATTTTTGCAGGTCTTTTTTCTTTTTCTTTCCAGTATTTAAGATTGCTTGCCAACCTTGTTGGATAGGTATTTTGCCAATACTTTTTAGTCTCAATTGATTTACAGCTGTCAAAATAGTTGTTTCTTCATAAATGTAGTTACTTGCAAACATTGCGAGCGTCGTTTGTAGCACCTGCAAATAGACCGCTTGTTGGAGACGCGAAAGTTTAGCAAAACGTTCTTTGGTCGGGATCGTTTTGGTAGGAATAATTGCATGATGTTCCTGTACTTTACTAGCATCAACGTAACGTTTTTTTGGAAAGAGTTCTGGTGTTTCAATCGTATCAATACCAAGAAATCCTTTATATTTTTCTAATCGCTGAACTAGATAGCGATGTTCATTATCAGTGATGTATGGCGAATCTGTTCTGGGATAGCTTAAAAATTTACTTTCATATAACCCTTGAACCGCTTCTAAAGTTGATTTTGCACTAGCTTTCATCAACTGATTCATTTTCGATTGCAAACTAGATAACGAAAATAATCGTGGACTACGTATTTGCTTTTCTTTTTTTTCTACCTTGTTGATTCGCCCTTCTTGAACACCCAAATGCGCACCTAACTTTTGTAATTCTTCTGTTAATGCTTCTGGTGTCTTGAAAGTTTTTTTGGGTTCCATTTTTCCGATGAATCGCCCATTTTGATGTCGAATTTCTCCCTCACCTTCGAAATAAGGTTCCTTTTTGAAATGATTGATTTCTTCTTGTAGTTTAAAAATCATATATAAAGTAGGTGTCTGGACTCTTCCTAGTGAAAAGCTACCATCAATTCCTTTATTTTGAAGCAACAAACTGTATAAAGGGCTGCCATTCATTCCGATTAGCCAATCAGCATTTTGTCTTGCTTTTGCCTCTTTATACTTCGGGTAATAGTATTCACCTGGTCTTAAATCTTTAAAGCCATCATAGATTGCTTCTTTTTCTAAGGAATTAATCCATAAACGAAGATATTTTTTTTCTTTGGAAAATGCTTTTGCTTGACGAATAATCGACCAGGCAATCGCTTCTCCTTCTCGATCCCCATCAGTAGCAACAATAATGGTATTTGCAGACTGCAACTCTCTTTTGACAATTGCAAACTGCGCTCTCTTATCCGTAGGAACTTCATATTGAAAAGTCTCAGGGAAAATAGGTAAATTTTCTAAGGACCATCTCGCCCAACGTTGATCATATGCTCCCGGTGGAACCATATCTACTAAATGGCCAAATCCATAAGTAATTGTTACTTCACCTGTAAATAACGGATCTTTGATTTCATAATAACCATCCCGTTTTTTTCGTTGTTGAAAGGCTTCAGCATACGCTTTTGCTTGTGATGGCTTTTCAGCTAAAATGACTGTTTTCATAGCTTTCCCTCCGTTATTCAAGCTATTTTCGACTTACCTATTATGAAACAAATTCTTGAATCTGACAACCAAAAAAAGCCTTACCTCATCAAGAGTCTGATAAGGAAAGGCGAAAATACGTTCGTAGTTTCATAAAAATGAAGATTTATCCATTTAGACCATAAATTCAACAAATCTTTGATCCCAAATTTTTTCATAAAATGCAATTGTGTCTTGCGCACTCATAAATGCGTTGTCGTAAGTCGTTGTTAAAGAATGCAGCTTCCTTACTTGATAGCCTAGGTGGTGCGCAACTTTGATTGACGTATCAACGCAATATTCTGTTTGTGTCCCACAAATTTCCAGCGTCTGAATATTTAACTCCATCAGCATATTTTGTAGCGCTGTTTCGAGAAAAGCATCCGCATGCGTTTTTTCTATATAACGCGCTTCATTTGGTTGAATGATTTCGGGAATGATTTTCCAAGCCGTTGTCCCTGAAATTAGTTCTTTATCGGAATGTTGAATAAAGATGATTTGCTTTTGTTGTTCTTTATATAAAAGTATACGTTCATTTACTTGTTTTGTTAGCAATTCTAATCCAAAAATTTCAGTTTTATCGTGACAAACACCATTTTGTAAATCAATTACGACTAGTGCATCATATAGTTGTGCTTTCATACAAACGTGCCCTCATTGTTTTCTACATTACAGCCGATTTTGTCCGATATCTGCCGCTGGCAACACGTATTCAAGCAAAGAGAAATCTTGATTATTATGCACGCGAATTTCCAAAGGGTTTAACTGTAGCAAAGGCTCAAGTTGCCGTTCGAGCATGATTGGCGAATGCGTACTAGTACTTCCAATATTCAATAACTCAATGCACACATCTGGTGATAAGTTAGAAGCAATCTTGGGTACATCTCGATTCAAAAAATAATCGACTAAAACGATGTCTCCTTGAAGTGCATGAATCATGTCTTGATTTTTGGCTAGTTCTACATAAACAAATTTCAACTTATTTTTCAAATCACTTGTCCGAACGTTCCGATAAAGCTGTTTGGTAATATGTTTTCCAAGTGATTGCGTACAAGTCACCAAAAAGACTGTTTTTTTCTTTAACATAGCTATCCCCTCTCTTTTTCGACACTATAAAACTATTTTCAGAAACATTACATTTATTTTCACTGAAAGAACGCTTTTTTTACTTATTATTAATAATTGCAGTCGGTAATTCCTCAATTAGACACACAAAATTGCTTTAAGCTAACTTTAGGTTAACTATGTTAAAATTAATTAGAATGAAAAATGAGGTGAATCAATGATAAAGTTACTCATTGTTGAGGATGAAAAAGTTTTATCTGACAACATCAAAGAGATTATTAACGATCTTGGAGAAGTCGTCCAAGTTTACAATGGTAGTGAAGGGCTCTTTGAATTAGAAAGTGGTATTTATGACTTAGTTATTCTTGATCTGATGATGCCCGAAATGAACGGATACGAAGTTTTAGCCCAAGCAAGAAAAGCAAATATCCAGACGCCTGTCTTGATTTTAACAGCAAAAGATGGTTTAGAAGATAAAATCGAAGGGTTTGAAAAAGGCGCTGATGACTATTTAACTAAGCCATTTTATCGTGAAGAGTTGATTATGCGTGTCAAAGCGTTATTGAAACGTTCTTTGGGACTTTTTTATGAGCATTCACTTGAATACAAAGGTGTTACTTGTGATTTAAATCGTAATGAGGTCTCTTTTAAAGGCGAAATTTTACCAATTCAAGGAAAAGAATTTGAACTCTTAACTTACTTTTTGCAAAACAAAGGTATTATTTTAACAAAGGAACAGATTTTCGATCGGATTTGGGGATTTGATTCCGATACGACATTAACAGTCGTTGAAGTTTATATGAGTAATTTACGAAAACACCTGCGTGAAACGACTCTTGCGAAAGACATCAAAACACTTCGAAACGTTGGCTACATTTTACAGGAAGTGTAACAAAATGAGAAAAATAAAAGACAGATTTCCTAACAAGCAAAAAATCCGTTTCTTTTTAACTAATGTTACTGCTTTTGCTAGTATTTTTATTTTATTAGGCTTTATCACGCTTCAACTGCTGAACCAATCTGCCTACAGAGAAACTGATTTAAGTCTAACTCAAATTGATGCAAATTCGCGAGCCGTTCAGTTAGAAATTTCTCGTTATGAACAAGGAAACCCCTTTTTAGAAAATTTTCCTGGTGGACAACCCTTAAGTGATCCGGATAACAATCGTTTTAATACCCAAGTGATTTTGTGGTCTGCTTCTGGCGAGATTTTAAATAAAGCTGCTATTGGTGGCCGTTTAAATCAAATTCAAGGATTGAAATTGAATACCAAAAATCTAGATGTTATTCAAAGTATTGATTTATCTGACTCAGAGAACGATCATTCGTTGGCTTTTCGTTCAATTACACGTAAAGCTGAGTCCAATCAGAGCGAAATTGCTTATATTCAAGTATTAGCAAATACAAATCAGATTAAAGATTCTCTAGCTACCTTTCAAACTGTTATGATTATTTGTATGATCGTCTTCTGGCTGATTTCAATTGGTATTAGTTATTATCTATCTAACTTAAGTATGCGCCCTATTCTAGCTTCGTGGAAACAGCAAAAGGAATTTGTCGAAAATGCTTCTCATGAATTCCGAACACCTTTGTCTATTATCCAAAATAGCTTAGAACATTTATTTACAAAACCAAATCACACTGTTATCGAAGAATCAGAAAGTATTGCTCAAGCTTTAGCAGAAACCCGGCGACTTACTGGACTGACGACAGATTTATTAACGATTGCGCGAAATGATTCGAATCAACGGCTGTTATCAAAAACAGCTGTAAATATCCAGCCGTTCATCGCTCAATTAGTTAAGCCATTTCAAGAAATGGCCGAAATGGATGGAAAACATTTCTTGATTGCGAATAAGACCACAGCTACTGTCTTCATTGATGAAAAGAAAATCCATCAAGTATTAGTTATCCTACTTGATAATGCTTTGAAATACACTAGCCAAAGTGATTCTATCTTGATTGAATCACAAATAACTAACAAAGAATGGAAAATTGAAGTTAAGAATACTGGACCAAATATTTCCCCTGAAGAAAAAGCGCGAATCTTTGAACGTTTTTATCGTGAAGATCGTTCTCGTTCAAAAGAAACTGGTGGCTATGGGCTGGGTTTGGCAATTGCCAAACAAATTGTCGAGCAGCATAAAGGGAAAATTTCTGTAAGGGATTATGAACCACAAGGTGTCATCTTCACTGTTGAATTACCCCTAAAATAAAAGAGTTCCGATAGAATCAATTGATTTGATCTCTATCGGAATTTTTTATTTAGATAGTTTAGTCAGAATTGTTTTTCCTGTACTAATACTTTCCTATTCCTGACTTTTGTTTTAGGATAAGAGAAAGAATCAGCTATCGTTTTGCCTGATCTCGTTAATAACTCATCTGCGTTTAGGATTGCTTTATCCAAAGCTGAAAGGAGAACAATTATGGATAGTAAAACTAGAAAACAAGTACAAGAAAAATTGAAACAAAGATTACAATTGTTACCGCCAATTTTTGAACAGTTCTTGCTTGAAAACCGGGGACACTTATCTTTAAGTAGCCGTTATGAATATGCGAAAGATTTCCATTTATTTACCGATTTTCTAAAAGAAGCTTATCCAAAGCAAGAAATGGATGATGAATTTATCTTACAATTAGAAAAACAAGATTACCTGAACTTTCTAGCTAGTATATATCGTCATACACGCTCTTTTCAGACAGCCGCTGAACAGACTGTCGAACAGACATTTAAAAATAATTATCATGGTGTTTCTCGGAAACAATACGCGCTCAACCATTTTTTGAAGTTTTTGTTTCAAAATGGCAAACTAAAAGAAGAAATTTCGTTGTTAGGGACCAGCACCCCAGAGACCACTTCAGCCGCACCACGTTATCTCTCTGCGGATTTATTACTTGATTTTGAAACACTATTCATACCATCTGCAGGATTTGACACAAGCCGAGAAGCTAGTTTTGAGAAGAAAAACCGACCACGCAATCTCGCAATCCTTGCACTATTGCTTTATTGTGGACTCAAAATTCATGAAATTGTTGAATTAAAGAGGAAAGATCTCCTGCTAGAAAAACAGCTGATCCAATTACATCGAAAAGAAAACCGGTTGAATCAAGTACCACTTCCCAATGAAGCATTCAGTTTGCTGACAGCGTATCTCACACTAAATGAATTAGCTGCGGAAGAATTTGTCTTTCAATCATCACATGACCAGCAGATTTCTCCTCGAACGATTCGGCAAATTTTAAGTAAAGTAACTGTTTATCAAAATCTTTCACCAGAGTTGTGTCGAAAAACTTTTCGTTATTATACTGAACAATATTTGGATGATCTCGACGCAGTTAACTATTTATGTGGTAATCGCTACCTCAATCAACATAATTTTCAAGAAGTCTATCAAAAAATGCTGGTATTTTCCTACCGCCAATTTAGCTAACATACCGATTTTAGCTAAATTGTCTAGAAATCAACCAGCAATAAAGCTTTTTTCACTTTGATTATCTTTTAGAAAGGAAACGTTTTGCTCTTTTATTCACAAAATAATCTGTTATTTTCAAAGCGTTTGTGCTACGATTATAGCGGAATTTGTAACCCTTTTAACAAAAATTTGATGGAGTGTGACCTATGGAAACAATCGAATATTCCCCACTTAATTTATTTACTAATTACAAAGAGGCAGCAAAAAGAACACCAGATATTCCAATTATTATTGACGAACCTCTAGTTGCTTTTCCTGAGCTTGGATTTAAAAGCACTTACAAAGAAAGCTATGAAACCGTCTTAACACGTGCCTATCAGTTGGCAGCAATGGGTGTTGGGCTTGGCGACAAAATCATGCTATATAAAAGTTCAGCATTCGATACTTATTTAATGGCAGTTGCTGCTTCTTATCTTGGTGCTGTACCTGTGATGACTTCTTATCACTTACCTACAGCGACAATGGAAGTTTTCGTTGAGCGATTAGAAGATCCCTTTATCTTATTTGACGAAGTTACTGCTGAACGCGTAGCAGGGATTTCAAATGGTTCAAAAGAAAAGCAATTATCAGTGAAAGAATTATTGAACCAATCGACAACGCCAGTTTCTCAACAAGAACTACCAAAAGATCAAATTGCCTATATGACACATACTTCGGGAACAACAGGCATTCCAAAATTGATTTGTCATTCAGCAAACTCTATGGGCTGGCGAACAAAATGGCAAAAAACGATTTTTACAAAAATTGCAGCAAAAGAACTAGTTGCTTTCCACATTTCTCCCGTCCACTCTCGTTTCAATATCGGAATTTCTTCTTTAATGGCTATGGGTTTCCCAATGATGCCGTTAGCTAATGCACAGGGGGATCATGTAGTTAAAATGCTAACTGAAAATCCACCAATTGCACTAGAAACGCATCCAAATAACTTTGTTCAATGGAGTTTCGTTGCAAAAGAGGCACCAGAAGCTTTTGCTGGAATTCGTTACTACCACTCGACTTTTGATGCAATTAATAATCAAACGATGGCAACTTTTCTTGACACATCTAACACCAAGGATGCTATCTTTTTACAAGTTTATGGTCAAAGCGAATGTGGTCCAATGATTCTCAAAGCACATACATTGGAGTCACTAAAAACAAACGATGCTCGTGATATGGGCGTTGGTCTTGGTGACTTGACTAAAGCTCGAATCGCAGACGACCAGGGGAATCTCTTACCTATTGGCACAGATGGTCATATCCAATTCTTATCAAAAGGCCGCGCATTGACTTACTACAAAGAAGATGCACGTTTCCAAGAAAATGTTTATGGCGACTGGTGGGACAGTGGTGATTACGGTGTAATGAATGCAGATGGGCACCTTTTCTTAAAAGATCGTCAAGTTGACTTGATCGAAACAATCAATAGTACATTAGCAATCGAGGATTACTTACTTGACTCTCTTGATTTCCTTGCTGAAGTCGTAATCGTACGTGATAAAAATGATTCACCACAGCCAATCATTGCTTTAGCACCTGGAAAAGAAATGGATTGGGACACTTATTGGACACAAGTTCATGAACTACCACGCTTGAATACGCCAATTATTCGCGCATTTGAAGATATTCCACGGACTGCAACAATGAAAGTCCAACGTCTGCAAATCGAACAAGAATTAAAAAATCAATAAAAATTTTTTAAACAAACTGATACTTTTGATAACGATGTTCTCTTCGTTGTCAAAAGTATTTTTTATTCCCCCGTTTTTACAAAATTGGCTGAGTTTCAAATCTGCCAATTGGCTGTTTTCATTTTATTTTACTTTCGCTATACTTGCTTTCATGGAGGAAAACAAGATGAAAAGAGTATTAACAATTGGCGGATCTGACCCTTTCGCAGGTGGCGGAATTCAATCCGATTTAAAAACTTTTGAAAACTACCAGCTTTTTGGCTTAAGTGCCTTAACCTGTGTAGGCTTTTTGGATGAGCAAGGCGCATTCCAATTAGAAAATCTATCACCGAGACTACTGAAACAACAATTAGCTTCACTAACAAAAATGACGAGCCTTGATGGAATCAAGCTTGGCTTACTTCACTCAGAAGAAGCCATCACGATTGTACGTGATTTTTTGATACAAAATTCAGAACTTCCAGTTGTCCTAGATCCTGTCCTTGCGTTTAAAGAAACCAAAACGACTGAAAATAAACGTTATATGGATAAAATGATTTCTGAACTTTTTCCTTTAGCAACTGTGATTACCCCAAATTTAAAAGAAGCGGCTTTGCTAGCAAACCAAGATAAGTTGCGCTCACTAGATGATCTTCGCCACGCAGCTCAAACCATCCACGCTCTCGGAGCAAAACAACTTGTGATTAAAGGTGGTCAAGGCATTCATGGTGACTTTGCTATCGATTTATTTTTTGACGGCGAAAAAGAACAACTATTTACTCGTAAAAAATTAACAAAGTCAACTGTGAATGGTGCGGGTTGTACGTTTTCTTCTGCTATTTTAGCAAATTTATGCCAAGGAAACTCCTTACCTGACGCAATTGCGACTAGTAAAGATTATGTTTATCATTGTATTGAACACGGCGTCTTGATGAATGATGGCTCCGGAAGTGTTTGGTCCGGAGGAAAATTAAAGGAGGAATAACGAGGAATGAACATTAGACAAATAACCACTTATGCTATGTTGATTGCGCTAACTGTTGCGCTTTCTCTGACGATTCTTATCCCCGTTCCAGCCACAAATGGTTTTATTACCTTGTGTGAAGTTGGCATCTATACAGCAGCTTCGTTATTTGGGCCGATTGGTGGCTTAGTAGTTGGTGGTTCCAGTGGTTTATTGATTGATTTGATTTCAGGTTATCCACAATGGGCGATTTTTTCTCTGCTCATTCATGGGTTACAAGGATTGACAGTGGGTTTGATTGGTCGACAAACAACGCTTCGCTGGTTTCTTGGATTATTAACTGGTAGTGTAGTCATGATTATTGGCTATTTGTTAGCCGGTTGGTTCTTATATGGCTGGCCAGCGGGAGTCGCGTCAATTCCCGGAAATATGATTCAGAATCTATTCGGAATTGCTCTCACCTACCCATTAGTTTCTGGCTTGAAACGATTTCAATTAGGAAAACAACGCTAATCATAGCGAAAGAAGGATGAATAAAATGGAATTAACAAAAGAAATGTTGGCAAAAGAATTAACGGAAATGGTTACTGATATCTTGAATGAAGCAAACCTAAGGGCAGGTGATTTATTTGTATTAGGATGTAGTACCAGTGAAGTTGTCGGTGGACATATCGGAAAAAAATCTAGTGCTGAAGTTGGTCAATGGATTGTCCAAACATTAAAAGAAATCCTTGATCCTAAGGAAATCTCGCTAGCTGTCCAAGGCTGTGAACACTTAAATCGGGCACTTGTCGTGGAACGTAACGTGGCAGAAAAGAAAAATTTTGAAATTGTAACAGTTGTTCCAGCTCTACATGCGGGTGGTGCTTGTTCTGTTGCCGCCTTCGAGCAATTTGCTGATCCAGTCGAGGTCGAACACATTGTTGCACAAGCGGGAATCGATATTGGTGATACGTCTATTGGCATGCACGTCAAGCATGTTCAAGTTCCTGTCCGTCCCCGTTCAAATACTTTAGGTGGGGCTCATGTCACTGCGCTACGATCTCGTCCTAAATACATTGGCGGGCCACGTGCGCAATACAATACTAATGAACGTTAAGTAGTGATTAGCTTCAAGTAATAAGAAACCTTTTCTAACAATCACTTTCCATATGTTTATAAAAAAAGGACTTATTACCGAAGAAGCTGCTTTGGGAACATCATTTATTCAGAAAAAGGAAGCTGGTTTTTTCCCCAGCTTCCTTTTTTCGGCTCCTTTTCTTCTTACACTTTTTCAGATGTGTACTAGAGAACCTTTCGTTGATACATTCTGGCCTCATAAGGTGCAAATTCACCAACAAGACCAAATTGGGGCTCATCTAAATAATTGGTTAATACCAGTGACCAGTCTTCCGCTAATTTTTCAGTTGTTAGATCAAAAGTTGTCTTTTCCATCGTTAAGTTTACCATAATCAGGAATTGTTCACTAGATTCTATACGTTCGTAAATAAATAACTGCTTGTGTTCAGGTAAATATTCTTTGAATTCACCTGTAATCAATGCAGTATGCTGCTTTCGTAATTGAATCATTTGTTTATAAAAAGATAAAAGTGAATTTGGTTCTTTTTCTTGCGCTTCGACGTTGATAACTTCCTTATTTGGATTAACAACTAACCAAGGATCATGTGAAGAGAAACCAGCAAATTTTTCATCCGTCCATTGCATTGGTGTCCGGCTATTATCTCTTGTCGTGCTACGAATGATTGCCAATGATTCTTCCGGTGTGCGCCCTTCTTGAAGCAATCGTTGATAAAGTTTTCTTGAATCAAGTGCATCTACTTGTTCGATTGATTCGAAAGCCATGTTGGTCATTCCAATTTCTTGTCCTTGATAGATAAATGGTGTCCCTTGTAAGAAAAAATACATCATTCCTAACGCTTTTGCAGACTCCAACCAATAATTCTGGTCATTGCCAAACGCAGAAACGCTTCGAGGTACGTCATGGTTTTCCATATAAAGTGCATTCCATCCTTTTCCTGCTAAAGAGTTCTGCCACTGACTTAATGCTTGTTTCAGTTTGACAACATCCAGCGCACCTTGTTCTTCATGGTTCCACAAAGAAATATGATCGAACTCAAAAATCATATCAAAATACCCAGATTCACCAACCCATTGTGGGCCTTCCGTTGCAGATACACCACTTGCTTCACCAACAGTCATGATGTCATACTCGTTAAAAATGGTTTTTAGTTCGGTCAAATACTCCCCGATTCCGGTTACATTTTGAAATGGTGAAAATGGATTAGCTGTTGCTGGAACAGCATAGTCTGCTTTTTTGATATGTGAAATGGCATCTAATCGAAAGCCATCAATTCCTTTTTCTAGCCACCAGCGAATCATGGTAAATAGTTCTTCTCTCACTTTCGGATTTTCCCAATTCAAATCAGGTTGTTCCTTGGCAAAAACGTGTAAATAAGATTGTCCGGTCTCCTCATCATGTGTCCAGGCTGAACCACCAAAAATGGACTGCCATTCATTTGGAGCTAACTCTGATGTGCTATCTGCCCATAAATAATAATCACGAAAAGGATTATCTACCGATTTTTTTGATTCAATAAACCATTTATGTTGATCGGATGTATGATTGATGACCAAGTCCATAATGACTCTGATTCCCATTTGATGTGCTTCAGCCAACAGCAAATCAAATTCTGCCATTGTTCCAAATTTTGCTAAGATTTCTTGATAGTCACTGATGTCATAACCATTATCAACAAATGGAGAAGAATAAATAGGATTGATCCAAATGAAGCCAATCCCTAACTCTTTTAAATAACTTAATTTTTCACGAATTCCATTAATATCACCAATCCCATCTTGATTGCTGTCTTTAAAACTCGCGGGATAGATTTGATAGCCTACTTCTTGTTGCCACCATTGCACATTTTTTGTCATGTGGATGTCCTCCTTTATCTTTTCATCAATTATAAACGAAATTGCTTCCTATAAGTCTTTGTTACCGTTAACAAAAAAGAATTAAAAACACTCAAAGCAAAAAACATACGTTCATTGCTTTGAGTGTTTTAGTAACTATTGATAACTTCCTATAGATAACGAGCAATCAACTGGATCATTTGTTTAGGAAATTCTTGGAGATCTGTAATATCAAGGAAACGACTTTCACCGTAAATTTCTTTAATTTCTTCTTTATCTTGGCCAATCGCCGCAGCAATGAAAATAATTCCTTGTCGATCATATTCTTTGATGACTTCTTGAATGTCTTCCTTTGCTTTTTTTCCAGTATAATCTGGAAGAGCTTTTGGCTGTCCATCACTAATATTCAACAATAACTTGGTAGTTGCCGTTTGTTGGTTCAACTTATCAGCAACCACTCTTAAAACAGCTCCGTCGCGGTTATTTTGGCGTGGTTTCATTGTCACCAATTTCTCATCCAACCATTGAAAAGTATCAGCAAATTCTTTATAAGAAAAAATCGATGTCTTTTCACGCACGGAAACATCTGCTGTATCACCATTGATCATCAGTGGGATATTGACACGTTTAGCAAATTCCGCAATCGCAATCGCGGCTTTTTTTGCTGCTTCTATTCGATCTTCGCGAATCATCGAACCTGATTCATCTAATCGAATAGCAACGGCTAGAGACGGTTGTTCATGTGGCGGATTTTTTTTGTCAAAATTACGCAAATCACCATATGCAATGCGACTAGCATTAAAGCGTTGCCCTTCGTACTTACCTTTTTGATAACTTGTGCTTTCTTCGTTATCTAAAAGTTCTAATACTTGTCGACTTAATGAATCGACGACTGGAAAGACTTGAGCTCTGATTGCTCGTGCTTCATCGCTGTTTATTTGATACTTCGGTCGGTGAACGATCAATCCTTCTTTTTCATGCATCGTGCCTTTCATGATTTGGCGCGCTTCTTTGTTCAACTCTTTTTTCATTTCTTTGTCATGGGCGTCCATGTCAGCGGCAGACATTTCAGCAGACTCATCTTCCGCACTTTTTTCTGTCTGATGTTTTCCTTCGACGTCACTGCTTCGTTCTTCTTGAATGTTATCTAGATTCTCAGATTCGTCTGTCTCTTCTGGAGTTTCTTTATCAGCCATTTCTTCTACTTTTTCGAGTGTAGATAGTTTTTGTTCTGCTAAAGTCAATTCTTCTGGAGCAAGCTCTTCAATCTGGCGTTCTTCTGCTTCTAATCCGCTGATTTTTCGTCCACGGACTGTTGGTGCATCAGTAGCTTCGCCCCACTTTTTTGCTCGAAGCAACTCTCTCAATTCAATTAATAACCCCGTATCCTCTAAAGCTTGAAGCAAAATCTTTAGTTCATCTGGATCCGTTGTCAGTTTATATAAGACTTTTGGGTAGATAGATTGTAATAAATCTTGTCCTTGCTTCATCGTATTCGCCCAGTAAAAATAAGAACGCATTCCTGCGACACCTTTGATCGCGTTTGCTTTGGCTGTTTCGTCTAATAATCGAATAATTTCTGCCATTTTGAATAAAATAGGTGATTCTTGAATTCCTGTTTTCCCAACAGCACGTTCGACCATTACTTCGAGACTAGGTAAATCCATTTTTTCTGCATGCTGCATTCGGTCACGCAACGATTCATTCAGTGGTCGATTTCCTTGGTAGTTTCGGTTCGTCGTAATCACAACTACGCAGTCAGGATGGCGACGGACGATACCAGCGGGTAAGTTCAACATACCATTTGGTTCCAAGGCTGAGTTTAGCGCGACTAAGACAGACGCATCTCGAATCACTGTTGGCTCTTGGATTTCAAGTAAATAGCCTTTTTCCATCGCACGGACGATTTCTGAAGGGTAATATTTATAATGAATAGGTGTTGTTTCAGATTTTGCTTCAATTTGTTGTACAAATTCAGCTAGTTTTTCTCGTGCTGAAAGTACATCTAATTGGTAATGTGATTGGACTAAACGTAAAACAGCATCAAAACTCTCGGTTTGAGAGATGGCTTCCAACAATTCTTGACTATCCGCATCGACAGATTCCACTACTGGTAATAACGCACCAAACACATCTGATTTATCCATATCTGCAAAACACGTCACCTTTGTATAAGGTAATTGCAAATCAGCAGATAACGCCTTAGCTAATTGTGTTTTCCCAGATCCGGCATCCCCTTCCAATAAGATATTCATGATTTTCATCTCAGGATCGAGCCAGTTTTCATTGATTTCTGTTGCAATTCGAATTTCTTCCACACTTGTTCGGTGACTTTTTGGTTTTTGCCAAATCATCTGTTTTTCTAGGCGTGAAAATACTCGGTCTTGCGTAAGTGAGAACTCTCCCATTATGCAACCTCCTTTAACGATTCGACGAGTTTAATAACCTAATTCTTCTAGCAAACGTTTTAAGATGCGGAATCGTTCACCAATGAGTTCACCATCTTTTTGTAATGTATCATAGTAAAGAATAATATCCTCATCAATCTTAGGATTTTTTGTATCGACTTCAACAGTCATTCGGTTTCCCTGCAAACCAATGATATCGACCACTGGGTTTTCAGGATCATAGAATTTTTTATAACGATACGCATCTTGGAAATACAAACTTCCTTGAGCTGCTAAAATTGCTAAATCTAAAATGCGAGTAATTGGTAATTCTTCTGATTGACGTGACCATTTTTCCCCTGTATGACGCCAAACTTTTCCAGAAATATCGACTTTTCCACGATCATTCCATTGTGCTAAACCAAGAGACAAGCCTTTTGCATCTGTATCTAGTGCATTACGGCCATCAACTTTATCATAATCTTCAACGACAAGAACAGGTTTGTGTTTTAAATTTGTTGGGATTTCCATAAGAAACACTCCTTTAATATTTATGTTAGTAATTTACTAAATTACTAGCGTAGTAAATTACTAACGACCAATACGATTATAAGCCTATAGACAAAAAAAAGCCAGCAAACAAATTTGTTTGCTGGCAAAATAAATAAAATAAGAATTATTGCGCTGAAATAGCAAGTCCTACTGCTTTTTCTCCAAGATGCGTTCCAATTACCGGGCCAAAGTGACCAATCTCAATTTCTGCATCGGGGTATTTCTTTTGTAATTTTTCTTTTTCACTGATTGCAACATCTAAGTTATTCGCATGGATCACATACAACTTAACTGGTCCTGCAATTTCAGTTTTTCGTTGGCCAATAATATCTTCTGCACGGGCGAATGCTTTTTTGCTTGAACGAATCTTTTCAAACAAAACGATTTTCCCATCCGTAAAAGTTAAGATCGGTTTAATTTTTAACAACCCACCAATCAACGCTGCACCATTTGTTAAACGACCTCCGCGCACTAGATTGTTCAAGTCATCAACTATCAAATAAGCGTAAGTATTATCGCGAATATGATCAATATGTGAAAGGATCTCTTCAAGTGATGTTCCTTGATCATTTAAATCCAAGGCAGACTCAACCATGTGTCCCATGGGCATGCTTGTAATTTTCGAATCGTATGGAATCACCGTTAACCCCTTCACATCTTCTTTCATTGCAAACAATGTATTAACAAAACCCGAAATGCCAGAAGAAAGGTGGATACTGATTATCGTGTCATACCCTTTCGCCTTTAATTCGTCATATAATGCCAAAACTTCTCCCACAACCGGCTGAGATGTCGTAGGGAAATCTTTACTGTTTTTTAGAAGACCATAATATTCATCAGCTTCAATATCGATACCTTCATTATAAATCTTCCCATCTAAAATAACTGGGATCGGAATTACATATAAGTCGGGATGGTTCTTGATACGTTCCGGCAAATAAGCCGTACTATCAGTAACAACTGCAAGTTTCATTTATCTATTTCCTCGTTTCAAAGAATTTTTCCAGACCTTATAACTATAGCATAATTTTGCTTGTAGATAAATCTAAAATCCGTTTCTATCAAAAAAGACTGTCACAAAAATCGCTTTTTGTGACAGCGTATAGTTAAGAATAATAAGCAACTCTTTCCTCAGGCGTTCCGGCGATGCAATAGTGAGTGGATACCACTTTTACCAAACTGAGCGAAAAGAAAAGTCACACCTCCGACTCCTGTAATCAACACACAATAGATCACAGCGTTCGTCTTGCTTTCTAATGAGAGTTGCGTCTGCAATAAAAAGAACACTATCATACATACAAGTAACATTAGTGCTGTCGAACGAACTGTTTTAAGGAAGAAGTCTTTGATTCTGTATAATGGTGCTATTTGATACTCGTGACACATGTACCAATAACCACGGATAAACACATACCCAAATGCCAATCCATTTGACAAACTCATCCCATAGCCACCAAATAAAGCTAAGAAAATGACTTGGAAAAGAACTTTTAAGACAATTGCTTGTACCGTTAGCCGGATAGCAAACAAATGGTGATTCAATGACTGTAACATCGTTGATAAAATTGTAAATAATGAAAAGAATAGCGAAGCTAGTAACGCTAATTGGAAATACCCCACACTCTCAGGATCATAACCAAAGAACAGTGTGTACAATGGTCCTGCTAATAAAGACATCCCTGCAAGTGATGGCAATAAAATCAAAATCGCGATTGAAAAACTATCTCCAACCGTTTTTTCAATTTGTTTTCGGTTTTCTTTTTTCAAAGTGCTTAATAATGGCAAACTACTGATTGCTACGGTACCAACCATTGAAATCAAAATCAAGGTCAACTTGTTCGGATTCACTGACGCTCGACTAAATAAAAACTCTAACTGTTGATCTGCGAGATCTGGACGGAAAAAATGTAATAACGGCTTCATCGTTACTTGGTCGATCATTTGTACAATCGTAATAACTGAACCAACAAAGATAAACGGAAGTGTTTCACGTATAATAGCGCTTGAAGCACGACGATTGTCTTTTTTGAAATAACGGGTAGATATCAAGAAATCTTTCAATCTAAAGTAATCTTTCTGTCGTCCCACTACATACATATGGAAAATCGCAGCTAAACCACCGAAAAACGACGCGACGGTACTGACTAAAACTGCTTCTAAAATCGTTCCATTCGTTAGGACACGCAAATAATATGTCCCAGCTAAAATAACCAGAACTCGGATTGCTTGTTCGATAATCAATGAAGTTCCATAAGGGCGCAAGTCATTCTTCCCTTGAAAATATCCACGCATTGCACTTAATACCGGAATAGCAACCAATGAAGGACATAAACTACGAATCGCTAAAATCCCATTATTCACATTGGCAATTGGACTGATTCCTGCCAGCGCTGGCGCAAATAAATACATCAAAACAGCCGAGGCAATCCCAATGACAAACATGATATTAATCGTACTGCGAAAAATCACTCGACTTTCTTGTGCATCTCCTTCTTTCGTTGCAATGGCAACTTTTTTCGCGATTGCGTTAGGAAAGCCAACTGTTCCAAGCATTAAGAATAATCCATAAGGCAAATAACCGACATTGTAGAGAGTTGTAGCCAACATCCCATCTTGATTATCACCCATCATCATTAACCAAGGAATTAAGTACACAACACCTAAAACCTTACACAACAAATTGGCAAACGTTAACCAAAATGTTCCTTGCATCAATTTTTTATTCATCAAATCTTCCTCAACTATATATTAGGTTCTAAACATCTTTTACATTATAGCAAAAAAACAAGAACAAGTAATCCCAGCATTGCTTTTTCATTTCATCAGCCTGACTCAGCACACAGATTCCACAAATGCCAATCAACCTTTCAATAAGTAATTTTCTAACTAGACTGTTTCAACTATTATGCTATACTTTTCTCATAACGAATTTCATTCGTTATTTAGACAAGTCAGTTGGCGGAAAACAGACTGCTTGTCTAGTTCAATATTCTTTGGAGACAACCAGTGGTCGGTTGTCTCTTTTTTATAACATTTTAATCATTCAGGTTGAATCTATCGAAATCAGCTTTCTTTCATTCGTTTGCTGAGTTAAATACTATCATTCATCCAGCTACAATCAAGTTTGTTAAAGAAACCTTAACACTTTCTCCACTTGTCAAAATTCCGGCTGAGAACCGTTGTTCAAAATGAATTTATCTAACACTCTTTGTACCAATCATTTGATTCGTTTATTTCAAAAAAAGTCTGGAACATTAATCGAAATGATTATGCTCCAGACTTTTTTAAAATACATAGCGTTTTCAAAAGTTATTTTCTTGGAAGCACACTAACCCCTTCCAAAAACAAAAATAGGTGAGTTATTTCCGGATACTCTTGCTTATTTCTCAGAGCTGATTGTTTTTGACCCAACCTCTTTTAAGAAAGTTATTTTTATTTTAAGATAAGTTTTCACCATTCGTTTCAATCACTTTTTGATACCAATAAAATGATTTCTTACGACTGCGGTTTAACGTACCATGCCCTTCGTCATCACGATCAACGTAAATAAAACCGTAACGTTTACTCATCTCACCTGTTCCTGCACTGATCAAATCAATGCAGCCCCAAGGTGTATAGCCAATCAAATCTACTCCGTCGTCAATTGCTTTGTCCATTTCAACGATATGTTGTCTAAAGTAGTCGATGCGATAGTCATCTTTGATTGTGCCATCCTCTTCTACTTGATCGAATGCACCCAAGCCATTTTCTACTACCATCAAAGGAACTTCGTAACGAGAATAAATTTGATTTAAGGTATACCGCAAACCAACTGGATCAACTTGCCAACCCCAATCGCTGGCTTTCAAGTATTCATTCGCCACACCACCAAATAAGTTTCCACCCGTAGTATCTTCACGGTCCTCAAGGTTAGCGGCAATACAAGTACTCATATAATAACTAAATGTATAGTAATCAACAGTGCCTTCTTTTAACAATGCTTGATCTTCTTCAGTTATTTCCAATTGAATATCATTTTTTTCAAAATAGCGTTTCATATAATACGGATACGTACCTTTAACTTGGACATCACCACAGAAATAATTCAAACGATCATTCAACTGTTGTGTTCTCAGCACGTCTTCTGGGCGACAGGTCTTAGGATACATCGTAATGTAGGCTAACATGCAACCAATTTTAAACTCTGGATTGATTTTATGCCCCGCAACCACTGCTCTGGCAGATGCTAGAAAGACATTATGCAATGCTTGATATTGTTCCGTTTCTGTATACTCACGATTAAACAAACCATTGATTTGCTTGCCATGCTCTAATGTTCCAAAATTGATTTCATTAAATGTCAGCCAATACTTCACTTTATCTTGATAGCGTTCAAATAAAGTCGTTGCGTAACGTTCATAAAATGCAATTGTTCGCTGATCTAAAAAGCCATCGTAGCGTTTGCCTAATTGAAACGGTAATTCAAAATGAGAGATCGTCACTAAAGGTTCAATCCCATACTTGTGTAATTCATCAAATAAATCATCATAAAATTGTAATCCTGCTTCATTAGGTGTTTCTTCATCACCATTTGGAAAAATCCGTGACCAGGCAATCGACAAACGATATACTTTAAAACCCATTTCTGCAAACAGGGCGATATCTTCTTGATAGCGGTGATAGTGATCAATCCCTGTATGGCTTGGATAATAGTACTTCTCTTCATCGATTACTAAGTCGAATGTTCGCCGTGTCCCTGCTGTTCGACTACCTGCTCGATTATGATCACTGATTGAATCTCCTTTACCAGCAACATTCCAAGCACCTTCACATTGATTGGCAGCTGTCGCGCCACCCCATAAAAAATTCTTTGGAAAACTCATTGATCTTTCTCCTTCATTTTTGATTTAATTAGCAAGAATAGCGGTAGAAACCAAGGTTCCTTGCTGCACTTCATTTTCATCAGTCACAATAATATCCGCGTAATCAGGCGTATTCGTCACAATGATTGGGACTTGTGTGCTATAGCCTTCTTCTTCAATCGCCTGAATATCAAAACGAACCAACTTATCTCCTTTTTTTACTGTGTCGCCTTGCTTTACAAAAACTTCAAAGTGTTTTCCTTCTAATTGAATCGTATCAATGCCAATGTGAATCAATAATTCCATGCCATCATCAGAAATGATGCCAATTGCATGATTTGTTGGGAATAAAGTCATGATTGTTCCATCAAAAGGTGCGACAACTTCACCAACAGTCGGTTCAATCACCACGCCTTTGCCCATAATTCCTTCCGCAAAAGCAGCATCTTTTGCTTGACTCAACGGCAAAATATTCCCAGTAATTGGTGAAAAGATTTCTTGTTTCGCTACTTTTTTCTTTTGTACTGTAAATGACCCTTTTGCTTCTTCTTTACTCATCGCGATGGTTGGCTCATCATCTTTAAAACCAATCACCCAAGCTAAACCAAAACCAGCAACTAATGCCACTGCATCTAAGATCATGCTATAAATCGCAAATTTAATATCGCCATCAGGAGAAATAGCACCTGTGTAACGGAAAATTCCTAATCCACCCATTTGATACGCTTGTAAGCCTAAAGCCATGGCTGTTCCACCTGTAAATGCACCAACGACACAAGAGGCCCAGAATGGTTTCTTTTTAGGTAAAGTAATCCCATAGATTGCCGGCTCTGTTACACCAAATATTCCCGAAATAAATGCTGGAACAGACAATTCTTTTAATTTGGCATTTTGTGTTTTTAACATGACAGCTAAAACTGCTCCTGTTTGAGCGAAAGAAACACTACCACTTGGCGTCAATAACGCTGTTGGTTGTCCTTGAGATAAAGCAATGATTGCAAATGGGATTAGTGCCCAATGAAGACCAAACATTACTAAAACTTGCCAAGTAAAACCTAAAATCGCACCAAAAATAATTGGGTTAAATGTTTGAATCGCAATCAAACCACTTCCCAACGCTTCCGAAGCCGCATTCATGATTGGACCAATAACGATAAACATCAATGGAACAGTAATCAATGCAGTGAAAAATGGAACTAAAAATAGCTTAACAACATCAGGAATGACTTTTCGTAGTTGTTTTTCAAGAAATGCTGCAAATGCGGTTGATGCAATAATCGGCATCACACTTGAACCATAACCAGCTGCTGGAAGTGAAAATGGAATACCAAAGAAATTCAAGCCACCACTTTCAGCAAATTGACTTGTCAGTGAACCATCAATAAATCCGGTGTACACCATACTTGCTGCAATCATCATTCCTAAAAACGGTGATCCCCCAAAACGTTTCATGGCTGTAAAGCCAATAAAAATCGGTAATAGTAAGAATAGGCCGTCACCCATCGCATTAACTACAGCATAAGTTGGCGTCGCAGCGAACTCTGGCCCTAAAGCAAATGACAAAATTGCAGCAACCCCTTTTAACATACCGGCTGCAGATAATGGCGCTAGAATTGGTTGGAAAATACTTGAAATAATGTCTACAAATTGATCGAATAAGTTTCCTTTTGGTCCTGAATCTGTTTTCTCCTCCAATAAACCTAACACTGCATCCACATCTTTACGTACATCAGGTACATGATTGCCAATAACTACTTGGTATTGGCTACCTGATTGCATAACCGTTACAACGCCATCCATGTTTTTCAACACATCTGTATTTGCTTTACTTTCGTCCTTTAACTTAAAGCGTAAACGCGTAATACAGTTCGTTAACGAATTGACGTTTTCTTTTCCACCAACTTCTTTGACAATGTCTTGTGCTAGTTGTTCATATTTTCCCATGATTTTTTCCTCCAAAATTAAGTATATTTTTTAATCCAGAGGTCTCGCCAACTAAATGTAACGATCCAATTCCTTTTGCTGGGTAAGCTAGTTTTACTCCTTTCATTTTTATTTTAAGAGAAACTCTCTTATTTCGTTTTTTCGATGATTCTTGCAATGTGAATCGTAATATACACCTGCTCATCTCTAGAAACTTGATAGCTCCAACGAGTGGCTAATAATTCAACCACTTTCTTAGTCGCCTCAAAGGCTTCAGGATACTTTTTACTGACAAGGATAAACAGTTCGTTTTCAACTAGTTCGTCTGCTGCTTCTTTTCTTTGCGCATTCAAAACTCTCTCCGCAAAAAATCGTAGATGGGTAATGAAGCGCTGAAAGTAAATATCGTTTTCAGCAAAGTTGATCTTCAATGTATATTTGATGACCGTTAGAATTTCTTCAATCATTTGTGTAAGGCTGACGGCTGACTCATTCGTGATATCCAACTCGGCATTTACGATGTGTAACGTTAAGAAACCAGATTCGTCATCGGATAGCTCGATACCCATTTTTTCATTGATAAACTGGATACCTCTTCGCGCAATTGCTAATTCTTCCGGGAAGAAGTGCTTGATGTCCCACAATAGAAAATTCTTCATTTGGATTCCTTTGCCCTCGCGTTGGATCGCCGTGTATAAATGATCCGCAAAAGAAATAAAGCTTGTTTCATTAAATTCTTTGTCCAACTTTTTCTTTGCATAATTCAAGATATCAAAAGCAACCATGATGACCTCTTCGGGAATTTCCGAAAGCATTTGTTCTACTCGTAATGACTCACTTTGATTTTTTATTTCAAACACCTTTTCAATACTATCTGAATCAACCTTAAAGCCCGGCTTTTTTTGAAATCCCAATCCATTACCCATTAAAACGATTTCTTTTCCTTCATCATTCAAGGCAACCACGACGTTGTTATTCAAAATCCTCAGAATTTTCAATTGTCTCCCCCCATCTCTTTCAGCCTCACCAACGCATAAAAAAAGACCCAAACGACACCACAAATAAATGTCGTTCAGGTTTAGCTTAACTGAATAATAACTATCCTAAAACAAAGTTACCATTTTCAGTAAGCGCTGTCAATCTGATTTTTACAGTTTTTTTCTGCGCTTTAGTACAAAAAAATGGCACATAGTTTCAGATGTTACGATTGATGAAACAATTGCTAGGCATATACTCCTCCCCTTTGGGCAACAAAAAAAGGGCTTCGACACATTGATATCCCACCCCTTAACTTCGTTATTTAAATCATTGATAATAAAAAGACAGCTGCTAAACCAGTCACTACAGATAACGCCATAGAACGTGTTTTATATGCTACACCTGCAACTAAGACCATAGCCAAAATTTTGATATTCCAAGCAAAATCTAAATGTTCGTGTGTGATAAAAACATCTTTGAATGCTAATGCAGAAAATAATGCTACTGGAACGTACTTCATCCAATCACTAAACCACGCAGGAACTTTTCTTTGTGTAAAGTAAAGCATTGGTACTACTCTGGGAATGTAAGCTGCTAGAAATAAACAAGCAACTAGTAAAATCAAATAACTTTTACTCATGGTTTTGGACCTCCTGATCTGGGAAGTTAAACAACGGCTCGTTCACTTGCTCCGCACGATGTCGTAACTTTTTCTCTTTTTCTTTTTGGAAAGCTTTTTCTAAAAGCAATCCAGCAAAAGAAGCAATGACAGTCGCTAAGATTAAGCCAAATGTATTTTGGAACAAAACCATAAATGCAACCCCTAAGACACCCGAAAAAATACCAGTCAGAATCAGCAAACCATTCTTCATCTGCATAATAAACATAAAAATAAACATTGCCGTTAACGCGAAATGAACTAAGTCAGCATCTACTCGAATCACTGAACCAAAAACATTTCCAATCACGTTGCTTCCTGCCCAAGCAGCCATAGAAAACCAATTGACGTACAGGGCTTTTTGTTTGTTCCAAGTTGGATCTGTAGAATATTTCAAGTAATTAACTGCATAGTTTTCATCATTTAGTGATTGCGAAAAGACAGCTAAAAATGGACGGCTTTCTTTCTTCATAAATACTGAAAGACTTGAGCCCAATAATGTATAACGTAATTCTAAGAAAAATACCATCAAGATGGTTGTTGCAAATGATGCGTGTGTTGCTAACATTGAGGCAACTAAGAATTGCGCACCGCCGGAAAAAACCAAAATTGATAATAGACCGGTCAATAATGGATCAAATCCAACCTTCTGTAACAGAACACCACAGGCTAATCCAACCGGGATATAGCTAAAACAAAGCGGCATCACTGCATGAAAAGACTGAAGCCATGGCGCAGTTTTCTTTCTACTCATTAAAATGTCTCCTTTGATTACAACAAATAAACAGCGGACTCATTGTAACATAATTTCAATAAATTGTAGCCGTTTTATCTAAAAACAATATTAAATTTTTCTCATTTCAGCTTCAATTTATGATTTTTTCTCATCCTTGCTTATTCACGATGGTAATTCGGGTCATACTTATCCGTTTCAATATAAATATAAATCTTTTTATCTGGTAAACTTTTCCGAATCATTCGTTCAATATCATTGACAATTGCATAAGCAAATTCTTCCTTGATATCCAGAATATCCACTTTCGCAGCAACCATAATTTCGGTTGGCCCCATGTGAACTGTTTTAATATCAATCAATCGTTCTATTTCTGGTCGATCAAATGCTTTTTTAATCAACACTAAGTCATGCGCAGTCACACTCTCACCAATAATCAGGCTGTAAAATTCTTTCGCAAGGAAAATAGCGGCACCCATCAATAAGAAACCAATCAATAGACCACTAATTGCATCAAAAGCAGCGATCCCAGTCACCATGGTTAAAATTGTTCCAGCCATAGCCAACACCAAACCAATTACTGCACAAAAGTCTTCTGTGAAAATAATCAAAATCTCACTATGGCGACTTTCACGTAAAAAGGCTAACAATGATAAATTTTCTGTATTCAGTTCTTTGATTTCTTTAAATGCAATCCGCAAAGAACTTCCTTCAATAATAATCCCAAATAACAAAATAGCTAAAATAATCATTGGATTTTCTACTTCATGCGCAGGATGAAACAACTTTTCAAAGGCCTCCATGACTCCTAACGCGCCCCCACCAAAAAAGAGCATCATGGCAACGATCGTACTAAAAAAATATTTTGCTCGACCTTCGCCAAACTGGTGAAGGTCACTTTGACCAGCTGCCGCACGTTTATTCCCAAATAATAGTAGCACTTGGTTACTACAATCCACGATACTATGGATACTTTCATTCAACATAGCGGCACTTCCACTAATCGCATAACCAATAAATTTGCTAACTGCAACTAAAATATTGGCACCTAATGCTGCTAAGACAGAAAACATGCCACTTTTCTTTAAATTTTCCACTGTTGTTCCTCTTTTCTATGGATTCAATTTTTTTGGATCCAGTCTTAAATTTTGGCTAAATTAAAGACAATCTTTTGTCCCGATTTTAGTTCGATTTCAGCAGCACCTTTAGTGGCAGATTCACCATCAATCGTAAACAACCAATACTTTTGTTTTTCCTGATTCTGTTTACGCCCTTCGATTTCAGTAATAAACCCTTTTTCTTCCTCGACTTTAAAAGTTTTTTGCAAAACTTCTAAAAGATTTTCTCCTGTTTCAAAAGTAACCTTCTGATTAGCAAAATCTTTTCCATCTTCTTGAAGAACGATTGTTGCTTCTTGCTGTTGCACACTGGAGCTTAATTGACTATCAGCTGTTTTTTCTACGTTACTGCTACACCCACTTAAAATTCCTAACCCTATGATAACTACAAACAAACTATAAATAATCTTTTTCATTTTTTCCTCCAAATTGTTTTACTAATCGCTGGATAATAGGAAAGAAAATCAAATAAAAAAGTAAATTTCCTATAGCATGCGACAAATCAAACGAAATCCCTTGTATATAATAAACCAACGGCTGTGGCAACTGATACAACACCGTATCATAAATCGCCATTAGGCCTCCATAAATAAAACCCGCTAAAAAAAAGAAAATACCTTTCAACCAATAACTTGTTCTGAAATAACTCGAGTGTCTACATAAAGTAAACAACAAGAAGATTCCTCCATAGCTAAGCCATTGGCCAATCACCCACGGGCCCATACCAAAATAAAAACTGCTAATTACTAACGACAGACTCATAACAATCAGCCCATCAATCATTCCCAAGTAAAAAACGACAAATAACAAAATTGCCGTCATAGGTTGAAAATTAGGAATAAATTGAAAAGCAACTCTACCTGCTACACAAGCAGCGCTGAGCATACTCAGCTGTGCAAGTTTTCTGGTACTCATTTTTTCTCCTCTTCACTCTTAAAAATCAACACTTGAAACTGGCACAAGCCGCGCATTTGCGGTTTGTGCCAGTTCGATTATTAACCTACAGTTCAAGTGTTCAAACTTTTCGTACCATCAACGGGATTAGAAATTCATAGTTGATAAAGAAATCAATAACTGAACGATGGTATTCACCAGAAGAAACAAACAACGCTGTCTGCTCCCCTTCTTTAGATACCGTCAGTGATTGTCCCTTATCAAGCAAGACTTCATAAGCATCTTCACCCAGTTTTTCCATATCGTATTGCGGATGATCCATCGCAACGATAAAGATATCATCTAGAACTTGTTCCGTTAATTCGAATTCACTTTGCAAATTCAAACGTAAGACTTTTGTATTATCTAAAAGTGTTTCGTTGACAGTAAAGCCAAGTTGTCGAGCATGCTCCAATAACTGATTCAATTTGTGATTAAAAATCGTCATTTGTCCAACTGAAAAAACACGTTCAACTGACCAATAACGAATAAGCGCTAAAACTTGGTCATCCTTCACGTCGATTGTCATTGTTTCTGGAGAAATTTTTAAAAGGTTGATTGCATCCACCTGATAACGTTCATCAATCGTTGGCAACGCAAAAGAGAAAATCAAGTTTGCTGAATCATCCAACGCGTAATTAATTGAAAAATGACGTGTTTCCCAAGTATCATAGGTCGTTCCTGACAATTCTAGCCCAATATCATTTAAAGGTTTTAACAATTCATAGGCAAAGTATTCAACCAAGCTCGTCTTAGCAATCGGCGAAATTGGTTCACCGGCTAAAATATATTGCTGATACGCACCCAGCAACTCAGAAAAGCCAGATTCAATAAAAGCTTTACGCATTCTTAAATCAGCAAGCTGTGTTTCAGCCTCATGAATCATTTGAACAATTTCTTGGTGGTCTTGTTCTTTTCCACTCAGGTAAGACTGGTTATCAGCTAACTCTTGTTCTTTTTTTGCAAGCGTTGTATCTGCTGTCATTTGAGGAACGATTTTTTCTTTTTCATGAATCTTTGTTCCTTCAGTTGCACTTTCTAATTCCACATCATCATCTGATTCTGTCAAAAGTTCAGCGGTTGTTTCATCTGTTATTACTTCTTCCATAGGAACAACTGTTGTTTCTTCGTTCTCGATTTCTGAAGGTTCAACTACCTTTTCTGCTTCCTCTTTTTCGTACTCGCTCATTCTTCCAAACCTCCTTCATCAAGGATTGCCGCTTCCGGGTTTTCACTACCAAGATAGCTCATTAAAAACTGATGGATAGCTGGTCCAAAGTTTTCCCTTCCACCAAAGTAACGCGCAATTTGGCGTTGTTCTTTTTGAACGATTGCCGCTTTTAGTTGATCTGCTTTTGCTTGTCGCATCATGGCTTCTTTTTGTTTTTGAATTTTAGCTGGTTCATCAATATAAGGTAACCAACCTAGCTTTTCATTTTCATAAACTTGTTTTTCTTTTGCCAATGCTTCAATTTCTTCATCAATTTTTTTTCGGTTTAAGAACCCCTTTGACTCTTCTAAAGCAGCAATTTTTTTGTTATATGTTCCGATTTCTTCATCAAGACGTTCAATTTCCGTTTGCGCAGTAATTACTTTTGCATCTAACTCATTTAATTCATGGCTGTAATCTACCACTTCCCCTTGTGAGTATTGCTCCCACTCGGCATCAATTTGTGGTAAAACAAAAATTTCCGGCAAACTGGCATCAATCGCAATCGTTGGGCGCTCATGATAGTACGTCCCAATTTTGTAATAACTTAAAGTAGGTGACATTTCATCTACCAGTTCCATAAAAGGAAATTGTTGTAAGAATCGATCTTGGATTTTTCGCATAAGTAATTGGTCAATTTCATGGTTCTCATTTGAGCTTCGTTTTAGCTCATCATTTAAATGACTATTATATAGTCGATAAATTTCAGGAATGTTTTCTTCACGTACTGCTTGTTCAAATGCTTGTAAATCTCCCAGCAATTGAGATAAGTTTGTACTTGCTTTTTGTTTAATATCATCAAAAGATGACTCATCAGTATGTTTATCCATATCTACCGTTTCAGGTTCATGGTGTTCTTCTGTAATAGAATCTTTCATATTTTTACCTCCTTGCATTCATTTGATAACTTAATAGTACCATTTTCTTCAAAAAATTGTTACAAAATCGGGCACGACAGAAACGAATCACTCGTTCATTTAGCAAAAACGTAAAAAAACAAAAAAACTGTGACAAAAGTCAAGAGACCCATGTCACAGCTCTAAACAGAGTGAGAGAAATGCACACTTGCAACAACTCTTCCTATTCTGCTTTCATCAATCAAGGATTGTTTTATTTGTTAGGCAGTTCGCGGGTCGTGAAATGAATGCGTTGTTGCTCATCGCGAGTCAGTAAGGTTTCTTCATTTAAGTATGAAAGTCTAAGCTCACCTAATTCAGGATTTTCCAGCATTTTTTCATAACCAGTAAAAATCGAACGGATATAATTCTTATAAGCGTTTTTCTTCTTTTGTCTTTTTTTCATAGGACACCTTCCTTATCAAAAATATCATACCAATGAATAGCTACATAGACAAGATAGAATCGAAAAATTGAGTGAAACATTTATTATTTTTTGTAATAACCGATTGCTTTTAGTGGAAATCACTACATAATCAAAACAAACAACATTCTTTTCTTCGAATTTTCTCACGAAGGTTGACGAATCCGTCAAAAAATGAAAAAATGCTTTAGTACTTAAGGAGGGAATCTAGTGAAAAAAATCGGTTTTGACTCAGAAAAATATATTGAAGAACAATCTACTTATATTTTGGAACGAGTAAATCACTATGACAAATTATATTTAGAATTTGGTGGGAAATTAGTTGACGACAAGCATGCAAAACGTGTATTACCTGGTTTTGAAGAGGATGCTAAAATCAAATTGCTACAAAAATTGAAAGATCAAGCAGAAATTTTGATTTGTGTCTATGCTGGCGACATTGAACGTAATAAAATCCGTGGCGATTACGGAATCACTTATGATATGGATATCTTACGTTTGATTGACGAGCTACGTGGCTATGGTCTAATGATCAACAGTGTCGTTATCACTCGCTACAATGGTCAACCAGCAACGAAAGTTTTCATCAATAAACTTGAACGTCGTGACATTAAAGTCTACACGCATTCAGAAATTGAAGATTACCCTGTTAACGTGGATAAGATTGTTTCTGAAGATGGATTTGGCAAGAATGCTTATATTGAAACGACAAAACCAATCGTTGTTGTAACAGCACCTGGTCCCGGTAGCGGAAAATTAGCGACTTGTTTGAACCAACTTTATCATGAAAGTCAACAAGGACATGCCGCTGGTTATTCAAAATTTGAAACTTTCCCAGTTTGGAATGTACCGCTAAAACATCCGTTGAACATTGCTTATGAAGCTGCGACTGTTGACTTAAAAGATGTCAATATGATCGATTCCTTCCATTTCGATGCTTACAATAAAGTAGCCGTAAACTATAATCGTGATGTTGAAACCTTCCCTGTCATCAAACGTATTATTGAAAAAATCACAGGTAAAGAATCTGTTTACTTGTCACCTACTGATATGGGTGTGAATCGTGTTGGTTTTGGTATCACGGATGATGAAGTTGTTCAAGAAGCATCTAAACAAGAAATCATTCGTCGCTATTTCCAAACAAAATGTGACTTTAAAAAAGGGCAAATTGACGAAGAAGCAGTCAACCGCATCAAATTAATCATGGAAGAAGTTGGTTTACGACCCGAAGACCGTAAAGTAGTTACTCCAGCTCATGATTATGCTAAGACAATTCAAAACCCTTCAAAAGATCCAACTGCTGTCATTGCAATTGAACTTCCAGATAATGTCATTATTACTGGACGTACGGGTCAATTGATGGATGCTTCCTCAGCTGTCATTTTGAATGCCGTGAAGCATCTTGCTCATATCGCTGATGATATTCCTTTACTTTCACCATTGATTTTAGAAACAATCCAAGGAATGAAATCACAAGCTTTGCATTCTTCAATTGATAAATTAACGATCAACGAAGTCTTGATTGCTTTATCCATTAGCGCAGTAACGAATCCAATTGCCCAAGTTGCTTATGAAAAACTCGGTGAATTAGATGGTGCCCAAGCGCATTCAACTGTTATGATGAATAAAAATGATGAACAAACATTGAAGCAACTAGGAATCGATTTAACCTGTGCTCCAGTTTATCCATCTGAAAACCTGTATTATCAATAATCAAGTTTTGAACGAAACTTGTCAAAACCATATTGAACTTTCTTGTTCGATATGGTTTTTTTATGCTCGAAAACACTCATCATTTTAAAACTTTTTTTTAGAATCAAATGGTTTTTATGTTGTATCCGCTTCACTCTAAAAAAACAATGAAAGTTTAATTGAAAGGTTAGTATTTCGTTATGAAAACAGGTAAAATTAGACGGAATTTTGTTAGGAGTGATTTTTTGAGTTATTTGTTAGGAATTATCGGTTTAATACTAGTTTTAGCAGTTGCTTTTTTCATTAGCAGTAATAAAAAAGCAATCAAATGGAAGCCACTACTTGTTATGTTTGTGCTTCAATTAGTTTTTGGTTTTGTGCTTTTGCGAACCTCTGCAGGTCATGCAGTTGTTTCTGTTTCAGCTAAATTGTTCGACCATTTACTAGCCTTTGCAGGCGAAGGCGTCAACTTTGTTTTTGCTGGTGTCGCAAATAAAGGAAGCTTCCCTTTCTTCTTAAATGTTTTGATGCCAATCGTCTTTATTTCAGCAATTATTGGGATTTTACGTTATATCAAAATCTTGCCTTTATTTATGAAAGCAGTTGGTCTTGGTTTAAGCAAAATCAATGGTATGGGGAAATTGGAATCATATAACGGGGTTGCCTCTGCTATTTTAGGACAATCAGAAGTGTTTATTTCCATAAAAAAAGAACTACCTTTTCTGTCTGAAAAACGTTTGTTCACAATGAGCGTTTCCGCGATGTCAACAGTTTCAATGTCAATCGTCGGTTCTTATATGGCGTTGATTGATTCTAAATATGTGATTACTGCACTTGTTTTAAATTTACTTGGTGGTTTCATTATGGCTTCGATCGTCAATCCTTATGAACTCGATCAAAAAGAAGACGAGTTGATTATTGAAGAAGACAAAAATCAAACATTTTTCCAAATGCTTGGTGAATATATTTTAGATGGATTTCATGTTGCAGTGACTGTTGCAGCGATGCTGATTGGTTTTGTTGCATTGATTGCAATGATCAATGCCATTTTCAACGGGTTATTTGGCATTACTTTCCAAGAAATCCTTGGATACATCTTTGCCCCACTTGCTTTTATCAGTGGTATTCCTTGGAATGAAGCAGTTGATGCTGGGAGTATCATGGCAACCAAATTAGTTACCAATGAGTTTGTCGCGATGACTGAACTTTCAACTGGAAACTTCCATTTCACAGAAAGAACGACAGCCATCTTATCTGTTTTCTTAGTTTCATTTGCAAACTTCTCTTCTATCGGAATTATTTCTGGTGCAATGAAAGGATTGAATGAAGAAAAAGGAAATTTGGTCGCAAAACATGGCTTGAAAATCTTGCTGACTGCAACCTTAGTCAGCTTCCTTAGCGCTATCGTTACAGGTTTATTAGTTTAAATTAGCCAAACACAAGAGGTTAAAACCATTCTGTTTAGCTCATCATGCAATTAGATTAACTAAAAAGAAAGAGACTGAGAGAAAACTTTCCCCAGTCTCTTCTTTTCATTTTAAGCGTCATTGGGTTATATTATTAACTAATAAGGAGGTACACTATGACCCATTGTTATGTAATTATTGGTCCATCAGGTTCAGGGAAAACTTCGTTAGCTGCTTCCGTTTTTCGTCCAGATCAAAAAATCATCACATACACTAGTCGCTCAAAGCGTCCTAGTGAACAGAACGAAAAAGATTACTACTTTATCTCTAAAAAAAGATTTCAAGAAATGATTTCAGATGGTGCATTTGCTGAATGGGACGAATACGCAGGAAATTACTATGGCTCTAGTAAACTAGAGATCGAAAATCGACTAAAAAAAGCTGATTGTTACGCTGTACTAACAGCCTCTGGTTTTTGGCGACTTCATGAAATTTTTGGAGAGCGCATTCGCCCCATCTTCATCTCGATTTCAAAAGAAACTTTGCAAAAACGTTTAGAAGATCGAGGGGATTCTCAAGCTGAGCGTTCAAAACGACTAGCGCTTTTTGAACGTGACCAAGAAGAACTACAGCGCCTAACCAGTATTCCCACCCTTGCAATTATTTCAAATGACACAACTTTCGAGTCAGCCCAGCAGCAACTCGTAAAAGTTTTACAGGAAAACACTTCAAGATAAATGTTTCCAATTATACTTTGGTTATTTGCTAAACAAAAAGAAATCAGATTGTGTGTCTGATTTCTTTTTGCTTGTATTCAAAGTAGAAAATACGATTTACTTTTATTCACCAATGATTTCCTACTAAATCACCAACTGATAAGCCAGTCTTTCCCCATGTTCAAATGGAAATTCAATCATTCCTCGATAATTGAAGCCTGCTGCTAAAATTGTTTTTTTCATTGGTTCATTGGTCGGATACGTGTCAATTCGGATATCTTTGACTCCTTGGATTGCCGCAATTGTTACTAAATGTTTCAGTAAATTTTTTCCCAAGCCTTTTCCTCGAACTGTTGGATCAATTGCAACTCGATGAATCGATAAATAACTTGATGTGACTTCTTCCCACGAACCATCAATAGCTGTATAAACAGGATCAACACCTGAAACTAAAGCTGCTGTGCCAACGATCTGTTCCTCATCAATCAAAACAAAGCTTTCCTCTTTTTCACTATCCATTAAAATGATTTCTTTGGTTGGGCCTTGCCCATTTTGCCATTGTGGCAATCCTTGTGTTGCTAAAAATTGCGTTGCCGCCTGAATGATTTCCATCACTTTTTCGATGTCTTCAGGTCTTGTTTTTCTAAGGTACATCTTCATTGCCTCCTGTAGGTTCCCTTTTACTGGTCTAGTTCTTGTAAGCGATTGGTCTGTGTCACTTCTTTCAGCCAGTTTGTTGGATGCTCCACCAACTGACTCATTAGCTCTAAGTGATGCAGTAAGGACCATTTTTTTAATACACCTAAGCCCGGAAATTTTTGCTTTTTTTCTAATAACAAAAGCTCGATCATTCCTGAAGTAATCAGCAGTTGGTCTTGATTGCGCCAAACCCAATTTTTCATTTTTGCCGCTGCTTCGAAGAATTTGACTGCTTGATCTTTTGCAGACTCATTACTATCAGAAATGAAATGTTTCACCCGGATATTTCCGTAAGCATCAACGTAGGTTAAATGAATGCCTAACGCACGACTAGGATACCCTTTATCAAAATAACGACTACCTTCAATCGTAAAATCAGCAAAACCAACATAGCCGTCTTCTCGATGAAATAAGTAATCGTCACTAAAAAAATCATCTGGCTTTTCAGCATAGTTTTCGACATATTTTTTTGTTTGAAACGAATCCCGTAAAATGATTTTGTTTTCTGGTAGCCAAATTCGCAAGCGACTCTTATCAGGAATAACGAATTTTGTTTCATTATTTGCCAATTTTTTCCAGCTTGCTGATTCTCTTAAATAGTACTGTCCATCAAAAATCAGCCATTCAGGAGGATTGTTCACAATCTCTTGGAAATTTTGTGGTGTCAAAATCAGCCCATGCCGAATGGAACTCTTCTGCGTTTCAGTCCACGGGTATAGATGTTCTTGAAATAATTTAAATTGACCTACCTGTGGATTATCAATCACGATTAACGGTTGTTTTTTCTTCTGGAAAAGTTCAACAACATTTTTTAGTGTCGCAGAATCTCGTACTGGTTCAATGATTGGCTGAACTTTAGTTGATAAAACATTACGATTAATCGCTTCTTTTAAGGCTAACAAATCAAATTGTTTTCCACGTAAATAAGGATAATACATAAGATCACTCCAATGGCTCAGTTGGTAAACGCCGAATTTGTTGTTGGCGGCGTAGGTATTCATAATCTTGTTGCAAGGCAAGAACCTCTTCTTGTAATTCTTCTACCGCTTGATTATTTAAATCTTCCATGAAACGTTCATAATAACGTTCAGTCGAAAATGGACTTTGTTCATCTGAACGTCTTTTTAATTCTTTATATAATTGTTCAGTCGGAAAATATCTAACCCCTCGTTCCATTTGTTTCGCTTTTCGAACTTCTCTAAATAGTGAAGCCATAAAACGGTTGGTCAATGCTGTTTCCGGTACTGACAGTTCTTTTTTCGTTGCTTTTTTGGCAATTGCAAACGTTCCTGGTGCAGGCATTTCTTCTGCCGAGACATAAGGTCGGTAAACAAAAACACCAATTTCAGCCGGAATCTCTGACTGAACAATTTCGTAGAGTTCCTGAGGCAACACAAAATAATTATAGTGTCCAACAAATGAGAGCTTCGCCGCTGAACGAAAGTCTGCTTTTGTTACTTTTAATTCATAACAACGCCATTCACGCGTTCCATCTGCTTTTGTTAGACAACATAACGTATCCACAATTCCTTGTTCTTCTGGCATCGTCACCTCTTCTACCACGATCCCACCTTGTTCAAGACAATAGTAGTAAAGTGATTCCTCCATATCAATTGTTAAGGATGTTTTCATCTTCTCGCCTCCGACACGAACGTATTTTCGCCTAATCATCTTGTTTATTTTACACAACGATAATCAAAAAGGCTAGTTATTTCTCTACTTAACAGTAAATCAAAAAAGGAGTGCAACAGCTAGTGCCACACTCCAACGAACTTTTCTCAACATATTTGATTAACGAACTGCTACTGCCATACCAGTTACATTAAACGCATTCTCATAAGTACTCGCATTGATCCATTTTGCACCAAAGACAGGATCGACAACATGATATGCACCATTTTTGAACCCATCGACTAATACCACATGTCCATTCCAAACGGCGCGTCCCCAAGGCATTTGTTTGAATTGCGGCGAAGCATAATTATACGTGATCCAAGTAACAACTGGATTTCCTTTACGAATCTCATTCTTAATTCCAGCCGTTCCTTTTCCGGAAATATTTGCTGTATTTCCACCTACTTTTTTCGCCCATTGGACGACCGGATCAGCCATCATTCCTTGATAAGTACCAGAAACATTATGACGCCATTCACCAGAATATCCATGATATGGATTATTATCATTTGTACGTGGCATCGAGTTAACGAAAGTCAATAAGTCTTGATTCGTAACTCCTTTATAACGTAACCCTTGTAGTAATGAAGCACCTTCACACAACATCGTATTTCCTTGCCAAACAACTGGCACATTCAATAGTTTTTCTTCGCTTGGGGCTGGGGCTGGTGCGCTATTCGGCATTGCATACCAGCCAACACCTTCGATTTTCCACCCTTGTTTGCTGATGATATTTTTCTCATTGTTGTCTAGCGTATAATGATGCCAATTCACTTTTTTACTATATAAGCGTGTAACTGGTACACCATTAGCACCACTGTAAGAATAAAAAGCGATCCCTTCATAGGTCCAGCCAGTATGGGAAATCTTATCTCTTTCTCCTGCATCGATCGTATAAAAATGTTCACCATTATAGCGATTGTATAAACGATATACGGGCGATCCACTGGTTGGGGCTTGCCATGCCACACCTTCGTAATTCCAACCAACACGTTTCAAATTATCTCTTTCCCCCGTACTACGTGTGTATAAATGCTCACCACTATATTTGTTGAAAAGGCGATACATTGGAATGCTTCCTTCACTAGTTGTTGCTATTTCTTCTGCTTGTGCATGTTCTGTCTGTATACCAATTGCTAAAAATAAGCCAAGCCCTAACAAAGCTAATCTTCTTTTCTTCACGTTTATCCCCCAGTTCATTCAATTATTTGCACAAAAATTGTAGCACGAAACACATCATGACAAAAACTTATTCGAAAAAGACTCTTTTTTTCTCATTCTTGCAGGAAGATTGTGCGAAAAATAACTTCTTCTCAAGAAAATTATCTAACAGGAAGAATGAAATAGCAATTTTTTATAAAAAAAGAAGCTAGGATCATTTTCTATCCCAACTTCAGTTATTATTTATTCATGTTCATTGGATCAAACGATTGGCATAATGCTTTTCTAATAGTTGTTGGACTTTCTCAATTCCAATACAAATCAGCCAATAAACCAAAGCGACTAAAATATACAACGAAAAATAGTCAAATGTCCGCCCACCAATGATTTTTGCTTTTTGAAAAATTTCTGGAACGGTAATCGTTGCTGCCAAAGAAGTCCCTTTCACCAAATCCATCGCTACGTTACTTAGTGCAGGAATCGAGATGCGAAAAGCTTGCGGCAACACAATATAACGCAAAACACCCAAAAAAGAAAAACCACCAGCCAAGCCAGCATCCCATTGTCCTTGAGGCACACCAGCTAACGATCCACGATAAATCTCACCGAGAAAAGCACTACTTGTAATCGTAAAACAAATAATCGATGCTGTCACGGCACTCAGTTGATACGGTAAGCCGAAATACAGTAAAAAAAGTAATACTAATGCAGGAACTCCCCGAAAAAAAGAGAGATAAAACCGGACGAACCAACGAATAGGTCGCCAGCGAACTAACCCAAGTATTGTTAATAAAATCCCAATAACATTGCCTAATAAGAAAGAAAGGACCCCGATTCCTAACGTATAAGTCAGCCCTTGTAAAACAAAGGGGATGGACTGCCACATTAGAAGAAAATCAATTGCGGGAAAATACATTATTCACTCACCGTCTCAGCAATTTCTTCTTTTGGTTTCACTGAAACATCGGTTTGGAAATAACCTTCAGAAATTGTTTTCAATGTCCCGTCTTCTTTCATTTGCTTAAGTGTTTCGTTCACTTTTCCTTCTAAAGCATCATGCCCTTTTTTAAACAAAAAGCCACTACTATTTGCATTGAAATAAACGTTTTCTAAAATTTTAACTGGAATATCTGGTAACGCAGCTACAGACATCTTTTGTAAGTAATAATCATTTAAGATCACATCTGTTCGTCCATTAGCAACATCTGTTAGATATTGATCATTCGTCGCGTTATCATAAGTAACTAATTCTGCACCATATTTTTCTGCTAATTTCATATAACTTGTGTTAGGTTCACCGGCAGCTTTCTTTCCTTTCAAATCTTCTAAAGAAGCAATCCCAGAATTATCTTTTTGACGCACGATCATACTATCAAAAGAATATTTAATTGGATCAGATAAAGAGAATTTTTTCTCCCGTTCTTTTGTAATCCCAAAATCATTTGCTGCAAAGTCAACTGCTTGCTTAGATACAGCAGTAATTTGGCCATCAACATTGTACTCTTTAAACGAGATATCAACACCCAAACGCTTCGCTACTTCTTTTGCTACGTCAACATCATAACCAACTAATTGATTATCATCGTTATAATAAGATGCTGGGAACAGTGTTCCTGAAGTCGCAACAACCATTTCTTTCTTATCTTCCACTTGCTTTAAACTATTATCTTCTGACGTTTTAGAACTTCCTTGGCCGCAAGCTGCTAAGGCGAATAAACCACTGACTAAAATAATTGCAAAAACTGACTTTTTCATTTTTTCCTCCTACGAATCACAATCACACACTATTGAACATTTTTCGGTAAATAAAATTTTTGATTTTCTTCAAATAACTTTCCTATAGTAAATAAAAGATCTTCGCGACCTCTAGCTGCCATAAACTGAATTCCTAATGGCAACCCTTCAGCAGTTAGATGTGTTGGCAAACTGATACCTGGTTGTCCAGTTAGATTGGCTAACTGAGTATAAGGCGTAATCTGCAAACTTTCCTCAAACATTTCCGTAACAACATCAAATGCTTGTTTTTCCGACAGTTCAGAAACTTGACTCATCTTCTCGCGAATCAGATCACTTTGTAAATCTTTTGCTATTTCTGGAGCTGAGAACGCAGTCGTTGGTGAAAGAAACAGATCATACTCTTGGAATAATTCTTCCATTGTTACCGCTGCACGATCCCAAACATGCAAGGATTCAATATAAGTAGCAGCAGCGATTTTTTTCCCATATTCTAGTAACGTCCATGAAATCGGTTCTAATTCTTCTTGTCTGACCGACCGTTTAAGACTTCCTTCAATCGAAGTAATCATCGCTGCCGTTTCAGCAGCATTCATTTGATAATAAGAATTAATCAAGTGACGACCATCCAATGGATAAGTAACTTCTACTACGTCATGTCCTTGCTCAACTAAAAAATCTACCGCATGTTTTATCGCTTGTTTTGCTTCTTCACTAATTGTTGAACCAATCGGTGAGGCAGAACAAACCGCTACACGCAACGTTTTTTTCTCTGGATGTGTTTGCCATTCTGCTGGTGATGCTTGATAAGGCGCACCTGAAGCAGTCCCACGTAAACCATAAAATAATGCTTCCGTATCCCGCATAGAAATCGTTAACCCAAAATCAATTGCTGCTCCTTGCCAACCACGCCATGCATAAGGTCCCACAGGCATCGTTCCTCTTGAAGGTTTTAGCCCAATCAGACCACAAAAGGAAGCCGGGATTCGAACAGAACCACCACCGTCACTTGCTCCCGCCATAGGCACAATGCCGGCTGCTACAGCCGCTGCTGCGCCACCACTTGAACCACCGGGTGAATGAGCAACATTCCATGGATTTCTTGCTGGACCATAAAGTACAGGATCTGTGATGTTTTTAAAGCCGAATTCGGGTGAATTCGTTTGTCCAAACGGCAACAAGCCAAGCGATTCAATTTGTCGAACATAGTTTGAATTCATCGAAGCACGATGATCTTGGAACAAAACAGAACCAGATGTCGCCAACCAACCTTTTTTCTCTTGCCCTAGCATCTTCAACGGAAAAGGAACTCCCGCTAATAATGAATCAGTCTTTTTTTGAGGCAAATCAGTAGTAGCAAATGTCACAAAAGCATTTAATTCGGGATTCAGTTTTTTTGCTTTTTTCGCTGTTTCTTCAAGAAACTCTTGTTGGCTGAATTGCTTCTCTTTCAATGCTTGAGATAGATAGATCGCATCTTTCATTTTAGACCCTCCTTTTTTCCCAAGTTATTCTCCCATAAGTTTCTATACAAAACAATGAATACGCTTGCACATTTGTGCACAAACTTTTAAACAATAAAAAAGTTGGGCATCACTTTCATCCGTGACTAAACCCAACTTTAATTCGCAACTATTTTTGACTTACTTCACTCTTCTTGTATTGATTTCTTTCACTTTAGCTAAATCAACTTTTGGTTTTCGATCCGTAGTTAACAGTCCGTTTACCTCTTGCTCAACATCTGTCAATTGTGTATAACAATACCCCGTAATAAATGGTAACTCCTGAATCGCTTGATGGATGGCATCAAAACGTGTCATAAATTGTTTCTCATTCCTCACTTGATTCCCATAACCCCAGTCTTCTGCCTTTTCGGTTGTGAAAGCAATCCCACCAAATTCAGAAATAATGATTGGTTGATTTTGGTACTGATACCCATCAGCGAAAGCATAAAAATCTTGATTAAACTGATGTTCATTAGTTACAAAATCTTTCTTATTTTCATACCGTGCTGTGAAACGTTCACCATATTCTTCATAATCATGTAATGTCAAAATATCAGAAATGGTATGGACCCAACCATCATTTGTAATTACTGGTCGTTGTTTATCAAAAGATTTCGTTAAATAGTAGATACTTTCAGTGAAGTGTTGTTGTCGTTGATCGTGTTCAATTCCTTTGATTCCCCAAGATTCATTAAATGGTACCCAAGTAATGATTGATGGATGATTGTAATTTTGGCGGATAATTGCTTGCCACTCATCAACAAAACGTTCCATTGCTTGATCGTTAAACAAATAAGTTGATGCCATCTCAGACCATACCAACAAACCTTTTTCATCACATAGATATAAAAAACGTTCATCTTCGATCTTTTGATGTTTTCTTAACCCGTTGTAACCCATTTCTATAATCCGATCAAGATCTACTTCCAGCGCTTCAAGCGAAGGCGGTGTGATTCCTGATTCTTTCCAATAACCCTGATCCAAAATCAATCGCTGATAGAGTTGATGATGGTTCAATAAAACTTGTCCCTTCTTGATAGAAATATCACGCATGCCGAAATAACTGGATACTTCATCTAATAAGTCACCTTCTTCAGTGAAAAGACGGAAAGTGACATCATATAAATGCGGCGTTTCTGGCGACCAGACTTTCGTTCCCCAGCAACCGTCCTCTTTGACTTTTGTTTGCAATGAAATTGGGGTGAGTGAATGAGTTAGTAATCCTCGATGTGAACTAATTAATTGTTCAGCAAATGAGACTTCCGCTTCAAATAAATAACTTCTTTTTGGATAAGTAGCCCCTTCTTTAACAAGTGGCTCAAAAACAATCTGATCGTTGGCTAAATCTGGCGTCATTTTAACTGACGCCAATCGGATTTCTGACTGCTGTTCTTCCAACCAAACCGATTTCCAAATCCCCGTTGTTTGAACATACCAGCAACCAAAATTATCCGTTAACCATCGCTGCTTTCCTCGTGGTTGGTCCTCCGCAAGCGAATCTTCCACACGAATCACCAAATGATTTTTACCGGGTAGCGCTTCCGTTAAATCAAATTCGAAACGTTCGTAAGCTCCCTGATGCGAGCCAATCTGTTTGCCATTCAACCAGATTTGGCTAAAATAATCAACGCCTTCAAATAATAAGGTGTACTTTTTTTGCTCCTCTAAATCAATTGTCTTCTCATACCATACAACAGAATGATGGGCAGGATCATTGATACCACTCAATTCTGTTTCATAAGTGAAAGGTACAGTAATCAGAACGGTATTGGGAATTCCTTTGTACCATTGGTGTTGGATTCCTTGATTGTCATCATCAAATTGAAATGCCCAAGTGCCGTCAAGCAAAGTCCAATTTTTTCGAATGAATTGTGGGCGTGGGTGTTCTCGTCGAAGGTTATTCATATTCTGCCTCGTTTCTCCATTGATTTTTAATAGAAATGCGTTCTGGATGATATTGATCGTTAATTTCCTTAATTTTCTTTAAAGAAACTTTTGCTTGTCGATCATAAGTAAGCAAGCCATTAATTTCTTGTTCTACATCTGTTAACTGCGTATAACAATAACCCCATAATGCTTTAGATTCATAAACTGCTCGCATAATCCGACTATAATCCGCAAGAAATTGTGTGCCGTCATTTACGGAAGTATAACCCCATCCTTTTTGACCTTGCACCTGATAGCCGATACCCCCAAATTCAGTCAACAAAATCGGTTGATTCTGATAGGTAAATCCTTGAGCAAAAATTGCCCATTTCCCTGGTGGATGGTTGATCAATCCATCAACGCTTGCTAAACTTCGTTTAAAATGATTGTATTTTTCAGTTTCAGTTTCCTCACCATGATTATAATTGTGAATCGCGCAAATATCTGTTTCAGTCATTTCCCAACCATCGTTAGAAATAACCAAACGAGTTGTATCTAACGCATGCAAAAAGTTGTAGATGCTTTTAGAAAAACTTTGTTGTTGCGTATTCAAATGGATTTCCGGAATTCCCCAGCTTTCATTTAGCGGAACCCACGTTACGATGGACGGATGATTATAATCACGTTCAATAATCTCGACCCATTCTTTGGTCAGCCTAGAAGCCGCGTCTGACGTATAAATAGGCGCGGATGCACATTCTCCCCAAACGAGAAAACCTAGCTGGTCTGCCCAATATAAAAATCGTGGGTCTTCCACTTTCTGATGTTTTCGACAACCGTTAAATCCCATTTCCTTCGCTAACTCAATATCCTTGATCAATGCTTTATCATCGGGAGCTGTCAGTAATCCCGTAGGCCAATAGCCTTGGTCTAATACTAACTTTTGATAATAGGGTTGATTATTTAAGAAAATCATTCCGTTTTCAACATGAATTTTACGCATCCCAAAATAACTAGTTACTTGATCCAACACTTCTTTCCCATCAACTAATTCAAAACGAATATCAAACAGATTTGGGTTTTCAGGCGACCAAGTCCACCCATGGTCATGAAAGTTGGTACGGAAAATTTTTTGATTATAAATATCAATCCAACGTTTGGTGAAAGTTGAAAAAATGGTTAGCTGATCTTCACAAATTACGATATCTTTAAACGAAATTTGATAGCGCAACGTTCGGCCAACAGCCGCAGCTGGTACGGTGAGCGCAAGACAGACATTTCCTTGGTCAATGTCTGGTGTTAATTCGATCTTTTCGAGATGTTCTTCTGACACCTCTTCCAACCAAACGGTTTGCCAGATCCCTGTGCTATTCGTATACCAAATGCCTCTTGACTCTGCTTCCCAAAATTGTTTTCCTCTTGGAATCGTTTCATCGTCGTGCGGGTCCCAAGCACGGACAACTAAACTTTGTTCTCCTGTTATTAAAAAGTCAGTAATATCAAATGAAAATGACGTTTGCCCACCAAGATGATTTCCAACATAACAACCGTTAACATAAATATCCGCTCGATAATCCACTGCACCAAAATGTAAGAAACATCTTTTTTGTTCCCGTTTTTCCCAAGAAAATGTTCGCTGGTACCAGACAACATCATGAATTTGACGTTGGTTGATCCCACTTAACTCTGATTGATAAACAAATGGTACTTCAATTGTTTGATCAAGTTTTTCAGGTGTACAATACCACCTTTCTTTTATTCCAATGTTTTCATCATCAAAAGCAAATGACCAGACTCCGTTCAAATTGACAAAGTGTTCACGGACAAATTGCGGACGAGGATACTCTTCACGCATCATATTTTTAACTCCCAACTAAGATTTTTGAACGTTCAATTTAATTCCCTTATTTCTAGCAAGTAAAATAATTCCTGCTGTCATTCCTAACGCCAAACTAATGATGTCCAGAATCAAATAAGAGAATAAGCCTTGAACTAATAAGTACACACCTATTTTTATATTCACCTGATTGTCTTTTACATATCGTTGGCTAATGACTAAATTTGCTAATCCTAAACCAATCAATAACGTGCCAAACGTACAGACAAATAAGAAAACATTCCCAAATAATGCATCAATTGCCTTCAATTGTGCTAAATGACTTTCGACCATACCAGAAAAGATTTGTTGCTGGTACAAGCCATAAATTCCGATTGTTACCACCCCATCAAGGATTTGCCAGATTCCCATCATTCGAATCAATTGTCGTTCTCTTTTTCGTTCCATTTTCTCTTATCCTTTCACACCAGCAGATAAAGACATCGACTGTAAAAAATATTTTTGAGCAAATAGGTACAAAATAAAAGTCGGAATAATCGCCACCAAAGCGCCCGCCATCAACAAGGTTGGTTGCGCTTGGTACATGCCTTGTAAAAGTTGTAACCCTGAAGTGATCGGCATTTTTTCAATATCATTAAATACGATGGATGGCCACAAGAAATCATTCCAAGAACCCGTAAAGGCAAATAACGCTACTACTAATAACACTGGTTTAATCAAAGGTAAAATAATTCTACGGAAAATCGTCCATTCGCTCGCACCATCAATCTGTGCGGCTTCATCAAAGTCTTTTGGAATATTATCCATAAACTGCTTAACTAAGAAAATGTTGAATACACCAGCTGCTCCTGGGACAATCATTGCCAATGGCGTATTGACCCAACCTAAAATATCAACGATTTTATAAAGTGGAATCAAATTCACTACACTCGGAAACATCATCGTTGCTAGCAAAAAGGAAAAAAGTCCATTTTTACCTCTAAAACTTAAACGGCTATAAGCAAACGCCGAAAATGAGACGACAACTAACACCAAAAGAGTATGAGAAACAGAGATGAATAACGAATTAAAGAACCATTTAACTAACGGTGTACTTGAATTATTCACTAAAAGTTCTGTGTAGTTCGTTAAGACCCATTCAATTGGTAATAACTTAAACCCCGCTGTCATCAGCTCCATCTCAGATTTAAATGATGTCAACACACCATACAGTAATGGAATCATCCAAACAATCCCCATCACAAGCAAAAAGCAAAATGCCATTAGTTTAGACATTGACTTTTTCTTCATCTTGTCTCCCCCTACTCTTTTCGTAAAAACTTAAATTGAATCGCAGAAACGACCATGATACAGAGACCTAAAATGACTGCCATCGCAGATGCCATTCCGGCAATTGATTGTCCTGAACCAAACGCATTTTGTTGGATATACATCAATAAGACTCGCGTTGAGTTGTTTGGTCCACCACCTGTCAACATTAGCGGTTGTCCGTAAACATTAAACTGTGCAATCGTTGTCATTACTACGGTATATAAAATCTGTCCTCTGATTGCTGGCAAAGTAATTTTAAAAAATTTTTGTAACGTCGTAGCGCCATCAATATCGGCTGCCTCGTAAAAATCTTTTGAAATGCCATTTAATGCTGCTTGATAGATAATCATATTTCCACCAATTGTCCACCAAACTGTTACAACCACTAACGCAATCCAGGCATAGGGCTGTGTCCCAGTCCAAGGAATGTCAGATTGTAAAATCGTGTTGATTGGACCATAGTTGACATTAAAAATTAGCGTCCAAATGATTACTACGGCAGAAATGGCAAAGAGTGATGGTAAATAAAACAGTGATTGAAATAGTTTTGCTAATTTTGGTTTCGTATTTAATGCTGCTGCTAAAATCAACGGAACGATAATACAGCTCGGCACTGAAAACAGAACAAATAAAAATGTATTTTTTAACCCAATCCGCAATTGTTCATAAAAAGTAGACTGTTCATTAAACAAAAGATCTTGATAATTAGCTAAGCCAACAAATGTCGGCGAGTTGAATAAGTCCCAGTCTGTTAAAGAAATATACAAACCAAAAATGACAGGTAGTAAGAAAAAAATTGTAAAAATCGTTAAGTGTGGTGCCAAGAACATCCAAGGCAGCCATTTCTTTTTCTTGATTACCTTGCCTGTACTTGACATCGTTTCCGTAGAAGTCATCATAACTGCGCAATCCTTTCTTGAATCAAAATAACTTGTGAAAAAAATTTATTTATTGGAACTATCCTTGGCAATTTTATCGACAACTTCTTTTTGCATCCCTTTCGTGAAATCAGCCACCGACTGTTTCCCAAAAATCGTATCAAAACCATGCGCATCAATGTACTCTGAAACATAACCATTATATTTATAGTCAAAGATTGAAAGTGTTGCTTGTTGTTCAGGTGTTTCAATGAAGAATGATTGTGGCATCTTTTGGTATTCTTCATTCTCTAAAATTGCTAACGTTGCTGGATTTTGTCCCGCTTTTGCCCACTCAAGTGAATTCGTCCGCAACCAATTGATAAATTCCATGATTCCTTTTGTTTTCTCATCGGAACGATCTTTGTTCTTGAACATCACAAATTGATGGGAAGATGCCCAATTGACTATTTTACTTGCGTCAGCTGTTAGTTGTGGTGAATTGGTCAATCCCCACTCAAATTTTGCATCTTTGATATTATTTTGTAGCCAAATGCCTTCTGGGAAAAAGAGTAGTTTTCCAGCTAAGTATAATTGCGTTGGGTCTTCCCCATCTTTTGTTGTAACTCCAGCTTGATATAAATCAGCCCATGCATTCATTGCTTCCTTAGCCGCTGGTGTATCCAAGGTTGGTGCCGTTCCATCTTCCGTTAATTCGCCTCCCGCTTGCTTGAATGTAGATAAGTAATTGGGTTTCATCCAAGTAACAGCTACGCCTCGAACGTCATCAGCTTTTGCTTTTTCGCCTGCCTCTTTGATCTCATCAAATGTCAAGATGTTGTCATCCAGAGCATTGGGTGCATATTTTTCTAGCAGTTCTTTATTGTAATAAGTTCCCCAGTTGTGGATATCAAGTGGCAAGCTGTATCGCACACCATCCAATTCACCCAAATTCCATGCTTCAGTCACGTAATTTTCGGCTTTGACTTCGGGAAAATCAGCCAAAATTTCATCATAATTTTCTAGCATGTCGTTGTCTTTATACTGCTTAATTCGCTCTGCATGAACAATATTCAAATCCGGGATATTTTTCCCTGAGTTAACGACCGTTGGGATTTTGGTATACATATCTGTTTCTTTTAACGAGACATTTTTGATTTTATATTCAGGGTCTGTTTTGTTATACTCATCAATCATTGCCTTGACGTTTGAACTGTCCGCCCCTGTGAATGGATTCCAAAAAACGATTTCTTTTTCATTTGCCGACCCCGTACTTCCAGAACTGCCACATGCTGTTAATGTCATCAAACAAGCGCCCGTCACCAATGCCATACCTAATAATTTTTTCATTTTTCTGTCCCTCTCTCAATTTTACTAAATAGTTAATTTTCAACCGAAATTATTTTTAGGCTAATGAACCATTTAGTATTTTTTTATTTTCAACAACTAGTACATTGCTAAATTAGCATCGTATGTAAGCGCAGTCAACACTATTTTGTCAACGTTTATCAAAAACAACTATACAGTTAAATAGGTGTTGGGATATAATCGTACTGAGAGATAATCTGTTAACTTTTTAGTTAAATAGGAGATGGAAAATTATGGAACTTTCTTTAGATGAACGTTCATTGCCTGTTTTTGAATGCCTCGCTAGTGCTACCCGTTTGGAAATTTTAAAATTTATCGGGAGCGAGAAAAAAAGTATTGGTGAGATTGCGAAACATTTGGAAATCAGTAGTGCGATCACCACTAGACACATTCAAAAAATGGAAGATGCAGGTTTGATACATTCTGAGCGTGGCGTTGGTGCCAATCGAAATAAAAAAATGGTCTACCTTAAAGTCGATGATATTAATATTTGTTTTCCAGAGAAAATTTATCAAGAATTTCAACGTTATTCTACTAACCTGAAACTTGGTCATTTTACTGATTTTTCTGTTACACCTACTTGTGGATTAGCGACGATTGAAGATGTGGTTGGTAAAGCAGATGACCCGAAATATTTTATGGACGCCAAACGAGTTGATGCGTCATTGTTATGGTTCAGTAGTGGGTTTGTTGAGTATAAAATACCTAATTTATTACAAGAAAATGAAACACCTGAAATGCTTGAAATTAGTTTTGAAATTGCATCAGAATTTCCGTTATCAAATAATGTTTGGCCAAGTGATATCTCCATCTACGTGAATGATGTCAAAGTAGCTGTCTACACTGTCCCTGGAAATTTTTCAGATATTCGTGGACGCTATACGCCCGAATGGTGGAACGATAGTTTCAGTCAATACGGTCTTTTAAAGCATCTTCGCATCAATAAATTAGATACCGGAATTGATGGTGAAGCTTATTCTGATGTGACGATCGAAGACTTGAAGCTACGTGAACTATCTTTTATCAAATTACGCTTTTCTGTTGAAGATGATGCCAAGCATCAAGGAGGATTAACATTGTTCGGTACTGGATTTGGTAACCACCAGCAAGATATTTTGATTACTACCTATTATTTGAAAAAGTAACTTAAACATGAAACCTTAAAACCAAAAGAGAAAACCGTTAGTAATCGTTCTTCTTTTTTTGTTGAAAGCTATTACTCATCAATTCATACAGTATGTACGTAAAAATGCTTGCTTAAAAAAAGCAGAAACCAAATCTCCAAAAATTATTTTTCAGAGTTAGGACGAAATTCACTTGCTCACCCAAGTTATATCTGCTCTTCTTTTCATCTAAACTGATTGACGGAAAAGAAAAAGACTGGAACTAATTTTGTCCCAGTCTCCCTTTTTCTAAGGTTTTTTCTCGTTGGTTTCGTTCATTGTGAAGAAAAAAACATTTTTAGCGCCCAGAAAATATTCTTTGCTTTTTTTTAATTGATGTTATAATTATCTATGCTAGATCCATATATATTGTTGTTATTTATAAATTCCGTGTTATGTGTGATGAACTAAGTCTTACTAAAAATGTGAAAAGCAGGTGTTGATTTTGAACCTTTTGAATTTATTGGATAAAAATAGTCGTATTCAAATTTCAATGGTCCATTTTTTATTGGATTATAATGCTAAGACAAGCACCACAACAATGATTGAAGAATTAGCACTCACTCGATTCCTTTTTGAAACAAATATTGAAGAAGTCGGCTCTACCCTCGAGCAATTAAATATCGGGTTATCTCTTACATACGATAAAATACACAACAGTATCACACTTCAAAAGGATAATCACACCAGCTTAGACAAGTTCTATTATTATTATTTGAATCGTTCGGTTGACTATCAAATTCTCATCTATCTATATCAACATCCAAGTTATTCAATCGTTGATTTAAGTCACAGCGTTTCATTAAGTGAAGCTGCTATTTATCGTCACCTAAAAAAATTAAACAAAGAAATTAAAGAATTTGATATTCAGATTCGCAAAGGAACCATCATTGGCGACGAACTACAAATTTGTTATTTTTTCTATCAATTATTTTGGGTAGGTGTCCCGCTAGACGAATTGGAAGGGAAAACAAATGACGTAAGCGCCATGCGTTTTGCAGATTACTTGGAAAAGAAATTAAAACAAACTTTCACAAGAGAAGCAAAATTAAAGCTATACCTTTGGATTCGGATCTTAAAAACACGTATTTTAAAGCAATCTTTAAATGATTCAAGTCCTATTTTGGAAACTTTTTTTGACTATCAGACAGAAGATTCTATTTATCAGATTGTGCGTGATGCTTACTTTTTTTCACTCAGTCACTCTGCTGTCTTTGGTTCACCCCATAATGCAATTTATTTATACCTATTCATCTCTTCTATGTCGATAGTGCCACTTGATGTTGCAATGATTTTAGAAGATGGCTACTGGCCGACCAGCAACCCTAAAATCATCGCACTGAATGAACTGGTAGTAAGCAAAGTTAAATCTGACTATCAACTTGGCCAAGAGAAAATTGACGAAACATTTATTGCTAATTGGAAGTACTATTTGACACAAATACATGGTTCACTTCTCTACTTTCGAGGAAGTATCACCTTTCTTGAAGAAAAAATTATTTCTGAACGGTTACTAAAAGCAACCACCTTTATTCCTAACTTCGAACTTGCAAATCAAATCGTAGATGAAGGAGAAATTTTAGTTGAAAAAGCTTTATTAGATACTACTAAACAACTAGTAACTCGTATCTACCTTTATTTCATTAATCAGATAAAACGTTTTTCAACAAATCAGATTACGATTGGCGTCCACTCAAGTGATGATTATCTTTACAGTAACATCATGGTGGAAATGGTCAAAACTGAATTTGAAAACCATTTTTTCATCACGTGTGAAATCGCTGAGTTTGGTAAGTCTTATGATATTCTGGTTACTAACTCCACTATCTCTCTTTGTGATTTTGGATATACCGATCTTTATATCACAAATAATTTCAAAACCAACAAGGATGTTAGCTCTTTACGCGAACTATTAGCAAAACATTCCCAAAAAAATAAACCTTTAGAAGAATAAACGTAAACAAAAAAACGTGGGGCACAATTGCCTCACGTTTTTTTGTTGAGTTTTATGAAATAGTTCGTAATTTCCCTTGAAATTCGCTAATTGATTGATACCCTTTTACTTCCATAATTTCTGCTAATTCTTTGATTATTCTAGTAAAAATTTCTGGTCCTTCTTTGTGCAATTGCGTTCCAATTTGCAACATGCTTGCGCCACACAATAAATGTTCGAAGGCGTCTTGTCCATTACAAATCCCACCAGTCCCAATAATTTGAATTTCAGGTTTTAATCTAGTATAAAAAGCACGAACATTTGCCAAAGCAGTTGGTTTGATATACTCGCCACCAATTCCGCCAAACCCGTCCTTCGGTTTGATTACTACCGTGTCACTTTGAGGATCGATATATAACCCATTCCCCACACTATTGATTGCATTAACGTAGGTCAAAGGAAATTGATTCAAGATATCTGCCATCGCATCGAAATGAGCAAAGTCAAAATATGGTGGTAATTTCACGCCCAATGGTTTTGTAAAAATGGCAAATGCTTGTTTAAGTGTTTCAAAAGTGGCATCGAAATCATAAGCAAGTTGTGGTTTCCCTGGAACATTAGGACAAGAAAGATTTAATTCTGTGATTCCACGAAAATCACTTTTTTCGATCATTTCTAACATTTCTAAGTTCTCTGCTACACTCATTCCCGCAATTGAGAAAAATAACGGAGCAGCAGTTGGATTTTCTTTTTCATATTGAAGTGCGTAGTCCAAATAATAAGCAAAACCTAAATTAGGTAACCCCATCGAATTGATGCTCCCTAACGCTACATCATAGTATCGTGGTTCAGGATTTCCTGCACGCTCTGGGATCGTGCAACTCTTAGTAATCATCGCACCAGCATCTGAGCTTGCTAGTTCATGCATTTCTTGCACCGTTATACAATGAACACCAGACGCATTCATAAACGGATTAGCAAAAGTATGGTTGGCAAAGGTCATTTCTAAATTCAAGATAATCGCTCCTTCAAAGGCATTTTATCTAGTTTAGCATTTCCAACTAGAAAATCAACAAAAAAACTTTATTTTTTTCAAACGAACTGGATAACGTTCGTCTTTTACAAGAACAAAATTTATTTTAACGAAGGTTTCTGTTTATTTCACTAACAATGAGCAATCACCTTCACACAACCAGCTTCATTTTTATCAACTTAGACAAGAAGATTGCTGATTTTCTGGCAAAAACAGGTAAAAAATATTCTATCCTCTTTTTAGACGTTTTCAGATACCAGAAAGCGTCTTTTTTACACAAAAAAGGCCAGAACGCTGTCCAGCCTCTCCTCTTTTCAACATTCAATTACGTACTGAAACGAAAGCCAGCCTTTTGTTTCAGCCACTTTTACTTAACTAATTTTTTAACAGTGATTTCTTTTTTTCTTTCGAAAAGATATCTCTTCCTAACATTCTATATAAAATAACCGCACATGCTTCAGAAATAAAAATCAATACAGCTAAAGGTAAATACGTATTGCTTCCCATGATTCCTACTAGCGGCGTGAAGACCATCCCGATTGCATACATTCCTAATCCAAGTACGGAAGAAGCAATCCCAGCATGTTTGCCTTGCCTTTCCATCGCCATTGTTGTTACCACTGCATTTACTAACCCCAATGTCGATACGACTAACAACAACCCAAGCAGAGCTAACCACAAGTGATTTGTATGGATGCCACTAATAATCACCAAAATGCTACCTAAAAAACCAAGACCTACTCCCCAACCTAGCTGACGGAAGCTACTCATTCTCTTCGATAACACACCAGCAAGTTCTGCTGCAACTACAATTCCGATTCCATTGATTCCATAAATCAAGCTAAACATTTTATCCGACAAACCAAAAACATTTTGTAACATAAAGGACGAACCAGAAATGTAACAAAACATCGCTGCATAAACGAAACCTTGAATCAGCACGAACATCATAAATGGCCGATCGCTGAATACTGCTTGCCAACCTGCTCTTTGATCAACTTTTTCAGTTGTCAATTGGACTTCATGCGTTTCCTTAAACCCGATTAGAATACCTAAAAATAATAACAAACCAATTACTGCAAGAAAAATAAAAATAACTCGCCAAGAAAAATAGCTCAAGAAAAAACTACCCAGTAAAGGAGAAACAATTGGAAAAATACCATTGATTGCCATCAACATTGCAATGAATCGAGTCAATTGAGTTCCAGAAAATAAATCTTTTGCAATTGCTCGCGTCAGAACAACGCCAGTTGAGCTAGCAATTCCTTGAATCAAACGTAAGCCTAAAAATAACCAAATATTTGTGACAGATACTGATAATAAACAGGCAATGACAGAAATACCAATGCCCCATAGAAGTGGTTTCTTCCGCCCAATACGGTCACTGATTGCGCCAATAAACAATGGACCAAATGCGAGTCCTGCTAAACACATGGTCAAGCTTAACTGAACCATTGATGTCGGGATGCCAAAGTCCGTTTCTAGCACTGGTAAAGCTGGTAAATAAGTATCAAGTAGTAAGGGGCCATAGGCGCTTAGTGTGCCAAGCAACATAGATAGCCACCATATTTTCTTTTTATTTTCAATCATTTTCCTTTCACCTCAAAAAAGAAAATAGCATGGAAAAACGGAAATATCAATAAAAAATCCAGTAAATTTTCACTTTTTTCAAAAAAATGAGAACAATACTCATTTAAGTCGTTTTTCACCGCAAACAAAAAACGCCGAGACCTCATTTGATCTCGCACGTCTTTCATCATTCCTATGAAATCAACTACTAGTTCTTCCCGATTCCTTTTATCAAATAAACTTTTCCACTATTATTCAGTAGTCATCCCTAAAATCTGGTTATTCAGAATAATTGTTTGTTTTTCAGATGGCAAGTTTTCCGGTATTCCTTTGATTCGTTCAAGGATAATCGTTGCTGCCGTTTCACCAATTTTTTCGGTTGGCGGATTAATCGTGACCCGCGGTAAAATACTTTGCTCCCCTTCAGATAAATAGTCATAATGACCAAAGGCAATGTCTTTTTTTACAGAAATTCCTTGTTCATTAAAACATTCTAAGGATCCAAGAGACATATTGTAGTTGCTGACAAAGATAGCTGTTGCATTTGCCATTAATAATTCTTTTGTTCCTTGGTAGCCACTCCTTCTGGTGTAATCCCCTTCGTAAATTTCAAGTGCTACTTCGGGGTGATTCTCGACTGCATCTTTTGCGCCTAACAGTCGTTCTTTTGCTGTGTAATCTGTTTGCGGAGCAGTGATATAACCGATTTTTTGATGGCCTTTAGCAATGTAATCAGAAATCACATTTGAGACACTTTCACGATCATCCAATAAAATGACATCTGCATTGTTCAATGGATCTGGATAATTCAAAGAGACAATTGGGACGTTGACTTGTGCTAATTTTTCCATGTCAATCCACTCTTCACTTGATAAAAAGACAATCAATCCATCCACGGAGTGTTTCAACAAATAATCAATTTTCTCATCCATTTGCTTTTCACTTTTCGAAAAACCACTAAGTAGTATGCTATAACCATTTGCTTCAGCAACTTTTTCAATTCCTGACACAACTTCTGAGCCGAATCGACTAGAAATACTGTTCATCAGTAAGCCAATGGAAAAACTTCGATTATTTTTAAGCCCCTTGGCAATAATATTTTCTTTATAGTCTAAAACTTTGATCGCTGAAGTAATTTTTTCAACATTTGATTGTCTTAATTTTTGACCATTCAAGTACCGTGATACTGTTCCTACTGAAACACCAGCAAGTTGAGCAACGTCTCTAATTGATGCCATTTCTCCCACTCCTACCAATCACAATTGATTTCTGCCTCCTGATCACCAACCATGATTTTTGCTTTTTTGGCGAAATGCCAGCAATTGTCTGCACCTACATATTGAAAATCCTCTGGAGACAACTCAAACGTCACCGTTTTTTCTTCCTGCGCTTTTAATTCATGTTTGCTAAAAGCTTTCAGCAATTTTTTACGCTGAATAACAGATCCTCCAAGGAGTTTGACAAATACAAGCGAACTAACTTTGCCAGCAATCGTTCCTTTATTTTTAACTTTAACGGATACCGTTAGTTTGTCAACATTTGTTTTGCATTGAAGTGCTGAATAAGCAAACGTGGTATAGCTTAACCCTTCCCCAAAATCATGCAGTGGACTGCCACTTAAATCATAATAATTCTCTTGTTTTGAGGCATCTCTCTGATAATAATAAACAGGTAATTGCTGACTATTTCTAGGATAAGTAACACTTAAACGACCACTTGGATTTGATTGTCCGAGTAATGTCTTCGCGATTGCTTTTCCTCCTTCTTGGCCTGGAAACCAGCCAATCAAAACAGCATCAGACACTGCTTCGACCAATGACAAGTCAGATGGACGACCTTGGATTACTACTGAAACGAGTGGTTTTTCAAGTTTTGACAGTTCAGTTAAGAGGAATTCTTGCTTTCCTCCTAAAGATAACGAGGCGACATCAACATTTTCTCCAGAGTCCATATTTACCCCTTTTGATGAGACCGCGCCATTTTGTAAAAATTCCATATCGAAATTTCGCGCACTTGAGCCACCTAAAACAGTAATGATTAGATCTGCCTCTCCTGCTACTTGAAGTGCTTCTTCGATTTTTGCTTCTTGTGATACTTCATTTCGAATTTCGCAACCCTCGGCATACGTAACAGTCGCTGAAGAAAATAGCTGCTTGATTTCCCGATAAACCGTTTTTTCTAATTGGATTTCTGTTTGTGGAGCTGAATAATCACCCAACAAATGATACAAGTTATCTGCATTCGGTCCGATAACAGCAACTTTTTTCCCGCTTGGATTTAGCGGAAGCACACCATTGTTTTTAGTAAGAACTAAGCTTTCCTCTGCCAACTGTTGATTTAATTTTCTTGATTCTGTCAATAACTCTTCCCATTGATCTTTCGGGTCTTTGATAAAAGGATCTTCAAATAATCCCAATAAAAATTTAATTGCTAGAATGCGTCGGACAGACCGATCAAGCATGGTTTCGTCAATCACATCTTCCAACACACCTTCTTCAATCCGAGTATAAGTTTCATCCCACAAACTTAAATCAATCCCAGCAGTTAATGCATGGCTAGCTGCTTCTGTTTGGCTTTCATATACATCATTCAGACGATCCAGAGCAATCCCATCTGCCATGACCAATCCTTGGAACCCCATTTTTGCTCGCAGGTTTTGTTCAAACAATTCATGGTTCACATGACAAGGGACACCATCAATATCATTGTATGCAGCCATTACTCCGACAGCATTACGTGTACTTTTTAATAACGGTGTATAAACATCTGCAAATTCTCGTCTGCCAATTGGAACAGTTCCAGAATTATGACCACCAAGAGCCTCCCCTTGTGCAATGCAATGCTTCAAGACCACACCAATTTGTTCTTTAGACCGATTAATATCTGCCACTCGTTGATCCAAGAAAGCTATTTCATCAGAAATCAGAGAACCTTGAAAACCTTGAACAATTGCTTCGCTCATTCGTGCACTGAGAATCGGATCTTCCCCAAAGCATTCTTCTGACCTTCCCCAGCGCGGATCTTTTAATAAATCCAAGGTTGAAACTAATGCTAAGTGCACACCTTTTGCTGCTAGTTCTTTCGCCATTAAGCGACTTGTCTGCTCAACTAGTTCTAGGTTAAAACTACTACCTCGACCAACATTCGTAGGATAAGAAATGCTTTCCAGTCCTTGATGCCCATGAGGACACTCTTCAACGATTAAAGCGGGAATTCCCCAACGAGAATGGCTAATCACGTACTCTTGCACTTGGTTTGCTACCTTCCAACTATCCTTTGCAGCAATTCCATTTTTATCATCAACTTTTGACCAAGGATCTGCACGAAACAACCCGTAAAGTGCGCCTAAGCCACCACCCCACTGAACATGATTCTTAAATTTTTCTGTTAATTCAACAGCTTCTTGTTCCTTTTTATAACACTCCCAGCCATAGAGATGCTGATTGACTTGCCCAACTTTTTCGCTAAGACTTAAGCGTGCCAATAAGTCTTCTACACGTTGGCGAATCGTTAGTTCTGGATTTTGATATGGATACTTAGCCAAGTTCCCCCGCTCCTTCTTGTCGTGCTTTATTTGCAGCTAATACAAACGGTACAAATAAAAAGACGTCTAAAATAATTAATAACACAGTCAAAATAGCTGCTTTTACATCGCCCCCAGTTGCAATAAATGATTGGATTACTGGCGGTGTAATCCATGGTGCTGCAGCAACTGTTTTTTCAATCAAACCAACACTTGTTGCAACATAAGCAATAACTAAATTGATTGATGGAATAAGCGCACAGGGAATCATATAAATTGGATTCATTACGACTGGTAGCCCAAACATCACAGGTTCAGTAATATTGAACAAGCAAGTTGTCAAACCAAACTTGGCGATTTGTCGCTGTTCTTGTCGTTTTGAAACCCACAAAATCGCAATCACTAATGGTAAGATACAGCCTCCTCCACCAATTAATCCAAATGCATTCGTAAAAGGTTCGGTAATAATATTAGGAATTTCTTTTCCAGCAGAAAAAGCATCCATATTTTCTTGAATCGATTGTAATAATGGTGCTTGACGAATTGGTGCCAAAATACTTGAACCATGCATACCAAAAACCCAAAGAAAATCAGAGAAGAATTGTAAAAATAAAATACCAGGAACAGATAAGACGAAAGCTTTTAAAGGTGTTTGAATGGCTAATTCAATCAAACTTGGAAAATCAAGACCAGTAAACTTATCCAGTAGAAAAACAAAAATAGCAAATAAAAGAATAACTGCTGTTTCAGGAACTAAAGAATTGAATGAAGTAGCAACTGCCGGTGGAACACCATCAGGCATTTTGATTTTTAACTTCTTGATTTTTGCTAGCTTCATAAATAACTCTGTCCCAACAATGGAAGCAATCATCGCCGTTGCTAGACCGGAAGAAGAAGTCAGACTTTGTAAAAATACGCCAGTTGCTTCAGCTGTACTACCGTCCACCAAAGTAACACTGCTTTTCAACGGCATCAGAATAAACATAACAGCAACGCTTAACACACCTGCATGCACTGCACTAAAAGCCGGATCATTCATCTCACCTGATCGAATGTAATGATTTGCTAAATTCCAGCCGATGTTATAACACACAACAATTGCTAAAATACTCATCGTACCATTATTGACGATGGAAGCCAGGTTTGCTAGAAAACTCAAGTCAATCCATTGTTGAACAAAGGCATTAGAAAAAATCAATGCATTTAACAAGACCATGACAGACGCCGCCATTACTAGTGGCATCGTAATGATAAAACTATCTCGAATTGCAAGTAAGTGACGCTGGTTGTTCATCTTAGAAACGATTGGTAATAACTTTTCAGATAACTTGTCTACAAAACTCATTAGTAAATCTCCCCCATTTAAATAAGTTGAACCGGTTCAACTTCACTATAGCATGACTTTTATTTTTTGCAACAGTTTTTTTGGAGGCGGATTCATTTTTTTGTAAAATAGCTAGTTAACTAAAAAAATACCCAACCAAAAAATTGGATGGGTATTTTAGATTTTGTTTTTTAAGAAATAACTACTCATGAAATTCCTTAATTAAATCTGTCATTGCTGAAATACTTTCTTTCTGTCCCGTTTCGATCCAACTCAACCACACTTCAAAGATGCCAGCTGACATGAATTTGATCCAGTAGTAACGTTTACTTCCTTCCCAATCTTCCCCAGTGGTCGTTTCATCGTAAAAGCGGGCCATTTGTTGACTAAAGAGTTGAAAGATAATCTCTTTGTAACCTCCTTCAATAGCCGCTTGGAAATCTGGTGTCAGTTCTTGAAAAAATTCAGACAAATCATCAATTTTCTGTTCATGACTAACTTTGTTGATTGTTTTATCAAAAATAGCTTGAAATTTGGGTTCATAATATTCGGTCAACACTTGTGTTAGATCAGTAAAATGCCGATAAAATGCCATTCTACTCACACCTGATCTCTTAGCTACTTCAGAAACTGTCAGTTTTGATAATTGTGTTGTTTTTAATAATTCGAGTGTAGCTAATGTGAGCCATTTTTTGGTATCCTCTTTGATACTTTTTGAATAATTCGTCACTGCCATAACAGATTCCTCCTTCTGTTACAAATGCCGATCAATTGCTTGATTAAGCACTTTTTATCTTCTAAAATAGCATCCATAACAAGTGTAACACTAGGAGGTAAAAAATGAAAGTATTAGTCACAGGCGCAAATGGATTTGTCGCAACTCATATCATAAAATTATTGCAAGAAAAAAATTACGAAGTTAATGGAACTGTTCGGAATTTGGATCGAGCTCCTGTTATTTTTGAAGGTGTTTCTTACTTTGCTGCAGATTTAACAAGTGCTTCTGGTTGGAAAGATTCGATGGTTGGTGTTGATGCAATTCTCCATGTTGCTAGCCCTCTTGGACATGAAAATTCCAACGATCCAAAACTGATTGATGAGGCTGTTCAAGGTGTTCAACATGTTTTTGATGCTGCACATCAAGCTGGAATCAAACGGATTATCATGACTTCCAGTCAAGCAGCAACTACTCCTTTAGCAAGCACGACAGGCGTGATTGATGAAACGTATTGGTCTGATCAGCACAATCCAGAACTCAATGCTTATCGGTTATCAAAACTTGCTGCAGAAAAAAAGGCTTGGGAATTAGCCCAAAAGTATGATTTAGCTTTGACAACAATTTTACCAGGCGCTATTTTTGGTAAGGCTTTAACCAGTAACCGCTCATCAAATGGTGTCTTAGATGGTATCAAACGTTCTCGTTTAGTACCAAAAATTACGCTTGAAGTGACAGATGTTAACGACCTAGCTAATTTACATCTTTTAGCTTTAGAAAATAATGACACGATTGGCGAACGAATTTTAGCAAAAAATACAGACCTCTCTTTCGCACAAATCAGTCGAATTTATGGAAATCAACCAATTATCGTCCCTGATTTTGCTTTAAAATTTGCAGCCAAATTTGTTGGCGAATTGCGCTCATTAGTCCCCATGTTGAAACGTAAATATACTCATAGTAATCAAAAAGCGATCAAGTTGGGGTGGCAACCACGAGATGGACGTCAAACGGTACTCGAAGCAATCGAAAATTAAGTTAAAGAACGAGTCTGGGGCAAAATTAAAAATCCAGTCATTCATCGTACATTCTTCACTTCAAAGAACGCCTAAAATTAACGTTTACAAAACGAATTTTAGGCGTTTTTTTATTTAGATTACTTTTGTCCCAATCCTATTTTAAATGTGATTCTCTGAACCGAATCAAGTACTTGTCGGAAAAAATAGCTAGGCTTATCTCAGCTTTTTGTTGATTTCACGGTTCAAATTTTCGCGCCAATCTTCCGTATACGTTTTTGTACTTTTCAACAGTTCATCGCAAAAAGAAGCCACATCTGTTCCCGTCACTTCAAGAACTTTTTTCCCGTCAGCTATACCTTCTTCAAACAGATCAATCAAATCATATTGCACTGCCATCATGTCATAACCACTACCAGTTGCAAATTTCCACATATGGCTTTGGATTTTTTTGAAAACAAATTGGTAATCATTTGGCAACGCATCGACTCGTGCCATTTGTGCTTTATATTCTTTTTTACTTGTAATGATTTTTTTACATTCAAGTAATCATCAAAAAACTTATTCATTTACTGTTTCCTCCTTTAATTGAGTCATCTTTTCTGATAAAAATGCCCACTTTTCCCAAAAAATTGCCAGTTCAGCTCGCCCAGCATCATTGAGGGTAAAAAATTTTCTTGGTGGTCCTATATCAGAGGGCTTCTTTTTCGTATCCACCAGTTTATTTTTTTCAAGACGTAACAAAATCGTGTACACTGTGCCATCCACCACATCAGTAAACCCAAGAGCATTTAGCTTTTTTGTTATCTCATAGCCATACGTCTCTTGCTGACTAATGATTTCCAAGACGCAACCCTCAAGTACGCCTTTGAGCATTTCTGTTAAATTTTCCATATCCTTCTCCTTAAATTTCCCACTTTCAGTAATAAGTATTACTAAGTACCGCTATGTAGTATTACTTATTACTTAAGTTGTCAAACTTTTGTGTGTATTTCTAAAAAAGATACCCAAAAAAAGAAGCTACGACCGATAAGGCCGCAGCTTCACTCTTTCTTGTGAGAAAATAGTCATAAAACTTATTTTTTCAAAATCAACTTTTGATTTTCAATTTGATAAACTACCTCTGCCACTTCATGAACAAATAACGTATCATGAGAAGTAAAAATAACAGTTCCCGGATATTGTTTGATTAATGCTTCTAAAGCTTGCATCGTATTTACATCAATAAAGTTCGTTGGCTCATCTAAGATTAGCGTATTTGCTGGTTTGGTAAAAAGTAAGGCAATCGCCAAACGTGTGGCTTCACCACCACTCAACTCACGAATAGGTTTAGTGATTTCTATTTGTTTAAACCCTAAATTATTTAGCAAGGCTCGCACAAAAGGTTCTGGATTTTCCGTTTGTTTCAATAAATAAGCTAATAAGGGTTCCTCACTTGTTAATTGATAGTCCATTTGCTGATAAACAGAAAAAATAACATTTGAAGAGACAGTTATGCCTCGTTTTTGGTCAAGAATATAACGCAACAACGTCGATTTTCCAGAACCGTTAGCACCTGTAATTGCAATTTTTTCTCCTAACCCAAATTGAAAAGTAGCTTCTTCTATTAGCTTTTTTCCAGCAACTTCCAGCGCCACCCGATCTCCCATGATTGGAAATTTATTATGGATTTCCAGTGTTTTTGGCACAGGAAAAATAATTTTTTGATTTTTCACATCAACAGTTTGTTCTACTAATTGGTCTAAACGACTGGTCATTGCTTTTGCTGTTTTTTGTAAAGATTTTTGGACCGTATCTTTTTGTTTTGATGAAGCTAGCCGATCTGGACGTTGACTTTTTTGTTTCTGTTTTTTCGTTGATTGTGTTAGTTTTTCTGCCTGTGCTTGTTTTTTCTTGATAGCATTTTCTAAACGCTTCTTCTCTTTTTGAAAATGATCTGCTAAACGCTCTTTTTCGATGCACTCTGCTTCTTTTTGTTTCACATACTCTGTATAATTTCCGTGAAATTCTCTCACGCGTCCCTCTTCAATTTCCCAAATTTTGGTCGCGATTTGGTTTATGAAGAATCGGTCATGACTGACTACAATTAATGTACCGTAATAATAACTTAGTTCTTTAATCAATGTTTCAATACTCTGGCTATCCAAATGAGTGGTTGGCTCGTCCAGTAATAAGCCCATTTGATAATCTGATAGCTGATTGGCTAAACGAAATTTCGCTTGTTCTCCCCCACTAAGAGTCTCCATTCCCATTGTTGGAACAGCAAATCGACTTAACAGTTCGCCATCTAGTTGGTTACTAACGTGGACCTTTGTTAGCTCTTCGCTTTGGGCATAGTAATTAAATTCAATTTCTCTTTGAACTTTTCCACGATCAGGCTCGACTTTACCAGCAATCATTTTTAGTAATGTTGATTTTCCACTTCCGTTTTTTCCAATAATTGCAATTCGTTCATTTTGATAAATCGTTAATTCATCAATAGATAAAATGTTTTTGGCGCCAAAATTTTTTTCAATATTTATTAATTTAACAGCTAAAGTTTCCATTTTTTCCGCTCCTTTTATGAGGGAAAAGTGTACAAAAAAGAGGTAGCCATAAGCCACCTCTTTGATTTCAATCAAAATTATCGAAGGAAAAAGGATACACTCATCCCCTGAAATCACATGTGCTTAGGACTTTTTTATTAACTAAATGTCATTAAAAGTTCAATGCGCAATTTCATGGAAGCAGTCATCTTTGTTCTCCTTTACTTTTTCTTTTCTAAACTATAACAAAAATACCGATGTCCTTCAAGCCTCGGCTACTTGCCGTTCATCCTTGAAGCCTGTTTTCGCGAAAATCCATAATAGTAACAAAACAGCTACCGTTGACTGGATACCTAACATTAAAATCAGATCAAAATGTACAAAACCAACTACCGCAGCAAGAATCGATCCTACACCCAAAACATTCAGCATTAGATTCGCACTTTCCTTAAACGTTTGGATAGAAGAAAAACGACTCTTTCTTGTCATCCATAAAAAGAGAGATGCGCCAAACAAAATCATGATAGTCATAACGAGTAAGATAAACCCCAAACTTAGACTATAGGACAAAATAATCACTGGACGATTGCTGAGATAAAATTGTTCTTCTAGAAATTGTTCAAATTCTTGTGGTGTTTGACTCATTGCTGGTGTAAAAGACGGCCCATAGTTCATCGTATAGCTTCTAGTTTGTCCATTTTCTTGTTGCTGAATGTGCCACTGTGTTTTTTCAAAATTAATAAACGTACCCTTTTGTTGAACACTCTTTGGTAAATCCACGCCCACTATCAGCTCTTGGTTTTCAAAAATGATAGCTTCTTTCCCCTTTAATTCGCCGTTGACAACTCGTAAGTGAGAAAATTGCTCCACACCTGCTTGATCTATCATCTGATTGACCGCTAAAAATTGCTGACTCGGTATTGCTGTAACCTGATTTGCGTAATAAAGAGTGATTGGGATCGTCATAAAAGAGACTAAAAAGACTAATATTAAGAACAATTTTGGCCATGAAAGTTCCTTTCGTCCAGCAAACAAACGTTTTGGTCCAGCTAGACTGGCGAAATAATTAAATGGGAAAGTTTGCATTTCTGATACCTCCTATCCTTTGGTTCCGCCTGAAGTCAGCCCTGTAACAAAGTTCTTTTGTAAGAAGAAGAATAACAAACAAATTGGTAAAGCAATTAAGATTGCTCCCGCTGCAAATAACGATACTCTTTGATTCGTCACATCAGAGATAAATGTTTGCAACCCAACTGCTACGGTTTGGTTCTCAGGTGTGCGTAATAAAAATTTCGATAGCATGAAATCGCCAAATGGTCCCATGAATGCCCACAATGCTTGAACGGCAATCATTGGCTTAACTAATGGCAAAACAATTTGAGCGAAAATTCGAAAATGACCTGCGCCATCTAACTTCGCTGATTCATCAAGGTCGATCGGCACAGTATCAAAATAGCCTTTCATCAACCAAGTATTCATCGGGATGCCACCACCAATATAAATCATTGTTAGGAACCAATACTTGTCTAGCGCATCAAGCAAGAATGCCATAACATAAAAGGCAGTCAAAGCCGCCATTGTTGGCACCATCTGAATAACTAAGAAAAACATCAAACTTGATTTGCGACCAATAAAGCGATAACGACTATATGTGTAACCTGCTAATGTTACAACCGTTACTTGTATCACCATTGTTAATACAGAAATAATCAAGGTATTTTTATACCAAGTGCCATACAATGTTTCATTAAACAAACGTGAAAAATTATTTAATGTCCATTCACCGGATAAGTCTAAGCTAAATGCAGCAATGTTCCCTGGCTTAAATGCTGTACTAGCAGTAATCAATAGTGGATATAAAATAATGATTGAGAGAAATATCAAGAAGGCATACGTAAAAAAATGTGACACACTTCGTTGAAATCTCGCACTAGAATTTATTTTTTTCATCTGCTAATCCCCCATGTTGAACGCATTTGTTTTCTTAAAGACAAGCAAGGAAACACAAATTACTACAGCAGAAATAATCAATGTGATTGCCGAAGCCATTGAATACTGTGGTGATGTCCCTGTTGTCAGTTTATAGATCCAAGAAATCAAAATATCAGTTGAGCCTGCGCCACCACCGACACTACCTGGCCCTCCATTATTAAATAGGTAGATCATCGAGAAATTGTTGAAGTTCCCTGTGTATTGCGTAATGAATGTTGGCGCCGCCACTAAGAAAATTGCAGGTAACGTTATATTTGAGAAACGTTTCCAAGCATTCGCCCCGTCAATTTTTGCAGCTTCATACAAATCTTCAGAGATTGACTGCAAGATTCCAGTGACCATGACATAGATATATGGGAAACCTAACCAACCTTGAACAAGAATAATTGCCACTTTTGTCCAATTCGGATCTGTTTTCCAAGAAATTGCGCCAATATCAACCAAAGGTAAGTTGTTCAAAAATGGGATAACTTGTGTGTTAATCGCTCCAACACTGTCATTAAAAATGTTAGAGAAGCTCATAATTGTAATAAAAGCAGGAACAGCCCAAGGTAATAAGAAAATAATACCAAATACACGTTTAAATTTAATAAACTTTTGGTGAGCAACTACGGCAGTCAACACGCCTAAGCTAATTTGCAAAGTTGTTGCACACAAAGTCCAGATGATTGTCCAACTGAAAACAGATAAAAAAGTATTTCGATAGGAACTTAAAAAGAAGATACTAAAGAAGTTTTTGAATCCCACCCAATCAATCAAACTTGCAGGCGGAATGTGGTTGAAATCGTAGTTTGTAAATGCTGTAAATAAGGTAACCAACACTGGAAAAATAATGGTAAAAATCATTAAAAGATAGGCTGGTAAAGTTAGTAAGTAAGGAAATCCTTCATCCCCAATAGTCTGCAACGTTTCTTTCATTGTTACATTGATTTTTTGGCCATTTTTTCGCATAGTTGCGACACGTCGTGCATCATAAAGATTTAAACCATAAAAGAGAAAGAAAATAATCGTGATGATTAATTGTAATGTTCCTTCAATCAAAATAAACAATGAATGATCTTCTATAGGGATACTTCCCAGTGTTACTAATCCAACTAATGATTGAAAACCACCAAGGATCATTTGAATCACAAAAATAAGAAAGATACTGAAAAAGGCAATTCCTTTCGCTTTTTGTCCATTTGCTAGCTGACCGAAGCCAGGTATTAGCGAAAAAAGTGTCACTTTATTGACTTGAACTTCATTTTTCGTTCCAGACTGTTTCATCTAAAACGCCCCCTAATCATTTGATTCTAACTAGTTAAAGGGGAAGTGACCTAAGCCACCGCTCCCCTTCTTCCTTTATGTCTAGCTTTGTGAAACTTTAATATTTTTGCTCAATTGCCTCAGTAATTGTTTTGACTGCGCTGTTAGCAGATTCTTTTGGTGTTTTAGCACCAGAAGCTGCATCAAACATTAAGTTTTCTGCCCCTGTCCAAACTTCAGCCATTTCCGGAATGTTTGGCATTGCTTGTGCTGTTTCATACTGTTCGATTACCGCAGTTGTCAATTCATCATTTTTAGCTTTAGCTGTTTCACGTGCGCTTTGATTTGCAGGAATTTCATTGACCATTTCGAAGAATGTTTCTTGGTTTTCTTGGTTAGTCACATAATCAAGCCACTTTTGAGCCACATCTTTATTTTTTGCGTAGTTGCTAACAACCCAACCTTTACCTCCACCAAATGGTTGGTAAGATTCACCGTTATTTAATGTTGGAATTTTTGCTACGCCGTAGTTAACTTTACTTTCTTTATATGATTGTGCTTGCCATGGTCCATCAATAATCGCTGCTGCTTTGTTTGAAGTAAACTGTTGTGTCACAAAGTCGCCAGCACTAGTCACATCTTGCATTCCTTTTGGCCAAACATTTTGGAACCAGTCAGTTGCATAAGTGATTCCTTCAACTGCACCAGCATTGTTTAAACCAATATCTGAAGCATCCGTTCCATCTTCACCAAAAACATAACCGCCATAACCTGCAAGTAGTCCGTATGAATAATAAAAATCAGTCCATTTTGCTAGGAAGCCAGTGTTTTTACCTGCTTCTGAATCAAATGCAAATCGTTCGTCTTTCGCAAGATCTTCGACTTCTTTGAATGTTGTTGGCGCTGCATCGATCAAGTCTTTGTTATAATACAAAACCAGTGTTTCAATTACAGCAGGTTCTCCGTAAATTTTGCCATCATAAGTTACTTGTGCTTTATCCGTTTCATCGTAATCTGCTTCATTTCCTAATTTTACTTCTGCTAAGTGACCTTGTTGTCCCAAAGCACCGATTCGGTCATAAGCAGCCATCATCACATCTGGCCCTTTTCCTGCAGGACCATCAAGAGCTAACGCTTCTAATTGGTCAAACATGTCTTTTTCAACTAATTTTATTTTGACATCATTCTCTTTTTCAAACTTACCTTTAATCTCGTTCATGTAATCGGTATAACCTGAATCAACAGAAATCGTTAGTGTTTTCTCATCATCTGCTGCTTTACTGTTTGATTTTCCACCATTACCACAAGCAGCAAGTCCACCAATCACACCGACTGAAAGCAAACCTAAACCTAATGTCTTCATCATTTTACTTTTCATTTTTTATTTCCCCCTGTAGTTTATTTTTCTGTTTTCTTACTAAAATCATTATACTGTTATTAAAAATATTAGTGCAACCGCTTTCTCTTTGTTACCGGTAACAAAATATCAGCAGCTAAGAATAAACCCATGTGGTTGGATCTCAATTTTTTCATCTTTCAAGACATGAACACCTTGTGAAAAAAGTACTTCACTTGGTTGGTCTACGACATACACGTTCTCTGATTCATTAAAAATGGCTTGAACTTTTTGTTGATCTAGTTGTCGAGCAAACGAAATAATTCCTTGTGTTTCAGGTGATGTTTTCCACAAAGTTTCTCCCTCGGATAAAATCAAATGCAACCGTTTGCGCAAATGAATAAGTTCTTTCATAAAGGCAAAAAGTTCCAAGTCTTGCTTTTCTTCGTCCCAAATCATACATTTCCGACAATCAGGATCATCATGTCCTGTTAAACCAATTTCTGTTCCATAGTAAATACAAGGTGAACCTTTTTGTAAAAACATGAACGTCATGACAGCTTTCAGCAACTCTTTATTTTCTTCACACATCGTGAGAATTCGCGCTGTGTCATGGGAATCCAATAAATTGAAAGTTCCTTCATTGACTTGGTCTCGGTAAAGCATTTGTTGTTGATTCATTCCGCTAATCATTTGCGAAACACTGATTTTCTTTTTCACAAAATAATCTTTGATTGAATCTGTAAATGCATAATTCATTACTGCGTGAAATTCATCTCCCTGTAACCAAGCTTGTGAAGAATGCCAGATTTCACCCAAAATATAGATATCGGGTTTTGCCTCAGTGACTGCTGTATAGAATTTCTTCCAGAAGTGATGATCGACTTCATTTGCTACATCTAATCGCCAACCATCGATATCGAATTCTTCGATCCAATAAGTCGCAATCTTTAAAAGATGTGCTTGCACTTCAGAATTTGCCGTATTTAGCTTAGGCATATGTGGCGTAAATGCAAACGTATCATACGAAAGATGTTCTGCTGTTTCTGGCACCTCTGTCAACCGGTAATCGTCCACTGGAAAGGAATGAATATGAAACCAATCTTTATAAATCGACTCTTCACCGTTTTTAATTACGTCTTGCCATTGTGGTGAATCATCGCCCATATGGTTGAAAACAGCATCTAACATCACGCGAATTCCTCGTTGATGCGCTTGCTCAATTAATGTTTTAAATAATTTTTTATCACCGAAATGAGGATCAATCTCTAAATAGTCAATCGTGTCATATTTATGATTAGACGTTGCTTTAAAAACTGGACAGAAATAAATACCATTGATTCCTAAATCAACTAAGTAATCCAGATGATCAACTACTCCTTGCAAATCACCGCCAAAAAAATCATCCCGATCCGGCGCTTTACTTCCCCACGGTAATGTGTTTTCTGGATCGTTATTCGTATCTCCATTAGCAAAACGTTCTGGGAAAATTTGATACCAAACAGTTTCTTTCACCCATTCTGGCACTTTGAAACGATCAATTTCTTGAAAATAAGGCATTCTAAAGTACATGTTTGGTTCTGCTAAAAAGCGATTTTGATAAGGAAACACGCCTTGATCCCCATAAAAACATTCCGTTTCATCTTTGCCAATCACATGAAACCCATATTGGATTCTCCTTGTATCACTATGGACTTCAAGTTCCCAATAATCATGCACATTGGTACTTAATCCTTTTTTCATCGGCACTTCTTCTAAGTACCACTGTTCCGTCGTGAATGTGTATGGATCACCCTTTATCACAAATACTTTTTCGATATCATCTTTGCCAGTTCGTAGCCGCAAACGAAGTGTTTCTTTCGTATACAAATAAGCAAATTCGCTTTCTGGGCGATGATAAACTGCTGCTGTGTTCATGTATTTCCTCCTTTTTTACTTCTAAGATAATTTCACTATAAAAGAATCAAGCACGAAAGACAACGCTTTCAAAAATGTTAACGATAACAAGTTCTCTTGAAACAAAAAAATGTACGAAAACATTTTTTGTTTTCGTACATTCACTTACTGATTGCTTCAATGTTTTTATTGATAGGTTTGTTTCTGGTCACAAACTTGTTCAATCACTTGCCAATCTAACTCAACACCTAAACCAACTCCTTGAGGAACGACAATATTTCCTCTTTCCATTTTTGCCGGTTTCTTTATGACGTCTGCAGTGTAATAACGATCAGCAGCTGAGATATCACCAGGAAAAGTAAAGATATTTTGGCTAGCAAACTGTAAATTTAACGCTCGGCCAATTCCAGACTCGAACATTCCTCCAAGCCAAACTAGTAACTGATGTGTTTGACAAAAATCAACGATTCGTAGAGCTTCTGTGATTCCTCCCACGCGTGGAATCTTCAAATTGATTCCTTGACAACTTCCTAGCGTATAAGCGGTTTTCACATCCTCCAATGTCCGAATATTTTCATCTAAACAAATCTTTGTCTGAAGATGTTGTTGAAGTCTGGCATGATCGACAAAATCTCGTTGATGAAAAGGTTGCTCAATCATCGCTAAGTTCAATTGATCTAGTTGTTTAAATAACTCTAAATCAGCGAATGTATACGCTGAATTTGCGTCTGCCATCAGGGGAACATCTGGGAACTCTTCACGAATAGCACTTAGTGGCACAATGTCATAGCCCGGTTTGATTTTCACTTTGATTCGCTGATATCCTTGTTCAAGATAATTTGATACTTGTGCAATCAAATCCTCTGTTGTTGCATGAATCCCAACACTGACACCAACTGGGATTTCTGATTTGTGGCTGCCAAAATAACTTTGTAAACTTCGCTGTTCTCGTTTCGCAAACAAATCCCAAACGGCCGTTTCCAATGCTGATTTTGCCATAAAATTTCCTTGGACAGTTTGAAACAATGACCAAACATCCCCTACCTTTTGCAAATCAGCTTGAAATAGACGTGGCACTAATTGCTGTTCAATAAGTTGCCGATCCGCACCAATCGTTTCTTCGATATAATCAGGTTGTTCAAAAGAAACTAGCTCTCCGTATCCTTGATTGCCTAGCTCATCTTCTAAAATCAAAAGGTCTAACGCTTTTTCGTTAAGGACACCATAACTAGTTTGAAAAGGGGTAACTAACGGTAAACGTAGTTGGTACTGCTCAACTTTCATAATTTTCATCACATGTTCCTCACTAACAGTGCGTTTTTCTTTTTGCTAACCATTGAGACAATTTGTTCGCAAAAGCTTGTGACTGTTCCAGATGCACACAGTGACCACTATCAGGAATAACTGTCAATGTCGAATGTGGCAGTTGTTGACACAACGTATCCCCAATAGCAAGAAATTTTGGATCTTGTTCCCCTACCACGTATAGAACTGGTTGCTTTAACTCTTCTAATTCCAACCAATAATTTTTTTGTACACCTGTCCCCATAAACCACAAACTCATTGCCAAACCAAATTTATTTTGACTCAATCGCTCATCTCGAATCTTTTTTTGTATTTCTTTCGGTAATTTTTTTTGGCTAGAAAATAACGGAAGATTTTGCCAAAAATCTACAAAATCAACGAGTGGTTCACGCCATAGCCTGAGCGCTAATCGTTGGTCAGACTCTTTTCGCTGTTTTCTTTCTTGCTCGTCTACAATTCCAGGAGTTCCAGCTTCTAAAATGACACCAAGAAGTTTACTTGGATGCTCAATCGCCCAAGCTAATGCGACTCTTGCCCCCATAGAATAGCCTAAAACATACCATTGGTTAATTCCTAATTCCTGTATCAACTGATTGAGGTCCTTCACTATTTCGGACAATTGATAACGCCACGGATGTACAAAAATACTTGATTCACCATGGCCAAGCAAATCAATGAACAGGAAATTATATATTGGATCTTGAAGCAACTGAAACGTTTGCCTCGTTCCAGTGAAACCATGCAAGCAAACAATCGTCTCCTTTGAAGGATCATATTTTTGTTGCCAGCTATACGCATATTTTACGCCACGAATGATCTTATTCATTTATTTCACCGATTTTTTCTCGGTATTCAGCTACTACCTCTTGCCAAAACTGCACTGGTTCATCTTGATTTCCTGCAATCTCAATCAATGTCCAACGATCAGCAAACCGACTTTTCTCGATTGCAAATTCAAATTCAGCTAAGGAAGTTGGTTTGATATACTGGCCATCGTATAAATCAGCCACTTTTGCAAAATCCAATGAAAGTGGTGTCTCAAATAACGGAGTAAAATCTGTTTTATCCAATTGTTTTTGTGGTAAAAAAGAAAAGATTCCGCCACCATTATTATTGAGTAATACAATTGTAACTGGTAACTTCAATGAACGGATCATTTGCAATCCATTCATATCATGAAAAAGTGCCAAGTCCCCAATCAATAAATAAGTCCGTTGTATCGTAGCAGCTGAAATACCGGCTGCCGTTGAAACAATGCCGTCAATTCCATTGATTCCACGATTACCAAATACTGGATAAGAAGTGACGCTACTCATTGCATAACGGTCTACAAAACGAATGGCATTACTGTTTGATAAAAAAAGTTGTTCATCAGCATAAAGTAACTCACTCAATTTCAAGCTGGCACTACTTTCATTGAAAGACTGTGTCAGGGTTTCTTTTTGAAGTACGACTTGTGCTGTTTCTTCAGCTTGCTTCCATCCATTTAGCCAGCTTGAATGCTTTTGTTTTTCTATCGAATCCACAGCTAGGGCTGATTGACAAAAAACGGAAATCGTGAAAGGTAAAAAGTAATTGGTTACGTGTAATAAGTCTTGCCACTGCTCCTGCTCATCGACTAACACAAAAGTCGTCGTTTCTCTAGTTAGTTTTTGTAAATACAGCATGACATTTTTCGTAACTGGTAGCCGACCAAAACGAATTACTACTTCTGGCTGTTCCACCTTTCTACTAGAGAAAATCAACTCGGCATGCTTCAAGTAATTCTCACTTTGACTACCACAGGTTGCTAAATTAGTTAGCGGATCGCCAATAATCGGCCAGCCCAAATACTCTGCAAGCTGGATCAACAATTGTGCTTCTGTTACACTCACTTCATTTCCAACAATCAATAATCCTTTTTTTTCCAACCAATCTGAAAGCTCTGGTATTGATTGGACTGCTTCTTCAGTTTTCGTCAATTTTTCACTCTTAAAAGATTTTTCTAACTGAAAATCTAAATCTGGTAGCAATGGCTCACGAAAAGGTAAATTGGCATGAACAGGCCCCATTGGTATTTGTTGAGCAGTATATCCTAGCTGGACACCTTGCCAATAACTATAACGTTGCATTGACTCCGAGCCTTCCGGAACAGCTAACTCCACAAATTTTTTCACATGGGTCCGATAAAGCTCCTGTTGATTCATCGTTTGAGGTGCACCCACTTCACGTAGTTCTGGCGGGCGGTCTGCAGTTAAAACAACCAATGGATGATTGGTTTCTTTGGCCTCACAAATTGCTGGATAATAATTTGCTGCCGCTGTCCCAGATGTACATAACAAGGCAACTAGTTCTTTTTTTGATCCTTTAGCTAAGCCTAAGGCAAAAAAACCCGCAGAGCGCTCGTCAACGTCAACGTAACATTCAACTTCAGGATCGCGAAAAAGCAATAGTGCTAGAGGTGTAGAGCGTGAACCAGGACTAATGACTACTTTCGTTAACCCACCTTCTTTTAAGCCTTGAATAAAAGCTAACAGATAACTAGTTGTTTCTTGTTTACTCGTCATTGCCTTTCACCCCTCTAATCATTGGTTGAAATTTCAACCTTGTTTCCAATCGTTCTGCTTCTGGATCTGAATCATCAACAATTCCACAGCCAGCATATAATAAGCCTTGATTTCCGCTAAAAATACCTGAACGAATCCCCACTGCAAACTCACCGACATCTTCGGTTAAGTCAAGCCAACCAATTGGTGCGCCATAAAGTCCTCGTCCGGCGACTTCTTTTTCCGCCAGCCAACGTAAAGCCTCTGCCTTAGGCTCTCCACCTAATGCAGGCGTTGGATGCAATTCTCGAACAACATCTAGCAAACTAGTTTGCCCTTTCCTAGAACCTTTGACAGTTACAAATAAATGCTGAATGTCTCGGTTTTTTAAAAGACTCTTATCTGAAACAAGCAATTCACCTTGCGTAAAATCTTTTAGCTGCTTTTTGATTCGTTCGACTACCACTTGATGTTCATATGAGTTTTTAGCGTCTTTTAAAAGTTTCAAACTATTTTCCTGGTCTTCTGTTTGATTTTTCCCTCGTGAAATTGAACCTGCAATGCCCGCTGTTGCAAACATCGTTCTGCTTGCTTCAACAAGTCGTTCAGGCGTTGCTCCGACGAAAGCTTGCTGTTTGTCCTCCAAGGCAAAAACATAAGTATTTGGTTGTTGTCGCAATAAATTTTCGACAATTGTTTCGATTGAAAAAGACTTTCCCTTGAGTTCCATTTGACGTGCTAGAACAACCTTTCTGAGTTTAGCATTTGTTTTTTTGATTTCCTCCACGCTTTCATCAACCAAGGAAACAAACGCGCCAACGTTTCGTTCTTTCCTAACGACATTTGTGCATGAAGATTCGACAGGAGGGTGATCGAGTAAGTTCGCAACTTCATTTTCCAATGATTCAAAGTGTTTCTCAAGTCTTTTAAAAAACTCTGAGTCGCAAGTCTCTTTTTCTTGATGACAAGTTAGCGTGACTACGCAAAAATCCTCTCTTTGAGTAAACAAAATTTCAGGTAATACAAAGTAGCCATTTTCTAGCTTCCTCCAAAATGATTCTTTCGCGCCCTCACGGTCAAACGGGAACCCACCGAATAAGATAGGTGCTTCTTTTCGTTTACTCACCATGCAAAAACTTTTAAAAAACTCCTTCTTAAATCGCTCAATCGCTTCAAATTCTGTTTCCGCATTGAAAAACTGCTTCACTGTTCCTAACCCAATATAGCTTAAGTGACGGTCTGGGGTTTGCCAAAAAAAACGCGCACCACGGTAGTCGCTAGTTTTAGCAAATAACTGACCAAATTCTTGAGACGGAAGTTCATAACTATAACTGAAGTAGGCTTTCTCAGTTGAAGACACTTTTTCTTTCCAATTACTTAAGTTGATTTTCAATATAATTCACTCTTTCTTCTGTCAGAAATAGTCGTTTCAATGGTTTGCCACTCGCCGTTTTTGGAATACGCGACACACTAAAGACTTCACTAGGATGTTTAAACGTTGCTAACGGTTGTAAGACTCTGGCTAATTCATCACTTGTTAAATCAGCCATTTCTCTCACTACTAAATAGGCTACTGGTCGTTGTCCCCAGCGTTCGTCTCTTCGTCCTACCACCACGACTTCTTGGATCAACTCACTCTGGAGCAACGTAGATTCAATTTCTGCAGGATAAATGTTTTCGCCACCAGAGATAATCAATTCGCTCATCCGGCTATCCACATATAAAAAACCATCTTCATCCAGATGACCTAAATCCCCCGTTCTGAACCAGCCATCTTGTGTCCATGATTCTTCGTCGCGATAGTTTAAATAGTGACTAGCAATTGTCGGCCCTTTTAGTAAAATTTCTCCAGTAGTTTGCTGATCCTGGTTCGTTTCGATTTTCAACCTAGTTCCGGTCAACGGGACACCAGCAGAACCCAATTTTTCTGACGCTTTTTCTGGTGATAAAGCAACCACTTGTGAACAAGTTTCTGTCATTCCATAAGACTGGATTACCAATAGTTTTTTGACTACACATTCGCTTAACGTTTCCCGATCAACTGGCCCACCACCCAATAATAGTTTTGGTGCAGTAGCATACCCATTTTCCGGAACAAGCGGTAGAAGGTCTTTTAACGTTTTTGTCACAACAGAAAGACAGATTTCTTGCCCTTCCAATAGCTCTTCATGGATTCTTTCTGGAGAAAAATTCGTATGTAAACGAACACTAATACCCAACACTAATGAACGCAACAAGATTGCCAAACCACTAATATGATACAGAGGCAAACAACAAATCCAGCTCTCAGAAGCTGTCAGTTTCATGTTCATCTTGGTTGCGAAAGCGCTGGCACGATGATTCGCAAATGTTTGTGGCACTCCTTTTGGTTTCCCTGTCGTTCCAGATGTATACATAATAGAAGCAATTTTTTCCTCATCATAACCAGAATCATGATAGTCCAGTTGATCCACTACAGGCAATTGTGTTGGACTTGGAAATTCCAATAAAGAACTAGTTACGGAAATATGTGCATGTTCTGTAATCAGCCACTTAGTTTCAGCATCAGCTAATTGAAATGCAATCTCCTCCGATGTCAGGTGTGTGTTTAAGAACTGAACTTCAAGACCTAACTCCCACAAAGCCAAAATTGTCAAATAACATTGCTCTGAGTTTTGGCTATAAATGGCTACTCTTTTTTCGTTTTCAGGCAATTTTTGTGCAAAATAAGTCGCGTATCTTTGGACAAATTGGTTTAATGCAGCAAAAGACCACCTTTTATTTTCAAAATAAAAAGCTGGTCTAGTTGGATGAAGCTGTGCTTGTTGCTGCAACCAACTCCTTGGATGTAGCCTATGGGAATTTAGGGAATTGATCAAAATCTGGTTCTCGTTTTTCTTTAAAGGCATCGCGCCCTTCTTGTGCTTCATCCATAGTGTAATAAAGTAACGTTGCATCACCAGCAAGTTGTTGAATGCCAGCAAGGCCATCTGTATCAGCATTCATAGCAGCTTTAATCATGCGCAATGCCAATGGACTTTTTTTCAACATTTCTTCTGCCCATTCAATTGTCACATCTTCCACATCAGCTAGTGGAACCACCGTATTAATCCAATTCATTGCTAATGCTTCTTCAGCTGTATATTGTTTGGTCGTGAACCAAACTTCTTTTGCTTTTTTATGACCTACGACCCGCGCTAAATAACCTGCGCCATAGCCGCCATCAAAACTACCAACATTAGGACCCGTCTGCCCGAATTTGGCATTATCAGCCGCAATCGTTAAATCACAAACCAACTGCAATACATTTCCTCCACCAATTGACCAGCCCTTAACCATTGCAATTACTGGCTTGGGAATCACACGAATTAAGCGTTGTAAGTCAAGAACATTTAAACGTGGAACTTGATCGTCACCAACGTAACCCCCATTCCCTCGAACTTTTTGATCACCACCAGAACAAAATGCCTGATCCCCAGCGCCAGTTAAAATAATGACACCGATATCTTGACGTTCACGACTAATTGTAAAAGCGTCCATCATTTCAAAAACTGTTTTTGGGGTAAACGCATTATGAACCTCTGGGCGATTGATTGTGATTTTCGCGATTTTTCCATATTGTTCAAATAAAATTTCACTATATTCTTTAATTGTTTGCCATGTTCTCATAATTTTCCTCCTTCAATTCATCCTTTTTATTATACACAAGAACGAAAGAAAACGGTTAAAAATCCGCGGAATTTTTAGTATTCTGTTATACTAAGAAAAAGAACGGAGTGATATTTGTATGAATTTACTGGAACATTTACAAATCAAAACGCTAGAACTTTCTCCAGAAAAAGTTGTCTTATCTTTAGACATCCACGCCATTCATTTGCAACCTTATGGCTATCTACATGGCGGAATCAATGGCGTTTTGATTGAAACAGCTTGTAGCCTTGGCGCAAATCAACATTTAGAGCAACCTCATTTTGCTGTTGGTGTGGATCTACAAGTAAATCATCTCAATAAAGCACAGACGGGTACGTTAACTGTCATTGCTGTGCCAGACAAAGTTGGACGCTCTTTACAAGTTTGGCATGCAGACATTTTTTTAAATCAACAAACAAAAATCGCAGTCGGACGCTGTACCTTAGCTGTCAAATAAAACAGGTGAAGCTTTCAAGTTATTTTTGAAGAGCTTCACCTGTTTTCAGTAAAACGATTAATGTTTAACTATTACTGTTTGAATGGTTTGATACATCACTACAATTGCACAGAAAATCAAGAAAATCCCCATAACTGCTGGCGCAGAATGTCCCAGCGAGACATATAGCTGTCCACCAATCAATGGTCCGATAACTCTTGCTAACGATTGGATTGCTTGACTTCCACCTTGCACGCGTCCTTGTTCCTGTTGTGTAACTGCTTTAGATAAGAGGCCGTTGAACGCTGGCCCAAAAATTGAATCACCAAAACCAAAGATAAACATTCCGATAATAAATAAACTTGGTTGGTGAAAAATTGTCGAACAAGCAATCAATACATAGCCAACAATTTCAGCACTCATTCCTAAGGTAACAATTTGACGATCCGTGAGCCATTTTAGTAGTCGAGGCATGATTAAGCTTTGAGAAAAAATATCTTGAATACCAATTATTGAAAAAACTAAACCGATAACTGTCGGCTGCCAGTGAAAAGAATCAATCGTAAATTGAGAAAACACTGCTTGAAATGCACCGTTTGGAATCCAAAGCAAAAAACCGGCGAACAATAAACGACTGACTTGCTTAATGGAAAGAATATTTTTTAATTGGGTAAATGGATTTAAGCGACTAACAGGAACTGCGGTCAAGCGACTTTCTTTTGCTAAACTTTCTGGCATAAAGAAGTACCCAAATAAAAAATTGAGAAACGTTACAAAAGCACCGGCAAACATTGGAATTGCATAACCAAAATTAGCAAGTAAACCACCGATCGTTGGTCCGAATACGACACCAACACCGGTAACAGCACTAATCCAGCCAAAATATTTCGTTCGTTCCTCAGCTGGAGTGATATCTGAAAAATAGGCAAAAATCGTACCAATCGTCCCTCCCGTGAACCCTTCAATTATCCGACCAAGAAATAAAATCCAAAGTGCACCACCTAAACCAAATACTAAATAGCCAATTGTTGAACCTAACAAGCAAATCAGCAACACAACTCGTCGGCCAAAGCGATCGCTTAATGCACCTAATCCAGGAGCTGCCAGAAAAACACAAACAGCATATACAGAAGTCAGTGCTGTCACTGCAAGTGCTTGATTGGCTGGATTACTGATATAAGGTTGAACTAAAAATGGAATCACAGGTGAAACAATTGTAAAACCAATGCCTGAAAGAAAAACTGAGATCAAACCAAAAAGAAAAGCCTTTTGGTCGATTTGATTACGTGATTTGATCGTATTTTGTTGATTAGAAAACATAAAAAACTCCTTTGTTATAAATATCATATTGTGTCCCAGGCAACAAAATAATATTCTTTTTTGTGTCCTTGTCAACAATTTTTACGCAAAAAAATAGAGCGAATGATTCGCTCTATTTTCAGTCAACATTTTGCTCTCTAAATTTTCTTCTCACAAACCTAATTTCTCGATTTCCTGATTTAGATGTTGGTCATACTTTGCTAAAAAAAGCCCTAATTCTTCATACTGTTGTTCCGTCACTTGGTCAAAAATCACTTGGTCTCGTTGCTGAAATTCTTGATGTGTCCGTTCGTGCACTTCAAAAACTTCTTTTCCCTTCCCAGTCAATTTGAAATAAACTTCTTTTTTATTGTCAGGTTTTTGATAACTTTCGATATAGCCTTTTTTCACTAATTTTTTAGTTATTTTACTAATTGCACTTCTTGTCATAAATAATGAACTAGCAAGCTTAGTCACATTTGAGTCCTGATTTTTCCCGATGAATTCGATACAGTGGACTTCTGATGGCTGATAGCCTTCTAATCGTTTTTCCATTGTTAATTTGTTCAGCCACGCCATTTTGCTGAAAACATTTCTTGCTTTATCCATAACGGCTGCATTTGTTTCCTTTTTGCCCATTTCTAGCCCTCCCGTAAGCTTCTTCTCACCTAGTATAGTGATTTTTCGAAGTTGATTCAACTACATCCATTATTTTTCAAATCAAAAGAAATGTTCGCTATGCCTAAAAAAAAACACAAACCACAGTTAACATTACACAAAAATTAGGTTATAATGAACTACTTGAAAAAAAGGAATTAAAACAAAATGTGTTTAGGATGTGGATGAATGAGACAAACAAAAGATTTTATTTGGACTTACATAAAAATTCTTTTTGCTTTACTTATTTTAGGTGTAAGTATCAACTTATTTTTAGGCCCTCACCATGTAGCGGCTGGCGGTGTTAGTGGGCTAGGTATTTTATTTGAATCCGCTTTTGGAATGAATCGTGCTTTAGTTATTTTGGCTTTGAATAGTCTCATGCTAGTGCTTGCTATTCTCTTTTTAGGCAAAAAATTATTTTTAAAAGTTCTTTTTGGTAGCATCGTTTTTCCCCTTGTGATTGCCATCGTCCCTGAGACAATGGTGACCTCTGATCGCCTACTATCAGTTATTTTTGGTAGTGCCATTTTTGCCTTAGGTGTTGCGATTTTATACAACAACAACTCTTCTAGTGGTGGAACGACCATCCCTCCGTTAATCTTTAAAAAATATTTTCACTTGAATACATCCATTGGGTTGCTGTTAACTGACGCTGTGGTAGTCTCCTTAAACTTACTTATTTTCGGTTTTGAAGAATTTCTTTATGCCATTCTCTCCATTGTTATTACTTCAATTGTCATGACCTATATCGAAACTGGTCTCAATCGTAAGAAATCAATTATGATTATGAGTGAAGATTCATTAGAAGAAATCCGTATTCGTTTAACTGCGGAGATTGGTCGCGGTTTGACTTTATTAGAAGCAAAAGGCGGCTATAATCGAAAGCCTAAAGAAGTCTTACTGATTGTCACGACGGATCAGGAATTTACTCGGATCAAACCATTGATCAAAGAAATCGATCCAACTGCTTTCGTTATCGCAAATAATGTTGCTGAAGTTACAGGTAGTGGCTTCACCTATCATCCGATTGAATGATGAGCTTTTATGCTTTTTTTAAGGTTCATTCCTTATTATTAGGACATCCCAAAACTCCTAATTTTTTCATTTTCTTTTCTCAAAAAATAAGCAGAACTCATCTTTGGACACAAAGTAAGTTCTGCTTATTTTGATTTCTGTTTAGCTGAAGGAATCCCCATTGATAAACGTCGTGTAAATGTGCTCATCTTCTGTAGATTCGCCTTGGATCAATTGAATAATTTTTTCTGCTGCTAACATTCCCCAACGATGTTTAGAATATGAAATCGTTGCTAACGTTGGTGTTAAAAACTCACCAATTTCGATATGGTCAAACCCGATTATACGAACGTCTTTTCCTATTTCATACGGCGTTTCTTTGAAAAATTTATACACACCTACCGCCATTTCATCATTGAAAGCAAAAATATCAATTGGAAAATCCGGTTGGCTAGCTACGATTTCTTTGGCTGCTTGATACCCAGATGGCTCTGTAAAATCCCCCTCAATTGTTTGATAATCAATACCAAATCGTTGAAGCTCTTTTGTACTTGCAGCTAAACGTTGCTGACTATCATATGCTTTTGTTGAACCCGTAATCAGATGAACAAATTTCGTCTGTTTTGCAACCATTTCACCTACTGCCAGTGTTGCTCCACCTTTATTATCTAACAATACTTTCCGAACATGTTCATGAGAAAGTTTACGATCCAACACAACGATTGAATGTCCCCGTTGTGCAAACTGTAAAATTTCCTGTGAATCAAATGTCCAATCTAAAATGATTGCACCGTCGACCATTCGTTCAGGAATGAATAAATGAGATTTCTCACCACTACAAACAATCATCTCAAAGTCATAAAATGCTAAGCCTTTTTTGATTCCATCTAATAATTCACCATAAAAACTGCCACCATAATCTGCTAAATAAACACCAATAATATTTGTTTGTTGTCTTTTTAATGTACGAGCAGCCATATTAGGAACGTAGTTTAATTCATCCGCAATTGCTTTGATTCTTTCTCTCGTTTCTTCCGTCACCTTTTGGCTACCATTTAAAGCGTACGAAACAGTAGAGATGGATACCCCTGCTTTTTTTGCGATATCTTTAATTCCCACCATGTTGCTCTCATCTCCTAACAATAGATATCAATTCGATTTGTTGCTTGTAAATGCGCTATAATCGCCTGGTTAGATACTTTCAAGCCACCCGTTCGATACGGATTTTTTTCATGTTCAACTGGCAACTCTTGCTGGTTCAACATCACTTTTGATTCACCTGAACCTAAATGGTAATGAATAGTGACTGGTTTTCCTAGCAATTGATAGCGAAGGCTTAATTGGTCCAGCTCAGTTGGCAATACTGGATCGAAGGTTACGCTCTGACTTGTTTCTCGAATACCTAAAACACTTGAGATCAATTGGCCTAAATAAATTCCCGGACCACTTGAATAAATGCGCCAGCCACCTTTTACTGGTACACTTCCATCTTTCAGTTTACCAAAGTTTGATTCCGCTTCATACCTTGTTTTAAAATCTCCATCAGAACTACTGAAATAGACATTTGCTTGTCGTAATTTTGCATGCTTCACTTGGTTCGTTATTCCGATAGGATTAATAATATTGAGTGCATGCCAAGTTTCTTCTGTCTTGCCTAATTTCGCCATGGCTTCTGTAAAACGAATGTGTGCATGCACATATTGTAACCCAATTTCTCTCCCAAAATTGGCAGATTGTTCTGCCCGTTTGAAGTTCGTACTTACACCACCTTGATAAGCCGCTGGGCGATTCATCAACCGAACACCATCAGGAAATTGTAAGTGTTTTTTGATAATGGCTAAATGATGTTCAGCCTGTTTTGGCGTCAGTAATTCAGCAATCATTCCTCTAGTCATTGGCAACAAACGATAATGAATGCCCGTTTTCTGATCATTTGGATGGATCATCAATTCTACTTCGTTTTGTGCGTCCATTCGGACAAAGCCTGGCAAAGTATCGGTTGTGAACATATATGTTTCATAATCCTGTTTTATTTTAGCAACTAATTCACTCAAATGCTGACTATAAGACTGATCGACCTCTCTCAGCAAAATACTTAACTTGTGCAGTACTTGATACGTCAAAGCGACTGTCCAGCTACTTGCCATTGATTTCTTTAATTGATTATCAAATGGTTGCAACGTATCATCCCAATCACCGTCACCGTAGCAAGACAAAGCTGTCCCAGGTAAAAAGTGGGATTCGATATAGGAAATTTCTTTTTTGATATGGTCTAATAGTGTCTCTGCTTCATTTGTTTTCAAAAAAGTTTTACGATCAGTATAAGTTATATTTTCGTTCAGAATGCCCCAATCACTCGTTTTATCCAAGTAATCTGCAACAACCTTCATTGGCCAAACGATTACATCTCCATGGCTTTCATCCGCTTTTTGTGTTTCGTAACGATCAAACATAAACCATTGCGGCCAGTTTCCATCATCAGAGAATTGGTTAGCATAAACTTTTTTGATAATGGACGCAACAACTTCTGGTCGATTCACAGCAAAGAAAAATTCAGTTGGTCCTTGCGAAACATCTCTGGTTCCCCAGGCAGCTCCGCCATATTGTTCTAACCCATGTGGAGATAAATAATGAACTAACATATTATGGGTGTACCAGCGTGCAATCAAATTCATTTGCTCAACTGTTTGTGTTTCATGCACTAATTCAAAGTTGTTTAATAACTCATTGATATATTCTGTATACTGTTGATCTTGTTCAGCAAGAGTTGTTGCTTTAGCTGCTTTAAATTCACCTGTTAGGCTTCCTTCAATTTTGACTGTTACTTCTGCTTGATTTTCAATTAGGAAAATAGTTAGTTTCTGGTCATTATTAGGACTAGCAAAAAACAGTGATTCGTCTGTTAGCTGAAACGGTTGATCCAAGGTGAAACGATAAGCTAGATTAGGATACGTTTGCTGTGTATCTGACTGTTTACTCCCTGTTACCGTCACCACTTGCTTGTTTTGCTCTAACTGATAAGTTGGTTGTGCTTCATCGGCACCCATCACTAGCTGGTTGGTAATCGCGAATGTATAGTTTTTCCCTTTCTGGCTGTGGATCTCTGTTCGGATTTCACGGCCGTCAACCACCGTATAAGTCGTAATGGTCAACAAATCGTCCTCTAATTTATAGTACCATTTAGCCGAATTCAGTCCCATCTCAAATAAAGAAGGCATTGTTAAAATCCGCCAATTTTCGCCCTGTTTCAAATAGATTCTTTGACCAGATTCCTTGATAACATTTAAAGCATTTCGACTATTACTCATCAATTTATTCATTGTCGTATTGCCTAAGACCACTTGGGAATTAAAAATTCCGGGCATATAAACAGTTGTACTTAATAAGGGGCAATCAACATCTAGCTCAGTTCCGCTTAATAAGATATGTCCATGCGTTCGCTCCATTGCTCGCTCTTTTGCTTTAGTAACGACATGATGATAATTGGTTGTAAAAAAGGAAAGTAACTGCTGATTTTCTTGTTCAACTTGTTCTTTCACAGGAAAGTACTTCAAAATTTCTTCTTTAGTCATCGTTTCACCAACAATTGGCTCGCCCAAATGTTTCGTTACTTGTTTTCCTTCAGTCCCCATAAACGAATGACCAAACGTTAATGAATGATACGAGGCTACAACTTCTGCTTTTGAAAAAGCTGGCTTTGTCACAGCCGTTGCTTGATTTGCCAGTGTCCCACCATAAAAAATAATTGTTTGTTTCTCTTGTGTAACTGTTATTTTTTCTGACTGCAACGCAACATAAGCAAATTCATATTGATAAACTTCATTTGCTAAAAATGGCTGGTTCAATGCTTCTGGCTGATTTGTTTCTTTATAACTCTGGCCAAAAAATTGATACCCATCTGTTGAAAAAGCAACAGCATTTGTTAAACTTCCTACTTCTACTAAAGGATAATTTTCCCCTTGAATTTGATTTTGGCGCGAAGAAATCACAAGTTTATCATCGACTTGGGTAATATGGTGATCCAAGTATTGTGACATATACGCCTCGTTTGAACGAACTGCTCCTGGTAACGCATTGCCTAAATCTTGTCCATAAATCACATCTGCTTGCTGTCCCGTTCCTTGCAAATTGACTTGCCAAAACCACAAGCCAGCGTTTGCTAATTGAAAGTCCACTTGATAACTAACTCCTGCAAATTGTCCTTTCCACACCAATTGATTCTCTTTTTGGAAAAACTGACTATGCGCATTCGACCCAATCATTGGCGCAAATAAAATAGTTTCTTCTTGATAAACTCTTAAATAAAGTTGAGTTAAACTACCATCTAAATAATTTCCCATTAGTTGGTTGATCATCATCCCATGACTTTCGATTTCTGCTAAATCACCTGTTGGCAGAAAAGAAAAATGGCTATTTTTTTCTGTCAAATCAATCATTTTTTGTGTCATCATCTAATCTTCCTATCTATTTTTTTAAGTTGAAACGCACCGACGAAACTTCTCGGCTGTTTGGACCAATCATTGCTTCAAACTCACCTGCGTCACTGCTCATTTCTTGGTTACTGTGTACATATCGCAAAAGCGACTCATCAATCGAAAAAGCCACCGTTTTCTCTTCAAAAGGTGCCAAGTGAACTTTCTGGAATCCTTTTAGTTCTTTGACTGGTCGAACAACTTCACCGACTAAATCATGAATATAGAGCTGAACCGTTTCTTCACCCGCAAAAACTGATTGATTTTTGATCGTAACAGAAACAGTTATCTCCGTTGCTGGTGTCAATTCATCACTGGTTAAAGAAATTGCTGAGTAACGAAAATCGCTATAGCTGAGGCCAAAACCAAACGGATATTTTGCATAATTTGAAACATCTAGATATTTTGAAACATATTTTTCATCAGGTGTCGTCTCAAACGGACGACCAGTATTATCACAATTATAATAAATCGGTACTTGACCAACTGTTTCAGGAAAGGACATACTTAATCGTCCACTTGGATTATATTTCCCCCAAAGAATTTCTGCTAATGCTCTTCCACCTTCTGTCCCAGGAAACCATGCTTCAATGATTCCTTTTGCTTCATCAATTCCCTGTAAGTCTAATGGACGACCATTATACAAAGTAACAACAACTTGATCATTTATTTCCAAAACTTGTTGGAAAAATGCTAATTGCGCATCTGGTAAGCGAATATCACTGCGACTTGCGGCTTCTCCACTCATTTCTTCTAATTCACCTAATGCAATAACAACTTTATCTGCTTGTTCTGCTAACAATAAGGCTTCTTGAATCGCCTCAGTCGTTGGTTCTAAATAATCAAATACTTCGTTTCCAACTAACAATTTCTTGCTTAAACTAGCGGCACCTTCAACTAACGAAATTGCCTCTTCTGATTTCCCTTGCCAAGACCACGCACCTAAAATTTTCTTAGAAGCAGCAGCTGGGCCAATAATCGCGATGGTTTCTTCTTTTTTAAAAGGTAAGATATCATCATTTTTCAATAATACCATTGATTTTTTAGCAATCTCACACGCGACTTCTCGATGTTCATTGGATAGAACAATCTCTTTTTCTTTCACTGGATCTGCCCCACGGAATGGTTGTTCAAACAAGCCTAAATCATTTTTCAATTCTAAAATTCGAACGACAGCTTCATCTAATAATTCGACAGAGATCTGTCCTTCTTCAATCAACTCACTTAAATAATTGCTGTAGCAAGTCGTCATCATTTCAATATCTACTCCAGCTAGCAACGCTTGTTTAGCCGCTTCTTTTTCATCTTTGGCAACGCCGTGTGGAATCAGTTCTTTTACTGCACCCCAGTCAGAAATCACAACTCCTTGAAAATTAAGTTCTTTCCTGAGAACTTCTCTAAATAACCACTTATTCCCTGTTGCTGGAATACCATCTATGGTGTTAAAAGAAGTCATTACTAATTTAGCACCTGCTTCTAGTGCAGCCTGATACCCGGGAAGATAGCTTTCTCTCAATTGGCGTTCTGACATGTTCACCGTGTTATAATCACGACCAGCAATCGCTGCTCCATAAGCTGCAAAATGTTTGACACAAGCAGCCACTCTGAAGAAATCTTCTTTTAAATCTTCTCCTTGATATCCCTTCACAAAGCGCTCAGCAAACCGACTATTTAGAAAGGAATCTTCACCCGTTGATTCCATTACTCTGCCCCAGCGCGGATCTCGAACGAGGTCAACCATTGGTGAAAAAGTCACATGTAAGCCAGATACAGCGGCTTCTTTCGCTGAAATCTCTGCCATTTTTTCAGCAGCATCCAGATCCCATGAACTCCCTAACCCTAATGGAATCGGAAAAATCGTACGAAACCCGTGGATGATATCTGCCATCAAAATAGTAGGAATACCCAAACGGTTTTTTTCTAAATATTTTTTTTGGATTCGAATGGCTTCTTCTGCACCTGAAACCCCTAACGTTGTCCCTGCATTTGCAATGGTTGCTTCAGTTAAGCCTAAATCAGCCATTGGACCTGTTCGTTCTTCTGCGTTTTCCGAATAAAATTCTGCTGCTAATTGTAACAGCTGATCGATTTTTTCTTCTAGCGTCATTTTTTCAAGTAAATTCAGAATTTCTTGTTGTTTCATGCGTAAGCTCCTCTATTTATTACCAGACACATTGTACCCATCTAGAATATATTTTTGTAAAAACATAAAGATAATAATAATCGGTACGACCATAAAAGCAGATCCTGCCATTTGTAACGCATAGTTGTTTGCATATTGACCTTTTAATAACTGCAACCCAACTGATAACGTGTAATATTTTTCATCACTTGCCATAATCAACGGCCATAAGAATGAGTTCCAACCACCGATAAATGTGGCAATTCCTTGAACAGCCAATACTGGTTTAGAAATTGGCAAAATGATTCTCGTAAAAATAAACCATTCACTCGCACCATCCAAACGAGCAGCTTCTAATAACTCATTTGAGATTGCTGACATGAACTGTCGGAACAAGAAGATACCATATGCTCCAACCAAGCCTGGCAATACAATCCCCGGCATCGTATTAGTCAAGTTCATTGAATTCATAATCAAGTAAACGGGGATCATTGTCACTTGACCAGGAATCATCATCGTTGCTAATACTAAATAAAAAAGAGGTTCTCTTCCCTTAAATTTATATTTAGCAAAACCAAAACCTGCCATCGCATTAAAAATCATTCCTAAAAAAGAAAATGCGACAACAATCAGCGTATTTTTTAAGTACGTCGTAAAATCAAATGCATTGAACAATTCAATAAAATTATCTAAACTCGCTTTTTCTGGAAAAATTCTAGGTGGAAATTGCATGATTTCCATATCCGTTTTTAACGAGGATAATAGCATCCAAATAAACGGCAACATCCAGACTAGTGCGCCAATCGTTAGAACCAGACCCATAACAAATTTCACTCGTCGGTTACTTTGTAATTCTTTATTCATAACAGTCACACCTCTATAGTTGATTTTCAATATTGCGTTTTTGCATTCTAAATTGGAATAAAGTAACTAGGATAATTACCGCAAATAAAATAAATGACCCCGCAGCGGCATACCCAAATTTACTGAATTGGAACCCATTACGATAAATGAATAACGCAACTGAAGTCGTGCTATCTAATGGTCCACCATTCGTCATTACAAATGGTTCTTCAAAAAATTGAAGCCAGCCGATTAAAGTTGTCACCGTTACAAAGAAAGTTGAAAAACGTAAGGACGGAATCGTGATATAAAAAATCTGTGCTTTTTTTGAAGCTCCATCTAATGATGCTGCTTCATATAATTCTTTGGGGATTCCTTGGATTGCCGCTAAAAAGATTAACATATTTGTTCCAACAGCCCGCCAAACACCCAAGATAATCAAGGATATTTTTGCGATGGTTGGATCCGTTAGCCAAGGAACAGCTGGTAAATGAACTAAAGACAACAAATAGTTCAAGAAACCAAAACTTGGATTGTAAAGATAACTAAACACCACTGCAACGGCAACCACATTGGTAATTGCTGGTGTGTAAAAAATCATTCGAAAAGCTGAGAATAATTTATTTTTTCCAAAGTTAATCATTAACGCTAAGCCTAGCGACATGACAATGACTAACGGCACACCCAAAACAACATAAAAAATCGTATTTTGAATACTTTTTAAAAACACCGGGTCACTAATGATTTCTTGATAGTTATCGAATGAAACAAAATTGATTTTTGACCAATCTGCTAACCCTACCAAGCTCATATCAGTAAAACTAATAAAAAAAGCGACAAAAATCGGAATGATTGAAAAAAGTAAAAGCAAAAGAAGTGCAGGTGCAATAAATAAATAAGGTGCTTTAAGTGTTCGACTTTTTTTCACTTTCAGAACTTCCTTTCTAGAATGGTGAAAGCTAGCTTGATTGCTATTTGACAAGCAAACATTAAATTCTTTCGCCAATTTAATTGAATAAATCGGCCCGAGATAGCGACACGAGTTGCTGACCTCAGGCCCGATAAACTATTTATTTAATAAAGTTTCTGTTTCTTGATTGAATGAATCCATTTCTTTTTGAACATCTTGACCACCTAAATAGATTTGTTCAAAATGTTTCAAATAGTTTTGAGCGATTTCTTCAAATTGTGTGATTAATGGCATTGGTTCTGAATTAAGTAGTTGTTCATTGAAGACACTATAAATTGGATCATCTTTCAATTCAGGATTTTCCCAAGTCTTTTTAGCTGTTGGAAGTGCGTCTGTCAAATGCATCCACTCTAACTGATTGTCTGGCTGTGCCATAAAGTTAATAAATTTCGCCGCGTCATCTTTTTTCTCTGAATATTCAAAAATAGTTAAGTTTGATCCACCCATTGATGAGATATTGTTTTCTTTACCCGGTAACGGTGCGATTGCCCATTTTCCATCAATATCTGGAACAGTATCCTTCACCGTTTTTGCCATCCACGGTCCACTAATGAACATTGGAACCATCGCATCGCCTGAAAACGTTTGGCTGACATCTAAGCCAAGATCTTGCTTAGGCGCATAGCCTTTTTGGATAAAGTTGTTCAAGTAAGCAACACTGTCGACAAAAGGTGCTTGGTCAAATTCTGGTTGGTTATCTTTAATCAAAGGTGAACCATTTTGTCGTGCAAACATGAACCCTAATGTTTGTTCCTTGGAATCAATATTGATTCCATATTTATCATCTCCACGTGCTGCTAATTTTTTCGCAGCATCTTCTAATTCTTCCCAAGTTTTTGGTGGTTCTTTATATCCTACTGATTCTAAGATATCTGTTCGGTAAAACAAGACACGTGTTTCTGCCGCCCAAGGAATACCATAAGACTTCCCATCAAACTGTGTCGTTTCAACAGAACCTTCATAAAAGTTATCTGGATTCATCGCATCGTACTTATCAATGTAACTTGACATATCTGCTAATGCACCAGCTTCTTGAAATTCAGGCATCCAAGTCGTTCCCATCTGTAAAACATCTGGACCACTTTTTGAAGCCACAGCCGTTAGTAGTTTATCGTGTGCATTCGACCATGGGATAGATTGAATTTTCACTTCAATTCCAGTTTCATCTGTAAATTTATCAGTCATTTTTGATAACTGCTTTACTTCGTCCCCCATTCCCCAAATATTTAAAACTTCGCTATCTTTTGCTGAATTATTGCTTGAACCACACGCCGCCAATCCACCAAGTGCCATTACAGCTGTCAATCCTAATAAGCCAATTTTCTTCGATAGTTTCATTTTTTTACTCCTCCATTTTTTAGTGAAACGTTTCTACAGGGAGAAGTATACTAGCTTGCTTCTAATTTGTAAAGCGCTTTCTAAAATATTTTTTCGATAAAAAAGCATTGAAAGCTTGATTTTTTTGATTATAATGAAAGCTAAGTCAGGAACTTGTTTGAATTTTATCAAGCGATTCTTAGAAACGTTTCACCAGAAAGGAGTTTTTTATGAATAAAGACAATAAAGAGACTATACCTTGGTGGCAATCAGCGGTTTTTTATCAAATCTATCCAAAGAGTTTTCAAGACAGCAATCATGACGGGATTGGTGATATCAACGGTATTGTCTATCGCCTTCCCTACTTGCATCAACTGGGAATTGATGCGATTTGGCTATCACCGGTTTATTCCTCGCCTAACGTTGATAATGGTTATGATATTGACAACTATTATGCAATTTTAAATGAGTTTGGAACAATGGCGGATGTTGAACAGTTAATTACCAAAGCGAAGTCTTTTGGAATCCGAATCATTATGGATTTAGTTGTTAATCATACATCTGATCAACATTCTTGGTTTTTGGAAGCAGAAAAAGGAAATAAAAAATATCAGGATTATTATATTTGGCAAAAAGAACCACCCAATACTTTGCAGTCCTTTTTTGGCGGAACGGCCTGGACATTTAACGAAAAACAAAATCGGTATTATTTGCATTTATTTTCCAAACATCAACCAGATTTAAATTGGGAGAATCCCAATATGCGAAAAGAGATTTGGGAAATGATGCGCTTTTGGATTGATAAAGGGATCGGTGGCTTTCGATTAGATGTTATTGATTTGATTGGAAAGCAACCTGAAAAAGAAGTACTCGGTAACGGACCAAACTTACACACATACCTCCAAGAAATGTATCATGAAGTCTTAAAAGAAACTGACCTAGTGACTATTGGCGAAGCAGGAAGTGTGACTCCTGAAACTGCACCGTTATATACGGCACCAGAAAGAAACGAACTTTCAATGGTCTTTCAATTTCAACATATGGCATTAGATGAGCAAACTGGGCACTCAAAGTGGGCACTTAAAAAGTTAAGTGTTCCTGAACTAAAAAAGGTGCTTTCAAAATGGCAAACTGCCCTGCCTGAAAATGCTTGGAATAGTTTATTTTGGAGCAATCACGATCAGCCTCGCATTTTATCTCGTTGGGGAGACTTAAACTATCCATTAGAGAGCGGGAAAATGTTAGCAATCCTGCTTCATTTGATGCGTGGGACCCCATTTATTTATCAAGGTGAAGAAATCGGTATGACGAATTTTCCGATTCATTCCGCCAAGCAGATTCAAGATATCGAAAGTCTAAATTTTTATCATAGTCAACAAGAAGCGGGGATTGCGAAAGAAAAAATTTTTGAAGCGATCAATACCAAAGGTCGTGACAATGCACGTACACCTATGCAATGGGACGATTCGCTCTTTGGGGGATTCTCAACCGTTTCTCCTTGGTACCCAATCAATCCAAATCACGAACAAATCAATGTCGAAGCAAATTTGAATCATCCTAATTCGCTTTTCTTTACTTATCAAAAGCTGATTGCTTTACGAAAAAAATACCCACTTATTATTTGGGGAAACTATGAGTTATTAGATACTCCCCCTACAATTTTTGCCTATAAAAGAAATTACGAACACGAGACTTGGTTAGTCTGCGCAAATTTTTCAGATCAAAAGACTTTCTATTCTTTTTCTGAAAAACCAGAAATGACAATTATCAGTAATTACGATGCCACTTATTCAACACTTGACCAACTTAACTTACGTCCATACGAAACTTTTGTTGTAAAACTTACACCTTGACTACTCTGCTATTTTTCTATTTACGATTTTAGTAACTAGAAAAATAGCAGTTTTTATTTATAGCAAAATTATTTCAAAAGTAACCGCTAACTTAAATTTCATTTTGTCATTTTAATTTCCTGATTAATTCTTTAATTACTAGTTACAATATAGTAAACTTATTTAATAAGATGGTTATTTTAAGATTAACTTTAACTCAACTTGTTTATCACTAATACAAACTGGTACTTTTTCGCATAAAATCAAGGAAATATAACGTTTTTTATTTACGCAAAGATCGAACTAGAGCGCACTAGAAATAGTTTTTTGCCCCTTCCGTCTCAGAAAATCAACTTTACAATAAGAACGTTTGTTCGTATAATATTTTCGAGGTGATCTTATGTTTGCAATTGATGGAGTCTATCTGTGGTTCAACTATGACCCAACACATAAATTCGTTAAAGACTTGTACAAATTTTGGAGTACTGAAATCATATTTGAAGCTATCGAAGATAGATTGCTAATCAATTTATATTATAGTCAAAAAAAATACATTAAGATTTCGGCATCTAAGAGTAGAATTGGCAAGTCAATCTATTTTTTATTTAATGTTAAAACAGATGTCCCCGATGTTCGCCAAAAACATCGACGTTATGACTATATAAAGTATACTTTCGTTGATCCAGAAAGGTATATAGATTAAAATAAGTTACCTAAAAAGGACAAATACAAATTTTATTATCTTATTCATAGTAAGAAGATAATTTTAAGATTGCGAAATACGATACTATTTGTAATCTATAGTATCAGTCCTATAAAATAAACATCTAATTAATTACTCTAAATCCTAATTATAAGCCTTTTTTCTCACTTTTTTTCAAAAATATGGTATGCTTCTTAGTGAATTCAAATATAAAAGAGTTTAAAGCGTAAAACACTTATGGGGAAGTGGTTTGGGGTGCGCTTTAAACTCTTCTTTATTATTATCTCACAGCATGCTTAAAAGGTCTATAGATTAAATTATGTAAAAAAGTGCCTCTTTAAACGTCCTAAAATCCAAACAAGGATAGCATAATATACACTATCGTTGATCCAGAAAACAGGTAAATAAATTTTGCAAAAGCAATAAGTTAAAAACATTACAAAAAAGACAAGGATATCACATCAAGAAAAAATGTTTTGAAAATATCTTTGCCTTTTTGTATTATATCTATATTAAATAATCAATCACAACACATTAACTAATTTATATATTTAATTTGTTGTTTTTCTATAATTGGATAACTAATTAACTTATGACTATCTAAGTCTTCTTTATTCATATCAATTGCAGTAATTTGACTGTCTTCATATGTTCGATAATAATATATTCCTTTGTCAACATTGCAACAAGAAGAATAAATTGTATATTCATATTTTCCATCACCAACATCACACAAACCTTTTTGTTGTTCTACTGAACCTAAGATATGGAAAAATTGACTAATACTTTCTGACTCTGAATCTCCAGATACAGAATTCAGCTTCGTAAAAGTCGCTTTAACAAAACGAGATACTGAGGATAAATCTCCAGGCAAGCCTATCCCTCCCATACCGCGGCTATAGGCATTCAAACTTATTTGATTTGAAAAATTATTTTTAGGAGTTTCACTCGATAAGACACGATAATTGTTTAAATTAAATAATTGATAGTCAAATGAAGGATTATTGGTAAGAACGCCCACAGGGTTATCATATATATGAAGTCCATCTTTCATACTTTCAATGACAATTGATTTTTCTTTATCAGCTAATAGCCAATGTAAAGGGGATAAAGGAAGTTCATCACTATAATTTATATTTGCTAAATTGATATTTTTTAACAATTTTTTAGCTTCTCCTACTGTTGAGCATTGTCCTAAAATCCAAGGAATAAATTCAAAAGGAGATACATTGTCTTTCCCTTCTTGTATTTCTTTATAATCAGCATACCCAGAAAAATTTAGCCCAGCCATACTCAATCCTTTTTCATTTGTCGCATCGTAATAAAGAGGGTAGTCATCTATACCAGCGGCAATACCAATCATTGCATAATGAGTATCCAAATCATTTACCTTTCGAAAATTCAACTTATAATTTCTTGGAGTAACAGTGACTACTTCATTGTAAGATATTTCATAATCAAAATTCCTTCCAAAATAATGATCACTTGTTACATAAGTAATAGACGTACACATAGTTTATTCCTCCTAAATATTGTTCTGTCCACGTTCATTTTACTCCAAAGTTTTCCTCATTTCAAAAGAAAATCACAGAATACACGAAGAAGCGTTTCTATTTGTATAAACTATATCAAAGTTCTATACTTAAATTATCAAATAAAAAGGACGTGAAGATAAATGTCAAATTTAGAAAACAAAGAAGAAAAAGTTGTAAACAAAATTGTTTCTGTTGTCAATAAACTGGATAAAGAGTTAGACGAACTTGATACGTTATCTGAAAATCCAGAAAAAAAACATAACCTAAAAAAATGGTTAGTTGAACGAAAGGCTATTCATGAAATTAAAAAAGTTCTTCATGAAGCTGATAAATATGAAAAATATGATGAAAAAGAACTTGATAAAGAATTTAAAGAAATCAATGACTTATTACTATAATTGATTTATACGACTCATTTTTGAGTCGTCAGACTGCAAACAACACTCTAAATTTAGGAGTTTGTCTACAGTCTGAATAAATTTTAAATTTATTGTCCATAATGTTATTATGAATTTATAGCATTAAGAAAAGAGATAAGACTTTACATTTTTTTAGGAATGTAAAGTCTTATCTCTTTTCTTAATTGTACAATTAGTACTATCTGCACTACTTTATAATTAAATAAATTTTTAGTTATTAACTTGATTAAAATCAGAGATAATATCATTTAATTCAGTTTGAAGGGTTGTAACGATTAAATGGAAATTTTCTTCATCTGTTTTATTATATGGGGATGTTTTCGTTATATATAACAACTTTTCTTTTTCAATTTTCATTAATAACTCTGTCGAAGTCTGTACTTTATCTTGATAATTAAATGCAGACATCCCACTTTGTATAATTGTAATTATTGCTGAAGCAATTGAAACAATCAATAGTAAAGACCTGTGTTCGGAAGCCTGATCAATTAATATTGGGATACTAGCTGATAAGACTATTTTTATAATATTTCCGATAGCAATTACTCTATTATAAAATCGAATTTCTTTTTTTAATCTATCGATTGTAGAATCAATAGATTCGATAAACGCTTTTTGATCCATCATTTTCTCTCCAATCATTTTATTAAAATCATTAACAAAAATATTATAATAGGATTTAATTAAGTTCTAACTAATCACACATAAAAATAAAAAAACATTTGTATTTTATCAAAGTTTTATTATACTTGTCAATTTGTGTACATCCTAAAATATAAGCTATTTGTTTACTTCTGTAGAATATATACTTTGTTGTTAGATAAGTTGTACATGTTTATAGAATCTAAATAATAAATTTTTATGTACCGCCCCTCAAAGAGGGGGGAATTTTTTATCGTTGTGGAATATTTAAATACCAACGCTTGTCATGAAAATCTTGTGCTCCACCCTTAGTATTTCCTTCTGGATCGTTTGTCGCACGCATCATGACGTATACTTTCTTATTAGGGAAATCACGCATATTGAAAGATACATGATAGCCAACTTTAAATAACTTTTACACAACTATATGGCGACTATCGCTACCTGCCAATAAGTGGGAGCAAAAATTATCTAGGAGGAAAAAATGAAAAAGAAAAATGGGGTAACTTGGTTTCTTGCAGGGATTGGGATGGTTTTATTCTTTCAATCAATAATTAATATGGAGGCAACTGCCTCGATTACATTGGGTACCTTACTCTTTGCATTCGTTGGTTGGCAACTAAAACAAACACAAAGAGTTCAATACAAGAAATGGCTTTTGCCAATAATCTTTTCCCTTTCACTGATTCTTGGTGCCTGTGGAACTGGTTCGGCTATAACTACAGAAAGCACCAGTAGTTCGACCAACATAACCAAGTCATCAAAAACAAGTGAATCATCAACTAAAGATACTACTGAGATTTCAAAAGAAAAAGCTAAGAAAAAAGAACTAGAAAATTTAACAAAACAGGCACAACAAGAAGTTGAAAAAGCGGAAAAAGAACCAACCAGAGATCAACTAAACATTGCGTTGACAGCGATTGGAAAAATCCCTGGTGGAAGCAGTGCATTAACTGAACGAACAAATAAAGTTGAACAAACCATCGTTACTGCGGAAAAAAAGGCAGCAGAAGAAAAACGCGTCGCTGAGGAAAAGGCCGCTGAAGCCAAACGAATTGCTGAAGAACAGCGAGTCGCCGAAGAAAAAGCTGCGGCTGAAGCTAAACGTGTCGCTGAAGAGCAGGCTGCAGCTGAAGCTAAACGTGTTGCCGATGAGCAGGCTGCAGCTGAAGCTAAGCGGATCGCCGATGAACAAGCAGAACAAGCTAGAGTCGCTGCGGAACAAGCCGCCGCTGCGCAAGCTGCAGCCCAGCAAAATCAAAACCAACAAATGGTTTATATTGCTCCGGATTCTGGTCGAAAATATCACTATAATCCCAATTGTCGTGGGCTAAATAACGCAAATTCGGTTGTAAGTATTCCATTGTCCGAGGCACAAGGTTCGTATGGTTTATGCGGCTTTGAGGACTAGCAACGAAAATAAATTAAACCACGCATAAAATGCGTGGTTTTTTTACATGCTTTGCGAAAAAATGACTAAAGTCTCTAATAAAAAAATCCTAGGAATTTTTTCATCCTAGGATTTTTTAAATTGTTTCCATTATGAGCCTACCTGATAACAAAAATCACTCTTATCTTTACTCAAATTATTCATTCAAAAACGTGGTAATCGCATCTTGGTTCATTTGATTATCAATGACTAAGACACTTCCTGCATACTCACTGTTACCATAATCCCAAGAGCCGTCAACTGGTACGCTTAGTCGATCGATGCCAGTTGCACCACGAGCAATTGAAAGCAGATGAGTAGCTATAAATGTTGCGGTAACGTCTGTCGAAGTATACCCAATTGCTTTTCCAGCCGCATAAGGTGCTCGAAGTAAGTTAATTGGATTTTTTAGTTGACTGAAAATCGCATTCATCACCTGTTGCTGACGTCTAACACGACCAAAGTCCCCTTCCTCATCCATTCGAAAACGAGCATATTGCAATAAGACATGGCCATCCATTTTTTGGACCCCTTTCTTGATATCGACACCATCAAGATTCAGGTCTTTCTCAGCATCTAGCTTCACACCGAACATAAATAACGCATCAATTACTTTTTCAAACGACTGAAAATCAACTTTTGCGTAATACTGACACTCGATTCCAAAGTTTTCTGCTAACGTCTGCCGGACTAGCTCTGCACCGCCATAGGCATAAGCAGAATTGATTTTGTTTTGCCCGACACCAGGAATGTTAACAAAGCTATCACGCATAAAGGAAACGAGCTTCGGTTTGTGCGCTGGACCTCGTAGCTGCAAAACCATAATTGTGTCTGCCCGACCAGCGTCTTCTCCCCTTGTATCACTTCCCAAAATCAAAATGTTTTTTGCTCCGTTTTCTGACTGAACACCATTAAAGGTCTCAACTGGTGCATTAGCTAAACTACTGTCATGCTCAGCCATAAATTTTCCTACAAAAAAAGAAATACCTGAATAAAGTAGAATAAGAATGAAAAGACCAAAAAGTATTTTCTTCCCTGAACGTTTTTTTCGTCCTTTTGGTGGTGGCTGTGGTGATTTCTTTTTCCGAAAAAATTTCTTTTTCTCAGTTGTTTGCTGATTCAATTGCTCATATTCATTGTATTCATCAAATGGTCGATTCAATTGGTTGTTTGATGAATCAAAATCATTCGAAAATGACTGATTGTTTTGATTTTGTTCTACATGTTGATCTGATTCTCGCTGAATATCCTGTTTTCGTTGACGGCGAGCGAAGAGATTATCTGTATTGTTTTTTAAGGATTTCCCTTTGTTTTTTTTATTGTGACGGTCCATCCGACTCATCGCATTTCCTCCTAATTACCTAATGATAGTTCAAGGATACGTTACCTATCGATAAAAAGCATGCTACTTAAGTCCAATTTAATAAAAAATAACGATTTTTTATTTGAAATACTATTTTTTTCAGTCAATTTCGTAAAAAAGTAGGACAGAACAAACTTCTTGTTTTCCCCCACTCTTCTTTGCTAATTTACCAATAGTCATTCGAGATGCTTTCTTAACAGTGTGCTAAAATTTCTGTCACGATTTGTTGTGGCGATTTGTTCGTCGTCTCAATTTGAAACGTGGCTACTTCTTGATAAAATGCTTTTCTAGTCTGATATAGTTCTGAGAATTCAGCAACTGTCTTCTGTCGTGCCAAAGGTCTCACATTTTTTTCGTCATGAATGACTCTTTGATACAGCTCAGCAATTGATGCTTCTAAAAAAATAACATTTCCACCATTTTTTAGCAATGTTCGATTTCTTTGATTTAAAATAATGCCACCACCAGTAGAAATCACTTGTGCTTTTGAAACAGTCAATTGTTCTTGAAGCAGCTTTGTCTCAGCTTGACGAAAGTGTGATTCGCCATATTTTTCAAAATATTGTGTAATCGTAGTCGCATATTTCTGTTCGAACAATTCATCTAAATCGACTAAAGAAACAGCAAGTTTTTCTGCTAAGAGTGTGCCAATCGTGGTTTTTCCCGACCCCATAAAACCAACAAGTATAATCGAATTATTCATTTGATGTACCTTGGACTAATTTAGCTAAATCACCAAAGAACTGAGGATATGAAATGGCTACCGCTTCTGCTTCCGCTAGTTCTATTTCGCCAGTTTCGACTAACAAAGCAGCAATTTGTAACATCATACCAATCCGATGATCGTTATGGCTAGAAACTTGTTGTTTTTTTTGGAAAACTCGAAGTGGTGTTGGTCCCTCAATGATTAGCCCATCTTCTGTCGCTTGGATTTTTGCACCCAATTTTGTTAATTCTGTCGCCACTGCATCAATTCGATTGGTTTCTTTCACTTTTAATTCTTCGGCATCATAAATTCGGGTTGTTCCTTTTGCTTGGGTAGCAAGTAACGCAATCACAGGTAGTTCATCAATCAGTCGCGGAATGATTGCCCCTCCGATTTCGATGCCTTGAAGTTCAGATGTTTTCACCTGAATCGTTGCTGATTGGTTAACAGAATCTTCTTCCGTTAGCTTGATTTGACCATTCATCTGTTTAACTACATCTAAAATGCCAGTTCGAGTTGGGTTAATACCGACATTTTTTAGTGTAATTTCACTTTCTGGACACAACAAACCTGCAACAATAAAAAACGCAGCCGAAGAAATATCACCGGGAATGTTTACTTCACAGCCGGTTAATTTTTGTGGTCCAACAAGTGTGATTTCTTTTCCTGACTGCTGAATTCGCCCACCAAACTGTTGGATCATTTCTTCTGTATGATTTCTAGAAGGTGTTTTTTCAATAATTGTTGTCGTACCTTCTGCCTGTAAGCTTCCAAATAAAATAGCTGATTTTACTTGAGCACTTGCAACAGGCATTTCATATGTGATTGGTATTAATTGATTTGTTTGATCGATTTTCAGAGGTAACAAACCTTTCTCCGTCGCCCCAGTTATTCGAGCATTCATTTGAGTCAGCGGATCAATGATTCGGTTCATTGGTCGTTTGCTTAACGAAGCATCTCCAATTAACGTTGACGAGAAGGCCGCACCAGCTAAAATTCCTGAAACGAGCCGAACCGTTGTTCCTGAATTCCCACAATCTAGCGGACTACTACTTGGACGTAATCCTTCAATCCCTTTTCCATTGATACGAATAGTTTGGTCTATCTCCTCAGTGATCTCGACACCTAAGTTTCGGAATAGCTGTAACGTTGAAAGGCAGTCTTGTGCCCGCAAAAAATTATGAATAACAGTTTCTCCATAACTGATTGCACCAAACATAACACTTCGATGAGAAATTGATTTATCTGCAGGTACTTGTAAAGTGCCTCGGAGCTTCGTCTGATTTGTCAGTAATTTCATCTTTTGTCCCACTTCCTAACATAGCTGAAATAATAGCTAAACTATTTGTTGCCGTTAAAACTGAGCAATTCGATCGCGATACAAGTCAACAGCTTCTTTTAATTCCCCACAAGTGTCCGCAGAAAATTTTGTTAAAAATGCTTTAGCTATCTCTGTTGCCACGACGCTTTCGCAAATGACGCTTGCTGCAGGAACAGCTGTCGTGTCAGAACGTTCAACACTTGCACGGTATGCTTCTTTTGATTGGATATCAACACTTTGTAACGGACGATATAAAGTTGGAATTGGCTTCATTACTCCTTGTACGATAATCGTTTCACCATTGGTCATGCCGCCTTCGAAGCCACCTAAGTTATCAGACTGCCGAGTAAATCCACGCGTTTCATCCCAAGTGATTTCATCCATGACTTTTGATCCAGGCAAGTTTGCCATAGTAAAACCTAAGCCAAACTGGACACCTTTAAAAGCATTGATACTCATCACTGCTTGGGCGATTTTCGCATCTAGTTTTTCATCCCAATGGACATAGCTTCCCAACCCAGCTGGAACATTTGCTACTAGCACTTCGACTACGCCACCCAAAGTATCTCCCGCTTTTTTCGTCTGATCAATCAACTCTTTCATCGCAGCTTCAACTTTAGGATCAACTACACGTAATTCGGAATTTTCAGAGCGATGTTTGATTTCTTCTACTGTCAAGTTATCCGGTAGTTCACCTCTCAAACCTCCAAGGGCTAATACGTGCCCAGCAACCGAAACGTCCAGTTCCTTAAGCAATTGTTTACAAACGGCTCCAATCGCTACTCGTATTGCCGTTTCACGCGCGGATGATCGTTCCAAAACATTTCTTAAATCGCGGTGACCATACTTCATCCCCCCAACAAGATCTGCATGTCCTGGTCGAGGTCTAGTCACTTGTCGCAGGGGTGCATCTTTCTCAGAAACTTGTTCAGGCGACATCACAGTTTGCCAGTTTTTCCAGTCTTTATTCTCAATAACTAATGTTACTGGGGAACCTAGTGTATAGCCATGACGAACACCCGAAGTAATTTTTACTCGATCCTTTTCGATTTTCATTCTGCCACCACGACCATAACCGACCTGACGTCTTGCTAGTTCAAGATTGATTTCATCAACAGATAAGAAAAGACCTGCTGGCAATCCTTCGATAATCGCGGTTAATTCTAATCCATGCGATTCTCCGGCTGTCAAAAAGCGCATCTCATTTCTCCTCCTTCTTCAAATAATCCATTAATTCATTTAAGGGGGTCGGCAAAATAGTTGCTTCACCAATTTTATTGAGCACAATTAATTTCACTCTATTTCCTCGTGCTTTTTTATCGTGAGTGATAGCTTCAAATAATGCACGCTCTTGCCATTCAGTTGTTTCTTCAGGAAGTTCAAATTTCCGCACCATTTCACGTAAACTTTCCGTTGTTCCTGTTTCCGTTAAACCCTTTTTTTCCGCGACTTTGGTTAATTGAATCATTCCGATTGCAACAGCTTCTCCATGGGTAATCTTTCCATAACCGGCAGTTTTTTCAACAGCATGACCGATTGTATGGCCAAAATTAAGAATTAGTCGTTGCCCATTATCAAATTCATCTGCTTCAACTACTGTTTTTTTTATAGCTAAACACGCTTCAATTATTTGTTCAGATTGCTGAACTATTTCCTCTCGTCCATTTATATTCACTAAGGTTTCCCATAAATTTTTGTCAGCAATTGCAGCATATTTAATTACTTCTGCTAATCCTTCACTGACTCTTCTTGGTGTTAACGTAAGTAACGTATCCGGATCAATCAATACCCCTTCAGGTTGCCAAAATGCACCAATGATGTTTTTGGCATACGAGGTATTCACTGCTGTTTTTCCACCAATACTACTGTCTACTTGAGCAAGTAAAGTCGTCGGGATTTGTAAAAAATGAATACCACGCATAAACGTTGCTGCAACAAAACCTGCTAGATCACCAATTACGCCACCACCTAAAGCAATGATGCCATCACTTCTAGTAAATTGTTTTTCTGTTAGTAACTGAAACAACTTTTCTGCTTGCTGCAATGATTTGCTTGCTTCGCCCGGCTCAATCACAGCTTTGATTACCATGTAGCCTGCATTAGTTAATTGTTCACTCACTGTTTGAGCATAAAGTGAATCAACATTTTTATCAGTTATCAAACAAATTTTTTGTGGAGACCACAAAGCGTTCACCCATTGACCGATTCTCGATAATGCACCTTTTTCAATAATGATTTCATAAGAATGTTGTGGTAGCTCTACTTGAATACTCATGTTCACACCTGCATTTCCTTTGTCATTAGCTATTTAATTTACGAATTTCTTTCATTGCTTTTTCTAAAATATGCACTTCTTCCATCATCTTCAGATACGTTTTTTCATTCAAAGACTGCGGGCCATCTGACCAAGCATTAACCGGATCGGGGTGGATTTCAACAATCATGCCATCGGCACCTGCAGCAACACCAGCACGAGCCATCGGCGGAACCAAATCCCAAACTCCAGTCCCATGGCTTGGATCAACAATGATTGGGAAATGACTAAGCTTTTTAATCAAAGGAACGGCACTTAAATCAAACGTATTTCGAGTTGCCGTTTCATACGTTCGAATACCTCTTTCAATAAAAATAATCTGATTATTATTTTGAACAGCAATATATTCTGCAGCATTTAGCCATTCATTAATCGTTCCAGCAATCCCTCGTTTTAATCCAATTGGCATGCCTGTTTTTCCAACCGCTTCAAGTAAACGGAAATTTTGCATATTTCGTGCGCCAATTTGTAAAATATCACTATAATGTGCCACCATTTCAATGTGGGCTTCATCCATTACTTCAGTGATGACCTGCATATTAAGTTCGTCTGCCGCTTGGCGAATGTATTTCAATCCTTCTTCTTCCAACCCTTGGAAAGCATAAGGTGAAGTTCTTGGCTTGAATGCACCACCACGCAAGATTTTCGCACCACCAGCTTTAGCCATCCGAGCTGTTTCGCGAATTTGATCTAAGCCCTCAATGGAACATGGGCCCGCCATTGTGACAAACGAACCATCACCGATTTTGACGCCGTTAATATCCACAACTGTATCTTGTGGATGAAACTCACGCGAGGTTAGTTTGTACGTATTTGTAATACGAACAATTTCTTCTACTCCGTCGTATCGTTGAAAGGCAACATCCTGAATTTTTCTAGTATCACCAACTAAGCCAACGATTTGTTGCTCATTTCCACGATTCATTTGAACAGCTAAGCCTTCTTCTTTTACACGATTCACGACTTGTGAAATTTGTTCATCTGTTGCATTTTGTTTCATAATAATAATCATTTCTTTTTCCCCTTTATTCAAATAAATCTTTCATGATATCAAGTGGCATTTCGTGATTCGTCCATAAATGAAAAGCCGTTGCACCTTGATATAATAGCATACCTAAACCATTAAAGGCAGGCGCACCTATTTTTTCTGCCTCTTTTAGTAATTGTGTTTTTCTTGGTGAATAAATTAAATCAATCACAAATAAGTTTTCATGTAAAAAGGTAGCTTTTGCTAACGGCGATTGTCCTTCTTTTTTACCCATGCCAATATCTGTTGCATTCACTAATAGCTCACTCGTCTGCAAGTCACGTACGAGTTGTTCCTCATCTGCATAATCAACCACTCGTACGATTGAATCAGTCTGTTCTCCAATTTTTTCAAAGTCACGTTTCACCGTTAAAAATCGTTCATTTTTTCTTTTATATAAAACAACTTCTCTAGCACCTTCAAGAGCAGCCTGGACAGTGATTGCTTTAGCCGCACCACCAGCACCGAGAATAGTTATTTTTTTGTCTTTTATCTTAATTTTTGCGGTTTCTGCCATTGCTTTCACAAAACCAATACCATCTGTATTATAGCCGATCAGTTTCCCATTTTGATTCACGATCGTGTTGATTGCACCAATCAACTGTGCTTCTTGACTTAGTTCATCGACATAAGCGATAGCCGTCGTTTTGTTAGGCATTGACAAATTCACACCTAACATATCCAATGTGCGAATACTTTCAATTGCTCGTGCCAGATTTGTTTGATCTACTTCAAAAGCTAAATATACCGCATCAACACCACAAGCTTGAAACCCACGATTATGCATCCGTGGTGATAAACTATGTTCCGCTGGATTTGCAAAAAAACCTGCAAGTTTTGTTTTCCCAGAAATCACGCTTTGTCCTCCTTGATTGTCCAAAGTAATACTATTTTGTTTATTTATCTTGTCATGAAATATAAAAAAACCACCTAGTGTTTTCGTACTAAACAAAAAGTACAGTAAACGACTACGTGGCAAGATGTCTTGAACTATTCACAAAACGTAAAGCATCTCATGAAACTTATTTAATTTTCACTCAAAGTATAACCTCACGAAACGCCTAAACTGTCTTAGATTGTACTAAGTATAGGACGAATGAAAGGAGCTTGTCAATTCCTTTTTCATTCTACTTCGCCAGCTAAAAAGAGGTAAGGATAGATAGAAGTCCTTACCTCTTTCTTCTGATTGTATCCGATTCAATCAGAAGAAAACGTCCACAAGTTGTAGACACGACTCAATGTTGCGCAAACATTGGCGAAGACATTCGGAACACTCTGGCGTGGTTCTCAATACTACTCATTTTTTTACCTTTTTTAATCAAGAACTTCCTCAAAAAATTGTAACAAATCACTCATTGATAAGTTTTGTTTTTCTTGTGCATTCAAATCTTGAACAATTCGTCCCTTTTGTAAAACAATCAATCGGTTTCCATAATTTAATGCATCTTCCATTCGATGAGTAATCATCAAACAAGTTAATTTTTGTTCCGTGATTCGGCGGTTGGTTAGTTCCATTAATGATTTCGCTGTTTTAGGATCTAAAGCCGCTGTGTGTTCGTCTAACAGCAATAGTTCTGGTACTCGAATCGTTGCCATCAATAAACTTAGGGCTTGGCGCTGTCCGCCAGAAAGTTCACCTGCTGGCGTATCTAAATGTGTTTCCAATCCATTTCCGACTTCTTGACATAATTGGTAGAAAAATTCTTTTTGTTTTTTTAAATTTCTCAGGTGTAAAGGACGCTTTTGTCCACGTTTTTGTGCTAACAATAAATTTTCAGCAACAGTCATTCGTGGCGCTGTTCCCATTTTAGGATCTTGAAACACACGTGCCAGAAACGCTGCACGTTTTTCTTCGGAATCTTTCGTAATCACTCGATCTTTAAACAAAATACTGCCTTGAGAAAGTTGCAGTGTCCCCGCAATTGTATTGAATAGCGTGCTTTTACCTGCCCCATTTCCGCCTAAGACAGTAATAAAATCTCCTTCATTGATTGAGAGGTTGATATCTTCAAGTAAAACTTTATTTTCATTCAGTCCATTATTCACAACTTTTTTTCCATTTTGGATGGTTAAGATTGCTGTCATTTATTTTGCCTCCTTCTCAAAGCCCGTTTTTAGATTCAGCGCTTTTTTCACTTGCGGAATCATCAAACAAAACGCAAGAATGATTGCTGAAAATAGTTTCAAGTAAGTTGTATCAAAACCTAATTTAATAACGATCAAAATCAATAATTGATAAATAATACTACCAACAACAATAGCAATCAATCGTTCCGCCAATGTTAGCTCTTGAAAAATCACTTCGCCAATAATGATCGAAGCAAGACCTATAACGATTACACCAATTCCCTTATTTACATCTGCATAACCATCATTTTGAGCAATTAATGCACCAGAAAGAGCTATCACCCCATTTGATAACGTTAACCCCAAAATTTTCATTCGATCTGTTTTAATTCCCAAAGAACGTGCCATCGTTTCATTATCCCCTGTTGCAATGTATCCTTGACCTAAATCTGTATTGAAGAAAAACAACAGAATAGAAATAATCACACCTAACGCAATTAAACCTAACAAAACTGTATCAAAATAATTTGGTAGTTGAAGTCTTTGGAAACTATCTTGTAAAATGGGACGATTCAATAAAGAAAGGTTAGGTGTTTTCATCACATATAGAATCACTGAATTCAAACCAGACATTACTAGAATTCCAGCAAGGATAACGGGAATCTTTCCTTTTGTATAAAGCAAACCAGTTACCAAGCCGGCTACCATTCCTGCTCCTACTCCTAAAAGTGTAGCAAAAATCGGTGCTACCCCATTCGTAATCGCAGTCACACAAACGGCTGCACCCAACGGAAATGACCCTTCTGTTGTCATATCAGGAAAATCAAGAATTCGATAAGTCATAAAAATGCCCAAACCCAAAATGGCCCAAAGCATTCCTTGTGAAATAGATGAGACGATCATTTGTCTTCCTCCTTTGAACTTTCAGTTGATTTTGTTGACTCCTGTGTCACACTTTTAGCCTTTTCTTTTACCTCTTCAGGAATCGTGACACCTAAGCGAGCTGCTTGCTCTTGATTGATGATAATATCACCTTTATCAAAGGTATAAACAGGTGTCGTAGCTGCTTCATTTTTTCCTAGTGCAAGTTTTGCAGCCATTTTGCCACTTTGAACACCTAATTGGTATTGATTGATCCCAATTGTTGCCAGACCACCTTGTTCAACCATTGTATCAACTGATGGAATAACAGGAATTTGTTCTTTGTTTGCTTCCTTGATAACTGTTTGCATCGCATTGGCAATCGTGTTGTCCAAAGGAATATAGATTACATCAACAGATTGACTCATGACTTGAACTGTTTGTGCAATCTCATTTGTTGAAGGTACTGCATATTTTGTCACTGTCAAACCAGCTTCTTTTGCAGCAGCTTCCGCTTGCGCAACTTGATATTTAGAATTATCTTCCGATGATGCATAAAGAATTCCGATTCTTTTGGCTTGTGGTAGTAAGGTTGTAGCTAATTGGATTTGAGCACTGACAGGCGGCTGATCAGAAACACCGGTCACATTTTTTCCCGGCTTATCTAAGGACTCAACTAATCCTGCCCCAACTGGATCTGTTACAGCGCCTAGCACCACTGGAATCTCACTTGTAGTATTTGCTAATGCTTGTGCTGCAGGTGTTGCGATTCCAATCAGCGCCGCTGGGTTTGATTGAACAAGTTGTTGGCTCATCGTCGCTAATTTGCTTTGATCGGCTTGACCATTTTGAAAGTTTATTTTAAGATTTTTTCCTTCAACCAATCCTTCTTCTTTCAACCCATCCTTGATTCCGCGATAAATTTCATCTAATGCTGGATGACTGACATATTGTAAAACACCGATTTCTTTTACTTCCGTTGTTGCTGGAGCTGCACTTTTCGTCTCAGCCATTTTTTCGTAAACGAAACTACCAATCAAGTAGATTCCCAGTAGCGCTACGACCGCTATCAATCGTTTATTTTTCATTTTTCCTCCTGTTAATAACTAGTTATTTTTGCTATGAACGATAACAATGTTTTAATAAATTGTTTTATATTAAGCAAACCCAACAAAAAAGGACAATTCCTTTTACGGTATTGTCCTTAGTGCACAAAAAACCGCATAGAAGTCTCTATGCAGTAGTCAAATTTCTTGTCTAGCATAGATACAAACTTTAGATTGTTCTCTAAAAAGTCGTATCTATGGGAAAGTTCGCCATCAATACAACTCATCTACGCCAGTTATGCCATGCTTTATTGTTTCCTAGTAAAGTTTGGTTTGATAAGTTCATTGTGGTTCACCCTTTCGTCAAATAATTGATTTAAGTCTAATCGAATTTTTTTTATTCGTCAATAGAAATATTTGCATTGTGCAAATTATTGTGTTGAGTCTGTTGTCATTTCAAGTTCAAGTTTTTTAATATTTGCTAATGGAAGGCGATTCAACTCCGGTACTAATTCTTTTGAAACATCCGTGATTCCTTCCTTACCGATAACGACTCGGTTCGTCTCCTTACCGCCATCAAAAAAAATAAATGTGATTTGTTCCCTGTTGATCCCGTACTCTTTTTCTTCCTCAGCAACGTCATAAATGAGAGGATAAAAATAAATTTGACGATTCAACTCTTCCATTTTCTTTGAATCATTAAAAATAGACAAGACTTGTTCATAGGTTTCACCTTTTGGCACGCAAAACATGACTGATATCGCTTTGCTATCAGCAATTGTTTGCTTGGCATTACTGTAATCAAACCCTTTGACTTTATCAGAGGTGATCGTTGAATACACCAAACTATCTACTTGATCTGCTTTGATTTTTTCAGGTAAAAAAATCATTGAGCCTGCTAACAACAGTGATAAAAAAAGTAAGCCACCTGCACGCCAAAAATATTTGATTGGATTTTCAGCAAACGCGTCACCAAATTGCGTCCAGCTTTCTTGGATTTTTTCTTTTATTTCTCCCCAAATAATAAACACCTCGCTTTTTCCTCCGATGTTGTTTGTTCATTTTCTTTATTATACCTATAAATTAGCACTTTGACGAAAAAAATTGCGTCTCCCTCAGAAATTTTTACTATTTATGCAAAATATAGATTCTTTTCACTGATGAATCACTAGAAACTTGTACGTAAATAGACTAGCGCTTTACTGGCATTACGCCACTATTGGTTTTTATACTTGTTTTTCGTTATAATGAAACTAATTACGAAAAGAAAAGAGGAAGCATTATGTCCTTTGACGGTGTTTTTACCCACGCAATGGTTAGTGAGTTGCGTGATACCTTATTATCTGGTCGAATTTCCAAAATTCACCAACCTTATGAAAATGAAATTATTTTAGTTATTCGCTCGCGCGGAGCCAATCATCGTTTGTTATTATCCGCTCATCCTAGCTATGCGCGAATTCAGATTACGCAAATTGATTATCAGAATCCTGACACCCCCCCTAACTTTGTAATGATGCTAAGAAAACATCTGGATGGTGCTTTGTTAGAAAAAATCGAACAAGTTGAAAATGACCGTGTCATTCATTTTCATTTTATAAAACGAGATGAGCTGGGCGACTTACAAAATATTGTTTTGATTGTTGAACTGATGGGTCGTCATAGCACAATTGTACTGGTCAATCGGGAAAGCGGAAAAATCTTAGATGCAATCAAACACATCGGAAGCTCTCAAAATACTTATCGGTCGCTGATTCCTGGTGTTACGTATGTTGCTCCACCAAAACAAGAACAATTAAATCCATTTTCAGCAGAAAAAGAAAAAATCTTTCAACGTCTTTCCCAATTAGAACTGACACCAAAAATTTTACAGCAAAATTTCCAAGGTCTTGGTTTTGATACAGCACAAGAATTAACAAGTCGCTTGACAGAACAACCTAATGAAAAAATGGCTGTTTGGGAAAACTTTTTCCATGAGTTGAATGATAAACTTTCCCCTACGCTTTATGAAGCAAAAAATAAAGACTTCTTTACCCCCATTTCCTATCAATCAATTGCAAAAACTGCTGATCAAATAACAAACTACTCAACCTTGAGCACGTTGCTTGACGGTTTTTATCATGACAAAGCAGAGAAAGACCGTGCCAAACAGCAAGGTAGCGAATTGATTCGAAAAATGGAAAACGAGCGTAAACGAAATCAAAATAAATTAAAAAAACGAGAACAAACACTAAAAGATTCTGAAAATGCTGAAGATTTTCGTCGCAATGGTGAACTGTTGACCACTTTTATGACTCAAGTCCCACGTGGCGCAACAGAAGTCACGTTACCGAATTACTACGAAGCAGATCAACCTCTGACCATTAAGCTTGATCCTGCATTAACACCTAACCAAAACGCACAGAAGTATTTCCACCGTTATCAAAAGCTAAAGAATGCCGTTAAACTAATTGGCCAACAAATCCAAGAAGCCAAAGACGAAATTCAGTATCTCGATTCTGTCTTAGCTCAACTTGAAATTGCAGGTCCAATGGATATTGAAGCAATCAAAGAAGAATTAACTGATCAAGGGTACTTTAAAAAGAAATCTGCTAAAAAACAAAAGAAAAAGAAACCTTCTCAACCAGATGTTTACTTTGCTGAAGACGGTACTCAAATTCTGGTAGGAAAAAATAATTTACAAAATGATTTACTAACAATGAGAACTGCTAAAAAATCAGATTACTGGCTCCATGCAAAAAACATCCCAGGTTCACACGTGATTATCAAAAGTAACGAGCCATCTGATGAGACGATTACTCAAGCAGCAGAATTAGCTGCTTACTTCTCAAAATATCGTCATTCAGCGCAAGTTCCTGTAGATTTGGTTCAAGTAAAACATATTCGTAAACCAAATGGCTCCAAACCTGGATTCGTTATTTATGAAAATCAGAAAACGATTATCGTGACCCCTGTTGAAGAAATAATTTTACAAATGAAAAAACAATAAGAGTTAATCAATCATTGTCATGTCTTTAACCGATTCATGATAATTGCGAAAAAAACAATTTTTTCAAAACAAAAAAGGTGCCTTCAAATTTCCTATTTGGGAAATTGATGGCACCTTTTTACTTATGTGCTAGGTTCATATGGTCTGTAAGCACAACTTGCTACACCAAGTATCGCATCTTGAAGAAACAGATGCATACGATGCTTGTTTTCGTCACAATGAACCTAAAAAATAGCTATATGTTAGTAGCAGATGTTCTCGCTTGTTTTTTATAAAAATAGACAAAAGAAGCTGACTATCTACTTATTACCTTTAAGACCTGTTTTCATTGCAATATCTTTACTTTTTAAACATCTTATACATGATTTACGGAGTCGGTTTAAATCTCAAATGCATAGTGGATGAAGATTTTGATAGATCAGTTTGCTCTTTAACGGATCCCTCAAAGTCTATTGTCTTTATTTCGTTAAAGCCTAGAACTCCTAACGATTCTGATTTTTGTAATCCTTTCTCATTTTCATAAAGGACAATTTTTTTATTATTCGAAATGAGATTCAGGGCTAACTCTTTTCCTTTTAAATTCTCGTCGGCAGCAAACTGTTCAATCTTGACTTCGACAGATACAGTTGAATTGTTTTCCATTTTGTAAACAGGTGAAATGATTTTTTCTTCGTCTGAACCAAAATTCATTTTTGTTGGTATTGTTAGGTTGATTTCAGATGTATCGATCTGAGTAACGATGCCACCCGGAACCTCGATTGAAGCTTCTGGAATATCTTGCTCGACTGAACTTTCATTTGTTGCTTTTCCTGTTACTTTAACTACTGGATTTTGATTCAACACAGCATCTGTCACTTTTACTTTTACTTGATAAGTAAAAGTTTTACCAGGTGCTAGCTCATCAATACTCACATTTTGTTCACTTCGTGTCACGACTTCCAATCCATCTGGTAACTCAATTGAAAGATTTCCTGACTTAAGTGACGCAACGGAGCTATTATTCGTTAGCGTGTAAACATAAAGTAATTCATCACCAACATTGGTTTCTTCCTCACTTCTTGACAGGTTTTCAACAGTTAGATCTGCAGCCAGCGTTAACTTCGATGCTTTGACGATAAATGGTACCGTGTGGCTATACGCAAATGTTTTTCCGCTCTTCAACGTTTCGACAACGCTGATTACAGCCATACTTCCACCAAGTTTAGAGGTATCTGGATACATTTCGAATTCTTTCACTGACAGTTCATTATAGTTTTCTGTCGAAAGAAATTCATTGATTCGTTGATCCAACTCTGCTTCTGTCGTCCCTTGTTCAATTTCTTGCGCTTGTGGTTTCAACCAATTAACGTGTAATAAAGAATAACCATTTGGTGTCAATTCATAGAAAGCTTCCGTCTGTCCTTCTGCTTCTTTTACTAAGGTTTCATCCCGGCTAATATATGTTTCTGCCCCATTAAGTTGTAAAGTTGGTTTATCTCTATGTGCAGCTGAGGCTGATAGCACGTCACCGTATTGGGCACCGCTTGCTTGTAATTGCTGGTTCCAGTTATCTGACAAATTTTCAGGCGTTTGGTACACAGTATCTGTTTGTAAGGAACAAACTAGTTCCGTCATTGAACCACGATAAATATTGACTAATGGGCGTAGTGTTAATTTGGTTTTTGGTGTTCCTGGTGTTGCGCTCAATTTGGGCATGCCACCCTCATCCAGCAAACTAAGACCAATATTCGGGTCGCTTCCTATGACAATGCTATTCTCATAAAGTACAGTGTAGTCAACTTTGACATCTACAGAAACTTGATAAGTTGGGCTTGTGACACGAACGGTTGCTTGATGCTGGCCAACAGTTGTCCCGCTAATTGGTTCACCGACCCATTCAAATGTTAATTGATTTGCTGATTCAGGACTGGCAGTCACATCAACATAATCTTTAGCTGCTCCAGATAACGTTGTCCCTAAAGGAATGTCAGCAATTTGTTTAGCAGAAACATTTAAGTCGCTTAGTACGTTAAAGGTCACTTCATATTCATAAGTATGAGTGATACCTTCGATTGTTTCTTCTACCAACACTTTTCCTACTGCCTTCCCCGCTTTTGAACGATCTGGATACTGAGTAATCTTCGTTACTTTTAGTCCATTTCCAGTCATTCCAAGAAAATCAATCAGTTCATCCTTCTTCTCATCCAGCTCTTCATTCGTTGTGCTCATTAAAATCGTTAACTCTTTGGCTTCTAATTGATTTAAGCGATAAGGAACAAAGCCATTGGCGGTAACCAAGAAATAAACAATATCTTCATTTTTACCTGAATACTGAATCTCTTTTTCATCTTTCGTATAGAAGTTACGCCATTGTTCTTTATGCCAAATTTTGACGACATCACCTAGTTGAACAGATTGTTGCCCATTTGTTCCAAAATCGTTAACGATTTTATCTGTAGTTAAATTCCCAGTGTTTTCTTTATAGTAAGTCCCTGTCAAATCAGTAAGTTTACCATCCCCTCGTAGGAGCGTCATGGAGTAATAACTAGGGAATATACTGTGAATGCCGTCGGCTCGATATTCTTTATCCATCCCAAAGCTCGATTGAATAGAGTAAGAGTTTCCTTTTTTGCGTAGTGTATAAGCTCCCGCCGTTTGGTCAGTCCGTCCGCGAATTTGAATCGTACTTCCCCAAGATACTTTGTTTGGAACATAAACAGTTGTTTCTGCATTGTTACTTTTTCGTGTTACTTTAACTTCGATTTTTCCGGTTACTTTCATATTGTCAACATCCGGTACACTCATCACTTGCGTCGTATAATCAGATGAATTTAAAACAGTCCCGTCATCCAAACGAACATTGGTAACCATTTTTGAAGCGTCAGTTAGTTCATCTGCTTGTGTTCCTAATTCGACAGTTTGTTCAACCACATCTGCCCAGATTTGTCGATCATCTGTAACTTTGAAAGGCACCTCGTATTCATAAGTATAGGTGTGACCGTCAATCGTTTCTTCTACCAATACTTTTCCTTTTGCCGTTCCCGCTTTGGACCGGTCAGGATACTCAGTGATTTTAGAAACTTTCAATCCATTTCCATTCATCCCAAGAAAATCAATCAAATCACCTGCTTGTTTATCTAACTCTGCATTGGTGGTTTTGGTCGTGATTGTTGTTTCTTTTGGTTTCAACTGATTCAAACGATAGGGAACAAAGCCATCGGCAGTAATTGCGAAATACGTGCTATCTTCGTTCTTGGTTGAGTACGCAATTTCTTTTTCATCTTTCGTATAGAAATTTCGTTTTTGTTCTTTATGCCAAATTTTTACGACATCACCTAATTGAACATGCTGTTGCCCATTTGTTCCAAAATTTTCTACCACTTCTTTGGCAGTATTGGTACCTTTTGTTTCTTTGTAATAGGTGCTACTCAACTGATCGATTTTACCCGATCCTCTTAATAAAGTGATTGAGTGATAGGGTGTATCAGGATAATACCCATGAACCCCACTGGGATAATAGTCATTATCTTGTCCGTAGCTTGAGCGAAGTCGATAGCCGTTACCAATTTTATGAAGCGTATAGGCTCCAGCTACAGAATCTATAATTCCTCGAAGCTGAATCGTATTTCCCCAAACCATTTTAACAGGTACCTGTACATAAGTAGCAGCGCCATTTGATTTACGTGTAATTTTCACACTAATTTTATCTGTAGCTGCCATGTTATCAAAGCTGGGAATTGAGGTGACTTCCGCTGTGTAATCTGAAGCACTGATTGCTGTTCCATCTTCGAGACGCACATTGGTAAACATCTTTGAGACGTCAGGTATCTCACCTGACCATGTTCCCAGCTCGATCGTTTGTTCGACGACATCCGCTAAAATCGTCCCATCAGCTTTTGATTCAGCATACTTATCGGCAGAGTCATTGGTAGAGTCAACTTCCATATTATTTTCATTTTCAGTTGACTGTCCTTCAGAAGATGTAGCAGAGTGTGAAGTATCTTCGTTTTCTACTTGATTACTTTCTTCGTTCAAGCTGACTTTTTCTTGACTTTGGATTGCCTCTGTTGTTTCTTCAGACTCTATTTGGTCCTCACCTGAATTAACTGATACAGGTTCTTCTTCAGTTTGAATTGGTTCTAGACTTTTATTTTTTTCTTGTGCCCATACTGCTGAACTGCCGGCATTGATGATTTGAGAAAAATTTCCGAACAGAACAGAGCCTAGCATGAAACAAATAATTATTTTAGATTTATTTTTCATCTTCTATCTCCCCAGTTCTTCACCACCATCCCTAACTATGAAATCTCTTCCGTTAGCTGACATACAGAACGGCATCAATAGTCGATTGATTAATCTGTTTTTCCTCATCAAAAATCGTATAGATAATCATTACTTCATGACTACCTTCCGACAGACTTTTTTTCAGCTTTACTTCAGATAGTTGGCGATTTGTGGGAATCAAACCAGATTTATATAGTTGTTCATTCCCCTCTTTCAATAAGTACTCAACTTGAATACTGTACGCATTTGTTGGCTTATTTTTCACTGCAAGTTGGGCAACACTCGTTTCTTTAGAGACTGAAATCTCATGCTTCAAGTTAATATTGATCTTGTCTTTATCTACTTCTGACTGCATGAATTTCAACATCTGTTCATCGCTCATCACTTCAAGACCTGTTTCTAACTCAGGCAACCCACTAATTACTCTGGGCTCCGTAAAAAAACGATCCTTCAGAAAGTATGCTGTCATACCTGATGCTAAAAGGAGGATTACTAAAAATAGTAAGACAATTAATTTTCGTTTCTTTTTTTGTTCTTCTTGATTATTGATATTATCCATATGTAACGCTCCTTAATCATGAATAAAAGAGAGAAAAAAATCTTTCATCTCTTTAATTACGTTTCCTCATAAAGGACTCTTACAACAGTATGCTTACTTGATAGCAGTAAAATGTAGACCCATTTGATATTCGGGACGTAATGCAGCATCACCACTTGCTGGAAAATAACTTGGATCAACAGAACCTACGAATGTAAATGTATCAACTGCATCTGTTCCAAGTGAAGTTAAATAGGTTTTCTTAGACAACATTTGACCTGTCTTTTTGTGTAATGCAACTTCAGCACCATTGGAAGCTTTTATTGACAAATCTTGCTTAACATCCACTGCATTTTTTGAAGCAAAATTAGCCACCGCAATACTCAACTTAGTTGTAGTCGAATTATTTTCAATTTTATAGATTGGTGAAATAATACTAGCCGTCGGTGCACCCTGGCCATCTACGCTATTAGCGTATAAAACTTTTGTAGGAATCGTAACATTAATAGTTGATGGATCTTCAGGATCAGTTGGTGACCCTGGATCTGTTTCATCCCATTCACCGATCCAGCCATTTACAGCTACATCTCCAGTTTCGACACCGTCGACAACTTGTGGTGTATCACTAGGATCAATATCTCCACTAGTCCATGCACTTACATTTGTTGGTGCAAAAGCAACTACTCCTCCAAGAATCAAAGTACTTACTAACAACTTTTTAATCATTCTAAATCGCCTCTTTCCTCTTTTCTTTAGAACCTTCTTTACTATTTCAGTTACATAACAGTTAGCTTGGTTAAGTAGTCGTTCTTTCATCGATCTTTGTCTATAAATAAAAGAAACGCGTAAATAGAATTAAGCCTCCAATTTTAAAAATGTCACATAACAAATAACAAGTAGGTTCAATAAAAATTCTATCATCTTATCCGACAAATGAGACAATACAAATCAAGTAGACCGGTAGACTAAAATTGTATATGCAACTACTACAAATAAATATTTTCCTCATTTTATGGAAAAATGATACTTGGAAAACAAGCTGAATCAATCAAAAAGTATGCTTTTTTGACTAGACGATTCCTAAAGAAAAGAAGTACTATTGTATTGTGAGATAACATTAAATAAAACAAGCATATGAGTTAAGCCATCTTTTTACTTTGAAGATGTTCTTAAAGAAATGTTTTTCTATAAAATATACACGATATAATCAGTCTGATAAATAAGCTAAATTAATAACGATAATGATACAAAATGTATCAATTTACCTGTAACAACCATTTTTCACAGTTCAATATTCAATAAAAGAGCATTATTTATAGGTTTCTATCTCACCGTAAAAACGATAGATATCTTTAGGCATCGTTCTTCTCTTATCAAATAGAAATATCAAAATAGAAACGAGGCATACTATGATTATTTCAAATCATTTTGAGCGTGAACTCATTATTTTACACATAATACTTACTAATAAAAGTACTACCTTGACGCTTCTATCAGAAGAAATAGCTATTCCAAAATTAACGATCAAGGGTGATATCCTTAAATTGAACAACTACTTCGTTGAGCATACTAAAAATGAAAATGATCTTATTATTTCAAATAATCAAGGCATCATCTCGATAAACCCAATGTTTTCAGATAATATCATCACTTATTTTTATCAGCTAAAACTTGCGCTCTCCAATAACTCTACTCTTTTTAGGCTCTGTGTCTTATTGCTTACAAATTACAGTATTTCAAAGCAACAAATTCTCGATCATTTATTTATCTCGGAAGCATATTTACTGAAACTCTGTTCACAATTGAATGGTTATCTTTCTCAATTTGATTTATCTGTCAACAGTACAAATCAAATCTACTCTCTTAAAGGAAACGAAATTTGTCTTCGCATGTTTTCATATACAATCTTGCAAGATAATTTTCAAGGAATGGAGTGGCCATTTGATTCCACAACGCCAATCGTAAATTTTGATAATAGTAATTCTGCAATTTCTTTAACCAAAAATCATGCATTGTATTTATTTAGCGAAATAGTGCAACAACGCTTTTTAAATGATAACTTTCTAGTTATTGACCCTGATGATTCGCTCTATGACCTACTGAAACTTTTACAAGAGAGCTACGATGTAACCAAACTATTTAATAAAAGTCCGTTTGAAAATCTTTCAGAAAATGTAGCAGATTCAGAGAAGCTATATCTCAACTTTTTCGCAAGAATTTTTCTGTCCGATTTGATCTCCTCGGAAGCAAAAATTAATTTAGGAAGAAAATTCCAAGAATTTGATCACCCTGCTTGTCGACTAGCAAATGAAATATATTCAAAATTTTCAAATGTTTTCTTGGAACCTATCAGTGCTAACGAAAACGGTATCTATTTGTATTATTTAACGATTTTCAATATTCTCTATTCTATGATTGGTGACAAGTACGTTCTTTTCTTAGAATTGATGATTCCTGTTCCACACTTAAATATTAATAAAACTGATGATTATATGAATCGCATCAAAAAAGAAATCGCTGAACTTTTTGAAGATAAAGCACTAGAAAATTATATTGCCGCATTGCTTTACACTGTTTCTTCTTTTAAAAAAAGTACCACCCTAAAATTATATATTCAAATGTCCAAAGTTTTTACAGCCGTATACGTTATTGAGAAACGTATCCAAACAATTTTCAACACCAACAATATTGTCTTTACAAATAATTTTTCCGAAGCTGATATCGTAATCACAGATAGTTTTGAAAAAAAATCAACTGACCAAATACTTTTCTACCTGGATTCCATCAACAACTCGAACAGGTGGATAGATCTTATTTCGCTCATCCAACAAAAATTTATAGAAAAAATTGATGATAGAAAGAAGTAGTAGCCATTTCTATAAGCTATATGATTTGTAAAAATAGGAATTTAACAGGAGAATTATGTTTCTATCTGTTAATACTTAACATGATTCAATCATCATCACCTTGTATGGACTAAGCTGTTCAACCTCTTTCATTGTTATATACTCTAAACAACTGACTTTTAACGAGACTAAAGAGATTTTTAATAGAATTTTTTACTATCAACCCACCTACCCGTTACATTCACACGATCTAAGAATGTAACTGGGGCTAAAGACATAATAAAAAAGCAACTTCAAATGTAGCGAGCGTCCAAGGTTAGACTAGCAATCTAACTTTGGACGCTCGCTTTCGGAAATTGAAGTTGCTTTTTTATAATGATAACTAACTTATTTTTTATTTGCTAATTCACTTGTTAGTATATCCGTTAAACCTTGAATAAATCGCTGTGCTTCTACACTCAACGTACGTTTACCAGAATGAATGACGCAGAGTTGATTTGGTTGACTATCTGCTAATGGAATAAGTTTGATTTGATCTTTGATACCACCAATAACAATTCCAGATCCAGAAGCATAAGCATCTGTTTCTAGTACTAAGTTCATCAGTGTCCCACGATCACTGGTATAAACAACTGATTCTTGTGCAGGTATCTCAATCAGATCTTCGTAAAAATAAGGAAAATTATTGCCATCTTGAGTAAAGCGTACTTGAGGGTAAGCTAACAATTCTTTTCTATGGATTTTCGTCTGTTTTGCTAGTGGATGTCCTTGTCTCAAAAAAATATGTGTAGAGAACGTATGAATCGTTCTGGCAACTAGCTCACCTTGCTGTAAATAGCGCATGATTCCAGCTTGGTTTTTTTCGTTCATGTATAGCACGCCTACTTCACTATGCTGTTCTCTCACTTCTTCAATCACTTTTGCAGTAGTCGTTTCCATGATTCTGAATTGTTTGATTTCTTGATTGAATTCTGCCATCATTTTGGCAATCAGTGGCCCTAAAAAATCATAGTGTTGAGAAGCCACAGAAAACATTTCGCGTGTTTCACTTGTTTGATAATAACTTTCAAGTGATTCTAATTGAACCAAAATTTTTTCTGCACGTTGCAAGAAATCTTGTCCTGCTTCTGTTAAATACGCGCCTCGATTTGTACGAGTAAATAAACTGATTCCTAATTCAGTTTCTAATTCTTTGATTCCGGTAGACAAGCTAGGTTGCGAAACGAATAACTTCTTAGCAGCCTCTCGAAAGCTACCATTATTCGCAACAGCAATCACATACTTCATTTGTTGGATATTCATGTATTTGACTCCTCAAAATAGTCAATTTTCCGATCATTAAGTGCTTGTAGCGGACGATTATTAGGCTGCGCATACTGTCCTTTAAATGGAGTCAGGAAGTCTTGATTTAACTGCCCAACTTGATCCATAACAAACCACTGAATAGGGCCTGCAGTTGGGGGTGTCGTTAATGAGCCAACATAATGATAGTGGCTCTTCTTTTCAGGGAAAAATACGATTGGATTCATCCAATGTTCATGCGCTGCTAAGTCCCAGCGTTCTTCGTGATTCCGATCATAAAACCAGCCATCCTCATGTCGCAACTCATACATAACTCCAACAACCAAGTTTTCTTGACGCTGATTCGTATGGACAAAATGAAATTCAATGTCTTCGTGTTTTCCATTGATAATATGCTCAGAAGGCAGATGGAAGTGGATATCTGTCAAATAAAATTCTTCACCTTGATATTTGACATAACTGATTTGGTCAAATGGTACTAAGTGGATCGTGTTTTTAAATTCTTTATCTGTGAATTTTTGACATTGATAATGGAAAGAAATCGTTTCTTTCACATCACTTACTTCTTGGCAAGTAACAAGTGGAATAGGTGATTGCAAAGAAAATTCTGCTCCTTTTGCAAACCAATCACATAAACTTGCCCAGTGCTCTGGCCCTCGCTCTCCCGAGTAGCCCCATTCAACATCCATATTTTTTTTCAACGCTTACGTCCTCCTGAGTCTTTCCATAAAAGTTAGTTCGTTCGTTTCTTTCTTTGTAAAGCGGCAGAAATATCTGCTAGAAACTCTTCTTTTCCGAAAAATTCTTGGTTCAATAGTTCTGGAAAAATAAAATCAAAGAAATAATTTACACTTGCTCGATGATCGAATTCTTTAATTGTTAAAATCGATTCAATAAACATTTCTCGGTAAACTTTTTCAGGATTATTTTTGCTGATTTCATCAAATGATTCATACAGCAAATCTACTTTATCCGCGATTGCTAGCAATTCTCCTTCAATCGTGTCATCTTTTCCTTCAAATAGGCGACGACGATAAATTTCTTGAAATTCTTCTGGGATTTCTTGATTAATAAATTCATCAGTCATTTTTTCTTCAACTGTTTGTAACATCCCTCGTAGTTCTTTATTTGCATATTTCACAGGTGTTTTGATGTCACCAATAAAGCGTTCTGTATAATCATGATTCAAAGATTTTTCATATAACAGTTTCCAATCAATCGTCTGTCCATTAGCTTCTTCAATATCGCCTAAAACTTGTGCAATTGATGCTACTCGAAACGAATGTGCCGCCACCGTGTGTTCTGTGTGCTTGAAGAAGCCAGGCGCACGAATAATTTTTTCTAAATTATTTAATCCTAAAAGGTATTCATTTAAGCCCATATTGCCATCTCTCCTCCATACTTTTCCAACAATCATAGCATTTACTCTTCGCATCATGCAATTACAAAGAACTAGATTTGCTGCTTTTTAATTTTTATTTAGCACAAATTCCACAAAAAATACTTGCACGAATAATTTTTCAATGAGTTAGCCGAGTTAAAGAATTAGTTGCAATTTTTTATTAATTTTTTCCTTTTTTATTGAGTCGTTTCCACTTTTCGGAATAAATATATCAAAACTTTTTGATAACACTCTTTCGCTCGTTCACTTGAGCAGTGATTTTAATTAATTGATCAAGATTCGGTGTTTTTGTTCCCGTTTCTTTTTTAAGCCGTTCAAAGGAACAAATAATCAACTCGATTTCTGTATAACTTCCCTGAGCTGATGCCATCAATGGTGTAGCATACATTAGTCTCAAACCAATTTTCGTCAAAAATTCATTTTGCAATAAATTTTTCTGAATCTTCGGCACAATCGGATATCCGTTTTCTTCTAAGACAGTAAACGCTTCTTTAAATGCTGAAGCCGTTATGGAAAATAAGCGAGTTAATTCTTGTTTATTTTTCATTTTTTTTCGATAAATAAGATCTAAGCTATTCAGCACCATAATCAATGCGGCATGGCTTTTCAGCCAGTCAGGTAAAGTTGGATCTGATTGCCATTGATAATTTGTTCGAGCAAAGACTTGATTCAAAAGCTGAGTCATTTCAAAATCATTGGAGTCAAGGTTGATTTTCATTTTACCTCCGTTGAAACGTAAAATTGTGATTAAGTTACTTTCCCTTGTTCCACCAGTATTTTGAAAACCAAAAAAGACTTGCTTAGCTGGATTTTTTTGAACGATTTTTTCTTTTAATAATTCTGGATTCATTTGATTGCCAACAAAAATCACTCGCTGACTGTGATTCCTAGCAATCGGTTCAATCACAGAATCAAAATCATTGTATTTCATTGTGACAAAAATCAAATCACACTTATCTGTTGGGTCTAGCTTTGAAATTATTTTGATTATATCCACTGTTCTTTTCTTCTGAATAACATGTTTTAATTCAAGCCCATTTGTTTCTAAATGCTCCTTCGTCTTTCCTCTGGCAAGTATCGTTACTTCATTCTCTTTATTTTTCGCAAGAATATGTGCAAGATAGCTTCCTTGAATACCTGCACCATAAATTAATAGTTTCATTTTTTCTCCTTTTATGAACACCTGTTTATAATTCAACGAACATCCAGTATAATAAACAGACCAAAGTCAGCAATCAATCATCAAAAATGACAATCTGTTGATTAACGAACAAATCACTTAACATGACAGGAGAATCACATGGATCGACGAGTGCGTAAAACACAAACAGCTATTCAAACAGCTTTTTTCCAATTGCTAAAAAAGCAAGACATCGAACGAGTAAAAGTCAGCGAGATTTGTGAACTAGCAGATATCAATCGCGGGACATTTTACTTAAATTACTTAGATAAATATGATCTTTTAGAAAAAATGATCCAACAATCAATTCAAGAACTAGTTACTTATTGTCAAACAGAAACAGCGGAAACAGACAATCTACTAATAAAAACTTTTCAATTCATCGTAGAGAACCAGGAAACGTATCGAATGTTGATTGCTTCTGATAAGCAGGGTCTATTTACAGATTACCTAAAACAACATATCTTGACTTTTACAGCAACAAACGATCAAGCACAAACAACGGAAGCGATTTTTATTGCAAATGGAATCGTGGGTGTCTTGAATCATTATTTGTCTTCTCGTGAAGCTTCAATTGAATCGTTGTATGAAATCAAGCCCATTATTGAACGATTTCAGTTACCGTCAAACTTAGCAAAATACTAATGATACTATAAAAGACGACAACACTATGAAAATAGTTGTTATCGTCTTTTTGTTATACATTCCAGTTTTCTGGATCTTTTTTCCAACTTTTCAGTAAATTTAATTCTTCTTCATTGATGTAGTTTGCTTCACGTGCTGTTTCAATTAATGTTGAATAGTTAGTCAACGTGACCAAAGGCATTTTCGCCTGAGCAAAATTAGTTAATCCTTTGGGTAGCTCATAAGTAAAGATTGCTGCTACACCTTGCACATCAGCACCTTCACGTGTTGCTGCTTCACAAGCTTCTAACACACTGCCACCAGTTGAGATCAAATCTTCAATGACAACCATTTTTTGACCTTCAAAAATCCGACCTTCAATTTGATTTCCTTTTCCATGATCTTTCGCTTTGCTGCGAATATAAACCATTGGTAAATCAAGGATATCTGCAACCCAAGCAGCATGAGGGATACCTGCTGTGGCTGTTCCAGCAATTACTTCGACTTCTGGAAACTCTTCTTTAATCTTTTTGGCTAAACCATTTGCTATTTCCCGACGAACCTTAGGATAACTCATCGTGATACGATTATCACAATAAATTGGGCTTTTCAATCCACTTGCCCAAGTAAATGGTTGTGTTGGGTTCAAAAATACTGCTTCAATTTCTAATAAGTCTTTTGCAATTAATTTTTCGACAGTCATTCGTGTTAGCTCCATTCGTTTTTTATTGTTTGGTAAGCTTCGTAAGGATTTTCTGCTTGTGTAATTGGGCGCCCAACTACAATGAAAGTTGCTCCAATTTCTCTTGCTCGTCCGGGAGTTACCACTCGCGTTTGATCACCGATGTCTGCTCCTTGTGGTCGGATGCCTGGTGTTAAGCAGACAAATTCAGAATTTGTAGCATCTTTGATTTTAGTTACTTCCAGTGCTGAAGAAACTACGCCATCTAATCCTGCTACTTGTGCACAAGTAGCGTAATGGATCACACTTTCTTCTAAAGGAACTTCAATCAGCTGATCATGATGCATCTCTTCTTCACTTGTCGAAGTCAACTGAGTAATTGCTAATAATAAGGGTCGTTGTTTTCCTTCCGGTGTTCCTGATGCTAAACCACGCATCGCAGCCTCCATCATTCGGATTCCTCCGGCGGCATGTACACAAGTGATATCAACGCCTAACTTTGCTAAGCCACGCATTGCTTTTTCAACTGTATTGGGAATATCATGTAATTTCAAATCTAAAAATACATCATGTCCTGATTCTTTCAGCCAACGGACAATCGCTGGCCCTTCTTGATAAAAGAGTTCCATCCCAATTTTAACAAACAACTTTTCCTCCTCAGGAAATAATTGTAAAAATTGTTCTACTTCGTTTCGGTTTGAAAAATCTAAGGCAATAATCGGTCGCTGATTCATTGTTGACGCTCCTCTCTAACTTCTTGAATAAGTTGTTCCAATGATGCGATACCTAACTCAGCCATTCGCTGAGGTAAAGCATCAATCAATTTTGGGCAAACGTAGGGATCTGTAAAATTGGCGGTTCCAACTGCGACTGCACTTGCACCCGCCATAATCATTTCTAATACATCATCAACCGTCTGAACACCACCCATACCAATAATTGGTAGCTTAGAGACGCCTGCGACTTGATGGATTAAGCGAATCGCAACTGGTTTGATTGCGGGACCTGATAGACCACCTGTTTGATTCGCTAAAATCGGTTTTCTTGTCTTTAAATCAATGCGCATTCCTAAGAGTGTGTTAATCATAGTAAACCCGTCTGCTCCACCTGCTTCAATTGCTAAAGCGATAGGAACGATATCAGTAACGTTGGGCGATAATTTGACATAGATTGGAACCTTAGCAACTTTCTTTACCGCCTGTGTTAGTTGAAAAGCGACATCAGGATCTGTTCCAAACGCAATACCTCCGTGCTTCACGTTGGGGCAAGAGATGTTTAATTCGATTGCCTTCACATTAGGCGCATCACCAATTTTACCGCAGACTTCCACATAATCTTCTTCGCATGCGCCTGCCACATTGGCAATGATTGGCAAATCAGGATATTTTTCTAATTCAGGTAATAACTCATTCATCACGGTTTCTAGTCCGGGATTTTGTAAGCCGATTGCATTTAGCATACCTGAAGGGGTTTCAGCAACACGAGGTGTCGGGTTACCAAATCTTGCTTGTGGTGTCGTTGCTTTAACCATGATTGAACCTAATTGATTCAAATCATAGTACTGTCCATATTCTTTTCCAAAACCAAAACAGCCGCTAGCAGGCATGATTGGATTTTTTAAATCAAGTCCTGGTATTTTTACTGCTAATGATGGTTGTGTCATAGAATCACCTCTCCTGCTTTGAAAATCGGACCTTCATCACAGACTTTCACACTTTTCGTTTCATCTTCTGCCTTGTGGCATACACAAGCATAGCAAGCACCGATTCCACATGCCATGCGTGATTCTAAAGAAAGCTGGACATTAGGATGATCGTGGAAAAAGTGCTCGACCGCCTTAAGCATTCCATTCGCACCACAAGCAAACACTGCGTCTGGTTTTTTATTTTCTTCTGCTAACAAAAGATTACCAACATTTCCTTGGACGCCTGCCGAGCCATCATCTGTAGCAATTTTTGTTTCTCCAAGTTGTTGGAACTTTTCTTCATAGTACATAACATCTGCTGATGCAAAACCTAAAAAGTGCTTGACTTTGACACCTTTTGCTTTTAGTTGATGAGATAATTCATATAATGGTGGAATCCCGATACCACCGCCAACGATGAATGCACAATCTCCAGCTTTTAATCCCGTTAAATCAAACCCATTTCCTAGTGGTCCCATCACATCCAGCGCATCACCTGTAGTCAACGTTGAAAATAATTTAGTTCCGTCACCTTCTACACGATAAATGATTCGACAAGTATTCGTACTTGGATCGATTTTATTTAAACTAATTGGTCTACGTAATAACAAGTCTGCTCTAGGAACACGGATATGAATAAATTGACCCGGACGCTTCATCTCTTGAACTAATTCACCCTTTAGTGTCAGTTCGAAAATTCGTGGTGCTAACTGATTTTGTTGAATGATTTCCATAACTTCTTGTTTCATATCCACACTCCTATACTTATCGACTTTGTTAAAACTCATTGATGAAGCCGTTTTTTATACTCAACCTATTTTTCCATAAAACAGCTCCTCAGAGCAACTCACAACTAGTCAGAACCAGCTAAAAGGATTCTGTTACTTGTCAGTTACTTCAGCGGAGCTAAGTGAATGATGCGAACCTTTTTAAATTGCTTTTGTTGAAAACGCACGTGATTCCATCACTCGAACGATTGCAGCTGCTGTATCAAGTGAAGTAAAGAGTGGTACACCATGTTCAACTGATTCACGTCGGATAATAAAGCCATCTTTTGACGCATTCCCACGGTCTTTATCAATCGTATTCACAACTACTTGTGCTTTTCCTGTTCGAATGATATCGACAACGTTTTCCTCTGTTGTTGTTTCTGAAATTTTCGCTACTGTCGTAACAATTAATCCGTTGTTACGGAAAAATTCAGCTGTATGTTTCGTACCTAGCAAACTGTAACCAATCTCTGCAAAGCGTTTAGCTAAGCCCAATGCTTCTTCTTTTGTTTCGTCTGCAATCGTAAAGAGGACTGCACCATAATCTGGTAGATTTAACCCAGCAGCTCGAAAGGCTTTATACAAAGCTTTGTCTAAGTTTCGATCGGAGCCCATGACTTCACCAGTTGATTTCATTTCAGGCCCTAAGTACGTGTCAACCTTTTGTAGCTTCGTGAATGAAAAGACAGGTGCTTTTACATGGACATCTTCGGTTTCAGGATAAAGACCTGTTTCATAACCTAATTCCCGCAAACTTTGGCCCAAAATGGCTTTGGTTGCTACTTGTGCCATTGGAATCCCAGTTACTTTACTTAAAAATGGTACAGTACGGCTCGCACGGGGATTGACTTCGATCACATAGACTTTTTCTTCATGGATCACAAATTGGATATTCATCATTCCAATACAGTTTAGTCCTAAAGCTAATCGTTTCGTGTAATCTTCAATTGTCGATTTAATCTCTTCTGATAATGTTTGTGGTGGGTATACCGCCATTGAGTCACCTGAATGGACCCCCGCACGCTCAATATGTTCCATGATTCCAGGAATCAAGACAGTTTCTCCATCACAGATCGCATCAACTTCGCATTCACCGCCCACTAAGTAGCGGTCAATCAAAACAGGATGTTCAGGCGAGGCTTTCACGGCATGCTCCATATAATCCTCTAGGTCACGCTGATTTTCTACGATTTCCATTGCCCGTCCGCCAAGCACATAACTTGGACGAACTAAGACAGGATAACCAATCATCGTTGCAATTTTTACAGCTTCTTCTTTACTTGTTGCTGTATCTCCTAGTGGCTGTGGAATCTTTAGTTCTTGCAACGCTTGTTCAAATAAATCACGGTTTTCTGCTCGATCCAAATCCTCAATCGTCGTTCCTAAAATTTTCACACCAGCTTTTGCTAACGGCTCACCTAAATTGATTGCTGTTTGTCCGCCAAACTGAACGATAACGCCAATTGGTTGTTCTAGCTCAATCACATTCATCACATCTTCAAAAGTCAGTGGTTCAAAGTACAACTTATCTGAAACTGAGAAATCTGTGGAAACTGTTTCTGGATTACTATTCATAATGATTGCTTCATAACCTGCTTGTTGGATTGCTTTTACTGAATGAACCGTCGCATAGTCGAACTCCACTCCTTGACCAATTCGAATTGGTCCAGAACCAAGTACCAACACAGATGGTTTTTCTGAGCGACTACTTTCATTTTCAAATTCATACGAGCTATAAAAATAAGGCGTATTTGATTCAAATTCAGCTGCACAAGTATCTACCATTTTGTAGACTGGCAATAACTGATTTTCTTTTCGAAGTTCACGAATTTTTTCTGGCGTTGTTTGCCATAATTGTGCAATCTTTTTGTCTGTAAATCCGTTTTTCTTTGCTAATTTCAACAGCCTTAAATTGGAAGGCTCTGCTTGTAATTGGGTTTCGATTTCAATAATATGGAGTAATTTATCTAAGAAGAATAAGTCAATCTTTGTTAACTCAGCTATTTCCTCAATTGGATAGCCTCGGCGTAAAGCCTCCGCAACATAAAACAGACGATCGTCTTGTGCTCGAACCATTTTTTCAGTTAGCTGGTCTTCATTCACATTTGCCAATTCAGGAAGCTCAAGATGATGTGTGCCGATTTCAAGAGAGCGAACGGCTTTTAGTAACGACTCTTCGATATTTCGTCCAATTGCCATGACTTCACCCGTTGCTTTCATTTGTGTTCCCAGTATACGTTCCCCATTTTCAAATTTATCAAATGGCCAACGTGGGATTTTTGCAACGACATAGTCTAACGCTGGTTCGAATTCTGCATAAGTTGTTCCAGTTACTGGATTTTTCATTTCATCTAAAGTCAAGCCCAACGCGATTTTAGCCGCTAATTTTGCAATTGGATAGCCGGTTGCTTTACTTGCTAGTGCCGAAGATCGTGAAACACGTGGATTTACTTCAATCACATAATAATTAAAGCTATGAGGGTCAAGGGCAAGCTGAACGTTACAACCACCTTCGATTTTCAACGCACGAATAATTGAAAGTGACGCATCACGCAATGTTTGATATTCGTGATCAGATAGCGTTTGACTTGGTGCAAAAACAATGGAATCTCCTGTGTGGATACCTACTGGATCAAAGTTCTCCATATTACAAACAACAATCGCATTATCAGCTGAGTCACGCATCACTTCGTACTCGATTTCTTTATATCCAGCAATACTGCGCTCAATCAAGCATTGCGTAACAGGCGATAAACTCAGCCCATTTTCTGCAGTGATTCGCAATTCTTCTTCATTTTCACACATTCCACCACCTGTACCTCCAAGGGTGAATGCAGGTCGAACAATAATCGGATAACCAATTTGATTCGCAAAAGCGACGGCATCTTCGACCGTAGTCACGATTTCTGATTCGGGAATTGGCTGATTTAAGTCTTCCATCAATTTTTTGAACAAATCTCGATCTTCTGCTTGGTCGATTGCAGAAAGCTTCGTACCCAGAAGTTCAATCTGAAGTTCATCCAAAATTCCTGACTCAGCTAGTTCCATCGCCATGTTTAAACCCGTTTGGCCACCTAAAGTTGGAAGCAGTGCATCTGGACGTTCTTTTCTTAAAATGCGTGAAACAAACTCTAATGTTATTGGCTCGATGTAGACTTGATCCGCAATTTCTTGATCTGTCATAATCGTTGCAGGATTTGAGTTGACTAAAACAACTTCATAGCCTTCTTCTTTAAGTGCAAGACAAGCTTGCGTTCCAGCATAATCAAATTCGGCCGCTTGACCGATAATGATTGGTCCTGAGCCAATCACCATGATTTTTTTGATATCTGTCCGTTTTGGCATTCTTATTGCTCCCTTCCTGCATCCATCATTTCCATAAATTCATCAAATAAGTGTAGTGCATCGTGTGGTCCTGGTGCTGCATCAGGGTGAAATTGCACACTAAAAGCAGGGTAATCGCGATGGCGAATCCCTTCCACTGTTCCATCGTTCACTTCAATATGAGTGACCATTAGTTTATTCGGATCAATTGTGTTTTCATCAACTGCGTATCCGTGGTTTTGTGAAGTAAAGTCAATTCTCCCCGTCGCAATTTCTCGTACGGGATGATTTAATCCTCGATGACCAAATTTCATCTTATACGTGTCTGCACCATTAGCTAGTGCAAACAATTGGTGACCTAAACAAATACCAAAAATCGGTACTTTTCCTTGAATTTCTTGAATCATCTTGATTGCTTCAGGCACATCTTTGGGATCTCCCGGTCCATTTGTCAGCATCACGCCATCGGGTGCAAGTTCGAGAATCGTTTTTGCTTCTGTGTTATAAGGCATGACTGTTAAGTTACAATTTCGTTTGCTTAATTCACGTAAGATGCTATGTTTCAAGCCAAAATCAATTACAACTACATTTCGCCCTGTGCCAGGACTTGGATAAGGTTTGTTGGTCGACACTTGTTGGACTTGATTCGTTGCTAAAACAGTCGCTTTTAATTGATCAAATGCATGTTCAAAACTATCACCTGCATCAACAATACTTGCTTTCATCGTCCCAACTTCGCGAATTTTACGGGTTAAAGCTCTTGTATCAATTCCCGAAATCCCTGGGATCCCTTTTTGTTTCAAAAAAGCATCTAACGTCATCTGATTGCGCCAGTTTGAAGCCACTCGCGCATGTTCCTTCACTACAACACCCTTACAAGTCGGCGAAATCGACTCGTAATCATCTCGGTTCACGCCATAATTTCCAACCATTGGATACGTAAAAGTAATGATTTGACCATTAAAGCTTTGATCTGTAATCGTTTCTTGGTAACCAGTCATACTTGTTGTAAAAACAATTTCACCAAAAACATTTGCATCTGCTCCAAAGGCTTGCCCTTCAAATACAGTCCCATCTTCTAAAATCAGTAATCGATCCATCCTGCTCCTAGACCTCCTTTTGCCAAGCAATTTTTCCGTCAACGAATGTCAACAATGTTTCCCCTTTGACCGTCCAATCAACGAATGGTGTATTCTCACCTTTTGACAAGAAGTCTTCTTTCGCAATTTTATACTCGTGTTCGATATCAAACACTGCAATATCTGCTGGAGCGCCAATCGTTAGTGTCCCAACATTCAAGTCAAAAATTTCTGCTGGTTTAACAGCTAGCCATTCAATCACTTGTTCCAGCGTGAAAATGCCGGTTTTAACAAAATGAGTATAAATCAACTGAAAAGCTGTTTCGCTTCCAACGATTCCGAATGGTGCATTTAAAAAGCTTTGACTCTTTTCTTCTAGACCATGAGGTGCATGGTCTGTGGCGATGCAATCAATTGTTCCATCAAGTAATCCTTCAATCAGCGCTTCGCGATCTTCACGTCCACGTAGGGGTGGATTCATTTTCCAAAAACCAAAATCTTCTGGAATATCTTCATCGATCAAGAGCAAATGGTGCGGCGAAACTTCTGCTGTTACATGAACACCAGCTTTTTTCGCATCGCGGATAATACGAACACTTTCTTTCGTTGATACGTGACAGACGTGGTAATGGACACCTGTTTCTTCCGCTAAAATTAAATCTCTTGCAATTTGCGAAGATTCGGTTGCACTTAAAATTCCCGGCAAATCCAATTCTTTGGCTTTTTCGCCTGCGTGCATAACGCCACCGAACAGTAAGGATTCATCTTCGGTATGGGCAACCAATGCTTTATTATTTTTAGCAGCTTCCTTCATTGCTAGATACATCGTACCTGCTGTTTGTACACCAACACCATCATTGGTGAATGCAAAGGCACCTGCGTCAATCAACGCCTCTTGATCAACTAAAACCTCACTTCGCAACTTTTCAGTGATTGGTGCGTACTGTAAGACTTTCACAACTGCATCTCGCTTGATGATTTCATAAACTTGACTTAGTTTTTCAGCTGTATCAGGCACAGGATCTAGATTAGGCATTGCGCACACTGTAGTAAATCCGCCATGTGCTGCTGCTTTCGTTCCTGCTTCAATCGTTTCTTTATACGTAAAACCAGGTTCTCTTAAATGAACATGTACGTCCACTAGCCCCGGTGTGATGAGTTGTCCTTTTGCATCAAACACTTCATCAAATTCAGTCTCAGAAAATCCAGTACCGATTGCATTGATTTTCCCTTCTTCAATCCAAATTTCTGCAGGTGTTGTTTCATTTTTTCGTGTAATGATTTGACCGTTTTTAATGAGTGTTTTCATGTCTTCGTCCTCCTACTTTTACGCTTTCCCGTTTAGTACTGCCTCTAAAATTGCCATTCTGACAAATACGCCATTGCTCATTTGTTGAACGATTCGTGACTGTAATCCTTCCACTAATGAGTCGGCTAGTTCAACGTCACGATTGACAGGTGCTGGGTGCATGATGATTGCATGTTTTTGCATCTTCTTTGCACGTTCAACAGTTAAGCCATGTTCTTGATGATAACTTTCTTTTGAGAAACTTTCTTTTCCATCATGACGTTCATGTTGTACTCGTAGCATCATCATTACATCTACTTGGTCGAGTAGTTCATCCAGTGGCAAGTAGTGTCCGTAAACTTCAAATTCATTGTCATACCATTCTTCTGGTCCAGAGAAGAAAACTTGTGCGCCTAGGCGTTTCAACATTTGCATGTTTGATTTAGCGACACGTGAATGTGTGATGTCACCAACGATGGCTACTTTCAGTCCGTCAAAATGGCCAAATTCTTCATAAATCGTCATCAAATCTAGTAAACATTGTGTTGGATGCTGACCACTGCCATCCCCACCGTTGATAATCGAGCATTGGATTGTTTTGCTTTGAATCAAATCCTCATAATAGTTTTCATCTCCATGACGAATGACTGCTACATCCACTCCTAATGCGGACATTGTCAAAACGGTATCGTAAAGTGTTTCCCCTTTTGAAACTGAGCTAGTGCTTGCTTCAAACTCGATTACTTCTAAACCAAGCTTTTTCTCAGCTACATCAAAACTTTTATGTGTTCTTGTACTATTTTCGAAAAATAAGTTAGTTGCAAAATATTGGCTCTTTTGTGGTGTCCATTTTGCACCTTGTTTGAACTCTTGCCCGCGGCGAATCAAGCCCATAACTTCTTGGTCTGTTAGTGCTTCAACGGTTAATAAATGTTTTAAACTGATACGTTCTGATTGGATGATCATGAATTTTCCTCCTAGTTTTCTTCGCTACGTGAAGTTTCTGGTAAGATAAGATTTAAAATGATACCAAGGACAGTTGCTAATGCCATTGCTGATAACGTGAATGTTCCTACTTGGAAGACTAAGCCTCCGATACCGACAACCAAGATGACTGCTGCAATCAACAAGTTTTTCTTTTTATCGAAATCTACTTTGTTCTCAATCAAGATTTTCATCCCGCTAGCTGCGATAACACCGAACAAGATAAAACTGATTCCTGAAATAACCGGTCCAGGGATACTTAAGATTAAGGCACTTAGTTTTCCAACAAATCCCAAGATAACCGCGAAGAATGCTGCTCCGCCAATCACGAAGACGCTATGCACTCGTGTGATTGCTAGTACGCCAATGTTTTCTCCATAACTTGTAACTGGAGGGCCACCGACAAACGCTGCAACGATCTGTGCTAATCCGTCACCCATTAATGTTTTGTGCAATCCGGGCTCTTCAAAGAAGTTTCTGCGAGTTAATTTGTTCAGCACCATCAAATGACCAATATGTTCTGTCATTGTTACAAATGCGATTGGTGCCATTGTTGTAATCGCACCTAGATATAATTTTGGTTCATATTGAACAAATGGAATTTCAAAGTTTGGTAAAGCAAACCACGCTGCGTCTGCAATCGGTTGTGTATCAACAATTCCAAAGAGTAAGGCGACGATGTAGCCACTCACGATTCCTAATAAGATTGGAATCAACCCAAGAAATCCGCGTAAGAACATATTGAAGAAAATCGTCAAACCTAACGTGATTAACGCTACGGCAATGTATTTAAAATCGTAGTTACCATTGTTGTACATTGCATTATTTGCAGCGTTTGCTGCTAACCCCAACCCGATAACCATAATTACTGGTCCAACAACGATTGGTGGTAAGATTCGGTCAAGCCATGCTGCACCGATTTTTTTGATAATCAAAGCGACAATCAGGTAAACCAACCCAGTTGTGATTGCTCCTTGCGCAATTGCTGGATAACCATCTGTTTTCATCAACATTTGCATCGCTGCAATAAAGGCAAAGCTACTTCCTAAGTAAGCTGGAATTTTTCCTTTTGTTGTAAACAAGTAAACCAGTGTGCCCAATCCTGAACTGACTAACGCAATCCCCGGATCGATTCCAACTAAAATCGGTACTAAAACTGTTGCTCCAAACATCGTGAATAAATGCTGTAAACTTAAACCAACCCAATGACCTAATTTTGGACGGTCATGAATGTCTAATACAACACTATCATTATGAAATTCTTTTTTCTCTGACATATCTTTTCCCCTATTCTTCCTCTTTTAAAATCATGATACGATCTTGTCCGTCAAGCTCTTGCATCTCTACCAGAATTTCTTCTGCTTTTGATGTTGGAATATTTTTCCCGACATAATCGGCACGAATTGGTAGTTCGCGATGACCGCGATCAACTAGTACAGCTAATGAAATTTTTCTTGGACGCCCTAAATCCATGATGGCATCCATTGCCGCTCGAATCGTACGCCCTGTGTAAAGCACGTCATCAATCAAGATAACTTCTTTTCCTTCTAAAGAAACTGGCACATCTGATGAATGTAGCTCAGGTCCTTCTGCAAGCTCTTTTTTATCATCACGATACAATGTGATGTCTAACTCACCAACTGGAACTTCGATGTCTTCCAACTGTTTTAATCGTTCGGCAATTCGAGCAGCAATATAAATTCCTCGTGTTTTGATTCCCACTAAGACGATGTCTTCAATGCTGTGATTTCTTTCGATGATTTCATAAGTAATTCGTGTCAATGCTCGTTTCATTGTTACTTGATCGACTACTTCTTTGGTTTGCATACTGTTTCCCTCCATTTTTTTGCATAAAAAAACTCCTGCCCTAAGAGGACAGGAGGTATGTTTAGACTGATTGTACAATTTGGTACGTTCATAGATAGCTAATACAGTTGCACTGTTAGCTATACTTCGTCATTGAGCATCACACATATAGCGCACCATATAGTTGATTACTCACACCCTTCTTAGCCTCACGGGACTAAACTTAAAGGACTACTATTTAATTTTCGTTTAAGCTTTTCGTTGTTAATACTATACCGTTGCCAGCATAAAAAATCAATGGCTTTTTCTTAATTTTTCTAAAGTTTTTTCAAACACTTCAGGAAGTGGCGCTTCAAAGACCATTTCTTGTCCGGTAACAGGATGTGTGAAGCCTAACATCTGGGCATGTAAGAATTGACCATTTCCTGGTAAAGTTTTCTTTGGCCCGTATACAGGATCGCCTGCCAAAGGAAAACCAATATATTGCATGTGGACACGAATTTGGTGCGTACGACCTGTTTCTAATTTTAATTCAACCAAAGTAAATCCTTCAAAACGTTCTAGCACAGTAAAATGAGTAACAGCAGATTTTCCATCTTCACGAACGGATTGCATCTTGCGATTGACTTTTGAACGGCCAATCGGCGCATTGATCGTTCCCTTATCGTGCGAAATCTCACCATGAACTAACGCAACGTATTTTCGTAAAGAAGTTTTATCTTTTAATTGTTTTGCCAATGATTCATGTGCTTGGTCATTCTTGGCAACCATTAACAAACCAGAGGTATCTTTATCAATCCGATGCACGATTCCAGGGCGAATCACACCGTTAATGGAAGATAAATCTTTGACATGATACATCAACGCATTTACCAAAGTTCCATGGCTGTGCCCAGCTGAAGGGTGGACAACCATGCCTTGTGGCTTATTGATAACTGCGACATCTTCGTCCTCGTAAACAATTGTTAACGGAATATCTTCAGCGATGACATCTAATGTTTCTGGCTCGGGAATCGCTACAAATAGTTCATCCTTTGCTTTCACTTTATAATTTGCTTTAACGGGTTGACCATTTACAGCAACCACGCCTTCTTTTAACCAAAGTTGGATTTGAGAACGACTATAATCTGGAAATAAGCCTGTTAGGACTTTATCAATTCGTCCTGTTTCTTGTTCGATTGTTGCTCTTAGTTCTGTCATTTTTTCACTTGATCCTTTTCATCTAAAATAATATATATCAATATACAAATCACGCCACAAACTAATGAAATATCAGCGACATTAAAAATCGGAAAGTTCATAAAATCTGTTTGGAACATGTCCACTACATAACCTAAACGCACACGATCAATAAAGTTTCCAATCGCGCCTGCTAAAATCAATGCCAAACCAGTCATAAACCAACGACTTGCTGTCTGCCTGTTTTTAATCATTAAATAAACGATTGCTACCACAGCAACAATTGTTACCACAGTAAAGAACCACATTTTTCCCTCTAGCATGCTCCAAGCTGCTCCCGTATTCCGAATATGGTTTAGCGATAAGACACCAGGAATGATTGATTGGGTTTCTCCTAATGCTAAGTTGCTTGTAATCCACCATTTGACCCATTGATCTATCACAATCAAAGCGCCACTCATTATCCAATATATAACTAACACACGATCAATCCTTTTCTACTTGTTTAAAAATATCTCTTGGTCGAATAATCCCTAATAAATTGCCATTAGGGTTTCCATCTTTTGTAATCAACACTGCCTCTAGCGTCCCTTGCTCACGAAACATCAACTCAACTTCGTATATTTTCGTGTTCGCAGAAACAAATTGATAATTTGTATATTTTCCATCACCAATAATCAAATCTTTCGCTTGCTTCCGTGTTAAGTCAATCACTCCTTGTTGACTTTCTTTAGCCAACCAAAATCCGATTGCTCGTAAAGTAATCAATGCTTCAAATTTCCCTTTATTATACAGTGGAAATTGAGAGTAACGCTTTTGAGCAATCGTCTCTAGCAAATCTAGTAAAGGAATATTTTTATCAAAACCAGTCACTTTCTTTGCAAACTTCGGCAACACCGTGGCTGGACGAATCAATGCCTCTTCAATGACTTGGATCTTGTCAACTGCCCACTCATTTGGCTCTGCAATGACAAAGTCTTCAGCAATTCTTTCATGAACAATTGCGTTCCTTAATTGCGCCATCTGAAATAAATCTTCTTCATATTTACGGACCATTGACCCTTTTTTGCGAGCCAATCGGCGCACTAATTCGGTAAAGCCCATATTACGGGTATTTCCCATTTCCTCACGCATCCATTTTTCAATACGATTGAAGCTACTTAAAAACACATCAGAGTTACTCATATTTGCTAGGGTCCTCCTTGATGACATAAGCTTGGTTCTTAATGAAGAAAAAGAAACCAATCATTCCAATCACAGCTACCAAGCTATAGAATAAATTATTAAAATAAATGGCACTTAAACTCGTGAAAAAAAAGAGTACCGGATACAATTGCAACAGGAGTAAGTTCATCGTAATAACGTACGCATCTTTTGGCAATGCAATTTGATAAACTGGACTTTTTAACCAAAAAAACGTGACTTGCATCGTTAGTGGAACGGTTGCTTCTACTTCCACGCTGTCTTGCTGATTTAAGTAAACAGACTTTCCATTAATTTGTAGTCGAATAGAACTTCCCATTCCATAAAAACCAGTTTTTCTGGTGAATTTTATTTTCATAATGCCCCTCCTATTATGCTTTAGTATAACTTAAAACACAACAATGAAAAAGAAAATACCTTAGATAAGGTTGTGACTCCAAGCGTTCAGCTTCGAAAAAATAAAGAGCAACTGAAAAAAATAGCTTTTCATATTTTTGAACAGTTGAGAGTTATTTCGAGAAGTTGCTTGGGGAACACCGTGAATAAGGTTGTGGCTCCAAGCGGTTAGCTTCAAGCAGTAAGAAAACTTTTCTAAAAATAGTTTCTCATATTTTTGTGAAAAGAGGGCTTATTGCCGAAGAAGCTGATTGGGAAACACCGTGGATAAGGTTGTAGCTCCAAGCGGTTAGCTTCAAAAAAACAAAGAGCGACTGACAAAAATAGCTTTTCACATTTTTGGATAGTTATAAATTATCTCGAGGCGCTACTTGGAGAACACCATAACTTCAGAAAAAGGAGGTATGACAAAAGTTTTGCCATACCTCCCACTTCTTTTGAATCATCCGTTTATCATCAAAACAAACCGATCACTTCTCCTTGATTCGTTACATCCATGTTTAACGCTGCAGGTTTTTTTGGCAATCCTGGCATCGTCATCACGTCACCTGTGAGTGCTACTAAAAAGCCAGCACCTAATTTGGGAACAAATTCTCGAATCGTAATCGTAAAATCAGTTGGTGCGCCAAGCAACGTTGGATCATCTGAAAATGAATACTGGGTTTTTGCCATGCAGATTGGCAAGCCACTCCAACCATTTTTCTCAAACTCCTCGATTTGTTTCTGCGCTTTTTTACTAAATTGAACGCCTTGTCCACCATAAATCTTTTTGACGATTGTCTCTGCTTTTTCCGAAATCGTCGCAGTTGATTGATATAACGGTTGATAATCAGCTGCTTGTTCAGCAATTAGTTCCACTACAGCTTTTGCTAAATCCACACCACCAAGCGCGCCTTGTTCCCATACACTGACACGTTTAGCTAAGACACCTTGGTTTTCACATAACTCTTCTAACAATGCAAATTCTGCTTTCGTATCCGTAACAAACTCGTTGATTGCCACGATTACAGGGATATTGTACGAACGCATATTTTCAATGTGGCGTTTCAAATTAACAAAACCGGCTTTCAAAGCAGATAAATCTTCTTCAAGTAGTTCTGACTTTTGTCTACCCCCGTGCATTTTTAATGCGCGAATCGTTGCAACAATTACAATTGCATCTGGCGCTTTTTTCAAGTTAGGGACTTTGATATCAAGAAACTTCTCCGCGCCCAAATCTGCACCAAAGCCAGCTTCCGTAACCACGTAATCAGCTAATTTTAAAGCTGTTTTAGTCGCTAAAATACTATTACATCCGTGAGCAATATTTGCAAATGGTCCACCATGAATAAACGCAGGTGTGCCATAAATTGTTTGAACTAAATTTGGTTTCAACGCATCTTTTAGAAGTAAAGCAAGAGCGCCTTCTACTTTTAAGTCACCTGCAGTTACAGGTTCTCTGTCAAAAGTATACCCAATGACGATTCGTGCTAGCCGCGCCTTTAAGTCATCTAAATCAGTTGCCAAACATAAAATCGCCATGATTTCACTAGCAACGGTGATGTCAAAGCCATCCTCTCTTGGTACTCCCTGGATTGGTCCACCTAAGCCAACAATCACCTGACGCAATTCACGGTCATTCAAGTCAACCACACGCTTCCAAATAACACGTCTGGCATCAATTTTCAATTCATTTCCTTGATGGATATGGTTATCTAAAAAGGCAGATAGTGCATTATTCGCACTTGTAATAGCGTGCATGTCGCCAGTAAAGTGCAGATTGATGTCTTCCATTGGTAAAACTTGGGCATATCCACCGCCAGCTGCACCACCTTTAATCCCCATGACGGGTCCTAATGAAGGTTCTCTTAAAGCGATTGCTGCCTGTTTGTTAATTTGATTTAGTGCATCTCCCAAGCCAACAGTAACAGTTGACTTTCCTTCCCCCGCAGGTGTTGGGTTAATTGACGTGACCAAAATCAGTTTGCCATCCGGCTTTGCTTTTAGCTCCTCAATTGCCGAAAAATTTATTTTTGCTTTGTAATTTCCATATAATTCCAGGTCCTCATAGCCAAGATTTACTTTATCAGCTATCTCAACAATCGGTTTTAAGTCAGTTTCTTGTGAAATTTGTAAATCACTCTTCATCAAACTACCCCTTTATACGAACTTTAATTCAATTTATTTTATTTTTGTTAAGTTATTTTTATTATACACGTTTTTAATTGAAATAAATAGATAGAAAAGCCATCTCTTTTATTTATTTGACGTACTTATAAATACTCTTTATAATGTGGCTATGGTAGATTTTAAGAAAGGTCGTGAGTGCTTTGACCCAGGGAATCGTGAAGTGGTTTGACAATAAAAAAGGATACGGATTTATCAGTTATGATGAGACGGAAGAGATTTTTGTCCATTTTACCGCAATCGAAGAAGATGGCTTTAAGAGTCTGGAAGAAAACCAAGCCGTTGAGTTTAAGATTATTGAAGGCAATCGCGGAACACAAGCAGCTCATGTTAAGAAATTAAGTTAATTGATTCAATTAAAATCACATTCAATGATAAATGAACAAGGAAATTGTAGTTGAGACAAGGAAAACTTGTCTCAAATTTTTTTATACTTTTAGTAACCCAAAAAGGAGTCGCGGACAAAAGCCCTCAACTCCTTTTTCTCATTGTTTATGAGAACTATTTGATTGATCCTTTGATTTATCTTTTCGTGACTGATAAACAAATACTTCTTGTGAAGTTCCCGCAAAATAATTACGAACGGGTACCCGATCTTTTGCACGTAATAAATAGATTGTCGGCTCTAACTCATCTGTTAATTTTAACTCCAAGCCATGATCATGTGGAGCTACCTTTTCGACTTGCTGTAACGTTAATTTTTTATCTTTCCAAAAAGCAGCATAGCGAATTTTGATTGAATTTTTTTCTAGTACAAACGATCGACGTAACCCTAGCAATAAAAACACAGCAAAAATGCCCATAACTACATTACTTTTCCAATAAGGTCCTGTATTTTCAAGTGACAAAATCAAACTGAAAAAGAAAATAATCAACGTCAATGACCAATAAATGATCGACTGTGCCAATTCTGGCTGCCAGCGAATAATTTTTTTCATTGTCTAACCTCGCATGATAAGTAATAATGCTATAATCATATCATAACATTACTTTATTTTAAAAAGGAGATATTCATGTTACGAGTATACATTGATGCCTCGACAAAAGGCAACCCCGGTCCAAGTGGTGGTGGCATCGTGATTCTTGGAGAAAATCGTTATGAACAGCTAGCTGTTCCTCTTTCTGATGGGTCAAATCACGAAGCGGAATTCGAAGTCTTTTTAAAAACTTTAGAAATTTTAAAGGAAAAGGAATTAAACGCTGAAACGATTTTTTGTTATTCAGATAGTAAAACGTTAGTTTCCACCATTGATAAAAATTTTACAACTAACGAATTATTCCAGCCCTACTTGTCAGCAATCCAATCACTTCTTCCAACGTTCTCTTTGTTTCTTTTACAATGGATTCCTGAAAGTAAAAATAAAGGTGCCGATAATCTAGCTCGACAAGCATTAAAAAAACAACTCCAACAAACAAAAAAATAGACCGAAAACGATGAAGCTTACTAAACTCCATCGTTTTCGGTCTTTTAATAAACTTTTCAAGGTTATTAAGATACTTCCTTAGGTTACGATTTAACTGGTAGAAAAGTTTCCTTATTGCTCAAAGCTAAGCGTTTTGCGCCACAACCTTATTTACGGTGTTCCCAAAACAACTCCTCGCAATAACTCTCAACTGTTCAAAAATATGAAAGGTTATTTTTGTCAGTCGCTCTTTGTTTTTTCGAAACTGGATGCTTGGAGTCACAACCTTATTCACGGTGTTCCCCAATCAGCTTCTTCGGCAATAAGCCCTCTTTTCATAAAAATATGAGGAACTATTTTTAGAAAAGTTTTCTTATTGCTTGAAGCTAAGCGCTTGGAGTCACAACCTTTCACAACAAATAATTATGATCGAAAGTAATCTCCACCTGATACTTCCCAATCTTCTGCTTGACTTGCTCCCGAATAATTTCTTCCAATTTCTCATCAGAAAAATGACATTTCTGTGGAACAACCACATCAAATTGCAAAATTTCCCCTTCTTTTATCACACGAAAATCATGAATTTTAAGTCCTTCTGCTGTAGTTGCAACAATTTCACGCAATGTCTGTAATACCGCTAAATAACGTTCATTACTCACTGGAACAGGATCTAAATGACAAACCAAATCAACTGCTAAACGTTCTTTGAAATCTTTTTCGATTCGGTCAACAATACGATGCGCCTGAGTCAAATCTAAACTATCATCCACTTCGATATGAACAGATGCAAATCGTTTACTTGGTCCATAATTGTGTACTAACAAATCATGATAACCTAAAATTTGATCGTAATTATTCAGCGAATCTTCCATTTCTTCGATTTCTTCTGTTGTAGGTCGGCTACCCATCAACTCATAGACAAAGTCACGAACCATCATTCCACCGCTATACAAAATATATAATGCTAATGCAAATCCAATATAGCCATCGATTCTCCATCCAGTCAACCATTCAATACCCGCTGAAATCAAAACCGCTAACGTTGTAAATACATCATTGTAACTATCAGTTGAAGTAGCTCGCAAAGCATTCGAATCAATTTTTGTTGCGATTCGACTATACATTTTCCCTTGAATAAACTTCAAACCAATTGAAAAAACCAAGACTAAAAAGACAACTGGTGTCAAAATAACATTTTCTGGATGTATAATTTTTTGAAAAGAAGATTCTAAAAATGTAAATCCCACATAAGAAATAATGATTGACACAAATAATCCACTGATATATTCAAACCGTTCATGTCCATATGGGTGCTCTTTATCTGCTGGTTTAGCTGCAATCTTAAACCCAATCAAGGTCAACACAGAGGAAGCAGTATCCGACAAACTGTTGATTGCATCTGCCATGATTGACACACTGCCTGATAAGATTCCAATCATAAATTTGGAAATAAATAAAATCAAATTGGAAATCAAGCCTAAGACACCTGCCAAGATTCCTTGTTTCGTTCGTTCTCTACTCGTTGTTTTTTCTGTCGTTTGTTTTCTTGTCACACTCTTACTCCCTTATCTGAAAAGATCTGCTCTCAATTAAATTTTTTATTCTGGTTTCAAAGGAGTCGCCGCAAAGAGTGCTTTAGCAAGAAGCGGCGTAATAACTCCTGCCCCAATTGCTTCTGGAACACCATTGATTCCCGCAACTCCGATCAAAGTTTTAAATAAAAGTGATGTGTCCACGCCATAAGCATTGGCAGTCGCACTTGTATAAAACATTCCCATAAAACCTAAAACAAGTAAAGTATTCGTTAGGGAACCCAGTACTCCTGCAACAGCAGCCCCCATCACCACAGATTGATTTTTACGATAAATCCAATGAAAGATAACACCGGCAACCAAACCAACAAGTACCCGTGGGACCACTGAAATGATTGGATTCGTAAAGACTAACGTATCAAAAGGAGTCGTCGGCATGGCAAACGCGCGAACAATAGTCGCAATTCCCCAGAACAAGCCAATCAGCATGCCATCTTTAGGTCCTAATACAACGGCTGCTACAATAACTGTAATATGGATGATTGTTAAGCTAATAAACCCTAACGGAATGAAGCCCAGCCAGGGAACCATTGCTTGAACAAGAATGATTGCTAACAAGACTGCGCGTAATACTAAACGAAATGTTTTATTTCTACTATTCATCTTAAACCCCACCTTTTTCTTTTCATCGTAAAAAGTTCTTGCTCATTCGTCAACTATTTACCTTTATCCTAAAATAGACACAAAAAAACAAGCGGACTTGGAATGGCTATTTTTCAATAGCACTCCAAGTCTTGCTTATCTTTGAACGTTAAATTTTAACAAACGATTATTGGTTAAGCAACCAATTTTTTGCTTCGGCTAATGCATCTGGAATACCTGCTGGATTTTTACCGCCTGCTTGTGCCATGTCTGGACGTCCGCCGCCGCCACCGCCAACTTTCGGTGCGATTGCTTTGATTAAGTCCCCAGCTTTTAGTCCGGCTTCATTTGCTTCCTTCGACATAGCCACTAACAAACTAACTTTTCCTTCTTGCTCATTTGCCAGAACAAGAATGTCAGAAATTGCTTTTTGTTTCCATTGGTCTGCTAATTGACGTAATTGATTCATGTCTTTCACTTTCACTTGTGAAGCAATCAATGTTTTTCCAGCAACTGTTTCTGACTCTTTGAAAATGTCTCCGGCTTGTTGATTAGCTAATTTACTTGCTAATTTTTCATTTTCTTTTTGTAATTCACGTAATTGTTGTTGTAATTGTTCTGTTTTTGCAACTACTTCTTTTAATTGAGGTGATTTGACGATTGCTGCAACTTCTTTTAATTGTTGCTCCTCGCCTTCTAGTAGTTCGTAAGCTTCTTTACTTGTAACAGCTTCGATACGACGAACGCCAGCACCGATTCCTGATTCAGAAACAATTTTGAAAATACCGATGTCTTCTGTGTTTGATACGTGTGTCCCACCACAAAGTTCGATTGACCATTCGCCAATGTTGACGACGCGGACTTCACGACCATATTTTTCACCAAACAAGGCCATTGCCCCCATATTTTTTGCTGTGTCAATGTCTGTTTCGATTGTTTGAACTGGAATAGCTTCCCAAATTTTTTCATTGACGATTCGTTCCATTTGAACTAGTTCATCTGCTGTGATTTGGCCAAAGTGAGTGAAGTCAAAACGTAAGTGTCCAGGTGCAACTAATGAACCTGCTTGGTTTGCATGTTCACCTAATGTTTCTTTTAACGCTTTATGCAATAAGTGAGTCGCTGTATGGTTTTTAATGATTCGATTACGCATTGGTTCGTTGATTGCTAAATGATAGATTGTACCTTCTTGCATTGGTGATTTGACTGTTACTGTGTGCATAAATTGACCGTTTGGTGCTTTTTGAACATCTGTAACTGTTGCAACCACTTCTTGTGCATCATTTAAAATCCAACCTTGATCAGCAACTTGTCCACCCATTTCTGCATAGAAAGGTGTTTCAGCAAAAATCATTTGAGCAACGCCTTCTGTTACTTCACTTAGTAATTCTTCGTCTTGAACGATTACTAATAATTTGCTGTCTGCCTCAACTTCTGTGTAACCAATAAATTTGCTATCCACTTTGATATCCGTTAATAATGCTGATTGAACGCCCATTGATTTTTCCGTGCTTCTTGCAGAGCGGGCACGTTCTCTTTGTGCTTCCATTTCTTTTTCAAAGCCAGCATGATCGACTTTCAAACCTTCGTCTTCCGCTACTTCTTCAGTTAATTCTACTGGGAAGCCGTAAGTATCATAAAGTTTAAAGATATCCTTACCAGCTAAAGTCGTTCCGTTTGCTGCTTTTACCTCTTCAATCACTTGGTTCAAGATATCTAGACCTTCATTAATTGTTTCATTAAAGCGTTCTTCTTCTGTCCGAATGACTTTTTCAATAAATTCTTTTTGTTGTAACACTTCTGGATAGTAGCTAACCATGATTTCTCCAACAACTGGAACTAATTTATACAAGAAAGCTTGATTGATTCCCAATTTTTTACCATGCATAACTGCACGACGTAATAAACGGCGTAATACATAACCGCGTCCTTCATTTGAAGGTAGTGCGCCATCTCCAATTGCAAAAGATAATGCACGAATGTGGTCAGCAATTACTTTATAAGAAATATCCGTTGCTGGGCTTTCACCGTACTTCACTTGGTTGCTTAATTTTTCAACCGCATGAATGATTGGCATAAACAAATCTGTTTCAAAATTCGTTGGTGCATCTTGAACGATAGAAACCATGCGTTCTAATCCCATGCCCGTATCAATGTTTTTATGTGGTAGTGGTTCAAATGTGTTGTCTGGTTTGTGGTTAAACTCAGAAAATACCAAGTTCCAGATTTCTAAATAACGCTCATTTTCGCCACCAGGATAGTTTTCAGGATCATCTTCTGCTAAATCATTATAAGATTCTCCACGATCATAGAAGATTTCCGTATCGGGACCACAAGGACCGGCACCAATATCCCAGAAATTGTCTTCTACATCGATGATATGATCCATAGGTAAGCCCACTTCTTCGTGCCAGATGCGTTTTGCTTCCGTATCTTTTGGATAGACAGTAACATATAACTTTTCAGGGTCAAAGGCCATCCATTCAGGACTTGTCAAAAATTCCCATGCCCAGTGGATTGCTTCTTCTTTGAAATAATCTCCGATAGAAAAGTTTCCTAGCATTTCAAACATCGTGTGATGGCGAGCAGTTTTTCCGACATTTTCAATATCATTTGTTCGAATTGATTTTTGTGCATTAGTGATTCTTGGATTTTCTGGAACAACTGAACCATCAAAATATTTTTTTAAGGTTGCTACTCCTGAGTTGATCCATAACAAAGTTGGATCGTTAACTGGCACTAATGAGGCACTTGGCTCGATTGTGTGTCCTTTTGATTGGAAAAAATCTAAAAACATTTGACGAACTTGTGCACTACTTAATTGTTTCATTCCATTACCTTCTCTCGTTGTTTTTCAATACAAAAAACACCATTACAGCCAAGGACGAAAACTCGCGGTACCACCTTGGTTGCAATGATGTTTGATCATTACCTCTTAAACTCGATAACGCTGAGTTGCGTTGATATTTCTATCAAAAGAAAAAAGGGAGCAATTTGATTGGTAACTATTCTTTTTTCAGCCTAGAAAGAATTTTCTGTGAGCCCCTAAAAACAAATCATGTCCTTTTTTGTACTCGTTAAGTATACGCACTTCACCGATATCTGTCAATAAAGCTTTTCTATTTTGGCTCTTTTTGCTGCTCTCCGTCTGTGTTACGATAAATAAAAAGAGTTGATTGGAGGAAAAAATTCATGAACGACTTTTTTGGTAATGATACTTGGATTCAAGCAGCAAGCTTCGCACTTCGCTATGAAGTCTTTGTTTTAGAACAACATATTCCACCAGAATGGGAGTTTGATGCACTCGATACCAGTCAAAGAAATTATTTTTTACTCCTTGATGATCTAATTCCTGTTGCGACTTTACGTTATCAACTGAAAAGCGAAACATGTTTTCAGCCTGACCGTTTTTGTGTGGCAAAACCCTACCGCAAAAAAGGCAGTGGACGTTCACTGTTGCTCAAGGCAGAACAAGTTGCCAAAAATAATGGCTGTCGGTTAAGCTATTTAGTCGCTGAGTTAACAGCGCAGTCATTTTATGAACGCTGTGGGTATGTTTCCTGTACGCCACCTTTTGAAGAAGATGGCATTCTTTGTGTAGGCATGGAAAAAATTTTATGATTAGCTAACTCAATAACAGTATAAAAAAACTTAGACAAATCTAAAAAATCTGTTTGTCCTTAACTCTGATTTCAATAGTAAAACCGCCTAAAATCAACGTTTTCAAAAAACGAATTTTAGACGGTTTTTTTCTTGAATATTTTTGTCTCAGACTCTTTTTTACGAATAAACGGTGTTCAAGAAGTAACTCCTTCCAAATAAGCCTAAATTTCACAAAAATTTGAGAAACAATTTCTGAAAATTTATTCTTATTTATTGGAGTTGAACACTTTCTTCACAACCTTACTCACGGTGTTCTCAAAACAACTCCTCAAGAAAGTTTGCATTCACTTCAAAATGTGGACTGCTATTTTGTGTGCTTGCACGCTATCTTGTCGGAGCAAATCGTTTTGCGCCACATCCTCTTTCACGGTGTTTCCCAAGCAACTTCTCGAAATAATTCATAACTGTCCAAAAACATAAGCAGCTATTTTGTCAGTTCTTCATTATTGTTTCGAAGCTGAGCGCTTGGAGCCACAATCTTTTTATTTGTGTGAACTTTTTTTATTTTTACGAGCTGTTCGTGACTGTTGGCGACGTTCGATTTTACGTTCTTGTTTGTTCTTTTCAGCAATCGCCCAATCAATCTTCTTCTTGTAGCCCGGTTTGATTTTTTTCTTTTTCTTTTTCACTAACCCAATCAAGGTTGGATCCAATGTGTCTTTTGATTTTTCGCGTTTTGTTCGACGATTTCGGTCATAAGTTTTCACAATTTCGCCGTCTTTGATTTCTTTCGGTTCAAATTTGACACCTAACGTTTCCAACATGTCAATTGATTGTTCATCACTTGGCGAATAAAGCGTGATTGCCGTTCCTTTGAGACCATTTCTCCCCGTTCGACCGACACGGTGAATGAAGAAATCTGTCTCTTCAGGAATCTCTGCGTTGATCACATGTGAGACCCCTTCAATATCGATTCCTCGTGCAGCAAGGTCGGTTGCTACTACATATTGAAATTCTAAATCTTGTACTTGGCGCATCACGCGTTTACGTTCGCGAGGAGTGATGCCTCCATGAATTTTCGCAACTTTCAAACCTTTTTTCTTCAAATAATCTGCGATTTCATCAACATGTTGTTTCGTATTTGCAAATACAATTGCTAAATACGGATGACCAATTGTCAATAATTGATAGATCATTTTGTTTTTATCTTTGCCTTTCGTCGACATCAACCAGTTTTCAATATCTTCAGAGATAATTGCTTTTGGTTTGATTTCTTCTATAATAGGGTTTTGCATATATTTACGCAAAAATGGACGCAATTTTTCTGGGATTGTTGCTGAGAATACTAAAAATTGAACTTTTTCAGGTAAACGACCTGCGATTTGATCGACTTCATTTAAAAATCCCATATCCAATGTCATATCTGCTTCATCGACAACAAACGCAAATGCTGTATGGATTTTCAACGCTTGTTCATTCATCATATCTAAAATACGACCTGGTGTTCCAACTACGACATGTGGTTGTTGGTGACGTAAACGATCCAATTGGCGTTGCTTATCCGTTCCACCAACAAAATTGCTGACACGAATTTCTGGTGATGAAAATTGTGCAAGCTGATTAGCGGCCTTATAAATTTGTGCAGCTAATTCGCGACTTGGAGCAGTAATGACTACTTGGACTTCTTCCTTTGTAGCATCAATTTTATTAAATAGTGGCAATAAAAATGTATGTGTTTTTCCAGAACCTGTTTGTGATTGACCAACAATATTTTTTCCTTTGGCAATCAATGGAATCAATTTTTCTTGTACTTCCGTTGGTTGCACGAAGCCCTTTGCTGTCAATGCTTCGTTAATAAATGGTTGAAAGTTGAATTTATCAAAATTATTCATCTATGCACCTCTTCTCTTTAATTTTTCACGACTTTGGCATTATAACACAGCCGCATGATTTTTGCTCTCTTATTCTCAAACAGTGATTCGCGCCTTCTTTACAATATCTCATCAGATTTCATCAGCAATTTTCAATTTATTTATTTTTGATCGTGCTGATGGTGTAGGTATGACTTGCTTTTTCATAAAACAAGACACTTTTTTTCCTCACAAACGAAAGTACGAGATTCAAGACAAAAATTCCTTGAGCAAACATCAAGCCCATAAAAACAAAAATCGCCGTCATTTGCAGTACACCAGTTGATTGGTCCATGATTTGTTGTGAAAATTGAATTGCCCAACTCAAACCATAAAACAAGAAATAGAGATAGCTATAACGAATCAACAATGCCTTAAAAGAAATCCGTTCTTTCTTTTCTTCCACAACTTGAATGCGTACAACTTTTTTTCCAAGTGTCTTACCATTTGTTAGATAAGTCAAAACGATAAAATACAAGAAAACTTCTAGGAAAATCCACTCACTGTTCGTCGTAACGACATCTTTTTTGAACATTAATTGTAGCAAAATGGAGATGACACTATCTAGTATTCCCAAAAATACCCAGTCAATCAAATATGCAACCAATCTTCTTGTTAAGGAAACTTTTTGACCTTTCTCATAAGATATCTCATCCATTCTCGCTCTCGTCGGCAACATGAAAGTGAAAATTGGTGCTATAAGATAACCTAGTGTGCCCCCCAGCGTGTTGTGAAACAAATCATTCACATCAAACAAGCGATACGGTCTAGGATAAATAAAGTACAGACCACTTAATTGTGTAAGCTCAAAAAACAACGATAAGCAAAAGCTTGCAATGATTGTTTTTGCAAAAGATAATCTAAAATAATATCTTAAATAAATCCCAAAAGGTACCAGCAATAAGATATTAAACACTGGTTCTAAAAAGACGCTTTGTTTCATCGCAGCTAAATAAGTACTCGGATCATGAATGTTTAATACTGTTTGATTCCAAAAATGGTGCCATGAAGCAAACAACTCCAGCTCCATTTTAGGTCCTGTCATCTGAGCCACCGTTTCCCTTGCTGGTAATGGTAGAATAACTAGAAAATATGCACATAATAGGTAAAATACAAAAGAATAAAGAATAACACCTCGATATAAGAGAAATGTTCCATATTTACGGTATTCATAAATAAAGAAAACCGACGAAATTGCTAGTGCTAAAAATGGAAATACAAATAATGCAAACCGAATTGGTTCAATATAACTTGCCATAACAGCCCACCACACTTTTTATAAATTTTCTTGAGTATCAACATACATTTTATCAAGCATTTCAATGCTTAATCAAGCAACGACGCTATTATTTCTCAATTCAGCCAATTTGAAGTATCATAAATGGTATACGAGGAGGTGTCGAAGTGCTGAATTTCTATTTTGTCTTTGGAGTTCCAGTTTTTTTATTCGTGCTGTATTTAGGATTTGCGTATCTACGCAAAAAAACCAAAATCCATTATCTAGGTTTTATTTTGTTGATTATTTCCGGCTTCATGATGGTTTTCAACCTTCAAACATGGCAACAAGCCGCCACTGAACTGCAGAACATTTCGTCACAAACACTTTCCGCTCAAATCGGTTATCCAGTTTATCTGATCTGGTTACCAATCATTGTAGCTGGTTGTTTATTCTTCTTAAATCTGATTCGTGGCTATCGTCGCTTAACAAGTTTTAAGAAAAAGAACTCTTAGCTTTTTACTAACATAAATACTACGATAATTGTCGTGGTATTTTGTTTTTCATTTAAGTTTACATAATAAATAATTAGTTAACAAATTCCATTTACTCCGCTAATCACTTGTATTCTCCCACTCTTGATAAAATTCTTTTAAAAAATCACGCATAAATCGTTCACGACGTTGCGCTTCTGTTTTCCCATAAACGGTATTCATTTGTGCAGGCAATAAAAATAACTTTTCATAAAAATGATTGATAACGGTGGAACCTTTACGATAATCGGCTTTATTCGCATACTTTTGCGGCAGCATCTCAGGATCATGAATGGGATGACCATGTCCACCACCAAAATAAGCTGTTCTCAAAATCCCAATTGCACCTAATGCATCCAGCCGATCTGCATCTTGAACAATTTCTCCTTCAATCGTTAATTCTTCAGCATTTTCTCCAAGACTTTTAGAAAAGGACATATTTTCAATAATAGAAAAAATTGCGGTGATTTGATGCTCGGTTAAATCAATCTCTTTTAAAAAAGTAACTAATTCTTTTTTCGCCTGTGCTTCATCAGAAACAACTTTATCATCAATCGTATCGTGAAGATAAGCCGCCGCCAAGGTAATTTCTCGATTAGCAGTTGGTTCTGTTGCTAAGATATCTGTTGCTAACTGAACAACTCGCTTCGTATGGTCTTCTCCATGACCTGTTTGATCATTTTTCAATTGATTGAAACTATACGCAGCTATCTTTTTTAGTTTTTCGCCCATTTTTCTACCCCCACATTAATTTTTCTCCTCATTTTTAACAAATTCATCGAACAGAAAAAGTCTGGAACAAATGAAGCAATGTTCCAGACTTCCAGTTTTAGTTTACTTGGTACACGTCGAAGTATAGGTTTCGCATATATTCAATCAAATAATTAGGATTTAGTGGTTCATTTGTAGCATCCTGAATCAATTGGTTTGGTTTTCTTGAAGCCCCATATTGGTGAATATGTTTTTCCATCCACTTCTTGATTGGGGAATAGTCATCTGAAGCTAAAACCTCATCAATTGACAATTCTTTTTCTAATGCATGTAATAGTTGCGCTGCATACATGTACCCAAGAGCATATGAAGGGAAATAGCCAAAGCTTGCACCTGACCAGTGGACATCTTGAAGGATTCCTTCCAGATCATTGGTTGGCCGAACACCTAAATATTCTTCGTATTTTTGATTCCAGACTTCTGGAAGTTCAGCAATTGCTAAATTTTCATTGAAAATCATTTTCTCGATTTCGTAACGAATAATAATATGCAAAGGATAAGTTAAACTATCTGCCTCAATGCGAATCAAACTTGCTCGTGTACGTTTCAATGAGCGGTAGAAATCAGCAAACGCAATATCAGCAAATGCCCCTTCTGCACATTCTTGGAAGAAAGGATATTGTTTTTCCCAGAAGCTTCGATTACTTCCAACAATAATTTCGTTAAATAAAGATTGCGATTCATGAATGCCCATTGAAGCGCCTTGATAAACGGGTGTATACGCATATTTATCGTCAATATCTTGTTCATACATTCCGTGACCTGCTTCATGGATAACACCAAAAACAGCCATTTGAAAATCATGTTCATTCCAACGAGTTGTGATTCGTGCATCATTGGGATTGATACCGGTCATAAATGGATGGATTGTATCATCTAAACGCCCTCGGCTGAAATCATACCCTAATTGTTCGATAACGCCCACAACGAATCGTTTTTGTTGTTCTTTCGTCATTTTACGTGAAAGAAAACTGGTTTCAGGTTCTGTTCCTTTTTCACTAATTTCTTCACGAATAGACATGATTCCATCTTTTAATTGTGCAAATACTTTGTCTAGAATTTCAACAGTCATGCCTGGTTCATACTGATTCAACAGCACGTCATAAGGTGTCTTTTCATCTTTTTGCCAATAAGGAATCAGCTCTTTGGTCAATTCAATATTTTGTGTCAACGCTGATTCAAAATCAGCAAACTGTTTTGTTTCTCGTGATTTTTGCCATTGACCATGCGCAGAAGAAATTGCTGCGCTATATTTTGTCATCAATTCTTGAGGCACATTATGTTCTAGTTCAAAGTCTTCTTTCACTTTTCGATATGCGGTTTGACCTACTTCAGACAATTCTTCTGGATGCTCGCCAAAATAAGCAAGTGCTTCCTCGATTTTAGGTCCTACTTTTTTCGCAAAGTAAAGGCTGTACAAGTAACTGTCAACAGCACTACGGTATTCACTGGCTTTTTCAGGCATCCCTGTCTGTGTATCCCAGTCCAAAATACCTAATGCTTGTTGCAAAAGGTTAATTTCTTTTAATTCTTGTAAAAATTCTGTTTCTTTCATCTGTCATTCCTCCAAAAATCCAAATTTAAAAACAAATCCTAATCTTCTTTTTTCACACGAGGTGGACGTGTTCCCCAGTACTGGAATAAATCAGTTCTTAAAGCACCGTTATATAATTTACGTTTCTTTGTTGCTTTTTGTCCGTAATATTCTTCAAATGCTAAATCACTGGTCAAGATGTATTTACTCCATGTTTTCAATGGTCTAAATACGTCACCCATTTCTCGATACAGCTTACGAACTGTTTCTTCCTCACCCAAGCGTTCTCCATACGGTGGGTTAGCAACGATTACGCCATATTCTTTATCCGTCTTGAAATCTTTCAACGCTTGTTGCTTAAAGGTAATTGAATCACCCAATCCAATTTCTTCCGCATTCGCTTTTGCGATTTCAATCATTCGTCCATTGATATCTGAACCAGTAATATCTAGTTCTACATCGTAATCAGCTTGTTCTTCTGCTGCAGCACGTACTTCTTCCATGATGTTATTGTCAAACCATTCCCATGATTCACAAACAAACTCACGGTTAAATCCTGGTGCAATATTGTGTCCAATTAAGGCTGCCTCAATACAAATAGTTCCAGAACCACAAACAGGATCATAAAAAGGACGATCTTTACGCCATGTTGTTAGTGCGATTAGCGCAGCTGCCATATTTTCTTTTAATGGTGCGCCACCTTTTTCCAAACGATAGCCACGTTTAAATAAACTTGGTCCTGTCGTATCTAACGTGACCATCACATGGTCTTTCAGCAAAGCAACTTCTAATTGAAAATGAGCACCGGTTTCTGTCAACGGTACAGAAGCTGGCCGGTGATAATACGTACGCAAACGATCAACAATTGCTTTCTTAGTGATTGCTTGACAATCTGGTGTACTATATAGTTTTGATTTAATCGATTTTCCAGCAACTGGAAATTCTGCATCTAAAGGTAAAAAATCTTCCCATGGTAAAGCTTTCACATTTTCAAATAATTCATCAAACGTAAATGCATCAAACTCACCTACAACGATTTTGACACGGTCTGCTGTACGCAACCATAAGTTCGCTGTTGCGATTGTTTCCATCGTGCCCTCAAAACGCGCACGACCGTTTTCCACTTGACAATCAATTCCTAAATCACGTAGTTCTTTCCCAACAAGAGCTTCTAAACCGCTTGCGGCAGTTGCTACAAGGTTAAATTTTCTATTTTTATCCATACTAGTCTCCTTATTTATAAAAAAAACCTTCACAACATCGTTGGAAGGTATTCCCTGATTATTGCGATTTTCTGTAAGCCATGTTTTGTCCTTTATTCCTCCAGGGAGAAGAAATAAAGGGGTAACCATCTATCTGCAGTTTACCTGCCCTTTTGCCTTGTTCTGATTCCTAGCAAAAAGCGCCCCTACCATTGTTTGGGTTGCTCGCTCGAGGGGTTTACCGCGTTCCACCGAATAAGTTTCCCGATTCGCTTCGTCACTGTGGCACTTTCAAGGATACTAAAGCATAGTCGAAACCTTAGCTCGTTTTCCTGCCGTTACTCCTTAGAGTACCTTAGCTTATCTTTTCGCTAAGCACGAACACTACAGACATCACAGTCTGTGCGAGCATGGACTTTCCTCAGCCTGATCAAGTCAGACCGCGATTACCCGAAAACCGCAAAAATTCACTAATTAAAATTGACGTGTTTTTTCGTTGTCATCACTTGCATCTGCATTTGTATAGTTGCCTGCATTTGGTTGTGCAGAAGCAGCTGGTGTTGCTTGGTCAAGTTTTTTTCCAAAAACTTCACGTTCAAGATTTGATAAACGTTTCAAAATATCAAAGTTTGTTACTGCTGTACTCTTAGGTGCTTCTGTTGGTTGCACGCGAGTTTGTGTTCCTTGTGTTTTTGATAGTTGAGCAACTTTAGCACTCAAACGATCATTTTCTTCTTGTAAAGCAAGGAGTTCTTTGCTGTATGCTTCATAATCTTTAATAATATTGTCCAAAAATTCGTCGACTTCAATCGGATCGTATCCACGCATTTTGGTTTTGAATTCTTGTTGTAAAATGTCTTTTGGACTATAAATCAAATTCGCCATATTTACACCTCTATTTAATTCTCGTTTACATTATAACTTTTCTACTTTTCCCATTGTATCGGAAAAATAACTATAAATCAAACACTATCTACTTTTATTCCACAGAATTTTGTAAATCATCCATGCTAATCAAATGAATCTCGTAAGGTTTAACTTCCTGCATTTTTTTTGCATCACGCAAAAAATAATCTGTTTTTCCAATGTATTCTGGGTCATAGATCAACAAAGTACCATCTGTATGTGTAAGTAGAAATTGTGTATGATTTTTTAATTGATTAGGATTTTTATAAGGTAGATGACTGACCGACTCAACGTAGTCTGCCACTTGTTCCGCTAACATTTTCTTTTCTTGATTTGTTTCGTTCCAATTACTACCAAATTCAGCAAACGGATAAATAATTCCTAGATGTAATTTAGGATACTCTTGCTTCAATTCGGCTACAACTTCAGTAACCCATAACTCAACACCAAGGTTGCCACTGCTAATCACCCACTCTAATCCTTCTTCCGTTAATTGGCGAATTTCTTTTTTTAAAACATTTTTAATAACTTTGATTTTTGGATCCTTTTCCTGAAAAACACCCAGTTCAAAGCTTCGATAGCCTGAAACATAGATTACTTTCAATTGATTCACCGCCTGATTTCTTTTCTTTCTCTGCTTTTTTTTGCTATAATGTGCGCAGGAGTGTGATTAAATATGGTCTTACGCTACCCTAATGGCCAACCTTATTCTAAGGATGCCTCTTCAAAACCAAAAATTCAAGGAAAAAAAACTTCTCCTACTATTTTTGGTAACCGAGGTATGTCATTTGAAGAAGCTATCAATGAAAGCAACAACTTTTATCTGTCAAAAAATTTGGCAGTCGTTCACAAGAAACCAACACCTATTCAAATCGTTAAAGTCGATTACCCTCGAAGAAGTGCCGCAGTGATTAAGGAAGCTTACTTTACCCAAGCTTCGACAACAGATTACAACGGTGTCTATCGAGGTTTCTATTTGGATTTTGAAGCGAAAGAGACAAAAAATAAAACCTCTTTTCCATTCAACAACTTTCACGAACATCAAATCAAACACATGGAGTCTTGTTTAAAACAAGATGGTATCTGTTTTGTTTTACTATGGTTTTCTAGTCTAAAACGTTGCTTCTATTTAAATAGTACACATCTGATCGACTATTGGTATCAACAAAAAGATGGCGGTAGAAAGTCTTTGCCACTCGCATTGATTGAAGAACTTGGCATTGAAATCACCCCTGGTTTCCTACCACGCGTCCCTTATCTTGATGCCGTCGATCGCTATCTATCATTATCAAAAGGAGAAAAGCACTAATGGCAAATGAACAAACGAGAACTTCGCGAAGAAAAGCAAGTCCTCCCCAGAAAAAAGGAACGAAATCAAGTTCTGGAAATGGCTCTGGTAAACAAAAAAACGGAAAAAATTTGATTGTCAAAATCTTACTTGGTCTTGTTTTTATTGGTTGTATCTTATTCTTATCTGGTGTTGGTCTGTTTTGGTTTTATGCAAAAGACGCCCCTGCCCTCACTGACAAAGAATTAGACGCTACTGTTTCGTCAAAGCTTTATACTTCCACCGGCGAACTATTTGAGGATCTCGGTGCAGAAAAACGCGAAAAAATCACCGCCAATGAATTGCCACAGCAATTACAAGACGCCATCGTTTCTGTCGAGGATCGTCGTTTCTACAAACATATTGGTGTCGATCCTGTCCGCATTCTGGGTTCGGCGTTATCAAACTTTACGTCTGGCGGACTACAAGGCGGAAGTACTTTGACTCAGCAATTGATCAAACTTTCCTTCTTCTCAACCAAAGCAGAAGATCAAACGCTAAAGAGAAAAGCACAAGAAGCTTGGATGGCTGTCAAGCTAGAGCAAGAAAAATCAAAAGAAGAAATTCTGACTTACTACGTAAATAAAGTCTATATGGCAAATGGTTTTTATGGCATGGAAACAGCCGCAGAAATGTACTTTGGAAAAAGATTACCCGAGTTATCGTTAGCACAAACGGCGCTTCTAGCTGGGATGCCTCAAGCACCTTCCGCTTATGATCCATATACTTATCCTGAACAAGCAAAAAAACGCCGTGACATTGTCCTTTACACAATGCTGCAAAACGAAAAAATCACTCAAGCAGAGTACGATCAAGCAGTAAATGTGCCCGTAACAGATGGCCTGCAAGAATTATCTTCAGGTGATGACAATACAAAAATCGTAGATAACTATGTAAAAGAAGTAATCAACGAGATCGAAGAAAAAACAGACAAGAATGTTTACACCGATGGTCTTGATATTTACACAAATCTTGATTTAGATGCTCAGAAACAACTATATAATATTGTAAATACCGATCAATACGTCACTTATCCTGATGATCAAATGCAAGTTGCTTCCACTTTGATTGACACAAAAACAGGACAAGTCAAAGCACAAATCGGTGCTCGAAAAGTCGCTGAAGACGTTACTCTTGGAAACAACCTGGCTGTCAATACATCACGTGATTTTGGTTCAACGATGAAGCCAATTACGGATTATGCACCTGCCTTTGAGTATTTAAAATATTCTACTGGCAAAACGATTTCCGATGCTCCTTATAACTACGAAGGAACAACTACGCCTGTCATGAACTGGGATAACCGCTACATGGGGACAATCACTTTACGACAAGCACTATACGACTCACGAAATGTTCCGGCAGTTAAACTCTTTAACGAAGTTGGTGCGGACAAGGTCGCTTCTTTCTTAAGCGGCATTGGTATTGATTACCGTACGATTCATCAATCAAACGCCATTTCAAGTAATACAGAAGAGCAGGACGGAACAAAATATGGTGCTTCTTCCTTAAAAATGGCGGCGGCTTACGCAGCTTTAGCCAACGGTGGTACCTACTACAAACCACAATACGTCAACAAAGTAATCTATCAGGACGGAACAGAGGAAACATTTGATCCTGAAGGAACCAGAGCGATGTCAGAAGAAACTGCCTACATGGTAACTGATATCTTGAAAGATACTTTGACAAAAGGAACTGGGACTAACGCTCAGATTCCCGGCTTATACCAAGCTGGTAAGACTGGCACATCTAACTATACAGACGATGAATACGCAAAAATTGGTCTTTCTTCTGGTGTCTATCCTGATATTTTATTTGCTGGATATACACCAAACTATGCGATTTCGGTTTGGACAGGCTACAATGAGAAGATGACACCAGTTACTGATGCTTCATCACACGTTGCTTCTGATGTCTATCGTGAATTGATGCAATATGTTTCTGCCAATGTTTCAAATGAAGATTGGGTCATGCCAAATGATTTGATTCGTGTAAACAATGAACTTTATTATAAAGACCAGTATACTGTACCAAGTTACAGCGCACCAAAAATTTCCAATGTTCCAGTACCTAGTTCAACGGTTGAACCAGAAACAAGCACTACTTCGTCAACCACTGTTGAGTCAAGCACAGAATCTTCAACAACGGTTGAAAGCAGCTCCTCTTCTAGCTCTTCAGTAGAACCAGCGCCTTCAAGTTCGAGCAGCTCATCGACAGTTGAATCAGAAACATCACCAGAAACACCTTCAACTGAGCCACCAACAAGTGATACTGAAAACGCCGCTCGCTCTGAAAAAGCTAGTTCGAGTTCATAAGTTATTACTGATAACTAATTGAGCAGCATAATACACAAAAAAGGTCAGGACGTCATTTCGTCCTGGCCTTTTCTTTTTCTTTCATCCGCATTTTTCCGTCTTGGCACATCGGTAACAAAGGACAAACTTCACACTTTGGATTTCTCGCTGTGCAATGATAACGACCAAAAAAGATCATGGTATGATGTGTTTTCACCCAAAGATTTTCTGGCACTTTTCGCATCAAAGTTTCTTCCACTTCAAGTACACTTGCATTTAATTTACAAATTCGCAATCGTTTAGAAACTCGCTCGACATGTGTATCAACCGCAATAGCTGGAATTCCAAAAGCATCACCTAACACAACGTCAGCTGTCTTACGCCCCACTCCAGGCAATGACATCAGTTCTTCTCGAGTGCTAGGAACTTTTCCATTGAAACGCTCCAATAGTTGTTCCGCACAAGCTTTTATATTCTTTGCTTTGTTTCGATACAGCCCAATCGTTTTGATTTTTGGAATAATTTCTTCGACAGAAGCCTGCGCCAGTGTTTCGGGATCAGGAAATGCTTGAAATAATCCCGGTGTTGCTTTATTTACTGAAACGTCCGTTGCTTGCGCACTCAAAATCACAGCAATCAATAATTCAAAAGGATTTTTATGAACGAGTTCCCCGTGTGCATCGGGAAACATCTTGTACATTTCTTCAATCGCTAACATTGTATTTTCTTTACTTAGCATCTTGTCTTCCTCATCATTTTCTACTTCGTTTCGTTTCTCAGTTCTTCTTCCAACCAATTTGTCAAAGAAACTTTAGGCAAATCCTCTGATTGTGAAGATTGTTCTACTTCTTTTTGTAATAATTGCTGTTTACGTCGTTTTTGTTCTTCCTCAACTTGTTGCTTTGTCCGCAAATTTTTTCGTTCCCAAGATAACAAAATTCGGTCAACATAGTTAAAGCTATACGCTTGGTTCAACACTGCCTCACGCAAAGCAAGCTTTAGTACTTCTGGTTGATAGTGATCTTCTTCTAACCATTGACCAATTCGTTGGAACTCGATTGCAGACAACGGCCGACCAAATTCTTGTTCAAACGAACGGTAAACCGATTGAATTTCTTGCTCTTGTTGATTTTCTTTGGCTTTTGATGCTTGACTATCTAAATACTTTTCAAGTCGTTCATATAACGGAAGTAAATTGTATTGATCCGCTTTTTTACCATCAACAGTAATCGTCTCAATTGCGATAAAGCCACCACTAACCAATCGATTTAAAATTTGATAAACCTGATCTGATTTCAAGCCCATGTTGATTGCTATCAACTGTAAGTCAGGAAAAGAGTCTCCTTCTTGTTGCTTCATGTGCAACTGCAAAACAAACAGAAACTCTTCTGATTCTAACCCCATTTTCCGGTAATTTACGAATAATAAATTAGAAATAGTGGTCTGTCCTGATTGTAGATATTTGGTTAAACTTAGCATGTTCTTTTCCTCCGCTTCAAAATCAGTATACGGAAAAAGAGCAAGTGAAGCAAGTTTGCCTGATTGATTCTTGATTTGACTTCGTTATAAACTGACTAAGGAAGGCACCAAGAATCTTTACCTTACGATTCTTGGTGCCTCCCTCTCCCACTCATTTATCCCCACTGAACAAAGAGTATGATTCATGTTTTTTACAGGTTGATTGCCTCGCCGCCAGTTACACCATAAATTTGTGCCGTAACATAACTTGCTTTATTTGAGGCTAAAAACACATATACTGGTGCTAATTCGGCTGGCTGACCTGCACGTTTTAAAAGGCTATCTTGTCCAAATTCTGGGATAGCTTCGCTCGGTTGCCCCTCATCAAGCTGTAATGGTGTCCAAATTGGTCCCGGAGCAACAGCATTCACCCGAATACCTTTCGGCGCTAACTGCTTCGCTAAGCCAATCGTAAAATTCGCAATAGCAGCTTTAGTAGCTGCGTAATCAAGTAGATGTTCACTTGGATTTGTCGCCTGGACAGAAGTTGTATTAACAATAGCTCCTCCAGCTGGAAGATGAGGAACTGCTTCTTTAACCAAAGAAAACATGGCAATGATATTTACCATAAAGGTATCTTTTACTTGTTGCATCGGCAATTCTTCAATGGATGAACAAGAAATTTGTTGTCCAGCATTTAGAATCAACGTATCAATGCCACCTAATTCAGCTACTGTTTGGCGAATGATTTCCTTAGGTGCTTGCTCATCACGCAAATCAAAAGGCAACAGTACTACTTTGCGACCCGCTTTCTCAATTAGCATTGCAACTTCCTTCGCATCATCTTCTTCTCCAGGAAAAAATTGTAATGCGATATCTGCACCTTCTCGTGCAAAGGCAATAGCAACAGCACGTCCAATACCAGAATCCCCACCAGTAATCAGCACACGGCGATTTTCTAATTGATTGGCCCCTTTGTAAGTTTTTTCACCACAATCTGGTACAGGTTTCATATTTTGTTGGAGAGCTGGTGTATCTTGGTCTTGCTTTGGAAATTTTTCCGTATGGTATAATTTTCGCGGATCTATTAACTTTGGTTCAGTCATACTATTCCTCCTATTTAAAACAAATTTTTCTTCAAAAAAAGCAACTCATACCTAACTACTTTGTGTAATCTTTCGTCAGTAAATGAAGTGCGACCGCAGCTGTTGCTACGGCAGAACCAATTAAAACCAGCAAAAAGCCTAATTCAGAACTTCGTCCCGGTAGTCCACCTGTATTCATCCCCCAGATTCCCGCAATCATTGCTGGAACAGAGATGACCAAGGTTGCTGAATCAAGATACTTCATCAAATGGTTTAAGTGATTATCCATCATCCCACTGAAAAGATTCCCAATACTTTCGAGTAAATCGCGATAAATCGAAATCATTTTTTCCGTCTGTCTTTGTCTTAGTTTCACATCATAAAGCAATTGATCGTCAGCTAGCTTCTCCGCAAAATGATTCACTTCCCACAGTTCATCCAGCGTTTCTTTTTGATCTCGTAATGTATGGTCGATATAAACAATGGCACGCTCTAAATCAGCTTGTTTATAGAGTTCCTCATTCTCAGTGGTCCTGCGTGCGCCTTCATCTAGCGAATCAATTTCTTGCTTCATTTTTTTCAATTCTTTGACAAAGTGCATATAACTATTCAAAATCGTATATGCAATAACTTTTTCAAATGAAATCAGTTCAGTCTGATATTTTTCAACTAAACTTTCAATAAACATCGTTTCGTTTTCGACACAAGTAATCAGTAAATCATCCGAAACGACAAACGAAATTGGCGTTAATCGCTCTTCGATTTTTTGACTATTGCTGGAAAGGTTAAGCAATACCAGTGAGAATGCATTAGCTAGCTTCGTTCCAGGGAGATACTCGACTCTCGAAATCGCCTCAGGGTAAGAAATGCCAATAAAGATTTCTTTAGGTAACTGATATTTTTGTGTGATGTTTTCAATCGTTACTACATCGCTATGATTAATGATTAGCCAATTGCTCTTGGCTTTATCCACCTCTGTTACCTTGTGCTGTTTATCAATAAAGTAATACTTTGGCATTCTTTTTTCCTCCCTTGTGATTTATTTCAGTCTTTCTTTCAAGCGAAACAGTTTCGTTTTCTCCCCCTATAATTAGGATAAACGTTCCAATTTTTTTATTCAAAGGATTTGATTTAAGTTCGTTTTGTCCTCAAAAAATAGTTAGTATGCTTAACAGCTTTCAGTCTACGACTAGCAAATAGAACAGTTCTTGCTAGTAAAGTAAAAAGACCACATAGAATCGTTCCATGCGGTCTTTCGTACTATTTACTTGCTCTGATTATTCATCTGTTTCTAAAACGTAAGGCTCACCTTCATACGTATAACTTGTATTTAATGTGCCATCATTTTCATCTGCATACACACGACGGCTAAATGGGAAACAATGGCTCTTTCCATCCACTGCATTTTCTTTGGCCAAGGTGAAGTGATCTGCTTGTGTCTTATTCAATTCTTCAATCACTTGATCCGCTAACTGATCAATTGTTTCATTATTTTGTTTTGCAAATTTTTGATAATCTTTTAAAAATGCTACTTGTTGGTTAAAGTATTCTTTTTCCATTTGACATTCCTCCAATTTAAACTCCTTCTTTATTTTCACAAAAAATCCGCTAGATTACAACTAATTATACTTTTGAAGCCTTCAAACACGCCCAGAACAAAGAAACACGCCGACAATTCTTCAACTGTTTGTCGGCGTGTTCGTTGTTTATTTATTTTCTGCAATTTCAGCTAAAGCTGCTTGTGCAAGTAAGTTCAAGTAGTTCCAAGGACGATCAAAGTGTGGTTGGAAGAAGAAATCAGATAATGCTAGATCTTCAACTGTCATTTTGTTTTGTACAGCAAGTGACAATGTATTAGCAGATTGTGTAATGTCATATTTCGACATAAATTGTGCACCAACAATACGATTTGTCCCATTTTCATAAACTAATTCCATCAACACTTTTTCAGTTGTTGGCATAAACTCTGGACGATAATTATCTTCAAATAAAGTGGCATGAACATCCAAATTATTTAATGGCGCACTTTCAAGTGTTACACCAGTTGAGCCAATTGTCCAACCAAATAGATATAAACCTGATGTTCCTTGTGTACCACGATAATGCATTTTATTTTCAGTTAAGTTATATCCAATCAACAAACCTTGGCGAACGGCATTTGTTGCCAATGGAATATAATTTTGTGTATTCGAAGGGTTATAGTGAACAACAGCTGAATCACCGGCTGCAAAAATGTCTGGGTTACTTGTTTGCATATATTCATTGACCTTGATTGCGCCGTTTGGCAATGTATCAACTTTTCCAGCAACCAACTCTGTATTTGGTTTAAAACCAACACATAAAATAACCATATCAGCATCAAATGTTTCACTAGGTGTTTTGACTTGTTTTACTTTGCCTTCTTCATCTGAGATAAACTCTGATACATTTTCACCCAAAGCCAAAGTTACTCCACGATCAACCAATTCTTTTTCCAGAACATCTGTGAATGGTTTATCCAAATATTTATTTAAAATACGGTCTAGCCCGTCAATTAAAGTTACTTGTTTTCCAGATTCAACAAAAGCTTCAACCAATTCGATTCCAATATAGCCTCCACCAACGATTACTACGCGTTTTGCATCTTTGGCTTGTGCAATAATTTCATTTGCTTGGTTATAGTTTTTACATAGTAAAATATTTTCTGATTCGATTCCTTTGATTGGCGGAATAATTGGCCATGAACCTGTTGTCATAACTAATTTGTCATAAGAAACTGTTTCAACTTCACCAGTCTTTAAATTTTCTGCAGTTACAGTTTTATTTTCTGTATCAACATCTGTAACATTGTGTTCCATTTTGACTGTCGCACCTAGCCCAGAAAGTTCGTCTGGATTTGAGTAAAACAACCCAGCAGGATCTTTAACTACGCCTCCAACATACAAAGCAATCCCACATGATAAGAATGAGATATTGTCATTACGTTCATAAATTGTTACTTCTGCTTCTGGATGATTATTTAAAATACTTTTTACAGCTGCTGTTCCAGCGTGGGTGCAGCCAATTACAACTACTTTCATGGTAATCCCTCTTCCTGCTAAACTTTTTGTCTTTTGACAATGCTAACTATAGCAAAAATAAAACGTATTCAGAAATTTTATGCTTGTGAATTCACAAGGTAAAATTCGCTTACTTTTTAAAAGGAAACAGGAAGAAAACCTGTTAAAAAAAGCCTCGCGTCGTAGTGTTTGAGACTTCACTAAAAAGAGGATTGTGAAAGCGCAAAAAAATAAAAAACTATTTTAGCCAAAATTCAGATAAAATAGTTTTTTATTGCTTTCTTTTTCACCAAGTATCGCCAAAATAGATTAATTACGTTTTTTCTTTTGTGATACATTTTTTAATTAAACAGACTCACTTGCACGTGCTTGCTGACATTCTGGACACAAGCCATACAGTTCAAGACGATGTTCGTTAATCTCAAAATCAGTCAAACGACTTGCAGCCATCTCAACATCTTCAAGACCAGGATAATGAAAGTCCACGATTTTCCCACAGTTTTGACAAATCACATGGTAATGGCGTGTCGAAGTAAAGTCAAAACGACTTGACGCGTCACCGTAACTCATTTCCTGTACAAAACCAATAGATGTAAATAACCGAAGATTATTATAAACAGTTGCGACACTCATATTTGGAAAACGATGTTCTAACGCTTTATAGATTTCATCAGCTGTTGGATGAGAATGATGTTCGATTAAATACTCTAAAATTGCATATCTTTGAGGTGTGATACGAATATTTTCATGCTTAAGTTTTTCGATTGCCTCGTCTACCAATTTGTTGCCCACATTGACACCTCCTACGTAGTCATTCACATATTATCATACTATTTTTATTTTTTAAAATCTACATTTCATACAGATAAAATTAAAATTCATGCTTTTCTATTAAAAATGTTAAAGTGAACCTAAAGATTAATAAGGTATATAAAAAAGGCCAAGACAAATTTTCGTCTTGACCTTTTTGGTAGCATTGATTTTAGTCCTCTTGATACAATGCAGTTGATAGATAACGTTCACCATTGTCTGGCACAATAACTAAAACTTTTTTTCCTTTACCTAATTCTTTCGCAATTTTTAAACCGGCTGCAATTGCAGCACCAGAAGAAATCCCCACTAAAAAGCCTTCTTGGCGACCGACTTTTCTTGAAGTTTCTATTGCTTCTTCACCAGTGATTGGTAAAATTTCATCGTAAACTTTCGTATCAAGTGTATCTGGTATAAATCCTGTTCCGATTCCTTGAATTTTGTGTGGACCAGCTGGTTTTCCTTCTAAAACTGCTGATTCAGCAGGCTCAACACCGATCACTTTAATTTCAGGGTAAACACGTTTCAATTCATGTCCGGCACCAGTAATTGTTCCTCCTGTTCCAATTCCAGAAACAAAAGCGTCTAACCCAGCTACTCCAAAAGCAGCTTGAATTTCAGGACCAGTTGTCTTTTCGTGGATTTCAGGATTTGCTGGATTTTCAAACTGAAGCGGTAAGAAATAATCATGTTCTTTTGCTAAACGTTCTGCTTCTCTAATGGAACCAGAAATGCCATCAGCTCCAGGTGTTAAAATTAATTCAGCGCCGTAAGCCTTCATTAGCAATCGACGTTCCATACTCATTGTTTCAGGCATTACGATAATCACTCGGTAGCCCTTGGCTGCTCCGACCATTGCTAAGCCAATTCCTGTATTACCAGAAGTAGGTTCAATAATTGTGTCACCAGGTTTCAGACTTCCGTCTTGTTCCGCTTTTTCAATCATGCTTAAGGCAATGCGATCTTTCACGCTACCTCCCGGATTGAAAAATTCCAATTTAACATAAACTTCTGCAGAATCCTCTGGAACTATTTTGTTTAATTTAACGATTGGTGTTTCTCCAATCAAATCAGTAATTGCTTGATAGATTTGTGGCATGAAACTCTCTCCCTTCGACCTGTCTTTACTTCTTCATCATAATACAACCCCATGCTATCTGGCGAATATTTCGTCTTAAAAAATGCGACAAAAAAGTAGTTTAGATCAAATATCTAAACTACTTTTTAAAAAAACTTATCTCAAAACGATTAACGACTTAAGTTATTAAACAGTTAACTCTTGTCCAACCATTAGTGAATAGTCGCTTAATCCGTTTTTCGCCATTAAATCATCAATGGTCATCCCAAATTTTTGGGCAATTCCCCATAATGAATCACCAGAAACAACCGTATAAGTTTGACCTGTTCCAGTTGACTGCGCGCTTTCACCATAACTTGATTGTGTCGTAGATGAAGTCGTCGTTGTGGTCGTGGTTGTTGTCGTGCTTGAAACAGCACCAGTTGATGGTGTGTCAAAACGTGTTAAATTGTACGTACTAATCAATGAGTTTAGCTTATCACCATAAGTTGGGTCAGTAGCATAGCGACCTGTCAAATAAGCTGTAGCATCATAAACGCTTGTCGTATTGCTTTTCCAAGCACCTGAATAGTGATAATCACCAGTTGAAAAACTAGTTGAACGTAGCACATTCGCATGGTCTTGGAATGATTCCCAATAAGAAGAGTATTTACGGAATGGTTCATTCATCGTCACCCATTGACCATTTAAATACTCTTTTGTCGGCATATAAACAACGGCACCATTATAACTTCCTTTAACACCAAATAAGTTATAATTCGGCGCACTTGCTAATCCAGATGTTCCATAAGCACTTTCAAGTAATGCTTGGGCAATCATCACAGAAGCATACAAATCATTGTTGGCAGCAACTTCTGACGCAGACCAACCAATTTGGTTAATGAAAGACTGAGGATCAGTTGTTGTTTGGCTCGCACTTTGTTCATCTGCATGTGCACTTTGTGGTGCTGCTGTAACCATCATTGGCCCAACCAAAAGACTTGTCCCCATTAATGGAGCAATGGCTTTTTTATTAATCACCATAGGTTTCTTCGCCTTATGATGACGGGCGCTACGGGTTTTCAGCTCTTGCATTCGTATTCCTCCTCAAAATAAAAAAACTTTAAATAAAAGTTCTCTCCTTAAAACAAACTTAATTAAATAAATTATACGTTTATTTTGACAAAATCTCAATTTAATCTGAACGTTTTCTACTCATGTAACGAAATTGTAACACTATAGAAATCAAACAGCAATCTTTCTTTACTCAATAAAACAAGCTGGGAATTTACCCCAGCTTGCTTCTTTCATAATTAAATTACTTGTTTTTTATAGTTCTTCGTAGGTTTTTACAACATTTTCAACTGTGAAACCAAATTCTTCAAGAATTTTATTTCCTGGTGCTGATGCGCCAAAATGATTAATTGTAATTGTTGTTCCTTCTGTTCCAACGTAACGTTCCCAGCCAAATGGTGCAGCCGCTTCGATTGCAACACGTTTAGTTACAGCTTTTGGAAGAACACTTTCTTTGTATTCAGCAGATTGCGCTTCAAACAAGTCAAAACTTGGCATTGAAACGACAGAAACGTCTTTGCCATTTTCAGCTAATACTTTCTGTGCTTTAACCGCTAAATCAACTTCTGAACCAGTTGCAATCAAGATACCTTCTGGTGTTTCACCTTGTGCAGGAGAAAGTACATAAGCACCTTTTTTCACCATCTCATCAGCTTTTTCTTTTGTTGATGGAAGAACTGGTAAGTTTTGACGACTCAACACTAAAATTGTTGGTGTTTCTGTTGACTCCATGGCAATTTTCCAAGCAGCACGTGTTTCATTGCCATCAGCTGGACGTACAACATGAACGCCTGGCATGCAACGAACAGAAGCGAGTTGTTCGATTGGTTCATGTGTTGGACCATCTTCACCCACTGCTACTGAATCATGTGTTAGTACATAAATAACTGGTGCTTTTTGAATGGAAGCAAGACGAATAGCTGGACGTAAGTAATCCGTGAATACAAAGAATGTTCCACCATAAATACGTGTACCGCCATGTAATTGGATTCCGTTCATCGCTGTTGCCATAGCAAATTCGCGAACGCCAAACCAGATGTTTCGACCTTCGTAGTTACCTGGTTCGAAATCAGTTTCAGCTGCAACCATTGTATTATTTGAGCCAGATAAATCAGCAGAACCTCCCCATAAGCTAGGAACTGCATTTGAGATTGCTTGAATCATGTCTTTGCTTGACACACGACTTGCTTGGCTATGACCTTCATCATAACTTGGCATCTCAGCATCCCAATTTTCTGGTAGTTTTCCAGCAAACGCATCTTCAAATTGTTGCGCTAATTCTGGATAAGCATTTTTATAGTTAGCAAATTTTTCATTCCATTGTGCTTCTGCTTTTTCGCCATCTTCAACCATTTTTTCGTGGAAACGAGTTGCTACTTCTTCAGGCACTGTGAAATCTGGATAGTCCCAACCGTAAACTTCTTTAGCCATTTTAATGCCATCCGCTCCGAGAGGTGCACCATGAACAGCAGATGTACCTTCTTTAGGTGAGCCATAACCAATAACTGTTTTAACTTCAATCAATGTTGGTTTAGTTGTTTCAGCTTTAGCTGCTTCAATCGCATTTGAGATTGCTTCTAAATCATTGCCATCTTTTACTAAGATATGTTGCCAGCCATATGCTTCATAGCGCGCACCGACGTTTTCTGTGAAAGCTTTTGAAGTTGGACCATCAAGTGAAATATCATTTGAATCATATAAAACGATTAATTTACCTAATTTCATATGTCCAGCCATAGAACTTGCTTCTTGAGAAACGCCTTCCATTAAATCGCCATCACCACATAAAGCATAAGTATAATGATCGACAACATTAAAGTTTTCTTTATTATAAGTTGCTGCAAGATGTGCTTCTGCCATTGCCATACCAACAGCCATGCCAATTCCTTGACCTAGTGGACCAGTTGTTGCTTCAACGCCATCTGTATGATGTACTTCTGGATGTCCTGGTGTTTTTGATCCCCATTGACGGAATTGTTTCAAGTCGTCAATTGTTACTTGATATCCAGATAAGTGAAGTAAACTGTACAACATTGCTGAACCATGACCAGCAGAAAGTACAAAACGGTCACGATCGACCCAATTTCTTGAAGTAACAGGATTTACTTTCAAATGTTTTGTCCAAAGTGCATATGCCATCGGTGCAGCACCCATCGGTAAACCCGGATGACCTGAATTTGCTTTTTGTACAGCTTCAATACTTAATGTGCGGATTGTGTTAACGCCTAGTTGATCAATTTTGTCGAACAAAAGAACCCCTCCAATTTAGGTTTTTTTTACTGTAATTCATTTCATACTCATTTTAGCGGATACAGATCAAAAAATCAATGCTTTTTGGTATTTTTTACCAAAAAGCACACTAACGGTCATGTAAGCCTTTTTCTTTTTGAATTTCTTTTAATTTATCTGGTGTAACATCGTTTCCTTCAGGATCAACAATTTTCATCCCTTCAATATGATGTCTCATACCAGAGCGAAAAGCTGTTAAATATTCTTCTCTCAATAAGATTTGTTCTTTCTCTTCTTCTTTTGAAAGTCCCTCAGCTTTTTTCTTTTTGGCTAATTCATTAATACGTGCAATTTTTTCAGGTGATAACATTATCAGCCCTCCTTTTTCTCTTCTTATATTATATAAAAAAAACAAAAAAAACAACTAGGTATCCATATTTAGATACGAACATTTGTTTGAAACAGCGCTTTTTATGTGGTATTATTTAAATATTAAGTGAAAGAAGGTGTACTTTGTGGCCCGACAAACTGAAACACGACAAATCGAAGTCTTACGTTATATCCACGAACAAGTAACCCGAAAAGGATACCCACCAACCGTTCGCGAGATTGGTGAAGCTGTTAACCTTTCTTCAACATCAACTGTCCACGGACATTTAGCACGATTAGAAAAAAAAGGATTTATTTTGCGCGATCCGACAAAGCCACGGGCAATCGAATTAACGGACTTAGGTTTAGATCAGATTGGAATCAAGCCATCGACTATTCCAATGCTTGGCGTTGTTACAGCTGGTGAGCCGATCCTCGCTGTTGAAGACGCCTCCGACTTTTTCCCTGTACCACCAAATTTAACTTCAGAAGAAGGCAGTTTGTTCATGCTAACCATTCGGGGCGAAAGTATGATCAACGCAGGGATTTTAGACGGAGATAATGTTATCGTCCGAAAACAAGAGAGCGCTAAAAATGGAGATATTGTCATCGCTATGACGACAGAAAATGAAGCAACTTGTAAAAGGTTCTATAAAGAAAAAGATCATTTTCGTTTACAACCTGAAAATGATTTATTAGATCCAATTATTTTAGATGAGGTAGCCATTTTGGGATTGGTAGTTGGTCTCTATCGTAGCCATATTTATTAACATGATTCATTCAAAGAATTGTAGAAAAATTTCTGCAATTCTTTTTTTATTGTTCTTCCCTCTTTACAAACCGAACAAACATTCGTATAATGATTTTACGAACAAACGTTCGCATAAATAAATGAGGTGAGAATTCATGAAATCAATTAGACGTATTGGCTTGGTATTACTGGTTTTATTCTTAGGTATTTTGATTGGCAATTTTGGGATCCAACCGGCATTGATTATTTTTCTTCCGTTATTCACATTGTGGTTTATGTTGTGGGACGAAAAAAAATATCGTCAAGCCGAACAGCGTAGGCTTCATGAAGAACATTTCTATCATGAACATTACTTACGCTCTCGGCAATCTTGAAAGAAAGACCAACGTAAATAATCGTTCGTTACACCTATCTACTGGCTATCATATTTAAGGCAATTGCTCGTTTTCTACTTTGGATTAGCCAAAGTATTCATTCGATAAGATCTATTACTCTTTTATCAAAAAGAAAAAAGACTGGGACAAAGCGAAAGATTCAGTCGTTCTTAACACATTTTTCAATTTAAAAAAGCCTAAAATCAACGTTTTAAAAACGAATTTTAGGCTTTTTCTATTTAAGCTATTTTTGTTTAAGTTCCTTTTTGTATTTCTTAATTAGTTGACTATTTTTTTAACTCCCACGATGCATCACTACCTGGTACAGATTGTGTCCACCATTTAGCAAGATATTGTTTGCCATTATAGTTCACTAAATCGCCAGCGACATAAGTTCCTCCTTTGTAATAATCCACGCTTCCGTCTTCGTTTTTAATTATTTCTTTTTCCCAGACTTGTGCGGATCCTGGAGTATCTCCTTTTGTCCACCATTTTGCAGTGTAAGTTGTTCCTTGATAGCTTACCTTATCACCTTTAACGTAAACTGCCGTTGCTGAATAAGCTGGAATACTTTCTTTTTCTTTAACCGTGACTGTAATTGTTTGTGTTGTTTTTTCACCTTTACTATCAGAAACTGTATACGTGAGAACATTCGCGCCCGCTTTTGAAGTATCTACATCTCCTGTCACAGCTATTTTCGCGGTCAGGTCACCATCTTCTTGATCGTTTGCCGTTACGCCCGCCAATTTATCAAAGTTTGTTCCAACTTCAATTGTTTGATCCTTTAGACCAGAAAAAATTGGTTTCGTATTTGCATTTGGATCAACCACAGTAATCGTCCGAATCTTTTCTGAATGATTCTTCTGACTGTCTGTCACAGAATATGTTACTTGGTATTCACCAACTTTCGCAGAATCAACTGTTCCTGTTGTCGTAATTTTAGCAGTTAGGTCGCCATCTTCCTGATCAATAGCTGTCACACCTGCTAGTACATCAAACGAGTCATTCAACTCAATTGTTTCATTTGTTGCTCCTTTAATTACTGGTGCTTGATCTCTTACACCTAAATCTCCATCAAATTCACCCATAATTTTTGAAAATTCATAGGTTTCTTGCTCAAGTCCTGTATTTTTTAAATCTTCATTCAAATCGTTATCCCGATTCAACGACCAAAAAGAAAGCATTCCAATTTGTTTTTCGTTTGCATAAGCTAACAAAGCTTTAGCATCCGATTGAGTAAATGTTTCATTTGCTTGACTTGATTTTCCTACCCATGGTGTTAAACCAATTTTCTGATAAATTTGTGAATCCGTTAGGTCTTGATTAGCATCACTATAAATTCGTTTTATTTGTCCAGCTAAACTCTCTGATGCTTGTTCGACATATGTATGGTATGTATCTGTTGGTCCTGTAACAAATGACGGGCCAAAACACATCGTCATGATATTTACACCATGAACATTAACCTTTTTCTGAACAGCATCTTGTAGTACGTTATACGCGTCATTGTCTGTCCCTTCGCCTACTAAACCAGTCGGTAAAACAGGGAATGTGTACCAAACGTCAGGAGCTTCGTCACCTAACTTATCTTGCATGATCTTGATTGCATCGTTATTTCTTTCCCAAGCTTCTTTGTCTCGAACGTGAGCCCCTTCAATATCGAAATCAATCGTTGTTAATCCATAATGCTCGACAATCTCAATGTATTTATCCGCAAGTTCTTCAGCGTTATCATAGACATCTTGAAGCGGCGTTCCGTTTTCACCACCAAAAGAAACCAATACATCTCCACCTTGTGCGCGGAACTCTTTGATTTGATTAGCAAATGCAGTGACAACTGAACCATTTGTTCCGGTGCCATCTACATTATAATAGCCGCCAAAAGAGGCCGTCTTCGGATTACTTGGGTCCGATACAATAAAACCAATATTTGCATAACTGATGTTTGATTTCTTCACTTCTTGACCAAGAGGATACAATCCTTGATACCCATTCTCTCCGTTATACCATAAACCACCATCAATGTACGGCGCAAAAACCTTCTCGCCCCACTTCACACCCTGTCCTGCATCAACACCTGCATACGGAGTATTTGGATCAACATTTGGATCAATCGTTGGTTCAAATGGATTAGCAGTAACACCTGCGTTAAGAGTAACTGAACCATCAGAAGCAATTGTTCCTACTTCTTCCCAGCCAGTTGAAGTTGCTTCACCTGATCCTGGCGCTACATCTGTAGCCCCATTTTTCCACCAAGTTGCTGCATAAATTTTACCATTGTGTTTGACTTGTTTTCCTGTTGTGTCTGAACTTCCAAATTCTGTTAACTTTGTGACTTCTGACCATTCCGACCATGCCTCTTCTGTTAAACTTGTTGTTGCTTTTGAACTCGTTTTTTCTTCAGCACGAACTTGGATAATCGGCTGGATTGTTGAGACAGCAAGCCCACCTAACATCAATCCACAAATGAGCGGTGATGCTACCTTTTTTATTAGTTGTTCTTTTTTCAATAAAATCATTTCCCTTCAACAAACTATTTTACAAATTATTTTCGATGAATGTTTACGCATGTTTTGATCCCGGGTTTCAAAAAATGAGTGAAACAATATCTGTTGTGAATATTAATGGACTCTGCCATGCTGAGCAACCCCCAAATAATGTCAGTAATCCGACATATTTAGGGTGTTTTTTTTGTTCAAAATCCCTTTATTTGAAAGTTTTCATTATTGTAAATGCTCTCTTTAACAACACTCCTCAGTAAACTAGTTAAATTGTCATCAAGTGAAGATTTCCTTTTGCTAGCACTCTTTCTATCCTTACAAAACTATGGACATTCACCTCTATTTTCACTATTCTTAGAAGCAATCAATCAACCTTTTTTAGAGTTTAGCGTGAACTTGTTAAGAAAGTTTCTTATCAAATTTCACACAGGCTTTCTTTTGCCAACTGTTTTTTGCTGAAATGAACGAAAATAGAATGAACTCACAAAAAATGTATCGTTATAATATAAGTGTTAATTATGTATGAAAGAACAAGTTGATTACGAGTCATTTTCTTTTATTTTTTCATTGAACCCAGAATAAAATTATTTAATACATCAAAAAAGATCTTCAGAAAAGATCAGACATTGTGTCTTAGTCATTTCTGAAGATCTACTTTTTTCTATTAGTATTCCATCAACGTAATGATGTCATAGCCCTTAATTTTATCACGGCCATGTAAGTCCATCAATTCAATCAGGAATGCACAACCAACAACTACGCCACCTAATTTTTCAATCAGTTCGATCGTTGCTTTGATTGTTCCGCCAGTTGCTAACAAGTCATCACAAATCAACACACGTTGACCTGGTTGAATCGCATCTTTGTGTAAAGTCAATGTATCTGTTCCATATTCAAGGTCATAAGTTACTTCAATCGTTTCACGAGGCAACTTTCCTTTTTTACGAACTGGTGCAAAACCCACGCCCAACTCATACGCTACTGGACAGCCGACAATGAATCCACGCGCTTCAGGTCCGACAACCATGTCAATCCGTTTTTCCTTTGCATAATCGACGATTTGTTTTGTTGCTTCACGATATGCATCTCCATCTGCCATTAGCGGTGAGATATCACGAAAAACGATTCCTTTTGACGGATAGTCCGGAATACTGGCAATATAATTTCTTAAATCCACTGTTTGTTTCCTCCTAGGTTGTTAACCATTTCTTAATGGTAGGAATATCACTTAGTAGTAAAAATTCCTCAACTTTAATTTTCTTTAGTCGCTGTTGATACAGAGTGCTTTCAGTCAACGGGTGACTTTCTGGATGGGCGACTTTTTGCAAAACACCATCGTCTATTGTAACAAATTTCAATTCAAAAAACACCTGAATCATAAAAATTAATAATTTTTCTGGAATTTTTAAATACTGCGCGACTGCTTTTGTTTTATAGCGAATATCAACTTTATCTTGTGTTTTAATAAACTGAAACAAGCGAGCATATTGTTCTCTCGAACCAACTCCATTAAGATAAGCTTCCTGTGAAGAAATACCCAATAAATAAACTCGGCTAAACGTTCCCGCATGAAACACAGCTTTCAGCTCATCAAGTTCTGTTGGGCAATCCACTAATACAAGCGATTCTGGTTGATTCGTTTCCAGCCAACTCTTCATTTGATCCATTTCTGTAAAAGTAACTATTTGTTCACGAATACTTGGGGAGACCTGTTTTTTAACTGTCTCGTCAAATGCTAGATAACATGTTTTTTCTGGTAATGCTACGTGGTCACGGAATCGTTTTGCACGCCAATCAAACACTTGAAGTCCTTTGACCTCGAAATCAGAAACCAATAATTGTGCTTTTTTTCGACCATTCCATTCATTAACTGAGAGTTTCCCAACGATATCAAGTGAATCATTTAACAGTTCATTTTCTTGAGAACCAAATCCAAAAGCAACTGCATCTAGCTGCTCCCCCTCATCTGTTAAAACGAATTTCAAATGTTGTTGATTTGCACCAATCTTTTTTACTTGTGTCGCAGTCACTTGTTTGAATAAAAATTGTGGTACAGGATTATCGGTTCCAAAAGGTGCTAACAATTTCAACTCATCTAATAATGTCAAAGAAGCATCTTTAGGCGAAAGCACCTCATCAATTTTCATCGCTGGTCCTTTCGTCAGATCAATCTGATTTTCTTTCACATACTCATTCATTTTTTCTTGCAACAACTCAATGTTCTCTTGAGGCATAGTCAAACCAACAGCTGCATGATGTCCACCAAAATAAGTAAATAAATCTCTCATTTGATTCAACATTTCATAAAGATTCAAGGCCTCTACACTACGCCCGGAACCCTTGGCAGATCCATCTTCTTTTAAAGTCAGTACAATCGTGGGTTTACCCGTTTCGTTCATAATTTTACCCGCAACGATTCCCAAAACGCCTTCGTGCCAGCCATTATTCGCTAATAAATGGATACTGTTAGCAGGATTTACCATCGCTAATGCTTCTTGAGTAATTTCTTCAACAACGCTTTTACGTTCTTCATTGATTTCATTTAATTTTTTTGCTTGTGTTTGAGCAACTTCTTCGTCAAAAGTCGCCATCAGTTCCACGGCGGGGTTAGGATCACCCATTCGACCAATCGCATTCAAGCGTGGTGCGATGGAAAAACCAATAGTCGTTTCATCAGCATCTTTCATTTTTGCTCCACTTTCAGCAAACAATGCTTGTAAACCAATTCTTTCTGAATGGCGAATAGCATCAATTCCTAGTGAGACTAAACTGCGATTTTCCCCAGTTAGCGACACTAAATCAGCGATTGTTCCAATTGCAACCAAATCTAAAAATTCTGCTGGTGCTTCTTCCAACAAAGCTGTTGCAACTTTGAAAGCCACTCCTACACCTGCTAAATCAGTAAATGGATAATTTCCATCTGGGTGTCGTGGGTGAACGATTGCGAAAGCATCTGGTAACACTGCCGGCATCTCATGGTGATCGGTTACAATAACGTCAACTCCGACACTTTGAGCATAGGCAATTGCTTCATTCCCAGCAACCCCATTATCAACGGTAACAATCAATTGTGTCCCTTGATTAATTTTTTCTTCATAGACAGCTTGGTTCGGTCCATAGCCGTGTTCAAAACGGTTAGGTAAAAAGGCCTCTACTTCTGCCCCTAGTAATTCAAGTGTTTCTTTCATAATTGTCGTACTGGTGATTCCATCGGCATCGTAATCGCCATACACAAGAATCTTTTCGCCACTGATAACTGCCTCTTGGATTCTGCTGATTGCTTTATCCATATCATGCATCAAGTACGGATCATGTAATTGTTGTTCTTTTGGATATAAAAACTGTTTGATTTCTTGTTCTTCCTGATATCCGCGCTGCCAAAGCATTCTGCCAATAAAAGGAGATAAGTTATGGTTATTGATTAGCTGAAAAAAAGCTTCAGGTGGTTCTTCGGCACTTAATTTCCAATCATAATTTGCTTGCTTCACTGTCTCACTCCTAACTTAGTTATTATAGCAAACGAAACCGACAAAAAGAAGAGGTGGAAAAGAAGGGTGTGGCGCAAAACGCTTGGCTCCGACAAGATAGCGCGTAAGCACTCAAAATAGCTTTCCATATTTTGTAGTGAGTGCAAGCTATATCGAGGAGTTGTTTTGGGAACATCGTAAATAAGGTTGTGGTTCCAAGCGGTCAGCTTCGAAAAAATAAAGAGCAACTGCTAAAAATAGACTTTCATATTTTTAAACAGTTGAGAGTTATTGTGAGAAGTTGCTTGGGGAACACCGTAAATAAGGTTGTGGTTCCAAGCGGTCAGCTTCGAAAAAATAAAGAGCAACTGCTAAAAATAGACTTTCATATTTTTAAAAAGTTGAGAGTTATTGTGAGAAGTTGCTTGGGGAACACCGTAAATAAGGTTGTGGTTCCAAACGACCAGCTTCAAGTAATAAGGAAACTTTTCTAAAATGAGAATAAAAGCTTATTTTAGCTTTAGCTAGCACCTAGATGACTTTCCCCTAAACAAGCACAAAAGGAGCGCGACTTCGTCACACTCCTTTTCTAATTCAGTTTGACTAACTGATTAATCAAAATAATTGAAGCTTTGTTGTGGAGATTGAGCTCCGTCTTCTTTGGTGTCACCAGTCTCTTCTAATTGACTGATTTTCACCGTTTTCGCTTGTAGTTCTGCTTGGTAAGCGGCCTCTAATTCTGCCCGTTCATTACGAAATTCGCGTTGTTGTTCTTCTTTTGCTGTCTCAATTTTTTGCTGTACGCTACTTTGATATTCAGCAAGTTCCTGTGTTAAGTTTTTGATTTCTTTTTTTTGTTGCCACAAACTAGCTGAAGCTGTTAAAAAGACGATCAAAGCGCCAATCAGTGCTGAACCAATAATAACTAAAATTAATGGCGCTGAAAATGAAGCAAACCCCAGACTCACCGGAACTTGTTCAATGTTGAATACTGCAAATAAAACAATCACTAATACTAAAAGAAACCCTAAAATCACACTGCTTTGTTTTTTCATTTTTTCACCTACTTTTTATTAAAAATTCCCCCAGCTAAATAATCCCCAATGTGTGGGAAAAGCGTATAGAATTTGGCTGCGATTTCCATGATAACTGGTTGGTTGATTTCACGTTTTGGATGACTCATATTCCGCACAATTTGTTTTGCTAACTTCGTTGGATCTAGTACGATTTGTCCTAAGTTAGCTAAGTATTCTCCGCTTGGATCTGCTTTATCGAAAAATTCTGTAGCAATTGGCCCTGGATTAACAGTCGTGACTGCGACCCCAAATGGTTTTAATTCCAATCTCAATGCATTGGAAAAACCAATCACAGCAAATTTAGTTGCAGAGTAAATCGTTGATTTAGCTGTAGCCATTTTCCCTGCCATTGAGGCTAGATTAATGATGTGCCCACTCTTTCTTTCTGCCATATCAATTGCAAATTTTTGCGTCAAGACCATCATACCTAACACATTAACCTCAAACATATCATAAGCTTTTCCTAAATCAAATTGTAGGAAATCTTCGAAGATGCCAAAGCCAGCATTGTTAACCAATACGTCCACTCGACCAACTTCTGTCATCACTTTTTCATACAGGCTTTCAACGCTTTCTGGATTGCTAACGTCCACTTGAAAAGCATAGGCTTCTTTGCCACTCAACTCTTGACACTTTGCTTTTACTTCTCCAATCAACTGAATCCGTCGAGCACAAGTAATCACGATAGCTCCTTGTCTTGCTGCTTCATAACAGATTTCTGCACCTAATCCCGCAGATCCACCAGTCACCAATACCACTTTATTTGCTAATTTCATGACAGTACCTCCTCGTCTCTAAATGGAATATCAATCACATCGAAATCTTTCATAATCGTTGTGTTTGGAAAAATTTCTTGCGCTTCTTTTTCCAGCTCAAAAGCTGCTTTACCAACATAACGAGCGCTAATATGCGTTAACAACAAACGCGCTGTCTTCGCTTTTGTTGCAACTTCTGCTGCTTGATGAGAAGTTGAATGAAAATAATTATGTGCCATTTTCGCTTCATTTTTGTTAAAGGTACTTTCATGGACTAATACGTCACTATTTTTGGCAAGTTCAACGGCATTAGCCGTCTTTCTTGTATCGCCTAAAATCGTAACAATCCGCCCTTTTTTATCAGGACCCACGAATTCTTTGCCATTAATGGTTGTACCATCTTCTAGCTGAACTGTTTCTCCGCGCTTCAACTGACCATAAACTGGACCGGCAGGCACACCTAATTCTTTTAAGCGTTCTACTTGCAACTCGCCCTTATGATCCTTTTCGACTACGCGATACCCATAACTATCAATTCCGTGATCTAATTTCTTTGTATACACTGCAAACTGTTGATCTTTAAAGATTGGTTCATCTTCATGTACTTCAATAAATTTCAACGGATAACTTAAACGAGTTTGTGAAACAGATAGTGCTGTCTTAACAAATTGCTCTACCCCTTTTGGACCATAAATTTCTAATGGTGTGTCTCCACCTTGAAATGAACGACTACTAATTAATCCTGGTAAACCAAAAATATGGTCGCCATGTAAATGCGTAATAAAAATCTTTTCGATTTTTCTTGGACGAATATTTGTACGCAAAATTTGCATCTGTGTGCCTTCACCACAATCAAATAACCAAATTTCATTACGTTCATCTAATAGTTTTAATGCGATACTTGTTACATTTCGCTGCTTCGCAGGTACCCCTGCACCTGTCCCTAAAAATTGTAATTCCATAATCTACCTGACTTTCTATGAGTTCCCTCTAATTTTAGGGGAAAATGCACGGATAAGCAACCGAAAAAGACAGAGAAAAGTGCCTCAAGTACACTTTTTCTCTGCCAGAATTCACTTTTTTGTTGGAACTATTCAAAGTGAAAATAAAACAGAACTTATTCTTGTTCGTTTTCATCATCCCTTGATTGATTCTCAACTGGTGGATGTTTTTCACTCCATGTTTTTTGAGCTGCTTCTTTTGTGCTACGTTCAACTTCTTTCGCATCGGCAACATCTTTTTCGACATCATCATAGTCTAGACGGGTAATTTCTCCACCCAGTTCCATCATAACTAATTGGTTCAATGGACGATTATCTTCTTCTTCCGCAATCAAAATCAGACCAGTAGCACCTTCGCCAATTTTATCGCCAACAAAGTCAAAAACAGTTTGTGCATTTTGAATTTCTTTCGCGTCTTGAGTTGCTCCAATCATTCCGCCTGCAAACCAGCCAAGTAAAATACCAAGTGGTCCACCCAAGATACCAACGAGCATACCAATCATGCCACCCTTGGAAGACTTATTACTTCCAGTAAAGTCGATAAAATCTTCGACTTTAAATTGGTGTGTTCCATTGGGATCGTGACTGATTACAGCCATTTGTTCGCCCTTAATTTTTCGAGTAGCATGAAACTTTTTGATTTCTGAAAAGGCTTGATAAGCTTGACTCTCCACATCAAAATTTAAAATAATCACTCGTTTGTTCATTTGACTCACTCCTCACTTTTTGCGTTCATTTCATTTTACCTTTGATTTAGCCAGAAATAAAATAATAACCCCTAAAACAGAAGTGTTTACTTTAAAAAATTAAAAAAACAAAAAAGTGGTGTGTTAATAACAGCTTAAATAGAAAAAATGTATTTGTATTAAGAACAACTGGCATTTTGCTCCAGTTTATTTTTCCTAATGAACGTTGTTTCCAAAGCAACTCTCATTATAGCTTGCAATCACCGCAAAATGCTGAGCACTTCTTTCACAGCCTTTTTCACTTCTGTCCTTTATTCAACAAATTCAAACTCGAATTCACCAATCCGAACGATATCGCCGTCTTTAGCACCGCGGGCACGCAATGCTTCATCAACACCCATACCACGTAATTGACGTGCAAAACGCATAACTGTTTCATCGTGATCAAAATTCGTCATTTGGAATAATTTTTCGATTCGCTCACCAGTTAATACCCAAGTAGCATCTGGCTCACGATCAATCTTGAAGTCTGGCCCTTCAGGTGTGAATCCGTAATGAACCGTTTCTTCCTCAATTTCTTCATCGTAAAGAGGAAACTCTGGTGTGACTTCTAGTAAATCGGCAGTTGCATTCAATAACGCATCCAGCCCTTTACGTGTCACTCCAGAAATTGGAAATACTGGAATGTCATCTGCAAATTCATCTGCTTTTTCTTTATTCAATTGCTCTTTGAATTTCACCAAATTTTCTTCTGCATCTGGCATATCCATTTTATTCGCAACAATCAACTGTGGGCGTTCTAATAAGCGCAAATTATAAGTAGACAACTCATGGTTGATTGCTAAATAATCTTCGTAGGGATCTCGCCCTTCCATCCCGCTCATATCAATCACATGTAAAATAACACGAGTGCGTTCAATATGACGTAAGAATTGCGTACCTAGACCAACACCTTGTGAAGCTCCTTCAATTAAACCTGGTAAATCAGCTGCCGCAAAGCTTCGACCATCAGTCGTTGTGACCATTCCAAGATTAGGAACTAGCGTAGTAAAGTGATAGGCACCGATTTTTGGTCGTGCAGAAGAAATAACTGAAAGTAATGTTGATTTTCCGACTGAAGGGAAACCCACTAAACCAACATCTGCTAAGACTTTTAATTCCAATTCGATTTTACGTTCTTGTCCTGGTTCACCGTTTTCTGCGATTTCTGGTGCAGGATTACGTGGTGAAGCAAAACGAGTGTTTCCGCGACCACCGCGACCGCCTTTAGCAACTACTAAAGTTTGACCATTTTCAATCAAATCACCTAGTAAAGCACCTGTTTCTGCATCACGTACAGTTGTTCCTTGAGGGACTTTAACGTATGTGTCGTCTGAACCGCGACCATGCATTCCCTTGCTCATTCCATTTTCACCCGGTTGTGCTTTGAAATGACGATTGAAACGAAAGTCCATCAATGTGCGCAAGCCTTCATCGACAACTAAAATAACATCGCCACCGTGACCACCATCACCACCAGCTGGTCCGCCATCAGGAACATACTTTTCTCTACGAAAAGCAACCATTCCATCGCCGCCCTTACCAGCTTTCACATCGATTGTTACTTGATCTAAAAACATGGACATATTCTCGTCCTCCTATTGTATTTATTTATTTAAATTTCTCGACTACCTGAATTTCCACAATAAACAAAAGTCCTATTTATTTTAGCGATGAAATCACGTTTTGTCTATCTTTTCAGCCAAAACTTTGCTATCTCTTACCATTTTTTGCATTTTTAGCAAATCCAACTGAAATTTTCGGAAAAATCAAGTGAAAAGATAAATTTTTTGACAAATTTTAAATTTAGTAGCAAACTTAAATCGTATTAAGAGAGGTTGCGGCACGTTCACAGCCCTTAAATTAAAGGAGGAACTTTTGATTATGACAGTAAAAGTAGGTATTAATGGATTCGGACGTATTGGACGCTTAGCGTATCGTCGTATCAAAGAAGTATCTGATGACATCGAAGTAGTTGCAATCAACGACTTAACAAGTCCAACTATGTTAGCACAATTATTACAATTCGATTCAACACATGGTACTTATCCTGGAACAGTTACTGCTACAGAAGACTCAATCGTGGTTGATGGGGAAGCAACTCGTGTTTATGCTGAACCTGATGCAAGTAAAATCCCTTGGGTAAAAGAAAACGGAGTAGACATCGTACTAGAATGTACTGGTTTTTATACTTCAGAAGAAAAAGCACAAGCTCACTTGAACGCAGGCGTTAAACGCGTTGTGATCTCTGCCCCAGCTGGCGCAATGAAAACAATCGTTTATAACGTAAATGATGACACTTTAGACGCAAGTGATAAAATCATCTCTGCTGGATCATGTACAACTAACTGCTTGGCACCAATGGCTTATTTCTTAAATAACGAATTTGGTATCGAAGTTGGTACAATGACAACTGTCCATGCTTATACTTCAACACAAATGTTATTAGATGGACCAGTAAAAGGTGGAAACTTGCGTGCTGCTCGCTCTGCTGCTGACAACACAATTCCTCACTCAACTGGTGCTGCAAAAGCAATCGGTTTAGTTATTCCTGAATTGAACGGCAAATTACAAGGTCATGCTCAACGTGTCCCTGTTGTTGATGGTTCATTAACAGAATTAGTATCAATCTTAAAAACAAAAGTAACCGCTGATGAAGTCAATGAAGCAATTAAAAAACATACAATTGACAACCCATCATTTGGTTATGATGACCGCGAAATCGTTTCTGGTGATGTAATCGGAACAACTCAAGGTTCAATCTTCGACCCAACACAAACAGAAGTAACTTCAGCTGGTGATTACCAACTTGTTAAAACTGTTGCTTGGTACGATAACGAATATGGCTTCACTTGCCAAATGATTCGTTTATTAGAAAAATTTGCTAACTTATAAGAAATTTTCCAATCAAAATTTCTTACCATACTAAAAAGAGCTGAGACAGGTGTCTCGGCTCTTTTTATAGTTATTACACTGAACCACTTGATTCATCATCACATACTTAAAAATACTTCACTAGGAAATCTTTTACTACTTGCTGATATTTTTCTGGGTCAATAGCATATGCCTTAGCATGCTCCGCCCCTTTTACGATATATTTTTCTTTTGGAACATTGGTCGCTTCATAGACTTCATTTAACATTTCAAACGGAACAAACGTATCTTCATCACCGTGAATAAAGAGCATTGGCGTTTGGTTTTTCTTCAATTGTTTGACTGCACTTGCTTCATTAAAAGAATAACCTGCTCGAACTTTCGTCATTAAACTAGTCGCAGGCATCAATGGAAATGCCGGTAGATTAAACATGTCTGCTAGTTGGTATGAAAGTTCTTCATTTACAGAAGAATAGCCACAATCCTCAATGATTGCTTTCACATTTTTAGGAAGCTGCTCTCCACTGGTCATCATCACCGTTGCACCACCCATGCTGATTCCATAAAGAGCAATTTCTTCTTGTTTTCCATTTGTTTCAAGAACTTTGTTGATCCACTTTACATAGTCCTTTCTTTCTGGCCAGCCAAATCCAATATAATTTCCTTCACTTTTTCCATGTCCTCGTGCATCTGGGAGTAAGACATTGTAGCCTAAATCATGGAAAATTTTAGCATAGTTTGCCATCGTTTCAGCATCGCCCATATAGCCGTGCGCCGCAATCACTGTCTGGCTACTTGGTTTTGCTGCAGGCAGATAAATCGCAGAAAGTTTTAGTTGATCATCTGATTCGATCGTCCAATGCGTACGATTTTCTTTTGCTTTGAACCACGTTTGCGTTGCAGTTTCTTCTGCCGTTTTTGTAGTGCCAGGTGTATCTTCGCCAATAAAGTCTTTCGGCGCTGGAACGATTGCATAATTATAAAAATAATTTGCTGCAAAACCTAACCCAATCGTTACTACCAGGATCACGCCAATACTAATTTTCACCCAAAGTTTCATGTTCTCCACTTTTCTCCTATCACTTAAATTAAAAATAAATCACTGAACGAATAAATTTAATCCTAAGTATAATCAATGTTTTTGTTTGATGCAAATTGATTCGATAAATAAAAAGGACCAAGACATTTACGTGTCCTGATCCTTTTTGAAGTACTTGATGGTAAAAAGCTATTTTTGAAAGCTTACTTGCCTCTTTTAATTTATTGCTTGAAGTTGACCGCTTGGAACCACAACCTTATTCACGGTGTTCCCCAATCAACTCTTCGACATAGCTCACAATCACTTCAAAATATGAAATGCTATTTTGAGTGTCTGCTCGCTATCTTTTCGGAGCTAATCGCTTGGTGCCACAACCTTACTTCACATTTTCAATCAATTTAAAGCTTGACCAAGGTTTCAAGAAATCAAGCAAGAATAATTCATCTGCTGAAATTCGGCCGACTACATTTACACGACCGTCATTTTTCATTTCTTTCAAAGCAATTTGTGTTTCACCTTTGTACTGACCGTAGCCAACATTATCAATCAAAACATCTCCGTGAGCCATGTCACGAGTATTATGAGCTGGGAAAGGTTTATCTTTGTAATAAACACGAGTCATTGTCGAACGTAAAATATATTCTGAACGATCTCCTCGATAGCTGTGTAAGTTATCAAACAAGCAAATACGTTCGTCTTCGGTAATGCCTTCTTCTACATCGACTTTTAATGTTGGATAATCTGCATTGAAAGCTTCTGCCATTGCTTTTAATTCTTCCTCACTTGCATAAGCGTTCCCAACAGAAATATCATCAATCAAGCCAGTTAACATCAAATGTTTTACTTGCGTTGAAATTTCTAAATCACGATGGTCTTCTAATGAACACAACCCATCTTGTGTTGGCCATGGACCAAAAGTGGCAACTTGTGAATTCACAAATGCCATCGTATTCAAATTATATTTTCTGAATTTTTCTGAACAATAAACAAAGTGATCGTAACTCAAACCAGAATAGCGATGTGGGTAAAAGTTATGAGATCCCAATAAATTATTTGTGTTTGGTGAATAACTCATGATGTTATCCACGTAGTTTGTTCCAGAACTCATATTGATTTCAATTTTGATTCCATATGGGTTACGTGTCATCTTCGCTTCTTCTGCACCCGTAAAACCAATATCTAAACGTACGCCATAAGCGCCCATTTCATCAAAGAATGATAAATCATCATAAGAAATCTCAAGTTGTTCAAATAAGGCAGGATTGATATCTACCATTACTTCCATTCCTAAGCTATTCGCATAGTCGACTACTTTTGTAAATTCGGCTAATACTTGCTCTTTGTTATCATTCACTTGTAGCAAGCTTGTAAACACACGTTTAAATCCATATTTATGTGCTAAATCTAAATATGCTTTATCCTTTTCAAATGTTGAGCGTTCTGGGTAAATCGAAACTCCAAGTTTTCCCATAATCCTATTGCCTCCTAGCGGTTTGCTTTTTTGTATCCACTTACATTATAACAAACATGATACAAATGGTCTACACCTTTTACCAAGGCTTTCAAAAAGAAAAATTGCTTGCTAATTTTCATTAGGTTTTTGTTCAAGAGTTTGCTATCATAAATGTAGACTATTTTTAAAGAAGAAAGGATCCAGATATGAAAAAGAAAAAATTAATGTTAACTCTTGGACTGGCTGCAGCTCTACTCGTTGTTGCAGGCTGTTCAACCAATCAAACAACTACTTCAAGCACGAAAGCAAGTACTGCAGAAAGCACGACTGAAAGTAGCGTTGACCTCAACGCTTTGGAATTACCCCAATTAACGAACGAAGTTGCTGCAAATGAATCATTAGTCGAAATGACCACTAGTGAAGGAACAATCAAAATCAAATTGTTCCCTGAATTAGCACCAAAAGCAGTTGAAAATTTTATGACGCACGCCAAAGATGGTTACTATGATGGCTTAACTTTCCATCGAGTGATCAAAGACTTCATGATTCAAGGTGGCGATCCAAAAGGTGATGGCACTGGTGGTGAAAGTATTTGGGGAGAAGGATTTGAAACAGAAGTTTCGAATCAGTTGTACAATATTCGTGGTGCACTTTCAATGGCACGTTCACAAGATCCAAACAGTAATGGTAGCCAATTCTTTATCGTTCAAAATTCTGATGACGTACACGACGGCTTACTAAAAGAGGATTACCCTCGCGCAATTATCGATGCGTATAAAAATGGTGGTTATCCAAGTTTAGATGGCCAATATACCGTCTTCGGACAAGTAATCGAAGGAATGGACGTCGTTGATAAAATCGCGCAAGTTGAAACTGACAGCAATGACAAACCAACAACTGACGTAAAAATCGAAAGTATCAAAGTTTTACAAGAAGCTGAAACAAAATAAATCATTAAAAAGAGGAGAAGACTTTTCTGATAAGTCTTCTCCTCTTTTGCTTTGCCTAAATTAAAAAATTAAGTATTAAGCATCTTGGTTTACGATAAAAGTAAATTCACATTCGCAAACTTTTTTGTCATCAACGTATGCAGCTGAAAGTGCAGTACCCACAGCTCCCTTTAATTTTGTGATTTCAAAGTGACACTTCATTACATCACCTGGTACAACTTTTTGACGGAATTTTGCTTTATTGATTCCCCCAATGTAGGCACGTTTCCCTAGAAATTCTTCTGATTTCAAAATTAAAATTGAACCAGCTTGCGCCAAAGTTTCTAAAATCAAGGCTCCCGGCATCACTGGATTATCTGGAAAATGACCTTGGAAAAAATCTTCATTGATTGTGACATTTTTCGTCGCAACGATCTTCTTTCCTGGCTCTAATGTGTCCACGTAATCAATATAACAAATCGGGTAACGATTAGGAATCAAATCCATAACTTCTGTAGCAGATAAAACATAAGACATATATATGCTCCTTCTTTCATTTCAGGCAAATGCCAATTCATTTATTACTTTGATTATCAAAGTATCATATTCCTAATTATTTAGCAATCTTTTTTTTAATATCAAAAAAATAGTTTGACAATCAAAGCATTTTGCCTAATAATAAGAAATCAAGGAAGTTATTTTCTTTTAAGCACTTATCTTTTTATTTTATTTTTTTACTAGACAACGAAATTTTTCGCGAAACAAAGGAGAGTCAATATGTCATTTTTAAAAGGAAAAAAAATCGTCATTATGGGCGTCGCAAACAAAAAGAGTATTGCGTGGGGCTGTGCCGAAGCTATGCAAAAACAAGGAGCAGAAATCATCTATACTTATCAAAATGAACGCATGAAAAAATCTTTACTAAAATTAGTTGGTGAAGATGCTTTTACTGTCGAGTGTGATGTCGCTAGTGACGAGAGTATCGAGCAAGCAATGGACGCTATCGGCGCTTACGCTGGTGAGATTCACGGACTTGTTCACGCAATCGCTTATGCAAATAAAGAAGAATTATCAGGAAATGTTTCAGATATCTCCAGAGATGGTTATCAATTAGCACAAGATATCAGTAGCTATTCCCTAATCGCTGTCACAAAATATGCGCAAAAATATTTAGCACAAAACAGCGGAATCGTCAGCATGTCTTATCTTGGATCTGAACGTGCAATTCCAAACTACAACATGATGGGAATCGCTAAAGCATCACTTGAAGCAGCCATTCGTTACTTGGCTGCAGAACTTTCACCAAAAGGTATCCGTGTCAACGGAATTTCTGCTGGTGCAATTAAAACTTTAGCTGTGACAGGCGTCAAAGATTACCAAAAACTAATTCAACTATCTGAATCACGTACACCAGATCAACAAGGTGTCACAATTGAAGAAGTCGGCAATGCTTGCGCGTTCTTGATTAGTCCACTTTCAAGCGGTATGATTGGTGATATCGTTTATGTGGACAAAGGTGTTCACTTATCATAAAAATCGTTAGCATTATTTAGAAACAACTGATAAAAAAGCGGTTGGCGCTGATGCGTCACCCGCTTTTTTTCACCTACTATTTGATTGAGTAACAACAAAAGAAGCTGGAAAATAACTCTCCAGCTTCTTTGTATTTTTCTTTGTGCTAGTCCACTACTTGGATCCAACCCTCAGGTGCTTCTACGTCACCAAATTGAATGCCAGTTAATTCGTCATATAAACGTTTAGTTACAGGCCCCACTTCAGTTTCACTGTAGAAAACATGGAGTTGATTATCATGATAGATTCCGCCAATTGGTGAAATAACTGCCGCAGTCCCACACGCACCTGCTTCTGCAAATTCATCAAGCTTGTCAATGAAGACGTCTCCTTCGATGGCATCCATCCCTAAACGTTCTTCAGCAAGCTGCAGCAACGAATATTTGGTGATACTTGGTAAAATAGATGGTGATTGTGGTGTGATGAATTTTCCATCTTTTGTAATTCCAAAGAAATTCGCCGCGCCAACTTCTTCAATTTTTGTATGCGTCGCTGGATCTAAGTACACACAATCAGAATAGTCTAATTCATGTGCTTGTGTTCCAGGTAATAAGCTAGCTGCATAGTTCCCGCCCACTTTAGCTGCTCCTGTTCCTTTTGGTGCAGCACGATCGTAATCGGAAACGATAAAGTTCGTTGGTTTTAATCCACCTTTGAAATAAGCACCAACAGGCGTACAGAAGACAACAAATAAATATTCTGGTGCTGGGTGCACACCAATATTTTCTCCTACACCAATCAATAAAGGTCGCAGGTATAACGTTGCACCTGTCCCATAAGGTGGTACGAATTCCTCGTTCGCTTTGACAACTTCCTTGACTGCATCCACAAACATTTCTTCCGGAACCATTGGCATCAATAAACGACGTGCACTTTGGTTCATTCGGCGACTATTTTGTTCAGGACGAAATAGATTGATTTTTCCATCTTTTCGACGATACGCTTTTAATCCTTCAAAACATTGTTGCCCGTAATGTAACGCAGGTGATCCTTCGTGAATCGTTAAGTAATTATCTTCTGTTAACTCACCTTTGCTCCATTCTCCATCTTTCCATTTAGCAATGTAGCGCCAAGGTGTTTTGATATATGAAAACCCAAGATTATTCCAATCTATTTGCATATTCGTGTCCCCTTCATGTTTTTTTCCATATTTTACCATTCGCTTAGTTGTTTGTCATTTTTATTTTGAAAAACACTTTTTCTCTTCCATTTTCTTTTTTTCTACTTCTTGATACAATGTTACAAAGAACGAGTGAAAGAAAAGAGGATTCTATGTATTTAGCACAAATAACAGAAACAAAAACATCATCAAGTGAAACAATTACCGACCAAGCTGTCCAGCAAGTAAATGCTTTCCAACGATTTTGGAATGAGATTGATTGGGACGCGATCCTTGCAACGTTTATCGAAAAAACACTTTATCTGATTTTTCTAGTAATTCTTTTTAGTGTTTTGAGCAAAATTGGAAAATACTTACTTGATAAGTCATTTAGCCAATATTCCAAAAAAGCCAGTTTGAACGAGAGTCGTTTAAAAACTCTCCACAGTTTACTTCATACAATTTTCCATTATACACTTGGCTTCTTCTTTATCTATGCGTTGTTGTCCGTCATCGGTGTGCCGATTGGTTCCTTATTGGCGGGTGCCGGAATCGCCGGGGTTGCCATTGGTTTAGGTGCACAAGGCTTCATGAATGATATGATTACCGGTTTTTTTATCATCATGGAGCAGCAAATGGATGTTGGTGATTATATCCAGTTAGCAAATTTGTCCATTGAAGGCACTGTTGTTTCCGTGGGGATTCGTACGTTACAGTTAAAAGCAACAGATGGAACTGTTCACTATATTCCCAATCGAAATATCACCACGATTAGTAATTTATCACGGGCAAATATGTTAGTTCGTTTAGATATCCGAATCGTCCCTGAAGAAGGTTATGATAAAATTCAAGCTGTCATTCAACAAGTCAATCAACAGCTGGCAGAAAAATATCAAAATGAGTTGCAAACTGAACCAACGATTTTCGGACTTGTTGATTTAGGTAATAGTAACTTTGCGATTCGAACAATTTGTTACGCACTAAACGGCAAACAATATGTCTTAAAAGAGGAATTTCTTAGTGCATATGTTCAAGCATTGACGACAGCTGGATTTACGATTCCGAATACGCCAGTCGGAACGGTGGGTTAAACATTAACAAATGGGCTCCTGTCATCCATAAAAGAATGCCAAATTCATTTGTGTATTGAATAAAAAGCTCGTTTTATTTCATTTAGTTTTTAGAAAATGAATGCAAGAACTATTTGTTGCTACACGAGTAAATACTATCCGTGTAGCAACAGAAAAAAGGAGAAAAAGAGTAGCTACTCTTTTTCTCCTTTTTTCTATGATTTCTCCATACATCGAGTGTGACACATACTTCGTATAACAGCTTAATTCAACAATCAGTTTACATTTTTATTTATTTCGGCTCTTAGTTCAAATGCTGAAATATAATCCATAAAATAGCTGTCTTTTTTTTCAACATTTTTCGGTGAAATACCAGAAAGAATTTTAGCATCAAATCCTAGCAGAGAACTATTTGTTTCAACCATACCAACTGATTCATCAAGAAAAATATATATTCGCTTATCTTGTAGGAAAGGATCTGTCACACTTTGAATAAAGTATGGGTGCTGATAATAGTTTCTACTTTTTTCATTGTCTATTACAAAGAAAAGTTTGAGTGAAACGCCTTTTGATTTATCAAAGTGGATTGAATGAATGAGATTGTTTTCTAATAATTCAATCCGTTTTTGCGGAAGAAAATCAATTGGTTTTTCTTCCAGATCAACAAGTTGTTTCAAAATATCGCTTGTTTTTTTTCGATTATCAACATAGATAAACGAGTCTTGGTGCTTTATAAGTAAATCTGAAAAGTCTAACAACTATTTTTCCCTTCTCTAGCTAATAGTTAATATCTCTTGATTAACAATACTAGTAAAAATCATTTTTCTTCATTGATTGATTACTACAGTTAAAATTATTTTTTATAGTTAATAGCTTCATATTTTTTGATATCAACCAAATACAAGTATACCAAAAAAAGAGTCAAAAACAGAAAAGTTTCGGACTCTTAAATGATAAAAAGAAATTATAACTTATGTACCATCCCTCCAAAGCTAGACTTTGAAATCAGGCACAATTTGTAACCTCTTTTTGTATTCATTTTTTATTGAACATTTACGTCCATGACTTGATAGAAAGCATTTACTGTATCACTAATATTCCAAACGGCTAGAATAAGGTGATAACCATTGCGGTTTTGTGGAACAGAGATAGTATGATTAACCAATTTTGGTGGTACTGTTGCATTGTCATTTACTTGACCAATTTGTTCGAAATCGCTAAATTTTAATGGCTGATTAGGATTCCAACCTGGTTTAGTCATGTAATAATCCCAAGTACTTGTTCGATGCTGTGCAGTTAATGTCCAAGAAACATTTAATGAACCTGTATTGATTTGACTCTTATGCCAACGAGTCGCTGTTTGTTCATCTAAAGGCTCAAAACCTGTCACACCAGCACTTGCGATTTTTCCGTCGATAAATGTATTTTTCAATGCTTCAATACTTTGTGGTTCCCACTGTGCACGACCAACGTTTTGATTCAAGTTCCCCGCAGCTGCTGTTCCAAAATAGGCACGACTACCAGGTTGTGTCACATAGCCATGTGCAAACCCAGGAAGACTAAAACCGAATAATCCAATCCCGACCAAAACCAACAATAAAACTTTACCAAGCTTTTTCATAAATGAACCTCCTCTGATTTGATAGTTATATTGTAACCGCTTACTTTTGTTTTGGAAATAAATATGCTTGGCAGTTTGGTTATTAAGTTGCACAACAAAAAAACAGACAGTGACAAAAACCTTTGTCCTGTCTGCCTTCAATCAACCATTTCACATTTAAAATAACCAATAAAATAAAATGATTGTTTTTTTAATTTAACAGATTGATCGTTTCTTTTAGTCCTTCAGTTTTAGAAGTCAAAATATTTCGTCTCTCTAATTCATGGACCATGAAATTCACCGCTTTTAATAGTTCTTTTCGAGTGATGATTCCTTTAAAAACTTTTTCTTCTGTGACAACGGGTAGAAAAGGTGAATTAACTAACAAATGCAACACATCTTCTAGCTCCCAGTTTTCGTCAACTGTCGTAACGCCAACTTCCATCACATCTGCGACCGTCAAGCCCTCTAATGGTTCCATGCTGATATTTTGCAAATCCAACATTTTATTCACTACATCAGATAAACTAATCAATCCGACAAAGCGATCGTTTTTGTCCAAAACAGGAATTTTTGAATATCCGACTTTCGACAAAACAAGTAAGCCATGAGAAAGCGGGTGTTGATAAAGAACATTTGCTACGTTTTCTGCAGGAATCAAAAATGTGTCTTGATTTTCCAACAGCAGTTCTCTTACTACAGGTCCAATCATCGAGTGGCCTCCATTCTTATTTGTTCAACAACTTTATTTTACCGAAACCGGATGCAAAATCCATAAAGAAATGATGAATTTTTAGCAAAAATTAGAAATTAATCCATAAAATCAGCGAGAAAAGTGAAAAACTAATTCTTCTACTGGTTGATGTGCGCGATTATAATAGTGCACATTGATCTCATCGGCTAAACTTTCAATGATTGCATACGATGGAATTTGAATGGGTCCGCGTGGTTGTGAAATACTACCGGGATTTAAAAATAAAATGCCATTTTCCACCTCACAACCAATCTGATGTGTGTGACCAAAAAATGCCATATTGGCTTCTACTGATTGAGCTTCTAGAGCTAACTGAGTCAAATCAAAACGAACGTTCGACAGATGTCCATGGGTAAGATAAATGGTGTCACGACCAGTATTGATGACCTTCTTTGCTTCAAACCCTGGACCGTAATCACAGTTTCCTTGGACAACCTGAAAATTTTCCCACAATGAATCGTCTGCAGGTAATTCTGAATCTCCACAATGAAAGAAAAAGTCAACTTTTGAACGATAGCGTTTGACTAAATCCACCAAAATATCACGGTCACCATGATTATCACTTACAACTAAATAGCGCATTTATTTTGCTCCTTCCAACCACTGTTGCCATTTTTGGCTCAATTTTTTCATTGCTTGTCCGCGATGACTTACTTGATTTTTTTCCTCGCTAGACATTTCCGCAGCTGTTTGCGTTGAACCGTCTGGAATGAACAACGGATCATAACCAAATCCATTTTCTCCCTCAGGAATTCTAGCAATTTTCCCGGGCCACTCTGCTTCCACCACCAAACTATCTTTATCAGGTGCTGCAAAGACTAATGTGCAATGAAATTGTGCTGTTCGTTGTTCATTGGGGACATCTGTTAACTCATGCAATAATTTTGCATTGTTTCCTGCATCACTTTTTGGTTCTCCTGCAAAACGTGCGGAATAAACACCTGGCATCCCACCTAATGCATCGACTTTCAAACCAGAATCATCTGCTAATACAGGCTGCTTTAAAATCTGTGCAATTGTTTCAGCTTTTAAGCGAGCATTTTCTTCAAAGGTTTTCCCTGTTTCTTCTACATCTGGTATTTCAGGATAGTCAAACAAGGTTTTGACTGCATATCCTTCTTTGCCAAACATTTGGCGGAATTCTTCCGCTTTTCCGGGATTTTTTGTTGCAATGACGATTGTTTTTGCTACTTCTGGCGCTTGACTTGCTTCAGTTGAAAGTTCAGTCAACAACGCATGCTTTTGCTCTGCAATCAGCTGTTCGATTGCTGATTTCCCATAAAAAAGCATGTCATTTAATTGTTCACCATCAAAAGTTGCCTCTTCACCCGTTCCTTGAATTTCCACAAATTTGCCAGATTCAGTCATTACTAGATTCATATCAACCAACGCTGCAGAATCTTCTTCGTAATCTAAATCTGCTACGCATTGACCATCAGGCAAGATTCCCACACTAATGGCAGCCAAGTGTTCTTTCAAGGGATCTTCTGTCACTTCTTTTTCTCTGACCAGTTTCTCAACCGCTAATGTTAAAGCGACAAAAGCACCTGTAATACTTGCTGTGCGTGTTCCGCCGTCAGCTTGAACTACATCACAATCAACGATGATGCTTCTTTCACCTAATTTTTCCAAATCGACGACTGCGCGCAAAGAGCGGCCAATTAATCGTTGGATTTCCATCGTTCGACCAGTTAATTTTCCTTTACTGCTTTCACGACGATTTCTAGTATTTGTTGCTCGAGGAAGCATGCTGTATTCCGCAGTGACCCAACCTGTACCAGTTCCTCGCAAAAACGGCGGAACAGAAGCTTCAATTGTCGCAGAACAAATCACTTCTGTGTCACCAAAACTGATGACCACTGATCCTTCGGGGTGTTTGAATACATTGGTACGAATATCAATTTTTCTTAATTCTTGTGCTTTTCTTCCATCATGACGCATGCGCTATTTTCCTCCTAATTCGATATGTTCCACTTCTAACTCATCAAGCGGTAACCAGTCTTGGGCAATTTCTTTAAACAATTTAGGTGAACCTGTTGTGTAAAACTTGCTGATTGTTCGTCCTGGAACGGGCGCGTTACTGATTTCAAAATAATCGAGTAACATAGAAACTTCTCCAACAGTCTCTGCACCTGAGTCGATCAAAGTCACACTTTCTCCCATTACATTTTGAATGATTGGGCGTAACAATGGATAGTGAGTACAACCCAAAATAAGTGTATCTAACTTTTTGGTTAGCAGTGGTGCTAAAGTTTCTGCTACGATTTTCTTTGCAACAGAGGAATGATACTCATTACTTTCCACCACTGAAACAAACTTTGGACAAGGTAAGCTACTAACGGTCAATTCCGGTGCTTTTTCTTTGAGTGCTGATTCATAGGCACCACTTTTAACCGTACCTAATGTTGCAATCACTCCTACTTGTTGATTTTTCGTTGCTTTTAAAGCAGCACGCGTTCCCGGAAGGATAACTCCAATCACAGGAATAGGCAATGTCGCTTTGATTTCTTCTAGAGCCACTGAAGTTGCAGTGTTACAAGCGATCACAAGCATTTTGATTCCTTGATCGACCAAATAGTTAGTCATTTCCCAAGTAAATTGAATCACTTGTTCTGCAGGTCGCGGACCATATGGACAACGCGCAGTATCTCCTACATATAAAATATTTTCATTTGGCAATTGTTTCAGTGCTTCTTTGACAACTGTAAGGCCGCCAACACCTGAATCAATAAAACCTATTGGGCGATTATCTGACAATGGAACCCATCCTTTTTTTGATTTCATTCTATCTGTCTATTGTGGACTTTTTGGTACAATTTTTCAAGTCTTGAACTTCTTACAAAGCTTGCTTATCACTCTTCTTTTACAAAGAAAAAACCTCAACCCTTTGTTCATTTTTCAACAAAGAATTTGAGGTTTTTTTTAATAACTATATTTTCGTCGCTCCAAAAAGCCCGATAATAATGAGAGTGCGTAACAAATGACAAAGTACATCAACGTCATTGCTACAAACATCGGTAAAACATAATTCGTATTTTGCCCATAAATGATTCGCGCTTGGTGCGTCAACTCTGGTAAAGAAATAATTACGGCTAATGACGTATCTTTAATTAATGAAATCAATTGACTGACAATTGCGGGAATCATTGATTTAAATGCTTGAGGCATGACTATCGTCCGCATCGTTTCAACATAAGTCAATCCAGTTGATAGCCCTGCTTCCATTTGTCCTTTTGGCACGGCATTCAAACCTGCGCGGAATATTTCTGAGAGCATTGCTGATTCAAAAATCGTCAACGCAGCAACTGCTGACCAAAAGATATTCATTTGGATTCCCACTTGGGGTAAAGCAAAATACGTGAAGAAAATGATTAGTAACAATGGCAGATTTCGAATGACATCAATCACCAAACCAACAATTTTGGATAAATAAGGAATATTCGCAAAACGGATCACACCAGTTAAGCCACCAATCAAAAAACTAAAAATGATTGAGACCAATGAAACTTCGACGGTCACTTTCAATCCCTCTAGTAAAAAACGGATATTCATCCATGAAAAAGCACCACTAAAATCCATTCAACTTCCTCCTTCTATGAACGAACTGCCCATTTTTTCTCAAGATGAACCATCAAATAAGAAAGGGGCAACGTAATAATCAAATAAAATAGACCAACAATAATATAGGTATCAAATGTATTGAATGTTTCGCTGGCAATCAAGTCACCTTGATACATCAAATCTAATCCTGCAACCATTGCTAAAATAGATGAGTTTTTCACTAAATTGATAAACTGATTTCCTAACGGTGGAATAACTATTTTAAAAGCTTGAGGCAATACGATGTAGCGCATCGTTTCTGAATAAGTAAAACCTGAAGAAAGCCCCGCTTCCATTTGTCCACTAGGAACCGTTTGGATTCCTGAACGAACCGTTTCCGCAATAAACGCGGAAGTATAAATCGTTAAACCAATGGTTCCGGCTTGAAAACCGTTCAATTGTAGCCAATACATAGGTACAACTACATAGAAAAACATGACAATAATCAGTAATGGAATATTTCGGAAAAACTCAACGTAAGCTTTTGCCAGACCATTGACTAATTTATTTTTTGATAACTGAAAAATCGCCATCAATGTTCCAATAACTAAACTAGCTACGAGCGCCAAAACACTGGAAAAAATTGTAATTTTGAATCCTTCTGCAAAGGTCGCTCCATAAGTTTGTATCAATTCACTCATATTGCTCCTCCTTAATCAACTTTGCCATCTGTTTCATTTGGAAACCAGCGTTGATAAATTTCATCATACGTACCATCAGCAATCATTTCTGCTAATGCTTGATTGACCTTACCTAAAAATTCTTCTTGCCCTTTGTTGATTGCAATGCCATAAGGCTCATTAGTGAAGGTTCCCCCAACTAACGTATACGCTGGGTTTTCAGCCGCCATTCCTAAAAGGATCGCATTATCAGTCGTCATCGCATCACCTTGACCTGACTGAAGTGCCGTAAACGCCTCTGCATAATTTTCTAGTTCTAAAATCTTTGCATCTGGTGCATGTTCACGAATATTTGCTGCTGAGGTCGAACCTTTGACAGCCAAAACTGTTGTCGAATCATCCAAATCAGTCACGCTTTGGATACTGCTCCCTTTTTTGACTAGCAATGATTGTCCAGCATCAAAATAAACATCTGAAAAATCAACTTGTTTTTTTCGTTCATCCGTGATGGTCATCGTTGCGATGATTGCATCAATATTTCCATTTTTCAACAGCGGAATCCTAGTCTTCGATGTTACTTCGATAAAATCAGCTTGCCCATCTTCACCAAGTATTTTCTTGGTGATAGCTTTTGCAATATCGATATCAAAACCTTGAACTTCACCAGACTTGATGTCCATCATGCCAAATAAACGAGTATCATATTTGACACCCCAGGTAATCTTATTTGTTTCTTTGACTCTTTCTGCGATATTTTCGTCCGCTACGCTTGTGCTTTTACAGCCAACCAGTGCAAGTAGCACGATACTTAACAGAAAGAGTAAGTGAAAGCTTTTTTGCTTTTTCATACAATTCCTCCTAAATTTTAATGGTTGATTACTTTGCTAATAAATTGTTGTGCGCGTTCTTCCTGTGGATTGTCAAAGAATCCTTTTACGTCACGACTGTCTTCTAACACTTCACCTTCAGCCATGAAGATTACTCGATCTGCTACTTCTTTTGCAAATCCCATTTCATGTGTAACCACGATCATTGACATGCCCTCTCTCGCTAACTTTTTCATAACGTCTAGCACATCCCCAATCATTTCCGGATCCAGCGCTGAAGTTGGTTCATCAAATAATAGCATCTCTGGATTCATCGCTAAACCTCTAGCAATAGCAACACGTTGCTGTTGCCCACCAGACAGCATGGATGGATAAGAATCTTTTTTGTCTAACATATTGACCGTATCTAAAAACTTTTCAGCATTTTTGATTGCCGTTGCTTGATCTTGCTTCAATACTTTAATTGGTGCTAGTGTGATGTTTTCTAGTACAGTTTTATTAGGATATAAATTAAAATGTTGAAAAACCATCCCGATATTTTTACGTACTTCTGTTAATTTTGTCTGTTTATCTCTTAAATCTTTGTTATTTATCAGTAGTTGTCCTGAAGAAATAGTTTCTAAGCCATTGATGCAACGCAGCATTGTACTTTTCCCAGAACCTGAAGGCCCAATGACAACAACTACTTCCCCCTTCGCAAATTCGAGGTTAATATTCTTCAAAGCATGGAATTTCCCATAGTACTTTTCCACGTTCTTAAATTCAATCATTGCCATATCATTACACTCCCATTATTATTTAGTAAGATTTCTTTTAAAGATACCTAATGAAACATATTATATCTGATAATAAAGGGAAATGTAAAGTTTCTACGTTATTTTCTACAAATATCCTCTGTTTTTGAATGTTTGATGCTCTTCGTTTTTCCCTGCATCCTTTCCGCGTTTTTTCGTTTGAATAGTTGTTTCTTCTAAAAAAAAACGGTAAGATATAAAGTGCTAGTCTTACAAATCGTAAAGAGGTGTCTTTTTTGAAAAATATTATATTGACTGGAGACCGTCCAACGGGAAGATTACATCTTGGCCATTATGTCGGTTCTTTAAAAACGCGTGTGGAAATGCAAGCAGACGAAAACAATCAATTGTTTGTCATGATTGCTGACATGCAAGCTTTAACAGATAATGCAAAAAATCCTGAAAAAGTTTCATCTAATGTGCTACAAGTCGCATTGGATTACTTAGCTGTTGGTCTTGATCCGATCAAAACAACTTTATTTATCCAATCACAAATTCCTGAGCTATCTGAGCTAGCCATGTATTACATGAACTTAGTCAGCGTTGGTCGCGTGAAACGAAACCCCACAGTGAAATCAGAAATCGAACAAAAGAAATTCGGTGAAAGTATCCCAACTGGTTTTTTTGTTTATCCGATCTCACAAGCTGCTGACATCACAGCTTTCAAAGCAAATTTAGTTCCTGTTGGCGAAGATCAAAAACCAATGTTGGAACAAACACAAGAAATCGTCCAAAGTTTCAACAATACGTACGGTCAAGTTCTGGTTGAACCAAAAGGCGTCTTCCCACCAAAAGGCATGGGACGTTTACCTGGAATTGATGGCAATGGTAAAATGAGTAAGTCCTTGGGCAATGGTATTTATATTGCTGACCCAGCAGATGTTGTTCAGAAAAAAGTCATGAGCATGTACACCGATCCAAACCACATCCATGTGGAAGATCCTGGTCAAGTAGAAGGAAACATGGTGTTCACTTATCTAGATGTCTTTGGAACAGATAAAGAAGCAATTGAAGAAATGAAAGCTCATTATCGTCGTGGTGGACTTGGTGATGTGAAAATTAAACGTTACTTGATTGACGTTTTAGAAGCTGAATTTGCACCAATTCGTGCACGCCGTGAAACGTTTGAAAAAGATCCAGCAGCTGTCATGGAAATGTTACGTCAAGGCAGTTTAGCTGCAAAAGAAGTTGCGGCAGAAACTTTAGCAGAAGTAAAATCTGCGATGGGAATCAATTATTTTAACTAACTTTCAAAATCAAAAAAGCGAGAGCCAAAATTTTTTCTATTTTGGCTCTCACTTTTTACTAAATAAAACCCAGCCACGAGTTAGACTTTCCTGTCTGATTCGTGGCTGGGTTTTTCTGAATAAGAAAAGACTTAACGAATACTTGCGTGCAAGTTTTCTGTTAACGCATTGGTTACTTTATCCATAGCTTTATTGATTTCTTCATCAGTCAATGTTGCTTCAGGATTTACAAATGTCAAACTATACGCCATCGATTTGTTTCCTGCTTCGATGTTCTCACCTTGATAAACATCAAATAATTGGATTCCTGTTAAGAATTTACCAGCGGATGCTTTGATCACTGTTTCCAATTCTTGGTTTGTTACTTCTTCTTTCACTAGCAAAGCAATGTCTCGACTCACGGCTGGGAATTTTGTCACAGCGTGATAAGTAATGCCTGCTTGTGCTGCTTCAATTATTGAAACTAAATCTAATTCTGCAACATACGTTTCTGGAATGTCATACGCTTTGGCAATTGTTGGATGAACTTGACCAACAAACCCAAGGTATTGTTCACCAAGATAGATAGCAGCCGTACGCCCTGGATGCATTTCTGGCATTGTAGTTGCTTGATAGCTAATTTGTTCAGTGATAGCTAATTGAGCAAAAATGTTTTCTAACAATCCTTTAATTGTAAAGAAATCAACTGTTTCTGCTTTTGTTTGCCAATCTTTTTCTTGCCATGTACCAGAAATAGCTAACGCAAGATGTTTTACTTCTTGTGGTAAATGAGTCAAAGGATCATTTTCTTGATAGAATACACGTCCTACTTCATAGAAACCAACATCAGTATTTTTACGAGCAACGTTGTAGTTAACATTGTCCAGTAACCCACTAATCAAGTTCATCCGAAGAACCGAACGCTCTTCACTCATTGGCCAGTCTAAACGAGTAATATTCGTTTCTTTCATTGCGAATTGACGAGACTTTTCTTCAGTCGTCAAGGCATAACTAATCGCTTCATTCAACCCACTGCCTTCAAGCAATGTACGAATTGTTCGTGTGCCTGTCTGCTCTGCTGTCAAGCTTCCAGCAACTGTTTCTCCACTTGGCAACGTTGATGGCAAGCGATCATATCCATAGATACGCGCAACTTCTTCAATGATGTCTGCTTCAATTTGAATATCCCAACGTCTTGGTGGAACAACAACAGAATACGTTTCATTGGTTTCTTGATAATCAAAACCAAGTGCTTCAAAAATTTCGTTCACTTCTGCGCTAGTCAATTTTGTACCTAAATACTGGTTGATTCGTTGTAATGTGATTGGAACTGTTACATCTTCAACTGTTACTTCCGCACCAGCTACTGCACCTGTTAGAACTTCGCCTCCAGCAAGTGCAACGATCATAGCTGCCGCAACATCATTTGCTTCAGCAATCGTTGCATGATTGATTCCCTTTTCAAAACGAGCAGAAGATTCACTACGTAAATTGAATTGTTTGGCTGTTCGACGAATCGAAACTGGATCAAATAAAGCTGCTTCTAATGCTACTGTCGTCGTTGTTTCAGTGATTTCTGAATCCAATCCACCCATGACACCTGCTAAAGCAACAGGAACCTCGCCATTAGTAATCACTAAGTTTTCTGGTGTCAATTTACGTGTTTCACCATCAAGTGTCACTAATTCTTCTGCTTCTTTGGCATGACGAACAACGATTTCCTTTGAACCAAGTTTGTCGTAATCAAATGCATGTAATGGTTGCCCAAACAATAACAGGATATAATTTGTTACATCAACTACGTTGTTGATTGGACGAATTCCTTCGTTCATTAAAAGGTTTTGCAACCATTGTGGGCTTGGCTGAATTTTGACTCCTTCAATTACCCGAATTTGATATGCTGGAACAAGCTCTTTGTCCTCTACAGTCACAGTGATTTTTTCACTTGCCAAACGATCAACTTCAGTTAATTTTTCATCATCGAATGTTGGTGTTTGACGATAGATTGCGCCAACTTCATAGGCAACACCACGCATGGATAGTGCATCTGCACGGTTTGGTGTAATGGATAATTCAATAATTGAATCGTCCATGCCTAGATATGAAAATACTGGTTCACCATTCACAGCCTCTGCTGGAAGATAATAGATACCTTCTGCATATTCTTTTGGTACTACGCTATCAGAAAAACCAATTTCTTGTAATGCACAGATCATCCCGTTGGATACTTCTCCGCGCATTTTTCCTTTTTTAATCTTCACATTGCCAGCAATCCGTGAATTTGGTAAAGCCACAATGACTTTGATGCCCGCTTTAACATTTGGTGCACCACAAACGATTTGAGACAATTCATCTTCACCAATATCTACTTGGCAAATGGATAAGTGATCAGAATCAGGATGTGGTACACATTCCTTTACTTCACCAACGACGATTTTTTTCAAACCTTCTTCTGGTACTTCGATCCCTTCGACCTCAATACCAGTAACAGACATCTTATCTGCTAATTCTTGTGGTGTCACTGCCGATAAATCAACATATTGGTTTAACCATTTATATGAAACTAACATCCTTTTTTACTCCCCCTTGAACTGACTTAAGAAACGCAAGTCATTTTGATAGAAATTACGGATATCGTTGACGCCGTAACGTAACATTGCTACGCGATCTGGTCCAAGTCCAAAAGCAAATCCTGAATACTCATTTGGATCAATTCCTGACATCTCTAAAACATTAGGATGAACCATTCCAGCGCCTAAGATTTCAATCCAGCCAGTATATTTGCAGACATTACAACCCTTGCCTCCGCATTTGAAACAGCTAACATCTACTTCCACTGAAGGTTCAGTGAATGGGAAATAGCTTGGACGTAAACGAATTTTACGATCTTCCCCAAACATTTTCTTCATAACAACTTCCAGTGTCCCTTTCAAGTCACCCATTGTTACATTTTTATCAATCACAAGACCTTCAATTTGATGGAACTGATGGCTATGAGTAGCATCATCAGTATCACGACGGAAAACTTTCCCAGGTGAGATCATCCGTAATGCACCTTTTGAAAAATCATGTTTTTCCATTGTTCGCGCTTGAACAGGTGAAGTGTGTGTACGAATCAAAATATCTTCGGAAATATAAAACGTATCTTGCATATCTCGTGCTGGGTGATCTTTTGGTAAATTCATTCGTTCAAAGTTATAGTGGTCTGACTCCACTTCATAACCTTCAACGATTTGGTAACCCATTCCCACAAAAATATCTTCAATTTCTTCCATAATTTGCGTCAAGATATGGCGTGTTCCTTGTTTTACTTGACGACCAGGTAAAGTCACATCGAGTGTTTCTTTTGCTAAAGCAGCATTCAACGCTTCTTCTTCAAGAACTTCTTTTTTACGTTCAATTTCTGCCGTTAATAAGTCACGAATTTCATTAGCAAAACTACCTACTTTTGGTCTTTCTTCTGGACTAAGATCTTTCATTCCACGAAGAACTTCGGTAATCGGGCCTTTTTTCCCTAAAGTTTCCACGCGGATTTGATTTAATTCTTTCAAATCCTGTGCGGCAGTAATTTTAACAATCGTTGCTTCTTTCAAGCTTTCGAGTTGTGCTTGTAAAGACATTGCTTTTTTCCTCCTTCAAATTCAAATACAAAAAAAAGACCTCATTCCTATCAAGGAACGAGGTCTTCGCGATACCATCCTAATTTGTGAGTAAAGCTATCAGCTACTCACACACTTACTTGATTAACGACAATTGCCGGCCCAGTATCAAAAACTAGGCGAACTCAGAAAGTGAACTTCATTTTTCAAACACAGAATTTGCTTTCAGTCTATGACAAATCTCCCTGATCTGGTTTAGCCAAACTACTCTTTTTCGTCATGGTTCTTTTTTTATTTACAATTTACAAAATCAATTCTACAAGAATTTTGTCCTGAAATCAACTGCATTCTTCCTCAGTGACCCACTTTTCACTCCAAACTTGTAACTGTTTGATTGAATTTTGTAAGTCTGCTCCTTTTTCAGTCAAAAGATATTCAGAACGATTGGATTCATTACAGGAAATATTTCGAGTAACAATTCCTTCTTTTTCTAACTCTTTTAGACGTTCAACTAATACTCGATCGCTAACCATCGGAATCTTTGCAGCAAGATCAACAAAGCGTTGCGGACCATTTTCTAGTAGTACATCAATAATCAACCCGTTCCATTTTTTCCCCAAAATCGAGAAAGTTTTCTCAAACTTCGGACATAGAACAAAGTCTGTCTGTGTAAGCTCCATCTTACTCACCTCTTTTTGAAGAGTATAGCATAATACTTACAAAGTGTAAGCAACTTATGCTTATTCATAATCTTTTGTTAACATTTATGATTTTTTTGCCACGTAATAAAACTAAAAAGGTATTTGTTACAGGTTTTCCTAAAGAATCAGCCAATGCTTGTTGGTAAAGTCGGAGCTGTCCTAAATATTTTTGAACAACTTTATCAATCTCAGTTGGGTCATCTGGATTCATAAGGAAATCCGTTTTGAAATCATAAAGATAGATGTCATCTGCAAATTCGATATAGCCGTCAACGATTCCGTGAATCAGTAATTCATCAGTTTCATCCGGATAATTTTCAAACACTTCTTCCGCTGTCATCAGCATCGCAAATGGTTGCTCTCTTTTCACTTTTGTGGAGTGTTCCAGTAATAATTTTCCAAGATCTGTTTCAAAAAACCAAAGAATTGCAGAAATGTCGACTTTTTCTGCCACTTGTTGATCCACCAATCGCTTTTTGACTAGCTCTGCTAGTAAAGCTTGGATTGCTTCTTCTGTTGGTGGCTCCAATGGCAATAATTGCAACAACGTATGTGTGACTGTTCCAATTGCAGTTGCTGATACACCTTTTTGCAAAAATTTTGGTTCAGCTAGCTGTTCTTGTGTATAACGAAATTGTTGATTTTTTGCTTTTGTTTGATTGTCTTCCCAAGTTAGCTTCGTTGCCTGACTATCATCTGGGTCTTCAAATAATCGTTTGATTTCTGAAACAGATTGGTAACTCGTCGTTTGAGTGGCAGCCTGATAAGGATAAACATATGCTAAACGTTGACGCAGAGTCTCTGATAAACCAAATTGGTTTTCTTTCGGCGTAACTAAAGAAGGCTCCCGCTGTGCAAGTTGTCGACGCTTTTCCGCCAACTCTTGTTGGTTCATCCACAAAACGGTAAAGGAACCGTTCGCATCAGCTAAAGTCAATACTGACTCGTCCTCCAAATATTCAGACATTCGAGGATGACGAATCAAGCTGTAGCCAATCCAATTCATCAAGCTTCCTCGACCTTTCAAGCGTAACGCTGGATCCAGAACCAGTTCCGATGCATTTAGCGCTTCGCCCCACGTTTTAATTGTTTGTTCACGACTCTTGTAAGAGCCAACAATAAACAGTTTTTGTTCCGCCCGAGTCAATCCAACATACAATTTACGCATTTCTTCAGATAATAATTTGTTTTGTTTAGCTAATTTAATGGCTTGAAAAGGTAATGTATCAAATAATACGCGAGTTTGCGGGTCCATGTAGCGGATTCCTGCACCTAATTTTTCTTCAAATACGTAGCGTTTTCGCAAATCCTGTAAATTGAATTCTTTCGTCATGTCCAACAAAAAGACAACAGGGAATTCTAGTCCTTTACTGGCGTGAATCGTCATCACACGAACTGCATTGTCTTCCACCGCAATGACAGGTTCTGCCAAATCTTTATCCTTTTCTTGCATTTTTTCGATAAAACGAACAAACTGGTACAATCCTCGAAATGAACTTTGCTCATAAGCTTTCGCACGATCCACTAATGCATATAAATTCGCTTGTCTTTGTGCCCCAGCTGGTAACCCAACCACGTATTCTAAGTAACCCGTCTCGTAGTAAATAGCCCAAAGTAAGTCCGCAATTGAAGAACGTCGAGCAAGTTCACGCCATTTATCCAACAATTCTTTAAAATCAGAGAGCTTAGCACTCAAGTGATCTTGATTCATTTTTTCATAAGTTAAAAAGGCATCAAAGAACGTACGATTTCGATCCGCTAAGCGAATCTGCGCTAATTCAGGTTCAATCAAGCCAACGATTGGTGAACGTAAAATAGCTACTAAAGGAATGTCTTGGTAAGGATTATCAATGATTTGTAGTAATGAAATCACTGTCCGGATCTCTGTTGCTTGGAAATAATTTTGAGCATCGTTCATTTCCAGTGGAATATCTAAGGTCTTGAACACATCCAAAATCGTTAAATTATTTTTTTTCGTTGGTGTCAGTAGGACAATATCCCCATATTCGACTGGTCGATTAGCTTTCAATTTTTTATCGTAGATTTCCCACTTGTTATCAATTAATTCACGGATTTTCAACCCCGCCATCAATAATTCGCCCTCTGTTTTATCTTCAAGAAAATCATCCGAAGGCAACTCTTCCGTAGTTTCTTCCTGTTCTTTTTCATAAATCAAAATTTCTGGATCAAACTGCGTACTATTAGGAAAATCAGGAAATCCTAACGCCAGTTTTGCTGCTTCATCATAAGTAATCTGGCCAACTTGTTCATCCATAATTTGTTCAAAAATCAGGTTAGTAAATCGCAAGACTTCTTCTCGCGAACGAAAATTTTCTGCCAGAACGATTCTTCTACCACCTTCTGCTTTTGAAAATTCTTGATATTTTTTGATGAATAGACTTGGATCCGCTAATCGGAAAGAATAAATAGATTGCTTGACATCTCCAACCATGAAAAGATTTCCATTCGTTGGATCAGGTTCTCTTAACCAGTATAAAATTGCTTCTTGCAATTGATTGACATCCTGATACTCATCAACCATTACTTCTTTGAATTTCTCTCGGTAATAATTCGAGGCTTCACTTGATATCCAACCATCAGCGGTTTTCTTGGTCAAAATCATCAACGCCAAATGTTCTAGGTCATTAAAATCTAATACGCCTTTTTCGCGTTTTTTCTCACTAAATCCATCCATAAACGCTTGTGTTACTTGGCACATCTCTTCGACTAAAGGAAGTGCTTGTGTCATAATAGCTTCCATTTGTGCTGGCGAAACAGCGAAATAATTTTTACTGATTCCTTGAATCATTTTTTTCGAGCGATCACGAAGAGCTTTTACTTCTGCTGATCGTTCTTTCAATTCGGCTTTTCGACTGCTTTTAAATGTTGAAAAGGTTAAGTTTTCTAATCCTTGATAAGCCACCTCTAGTTGATCTTGTATAAATGCCTCATAAATGGCATTGATTCGTTCACGTTCCTCGGAAACTTGGTCGTACATTTTTTCCAAACCTTCCGTCTGAGCTAAGCTGACCATCTCTTCATATGCCTGTACACATTGAAAAACATCTGCCAAAATCAATGGACGTAATTGATTTTGATATAACGCCGATTCGCCAAGCGAGCCTTCTAAACGATAAGATTCACTTAATCCTTTAAGCCAATTAGTTGGATCTGGATTCGCACGCGCAAACTCATAAAGAGACAAGATTAAGTCAGTCAAGCCTTCATCTGATCGATCATTTGAAAAGTTTGTCGTTAGTTGGAAAAATCGCTCATTTTTTTCTCCGTAAAGACGTTCACGTAATTCGTCCCACACGTCTTCTTTCATTAACAAGGTTTCTGTTTCATCTGTCAGCATTCGAAAAACTGGATCGATATCGATCAGATAATAAAAACGACGAATGACAGTTAAACAAAACGCATGTAGTGTTGAAATATTAGCTGTGGGTAGCAACATTAATTGTTTCGTAAAATGTTGCTGACGTTGCGTATCTGTTTCGTCGTTGATTGCCGACTGCAAAGCTTCTTGGATTCTTTCTTTCATCTCACGTGCAGCAGCTTCCGTAAACGTAACAATCAAGAGTTCATCAATATTGACACCCATTTTAAGTTTTTCAATCACTCGACGAACAAGAACTGTGGTTTTTCCTGATCCTGCTGAAGCGGAGACAAGCAAATTGTCCCCACGATCAAAAATCGCTTGCCATTGTTCATCTGTAAAACGTTCATTTTGGGGCTTTAATGGAATCTGACTCACTCTTCTTCACCTCGTTTCAAAATTCTGCGTAATGCTTCGTCCTTATCCAGTTTTTCTAAGCGATGATAATTGTTTTCCTTTAACATCACATCGAAAGTGCAGACACTTCGAAATGGACAAAATTGACAAGCAATCCGCTGTTTATCTTTATAGGCTGGATTTAGTTTGATTTCTCCCGAAGTGATTGCTTCACCAGCTAAACGCATATTTTTACGATTGTGTTCCATAAACTGATGTAATTCTTCTTCTGTGAAGAATTTTTCTTTACTGTAACTGCCCTTTTGATACTCATCTTTCGCATTTTTTTTCACTGGATAAATCAAAGATTGCTCTTTCGCTTCTAACGAATGATCAAGAACTTCCAACAATCCCGGATCATCAACAAAGACGCCATCATAACTAAACTTTTTCAACGTATTCTTTTCAATTTCTTCGTTTTCGGTTAATACAGGGTTGTGGACATGTAAATAATAGGAACCAGCAGGCTTGACTGTGGCTTGTCCGGTTAAGCGTACTGCATCCATCAAGGCAACATCTAAGTAAGTCAATAGTTGCATGGCCATTCCATAGTAAGCTTCCGTAACATCAAACGTTCGCCCACTAGATTTATAGTCCACAACACTTAACCAGGTTTCGTCTTGTTCCGTGGCCGTGTCGATACGGTCGATTTTTCCGCGAACATGTAGTCTTCCACCATTTTGTAAAGGTAATTCCAAACCCGGGATTCCTTTTGCCCCAGCAATTTGTCCGAATAAAATCTCCGTTTGTAACGGATGGAGACCGGTATTTTTACTTTGTTTTTGTAACGCCCACGCTACTTTTTGGATTGTTTGGCTCAATTGATAACGGATGTAGTTCATCCGTGCAGAACTATCTAAAATTTCAAAACGCAGTTCACCAAAAACTTCTTGGAGAACTTTCTCAGTAAATGCTTGGCGTTCTTTTTCCGTCATGTTAACGAGTGAAAGTTCATTTGAAAATAATAATTTAAAGAAGCGATCCAGTGATTCATGATAAAAGTCCCCAGTTGCTGCTGGTGTCAGTCCATAAATCATCCGTTCTTTCAACTTCAAGCCAAATTGAACAAAATATTTATATTCACAGTTGTAAAAATTTTCCATACGAGAAATAGACGTATAGATTTCTTTTCCATATAACTGCTCTGCTAACTCTGTCGGTAATGAAACTGGAACATTCAAATGAGACTGACTTTCAAATACACGTAAAGCAAAGTTCCGCCAAGGAGAATGGAGAACGACTTCTCTCAATTCAGTCCATACTTTCGCTAATTGTTGTTTCTCATCTGCTGCCAAACGAAACATTCGGTTCAACGTATCAACGGCACTCCGATACGTCCCAATATAATCCGCTGGCTCACTGGTCACCGTCAATCGTGTCTTTTTCTCAATTGGAATTGCTAAATAACGATTGATTCGTTGTAAATAAGGAGAAATTTTCAAACTTCGATCCGTATCGTAACTTTGTGCATAGCTTAAATAAAGTCGCTTTGTTCCTGAAAGAAAGACCAAATATGCTTGAAAAGGTTCAGAAGACATACTTTCCGTTGCAGGATCAAACAAATACTGATCTTCAGCCAATGCTTGATTCAATTGTTCTCGTTCTTCACTAGATAGCAGACCTTTTGTTTCTTGACGAGCTGGGAAAGTTTGATCGTTCAGGCCCAAAGCAAAGGTAATTTTTGCTTGATTTGGACGAACTAATTCTAAGCGGTTTACTTGAACTTGATCAATTGCTGTAGGAATCTTCCCATAACTTAAATTTTCTAGTCCACTGCTAATAATGTCTTGGAATGTTTCCCATTCAAAGCTGGTTTCCCCATAAATCAATGCAAACTCGTCCAGTAAGTCGATCAACGCACCCCACGTTTGCTCATGATTTCTGGCTTGTGCTAAATTTCCGCGTGCAACTTCTTGATTCCGCCAAAATAACAGTTGTTGACGGACACCACTGGTCACTAAAAACTGATAAAAAACACTAGCAGCTTCTTGACCATTTTCACAATTTTTGATTTTTTTAAAGAAACCCGGAATATTACTCTGGAATAAACGACGAATCTCATTTGACTGCTCTTGCAGTTCTTGAACGTCTTCCAGCTCCTCTGTTTCAAAGTTGTAAGAAACAAACGTCCAATCCTTTGCGCGAGTCCAGTAGTTTCCTTGATAATTATAAGCTAAGGCAACATTTTCTGTGAGATCTAATTTTTTGCGGAAATCATCTCTGATCCATTGCCATTGTTCCTGCTCTAATTCTTGATTTTCTGGAGCAATCAATAACTCCGTTTTGAAAAATCGCATAATGTCACTCAAACGATAGGCGTAGCGATCCAAAGCAAACAGACTGTTGATCCACTCGATCAAAGGATGGTTCTCCATCAACTGCTCTTCATCGAGATAAAACGGAATCGCCATTTCTTGAAAAATCGGCTTTAATAAATTGCCATAAAGAAGCATATCTTTCGTCAATACTTGAATATCGCGATACCGACATTCCCCCTCGCTAACCAAGCGGCGAATTTCCACGGCCAACTGTTGGACTTCTTCCGTTGGTGTTTCCGCCTCCCACAAATGAATCGTCTTTTGTGCGCCAACTTTTCGAGAACGATTTTGTTTTTGACTACTTGTTTCTTCCCACATCTCTTGTAATGCGGCTAACGCTTCTGGCACTTCCTTCGCTGGTGCATATTGATCAATCAAAATCGGTGCACGATGTTCTTTTGCCCCGTTCAACAAGCGAAAATATAACTTGCCTGTTTCGTGAAACAGATTTAAGGGTTCAGGCACTTCATTAGGATAAGGTCGATCAAGTAATAAATCGACAACCAGGTTTCCTTTGACCATCATTGCGCTCAACAACTGATACTCCTGGGCATTGATCCGAGAAAAACCCGTCATCAAAAATTTTACATGGCGAAAATCTTGTTGATAAAGATACTCACTTAAAATAGCTAAAGCATCTTCTGCTTGCAGCATTCGCTCAAATAGTTCTTCTTCATACGCAGAAAAAATCAACTGTAAATCTTGCATTTTCAATTGTTGGTCTGCTGCTTTGGGACTTTCCCCAGTTACACTAGCTATTAAGTCACTTGGGTGAATGTTTCCTGTGCGCATTTCTTCATATAATTCTTGGAGTTGCTTGATGAATCCTTTTTTGTTGACTTCTCCACGAAAAATGGTCAACTTTTCGCGGTTTTTTTCTAATATCTGACGTAGAATCATTGCTGAGCCAGACTCGGTGATGCTATTACCTGAAAGCAAAGTTGTCTGTTGCAAAATGTACCATGCTAGTCGATAAAAACTAAAGACTTGCACCTTTGTCGTACTAAAGGTTTGTGTTCCTTTGCGCTGACGTAACATTGCTAATAACTCTTGTTCTTGTTCAAACTTATTGTAATTAGGTACAAGGAAAAAGACTTGATTTTGAGGAGCTGCTTCTAACCAAGTCGTTGCCTCATCAATCAGTGCTGTTCGATGATCTTTCTTACCTGAGCCGAGAATAAATTGTAAAGACATTTTACTCCTCCTTTACTTTTTGATGCTCTTCTATTATAACAAAAAAACTGAACATTCGTTCTACTTATCAAGGTTTTTGGTAAAAAGAAATAACTTTTTAAAAAAGGTTGTGACACAAAGCGGTTAGCTCCGATAAGATAGCGCGCAAGCACTCAAAATAGCTTTTCATATTTTGAAGTGAATGCAAGCTATCTTGAGGAGTTGCTTTGAGAACACCGTGGATAAGGTTGTGATTCAAAACGTTCCCCTTCAACAATATAATACGCAATCATAAAAAATAAATTTTTCTATTTTGAAGTGATTGAAAATTATATCGAGGGATTGCTTTGGGAACGTCACAAATAATCTTCCAACATAAAACATTCAGCTCCGAAAAAACAATCAAAAATATTTGTTTTGTTGGCAAACCTATTTCTCATAAACTTTCTTTACACTTAATCTCAAAGTTTTACCGTTTTCTCCACAAAAAAAGCCTAGGACATCAACTGCCCTAGGCTCTAACTTTTTTAATAAATTGAACCCATTAATTTCTTAATTGGTTCTTTGATTGTGAATAATAAAATCCCACCGATGATTGCAACGACTCCGATAATCCCAAAATATGCTGATTCAGTTGCCGGTGTATAAAAACGAGCGATTTGCGCGTTAATTGCTTGTGATGAAGCATCTGCTAAGAACCAGATAGCAATTGTTTGTGATTCAAACGCGCGTGGTGCTAGCTTAGTTGTTACAGATAGACCAACTGGTGATAAACATAATTCTGCAATTACAATGATGAAGAAGCTACCAACCAACCACATTGGACTTACTTTTCCAGCTGTTCCATATAATAAACCTGGTAACATCAATAACAAGTAAGAAAGCCCAGCAAATAACAACCCAAGTGCAAATTTTACAACAGTTGATGGTTGTTTTTGTCCAAGTTTCGTCCATAAAGTAACGAAGACAGGTGTTAGAACAAAAATAAAAATTGGATTTAATGATTGGAACCAGCTTGCTTGGATCGTTACACCAAATAAAGTTGATTGTGTTCGTTCGCTAGCAAATAACGCAAGAATCGATGAACCTTGCTCTTGTAATGACCAGAAAATAATTGCTGCTAAAAACAAGGGAATATATGCTAATACTCGTGGTTTTTCTTCTGCAGAAACATCTTTTGACGTTAACATTTTTACAAAATAGAACACAGGTAGAACAATTCCAAGTATGCTAATCGAATTAACAAAGAAATCAATAGAAAGATGACCAGTTAATTGTGCACCACCAAAAATAGCAATGATGACAACAATCGCAATAATAAAGTTACGAATAAAACCTTTACGTTCTTCTGGTGTTAATGGGTTTGGAGCTTTTGTTCCAACACCATCTAATGTTTTGCGGCCTTGGATGATGTATTGTAGTAGACCGAAGAACATCCCAAATGCTGCTAACGAGAAACCTAAATGATAGTTATATTCTTGACCTAAAGTCCCAACAATCAGTGGTGCTAATAATGCCCCCAAGTTAACACCCATATAAAAGATTGAGAAACCTGCATCACGACGTAAATCTGTTTTTGAATAAAGATGTCCCACCATTCCGGACACATTTGGTTTCAATAAAGCTGTCCCCATAATAATCAATGCCATTGAAATAAATAAAGCACCTACTCCAAATGGTGTCGCTAAAACAATGTGACCAAACATGATGAATACTCCACCAAAAAATACTGTTCGTTTTGCTCCAAGTAAACGGTCGGAAATCCAACCACCAACAATGCTTGACATAAATACAAGTGAACCATAAATCGACATGATTGCTAAGGCCGTTGTACGTGGTAATCCAAGACCACCATTGGAAACTGCGTCATACATATAATAAAGAAGTAATGCACGCATTCCATAATAACTGAATCGTTCCCACATCTCTGTGAAGAACAATGTTGATAACCCCTTCGGCTGACCAAAGAAGCCTTTATCTTGTTGATTTTCCATAATCTATACCCCAATTCTTTAAATTTTCAGAAAATAATAAACATATTACCTGAAAAATTTAACTGAAAAACTTATCTAAGAAATATATACTTCTTTTCTATAAAAATAAGTAAAATTCAATGACAAAATAATAAGAATAAAAAAACACACATTTAATAATTATATAGTTCCTCTCGATAAACTTACTAAAAAAAGTCGTTAAAGCAGTTAAGTAACCGCTATCACTCTTTTTGCTTTCTCATTTACTTTTTCCTAAAAAAAAATTTCCATTTTTTTGAGCTTTTCTATTTACTTACTTTTTGTAAGATGATATACTTCATTTTGTATTCAATTACAAAAAGTAAGTAAAAAAACAACATTCAAAGGGAGACTATACTATGACTACATTTACAAACACTTTAAAAAATCGCCGTTCTATCTATCACTTAGGACGTAACGTTTCATTATCAAACACAGAATTAGAAGCACTTATTAAAGAAGCTATCAAAGAAAGCCCAACTGCTTTCAACGCACAATCAACACGCGCTGTTATTCTTTTCGGTGACGCTCACGAAAAATTATGGGAAATCACAGAAGAAGCACTTCGCCCATTAACACCTGCTGAAGCTTTTCCTAATACACAACAAAAATTAGCTGGCTTCAAAAATGGTTACGGAACTGTTTTATTCTTCAAAGACACTGATATCGTTAAAGGATTGCAAGAACAATTTGAACTTTATGCAGACAACTTCCCAGATTGGTCAGAACAATCAAATGGTATTGCAACAGCAAATACTTGGGTTTCATTAGTCGAACAAGGACTTGGCGCAAACTTACAACATTACAATCCAGTAATTGATGAAGCAGTTGCAAAAGAATGGAATATTCCTGCAAACTGGAAACTACGTTCTCAATTAGTTTTTGGTTCTGTTGAATCACCTGCTGGCGAAAAAGAATACATGAACGATGAAGATCGTTTCCGCGTATTTAGCTAATTACAAGATTATAAAAAAGGAACACGTCTAGGATTAATCTAAACGTGTTCCTTTTTAGTTTAAAGTAAACATTTTGATAGAAAATAAAATCTGCTTCGTAATAAAAAATGGTTTCATTCATTCTTTTTGCTGCGATGTTTTCAAAAGAACTTCTCGAAATAACTCACACCTGGTCAAAAATATAAAAAGCTATTTTCGCCAGTTGCTCATTATTTTTTCGAAGCTAACCGCTTTGTGACACAACCTTGTCCTCACTCTTCATCAATCATAATATCAATCTGAGCATCATCATTTAATCGTTGCGCTAAAAATGGCACCAGCTCCTCTAAAGAAGCGGAAAATTTTAACATCGGTCCACGCCAGCCCTTACGGAAAAAGTTCATTTTCACTTCATTTGAGCCTTGGGGTTGATATAAAACGATTCGATTGATTTCAGAAAAAGGAACGCCCCGTTTATCAAAGCTATTTAAAACCAAGCCTTCTTCCGTTATCCCACGACTATCCATTAAAAAACTGATGAATATCATTGCGGATAAAACGGCTTTCGCCAAGTCATCCACCGTTGGCTGACTAATGATCGTAAACCAGATAACTAAGACCACAAGAAACGGAACCACCAAGTAAACCCAACGATTTCGTACTGCTTTATAAACAATTTCTCTACGAACGAACCATAGAAATAAAAACATGACAAAAACAAATGCAAACAATAACAAAGTAAAGGTTGTTATCATCGTACATCACCCCTCTTCTCTCATCTCAAGAAAACTTTTCTCTTTATTAAGTCAAGTATATAGAACTTTTTCAAAAACAGCAAAAAGGACACGCAGCAACACTTTTTCATGTTTGAACTACTTGTCCTTTTTATTTTTTATTCAAATGTATCATATTTTGCAACAACCATGCTGGACTTCTCTTCCAATAATTCTTGGTCTTCGTCAGCACATTGAGCAACTTTGACTACGGCACAATTCGTCATTTTTGATACAACTTCTCCAACAACTGGTTGTGTGAATCCAATTGGCTTACAAGAATACTTTTCTCCTAGATTTATCATTTCTTCCGTCATCAAAATCCTCCTACACTGCTGCCCCATTTTCTTTCCTGAAGTAATTTATTCAGGCAGAATGTTCGTTGTCATTACCAATTGATTCTTGTTAATAACTTTTTTGAACAAACCATATTGGCATTATAGCCTACTGGTTTCGTTTTCACAAATAAAACCTCTTTTAAACACGAAAGTTTCGTATAAAATTCATAAAAAAGAACGGAATTATTCATTTTTTCTTCCCCTCATTTTTTAAGTTGAAATAGTTGAAAAAATGATTACTAGCTGTTAATTTTTTTATGTAAACTTCTCCATCAGGAATTAACGTAAAAGTATTTCACATTCACAAAAAAAGCATTATAATAGCAAGAATGTAAGATGTTCCCTTTCGGAATAATTGGAGGTCCTTATGAAAAAGAAAGTTGCAAAAAAATTAAGTGGAATTGTTAGCGTTAGTCTGCTTGCTGCTGGCTCAATCTATTGGTTAACAACGCCCAACTCAAACGAAACTGCACAACAAAAACAAGAAGACCAAAAGCCTCCAGCTAAAAAGAAATCCAATGAAGCGAATGAAATGATTTTAGATGTTCCACTTGCTAACCAATTTGACGAACCAGCTCTAGAAAATGGCTGTGAAGTAACTGCCCTTTCTATGTTGTTAAATTACTATGGTTTTGAAACGACCAAAAACCTGTTAGCAAACGAACTTACTTATGTCCCTGTGTTTAATGAAGATGGTACACATGGTGATCCAAATGAAGGATTTGTTGGTGATATTTCTGGTGGAGACTGGGCAATGGGTGTCTATGTCGCACCAATCGCTGCACTCGCACAAAAAGTAGTACACACTAGCTACCATGCACAAGCAAAAAAAGAAGCCTCACTTGTTGATATCAAAGAAGCCTTGAATGAAGAAAAACCGGTTTGGACCATCGTCACCATTGAGTTTGAGGTCCCTGATGAAACTGACTTTATGACTTGGACTACCCAAAATGGTGAAGTTTCTGTCACTCCCCTAGTTCACGCTTGTGTCGTAACTGGCTATGACAAGGAAATGATTTACGTGAACGACCCTTATGGCGAAAAAAATCGAGCAGTTCCAATCGATAATTTCACTGAAATTTTTGAAGCAATGGGTGGACAAATGTTAACCTTGGAAAAAAGTAACTAGCGTTCTTTCAAAGAATGACATATACTTTAGACAAGAAGATTCTTATTTGAAGGAGGAGGCATCATCATGGAAAGATTCAATCAAAAAAAACCGAATCCAAATGAAATTCCAATCATTTTTGTACGTGATGATTCTGGCAATGTTCAGGGAAAAGTTTCCGTCAACGAATGGACAAACCGCCACCGTCCTTCCTCTTTAAACCAATTAGAAATCAAATTATATCGTCAAGCTTTAGCGTATTACGCCGAGCAAGATTTGGAAAAAGCGATTGATATCCTAAAATTTTTGATTTTACAAACCGAATATACTCACTTTGAATATGTTGAGCGTTTAGCAAATATCTATCACTTGAAAAATGAACTACAACTTGAATTAAAACTTCTCTCGTCAACTATTTCCGTTGCTGAAGTTACAGGTCTACCTTCTGGTCTGGTTAGAAAAATCGAACGTCGAATCGAGCGAATCAAAAAAAACAAATAACAGGCAAGATAAATTAGTTGCGTTTTTATAAATAAGTGCTAACATAAACTTGCATTGAGTCATTGGGATGTAGCCAAACTGGTAAGGCACTTGACTCTGAATCAAGCAATTGCAGGTTCGAACCCTACCATCCCAATTTGGGTTCACGTTTTCTTATCATTTCAAAAAGGAGTTGCGACAATCGTCACAACTCCTTTTTTTATTCTGCTTTTATCTTGATTATCCAATAAGTGCTAATGCCTTTTCAGGAACTTCGTTTTTGTCGACTTCTTCGTACGTTTCGACATGTGCGCCTTTATTCGTTAATTTCAAATAACGCTCTTCCTTTAATACACCAATCCCATTAAACTCAACTGTCCGTTTTTTTCCATTTTTGTCTACCGCTTCCTGGATATAAGTTGCTGTTCCGTAACTATTGACAGCTTCCGGCTTTTTCGTTTTTACATAAACTTCTCCTTCTGTTACCAAAGGATTTAGTTGGTCCATTATACCAGCAAATTCACTGTGTTGATTTGCTGTATACATTTTTAATCCAAACAAACTTAACCCGCCAATCAGAATAATTCCTACAAAAAATTTAACTACTTTCATTTTCCTACCTCCTATGATGTTGCACTTATTATAACTAGAAACAGAAGGTAGAAACCTCCGACCAGGGAATGAGTTTTCCCTCATACTTTAGCAATGCAATCAAATTTCATAACAACTATTATTCAAAAAACACTCGTTATCTGGTAAACTATGAATGTAAAAGTAATCTGAACATGAGCGTAATAGCATTTTATATTGTTATTCGTTACTTTTTAATAACTTTTAATAACTATAAAGGATGGGGTAAAAATGAATAAAGATGAACTAATCGCAAAAGTAAAAGAAATGGTTAATGAAGGAAACTTGGACGAAGCAAAACAATTTGTCGAAGATCATAAAGATGAGCTTGGTAGCTATGTTGAGCAAGCAAAACACCTTTTGAAAGATATTGATGTTGATGGAATCACTGATAAAATCAAGAGTCTGTTTAAATAAAGCTTGTGGCTCCAAGCGTTAAGCTTCAAGGAATAAGGAATCCTTTCTAAAAATAACTTCTCATATTGTTATGAAACAGAGACTTCTTACCGAGGAAACCACCATGGAAATAACACAAATAATGTTATCAAAAATTGTAACACATAACACTCAGCTACAACTAACTATCCGTAAACATGGGTTGAGACAAAAGTAGCCTAAATAGAAAAACGCCTAAAATTCGTTTTTGAAAACGTTGATTTTAGGCGTTTTTTAAATTGAAAATGTGTTAAGAACGACTGGTTTTTAGTTTTTGCCCAGTCTATTTATTATGCTAGTGTTTTTCTGAGTAACTTTCTTTTGTTGTTAAACTAATAACAGTTAAATAACCACATCAGGTTTTCTTACCCTCTTCTGGATCTTGCTTTTCTAAACAGTTATCTACAAGCTAGCTGGTTTAGCTATCCTAATGATGCTTATTTTGGGAAACGGTAATTTTTTCAAATTTTCCTGCAATAGGTTTATTTCTTCAAACAAGACGGCTAAATAATTTTTATTTTGCTATCACTTTTGATTCATTGGGCTTATTTTTCCCTAGTCAACGCTCTTAATCTAGCTTTTTGTCAAAAACTAATATAAACGTGTTGGATCATAGTGATAGGTAACGTTTCCGTTCAAGGATGCTTTTCCAACCACATATTTGCGGTCTTCCAACTTTAACCAAGCTTCCCGGAAGGTCATTACCTCATCATGCTTGACCTCGATTTTTTCGATTTTTCCAGCAATCAATGCTTGGATTTGTTCATCATATGGATTCATTTTTTCTTCCTCCATTGTTAATACGTAGTAAAAACTGGTTCATAGATTTTTTTCGTATCCAAATCTTTTCTAACTTTTACTGTTGTGTAGATGATTTTTTCAACCGGAATACTATAAAATTCTTCTTCGCCATTATTAAAACGGTGAACCTCTTTTTTGCTTAAAATACCATTGATTTTATTCGTCAACACCCGCTTTTCTACACTGTTGCTGACAACATAATAAATCACTCGAATATTGTTCACTAAATGTAAGTCAATCTCTAATATCACATGGTCCATGAAAATTTTCATCCTCTCTTTCAGGTCTGATTATATCAGGAATTTGTGAGACAATCAAAATCAATCAGCAGATTAATTGCGTACTTATCACAAATGTGCTTGCACCAATCAACTTAACATGTTATTTTGTAACATGGACTTATTTTAATATAGGAGGCGCCCCATGCTGATCTTGGGTCAATTATTCTTTTATATACCTTTTTTTATTATGGCTTTGATTACATTCTATTATATTCACTGGACGAGAAAAAAAGTTTCCGTTTTAATTGCTTCTCTCCCTAGTGCTTATTTCACTTATCAAATTTTTACTATTCGTCATTGGGAGACTTCCTCTTTGCTAACCAAGTATGTCTTTGGGCTTACGATTTCAGTTATTTTGCTGATTGTGTGGTTATTCATCTTATATAATAAACAAAACTAACGTTATCTCTTTCAAAACTCACATTTGTTATGCGTTCGTTTGAAACTCTTCAACCAGCTAATTCTTCTTAGCTGGTTTTTGTACACAAAAAACATGAGTTGCATTATTTCCTACAACCCATGTTTTCAACTTTCTTCTATACTATAGAAGAAAAAAGATTTACTCATTTAAATCTTCCCTTTTTTGTAAAAATTCTTCTAGATCATCCAGAGCTTGTTGTGTATGCACGAAATCTTGACTGTAAAGCGATGCTAGTCGCTCAGGCAAAATAAACCATGATGGATGATAGCCGTTTGTTGTCACAGGAAACCCTTTATCTAGCCGATTATCCCCATCCCATCGAACAGCAATCGTCTTCTTCTCTTTCCATTTTACAAATGCTGTCGAGTAGCCTTTCTTGGTCTTCGTGCCATCCTCAATAATTGACAACACTTTGATTTTTTCTTTAGGAGCCGATACATCTTGTGGTTGAACCATTTTATACACCAACTTTCCTTATTTTACTACTAAAACATTACATGGGGCATGTGTCACTATATATGAAGTTGTCGAACCGACTAATGCTTGCTGAATTGCTCCTTTACCCGTTGCCCCCATCACAATCAAATCAATTTGTTCCTTATTAGGAATATCGACTCCAATCAACTCACGCGGATCACCAGTCTCAACGACGGCATGGATCGAATCAATACCATATTCCTTTGCATCATTGATTTTTTTCAACATTTCCAATTCAATTGCTTCTTTTTCCTCTGCATAAATTTTTGAAAATGCGTAAGCACTATGGGTTAATTCAACTTCATTAATAATCGAAACAATATATAAACTTGCATGATTTTGTTTGGCAATTGCCATTGCTTCAGAAAAAGCTTTTTCTGATTGTTTTGATCCATCAACAGCAACCAAGATGTTTTGATAACTGATAGTCATTGAAACCGCCTCCCTTTTCTTTTATTGTATCATCACCTACTTAAATTCAAAAATATATGCACTATTTCTTCAAAAATTCCTTTAAATACGAAATTTTTTTTGCTTTTACGCGCAAAAAACAGAACATACTTTCTCATTTTTCACCCTTAAAAATCATTGATGTGATTACTTTATGTGCTTTTTTTCATTTTACCCACATTTTTTGATAATATTTTTGTTACAAAAAACCTGATTCTGTTACAAAGTGTCATCAATCTTTTACCTATGAAATCTTTTCACATGATAAAGTATGTCCATGTTGAAAAACACTTAACAAAAACTTTTATGATTCGAAGGAGAATATATATTATATGAAATCACTTAAAACTGTACTATTAGGAACAACTCTGGCTGCCGGCGCTGCATTATTTATGGGAACAACAACACACGCAGACGAAGCGTACACTGTTCAATCAGGCGATTCATTATCAACTATTTCACAAAAATATGTTGGCGATAACTCCTTGATTAACCATATTGCTCAATCTAATTCAATTTCAGATATCAATCTGATTTTTGCAGGTCAAACATTAACTATTCCAACCTCAGAGCAAGGCTCAACAACAGATGTTGCACCTCAAACAGAAGCAGTTCAAGCTGAACCTGTTCAACAAGAAACAACGCAAGAAGTTGCTCAAGCACCTGTTCAAGAAACAGTTCAAGCAACTCCAGCAGTTGAAACAACAGAAGCAGTAGCTACTACTTCTAACTCTGCAAAAGAATGGATCGCACAAAGAGAATCAAGCGGTTCTTATACAGCAACTAACGGTCGCTACATCGGTCGTTACCAATTAGATTCATCATACTTGAACGGTGACTACTCAGCTGCCAATCAAGAACGTGTAGCAGACGCTTATGTTTCTTCACGTTATGGTTCTTGGGAAGCTGCTCAATCATTCTGGTTAGCAAACGGTTGGTACTAAAATTCAATTTAATTAGTAATTAAAAAAGGTCTGGAAGAATTCTTCCAGACCTTTTTTCAATTCACTTTAGATAAACTATTTCAACCAAACTTAATCCATTTTACGGACAAAGAATGAAACGATTAGCACTAAGATCACTGCACCAACAATTGACGGAATGATTGCCATTCCTGCCAAACTTGGTCCCCAGCTTCCTAGTAGCCATTGTCCCAATGCAGAACCAACTAAACCTGCAGCAATATTTGCAATAATTCCCATTGAAGAACCTTTCTTCGTAATTGCACCTGCCACAGCTCCGATGATACCACCAACAATTAATGACCAAATAAAGCCCATGTCACTCACTCCTTTTCAAATTTTACAAGTTTAAATTATTTTATTATTCCACACGAGGTTCAGTGTTTTCTTTCACACGTTGCGTTCCTTTGTCGACAGCTTTTTTCGCTTTAGAGGTTTGTTTTGAAGCAAACTCACCAGTTGATTTTGCTGCGTCCGTTACTTTATCTTGAACTGTTTCACTTTCTTTTGCGTATTCTTCGCGTGTTTTGATGTCAACGACGTTCACATTAACTTCAATCACATCTAAGTGAGTCATATTTTTCACTTCACGACCAATTAACTCTTTCATTTGTTCGTAGATACCTTCAATGTCCTTGCCGTATTCAACAACAACATCCATATCAACAGCTACTTGTTTTTTACCAACTTCTGTGTCGATTCCTGCTGTTACATTATCTGTACTCACTAATTTTTCAGCAATATTGGAGAAAAATCCGCCATCCACAGTTAGCAAGCCATCCACATCTTCTAAAGCAATTCCAATAATTTTTTGAATCACTTTGTCTTCAAAAGTTAGTTCTCCATTCATTTGATCAATCCCCTTTGTATTTTTTTGTTCTGTTGCAGGTTTGAATTCGTTGTGTGCCATTATCCATTCCTCCTAAAATTTAAAATAATCATCTAAAAGATGTGTTTCTTTAAGATAAAAACCAATTGCGATACCGATTGCGGTTAAAATCAAAATGAGCAAGGTTTTAAAAAATCCTACAGTTAACCACAAAATCGCTAAAATGAGCCCAAGACCCCCAAAGATAATAGGGAGCTTGTATGTTGAAAAGAATTGATTCATTTTTTGCCCTCCTACTCTACTCGAGAGTGCTTGTTTTCTTTTGTTGCTTTTTGAAATTGCTGATAAGTGACTATCACTTGAACAGGTTCATTTACCCCTAACAATCGTTTGACTTCTGCTTCGATCTCCTTCATCAACTGGTCTGTTTGCCCAATTAGCGAAGAAGTTCGCTTCAATTCACCCTTCACTTTGATTTTGATTCGATTTTTTGTTGCACGAACCACAATTCTAGGGGAATGAATAAATTCTTCTGCCTGTAATTTCGTTCGAACTAATCCTTCAATCGCTTTTTTATCGACAGCTAAAGTTCCATGTTCTCGCTTCAAGACAAAGGTTGTCTTGGTTTTTGGATAAAAAAGGATGAATAGAATAAATATGGCAACAAGAATACTAAATACAATGGCAATCCAAAAGATATATTGTTGAAAGTAAAAATTAGTAACAATAAAGTATCGAACATTCTCTAAGAAAGTTGGCAACTGATACAGTGAATAAATCAATGCAACCGTCAACGAGATTGAAAGGATAACCAAACTTCCGATGATTCCAATCACTTTAACCCCTTTATTCATTTTCCACCTCCTAAAATTTTTTAAACAATGGCAATTTGCCAATTATTTACTAAATAAAATCTAGCCATTCAGCGAATATAACAACATTTTTATGGCAATTCACTCACAATCAAAGCGTTCTCTTTTTATGTTTTTCTAATTTATCTTAATTCCAGACTATTACTTTCGATTTTTTTTTGCAAAAGTTATGCTTACTTATTAAAAAACAAATAGACAAACTAAAAAAACCGTTCATTTCTAAAATGAACGGTTAGTTGAATCGTTTTTCAATCGTTTTTCTTAGTGACCTTTATAACTTAAATAATAAAATCCTGAAACAAAAACGCCACCACCAAGAATGTTTCCTACGTACACTAACAAGAAATTTCTAAAGAATTCTCCCCAACTTAATGAGCCTTCAAAAATGGCCGCAGGAATAACAAATGCATTTGCCACACTATGCTGAAAACCAATCGCAACGAAGATCATCACGGGAAACCAAATACCTAAAATTTTTCCAGCAGCATCTTTCGCACCATAGCATAACCATAAAGCAAGTCCAACAAACCAGTTACAACCAATACCAGAAATGACTGCTTGTTCCCACGAAACATTGACCTTATGTTCTGCTAATGATAGCACTTGATCTAAATACACGCCACTATGCGTTAAACCCAACACATGTCCGAAAGCATAAGCAACAAAAAAAGCACCCAATAAGTTTGCTAATGTAATCGTTAACCAGTTTAGTAAAAGTTCTTTAAAAGAAACTTTCTTTGCCATCCATGCTGTGCTCACAGCCATCATGTTCCCAGTAATCAATTCTCCCCCGGCCAACAAGATCACAATTAATCCAATTGGGAAAACAGATGCGCCAACTAACGCCTGAACACTGGCTAAATCTGCTGGAATCGAAGCCGATACTCGAATATATGCTAGATAACCTAAAGAAATCATCGCGCCTCCAATGAAGCCTAAAATCCATTTGGCTATCCATGTTTTTTCAATTTTTTTCTGACCATTCTCAATGCTGATTGCTAAAATTTCACTTGGTGAATACACAAAAATCGCTCCTTTAAACTTTTCTTCTCCTTTTTACTACTTTACAGTTAAATCAACCGTTTTCAATAGTTTTGTACATTTTTTCACTAATTCCTCATTTCTATAACTCTTCCATCATTTTTCAAAAAAAAACTGGGACTAAAAGCTGTCCCAGTTACCTAATTATCCATTTTAACAAGTAATTTGATTCTCCAAAATCTTTTCATTAGGATTTATTTAGTTGATTTAAATCTCAACCGCATGTTAGAAGATGATTTCGATACATCCGTTTGTTTATTAACAGAACCTTCAAATGAAACTTGTTTGATTTCTTGAGCATCTAAAGTTAGCAATAGATGTGCTCGGTTGATTTCTTGATTATTTTCGTAAAGAGTCACAGGTTGTCCATCAGCAACAATTTTCAGTAATAAATTCTTGTCTTTTAGTTCTGTATCTGGTGTAAATTGCTCAACAGATACTTCGACAGGTACAGTTGAATTGTTTTCCATTTTGTAAACAGGTGAGATGATTTTTTCTTCGTCTGAACCAAAATTCATTTTTGTTGGTATTGTTAGGTTGATTTCCGAAGTATCAATTTCGTTAACAATTCCCCCAGGAACCTCGATTGAAGCTTCTGGAATATCTTGCTCGACTGAACTTTCATTTGTTGCTTTTCCTGTTACTTTAACTACTGGATTTTGATTCAACGCAGCATCTGTCACTTTTACTTTTACTTGATAAGTAAACGTTTTACCAGGTGCTAGCTCATCAATACTCACATTTTGTTCACTTCGTGTCACGACTTCCAATCCATCTGGTAACTCAATTGAAAGATTTCCTGACTTAAGTGACGCAACGGAGCTATTATTCGTTAGCGTGTAAACATAAAGTAATTCATCGCCAACATTGGTTTCTTCCTCACTTCTTGACAGGTTTTCAACAGTTAGATCTGCAGCCAGCGTTAACTTCGGTGCTTTGACGATAAATGGTACCGTGTGGCTATATGCAAATGTTTTTCCGCTCTTCAACGTTTCGACAACGCTGATTACAGCCATACTTCCACCAAGTTTAGAGGTGTCTGGATACATTTCGAATTCTTTCACTGACAGTTCATTATAGTTTTCTGTCGAAAGAAATTCATTGATTCGTTGATCCAGCTCTGCTTCTGTCGTCCCTTGTTCAATTTCTTGCACTTGTGGTTTCAACCAATTAACGTGTAATAAAGAATAACCATTTGGTGTCAATTCATAGAAAGCCTCCGTCTGTCCTTCAGCTTCTTTCACTAACACTTCATTTCGACTCGTATATGTTTCTGAACCACTTAATTGCCAAGTTGGACTATCTTTCTTAGTACCCGATGCGGTTATCACATCCCCATACTCGATTGTTGCTGATTTAATCAAACCATTCCAAGTGGTTGCTAACTGATCCGGCGTTTGATAAACCGTACTTGTTTGTAGTGAAACGAGCACATTCGTCATTGAGCCACGATAAACATTCAATAGCGGACGCAATGTCAATTCATTTTTTGCCGTTCCTGGTGTTGCAACTAGCTTGGGCATTCCCTCATCGTCCAACAAGCTAAGTGTTACTAACGGATCAGTCCCCATTACGATACTATTGCTATACAATACTTTGTAATTAATCACGACATCAACTGATTGATTGAAGTTTTGGCTGGTTACGCGAACCGTTGCTTGATGCTGGCCAACAGTTGTCCCGCTAATTGGTTCACCAACCCATTCAAAAGTCAGCTTTTCTTCGGCTTCTGGCGTAGAATCAACTGTGACATACTCTTTGGCACTTGTTGATAAGGTCGTTCCTAACGGAATATCAGCGAGTTGTTTGGCAGAAACATTTAAGTCGCTTAGTACGTTAAAGGTCACTTCATATTCATAAGTATGAGTGATGCCTTCGATTGTTTCTTCTACCAACACTTTTCCTACTGCCTTCCCCGCTTTTGAACGATCTGGATACTGAGTCATTTTAGTTACTTTTAGTCCATTTCCAGTCATTCCAAGAAAATCAATCAGTTCATTCTTCTTCTGATCCAGCTCTTCATTCGTTGTGCTCATTAAAATCGTTGATTCTTTGGCTTCTAATTGATTTAAGCGATAAGGAACAAAGCCATTGGCGGTAACCAAGAAATAAACAATATCTTCATTTTTACCTGAATACTGAATCTCTTTTTCATCTTTCGTATAGAAGTTACGCCATTGTTCTTTATGCCAAATTTTGACGACATCACCTAGTTGAACAGATTGTTGCCCATTTGTTCCAAAATCGTTAACGATTTTATCTGTAGTTAAATTCCCAGTGTTTTCTTTATAGTAAGTCCCTGTCAAATCAGTAAGTTTACCATCCCCTCGTAGGAGCGTCATGGAGTAATAACTAGGGAATATACTGTGAATGCCGTCGACTCGATATTTTTTATCCATCCCAAAGCTCGATTGAATAGAGTAAGAGTTTCCTTTTTTGCGTAGTGTATAAGCTCCCGCCGTTTGGTCAGTCCGTCCGCGAATTTGAATCGTACTTCCCCAAGCTACTTTGATTGGAACATAAACGGTTGTTTCTGCCTTGTTACTTTTTCGTGTTACTTTAACTTCGATTTTTCCGGTTACTTTCATATTGTCAACATCCGGTGCACTCATCACTTGCGTCGTGTAATCTGATGCAGCTAAAACTGTTCCATCACTTAAACGAACATTAGTAACCATTTTTGAAGCGTCAGTTAGTTCATCTGCTTGTGTTCCTAATTCGACAGTTTGTTCAACCACATCTGCCCAGATTTGTCGATCATCTGTTACATTAAAGGTCACTTCATATTCGTAGTTTAGCTTGACTCCGCCAATGGTTTCCTCGACTAAAACTTTCCCTGTCGATTTTCCTGGCTTCGATCTGTCTGGGTATTGCGTAAGCTTCGTTACTTTCAGTCCATTTCCATTCATTCCAAGAAAATCAAGCAAATCGTCTTTTTTCTGATCCAGCTCTTGATTGGTTGTGCTCATTACAATCGTTGACTCTTTGACTTCTAATTGATTTAAGCGATAAGGAACAAAACCATCAGCCGTGATTGCGAAATACGTGCTGTCCTCATCTTTATTTGAATACTTTATTTCCGTTTCATCTTTCGTATAGAAGTTTCGCCATTGTTCTTTATGCCAAATCTGTACGATATCACCTAATTGAACAAATTGTTTACCATTCGTACCGAAAGTGTCGACCATCGTTTTCGCAGTAACATTTCCATTTGTCCCTTTGTAGTAGGTATTTGTCAATTGATCAATTCTTCCTGATCCTCTTAACAAATTAATCGAGTGATAAGGTGTGCCAATATAGTTACTATGCACACCGTTCCCACTGTAAGAATCACTTTGACCATAATTAGAGCGGATGTAGTAAGAACTACCTATTTGGTGTAAGGTATACGCTCCTGCAGTTTGGTCATTTTTCCCACGTAACTGAATCGTACTTCCCCAAGCTACTTTGATTGGAACATAAACGGTTGTTTCTGCCTTGTTACTTTTTCGTGTTACTTTAACTTCGATTTTTTCGGCTACTTTCATATTGTCAACATCTGGTGCACTCATCACTTGCGTCGTATAATCAGATGAATTTAAAACAGTCCCGTCATCCAAACGAACATTGGTAACCATTTTTGAAGCGTCAGCTAGTTCATCTGCTTGTGTTCCCAAAGTAACGGTTTGTTCAACCACATCTGCCCGGATTTGTCGGTCATCCGTAACTTTGAAAGGCACCTCGTATTCATAAGTATATGTGTGCCCGTCAATCGTTTCTTCTACCAATACTTTTCCTTTTGCCGTTCCCGCTTTGGACCGGTCAGGATACTCAGCGATCTTAGAAACTTTCAAGCCATTCCCATTCATTCCAAGAAAGTCAATCAAATCACCTGCTTGTTTATCTAACTCAGCATCGGTGGTCCCCATTGTGATTGTGGTTTCTTTTGGTTTCAACTGATTCAAACGATACGGGATAAAACCATCCGCAGTTACTGCAAAATAGACGCTTCCTTCATCCATATCAGAATACTTCACATTACTTCCATTTCTAGTATAGGAGTTTCGCCACTGTTCTTTATGCCATATTTGGACGACATCTCCCAGTTGAATATACTGCTGTGCGTTCGTTCCAAAGCTACTGACTACTTCATTCGTTGTGATTTCACCATTGAATCCTTTATAGTATGTGCTACTTAATTGATCGATTCTTCCGGTTCCTCTTAGTAACGTGATTGACTGATAGGTCATTCCTTTACGATACTCATGGATACCGTTACTTCTATAATTTTTGTTTTCTCCATAGCTGGAACGAATACGATACGTATTTCCTATTTTATGAAGGGTATATGCACCACTTGTCCCATTATCATACCCTCGAAGTTGAATGGTATTTCCCCAAGTCATTTTAACAGGTACCTGTACATAAGTAGTGACGCCACTTGATTTACGTGTAATTTTCACACCAATTTTGTCCGTGACCGTCATATTATCGAAGCTAGGAACTGAGTTGACTTCCGCTGTGTAGTCGGAAGCATTGATTGCTGTTCCGTCTTCTAAACGTACGTTAGTAATCATTTTTGAAACAGCGGGGATTTCACCTGACCAGGTTCCAAGTTCGATCGTTTGTTCCACCACGTCTGCCCAGATTTGTCGGTCATCATTGATGTTGAAACTTGCTGAAGCCGAATCTAATGGAATATTATCCATCGGGAGTGCCCAATAAAACAGACTTCCATCATAAATCGATATTGTACGCCCTTCAGCATCATGACGTGTATTGATTGTTACAGAACAGTCACCTGAAAAATTACCTGCTTTGACTCGCTTCATTCGATAATTTATCTTTGTGCCAGTTGAACCCGTCTTTTCAAGTTGAACATAGTTAGAAAAGTTACTGGATAAATTAACTTTAAATTGAGATAGGTCAGAGAAATAGTCTCCTATAAAATTGATCTGCCCTGTATATTGTTCACTCGCTTTACTTTCAACTGTAAAATTTACAGTATCATTCACGTTTTTTCCCAGCTTACTGTAATTGGATTTCAATGCGTCAGACAGGTTACTTGCTATTTTCCGGACAGATACTTTTCTCCACTCATCATAGAGCCAAGAATATTTACTAGGCATATCTACACTCTCAAGGTTACAAACCAATCCTGAAATACCTCGACTAACGGTACCTTTCTCAAAATAATTAACTTTGTTCCAAACATACCCCCCACCAGTCCAGTTTATATATTCATCCGCTCTTAGCTCTCCATGATATTTCAAGCTTATAGAAGGAACAGTAATATTTGAACCAGGTTTCGTTCGCTTTATCACAAGATAAAAATGATTGAAAGTTTGACCATTCGTTGTTGATGTGGCGGCTGATCCAGTGAAGGTAATACCGTCACCTCCGACAAATGACACACCGTCAAAATATATACTTGTCGCATAGTCCCATTTATATATACCACTAGTTGCAGATGTTACAGGTGCATTCTCAACTGGAAGATTAAATTCAATGGTTGATGTAGCTCCGACATAATTTCCAAGTTTGGGTGCTGTTTTCACTCTGGCGCTTATTTCTCCAATCCAATATGTAGCTGCTTTATCATAAGCTACCTTAGCACCAGGGTTATCATCAACATTTCCCGCCTGTGGTTGGATACTCGTTTTCGATGTCTGTGACGCAACTTCCTCTTTTGTTGAACTTTCAGCCACCGTTTGCTCAGTGGATGTTTGTGTTTTTGATGAAACTTCATTTTCTTCTTGTTGGGAACTATTTTGTGTTTGAGTTTGACTTGTTTCGGTTGTTTTTCCAGATTGTATTTGATTCACACTAGTTTCAGTTGATGTCGTCTTTTCTTGCTTTTCAGTTGATTGAAGCGTTTCACTTTCTTCTTGTGCCCATACAACCTGATTACTAATACTCACTAAATGAGTAATTTCTGAAAGTAGCAGTGCTACTAACATCAGCCAAATGATCATCTTTTGTCTATTTTTCATTTTTGTTTCATCCTTTTTTGTTCAGCCCTTCTCCACCGTCCTTCATACATAGCAGTGCCCCCTTTACTAGCTAACATATAGTACACCGTCGATCGTTGATTGATTGATTTCCTTTTCGTCATCATAGATCGTATAAACAATCGTTACTTCATGACTACCCTTTGACAAATCTTTTGCTAGCTTGGCTTCCATTAATTGGCGATTTGCAGGTATCAGTCCAGATTTGTAAACCTGTTCATTTCCTTCTTTCAGCAAATATGCCACTTGGATGCTGTAAGCATTCGTCGGTTTGTTCTTCACCGCGATCTGAGCAACATTCGTTTCTTTTGAAACTGCGATCTCATGTTTCAGGTTGATATTAAAATTGTCTTTGTCGACTTCTGTTTGCATGAACTTTAGCATTTCTTCATCTGTCATTTTTTCTAAATTTTGTTCAACGTCTGGCAACCCGCTGATAACTTTCGGCGTTTCTCTGAAAAAGTAAAATGAAAAAAATGATCCTAATGCAACAAGCAACAACAGTAATAAAATCAATAATCGTCTTGTTTTCTTCTTATTTTCTTTTGCTCTTTGTTCCACCATCTTTTGATATCCCCCTATGTCAAAACCCAGAAAAGGAGAAAGATTAGTCAATCTCCCTCCTTTACTTTAAAGCTCTTTATTTGCTTATTTTACTGCTGTAAAGTGTAGAGACATGTCATATGTAGGTCTCAATGCTGCATCAGTATCACCCGTTGGGAATGCACTTTGATCAATGTTTCCTGTGAATTCAAAATTTTTCGTTGATGTTTTAGGAACAGTTACCAACTTTGTTCTTGCATTAAGCATTTGACCTGCTTTGGTTTGTAAAGCAACTGCTGCTTCACCTGTCGCCACAACTGATAAATCTTGTTTCACATCAATTGCATTTTTTGAACTAAATTTTTCAACAGAAACTTTTACATCATTTGATGTTGAGTTATTTGTTAACTTATAGGTTGGTGAAATAATTGTTGATGTAGGTTTTCCAGCATCATCTACGCTATTCGCATATAAAACAGTTGTTGGAATTGTGACGTCAATGACTGTTGGATCTTCCGGATCAGTTGGATCTGGAGATTCTGGATTTGATGAATCCCATGCACCAATCCAACCATTAACAGCTACATTTCCAGATTCTTGACCTTTGATCGTTTGTCCACCAGCTTCATTGGGATCTGTTTCTCCTGCTTCCCAGGCACTTGCCGTAATTGGAGCCAAAACAACCCCACCTAAAATTAATGTACTAACTAGTAATTTCTTTACCATTTTTGTATCTCCCCTATTTTATATTTTTAAAACAAAGCTATTTCTTACTAAAACAGCCACTACAAAATCAATTTTAGATAAAGTAAAAAATAACAATTTTTATCTTTTACTTACACGAGGGTTACCTAAAACGGTTTATGCAATGTCCATTTCAGAAAAATAGCATCATTTTCAAACATAACGCTTTGTTCCAAATAAATTTTCGTTTTTTGCGTAGTACGCCTTGGAACATAAATTATATTAGCAAACGAACACAAACCATTTCCAATCAGATTTTACCTAGGTATCGGAACGATATGTCCTTTGCAGAATCTCTACCTCTTGCTTAATCACCAACACGTCATCTCAAACAAGGAACTCACCGCGCTTTCTATTTTCTAAATAAAAAACAACAATGCGCGGACAAATAATAACTTTTTTCTTCCATAAAATATACATTTACAAAACTAATAAAGCCCAATGAAGCTTTATTGAAAGCAAAAAAAATATATTCATTGAACAAGAAATAATCAGTCACTTTCCACTAAAGTCGTTGCTTGTCTTTTGATTTCATTAAATAAACGTGTTAAATTAAGCACAAGGAGATGTTTCTATGTCTGAAAGCAAGTTCGTAATCATGATGAACCAGTTGAGTGTAGCTTACTCAGATGAAAAAGTGGCGCAAATGCCTAAAATCAAAGAGATGATTTTTAATGCAGCGCAAGAGTTAGAAAAAACTGAAAATACAAAGTTAGTTGCTACAAAGCTTTGCCATGCAATCACGCTAAGTTATCTTGAAACTAAACAACCATTTCCAGAAGCAGTCATAAACTTGTATTATCAATTAAAACATGACGCAGAAATCTACCAAGGGATTGCCATGAGTACCATGCTCCTTCCTCTATGGTTTTAATCAAAAAGACTGCAACAAAATGAAGTGACCTCCAAAAGTCAGTTTTCTGATCGAACTTTTGGAGGTTTTTTTGTATGAGAAAATGCAGTTTTGAATTGAAATTTGAAATTGTTCATGACTATTTATCTAGTCAAAGAAACACCTGAAGCAAGCCATCCTATCAAAGAATTAGAAAACAAGTTTGTTTGCTTCAGATTGAGAATGCCTTTTAAAAGAATGAAAGAAGCTGTGAAAACTAGAAAGCCCAACACAGACGAAAGAATCAGTCATACGAATGATCATCGGCCTCCGAAAGTCATTCAAATTAGTTGAGCCTCTTGCATTCATAAACTTCACTAAGGTGACCTATCTGTACTGACAGAAAACTTTTGATCGTTCAATTCCAGCTCAAGCAGTTGATTCATCCTTATTTTACAGTATAAAAAAAGAGCGGATTTCTCCACTCTATAAAAGTTTAACTTTTTGAGTCACAACATTTATCTACGTCTTGTTGCTACCTATTTGAAATGAATCATTGTTGATTCGTTTTTTTATATTTACGATACCAGAAAGTACTTAATACAAGTACAATCGTAACAACTCCTGCCCACGCAATCACCGGTTTAGAATCATCATTCGTTTTAGGAAATTTATTTTTAGATTCTTTAAAACTACTATTTGATGTAGTAGATGCATAGTTTTTATTTATTTCTGAGTGAGTTGTTCCCACTACCGAGTTACTTGTGTCAGAAATACTATCCATAGGAACCGTTGTGCTACTTGAATCCATTGTACTGCTTAAATCTGTCGTACTACTCGAGTCTGTTGTACTGCTTGAGTCTGTCGTGCTACTTGAGTCTGTCGTACTGCTTGAATCTGTCGTACTACTCGAGTCTGTTGTACTGCTTGAATCTGTCGTACTACTTGAGTCTGTCGTGCTACTTGAATCTGTTGTACTGCTTGAATCTGTCGTACTACTCGAGTCTGTTGTACTGCTTGAATCTGTTGTACTGCTTGAGTCTGTCGTACTACTTGAATCCGTCGTACTACTTGAATCCGTCGTACTACTTGAATCCGTTGTACTGCTTGAGTCCGTCGTGCTACTTGAATCTGAATTTTCTCCAGCAATAATCATTTCGGTTTGAGAGTATGGAGTTAAATGATTGCTGTCTCCTGGTACACCGTCTTGAATTTTGATAGTAAATAAGCAAGGATTACTAGAATACGTGTTTAACGTAACGGAAAAACTAAACGTACCACTATTCCCAGTAATTTCTAAATCATTGTTATAGTTAATCGTCAAGTTAGGATTTACATTTTCAAACTCAACTATTGCTTGCTCAATCGCTTCCTTATCACCCGAAAAACTGATTGATGCGCTGATGTTAATTGTTTCGCCCACCGCTAATTTTTTTTCACCAGAATTATAGTCAGAAAAATCTCCTGTAAATTTGATGTTATTAACATTTCCGTATGTTGACTGCGCCCAGTTAGAAACATAACTACTTGCCGTCTCTGCTTGTGTCGGTTGATTAAAAACCGTTCCGAGACTTGCCAATGGACCAATTAGTAATGATGATGCAAACAATAAACTACTGATTTTCATATATAAACCCCTTTTCTGCTCTCAAGGGTACCATATGAATAAAATGTTTCAAGGTATAGTCCGATTTTCTAATTTATTCCTTATACAACTGTTATTTATGAAAATATATTTAATCTTATTTCTCATCTAAAAGAAAATAAGTGTCATGCTTTCATTCATTTGCATACTAAAAAATCTTCTTTTTCTTTATTATCTAGTTATCCTATAATACAATATAAAGACATTAAAAAGATGAAAAGCAACACAAAAATTACCGCAAGCATCTCTTTCCCTTGGTTTATCAGTTAGCAAGCCACGCTTTCTTGAATCTATCAAAGAATTTTCTTATGCTAAAAGCACATCAATGAAAGGAAATCACTCATGGAATTCGGACAAAAAATAAAAGAAATTCGTAAACAAAATGCATTAACACAAGAGCAGTTTGCCCAACAACTAAACGTGACAAGGCAAGCTGTTTCGAACTGGGAAAACGATCGAAATCTTCCTGATTTAGAACTGTTGATTATGATTGCAGATCTCTTTCACCTTTCACTTGATGAATTGATTTTAGGAGGAACAAACATGAACAATCTGACTGAAAAACTTATCAACGATGGCAGTGAAACAAAAAGAGCGAAGTTCAACTTATTTACTACTCTCATCGGAACTTTCTTATTACTCTTTGGTTTTGCTTGCTTTTTCATCAAGGGACACTCAGTCGAGTATATCGACTCATCCGGTATCTTACACGAAAATTTCTTTTTGATTCCAATTGGCTTTTTATTCTTGTTTGCAGGTCTCATGGTATTTTTAGCAACTGGAATAACTTATTTATTAACAATATTGAAAAAACGACACTAAAATAAGGGCTGAGACAAAACTAGCCTAACCAGAAAAAAAGCCTAAAATTCGTTTTTGAAAACGTTGATTTTAGGCTTTTTTTATTGAAAAATGGATTAAAAGCGACTAGATTTTTAGTGTTGCCCTACTCTCGTTTTTGAGGTTACAGTTATCGAAGTTTTACTAATGAAAAAGTTAACTAGAAAGAAAATCATCCAATCTTACTACTCAATTTGCTTCCCACACCATAACTAATTCTTTTTCAGCGGTTTCTTCATCGATGTTCCTGTGAGCCTTTTTAAAACCTAGCTTTAGATAAAAATCAATTGCGTGTTTATTTTTTTCATAAACATTTAAAGATAACCGATCATTCAATTCCATTGCTTTTTTTAAAAGTTTTTTCCCTATTTGTTGATTTCGATAGGCTTCTTCCACAAAAACACCTGCAATGTAGCCATCCATAATTCCTATAAAACCAACAATTTTGTCATCTATCTGATCGACAAAAATTTCTGCTTTAGGCAATTCTTTTTCGACCACAGGAAGATTTTTTTCCCAATAGCTTTTCTCAATATAGTGATGCGTTTGGATGTTACTCTCTAACCATATACTGATAATTTCTTGTAGCTCTTTTTCCGTTATCTTTTCTATTTTTTTGATCAATTTTTTAAATCCTTCCAATTCAGCTTTGTTTCTGATACTAACATTTTTTACCAATTTGGGTATAAATAACTCCTCTACTAGCTTTCTTATTGAGGCGAGTAGAGGAGTTCTATTTGCGAGTTTATTTACGAAAAAGCGCGTACTTTTTCTTTATCTGATTCCTAGTGCAATCCGCGCATAACGACTCATTTTATCGGTCGTCCAAGCGGGATACCAAACAAGTTTCACTTCGACTTTTTTCACTTCTTCGACTTCACGCAAAGCATCGTGAATGGAGTCTGTTAGGATATCTGCTAGCGGGCAGCCCATCGTTGTTAACGTCATTTTAATTACTGTGTCGCCATCTTCTGGGTTGAATTCAATATCATAAATTAAGCCTAGGTTCACGATGTCGATTCCCAATTCAGGGTCGATAACCGTTTCTAGTGCAGAAAGAATTCGTTCCTTGATTGCTTCTGTTTCTTGTGCAGACCAGTCTTGGTTTGCTTCTGTCATAGTCGACACTCCTTCATCTGATTTTCGTTTATCATACTCTCTTTTTAATTATTTGTAAATGAGAATTGTGATGCTATGTTCTCGTTTAGCTAAGAATTTTTTTAATTACCAAGTTATTATATTAAAGTTATTATTAACTACTTATCTTTTTTTACGATTTTGTTTCTTTTTAGGTTCCGGCAAGACACCGGTTGAACGATACGTCTTTTGTTCTTGCTCGTTTGCAAAACGACCAAAAACAGATTGTGTTGGCAAAATATTAATAAAGGCATCTTCATCGACCTCATGAACGATTTGATCTAAATCGTATAACTCATAACGTGTAATTACCATCATAATCATTTTGCCATCTTTTTTTGAATAACCGCCAACTGATGGTAATAAAGTGAGTCCGCGTACCATATTTTTCATTAACTCTTCGGTTACTTGGTCTGGTTTGACCGTTACAATCATCGCCGTTACTTTCTGGTGACTTGTGTGAATCGCGTCAACGACTTGTGTCAAAGCATAAATTGAAATAATTGTATATAACGCACTCTCCCAATTGAAAAAGAAGCCAGCAATGACAACAATGATACCATTTAAGATAAACATATAATTACCAACAGTCTTCCCCGTTGTTTGCGATAGAACTAAAGAAATGATATCCATTCCACCAGTCGTAAACCCCATTTTAAGAGAAAGTCCTGCGCCAACCCCAAGCAAAACGCCTCCAACTAAAGCATTCATCAAAATATTATCTGTTACGTGTCCCACTGGCATAATGGTTGTCATCAACGACACACCGAGAACATTGATAAAACTTAAAATCGTAGATCCTTTACCAACTTTTAAAAAACCTAAAATAAACACAGGAATATTTAGTATGAAGATAAAGATTCCGGTATCAGCTTGGATATGAAACCACTCATACAACAAAGAAGCGATGATTTGTGCAATCCCATTCATCCCCGCAGAAAAAACATTTGCTGGGATCAAAAAATAGTTCAAAGCAACAGCTGCTGTTACTCCGGTTATCAAAATCACCACTAATTTCTTCAGCATTTCATTTTTTTGATAGACAGTCATCACTTTGCTCACGAGCACCTCTCCTCTACACCTTATTTCAAATGTAAGAATAACAGTTTCTTAATTAAAATAAAACACCTGTTAGATAAATGAGAAGAATTTTAACAAAGGCTACTTTATAAATGTGGCACTATGCTACAATAAAGAAAACTAATTGTAGCAATAAGGAGGATTATCCATGGCAAAAGATGCAAGTTTCGATATCGTTTCCGAGGTCAATATGGAAGAAGTAAAAAATGCCATTCAACAAACAACCAAAGAATTAACTAATCGTTTTGATTTTAAAGGTTCAACCGTTGAAATCAAATTAGAGCAAAATCGTTTAGTTGTTTTAGGTGATGACGATTTTAAATTAGAACAGATCAAAGATGTTTTATTAAGTAAATTGATTAAGCGTGGTGTTCCAATTAAAAACATTCATTTTTCTGATTCTGAACACGCACTTGGTGGAAAAGCTAAGCAAAATGCTGATTTAGTTAGTGGAATTGACCGGGAAAGTGCTAAGAAAATTACTACCGCAATTAAAAATGCCAAGTTAAAAGTAAAAGCACAAATTCAAGAAGATCAAATTCGTGTGACGGGTAAAAGCCGTGATGATTTGCAAGAAGTAATTTCTTTATTAAGAAAACTTGATTTGCCGATTGAGTTGCAATTTACTAACTATCGTTAAAGGTTGTGGCTCCAAGCGGTCAACTCTGAAAAAATAATGAGCAACTAACAAAAATTGCTTTTCATATTTTTGGCCAGTTATGAATTATTTCGAGGAGTTGCTTGGGGAACACCGTAGATAAAGGTTGTGGCTCCAAGCGGTCAACTCCGAAAAAATAATAAGCAACTGACAAAAATTGCTGCTCAATTTTTTGAACAGTTATGAATTATTTTGAGGAGTTGCTTGGGGAACATCGCGTATCAGATTATGTCGTAAAGCGCCTAGCGTCAACAAACAAAAAAACAGCCCTTGCAAACACGTATTTTGAGTTGCTTGCAAGAGTTGCCACAGAAGCTTAGCTTCACTTCCTTTCGATGAACTAACGCAAAGATTGATTTTCTTCACTAACAAAAAAGAGGCTGGAACAAAAGTAGCCTAAATAAAGAAAAAGCCTAAAATTCGTTTTTGAAAACGTTGATTTTAGGCTTTTTTTAATTGAAAAATGTGTTAAGAACGACTGGCGTTTTGTCCTGAGATCCTTCTTTGATGTTTATTTTGTCGTTCGTTGCCAAAATTGGTTTACCGTTTCATCAAGCCCGCTTAAAGTTTGGACCTTTGCAGCATTTTGCCAATGTTTAGGAAACAGTTGACTATACTGTGGGCTAGCAAAACGCCGATCTGCTAATAAAATAATTCCTTGATCGGTCATCTCTCGAATCACTCGACCAGCAGCTTGCAATACTTTATTCATCCCTGGTAATTGATACGCGTAAGCAAATCCCAACTGCTCTTTTTCGTCATAGTATTCTTTAATCAATTCTTGTTCGTGATTCATTTGAGGTAACCCAACGCCAACAATCATACTACCAATCAGGCGCGTTCCTTTTAAATCAATGCCTTCTGAGAAAATACCACCCAATACACAAAATGCAATCAAGGTTTCCTGAGGATTTTCCTGAAAATTCAATAAAAATGTTTCGCGCTCGTTCTCATCCATCTTTGTTTCTTGAATTAGTACTTCCACCTCAGGATACTGTTCTTTAAAAACCGTTACTACTTGATCTAGATAGCTATAAGAAGGAAAGAAAACAAAATAGTTTCCTGTTTTTCCCTTCGTGAAATGTGCAATCGTTTCAACTAATGCCGGCAAGCTTGTTTCTCGTTTTCGATAAGTGGTTTCAAGATAACTTGCAACAATCACTTGCTGATTTTCTTCTGGAAATGGGCTTGGCAAACGATATGCCAAACTATCTTTTCCACCCAATGTTTCTTGATAGTAAGATAACGGAGAAAAACTAGCAGAAAACAACAAGCTACTTCGTCCTTTTGCTAATGACTGCTCAAGAAAATAACTTGGATCGATACAAAATTCTTTCACTACCAAATCATACAAACTCTTCTCAACTGTTGTTTCATAATGATCGTCATAAAACTCACTGATTTTCAAAAAATGCAACACCTCAAAATAATAGGATAATAACTGTTCTTGCACTGGATGCTCTGGATATTCAGCTAGCCATTCTTTGATATGTTCACTGACTTGATACAACGCATTGGTCAATGAATCTGCAGAAGCTTTTTGATGATGATATGTTTTGGTATCTAACGCTTGTTCAATTTGCTTGAATTCCTTTTCTACTTTTGTAAAACGTCGTCGTAACTTTGCGTATTCTTTTGGAATCTCTTTTTTTATTTTTTTTGTTTTTGCATAAGAGATTTCTGCTGAATACATTTCTCTTGAACGCCCCACCAGATTATGCGCTTCATCAATAAGAAAAAGGTTCTCTTCATTTTTTTCTTCTTCAAAAAATCGTCGCAAATAAACAGTTGGATCAAACAAATAATTGTAATCACCAATAATCACATCGCACCAAAGACTTGCATCCAAAGACAATTCAAACGGACACAGAGTATGTTTTTTTGCATATTTTTCAATCACTTCTCTGGTCAGCTGATTTTCGTGATTCAGTAGATCCCATAAACCTTCATTGATCCGATTATAGTAACCATTGGCATAAGGACACTGGTCTGGATTACACGTTGTTTCTGTTAGAAAACAAATTTTATCTTTTGCAGTAATCGTTACACTTTTTGCTTGTGCTCCAACATCTTTCAAGGCAACTAAAGCATCTTCCGCCACTTGCCGCGTGATTGTTTTGGCTGTTAAATAAAAAAGTCGTTCTCCTTCACCTTCGCCAATTGCTTTCAGACTCGGAAACAACGTTGAAATCGTTTTTCCTGTTCCTGTGGGCGCTTCGACAAAAAGTTTTTGTTTTGTCCGGATCGTTTTATAAGCCGCAACTGCAAGTTCACGTTGTCCTTTTCGGTACTGTTCATAAGGAAATTTCAATGCCATCAACGACGCATTCCGAACAGTCCGCCAATTCTCAGAAAAAATCAGCCATTCTTGATAATCCGCTACTAATTTTGTAAAAAAAGTATCTAACTCTTCAATCGTTTGATGCTCGATTTTCCGAGTAATAATTTCTTCCGTTGTTTGAAAATAAGTTAATTGTAAATTGATTTCTGTCAAGTCGTGCTCATGACTATAGATATAAGCATAGACTCGCGCTTGATGAAAGAACAATTCAACTTGTTCTTTCTCCAAATCTTCAAAGCGTGGTTCAGAAGTCTTGATTTCGTCGATATAATAAATACCTTCTTTTTGAAAAATTCCATCTGCTCTGCCTTCAATCGTTAATTGGTAACCGTCTAAATCCACCGTTTTCTTAAGAAATACTTCTTTTTCATAAGTATCTCCACCTTGCTTTTGCAACTTCCGGTGAATTTTTGCGCCTTCTAATGCGGTATGGTTACTCTTTTTGCGATTATCAATGCTTCCTCTTTTCAAAATAAATTCAACAAGATTTCGCACAGAGATTTTTGATTGTTTCACCACATCCGCCTCCTTCTTTCGTCTATAAGATTACCTGAAAAAAACTCATTCGCAAAGGATGAAATACAATAAACGAACATTTTTTCGTTTTTGAGCAAAAAAAAACACCCTGCTGGATGGGCAGGGATATAGGATATAGAATTTGGATTTTTGGATGAGTTAAATATAACAAGGACAAATTAAAATGTGATGAAAACTCACTATCCTTCCGTTTAAAATCTATAAATACTTTTCATATAGTCTGATAATTCAGATAAGTGAGCTTTTTTGTTTGATCAGGAGGAATACGTTATACTATAGTAAGTAATTCGACTTGCTTGAAAACATATTGGAGGAATTCTTATGCACATTGAACGTCTAAAAACTGGGCCTATCGAAGAAAATTGTTACTTAGTTTATAACGACGAGGCACTACTAATTATCGATCCCGGAGAAGACGCTGATTTGATTCGTCAGCAAATCGCTAAAACCACTCAGCAACCTGTAGCTATTCTGTTGACACACACGCATTATGATCATATCGGTGCCGTGGAAGAACTACGTCATTTTTATGACATCCCTGTTTATGTCAGCCCACTAGAACAATCTTGGTTAGGCGATCCGATCCTTAACCTTTCTGGGCTTGGTCGTCACGATGACATCAATAATATTATCGTTGCCCCTGCTGAATACGAATTTGAAATGAAAGAATATACACTCGGTGACATTCATTTTCGGGTCGTACCTACCCCCGGACATTCAATTGGAAGTGTCAGTTTTATTTTTGATGACTTTGTCGTCTCTGGTGATGCATTATTCCGGGGAAGTATTGGACGAACAGACTTGTATACTGGTAATCTAGAACAATTACTAGATAGTATCAAAACGCAATTATTTATTTTACCAAATGAATTCGCGGTCTATCCCGGGCATGGTGACGCGACTACCATCGAACATGAAAAACAAACAAATCCATTTTTCAATGCATAATCTATTTTAGGAGGAATGTTCAAATGACTGAAACAACTCTTTATATTGTCAGACATGGAAAGACCATGTTTAATACGATCGAGCGTGTCCAAGGTTGGTGTGATACGCCACTCACACGTGAAGGAAAAGAAGGTATACGTCATCTGGGACGTGGATTAAAAGAAATTGAATTCGCTTTTGCTCATTCAAGTGATAGCGGTCGCGCAATCGAAACTGCTCGTACAATTTTAGGGGAGCATTTAAAAGGAAAAGAAATTCCATATTCAATCGACCCAAGAATTCGCGAGTGGTGTTTTGGTTCACTTGAAGGTGGCTATGATAAAGAAATGTGGGGTGTCATCCCTCGTGTCTTGAATTTTCAAACACCTGATGAAATGTTTACCACTGATGTGACCTTTGAACAGATTGCAAATGCTGTCTATGATTTAGATACTGCAGGCTGGGCTGAAACTTATCAAACACTGAAAGAACGTGTCTGGAATGGCTTCGAAGATATCGCACATCACTGCGAGAAACACGGTGGCGGAAATGTTCTAGTCGTTTCACATGGTTTAACGATTGCCTTCTTACTAAATTTGATTGATGAAAAACAACCTGTACGTGCTGGTTTACAAAATGGTAGCGTGACAAAGGTTTCTTATCAAGATGGAAAATTTACTATTTTAGGGATCAATGATGTTAGCTATATTGAAAAAGGAAAAGAACTTACTCGTGATTCTTTTCTATAATCAAAAATACTCGAAAAAACAACTACGTTGACTTTCTTGACGTAGTTATTTTTTTCGTTGAAAGGAACTTTAGAAATTTTTTCTTAATATTTTAAAACAGTTTGGTTTTCAAAAAAAAGAACGGTATACTATAACATGTATTTTGTTTGGAAAGGAAGGAATTTATGTTTTTTGCAAATGTTATTAAAGCAGTTATTTTGGGAATCATCGAAGGCATTACCGAGTGGTTACCTATTAGTAGCACTGGCCATTTGATTTTAGCTGACGAATTCATCAAACTGGATGCTAGCACACAATTCATGTCAATGTTCAACGTGGTCATCCAATTAGGTGCGATTCTAGCCGTCGTAGTTCTTTATTTTCATAAGCTAAACCCGTTCTCACCTAGTAAAACAGCAATTGAGAAAAAAGATACTTGGTCTTTATGGTTCAAAGTGGTGGTTGCTTGTCTACCAGCTGTAATTATTGGATTACCACTTGATGATTGGTTGGAGGAACATTTTCATAACTTCTTGTCAGTCGCTATTGTTTTGATTATTTATGGGATTGCATTTATCATCGTTGAAAAAAGAAACAAAACAAGAAAACCACGTTGGGAATCATTAAACGATTTTACTTATCAAGCCGCTTTGATGGTTGGTTTATTCCAAGTGTTGGCACTTGTTCCTGGGACTTCTCGTTCAGGCGCAACAATTTTAGGTGCAATCATTATTGGTGCTTCACGTTTTGTTGCAACTGAATTTTCATTCTTTTTAGGCATTCCAGTGATGTTTGGAGCTAGCGGGTTGAAAATCGTGAAGTATTTGATGGAAGGAAATACTTTTGGAACTGAAGAAACCGTCGTTTTACTAGTCGGTACACTTGTTTCATTTATTGTTTCTATTTTAGCAATCAAATTCTTATTAAGTTACTTGAAGAAAAATGACTTTACTGCTTTTGGTTGGTATCGAATTATTCTAGGAATTATTTTAATTGGTTATTGGTTTATTAGTATGTAGGAAATAAGAAACGAAGTTGGGGTTTCTCTTGACCCCAGCTTCTTTTTTTATTGTTTTATTGATAATAATTATTATTTGAATAATAGATAGAATCTGCAAATACAACTGATAACCATTATCGTTCTCAATTAGCATATTTTATTATCAATTAGATTTTGACTATGCTATAGTAATTTTGAGAAGGAGGAATGCCCAATGGAACTTTTTAAAAGAAAAGCATTTATTTCTACGATTTTTTGTTTTGTATTCATGAGTTTAGGCTTCATCTTTACTAAACTTGCCCTCCCCTTTGCACCGTTCTTGTATCTCTTGGCAATTGGAATTGGTGGCTTTAAGCAGACAAAGGAAGGTTTGACTGAATTATTTTTCGACCATACATTAAATGTCGATTTGCTCATGGCTCTCGCCGCTATTGGTGCGTGTTTGATTGGAAATTATTTTGAAGGTGCCATGCTGACATTTATTTTTTGTTTAAGTGGCGCGTTAGAAGAATATACGACAAATAAAAGTCAAAAAGAAATTACCGCTTTGATGAATTTGCAACCACAACGTGCCTTAAAACTTTTTGAGAGTGGCGAAACAAAGGAAGTCGATGTAACTGAGTTAACAATCAACGATAAAGTCTTTGTTCCTAAAGGTGCAGCAATTCCAATCGATGGTCAATTAACGAGCCCAGTAGCAACAATTGATGAAGCAGCAATCAGCGGTGAATCCGTACCAGTGGAAAAACAACAGCAAGATCCAGTTTTCGCAGGAACGTTGAATCAAGGAAACCCCTTTACGATGACCGTGACGAAACTTAGTTCGGATACAGTTTTTGCTAAAATTATCCAACTTGTTGAGGAAGCTCAAAATACGCCAACAAAAACAGCTTCCTTCATCGAACGAATCGAAAACACTTATGTCAAACTCGTACTGCTTAGCGTTCCGCTGATGATTCTTCTCCCTCCCTTTTTGGCTGGATGGACATGGGAAGAAAGTTTTTACCGAGGAATGGTCTTACTTGTTGTCGCTTCACCTTGTGCCCTCGTCGCCTCTGCAACACCCGCAACCTTAGCTGCGTTATCAAACGCTGCTAAAAACGGGATTTTAATCAAAGGTGGGATTCACTTAGAACAGTTGGCTGAATTAAAGGCAGTTGCTTTTGACAAAACTGGAACACTGACTCGTGGAAAACCAATTGTAACGGATTCTTTCTTTTTAACAGATGATCCAGTCAGCAAAAACGTTTTAGTTGCTATGGAAAGCCAAACAACACACCCATTGGCTGAAGCAATTACAACTCATTTTGGAAGTCAATCAACTAAAGAATTTCAACAATTGACTGTTGAAGAAATCACTGGTTTTGGCCTTACCACCAACTATCAAGGAAGTCAGTGGCATGTCGGAAAGCATGCTTATTCACTAGCTGAGATTAAAAAAGATGAAAAATTGGCGAGTCTTGTTGAAGAACTAGAGAAGCAAGGCAAAACTGTTATTTTCTTCTCAAAAGAAAATGAACTATTAGCGATTCTTGGTCTGTTAGACGTTCCCAAAACAAATGCGGCAGCTGCTATTCATTATTTCAACGAATCTGCTATTCATACCAGTATGATTACTGGCGATAACCTTGGGACTGCCAAAGCAATTGCTACCCAAGTAGGTCTTTCCGCTTTTCATGCCGGGTGTACGCCTGAAGAAAAAACAGCGCTCATCAAACAAGAACAAATAAAGTATCAGACAAATGCAATGGTTGGTGATGGTGTGAATGATGCACCAGCTTTAGCTACCGCGACCCTTGGTATTGCTATGGGAAAAGGAACTGATATTGCGATTGACGTTGCCGACCTCGTTTTAATGAATAGTGACTTAGACAAATTAGTATACAGTCATCGTCTCTCCTTGAAATTAAAACGAATCATTAAGCAAAACATCGTCTTTTCTGTTGGTGTAATTGTTTTATTGATTCTTTCAAACTTCCTTCAATTTTTAAATTTACCTTTTGGTGTGATTGGTCATGAAGGCAGTACTATTTTAGTGATTCTCAACGGACTACGAATGTTACAACCATTAGCGCCTTTGAAAAACGATGATTCTAAACGATGCACACCTTGTCCATTGTACCAAGCGGCAATTACACATTAAAATTAAAAAGGTTGTGAACCCCCGTTTGCCTTTAAGAAATAATTTTTTTCTGATTATTTAAAGCACGAACGAGCCTCACAGCCTTTTTGTGTTTCAATCCACGAACTTTTTTCTATTCTCTCATTGCTTCACCACATCTCCACTTTTGTTTGGATAATTGAAATGGTATGATTAACTTCTAAATAAAGGAGGTCTCTTAATGGAAAGCTGGTTATTTCTTGGTCTTATTTTATTGATTGCATTTATTGCAAAAAACCAAAGCTTACTGATTGCGACAGGTTTTGTACTCTTACTTAAATTGATTCCCCTTTCAAAAAATATCTATCCTTGGCTTCAAGGAAAAGGGATCAATATCGGAGTTACCATCATTACTGCAACAATTTTGATTCCGATCGCTACGGGCGAAATTGGTTTAAAAGACTTGTTAGAAGCTTTTAAATCACCAATGGGCTGGGTTGCTATTTTTTGTGGTGGTTTGGTTGCGGTCCTTTCTTCAAAGGGAGTTGGTCTGATTGCTTCTGATCCTCAGATTACTGTAGCTTTAGTTTTTGGAACAATTCTTGGAGTTGTTTTCCTAAAAGGAATTGCTGCTGGGCCTGTTATTGCATCTGGCATCGCCTATTGTATCTTACAACTCATTTCAATCGGAAAATAAAAAAGCTTATCTTTGGTGTGCCCAAAACAAGTCGTAATCTCGACGATTGAGTCACACTAAGATAAGCTTTTTTTCTATTTATTTGACACCTTCTGCTTCCATGACAACTTTTTTTATAAGCCAAAACATAAAAAATAACCAAAGATGAAAAACAGTAAATAACAAAATAATCAATAATTTTTCAAAACTCCATTCAAAAAAGACAATTTGAATGACCCTCAAAGGTTCTTTGAACAAATAAATTGAATGAATCCTCGGTGGAAATCTTCCTACATACACTCCAAGCGAAGATAAAAATGAAAAAATCATCAATGAACAATTTTTCAATGCTCTCGTTTGCCCAAATAGCGGGAACGTTTCAATGATTTTTTCAGCTAAAGTAAATCCTAATAAAACATACGTAAAAACCAATAACGCTAAAATCACGAACAGCGTCCAGTGTCTAACATCTGGTATCCCAGCTAACTCGGCTGGCGCATAAATGTGCAATCTCTTTACGTGAACAAAGTCAGTTAATAAGTAAGGGATATTAGGAAAAAAGAGTAACCAGATTGGTAACAATACATAACTACTCTTTTTGGTCTTATTTCGCAAAATCTGGTAGGATAATTCTATAGGAAGATACGCAAGAAACGTGTTAACTGGTAAAAAAACTAATGGAGTATCTGGGATGAATGTGACAACCATGACAGCGGCTGTCAACAAACGAACAAACCAAATAAACATCAAACCACTCCTTTTCTCTCATATTGTAACGAATATTTTCGTGTAATGCACCTTAGTTTTCAACAAGAACATTGATATTTTGCTGTTTCTTAATAAATGATTATGCAAAATCCATGGTATACTGATAGGGAGGTGAATGCAATGTTAGAAAAAATAAAATATTTCTTTGGTACTATTGGCTGGTTTGTCTTGGCTATTCTATTGATTTTAGGCTTAGCATATGTTCTCTTTCCTGACTTGATCCAAAATGTTTTCCAATTTAAATTTTAAATCACAACGATTGATTTTTCTCAATCTTTTGTTCGTTTAAGAGTTGCTGCCTAGCCGAAAGACTTCTGGTGACAACTCTTTTCTTTTTTGGCTCAAATGCACTTTTTTTGCTATACTAAATGTTAAGAACATCAGAAAATGATGTCAGATTGTTACAATTAATAGAAAGGAAGACGCTCATGGAAACCTTTGAAGGTCTTTTAATAGATACTTATGTACTACAAGAACAACCTATGATGCTAACCGGCATCAATCTTCAGCTTGAAGATCGCGTAATTAACGGCTTGTTAAAAGATCGTTATTTAGCTAAATATATTTTACGCTTACCATTGAACAAGTATGTCCTAGAAGTTTCAGGAAAATGGAACCGTAGAAATCAATTAGTTATCAAAAAGATGATCATCAAAAATATTGATGAATATATCAAAATCGTCGGCACGCCTGAGTAACTGTTTTCATGATATTTTCAAAGTTATAAAATAACTAATGATTCCGATCATAAACATTTATTAAATCAAGAATGTAATCCCTTTTCAAAAAATACTTTGCAAACGGTAGCACTTGTTATATAATATCCATGTACCAAACATTCCCATTCAAATTTTGTTTTAAACTATAGATCTAATCTAGTTTGGTTAACGCTATTGTCTCCCACAATAGCGTTTTTTTGTTGCCTACTTCCCTAGCTCACTGTCAGGTGCTTTATTTTATTCATTTATTGATAAACAACCAAAAAAATTGCGTTCTTTTACTGTTAAGGAAAAAAACTTGTCATGTTCATATTGCAAAGATAGCTTCCTTTAGGTATAATAATGAATGTTGAATTATGCGGTAACTCGCGTAAGAACTTAAATTATCGGAGGTGAAACTAATGCCAAACATTGAATCTGCAATTAAACGCGTTCGCACAAGCGAAAACGCTAATGTAAAGAATTCATCTCAAACAAGCGCTATGCGTACTGCTGTCAAGAAATTTGAAGACGCTGTTGCTTCAGGTGCTGAAAACGTAGATGCGTTATATAAAGAAGCTGTTAAAGCAATCGACATGGCTGAGTCAAAAGGTCTAATCCACAAAAACAAAGCTAACCGCGACAAATCTCGTTTAAGCAAAAAAATTGCTAAATAATAAAAGAATCGGCTGATGCCGATTTTTTTATTTGCTGATTATCAAACAGGGGGTTAGGACAAAACCAATATGTTTTGTCCTAACCCCCTGTTTGATTGTTTTCTTTGACTTATTAAACACACATCTATAAATTTAAGCAAAATAAGCGCGCCAAACAAAAATGACTACGTATTGTTTCATACACTTTTTTTCTCGAATCCTATGTCACGAATTCTATGTTCAGTTATGTTTTTGTCTACTTCCTAACTAATTGTCCAGCTTGCAAAACAAATAGTTGGAAACTTAATTCTTTATCAATTTGCCCTGTTTTGATTTGGTAATCCAACTCCACCAATCGATCAAATAGTCGTATCAATAATCCTTCGTCAAAACGACGAACTTCTTGCATCGCTAACTTGACCCGGTAAGGATGGACCTTTAATGTTTCTGCAATATTTGCTTGCTGGTAGCCAATTTTAATTAAAAATTTTGTTTGTAGTAATAAGCGCAATTGTGCCAATAAAATGGCATTGATTTTGATTGTTTCTTCTCCTTGCAAGACTAAATCTTCATATAGTCGCAATGCCTGTTCTGTATTCCCAGTTAACACATATTGTGTCATATCGAAAAGATTATGCTCCAGCGTTTTAGGCACAAGCTGTTCCACTTCTTTGGTCGTGATTTTCTTTTGGTCTTGTGCAAAAAGCATTAATTTTTGCAGCTCTCGCATCAATTTTGATAAATCTAGATCCGTTAATCGTAAAAATAAATCGATTGCGTAACGATCCATCTCAATTTCTGAGTTATTTAGCGTGTTCATCAAATATTGACGGACTTCTTTTTCATTTAGTTGCTTAACATCAATTGTGATTGCTGTCTTTTTTAACTGCTTTGTTACTTTTTTTCGTTCATCTAGCTTCTCATACGGTGCAAAGAAAACCAACACGGTGGACTCTAATGGTGCTTTTAAATAATCGACTAATAAATCGGTATTTTGCTCAATCCCATTATTAACTTTCTCACCAGTTAAAAAATAAGGATTTTCTACGAATACTAATCGTTGCTCTCCAAAAAATGGAAGAGTTTCCGCCTCTGCGACTACTTCGTCCAAACTAGCATTTTCCATATCAAAACTCAAAAAGTTTAAGTCATCTTTACTATCAACTTGTATTTTTTTCAAAATTTCTTCTCGCACTTGATCTTGTAAAAATTTTTCAGTTCCTAAAACTAAGTAACAAGGTTGTAATTTTTCTTTGCGAATTTTTTGTAAGTCTGCTTGCACGCTCAAATTATTCACCACTTTCAAAACTTATCCTACCATTTCAAGAATTGAATTACCAGCCTTCCATCGTTTGAATTTCCTCTGCTACATCAAATGGTTTCCAAAGAAAACGAATCATTCCTTCCTCATCTGTTCTACGGTAGGCAATGTGTTGTTTCGTTAAACTAGTTAACACTTCTTGATGTGGGTGACCATATAAATTATTTGCTCCACAGGAAATAATTGCTAATTTTGCTTGAAGTTGTGACATCAATAAAGGGCTGGTTGAACTTCTGCTTCCATGGTGTCCTAACTTGACAATATCCGCTCTTAACAGAGGGTATCGCTTCGCTATTTTTTCCTCTGTTGTTTGGTCTAAATCTCCCAAAAATAAAAATTTTCGTTGGTTGACTTCTGCTAAAAGAACAACAGAGTCCTCATTTTCCCCCTTTCCTTGACTCAAAGGTGCCAATACGCGCAGTCCAAAATAACCAGTGATTTCTTGCCCCGCACCTATTTCTTGAACAATTGTCCCTTGTTTCTTTAGTTGATTCAGCTGGTTCTTGACCTCTTTCGTTTTCCCAGACCCTTTACCGATAAAAATAGTTTCAATGGTAAAATGTTTTGCTAAATTAGCAAGTTCACCTACATGATCTGTATCATCATGGGTCAAAATCAATCGATGAATTGTTCTGATTCCTTGTCCTTTTAAAAACGGAACGAGATTATAATCAGAGTATGCTCGTTTTGGACGTTCTCGCCACTTTTCTTTATTAAAGGATAACTTACCACCTGTATCGATCAAAACGTTTTCTCGTCCATTAGGTGCCTTTAAAAGAATGCTATCTCCTTGGCCAACATCAATAAAAGTCACTGAGGTTGTCAAATCAAACTTTGTTCCATGACACAAAATGAACGGAACAAAAAAAGAAAGGATCATCCGTTTAAACAAATCATTTTTTCGAAAAGAAATAGTGTGAAGAGATAACAGATATACCATAGTTAACAAAAAGAGTAAACTATCTGGGCGCCCAACGATCAAATTGCCAAATGTCAGTTGCTTCGTCAATTGCTCCAAATAACCTAATCCTTCATTTAAAGCAAATAAAAGACTACTTGGTAGATAATTATGTAAAAAGAAAATACTAACTACAAGCGGCAACAATAAGTATTCAAATAACGGTAAAAAGAGTAGTGTCAAGAACATCCCAAAAATTGGCCATTGAAAAAAATGCCAAATGATTAATGGCATCATGACTATGCTAAAGATAGCCAACTTCATAAAATATTGAAATATGCCTTGCCTTCTTTCAGATAACGGCAAAATAATAAACAAAAAACTAAACCAAAGACTTAATTGACCTCCAGTTTGATAAAGTGTCAAAGGTTCCAGCAACAACAATAGCCACATAACAACTGCGAAACGATCCATTGCAGACAATCGTAACTTAAAACACTTTCCTACTAGACGAAGTAAAAACAAGAAGCTCGCACGTAAAATAGACACAGATCCCCCGGATAGTACAACATAACATAGTGTGATAATCAGCAAGAAACCAGTATTTTCTTGCACTGTCCCTCCCAGTCGTCTAAAAACATAATAGATCCAACCTAAGTAGACCTGGATATGTAGTCCCGACAAACTGAATAAATGAAGCAAGCCCGTATCTTGGTACACTTCTTGGGAGTCAGTGAAAGTCGCATCTTTGTAACCAAATAGTAAAGCGTTAACATACACCCCTACTTTATCTGGTAGATGTTTTTTGACGTGCATGATTCCAGCAGCTCTTTTTCGTTGTAAAAAATTACGCCAAGTATGATGCTCTTGAATTTTTTTTACTTTTTGAATTGTAAATTTCCCCATTATTCGTTGGCTCTTAAAATAGGCGGTTTGGTCAAAATTATAAGGATTTCGCGCTCGTTCAGGCTCTTCGAACTCACCGCTTGCCCATAAAATAAAAGCTGTTCCTCGAAGATTTTTAATTTGAATCAGTTCCTCTTCAGACTGGACTCGATAACTCAACTGAATTTTTTGCTGTTTTTCATCTATCAGTGTTCCAATCAATGTAATAAAATCACCTGATTCACGCATTGTATCAGTGTTAATCATGAAGCTACTGGAAGTTGACACCTTTGGTTGAATCGCTGGTTTTTCTAAAAATAAACAAGATGAAAATACCAGAGCGCCACCAACTAAGCTTAAAAACAAAATCGAACGATCTTCTTTTAAACAAATCCAGAAAAAAAGGCTGGCAAAAATCAAACGATATTGCCAGCTTTCTGTATAATAACTTAAACTAATCAAGCCAGAAATCAACGCAGGAAAAATCAAGCGATTTTGGACAAGACGAAGTTTTAAACTAAACGTGTTCACCAGATAGCTCTCTTTGTAGTTTAGAGAAGTAGGCTGAATCTAGTGATACTTGATGGATTGATGCACCCATTTGATCAATCAACGAAAGTGCATACGCATCATTTCGATAATCATGTAGATAATTGATTTTAGTAATACCAGCTTGTAATAATGCTTTCGTACAAGCCAAACATGGGAAATGGGTCACGTAAATCTCTGAACCTTCTGTGGGGATTCCTAGCTTTGCACATTGAAGTAAAGCGTTCATCTCCGCATGAATTGTTCGCAGACAATGACCGTCGACAATGTAACATCCTTCATCAATACAGTGAACATCGCCACTTACAGCGCCATTGTATCCACCAGCAATGATGCGTTTTTCTCTAACCAAAGTCGCTCCGACTTCTAATCGTGTACACGTACTACGTAAAGATAATAATACAGATTGGGCCATAAAATACTGGTCCCAAGGAATTCGATCATTGCTCATTTTCTTCACCTCTGTGAGTTAGTCTATTGTTATTGTAACTAAGTTTTTTAGTTTTTCAACCGTCTTTTCCCCAATTCCCGATATTTCCTGTAGTTCTTCTACTGATTTAAAGTGCCCATTCTCTTCACGATAGTTGATAATGTCTTGCGCTTTCTTTGCCCCGATCCCTGATAATTCTTGCAATTCCGAAATATCTGCCGTATTGATATTGATTTTTGAATCTGTGGCTGGTGGTGTTTGGCTCTGTGGCGGATGTGAACGAATCTCTCCGATTTTCGGAACATAAATCAATTGTTGGTCAACCAGCTTCGCAGCAAAATTAAGTTGACTCGCATCTGCGTCTTCGGTCAATCCACCAGCTTTAGTTAGCAAATCTTTTATACGTTGGCTTTGCGTCACAGAATAAACACCAGGATACTTAACACTTCCTTTGATATCCACATATATTTCTTCGACTGCGCTACTCCTCTGCTCTTTGGCTGTCGTCTCAGTCGTTAAAATTGTTTGGTCTATCGTTGCCGCTGGAAGTTTTTTCATTGTATTTATTTGAAAAAAATAGATCCCTCCACCCAGACAAAGTAATATTAATCCTAAAAAAAGACTGACCACAAGTTTAGGTGATTCGACAAATTTATGATAGATCTGGGCTAATTGTGCTTTCAACGATGCAACTACTTTTGCCAACATTTGGAAATCGCTCCTCTCCACTTTTTTTGTTCCCATTTTGTTATTTGGTACTTCCCCATTCACAATTAATTACGTCGAAATGAGATTTTATTTTTTTATTTCGCAATTTTTTGACAATCTCATCGCTCTTAATGCATTTGTTTTTCAAAAAAATAAACGAAAAATCCGGAACAAGTTGTCCGAACTTTTCGTCTAGTGTTTAAATCAGCTCATCTTTTTTAGATAATCTAACGCATCTTGTACCGTTTTAACCGGAACGATTTTCATTTTACTGTCCAGTTTTTCGGCAGCAGCTTTTGCTTCTTCGTAATTTGATTTTAGTTCTGGGTATTTTTTCTTAATTGCAGGATCTAGCGTATCATCTGGTGCAAAGAAAATATCCATACCTGCTTGATTTGCACTTGCAACCTTTTTATCGATTCCGCCAATTCGACCAACTTCTCCCGAACTGTTAATCGTACCCGTTCCAGCAATCGCTTTTCCTTGTCGAAGATTACTTCCTGTTACTTGATCGTAAATTTCTAAGGTAAACATTAATCCTGCTGAAGGACCACCAATGGAACCAGCATTAATTTTTACGTTTGTATCAGATGAAATCTCTGTATGATCTGTCAAAGTAATCCCAATTCCTGGCTTTTTATCTGTAGATAACTTAATTAAGTCGCCAGTCGCTTCTTTTTCTTCTCCAGCATGTAAGAATGTCACTGTTACACTTTGCCCAACTTCTTGGCTTTTGATGTACTTCATAAATTCTTCAGAACTCTTAAATGTTTTGCCATCGACTTTTGTTACGGTATCTCCCACAGCCAGTTTGCCATAAAAATTTGAATTTTTTTCAACACTCATCACATACACGCCTTCGAACTTCATTGTGTACGATTGGTTTGCTAATTTAAGCGCTTGTTCGATAGCCGCATTTTGTGAAGATTCCATATAATACTTTTGCATCTGATTATATTCTTCACTCGTTGCTCCACCTGTCAATTCTTCTTTACTAATAATATCTTCAAAATCGGTGAACTTTGCTTTAACTGCTAATAAACCTGTTGCTTGACGAATACCTACAGAGGTCAAAGAAAACGAACCTGATGACTCATCTGCTTTTCCATCAACAGTAATCAGTTCTTTTAAATTGATTGTTGCCCCTGGTGCCTCAATATAAAATGGCAGTGGAACAATTACAAAGGCTGCCACCGCTAGCCCAATCAGTACGATAATAACACTTTTGATCCATGGTTTAAGCTTCATTTTGATCCTGCTTTCTAGCTAAAGCTTCATTGATTACTGGTGGTAAATAAATACTTACGTCACCATTAAAATAGAGTACTTCTTTTAACAAACTTGAACTAATATGGCTGTACTCAGGTTTTGCTAAAAGAAAAACTGTTTCTAATTCACTATTTAAGTGGTGATTCATTTGAGCAATACCTCGTTCATACTCAAAATCTTTCACATTTCTAATTCCACGAATCAACGCTTTAACACCTAATTCTTTTGCTGTTTCTACAGTTAGCTGATGCTCTTGGTGAATCACGCGAACATTTGGTAAATGTGCAACAGCTTTCGTAATCAGCACCACTCGTTCTTCTGCCGAAAACAAACTTTTCTTTGATGTGTTGACGAACACGCCAACGATGACTTCATCAAATAACTCTGCTCCTCGTTCAATTGTATCAAGATGCCCCATTGTTAAAGGATCAAAACTTCCAGGAAATAATGCACGTGTCATGCTTTCGCCTCATTTCGATAAATAGTTACAGCAGTAATCCCATAATTTTGCTGTCTGATTTGTGTCAAACTTTCAATCGTTTCAGGAAGCTCAACTGTTTTATCTGTTTCACACACAATAATCGCATCTGGTTTGAGCAAACGAAGTTCTAGCATTTTCTCAATTTGATCCACGATTTTTTGTTTTGCGTAGGGGGGATCTAAAAAAAGAAAATCAAATTGCTCCTTTTGGTTTGCTAATTGTTCGATTGCACGATCAGCATCTAATTTCAATGTAGTGAATTTTTCTGGTTCTTTGGTGATTGCAATATTTTCTTTGATGATTTTTAAAGCCTGATAATTTTTATCCACACAAACAGCGTGTGAACAGCCTCGTGAAATAGCTTCAATTGCTAATCCACCACTACCTGCAAACAAATCTAATACTCGCTCACCGTCAAAGTAAGGGCCAATCATGTTAAAAATCGATTCTTTGACTTTATCAGTTGTTGGTCTCGTATTTGCACCAGGCAAACTTTTTAATCGGCGTCCGCCGTATTCTCCGGAAATAACTCGCATATGCTCACTCCTTGTTTCTCGCTTTTACTAGTATACCAAAACCTGACAAAAAAAGGACTGCAAGTCACCAAACAATTTCTTAGTAACTTACAGTCCTCACTCTTTTTTATCTACGAAAGTATGACTTAAATATTTTCAGCTAAACGAATTTCTGTGCTTAGTTCTTCGATTTCAAAGCCATCATCTTTGATTGCATCTTTAGAACCAATTTTTTCTGCAAAATTCATTTCAATGTCAGGACGATAAGAAGGTTCTACTCGCCGAACGAAATGAAGCTTTTGGATTCTTTCTTGTGTTTGCTCAAATGTCTCTTCATTTAAGTAAAGAACAACATATTTCATTCTTCTTGAGACATAGTGGAGTAACCCAAATTTCTTTAGATTTTTTAATTGTTTTAAGCTGTATACCCAAACGATTATTCCACGACGTTTCGTTATTTCAAAGTTAGTTTTATCAACTTGCATGACAGTTCCCTCCGCATCCAGCATGTTTACTTGTTTCAAAAAACGGACTACCTGCATTAATTTTGATTTCACTGGAAATCCCGCTTGCAAGTTGTTGCCCTATCTCATCCAAAATCCCTTGTAATTGTGTTTCATTTACCCGAAACTCTGACACTTCATCCGTTAAGTCTAGTTTTCTTTTTGCAGCTCTGACTGCACGTTGTTTTTCTCGAAAATCAGGGGCATACTTCCCATAATCGGCAATTTGCTCAAAGCTAGCTTTTTTCGTTAAAAAATCTTTTTTTAGCTCTTCAACTTCATCAGAGTGATTCATGACTCTTTTACTTATCAGATATGCACGAAATGTTTCACTTTCACGAATACGCTGAACCACTTGTTGACATTGATCTTCTAAGCAAAATAATTCTTCATTAATGATCACTGCTATCACTACTTTCTTCCTGCTCTTCTTGCAATAAGACTAACACATTTTCTTTTGAAAAGGCAATTGCTAATGTATCAGCCGATTCACTCATAAAACGCTCGTGTGTATACGGATCACTATACCACTGTAAAAAAGAAAACGTTGGGTCAATCATCGGGTGCGTAAACAAGCCAGTTGTTTGCTTCAATTGATTTTTTTCAAGAATATCCGTCAACTCATCACCAGTCAGAGAGAAACGTTTCATTGTTTTAGAAGAAGTCACTGCTGCTTGCCATTCTTCTACTCGTTCTGGTGTTAAGTAATCTTCTGGTTTAGTCAAAAAGCTTGATAAAACATGTTTTGTTTTTTCTTCAAAAAGTAACATCTGTCGGTAAGCAGGTAAACTATCTTCTTCTCTCAGTTGATTAAGTAGTTCTGTTCCTTTTTGTTCTTTTACTCGATTGATTTTATCCCAGTCTGCTTCTTTATCTAGTTGATAGGTTGGCAGATTGTCACCAAAAACTTGATAAGGAAGCAATTTCAGCAAGCTTTCTTTATCCAAATATGTTACTGCAAATAGACCATTTGTTGTCTGATCAAAAAACATAATTGCAAAAGTATCGTTATCAAAAGCAATCAAGGGACGGTAGTTCATATCTTCTTCCATCAATTCGATTCCAATTTCTTCTTTTTGATAATCAAATGTGAAATTCGTATAAATCGTTGTAAAAGCTGTTAAATCTTGCATCGTCATGCCAAAAGAAAATGGTGCAATCTGATCATTCGCACTGTTTAGTACTTTAACGGCTTTCACCTTGTTCTCTTGAATATTTGCTTCTAAGAGAAGCTGTTTTTCGGCATCTTGGTAATATCTGATTTCAAATCCAAATCCACTGGCTAATCGATCATACGCACTACCAAAATCCGCTTCAAGCTTGCTAACGGGTTGGTCTATGTACGTGGAAAAACCAGTCGCTTGAAGCTCCTGATATTTCCACGTTGTCATTTGATTTTCTTCTATTTGCTGAGTTCGATCATTTTTGATTTCTGTCTTAGGTGGAAAGAAAACAGGTTCCATGTAAAATGCCACAACTACCAAAAAGAAGATGGCAGTAAACAATCCTACTCTTTTCACGTTTTTAATTCCACCCTTCATCAAATTTTATTGTTCGGTCACTTCGATTAACAAATCACCTGAATTGATGACTTCGCCAGCACTCACGTAGACATGTTCGACTTTTCCGTCAAAACGTGCTTCGATCGTTGTTTCCATCTTCATTGCTTCTGTAATCAATAACGTATCACCTTTTTTGACTACGTCACCTTTTTTCACTAATACTTCTAAAACAGACCCAGACATCGTTGCCCCGATTTGTTCTTTATTTGTTGGTTCAGCACGACGTTTCGTTTGAACTGAGCTGATAATTGAATTGTCTTTAACAAGAATCTCACGACGTTGTCCATTCAAATTAAAGAATAATACTCGGTTTCCATCAATATCAGGTTCCCCAATTTCATCTAAACGAATAATCAAGATTTTCCCACGCTCGATTTGAACATTCACTGTTTCGCCCAAACGAATTCCTTGGAAGAATGTCGGTGTATCCAGTAACGTAACATCTCCAAATTGGTTATAGGACGTTTGGTAATCTAAAAAGACTTGTGGATACATCAAATAGCTCAACACTTCATCTTTGCGAGGAGTATAACCAATTTTTTCTGCCAATTCTGCTTTTACTTTTTCAAAATCAATTGGTTCAGCTAATAATCCTGGACGTTTCGTAAATGCTGGACGATCTTTCAAGATGATTGCTTGCAGTTTCTCTGGAAATCCACCAACAGGCTGACCAAGTTCTCCTTGGAAAAATGTTACGACTGACTCAGGGAAACTCAAGTTATCTCCATTTTCATAAATAGCTTCTTCTGTTAAATCATTTTGAACCATAAATAATGCCATATCTCCTACTACTTTAGAAGAAGGTGTCACCTTTACGATATCCCCAAACATCAGGTTAACTGTATGATACATTTTCTTGATTTCATCCCAACGATGGCCAAGACCAACAGCTTTTGCTTGTTGTTGGAGATTCGAATATTGTCCACCAGGCATTTCATGCATATACACTTCTGTTTCAGGAGCATTCAGGCCATTTTCAAAAGGCTTATAATACATTCTGACATCTTCCCAATAATGATTCAGTTTTTGGGCATGTTCAATATTGATTTCTGGTAAACGTGGACCGTTTACCAAAGCATAATACAAACTACTCATGCTTGGTTGACTCGTATTTCCACTCATTGCACTCATTGCCACATCGACGATATCAACACCTGCTTTTGAAGCAGCAGAGTAAGTAATGATCCCGTTGCCACTAGTATCATGTGTATGCAAATGAATTGGTAAGTCTGTTGTTGCTTTTAATTCACTAATCAAGCGATAAGCTGCTTGTGGTTTTAATAAACCTGCCATATCTTTGATTGCAATGATATGGGCACCTAATTGCTCTAGCTCTTTTGCCATATCTTTATAATACTGCACATTATATTTTGCACGACTTGGGTCATTGATGTCACCAGTATAACAAATTGCTGCTTCAGCCACTTTTCCTGCATCACGAACTGCTTGAATACTTTTTTCCATTTGCGGTGTCCAGTTCAAACTATCAAAAATTCGGAAAACATCAATTCCTTGTGCCGCTGCTTCTTGTACGAACTCAACTAGAACATTATCTGGATAATTAGAATAACCAACAGCATTTGATCCTCTAAAGAGCATTTGTAGTAATGTATTAGGCATCAATGCACGGATTTTTCTAAGTCGTTGCCATGGGTCTTCATTTAGGAAACGATAAGCAACATCAAAGGTTGCGCCACCCCACATCTCACTTGAGAATAATTCAGGTAACGCCTCACCAGTTAAGCGAGCAATTTTCTTGAATTCTTGCGTTCTTACACGCGTAGCTAACAGACTTTGATGTGCATCTCTAAATGTCGTATCTGTTAACAGAAGGTTCTCTTGATTTGTAATCCAATCAACCAAACCTTCTGCACCTTGATCATCTAAAACATTTTTTGCTGTCACATAGTCTTGACGAAGTTCCAATGAAGTTGGAATTCTTGGTTCATCATAAAATGGTTTTTCCATTTTTTCGATTCCTGGGAAGCCATTCACCGTGATTTCGCCAATATATTTCATTGTTTTATTTCCTCTGTCACGTAAACGTGGAAATTCAAATAACTGAGGTGTATTATCAATAAACGTCGTTTTGGCATGGCCAGACTGAAATTCCGGGTGAGTAATCACATTTAGCATAAATGGAATATTCGTTTTGACCCCACGGATTCTAAATTCTTTCAGACAACGTTCCATTTTTTGGATTGCTGTATCAAAATCCGCCGCATGCGTACACACTTTTACTAACAATGAATCGAAATAAGGTGTCACGACATAACCAGCATAGGCGTTACCCACATCCAAACGAACACCAAATCCACCTGGTGAGCGATAAGTATCAATCTTCCCTGTGTCTGGCAAGAAGTGGTTCAATGGATCTTCCGTTGTAATTCGACACTGGATAGCTGAACCATTCAATTGAAGATCTTTTTGTTGTGGCAACCCAATCTCTTTATGGAGATCTTTTCCTTGGGCAATCAATAATTGGGTAGTTACAATATCTACGTCAGTGATCATTTCAGTGATCGTGTGTTCAACTTGGACACGTGGGTTGACTTCAATAAAGTAGAAGTTCTCCCCTTCCACTAAAAATTCAACAGTTCCTGCATTCACATAACCAACATGTTTCATTAACTGAACAGCTGCTTCACAAATTTTTTGGCGCTGTTCTTCACTTAAAGATACACATGGTGCAACTTCAACGACTTTTTGATGACGGCGTTGAACAGAGCAATCACGTTCAAAAAGATGAATCACATTTCCATGAGTATCACCTAAGATTTGGACTTCAATATGTTTGGGATTACCAATATATTTTTCTGCATAGACTTCATCACTACCAAAAGCAGCTTTTGCTTCACTTTTAGCACGTTCATACCCTTCACGAGAGCTCTTTTCATCATAAGCAACACGCATCCCACGGCCGCCACCGCCAAGGGCAGCTTTGATCATGATTGGATAACCGTAAGTATCAGCAAATTGTAATGCCTCTTCGACAGTTGCGATTGGTCCATCTGTCCCAGGAATGGAAGCAATTCCAGCTTCAATTGCAGCAGTTTTTGCTTTAATCTTATCACCAAAAATATCTAAATGGTGAAGTTTAGGTCCCACAAAAATAATGCCCTCTTCCTCACAACGACGAGCAAAGCTTAAATTTTCTGATAACAATCCATAACCAGGATGAATGGCATCCGCACCGCATTCTTTCGCAATTTCAATGATTCCTTCAATATCAAGATACGCATCAATTGGTTTTTTCCCTTTACCAACCAAATAAGCTTCATCCGCTTTAAAGCGATGGACAGAATATTCATCTTCTTGTGCGTAGATCCCAACAGTTTTAATTCCTAATTCTGTACAAGCACGAAATACTCGCACGGCAATCTCTCCACGGTTAGCAACTAAAACCTTTTTCATCGAACCACTCCTACATCTTTTTTAGTATAATCCTAAACTTTTCCGTTTTTCATCTGCACTAATATTAAGTACAAATCCGACACACACCGAGAGCATCAGTAAACTTGATCCTCCCTGACTTAAAAAGGGAAAGGTAATCCCAGTTAAAGGAATAACGCCAGTAATCCCACCCAAGTTGATAAACACTTGGATCAAAAACATTCCGCCAATTCCTATACATAACAACGAATTAAATGGATCACTTGAGCGAATTCCAACTAAGATAATGCGAGCAATCATGAAAAATAGCAAAGCTAAAATCAAGACTGCCATTATCAACCCAAGTTCTTCTACAACGATAGCGAAAATAAAGTCTGTTTGTGCCTCTTGCAGAAATCCTTTTTTCTGAATACTATTACCTAAACCGCGGCCAAACAAACCACCGTTGAAAATTGCATAATAACCATTGACCATTTGATGTCCTTTATCCAGCTCATCAGCAAATGGATTTTGAAAAATCGAAAAGCGGCTATAAATGTACTGCAAACGTGCAGGTAAAATTTTCCCATGCGTAACATTCATCAGCCAAATAACAAAAATACTTAAGCCAACTCCACCAATTCCGACAATCCAAGTGTAGTAGTAGTTTACACCACTTGCTAAAAGCATAACTAAAACGATCAAGAAGATTACTGTTGCGTTCCCAAAATCGGGTAAGATAGCCACGATAACTGTCAATCCGAGAACCAATGCTAAGGGTCGTTTAATCGAACCCACAAAATCTTTCTGCACACCATTTTGACGATTTGCCAACGTCAATGACAAATACCAGATGGCAATGATTTTTAAATACTCAGCTGGCTGAATGGAAAAACCTGCAATTGTTAGCCAACCTTTGGCTCCGTTTACTTCTTTCCCAAAAAATAGCACGATTATCAACAAGAGTCCCAAGACAACAAAAGCAATCATAATGAGTCGCTGATTTTTCAAAACATCTGTCTTCATCTTGTATAAAAGTGCGATTGCCACTAAGCTCAATACCCAAAAGACACTTTGATTGATCACCGATGACATGGGATTTTGACCATTTTCTAATAATAAATATGAAGTAGAACTATAGACCATAATCAAGCCTAGTGCACACAAAATCAAATAGGGAATTAAAATCGTATAGTCCATTAAATGCCGTTTTTTTACTTTTTTAGGCAAGTTTATTCCTCCTTGCCACTTTCATTTTTTTCATAGTTTTCCTGATAAACATCATTATATAACTGATTCAATTCACGCTCTAGTTCACTCAAAATTAGCTGTCCTTCGTCTTTTCCAATGATTCCCACACGAATAGCAAAGCTAACTTGTTGAGAAAAACCATACATTTGCGTATCAACAACTTCTTCAAATGCTTTGCACTGTGAAATACACAAACTGTTTTTTTGATTGCGAATCAATCGTTTGATCCGATTTGCATCTTCCTTTAATACATGAACGGCGAATTCTTTGGTTAGAGAATCCATCTATGTCTACCCCCTATTCTAATTTATTCATTATAACATACTTGATTTTTTAACGAACAGTAAAATCAAGGGATTCCTCGCTTTTTTTATCCTTTTTTTCTTACATAGACACAAATTTTTTTCAGGTTACAAACTTTTCTACAAAATAAAAAATCACTTTTGTAAAACAAGTAGTTATTTGTTATTTTTTTAAGTTGTTTCATTCAAAATTTTTAAAAATGCCTCGCCATATTTATCTAATTTACTTTGTCCTACACCTTTGATTTGTAACATTTCTAGTCGATTTGTTGGACGTACCTGACTCAATTCTTTCAATGTTGAATCAGAGAAAACCACATAAGGTGGCACACCTGCATCAGCAGCCAAGTCAGTTCGCAACTCACGAAGCTGTTCAAACAAAGTATCATCTTCTGCCAATTGCCGAACTTTTTTCGCTTCTTTTCGATAAACCTTCTGTTCATTTTTCAACACTTGGATTCCTTTATCAGTCACCTTGAGTACTGGAAACTCACCCGTCACAGATAACAGATAACCGCTTGAAATCAAATACTCAATGAGTTGTAAAATATCTTTTTGAGATTGCTTCTTCAATAGCCCGTAGGTCGATAATTGTTGAAATCCTAACGTTTTTACTTTCTGTTCTTTAGAACCCGCCAAAACTTTCATCAAAAGCTGTTTTCCGTAAGCTTCACCCATTCTTTTAAGGCATGACAAAACCATTTGCGCTTCAGTTGTTACTTCAATCAGCTCGCGATCGTCTAAACAGTTTCCGCATCGATTGCAAGGTAGACTCTTTTCACCAAAGTAATTTAAGATATATTGCTGCAAACAAGACTCAATATACGCATATTCAGTCATTGCTTTTAATTTTTCATATTCTTTTTGCTTTTGTCCTTCGTCACGCTGTGATTGTTGGATAAAAAACTTTTGAACTTGAATGTCTTGAGCAGCAAACAATAAAATTGCTTCACTTGGTAATCCATCTCGACCAGCCCGACCTGCTTCTTGATAGTAAGCTTCTAAGGATCCAGGAATTTGATAATGGATGACAAAGCGAACGTTACTTTTGTTGATTCCCATACCAAATGCGTTGGTTGCTACAATCAGCTGAACACGATCAAACAAAAATGCTTCTTGCATTTCGGTCCGCTCACGTTCATTTAGTCCACCATGATAGCGTCCAACTGAAAACCCAAACTTTTGTAGCAAATGATACACACGATCAACTTCTTTTCGGGTCGCCGCGTAAATAATTCCAGATTGATTTTTGTTGATTTTTAAATATTCAATTAAGTATTGTTCCTTTTTTTGATCTTTGATTACTTGAAAGGTCAAATTTTCCCGAGCAAAACCAGTTTGAATATGATTACTATCAGGGATTTTTAAAAGTCTTTTGATATCTGCAGCAACTTGAATGGTTGCCGTCGCTGTCAACGCTACAATTACTGGTCGACTTGGTAATTGAGTTAAAACTTCAGCCATTTGCAAATAGCTTGGACGAAAGTCATGTCCCCACTGTGAAATACAGTGTGCTTCATCGATTGCAATCAATTCAACTTTCCAATAGCTCATTGCCTGCTGAAAATCAGGCATAATAAAACGTTCTGGTGCAACATAAAGTAATTTACACTGATCGTGATTCAATAACTGAAATCTTTCGGCTGTTTCTTTTCCTGTTAGCGAACTGTTAATAAACGTAGCAGGGATGCCTAGTTGGTTGGCAGCGTCGACTTGATCTTTCATCAAGGAAATTAAGGGTGACACAACAATTGTTAGTCCATCCATCATAATTGCCGGGAGTTGATAACAGATTGATTTCCCACTACCAGTCGGCATGATTCCTAATACATCCTGTTGTTCAAAAATTTTTTGAATGATTTCTTGCTGTCCAGGACGAAATTGTTCATAGCCAAAATATTTTTTTAATATTTCATACATGTTGTGACTCCTTTCTTTTTTAGTTTACTTCGAGAGTTGGAGCAATACAAGTACTCGTTTTATTCGTGAAACAAACATAAAATATGAAACATTTTCACTGGCTTTTTAAAACTTTAAGAAAACTTTTAAAAGTTCTTATTTGTTTTTACGAGATTTTTCTTCCTTTTCTTTCTCACTTCTCCACAGGTAAAAAAAGACCAGCTCATTTTGAACGAGCTGGTCTTAAGATTATTCATTCATCAATGAATTATTTTTTCTTTTTAGATGCTTTTTCACGAGCATTTTTGTTTAAGATATGTTTTCTCAAACGAATTGATTCTGGAGTTACTTCACAGTACTCATCATCATTCAAGAATTCAAGAGATTCTTCAAGTGTTAATTGCTTAGGTTTTTTGATTACAGAAGTTTGATCCTTGTTAGCAGAACGAACATTAGTCATTTGTTTTGCTTTTGTAATGTTAACTGTTAAGTCATTATCACGGCTGTTTTCACCAATGATCATACCTTCATAAACATCTGTACCTGGTTCTACAAAGACTGTTCCACGTTCTTCAATACTCATGATTGAGTAAGTAGTTGCTTTACCAGTATCAATAGAAACTAATGCACCTTGGTGACGTCCACCAATTTGACCAGCTAACATTGGTAAATATTGGTCGAATGTGTGGTTCATGATACCATAACCACGAGTCATTGAAAGGAACTCTGTTGAGTAACCAATCAAGCCACGCGCCGGTGTTAAGAAAGTCAAACGAATTTGGCCATTTCCAGTATGAACCATATCTTGCATTTCACCTTTACGCAAGCTTAGTGATTCAATCACACTACCCATGTATTCTTCTGGTGTGTCGATTTGTACACGTTCAAAAGGTTCGCATTTTACACCATCAATTTCTTTTTCAATAACTTCTGGACGTGAAACTTGTAATTCATAACCTTCACGACGCATTGTTTCGATCAAAATTGATAAATGTAGTTCCCCACGGCCTGAAACAGTCCAAGCATCAGGTGAATTTGTTGGTTCAACACGTAAAGACACGTCAGTTTGTAATTCAGCCATTAGACGTTCTTCGATTTTTCTAGCTGTTACATATTTACCTTCGCGACCTGCGAATGGTGAATTATTAACTAAGAAAGTCATTTGTAAAGTTGGTTCATCAATGTGTAGGATTGGTAAAGCATCTTGATGATCGACTGGTGTAACAGTTTCTCCAACGAAGATATCTTCCATACCAGACACAGCAATCAAATCTCCAGCTTTTGCTTCTTCGATTTCTAAACGTTTCAAACCAAAGAAACCAAATAATTTTGTTACACGGAATTTTTTAACTGTTCCATCAAGTTTCATCAAAGCAACTTGATCGCCCACTTTGATTGTTCCGCGGAACACACGACCAATACCGATACGTCCAACGTAATCATTGTAATCAAGCAATGAAACTTGGAATTGTAAAGGTTCGTCACTGTTATCAACTGGCGCAGGAATTTTTTCAATAATTGTATCAAAAATTGGTGCCATTGTTGCTTCTTGATCTGCAGGATCATCAGATAAGCTTGAAGTTCCGTTCAATGCAGAAGCATAAATAACTGGGAAATCTAATTGGTCGTCATCTGCTCCTAATTCGATGAAAAGTTCAAGAACTTCATCAACAACGTGTTCAGGGCGAGCAGACGGTTTGTCAATTTTATTAACAACAACGATAGGTGTAATGTGTTGTTCTAAAGCTTTTTTCAAAACAAAACGTGTTTGAGGCATTGTACCTTCATAAGCATCAACAACTAAAACTACGCCATCAACCATTTTCATGATACGTTCAACTTCACCACCGAAGTCCGCATGTCCAGGTGTATCCATGATGTTTACGCGAATACCTTTATAATCAACAGCTGTATTCTTAGCTAAGATTGTGATTCCACGTTCTTTTTCTAATGCATTTGAGTCCATCGCACGTTCTTGTAATTGTGTATGTGCGTCTAATGTATCTGATTGTTTCAATAACTCATCAACTAATGTTGTTTTTCCGTGATCGACGTGGGCAATAATTGCTACGTTACGGATATCGTTTCTATAATTCAATGTAACTAACTCCTTCTTTTATCAGTTTATTTCTGACAGGGCAATTTACTCGACTGCTTATTATAGCAAACTTTTTTCATGAAATATAGTGAAATGTTTTCATTTTTTCGCGAAACTTAATAAACTATCAACTTTTTTTCATTTTCATCTCGAAAAATTCCGTTTCACAGCTTTTTTAAGTTTCATTTGTACCTGCCTACTCAGATTTCTAAGAATGAGTGGATTTGCTGGAACGCTTTCGGAGTTGCTGCTACAAATAATTCACGCCCATGAAATGCTAACTGCTCACCATTCATATTACTATAGAAGAAACCGAATTCTGTTAACAAAACACAACCAGCCGCATAATCCCATGGACTCAAGTTTGACAAATAGCCAATATGATTTCCTTTTAGCATTGCAATCATTTCTAAGCCGGCACACCCAGTGATTCTGACCCCCATACTTTTTTCACCAATTGTTCGGATATTAAACTTATTATGCGCAAATAAATAGCCATTCATTCCTAACAATCCAGCCTCTAACGTTTTGTTCACAGGTTGTGAAAGCTGCAAATCATTTTGATAGACGCCTATTCCACGTCCGCCCCAGTAAAGTTCTTCTTGCATCACATCATAAATAAACCCTAACTGTCCTACGCCGTTTTCATACATAGCCAGCATGATACAAAAATTTTCGCCTTCCATCACAAAATTGAGCGTTCCGTCGATGGGGTCAATAATAAATACTCGTCCAGTTAAGTCAGTTAACTCATTATAACCATCTTCTTCCGCTAGAATTCTTGCATCTGGATCGAATGCAGCAATCTTCTGAACTAAGAATTGTTGAACTGTTCGATCCATATTTGTGACTAAGTCTTTTCGATTTGTTTTTTCAAAGATAGTTAGTTGTTGCCTTTCACTTGCTTTGATTTGTTCTCCCGCTTCAAGCAGCCAACTTTTGATTTCGTGAATTATTGGTTCCATCTGGTTCACCCATTCATTTTCAAAGTTTTTTTCTGATTTTTTTTCGCCATTTGAACTGTTCGATACAGCGAATAGCCTGAAACTTTTTCAAATTCTCGACCTAAACGCTTTTCTTCTCCAATAGATTTCACCACTGTTTTAAACTGCTGATACGCAGCTAAAAATTTTTCATTATTAATGCCGGCTTCGTTTGCTTTTTCTAACGCTTCCCACATATTCATTACGGTCACCATTTCATCCGTTGTCCAATCTAAATCAATTGGATATTGGTAATCTTGCATGCATTCATTCCTCCATTTTCCTACTCCACCTTAGTTTATCACAGCTAAGACATTTGCAACAGAATCTCACAAGCTTTAAACTTTTCCCAGCAAACTTATAAGTAAGAGTCTAATTTTTAAAAACACAAAAAAAGTTTATGAAATAAACGGCTCCGCGTAATCTCATAAACTTTTTAACATTCGTATACTTGTTTACAGACTTAATGCAACTAAATCCACTAAAACATGTGTACACCAAGATCCCCAAATACTTCTTCCAGTAATAATATAGACATAATTAAAAATTAATCGTGCGGCACCTTGCAACAACAATACATGGATTACTGTTGAAATGATGGATCCGTCCCAATACACAAATACATGCATCAACCCAAAAACTAGTGCACTTATTAAATTACTAATCGTTAGGGAAAAGCCTTTATTATGTGCAACTTCCAGAACACCAATTCCTAATAATTCCTCCCCCATTAACATAAAAGGTAACTTAAAGATCAAAAGCATCAGATTACCTGTTGCTGGATTACTGGTCCAGTCAAATCCAATACTTTTTGTTAGCGCACTTATGACCCCGCCAAAAATCAAGTAAAAAAGTGCCGCACAAGGAATCACCCAAAATTTTCTTGGAAAAGTAAAAATCTCTTTGCTAGCAGGACCAAATACAACGACCCACGCAAGAATACTCGTAAAAAACAATGCCCACCAAGTCCATTCAAATAGTGATAATAAACCGAACCCCATAATCAAAAGTGCGCTACCAATTATTAATTGCTGCCATTTAATTTTCACGTTAACTAAGTAATCCATCTTAGTTCCTCCTATTCTTCTCATCCTTTCCACAACTACATTGTACTGATGAACAATATTTAGCCATTGCTAGCTATGGAATGGCATAATTATACTGCCAAAAAAAAGTTCAAGCTGAAAAGTACCTTATTTACTACCTAGATGCTAAAATCCATGTTAGGGAGGTAGCAATCATGAAAAATTATGGTGAAACAATTCGTACGATTCGCTTAAAAAAATATGCCTCAAAAAGTACTCTACCAAGATATTTTATCGAAATCATATGCCATTCGATTGGAACAAGGAAAACACGATATCTCTTTTTATTTATTGCTCAAAATTTTGGCACGCTTTCCAATGGAGATTGATGAGTTTCTCTATATTCATCAGAATTATCAAGAATCTGAAACAGAGTGGTTCTACGAAGAATTTAGCAAACGCGGCAACCAAACAGATAGCACAGCTTTATTCTCTTTAAAGGAACATTATTTAAAGACATATACAGAGCATTCAGCCGATCATCCTTGGAAACTCCAATTAGATGCTCGCTTAGATCAGTTAGTTTATTATCAAGAAACCAATAAACTAACAAAAGACAGCGTCAGCTTACAAACAACAACAAAAATAAAACAAACGTTAAGTAGTATCCAATCTTGGACAATCGAAGATTTTCGATTTTTTGCTAACACCTTGGATTTACTTGACTCAACTGATCGTGTACTTTATTTTCAGTCCATATTACCAGCAATGGATCGCTACAAAAATTTTGAAAAAGCACGGAATGTGATTTGTGTGCTCTTAGTTAACGCGATTCATGAGTTAATTGAAGATTTCCATATAGAAGGCATTCCAGCCTTGCTAACTACTTTATATGATTTTTCAGATAAAGCGCACCAGATGTTTTTTCGAAATTATTATCATTTTTATTTAGGACTTTGGCAGATTCTTACCAACCACCCAAACGGCGAAAAAAAAGCGCGAGCTGCAATCGAACTTTTGAAGCAAATGGACTATCACTACCACACAGAAATCTTAACCCTCACATTGACTCGAACACTACGTCAAAAAGAAACCAACTCTACAGATTAATTATAGCAAAAAAATTTTCTTTATCTGTGCAACGCTTAAAGCTGTCGTTACCTAAAAAAAAGAAGCATCTGGAACATTATCTGTTGTCCCAAATGCTTCTTTTGATTATTCCTTTATTTTACAACTAAATAACCAATTCCATCTTTGTCCAATGTTGAAATCGTATGACTACCAACTGTCGTTTCTTCAATGTCTGTAAACACATGCTGATAATCATCACGTACAGATCCTGTTACATTTAAATCTTGTGTTTCGTCAAAGTCGCCAACTTGCAACGTTACGCTAAGTTTATATTCTCCGGGTTCTAATCCACCTAGTAATGTGTTGTCAATAATGCCTTGATAGCCATTGAAAACACCATGATTATACCAATCTTGATTTGCACAGGCAATCGTACCAACCTCTGTTCCGTCTGCAGCTGTCAAATGAAGCGTTTTCTTCACAGCATCTTGATTTGTTAAATCTAAGTTCCCGTTATCCATTGATCCTTCTAAAATCAACCCATAACTTTGCCAATAACCTGTTTTGAAGAAGTTAACAGTCTGATCTAAGTGGCTAACAATTTGTGAAACAAACTCACTTTCATTTCCATCAATGACTTGATTCACGTCAATTTTTGTTCCTTCAGTTTGTGGTTCGATCGTGATTGTCCAACGACCATCCGCTTCTACGGTTCCCGTTCCAAGTAATACGCCATCTACATAAGCATTGATTGTTGCACCTGGTACGCCAAGTCCTGTTAACTGTTTGTCTTTATCATTGACAACATTAAAAACAGGCGCATCAACTTTTTCTTCATGAGTAACTACTTGTGAAACCATTTCACTTTCTTTTCCATCAACAACTTGATTCACATCAACTTTCGTTCCTTCTGCCTGTGGATCAATTGTGATTGTCCAGTTTCCTTCTGAATCCACTGTTCCTGTTCCAATCAAGTCACCATTCACATACGCATTAACTGTCGCCCCCGGCGTTCCTGTTCCAGTTAACTCTTTGTCTTGATCCGTTACTGCATTGAAAACTGGTTTCTCAATAACGATGCCATCATCAACAAATGACCCCCCTTGAATTTTTCCGTAATTTGTAAATGGTGTCGTTTCAAAATGTGAATCAGTTGATGAGAAATCCGTGGTCTTAATTCCTGTATGTGTATACCCCGAGATATTAAATGACGATTTTACCGGCCCCGCAATTACTTCTTCAGGCGTTGCTTCTTCTACACTGTCAATCCACCAAAGATTGTAGCCTGTTGGTGAATCCAAAGTTACATGCGCTGTTGTTGCATAGCCACCTAAAATAGGGCCCTCTGAGTGATGATTGGTAATTGAATAGTTTGACCCATTTTCGAAAACGATTTCTTTTCCTGCGATGATTGTACTGTGGTTACCATTTGAATCAGCTTCAACAGTCGCACCTTTTCGTACGAAGAAATTACCAGAAGTAACTAAAATACTTTCATAAACTGTATCGTCTGTGTGAATTTTCAAATGACTACCCTCTTTTAATTCTAAAGTACTGCTTGCTCCTAAATTGATTCCTCGATCATCAGCGGAAGTCGCAACGATATTCCCTTCATTCACAAAAGAAAAGTTTGTCCCACCTAAAACTGAGGTTGTATTTGATTTGATTGTTACTTGTGCATCTTTTCCAACCGATAAGATGCCTTTTGAATAAATCATATGAACAGCAGGAATGGTAGTTGATTCATTTTCAAAGTTAATTACGGCACCTGGTTTCACTTCTAATTCTTTTCCTTGATAAACTTCTTCTGTTGTAGAAACACTAGATACTTTACCATCTAAAGTTAGCTTTCCTTCTGGTAAATAAATCATTTGTCTTCCTGTATGTTCAACGTTTTTATATGTAATATTTGCTGTATGTGAACTCCAAAGTAGTCCATAAATATCTGTGTTGATAATTTTCACATTTTCCATCAAACCAACCGCATCGGCTTTCGTAAAATAAAGTTGATGTAAGTCGGCATCAATCGTATGTCCGTTACCATGAATATTTTTCGATAAGTTCGTAATTGATTCTGTCGTCGCCATTGCGATATCGGAAGACAAGCTGATATCTGTCACTGTGTCATCATTAATTGCTTCTTTAAACTCTTCCCACGTCGACACATCTACGTTATTTTCTACTTGTTTAACCTCAATAGCTGGCTGGCTTGTCTCGGCTTTAACTGATTGCGCTTGACCTAATAGCGCGACTGAAAAAAGAACTCCTGATAACGATAAAACAATTGATGATTTTTTCATAACAAAACACCTCTACACTTATTTTTATGTAATTACAGTTATAACGATAATATCAAAAAATAAACAAATTATGTAACAACCGCTTACAAGAACTAATATAACACCTATAAAAAGAAACATCAACATTAAAATATAACAAAAAATTAAAATATAAAAGTTATTTTATTTGAGTGAAAATATACTTTAAAAATAATTATTATAATTAAAATAACTAAAAACCATAGAAATCAATGATTTATATTAAAAAAACGCTTTGAAACAATAAAAAAAATACCTGATACAATTCATATCGGGTATTTCAACTTTTAAGTTATTTATGATTGTAAAATAATCGATTTTGCATCATTTAAAATCTTATTTTTGGCATTCGTCCATTGACCATCAATGCCAATGACAAAATCATCCTTTGTTTTTCTAATGATATTGGCATCATTTTGAACACTGATTCGCCAAGTTTTGATCCATTTCTTTTTTTGATAAAGTGAAATAGATGTAACTGGACAGTAGTTTTCTAAAAATATTGTTTCTATTTGATAATTGTAGGCACCCATTCGCGGAAGTTTTTGATTCAAGCTAGCAATTCTTTCCAAGTAATATCTTTGTTTATAACTTGATATTTTTCCATAATAATTCATTGTGACACCTCAAATCTTATTGCTAAATAAAACGACACCTGTTCCAACGATTGCAAACAAACCAAACAAGGCGATTTGTAAATAAACTTTATGCATTGCCTTTTTGTTCACCTGTTCAATCATTTGAAGTGGCTCTTTTGCTGAAAGTTGTTTTTTTGTTAATGCTGTTTGTGTATCCTCGATCATTTTTGCCTTAACTAAAATGCGCTTTGTTGTTGCTGCTGCCTTATCACACGTCAATAGCGTTACTGTCTTTTCTGGATTTTCTTCGATGTAATTGACTTCTTTTTCATCAATTATCTTTTTCTCGCTTATTACATAGTGATAGCTTTTGCCTAAATACGTCATATCAATATGCTGTCCTTTTTTCGCATCTACTAATTTTCCAAACAATAAACCTTTTTCGCTTAAATGATGTCCTAGAAAAATCATATTTTCTTTCAATGGATTCCGGCTCGGATACATAGACGCTGCACCGATAAGCATAGCACTTTGACTGATTCCAGGAAAAATCGGAACAGCTAATGTTAATTCAGGGATTGATAATGCACCGATTGCCGTTGACTCCTCATTTTTCAACGTAAACACATCATTCATCGTCGCAGACTGCACTTCTTCAAATGGAATCGTTGGTAAGTTTGCTACGTTGTCGCCCACCGTATACTCGGCAGTTACTATGTGCTGTGTAAAAATTGAATTTTCAATGTACCGATAAGCGACCAACGCTAAAGCAATGTAGAAAAACAGCAGAAAATAAACTTTTTTATTCTTTTTCATTCGATTTTCCTCCAAAGATAAGCGTACCGGACAGACTTTCGAAAACATTCCCCAATTTAGTTACCGGGATTGAGCTACTTCCAAAATTCGCGACTTTCTTCTTACTAATCCCATTACTTGGTGCAAAACCAACAACTGGTTGTGCTGATTTTTTATTCCTCAACTTTTTTTCATAGAAGCCAACACTTGTTTCACGGGTATGCTCTTCTTCGTGTACCACATCTTCTTCTGCATGATAAAGTTTAGGAACACTTGCTTTTTCACCATTCATCATCATAACCGAACTAAACAAAAAAACGATTAAATATTTTTTCATAAGCTATTTCTCATTCCATAAATTTTTGATACCAAATTCCCAAAGACTTTCCAATCCTTTGAACTTGGCGGACTATTCCAAATTAAGTATTCACTCTCAACTACTTCGGATAGAACATCTGATAGATAGATATCTGTTTGAGCCGAGTACTGATTATCGACTTTTAGGGTAACAAACGGCAAATGCACAATATTATTGGCAATGTACTTGTTGTATTCTTCTCCTAAAGTGAAATCAATCGTGATTGTGATTGCTTGTTTTTGATTTCGATAGGCTTGACTGTTGATGATAAGTAAAAGTGTTTCTAATAATAGTTGTTGGCTTTCCGCTTGATTACCAATCACCGCAATCGTTTCTTTATTACGCAAAAATTGTAAAATTCGCTCTGCTTCTTGACCAAAACCATCAAAAAAGAAATCTAAGATGACATAAAAATGACCGTCTAATAGACTATCTTTGTAATAAGAAAATTTAAACAACAATTCGTATAACTGGTTATTAAGCTTTTCATCTGGTTGTTCGATTCCTACTGTAGTTAACAAATTGCGTGTTAGTTGCATAAGATCATTTTCTTTTTTTAAGCTACTGTCTTTTTCCTGAAAAAGATAATGGTTGACTCTCAAATAGTTGATCAACGTGATGACGTCTTCAGTTTTGACTTCATCCCGATTTTCCGCAAATTTGCGATAACTTAAGATAATTGGTTCCATATAGCGTTCATCAGTTGATACAAGCAATACCTCATCGCCACTATTTTGCTTGTTTTCTACCCTAAAAAAAGAAACCAAACAATAATACAGAAGTTTTGTTTTTTTCAATTTTTCAATTGGCTCGATTACTTTTAATTCTTGTAATTCCTCAATAAAAGCTTGCGCAGTTGTCCACTCTTCCGCTGAAAAAGGATTTTCATAATTTTTAAAAATATAAAAATAAATCTGTGCTAAAAAAATGCGTAACTTGCTTTCACTTACATTTTCAACCAAAAAATTCATTTGGTGCATCTCCAAAAATGCTTCCAATTTATTTTTGATGACATAGGAATAAGAAACACTTACATAGTGGTAATAGCTATAGTTCTCCATTATTTCTTTGGTGTTCATACCATTTTTTAAGAAGTAATCTAAAAGACTAAATAAATAAGATTCTCTACCATATTTCCAAATCAAACGATTGATAGAATCCAAACAGTTTTTCTTATAAATATATTTACTTTTATTTTTGGAGATAAAGAAGTAATCATCCAGCTCCATCGTTTTAAAGTCTTCGATTAATAAACCTAAAAGTTTATTTGCCCGAAAATAAGTTAAGTCAAATTGTTTTTCAATATCTTTGACTGCAAAAGAGTCAGTGTCTAAATTATCAATATATGAGAATAACATCAGCTTTGCTAACGTCTCTTTTTCAAATAGTTCCTTCATACGATTCCTCTTTAAAATAGCTACTATTTAGCTGGCGCTATCTTCTTTCTGTAGTTCATTCATTAATTTTTTGATTTTCTGATTTTTCTTACGAATGTAGATAAAGATAATAATAAAAAGAAGTAATAAAATACCACATACTAGAAGAATCAGGTAAAGCATCGTGTGATCTTCTTCCTTAGTTATTGCCGTTTTATTTAAATCAGCTGCTGTTTTTTTCGAAATAGTGAAATTTTGTTTGAATTCCCATTTTTCTCCTTTTGATTCAGCAGTCAGAGTTGCCGTGTATTTACCCGGACTCAATTCTTTTCCATCGGTTCGAATATCAAAGTTATACACTGAGTTTGGCGCTTGTTGCCCGTTTTCGATTTTCGTGGTGTATAACACCTTTTCTTCATCGGCTTTGCGAATGTCCCCCTTCACATTTAACTTATTGATAAACATTGCACTGGTATTTTTTAGAGGGAATTTAATACTATTTCGGCCGTTAATTTGTTCCACCTTGATTTTGCCAGCTTCGACAATCGGCTTTGTGATTTCTTTTTCGCCATGTAAAATAAGTGCAATCGTGTATCCATATTGATTTTGGACTGCCATACTGCTCTTATTTGCAGCACTGTCTTGCGTTTCTTTAGAAATCTCTTCTATCAAATTGATTCCGCCTGCTACAACTCCATCAAACGTTTTTTCTGGCGCAGTAATTGTATAAGTTAATTCTTTTGTTTCATTGGCTTTTAGCGCAATTTTATCGACTTGGACTTTCACCAACTGTTTCATATCATTTGTTAAGTTTGCTACTTCAAACTGTTGACTATTCTTATATTCCACAACACCATTACTATTTGTTGATGCATGATCCACATTTGTATCGACTACAATTGGATGGTTGGCATTATTCGTCACTTGAACGACTAACTCTGTTGCTTCTTTCGGTTTCAGCTGTAAATCGTAATACGATAACGACTTATCTACCTGTTTCTCAGAAGGTAATGGATTTACTTGAAAATCAACCGCAGAAGCAGACACGTTTTGAAATGAGTAAAACGTACCTACTGAAATAGCACATAATAAAAAAGCCTTGACTTTGTTTTTCATCTTTTTTCTCCTTCAAAAAAATAGGAATAGATAGCCGGATGACTGTCTATTCCTACACGTTTACAAATGGTTAGTTGTTTGCAACTCCATCTGTCAATACCCAGTTAAGCGTAGTAGTATATTGACCAGCCACTTTAACTGTTGCACCAGGAACGCTTAAAGATGCAGCACCTTTAGCAAAATCTTCAATTGCTAAACCATTACCTTCACCTGTTTGAGCATCCATGATGACTGCTGCTTCATTGGTAGTTTTCAAAACAACACCTGCTTTTTCGTGAGCAACTGCTGTTGAACTTGTATCAATCGTTGGTGAAACTAATGTAATTTGTGCATTTGTTAATTCATGTGTGTTATTTTTAAATTGACCAGCTTCAGAAACTTGTAATGCCCAACCAGCTTCAGTACCACGTAAATCTTGAACTTTGCTGAAAGTATCTGATTCAGTTGTATAGTTTTGGTCAGTAGCTGAGATTTCATGCATACCAAAGTCTAGGTCAGCAGCCTCTACAAGTGTCAAAGCGCCAGTATCTGGTGCTTTAAACCCAACTTCACCAGTTGTATCTTTTTGATCAATGTCACCAGCATAAACAGTTGCCCCAGCTGTTGCAGATAATAAAGTTGCAGATAATACGATTCCCATAATTGCTTTTTTCATTTTAAAATTCCTCTTTTCGTTTTTTTAATAAATAAATGACCCCAATAATCATCATGGCAACTCCAAGAAGTGTAATCGGGTCTGAGTTAACAGTACCTGTTTTGGGCAGGATGCCAGAGCTTATTTTGTAAGAACCTGATTGTGTCGTATCAGGAACAAGTTGTCTTGTATCGTTGTTCACTGTATTATTTGTTGTTTGATCGTTATTATTGATGATCTGATTGTTTGAATCTTCTTGTGAATCACTTGTACTACTATCCTCTGTTTTGTAAAAACCAACGTTTGCTTTACTTCCACCAGAATCAGCGACTTGCTCTGCTTGAACCTGTGAAGCAAAACCAAAGAATAAGATCAAGGATAGTAATGCAGCGAATCGCTTGTTTCTTTTTTTCATAGCTTTCTATCCCCTTATTCATTTGCTACAACATCGTTTAGATCCCATTCGATCGTTGCATCGTACGTATCCGCAACAGCTTTTCCACCAGGAACGAATAATTGAAGAGTGTCGGGTTTTGACTGCCAGTCTTGAGACACATTCAGTTCATCATGGTTGCTTGTTGTTTGATTATGGATAACGACACTTTCGTCTGTTGTGATTGCTTGTTTACCTTGTGTCGGATTATTGTAATACAGTGTAGCACCTAATTTTTTGCTCGTTGTTGTGCCAATGAATTCTTGATTCAATTTTGCAGTTAAGCTCCAAGTAGATCCATTTTTACGTAAATCTTGGACGAGTAAGTTCTTATCCAAAGATTCTAAAGAGTAAGTTTCATCTCCTGCTGAAATGGTGTGCTCGCCAAATTGCAGTTGAGTTGGCGCATCAACAAAGAGAAGTTTGCCTTGATAAATATATGTGACTGTTTGAGGTTTATCTGTAAATTGCCCCTCTTTATTATCAGGTTCATCTAATAAAGTATAGTTATCGATTGTTGCTGCTTGAGAAGTGTAAGGATCGCCAACTTTTCCATTTAGAACCTTTGCTTCAGCAATTTCATTTTGATCTTCATCAACATACTTCACAGTAACTGGCGCACCATCTTGTTTTTCCAAAATCGTAACGGTTGCCGTCTTAGTTGAGAGATGTCCAGAAGAATTTGTCACAGAATAAGTGACTTGGTATTTACCTGGTGTATCTGCTTGGACTTGACTATCATCAACAACTACCTGATTACTGATATCACCATCATTGGTATCTTTAGCCACAATGTTTGCCAACAATTTTTCTTGACGATTCGCGTCTGTTAACTCACCAACGTAAAATGTTTTGTCTTCCACACTTAAATTCGCAAAGACTGTACTATCACCTGTGGTTAAGAAACGATTGTTCAAATTAAATACCTCTGATTTTTCCGTTGCACCGCCTTGATATTTAACATAGACAAAAGACTGCGTTGGATAAGTGATACTATCATTGGTAACATGTACTTTCACACTGACTTCATATCGACCTTGTGGTTTAATGTACCCACCAGAATCATCTTCAGATTGTAAGACAATCCAAATTTCTTGCGTTGGCCGTGCCGCATCTAAATGAACTGTGTAATATTGAGCTGGAATCACTTCTTGCGAAATCGTTTCTCGTACAACGATGTCTTGTGGATCGATGGTCGTTTGACCGTTACCGTTTGCTCCGATATACCAAGCAAATTCGTAATGTTGATATGAAGGCATTGTATTGTTACCTGTTGGGTTTGCTTGAATAAAGTTTTGAATTTCATCCGTTGTTCGATTAAAGTTTCCAGTTGGTAAGTTATCAATGTCTGAGCCATTTTTTCCGAAGAAGTTTCCGACATCTAGTGGTGAAATCCCCCAATAGGCGTTGACCAATCCATAAACAGGTGGTGTCTGATCATCGACGATCAATTCAGGCGCACTATTATTTGTTGGAATTTCTACGGCATTTGAAACAGTTGTAACTGTTACATCATAAGTTGTTCCAGGGTTACCTTTCACTGTGGCGTGGAAATCAATTGAAATATCCGAATTACCAAGAATATCTTTTTTCACCGTAAAGGTAATTATGCCATTTGTATCATCAACAGCAACATCAAAATATTGTGCAATATTCGGATCGTTCAAATCAAGACTCGCATAATCAATTGCTTCAGGAGAAATCGCCACTGTGATCACAGTTCCAGCAGAAATCGTATCACTATCACTATTTATTAGACTAACTGTTCCATTATAGACTTGACCAATTGCATATTCAGTTGCATCTGCTGAGTAAGACACCGAATTATCCGCAATTTTTGGAGTTATTCCGGGGAGAACATCTTTTTTGATTGCATCATCTGCTGTTGTTTCTTTTTCTGTTGCACTCGTTTCAGTTTCCGTTATAATGGAACTTGAAATATTTTTTTCACTGGACTCTTTTTCGGAAGTATTTGTTGTCTCACTTAAATTTTCAGAGGTTTGAGTGCTTGTCATTTCAGTTGCTTCCGATGAGAGAGTTGTTTGGTCAGCTGTTTCTGCATAAACAATTGTTACAAGATCATTTGTTACTGATAAAGTTAGAAACACGCTACTTAATAAAACAAACTTCTTATATGCTGAACTTTTCACTTCTTTCACCTCCCTTCAAATGTATTGCACCTAAATAACATTTCGCTGTTATTTACTTACAAACCCATTGTACTAATCAAAAAAAGCCTTTTCCTCTTTAATATTTAAAAAAATTTTTCAATTTCAAAGAATGAATAAACTTTCACAAGCTAATTACGCTAGTTAAGACTTATGCACTGATAAAGAAAAATGCTAAAATTCCTGCAATTACCACTAAATAAACCAAATTTTTTCCGAAATAACCTGCGCGATGTTCTTTCTCCGTCTGATGACGACTTGTTTTTTGATCTAACTTCAAATTATTTTGTATTTGCATATTGTTCACCTTCCAAATCTTTGTATTGTACGGAATGTACTGTTTTGTTCCATTTGTTTTGTGGCTTGAACCACGTAAAGAAGCCTACGATTTGCGCAATCATATACGTTAACGAATTATAAATAAAGCAGTAAACCAAGCGAATGAAAAACAGGATTTTTTTCCACCAAGTGTTTTTCAATTGGAAATAGTCCTTCCCTTCTTCAATAAAGTAAACGGTCGGTATAATCAAAAAGTTGAATGCTTCCATTGTTAACCAGAATGTGATAACAGAAAACAAATTAGGCAAGTATTTCAACAAACGAATATCAATAATTCCTAATGCTAAAATAATTAAGTAAGCTACCGGACGAACCATTGAATAAGAATAAAATAAGGTTTCAATCTTACTCATTAGTTCATTGAAGTGTTTTGATTTAAATAACGACTTAATTTGTTTAAAAGTTGTTGAAAATGCTACATACCAGTGTCCTTGCGCCCAACGTGTTCGTTGATGATGGCTTGCTAAAAAGCTATTTGGTTTTTCATCATGGACAACTGCAAACTGATTCCAACCACTTCTTAACCCATTCATTGACAACTCCACTTGCAACTCGAAATCTTCGGTATAACTTCTTGGATTCCAGCCACGTTCCATTAAATATTTTGTGTCTAAAATAAATCCTGTGCCACCAATCGCTGCATTCCAGCCTAAAACATAATTGGCAAATTGAACCGCACGATTAGTAATAAAGTACACAGCAGAATAACCAGATGCTGTAATCGATGTAAACACATTTTTCATACCCAAATATCCTTGGATGACTACAAATTCCGGATGAGCAATACTTTGTGAATTCATTTCTGCTAAGTAGTTAGGTTCCACAATATTATCCGCATCAATAAATGCAATATAATCATACTCTTGCCAACTTTCATTATTGATGAAGCTTGCAATTGCATGTGGTTTCCCTCTTGGTTCATCAGGCTTCGATGTGTTTTCAAACACTTTTGCTTTGCCAATACTCCGTACAATCTCTGCTGTATTATCAGTGCAGTTATCAGCAATCACCACAATGTCAAATAAGTTAGGATCGTAATCCTGATGAACTAACGCTTCGACAGTTTCTTTGATTACTGCCGCTTCGTTATGCGCAGGAATCAAAAATAAAAATTTCTTTTTCGGAGCAACTATTTCATAATCTCTTTTTGGCGTGATGAGACCAAAAACAGATAATGCTGTAAAAAATAATAGATTTGCAAAAACAAGTACAATCAACGCTGTACAAATCCAAGATAGCGGTTCAAATAAATAATTTGGTAACGTAAACAATTAAAATTCCTCCTGTCCTTCTATTAAATAGTAGCACCCTCTTGGATAGTCAACTTCCCATTATTTAAAAAAATTTTTTTCAGATATTGAGAAGTCAGCCAACGAAAATTAGTATAACAAGCATAATTTATGCTTTCCTCTTCAAAATTCAAAAAATAAATGACGCTTTTTCAAATTTCATGGAATCAGTCTCTACTTATCTTTTAAAAAAACTACTGAAAACTCAATGATTTTCAGTAGTTCTTCTATTTTTTTCTTCAAAAATTTTTCTTTCAAGTGCGGTGTAATTTTCTGGAAAATTACTTTGATCCCAATAATAATATCGTTGTTTTTTTGGCACCTTTTGTTTCATGAGCGAATAATTGATTAAAAGTAAATCACAGGAGTTAGTTGAAATATCCTCAAGAATAATGACTTTGACAAAGCCAAAGCTTCCCAAAAATGATTGCAAATCCTTGATACATATGATTCCCAATTCTTTAGGTAAACCAACGGTCACTGATGGCACGCGATACTTACGGTAGTGAAGTGTCAACAATACACAGAGCACCAATAAAGGTCTGCTTTTTGTTGCGACTTGTAGTTCCTCCTGTTCAATCACTTTTCCTTTCAATGCGACTAACGTTTTTTGATAGCTAGCTGGTAACAATTGTTGAATAAGCTGGATAATTTCTTTGGCTTCTTCCCCAATCAAGTTGTTGACCATTCCTGAAAAAAGCAAGACATCATACACAAACTCACTGTCACTGATGATTTCAAATTGATTTTTTTCAAGTAATCTCAGATACGTTTTGACAAACTCGGCTAATTGTTTGTTTTGTTTTAATTGTTGTCTGGCAAATACTCTCTTTTGTTCCGTGGCGATCCGCTCATTCAAGATAAACAAATTGATAAACGTGCTCAAGAATTTTTTCTCTGCACTTCTGACCTTTTTCGGTGTGTGATGCCATAATTCAGCATAAGGAGCTCCATAATCGTAAAAGAGGGTATGTAATCCGTCCTGTAACTCAAAATTCGTTAAATATTTTTTTAATAAATAGCGACTTTCCAACACATTTAATAGCAAAACCAGCTGCTGTTTTGTGATAAATGAGCTATCTTGATTCGCAATCACCTGATATTTCTTTTCATTACCTAGACAAGTAAATAAATTTTCTTGCCCGCGATATCCCCACCACAATGAAAAGTAAAGAAAGATCCGATAAGCCGTTTCTTGAAGATCGTTTGTCGTTTTAAGTGTTAGATTCATTTGATAAACTGCTAGAAGATTTTTTAGCAATTGAATTTTTCGATGAAAAGTTGAGATACTAATCAAGTGTTTTTGCGCATAACTGAGTTCATTTTTATTAGGATGACGCACTTTATAAACTAAATAGGTAAACGTAACACTTTCTTTTTTTAGCAAAAATAAACGATAACTGTCAATCGTAAATAATTGTACTTCTTGCTCCCGAAGAACCTTTCCCGTTTTTAAGATAAATTGCGATTGACCATGTTCTTGTAACTCATCTTGAATAATTTCTTTCGTCAATGTTTGTATTCCTTGATAGGAAAGATTAAACTGTTTTGCTACACTTTTTAACGAAACTTTTTGTTCTTGCACAATCAAATATTTAAATAAATGAAGTTTGTTTCGACTGTTTGACTCAAAAAATAAGGTTTCAAACATCCCGTCAACTAAATGATTCATTTTGCTCACCTATATTCCCTAACTTTTCCAATTTTATCTCCTATTATTATGTACGCAATAACGTTCAGTCCTACCCAAACTTAATTAACATATTACTTTCATCAAAATGATTGCCATAATTAACAAAAGAACTCTTTACTAAAAAAACATAATGTTTTTCTTATAATAACATTTTAACTAATTTTATTTCATAAATAAACAAAAAAAGTAACACTGCCTGAAACTTCACTAACGGGCAGTGTTACCTTAAGAAAATCTAATAATTTGAACTAACTTAATGATACCATACTTTTTTTATAATACAAATATTTCGCTAATAAAGTAGCAAAATGGATTTGAAAATCATATACGGAATAATGTCAGATATAAAAAAACATTTATTATCCAAAAAAATATGTTCAACTATTCTTAACTTTGGATATCTTTTACTCATAGCTAGACAACAAAGTTAAAATTTCTAACGGATGATCTGTTTGCAACAATTCGTTCATACGTTCAGGCTGCTTCTCTAAATAATGAATGACGGAGAATAATTTTTTGAATTCTGGATGTTTCAAATCATTTTTCTTGACCGCCAGCAACAAAACAACACAGATTTGCTCACCGTGCCAAGTAATTGGTTGCTTCATCGTCGCAATCGAAATCGTTGAATGCTTCACATAAAATGGATTGCCATGGGGAAGCGTGATTAGTGATGCGACCCGCGTACTCGAATGGCGATCTCGCTCTAAAACAGATTCAATGAATTCCGGATGAACATATTGATTTTCAACTAAGACATTTCCCATGAAAGACAAGATTTCTGTAGGGTCTGTTAAGTCTAAATGTGGGAAAATCAAGAATGGATTCGTGAAATTTGCCAAATCAAACGTTTTTGTTCGTTTATTTGGCACATGCTCTAGCATGTATTTCGCCAACCTCGATAAATCGGTTTCCGTAATCATCGGTGAAATTTCGATTACAGGAATGCTTTCATGTTGAAAAGGGAGCGTCGTCAAAATAAAATCAACCGGTGGAAATTCTTCAGCATTCAGCTCAGAACTATGCTCAACTAAATCCAAAATTGTCAATTCAGGAAGTTCTCGATTAAGTCTCGCTTCAAGAAAAGTTGCCATTGCCTTTGAGTATTCGCTAACTAAAATCGTTTGGTATCTCCGACTTTTTTGATGCTGGTGGCGCTCGATTGCCGCTTGGAAATGGATCGTCAAATAAGCAATCTCATCTTGCGGCACATAAAAGGGTTCTTTATCAAAATAATCCTCCAAAATCAATTGCAGAACTAAAAATAATTGCGTATACGTGCTAAAAACATTTTTCGTTAACGGATTTGAAATCGTTAATCCATAATTCAAACGAAAATAAGTGGAAGATAAATGAGAACTTAAATTTTGTGCCAAAAGCTGGTCTTCTTTCAATGAATAACCTAAGAATTGCTCAACTTGATCAATCAAATGAAGGGCTAATTCATCTGCTTCACCTTGAAAGCGTGCAGCAGACTGAGATTTAGAAAATAAGTTAGCAATTCTTAACGCTAAATAGTTGATTTCATCCGGTGAAAATTCAATTGGATACACGTTTGCTAACTTGGCTAAGACTTGGCTACTGATTTTTTGCGCTTGCGTATGATTGACTGCTTCATTTTCATCTTCACTCAATTTGACTTTTTGCAATTGCTTCATGCGTTCTAACATAAAATAAATATGAATCTCAACAGTAGACAAGCCTGCTGGTTCCTCTAGCTGATTCTCGTAGAAGACATCGCGCAACGTATGTTGGATTACTTTTAGTGTATCTTTCGCAAAAAATTCCTTCAAGGATGGACTTTGTGGATCTGCCTTTTGCATATTACGCAATGTTTTCACCAGCAGTCGCCTTTTTTCTTGCTCGTCACCGGTGATAAATGTGCCCAGTTTTGTTTTTGACACTAACGCTAAATGATGTTGTTGGAAAAAACTTTGCAAATCTGTTAATTCTTTTCTGACTGTTCGGCGACCAACAAATAATTTCTCTGCTAATTCTTCAAGACTGAGACCGTCTTTTGCAACTAACAAATGAAAAATCAACAATTGCCTTAACTGGCTTTTCTCCAGCTCCGTTTCAGTCTTTTCATTCAGCAGACGTTTGACCTGATCTTTTTCATGAGGTAAGCCAACTAGTAAAATACCTGTTCCTTTTTTTCTTTCAATAATTAAAGGTAATTGGTGCGCATTCAACCAGTCTTCGATTTTGTTTAAGTCACTATGGATAGTGCGCTCAGAAACTTGGAAGCACGTTGCTAATTCTTTGGTAGTTAAATAACTATTATTTTTTATTAATTGATAAATTAAAGATTGCTGGCGTTGATTCATTAAGAAAAGAAGCTCCCTTCTGAATAAAAAAATCGACTATGATAACACATCTATTATGTCTCATCACAGTCGATTTTTCATCTTATGTTACATTTCGCTTAATAATTGATTAACAGCCGCTTTATTTGGGGCTTCCATCAATGCTTGACGGAAGTCATCATCCATTAATTTGCGTGAAAGACGTTGGAGAATTTTTAAGTGCATATCTCCTTGGCTATTTTCTGGAACAGCAATCATAAAAATCAAATGCGCCGGTTCACCATCGAGTGATTGCCAATCAATTCCTTGTTGACTTCTCGCAAAAGCAAGTGTTGGCTTGGTAACATGGGCTGATTTACCATGAGGGATTGCGATACCCATCCCAATTCCAGTTGTACTTTCATTTTCACGAGTATAGATTGCTTTTTTAAACCCTGCTGTATCTGTAATGTGACCTGTTTTCCCTAAACGTTGTACTAAATCTTCAACAACGGTATCTTTTGTTGTTTCAGTTGTGTCTAAAACAATCGTATCATCTGTCATGATTTCTGTGATTGAATCAAAATTTTCTGGAGCAATCGTTGGTTCAGTTTCTGCGTCTTCTACTTCGTCTAGGTGCATTGCTCCGTTTGGTGTCGCAACAACTGGTGTAACTTGTAAAGTTGGTTTCAAGATTCTTAACATTAAAACAGTTACTGCGATTCCAGCAATCACTGCTGCAAAGAACATTGCCACATGATCAACTGCACCTAACACCGCTACAATTGGTCCACCATGTGCAACGTGGTCAGTTACACCTGAAAGCATCGCAATTACACTACCAGTCATCGCACCAACTACAATACTTGGAATAACACGTAATGGGTCAGTTGAGGCAAATGGAATCGCACCTTCTGTAATCCCAAACAAGCCCATCGCTAACGAAGCTTTTCCTGCTTCTCGCTCAGTTTTTGTAAATTTCGTTTTCAAGATCAATGAAGCTAAACCTAACGCTAAAGGAGGAATACAAATTGCAACTGCAATTGGCCCCATAATTGAGTAATTTCCTTCAGCAATCAATCCTGATCCAAATAAAAAGGCAACTTTATTAAATGGTCCACCCATATCAAAAGCAATCATCGCACCAAGAATCATCGCTAAAACAACTTCACTTCCACCTTGCATACCTGCTAAGAATTGTGTCAATGAATTAAACAAAAGTGCAACAGGTTCACCAATAACATAGATAAAGACAAAGCCAACTGCCAGTGAACCTAAAATCGGAATGACGATAATCGGCATAATGGATTGCAAAGCTTTCGGTACAGGAATTTTTTTGATTCCCAAAGCAATAAATCCAGCCAGGAACCCTGTGATGATCCCACCTAGGAAACCAGCGTTTGCATCACTTCCATATAAAGCACCGTTAGCTGCCAACATGCCACCGACAAACCCTGGAACTAAGCCCGGACGATCCGCAATACTTTGCGCAATAAACGCTGACAAAATAGGAACCATCAAGCCCATAGCAATTCCGCCAATACTGTTCATCGTTGCCCAGATCGTGCCTTCAGGAATTTTGATTCCTTCTGGCGTCGCTGTCCCACCTAAAGTCAATGAAATTGCAATCAACAACCCACCGGTAACAACAAACGGCACCATATAAGAAACACCATTCATCAAACTTTTATAAACTTTTTTCCCTAGTCCTTCTGTTTCGCCCTTGTTCTCAGCAGAAACATCTGTCAGAGCGCTTTCAAAAACAGGCGCTTTTCCTGTTAAGATATCTTCAACTAATGTATTCGCATGATGAATGCCATCTTGAACACCCACATTGATTAGTGGTTTACCACCAAAGCGTGATTTATCAACTTTCGTATCAGCCGCGATAATGACACCTGCTGCTTCTTTGATGTCGCTGGCTGTTAACTCGTTCTCTACACCAATCGAACCATGTGTTTCGACCTTCACTTCGACACCAAGTTCTTTCCCAGCTTTTTCTAAATTTTCAGCAGCCATGTATGTATGGGCAATTCCAACTGGACAAGAGGTGATTGCAACAATTTTTTTCATCTTTCTTCCACCTTTCTTTCTACTCACTTAGTATATAAAAACGGTTTCTTTTTATTAAGGACAATTTGATTCCGAAATAACGGAAATTTTTGTCATAAAGCTTTTACTTCAAAAAATCAAAACAAAAAACTGTAGCCGATCACTTATTCGTCATCGCTACAGTTTTTTTGCTAAAAATGCTCAGTTACGTTATTAGCTAAATGTTATCTATAAGGAAACTGGCGTTGCTGTTTCCTTTAATACAGTGTTCAATGCCTCGATATTTTCTCGACCAGTTTGGTTTAACCATTTGCGTGCAGCTACTTCCCCTTCAACAATGAATGGTTCCACACCATTTGCCCATGTTGCTCGTCCACACAAGACACCATTAAATGTTGACCCTGCCGCTTTAGCAAAGCGCAATGTTTCTTGGAACAACTCGGCAGACACTCCTGCACTCAAAAAGATAAAAGGCAATGAAGTTGCTTCTGTCTGCTCTTTGAAATAAGCCGCAGCTTCAGCTTGTGTATAAACAACTTCATCAGTTGCATACCCTTCAACATAATTCATATTGACTGGGACTTCTACTTTCAATACATCAACATGATAGCGTTCGCGAGAAAATTCTTTCATCATCTCAATCACCTTATGTGGTTTAACTTTGGCATATGCTGAAGATGCGCTATCCGCATTCTCAGCGTCATAAGAAACTAGCTCTAAGAAGAATGGCAATTCTTCTGCTTCACATTCTGATCCAATTCGTTCAATAAACGCTTGTTTTCGTTGATTGATTTCGGTAGCTTCATCCACATCGTAGTACAATAAAAATTTACAGGCATCCGCACCTTGTTCTTTTAACCGTTTCACTGACCAATCCGCTAAAAGGTCGGGTAATCGTCCCGGTGTCGAAGCGTCATAACCTGTTTTTTCATAAGCTAAAAGTAACCCAGCACTCTCTGCACGCGCTTGAGCTGCCGGCAAGCCATATTCAGGATCCAACAAAATAGCTGAAGCATACGGGGTTAATTCTTCTGAAACGATTTTTTTGAAGTTTTCAATTTGTTCATCTGTTGCGGGGGTTGCTTGATGTTTCGCAATCATTTTTTTCAATGCGCCCCGTTGGTCAATGGCTAATGCACTGATAATTTTATTTTCATCCGTTAATTGCTCAATATATGCTTGTTTTCCTTTAGTTCCGATCATTGATTTTGCACCGTCCTTATTGAGTTTCATCATCAATCACTTCAATGTTTGATGTATTTTGTCAAATAATTAGTTAAACTTTCGCAACCTTGATTTGGTTATATAAATGAGGGAAATTCATTAAGTTTACTTGACCAGTTACTGCTTCTTGCGCATTTAACATTCCTAAAACATTGGCTATTTTCAATAATTCTTCTGCACTTTTCCCTTGTTCCAACGCATAGGTGATACCGGCAACTGTCGCATCCCCTGAACCAACTGGATTCACCACGTCGATTTTAGGAATGTTTACTTGATAAAAAGTATTTCCATGCTTTGCAAAAGCGCCTTGCGCTCCCAGTGAAACAACGATCCATTCAATCCCAGCGAAACGTTCATTTCTTAATGCTTCTTTTAAAACTGGCAACTCATTGGTCACTTCAAACGCTAATAGTTCTGATAACTCTTCCAGATTCGGTTTGATTACTGTTGGTTTTTCCTGACTTTCCAAAACGGCTTGCAAAGCTTTCCCTGAGCAATCTAGTACGACTGGTTTCTTCTTTTGCTGACAAATCGCCAACATTTCACTATAAAAATCAACAGGTAATCCTGCCGGCAAACTCCCAGAGAAACTTAGAATCGTTGCATCTTCTGCCAACTGTTCAAAATGAACTAAAAAGTCTTCCGCTTCTGAAGCTGAAATGACCGGCCCTTGTTCTAAAATTTCTGTTTGTTTCCCTTCATGCAAAATGGCAATGCAATTTCGCGTCTTACCACTAATAGGTGAAAACGCATGTTTAATCCCTGCACTTGTCAATTCATGTTGGATGGCATCGCCCAGTTCACCACCCAATAAGCCACTTGCTAAGACATCGGCACCCAACTGTTCTAAGACTCGTGTGACATTTAATCCTTTACCGCCAGCAGTTTTCCTCACTTTCGAAACACGATTGACCGTATCCAGTTGAAAATGTTCCAGCGGATAAGAGATGTCAACTGAAGGATTCATTGTGATCGTGACAATCATTTTTTCACCTCCATTTTAATCGTGATACTCGCCACGGTCCCATTTTTCTAAAAATTCATCAAAGAAATGTTCATCTGCTTGCTCTGGATGATTTTTTTCAACGTGATCGATTTTCGCAATCAAACGTTTGTTTTCAGGTGTTTCTTGGTATTTCGCTTGAATAAAGGCCTCGATAATATCACAAATCAAAAATTCTCCGGTTATTTTCCCACCAAAACCAATCACGTTCGCATTCAATTCTTCTTTCGCATAAATCGCACTTGTCATATCGCGAACTAAAGCAGAACGGACACCAGGAACTTTATTGACTGCATTATTAATTCCTACACCAGTTCCACATATACATACGCCTAAATCTGCTTCATGGCTGACAACTGCTTCACCTACTTTTTTGCCATAAATAGGATAATGTGTTCGTGTAAAGTCATATGTCCCCATATCAATAACTTCATATCCTTTGCCTTTCAAAAAATCTGAAACAGCAATTTTTACATCTGTCACAATATGGTCACAACCAATAGCTATTTTCATGAATATTTACCATCCTTTTCTTTTTACGCCATTTTATTTAACATATCTACGCGAATTTGGTGACGCCCGCCATCATAATCAGCTGCTAAAAATTCTTTGACGATATTTTTGGCTAGTCCTTCACCAACGATTTTTGAGCCAATCGTAATCATTCGCGCATTATTATGTTCTCGAGTCATATAAGCTGAACGCTCATCAGATACTTCCGCCGCTACCATACCTTTCACTTTTGTTGCTGTCATGAAACTTCCTGCACCATATCCGTCAAATGCAATTCCAAGACTTCCTTCTTCAGCTAAAACGTCTGTTGCTACAGCTAATGTTGATTCGATAAAATCAGTCGAAGCGGTTTCACTTTTGTCAACCACTTCAAAACCCTTTTTAAGTAAATATTCTTTGATCGGTTCTTTCAATTTCATTCCTTGTTCATCTGATCCAATGACGATTTTCATCTGTACTCCTCCTCTAATCAATTAAAAATTTGAGTATATTGTTCGTATTGAGTTTTCATTTCCTCTGAGATTGTGTAATCCGTAAAAAAACCATCGATTTCAGTAAGTGAATAAAAATTGTAAAAATCGCTATGGCCAAATTTATGCGCATCACCTACTAAATATTTTTTGTGTGCTTTTTCCAAGACTAATTGCTGGAACTTTCCTTCCTCAATGCTGAAGGTGAAGACGTGCTCGTCCAAAATACCATTCACGCCGACAAATGCTTTTTCGATACTTAGTTTTTGAATCGTCTCATTTGCCATAGAACCAACAAATGCACCGGTCTTCTTACGAAAAGAACCACCTACTAAATACAGCTCGAGATCTTCCTTTTTTTCTAGCAAATTAAAAACTGGCAAACTGTTCGTCACGATCCGTAACGGCCCTTCTTGAATAAATTGAGTCATTAATTCGATGGTTGTTCCAGATCCTAAAAAAATCGTATCTCCTGCTGAAATTTTTTTAGCAGCGTTTTTTGCAATATACTTTTTTTCTTCTATACTGATGGCTTTTTTCTCAGTATGAGATAACTCAACCCCTGTCAGTGGCTGTTCTCTTATCGTTATCGCAGATTCGGCATATCCCTTACTCTGTGCACCACCATGCACACGCTCGATTTTACCTTGCTGAGCCAGTTCATCTAAATCTCGACGAATCGTCATATCTGACACTGGTAAATTTTTTTGAATCATTTTCACCGTAATAACGCCAAACTGCTCACACAATTCTAAAATGGAACGTTGCCGTTCACTTTTCAACATAGGCACCACCTTTCCAACGACATAATAAAACATTTACAAACAAATATCAACACCAAAAAGCAAAAATATGTTTATTTTCTTTTGAAAAGATGCTTGACTTTCTTATGTAAGCGGTTATACTGTAGGTGTAATTGAGATATACAAACATTTTCAAACAAAGGAGGAGGAAATATGTCAACAACTACTACGTTCTTTTTCCCCGAAACAGTCTATGTTTCAAATAAACAAACCCAAACAGAGGTGTTTGAGGAAGTTTATTTAGATTTAGTAGAAAAAGAATTAGTCACTGAAGACTTTTTCGATCATTTATTAGAAAGAGAGGCCAATTATCCAACTGGGTTAGACTTATCGCCCATCGATTCATCTTTGCCAGATATTGCGATTCCCCATACTGAAAGCGAGTTCGTCAAAACGACTCGAATCGTTCCAATCAAATTAACGCACCCAATTTTATTTCATCACATGATTCGGCCATCAGACACTTTGGATGCTTCCTTTTTATTTATGATTTTAAATGAAAATGGTGCAGAACAAGCGGGTATGTTGGCAGACATCATGGACTTTATCAATTCTGTTGACAAAAAGGAGTTACAAAGATTTTTCTCATATGAAGACCCAAAGGAAATTTATACATTTTTAGAAAAGAATTTTAATTAGAGGAGTGTTCTGAAATGATCAAAATTTTAGCTGCTTGTGGTGCGGGTGTTAACTCAAGCCACCAAATCAAATCTGCATTAGAAAATGAACTAGGTAAACGCGGGTATCAAGTTTCTTGTGACGCGGTCATGATTAAAGACATCAATCAAGAAATGCTTTCTCACTACGATATTTTTGCACAAATCGCAAATACCGATCTTGGTTTCCCAGTCAACATTCCAATCGTTGATGCTGGTGCGATCTTATACCGCATCCCTGCAATGGCTGAACCTGTGTATTCTCAAATGGAACAAGCAATTCAATCAATTCAAAAATAAGAAAAGAGGAATTTCGAATGATTAACATTTTAGCTGCTTGTGGTGCGGGCGTTAACTCAAGCCACCAAATCAAATCTGCATTAGAAAATGAACTAGGTAAACGTGGGTATCAAGTTTCTTGTGACGCGGTCATGATTAAAGACATCAATCAAGAAATGCTTTCTCACTACGATATTTTTGCACAAATCGCAAATACCGATCTTGGTTTCCCAGTCAACATTCCAATCGTTGATGCTGGTGCGATCTTATACCGCATCCCTGCAATGGCTGAACCTGTGTATTCTCAAATGGAACAAGCAATCCAATCGATTCAAAAATAAGAAAAAATGATTTTCAACTTGATATAAAGGAGAAAAGAGCATGAATGCAATTATTGATATCGCAAATACGATTTTCCAGCCTCTAATCAACTTAGGGGCTGCACCTTTGATGACTATTGTTTTAACACTGATCGCACTTTGTTTTAAAGTCAAACCCACTCGCGCACTGGAAGGCGGGTTGAAATTGGGGATTGCCTTAACAGGGATTGGTGCAATTATTGGTATTCTAACGACTGCATTTTCGGGCGCAATGACCGATTTTGTTGAACGTACCGGCATTTCATTAAATATCACCGATGTTGGCTGGGCTCCTCTAGCAACAATCACTTGGGGCTCCCCTTATACGTTGTATTTCTTATTGATTATGGTTATCGTCAACGTTGTTATGTTGTTCTTAAATAAAACAAACACATTAGATGTTGATATTTTTGACATTTGGCATTTATCAATTGTCGGTCTATTCGCCATTTTCTGCGGAGCAAATCTATTGATTGCTACACTATTGGTTATTTTTATCGGTGTCTTAAAAATCATCAATTCTGACTTGATGAAGCCAACTTTCAACGATTTGTTAAATGCACCTGATTCAAACCCAATGACTACCACACATATGAACTATATGATGAATCCAATTATCATGGTTTTCGATAAAATTTTTGATAAAATTTTCCCATGGTTAGATAAATATGACTTCGACGCTGCCAAATTAAATAGCAAAATTGGTTTTTGGGGATCAAAATTTGCTATCGGGATTTACTTAGGTATCTTTGTTGGCCTACTAGCTGGTCAAACACCAACCGAAATCTTCTCACTCGCATTCACTGCCGCTGTCTGTTTAGAGCTATTTTCTTTGATTGGCGCATGGTTCATTGCTGCTGTTGAGCCTTTATCACAAGGAATTACAGATTTTGCCTCAAACAAATTAAAAGGTCGGACCATCAATATCGGTTTAGACTGGCCCTTCATTGCTGGTCGTGCAGAAATTTGGGCTGCTGCCAATGTGTTAGCACCGATCATGCTTCTTGAAGCGATTGTTTTACCAGGAAATAAATTATTACCTTTAGGTGGTATCATCGCTATGGGTGTTACACCCGCCCTATTAGTTGTGACTCGCGGTAAATTGATTCGTATGATTGTCATTGGTGCAATCGAATTACCGTTATTCTTATGGTCAGGTACCTTGATTGCTCCATTCGTTACAGAAACTGCAAAAAAAGTTGGTGCATTCCCAGCAGGACTAAATGCTGACTCCTTGATTTCTCACACTACAATGGAAGGTCCAGTCGAAAAATTCTTGGGCTATTTAGTTGGTCATGCTTCTCAAGGGCAAATTGAATTTATTCTGTATGCGATTTTAGCACTTGTCGCTTACCTATTGATTTTTGTTTGGTATGCTCGTCAAATGAAAAAAAGAAATGCTGCTTACGCTGCGGAAAAAGCTACTATGTAAAAAAGGTTGTGGTGCAAAGCGGTCAGCTCTGACAAAATAATGAGCAACTGACAAAAATATCTTTTCATATTTTGAGACAGTTACGAATTATTTCGAGGAGTTGCTTTGGGAACACCGTGTATAAGGTTGTGGCGCAAAGTTTTTAGCTCAAACTATTCATCTCTGACTAGATAGTTAGCAGATACTTCAAAAATAGCTCCACGTCTTTTGAAGCAAGCGTAAGCTATAACAAAATTTTGGTTTGAGAACACCATTTATTCGAAAAACGAGACCGGAACAGAAGTAACCTAACTCGAAAAAAACGCCTAAAATCCGTTTTTGAAAACGTTGATTTTAGGCGTTTTTTAAATTGTAAAATGTGTTAAGAACGACTGGGGTTTTGTCCCAGTCTCTTTTTTTACCAGCGTCTTGGTCTTTTCTTTTATAAAAAACTTTATAAAGAAAGCTAAACGATCACCTGAACTTCTTTTTCCAGTTTTTGGTAAGTATCATAATCGTCCTTATTCATCACAACTGCTGTAATATCTTTTAATCGATAATAAGAATAAAAATCTTGCTTCCCCACCTTGGATGAATCAATCAATAAATAGCGCTCGATTGAATTATCTAGAGCAATTGCTTGTGTTTGTCCTTCTTCGATCGTCGCAGTCATCACTTCATCATCCTTCACTGCATTGCTGCTGAAGAATGCCTTATGAAAATGCATATCTTGTAATACTTTGTTGGAAATTTCGCCAAAAAATGATTTTGTCAGCTCACGCATTTCACCACCAACTAAGTACACTTTTAAATTTCCTTGTTTTTTACTCAATGTTTTGAATACTGGCAAACAATTAGTTACTACGCGCAAACGTTCAAATTCCATAATTTCTGCCAATAACTCAATGGTCGTCCCAGGTCCCAGAAAAATTGTTTCATCTTCTTTGATTAGTTGCACAGCCTTTTGCGCAATTTCCTTTTTCTCTTCGCTATTAATAATTTGTTTGTCACGATGAGAAAGCTCGGCATGTTGATAAATATTTAGACTTCGCGCGCCGCCATGAACCCGTTTCAGGCGTCCTGCTTCTTCCAACTCTGTTAAATCTCGGCGAACAGTCATGTCAGAAACCGATAGACGTTCAACAATTTCACTCACTTTAATCGTTCCTTTTTGATCTACTAAAGCTACAATCGCATTCCAACGTTCTTCTTTCAACATTTCAATCGCTCCGTTTACTATAATCTTTCTTCATTCTACGATAAAAAAAGTGTTATGTATAACAAAACTCCCTGATTTCCTTCTCTAGCTAACAAAAAAAGATGTACGACATCAACTGTCGCACATCTTAAAATTCATAAACTGATTTTTTAGATATGAATTGGTAGCCCTAAAGCTAATTCAGCTGTATCCATTGTAATTTCACCAAGAGATGGATGTGGATGAATTGTTAAAGCAATATCCTCAGCATTCATGCCTGATTCAATTGCCAAAGCAAGTTCAGAAACCATGTCACTTGCTCCAACACCACCAATTTGCGCACCAATAATCACGTGATCTTCAATTGTTGTTACTAGACGCAAGAATCCTTCTGTTTTTCCTAATGAAATAGCACGTCCATTACCTGCAAATGGGAATTTGAACGATTTTGCTTCAATCCCAGCCTCTTTCGCTTCTGCAATCGTCATCCCAACACTTGCTAGTTCAGGATCAGTAAATGCAACAGCTGGCATTGCTTTGTAATCAACAGCAACTTTTTTACCAGAAATAGCTTCAGCAGCAATTTTTGCTTCATAACTTGCTTTGTGAGCAAGCGCCGCACCAGGAACAATATCACCGATTGCAAAAATATTAGCCACATTTGTTCGGCCTTGTTTGTCAACGGGGATCAATCCACGCTCGCCGATTTCAACACCAGCTTGTTCCAAACCAAGATCATCCGTATTTGGACGACGACCAACTGTAACCATAACAAAGTCAGCTTCAACTGATTGTTCTTTGCCGTCTACTTCATATTTCACTGTTACGCTATCACCATTGTCAATTGCTTCTTTCGCCATTGCTGAAGTGACCACTGTAACATTTTTCTTTTTGAAATCATCAGTAACTAGTTTAACCATGTCTTTTTCATACGTTGGTAAAATTGAAGGTGAGCCTTCTAAAATTGTAACTTCTGATCCAAGGTTTGCATAAGCACCACCTAATTCAGCACCGATAACACCGCCACCGATAATCACAAATTTCTTAGGAACTTCTTTCAAGTTTAAACCACCAGTTGAATCTAACACGCGTCCACCAAATTTAAATCCTGGAATTTCGATTGGACGAGAACCAGTTGCAACAATTGCGTTGTTAAATGAGTACGTTTGAGCAGAATCAGGATGAATAACACGTAATGTGTGGTCATCTACAAAGAAAGCTTCTCCTTCGATGATTTCTACTTTATGTTTTTTAAGCAACATTCCAACACCACTTGTCAAACTTTTAACAACTTGATTGTCTTTCCAATCTTGTGTTTTAGTAAAGTCTAACTCAACACCTTTACTTGTTACACCAAATAAAGTTGAATCTAATGATTCTTGGTAATGATGACCGGCAGAAATCAAAGCTTTAGAAGGAATACATCCTACATTCAAACAAACTCCACCGATATACTCACGTTCAATAATGGCAACTTTTTGTCCCATTTCTGCGGCACGGATGGCAGCTACATAGCCGCCAGGTCCAGCACCGATTACAACTGTATCTAACTCAATGGCAAAATCTCCTACTACCATTTTCCACTCATCCTTCCATCAATAATAATTCTGGATCTGCTAATAAACGTTTGATGTTATTCATTGCTTTCTGTGCAGTTGCACCGTCAACGATTCGATGATCAAAGCTTAATGATAATTTCATCACGCGACCAACAACGATTTCACCCTCGCTATTCACGACTGGTTGTTGTGCAATTGTACCCACACCTAAAATAGCAACTTCAGGGTAGTTGATAACTGGTGTAAACCAACCACCACCAACAGAACCAATATTACTGATTGTAATTGAGCCATCACGCATATCTTGGGCAGAAAGTTTACCATCGTGCGCTAATGCTGCTTTTTCATTGATTTCATCAGCAATCGCAAACATACTCTTCATGTTTGCATCTTTGATATTTGGTACATACAACCCGTGGTCCGTATCAGTTGCAATACCAATATTGTAGTAATGTTTGTACACAATTTCTTGTGTTTTGTCATCAATTGACGCATTCAACACTGGGAATTTCTTCGCAGTTGCTGTCAATGCTTTAACAACATATGGTAAGAAAGTTAATTTTGTGCCATTTTCAGCAGCAACATCTTTAAATTTCTTACGGTGATCCCAAAGTTTTGAAACCTCAACATCATCATGTAAAGTTACATGTGGTGCTGTGTGTTTGCTATTAACCATCGCTTTAGCAATTGCTTTACGTGTTGGTGTTAAAGCTTCACGAGTTTCACGCTCTGCTTGACCAGACTTGAATGCAGCTGGTTCTGCTTTTGGTGCAGCAGCCGGTGCTTCTGGCGTTGCTTTTGCAGCTGTTGGTGCTGCTTCTGGTGCAGTCGCTTGAACAGGTGCGCCACCTGAAGCAAATTGATCGATATCTTCTTTTGTGATACGGCCACCTTTTCCAGTAGCAGTTACTTGTGAGATATCTACATCTTTTTCGCGAGCATATTGACGAACAGAAGGCATTGCAAGAATGCGTTTTGATTCGTCAGCTGTAGCAACAACTGTTGATGGCGCAGCTTTTGTTTCTTGAGGAGCTGCCGCAGCTGGTGCTTGGGTACTTGGTGCTGAAGATTGACTTGTGTTATGTCCTGGTGCATCGATTTCTACCAAAACATCACCCACATTTGCCACAGTACCTTCTGGAACTAATACGTTTTTGACTGTTCCAGTAACAGGTGATGGAATTTCTTCAACTGATTTGTCATTTTGGACTTCTAATAATGTATCATCTTCGTTGATTGTGTCGCCTGCTTTAACAAACCATTTTACGATTTCGCCTTCTGCAATTCCTTCACCGATATCCGGTAATTTAAATTCAAAGACGCCTTCACTAGAACCTTCAGCTGTTGGTGTTGCAGCAGGAGATTCAGGTGTTTGTTCTTGAGCGGGAGCAGCTGGTTCGCTATCTTCATAACCAGGTGCATCGATTTCTACTAAAACATCACCCACATTTGCCACAGTGCCTTCTGGAACTAATACGTTTTTAACCGTTCCTGTAATAGGAGATGGAATTTCTTCAACTGATTTGTCGTTTTGAACTTCTAACAATGTATCGTCTTCATTGATCGTGTCGCCTGCTTTAACGAACCATTTTACGATTTCGCCTTCTGCAATCCCTTCACCGATATCCGGTAATTTAAATTGATAAGCCATGAATTTTCCCCTTCTTTTCTTAGAATTCTGCGATTTCTTTGACTTTTGCTTCAATATCAGAAGCGTTTGGTAACCAAGCATTTTCCGCTTGTCCAAATGGGAAGACAGTATCAGGTGCAGAAACACGTCCGATTGGTGCTTCTAAAGAAAGAATCGCGCGTTCTGAAATTTCAGAAACCACTTGTGCGGCAACGCCTGCTTGTCTTTGTGCTTCTTGAACAACAACTACACGGCCTGTTTTTTCAACAGATTGAATGATTGTTTCAATATCAAGAGGAGCAACTGTTCGTAAATCAATAATTTCAACCGAAATATTTTCTTGCGCTAATTTATCCGCAGCCTTGATTGCTTCACGAACCATTGCACCGTAAGTAATGATTGAAACGTCTGATCCTTCACGAGTTACTGCTGCTTTATCCAAAGGCACTTCATACGCTTCATCTGGCACTTCCTCACGGAAAGAACGATACAGTTTCATGTGTTCTAGGAAAACAACTGGATCATTACTTCTGATTGAAGAAATTAATAAACCTTTTGCATCATAAGGATTTGATGGAATCACCACACGAATACCAGGTGACTGTGCAATCAATCCTTCTAAATTATCTGAGTGCAATTCTGGTGTATGCACACCACCACCAAACGGTGAACGAATCGTGATTGGTAAGTTTCTTGTTCCACCCATGCGATAACGCGTACGCGCCATTTGCGCAACAACTTCATCCATTGCTTCAAAAATAAAGCCAAAGAATTGAATTTCAGGAACTGGACGGAATCCTTCTAAAGCTAAACCAAACCCAAGACCTGCAATCCCTGATTCTGCTAAAGGTGTATCGAACACACGATCTTCACCAAATTTTTCTTGCAATCCTTCTGTTGCACGGAAAACCCCTCCGTTTTTACCAACATCTTCACCAAAAATGACGACATTTTCATCATGTTCTAGTTCAAGTGCTAAAGCATCAGTGATTGCTTGAATCATTGTTTTTTGTGCCATGATTATTTCGACTCCTTCGCTTCATAGATTGCAATTTGTTCTTTAATTGTTTGTGGTGATTCTTCAAACATATTCTTCAAGAAATCCGAAACTTTTTGTTTTGGTACTTTATCAGCTTCTGCAATTGCTTCTTTAATTTCTTCTTTTGTTTGTTCAATTACTTGTTCTTCTTTTTCTTCAGACCATAATCCTTTTTCAACTAGATAGTTACGGAAACGAATCAATGGATCTTTCTTTTGCCACTCGCCATCCATCTCTTTTGAACGGTAACGTGTTGGATCATCACCTGATAAAGTATGTGGACCATAACGATAAGTCAATGTTTCAATCAACACAGGACCTTTTCCGCTAATTGCCCAATCACGAGCCATTTTTGAAACAGTATAAACAGCTAGTGGATCCATTCCATCAACTTGGATACCAGGAATTCCAGCTGCAACAGCTTTTTGTGCTAATGTTTTAGCAGCTGTTTGTTTTTCACGAGGTGTTGAAATTGCAAAACCGTTATTTTGAATATAGAAAACAGCATTTGCATGGTAAGCACCCGCAAAGTTAATTGCTTCGTAGAAATCTCCTTGTGAAGAACCGCCATCACCAGTATAAGTGAAGACAACGTTTTTCTTGTTACGTTTTTTCAAGCCTAGTGCTACACCAGCAGCTTGAACGTACTGTGCACCAATAATAATTTGCGGTGGTAGAGCTTTCAATTCTTCCGGATATAAATTACCAGCAACATGTCCACGAGACCATAAAAACGCTTGCGTTAATGGTAAGCCGTGTTGAACAAGTTGGGGAACATCACGATAACCAGGTAATAAAACGTCTTCTTTGTCAAAAGCAAATGCACTCGCAAGTTGGCTTGCTTCTTGGCCTGCTGTAGGCGCAAAAAATCCAAGACGTCCTTGACGGTTCAATGCTGTTGAACGTTGATCCAAGACACGTGACCAAACCATTTTTGTCATTAACTCAACTAATTCATCATCTGATAAATCAGGGATCAAATCTTCATTTACAACTTTTCCATCTTGATCAAGTGCTTGATAAACTGGAAAATCTGAATTGACTTCATCAAGTAAAGCCTGGAAGTCGATTGGTGCTTTTTTGTTTGCCATTTGTCACACATTCCTCTCTCGTCTATAAGAAATTCTCTTCTAGCTACGATTGAAACAGTAATAGAATCTGTATCACTATTTAACCGGCTTCATACATAAATTATCATGTATCATGGAGAAATACAAGTTATAAGCCCATAAATTCACGATAATTTTTTATAAAAATAATCCTTGCTACATCAGCGATAGTGAATTGAATCACAAACAAGAAAGCGGTTTACATTTTACTTAAAAAAATCCTCCGTATTTTAATAGCAAAACATCGAACTGTTTCTATTTACAAACCTTGTTGTTACAACTTTTATAAAAGTTTATTCTCGACGCATTCTAGGATCGTGCATAACTTTACAAACAACTAATGAAGCTGTTATACCGAACTTCTGTAAAAAAATTCATCAACAAAAAAACAGCATAGAAAAATCACTATGCTGTTACAGTTTTCTTTATTTTTTTAGCATTTCTGCTGCTTGGTTCATTAATTCACTAAATTTTGGTAACTCTTCTTCTGATAGCCGACTGAAGTTCAATCGCAACCCGTTCACTTCTTCTCCAAATAATTGCGCTGGAGCAATCCCTAACCCTTGCGCAATTAATTCATCCGCAATCTCCGTTGATAATTGCTTACCTTCCCACGTCAGCCAAGCATAGTAACCACCTTTTATTGGATGTAACTCAAAAAAAGTTTGCTCCTTCGACCAATCAATCAATCGTTGACTTCGCTTAACTAATTGTTGCCGCACTAATGACATTTTCGAGAGAAAAGCTTCATCAAAAACACTCGTTGCTAACATTTGTGAAACGATACTTAGTGAAAACTCCATCATTTCTTGTGCATTTGCTAAGCGAGCGATTAATGTTTCAGGACCTAATACCCAACCGATTTTTGTCGTTCGACCTAAAACGCGTGACAAAGAACCAATATATAAGACATTATCTGGATCAAGTAACCGTAGCGGTTGGACCTCATTCATCTCCGAAAAAGAAAAATCAGTAAAAACATCATCTTCAATAATAGGCAATTGGTATCGACGACATAATTGCACAAGCGCTTCGCGTCTTTTCTGACTCATGACTTTTCCCGTAGGATTTTGAAAATTAGGATTGACTAAGACAGCTTTTACCTGATTTTTTAAAATTGATGTTTCTAACTGCTTCAAATCAATTCCTTCTTCATCCATCGCTACACCAAAAAGGCGAATCCCCGCTGCTTTAAACAAAGGAAGACGATAGAAAAAGGACGGTGATTCTACCGCGATTGCATCTCCTGACGACAAAATGGTTTGCAAAATCAAAAAAATAGCTTGCTGACCGCCACCCGTGACCAAAAGTTGGTCCGCAGCAAATGTCAATTGAAGTTCTTCTTTTAAATATCCCGTGATTTTTTCTTTCAAAGGCAAGTAGCCATAGCGATTCATTCTCTTTTCTTCCATTAATATATCTGCTAATGAATAAGAGGGAAATTGAAAATCAGGCAATAACTCATTCGGCATTTCACTAGAATACAAATCAAGAAACGCACTGGTTTGCTTTTTTCCACGATTGATTTTTTCTTCATAATGATTAATTGACTGCTCATATCGATGAGCAATCAGTTGACGCCAGTCAATTCTCGGAATGGAAAACTTGCCCCATTCCGTTTGATTGACGTAACGTCCACTACCTTGTTTACTTGTCAAAATTCCAAGCGCACGTAACTCTTCCAATGCATGAACCACGGTGGAACGATTCACCCCGAAAGCCTCTGCTAACTTCCGTTCCGAAGCAAGTCGCTCTCCTGGATTTAATTCGCCTTGTTCGATTTTCCGCATGATTTGATCCATCATTTGTCGATATGCAGGTCCTTGTGCCTTATCAATTTTTTGCCACATGAGATCTCCTCACTTACTTTTTATCTCTAAAAAAAGAATAAAACTTACGAAAAAATAACCATTATTCAAAATCAGTTGGTCGGTTTTCTTCTATATTAAAGTAATACGCCATTGCATCTAAAATACGTTGACTTGCTTGGCCATCCCCATATGGATTGGAGGCATGCGCCATTTCTTGATGTGCTTCTTTGTTTTCAAGCAAACGAGTTGTTTCGTCATAGACAGTTTCTTCATCTGTTCCAACCATTTTCAAAGTACCTGCCTCAACACCTTCTGGGCGCTCTGTGGTATCACGCAAGACAAGTACCGGTACGCCAAGTGATGGTGCTTCTTCTTGAACACCACCAGAATCCGTCAAAATCAAATAACTTCGTGCTGCAAAATTATGGAAATCGACAACGTCTAAAGGCTCAATCAATGATACATTAGCTAAATCCCCCAGAATGCCAATTGCTTCTTCACGTACTTTTGGATTGCGATGCATCGGAAAAATAAATTTCACTTCTGGATGTTCATTGGCAACACGCGCAATTGCTTGGAATACTTGACGCATTGGTTGACCGATATTTTCGCGACGATGCATTGTCACCAAGACCATTTTATCCTCTTTTGATGCTGGTAGATGTTCACTTTGATATTCATCATCAACAGTGTAGCCCATTGCATCAATTGCAGTATTCCCAGTTACAAAAATAGCGTCTGTTGGATGATTTTCTTTTTCTAAGTTTTCTTTGCTTTGACTTGTTGGTGCAAAATAAATATCACTTAAGACATCTGTCAATTGACGATTCATTTCTTCAGGGAATGGCGACCACTTATTCCAAGTTCGCAAACCCGCTTCCACGTGGCCAACTTTGATTTGTTGATAGAACGCTGCTGTCGCACTCGCATAAGTCGTTGTTGTATCTCCATGAACTAAAACGATGTCTGGTTGTTCTTCTAATAACACAGGTGTCAAATCATCAAGAATTCTTGAAGTAATTCCTGCTAAAGTTTGTCCACCTTTCATCAAATTCAAATCATAATCAGGAGTAATTTCAAATACTTCTAACACTTGATCAAGCATTTCCCGATGCTGCGCCGTAACGGCAACTTTTCCAATAAAGCGTTCATCTTTTGCAAGAGCTTTAACTAAAGGCGCCATCTTAATCGCTTCTGGTCTTGTACCAAAAACAGATAATACTTTTACTTTTTTCATAACTTCCATTCTCCTTTTCTTTCCATCTTCTATTGTAGCTGAATTTTCGAAAAAAAAGAAATAAAAATAACAAATTTTTGCGTAACCTATTTTCTCAATCCAAAAAAAAAGAGCATCAGACAAAGATTCATCTGACACTCTACTTACTACTATTTAAGATTGAAAAATTTTTCTATTTTAAATTGTATCTCCATTAAAAATAGAATTCTTCACGATTACATAATCCACTTTGCGAATCGCTTCTAAGTCACGTCCACCTGCATAAGAAATTGAAGATTGTAAATCTTGTTGCATTTCAACTAACGTATCTTTTAGTGAACCTTTGTGTTGAATCCAAATTTTCTTACCTTCAACGTTTTTCTTTTCGCCTTTTTGAAATTCAGAAGCGGAGCCAAAATACTCTTTATAAACAACTCCATTTTCAACTTTTGTTTCGCCCGGAGATTCTTCGTGTCCAGCAAATAGTGAACCGATCATAACCATCGTTGCACCAAAACGAACTGATTTCGCCACATCTCCATGTGTCCGAATCCCGCCATCTGCAATAATTGGTTTACGAGCAGCTTTTGCACACCATCTTAACGCAGCTAACTGCCAGCCACCTGTTCCAAAACCTGTTTTGATTTTCGTGATGCAAACTTTTCCTGGTCCAATGCCAACCTTTGTTGCATCAGCGCCAGCATTTTCTAATTCACGAACTGCTTCAGGTGTCCCAACATTTCCCGCAATCACAAATGTTTCAGGAAGATGTTTTTTTATATGTTGAATCATGTTAATTACTGAATTGGAATGCCCGTGAGCAATGTCAATTGTGATGTAATCTGGTACTAGATTTTTTTGTGCTAATTCTTCAACGAAAGCATATTCGTTTTCTTTTACACCGACACTAATTGATGAGATATATCCTTCTTGTTTCATTTTTTTTATAAATGGGATACGCGCTTCTTCATCAAAACGGTGCATAATATAAAAATAGCCGTTTTTTGCTAAAAATTCTGCAATTGACTCATCAATAATTGTTTGCATGTTTGCAGGTACTACTGGCATTTTAAATGAGTGCTTACCTAAAGTCACTGTTGTGTCACACTCTGATCGGCTATTTACGATACATTTATTCGGAATTAGTTGGATATCTTCGTAATCAAATACTTTCATCAAATTGTCCTCCTAATGTTCAGTTCAGTAAAACACGAACATTCTTCGTTTTATTCAGGCGTTTTTTAGCGCCCTATGTAATTTAACTCAACTAAATAAAAAAATCAAGCGAAAACCATGAACATTTTACGAATAATGCGTTTTCTTAGACTTTTTTCAATAATCTGTTCCTTTAAACAGGGTAATGTTCGGAAAAAAGGTAAAAAGACAAAAACAGGACTTGCTACAAAAAATAGCAAGTCCTGTTTTTTTAGTTATCGGATAACCAATACTACACACCAAGTTCTATGGCAAAATATTTCCTGCAGCCATGTATAGATCATACCAATCTTCTCTTGTTAACATAATTTCAGAAGCTTTTGCAATTTCTTCAATTCGGCTAAGATTCATCGTCCCAGCAATCACTTGCATGTTTGCTGGATGACGCAAGATCCAGGCTGAAGCTAAACCAGTTGGTGTTGTGTTGTATTTTTCAGCCATTTCGTTTAATTTTTGATTTAATTCTGGGAATTTTTCATTACCGATAAAGACACCTTCAAAAAAACCATATTGATAAGGAGACCATGCTTGAATTGTCATATCATGCAACCTTGAATAATCTAGTACACTGCCATCATGATCGATACTTGCAGCGTCCGTCATGTTCACATGAATTCCTTGATCAACCATTTCTGAATGCTTTAAACCAAACTGTAATTGGTTAGCTACTAAAGGTTGACGTACTGATTTTTTCAATAGCTCGATTTGCATTGGTTTTTGATTACTTACACCAAAATAGCGAACTTTACCCGCTTTTTCTAATTCATCAAAAGCTGCAGCGACTTCATCAGGTTCGACTAATGTATCTGGTCGATGCAACAACAAAGCGTCTACATAATCCATTTTTAAGCGTTGTAAACTGCCTTCGACAGAGGCAATAATATGTTCTTTTGAAAAATCAAACATAACTCCTGGAACGATTCCACATTTTGTTTGGATAAATAAATCTTCACGCTTCAACGAAGTTTTTGCCAATGCGTCTGCAAAAATTGATTCACATTCACCATTTCCATAGATATCTGCATGATCAAAGAAATTGATTCCATTATCATAAGCAGTCTCGATTGCCTTAGCTGGATCTTTCGCACTATTGATACGCATACAACCAAGAATTACTGCTGAAACTGCGTGATTTACTGTTCCAAATTGAACCTGTTTCATAAAAAATTCCTCCTTTTTTACACAATAAAAGTGTAGCACAACTTCTATGAAAAGGCTTTATCAAATCAAAAATATTTTTATCTTTTAGCCGATGATTTCTCTTTGACTAATTTTAATGCCTTGTTTCCAATGTCATGCCGATAAAATGTTTTGGTCGTTTCTTTTCTTCGAAGTGCTTCATAAATAAATTTTTGTGCTTGCTCTAACGTTTCAGCTTTGGCTTCGACTAAATAGATTCTTCCACCCTTTCCAACTAAACGTCCTTCTTTTTCTGCCACACCTGCATAATATACCTGAACATGCGGTTCATCAGAAAAATCTGGCAACACCATCTCTGTTTCATACGTTGCCGGGTAACCTTCAGCAGCGACAACAACACCCACATGAAAATCACCTTGCGACCATTCTAATTCGATTGAACGATTTTCTAGTAGATCATCAATCACTTGAGCAAAATCATTCACTAGTCTTGGTAAAACAACTTGTGTTTCTGGATCACCAAATCGAGCATTGAATTCAATCACTTTCGGTCCATCAACGGTTGCAATCAAACCAGCGTACAAGATACCCGTGAAAGAACGACCTTGTTCAACCATGCCCTGCGCCGCTGGTTTCAAAATCGTTTCAATAGCTTCATTAATCATCTCTTCCGGAATTTGTGGGACTGGCGAATAAGCACCCATTCCCCCAGTATTTGGTCCTTTGTCTAAGTCATACGCTCGTTTATGGTCTTGTGAAATTACCATTGGATAAACTTCTGTGCCACGAACAAACGCTAAAAGCGAGAACTCTTCCCCTTCCAGAAACTCTTCAACCACAATTTGACTCCCGCTTTCACCAAATCGATGACTCTTCAACATGTCCTTTGCGGCTTGTACAGCTTCTTCCATCGTCATCGCGACAACGACACCTTTACCAGCAGCTAAACCATCTGCTTTTACAACAATCGGTACGCCTTTTTCTTTGATATAAGCTATAGCCAGCTCATAATCATTAAACGTTTGGGATTCAGCTGTCGGAATCTGACACTCTTTCATTAGTTGTTTAGCAAAACTTTTAGATCCCTCAATCAACGCTGCACGTTTTGTTGGTCCAAAAATTTTCAAATCTGCCGCCATAAAGTCATCGACAATTCCATTTAACAAAGGAACTTCTGGCCCAACAAATGTCCAAGAAATGTGCTTTTCTTTTGCAAATGAGATGAGCGCATCATGATCTGTTTCTGCAATTGTGACTGGTTGTATCCCATCCTTTTTCATTCCAGGATTTCCCGGGGCGCAGTAGACTGTTTCAACTAACGGACTATCCGCCATTTTTTTCCCAATCGCATGCTCGCGACCGCCTGCACCTATAATCAAAATTTTCATGAGTTACTCCTTTTCCACTAAAGTTTAATGTCTAAAATGACGTACATTAGTAAAGACCATCGCAATGTCATAATGATTAGCCATATCAATTGAAGCCTGATCTTTGATACTTCCACCCGGCTGAATGATTGCCTTAATTCCATGTGTTGCAGCATATTCAACAGAATCATCCATTGGGAAAAACGCATCACTAGCCAATACTGCACCTTCTAGTTTTTCACCTGCTTGTTCAATCGCTATCTTGACAGAACCCACACGATTCATTTGTCCTGCACCTATCCCCACAGTTTGGTGTTCATTTGCAACAACGATAGCATTGGATTTAACATGCTTCACCGCTTTCCAAGCAAATGCTAATGCCTCAATTTGTTCTACTGTGGGTTTCTTTTCTGTCACTACAGTCCAGTCTTCTTCATGTTCCATTGCTAAATCTTGATTTTGAACTAATAAACCACCTAAAACAGAAACTGTTTCATCAACTATGTTGGCTGTTCTTTGTTCAAAACTGATTGTTAAAATACGCAGATTTTTCTTTTTCTTCAAAACTTTTAGTGCAGCATCAGTGAATCCCGGGGCAATAATAATTTCTAAAAATAGTTCATGCATTTTTTCCGCAATAGCTACATCCACCTCACGATTCAAAACAATAATTCCGCCAAAAATCGAGACTGGGTCTGCTTCAAACGCGTAATTCCAAGCTTCAAAAATCGTTGGTGCCGTTCCAATGCCACACGGATTCATATGTTTCAACGCAACAACTGTTGGTTCATCATACTCCCGGGCAATTCTTAGCGCTGCATCTGCATCACGAATATTGTTGAATGAGAGTTCCTTGCCATGTACTTGTTTTGCTGCAGCAATCGAATATTCTTCTGGTAAAGCAGATTGATAAAAAGCTGCTTCTTGATGACTATTTTCGCCGTAACGCAAATCTTGTTTTCGCTCATACGTCAACGTTAATTTTTCTGGTTCTTTTTCATCCACCATCTCTGTCAAATATTGAGCAATTAACGCATCGTAAGCAGCCGTATGGCGAAAGACTTTCGCTGCTAGACGTTTTCGAGTGGCTAACTGAGTTTCCCCGTGGGCTTCTAATTCTTGGAGTACCAATGAATAATCTGCCGGATCAACGATTACTGTGACAAATTCGTGATTTTTAGCACCACTTCGCAACATACTTGGGCCACCAATATCAATATTTTCAATCGCCTCTTGTTCAGTTACTTCTGGTTTTAAAATGGTTTCCTTAAATGGATAAAGATTCACACAAACAAAATCGATTGGCAGGATTTCACCGCGCGCCATGTCTTCCATATGTTCAACGACATCTCGGCGCCCTAAAAGTCCACCGTGAATCTTCGGATGCAAGGTTTTCACTCTGCCATCCATCATTTCTGGAAAACCAGTGACCTCATCAATAGAAATTGTTTTGACACCTGCTTGATCTAATGCTTTTTTCGTTCCACCGGTTGAGATAATTTCGATATTATTAGCAATCAAGCCTTTTGCAAAGTCAACAATCCCTGTTTTGTCTGATACACTAATCAACGCTCTTGTCATTTTAAATAGCCCCCATTTTTGATCATTTCTTCGACGATTTCTGGATAAATTCGATGCTCGACTGCATGGATTTTTTGTTCAAGAATTTTCAAGGTATCTGTTGGCTCAATCTCGACTCTTTCTTGGCGAATGATTGGGCCTGTATCGACACCTGCATCAATTAAATGAACAGTCACACCCGTGGTTGCCACTCCTGCTTCATATGCATCACGAATCCCGTGCAATCCGGGAAAATTCGGCAATAACGAGGGGTGAATATTCACAATTTTATTTTCAAATGCTGTCAGTAAAGTAGGCCCCACAATTCGCATGTAGCCAGCCAAAATAACCAAATCAATTTTTCGTTCACGCAACTGCCGTAGTATCTCCTGTTCATACGCTACTTTATTTGCAAAATCTTTTGGCGAAAACTGACTAGCAGGAACTCCCAATTCTTCTGCCCTTTGTAGCACATACGCCTCTGGCTGGTCACAAAATAACCAGTCAAACGTGACAGCTAGCTTTTTTTCTCTTAGATTCGTTACCAAAGCTTGAAAGTTACTTCCATTACCCGAAGCAAAAATGGCTAACTTCATGCCGTTTCTCCAGTGAAAATAATTTTCTGTGTGTCTTCTGGGACAATTTCACCGATTTGGTAAAAAGTCTCTCCTTGCTCTGCAAAAGCAGCCGTGACCTCAGCTACTTTTTCTGGTGAAACAGCAACGACCATTCCAATCCCCATATTAAAAATTTCATACATTTCCGAAGAGGACAGCTTTCCATAGCTTTGTAAACAATCAAAAATTGGTAAAATCGGCCAGCTTCCTAGTTGAATATTTGCGCTGACTCCAGCTGGCAACATTCGGGGAATGTTCTCTACAAAACCACCACCGGTAATGTGCGCACAGCCTTTCAATAGATTTTTTTTGATCAATGGTAAAAGACTTGCAACATAAATTCTTGTTGGAACTAATAAACTATCAGCTAATGTTTCATTTAATTCCGGCAAAATACTAGCAGTTGTGAGTTGATGTTCTTCAAAGAAAATTTTCCGTACTAACGAATACCCATTTGAATGAATCCCACTTGAAGGTAATCCTAATAAAATATCTCCAGGTTCAATCAACGCTCCAGTAATCAGTTGTGATTTTTCAGCAATCCCAACGGCAAAACCGGCTAAATCATAGTCGTCTCCTTGATACATTCCTGGCATCTCAGCCGTTTCTCCGCCAATCAGCGCCATATTTGCTTGAACGCAACCATTTGCTACACCTGCAACCACTTGCTCTAATTTTTCTGGTTGGTTCTTTCCAGTAGCTAAGTAATCTAAGAAATAAAGAGGCTCTGCCCCTTGGGCTAAAATATCATTCACACACATTGCGACACAATCAATGCCAATCGTATCATGTTGACCAGCTTCAATTGCTACTGCTAATTTTGTTCCAACGCCATCCGTTCCCGAAACTAAAACAGGTTCTTTGACATCAAACAACGAAAGATCAAAACAACCACCAAAACCGCCTAGCGCGCCCATTACACCAAGACGTTCCGTTTTTTTGACATGTTTTTTGATTCGTTCAACAACTTCATAACCAGCTTCGACATCCACGCCAGCTTTTGCATATGCATTTTTCATGCGATGATTCACTCCTTTATTATTAGAAAAACGAAACTTTTTCTTTCAGAGATGCTTGGTATTTCTCCTCATAATCATACAAAGGAGTTGGATAGTCACCATTAAAATAAGCCATACATAATCCTGAATAAGGCGCTTCTTCTTTTAACCCAATGGCAGTAATCAAGCCTTCCTCACTAAGGAATTCTAAAGAATCTGCACCAATGCATTGCCGAATTTCTTCGATACTATGATTAGCAGCAATCAATTCTTTCCTCGTTTGAATATCGATTCCGTAAAAACAAGGATATTTTAGAGGTGGAGAAGCAATTCGAACATGGACCTCTTTCGCCCCAGCTTCTTTTAATAGCCGGACGATTCGTCGACTTGTCGTACCACGTACAATTGAGTCGTCTACCATCACGATTTTTTTACCTTCTACTACTCCTCGAACAGCTGATAGTTTCATACGTACACCTTGTTCGCGTAACTCTGGTGTAGGTTGAATGAAGGTTCGCGCAATATATTGGTTTTTTACTAAACCAATTTCATAAGGAATTCCACTAGCTTCAGCATACCCACTGGCAGCTGACAAAGAAGAATTGGGGACACCTACTACCATATCTGCCTCGATTGGTGCTTCTTCCGCTAGATTTTTACCCATATTTTTTCGAGCAGTATGGACATTGACCCCATTGATATTCGAATCTGGTCGTGCAAAATAGATATACTCCATTGAACAGATTGCTAGCTGTGTATCTTGTGTGTACGTTTCAATTCTTAGTCCTTCATCGTTGATTATCACTACTTCTCCGGGATGCACATCACGGAGAAATTCTGCACCAACTACTTCTAAAGCACAGGTTTCAGAGGCAACGACATAAGCACCATTTTTCATCTGTCCAATTGCTAATGGACGGAACCCATTAGGATCAAGCGCCGCAATCATTGCGTCTTCTGTCATTAGTAAATACGCAAAGCCGCCTTTTACTTTGTTCAAAGATGCTTTTAATTTTGCTAAAAATGTTTCTTCGTCACTTCGACGTATCAAATGCATTAAAATTTCTGTATCCGAATTTGAATGAAAAATGGCTCCATCTTGCTCTAATTCTTTTCGCAAAGAGCGAGCATTGGTCAAATTACCATTGTGGGCTAAGCCAACCGAAACATCATAAAACTTGAATAAAAATGGTTGGATATTATCGACACTTCCATTTCCCGCAGTCGCGTAGCGCACATGACCAATTGCTGCATTTCCTGTTAATTGAGTTAATTTTCGTTGATCTTTGAATACTTCTGATAATAAACCAAGATCGCGATGCCCATGGAGTTTGCCTTCATCATTCGAAACAATCCCCGCACCTTCTTGGCCACGATGTTGTAGGCTATGCAAGCCAAAATAAGTAACACTTGCTGCATCCTGATGTCCCCAGACACCAAAAATCCCACATTCCTCATTCAAACTTTTTACTTCATAAGACATGGAATAGCTTCCTCCCAGCTTGCTTTAGCCATTTGAGTTGTTAGATTGATTTCGCCATCAACTGCTTGCATTCGCAATTGAGAATCAGCTGTTACTTCACCAAGATGGTAAGCCTGTTCTCCTGCTAATTGTTCAAAAGCTGTCTGATTTTTCGAATTGATTGACACCACAAATCGTGATTGTGTTTCCGAGAAAAGTTCCGCAACAGTCAACTCGACTTGTACTTTAACACCTAATCCATTCGCAAAAGCAGCTTCTGCAATGGCAACCGCCAGGCCACCTTCAGAACAATCATGAGAACTAGCTACCAAGCCTTGTTGAATAGCAGCTAACATTAAGTCTTGATTTTTCTTTTCAACTGCTAAATCAAAGTTAGTTAATTGACCTTGAATCGTTCCTGTCAAAAGCTTTTGAATCTCACTCCCATTAAAATCATTGCCTGTTTGGCCAATAACATAAATTTGATCTCCTGCTTGCTTAAATTCCTGCGTAGTAATCTGCTCATGCGATTCAATCAAACCTACCATACCAATCATCGGAGTTGGATAGATTGCCTTGCCATCTGTTTCATTGTAAAGTGACACGTTTCCAGAAATAACTGGTGTTTCAAAGGTACGACAAGCTTCTGCTATTCCATCTGCCGAGTGCCAAAGCTCCCAAAAAACTTCAGGCTTATCCGGTGAACCATAGTTCAAACAATCTGTAATTGCTAAAGGTTTTCCACCGCTAGCAACAATATTTCGCGCTGCTTCAGCAACTGCAATCTGACCACCGATTTCTGGATTTAAATAAAGGTATCTTGCATTACAATCAGTTGTCATTGCTAAAGCTTTTTTCGTTCCGCGGATTCGTAAAACAGCTGCATCACTTCCCGGACGAACAACGGTATTTGTTTGAACTTGAGAGTCGTACGTTTCGTAAATTGACTTCTTTGAAGCAATTGTTGGTTGCGCTAATAACGATAAGAGTGTTTCGTTTGGGTCGCCAATGACAGGCACATATGCTGGCATTGTTCGAAACTCCGCCATTCTCGCTGGTTCTTTTCTTGGCTTATCGTAAACTGGCGCATCTTCTGCCAAAGCATCAACTGGTAAGTTAGCCACTTCATTTCCATGATGATATAAACGATATTGGCCATCATCTGTTACCTTTCCAATTGTTACAGCATCTAAATCATATTTTTTGAATAACGCTTTTACTTCTTCCTCTGCACCAGCTTTGACGCAAATTAACATACGTTCTTGAGATTCAGATAACATCATTTCATAAGGAGACATACCTGTTTCTCGTTGGGGCACATCATCTAGCGTTAAAATCAAACCTGATCCTGCTTTGGAAGCCATTTCTGAACTGGATGATACCAATCCCGCAGCACCCATATCTTGGATACCTACTAAAATTTCTGCATGTTTCAGAATCAACTCAAGGCAGGCTTCCAACAACAATTTTTCCATGAAAGGATCACCAACTTGAACAGCAGAGCGTTGCTGTTCTTCTTCTTGACTAAACTCCTCTGAAGCAAATGTTGCACCATGGATACCGTCACGACCTGTTTTAGCTCCGACATACATAATAGAATTTCCGACACCTGATGCCTGACCTTTTTGAATATCTTTATGGTCAATCAACCCAACACACATCGCATTGACTAATGGATTCCCTTCATAACAAGCATCAAAAGCAATCTCGCCACCAACTGTTGGGATACCAATACAATTACCATAGCCACCAATTCCCGCAACTACTTCATCAAATAAATATTTTGTGCGTGAATTATTCAGCTCACCAAAACGTAAAGAGTCAAGCAACGCAATTGGTCGTGCACCCATGCTGAAAATATCACGAATAATCCCGCCAACTCCAGTTGCTGCACCTTCATAAGGTTCTACAGCAGAAGGATGATTATGACTTTCTGCCTTAAAAACGACTGCTTGCCCATCACCGATATCCACAATCCCAGCTCCTTCACCAGGTCCTTGCAAAACGTTCGGTCCAGTAACCGGGAATTTTCGTAGAACAGGTTTGGAATTCTTATAAGAACAATGTTCACTCCACATAACAGAAAACAGACCTGTTTCAGTATAATTAGGCATTCTACCCAATATATCTTCTTCAATCATGCGGTATTCTTCATCAGACAAACCCCATTCAGTGTAGATTTTCTGCTCTTTGATTTCTTGTGCTGTTGGCTCCATCATTGTTTTCATCTAAACAGTCACCTTCCCGAAGTTTTTGATCATTGATTGAAAGAAACGTTTTCCGTCTTCTGAACCTAATAACTGCTCCATCGCACGTTCAGGATGAGGCATCATTCCCAGAACATTTCCAGCTTGGTTCGTAATTCCTGCGATACGTTCCACACTGCCATTGATATTTTCTTCTTCATACGTAAAAACGATTTGATTATTTTCCTTTAGTTCACGTAACGTTTCTTCGTCACAAAAATAATTTCCTTCACCATGAGCGACTGGCAATTGAATCACTTCACCCTCACGATATTCTGAGGTAAACGCCGTTTGATTATTTACAACTCTTAACGGAACTGTCTTGCAAATAAATTGTAACGACTCATTTCTGCGTAAAACACCAGGGAGTAATCCTGCTTCAGTTAAAATTTGGAACCCATTACATGTTCCAAATACTGGTTTGCCTTCTTCAGCAAAACGAATCACTTCTTGCATAATTGTCGAAAAGCGAGCAATTGCTCCACAACGAAGATAATCACCGTAAGAAAAACCACCAGGAAGTAATACACCGTCAAATCCAGAAAGTGAATCTTCATCGTAACGAACATAGGCTGCTTCCACACCCATAATTTCTTGCACAGCCCACAGCATATCTGCATCACAGTTTGAGCCAGGAAAAACAATCACTGCAAACTTCATGCTAAACTTCCTCCATTTCCTCAATTTCGTAACGATATGTTTCCATGTTGACATTCGCTAATAATTTGTCACAAATTTGTTCAATCGTTTCTTCAACCGATGCTTGTGATGGTGCAACTTGAATTTCAAAGTATTTTCCCATACGAATTTCTGTAATCTCTTCATAACCCATTCGATGCACTGCATGTTTTACCGCTTCTCCTTGTGGATCTAATACAGAATCTTTATACGTCACATAAACTTTTACAAAATACATTTGTTTTTCTCCTTTAAAAGTAAGTTTTTAAGTAGCAATGATTATTAGAATGAATAATTGTTCAACCGAGTCAACACTTCTTGATAAACTGGAACCAAATTACCGATTTTTCGACGATACACATCTTTATCCATATGCTCATGAGAGTCACTATCCCATAAACGGCAAGTATCAGGAGAAATCTCATCAGCAAGTAAGATTTTTCCATCTGCTAAACGACCAAACTCTAATTTAAAATCAATCAACTGTAAGTCGATACCCGCAAATAATTCCTGTAAAGCTTCGTTGACTTGTAAGGCGATCAACTTGATTTCTTGAATTTCAGCTGGTGTTGCAAGTTCTAAGAATGCAATGTGTGCTTCATTGATAAACGGATCATCTAACGAATCATCTTTATAATAAAATTCGATGATTGGTTCAGGTAACAAGGTTCCTTCTGGTACCGCTAATCGTTTGGAGAAGCTTCCCGCTGCAAAATTTCTGACAACTACCTCCAAAGGAATCACTTCGACTTTTTTTACTAATTGTTCGGTTTTTGACAAAATATCAATGAAATGATTGTCAATTCCTTTTTTTGTTAAGTATTGGAAAATTCGGCTAGTGATCTGATTATTTAATTCACCTTTTCCTTGAATTTGGTCTTTCATGACCCCATTCAATGCAGTTGCTTGATCAAGATATTCAACCCAAATCACTTGTTTGTCCTCTGTTGCAAACATTTTTTTTGCTTTTCCTTCGTATAACAATTCCGCTTTCTCCACAAGTCTCTCTCCTTATAAACTTACATTTAATTGATAAACAGTTGTTTTTGTTCGTTTTTTCACTTTTGATTTTAACAACACTTTTTAGGTAAATCAACCAACTACTGTACATTATTAGCATTAGAATCATCTAATGTTCGCTTTTAGACAATCAATGTGTAAAAACACCCTTAACCGAAGCGTTTACATCAGAAAAACTTAATGGTATAGTAAACGTGTGATTACCATGTATGTTTATTCAAGGAGGCACTAGCATATGGAAGATTCAACTTATACTGCACAACAATTCCTTTCTGAACTAACACCAGAAGAACGTGCTCGCTTATACAACGATTTATTGGGTATCAAAGATGTTTATCTGTGCAATAAAGATACAAGCTTTTATACTTTCCGAAAAATTCGCCGTGCAACGAAACGTCATGCTGAATGCCGGAAAAAAACTGCACACTATCAAACGAATTCCAATCATGAGTTGTTAATCAATCAAATTCATGAACAAAAAGTATTCAAAAATCAATATCGTATCCAAATCGTGTTTAACACTCAAGAATACAATTATGATTTCATTGATTATTTACTCAATCTGCTTCACTCGCTTCATTTTACAAATACGCAAGCACTTGCGTAAGTAATCAGCGAATGTTCTACTAACTGAAAAAAAACAAAAGAGGTCTGCCAGATCAGTGGCAAACCTCTTTATTTATTTACACAAAAAACGCTACAGCATTTTTTGCTGTAGCGTTTCATCGACTTATGCCAAGCCAACACGTTCAAAAATTGCGTCGACATTTTTTAAATGGTAGTGATAGTCAAATGCATCTTCAATATCTTCTGCTGATAACACAGAAGTGATTTTAGTATCGTTTTCCAATAAAGGACGGAAAGCTGTTTGCTCATCCCACGCTTGCGCAGTTTTTGGTTGAACTAAATCATACGCTTCTTCACGAGTCATGCCTTTATCAATTAATTTTAACAATACTCTTTGACTATAAATCAAGCCAAATGTAGCATCCATATTACGTTTCATATTTTCTGGGAAGACCGTCAGATTCTTCACGATATTTCCAAAACGATTCAACATATAATCCAAAAGGATCGTTGTATCAGGTAAAATAATTCGTTCAGCAGATGAATGAGAAATATCTCTTTCATGCCATAAAGAAACATTTTCGTACGCAGTAACCATATGTCCACGAATCACTCTCGCCAAACCAGACATGTTCTCCGACCCAATTGGATTGCGTTTATGTGGCATTGCAGAAGATCCCTTTTGCCCTTTAGCAAAAAATTCTTCGACTTCACGCGTTTCTGATTTTTGCAACCCACGAATTTCCGTTGCAAATCGTTCAATACTCGTTGCAATCAATGCCATTGTTGCAAAGTATTCAGCGTGTAAATCGCGCGGTAAAACTTGGGTTGAGATTTCTTGTGGTCGAATGCCTAAATTTTCACAAACATATTCTTCAATGAATGGTGGAATATTCGCAAATGTTCCTACTGCACCAGAAATTTTTCCAGCTTCTACACCTTTAGCTGCATGTTCAAACCGTTCAATATTCCGTTTCATTTCAGAGTACCAAGTAGCTAATTTCAAACCAAATGTCGTTGGTTCAGCATGAACACCGTGTGTCCGCCCCATCATGACTGTATATTTATGTTCTTTTGCTTTTTCACCAATAATTTCTGTGAATCGTTTTAAGTCTTCACGCAAAATATCATTCGCTTGTTTGATTAAATAACCATAGGCAGTATCAACAACATCTGTACTTGTTAACCCATAATGTACCCACTTACGTTCTTCGCCAAGTGTTTCAGATACTGCACGCGTGAAAGCTACAACATCGTGGCGTGTTGATTTTTCAATCTCTAAAATTCGATTGATATCAAATGAAGCATTTTCCCGGATTTTTTTCACATCTTCTTTAGGAATATCGCCAAGTTCAGCCCAAGCTTCATCTGCTAAAATCTCAACCTCCAACCAAGCTTGATATTTATTTGTTTCTGTCCAGATATTTCCCATCTCAGGTCGTGTATAACGTTCTAACATTTAACTTTCTCCTTTAGTCCCAAATGTTGGTTTGATAGATTTCTTCTAGCGTTTCATGCGTATCTTCAGTCAAAATAGTGATATGTCCCATTTTACGCCCTTTTTGCGCTTGACTCTTACCGTAGAAATGGAATTGCCAATCTGGTTTTTTCTCAATTAAACGATAGCTTTCTAACAGCTGTTCACCTAACACATTGACCATGACAGCATCACTTAGCAACCGAATCTTACTTAAAGGCCAACCACAAATACCACGAATGTGTGCATCGAATTGACTCATTGAACAAGCTTCAATTGAATAGTGTCCAGAATTATGTGGTCTTGGTGCTAACTCATTGACATATAAACCACCTGTCTTAGTCAAAAACATTTCGACACCTAAAACACCAGAGAGGTTCACTGCTTTTGCTACTACTTTTGCGATTCGCTCAGCTTCCTCGACTACTTCAGCAGGTACACGAGCTGGTGCAATTGTTTCATGCAAAATATTATTTCGGTGAACATTTTCTACCACAGGAAATGTTGTGTACTCTCCTTGACCGTTGCCAGCCACCATGACAGAAATTTCTTTTTCAAAAGGAATCCAAGCTTCCAACACACAAGTTCCTTTACGTAATAAGTCCATTGCTGGTGCTAAGTCAGCTCGGCCATACAATACGCATTGGCCTTTGCCATCATACCCACCGCGTGTCGTTTTTAAAACACAAGGGTAACCAATTCCGTCGATTGCATCTTGAATATCTGTTGGACTAACAATTGTTGCATAAGGTGCAATCACAATATTATTTGTTTCTAAAAATGATTTTTCTAGTAGGCGGTCTTGCGTAATTGCCAACAAGTCCGTACCTTGTGGAATAAATGATTTTGGTAAAATAGCATTAAGTGCTTCCACACTTACATTTTCAAATTCATAGGTAATGACATCTGTTCGTCTAGCAAGTTCTTCTAACGCAAAAGTATCATCATAGGAACTTTCGATATGCCAATCAGCCACTTGAGCTGCTGGGCAACCACTAACAGGATCTAATACACCTACTTTAAAGCCCATTTCTTTTGCACTAATTGTCATCATCCGACCTAATTGACCGCCGCCGACAATACCAATCGTTGATCCAGGCAGTAATGGTTTAACCAAGTTGATCACTACTTTCTATAACAGTTTCAGCCATCATTGAACGTCTTTCAGCCAATTTAGCTTCCAATTCTAAATCATACATTGAAAGCATCTGTACCGCAAGTAGTCCGGCGTTAATTGCGCCAGCTTTTCCAATTGCTGTTGTTGCTACTGGCACACCACCTGGCATTTGAACAATCGATAATAACGAGTCTAAACCATTTAATGTTCGTGATTGAACAGGAACACCAATCACTGGTAGTGTTGTCTGTGCAGCAACCATTCCGGGTAAATGGGCTGCACCACCTGCGCCTGCAATAATTACTTTAATTCCTCTTTCTCTTGCTTCTTTCGCAAATTGAAACATTAAATCTGGTGTGCGATGCGCTGACACAACTTTTTTTTCATAGGCAACACCAAATTCATCTAACATGTCACAAGCAAATTTCATAGTTTCCCAATCCGAAATACTTCCCATAATGACTGCAACTTCCACGATCTTTTTCCCCTCTCTGCTACAATACACTCATATTTTAACAAGTGAATTTTCCAACGTCAAACAAAAATCGAATATTAATTATCGATACGACAATAACGTTCGTGTTTATTTTTTTGAACAAAAAAATAAAAGTAACAAAAAATATTTTCTGCTACTTTTATTTTCACTTTTATTTTTCGAATGCCTCTTCAATAATTGCTTCATCCTCTTTGATTCCATTAAAAACCAAATTCAAGACAATAGCTGTAATACTGCTCATAACAATTCCGTTACCAGTGAACATTTGAATTGTTTCAGGAAGCTGTCCAAATAAAGACGGCATGATGTTGAAACCTAATCCAAAACCAATTGAAACAGCAACAATCAATAAATTTTTATCATTATCAAAATCAACATCTAACAACATACGAATTCCTTGAACAGCCACCATTCCAAACATCACTAACATTCCGCCACCAAGTACGGGTTCAGGAATGATTTGGGCAATAGCACCAATTTTTGGAAACAGACCTAAGATAATCAAGAATGCAGCCGAAAAGTAAATTGGTTTTCTTGTTTTGATTCCGGATAACTGAACTAGCCCAACATTTTGAGAAAAACCAGTATAAGGGAATGTGTTGAAAATACCACCAAGAATAACTGCCAGCCCTTCCGCACGATAACCTTTTTTCAGCTCTTCTTCGCCAACTTTTTTACCAGTAATATCGCCAAGTGCAAAGTAAACACCTGTTGATTCAACCATACTAACAATCGAAATAATAATCATTAGCAAAATAGACCAGATATCAAATGTTGGTTTTCCAAAATAAAATGGTTGTGGTACATGGAACAATGGCGCTTGACCAATTGCCTCTAGGTTAATCATTCCCATCAAGCCAGCTAATACGCTCCCGCCAACTAAACCAATCAATACAGCAATTGAACGAATAAATCCTTTGCCAAGCATTTGGACACCAACAATCAATCCAATCGTTACAAAAGCCAACAATAGATTAGTTTTGTCACCAAAATTTGTTGCAGCAGCACTACCGCCACCCATTTTTTCAATTGCCACAGGGATTAAGGTCAAGCCAATGACTGTAATAACAGTTCCTGTTACAAGCGGTGGAAATAACTTTTTGATTTTAGAAAAGAAGCCTGCGGCTAACACCACAAAAATCCCAGATGCGATGATTGAACCATAGATTGCACCAACACCCTTATCTGTACCAATCAAAATCAACGGAGCTACTGCTTGGATTGCACAACCCAAAACAACAGGCAAACCAATTCCAAAGAAACGATTGACAGTCAGTTGTAGTAAAGTAGCTAAACCACACATAAAAATATCAATTGAAATCAAGTAAGTCATTTGTTCTTGATTAAAACCAAGACCTGTTCCTATTAGTAATGGCACTGCAACTGCACCTGCATACATTGCTAATAGATGTTGTAACCCTAAGACTGCTGCTTTTCCATTTTGCGTTTCTTTTTCCAATGTTATGCGTCCTCCTCAAGAAACTCAACTTGACCATTTGATAAGGAAGCGATACGCGCTAAAGAAACAACACGTAGTCCCATTTGTTCAAGTAATTCTCGTCCATCTTGGAAAGATTTTTCAATGACAATTCCGATTCCTTCAACTTCTGCCCCAGCTTGTTGACACAACTCAATCAATCCTTTAGCAGCTTGACCATTTGCCAAGAAATCATCAATAATCAAAACTTTATCATTTTCTGATAAAAATTTTCGTGAAATTGAAATCGTGCTTGTTACTTGTTTGGTGAAAGAATAGACAGAAGCTGTTAAAAGTTCTTCGTCCATCGTTAAACTTTTTGCTTTTCTAGCAAAAATCATTGGCACACCCAATTCTTTTGCAGCATATAAAGCGGGCGCAATCCCAGAAGCTTCAATCGTTACCACCTTGGTAATTCCTTGATCTTTAAATACTTCTGCAAAACGTTGACCCATTTGTTCCATCAAAACTGGATCTACTTGGTGAGTCACAAAGCTATCAACTTTTAGCACACCTTCACCCAATACACGCCCATCTTTTTTGATGCGTTCAACTAATTCTTTCACTTTTTTTGCCCCTTTTCCTTGATTTTTTGTTCAATTAATAGCTTTTTCATCCACACTCTATCGTAAAATTTCTGATAAAGAAAAACACCCTTCTACTTTAAAATAAGCAAAAAAGGGTGTGTTGTCCACTCTTTTACTTATAGTCCAATCTTTACGGCATTGGCTAGAAACTGTCATCCATATTATGACGATATATAAGTAGGTATGTAGAACTGACAAGTCAGTAATATACAATAACTCGATAAGATGTTTAAAGCCAGAGGAGTTGTTTTTTTAACAGAATCCTCAGGTAAATCAATCGTTTTTCATTAAAAATTTTTCCTTCTAAACAAAATTCGATTGATTAAAGATTGAAAATAGTCTAACACTACTTACTGAAACTGACAATGTACTTTCAATAAAAATTTTCTAAAATCTAATCTTTTTTCATTATTTTCATGTTTTGTTCGTTTTTTCAGCTATTTTTACTTGAAAAACAAGAAAAATGCGAAGCAATTTAAATTGCTTCGCGTTTAAAAAGGTCTCTTTTAATTTTGATGATTCTCTTTTTCAAGTTGACGATACTTATCCATCTTCGCACTGAACAATTCACCATTTGTTGGCGGTGTATAGGTGATAGCATTGGCTCCAGCTTCAATTGTTTCCAAGATGCTTTCCTCTGTTGGACCACCAGTTGCAATAATTGGTAGTTCTGGATACTTTTCTCGGAAATAACGAACAGTTTCTGCAGTTTCTTTACCAGCACTAATGTTGATGATTGAAATACCTGCTTCTAGCTTTTCATCAAGCTCTGTATATTTAGAGGTCACCGTGCTGACTACAGGGATGTCAACGATCCGACAAACTTCTCGAACCGTTTCTAACGGCGTTGGTCCATTTAAGACAACGCCTAAGGAACCTTGTGCTTCAGCAAACATACTCATATAAGCAGAACGAGCGCCCTGAGTTAAACCGCCTCCCACACCAGAAAATACCGGAATGTCCGCAGCTTCAATTATACTTTTGGTAATTGCTGGGTGCGGTGTAAAAGGATAAACTGCGATTACTGCATTCGCATTCGTGTTTCTAATAATCGCAATATCCGTTGTAAAAATAATTGATCGAATTTTTTTACCAAAAACTTTAATTCCACTTGCTTGCGAAATAACTTCTGGTACACGAACAATATCTTTTCTTAATTCTGTCATGATTTCAGGAACAAACTCTGCCATCCTGCCACTTCCTCTCCGCGTTATCTACGATCGTATTGATCAAGGTGATAGGTTTCAATTACTTGAATAATTTTTTGTGCATATGTGGGATCTGTTGCATACCCTGCATCTTGTAGTGCTTGCGAAGCTTCTTGATAATTACTTGCTGTGATTACTCTTTCGTACAAAGCCGGATTCCAGTCAACGCCTTGAATAAATAGTTGAGTATGGTCATCCATGGATTCTTCCCATGAATGGTATACGCGAAACTCACCTTGAATCGTAATCCATGCTTCGTTGACATATTCTTTGGTTTCGAGACTTACTTTTTCTTGATCACCATAAGCTTTGATTCCAAATAAATTTTTATATTCACTCGCTAACGTGCTTTTCCCCCAGTTTGATTCAAGAATTGCTTGTCCCAGAATAATGCTCGGCAAGATACCATAAGCATTTTGTAATTCTTGTGCATGCGGAACAAGTTGTTGGATAAATTCTTGATGAGATTGTGCTTCTTGCTCTGCCGAATGATCGGTAAGTGGTGTCATCAATCCTCTTAAAGAAGCAAAAAAAGCAAATAGGATGAGTAAGCTTCCTGCGCATAAAACGATGAAACGCATTTTTTTCCGTCGACGACTTTTGAATTTTTTAATTGCCATCTATGTTCCTACTTTTCCTTTAATTCATTCAAATACTCTTCTAACGTCAACTGATTTTTTGTGATATATTCAGCACTTTCTTTTCCCACGTAGCGAAGGTGCCAAGGTTCATAAGTGATTTTGGTAATATCTTCACGATTTTTTGGATAGCGAACAATAAAACCATATTTAGCACAATTTTCTGCAATCCATTTTGCACCTGGTTGATCGCCATAGCTAGCTTCCAAAACAGTTGAAGGATAGTTGTTGTACCAATCTTCATCAACTACATCGACGGCTAAACCCGTATGATGCTCACTATAGCCTGGCTCGGTAATCGTTTGTTTCGTGATTTTCGTTGCTGCTTCTTCAGTAATTCCCTGTTGTGCCATTACTTCTTGGACATGTTGTGCGAATACTTGCTCTTGTGACGTGACTGAACGAAACGCTGAAACCATGACAAGTGGATAACCAGCCTCTTGTGCTGCTTGGGCAAATTCTTGATAATCAGGTTCAATTCTCTTATCAATCAAATAACCATTTGATAAAGCCGTCAATTGACTTGACTCATCTACTTCAGTTTCCAACTTATTTTCTGGTCCAACTAATACTAGCTTCCAGTCATCTGTACTAACATCAGGTAATTCTGACGTCGTTTTTGTTTTTTGTTTACTTTTCTTATTTGTTGATGAACTTTCAGTCGTATCGGTAATACTAGCAAGCCCCTTTTTAGGACTTTTTGCAGCTTTTTTTACTTCTGTTTGTCTTGTCGCCTCGACTTCGCCAGCATTATGGTCTGACATAAAAATGTAGCCCATCGCGCCAATCATAATAATGACTGAAGCAAAACCTAAAATTTTCTTCACTTAAAAAATCCTTTCATTCCCTTTAATGCTCGGCGTTTACTTCATGGACATAGGTTTCCTCAAGGTTTTCATTCACCCAGTCTAAAAGTTCCACTTTTTCGCCTTCGATTTGTTGCTGAATATCCGCTGGCAATCGGAAATTCAAAATATCGTCATAGCCCCATTCATCATAGTGAATACTCACTTTCAAGTCAAGGTATCTGCTAGGATGTTGTTCATTTTTTAACGGAATCAATTCAACCTCTGCGACGCCACTGTGCAACCATTTTTGGGCAATTCGTGTCTTGATTTGTTTGTATTCAGCAACAGCAATCGTTCTCTTTTCTGGAAAAATAATTGTCTGTCTTAGAATTTTTTGGGTCAACATCCATTCATAATCAGTAAAAAGATTTTTTACTTTCTGCATAGCTTCAGATGGTAAATTTTTTTCACCCTTTTTCCATGCGTCCCATTCTTCTTTATTGATTAGTAGGTACTCGTCTAAGAAAAATTGCTCTGATTCAAATTGTTCTAATAATACACTTATAATAAGATCAATATATACTTGATGCATCCGAATCCCCTCCTCTTTTCATTTTACTTAAATTCAGAAAAAAAATCATCTTTTTCATTGCGCCTTCAAGTTTTTTTATCGTTTAGGCACTTTTTCTTAAAATCAAGTCAAACTTTGCTATACTTAATAGGTAAACTGCATCTATTTTAAAGATTAAAAAGGAGCTATCTCTCATGAAAAAATATCAATGGGGAATTATCGGTTTAGGAACAATTGCGAAAGAATTCGCTGAAAATTTCAATCAAAATTCAAGTACACTATCCGCAGTTGCTTCTCGTTCGCTAGCCAAAGCACAGGCATTTGCAACAGATTATGGTATTGAAAAAGCTTATGGAAGTTATCAAGACCTTTTGGCAGATGACGAGATTGATATCATTTATATAGCTGTACCAAATCGCCAACATCTTTCACACATTTTGGCAGCATTAGAAGCAGGAAAACACGTCTTATGCGAAAAAGCAATCACAATGAATACTGCTGAGTTAGCGGAGGCAATGAAACTAGCGGAGGAAAAAGGGTTGATTCTTGCTGAAGCAATGACCATCTTTAACATGCCACTTTATCAACGACTTCATTCACTAGTTGACAGCAAGAAATTAGGTAAATTAAAAATGATTCAGGCTCCTTTTGGTAGTGCAAAGGAACCAGATCCTACTAATCGTTTTTTCAATCCAGATTTAGCTGGCGGTGCTCTACTTGATATTGGTACCTACGCAGTTTCGTTTGCGCGTTTCTTTTTAACTGCTCAACCAGAAGTAGTTGCTTCGACGATGATTCCGTTTGAAACAGGCGTTGATGAACAATCGGTTACGATTTTACGAAATGATCAGGACGAATTAGCAACTGTTAGCCTAACCTTCCGAGCAAAAATGCCTAAAGTTGGTATCGTTGCTTATGAAAATGGCTACATTACAATTACTGATTATCCACGTGCAGATCGTGCTGAGATTACTTATGTCGATGGTACAAAAGAATTCATCGAAAGTGGTAGCACTTCACAAGCTTTAAATTATGAAATTGCGAACATGGTACAGATGATTGAAGGTGAATTACCTAATCGCTCACTTTATTTAACCAAAGATGTCATTGACATTCTGGACCAAATGCACATATATTGGCAAAAAGCGTAACAATTAGACAAACAGAAATCAAAAAATAATTAGCTTCAAAAGTAAGAAGGACAATTTAAAAATCGCTTCATCTATTTTTTAAAAATTATTCAGCTTCTTTTTCCGAGAGAGCTACTTTTGAGAAAACATTTAATCATGAAAAAGTGTCTGGGACATAATCATTTTGATTCCTGTCCCAGACACTTTTCTATGAATTACTCTGTTGTTTTTGCTGTGCAAATTCTGCTTTGATTTCAATAAAACTTTTAAATGATTGTAAAAACTGAAACAGTTCTGCACGATTCTCAAACTCAGACCGCTTTTGTGGCAACGGCATTTGCCGATATTCAGCATAAACTTCATGGATTCGTTCCATAATACGTGTACCGTCATTTTCTTCAGCAAACGTTTCTGCTGTATAGATCAGTAAGCCGTAAATCTGCTCACTATATGGATTGGGCGACTCAATTCGCTCTAAATTTTGAATCATATTATTTAACACATTTAGTTGTGCCCGTCTCATTGAAAAGTAAGTTTCATAGTAGCCTTCCTGTCTGACCCAATCATTTTCATGATGATTTCGAGCTTCTAACTGACTTGCTCGAATAAACGCTAATAGTTGTTGGCAATCTTCTTCGATAAGCCGCTCGTTTCCTTCTTTTAACAATGAATCAGCCATTTCTTGTAACAACTGACGAAATTCAACCTCAATCACTAATTGATTTTCTTGTAGCCGCTTTTCGGTATTAGGCATGTAAATATTTGCTACTAAAGCTAATCCTACGCCAATAACCATCAATCCTAATGCATTTAAAATTAGTGACACAGCCATGCTTTGCTCAACTAAATACTGTGTAACCAAAACAGAGTTCACAACGATTCCTTCTGTTAACTTAAATTGAACTGCTAACGGAATAAAAAGAAGTAAAAAGAATCCAAACCCAATCGGAGAAAAACCAAGGAGCTTAAAGCTAAGGAAAGCAACGACTGTCGCCAAAATGAAAGCAATAAAACGATCGACACCCGTCCTTATTGTCGACCTCCTCGTATTACCAACACTCAAAACGGCAATAATCCCAGCTGAAGGCCAATAAAGTAAAGGCAAGCTGTTCGCGATCAGCATCGCAAATGTTGCACTAATTACTGTTTTTATCGTTCGCATACCAATCCGCATACATTTCCCCCTTTTTTCATCCAATTATACTAAACCTCTACGCTAAAAACTAGCAAACATGCCGAAGATTCGTTATGATTAAAAAAAGGGATTAAAGGAGAAAAAGTTATGCAAATCGGTCGTTTCCGCCTCGGTATGCGGACTATAAAAAGTGCACTAGCTGTTTTTATCTGTATGTTAGTCTTTCACTTCTTTCAGCGAGGCAATCCATTGATTGCTGCGCTGTCAGCCGTTTTTTCTTTACGCCAAGATTTAACATCGACTGTTTCCTTTGGTCGCTCTCGAATCATCGGAAATTCAATTGGCGGTGTTCTAGCCATTATCTTTTTCTTCATCAAGCACTACTTCCACAATGATTTTTTAGTTGAACTATTTTTATTACCTGTTTTGGTTATCATAACCATCGTAGTTTCAGATGGCATCGACAACAATTCTGGAATCATTTCAGCCATTTCTACTTTGCTAATGATTTCTTTGAGTATTCCTCAAGGTGAGTCTACTCTTTACGCATTACAGCGGGTTTTCGATACCTTCATTGGAACATTCATTGCTCTAGGAATTAATTTTGTGTTACGACCACCAGAAGATGAGAAGAAAAAAGAATTGGCTGAAGATTTAGTCGAGTTACAAAAGAAAGAACGTACTTTGCGTAAAAGTTTAGTAGAAATTGAAAAACAAATCGAAAAACAAAAAAAATAAACATTGTCCCACAAAAAGACCACTGTAAAATGATTAAACATTTTACAGTGGTCTTTTTGATTTTTAACTATACCTCGTCATTATTTGCTGGTTTTGAGTCGCCTTCGTACAAATTCACTTGACTTGAAGTCCCTTTGGTTGAAAGATTCTCAATAATTTCTTTTAAATCCAGACCCGTTGTTGCTTTTAAAGTTTCTTGTGTGGATGCTAATAAGTTGGTTGCATATCCGGTTACTCGATTCGCTCCACCATTTTCACCAGATCCATTTCCAGTATCAACAACAGAAATTTTTTCAATGTTTCCTAATGGTTGTGCTGCTTCACGCATCAATTGTGGTAACATTTCAATCACCATGCTTAACACAGCCGCCTCACCATATTCTTTAAAGGCATCAGCAATTTTTTGTTTTGCTTCGGCTTCGGCTTTCCCTTTTGCTAAAATGGCTTCGGCTTCCGCTTGACCAGCCAAACGAGTTTGGCTTGCTTGTGCCTCAGCTAAAGCTTCTACTCTAAAACGTTCTGCCTCGGCTTCAGTTACTTCTTTTACTTTCTGTGCTTGTGCTTCTTGTTCTTTCGCGTAACGGTCAGCATCTGCTTTTTTCTTCACTTCAGAATCATATTGCTTTTCTCGACGGATGATTTCTTTTTCTTCTAATTCAATTTGCTTTTGTCTTTCAACGACCTTCATTTGCATTTCTTGCTCAATAACTTGTTGTTGTGCACGGGCACTTTCTAAGTTATACGCTTGGTCTGCCTTCGCTTTAGCAACATCTTGTTCTTGTTTATAAGTTGCTAACTTCAATTCTTTTTCTTTTACTGATTCAGCGATTTCTGTTTGTCGTTGTAATTCTGCAGCTTGTGATTCTTTTTCAGCTTGTGCTTTTTTGATTCGCGTTTCTTTCAATGCTTCGGCTTCCGCAATTTCTGCATCTCGCTTCACTTGAGCAATTCTTGGTTTCCCTAATGAATCAAGATAGCCGTTTTTATCACGAACTTCTTTGATCGTAAATGAAACAATAATCAGCCCCATCTTCGCTAAATCAACAGAAGCAACTTCTTGAACACTTTGGCTGAATTTATCACGATTTTGATAAATTTCTTCCACTGTCATCGAGCCCAAGATTGAACGTAAATGTCCTTCAAGAACTTCTCTCGCTTCGTTTTCTAATTCATCGGTTGTTTTTCCTAAAAATTGTTCTGCCGCTGTTGCAATTTCTTCCACAGATGAACCGATTTTAATGATCGATGTTCCATCACACATAACTGGTACACCTTGCTCTGTGTAAACTTCTGGCGTAGAAACATCTAACTTACTAGAAAGTAAACTGATTCGGTTAGAACGTTGGAAAACGGGTAAAACAAATGCACCGCCACCGCGGACGATTTTGATTTTATTATTACTTTCGTCTGTGTGGACATTTTTCTTTCCTAAATAACTACCACTGATAATTAACGCTTCATCGGGTTTTGCTGTTTGATACTTTGATACGAAAACAATTAAAAGCATCAATAAAATAAAGATAACAATTGCAACTGATAAAAAAGCTCCTGATATAACCATTCAACACACTCCCTTAAGATTTTAGCATTCCGTCATATGGGATGACGTAACATACTCTGTCTTTTACTTCGATAATCAACACTTTTGTCCCTCTTTGAGCCATTGTTTCCTGTTCCGCATAAAAACAAGCAGGTCGATTGATCGATCCCGTTACACTTTGAAGTTGTATTTCTCCCATTCCTTTGATTGGAATTGGTGTAACGACTTGCGCTACTTGTCCCTCTAATGTTTTTTCAGACGAAGATAGTGTTGCTTCTGCATTCTTCATTGGCATCAAAATATAAAAATTGAGCAAGAATACCAATACACTTGAAATTGCAGCACTAATCACAAAAATCAAAACTGACGACCATTCAGTCAAACTTTCTCCTAAGTAGCCAAACAGACTTGTAAATGCTAACCAAGGTACTAACAACATTGGATCTAGCGGCCCGTCAAAATCAAATACATCGCCAAAAATAACCAAAAGAACTGCGATTCCAGCACAAATAAGTAACGTATACCAATAAATCGTTTCTAATGCGATCCCCCCAAACATAAAGCGCCTCCTTTTATCTTCTATCATACCAATTATCAATAAGCGTGTACACCACATTTTATGAGTGAAAATCAGTATTTTATGACTTCAAGACAACACTTTATGAGTTTTTGTTGTCGTTATTAATAAATTTTACTATTATAAATAATCTATTTCACCTATACTGGATAACGAGGTGAAAAAATGAAAAACATGAACAAACTTTTAGGCACGCTACTTACCTTATTGATTGTGGGAGCTGCTAGCTGGCTGGGGTTGGATTTAAATTCTTCAAATGACAAATCAACACCTTCTTCTACTACTCATGAACAGGTGACCCAACAGCATACACAAAACGGATTACCAACTAAAGAAGATCTAGCCCCTACTGGAAATAATTCTGGGCCAAAGGAAGTAGGTCTCGCGACTTTTTCAGCAGATGAGTTAAAAGACAATCAGAATGGTTGGATTACCTACCACTCTCTTGATCAATTGAAACGTCCGACAGGTGCAGAAGCACTAATCAAGAAAAAAATGATCAACACTGGTACTAGTGCCAATCGAGAAATTCGTCCACCAGGTTTTGTTTCTGGACCAAAATATGATCATTCCAGAGGTCACTTGATTGCCAAACAATTTGGTGGCAGTGGTGATGAAAGAAAAAACTTGGTCACGCTTTATCAATTCCCAGTTAATGATCCGTACATGAATTATTACGAACTAGCAATTCGACAAGCACTCAACAAAGGCGAAACTGTTCGCTATCGTGTTACACCAAACTACACAAAAAATGAATTGATCCCAGAAAGTGTAACCCTCGAAGCACAAGGACTGAATGCAAACACAACGATCAACTTCAAAGTTGAAATTCCAAATAAGAAATAGGTGGTTCTATGTTTGAAATCCTGTATAACCAAACATTAACTGAAACGATCACATGGCTTCAAGAAGAAAAAGTCGAAATAATTGGTGAATTAGTGCTTTTCCCATCGACAGACTATCTGCAAAAAAGTCTAGCCGCAACGCCGTCTGAGCTAACAATAACAGTCACTGAGTATCTGCAGATGTTCGATCATTACGAATTAGTTGCTCGCACAATTGATGGGGATTATCTCTTAGCAAATGAACATGAAGTGGTTATGCTTCCTCATTCTCATATCAAGGAAGATTTCTTGTATTATTACAACACGTTTTCTTCCCTCATAATAAAGTATGCGAATTCTAAAAATTCAATCGAAACTTTTTTCAAAAAATGATTTTTTTAAATAAAAAACTAAAAATAAAAAAGGTGAAACAAAACATAAATACGTTTTGTTTCACCTTTTGATTTTTTCTTAAAAAGATTTCTATGCGTGGTAACGTTCCACACCATCTAAATAAGTTGCTTCAAGTGACATATCAGGATTCAATACGATAAAGTCTGCATCGCGTCCTTGAGCGATCTTACCACAAGAATCATCAATCTTACAGCTGATTGCTGGTACTAAACTTGCCATCATAACTGCTTGTTCTGGTGTTGCGATACCCCAGTCAACAACGTTTTTGATTGCTTCTTTTAGTCGTAAGATACTACCTGCTAAGTTACCTGATTCTAAACGAGCTGTTCCTTCTGCTACAACTACTGGGAATTCACCTAAATTATAATTTCCGTCTGGCATCCCACCTGCCATCATACAGTCGGTAATCAAAGCAACATGGTCATGGCCTGCTTTTTCCATCAAAATTTCAGCAGCATTTGGATGAACATGGTGTCCGTCACAAATCAATTCTGAGAAAACATGTTCTAATGATAATAATGCACCAACCATACCTGGTTCACGGTGATTCAATCCACGCATTCCGTTGTAGGCATGAACAAAGACACTAGCTCCTGCTTCAACAGCTTTTTGAGCTTCATCAATTGTTGCGTTACTGTGACCAAGAGCCACGACAACGCCTTCATCTGTTACTTGTTTAACGAAATCTTCTACACCATGACGTTCAGGTGCTAAAGCAATTTTTTTAATTAATCCACCTGAAGCTTCTTGCCATTCATGGAAAGTATCCAAGTCTGGATCACCAAAATAGCTAGGGTTTTGAGCGCCTTTATGTTCTTCTGTGAAGAAAGGTCCTTCAAAGTAAATTCCTTTGATTTTTGCCCCTGGAGCTTCTTGATACATTTTTCCGATTGTTTCTGCTACATCTTTCAAGCGTTCTTTACTTGAAGTCAATGTTGTTGGTAAGAAAGAAGTTACCCCGCAAGATAATAACCCTTCAGACATAACTTTGATACCTTCAGCATCATTATCCATTACGTCGTGATTCATGTAACCATGAATGTGTGTATCAACTAAACCAGGTGCAATCCATTTACCACTTTGATCAATCACTTTTGCTTCTCCATCTGGTAATTCTTGTGAATACACACCAAATAGTCCATCGGTAATTTCTAGGTAACCGGCATTTTTTACACCTGACGATAAAAAGAATTTGTCAGCATAAATAAAAGTTCTCATTCTAACTCGCTCCTTTGATTTTCTACCCTTAAGGTACTCTTATTTCTATCAAAAGTCAATAATGGTCTACACCATTTATGAGTTTTTTGAAATCTTTCGAACAGCTTGCGCCAATTCTTCATAAAAAGCTGCTTTTTGCGGTTCATTTTTCTTTTTATAAATCAAACTTTTCAATGCAAACAAGTCATTTAAAAAGTAATAACTATTTTTTTCTTGCGTCCAACGAATCCCTCGATTGACATGCTCAAGTGCCGTATCGATTTCTCCTTGCTGAAATAAGAATGTTCCATAGTTATAAAAGATTTGTGACAACTCACTTTTGACACGTGTTTCAATCGATTGTTGAAAAAGTTGAATACTTTTACTCAAATAATAGCGTGCTTCCGTTGGTCTTCCTGCAACTCCATAAATCTTACCAATTGCACTAATCAACTGAACTTCCGTATCAGAAACATGCACATGCTCACTATGACTCGAATAAGTCAGCGCTTCTTTTAAATAACAAACAGCTTGAGAAATGTTTTTTGCTAGATAAAATTCACATACACCTAAATAGTAATAGTAACGTTGGTAATCTGCATCTGAGTACAGGCTACTTTTGACTTCATCATTTTTCAAAAGCTGTGCTAATTTGCGATAGTCGCGCCTTTGAAAATAAAAATCTAGCAAGTCTAACTGTTGCAGATTTTTACGAATATCCCCATTGGATAAGGTCATCACATGATCAATGGTCACACCTAGCCGTTGACAAATTTGTGCCATTACCAGAACATTTGGCAATTCTTCATTATTTTCAATTCTGCTTAAAACACTTTGAGAACAAATACCTTGAGAAAGCATTTTTTGTGTCATGTTTCGTTCTTTTCGTATTGTCTTGATAATTGTCCCAAAGGAATCGACAAACGTTTCCATTATGTATCCTCCCCAAAATATGCGTACTCGCATGATAACAGTATTTTACTTTACGGATGAGTAAACTTCAAGAAAAGGGCTGTTTCACTTTTTCTTGGGAAAGAAAATTACTCACTTACTTTTTGCTAACTTTTTTAACAACAAAGAAAAAGCTGTGACATTTTTAATGCCACAGACATTTCTAAACTGTTTGGCTAGCAAAACAATTCCTTAAGAATCGTCGTTATTTTTGTTGATAAGTCGTCAAAAATTCTCGCATTTTTCCAGCCATGACCTTCAAATCATCTAATTTTGGTAAATAAACGATTCGGAAATGGTCTGGCTGATGCCAATTGAATCCGCCACCGTGAACAAGTAAAATATGGTGTTCATGCAAGAAATCAAGTACAAACTTTTCATCATCAAAAATATTAAAACGTTTTGTATCAATTTTTGGAAAAATATAAAATGCTGCTTTAGGTTTCACTGCTGATAAACCTGGAATATCATTAATCGCATTATAAACATACTCTCTTTGTTCGTAAATTCGGCCACCAGGTAGCAATAACTCATCTACGCTTTGATAACCACCTAAAGCGGTTTGTACGATTTGCTGGGATAAAACATTAGAGCACAAACGCATCGAAGATAACATATTTAAGCCCTCAATATATCCTTGCACTCGTGACTTATCTCCACTAAGTACCATCCATCCTACGCGGAAACCTGCTACTCGATGGGATTTTGAAAGACCATTTAGAGTCACGACAAACAAATCTGGTGCCAAAGTTGCGATTGGGATATGCTCTAAGCCATCCATTACTAGGCGATCATAAATTTCATCTGAATAAATGATTAAATCATTTTGACGAGCAACCTCAACAATTTCTTCTAATAACTCTTTAGGATAAAGAGCCCCTGTTGGATTATTTGGATTAATAATCACGATTGCTTTCGTGCGACTAGTGATTTTAGCCTTGATGTCTGCAATATCCGGATACCACTCCGCTTCTTCATCACAAATATAGTGAACGGGGTTTCCTCCTGCAAGTGCAATGGAGGCTGTCCATAACGGATAATCTGGCATTGGGACTAAAACTTCATCACCATTGTCTAACAACCCTTGCATACACATTGAAATTAATTCACTGACACCATTACCTGTATAAATGTCGTTGATTGTAACATTAGGAAATTTTTTTAATTGACAGTATTGCTGAATCGCTTTTCTTGCAGAAAAAATCCCTTTTGAATCAGAATAACCTTCTGACTCACGCACATTCATAATCAAATCACGAATAACTTCATTAGGTGCTTCAAAGCCAAACGGGGCAGGATTCCCCGTATTCAATTTCATGATGCTAATTCCTTCTTCTTGCATGCGGTCTGCTTCTTCAAGAACCGGACCACGTACATCATAACTAACACCTTCTAATTTGTTGGACTTTTCAAATTCTCTCATATTCTCCGATCCCTCATTTCAAAAAGTTAGAAACTTCTGACTATATTATCGATAGTTATTTACTAAGTTATCCAATATCATACTCTATCCCGTATAAATATACCAGTATATTTCGTTAAATCCAGTCCTTCAACCTTATTTTTTAACTATCATCGTTTCTATTTTGCTGATAGTCATTCCATAAATTAGCGCCCCAATCCATTGCCACACCACAAACAACACCAAGCATCAAGCCAAACAAAATATTTCCTTTTGCTAAACCAATTAAAAGCCCAGCAATCATTCCTAATCCAGAAAATTCACCATCATATTTTTTCATCGTTCTTTTCACTACTTTCTATCTTGACATCTGAAGCAATCATCGCTATGATTATTTTGTTATTTATTTTGCAGACGTGATGGAACGGCAGACATGCAAGATTGAGGGTCTTGTGAGCGTTAGCTCGTGTGGGTTCAAATCCCATCGTCTGCATCACTGAGAGATAGCTCTTTACAGATCTGTCTCTTTTATTATAGAGTAAAACCAATAAAAAAGGTCGCGCCAACATCTTGGCGCGACCTTTTATTTTTTGAAGAGAACTGTCAAGTTTTGTTAATTATTTTCTTTAACTCCGTAGTCCTCGACCCTTTTCGATCAAATACCAGCAAACACTATAAAGGACAAGAATGAAGACAACTAAAATAAAAATCGAGAAGAAAATAGGAACATCAATCGTTCCAAGAAATCCATAGCGAAAGCCCGATATCATATACACAATTGGATTGATTTTTGAAACAGCTTGCCAAATAGGTGGTAACATTGAAATCGAATAAAAGACACCGCCAAGATAAGTCAAAGGTTGTAACACAAACGTCGGTACGATTGAAACATCATCATAAGACTTCGCAAAGATACCATTAAGTAACCCAGCCAATGAAAACAAAATGGCTGTCATCAATAACGTGAGGACGACCATTGACCATGAATAAACGTGTAATGGAACAAAAAAGAGCGAAATAATTGTTACCAGTGTCCCAACTAAAACACTTCGACCCAAACCACCAATGACAAATCCCCAGATAATCACATGTGTGGGTACAGGTGCTACTAATAATTCTTCAATATTTTTTTGGAATTTTTGTGAAAAGAATGAGGAAGAAACATTTGCATAAGAACTAGTGATCGCTGACATCATGATTAAACCTGGAACAATGAATTCCATGTAAGAAAATCCACCCATCTCACCAATTCGTCCACCAATCATTTTCCCAAAAATAATAAAATATAAAGAAGTCGTGATAACTGGTGGTACTAATGTCTGAACCCAGATTCGCAAATAGCGATTTGTTTCTTTGACTGCTAAACTTTTAAGCGCCGTTACATATAAATTAAACATTTCTTTCCTCCACATGACCATTTTCTTCTGTAATTTTCAAGAACAATTCTTCTAAACGATTGGATTTATTACGCATTGAGAGTACCTTGATTCCTTTTTCCGTCAATTGTTCAAAAATGCCATTCACACCTTGATTACGCTCGACTTCAACTGCAAGTGTTTGTTCATCTTCCCAAAGATGGTTGTAACCCAGTAAATCAAATGATTTAGTATGTGGTTCTAAATCGAAAATAAATGTTTCATATTTTAATTTTGACAGTAAACTCTTCATGCTAGTATTTTCAATCAATTCACCCGCTTGAATGATTCCAATATTTCGACAAAGCATTTCTGCTTCTTCCAGATAATGAGTCGTCAAGATGATTGTTGTTCCATGTTCATTTAATTCTCGCAAAAATGTCCACATTTCTCTTCTTAGTTCAATATCAACGCCAGCTGTTGGCTCATCAAGTATCAGTAAACGCGGTTCATGCATCAAAGCACGAGCAATCATCAATCGTCGTTTCATTCCTCCAGAAAGCATTCGTGCGCGAACATTTCGTTTTTCCCATAAGTTCGATTGCTTTAAATATTTTTCACTTCGTCTTAAGGCTTCCTGACGTGAAACGCCATAGTAGCCCGCTTGATTGACAACAATTTGTTGCACTGTTTCAAACGGGTTGAAATTAAATTCTTGAGGAACCAACCCGATTTGCTGTTTGGCACGCACCAAGTCAGTATCAAGGTCATAACCAAAAACGCTCACTTTTCCAGATGTTTTATTGACCAATGAAGTAATAATACCAATTGTTGTGGACTTTCCAGCACCATTTGGTCCAAGCAGTGCATAAAAGTCTCCTTCTTCTACAGCTAAATCGATACCTCTTAAGGCCTCAACACCAGTTGCATATACTTTTTTTAGTTCGTTTATTTCTAACGCGTAAGTCATGAATTTTTCTCCTTGTAAATTAAATTTTTCTTATCTCCAAAGCAGTTCATATGATTCGTTGGTTGTTTAGATCCATTGAATCACATAGGCACAATTAGGTAACAAAATAATTTTTATCCTGACATGATCGCGCCTGTATTTGTGCGTTAGTTAGGAAAAAGATCTAACATTGCTTTTAATAATTCTGAGGCCTCTTCTTTTTTCAAAAAATAATAATGCCACTTACGATCCTTCTCAACTGAAACGATTCCTACAGACTCTAGAACTTTCATATGGTGGGAAAGAGTTGGCTGTGTAAAATCAAAATGATCTAGGACTTCACAGGCACACATTGGTCTCATCGAAAGTAGTTCAATAATTTTAATACGATTGGGCTCAGCTAATGCTTTAAACATTTTTGCCATTTGCTCATGATCCATTCTTTCCTCTCCTTTGCTAACAAGCCTCACATTTAAATACTACTCAATTACATATTGATAACTATCTATGTATTATCAATGATTTTTCACCTTTCGTCAATACCAGTGTTTCCAAAAAAAGTGCATAAAAAAAGTTACAAAAAACATCGAAATGTTTCTTGCAACTTCTTTAATCAAACTTATTTTGTTTCGCGGTGCAAAGTAACTTTGCGTTCGCGTGGGCAATATTTTTGTTTTTCCAAACGATCTGGATTGTTACGTTTGTTTTTGCTTGTTAGGTAGTTACGTTCTTTACAAGAAGTACATTCTAATGTGATGTTTACGCGCATGATTTTCCCTCCCATACTACTAGAATCCTCTAAGATGACTCTCAGACTTGATAATTTTACCATGATTGTTGAGAGAAATCTACCCTTTTCCGACAATTCGTTAAGTAGTTTTACTTGACGTTTTTTTATTTCAACCATCATTCATTGATAAAATCCAGTTCATTTCGTTTATTTTTTTATTTTGACAAGTAATTTCACTTGAAAAAAGTTTTACGCTGTAAAAGGAAAAGCCAAATCAAACTAGTTTGCTAAATACATATCATAATAAGCATCTGTGATTTCTTTGGCAATTGTTAAATTCATATGGTCTTTTTCATCCGTTAAGTTCGGTAAAACGACACTGATTGCAATTTCCGGATTATCCGTTGGCCCATAAGCAACCACGTTACTATTCACTGTCGTGATGTCAGGATGACCCTCTGCAACCGTTTCAGCTGTACCAGTTTTTGCTGATAGATCCATTTTTGCACCAGCTAAGGGTTTACCTGTTGTATACCCTTCTGTTCCATGGACTACTTGATAGAATCCTTCTCGAAGAATAGCCATATTTTCAGGCGAAATATTTACTTCATTTTGAACAGTTGTTTCGATTTTTTTCTTTTGTTCACCTAAGTTACCATTTTCATCATTTCCATAAATTCCAGAAACGATATGTGGTTGAATTCTCTTTCCTCCATTGGCAACAGTTGAAGCGTATTGAGCCAATTGGATTGGTGTATACGTATCAAACTGACCAAATGCTAAGTCGGTAAAGTTACCAGATGTATACCATTCACCGTCATTGTCCGCGTTAAATTTCTTCATAAAGTCAACTGAACGAGAAATTCCAGCTGATTCATTAGGTAAATCAATTCCTGTAGTCGTTCCCAACCCAAATTCTTTAAAAGAGGTTCGTAGTTCATCGTAAGCTTTTGTTTCTTCATCAAGGCCAGGAAGTCCCATGTTAGGTGTATATTCTAATCCTAACATTTTTAATGCTACTTTGATCATATACGTATTCGAAGATAATTCGAGTGCTTTCACTGCATTTAGTGCTATTTGACCACTTCTGTTAAAGACAGAACTTTTTTCAGCAGAACCTTGTAATTGAATGGGTTCGTCAATCAAGACCTGGTTTCCACTAATAACACCAGTTTTCCAACCAGCTGCCAAAGTACCAGCTTTGACCACTGACCCTGGCGTGAATGCGTTGGTGATTGTTCCAAGAGCATTCTCCGTGATTTCTCCTGAACTTTCTTCATGGCTAAAGCCAGCTAATGCTAATACTTCCCCAGTTTGTGGATTCATCGCAACTGCGTATGCACCTGGTGAATATTTGGCTTTGCCGCTATCAACTAAAGCTTGGAAGTTCCGTTTTAAAATTTCATCCACTTTATTTTGAAATTCTGCATCAATCGATAATTTTAAATTTGAACCTTTTTCGCCAGCAAAAATTTCTTTTTGACTTGAAACATTTCCTTCGTTATCTAATTTCACTTCATATTGTGTTTTTGTTCCTTGTAGCACATCTTCATATTGTTTTTCCAAATAACTTTGACCAACACGATCATTTCGTGAGTATCCTTTTGCTAAATAAGCATCAATATCATCGGCAGGCAATCCTTGTTTTTCGGTTGTTACACTACCTAGAATACTTTTCATCGAATCGGCAGCTAAATACTCACGGGTCCAATCAACACCAGTTGAAACCCCTGGTAACTCTGAAGCATTTTCAGCAACAACTGCTAATTCACGATCTGTTACACCAGAATTTTTGATATAAACCGTATTTAATTCATACGCGCTGTTCATTCGTTTGAAAATGGTTGCCATCTTTAATTGTTCTTCATCGAAATTGATTTCTTCGTCCGTTACTTTCTCCACTGTTGCTGCGTATTGTTGACTATTATCTAGTTGTTTTTCAGTAGAAGAAAGACGTTTTGTTGCTTCCGCTAAATGATCCGCATCTGCTAACCAAAAATCCTTTTTATCACGAGCTGTTAATGAGTCATCAGCTGGCACATCAATTAGTTCGTTCAATTTTTTTGTTAATTTCAATAGGTCCGTTGACGTCATCTGTGAGCCTCTTGTAAAAGTGATTGCCTGATTTGCTTGATTTTTTACTAAAGCTTTTCCAGTTGCATCGTAAATCATCCCACGAGGTGAACTTTCTTGAACGGTAATTGTTGAAGATGATTTAACTTTGGCTTCCATCGTCTCACCATCAACGATTTGTAAATAACCTAACCTAGCAATCAATGCTACGAATAACGTAAATATAATAAAGAAGAGAACATTTAAACGAAAAGGAACGTGGGAACGCCGATAGGGTTTATTCCTCGGTTCTTGTGTTCCCTTTTTTAACTTGTCAAACCAAGAATTATTCTTTATTTTTTTCATAAAATCTTTCATTATTTCCTATCCTTCCCGCATACTTACATTCACGAAAAATTATACCCAAAAAAGTATGAATAACAAAGAAAAAATCATCAGATGATGAAATTCTTTAACGAAATTCAAGATACCAGAGTTTTTTGTTTCACACTAGGTGGAACACAGTCAAGGAATCTTGACTGAAAACTCATAATTTTAAGTGTTTTTTTGAAAGCAACGTTTCCCATTCCTGTGAAACATCTACAAAAAACTTAACCTTGTGGAAAACTTTCTCCACACAAGTTTTCTTTTTCACGAATCAAATCCAGCTTTTTTACGCTCATTATTTAAAATATTGCTGAATTGCTTCACGTGTTTGAGCCACTTTCTCGCTTAAGTACTCATTTTTTGCCATATAGAAATAAAAAATGATATCAACTGTCGCAAATTGTGCCAATAGTGAGTTTGTGGCCGCACTTCGATTCGTAATTTCTTTAGGGCGAGAAGTTTGTACAGTTACATCTGCTAATTTACTTAATGGATTGTTTCCAAATTGAGTTAACACGATTACTTCGATATTCAATGATTTTGCTAACTCTCCTAAAGCAACGACATCTGCACTCTTTCCCGAATTCGAAACGAGCCAAAGGACTTTTTTTTGTTCGTTGCTGACTAATTGAGGCAGTAACACATGGATATCTTTTTCAAAAATAATCGGTTTGCCCACTCGCGACCACTTTTGCAAAATATCTTCAACAACTAAAGACGAGGCGCCCACACCATAAAGAAAAACCGTTTCTGCTTCTTCTAAACTTTGAACAACAGTCCGGATGGTTTCTTCCTCCAAAATATCAACGGTTTCTTTGATTGCCACTTGTGCATTATTTCCAAGTTTATTTTTGATTGAATAAAACGATTCATTTGGTTCAATATCACTAAACCCTTCAACTAATCCTGTTTGTAATTCCGTTGAAACGGTAATTTTGAAATCCGTTAGACTTTGAAAGCCAATTTTTTTGGAAAAACGAACAACTGTCGGTGCACTTGACCCAGCTGCTTCGGCTAAATCATTCGCAGTCATTGTCGGAATTTTTTCTACATGATTGATAATATAATTGGCAAGTTTTCTTTCCGCAGAAGAATATTCTTCCATCATACTTTCGATACGACTAATTACGCTCATAAGTCACCATCCATTTAATTAGAGTCACTTTAGTATAACATACGAAAAATTTTTTCATTTGATTCCACCAAGAAAAAATTGGTTAATTTGTTCGAAAAATCCAAAATAAAAAAAGGCTAGGACACTTACGCATCCTAACCTTGGCAAAAAAATCGTTTACCCTTCACGACTGTAGTTTTTCACTTCAGCAACCATTGCATCAACAAAAATATTTAAGTCTTCAACAGAAGTTTCTTTACTTCCATAACGACGAACGTTGACAGTTGCATCATCCATTTCTTTGTCCCCAACAACTAATTGATAAGGAATTTTTTGTGTTTGTGAAGCACGAATCTTGTAACCCATTTTTTCATTACGATCATCAACTTCCACACGCAAGCCCTTCATTTGAAGACGTTCTTTGATTTCATAAGCGTAATCACCATGTGCTTCGACAGAAACAGGGATAATTGTTGCTTGGATTGGTGCTAACCAAGTTGGGAATGCACCTTTGTATACTTCTGTTAAATAAGCAACAAAACGTTCCATCGTTGAAACGATTCCACGGTGAATAACTACTGGACGATGTGTATTTTCGCCATCTTCGCCTACATATGTTAAGTCAAAACGTTCTGGTAACAAGAAGTCTAATTGAATAGTTGACAATGTTTCTTCTGTTCCTAAAGCTGTTTTTACTTGAACGTCTAATTTTGGTCCGTAGAATGCAGCTTCACCTTCTGCTTCAAAATAGTCAAGTTCTAATTCATCCATTGCAGCTTTTAACATTGTTTGGGCTTTTTCCCACATTGCATCGTCATCAAAATATTTCTCTGTATTGTTTGGATCGCGATAGCTTAGACGGAAACGATAGTCTGTGACGTTAAAGTCTGCATAGACAGCAACCATCAATTCAAGTGTGCGTTTGAATTCGTCTTTGATTTGATCTGGTCGTACAAAAGTGTGTCCATCATTCAAAGTCATTTCACGTACGCGTTGTAAACCTGAAAGTGCCCCAGATTTTTCATAGCGGTGCATCATTCCTAATTCAGCAATACGAATTGGTAATTCACGATAAGAATGGATATTGTTTTTATAAACCATCATGTGGTGAGGGCAATTCATTGGGCGCAATACTAACATTTCGCCATCGCCCATATCCATTGGTGGAAACATATCTTCTTGATAGTGGTCCCAGTGTCCAGATGTTTTGTACAGTTCAACATCACCCATAATTGGAGTGTATACATGTTGATAACCTAAGCTAACTTCTTTATCTACAATATAACGCTCAATTGTGCGTCGGATTGTTGCACCTTTTGGTAACCAGAATGGTAATCCTGAACCAACTTCAGGTGAAACCATGAATAAACCAAGTTCTTTTCCTAGTTTACGGTGATCTCTTTCTTTTGCTTCTTCACGTAAGCGAATAAATTCTTTCAACTCTTTTTTGTCGAAGAATGCTGTTCCATAGACACGTTGCATCATATGGTTATCTGAATTTCCGCGCCAGTAAGCACCTGCCACTGATAATAGTTTGAATACTTGGATGCGTCCAGTTGACGGAACGTGTGGGCCACGGCATAAATCAATGAATTCACCTTGTTGGTAAGCAGTAATTACTTCATTTTCTGGCAATTCAGTAATTAATTCTACTTTATAAGGATCGCTTGCAAAAACTTCTAGTGCTTCTTGTTTTGATAACACACGACGTTCAATTGGCAAGTTTTCTTTAACGATTTTCATCATTTCAGCTTCAATGGCTGGCAAATCTTCCGCTGTAACAGGATTTTCGCCATTGTCAGTATCATAGTAAAACCCAGATTCAATCGCTGGGCCTACACCAAAATGAATACCAGGATATAAACGACGCATTGCTTGAGCCATCAAATGGGCGGCAGAATGACGAACTAATCCAAGTGCGTCTTCGTGATCTGGTGTCACAATTTCAATTGTTGCATCTTCTTCAATTGGACGATCCAAATCAACTAATTGGCCATTCACTTTACCTGCTAGTGCTTTTTTAGCTAAACTTTTTGAGATGCTTTCAGCAATTGCTAAGGTTGTGATGCCAACCTCAAACTCTTTGACTGCGCCATCTGGAAAAGTAATTTTTAACATAGAAATTCCTCCTTTGAATTTTGATTGACTCGATTCGACAAAAAAAGCCCTAGTATCTAAACAGATACTAGGACGAAAATTTCGTGGTTCCACCTAATTTTGAACACAAAAGATGTGTTCCTCGAGCGTGTTAACGGTCCGACCGCCTTTGTTTCAACAAAGGTTTCGAAAGTGGTCATCCTTTGGTTTTCTTCTGGAAAAGTTTCAGCCTAGCTTTTCCTCTCTAATAGAAGACTCTCAAATTCAGTTGTCTTTCTCATCAATCAATTATGTGTTTATTTAACCACTAATATTTAGAAAAAGCAAGTATGAAATCAGACTTATTTTTTCCATTCTCCATTTACACCATAAGTACCTTTTTTCATTTCATTGATAATGACATGGATATGCTCTTTTGGTGCGTCCGTATTTTTATGAACAGCCTCAGTGATATCTTTCATCATATTTTCTAATTGTTCTGGGCTACGTCCTTCGACTAATTCTACATGAACAAACGGCATTTCCTTCACCCCCTTTCGCGATAGTTTTCTTTCTTAAGACAAAAATAAAAATGGATGACATACAGCATATAAATCATCTACGTTTTAATTTGAATTCAAGTACTAGTTTTTCAACTAATTAACCTTGTTCTTCCGTACTTTATATTAGCACAAAAATAGGGATCGATTTTACTTGTTTTGAGACATTTTTATGGAACAGAAAAAAACTTTCTAAAATAAAAAAACAGTCAAAGTAAATTTATTTTGCGTTTCACTTTTCGGAATAATCACATACAAAAAATAAAAATTAAGGAGTATTTTTCCTTAACGCCTGTTTGTCTTTTGAAAAAAATAAAACAGACTGGATATCATACCAAAATTGCATGTAAGAAAATAGTGCTCTATCCATAAGCAAACTAGCATCAATAAAACAAAAATGAGTTGAACTACATAGAGCCTTTTCTTGGAATTTCTTTCAGATGTCGTCGAATAGATCGTTTTTCTCATTTATTTTTATTCCTTTTATTTTGTTCCGTTCTAGCTTAATACTACTCGTTCTGGATTGTTCTCCTGCAAAACCTTTTGTTTTTCATTTTCAGCAAAAAACTCCAAGCTTAGCTATCCCATTATGTCATACCTCCTTTTGCCGAATAAGCGATGTTCCCAACGCAACTCCTCTCCACATCATTCACAACTGTCCAAAAATATGAAAAGTTATTTTTGTCAGTTTCTCGCTATCTGTTCAGAGCTAAGCAGTTTGCGCCACAACCTTATTCACGGTGTTCCCAAACTAACTCCTCGAGATAGCTTACATTCACTGCAAAATATAAAGAGCTATTTTGCGTGCTTGCTCGTTATCTGTTCGGAGCTAAGCAGTTTGCGCCACAACCTTATTCACGGTGTTCCCAAATTAACTCCTCGAGATAGCTTACATTCACTGCAAAATATAAAGAGCTATTTTGCGTGCTTGCTCGCTATCTGTTCGGAGCTAAGCAGTTTGCGCCACAACCTTATTTTACAACGTCTTGACTATCGTCCGGCTCATTTGCTTCTATTTTTGCATCACCAGCATGAGCAGGTTTTGTTCCATATTTTTCAGTTAACTCTAAACCCTGAACTTCTAACGCAGGATAGTACTCTTTATTTGCAGCATTCAGATCTACATTATTCGTTGTTCCATCACGTAAAAATGTTTTGACCAATTCATAAATACCATTATCTGCCATCTCACCGACATGTGAAATCACCTGATCAGGTTTATGATAAAATTCTTGAGGAACAATTGTTTCCCCAATTGTTCCATTAGGAAATGAGGCAAGATGCTTCACATCAGCTGGTGTTGTTAGTTCATCATTTTTTGAAATAATTGATAGATAATTTATACCATCAGGAAAAGCGGAAGAATTAATTCGAGTTAAGAAATCTGATTTCCGTGTTGCTTGTCTAATTGCTGGAACAAAAGGAATAAAATCTGGAATTTCTGGCAACCCTTGGAATGGTGCTCCTAAAGCTACATACGTTTCGACATTTTGAGCCATGAATGTAGGACGATAATGTAATGCCCATGCTGTTGCTAAGTTTCCCATACTATGAGCAACAATCGAGAGTTTATGATCTGGGTATTTTTCTTTCAACAACCAAACAGCAGCTGCAACGAATTTCCCAGAGTATTGTAAGTCTGTCGTATTCCTCTTTGGTAAAGTAATTGTCGCTGGAATAAATTCATCTTCTGGTAACTGGGCACCATACGACCACGACCACGCACCAAAACCAGTATTGTCTTTACCATTGACTAGCAAAACAATTTCTTTCTTTTGGCTAATCAAGTTTTCGTCTGGATACACCCATAAACTGTTTTCAACAATGTCCTGATTTAGCTCTTTAAATTCAAGATCACTTTCATACGATTTAGAACTAGCATACACGGGATGTTTAACATGTTTAATGCCTGTGGCAATACCAGCTACACCTATTAGAGTAATGACAAAACAAACAAGTCCATTTCTTTTATTCCATTTCATCCTAATTATCCCCTTTCAAAAAAGTAATTCCTTCCAAAATCCCCTCTTCTGCTTCATCATAAATACCGATTTTATCCATAAATGCATGAATGACTCCTGGATATACGGTCATTGAACCTTCTGTCTTTGCAGCTAGCAACTTTTCAGCAAATGATTCTACTTGCTGTCTTAACGGATCAAATTCACCGACGATGATTTTTAACGGTGGTAATTGGGACAAGATCTTATCCGAAGCGAATAGTGGTGAAATCAACTCATTTGAACGATTGATTGAAGCCCCACAATACCAATCTTCAACCTGTGCCTCCAAAGACGAGAACCCATTAATATACTCCGTAACCAGTTCTTTTTCTTCTTCGCTTTGCGTTTTGATCGCACGCGTATCCCAAAATTCACCTTTTCCTTTTGATGTCAGGTCAACAACAGGATAGTAAGAAACTATTTTTTTTACATAACCAGTGGTCATAATTGACGCATCTAAAATAGCTACGCTGATTGCTAAATTCCCGCCTGCTGAATCACCAGCAACAAAAATTTTGTCTGATGAAATATGGAATAAATGACCTTCCGTTGCCAAAACTTCAACCACTTTATAACAATCCATCAATCCAGCTGGAAACGGATTCTCTGGACTTAAGCGATAGCCAACAGAGACTACTGCCAAATCTGCTCTATCAGCAAATGTTCTACAAATTTGCTCTACATTTTGGATTGAGCCCCCAAAGAAGCCTCCACCATGATAATAAACTAAAACGGGTAATACTTTCCCTTTAAGTTTTTCCTTGCGATACACTCTTACGGGGATATGCCCCTTAAGTACCGTGTCCTCAATTAGCAGGCTATGCGTTGTGATGTCTTTAGCTGACCACCCCATACCATCTCTCATTTGAACAATCGTTTGTGGTGTGCTTTCTGTATTCGATTGTCCTGACGATGGCATTAGCTCCTCTCTACTCCCAGAAGTTAATTTTCCAACTAAGTTTTTTCTTTCAATGTTCATTGTTCCATTACCTTCTTTACTTTTTTATTTTGTGCTTGAATAAATAGCTGATAGATTACTGCACTAATAAGCAACAAGCACCTGACAACAAAAAGGTTGTTGATGTCGTAGTGATTCCAGCCAATTTACTGAAACCTGATATAATTGTAGGATTTAAAAACACGCCCAGATTAATTCCAACTAACAGACAGGTGGAAGCAATATTTTGAGAAGCAGCGTTGCTGACTTCTGCCACTTCACTAAAGACCGTTGGGTTAATTAATCCTTGGAAAAATCCAATAGCAATCACTAACAAAGTAACTAGCACCAAGTGATTCACTAAACTGAGACTTCCAAGTGCAACACCAAGACATGCAACAGCAACCGGACCAGTAAATGACTTAAATCCTTGTTTTACTTTTCCAAAAACAATTCCACTAAAAAATCCACATGCAGTTAAAATGGCTAAATTCAAGCTGGCTTGTGCTGGTGTCCCAATCCCCATTTCGATGAATAAAGAAGCCAGTTTGAAAATTGCAGTCATAAAGAAAGCATAAACAAAAAATAGATAAACTGAATAAAAAATAACTGCTCTTTCTATTGTTACTTTTTCATCTGATGCATTTTCTTCTAAGTCTTGTTGGCCATTCGGTACGACAAATCCAAATAAAATGATTGGAATAATCGCAATGAAATACACAAGATAGCTTAAATGCCAGTTGAATTGTAATAACCATCCTGCAATCAGGCTAAAAATGGTACTACCTAAAGCTGTTAACGCTCCTTGGTATCCCAATAAGCGATTCCTTTCCTCACCACTGTAGTATTTGGTAATTAAAGAATATGCTAATGCATTGAATAAACCTATTCCGCAACCAAGCAAGAATCGTGAAACCAATAAAAGAGTATAGTTTGTTGTAAAAACTGGTGTGACTCCTGCTAAGAGGGCAATCGTTAGCCCCAGCAATACAGTCGGTTTGTCACCAATTTTCCGAGTAATCATTGGAGCAATAAAAACAAATAGAAAAATACCAAAATTGGGGACTGACATTAATAGTTCAATTGAACCAGCACTTCTGTTTGGAAACACTGATAAGATATCTGGCACAGTCGCCGATACAGCTGGCGCGACCATACAGATTAGGGATATCGACAAAATAGCAAATTTGAATAATGGGTTATTCTTACTCATACTAAAAAACCTCCAATTTATTTAGATAGCGCTTTCTATACTTGAATATTAGCTTACGCGATTAAATAAAATAAGAGGCTTTCCTGCTTACTATTAGGGCATATCCTGACCTTTGGATGCTTAGCGAAAGAATTTTGCCGTCTGATTATAATATTTTTTTAGTGTTTTATTTAAAGACTTTGTACTGGCAAACCCTGTTTCTAAAGCAACTTCTTCAATCGTTCGATCTGTTTCGCGAATCAACTGTATCGCCTGATAGCTCCTAATCAATTCTAAATAGCTAATGATTGAAACACCAACTTTACTGTTAAAGTAGCGAGAAAGGTACCCTTCTGATAAATAAAATTCATCAGCAATCATTGAAATTTTCAAGCGTTGATCAGAATTTTTTTGTATATAGTCTAATATTTTGTAAATTTTTTCATCCAACAGATGGCTTGAATTTTCTGCTTGTTCAATAGCAAATTCTTTGACATACATTCCCAATAGTTTCAATAAACTGGCAGTAATCATGACATTGTTTATTCTATCAACTGGTTTCTTGACTAACTCAAACAGCGAATCAAGCTCTGAAATAAACATGGCATACTGTTTCTTGGTAACACTCTCTTGAGAAATTTTTGATTGATTTATCCTAAATTTTGCTATATCCGGAAAATATTTTTCAATCCACGGTGTTGGAAAAATAATTGTAAGTACACTATCCGGATAAGAAGTTTCCTTGATATTTCGTATACCATGTATTTCAAATGGATTGACAAATACTGCTTCACCTTCATTAACTGTATAATTTTTTCCTTCGATAAAGTAACTATCAACCTTTCCTTTAGCGACATAAGTTATCTCAATCTCTTTATGCCAATGACGCAAAATTTGTGTTTCCTCGGCCTTTTGGATAATAAAGATAGCTGGAAATTCACTGTTCTCAATAAACTGTTCCAACTTATACTGCATCAACTGTAGCCTCCTCACCATTCATTTCTACAAACAGAACCACTTTTTCGTTTGATATGTTGGTTTCTCTTTTTCACTAATTATAACACCCCTTATTCTCTACACTTGCTAAATAAAAGAAAAAAGGATTAGTTGGCTATCACCTAACTAATCCTCATTTATTTTCTTATCTTGTTCCTACCCATTTTCAAAGTTGACAATCCCTAAAAATGAAACCCTTACTCACTTAAAAAATAGCCTGAATCATCAATAATCACTTCTCACAACCAGGTTTACTGCCTTCATTTGAGTGCAACTATTTTTTTGCACGTAACGCACTTAAAATCGAGACTGTATCAACTACTTCTTGTAACATAGCTCCCAAGAGTGCAGGGATTATTCCAAAACTTGCGATCAACATGAGTGCAATACAAATAAAAATGCCAATTAAGACTGATTGGCGTGCAATACGCATCGTTTCTTTGGCAATCAAAACAGCTTCAGGAACTCGTGTCAAATCATCTTTTAAAATGACTACGTCTGCACTTTCGCTAGCGGCTGTTGCACCATGTGCCCCCATTGCAATACCAACATCTGCTGCACTTAGCGCAGGTGCGTCGTTCACGCCATCACCTACCATCGTTACTGGTCGTTGTTTCTCAGGGACATCCGCTAAAATCTGCCATTTATCTTGTGGTAAACATTGCGCATGAACCGTCGTGATTCCGACTTTTTTGGCGATTGTTTGCGCCACAGTTTGATTGTCCCCAGTTAGCATCATCACCTGTTTCAAGTGGAAATCTTTCAGTTGCTTGATGGCATTTGTTGCCTCAGGACGAATCACATCTGCAAAGTGGATTGTGCCAACAAATTCTCGATCAAAAGCAACATAAATAATGGTTTCTTCCGAAGCAATTTCGGGTACGCCCAGCCATTTGGCTCTGCCAACTTGAAGAAAGTGATTATCAATTCTTGCTTCTATTCCTTGACCAACAATTTCTTTTAATTCTGAAGTTGGCAACAGTTTTTGATTTTTTGCGTAACTAACTAATGAACGAGCTAAAATATGGCTTGATTCTTGTTCTGCACTAGCTGCATACATTAGTAATTCTTCTTTTGACAATTTACCAGCTGGTTGAACTGCTGTCACCTCCAATTGTCCCTTGGTGATTGTCCCGGTTTTATCAAAAGCAATCGTTTTAGTCACTGCTAGCTTTTCAAGCGTGGTGCCATTTTTAACAACGATTCCATTTTTACTCGAACGACTCATTCCGGCAACAAGTGCGACGGGCGCTGCCAAAATTAAGGGGCAAGGTGAAGCAACAACTAAGACTTCGACAAAACGATGTGGATCACCTGAAAGCCACCAAGCGATTCCGCCAATGAAATAAGCTACCAATGTAAATGGGACTGCATAGCGATCTGCCATTCGGACAAACTTTGCAGGTTTTTCTTTCGATTCTTGAACCAGATTAAGAATCAATTGATATTGGCTATCTGCAGCACGTTTTTCGACCCGCATTTCTAATGAACGATCACCATTGATTGAACCAGACAATAACATATCACCGATATTCTTAGTAATGGGTTGTGATTCACCTGTTAGTGAAGACTCATCTATTTCCGAGCTTCCTTTGATTACTCGCCCATCAACAGGGACTGTTTCACCCGGTTTAACAACTAGTTTATCGTTGACTTCGATTTGCTCGACGGGTAATTCTTGCCAATTTCCATCAATCCACTTATGTGCTGTTTGAGGTGTATTATCAAGCAGTGCTTGTAACTCTTTACTAGCTTTTTGATTCGCATAATCTTCTAGACTATCGCCACCCGTTAACATAATCAAAATCATCAAGCTCGCCCAATATTCTTTCACTATTAACGTTGCTACAATCGCTGTAATTGCTAAAATATCGACGCCATATTTTCCTGAGCGTAATGTTTTGATCATTTCGAGGAACATCAAAAAGGCAAGAATACCACCAGTAACTGCAATCAAGAAAAATGCCAGTTGAGACTGATGAAAAATAAATTCACTGATTAACGCTATCCCACCAATCAATACTGTTAAAAGAAATTTTTTTAAATGTGTCATCTTTCTCAACCTTCTTTCACTTTCAAGCATAGGCGTTCTTTTCTCGTTTTTAAACTAATACGTGCTAAATGAAAACAACTATCATTCTTGTTTATTCTTTCCTTTTTCACATATTACTTTGACTAAGCTGTTACCAAACTTTTTTTCACTAACTTTTAAAAAATACCTTTTTTCCCATAATTGTGCTATACTTTTAGTTCGTTATTTAAGGCGGAAGGAGCAAATAAGCCATGAATGAAAGACAAATGGAACAAGCACATGTGGACGAAACCGTTCAATTAATCCAGCTTGAACAAAAATTATTAAACAGTAAGCAACAAGAATTGACCCAAGAAATGAATACCTCAACAAAGGAAACAGCTAATCACCGTATCCGTGCTGGTTCTAATGAGTCATTTTACGAGTCTGCTGTTGAATACCGCCAACATGAACAAGAACTACTGTTAAAATATCATACTCTCGATGCACAACAGCATCGTTTACAGACTTTAGATGTCATGCAAGGGAATCCCTATTTTGCCCGCATTGATTTTAAAGAAGAAAATGAAGCAGAAACCCTTTATTTAGGGATTGCTTCTTTACGTGATTTGACCGAAGAAACAATTGTCATCGACTGGCGCGCACCAATTGCCAATCTTTATTATGAAGGTGAAATCGGACCTGCTTACTATGAAACAGATGTCGAACGTATGACCGTGGAGTTGTTACTTAAACGCCAATTCAAAATCCAAGACGGCGAGATTCTCTCAATGGTAGACACTTCTGAAGTAATCAACGATGATTTTTTACTAGAGATTTTAGATGAAGCTTCAAGTACCCATATGAAAAATATCGTTTCGACAATCCAAAAAGCACAAAATGCAATCATCCGCGATACAACTAGCAAAGTAATGCTGATTGAAGGAATCGCAGGAAGTGGAAAAACTTCTGCTTTGCTTCAACGAATTGCTTTTTTACTGTACCATAATCGGAAATGGTTAGATGCGGAACACGTATTGTTATTTTCACCCAACCATTTATTCTCAGACTATATTTCAACTGTCTTACCTTCTCTTGGTGAAAGTGGTGTCCCAACCAAGACATTTAGAAGCTATATAGAAGAACTGCTACAAGATTATTCGCTAGTTGAAGAAGATCAACAAGAACATGGTTTTTTATTTGGAAAGAATGATCCAATCCACGACTTAAAAAATGGCTTAACACTAGTTGACCATATCAATAATTATGTGAAGGCAATTACGAATTATGGACCTTTATTCCGTGACATGAAAATCAATGGACGAACCATTCTCGCAAAAGATTCTATACGAAAATGGTACCAAGAAACAAATACTTTGTTACCATTGCATCAACGTCTTTCTCTGCTGCAAACAAAGCTACTTAAAAAATTAGGTGGCTTACAAAAAGATGAAACGCGTCAACAATGGGTGAAAGATTTAGCTGAAGAACAATTGCAAGAATTATACGCAACTGATCCAAACCTTGAGTACACAGAGCAAAAAGAAAAATCTTTACGCAAAAAACTGGCAAATCAAATCGTACGTAAAAAATTTCGTCGTGTTCATCGTGGTATTACCAGCTATCAATTTGTGAATATGCCTAAACAATATCTCCACTTTTTACAAAGTGTTCCAGAAAAAGCACTAGTTTCCCATGGGATTTCCAAAGAACAATGGACAAAACAAATTGCTGAGATTCGTCTAAATTTTCGTCAAAAACAAATGAAACAAGAAGATGCTGTTTTATTCTTCTTGCTAATGCGTCGCACATTTCCAGTAACAATCACTCAGAAAGCTCGTTATGTTTTTATTGATGAAATGCAAGATTTCGCACCTTCACAGGTTGCCCTGCTTCAAGCACTTTATCCAAAAGCAAACTTAACTTTCTGTGGCGATCTCAATCAAAATGTCTTTGGTAATGAAACCATCGTTGGTTCTCTTCCACAGCTTTTTGACAATCAAGAGGTCACACGTTTCCAATTAACAACCAGTTACCGTTCAACTAAAGAAATCACTGACTTCGCAAATCATTTCTTATCCAAAGAAGATCGTGTCGAAACAACTGCTCGAAAAGGTGATAAACCAGTCATCATCGAAGCTTCAACTGCTGAAAAACAACTTCATTGGTTTGAAGAAACACTTGAACAAACGCAAGCCAAAGCAAAACACTGGCGGACAGCAATCATTGCTAAAACACAAGAGGAATGTGAACAGTTATATGAACAATTCCCTGAAAATTTGAAACAACAAGTTCAATTGATTCTTGATGAGGAAGACTTTATGAAACGTTCAATTATTCTGTTACCTGCCTTCTTGGCAAAAGGACTTGAATTCGATCGCGTCTTCTTATGGAATATTAACGATGAGCAGTTCCACACAGAACAAGACAAGCTAATTTTGTATACTATGTGTACACGCGCAATGCACGAATTAACACTGTTTACGTCCTTCAATAAGAGTCCATTATTGAAGGCAATTGATTCTTTGACTTATAACAAAGAAGTGATTTAAAGCATTTTACCAAAAAAAGGGGTACGACAAAAAGCTTGTCGTACCCCTTTTTGAATATACGAATAAAGGTTATTCAAAAACAACTCCTCGGCATAGTTTGCATCCACTTCAAACTTATGGAAAGCTATTTTAAATAAAGCATCCTTATTGCTTGGAGCTGCAACCTCATTCACCGTATTCAATAAGTAACTTCTTTCAAATAAGTCTAAATTTGACAAAAATTTGAAAAATCATTTCTGAAAATTTCTCCTTATTTCTCGAAACTGACTATTTCTGTCACAACCTTACAATAATCTAAAGTAAAAAAAGAGAGAAGCATCAGCGTCAGCCGATGTTCCCCTCCCCTCTTAATATGTTTATGCTGTACCGATTACCAAAAAATTAGTATCTGCACCGAAAATTTTTATATTATTCAGGTATCTGCAAATCTGTTTCCGGATATTTCAAACTAACTAAAGTCACGATCATTCGTAATTCTTCAATGTTTTCTGGAAATTCGGGATCAAATATTTTACTATGACGCCCCACTCCACCATTGTCGATCAAACGATAAATTCGATTCCAGTCAATAAATTGTTCAATTGTTTGAAAATGACTGATTGGATATCCTCCGCTGTCCAAAATTTCGGTCAAGCGAAACACGAGATAGGCACTGTCGATGATTTTCTCTTTGGATGAAGTAACAGTTGGATCTTGTTCAATCAAAATCTTCTCTGGTTGATGTTTCAGACTCCATTCTAACAACAAAAAGAAAGCTTCCATTCGATACCCCTCGTTAAACAGCTGGAAAGAGGTTTCAGCATTTTTAAACAAGAGTGGAATCAAATAATTCTTTTGATAAATGAGCATGGGTACTCGATCAATTGCACATTCCAAATAACGATTCAAATAACCTATCCCAGTATAATTTCCTAAACGATAGCCTTCTACACCAAATCTTGCATACTTATGTGCGATACTTGAGCAATCAGCAATATTTACCGCTAATTCTTCTACTTTTTCGTAACCGCTTAATATTCTATCGAAAGGTTCCAAAATTATTTTTGCTTCCATCATTATTCCTCGCCCAAATTCCAATATACTCTGTATCATTTCAAAATAATACCTGTAACCTTATGATACCACAGGTGAAATGGAATAAAAAACAAAAATCAACTAGTAAAATCTTTCCTTCATCAAAAAAGAAGCATGGCATCAACCTGCCATACTTCTTTGATTTGAAAAAAGTTTGAACAAACTAAGCAAACGCCTAATCGTCCAATTCAACGTTATGGAAAATATTTTGAACATCTTCAAGTTCATCTAACGCATCGATCATTTTTTCAAATTGTACTAAATCATCACCAGTTAAAGTGATTTCAGTTTGTGGTAACATTTGAATTTCTGCAATCGAAAATTCTGTAATGCCTTTTTCTTTCAATGCTTCTTGGATAGCGTGGAAATCAGGAACTTCACCATAAACGATGATTTGTCCTTCTTCTTCGATGACATCACGAACATCGATATCTTTTTCCATTAAATATTCAAGAATTTCATCCGCATCGTCGCCAGCAAAACCAAAAATAGCTGTGTTATCAAACATATAAGAAACGGCACCAGAGACACCCATGTTTCCGCCGTTCTTACCAAAAGCTGCACGAACATCTGCTGCAGTTCGGTTCACATTGTTTGTCAATGTATCAACAATCACCATCGAGCCATTTGGTCCAAATCCTTCATAGCGCAATTCAGAATATGTTTCGTCTCCTGAACCTTTTGCTTTTTCAATGGCGCGGTCAATAATATGTTTAGGCACATTATAGGTTTTCGCACGATCAATAACGAAATGTAACTTTTGGTTAGCGTGTGGGTCAGGTTCACCTGATTTCGCTGCCGCATAAATTTCAATCCCGAATTTTGCATAAATTCGACTGTTGTTTGCATCTTTAGCAGTTTTCTTTGCCACAATATTAGCCCATTTACGACCCATATTTTCACTTCGCTTTCTCTTTTTCTAGTTCCGTAACGCAAAAACGTCCTGTTTCATTATACTTGTGAATCCTAATTCTGTGAAGCTTTTTTTCATTATTCCCATTTTATCAAAAAATCAGCAATTTATTTTCTCTATCCCTTGATTAGAATTGGCATTCGGCCAAAATTTTGTTCAATCAACTGACTGTTCGCTAAACAATAAATTTGATCGCTACGAATTAATAACTGTGCTTCTGTGGCTTCTTTTTTCCCTATTCGTGAATAGACATGACTAATGTCTTGTTTTTTTTCTTTCAGAAACTGTCTCCCCGCTTCAGTAAATCCTAATATGTGAAGATAATTTTTTTCTTGCTGCGCGAAAATTTCAGATTCCGTTATATTTAATAACACGTAGCACGCCAATCGTTGGATTCTTGTCCAAGTATAACGTTTCGTCTTAACCAAAGATACGAAAGAATGAAAGTCTGTAGATTGCTTCGCAGCTTCTTGTAAGCGAACTTCTAAGCCTTCCGTCATTTGATAAATTTCCTTCAATTGTGTTACATGCGTCGATAATAATTTATAACGCAGATATGGCCATAATTCATCCCAAGTTTGAGTTGGTTTCGTTAGTAAATCGTGAGCTGTTACTTCTGGAACAACGTGTTGAATCTCAGCTTGCCTAGCAACAGCTTCTCGAATGGCAGTGGCACTTGCGATCGTCTCATCAGCAATTTCTTTTTCGTGATAACCAGCACTTTTTCTTTCAATCGGATGCAGTGCCATCGGTCGTTCATACCTTGCATTTTCTTTGGCATAACTCAAGCCCAAAATATGGTTAGGTGAAGCAAAATCAAGCTGTTCATCTTGCAGTAGTGTGCGAAAAACTTCTGTCATTTTTTGTGGATAGCTGATTTTTTGATCGGCTAAATTTTGAAATGCCTGATCAATTTCACGTTGGTTGTCCCAAACAAATTTTCCAAATGACTCGTAGTCAAAATGAGTCGTATTTTCTGTTCCAAAACATAATGAGTCACAGCCTAAATCTTGCAACAACCTCACTGCACCTTTTGCAAAATAATCGGCAGATTGAACTGCCCATTCAACCGGTAATTCGATAACTAGATCAACGCCATTTTGTAATGCTTCATTTGCACGCTGCCATTTATCAAGAATGGCCGGCTCACCTCGTTGCAAAAAATTACCACTCATCACAGCAATGACGACTTCCGCATCTGTCTGTTTCCTTGCCATTTCTGCGTGGTAGCGATGACCATTATGAAATGGATTATATTCTACAATTAAGCCACAACTTTTCATCAGATCCCTCCCCATTACTCTTTTTCTAAGGAAAACAAGAAAAAAGAGCAGCGACATTTGTCACGGCTCTTTTTAAATTCATTCTTTATAGGCTACAAAGAACCAGCGTTTCGTTTCTTCAGTTGGTGTTTCATCTGTAAAATCACCATAAGCTTCTACTTTTGAAAAACCACTATTTTCTAACATGCGCAAATAGCTTTCCATTGAATACGTGCGTTCTTGATGAAGCTCGTCTTCACGGATGAATTTTTCAGGCTGATCCAAATCCTCTACAAAAAAGGTTAAGAAATGTTCAATACTATGTGGTTCTTTTCCTGGATAACTGTCCCATAAAAAAGCAAACTTTTCACTTTGATAGTGATAGCTATATTCTGGAAAAACCGTATCTACTTGATAAACAGAATGTACATCAAATAAAAAACGTCCATTTTCTTCCAAAGCTTGATATACTTCATCAAAAACTTGTTGAACTTCTTGCCCATTTTCCATGTAACATAATGAATCTGAATAACAAGTAATTGCTTCGTATTGTCCTACTTCTGAAAGATCTAACATGTTTCCTTCAACAAATTGGATTGCTGTTTCTTGCTCAAAAGCGCGCTGACTTGCCATCATTAACATATCTTCCGACAAATCAAGTCCAGTCACATTATAACCTGCTTTTGCAAATTCAACAGCTAATGCACCCGTACCACAAGCAAGCTCTAAAATGTTCTTTGTTTGCTCAGGTAAGTGTCTCTTTGAAAATGCTAACCATTGCTGATATAGCGCTTCATCCATTACTTCATCATAAATAAAAGCGAATGTTTCGTAAGCCATATTAATCCAACCATTCAGAAATGTTTACAAGTGGTGCATCTGACCATAATTTTTCTAAATTATAAAATTCTCTTTCAGGTGCGTGGAAGACATGGACAATCAAGTCACCAAGGTCAATCAAGATCCATTTTCCGCCTTCTTTTCCTTCAATGCGTTTCACTTCGTAGTTATTTTCTTCTTCTTTGTCAATAATTTCTTCTGTAATTGCGTTCATTTGACGTTCACTGTTCGCTGAACAAATCATAAAATAATCTGCCAATAACGAAACTTCTCTCACGTCAAGTGCTAAAATATCTTCTGCACGTTTTGAATCTGCTGCTTTTACCGCAATTTGTAATTGTTCTTTGCTATCTATGATAATTTCCTCCTTAACATTTGGTGACAAATTTATTTTTTCGCCACCCAATGATTGTATGTTTCGATTGTTTTTGGATAAATTTGTTGTTCTTGTTCAATTAAGTGAGCTAATGTGTGCTTTGTTTCAAAAGCAACTGCTTCATCTAAGTCGACTAATGCAATTTCGCGCGCGTCTTCTACCCCAGGGAAATTTCTGCCTGGTTCAATGTAGTCAGCAACATAAATGATTTTATCCAGTAAAGTCATTTTTGCTGCCCCAGTTGTATGCACTCGAATAGCATTTAAAATCTCGGGATCAGTAATGCCCAATTCACGTTCAACAAATGAAGCACCCACAAGTCCATGCCAAATCGCATTGCCATAATTCAACAAATCAGAATCAAATCCATCACGTTTGATGACTAGTATAAACTCATCATCCGGACGTTCTTTTGCATAATCATGGGTCAACGCTGCAATACTAGCTTTTTCTGGTGAACAACCATATTTCTCAGCTAATGCTACCGCCATTTTTTCCACGCCTAAGACATGTTGAAAACGACGTTCACTCATTCGCATTTGGACTTTTTGCATCAGTGTTTCGCGAGTATCTGCAGTATAATGACTACTATAATCCATGTTGATACAAGCCTTCTTTCTGAATATAATCAACTACTTTGTCAGGAACTAAGTAGCGGATAGAGCAACCTTGGCGAACTTTTTGACGAATCTTGGTCGAACTAATGTCAATTTCAGGTACATCGACCCAAATGACCGGATACGGTGTTTCGACTCCATAACCAGCACGCTTGATACCTACAAAATGAACAAGATGAACTAATTCATCAATTTTGTACCATTTTGGAAGATACTCAACCATGTCACCGCCGATGATGAAATAATAATCTGTATCTGGATTGTTCTGCGTCAAGGCTTTCATCGTGTCATAAGTATAACTTTTCCCACCACGGCTCAATTCAACTGTTTCAATTGCCAAAAATGGATTGTCTTCGATTGCAAGCTCGAGCATATTCAAACGATGCGCTGCCGGAATCGTTTTTTTCTCATCAATATGTGGTGGTTCATAGGATGGCATTAAAAATACGCGATCCAGTCCTAAATTTTGTCCAACTTGTTCAGCCATAACCAGATGTGCCAGATGGACAGGGTTAAATGTTCCTCCCAAGATTCCAACTTGTCGTTTTTTTTCAAAAACTTGTGGCATTTCTTTCGGAAAAACTTGTGAACGAACAAATAGATTAGCCTGCGTACTCATTAACGACCACTCCTTAGATTGCTTTTACTTCTCGTGAAATGCGTTGGTATTTTTCTTTACTTGATGGTTTATATAATACCAATACACGTCCAATGATTTGAACAATCTCACATTGAACTTCTTCTTCTAAAATTCGTGCAACATCTTCCGCGATTTCATCTGTATTTTGTAGCAAAGTAACTTTGATCAACTCACGTTTTTCTAATGCTTCATTGATTTGAACAAGCATTGCTGAGTTGATTCCACCTTTTCCAATTTGAAAAATAGGTTGTAGGTGATGTGCTTGACTACGTAAAAAACGTTTTTGTTTTCCTCTTAATTCCATTTTCGTCCTTCTTCCTTAAATTAAAGCTTTACGCTTGATTACATCAACACCCTTAGGCGCCCACCCAGCAACAACTGCTGGCTGTGATACAGTGATCCATCCAAGACCGGCAAAAACAATATCTGTTTTTTCTTTCACTGAAAATTCAAAGCGAACTAATTCAGGGAACTCTTCTACCTCGTCAGGACGTGGTGGCTGTAAAAGTCCACCCACATGTTTTGCGTAAAATTCATCTGCTTTTTCGAGTTTTGTTCGATGGATATTCACATCATTTGAAACATAAGCAATAAATGAGCCACGTTCACCACTTACAAAATCAAAGCGAGCCAATCCGCCTAAGAAAAGCGTTTGATCGTCATTCAATTGATAAACTTTTGGTTTGATTTCTTTTGTTGGTGCAATGATCCGCAAATCTTTTTTACCTAAGTAATGTGCCATTTGATGACGATGAATAATTCCCGGTGTGTCAATTAAAGCTTGACCATCATATAAAGGAATTTCAATTTTATCTAAAGTCGTTCCGGGAAATTGTGAGGTAGTAATCACATCTTGAACACCCGCAGTATTCTTAATGATCTGGTTAATCAATGTTGATTTACCGACATTCGTTACGCCAACGACATAGACATCTCTACCTTCGCGATATTCTTCGATTTTAGCTAGTAGATCTTCCATTTCATGTGCTTTTTTAGCACTTGTTAATAACACTTCGACAGGTCTTAGCCCTGCTTCATGCGCACGTTCAGTCATCCATTGGATCATTTTAGGTTTCTTCAGTGATTTCGGTAAGATATCGACTTTATTACCTACTAATAATACCGGATTATCACCGACAAAACGATGTAGTCCCGGAATCAATGAACCGTTGAAATCAAAGATATCGACAACATTAACAATCAACGCGTCTTTTTGACCTAATTCATTTAACAAACGTAAAAAATCATCATCTGTTAAAGAAACATCTTGGATCTCATTGTAATGACGTAGTCTGAAACAGCGTTGGCAATAGACCTCACCTGATTCTAAACCTTTTTCTAAGGCAGATTGCGGTGTATACCCTAGTTCTCCTGGTCTATCTGTTTGAATAATCGAGCCGCACCCGATACAGTGTAATTCTTCACTCATTCAATTCCACCTCGCCAGCCCATATCAGGATTATTTACTAATAAATGGGCCATGATTCTTTTTTCAAAAAAACGATTAATTTGTGTTTTCCAGCTATCCGTCTCAATAATTGGTTTCACCAAAATACTTCGGATTCCTGCGCGATTTGCACCACGAATATCCGTCATGATTTGATCGCCAATCATTACAAGTTCTTCATCAGCAAGGTTCAACTTTTTCTTTGCTTGATTGATTCCCACAGCAAATGGTTTCATCGCACGAGCAATATAAAGTAAATCAAATTTTTCGATTGCTCGCTCAATTCGCTTCGAGTTATTATTCGAAACAACTACAACAGGAATACCAGCATTTTTCATTTCTAAAATCCAATTTAACAATTCTTCTGTTCCATCTGGGTTATTCCAAGCAATCAAAGTGTTATCCAAATCAGTTAACACGGCTTTGATGCCTAAATTTTTCAACTGTGCAGGGGTAATTTGATAGATGGCTTCTACCATCCATGTTGGTTTATAATTTGAAAACATCTTGTCTCCTCATTTGCAAAAAATGAAGGAGCACACCAGGTACTCCTCAGCCCCTAATTATACTGCATAATCTAAAAAAAAACTACCTTTACCATTCAATCCATCCCACACATTTTTGTATCCGTTCACAATTGTTTATTTACTTTCTTTTGTCTTGCTCTTTTGCAAAAAGAAAAACGATCACCACTTTGGCAATCGTTTTTCTTTTATAAAACTTTTTCCAGAAACTGTCGTGTTCGTTCTTTCTTCGTTTCTTCAAAAAGTTCTTTTGGCGCTCCCTCTTCAATTATCTTTCCATCATCCATGAATAAAACACGATCACCAACTTCTCGCGCAAAACCCATTTCATGGGTCACAATTACCATTGTCATACCTTCTTTTGCTAACTCCTGCATAACAGATAGAACTTCTCCGACCATTTCTGGATCTAACGCAGACGTTGGTTCATCAAATAACATGACTTTGGGTTCCATTGCAAGAGCTCTAGCAATTGCGATTCTTTGTTGTTGTCCACCTGACAATGATTGAGGATATTCATCTGCTTTTGTTACCAAGCCAACTTTATCAAGTAATACTAACGCTTTTTCTTCTGCTTCTGCGCGACTGATCTTTTTTACTTTCGTCGGTGCCAACAAAATATTTTCTAAAACAGTTAGATTTGGAAATAAATTGAACTGTTGAAAAACCATGCCCATTTGTTCTCTCATTTCATAAATATCTGTTTTTTTGTTGGTGATTTCTTGACCATCAAATAGGATCGTCCCACTGGTCGGCTCTTCTAGCAAATTCAAGCAACGTAAAAATGTACTTTTCCCAGAGCCAGACGGGCCAATCACTACCATGACCTCTCCTTGAGTAATCTCTAATGTGATGCCTTTTAAAATTTCTTTTTGTCCAAACGTTTTGGTTAAGTGATTCACTTGAATAAGTGCTTCCATTGACAGCCTTCCTTTCATCGGTATCCTTTACCTAATTTTATTTCCCAAACATGTAGCAATCTCGACATCAAAAATGTTAGAACAAAATAAATAATTGCAGCTACATAGAGGGGCTCTAAAGGGAGATACGAATTCGAGATAACGATTTGTGCACTATTTAATAACTCATAGATCCCAATCGTTGAAAGTAGGGAAGAATCCTTGATCAACGTGATAAATTCATTACCCATTGGAGGTAAGATATTTCTTAATGCTTGCGGTAAAATCACATATCGCATCGTCTGCATTGGTCTGAGTCCCAACGAGCTAGCCGCCTCTTCTTGACCAAAATTGACAGCCATGATTCCACCACGGACGATTTCAGCGACATAGGCACCTGAATTCATTGATAAAACAATCATCCCCGGTATCAGCCGGCTAAAGTCAACATCTAATACACCCAGAGTTAATGTAGGCGCATGAACCACGCCTTGTAACAAGCCAAAACCGATCAAAATTTGGATTAGCATCGGTGTCCCACGTAAGACTTCAATATAAGCATTGGCAAACCACCGTAATGGTCGAATTTTTGAAAGTTTCAACAGTGCCATAATGACGCCAATTATTGTTCCAAAAACAATCGTGATAACGGAAATAATTAATGTAATTAATGCACCCGACAGGAAATAGGGATAGTATACCGATAGAAATGAAAAATTCACGTAATCAAACTCCTTTATTCTTCTGCTTTTTTAGCTAGCTCTGTATTTTTTTTGATGAATTCATCCATTTTTCCTGAGCTTTGTAATTCTTTGATGACTTGATTGACTTTCTTTTGTAAATCTTCTTCGCCTTTTGGTAACGCAATTGCGTAGGCTTCTTCATCGCTTGAGACTAAGTCAACATCTGCTAACATTAACTCTGGATTATTTTCAATATAAGAGTTTGCAACGGTTTCTTCTAAAACTAATCCATCAATTGATCCTTGCTTTAACTCAATAATCAAATTAGGTACTTTAGCTATAGAAACTAATTGTGCATCTGGAACTTGTTCTTTCACAACGTCTTCTTGAACTGATCCTTTTTGCGCTCCTACTTTTTTCTTTGCAAAACTTTTGAGACTGGTTAATTCATTTGCGTTTTCTTTGTTAATGACCATTTTTTGTGGTGGAGCAAAATAATTATCTGAGAAATCAAATGTTTGTTGACGCTCTTCTGTTGCCGAAATACCAGAAATTGCTAAATTAACTTTTCCTTGTTGTAAGGCTGCTAACACTGCGTTGAATTCCATATCCATCACTTCGACTTTGACACCTAGTTCTTTTGCAATTTCATTCGCCAAATCAATATCCACGCCAACAATCTGGTCTTTCCCATCAATCATCGTATGAAATTCAAACGGAGCAAAATCTGCAGAAGTTCCCACTACTAATTTTCCAGAATCCTGGATGCTTTGAATCCCCTCTTTTTTTGAATCGTTACTTGTTTCTTTTCCACCAGAGCTACACGCCCCTAAAAGAACCACCATTGAAACCATCGTAAGCCAAATTATTTTCTTCATCGTTACTCTCCTCTAATATTTATACACCCAACATAAACTTAATGAGTTATTATACATAATATCAGATTTTTTATTCATTTCAAGAGTGTTTTTTGAAAAAATATGCGCAAATTTCATTTATTGTGTGTTTTTCTTCTTTTCCAACTAAAAAATCATCCCCATTCACCCACATATCAAACGATTCCAAGCCGTTGTAAAATCCAATCGAACGAAAGAGACGCAAGCTGTTTTGTTTTTTCAATACAAAAAAAGGTCGGGATTTATCCCGACCTCTCATCATCAAATCGCTTAATACTTACGGAATCTTTCATAACGCTTTTCAAGTAAAGATGTTACATCCGTTTGCGATAATTCAGTTAATTTTTCAATCATTGATTTTTTCATCATGTATGCTATTTTAGCCCAGGGAATTGGTTCCCCATTAAAAGTTTCTGGAATCACCTTGTCCACAATCCCTAGCTCATGTAATTCAGGCGCGGTAATTTTCATCAGCTCCGCCGCTTCCGCCGCTCGGCTACCATCTTTCCATAAAATAGATGCAAAACCTTCTGGCGAAAGAATCGCATAAATTGTTTGTTCAAGCATCCAAACTTCATCTGCAACGCCAAGTGCAAGTGCACCACCGCTGCCGCCTTCGCCAATGATGATTGCTAAAATTGGCACGTTTAGATCAGACATTTCTAAAAGATTCTTAGCAATTGCTTCTCCTTCGCCGCGTTCTTCCGCTCCCACACCACAATAAGCCCCAGCAGTATTGATCAACGTGATGACTGGGCGTTTAAATTTTTCTGCCTGTTTCATCAATCGTAATGCTTTACGATACCCTTCCGGATGCGGTGAACCAAAGTTTCGTTGGATATTTTCCTGTAGATCTCGACCTTTTTGGATTCCAATCACCGTGACTGGTTTACCAGCTAAGCTAGCAACACCACCAACGATTGCTTCGTCGTCACCAAATAAACGATCCCCATGAAACTCCTGAAACCCATCAAAAATTTCTTCAAAAAAATCTAAACTCGTCCAACGTTCTTTTGCTCTAGCCAGTTGAACAACCTCATGAGCAGTTTTATTCATGATCCAACCAACCTTTCTGTGTATGCAATTCGAGCAAATGATGAATCGTTTTCTTCAATTCTGTTCGCGGAACAATCTGATCAACAAAACCATGAGCTAACAAAAATTCTGCCTTTTGAAAGTCTTCTGGTAATTCTTGCTTAATCGTTTGTTCGATTACCCGACGTCCAGCAAAACCAATCAAACTTTGCGGCTCAGCTAAAATCACGTCACCTTCCATCGCAAAACTGGCGGTTACACCACCAGTTGTAGGGTCAGTCAAAACGGTTAAGTAAAAAAGCCCTGCGTTGCTGTGACGTTTCACCGCCGCGGAAATTTTCGCCATTTGCATTAAAGAAAAAATGCCTTCTTGCATTCTGGCACCACCAGAGGCAGTGAACAAGACCACAGGTAATTTAGCAGTTAATGCTCGTTCAAATAATCTAGTTATTTTTTCACCAACAATCGTCCCCATGCTTCCCATAATAAAATTTGAATCCATAACACCAATCGCTAAAGGAATATCATTGATTGTTGCTTTACCAGTCAAAACTGCTTCATGCAAACCAGTTTTTTCTTGCATCACTTCAATTTTTTCTTGGTACCCTGGGAAATTCAAAGGATCTTCTGTCGTTAATTCGGTATCCCACTCTTCAAAACTTTTTTCATCAATCGTTAACGCTAATCGTTGCCAAGCACTGATACGAAACGTGTAACCACAATTAGGACAAACGCGTTCTTCACCAATATCTTTCGTATAAATGATATGTTTACAATTCGGACATTTTGCCCACATATTGTCAGGAACAGTTGGTGGACTTGTAGGTTGAGCTCCTCGATTTGGGTTAATGCGAATATATTTTTTCTTTTTAAACAGAGCCATCTACTCGCCTCCAATCTCCGTTTCAGGTGTCCAATTTGGTAAAAATTCTTCTTGTAAAAATGCCGTTGTATAATCACCAGCAATCACTGCTGGGTGACTAATCAAGTCCATTTGAAATTCGGCATTTGTCACAACACCATCTGTCACGATTTCGCTCAAGGCACGTTGCATTTTCATCAACGCTTCAAAACGCGTATCACCATGAACGATGACTTTGGCAATCATTGAATCATAATATGGCGGTATTTTATAGCCTGAATAAACTGCGCTATCAACACGTAAACCCATGCCCCCAGCGGGAAGTAATAAGTTTTCAATGGTTCCGGGTGATGGAGCAAAATGAAAAGCTGGGTTTTCTGCATTGATTCGACATTCAATCGCATGGCCTTGAAACTTGATGTTATTTTGTTCTAAGCCCAATGGTTCACCCGCTGCAATTTCAATTTGTTTTTTCACTAAGTCAACACCTGTTACCATTTCTGTTACAGGATGTTCCACTTGAATTCGCGTATTCATTTCCATAAAGTAAAAGGCACCAGATTCATCCATTAGAAATTCAATGGTTCCAGCATTCTCGTAATTTACAGCTTTCGCTGCACGAACAGCCGCAGCGCCTAAATCTGCACGTTTTGCAGCAGAAATCACAACCGATGGTGATTCTTCAAGAACTTTTTGATTATTTCTTTGCAACGAACAATCACGCTCACCTAAATGAATGACATTTCCATAATGATCGCCCAATATTTGAACTTCAATATGTCTTGCTGGATAAATAATTTTCTCCAAATACATTTCGTCATTTCCAAACGCTGCAGCAGCTTCTTGTTGCGCTGAAGCAAAGTGTTGTGGTAGTTCTTCTTTGGTCATTACTTTTCGAATTCCTTTACCACCACCACCCGCAGCAGCTTTTAACATAACTGGGTAGCCAATCTTATCCGCAACTGACAAAGCTTCTTCCACAGTCGAAAGTACACCTTCACTTCCCGGAATTACCGGAACTTTGGCTTCTTGCATCAAGCGGCGGGCATTGATTTTATTCCCCATCGCATCAATGGTTTCACTTTTAGGTCCAATAAAAACAATATTGCATTCTTCACACATTGATGCAAAACGACTATTTTCAGATAAAAAACCAAAACCTGGGTGAATCGCTTCTGCCTTGGTAACAATTGCCGCACTTAAAACTTGTTGCACATTCAAATAAGAATCAACAGCTTTAGCTGGTCCAATACAGATCGCTTCATCTGCTAATTGAGTATGCAATGCATCAGCATCTGCTTCTGAATATACAGCAACTGTTTGAATACCTAATTCACGACAGGCACGAATAATCCGCACGGCAATTTCACCGCGGTTAGCTATCAAAACTTTTGAAAACATATTTCACCTATCCAATCATAAAGGTTAATTCAGCTTCGGCAACTTTTTTGCCATCCACTTTTGCGACACCCTTCCCGATTCCAGCGGAAGATTTTACTTTGATAATTTCAACTTCCAAATACAAAGTATCTCCTGGTGTCACTTTGCGACGGAATTTTGCTTTATCCAATCCGCCAAAATAAGCTGTCTTTCCTTTAAATTGTTCTAAAGACAATAAGGCAACGGCTCCAGCTTGTGCCATTGCTTCAACAATCAGCACACCGGGCATAACCGGTTCTTCTGGAAAATGACCTTGAAAAAAGGGTTCATTGATTGTGACATTTTTCTTAGCGATAACACTTTCGCCTGCAACCATTTCTTCCACTCGATCAATCAGCAGCATTGGGTAACGATGTGGAATGATTTCTTTGATTTCTTGAATATTCATCTTCTACCTCTTTCTTATTTTGGCTGAATTTTAACGAGTGGTTGACCAAATTCAACAACTTCTTCATTTTCAACCAGAATTTCAACAATTTCTCCGTCAAAGTCACTGGTGATCTCATTCATTAGCTTCATTGCTTCAATAATGCAGATGATTTCACCTTTTGCTACTTGGTCACCAACTTTTTTGTAAGCTGGTTTATCCGGTGAAGGTTGCAAGTACACAACACCAACAATTGGTGATTTTACTTCAATGCCTTCAATTTCTTGCTTTGTGTCTGCTACTACAGTCTGTTCTTTAACAGGTTCATCTGCTTTGATTTCTGGTTTCGCTGATACAGGTTGAACTGCAGGTGCTTCCATCGTTTGAGGTGCTGTTACTGCTCCACGACTGGTATTATTTTTATTCATATAAAGTTCAAATTGACCTTCACGCAAATCAAATTCAGTCAAAGAAGATTGATCGAATTGCGTTACTAGTTCTTTAATTTCACTGATGTTCAAGCTTATTCCTCCCAGCGTTTCATGCAAAGGACCGCATTGTGTCCGCCAAAGCCTAGTGAGTTACTCATGGCATAAGTAAGTTCAGCAGGTTTGCTTTCATTTTTTACGACTGTTAAATCAATTTCTGGATCTTGATTTACTACGTTGATAGTTGGTGGTACAAATTGGTGCTCTAACGCTAATAATGTTGCTAAAGCCTCGATTCCCCCAGCAGCACCTAGTAAATGTCCTGTCATTGATTTTGTACTGCTAACATAAGTGTCTCGGAAGTTTTCACCAAGTGCTAGCTGAATTGCTTTTGCTTCTGCTTGGTCATTTGCAGGTGTGCTTGTTCCATGCGCATTGATATAGCCCACTTCTTCTGGTTGGATGCCTGCTTCGTCCATCGCCAATTTCATTGCTTTTGAAGCCCCTGATCCGTCTGGCGTTGGTGCTGTCATATGATATGCATCACAATTTGATCCATAACCTACGATTTCACCATAGATTTTCGCACCGCGTGCTTTTGCATGTTCTAAGGACTCGATCACTAAGATTCCAGCGCCTTCTCCCATAACAAAACCATTACGTTCTTCATCGAATGGAATAGAACCACGGTCTGGATCTGTAGCAGTTGATAAAGCTGTCAACGCAGCAAAACCTGCGATTCCCATTTCACAAATCGTTGCTTCTGTTCCGCCAGCTAGGATAACATCTGAATAACCATGTTTAATGTTACGGTAAGCTTCACCAATGGAGTTCGTTCCACTAGCACAAGCTGTAACGATTGATGTACAAATGCCTTTAGCACCTACTCGTAAAGCAATATTCCCAGCAGCCATGTTGGCAATCGACATAGGAACAAACATTGGTGATACTCGTTTAGCGCCTTTTTCATGCAAGCGAATTACTTGATTCTCAATTGTTGGTAAACCACCAATTCCTGAACCAACGATAACACCGAAACGATCTTGATCAATTTTTTCTTTTTCTAATCCACTCATTTCAATTGCTTCAAGAGCAGCATAGATTCCATAAATTGAAAACATATCCATACGTTTGCTATCTTTTTTAATAAAATATTTATCATAAGGGAAATCTTTTACTTCACCAGCTAGCGTAATCCCTGTTTCAGTTGCATCAAATTTCGTAATTGGTGCAATTCCATTCGTTCCGTTTTTTAAACTATCTAAAAAGCTATCTCCATCGTTTCCGATTGGCGAAGTAACACCATAGCCTGTAATTACTACTCGATTCATCAATCATCTTCCTTTCTATTATCCGTGCATGACCAAACCGCCATCAACATTGATCACTTGACCTGTGATGTACGCATTTTCTGCTAAGAAAACTGCAGTCTTGGCAATATCTTCCACGTTACCAAAGCGCTGCAATGGAATTTGTTTTGTGACTTGTTCTTTTACTTTTTCTGATAGAACATCCGTCATGTCTGTTGCAATAAAGCCCGGCGCAATGGCGTTACATGTAATTCCACGCGTCGCTACTTCTCTGGCAACTGATTTGGTTAAGCCAACAACTCCGGCTTTACTGGCTGCATAGTTTGCTTGTCCGACATTCCCGATTAAACCAGAAACACTTGCCAAATTGATGATTGCACCTTCACGTTTTTTCATCATTTGTTTTAGAACATGTTGGGTCATGTTGAATGTACCAGTCAAATTGATATCCAAACATTTTTTGAAGTCTTCAGCGTCCATCCGAAGTAATAATTTGTCATTTGTGATTCCAGCGTTATTGACTAAAATATCAACAGAACCTAGCTGCTCTTGCGCTTCCTTGATCATTTCACCTGCTTTAGTAAAATCTGCGATATCACCAGATACCCCAATGCAGGTAACACCTAAAGCTGAAATTTCAGCCAATTTTTCTGAAGAAATCGCGCTGCGACCATTTAAGACAACATTGGCACCCGCTTTAGCAAACGCAATTGCAATTGCTTCCCCGATACCTCTCGTACTTCCTGTGACAAAAACGTTTTTTCCTCTAACGTCCATAATTACCTCCCCGATAATCGTTGATAAGTTTCTTCAAATGTTTGTTGATTCTCAACACGGTAAACAGGAATCGTTTTATCGATTTTTTTCATGAAACCACTCAAGACTTTCCCTGGTCCGACTTCAATCATTTGGTCAATTCCCAATGATTTTAATTTTTCAATACTTTCATAAAAACGAACAGGAGACATCACTTGACGCTCTAATAAGTTTGGAATTGCTTCTTTTGTCATAACCTCAGTGGTTGTATTGCTAATCACTGGGATCCTTGGTTCGTTAAATGAGATTGTTTTTAATTCCTTCGCTAGCTTTTGCGCTGCTGGCGCTAGGATGGCTGTATGAAATGGTCCACTAACATTTAATGGAATCATTCGTTTGGCGCCTTGTTCTTGTAACAAAGTCATCGCCGCATCAACAGCTGTCACTTCCCCACCAATAACGATTTGCTGTGGTGTATTGTAATTTGCAGGTGAAACAATGCCAAACTGACTTGCTTTCTGACAACAAGCTTCAATCAATTCAATCGGTGTATTCATCACAGCGACCATTTTGCCACTTCCGGTTGGCGCAGCCTCAGTCATATAAGCACCGCGTTTAGCCACTAATGCTACTGCTTCTTCAAACGATAGCGCTTCGCTCGCAACCAATGCTGAATATTCTCCTAAGCTAAGCCCTAATGCTGCGTCCGGAGTAATTCCTTGTTCTTGTAATAAGCGATGATAGGCAACACTTACCGTTAAAATCGCCGGTTGTGTGTAAGTGGTCTGATCTAGTTGCTGATTTTCAGTAAAACACAATTCTGCCATGTCATAACCAAGAATTTGGCTTGCTTCATCAAATGTTTGTTTTACTACGGGTTCATGGTATAAATCTTGACCCATGCCTTGGTATTGAGCGCCTTGCCCACTAAATAAAAATGCTGTTTTCATGATATTCTCCAATAGTTTAGGATAGACGATTAAGTATCCATTTATTCAAAAAGGCTAAGACATTTCACATCGGAAATGTCCCAGCCCCCAACCTTATTACATGATTATGCAGTTTGTTTTTCAACGTAAGTAACTAAATCTTGTACAGTTTTAATGCCATCTTCTGTTTCAATTTTCACATCGAATTCATCTTCGATTTCGTTGATGATTTGGAATAAGTCCAAGCTATCAGCTTCTAAATCTTCTTGAATATCTGTTGTTAATTTAATTTCTTCTGTTTCTTTACCTAATTCTTCTGCAATAATTTCTTGAATTTTTTCGAATACCATACGATATATTCCTCCGATATTGTTTACAATTTTATAGTTTTATTTTTATCATTTATCAGTTTATAGCTCCATGAGGATACTTCCCCATGTTAAACCTCCGCCATAACCTGTAAATACCACTTTTTGATTACTGCCTAATTGAAGCGTTCCAGCGGAAACCGCCTCGTCTAATAAAATAGGAATACTTGCAGCAGAAGTATTACCATACTTATCCATGTTTGCTAGAAACTGCTCTTGTGGAATTTTGACCTTCCGAGCAATTTTTTCAATAATTCGTTGATTTGCTTGATGCAAAAGTAGATAATCAACTGAATTTTCTTGCGTTATTTCTTTTAGATTTTTCGCGACATCTCGGACTGCAAAGTCAAAAATATCACGTCCAACCATTTGCAAATAGTAAGAACCTTCTGACTTTTCAGAATAAAATGGACTTTTATTTTCATGATATCCTGCTGTTAACGAAGAACCTCGTGTACCATCCGTTGCTAAATGCTCCACTAATAATTTTTGTGTTGCGCCAGCTTCTAATAACACACCACCTGCTCCATCACCGAATAAAACAGCTGTAGAGCGGTCTGTCCAGTCAAGTAACTTAGACAACGTTTCTCCACCAATGACAAGCCCTTTTTTCGAGCCACAGCGAATCAGTTTTTCAGCAATACTTAGTGCATACACAAAACCAGTACAAGCAGCACTCAAATCAAAAGCAATTGCTTTGGTTGCGCCCAATCGACCTTGGACTTGCGCAGCCACTGACGGCATTGCATAATCCGGAGAAATCGTAGCAACTACGATGAAATCCAGTTCTTCGGGTTGGATTTTTTGCTTTTCTAGTAATTTTTGCGCAACTAGGAAACAAAGATCTGATGTTGTTTGATTCGTTACACAACGTCTTTCTCTAATCCCAGTTCGTGAACGAATCCATTCATCTGATGTTTCCATCATTTGTGAAAGCTCATCGTTAGTCACGATTCTTTCAGGAAGTACACTTGCAGTTGCCGTAATTGTTCCAAATTGTTCCATTAACGTTCCTCACTTATACTCTCGCAAGAAATCATGCAAGTTTTTCAGTGCATTTAGCAAAGCATGTTGTTCTTGGTCGCCCATTCCATCCAGAATGTTTTTGACCATTTCTCGATGAAAATGTTGATGTACGCGATACAATAGCTTTCCTTTTTTCGTCAAGCCCAGTTTCACCACACGCCGATCATCTTCACTGCGAATACGCTCAACATACCCTTTTTTCACTAATTTGTTGATGGCAGTGGTCAAGGTCCCAACAGTGATCGATAACTCCTTTGCTACTTCTGAAGTTGTTTTTTTCTTATACATCCCGATTGCCTCGATCGTATGCATCTCAGTAATTGATAGATCGTTGAATTGTGATTTTTTCAACTCAGACTCTTCGATCGTCAAAATATCATTGAACACACTTACGAGATAATCATTAACTGTTTTCAAATCTGGTTCCATGTTCCACCATCCACTAATTAGTTTGATTATCAAATCTTTTGATGTTCAAACTATATCTTAACTTTTTTCAAAAATCAACCATAATCAACAACTTTTTTCGATTCTCAGTTTATTTTAAGAAAAAATTCATTTATAAATGCTGATAAAACAAATATTTAACAAAGATAGATTAAAAATTCATTTCAAAAAAATATTTTGATTATCAAAGCTTTTTTGTCCAGTAGTTTTCTAAAAAAACAAGTTTTCTTGTTTGTTTTTTTCAAATTTGATATAGTTTTTTTGATTGAAAGATAAAAGGAGTAATTATGCTTAAAGAAAAAGTGAAACATTTGCCTCTTCTTCCCGGGGTTTATTTAATGAAAGATAAACATGGCTCAGTGATTTATGTTGGTAAAGCCAAGCAATTAAAAAATCGTGTGAGTAGTTACTTTCAGCAAAACAAACAACATTCAACTAAAGTGCTACGAATGGTACATACAATTGTCGATTTTGATTTTGTGGTGGTAGATACCGAATTAGATGCATTGCTTTTAGAATGTGAATTGATTCAACACTATCATCCATTCTATAATCGACAGATGAACTATTTTACCAATTACAATTATCTTCAATTAACTGATACTGGTTTTATCCTGTCAGATGAGCCGACTGCTCAAAGCTTCGGTCCTTTTCGTTCCTACAAAAAAATACCTACTATCTTACGTATTTTAGAAGAGACTTACCAAATGCCTTGGCTGAAAGAAATTAGTTTATTAGCTTTGCGAACACAACTTCCAACAATCGCTCAGTTGTCCTTTCAACAAAAGAAAAAAGAAATTGAAGGTCTTTTAAAAGGTCGAAATAAAAAAATTTTAACTTATCTTAAACAACGACAAGAACACTTTATTGAACTTCTCAATTTCGAACGTGCAAGTAGTATTCAAAGTGAAATTGAGTTAATGACTTACTTCATCCAGCAAATCCAAAACCAAAAGACCTTTTTGCAAACACCTCGTCTCATTTTGTCTTTACCCGTTGCAGCAGATCAAGAATTGACAAAATATTATTTGATTTGCTACGGTCAATTAGTAGCGACAACTAAAATAGCTGGTAACACCCCACCTAATTTTCATTTTGCTGTTGGAAATGATACTTTAGCAAAAAAACAACAGCTAACAAAGGCTGAAGTTGATCCTGTTCAAATTTTACTCAGCTATCAACGCAAGCTTAGCAAAGAACAGTCACAATAAATAACCTACGAGCGTCTCTTAATAGCCACTCAAACAGAACAACATAAAAAGACCAAGACGAATAATCATCTCGGTCTTTTTATGTTGTTTACAAGCTTACGCTAAATGAGCAAAACTTATTGGATTAAGTCGTAGATTTCCATCGCAACGATATCAATATTATCAAACTCGTATTGTTGGTGTGTATCTGTTTCAGTTAATTCAAATGTAGTAGTTGCTTTATCATAAGTTACTGTACATTTTTCAACGCCTTCTTTTTCAAAGCGACGAACTTGCAACTCGTTGTCTGCTGATTCGACCATAGCCTCCAGTCGTTTAATAATTGCGACTAATTGTGAATGTGTCATAGGAGGTCCTCCTTTTCTTATTTCTGTTATATTGTATCAAAGTCATGGCTGTCTTGCATTGATTTTCGCGAAAAAAACCAGTTTTTTATGATTTTTTTTCTGGAACATTTCCATTCGGCCACCAAAGTTTAATCAACGCTTGTGTCCCATCATTTTCAAACCCTTTACCAGCCAACTGTTCGTACAAGATAAGTGCTTGTTTTGTAGCTGGTAGTTCAAGTGATTGGTTTTCAGCTTCATCTAAAGCAATTTTTAAATCTTTGATAAAATGTTTAACAAAAAATCCGGGAGAGTAGTCTTCGCGTAAAATACGTGGCGCATAATTGCTCAAAGACCAGTTTGCTGCACTACCACCAGAAAGCGTTTCAATCACCTTTTTCAAATCAAGTTGATTTTTTTGTGCGTAAGCTAACATTTCGGTCATCCCTGTCATTGTACCAGCAATCATGATTTGGTTGGCCATTTTTGTATGCTGACCTTTTCCTGCATCACCATGTAATGTAAAAGTTGAGCCAAACTCTCTAAAAATTGGTAAAACTTTTTCGTAGACATCTGATTGTCCACCAACCATAATGGTTAATGTCGCGTTCTTTGCTCCTAAGTCGCCACCAGAAACTGGCGCATCCAACGCAGCTGCTCCCTTTTCAGAAGCTGTCTGAGCAATTTTTTCTGCCAAAGTTGGCGTACTGGTTGTTAAGTCAACTACAATTTTCCCCGAAACATCTGCTGAAAAAATCCCATTTTGCCCATAATAGATTTCTTCAACGTCTGTTGGGTATCCAACCATTGTAAAAATCACTTCGCTTTGTCTAGCAACTAGTTGTGGTGTCTTTGCCCAAACAGCTCCCTTAGCAACTAAAGGATCTGCTTTTGCTTTTGTTCGATTATAAACGACCACTTCGTATCCTGCTCGTAATAAGTGTTCAACAATTGAGCTACCCATTACTCCTGTTCCAATAAATCCGAGTTTCATCCTTCAACCTCCTAAAAAAAACCTTGACTCTAGTATACGCTAGAATCAAGGTTTTTTAAGAATAAATTGCTTTATTTATCGTTTAAATGAATTTAATTTAATTTTAATTCGCTCGATGGAAGCTTCTTCTTCTTTTCTGCGCGTTTCCTCTTCATGATAAACAATCATGTCTTGATAAAATTCAATCATTGCTTCACCAAAATGAGTAGACGAAATTTCATAAAGCTTCGCAGCTAAAACTGCTTCATCACGAGGAATCTCATCTGTTATATATTGAATAAGTGCTTGTGCAAAATCTTGATCTGTTTCAAATGTTTTTCCTAATGATGCGTGATCAAATAGGCGATTTAAATAAGCGTTACCTTCAACCACACACGGTGTACCAGCAGCCATAGCTTCTGTATATGTTAACCCTTGTGTTTCGGAAGTGGACGCACTGACAAAATAATCTGCTGCTTTGTAATACAGAGCAACTGCATTGTTATCAACTTCACCAGTAAACTGAACGACTTCTTGTAAGTCTAATTCTTCTATTAACTCTTGTAATTCTTCCATATAAGGTCCTTTTCCAACAATCACTAAGCGCGCATTTGGATAAGATGCAATGACTTCTGGAAAACCTTGAATAATTGCTTGAATGTTTTTCTCATAAGAGAGCCGACTAAGCGAAAGCACCATCAATTGGTCATCAGTCATTCCTAATGACGTACGTAAGGCGCTGATTTCCTGAGTGGTAATATCTGATCGCTTAAACTTCTCGATATCAATCCCCGTTGGAATCACTCGCAACGGTGCAACTACACCATACCCACGTAACGTGTCAATCACTCGTTCACTTGGACAAACCACTCCTGTCGTATGGTTAGCAAAAATACGCGAAAAATATTTGACGTGTGACTGTCTGATCACCTTACCATTTGCAATATAATGAAGATAATCCTCATACATTGTATGGTAAGTATGAATAACTGGAATTTTCAATTTCTTGGCTACCATTTTCCCCAGAATCCCCGCTCCAAATTCGGTATGTGTATGAATCAAATCTAGCTCCAGCTCTTTGGCAACTAAATAAGCATACCACATGCCTCTTACAACGATTCGCCGATCTTTGAAAGAAACAAACGGAACACTTGGCATCCTAATAACATCTTTTTCTAATTTATCCGCATTCGGATCTGTTGTAGTGAAAATATAGACTTCATGACCATTTTTTTCAAGTTCATCTTTTAATGTCTTGATTGATGTAGAAACCCCGCTAACTTGCGGAAAATAGGTATCGGTAAAAAAGCCAACTTTCATGTTTTTTTGCCTCCAAACTACCTTTTCATTGATTTACTTTTTCTTACCTCTAAAGGTGCTTCTTGTTCCTCTAACACCATTTCATAAACTCCTTGAAGTTCTCGCCCAATTCGTTCGATGCTACGTTCTTCGGCTGTTTGATAACCAGCTTGCACCAAACTTGGAACCTCTTTTTCAGTTATTTGTCTGATTTTTTCAATAAATTCTTGATTCGTTCGTCCCATATAACAGTTTTCGCCATCTTTTAACCAGCCTTCATACACTGGAATATCTCTAACTAAGACATTTTGTCGACTTGCTAGCGCCTCTAAAACAACGATTCCTTCAGTTTCTTCGTATGAAGGAAAGAAAAACAAATCTGCGCCTGAATAAGCACCCTCAATGACATCTCCACGAATGTAACCAGGGAATATGACATTTTCCGGATGGTCTTCTTTAACGATTTTTCGAATATTTTTAGGAATCGAGTACATCGGTACATGACCAAACCAAACAAATGTGTACTCAGGCATTTCTCTAGCAATTTCAACGAAGTCAATGATTCCCTTTCGTTCAAAAAACAAGCCAACACAAATCACTACTTTTTGATCTGAAGACAAATTGAAATATTCTCTAAATCTTTGTTCTTTCGTAAGATCAGGTTGGTATTTATCTAAATCAATTCCATTGGAAATTGCACGAATAGGTACTTCGATTCCGTAGCTTTCTAATAACTTTTTAGAATATGGTGTAGGCGTAATCAAATAATCTGCCTTTTGATACAAACTCACTAGATATTTTTTGACGACAGGAGATAATTGGTTAGAGCCAATAAACGAATTGCGAAAGTCTTCTTCTGTCGAATGTGCATGATAAACAACTTTCTTGCCATCTCTTCGCGCTTTGTTAACCATATTATGACTATTGATACCATAAGTATTAATGTGCAAAATATCATAGTCGTCGTTGGTATCTAATGTATAAGGAATCCCCACATCTGACAAAGCACGCTTTTGATGATCAAGCGCACGCCCAATCCCAGATTTTGCAAGTATTTTTTCACTTTCAAAATATAATAATACTTTCACCTTACGTCCCCCTTCTCCTATATAGTATAACATAGCCAAGAAACTGTCACTCAAACTTAAGCCCTATTTTTCAACAACTTAAAAAGTAAGCGATTCAATTGAAAAAACTAAACATGTTACGAGAAAATAAAAAAAGTGTTAGAAATCTCGCTAAAGCTAGCAAAATTTCTAACACTCAATAGTCAAGCTTATTTTACGTATTCATTTACAAGTTCAACGACTTCTTCCATTGTATCGCAATCTTTCAATGCGCGATCTGCAAGTTCAGCCATTTTCGTTGTATCTAAACGTTTCATCAAGCTACGTGTTTTAAGAATAGATGTTGCGCTCATTGAGAACTCATCTAAGCCCATACCAACTAATAGAGGCACAGCTGTTTGATCCCCAGCCATTTCTCCACACATTCCAGCCCATTTGCCTTCAGCATGTGCTGCGTCAATCACGTTTTTAATTAGACGTAAGATTGATGGATTGTAAGGTTGATATAGATATGAAACACGTTCATTCATACGGTCAGCAGCCATAGTATATTGGATCAAGTCGTTTGTACCTACTGAGAAGAAGTCAACTTCCTTAGCAAACTTGTCAGCAATGACAGCTGCGGCAGGAATTTCAATCATAATTCCGACTTGGATTGTATCAGATACTTCCACGCCTTCATTAATTAATTTTTGTTTTTCATCTTCAAAGATTCCTTTTGCTGCACGGAATTCTTTCAAAGTAGCTACCATTGGGAACATGATACGCAAGTTACCATGAACAGAGGCACGTAACAATGCACGCATTTGTGTGCGGAACATGTCATCACCTTGTTCAGACAAGCTGATACGTAGTGCACGGTAACCCAAGAATGGGTTCATTTCGTGTGGTAATTGTAAGTAAGGCAATTCTTTGTCCCCACCGATGTCCATTGTACGAACAACAACAGGTTTACCTTCCATACCTTCTAGGACAGCTTTGTAAGCTTTATATTGGTCATCTTCTGTAGGGAAGTCCGGAGAATCCATGTATAAAAATTCTGTACGATAAAGACCAACAGCTTCTCCGCCGTTGTTATGAACACCAACTAAATCTTTTGGTGTTCCAATATTTGCGGCTAATTCAAAATGCTTGCCATCAGCCGTAACTGTTTCAGCATTTTTTAATTTTTCCCATTCTGCTTTTTGTGCAGCGTAAGATTCTCCTGCTTTAATAAATTCAGCCTTTTGTTCTTCTGTTGGTTCGATGATTACATCACCTTCAATACCATTAACAGCTAACATTTGACCTTCTTTTACTTTAGCAGTGATTTCTTTTGTTCCAACGATTGCTGGAATTTCTAAAGAACGAGCCATAATTGCAGAGTGAGAAGTGCGTCCGCCAATATCTGTCACAAAAGCTTTAACAAATGTACGATCTAATTGAGCTGTGTCACTTGGTGTCAAATCATGAGCAACAACGACAACTTCTTCGTTAATCATTGAAGGATTTGGCAAGTTCACACCTAATAGATGCGCTAAAATACGTTTTGCAACGTCACGAATGTCAGCAGCACGTTCTTGCATATAAGCGTTGTCATCCATAGCTTCAAACATGCCAATATACATATCAGTTACTTCTTTAAGAGCTGATTCAGCATTCACACTGTTATCTTTAATATTTTGCTTGATTTGACCAATCATTTCTGGGTCTGATAGAACCATCAAATGAGCATCAAATACTTGCGCTTCTGCTTCACCTAAGCTTTGCGCTGCTTTTTCACGAATTTGTTGCAATTCTTCAGTAGATTTTAATAATGCAGCATCTAAACGAGTTTCTTCAGCAGCTGTATCTTCTACTGTTGTCTTACTGAATGATAAATCCGGTTGAACTAGCAGGTAAGCTTTTGCAACGGCTACACCGTCACTAGCGGCAATCCCTTTTAGCATTTCAACCATTATTCAGATAAGCCTTCTTTCTTCATTGTTTCTACGATAGCTGCCATAGCGTCTGCTTCGTCAGCACCTTCAGCTGTAATTGTAACGTCAGAACCTTGACCTACACCTAAAGACATAACGCCCATGATAGATTTCAAGTTTACTGATTTACCTTTATACTCTAAGTTTACATCAGAGTTAAATTTGCTTGCTGTTTGTACTAATAATGTAGCTGGACGTGCGTGGATCCCAGTTTCTGCTACTACGTGAAATTCTTTCTTTTCCATATTGATCGGTCTCCTTTAAGTGAGTGTTGTTTTTATGTGAGGGTTTTCTTTTTTAGCAATCCAGAAGATTTCTAATAAAGCTTTACCCTTTCATTTGTAAAGATTACCATTTTTTGTCGACAGATACAACAGTTTTCATTCAAATTCAATGAAAAGTATTTTATTTAAACTCCTTTTCTTTTCGTTATTGGATTTATCCTTTCGCATTCATTCGTTGATTCCGTTTTCAATAAACTTCTATTATTTTATCTTCTTTTTTGGACAAATCACACGAATTTTTTCTTCTCTCTTCCTTAAGAAAAAGGACAAGGCTTTGTTATGTAGTCTAAGACATTCTTTCTATTAGATGCGCCTTTATTACGCTATTTTAAAATCAAAATTGATTCGAGTTAAAATAGTTGATTCTCTTCTTTTTTTTAGTATAATAAGTTCAAAGGTCAGAAATGGTCAATAGACTTTTTTTACCTTCTCAACTAACGAATGATGGAAGAAAGATAAGGGTTTTCTTTTTACCTCTTGAAATATGCGTTGTAAAATAAAGATGCAACCCATTTTGTGAAAGGACGTGAACTACACATGCTTTGTCAAAATTGTGGCAAAAATGAAGCAACGATTCATTTATACGCAACAGTTAACGGACATCGAGCGCAATTAGATTATTGCCAGAGCTGTTATCAAAAAATGAAAAATCAAAAAAATGGAGGTCTGACAAATATGGCCCAAAATGATCCATTTGGATTTGGTAGTCTTGACGATCTATTCCGTTCAATGTCTAATCAAATGCAACAACAAGGAAATGGTTATGAACAAACACCACCTACTCAATTCGGTGGCGGTAATAACTTTAACGGTGGACAACCACCACAAGGAAATACTGAAGGTTTGCTTGGTGAGTATGGCATTAATATCACTGAACAAGCGCGTCAAGGTGATATCGACCCAGTTATCGGTCGTGATGAAGAAATCAAACGTGTGGTTGAGATCCTCAACCGCCGAACAAAAAACAATCCTGTTTTAATTGGTGAACCTGGTGTTGGTAAAACAGCAGTCGTTGAGGGTTTGGCACAAAAAATCGTTGATGGCGATGTTCCACAAAAATTGATGGATAAAGAAGTCATTCGTCTAGATGTTGTTTCTTTAGTTCAAGGAACTGGGATTCGTGGTCAGTTTGAAGAACGGATGCAAAAACTGATTGAAGAAATCACACAAGCAGAAAATGTCATCTTATTCATTGATGAAGTTCATGAAATCGTTGGTGCAGGTGCTGCGGGTGATGGAAACATGGACGCCGGAAATATCTTAAAACCAGCTTTAGCTCGTGGTGAACTTCAAATGGTTGGTGCTACTACTTTGAACGAATACCGAATTATTGAAAAAGATGCTGCTCTTGAACGTCGGATGCAGCCAGTCCGTGTCGATGAGCCAACTGTCGATGAAACAATTAGTATTTTAAAAGGTCTACAAAAACGTTATGAGGACTACCATCATGTGAAATATACAGATGAAGCAATCAAAGCTGCAGCTGTCCTGTCTAACCGTTACATCCAAGACCGCTTTTTACCTGATAAAGCAATTGATTTATTAGATGAAACTGGTTCAAAGAAAAATTTGACGATCCAAATCGTTGATCCAAAAACGATTGATAAAAAACTGCAAGAAGCTGAAACACAAAAAACGCAAGCTTCTAACGAAGAAGACTTTGAAAAAGCAGCCTATTATCGTGACCAAATCAATAAACTTCAAAAAATGAAGGAAAAACAAATCACCGATGAAGAAACACCAGTCATCACAGAAAAAGATATGGAACAAATTGTTGAACAACGCACAGGTATTCCTGTTGGTGAATTGAAAGAAAAAGAACAAACACAGCTTAAAAATCTTGCAACTGATTTGAAAGCGCACGTAATTGGTCAAGACAACGCCGTGGAACGCGTTGCCAAAGCCATCCGCCGTAACCGCGTTGGATTAAGCAAAAAAGATCGCCCAATTGGTTCATTCTTATTTGTTGGACCTACTGGCGTCGGGAAAACAGAACTTGCTAAACAATTAGCTTTCGAGTTATTTGGTTCCGAAGACTCAATGATTCGTTTCGACATGTCTGAATACATGGAAAAACACAGCGTGTCAAAATTGATTGGTTCCCCTCCTGGCTATGTTGGTTATGAAGAAGCTGGTCAATTAACTGAAAAAGTACGACGTAATCCGTATAGCCTAATCTTGCTTGATGAAGTTGAAAAGGCACATCCAGATGTCTTGCACATGTTCTTGCAAATTTTGGATGATGGTCGTTTAACAGATGCGCAAGGTCGGACAGTCAGCTTCAAAGATACGATCATCATTATGACAAGTAATGCTGGTACAGGTAAAGTTGAAGCAAATGTTGGTTTCGGTGCAGCGAGAGAAGGCGTTACTCGCTCTGTTTTGAATCAATTAAACAACTATTTCACACCAGAATTCTTGAACCGTTTTGATGGCATCATTGAATTCAGTGCTTTGTCAAAAGAAGATTTAATGTCCATCGTTACTTTAATGTTGAATGACGTGAATGAAATGTTGGCACCTCAACAACTTCATATTGAAGTACCTGAAAATGTCAAAGAAAAATTAGTTGATTTAGGATATGATCCATCAATGGGCGCACGTCCACTTCGTCGAACAATCCAAGAACAAATTGAAGACGGGATTGCGGAATTCTATCTAGATCATCCAACAATCCATGATTTGAAAGCAAAACTAGATAAAGAAAACAGAATCGTTATTACATCAAAACCTGAACGTTTGGCAAAAGAATCAAAATCTGAAGCTGTGGAATAATTGACAACTAACAACTGTTCGCAGTGTGAATCAAAAAGATAAGTCGTGCTTTCTTCAATTTGTTTTACAAATTTTATAGAAAGTTCGGCTTTTCTTTCTCTCCTTAGTTTTTTTTTAAAAGACAATGCAAATTACTGTTCATTTTATGAGAAAAAAATTATAATTAGGTAAATAATTCTGTTACTTATGTACTTATGCGTAAAGAAGAGAGGTGAGCGCCATGAAATTAGTAAACGTGACGAATAGCCATTCACGCCTTGTATTAAATCAATTAGAAAATACTGACGCACATATGGTCAAAGTTTATAGCATGGGAAATACCACAGTTGTCTATACTGAAGCACCTGAACACAATGAGATTTTGCTAGTGAATCATAAGCGAAATATCCGCCAAAATGAAATTCAAGAAGTGCAAAAATACTTCTTGAAGAAACTCCATGACGCAGACTATCGTAAAGAAGATATCACAGTTATTGAACTTGAAGGTATGGTTGAAATTTCTATTCCAAAACAACCACTAGGACAAGAATTAGCATATAATTAAAAATAAGCCTAATCAACAAGAATTGTTCATCAATTCTTGTTGGTCAGGCTTATTTTATTTTTGTCTTTCTTAATATTGAGATAATCATGTTTTTTCTATACTACACTGCATACAGCCATACGTACCTGTACATATATACAGTAGCTAGTAAACTATTTTAGTTAGTTGTTCTCATTGCTTCTTGCGACACTTAGTTCGTTGCTTAATTTTTTTATTTCTCTGATTCTTTGTTCTTTTTGGGTATTCATGACATTTTTATTGTTAACTTCTGGTTTTCGAGTCACTCCGCTAACTATTTTTTTGATTTCACTACTGATTGCTTGATTTTGATCCCAGTCTTCAATATCCAATAGTCGGCACAGTCTTAGCATCTCCGCTTTTTTTCTCAATTTTCGTTCTCGTTTTTGCCATTCTGTCTCCATCGTTTCCCACCTCGCTTTCCTTTTTTAAGTTTATATACGCAAAAAAGAATATTTTTTTTATTTAAAAATTTATTTTTCGCAAGTAACGTAAAAATACTCGTAGCGGGAAAACTTAAGAAACTTTTGTATGTACTTTTTCATCCGTTTAGCACCAATCACAAAAAAGCTGGGAGTTAAATTCCTCCCAGCCTCGTAGAACAAAACACAATTATCTCGTCCTTGTAATCTATCGACTTTCTAAAATCAGTTTAACCTTCATCAGTTATTCCTTCTTTTTTAGTAACAGCTAACCAGATTTCACTAGCCAAATTTTCTTGATCTTTTGTCCAACTAGTAAAAGAAATTTCCGGTGCCTCTACTAATTGGTATTCTGATGAAGGTAACCATTCAGAGAAAATCAGTGCCATTGTTTCTTGTAACACTTCAGGAAACTTTCCACGGTTAGGAAAAATAGCCCATGTATGTTCTGGAACAGTTATCTGTTCCAAATCACTAAAAATATTTTCTTTACTAGTTAAAAAACCAATCATATGGGTTAAGCTTCCTGTTTCTGCTAATCTTCCCTCATCAAAATGATAAGAAGCATTTACTACTTGGTGAGGATATAAGTCACCTAATTGATGCATTTCTTCCCGCTGTTTTTCGGTAATGGATTGTGCCAGTTCAACAATTCTTTGATTTTCTCCCTCAAATTGGATTGGTACACGCTTCGACACACCTACTAGTCGAAATGGCGCTTTTTTTTCAATTTTGAATTCCATTGAAATTCCTCCTCTTACTTCAATATAAAATGAAAGTTTAAGAAAAGATTTTTGAATTCCTATTTTTCTAATCTCTGAAGGTAGGTATCCACTCCACTCTCGAAAAGCTCTTGAAAAACCTTCAACTGTCTGATATCCATAGCTAAATGCGACTTCGGTAACTTTTTTTCCTGAAATCAAGTCTTGATTTGCTAATGCCAGTCTTCGATTTTTAACATATTCCGTTAAAGTCATACCAGCAACAAATGAAAAAGTTCGCTTTAGATGATAGTCAGAAATGCCCATTTGTTGAGCAATTTCAGTCAATGAAAGTTCACCTGTTAAGTTTTCTTCGATATAATCGATTAGTTTGTTTAAGTTTTGAATCATCTTTTTCTCCTAACTTCATTAACAGGTTATCCTTTTGTCCGTGACTATACTTGATTTTAGCTAGACATCTTTAGTCAATTTTTCATAACATGAATGGAGTAAAACAGTTTAGTTTCTTTGTATAGCAAGTTTATTTTTTGCTTTTGATTTGTTGCTTGATTTTTTTTATTGCCCACTCATAGTGACTGGAAGTCGAAGATACACAATAACTGCCTAACGTCGAATGCCCCGTCCAGCTTAGTTGATTTTTTTCAAATAGTTCTTCATTTGTAAAAGAATTGATCACAGTCATTACTTCGTGATGGCTCTGCTCCAACAATTTTTTTGCTTGCTCCAGAGAAGTAGTTTGGTGCTTTTCAACAAATACTTCATTCATTTCTCCATATGTTCGCCAGTTATAAGGTGAGGGCAGAAATGAAATTTCTTGACCAGCTTGATTTTCTTTCACCCAAGTTAAAAGTAATTGATGCCATTCATATAAATGAATGAAAACATCTCGGACATTTTTATCTCGACGCCAGTGTTTTTCTTTTTTCTTGGTCAAAAACGCCTCATCAAAGGTAAATGGTGCCTTCTGTTCCTCATCAGTCAACGTATTTACCAACTCCATCAACGCAACAAATTTTTCCTCTGCAAGGAACATCAGATCAGTCTTCGTCTTCGGTCTTGCCATTGTCACTCACTCCCTGAAATTTATTCTTGATAAAATCATAACAAAAAACGGTTCTATTTGTCGCCTGCTAACTTAAAATGTGGACTATACTCTCAGAATGAGATGAAAAAGAGGATGAGATTTTGTTTTATCTCACCCTCTAAAACTGTTTTTTATTTTTAAACTTTTTAGACAAAAATTCCTACTGATTCATGCCAATGAAAATCCCTAGAACGAAAGGAACTAGCCATGCAATCCAGACAAATAAACTAAATTGATGAAATGTCTGTTTGGCTTTGTCGTCTTTTTTAATCAAAATAATTGTTGCCCAAATTGCATGAAAAGCCATTAATAGTAACGCAACTAATCCCGTTACGCTGTGCAAATTAAATGTAAAACCACGACCAGAAATTTTACTCATGATCGTTGTTCCAGCAGTATCAAAGACAAAACCACACCAGAAAACCAATGCATGCCAGTTCAACAATAAACCTTTTTTTCTTTCGGCAAATACTCCAATTGTATAAAACGTTAAAGCTAAAACCATGCAAATAATTGCCGCAATCAATAAAGTTGACATCTACACTTCTCCTTCTTCCTACATTTCATTAAGCATTTCTTTTTTTATTGCTAATAATACCATCAACAATGCCACTGTGACTCCAATATGCGATAAACCCGCAATCCCAGAAATCATGGCATCCACACCAGTAGAAATCGTTTGTTGTTGGATTTGGATTAGCCCTCTAACAACCATCATTACAATCATCAAAGGAAAAGATAAGTTATACAGTATATAAAACTTTTTATATCGTTTATTTTCTTCTAAGCGTGTCACCTTAAAAAGAACTGCTATCAATAAAAAGAGTCCTGTTCCTAAAGCAAATAAATGAGTATGGACAACTGCCAAAACCGTCTGCCCCGTAAAATCATTTAACTTGGTGGCTTCTCGATAAAAAACGCCACTAATCATTGCCAGAACAAAATAAACAATAGCTGTATTCATCACTTTTTTCATATTTTCCGCTCACTTTCTATTTGAATTAAAGTAGTTATACCCAAAAACGATGCCTGCTAAAAACAATGCAGACCCTAGACCACTGTAAAAATGGCGATAAATTGTTCAGGTAATAGTTGAAACTTTCGAATACTAAAACCGCCAAGAATCATGATTGCCATGATACTAAATGATTTGCCATCAAAAAACTTTAAAAAGAACTGTTTTTCTTCGTTAAGTTCACTGATTCTTTGTGTATGTTTTTTTGTCAAAGGTCCAAATACCATGAACCAAAAGAGTAAAAAAATGAAAATGGATAGAAATATGTTCAATATTCCAACATAATTTTGATATGCATCTATTCCAATCTTTATGACATTAAAACCTGCAAACAGCCAAACCAAACTTGCAATTAATAATAACTGGATTTTTTTTACCATAAGCACTCCTTGTGAACAATGTTCATTTTACTTTAAAATTTTTTACTAATAGATTGAGTTACGGACGAGTTGCAATAAATTTTCATGTTTTTTTTCGCTAATTATTGTGTACAAGAATAGCTCAAATATATAATCGACATATTCTTCCATTGATAATTGTTGATTAAACACACTTTCTCGAACTTGTGGATCTTTTTGTAACGCCTTGAGCATTCCTTGCTTGATGTGGTTCCAATAAGTTTCCATCAATTCTGAACCCATTGCTTGATCTTCCGCAGGCATAACTAACGCATGCGCCGTAAAAAAATTAGGATATAGTTCTTTTCCTTTTTCGATGCTTCTTAGCAAAGCTGCTAAGCAGTCAAGAAAGTTGTTAAAGTCGAAAGATGTTTCAGACAAATGAAAGATTTCTGCCCAAATACTTCCAATTGTTGCAGATAGCAAATGACTTTTTGAAGGAAAATAATTATAAACAGCCCCAACAGAGATACCGCTTTTTTTTGCTAAAGAACGGATATTAACCGCCTGAATCCCTTGCTCTTTCACAATTTCTTTACAATAGCTAATCAGTTCTTCTTTTGAGCTAACAGCATTATTCATTACTCTTCCTCCTCTAACATGAACAATGTTCATATTGATGATACTAAAATTTCATTTAGTCGTCAACAAAAAAAGTTGAAGCATGAGATATACTTGTTTTTTACCTGTTCAGTTTTCTTACTATTTTTAGAAAAATATTCCTTTTGACTTTTTTAATTACATAAAAAAAGCCCATCAAAAATAGGCTCTTCTGTGCTATTGTTTTATCTTTTAGCTAGTTATTTCTTTCTATTAATTCATCAAGTGTTTTCTCAAGCATTTGTATTAATGATACCCTCGCCTTTGGATTTCCACCGCACCGATTGTTACAATTGTTGCAACCAACAGAGTGACTCCACCAACAACAATAAAGGAAGTGTAGTCAACATAACTATGATCAAGAAACATTTCAACGCTAGCAATAGTAAAAAAAATTAAATAAACCAAGATGAATAGTAACCACTTAGGCAAAGACAGCTTTGAAAGAAGCAACATTGCCCCATAGAGAAATAGAAACGTATAGGTCGTTTGCATGTTACTAAATAGGAAGCGATGATTGAAGAGATTTAAAAAGCTTTCGCCTATTGCAACTAAACTAACCACTGCAATCATCCTATAAAATGGTGATTTCTTAAGAATTTGATCTATTTTTCGAAACATGTCTGGGCCCTCCTCACATCATTTTTTCTTCTATGTAATCAATCAAAATCCATTTCTTTTATACTTAATCCTGTACTTTATTATAGCATAGGAATGTTTCGATCATTCCTAACAAAAAAAGCCCTTTTCCATCAAATTTTGACAAAAAAGAGCTTTTGTAAGTGTACGATTTTTATTTTTTACAGCTGATTCACGAGCAATCTTTTTAGAGCAAACTTTTCAATTCAACATCCGGATACTTGTCGCTAAACCAGCGCATGGCGAATTGATTTTCAAACAAGAAGAGTGGTTGATCGAAACGGTCACGAGCTAAGATATTTCGACTTGAACTCATCTTTTCGTCTAGGTCTTCTGGATTGATCCAACGCGCGATTTTATTCCCCATTGGCGTCATAATAACTTCTGAATTGTATTCATTCATCATTCGGTATTGGAAAACTTCAAATTGGAGTTGTCCTACAGCACCAATAATGTATTCTTCAGTCAAATAAGTTTTATACAACTGAATTGCACCTTCTTGAACCAATTGTTGGATTCCTTTATGGAAAGATTTTTGTTTCATCACATTTTTTGCTGTGACTTTCATAAACAATTCTGGTGTAAATGAAGGCAATTCTTCATAAGCAACTTTTAATTTTCCTTCATATAAAGTATCACCAATTTGGTAATTTCCGGTATCATAGACCCCAATAATATCACCTGCAACTGCATTTTCGACATTTTCACGAGCATCTGCCATAAATTGAGTCACATTACTTAATTTCAATTTTTTGCTTGTACGTTCCAAAGAAACGTCCATTCCGCGCTCAAATGTTCCTGAACAGATTCGCACAAAGGCAATTCTGTCACGATGTGCAGGATTCATATTTGCTTGAATTTTAAAGACAAAGCCTGAAAATTCTTCTTCGTAAGGACTAATGACTTGCTCATCCCGAGTTTTATGTCCATGTGGTGATGGCGCTAAGTCTACAAAAGTTTCCAAGAAAGTTTGCACCCCAAAATTCGTTAACGCTGAACCAAAGAAGACAGGTGTTTGCTCACCTCGTGCAATTTTTTCCGCATTAAAAGCATCGCCAGCTTCTTTGACTAACTCAACCTCTTCCAATACTTGTGAGTAAATTGAATTTTGAGTTAATGGATGATTGTCAGGCAACAAGCCATCTTCATCTAGTTCAACTAAACGTTCATCGTTATAGTTTTCAGGACGGTAAAATTCCACACGATTATGGTAAATATCATATAAGCCTTCCAACCCTTTTCCCATACCAATTGGCCAGTTCATTGGGTAAGACTCGATATCCAATAATTCTTCGAGTTCTTCAAGTAATTCAAGTGGTTCGCGACCATCACGATCTAGTTTATTGATGAAAGTAAAAATCGGGATACCGCGTTTTTTGACAACTTTAAATAATTTTTTCGTTTGTGCTTCGATCCCCTTCGCGCTATCAATCACCATCACTGCACTGTCGACAGCCATCAATGTTCGATAAGTATCTTCAGAGAAGTCTTCGTGTCCAGGTGTGTCCAAAATATTGACGCGTTTTCCTTTGTAATCCAATTGCATCACTGAACTGGTAACTGAGATCCCACGTTGTTTTTCGATTTCCATCCAGTCAGATTTAGCAAAATTCCCTGTTTTTTTTCCTTTAACCGTACCGGCTTGGCGAATTGCACCACCAAACAAAAGTAATTGTTCAGTAATCGTTGTTTTCCCCGCATCCGGATGGGAAATAATCGCAAATGTGCGGCGATTATCAACTTGTTGTTTTAATTCCTTGTTCATAGATTAACTCCGTTTCTTCATCATTTATTTACTGTTTCCGCGAATACCTAATAGTCTCGTCTTACAACTAGATTAGTATATCATGTATTTCTTGAATGAAACAGTCAGTGAGTGGATAAATTCAAAAAAGAAGCTATGATTTTCATCACAGCTTCTCTTCGTTTTATCTTCTAAGTTCGTCGTCTTCGAACTCTTTTCTAAAATAACGACGTTCCTCTTCTGGCTCGACTTCGACTTCTTCTGGATCATGGAATTGGACACGAATTTTTAAAATTCTTGATCCTTCCATTTCTTCTGAAATCAATGTCACGTTATCAACATCAAACGAAAGCTTTTCGCCTTCATCAGGAATCAATCCTAATGCTGTAATCAAGTAACCAGCCATCGTGTCGACATCGCTCATATGAAGATCTGTGTCAAACGCTTCATTGAATTCGTCGATCAGCATCCGTCCTTGAATGATATATTCATGTTCTGCTACTTTTTCATAAAGGCTTTCAACTTCATCAGATTCATCGTCGATTTCACCAACGATTTCTTCTAGCAAATCTTCTAAAGTTGCTAAACCTACTACACCACCATACTCGTCAAGCAAAATGGCCATTTGATTTTGTGTTTTCTTCAATTCATACAACAAATCATCAATAAAAATTGTTTCAGGAACAAACAATGGTTCTTGCATGATTTTACGAATTTCTAAATTAGCAAAGCCAAATTTGTGAGCAGCTTTTAATAAGTTTTTCGTATGAAGAATCCCGATTACTTTATCCTTATCTTCGTTATAGACAGGTATTCGAGAATAGTTTTCGGATAAAACTTCATTGATATTATCTTCAACGGAATCATTGATGTCGATCATAAAAGCATCCGTTCGAGGTACCATCACTTCTCGCGCAACTTTCGTATCTAAAGAAAAAACACCTTGCAACATTTCTAGTTCTTCATTATCCAAGACACCTTCTGTTTCCAACATGTAACGCATTTCGTCTCGAGTCATCTTTGAGTCCTCATCGTCAAATGTCATCGGAGTGATTCGGGCTAACAAACTAGTTGAGGCAGACAACAACCACACGAAAGGTTTTGCTACCACACCAATTGCTCGGATAAAACCAGAAGTTAATTGTGCAACTTCTTCAGATTTATTCAAAGCGATTCGTTTTGGATAAAGCTCACCAAAAACAATCGATACATAAGTTAAAATCGCTAAAACAATCACACTAGCAAGATTTTTTGCTGCCGCACTACCACCTAGCACTGGAGCAAGTTTCTCAGACAACGTATTGGCCAAAGAAGCACCAGATAAAATGTTGACCAACGTAATCCCAACTTGAATCGTAGATAAAAAGTTGGTAGGGTCTTGCAATATTTTCAAAAGTTTTTGTGATTTTGTATCTCCTTCTTCAGCTTTTTGTTCAACCCGGTTTTTATTGATAGACACAACCGCAATCTCTGAAGCAGCTAAAAAAGCATTGATCAATGTCAAAACGATCAATAATAAAATCTGCGCTAACAGCGACTGACTCTCAGGGTCAGCATTCATAATCGCATTCTCTCCTTGTTAAGTTAAATTTTTTTAGTTTACGATAGAAAAAAACGTGGCTAGGTAGCCACGTTAAAATGGTATCACAAAGCGATTTTCTTTGCAATAAAAATAGCGGTGCACGTCTTATGGTGTCGTCGCGATTTTCTTCGTACTTTCGTTTCGCTGATCTTCCTTAACGATTTTGATAACATAAGAAACAATTGTTTTACAAATCGCATAAAAAGGTACACCTAAGAAGATTCCTAATAGTCCAGCAATATTTCCAGCAACTAATAAGACGATAATAATTGTTAATGGATGGATTTTCAATGATTTCCCAATAACATTTGGATAAATGATATTTCCATCTAGTTGTTGAACGACTAATACAACGACACAGCAAAGCAATGCTTTAAATGGCTCATTGAAAACCGTCACTAAAAAGGCTGGAGCTAACCCTAAATAAGGACCTAAGTAGGGAATCAAATTGGTCAATCCTGCAATCACGCCGAATAAAAAGGCATAATCAACCCCTAGAAGAAAATATCCTAGGAAGGTAAATGTACCGACAAATAAACATTCGATTGCTTGCCCACTAATATAGTTAGCTAATGTTTGATTCAGTTGGCCAAGTAATTCGACAATTTGACTTCTTCTTTTTTCTGGGAAAAAGCGCTCAATATTCGGTACTAACTTTTCACCATCTTTTAGCATATAGAACAAAATAAATGGTGCCGTCACAATCACGATTGTCGCAGAAGCAATCGTTCCAACAATCGAACCTAAACTAGAAGAGATTCCGCTTAAAAATTGTTGAATGATTCGCCCATAAGAAATATCTAGCTGGTCTAAATATTTGCTGATATTCACTTCTTTAAAAATCGGCAATTCTGCCATTTCTCTTAACCAGCGTTCGACCTGTTTGATGAAGTCAGGCATGTTTGAAGCCAATGAAGAAATTTGTTGTACCAGATTTGGGATTACGCTTAGTAAAATCCAAATAATTGCCGTTAATAACATCAGCAATACAAGAACCACTGCCCAAGTTCGTTTGATTTTTGTTCGCATCAGCAACTTAACAATCGGATTCAAAATATAATACAAGAATCCAGCAATTAAAACTGGTGCAAATAAGGTTGAAAAAAATGTCCCAATGGGTTCAAATATAAAATTGATTTTTGAAGAAACCAAAATCAATGTGGCTAAGATCAATAATTCAAAAGACCAAAACATTAATTTGGAATTTCTCAGTTTTTCAAACAATCGATTTCCTCCTTTTCTCTTTTTTATAGTATAGCGCATCTAGTTTAAAAATTCTTCTCTAACTTCTCTTTTTTTATCTAACGACTAGGATTGCCACGGCTTTTCATTTCACAAACTTTCCAGTATACTAAAAAATAATGAGAGGTGATTGTAGAATGAAAATCGTACAAACAAGAGATACGTTAAGTGGGATTTATTTAGATGCTATTCGCATTCGACATCAAGTATTTGTCGTTGAGCAAGGCGTTCCATTAGAACGAGAAATTGATAAAGACGAAGCTAGATGTATTCATTTTGTCCTTTATTCAGAAAAAAAAGAACCCTGCGGAACTGTTCGTTTACTACCATTAGATAATGGCAAAATGAAATTGCAGCGAATGGCAATTCTTCAAAATTTCCGTCAACAAGGTTTAGGAAATCATTTAGTGAAAGAAGCGGAAGAATTCACCAAAAATCAAGGCTACAATACCATTCTTTTAGGTGCTCAAGAAACTGCTGTGAATTTTTATTCCAAACTAGGTTATGAAATTTATGGCGAACCATTTGAAGATGCGGGAATGCCTCATCTACATATGCGAAAAAAAATGTCACAACCATAAAAAAGAACAGCGAGTTTAAGAAAAATTTCTTAAGCTCGCTGTTCTTTTTTGTTTTACTTTCGCGACAATTGCTTATAACGATCATACCAAACATCAATATAGCCTTCAGAAAAAGGTCCTTGTTCATTATTGATCCAGTCAACTAAAATCTTCACATTCTCTTTTAAAATGAAGTCGATGTCATTAGGATAATGCATGATTTTACTATGCATTTCATATTCATCAACATCCAACAATCGTTTCTCTCCATCAGGAAACACCTTGATATCTAAATCATAATCGATATACTTCAAGGCTTCATCGTCTAATAAAAAAGGTGAAGCTAGATTACAATAATAGGAAACCCCCTTTTCACGAATCATTGCTATTACATTAAACCAGTATTTTTTGTGGAAATACACAATCGCTGGTTCTCGCGTTACCCAGCGGCGACCGTCAGACTCGGTAACTAAAGTGTGATCGTTCACGCCAATCATTGAGTGTTCGCTTGTTTTTAATACCATGGTATCACGCCACGTTCGATGCAATTTGCCGTCGTGTTTGTAACTTTGGATCGTGACAAACTCTCCTTCTTTTGGAACTCCCATAGCAACCCTTCCTTAAGCAGCATCTTGTGCTTTGTGTTTGGGTGTTCATTACACCGACATCGTAATTATTATATCAATAAACTTTCTCTTTGCCTAGGAAGGATTACTATTGTTTCTATTTTTCTCAAGTTGTTCCACCAATTTCATTTGAACTTTCGGAAAAACAAATTGAGCAAACTTTGCTTCATCAGTCCACAAAGCAGCTTCTGTTTCCGGTAACAGCTGATTAGTCCTGCTTGTTGCTCGCCCGTAAAACAAAAGAACATGCCATTTTAAATGACTGAACACATGGACTACCTCGCCCAAATGACGCTTTTGCCAAACGACTGTCTCTTGGTGTGCAAAGGGTAAATCTATCTGTTTTTCTGCGACCAGTAACTCATCAAACAAATTCGGTTGATTGTCAACAACTGATGCCCATTCTTGCTGAAGTTCCTGATACCGTTCAAGTGTGACTTCAACTAACGGAAACGTCCACATGTCTGCCAATAACTTTTGACTGGTTCGTTTTTCCAAATAAAAGCTTCCTGCTTGATCTTGAATTGCTGCTGCCACATAATAAACATCTTTTGGCTTTGCTTTTTTTGTTTTAACAGGAAAGTTGGTTTGTATTCCACGTTTATTTGCTAAACAAAAAGATTGAATGGGACAAATCTCACATTTGGGTGACGTCGGTGTACAAATAGCCGAACCTAAATCCATGAATGCCTGATTGAATTCTCCCGGATGTTCTTCGTCAATAATGCTTCGAACTGCTTCATCAAAAACTTTCCTACTAGACGCTTTCGCAATGTCTTCTTCAATGCAAAACAAACGACTCACAACTCGCATCACATTTCCATCAATTGCGGGTTCAGGCAAATCAAAGGCAATGCTAGCAATCGCTCCCGTCGTATAAGGACCGATTCCTTTCAACGAACTAATTTCAGCAACTGTTTGGGGCATTTCCCCACCAAATTCACTCATGATTTGTTTCGCTGCTGCTTGAATATTTCGAGCGCGGGAGTAATAACCTAACCCTTCCCAAGCCTTCAATAATTTTTCTTCTGGTGCATTGGCTAACTCCTCAATCGTTGGAAACCACTCCATAAACCGATAAAAATAGTCGATAACTGTATCGACGCGCGTTTGTTGTAGCATAATTTCTGAGATCCAGATGCGGTATGGGTCGTGATTATAGCGCCAAGGTAAATTCCTTTTTTCTCTTTCATACCACTCAACAAATTCTTCCTGAAATTCTTTTGTCTGCTCTGTTGACCAGTTTTTCCATTCTTTATTCACTGATTTCTGCTTCCTTTTCTGAAATAAATCGTTGAATCAAATCCAGATTGAATCCTTTTTGATACAGACTTTGTTTGACTTTCATTCTGCGTTTTGTTAAATCAAAACGTGCATTCTTTCGCCATAATTTTTCGCCTTGGCTTACCAACAACTCATACTCAGCTTCCTCATCAACTTCTTGTGGTAATTGGGCAATCGCCTGCTGGATGACCTCCGAGTGAAAGCCTTTAGTCATTAAATTTTGTTGGATTTTTCGTAAAAGTTCTTTCTGACTTTTTCCATGATTTTTTTTATATGCTTTTTGTGCCGCGATACTGGCAACCTCCACTTGGTCTTCAAAAAGATATTGGCTCAATGCTTGCTCGATGATTTCTGGTTTTAGCCCTTTTTGCTGTAATTGCTGGCTCAACTTTCTGGGACCTTTGTCACTCAATCGCATCTGAGTTCGGACGTAGCTTTCTCCGTAAACAAGATCATTAATCAAATCTAATTCTTTCAATCGTGCAACGATTTTATTTCGATCTTCTTGAACAATTTCTTTTTCTTTTAAATAGGTACGAATTTCTTTTTCTGAACGTAATTGATAACTCAAATAATTCAATGCTTGTTGAAAACCAAAGTCTTCTCCACTGCTTTTTTTGATTTCTTTGATTAATTCTTCATCTAACTCTCGTCCCTTTAATAAACGATAACGAATTAAAACATCTTCTGACACGCGCAGTGGCTCGCCAACAGATAAATCGACTTGGTAAAAAGGGCCTTTGCCTTTACTGATCCTCGTCACTGTTATCATGAAACTCCTCCTCGAACATATATTCTCTATCATATCATAGAAACTCCCCGCCGACAGCGATTTTGTGATAGAATAGACCCACATCAAACGAAAAAAAGGAGATACCTATGGCAGAAACAATTGTCAAAACCGGACAAACAGTTCCTTTAAAAATTAAACGACTTGGTATCAATGGTGAAGGCATTGGCTACTTCAAACGATTGATTATTTTTGTTCCCTATGCTTTACCAAAGGAAGAAGTACTGGTAAAAATCACCAAAGCGACACCTCGCTACGCTGAAGCAGAACTTGTGAAAGTGAAAAAGCCGAGTAGTCAACGTGTTGTCGCTCCCTGTCCTGTTTATTACGAGTGTGGTGGTTGTCAATTACAACATTTAGCCTACCATGCACAACTCGATTTCAAAAAAGATTTGCTTTTACAAGCACTTGAAAAATTCAAACCAGCTGGCTTTCGTCATTTTTCTTTATTACCAACGATTGGCATGGAAGACCCTTGGCGTTATCGTAACAAAGCCCAATTTCAGCTAAGAAAAAACAAAAAAACAAACCAAATCGAGGCTGGTTTGTATCAAGCGAATTCACATAACTTAGTTCCGCTGACTGATTGCTTAGTCCAAGAACCTCGAACACAAAAAGTGATGAATACGGTCGTTCGCTTGTTAAATAAATATGATCTACCCATTTATGACGAACGAACAAATAGCGGTATCTTTCGAACAATCATGGTTCGTGTGGGAATCCAAACGGGGGAACTACAAGTCGTCTTCATTACTCGTAGCCAAAAGTTCCCACAAAAAAATGCACTGATTCGTGAAATCAACGAGCGATTACCCGAAGTAGTTTCCATTATGCAAAATGTTCAACCGCAAAAAACTTCTTTAGTAATGGGTGACGAAACAATTCATCTTTGGGGAAAAGAAGCAATCGAAGAACGAATCAATGAAGTCACTTTTGATCTATCGCCACGCGCCTTTTTCCAACTGAATCCAGAACAAACAAAAGTTCTTTATCAAGAAGGAATCAAAGCACTGGCAATCGAAAAAGATGACACAGTTGTGGATGCGTATTGTGGTGTTGGAACAATCGGGTTAAGTGTTGCAAAATATGCCAAAGAAGTTCGCGGAATGGACATTGTTCCTCAAGCAATTGATGATGCAAAAAAAAATGCCACTCGTTTAGGCTACGACAACACTCGCTATGAAGTCGGAACGGCAGAAGAACTTTTACCTAAGTGGCTCGAAGAAGGGTTCCAACCAGATGGAATTATCGTTGATCCACCTCGAACTGGTTTGGATGCGAAATTAGTTCAAGCTTTGTTGAAACATCCAGCCAAAAAATTGGTTTATATCTCTTGTAATGTTTCAACCTTGGCGCGCGACTTAGTTGAATTAACAAACTGTTATCAAGTCGACTACTTGCAATCTGTCGACATGTTTCCACAAACTGCTCGCTGTGAAGTCGTTGTAAAGCTAACAAAAAAATAAACGGATAAAAAGAAGTTTTCATTTCCGATCGATCAACCAAAATCGCCCTATTAAAAGTTACTCAACGACTTTTAATAGGGCGATTCATTTTTAGTTAATAATTTCCATTGTAATTATATTGATTCGTATCTTCTGGTGTATATTGCTCATATGTTTCTTGATTGTTGTTTTGATCGTAGTTATTTTCAGTACCATACCCATTGTCTTGATTGTTATAGTCTTGGTTATAATTACCGTTACCATCTGAGTAGGTTGATGAATAATCGTCTGAATAACTGTTGGAATAGTCATTTGAATAATTATTTGAGTAGCCATTTCCATCGGTGACAGTGCTACCCGAAGTTAGACCCGTACCATCTTCTGAATCATCATAAAACATTTGATACGCATTGTCATTTTCTAAATTAGGCAAAGTACTACTTGTTTTCAACTCTAATTGTTTTTTCAATTTGTTTTGAACTTTCAATAACTCATTTTGACCAAGAATTTGGTAATAAATTTCGTTAATTGTCGTGCTTTCTCCTTGCAGTTGTCCTTGATCGATTTTGCTGAATGCTGCAGTGTAATTCGTTGCAACATCTAACATGTCGTCCCACTCCAAGTCTGTCTTCACGTTGTTTTCAACTGCTTTTAAAATCTTTTGATAATTGCTCACACCATCTAGACTTAGTACTTTGTTGACGATTTTTGTTACAACTTCACGTTGACGACGTTGACGACCAATGTCCCCTTCTGGATCTTCGTGGCGCATTCTGGCATAAGCTAATCCTGTTTCACCATCCAGCTTTTGTTTGCCAACTGGCACGTGAACACCATCTAGGGTAAAGTCGATTTTATTATTGACTTCAATCCCACCAACTGCATCAATCAAATCTTTCATTCCATCCAAATTGATCGTCACATAGTGATCAAGTGGTATGTCCAACAACTGTTCAATCGAATCCATTGCCATTTCAACTCCGCCAAATGCGTAGGCATGATTTAATTTGTCCACTGTTCCATAGCCAACGATGTTCGTATAAATATCACGATCCAAGCTGACAATTGTTGAAGTTTTCTTTTCTGGATTAACTGTTACAACCATCATGGTGTCTGAACGTCCTTGTTCTGTTCGTCCCAATCCACCAGTGTCTAGTCCGAGTAATAAAACGGAAAATGGTTCTCGATCGTCAATACTAACTTTGTCCGATCGTTTAGTTGAAACTCGATTTAAATTCTTTGAAATTTTGTTGACTGTTTGATTTGCTTCACCCATAAATTTGATTCCATATGCCGAAAGTCCGACAATCAAAAGAACAAAAACTCCGAGAAAAGCTAAAACTACTTTTTGCCACCGCTTCATAGTACACCTCTGTTTCACATTTTCTAAAATATTTTCTCATACAACAATTTATTCAGCAATTCCCCACTTTAATCATAATAAAACTTTAAAAAACAGGAACAAAAATGCGAGGAAATTATGTAAATTTTCAAAATTCTTCATTATCATACCATAGCACTTCTTTTGAGAAAAGTCAGAATTGTGCATAAATGAGCGATAAATTGACAGAAAATGAAAATTTATGCTGGAAGTTTTGGCACCAAGTGGTTATCTCCAAGCAATGAGAACACTTTTCTAAAAAAATACGTTCTCTTTTTACCTATCCTATTCAAGAACACTTTTATGATAAAAAATTTCTAAATACCACACAAAAAAGCTGGAACACCACGCTGTCCCAGCTTTCCGATTCAAACTTTATTCATTTTGGTTATTTTTTCGTAATTTGTTTAGTAACCAGACAATGACTAAAACCAGTCCCACAATTATCCCAATCCCTAGCCATATCAACCATGGAAACGGCTTTTCAGGTTCTTCGATTGAAGCATCTTTTCTATTGTAAGAGTCAGATGTCTTCTTACTCACCTTGAATAACGTTTCATCACTCCAATGAAAGTTTTCTTTACTAACTGTTATCTTTAAACGATACGTTCCCTCCTCAAACTTTTGTCCTTCTAAAAAAATCAAGTATGCCATCCCGCTATTCGGAGCAAATCCGATTGCTTGATTCCCACTTAATTGAGGAGTTTCTTCATCTCCGTTAAATAACTCATACTGAATATCAGCTGTCGATAAATACGTTGCCTTTGTATTTTGTAAACCTACCTTCACAGCATTTCTGCCATTAACTTGAGTTGGGGAAGCTTCCTTCATTTCAAGAACAGGTTCAATTTTTTCTCGTTCATTTTGTAGCAAGACAGCTATTTCTCGAGAAAAGACATTTTGAATGTTACCTTGTGCTTTTTCTCGTGGCTTTTCTTGAAGATAAATTCCGCCAGCAAGCACACCTTCAAATGGTTTATTTGGCATTGTGACAGTTAACTCAAGAATTTTTTGTTCATTTTCTTTTAAAGTAAATTCTTTTTGTGACAATTGAACTACTTTCTCAATATCGGCTGGTAATGCTTGTGTTGTATCCTGGTTTTTCCCTGAATACTCGACGACACCAAGTTGGTTCGTTCTTGCGCGATTAAAAGAAGGAATAATCGTGACTGGCGACTCTTTTAAATTAGTCACGGTTACTTTTAACTGAACCTCTTGTTCAGGTGCTAATTGCAAATCAAAATAGGCATCATTTTGGGAAGGTATTTCCTGATTCGACTGAATTTGCGCATCAAAGCTTTGAAGTGATTCTCCCTGAACCGGTACTATAAATCCCAAACTCAATCCTACTATTCCGAGTATTCCAATCAACCATTTCACAATTATCCCTCCTCTTTTCATCTACTCAAGTTTTTATGGTTCGGGTGTTGAAGAAAATGTCCAATTCAAGGTTGTCGTATACTCTGCTGCTACTTTATTCGTATTAGCTGGTACCGCTAAAGAAAACTGGTCAATTGCCAAAGAAGTATCCCCAGAATTCTCCCCAGCAGTTGCACTTAATACCGTAAATTCTTGGTTAAATACCTGAATAGCTAATTCATCATTTTCATAAGTGCTTGTTGGGCTTAAAGATAAGTTATTTGTAACTGAACCAAACGATAAACTTAACACTGCATCTGTCAATTCCACTTCGTCACTCGTTTGAAATTGTTCGACTTGTGCTACTTTCACCAGCCAAGTTCCTGTAAGATCTCCTCGGTTATCTCGAACGTCAACTGCCCCAGTTGTTGCAGGCGCTGTCTGTTCACCAGTCGTAGTAGCAATCCAGTTTTCCGGTGTGACGGTTTGAATTGGATGTTCACCAAAATTTAAATCAGTCGGAATCTCACTAGTGTAATCGAATTCCAATGCTCCAGGGATATAATTCACTTCACCTTGTGTCTGTGAGTCTGCCAAAACAAATTGACCAGAGAATAAGCACAGCCCTAACATCGCTAAGCTTGTAAAAATTTTCTTTTTCATAACAATTCCTCCTCCTTTAGCAATCTAACTAGGTGTATCTGACAACACCCACTCCAAAACGGTTTGGTAAGTTCCCGTCGACTTCACAGCTTCTTTTGGAACAAACAGTTGAAATTCACTCAGATTTAATAGAACATTACCTGGTTGCGTCGTTCCATTTAACTGGACAAGAGTTTGTTGAACGCCAACATTTAAGCCAACTGTCTGATTGGCAGTGCTACTAACTGAACCTGCAGGAAAAGTTGAAATCAGATCAGCATTTTTAATTTGTAATTGTGCCAAAAGTTCATTCGTACCTTGGTTCCATGAAGTTAGCTGCTCCACTTTTAACTGCCAAAATTTTTCTACCAATCGCGTATCACTAATTTGAACAACCCCTGTCGTTACTTGTTGATTTTCTTTAGCAATCAGTAACTCATCTATTTGCGTTTGAATGGTATGTTCACCAAAATCCAAATCACTTGGAAGCAATGCCGTTTCCATATCTAATGATCCTGCAGAAAAATAAATGGCTGTCTGCGCAACAGATTCTTCTAGTTGGATCAACGTTTCATCTGTCTGGATAAACATTCCTGAAAAATTTGCAACATAATCACTTGTAATCGCAGGCGAAGAAATTAAAAAAGGGAATGATGCTTGCGTATTTCCCAAAATTGAGCCTGCTACCAACGCACGACTATCCGCAGAAGTCGGTGAATTCAAGTTATTAATCAATTGATTCAACGCCGTTGTAAACGGTGTTAATAACACTCCTAAAACCGTTCCAATTAGAGGAATTGCCGTGACAACAGTCAATAGATTTTGAACACGATTTTTTAACGTGGTAGCTAAAATCGGTAATAACCCTTGACTAATAGCTACTCCAAATTGTGTGCTAGTTCTTGGGGTAATCGCAAGAGACAAATTTTGACTACCAAAATTTTCCGAGGTTAATTCCGTTAATGCTTGGTTCACAGCCGTTTTATTTGCTGCAGAGACCAGTGGCGAATTAACGATCAGAGAAATTACTGAACTGATTGTCGGCATCAATACTTGTAAAGGGGATTGGCTCAAAGGAACAGTCACCGTCGTCTGTACAGTTGCAGGCCCGTTAACTTGAACATAACCAATCATCTCCGTTGGAATTTCAAGTATTCCGTATTTTTCACTCGTTGTAATCGCTCCAATACCTACGCCATCTTCTCCCGTAAGCACAAAAGTAACTGGCGTATTTTCCACATGCAAAAATGGTTCTTCTACCGTGGTTTGGCTGTTATTTGAAAGTGTCGTTGTCCCAAATAGTTCTAAAGAAAGTGCATGAACGACATAAGTCTGACTTAAAATAATCCAAACCAAACAGAAAGTCATTCCAAGTATTTGCCAAACTTTTTTTCTTTGAAAAAAGCACATCTAACCCCCTCCCTCGCATCAATTTGAACTCAATCAATGAACCTTTTGACTATTGAAATTTCTCCCTAAACTACGGATATACTGATCAATTTGCTGAAAATCGCTTCCTGTTACTGAGCCTTTAGCTAAAATCAAACTATCATCACTCAGTAGCGCTTCCAATTGATTGGATAATTCTTTTAACGTAGCAAACCAGTGAAACTTCGGATCGTTTTGTTGCTCCAAAGCAAAGATTTCTTTGAACTGTTCCCCATAGCCAAAGATATAATCAGCGTCGGCATCTTCCATATCTTTTTTGATTGCAAGATGAACAGATTTCGCTGCATCTCCTAAATCAGCAATTTGTCCTAAAATCAGAAAACTTTTTCCTAAATAATAAGGACGTACATCATTAAAATAACCAATCGCATTTCTCATAGCCGGTAATGAAGCGTTGTGGGTGTCATCAATAAACGTAACTTTTTTTTGTGGTGCAATCGTTATTGATGATTTTTCTAAAATTTTGTGTAGTGGTCTAAATGTCTCAAATTTTCTAAGGTACGGCTTGATCGTCCCTTCCACCTCGTGAACCACTAGTAACGTTGCTAAGGCATTGGAAATCATCCCAGCAGAAGAAACTGTTAAATTGACAGCCATTTCTTCGCCTAAAAAAGAAATCACTAACTCACAGTATTCTCTTTTTTGTTGCCAGTGTTTGACATAGACATCAGCTAGTGAATCTTGTAATGAATAAGTGTAGATTTTCGCCTCTCTTTTTCTGGCGCCATCAACTAAAATAGTGAACTCTTCTCGTCCCATATCTTTATTGATAATTGCCGTTCCACCTTTTTTTAACCCTTCAAAAATCTTGGCTTTGTGAATTGCTACACCTTTTGTATCCTTCAACGAGCTAAGATGTGCTTCACCAATTGAGGTCACCAACGCAATATCTGGTTCAATCAACTTTGACATAGAACCAGTATCATAGGAATTCAATGCATTTACTGAAACTTCTAAATTAAAAACTTCTGGATCAGTTAATAACTTGCTCATATACAGCGGGACCGCAAAACGTACATTGTGATTTCCTCGGTTTTCTAATACTTTCTTTTCTTTAAATAAATGAGAAATCATCATTCGCGTCGATGTTTTTCCCGCAGAGCCGGTAATGGCAATCACTGGTTTAGTAAAACCTGCTCGCAGCTTAGCTGACAAGTTCAATAGAAATTCCCAACTATTCGGAACGATAAACTGTGGAACCTGAACTGTCTCATCTGTGATTGGATGTTCCGTTACAATCAAGCCAAACTCATTTTCTCTTCCAGCAATTTGTTCATTGCCATCTAGCCATTTAACTGGTTTTCGATTAATATAATTTCTTCTTTCAGGCGTGATACAAACAAAAATCGTTGAAGAATAATCATGGTGTTTCTTTAAGTGTCCTGAGAAATATTCTAAATCTGTTATTTCTTGATCCAAATTTTCATACTCTCTGAAATAATTTCCTTCGATTTCCGTTAGCAATGTTCGAATGGTCGTCATTTTTTCACCCCACCTTCTTCATTTATCGGTTACCAGCGACCACGTCTTGGACGTGCCTGGTTCACATATCTGGTTGCTGTTTTTTTAATTCTTTCAGGTGAATCATTCTGGTCGTTTTCCCAAGGATACAAGCCATTTTCATCTTTCTCATACCCAGTTAGATCTGCTGGAGGCTGCTGACCTTTCCGCTCTTTTTTCCGGCGTACCTTAAAAATAAAATAAGATAACCCAATCAAAGATAACGCAATAAAACGAATCGTTCCAACCATTAGAATCCCTCCTCTTTATTGGTATGCATTCGATAATTGATCAAGCCTGACAGAAAGTGCTCCGCATCGTCAATTCGCATTCGAAAACGGTCATGTCGGGCAAAAAAACCATAACAAACAACAGCCGGCTGTTTAAAAAATTGCGCAAATTCTGGGAACATCACACCTGTTGTTATTTCATGTAAAGCTCTCTTTTCCATCACCTGATTAATTCTAGATTTTGCTTGAAAAAAATCTTCATCTAATGGAAAGATTTCTTTTCTAAATGGACTCACTTCTAATTTAGTCATCATTTTTGATGCTGCGACTAACAATTCCAACATGGTTGGATAAGCAGTATCACGTTTATCAATGAAATTGATATTTTCCAGAGCGTTTTTTAGCCCAAATTGATAATATTCCTTTTTCTGTTGATATTTCAGTAATTCATTTGTCGCATAGCTTAACCAATGGTCGTGATATTTTTGATAATTATTAGCAACGAACTGTGCCATTAGACCTTCGCAGATTGCCAAAATTTCTTGCTGTTTCAAAACCTCATAAGCACGTAACAACGCAAACAAAATTTCACCGTCATAGTAAACGATTCGGAATTGCTCTTTCACTTGCAATTGACCATCCAGCACATGAATTGTTTTCTTTTCTGCTGTTAAAAACTTATCTTCAACTACTCGAATCAGCTCTTGTAAAAAGGAATGAAACTGTTCGTCTTGAGTTAGCTCAACATACTTGGAAACAGCGAGTATCGCCGTTGCTTGTGCGCCTAGCTTATACTCCACATCTTTTGTTAGTTGCTCTTTAATGAAGAGATAATCATCGAGTTCAACTGTTAAGTGTTCCATCCCCCAGAGCAATCCATCTTTTACTGATGCCAGCATCTTTTGATCGGAAAAGTATTCGGCTGCTTCTGCCAACGCATATAAGGAAGAAAAATGTCGAACTGAATTATAGCCTTTAATTGGTTGATCATAGCAGGGATAATAGCCATAAATAAATTTTCCAGTAGAAGTTAACTGATTTTCTAAATAACTACTCCCTTTAGCAATAGCCAAGTCTGTCATTTGTGCTAAATTTTCTCGAGAAATTTCCCGTATTCGATTCCCATTTCCATAGTCCTTAATCGGTAAAAGTTGCCCCTCCTCAAAGTAATAGGACTTCGTTTCAAACAAATAAAAGTCCGAGCGCTGTAAGTAACTTAGATCTTGTTCATTTCTCCCGTATTTTCGTTTGACATAACCACGGTAGTTTTGTTCATCAATTTGTAAATCTGGAAGATTTCTTCCTACTTTATGTGCTTTACTTGGTTTCAAAATTGCATTAGCAACAAGTTCTTCCATTAAGAAGCTTCGTTTTCGTAAACCATCGATCCTGACATTAAAATCAACGTAGTTATTTCGGCGAACTTTTTTTAAACCTGCTAAAAACTGGGTAAAATCGATTTTTGTTTCTTTTGTCAAAATATCAATTCTTAAATAAGGAGCTTGATTGAATTGATTGATTTTATATGCGGATAAAAAGTTGTTCCAGATTGTCTTGAAATTGTTGCCATAAAATTCAATGACTCGTCCGCGTTCACTAAAATCACCGGTGCTAACAATCAGCAGTTTATTAGTCGCACTCGTTTCAACTTGATCAATGATTTCTTTGATTGAAGCCAAACTATTTTCGGTCGTCTGAACAAACATATCCTCACCTCATGAAAGATTGATGAAGAGAATGCTCCCTTCATCAATCTATTTTATTTTCCTACTTAGCTTTATTTATTCTTTTTTCCTTTGCGAAGTTTCCAAATCCCTAGTCCAGAAATAAACGCTGTTAATGCTCCTAGTAATGAGGTTGAAGCACTTGTTTGATCAGATGTTTTCGGATAAGTTTTTGGACTCGTCTTCGGTGTCGCTCCAATTCCAGTCCCACCTTTACCACTTGGTGGATAACGGTCATTACCAAGTTGAAGCGGTAATTTTGGTGTCGGTCCTGTTTGCTTAACTGGAGTAGGATCATCATCGTCGGCATCGGCATCCGCATCTGCGTCAGCATCTGCATCAGCGTCAGCATCAGCGTCGGCATCCGCATCTGCATCAGCATCAGCATCAGCATCAGCGTCGGCGTCGGCGTCGGCATCTGCATCCGCGTCGGCGTCCGCATCGGCATCTGCGTCGGCATCCGCGTCCGCATCGGCATCCGCATCTGCGTCGGCATCCGCATCGGCATCGGCGTCGGCATCGGCGTCGGCGTCGGCATCGGCGTCGGCATCCGCATCTGCGTCGGCATCCGCATCTGCGTCCGCATCCGCATCCGCATCGGCGTCCGCATCGGCATCTGCGTCCGCATCGGCATCGGCGTCAGCATCGGCGTCGGCATCCGCATCGGCATCGGCGTCGGCATCCGCGTCCGCATCGGCATCCGCATCGGCGTCGGCATCCGCATCGGCGTCGGCATCGGCGTCGGCGTCGGCATCGGCGTCGGCATCTGCATCGGCATCCGCATCTGCGTCGGCGTCAGCATCTGCATCTGCATCGGCGTCGGCGTCCGCATCGGCATCTGCGTCGGCATCCGCGTCCGCGTCAGCATCAGCATCGGCGTCGGCATCTGCATCTGCGTCGGCATCCGCATCAGCGTCGGCATCCGCATCAGCGTCAGCATCATCGTCGTCTTCATCCGGAATAAATGCTTGCGTTGGTAAACTTGGAATCTCATTCTCATCGTAAGCAATCAACTGAATTTCATCTAATGGATCAACGTCCTCTGAAGAAATTGGAATAGTAAAGCTTCCTGTTACTTCATCCGCTGGTCCTTCACCAATCAATACTCCATCTTTATAAATTCTTACTGTAGCACCAGGATCAGCCATACCCGTGACTTCATAGCCATCAGCTACATTTCCAGTCACCTCAACATTGTAAGGAGCAGTTACATCACTTGCCTCATAGAAAACCGGTGTGTACCCGTCATAATTTGAAGCAATGTCAATCGCCAATAGACTTGATTTAATCATCGTTGCTAAAAAACCTGCTTCATAGGGATTCGAGATGTCTACTCCCGCTGTCAATAAGTCTTGATAAGTTGGATCTTGGATTAGAGTTGGAATGGTCACGGTTGTTTCACCAAGCACACTGCCATCTACTAAATTACCAATCAATGCAGAACCTACGTTAACTAAAGCTAAAGCCGTATTGTAAGTGAGTGTAAAAGCTGGTTTAAGTGTGGCATTTAACGTTCCATTAACTGCCGCTGCTGCTATCGGGCCACCAACACCCGAACCCGTTGCTTGGAGTGCTTGCACAGCATTATTTAAGTCTGTTAAAATGTCCGTTAGTGATTCACGAATGATTACTTCAAGAACGCCTTCGAGTTCGGCATAGATGTATTCATCACCTTGAGCTTCGAGTTGCAAAGCAACATCAGCAGCCGTTAAATTACTTAGGTTATTCAATAAGTCTAACTGTGTATAAACTTGTGATAAATCTACTGTTGCTAACGGGTTAAGTGCTAGTGCGGCGTTTATTCCATTCACTAAGGTAGTCACCGCACCATTTACAACTGTTAGTAACGGATCTAAGGCATTCGTAGGAAGCAGAATTTCGGTTGAGAATGTTCCATCACCATTTGGCGTTACTAGTCCTTGCATTTCTTCTGGAATTGCTAGAACTGCTAGACGATTTCCTGGTAAAACACTTAAATCAATTCCACTATCTGCTGATATGATAAAATCAACAGCACGACTAGTATTTTCTAAAGGATAAGGGGCAGAGCTGGTGGTTCCACTTGTGTTAGACGAAGTTAAATTACTGAATAGCTGTCCGCTAATCAAATCTGCGTAAACTTCGTTCGTTTCAAGGGTAAAAAGTGGCGTAGCAATTGAAATTGGGGCTAACCCTAACAACATACCTGTTGCTAACGACGTTCCTACAAGCAAGTACTTTCTTGAGCGGCGCTTAGCACTTGCTTTTTGGTCCATTAATTTTCGGTAGTCCTTTTTCATGTTTATCCTCCTTTTTGAAACACATCTCCTAACTGTCCTGTCCTCCGACAAAAGAATAAATATGTGAAGTAGCTAACGACCTCCCCTTTATATTCGATTTTTATACCTAAAAGGTGCCTTTTTAGGTATTTTCATTCACTAGCAACTTAAGTTATTCGGAGTTTATCAAGGGTATATTATAAAATCTATTATTTTGCTCGTTAGTCAATAAAATAACCACCATTAAACGAAATTGTTACTTTAAGATTAAAAAATAATAAAAAATGTATTATAATATTCACCATAAATAGATAAAAACTCTTATAAAACAAATAAATCTATAACACGCAAAAAAGATAAAATATCATACGATATTTTATCTTTTTGTAGTTTTACGTTATTTTTTCTTATTTTTTGCGTTTGTCAAGTTACAAAAAACGAGAATTTTTAACGAAGTTTACTAATATTATCTATTTTAAATAATTTTTGGAGGAATAACTTATATGAATCAATTTTTTAGTTTAGAACGTCCGATACAAATGCAGTTGACCATTCTTGAAACACTTTACTTTTCAGAAAAGTCTTATTCTTTAGAGAAACTTGCTCACTCAATCTCATCTGACAAACGATCAGCTGCTCAATATTGTCAAAAAATCCAAGAATTACCAAATGCGATTCATTTTTCCAAAACTTCATCCTATTATCGTTTCTCAGGTGATGCAAAAGAGTATCAGCTCCTACGTTCAGATATCTTAGCTCTATCACCGATCTTCCAACTAGTTTACCAGTTAATTTTACTTTCTAAAATTCAAATAAACGAGTTCTTGGATTCACTTGAGATCAGTGAATTTATTTTGCGTAGACATATGACACAATTAAATAAAAAACTTGATCCTTATCAAATCCAAATCAAAACTAAAAAAGGAGACATTTACCTAACTGGAAAAGAAACGCAAATTCGCTATTTTAGTTACTTAGTTCTATGGGAGACTTATCAGGGCGTAACCTGGCCTTTTTCAACCATTGACTTTGAACAAACATTATCTGATGTAGAAGGTCTTTTTGAAGCTGTAGGTCAGCAACCAAATAAAATAAAAGCTCTGCAATGGTGCTATATTTCTGCCATTAATCTCTTACGATCCTCTCAAGGACATTTAATCGATAACAAGACATTACCTTCATTTACCACACAAATCTGGAAAGAATTTTCGGAAGAAGTGGAAAGCTTTCAGCAAGCAATTGGAGATAAACTTTCGGAAACAGAATTACGTTTTTCTTTTCTCTGGATGCAGTCAAAAACAAATTTTTATTTAGCAGAAAATTTTTTGGAAAGAGCGCTAAAGCTTCATTTGGCAAAACAAACTTCAGCAAGATTATTTTTGATTAAGTTTTTTTCCTATTTAAATACATTGAAACGAAATCAGCTTAACCATATCAAAAAACGTAAGCTGTTAAACGCAACCTTACTAGCTAACTCGATGCACGCCATTTTATTTCCGAACTTTTTAACATTAAATAAAGAATTTATTTTTGATATAGAAGAAAAACATCCAAAACTCTTAGAGGAAATGACGCGTGTCTGTACCGAGTTCAAGGATCAAGACCAAGCGCTCTATTGGTTACAACCTTGGATTTTGACGGAAGCATTCCTGATTATTGCTCCACCAACTTATTTTGATAAACAGGTCAATATCAAATTTGAAAGTGACCTTCCTCATTCACTAGAGTTAGCGACAATGAAAAAAATCAATGATTCTTTACGTCCGTACATCAATGTTTTTATGACAAATGATCTTGTGATTCAACCAGATTTGATTATCCGAACAACAGACACGTTACTTACCATGCCAAAATTTGAAGAAGAACCAACAGCTGTTACAATTTCCATCCAATACATTGAAAAACAAATCCATTCACTGGTTCACTTCATTAAAGAACGTTTTACTCCATAATCCATTTTTTCTATAAATATAAATAAAAAAGGAGTCATGGCATACGCCACAACTCCTTTTTTGCATGATCTTGTAAAAGAAGTCAACTTTTTTCAAAGTCACTTGTTTTTGACAAGATCGTTTTATTCAACAAATATTATAATTTAGTCACTTCAGCAGCTTGAGGTCCGCGTGAACCTTCAACAATTGTGAATTCAACTTCTTGGCCTTCTTCTAAGCTCTTGAAGCCATCTCCTTGAATTGCTGAGAAGTGTACGAATACGTCATCTCCGCCATCTACTGTGATAAACCCAAATCCTTTTTCATTGTTGAACCATTTAACTGTTCCGTGTTCCATAAGTGTATAGCCTCCAAAAAATGTTCTTGTAAGAATTCTTCTTACAAAAATATTATACCGAATTTAGAAAACGCTCGCAAGGCTGTTTTTCACTTTTTCCGGAATCAGTCAAAGAGAGAACTAACACATAAACACGTTATTTTGCTTGTTCAAACTGTTTATTTACTTCATCCCAATTCACAAGGTTCCAGAATGCTTCGATGTAATCAGGACGTACATTTTTATAGTTCAAATAATATGCATGTTCCCACACATCCAAGCCTAACACTGGTATTTGACCTTCCATCAAAGGTGAATCTTGATTAGCAGTTGAAGTAACAACTAATTTGCCATTATCAACAGCTAGCCAAGCCCAACCAGAGCCAAAACGACCAGTTGCAGCAGTTTTGAATTCCGCTTTAAATGAAGCAAAATCACCAAAAGCAGCATCAATTGCTTCTTTGATTGCTCCTGTTGGTTCGCCACCGGCATTTGGTGCCATAATTTTCCAGAAGAATGAATGGTTTGCGTGACCGCCACCGTTATTGCGAACTGCAGTTTTAATATCTTCAGGAATAGCATCCATATCAGAAATTAATTCTTCTACTGATTTTTCGCCAAGTTCTGGATATTTTTCGATTGCTGCATTTAAATTCGTAACATAAGTATTATGGTGCTTGTCATGATGAAGGTGCATTGTTTCTTCATCGATATAAGGTTCTAAAGCATCATATGCGTATGGTAAATCAGGTAATGTGTAAGTCATTGAAAATCTTCCTCCTCAGTAATTCTGTTAGTCTTTACACTCAAAAGAGTAACAAAGAGTTGAGATTTCTTCAAAAGTTATGCCTACGATTTTTGTTATTGTTCTTTGATTTGATCATTTGGTTTCTTTGATTTCATCGATTACCTCAGTTTTTTTGAAAATAAATAACTTACTGAATACATAGTTAGCCAAAACAACTAAAATTTGTGTAATGATTTTGGCCACATACTCGTTACTATGGAGCCCCTGAATTAGTAAAATCATAGCGCCCATATCCAGTCCATAGGAAACAATTCGATAAAAAAGAAACTTGCCAAATTCTTCCAGCACGTGCCAAAAACTTGGTGATTTAGAATGAAAAACCCAAATTTTATTTGTTACAAAAGCGAACAACACTGAACAAATCCAGGAAATCGTATTGGAAACAACCATGCTGAAACCAAATACTTGTAATGCCAACGCAAAGGTCACGAAGTTTACCACTGTTGCTAGTCCGCCAAAAAAAATGTACACAAAAATTTCCCAGTACCCTTTTTCTTCTAAAAATTCTTTGATTTGCAGATATGCTTTCATTTTTGAACCTACCTTATTAAAATTCTTATTTATCATACGCTATTTTCGCAAAATTTTCAGCCAGATTATCAAAAAATTAGTAAACAGCTTCGTTTAGCCATAAAAAAACAAGCAACTAATTTCTTTAAGAATAACATTTTTCTGATTGACAACCAATCGATCGTGTAATTTTGGCTCCTTCCCTTGTATTTCCAGCCATACTTCGCTAGAATTGCTGTTGAAGACAATACTAAAGAGGAGCTATTATGACAACAAAACAATTATTATTCAGTTCATTTACACAATTCAAAAATCTCAAAGAGGCACGACAAACTCCTTTTTGGAAATCAATTCTTTATCTCTTAGCGCTAAGTGTAATCATGGCTTTGCCAATTTCATTCCAAGTCTTTCAAGTTTTGGATAACATCAAGACAGATGGACAACAAATTGCAAAAAAAATCCCTGATTTTGAAATCAAAGATGGGCAATTAGATGCCCATGGCGCTGAAGGTTTCATTTATCAAACAAATTCCATCATTTTTACTTTTGATCCAGATGGAAAACGTTCTGAACATGACATCTCAACTGATTTGATGGGTAATTTTATCAGTGTTGGCATGCTGAAAGATCAAATGGTTATTGCCTTACCAAATTCTGGCACAACTACTTCTTTGTTGGGTAGCAATGAAATGACCTTGAGTTATTCAAATGAAGCATTAGCTAACTTGAATGGGAAACAAATGCGTGAAGTCTTAGCAAAATCAACGATTCCGTTTTGGATTAAAGCAGTGACTTTTATTATCACTATTTATCCAAGTTTTCTTAACTTACTAATTACATTAATTATTGCAAGCTTTGCCGGTTATATCTATGCTCGTTTGCGTTTGACTAGAGCAACATTCCTTGATTGTTTAAAAACAATGATTTATGCGATTACTTTACCAACACTTCTTTCCACTGTGCTTTTAATTTTTGTTCCAACATTTGATACAAGTATCTTCATCACATTAGTTGGGTTATTTATTTTCATTCAGGCAAGTAAAGGTTGGCCAAGATTTCAATTACCAAAACAATAATTCTATTTGAGCTATGACAGCTGTCATAGCTCTTTTTTTATTTGCTGACCTCTTCCTCATCAACTTACTTCAAACTTTTCATACTTTGCGCTAAACTTAAGACAAGAAAGGTGGTCAAATCTATGAAACAGCCAATCATTTACTCCACTCGTCCTTTTCGTGACGAATTTATAAAACAAATTCAGACATTTGCACCAAATTATCAATTCAAAACAGAGCTAACTCCTGCTGAACTCTCAAAAGTCGAGATTAGTTTAGGTTGGAATCGTGAATTTCAGTCTGAACTACTAGCAAGTAATAACTTGAAATGGGTTCAATCCATTTCTGCGGGTGTTGACACATTACCATTGGAAGAATTCTCAAAGCATGACATTTTACTTTCAAATGGTAGTGGTATCCATAGTGAATCAATTGCTGAACATCTAATGGGCGTTATCTTTGGATATTCACGTGGTCTTTTTCAGGCACAAAAAGCACAAGTTTCTCAAAATTGGCTTGGCTCATCTGTTCACTATCAAGCAATCCAGAATAAAAAACTGCTGATTATTGGTACTGGACGGATCGGTAAAATGGTTGCTCAAAGAGCAGAAGTTTTTGGAATGGAAATCTATGGTATCAACACGACTGGTCGGCCAGTAGAGCATATTAAAGAAACGTTTCCGTTAGCAAAACTTAAAGAAGTCTTACCAACCATGGATATTGTAATCAATATCTTGCCCTTAACCGAACAAACTAACGGTTTATTTAATCAAGAGTTGTTCACTTTCTTTTCACCAACAGCGCTCTTCATCAATGTTGGTCGTGGACCATCTGTCAAGACCAACGAACTAATTGATGCGCTCAAGCAAAAGAAACTAGCTTTTGCTGCGCTAGATGTCTTTGAAGAGGAACCACTCCCAGAAAACAGCCCACTTTGGTCAATGGAAAATGTGTTGATTACTCCACACATTGCTGGTTTGACTCCCCATTTTCAAACTAAATTTATGGATATTTTTCTCAAGAATCTTGAAAGTTATCTTTCAACACAGACTCTTGTAGTCAATCAAGTACAGTTGCTTTCTGGTTATTAAAATAAAGGTTCGCTCACTGAATAAAATCGATTAATCGCGTAATTTTTTGTTTTGTGAACGAAGCAGATTAGAGTTATTAGTCAAAAAATAACGGAGAAACCAATCAATGATTTCTCCGTTGTTTTTATTTTATTGTTAATCATTTTTTTCAAAATGATAGGCTGGTTCATCCTTTTTGGCGTCGTAATCGACAACTAAATCGTATCCTTTGAAGAACCATTCATCCGCTTCTTCAATAAAGAACTTCATGCCATCAATCAATTCTTCTTCAATGACATTTTCTGGTTCTTCAACTGATAAACCAATCGAAAAGCCTTCGTGTACCTCTGTTTTACCATAAACTTTTCCGAAAAAGCGAATGCCAAGATTTTCAGGTGGATTCACTTCTTTTTTGAACCATTCTTGTGCTGCAGGTGTTACTGTTAACTTCGTCAAAATCACTCACCCCTATAATTATTGATTCATTTTATCGTCAAGCATCTCTACATCTTCCGTTTCTCCAATTACTAATAAATTATCATTTTGACGGACAAACTCATCTGCTGCTGGAGAAACAACCACTGTTCGATCCACTCGACGAATCGCTACAACAGTTAAATCAAACCGTTGACGGAAATTTAGTTCGCCAAGTGTTTTATTGAAAAACTTAGGATTAGCTACTCGAATTTCAGCTAATGAGTACGCATCCGTCAGTTCTAAGTAATCTAAAATATTTTTTGAAACTAAATTATGCGCAATTCGAACACCCATATCTCTTTCCGGATGTACTACGCGATCTGCGCCAATTTTTTCTAAAACGCGTGCATGATATTCATTTTGTGCCTTCACTAGTATGTTAGGTACACCCATTTCCTTGACCATTAGCGTTACTAAAATGCTAGCTTGAATGTCTTCACCAATCGCCACAATCACATGGTCAAAGTTACGAATTCCTAACGAGCGCAAAGTCATCTCATCTTGCGCATTTGCTACCACTGCATGCGTAGCAATATTCATATATTCATTTACGCGATCTTCATTGCTGTCGATTGCCAAAACTTCTTGTCCTGATTCAATCAATGTGCGACAAATACTGCCACCGAAACGACCAAGACCGATGATTGCAAAATTTTGTTTCAAGTCATTACTCCTCTTCATCCTTATTTCTTTTCAAGTATAGCAAAGCCTTTTCAAAAACAAAAGGGGCGAGACTTAACCATGTTTATTTTCAAATCTTCTAAAGTGTAAAAGGATGGGTTTCGTGTCTACAACCATCATCATTATTAACATATTTATAAAGTCAAAAAACTATTTTTCTTTAATCAGTTATAAAGTATTTCCTGTAATCCAAGATTCTTTACAACAATTTTCTTACTTTTTAAAATTAATATTTCATACCTCAACATCACAAATGGACTTAAATATTCCAGTAATTTCTGAACTTTTCCATAAAAGAGTCACAAATAATCTTCCTAACATTTCATTGAAAATAAAATAACTAAAAATACATTTCAAATAAATCGTGTAGTCTTTATAAATATTTTATGTTGTTAAGATTAACATTACGTTATCCTAGACTATCAATCATAAGCTAATTTAGAACCAATTTTTATAATAAGAACACTCTATATCGTGTTAGATTCCCCCCCTCACTTCACTTTTGTTTAAAAAAATCGATTAATTAATATCAAAAAAAAAAATGAAAAAATCCATACATATTTAACTTAAAATGGACTAAAGATATACGTAACAATTGGAAAATATGATATGTTGTATATATTAAAAAAGTAAAGGAGTATAGAATGAACCAAAAATATTCTACACAAAAAAAATATTTTTTTCAATTGTAATATTAACGTATCTCGTCATGGTGCTATTAAATTTTTTAACCCCTTTAATTGCTGACGATCTACAATACATGGCTAAAACAGAAGGTTTTTTCACCATCTTAAATAATGAGTACACACAATATCAAACATGGACTGGAAGATCCATCGTCCATATTATTGCTCGTATTTTTTTATTAATGCCTAAAATTTTTTTCAATATCTTAAATCCATTAGCATTTATTTATGTAACTTTATTAATTTATATTTTATCTACTAAAAAGAGATACTCTATCTCTAAATATTTGGTTATTCTTTTTTCTCTGTGGTTATTTACACCAGCATTTGGGGAAGTCTTTCTTTGGGAAACAGGTGCAGCTAATTACCTATGGGGAAGTACTATCATCTTAACATTTTTAGCGATTTATCATAAACAGACAGTTTCACAAAAGGTAAAGTGGATTAATCCCGCCAATTGCGTTAGTATCTTTGCTTTATTCTTCTTAGGGTTGTTAAGCGGTTGGTGTAATGAAAACACTTCTGGTGGTGCTGTTTTATTAGCACTAGGCTATATTGGCTATAATAAATTACGACAGCAACCAATTCCAAAATGGATGATTTCAGGACTAATTGGTGCAGTAACTGGACTAGTCATTATGGTTAAAGCTCCAGGAAATGCAATTCGATCAACGTATTTTAATCGAAGTAATTGGTCTTTTACTAAAAAATTAGTAGAAGGTGTATTTCAAATCACTCAATCGTTACAAGAAAATGCATTTTATTTTATTTTGTTAGTCATGCTTGCTACTGTTATAGGCTTTATTCTTTTTAATAACTCAGAAAAATTAATTTTAAGTATAGGCTATATTTTTGCAGGAATTGCTACTATTTATGTATTAGCATTCTCGCCAACTGGATTAAATTGGGGACGATCATATTACGGTGGTGCTCTTTATTTGGTCATTGCGCTACTAATAAGTTGGCCAGATAAAATAGATAAAAAACAATTATTTTATAGTGGTACTTTTACTATATTAATCGTCTCTTTTACTTTTTCATTCGTACTTGGAACGATTGACATTACACTATCTCATAAAAAGATAAACGAACGATATGATTATTTAGTCCAACAAAAGACTCTAGGAAATTTAAATCCTGTTTTTGCAAATTTTGATGAAGAGAACCTTAGTAATTATCCAGCATACTCTAATCGTTTGTCCCATGTTGGAAAAGATAAAAAAGCCCAAATAAATCGTGCAACAGCAAATTACTTTGGTTTAGAATCAGTTGCATCTGTTAGTGAAAAAGACTGGCAACTTATTTATAAAAATGGTTCTTCGGAATTGATGAATATTGTTAAAGCAAAGAAATATTTTAGTAAGATTAATAATAGTAAATATATCGTTCTTCTCTCAGGAACTTACAGCAATGTGTCTGGTCAATATATTGATTTTTTAGTAAATGATCTAGTGTTTACAGACGGTGATGCTATCATAGGTTCTAACGTAGATCATTTACCTCTGGAAGGCAATCCAGTATTTAGCCAGAAAAAAATTAATATAGGAAAAAAACAAGTTAACATACGTAGTGGGCGTATTAACGAAGAAAATACCGTTTTTAATCAAATCATAATTGATAATGTTGACTATTCGAGGAACGGAACAGGATTAAATATCGTTGTATTAAGTGCGGAAACTCAAGCTATTTTGGATTCTGTTGCGATTGATACAACTGGGAACGTAACAAGATAAACTTATTGAAAAAAGAGTCCTTGGTTACCAAGAAGTACTTCATTTTAGTGAGCTAGTATCGAATACTATATATATAGGAATTTTTCATTTTCTAGAAATTTCAGAGAATAAGCAAAGTTATATAAGATTTATATCGCTCAAGTTTGATAATTTCCTATATATGTATTACTAACCAAAAACATCATAAATCAGTCGTATGAATTCTTTTATACTCATACGACTGATTTATTTGAATTTTATTTAAATAAAATTCTTCACAGATTGTTGAAAATATTTTAGGATTACGATTATTCATTTCGGACACCCCCTCCTTTACTTTTTGACTATTCCTTGTATCAAACGAAACCTTTTTTCTATCACTTAGCCAATCTTTTTTCCTTCAAAAATTGACTGATTTTCCTTCAAAAAAATAAAAAAGCGGGACAAACACAAATTTGTTTTGTCCCACAGTCTTTTTAAATTCAATCAGCTGTTCATGATCAATTATTTTTTTTTTCGTTATTTGACCAAACCATGTTTGAACGCATAAATTGCGGCTTGTGTACGATCCTCAACTTCAAGTTTTGCCAAAATATTTGAAACATGGGTTTTGACTGTTTTCAAAGTGATAAATAACTCATCTGCGATTTCTTGATTACTCTTTCCTTCAGAAATCAACATCAGAATTTCATTTTCTCGTTTCGTCAAGTCTTCATGCAGAATTGGTTCGTTTCGGCGGCTCATTTTTTCCATCATTTTGGTTGTTACTTCTGGCTCCAGTACTCGTTCGCCACGTTGCGTCGCGCGAATTGCATCTGCGATTTCATGCGCAGTCGAAGTTTTTAATAAGTAACCTGCAGCACCAGCCTCAATTGCAGGATATACTTTTTCATCATCAATAAAACTGGTGACAATAATAATTTTTGCCTCTGGCCAATCTTTTAAGATAGCTTTTGTTGACTCAATTCCATCCATTTCTTCCATCACTAAATCCATTAGAATAACATCTGGTCTCAGTTCCATTGCTTTCTCATAGCCAATTAAGCCATTCTCAGCCTCTCCGACTACTTCGATATCCTCTTGAATAGATAAGTAAGAAGAAACGCCTAAACGCACCATTTCGTGGTCATCTACGAGCATTACTTTTATCATCCGCCGTTATACCTCCTTAATTAAAGGAACCTTGATCTCGACACTCGTTCCCTGTCCCTTAAAGCTAATAATTTTCACTGTGCCACCAATTCCTGCAACACGTTCTTTGATATTTCCTAAACCGTAACTTCCCGTTTTCGTTTCGTTCATATTGAATCCCGTTCCGTCATCAATGACCCGTAACAATAAATTATTGTCGATTCGGTGTAAATAAACCTCTAATTCATTCGCTTTTGCATGGCGTAATGTATTTGAAAGCAACTCTTGCACAATTCGGAAAAGATGATCTTCGATTGAACTGGATAATTGAACATCTTCAATCTCCCACTTCAATGAAATTTGAATTTTATTTTGTAATTCTTTTAATAATTGCTCAATTCCTTGTTTCAAACTTTTCTCTTCCAGATTAACTGGGCGTAAATGTAATAATAACGCGCGCATCTCTGATTGAGAAGCGTTGATGATCTCTGCGACCATACGTAGTTGTTTCCGAAAAACTTCTGGTGTATCACTTTTTTCTGCCTGCTCAGTCAAAGCAGACATCATCATCATGGCTGCAAATAACTGCTGTGAAACAGAGTCATGCAATTCACGCGCTAATCGATGACGCTCTAATTCTAAAATTTCTTCTTTTGTTTGTCCATTTACATATTGCGGACGACTTGTCAAAATTTGAAGTTCACTAGAAACTTCAATCATTTTTTCTTTAATTTTAATAATTTCTTGGTCAATATCTTTGATATATTCGTTATCAGCTGCTGCTAAAATCGGTTGATCCAAAATTTTTGCATCATAGTTCCCAGAAGAAATTGCTCGTAACTTTTCTTCGATTTTACCATATCTTGTTTTTTGAACAACTGATACGATCAAAAAAGTCAATAATCCTACACCTAAAGAAATCGCAAATAGATGAAAAATCAGTGGTACATAAAGCAATCTTGCTTGCAGTAATTCTGCCCACCAATGTTTCTGTTTACTTGCATAAAAATAGGTGAACATAGCGAATAAAATAACCATAAATGTGCTAAGCGAGGCATAAAAGGCAATCATTGGTCGAGAAATTTTCCCAATCATACACGAATCACCTCGACATCACCAAGCAAGGTATTCGTAATAATTTTCAATCGACGTGGATTCTCGTCATAATCATTACTGTAAATTTTGATTGATTCATTTTTCAATGCAAATTGTTCTTCTTCAAAGTAAACATTTCCAACTATCGTTGCATGTTCTAAACTGATAGCAATCCCTAATGGAACAAGAATTCTTGTTCGACCAACACCTTTTCGAACGATGACAATATTATCATCTTTAGGCAACAAAGTATTGCCTAAATCAATGATTGTATCACCCGTAGCAATCGCAATATTGATGTCATCCCATTCATACACATCTGAACCAATTCTCTGATTGCCAATCAATTGTTGTTTCGTACGTTCGTTGTTATGTGGTTTCAACTGTTCTGTCTGAATCATCATCATTTGCTTTTTGCGCCAAAAAGCATTCTTGGTTAAATCAATACCAGAGATTTCAACACCCTTTAGTCCAATAAACAACACAGCAAAAATCAGCATCAACCAGAGTGCTGGACTGCTAACTAAACTGAAAAAAAGGATCAAGCTCCCTAGAATCAATTGAAATTTTTGGAATTTTTTGCGTGGTTGTTTGCGTAGTGCCAAATAAATATTGAGTGCGCCAAAGACCACGAAGATTAAAATTTCTGTATTATTAACAATTTGCCAAACAGCAAATAATAGCAATAAGGTTTCTACTACGACAAAAAATCGTAAAGAACTATTCATCAGCTTGCTCCTTTCCTATTCACTTTCTTCATCATACCTATTTTTTCTAAGCTTTACTATAGGTCTCTGGTTGTAAAAAGCTATTTTTCTTATCAAATAAACCAAAAAGAAAGACCTAGACTAATCATCTGATTATGCTCTAGGTCTCTAGTTAACAAAAAATTAAGCCTGTTCAACTTTAACGATTTTAACTAACATATCTCCACCTGGTGTAGTGATTGTTACTTCATCGCCTTTTACTTTTCCAATCAAAGCTTGTGCAATTGGAGAGTCATTTGAAATCTTACCGGAAAATGGATCAGCTTCAGCACTACCAACGATAGTATATTCTTCTTCATCACCATCAGGAAGTTCAACAAATGTAACTGTTTTTCCGATTGAAACTTCGTCAGAATCTACGCCATTATTATCAATGATTTGTGCAAAACGAATCATTGTTTCAATCGTTGTGATACGTCCTTCTACAAAAGCTTGTTCATCTTTTGCTGATTCATACTCTGAGTTTTCTGACAAGTCACCAAAGCTCCGAGCAATTTTGATACGCTCAATAATTTCTCCGCGTTTAACTGTTTTTAATTCTTCCAATTCTTGTTCTAGTTTTTCTTTTCCTTCTAGCGTCATTGGGTAAACTTTCTCTACCATTCGTAACGTCTCCTTCATCTCAATAAACTACCACAAAAGGTAACCTTTTATGGACTATAGTCCAAAAAAGATTACCATGCTTTTTCTAAAATGTAAATGTTTTTCTAAAAATGAATGAATAACACTAGTTTATTTTATGATTTATTGACATATTTTTCAACTAATTCTAAGTGTTCTTCATACGTTTTGGCAAAGTAAACATTTCCTGTACTTATGTCTGCCACAAAATAGTAATAATCATTATCTGCAGGAGATAAGACTGCTTTGATGGACTCCTCACTAGGACTATCAAATGGTCCAGGTCCAAACCCAGGATTCGTGTATAAGTTATATGGAGAATCAACCGCAGTATCAGCATAACTTACTGTCTCTTTGTGTTCGCCAAGAGCGTATAAAACGGAAATATCCGTTTGTAGCGGCATATCTGACTCAATTCGGTTATAGAAAACTCGTGCAATATTCTTACGATCATTTTCCTTGACGCCTTCTTTTTCAACTAAAGATGCCAATGTCAATACTTCTTGAACAGTGCGATTTTGTTGCTTAATCGTCGCATAGTAATCTTGCATAACTGAGTCTGTTTTTTCAACCATTTGGATAACTAAATCTTTCAACGAAGTATCCTTATAATAATCATAAGTAGCTGGGAACAAATAGCCTTCTAAATGATATTTTACATCTTTAGCTTGAGATGAACTTTCCAGCAATTCTGGGAATTTTTGATACAACTCTTTTAAGAAAGCATCATCTGTTATCAAATCTAAAAATTCTTGCTTGTCTTTCCCGGTAATCTTAGCCACCCGACTTGCTATTTGATCGATATCATAACCTTCAGGAATCGTGATTTTCCCATCAGCAACTTCTTTGGGTTCAGCAGTACCACCTTCTTGCAGTAATTTACCAATCTCATCTAAAGTCATGTTTGGAGCCATTTGATAAAATCCTGCTTGGAAACCAGTTAAATTTTTGAATTTCGTATAATAATTAAAAACGATACCACTTTTGATAACATGATCGTTTTCTAGGATTTCACCAATTTGTTTATTCGAAGAACCACTTGGAATCTCTACTTGAACCAATTGACTATCCGAATTATCTAATGGTTTTAAACCACTTTCAACATACTTATAGGTAGTAAAACCAAATACTCCAACGATTGCTAATAAAGTGATTACGATCACTAAAATGATCTTGCCAACGATTTTATCTTCTTTTTTACGCAAATTTTTACGTTTGACCATCACTTCTTGCGTTGTCGTGTGTTCCATTTTATTTTTTTCTTCTGGATGTTGTTTGTTTTCTGACAAAACAACTCCTCCTTACTCTCAAGTTCATAACTTCATCCATTATACATGAAATTCCTTTCAGAGTGAATTCTTTTCATAAAATATATTATTGCAAAATTGTTAGTAGGAATCTTCTTACTATCCGTATTAAAATGAAGATGTTTTAACAAATATCAGAAAGGGTCATCCTATGCACAATAAAAAACATCAAAAAAGGCAAGCAAGGAAAAAGACGGTTCTTCTTGCTATCTTAACATTTTTTCTGGGATTATGCGTAACCACGAGTTGGTATTTGCTCCTACTTTCTGACACAATCAAGCCCGTTGCAGATCAAGAACCAGCAACTGTCGTAAACTTGACAGCTTCCGAGAAAAAAGCAGCAACGGAAATGGATCAATTGCTGAAAAAATCGAAATATATTGGCACAATCTATGTTCGAAAAAACAATCGAATTATCTTAGAGAAAACTTATGGCTATGCAGACAAAGAAACAAATCAGCCAAATTCTCTATCACTCGACTATCAGATTGGTTCGATTCAAAAAGCGATGACGGCACTCCTCATTCTAAAACAAATCGAACAGAAAAAAATAAGCTTTACAACACCTTTAGCAACCTTCTATCCGCAAATTCCAGGTAGTCAATCAATCACGATTCACGACTTGTTGACAATGCGATCAGGGTTGCATAAGACCGAGCAACCTTCTGTTCCACTGACTGACCGTGACATTGTTCAATTTACTGTAGAACATTTAAAATGGACTGATTACCAGACGTATCATTATGAACCACTAAACTTTACTTTATTGGCGGGAATTCTAATGCAGTTGACTAATAAAAGCTATGAAGAGCTATTATCAGATTCGTTAATCAAACCTCTTCAATTGCAACACACCGATTTTTATGAAAATGTCAAAAATTCTTCTCAGCATGCAAAATCTTATCAAATGTCAGCTGATGATGACTACTGGAAAGAGTTAGATGAAAACGAAACTGCGATCCATAACGAATTAGGAACCGGAAATATCAGTATGAATACGTATGACTTGGCAGCTTTTTTTACAAAAGTACTATCCGGTCAACTTATTCCCAAAAAACTACTCTTCTCACTTTGGCAGAATAATCAACTGAAACATCCTTATAGCGGGGGTGTTTACAGCGGTGCAGATTACATTTTAGCGCAAGGGAACATCAATCGTTTTCACTCAGTTGTTGCTATGACAAAAGATACTAAAAACGCAATCGTTATGCAAAGTAATATCCAATCTGACACAAAAATCAAACCTGGGGCAGTTGCTATCAGGAATCAACTGTACGAAATTCTAACAGGCAAAAAACTTCCTTCATAATTTTAACTACAAAAAAATAGCGAGGTGGTAAGTAAAATTACCGCCCCGCTATTTTTTCAAAGTAAATTCTTTACTTGACAAGCTCACTTTCAATATAGCATTTCATACCAGCCAAAATATCAAATTTTGGCTGATAGCCTAATGTTTTGATTTTTGAAATATTTGCCAAAGAGTCGTGAATGTCCCCTGAACGTTCCTCTTCAAATTTCAGTTTCAACTTCACCTGTAAAATTTCATCAATTGCCTGAATCAATTCAAGTAACGTTGTACCGTCACCGGTGCCTACATTAAACTGTTTGCCTAATGCTTCTTCCTTCGTTGCCACTAACATCAACGCTTGAATCACGTCTTCGATATAAACGAAGTCTCTTGATTGACTGCCATCACCAAACAAAGTGAAAACAGTTGCCTCACCTGCCAATTGTTTTTTGTAGCGATCCATTAAAATCGAAATAACACCGCTATAAGGTGAATTTGGATTTTGATTTGGCCCATACACATTAAAGAAACGAACGGCGCTAGTTGGCACATCATACAAATGATAATAATCCAAAACATATTGCTCTGCTGCAAATTTATCCACTGCATAAGGTGTCAACGGACGAATCACAGACTCTTCTTGTTTTGGTAAAGTCAATTCATCTCCATAGACAGCTGCAGAAGAACTGAAAACTAAACGCTTTAGTTTGGGTTGATATTGGCGAATCAATTCTAATAACATCAAAACACTTTCAAAGTTCACCCGATGTGTTGCAACTGGACGCGCAACAGAATCTGCAACACTCGCAACCGCAGCTAAATGAAAAATATAGTCAAATGAATGATCACGTAACAATTTCTCCATTAGGCTTTCATCTGTCACATCACCTTTTACAAATTTAAGATTACTTGATACAACTAAATTCTCCTGTTTTCCCATGGATAAATCATCCACAACAACGATTTTATTTTCTTTACTTAAATAATTTGCTAGCGTAGAGCCAATAAATCCAGCTCCGCCAGTGATTAATATGTTATCCACAAATCTCACTCCATTTTTTTAATTATCACATTAATAGTATTGCATATTTTTTCAGGCATCAAGTCAGACTTTCGATAATATATTTACTGATTTTATCCGTTCAGCGCAAAAAAATAGAAAAGTAATTATTCGTAAATAAGTTTACAATAAACTCAATAAAATCTGTATATTGTCCTAAAACCAGCAATTGGTAAATAATTCCACCCAAAATTAAAAAAATGGTGACTATTATCAATAGTTGTCCCCTCATCGCTTTAGCTGTTACTATACACCAAGAAAAAATAATTGAGACAAACGAAAAACGCCAATAGACTGGTAAAATTATAGGGATTGTACCTATAGTTAAAACTAAATTAAGAAAGTAAAATAACATAAATTGTTGCTTTTTGTCATCTTTCACAAAAGAAAAAATCTTACTTACATAATCATTTCTATAAAATAAAAACAAAAATAGAAGATTGATTAATAAATAAAAGATTTTCTGTAACTTCATGAATAAGCTTCCTTGAATATAGGCCATATAACTATTATCACTGCCAAAACCAGTAGCATAAGTATATGCTTTGTCTACTATGGATGTTAATGGGACAGTAAATGGTATCATATGAACAACATGATATATAACGCTGACTGTTAAGGAACAAAATAGAAAAATCAGAGTGATAGATAGTAATATTTTTTTACTCTTTAATTTCGAAATAACATAACTTAAAATTCTGAATGCAATTAAAATTACAGCCGTTTTATGAAGTAACACTGATAAAACATATATTCCCCATACTTGAGTGTTTTTTTTCTGGTGATAGACTTCTAGATAAAATCCAAACATAAATAATACGAAAGCAGAAATATTTCGTATATTACTCGTAACTCCTGGGAAGGAAAGAAATGAAACGACAATTGCAATCTGTAAAAAGACGATTTTATTGCTAAGCTCATTCCTTGTACTGTTATCAAGAATCATATAAAAAATAATAGTGTATACAAACGTTATTACTATGAGAGGCATAAAATGGACATCATTTAACTTTGAAATTAAAAAGAAAAACCAATTAGACAAATCTAACTTTGCACTCAAATCGTAGTAGCTCAAAAACTGACTCATTGAAAAATTAGCTAACATCTCTATTTTTTCGAAGTATCTAGCTAAATCGATTGTTGGCGAAGGGTTGATAAAATAACTCATATATCCAAATGAAGTTCCTAGCAAAAAAGACCATGCCTTAATTCTCTTCTTTTCTTCAAAAATAAACTTTGGGACCAGTAGGACCCCTATTAAGGGATTCACTAAAAAGAACCAAAATACTATACTCATAAAATTCTCCTATTCAAATACAATAAATTCCCTAACTAATAGTATACCTATTGATAAACAAAATCCTGTAAGAACACCAATTAATAAGGAGCGAAGTATAGATACAGCTCCACCTCTGTCACTTGAAGACACGTTAGAAGAAAGAATTTTTACTTTTTCTACAGAAATATATTGTCCAATGTTTTTTTCAAAAGCAGAAGTAATTTTTTCACCAAGACTTTTAGCCTCAGATTCAGAACTTCCAATCATGCTGACTTTGAAAACATAGGAATTTTCTGCTTTTTCAACTTTTATATTGCTTTTTAAATCTTCTAAGTCTAAATTTTCAAATTGATCAGCGATTGGTTCCAAAAATTCATCACTCTTTATAATTTCACTATAAGTACCAATCATCTCTTGATTAGCCACAATAGCATCAGCATTCGTTGTTGATTCATTTTGAGGCAAACTTACCATAATTTTTGATTCTGATGTATAACTATCGTTTGCAAAATATTGGATTCCAGCAAGTAGCATTCCAAACAAAGCCGTAACTACAAGAACAAAAACCCCATATTTTTTGAACATTCTTTTATAAAAAGAAATATTTACTTTAAATTTCATTCCTTACTCTCCTAATCCATAAAATTTATATATCAAAATATAAAAAGAAATTTATGCCTTTCGCAATACTAAATACATGATGATTCCAGAATTATACATCGAACTATTAAGCTTACTATTTTCCTATTTCTAACACTAACACCGTCATAGTTAATGCGCTATTGCTTAACTAACAATCCCCCCATCAATAACTTTCTTCTTTTAAAACATTCTTTGAATATTCTCTTAGTTGTATTTTTTGAAATTAACCTGTACCTTCCAATTCTATCAAAAAAATGTTAGACTAACAATGTATATTAATGAATTTCGAGAGGTGAAAAATGAAAAGAGTAATTACCTATGGTACTTTTGACTTGTTACACTACGGACACATCAACTTGCTAAAACGTGCTAAAGAATATGGTGACTATTTAATTGTTGCTCTTTCAACAGATGAATTTAATTGGGACGAGAAACAAAAAAAATGTTATTTTAGCTATGAGAAAAGAAAACAACTTCTTGAAGCTATTCGATACGTTGACTTAGTTATCCCTGAAAAAAGCTGGGATCAAAAAGCAAAAGATATTAAAGAATTTCAAGTCGATTACTTCGTGATGGGCGATGACTGGGCAGGACACTTTGATGAGTTAGAACAACTAACAGATGCAGAAGTTATCTACTTGCCTAGAACTCCTGAAATTTCTACGACACAAATAAAAAAAGATCTTAATTCAAAAGACAAGTAAATAAAACAAAACTCCTTCATTATTTAAAAAATAATGAAGGAGTTTTGTTTTATTTGAACATTCTACTAATTTCTTCTTTTAGATGTGGAAAATTAAAATAAGCAATTGGTAGATACACTAGCACAATAATGATAGATTTTAGTGCCATATCTAAGAAGCTAGAGTTTAATATTGTAGGAACAAAATAGTAAAACAACAACGACAAAGCCATACCCATGACGAAGAATAAATTGATTCGTTTATCAAAGAAATAACCAACCTGAATTTCATCTCTAATAAAGAAAATCCTGAAGAAGCAGACCAAAAATTCTACAATTACGAGTACTAATGTTGCCCCTAGCGCACCATATTTAGGCACTAATAAAATGTTACCAACTATACTGATCAAAGCTCCAATAATCATTGGATAAGCAAATTCTTTGTCTTTCTCAATTGCAATCGTAAATTGATTAGCAAATACCCCTCCAATTGGGCTAAAGATAATGAGTAAGCATGAGAGTAACATATTGATTACCATTGGCTCAAACTTTTCACCAAAGAACCATGGAACAAATTCTTTCGTATTGACAAAAACAACGCTAAATAAAATCATCGCAATAATAAATGTATAATCAAAAGATTTTTTTGTGTAAATTAGAATATTACGCTTATCACCATTAGCTTGTGCTTTTGAGATTTTTGGAAGCATAACAATTGTAATAGAAGAAAGCACAGCCAGGATAATTCTAGCTATCTTTTGCGACTGATCATAATAAGATAATTCAGTAGGATTAACAAAATAACCAACGACCGTTTTATCTAATGTCGTATATACTTGCATAAACAATTGTGGGACTAAGATAATAAAAGCGGGTTTCCACAATTTTCTAAAAAGAGCTGAATTAAATTTAGGTCTGTATACCTTACCTTTGATATTTAGCCAAAAAACCAGACTTCCTAAAAAGTTAGTGATAGATGTAATAAAAACATAAATCCACAAATCATCTTTGGTAGTTACAAATAAGACAATTAAAAAAACTGAAGAAATTTTGATTAACGTATTCCTTATTACAACTTTTGCAAATTCCTCAATCCCTTGGAAAAACCATGAGATATCCAGTGTTAACCCCAAAATAAATATCAACTGAATGAAGTACAAATTTTTGTATTGGATATCAAATAGATAAATATACATGATGTAAACAATTGAGGCACCCAGTCCAATTAAAAGTTGCATGAAATAAATATTCCAAAACTGCATCGAGAGTTCTTTTTTGTCATCTCGCGCTTTTGCAATATTACGAATACGAAAAGGATTCATTCCTACAGCAATGACAGTCATTAAAAATTGCGCTATTGAAAATACATAACCATAAATGCCTAGCCCGTCAGCTCCAATTCTACGGCTAAGAATTGGAATTGTGATTAACGGCAAAACAATTAAGAAAACCTGATAAATTGCATTATAAATAATATCTTTTAGTGTTTTTTTCATTTACTTGCCTTCTTCATCAATTCGATTACTTTTTCTGTACTAGTTCCGTCCTCAAAATTCCCCACATAGTTCAGTAAACGTTCAGAACTATTCAACAAATCTTGTGCTTGTTCTTCAAAAATTTGAATCAACATCTTTCCATCTTGAGCAACAGGTACAGGCAATGAACCTAACTCAATATAAAACCCACGTTCCTTGCTGTAAGAATCTTCATCATAGTTAAATAAAATAAGCGGTTTTTTTAATAAAGCATAATCAAAAAAAATAGAGGAGTAATCAGTGATTAGGACATCTACATTTTCAAATAAATTTTCTAGCGGAATACCATCATCCACAAGTTCCACTTCATGTCTTTTCATATACTCTCTACTTTTTTTGTCATTAGCTAAACGTTGATTTACGTTGGGGTGAAACTTTGTCATAAAATTAAGTTTTTGACCTCGAAGCGCAAAAAATTCTTTCAGCACGTTGATTTCAAGTTTTTCTAATTGGGGAATTCCATTATTTTCCATATTATTTCTGAACGTTGGAGCAAACAATATTGTAATTTCATTCTTATTTAAATAATCAGATTGTTGTACATTTGCTTTTGAAACAAGCTTATCATTTCTTGGCGTACCAATTTCTAATAGCTGATTCTTTGAAACACGAAAAGCAGATAAATATTTTTCTGAACTATAGCGATTACCCGATAAAAGATATGTGATTGATTCACTATCTTTTTTAGCATATTTCAAATAATGACTTGATAATTTATCTTCTGCATCAAATTCAATTTTTTTCAATGGTGTCCCATGCCACGTTTGAAAATAAATCTGTTTTTTACGTTTTCCATATACAATCGTTTTTCGACTATCATCAATCCAGAATTTAGATGTATACAAATAATAAGTACTTAGTAAAGAATCTGTATCTACTCTCTTTACATCATTTGGCAAATCATTTACCTGAACTCCCTTTTTCAAGAGCCATATACATTTGTAATTCAAATTTTGATTACCTATTGTTTCAGAAATCACACGTGGATTTCCAGAATAGTTTCGACCACCGAAACTAGAAAAAACAATCCTATTTTCTTTTAAAGGAAACATTTTAAAAATTACTGGAAAAACATATCTAGAAAATAATTTTTTTATTTTATTCATATTTACAATTACCTCATAGATTCTATTCTATTCAAGACACTAGCTGTCACTTTACTTTTGGATAAATGATATGGGAGATTAGGATGTTTCAATAAAAATTTCATTAACTTTTTCAATTTTGGTGAAAAGTCTGGATCTGCTTGAGCTTCTTGCTCAAAGCGAGATAAAATCTCCATTGATCGGTCATAATCTTTTTGATTTGAATAGTTGTTCTCAATCATAGACATCATCATTCTTACCGCTGTATAGACGTATCTTGAGCGAACATTTAATGACACTTCTGGATAGAACTTGTCAATAAACATAATAATCTCTTCATGTATATCAAAAGTATCAAATTTTCTAGGATTAAAACTACCTCGTAATATACTTTTTGGACTTTGGAAATAATGATATTTTTCAGATGAATTTAAAGCAATCCGATTTGACTTATCAATTAAAAGATATGTTGTTGCTTTATCTTCCATTAACTTTCCAACAGGGAATCTTAAATCAGAAAATAAATTCATATTGAACAATTTATTATTGGCAGAGTAACCGATATTATTACTAGTGAATAATGATTTCATCGCCTCATGTTTATCCAGTACCAACCAATCTTCCTTGGTTGGCGTTAACTCTTTAAGTTCTTTTAAATCATTTATCTTTTTCAGTTTTATTACTGATATTTCTGCATTAAAAGTTTGAACACCGGCATATAGAAGTTCTAAATAATCTGGTTCAATCCAATCGTCACTATCAATAAAGCAGACAAAATCTCCTGTCGCTTGTTCTAAGCCAGAATTTCTAGCTGCACTCAATCCACCGTTTTGCTGATGAATAACAGATACCCTATTATCTTTTTTCTTGTATTCGTCAGCAATTTGTCCACTGTTATCTGGTGACCCATCATCTACAACAATAATTTCAAGATTAGAGTACGTTTGGTTGGAGATTGAATCTAAGCAACTTTCTAGATAATCTTCTACATTGTATACTGGGACAATCACGCTTATTTTATGCATCTACTTCACTTCCTGAATAATTTTCACTGTATGTTCTAACGATTCCTCTAAATCAAATAAAGGCATCCAGCCCGTTGCTGTCAATTTTGTATTGTCCAAAACAGCTGTATTTGCTTTAGAAAATCCTTTACTTTCAATTTCATCTGGTAATTCAAAAATAACTTTTTTACCACTGATGTTTGCTAATTTTTTTGCCAAATCTTTCAAATGCAAATCAAATTGCTCGTTTGAAACATTGTAAGCTTGACCACTTTCACCATGTAATAGTAAATACAAAATTGCAGAAACTGCATCTGCAACATAAACATAAGAAAAGTATTGGTTACCTTCACTTTTTAACACGATATCTTCGTGATTGACAGCATTTAGAATAAATTGAGAAGAAGCTTTGGTATCAGAAGTTAACATCGTTGGCCCAAATGTTCGGCATAGACGTGGAATAACAATATCTAACCCATTTTTCGCAATGTATGCTTGACAAAGTGATTCGCTCACTCTTTTGCCTTCTGGATAACCAGCACGTAACGTATTACAGTCAATATAACCACAATATTCTTCGTTAAATTTTTCAACGTCTCCACGATTTTCACCATAAATTTCAACTGTTGATAAAAATAATGTTCGTTGGACATTGGTTGCCGCTGCATGTTTTAACACTTGATCTGTCCCAGCTAAATTGGTCATGATAGTTCCAATTGGATCAGTCGCATAGGCTTTAGGATGTGTGTTGCTTGCTCCATGAATCATATAATCAACCAAAAGCTCTTCCGGTAAAGGTTCTGTCACGTCGCCTTCAACAATCTCAAAAGTTGACAAGTTTCGATATGTTAAAAAACGCGTTTCAAGTTTTTCCCTATTTCTCCCCATAGCAAATACTTTGATTTTTAATCCCAATTGCTGGTTTGCTAGCATCAAAGTATCAATTAAAAATGAGCCAATCATTCCAGAAGCACCAATCATTAAAATTGATTTACCATCAAGTTTTTCCAGTTCAGGTAGACTCTCAACTACTTTCGCCAAATCAGCTTGATACATGGGCTGTTCAACTAATGTCATCTTTATCTCACCTAATCTTTCATTTTTAAATAAGCTTTAAACAATTCCAAGTCATCCGTTGTAGTCAACTTGATATTTTTATCAGAACCAGCTGCAAAATATAACGTCTCACCCAGATCCACCATCATTGTATTTGTGTATGAAGAATCAGTCATCCCAATGTTTTCTGCTACCGCGCGATTATAAGCTGCAAGCAGTTTACCATATTGATAGGCTTGTGGAGTTGATACTCTTCGCAAAGTATTACGGTCCACGTATTCAACCGTCGTATCCTCCGTTTTTTTAATAAAAATTTGTTCATTATAAGGTAATGAAGTCACGCCATTTCCATATTCCTTACATTTCACAATAACATCAGATAAAACAAGTTCATCAACCAATGGACGAATACCATCATGAATAATGATCGTATCATCTTCATCAGAATGGTCTTTCAAAAATTGGACGCCATTATTGATTGATTCTTGTCCTTTTGAACCACCTGTTATTACCCACTGAACTTTACTTATATTAAATTCTTTAATGTAAGCCCACATCGTTTCTTCCCATCCGGATTTACAAACCACTAAAATGCGATCAATTTGCGGATGTTTCTGAAATGATTCAAGTGTGTAAATAATGATTGGTTTTCCATCGATACTAATAAACTGTTTTGGGATATCTTGCCCCATCCGTTTACCAACACCACCGGCAATAATAATAGCTGTAATCATCTGTTGCTTGCTCCTTTAGTTAAATAATATTTTCCTTGGTAATTTTTGTATGAATGATCTGGATCAATGTAAATTGAATCATGTATTGTTTTTTGATTTTCTAAAGATGGACGTTGCATGTAATCACCAAACGCAGCACGTAAATAATTGTCATATCCCACAGGAATTGGCATTTTGGTCTCTTCAAAAGGAACCCAAACAGCCTCAGAAAAATCCTTAGCAGAGTAAATATTTCCCATATACTTTGGTCCAACGCATAGTTCAGTCACATTTTCTGTCGGCTTTTGATTATACTTAGTCATTTGTTTTTCTGCAAATGACCAAATTTTATAGCGAATATTATCAGATTTAAAAGTATTCAGTAACAAATTACTACCAAAAGCTAATATACCACCATGATTTTCTGGAACTACTTGTGAACAAAAAAGGGCATATACAAGAGCCCATAGCTTTTGAATTTTTCGGCTAACTTTAGAATCTGGTGCAACATCCAATGGAAAGATATCAATCGTAATACCATGAACAATATTTAAATCTTTTTGATATGTTTTTATGAACGTTGTTTCTTCGTCTCTTATCGTCATAAATGAATTATGATCATTGTAAGTTGCTGAAGCTTTCTGTACAGGAAGAGTTTGATTGATTTGAGCTTGAGACCATAAATCGTAAAAACGTTCATAATCATTTCTTGGCATAAAAAAGTCTAAATCATCATCCCATGGAATAAAGCCACCTTCTCTGATTGCTCCGATTGCTCCACCACCGCAAAAATAGCATAATAATTGATTTTCTTCACAAAAATCGACAATTTTCTGTGCCATAGTCAAGGTAACTTTTTGGACCTTTTGCATTTTAGCATCTGTGCTATACAAAAAAAAACCTCCTGTTTTATCTAAAAATAAGATTACATATTCCTAATTCTTAATTTCTTAACTGCTTTTCGTAGAATTTACCACGCAGTTTATTGGGCAACAAACTAATTACTACATGTCCACCAGTAACAAATAGAAAATCCGTCACAGAACCCAGTCCATCACGCCAAATATGGTAGCGCCCCTTGATTCCTGGCAACAAATAATTTATACCACCACGTCGAGCATACATGTCAGCACCTGCACGAGCGTGAACTAACGGTTCTTGAATGTTGTAGCCTTGATAACCAGCCTTCAATAACCTTACCCATAAATAATAGTCTTCAAAACCTTTTAAAGGACGATAATTTCCAACAGCTAATATCGCTTTCTTATCGAACATCACCGTCATGTGATTAAACGGGTTTCTTTTTTTAGAAAATGCACAAATTTCCTGATTTGTTTCTGGCACTAGGCGACGACCAATAATTTGATCTGTCGAGTCAACAAACTCTTCGATATTACTCCCAACGATTGCAATATCAGGATTGCTTTCAAAAATAGCTAATTGCTTTTGCAATCGTTCTGGAGCCATAATGTCATCTGTATCCATTCGAGCAACTATCTGATATTTAGTGTGCTCTAAACCTTTAGCTAGAGCAACACCTAATCCTTGATTTTTCTCAAATTTCACAAGTGTGAATATATCAGGGGCTACTTGCTGAAATTTCTGTACAACTGCTTCTAAATCAGAATTAATTGGTCCATCATATACCAAAACAATCTCATCTGGCATAACTGTCTGTTTAAAAATACTTGTTAATGCTTCATTCAGATATTCTGGTTTTTCTTTATCATATAAAGAAAGAAGCATACTAATTTTATTTTTTTCCAATTTCTTCCCCACTTATCTTTTGTGTAGCTTACTAAGCTTAGGCTACAGCATTGATTTAAATTATCTCTATTTATCCATAAATCTTATCTTCTGGGAAATGCAGTTCTGCTAAAGAACAAGCAGCTTCTTCATCCACACCTTGTGAAGACATTTTATCGAATAAAATTTTAATTGTTTGCAATAAGATTTTCAAATCCAATAACAACGAATATTTTTTGATATATAACAAATCAAAACGCAACTTACTATTGTAGTCTGAGACATATTTCCCATAGACTTGCGCATAGCCAGTAATACCCGCACGGACATTATGACGTAAATAGTAATAAGGATTTTCTTCATTAAATTGATCAACAAAGAATGGTCGTTCTGGACGTGGACCCACGATTGACATATCGCCTTTTAAGACATTAAAGATTTGTGGTAATTCATCAAATCGTACGGCACGAATAAATTTACCAACAGGCGTTACGCGTGCGTCATTGCTTTTAGCAAGGACTGGGCCTGATTTTGATTCAGCTGTTGCGCTCATTGAACGGAATTTATAAATCGAAAATTCTTTTTGATTTTTTGTGATACGCACTTGCTTATAGATAACAGGACCTGGTGATGTTACTTTTACTAAAATCGCTGTTAATAACATAAATGGTGAAGCCAAGATCAACAAAACAAGTGAAACAAGAATATCAAATAATCGTTTGAAAAGCTCATCTTCTGGAGGTATTCTAAAACCAGATGATTCAATAATGCTTTCATCTTCAAAATTCATGATATTTGGATTGATCATGATCAAGTTTTCAAATGTTGTATTTAAAAATAATTTTTTTTCTTTCTTGGTAACCAACTGGTAGATTTTAATTTTTTCTTGTTCTTCAATTTCCGAAGCCAAGTACACAATATCGATTCCATCAATCAGTTGTTTCGTATGCTCATAAAAATGATCAACGATAACTGCTTCTACTTTATGTTTATTATTTTTCTTTGATTGGAAATTTTGAATTGCTGGTGCAACATCTTTTTCTAAACCAACAATAATCACTTTTTTGTCACTGCTGATTTTCAAGTAAAGTTTATACACCAAAATGCGATAAGTACTGACCAAAATCGTTCCGATCACAAAAGAAAGTAAGATAACTAACCGCGGAAATGCAAACCAACGCCCAGCAAAAGTTACAATCATAATCCCAAAGGTCATCAATACTTGACCAATAACAGTTACAAAAATAATGTCGCTGATCATTCGATTATAAAAGACGTAAGCCCCTAACAAAATATTAAGAACAATAAATATAATCGAAATAAAAACTGCGGAATTCTCAAAAGTTTCAAAGTTACGCACTGGTATTTCTCCTTGAAACTTCAGTAAAAAGCTTATATAGACTGCAACGTTATAAACAATCACATCCATTAAAATAATAAATATTCTGCGAGCGGCGCTCCACTCCCCATTTTTATTCATATATACACTCCTAACCTCAGAATAATGCCTTTATCATCTTACCATAGCAAGCCTTAAAAGCCTAGCGAGTAACCAAAATGTAAAGGAAATTAAACTATTATATGCAATAAAATAGACTATTTTATCTTTTCATTTTTGTTTCTAAAATCCACACTCGGTGTCTTCATTCTTACAGGTGTGATAAATAACAAAAAGCGATGAACGTATCCAAGTTCGATACGTTTATCGCTTTTGATTAGTCTGGTCTTAGAGAAAAATCGCCAATACCTTCTTTAGTCAAATTATCATTGTAAAATGGATCATGTGCAATGTAGCTTGGCCACTTGTCTTGCATTTTTTTGATTTCACCAGCAAAGCGTTTTTGTTTTTCTGGAGTATCTTCATATCCTCTTGATTTTGATTCAAAATGATAAAGTTCCACTTGATGTGCGTAAACATTGTTACGTCCCAGTTCATAGACTTTCAAACATAGATCAACATCATTAAATGCAACTTCTAATGTCTCGTCAAATCCGGAAACAGCATGAAAGTCACTTGCTTTAACCATCATACAAGCTGCAGTCACTGCTAAATAATCAACATCAATCACCAAACGACCAAAATAACCGCAGTGTGTTTTATCATAATTATTTAGCGCATGTCCTGCTACGCCACCAATTCCAACAAGGACACCAGCATGTTGGGTTGTTTCATCTGGATAATACAATTTTGCACCTACACAGCCAATTCGATCAAATTGTGCATAAGAAACCATTGTCGTCATCCAGTCTGGTGCAATAACTTCAGTATCATTGTTCAAAAATAAGAAATACTTTCCACTTGCTTTTTCAGCTGCTAGATTATTGATCCGTGAGTAGTTAAACGGAATATCAATCAACTCGACAATGAAACGATCGTTTAAACGTTCTTTGTAGTTTGCAAACAATTCTTGCATTTTTGGATCCGTACTTCCATTATCTGCAATAATAATTTCATAGTTGGGATATGTTGTTTTCTCAATAATTGAATCAACACAGACTTTTAAATCTTCATACCCATTTTTAGTTGGAATAATGACACTCACTAAGTCTTCTTTAATCACGTCATACATCACTTCATAAAAACCCGAGATTCTTCCCGGACGTACTTTCCCTTTGATTCCACGACGATTCAGTGCATCAGTCAAAGCTTTTACACCAGAATCATAAATATAACTTTTCGCTTCGCCACTACTTGCTGTAGAACCTGGAATCGTTCGCCAGTGATACAGAACTTTATCAATATGATAAATATGATTTGCTGGAATTTTTTCTGTCACACGTAAAACAAGATCATAATCTTGTGAGCCCTCATATCCCTTACGAAATCCACCTAATTCTTTCACGATGCTTGTGCGATAAACACCTAGATGAGAAATGTAATTGTTTCCCATTAGTGTGTCTGGTGACCAATCAGCTTTAAAATGGGGGTCAAAACGATTCCCATCAGAATCGATTTTATCTTCGTCGCTATAGATTAGATCCAGCTCAGGTCGTTCGTTCAATACCTTGGCTACTTCATATAGCGCTGAAGCTGGCAACTCGTCATCATTGTCCAACAAAGCTAAAAATTCACCCGAAGCTAATTCTAAAGCTGAATTAGTTGCTAAGCTAATATGTCCATTTTCTTGTCGAAAGACGACTTTGATTCGCTCGTCTTTTGCTTGGTAAGTTTCCAGACATTTGCGAATAGCCGGATCTGTTGAAGCATCATCACTAATGCATAGTTCCCAGTGATCATACGTTTGTCCTAGAACAGAATCAATGCATTTTTCTAACCACTTAATTTCAACATTGTAAACAGGCATAGCAATTGAAATCAATGGACGATATTCTAAGGTAGCAGCAGCTTTACGCTGTGCTTCTAAATCAACTTTTTCGTGACGAGTAATCCACTCTGCATAGTCAACTGAACCAGGTTTCAATTCTAGCTTGACGCGACGAACAGCTTTTTTTAAGCCATGTGTTCTTGCGTAATTGACACCTTTTTTCAGCAAACGTATTTGTTTTTGCCAAGAGGTCTCAAATCCATCATCGAAAGGATAACGTCCATTTAGCTTCACGGCAATTCCATTTTGGTGAGTAGTTGTCTGAAAATCTAAGATAGCTTTTCCTTTTAATTTTCCTGAAAGTCGAATTTTAAATCCGCTTTGCGTTTTGACATCTAGTTCGTATAAATGATTGATGTCCAAACGAACGACAGGCGTTGTTTCAATCAAAACTTGGCTTTTTTCTACTGTGACTGAAGGGATTTCTTTAGTTACTTCATCAATTGCCCAACCCACAATAAGTAAGTCTCCAGTAGCTCGTTCCCGAGTGATTGTATCAATAAATACAGCAATTTCTTTCTTTGTCACTGTCCAGTTACTCCTTTATCAAGTAGGCCAATGAATTACATTTCAATAATCCAAGTTTGACCATTTTCTGCTGTTACTTCAATTAAAAATGTACGTTCATGTTCACAAAGAATCTGCAATTCAAAACCGGCAGAAACATTTTCTGCAAGATTTTCAGCCTCATTCACTTCTTTGCGATAAATCGGTTTAGCATCGAAAAACGGTGATTGATCTACTGATAAATGATAAGACAATGCGTTTCGATCTGCTTGTGAGATGCCCCAACCAATAATTGTTAAAACTTTGGTTTCTTCATCCCAATGCTTTTCATCAATACATAAAGCTAACTCTTTTGCTTGAACTTTTTTAGGAGTTTCTTTTGTTCGACGAGTTTTTTTTGATTTAATTGCCCATTCATCGTTATCTAAAAGTGAGCAATAACGCGTAGTTGTTGTTTGCAAGTAATGATCAAGCTTAGCATTTTCTTCTCTAATTTGATAATTATCTTTTTCTAAATCTGCTATTTTCCCTGTCAATTCTTGATGAACAGCCATCATTGGTTGAACAGTTTCCAAGACTTCTGAGAAAGTTTGAGTAAGCTCTCCAATAAAACGATAATGGATATTCACCGTTAATTCATGTCCAGCGACATTTTTTACTGCTAATTCTGGTACGCTTTTTCCATCAAATAGATAGCAATCCCTGTTTGTTTTTAGCGCAGCATTTGAACGAATGAAATCAATTTTTTCTCCCGCAATTTCAGCAGTAAATTCAATAAAACTTGGCTGTTTTTCAAAACGGAATAACACGTTTTCAATATTTTCAGCAATTGGAAATGTCAAACGTTGGTTTTCACCAGTGTAATTGTTAATAGGAATCTGTTGACTAGTTTCTCCCTCAGCCGTTTGTTGAACCAAATCAAAGACTTTGACGTAATTTGAATTTTGTGGCTGTGCAATTTCGGGTACTGCCTGTTTTTTTAACGAGAAGAAGTATTGATAAACTTCTCCAAATGGACGCATTTTGAAGTCATATCGAACCGCTTCTGGCAAATCTTCGTAACGAGAAGAAAGCTCGGTGTCTTCTACTGCTAAGTATAAATAGTCTTCGATGTTAATCATCAAGCCAGCTTTTTCAAACACTCTTTGAAAACCCTCATGCGTATAAAATGAATTGTGTGTTTCATCTAACAAGCCATAAGAAGTCCATGGAAGTTGATTATTAAATAAATCAATCATTACAGAGTTATGAGCTAAGTTAGGGAACGTAATCAAAATTTCTCCATTTTCACTCAAAAATTCACTGACTTTTTTCAAAGTTGCGCCTGGATCAACCAAATGCTCCAAGACATCTGCAAACAAAACATAATCAAATGTTTGACCTTCAAAATAAGTGGCCCATTCAAAACTTTCAATGTCCCCATAAAAGCCATCCTGTGCAAATTCACTCACAAAATCAAATAGCTCTTTATCTAATTCGACAATGCTAACCTCACATTGCTTCGCACCAATCAAATGTTTTGTTAATCGGCCATTTCCCGGACCAAATTCTAACACTTTGCTTCCTGGTTTGATTTGAGCGGCGATTTTTCCAACACTACTTTGCTCATCTAAATCCATTTCAAAATCATATTTCATCTTTTTGACTACCTTCTTCCCATTTGTGATCCAAGATGACAATACCTTCACCAATGTATGAGCCACTAACAAATAAGTTCATATATTTTGTCTTATAAACTAACGGAACTGTAGCATTTTCTTCAAAAACTGCCACATCAAAATAATACTCACCAGCTAGTAAGCCTAGTTTTTCATATTCAAGATAAAAAACATTTTCACCTTTTTTCCAAGGAATCGTTATGTCATCCAATAATGTGTTCAAGCCACAAACATAAAAATTATCAACCGTTCGTAAAGCAATCCCCAAGACTGGCTTTTTGATTGACTCGTCTTTGACATTATAGGTAACTTTCACAAAGAGTGTCTCCCCTTGTTCAATCATATCGACCGGTTTCTTCTCTTTATCAAGCAATTCGGCACTTAGCACATCAACGATATCTGGTGCGGCATGACGTTCAACTTGATTCTTATTGCGGTCAACTGTCTTCACTGATTTTTTCTTCAAGAAGTTTTCATAATTGGTCGTAACGTCCATCGTGTCCCCGTATTCTACGACTTCACCGTTTTTCAACCAATAACTACGGTCGCAAAAACGACGAATTGAGCTAATATCATGCGATACGAATAAAATCGTTTTTCCAGAATTCTTGATTTCAGTAAATTTTTCCATACATTTCAATTGAAACTCTAAATCACCGACTGCTAATGCTTCATCAACAATCAAAATATCTGGATTCACATTGATTGCTACCGCAAATGCCAAACGGACAAACATCCCGCTTGAATAAGTTTTTACTGGTTGATAAATATGATCCCCAATATCGGCAAAATCAATGATGTCATCGACCATACCTTCAATTTCATCTCGTGAAAATCCTAAGACCATACCATTTAAAAAGATATTTTCATAGCCAGAATATTCTGGATTGAATCCAGAACCTAACTCAAGCAATGCAGAAATTTTTCCATCGATTTCCATTGTACCAGCAGAAGGTGTCAACACACCGGTAATGATTTTGAGCATCGTCGATTTTCCTGAACCATTTTCGCCAACAAAACCAATCATTTCGCCTTTTTTTATTTCAATATTAACGTTTTTCAATGCATAAAAGACATCGTGATAAGATTTTTTGAAAGGATTCAGTGCCTCACGAAAACGATCACTCGGTTTTGCGTACATATTATATGATTTGGTGATGTTTTCTAATTTAATCGCATATTCTGTCATTTCTATTCTCCTTACAGTACATCTGAAAAATGTGGTTTCAGTCTACGGAACACAGCTGAACCAACCACAAAGAATGCTAATGTAACTATCCAAAAGTATAAAGTATACATGCCATGTTCAAAGAACCACGCTTGGCTCAAGAAAGATTCACGATACCCTTGAACGATGTAATAAAGTGGATTTAATTTCAAAATTTGAACAATTGTCGGGTTAAACTGACTTGGACTCCAAAGAATTGGTAATGTCCACATAATCAATTGCAACAAAATCGTAATGAATTGTACGATATCTGGTAAAAACGGTTGGATAGATGCTGTCAACCAAGTAATCCCTGTTAGAAATGCACACATACAAAATAGATAATAAATCAGTTGTAGTGTCATAATGGTTGGGAATATTCCATGTCCAATTGTCACAACTAAGCCAATCACGATAAAAAAGAGGTGTGTGTATAAATTAGATAAAATTTTCGTACTTGGCAAGATACGAATGTTGAAAACGACCTTCTTGACTAAATACGTGTACTCTCGAAAGACTAACGTCGTTGAGGTAAATGCATCTGAGAAGAAGAACCAGGGAACCATCCCCGTAATCAGATAAACAATGAATGGATATTTACCATCAGTCATTGCAGCTTTCAAGCCGAAGCCAAAGACTAACCAGTAGATCAACACAGTGAATATCGGGTTGATGAATGCCCACATGATTCCTAAAAAAGAACCAGCATAACGTGATTTAAAGTCATTTAATGAAAACTGAATCAATAATTTTCTGTTCTGATAAATATCTTTCATAAATAAAAACAGATCTTTAAACATTTGTGTTCCTCCAAGCGATTTCTGTTAATTACAATCAACTGCCATTTTACCATATTTTTACTAGCTGACTGCGATATTATTTATTTCTTAATTTTTCTATTAAGTAACAAATACTCGACCGTTACTATTCTACAAAAGATAGTTTCTAATTGCAATCAAGCAAGGTATTACTTCATTTCTGATGCATACTTATTTTTATAAAAAAAGAGAGTGAAACAAAACTGTTTCAGCCTCTCTCCGATTACTTCTTAATGATGATACTTCTTCATCCGTGAAAATTCATTGTGATTCTCTTCTGGATTTTCGAACGACTCATCTGTTGTTTCTAATTCATCAGGTACTTTTTGCATTTCTGTTGGCTGGTCAAAGCGGTGAACACTCATTCCTAGTAATAGATAAATAATCGGAAGCCAAGCGAAAGAAGTCAAAGTATCTTCCATAAAAGATTGTGTCATTATGCCAAAGAAAGCCCAGATAAAAGTTAATTGGCCGTTCGATAAATCACCTTTTAGTGTTCTTCGACCAATAAAAATCAGTAATAAAGTAACCACGATGGCTAATCCAATCACTCCATAAAGATTCAAGAAAGAATTATAACTATTATGATTACCCAAAACTTGATTTGCTCGTTTCGTGTAAAAATAAGGTTTCATTCCTACCAACACTTGTTGCGTTTTAGCAGCCAAAGTCTGATAAAAATCTGCCCAAATTTCTTCTCTTCCAGTAAAAAGATTTACTTCTTTTGAAGCTGCCGCAAAATATGAAAGTGGTAAAGCGGCAACTGCGGTCACCGTATAAATGATAAATGGTGCGCGAGTCACTCGCATAAATGACTTAGGAATCAAGTCCAAAAGAATAAAAACGATCAATGCAACTAATGCACCTCTTGACTGACAAACCCAAATTGTGGCAAAAGCTGCAACGACAGCTGGAACACTTAGCAGACGAATGTACCACTTTTCAAATGAGCTAGCAAAACCACTAATTAAGAAAGCCAGTGTCATCACTGATGCGCCTATCGTGTTGGTATTGATCCAAATATCAGAAAGCTTGTTCCCTGGAGACCAGATACTTTGTCCTTCACGAATCGGAATTTCCGTAAAAACACGATAGACAGTCACTGTCAGAACAACTGAAAACAACAGCAAGAAAACAGCTCGATCTATTTTTCCAAACTCAATCCATTTTATCGACAATACAAAAGCAATAATCAACGGAATCATCATATCTGTGTAAAATGAAGCGCTTCTCACTTCTCTGAAATACGAAAAGAAGAAAAAGAACAGGAAACCAATCCCAATAAAAATAAAATCAATACCTCTTGCTTTGTAAACATTCAATAAAAACAAAACGGCTATGCCGCCCAAAATTAATTGCGAACTATTTTCATATAAAAATAGTGCAGTGTTGTTGCTTAGCCCAACGGTCCATATAAAATACAATGAACCTACTAATAGAAGCAGCCAAGCAACACTCATTTCATTAATCATTTTTCGTAGGATTTTCTGCATTTCCCCACTCTCCTGTACTAGCTTCTCTCTTTTATTTAACTGAATAACTTTGTTATTGCTGGCTAATGATTTGTCCATTGGCCGGATAATCTACTTCAAATATTCGATAGCCATCATTGTCTGGGCCATATAATTGAGTAAACTGCGCCTCATTTAATTGATTGTAGTCTGCTAAAGGTCGCTTACTTACGACATAACGTATACCAAATTTTTCGGCATCATCAAAATTCAATGTCACAGAGAACATATCAGGTCGATCAAGGATAAACGTTGTGTCTTCCTTCGCGATAAATGCACGAGTGTGGGCATAACGATTATAATATTTCTCATAGGTTCCATCTGGATCAATGATTTCCCATGCTTTCATATCTGGATAAAAACGAACCGTATTGAATGATTTTACTCCAAGTGTTGGTGTAAAATTATACAATTCATCTTCAGATAACCATAATTGATCTGGATGTTCGTTATTGATTTTTTGAATTTCTTTCGCTAAAGTCTTTTCAAAAATAGCACCCGTTCCTTCAACAACCGGATTGACAAAAAAACCAGAAGCGACAATTAATGCTGCGAATGAAACATAAAACAAATGTCTTTGGTGAAACAAAGCAAACCCTAGCAACAAGGTTCCTAGTACAACGATCCCTGTAATTTCAATCCCTGAAAAATAATTAATCATGCTAGAAGTGAAGATTGCCACAGCAAACGTTCCAGCATTAACAACTAATAAGACAATTTTATACCAGGTTGGAATAACATCTTCTCGCCAAACATAGGCAATGAACCAAATCGTTAACAGACAAGCTGCAAAGCCAAAAGTTGTAAATGCACGGGATGCTGGTACATAGGAAAGAAGCGTAATTTCAGCTAATTCTTTTGGTAAGCCAACGGTGATCCAAAAAATCGCAAACAAACAAAAAACCATTAATATTCGTCCTAATAATTTCTGTTCACTGTTTTTCTTACCAAATAATACAAATGGGCTAGCCAAAAGCACAGTTGGGAAGAAATGATAGAAAAAGGCCACTTCTGAATTATTTGAAAATGTAATGTCTGTAAATGGAATCTTCCAGTTAGTCAAAAAGTAAAAGAACTTACCAAAAGTGAATTCTCCACCTGTACTGATTCGTTTTCCTGGATACAACGTTTCTAGTGAAGCCATCAGGGCATCCTTCGAAACTAGCCAAAAATGAACCATGATTCCTCCGATTATCGCTATCGCTCCGACAATCAGGACAGCATCCAATAGATCCCAAACTACTTTTTTCCTGAAATGAATCAACAGGCCAACAAAATAAAAGACGAGCAAATAACCTAACATTACTTGATGTGCTGGGTAAATGACTAAAATGAAGCCTAAGCCAAAAATAACTACCAGCAACATCATCAGGGTTCGTATCCCTTTGCGATCATGTTGATAAAAATAATGATAGAAAGCCACCATCAGTCCGACAGTGAAGAAAATCAAATCTCCCACATGTTGCATGAACCACCATTGAACAGCCGGCGCAAAGGTCAATGCAAATGAACCAACCAATGACAATCCCTTTCGTTTTCTAGTGATGATCATCAATAATTCAAAAGACAACAAGAGCATGCCGACGATTTTCATTCCCCAGTACCAAGATAGCCCTCGATCACGTCCCAAGAAGAAAAAGCCCCAGTTAAACGGCTTGCCGATAACCGTAATGTCTTCAACCGGTGAATTATAAGCAATAATCATATTTTGACCATTTAAGGAGTAATCTTCGTTAATTACTGGATAATCATTTTCTGCTTGCGAAAGATAAAATGGCGTCTGTACCAGCCATTCATCTGAGCGAACTTCACGATCTTTCCCAAACAAAACATCTGTTTCTTTCCCGTCATCTCGCTGAGAAACGTATTTATCCCACATGCCAATTGAGCTGCCATTTAAATTAAATGTGACGACTATGACAATTGCTAGTAAGCCAAACAAATAACGGAGCCTAAGCAATGAGTCAAAAATTGTCTGAGGCGCACGATTTGTTTTTTCAGTGCTATGCCGTACACTTCTCGTTTGTTTTTCCATAAAATTCCCCAATTTCTCTTTTGTTTCCTAAACTAGCAGAAACGAATTACGCTTTTGCTTCTTCAGCGGCAATCAGCATTTGTGCCAAAGCTTCTTGCCAAGTTGGAATAGAAAAACCTAATTTTTCAGCTTTCTTAAGACTCATCACAGAATATTGTGGACGTACTGCTTTTTGTGGAAATTCCGCTGATGTCACAGGTGCTACTTCCACGTCAGTATCTTTTAAGATTTCTTTCGCGAATTCATACCAAGAGCAACTGTTTTCGTTTGATAAGTGGTAAATGCCATATGGTGCTTTTTGTTCAATGACGTATACCATGAACTCGGCTAGTGTACGTGTCCATGTTGGGCGTCCAAATTGATCGTTTACAACTGTCAAACGATCGTGTGTTTCCGCCAGACGTTGCATTGTAAATACAAAATTATGGCCATAGATACCAAATACCCAAGAAGTACGGATAATATAATAATCTTCTAAAATTTCTTCGACAGCTTGTTCACCTAAAAGTTTTGTTCGACCATATTCGTTCAACGGATTAGTTGAATCATCCACTTCATATTCTGCTTGTTCTTTCTTTCCATCGAATACATAGTCTGTACTAATGTAAACCAATTTAGCATTGACCGCTTTCGCAGCAAGTGCAACATTTCTTGTACCGTCGACATTGATTTTCTCGTCTAATTCTTTGCCTTCATCCTCTGCTTTATCAACTGCAGTGTAGGCTGCACAATGAAAGATAACATCCGGTTTCAATTCGGCGATATATTCCATGGTTCCTTTTTCATCAGTAATGTCTAATTCTTTCGCATCTGTCGAAACATATGGTAGATTTTTTTCATCTAATAGATGGCGCAATTCTGTACCTAATTGGCCATTTCCTCCAGTTAATAAAAACATTGTTTTTCGCTCCTTTAAATTTGTTTGAAAAAAGAGACAGGCTAGCGCCTGCCTCACACTTTTATCTCATCAATAATTGTTATTGACCATTTTTGGCATATGCTGCTTCTACGGCTTCTTTTTCTTTTTTCCACCAGTCTTCATTTTCCTCATACCACTTGATCGTATTCGCTAAACCATCACGGAAATTCGTGAACTCTGGCTTCCAGCCAAGTTCTTCACGTAATTTAGTTGAATCAATTGCGTAACGTAAATCGTGACCCGCACGGTCTTTTACGTGATCGTACGCATCTTTTGATTGACCCATCAACTCTAAAATCAATTCCATCACTGTTTTATTGTCTTCTTCGCCATCGGCACCAATCAAATATGTTTCGCCAATTTCACCTTTTGTCAAGATTAACCAAACAGCAGATGAATGATCGTTTGTGTGAATCCAGTCACGCACATTTTTGCCGTCGCCATATAATTTAGGACGAATACCACTTAAAACGTTAGTGATTTGACGTGGGATAAATTTCTCAATGTGTTGATAAGGTCCATAATTATTTGAGCAGTTAGAAATTGTTGCACGTAACCCAAATGAACGTACCCAAGCTTTCACTAATAAATCTGATCCCGCTTTAGTTGAAGAATAAGGACTAGAAGGATTGTATGGTGTTTCAGCTGTAAATTTTTCGCCTGGACCATCACCATGTCCTGGTAAATCTTCTCTTAATGGTAAATCGCCATACACTTCATCCGTTGAAACATGATGATAACGCACATCATATTTTCGACAAGCTTCCAATAAAGTATATGTCCCAATAATATTGGTTTGAACAAATGGAAATGGATCTTTTAATGAATTATCGTTATGTGATTCAGCTGCATAATGAACAACTGCATCTGCGTCTTTCACTAGACGATCAACTAATGGTGCATCAGCAATATCGCCCACCACAAGCTCTACCCGATCACTTGGTAATCCCGCTAAATTTTCTTTATTTCCAGCATAAGTTAATTTATCTAAAACAGTTACATGAACTTCCGGATGGTTTTGTACGACATAGTGCACAAAATTTGAACCGATAAATCCAGCGCCACCTGTTACAATGATATTTTTCATTAAAATGGTTCTCCTTTAAAGTTTAAATTTCGCCATAAACGAATGGATTTTCTGCTTCAAATTCTTTTAACGTTGGATGGTTATGATCCTTTTCTGACATAATTGCTTTACTGATGTCAATTGGCCACTCAATAGCTAACTCAGGATCATCAAAAGCAATTCCGCCATCTGCAGCAGCGTCATAATAGTTATCGCATTTGTAAAGGAAGTTGACATCTGGTGTCAGCGTAACGAAACCATGCGCATATCCTTTAGGAACAAGTAGTTGACGGTGGTTATGTTCGGATAAAATAAAGCCGTCCCATTGTCCATAAGTTGGGCTGCCTTTACGAATATCAACGACCACATCTAAAACTGCTCCAGTGACTACACGAATCAATTTTGTTTGAGCAGATTCTCCTTTTTGAAAGTGTAAGCCACGTAGCACGCCGGCTTCAGCAGATAAAGAGTGATTATCTTGAACAAAGTCATAAGTCAACCCATGTTCTTCAAATTTTGCTTTTGAATAGCTCTCAGTAAAAAAGCCACGGTGATCACCAAAAACATCCATTTCGATAATCTTGACATCTGTTAATTTTGTATCAGTTACTTTCATGTTGTCAGACTCCCTATTCAGCGGCCAAAGCTAATAAATATTGACCGTATTGATTTTTTTTCAATGGTTGCGCTAATGCAAACAATTGTTCTTTCGTAATGTAGCCCATGCGATAAGCAATTTCTTCTAAACAAGCTACTTTTAAATTTTGACGTTTTTCAATGGTTTCAATAAATGTTGAAGCTTCAAGTAGTGATTCGTGTGTACCAGTATCTAACCAAGCAAACCCACGTCCCATCAATTCAACAGATAAAGTTCCTTTTTCTAGGTATGCTTTATTGACATCTGTGATTTCTAATTCACCACGTTCAGATGGTTTAATGTCTTTTGCAATTGAAATGACATCGTTATCGTAGAAATAAAGACCTGTAACAGCATAATTTGATTTTGGTTGAGTTGGTTTTTCCTCGATTGACAAAGCATTCATGTTCTCATCAAATTCAACAACTCCAAAGCGTTCAGGGTCATTTACATGATACCCAAACACCGTTGCGCCACTTTCTTTTGCTGCAGCGCGCTGCAACATTTTAGATAGACCGCCACCATAGTAGATATTATCGCCTAAAACTAAGCAGACACTGTCATCGCCAATAAATTCTTCACCAATGATAAAAGCTTGTGCTAAACCATCAGGACTTTCTTGAACTGCATACTCAATTTGAATCCCCAAGTCATGCCCGTCCCCAAATAATTCTTCGAAACGAGGTGTATCTTGTGGTGTTGAAATAATCAAGATTTCTTTAATTCCAGCCAACATCAATGTTGACATTGGATAATAAATCATTGGTTTGTCGTAAATCGGCATCAACTGTTTTGAAGTTGCCTTTGTCAATGGGTACAAGCGTGTTCCGCTTCCCCCAGCAAGAATAATTCCCTTCATGGCTTTAAGCGCTCCTTTTTTCAAATTTCACTTTGTTATTATCTCATCAATCCAAACATTTGTCATGAGCTATTTGGCATTTAATACTTTTTTATTAAACTTAGTGTCGCTGCCACTTTCTTTTTAGGTAGGACACCAATAAATGAAATCGCCACGCCAATTTTTGTTGAAAACTGGAATGCGTTTGGATCTCACTTGCGTTCAAGTCGTGGCGTCGATACAACGTCAACGGTTCGCGAATAAATCCGACCTGATTTCCACCTAATAAACCAATCCACATATCGTGCATAGGTACATCATCTGGAATTGGTAAGATTTTAGGCTTCAGACTCGAACGAAAGGCCATACCAGCTCCAATATAATGACTACGGACAAAGTTATTCAACCATCCTTCTTTTGAATGCCGATAAGTAAAATAAGAGGGATAAATGGTTTTAAGATCCTCGTCCACAATCACCAAGTCCGAAACAACAACTTGCCTTTTCGGATGGGCTGCAAAATCAGCCGTTATCCTTTTCACTTTATTGTCTAACCAAACATCATCTTGGTCAGCCAAAAAAATGATTTCTCCATTTGCTTGTTCAATTGCATGAGCAAAATTTTGAATCAGTCCACGTTGAGGTCCTTTTAATAGTTTAATACGTGAATCTTGTTGTGCGTATTCCAGCAAAATATTCCAAGTGCTGTCAACTGAACCATCATCAGAGATAACTAACTCATCGGTTGTAGAAAGCTGTCGTAAAATGCTATTTAATTGTTCTCTCAGATATTTTTCGCCATTAAATGTGGCCATGCAAACAGATCGCAAAAACTTACACCTTCCCCATCTCAACATAAACTCGCAAGGTTAAACGCCAAATTTTTCGGTTCTTCACTGTCAAAAATTGTTTAATACTTCTTAACAGCAGCTGCTTACGATGCTTTTTCCAATGAATTTGATCGTACTCGCGATAAAATTTTGTTTCGGCAGCTAAAATCGATTCATATCTTGTTGTCGATACTTTTTCATAATTGAGCACAGATAAGTCATGCTCCAAGCGAATTGGTAAAATTTCAATTTTTTTGTGAAGTTGATGAACTTTCCAAAAAAACCAATGATCTAAAAAATCTAAAGAAAAAGCAGGATTAAACCCGCCAATTGTTTGTAAAAATGAGATTGAAAAAACTGTTCCCGAATTGATTGCCATCACTCGTTGCTCCGTCAGCCCTACTTCAGAAACTGCTCGATAGGTACGATTAACATACTGATCGGCATAAACAGGTGAAATTTGTTGCCCTTGATCAAAAATCATCGGTACAGCAACAACACAGTCATCTGAAAATTCAACCTGCCTGATTTGCTCCAAATAGCTTTCATTTAAGACAGTATCTTGATCCAACGTAATCAGTCGTTGAATCGTGGGTTGAGCTTGCGACAGTGCATAGTTGTATGCTGCTGCCAATCCCGGATTTTGCGCATCATGATAGTAATTCACGAACTTTTTTTCAAACAATGAATGGTGTTGCTCCGTTGGACTGTTATCAAAAATAACGAGTTGGATTTTTTGATCCACCACAGCTTGTGATAATAGAGCAAAAGAAGGTGTTTTTTCTATGGGTTGCTGATACAATACGACAACAACTAAATTAGTTGGTTTCATTAGAAAAAACGCCACCCCCACTTATGGAAAAATTTTGCCATCGAAGACATAAAAATTCGGAATAATTTAAAATTACGATGTGCACCTTTTCCATATAAATGAACGACTGAGTGCGTTGGGGTATACAGTAATTTGTAACCCGCTTGTTCAAATTTCAAACACAAATCATTGTCTTCAAAGTACATAAAATAGCGAGAATCAAATCCTGCAACTTCAGTAAACTTCACTGTGTCAACGACCATGAAACTCCCAGAAATCATACGAACATAACTATTTTGATTTAGCGGAAGATCCCTGCACTCAAACTTAGCCAATCGTTTATCAAACAACTTTTTCACCCATTTAAAGGGAATGAAACGCAGCATATAATCAAAAACATCTAGGCGTTCACGAATCAAATATTGAATAGAACCATCCTCGTTTAAAATCTTAGGTGCTAGCATCGCACATTCAGGGTGGTCAACCAGTAACTCAACAACTTCGGTAATTGTTTGCTCGTCTACCAAAATATCCGGATTAAAAATAACAGCATAGCGATACTTGCTGTTCAACAGATTTTGATTATGTCCGTAACCAAAACCACTGTTTTCCTGATGAAAGTTAATGTGTAGATAAGGATAGTGTAAATACTCCTTCAATTTAGCCTGATATTCAGGCGAGGAGTTATTATCAAAAATAATGATCTCAATTGCTGGGTTTTCACCAATGGTTGCAATCAAGGTATCTAATGTACGAAAAATCTTTTGACTATTTGCGGTCACTATACTGATTAGGACCGGCTGTTCTAATTTTTTATTCATCTAATGATGGTCCCATTTCTTCAAATATTTCTGCAGTACTTGCGTACGATATTCTTTATTTCCCAAAAATCGTAAAGTTTTCAAAATAAATTGATGTTTCTCACCAATCAACCCGATTAACTCCAGTAACAAAATAATCGCAAATAACATTACTAGTACCAGAACAATTGTCCCGACCTGACCAGCATAATTCATGATCATTGCTGTGAAAGAAAACATTAATGCCATCGCATAAATCGCCAAAACTGCTCCTTTGTGTGTGAAGCCTAAGCTTAATAAGCGGTGATGCAAATGCTTTTTATCCGCAGTTGAAAAAGATACTCGGTTTGCCTTGCGACGAACGATTGCAAAAAAAGTATCCGTTACTGGAACACCCAAAACAATCAATAAAGAAATTGATGAAACAAACGTTACATTTTTTAACCCTTGTAAAGATAAAACAGCCAACATAAACCCTAAAAATAATGCACCTGTATCCCCCAAATAAATCTTAGCAGGATAAAAATTATACGGGAAGAAGCCGATGATACTCGCTACTAAACAGAAAATAACAATTGGAATATACACAGTGGATGAATGCAAAAAGAAATACCCAATGATTCCAATTGTAGTCAACCCAATAAGTGATACTCCCGCAGCCAACCCATCCAATCCATCAATCAAATTCACGGCATTCGTAATACCGAAAATCCAAAAGATTGTTACTGGAAAGCTTAACCATCCGAGTTCAAAATGGCCAAAAAATGGTAAAGTAAACGAGTCGATATGAATACCTGCTAAAAAGTAGATAACAAGTGAAGCGAATAAGATCCCGACACTCTTTTGTTTTGGTGTCAACTCAAATCGATCATCTAATACCCCTGTAATGATAATAATCAACGCTGCTAATAAAATTGGTACAATATAAAATCTTGGAATAATATCATGAAACAAAATCAACGTTGAAATAACAAAAGATATAAAAATTGGCAACCCTCCGGCACTTGGCATCGGTACTGTATTGATTCTTCGCGCGTTCGGTTTATCGACCATTCCTGTTTGGACAGAAATTATTTTAAATATTGGTGTTAAAATCAACGATAATACTATCGTTAGAAAAAACCTAACGACCATACTAAACGAAACAAGCATCTGGACACCTACTTTAACTTGAGAGTTTTCCCGTTATTATAAAACACTACTAATAGTTTACAATAAGTCGAGTAAAAGAACGTAAGAATTTACGTTTTTTTATTAGAAATTTTATTTTTTATTTTTTCAACCCAACGATTAAGCGGGCCTTTACGACGTGTCGCCTGACTCCCCAATACATACTCTTGAACAACCGCATTAATGATTCCACCAAGAATGACAATCGTGGCAGCAAAGTTCAACCACAGCATCAAAACGATGAAACTTCCAATGATTTGATAACCGCTGACACGTGAAGCAAAATACTTCGCATAGATCCCAAAGACCTGCGACAACAACATCCAGCCAACCGTGGCAAAGATTGTTCCAGGCAAAATCGTTTTTAACTTCAATTGCGCATTAGGCACAATCAAATAAATCAAAAATAAAATCACAAATAGCGCAACTAATGTTACAGGCCATTTCAAAGCTTGGAACTGATCAATCAAATGTAGCGGAAACTGAAAAATCGGTTGAATTGCTTCAAGAATCAAGTTTCCTAGCCCTAAGACGATTGTCACCCCACCTATTGCAACCATAAATAAGACAATGACCACTAATGAAACAAGGCGGACAATCAAAAAGTTCTTTCGATTGTCCACACCATAGGCTTTATTCATTGCAATTTGTAATGCGTTGATACTTTGACTTGCTGACCAAAGCGCAGCTAATGCAGAAATTGAAAGCAATCCGCCAGAGCTTTGCGTCAGTAGATCTTTGATTGCAGGGCCAATAAATTGGTAAATCGTTTCAGGCATAACCTCTCGAACATAAGTTAACACTGTATTTGGATCAATATTCAAAAAAGGCAATACGTTGCCAAATGCAATAATCAGCGGAAACAACGATAACAACAAGTAATAAGCAACAACCACAGAAGTTGTTCCAATTTCCGAATCATTCATTCGCTTTTGCGTTGTTTCGATAAATCGCATAAAATCCTTATTTTCTTTAATTTTCTGCCAAATCCCCATTTAATTCCCCTATACTTTTGTTATTAGTATGTGCCTTCTTCACCTTGTGACGTTAAAATTTTTGGACCGTCTTTCGTAATCGCCAAAGTATGTTCATACTGACAAGATAACCCACCATCACGCGTATATGCAGTCCAGCCATTTGGGTCCATTTTCATCTTCCAAGTTCCGGTATTGACCATTGGTTCGATGGTAATGACCATGCCTTCTTTCAATCGAAGTCCTTTACCTGCTTCACCATAATGAGGGACAGCTGGTTCTTCATGAATCGTTGGACCAACGCCATGACCGATGAAATCGCGGACAACAGATAAGTTTTCAGATTCAACATAGGTTTGGATTGCATGACCAATATCTCCAATGCGATTGCCGACTTTCGCTTGTTCAATCCCAAGATATAATGCTTTTTTTGTTACTTCCATTAAATGATCGATTTCAGGTGTTGATTCGCCAACGACATACGCCCAACAAGAATCAGAAATGCCACCTTTTAAATCAATACACATATCAACTTTAACTAAATCACCACTTTCTAGTGGTTTTTTGCGAGGAAATCCATGACAAATTTCATCGTTAATACTAATACATGTCGCATATTCGTAACCTTCAAAGCCGATTTGGGCAGCAATTCCGCCGTGGCTTTCAATATAATTTCTGACAAAAACTTCAATATCCCAGCTTGTAATACCAGGCTTGATAAAATCGCGTAAGTTTTTATGCACGTCTGCTAATAAGGCGCCAGACTCTGCCATTGTTTCAATTTCACGTGCTGATTTTAATGTAATCATTCTCTCGTCTCCTTTTTACAAATCGTTCTCATTTTACCATAGTTACCAACGTTTAGCCAAATCACAGTTATCATCTCATCGAGTTCTATTTTCTTTTTTACGCATGGTTTGGTATAATTCTTACGTATTAAGTTAAAATCGTTGATAAATTAGGAGGCAAATCATGACTTTAGCAAAAATCGTTTATGCAAGCATGACCGGCAATACTGAAGAAATTGCTGATATTGTAGCAGAAGCTTTTGAAAATTTAGATATTGATGTAGAAATCAATGAATGTACCCAAGTAGATGCAGATGAATTTGAAGACGCAGACATTTGTGTTGTCGCAACCTATACATATGGTGATGGTGAACTACCAGATGAGATTGTTGATTTTTATGAAGACTTGCAAGAAGTTGACCTTGAAGGAAAAATTTATGGCGTTTGTGGTTCTGGTGATACATTTTATGATGAATTTTGTAAATCTGTAGATGACTTTGATGCTGTCTTTGCCAAAACGGGGGCAACAAAAGGGGCAGAAAATGTCAAAGTGGACTTGAACGCTGAAGAAGAAGACATCGAAAATCTTGAAGCCTTTGCCAAAGCACTTGTCGCTAAAGCAAACTAGTTTCAACTACTCAAATATATGTAAGAAAACCGCTAAAAATCACTGTTTGATTTTTAGCGGTTTTTAGTTTTACCGATTTTTTCTACTTACTCGTTACGCACTAAAAACAATAAAGAGTCTGGGACAAAACCAAAAATTCAGCTATTCTTACTACATTTTTTAATTAAGAAAAGCCTAAAATCAGCGTTTTAAAAAACGAATTTTAGGCTTTTTTTCTGTTTAGGCTTCTTTTGTCCAAGCTCTTTTTCAAAAAATGATTCAACTAGCTTATGTAAAAACAATGTACAGCATGAAGTCACACTAATAATTTACCTTGATTGGTTCTTCCTGTACAAGAATTGCATCGATACTATCTTGAATCAATTTTTCAATTTGAGCATCAGTTGGGTGAATAATTCCTGAAGACATCAATGCAGCAATCCCAGTTGCGACGATCCAAGTACCATTATGAAGTGATTCGATTTGTTCTTTTGATAAATTTGCATATGCAGCATCTTGTTTGACTGCATTCGTGAAATAATTATAAGAAAATTCTTGCATCTCTTCCCCTCCACCATACTCTTCCAAGTATAAAGAACGATACAATTTTTTCTCACGATTGGCAAAATGAATGTAATTGTACGCTAAATCAATGATTTTATGCCCTGTGTGTTCAACTGGAAAAACTTCATTGCTTAGATAACTATAAATTTGTTCAAATAACTCTGTTTTTAAATCATCCATATTTTTGAATTCCAAATAAATTGGCTGTGTCGAACATTTCATTTTACTGGCAATATTTCTTGCAGTAAATCTTGAAAAACCCTCTGTAGCAACCACTTCATACGCAGCAGCTAAAATCTGCTCTCTGGTAATCGTCTTTTTTCTTGCCATAATTTTTTAATCTCCTCAAAAATTATTTATAACGCTTCCACCTATTGGTTATTTTAATTGTAACACGTTTTTTTTGATATGCAAAATTTGTTTTTTTACTCTTCGTCCACCCTTTTATCACAGGAATACTCTTGGTTTCCGTTTTTATAAAAATCATAAAATCCAACATATCCATTCCTTATTTACTAATTGTTTCTACTATTAATAAATGTTATCATATTACTGGTTATTAAATCAAATAATGAGGGGGAGTAATATACATGTTAGCAAATTTTAATAAATACCTTGAGAAATATGCACGTCTAATCACTGAAACTGGTGTCAATGTTTCAGCAGGACAAACCGTTGTTCTACAAATCAGCGTTGACCAAGCACCATTAGCACGTCTGATTACACAGGAAGCCTACCAATTAGGGGCTGCGGAAGTCATCGTACAATGGACAGACGATACTATTCAAAAAGAATTTTTAACTCATGCTGCAACAGACCGTATCGAAAATGTCCCACAATACAAAATCGACCAAACAAATGACTGGGTAGAAAAAGGGGCTAGTCGAATTAGCGTCGTTTCTGCTGACCCGGATTCTCTAGCTGGTGTTGATGGCGATCGTGTAGCAAGTTATCAAAGCGCTGTTGGTAAAGCAATGATCAATTTACGTAAAGCAACTCAAGCAAACAAAGTAAGTTGGACAGTCGTCGCTGCTGCTGGCAAACAATGGGCAGCCAAAGTGTTTCCTGATTTACCTGAGTCCGAACAAGTCGATGCACTTTGGGACGAAATTTTCAAAACTACTCGTATTTATGAAGAAGATCCTGTACGCGCATGGAAAAATCACGATGAAAAATTAGCGAAAAAAGCAAATGAATTAAATCAAGAACAATTTACTGCTTTACACTATACCGCACCAGGAACTGACTTAATTATTGGTCTACCGAAAAACCATTTATGGGAAGGTGCTGGCAGCTTGAACGCACGCAACGAAAAATTCATGGCAAACATGCCTACTGAAGAAGTTTTCACAGCTCCTGACAGTCGTCGTGTAGATGGATTTATTTCTAGCACGAAACCTTTAAGCTATGCTGGAACAATCATCGAAGGAATGAAATTTACCTTCAAAGATGGAAAAGTGATTGACTTCTCTGCTGAAAAAGGCGAAGAAGTTTTAGCAAAACTATTAGACACAGATGAAGGCGCACGTCATTTAGGTGAAGTTGCTCTTGTTCCAGATCCGTCACCCATTTCCCAATCTGGTATTATTTTCTTCAACACCTTATTTGATGAAAATGCTTCAAATCACTTGGCACTTGGTTCGGCTTACGCATTCAGCTTGAAAGGCGGAACAGAAATGACCGAAGAACAACTAGCTGATGCCGGCTTGAACCGTAGCCAAACCCACGTAGACTTCATGGTTGGTTCTAATCAAATGGATATAGACGGTATTCGCGAAGATGGTTCAACTGTTCCAATCTTTAGAAATGGTGATTGGGCATAGCTTTTTTCTAACCAAGGTATTTATCTGATAAAAAGAACCCTCTACGACACGGCGTGGAGGGTTCTTTACTGACTTGATGGGTATGCTTTCAAAACCCAGGTGCAATGCAGCAGATTTCAGTAATTATTTTAACAATTAAAAATGATTTTTTTATTCAGATTTCTCAAAAAATTGAGAAAACTACACTCTCTCTACGAATAAAAAACTTGTTTGGCACAAATTGGGGACCAAAAGTAAACAAAAAGCCTCTAAAACTAACTTTTAGAAGTAAGTTTTAGAGGCTAACTTTTTAAGCCATTACGTTCCCTGCCGGAATCGAACCAGCAACTAATCCTTAGGAGGGATTTGTTATATCCATTTAACTAAGGGAACTTTTTAACAATTAATTGAAACATAAAGAAACATAAAAACTACTTTGAACAATTTAAGTCCAACAGAATTATTGTAGCTGTTTTGTTTTTTTCTTGCAAGCCTTCCCCTGACAAAAAACGAAGTATTTCTTACGTTTTTTCTTCTCAAAGCAAACTATTCGCAATCTTCTACTCGCTGATGCTACACTTAGAGTATGAATAAGTCTTATGCTTAGGAGGAATATTTGATGACAGAAAAGCCGAAAGAAAAAATCTATGCTGAACGTTTCGATGCCTCAAAGAAAGATCGGGAAAAAATTTCAAAAGCTGCTATCCAGGAACATAAAGAAGATCATCCTAAACCGCCAAATAAAAAATTCAAGTTTAAGAAAAAACCCACTCAGTAGGAACTGATTGTGTCCGTGATAAAACACGGACGAAAAAATTTTATGAACAAATAAACGTTTAAAAAAAGAGTCAGGCAAAGTGCATCGCATTTTGTCTGACCCTTTTTTTAGAAATAATCGTTTAAAACAGGTTTTTGATCTGGAATCAGTTCCGCCAATTTTTCAACTAACGCTTCTGAACAAATCAATTTTTCTTGGAAAACCAATTCTTGAACTTTTTTATAACCCATAAATAATTGCGTTAAACTTTGGATTGTCCCACTAACTCTTGGCAACATAGAGTCTGTTACGGGATTGACACGAACTTCACCGTCAACTAGGACCACTTCAAAGATACCTTCATTCCAACTTGCGTAAGCATCTTCTGTTACTTCAACAGCAAAAGCCACTTGTGTTTTTGGAAATGGATAAGCAGCTAAAAATTTAGCTAAGTCAACGATTCTTGCCATCATATCTGGTGTGATTGTTGTTTTTGCAAAAGGATTGGCAAGTAGTGTATTCAGATTATTGCCAGCGTAGCCACAAGCAAATGCAAATGTTTCAAATGCCCCACTGTGTGAACCAACAAAGCGAGCAAGCGCCTGAAACGCAGTGTGTGTCAAATAGCCCCATTCTACAATGGTAAATGTTGGTGTATCCAAACGATAAACTAAATAACCTGCTACTGCACCAGCTTCATCATAATACAATGCAAACTGATGTCCTTTCTTTTGGCGGAATTTAAAATCAATCCACCAAGCTTCCCGTGCAACTGCACCACGTTGATTGTCAGCCATTTTAGGATAAATTTTTGCTATTGCTTCTTGTGCCTGGTCAAACGAAGTCCGAACCATCTTTCCCGGTACTTTTTTGACTGCGGGGAAATCACGACTAGCTAATTCATAATGAACTTTTTCAAATAACAGTTCATAGCCATAACGACGATAAAAAGGATAAGAAAATGGTGCTAAATAAGACAATGTCACATCTCTTTCTCGACAATCAGTAAGGATTTGCTCCATGATTTGATTGATACCGCCTTGCCCTCTTGCCTCCGGATACGAAGCAACATAACCAATTCCAGCCATCAACAGTTCTTTCCCATGAAAAGCAACCGGAAACGGTGTAGCCATTACTTGGCTCATCAATTGTTCTTCTTCATTGAAAAAACCATAATTCCATGAGTGTTCTGCGATGGTTTGAAATCGTTCCCGCCGTTCAAACGTATCTTCAAAATTAAATGCGTAAGCAGCTAAATCAAACATCTCGTCGATTTGTGCACTGCCTAATTCCTTGACCTTTTTATTCATTCTTGCTACTCCTCCTACACAAAAAACTGATTGATAACTCGCTTGAAGTTTGGTTACTTGCAAACTCCAATCCACGCTCAATCAGTTCATTTACAACTTGCTTTTTCTTTTTGTCATGTAATGATAACCTAATACGTTTCTTCAATCATCGTCAACATTTTTTTGAATTGGCGACGTTTGAAATACATCAAGATTGTGCCCAAAACCATATCATTCAATTTTTGCAATACGCCATGCGAAGTCATTTGTTCCGTATAACGGATTTCACATGAGGAATCATCGATTGGTTTGATTTGATAGTGAACAACAAAATCATTTTTGGTCGTTGATGTCCGAAATTTATAAGATTGATTTTCGATAACTTCCTCGATTTTGATTCGAGCACGGCTTGATTTAGAAAATACTTTTACATATTCAAAGTTATTTAGCTGTTTACGTGTGATGCTTTTCCCTGTTGCTTTACGCACATCAAAAAGAACAGAGTCCATAACTTTATCGTAAAAGAACGATGCCGGAATATTCAATTTTTTTGTAAGTTCCATTAGTTATTTTTCTCCTTTACTTCTTTTTTCTTTCCTTTTTTAAAGAAATAGATACCTAAACCTAACAAAAACAAGCCCGTAACCATACTATATAAATCATAACTTTGGGTATTGGGGTTTAGACTATACAATAACACTAAAGAGCCAATACTACATAAAAATAAGCCATTTTTTATCATTTAAACCATCCTATCTTTCAAACACTTTTATTATACTGCAGTTGCTTGGAAATATAAAACTGTGCCCCAAGGTTGCGCTTTGATTAGTTCTTTTGCCTTTTTAGCGGCTACTTCTGGATCACTTGCTGTTGTTTCAAACATTAGCTTAATCCCTTGTTTTTCTTTAAATTGGAAGCTAATTCCATCTTCGTTAAATCCTTCTAAAAGTTCTTTGATAGCATCTTGTTGCATTGCACTTGCGATTGTAATCATTGATTTGTCCTCCTAATATTTACAAAAAAGACTGCCTCCACCTCACTGGAAGCGTCAGCAGTCTATCTTTAGTTAATTATTGTTCCCCAGCATTAGGGTCCATTTTGTTTGCTGCAATAACAAATGGTGCCCAGATTAAGAAGGTCACGACCATACATACTAAGGTTACGATTGGCGCACGCCAGTCTGCCCCTGTTGCTAAGAATGATAGTAAGAATGGCGGTACAACCCATGTTACTTGTTGCGATACCGGTGCGACCAGACCTAGGTAAGTTGCTACCCAACCAATTGCTGTCGCAACAACTGGCGCAATCAAGAAAGGAATGAACATGATTGCGTTCAATACGATTGGTAAACCAAACATTACTGGTTCATTGATATTGAAAAGACCAGGTCCAATTGACAGTTTTGCAACTGTTAGATAATCCGCACGTTTTGAGAAAATCAAGATAGCAATCAAGAGAACGATTGTCCCACCTGAACCACCAAACCAAGCGAACGCATCAAATGAACCACGAACCCACATGTAAGCTTTGCCGTCTTCAATAGCATCTAAAACAGCTGGTGTACCTGTTTTTCCATTGTAACCTTTTTGGAAAATATCGATATTGATCAATTGTGCTTGTCCCCAGATACCTTCTAGCACTGGTGCCAATACGTTTGGACCATGAATCCCGAAGAACCAGAAAATTTGCACAAAGACTGTAACGATCAATACAGCGCCGATCCCTTGTGATAAACCAAGGAATGGTTCAGCAATGTATTTTTGAACTAAGTCAATAATCAATTGACCATCAGTGAAACGTCCGACAACATAGTTAATAATTGCAATTACATATAAAGCGATTGTTGCTGGCAAAATAGCTGCGAAAGCTTTAGAAACTGCCGGTGGTACTGAATCAGGCATTTTGATTGTAATGTCAGCTAACATCAATTTACAGAAAATAATAACAGAAATGGCACCCATAATCATAACAGTGAAGTAAGCATTTCCATTTAGGTGATTTAAATTCAACCAACCCCATAAACCAACAGATAATGTACCATCTGCTACAGTCGCACCAACACCACTATTGTTGATTGCTTCTGCTACATTTGCTGGAACATCCACATTTAGCGCTGCTGAAAGAGAAGGACCAAACGCGATCCCTTGAATCAACGTTGCTAAACCTACGATACCACCTGCTAGGTCATTTACACCATAAGCTCGTGCTAAGTTATAGCCCCAAGAAAAGGCAAAAATCAAACCTGCGATAGCTAGTGTTCCGTTCCAAACAAAGCCGTTGATACCAATAATAACATTTAATACTGCAAAGAAACCTTTGTCTGCTGCTAAACTATCTGCATAAGTACTAATAAATTGCTGTGGCAAATCACGAATGATTGCATTGATCATTACAGCAACAGACCCTGCCATCGTTGCAGGCATTGTACCGATAAAAGCGTCACGTAAAGCAACTAAGTGCTTCTGCGCGCCAATTTTAGCGGCAACCGGTAGGATGTGTTTCTCCATCCAAGCTGTCAATCCGTTCATTTTATTGTTCCTCCTATAAGTTTATTTATACAAAGAGTTGCCTCCCTATACCAAGTTAAAAAATCCGTTCAAAATTTTTTTCTTCTTCCGTTCAAAAAAGAAGGTGTTGGCGTATAACTTCTCCCGTTCAAAAAAGAAGTATTACTCATTTCCTAAGCGACGATAAATATCAATAATTTCTTTTGCTAAATCTGTAAACGCAATCGAAGTCATCAAGTGATCTTGGCTATGAACCGTTAATAAAGTCACTTGTACATGATTTCCTTGTGCTTCTTGTGTTAGCATTTCTGTTTGTGAATGATGTGCTTGGACTAGTGATTCCTCAGCATCTGCGATTTTTTGATCTGCTAAGGTAAAGTCACCTTGTTTCGCTGCCGCGATTGCTTCCATCGCATCACTTTTTGCGTTACCACCATACATAATCAAACCCATGATGGCTTCTAAATTTTGTTGATCTTCCACGTTTGTCTTCCTCCAAATTTCTTAATCAGTTATTTCATTAAACTTTCTGCTTGTTCAAGTACTTTTGCACCATTCATCATGCCATAGTCTTGCATGTTGATTACATCTAAAGGAATACCTTTTGGCGCTAATTTTTGTTCAAATTGGGATTTCATGAAGCGGACTTGAGGTCCTAATAAGAGTACGTCTACATTTTTTGCTTCCAAATTGTTGTCTGCATCTGAAGCTGAAACTGCAAAGATATCTGCATCGATTCCTTTTTCTTCAGCTGCTTTTTGCATTTTTGTTACAAGTAGGCTTGTGCTCATTCCAGCGGAACAAACTAACATGATCGTTTTTTTCACCATTTTCTCCACTCCCTCTAATTTGTTTTACACTTTATTATAATGCAAGAAGCGTGCCAATAAAAAAAGGCTAAAATAGCGTTTTCACGCCTTTTAGCCTTCAAAAACAGTGCGCACACTATTGGTTTTGTGTGCAAAACAACGATTAGTGTGCTGTACTGTATACTCTATTCATTTTTAATCTTATTTTCCAGAAACATCTGTGTAAGATACGCAATCTCATCTTCCGAGATTTTGATTTGATACTTTCTTTCTAACGGCATTAAATTTGTACGAACCATATCCATCTCAAGTCGATATTTCTTAGCAAATTCTGGCAGTTGTTTAAAGACACGGCTCTCTTCATTTTTGATAAGAGCGTCAATCATAAATGCTAAATGAATCAAGATTCCTGCATCGACTCCTGGCTCCACGATGATTGAAATATCTGTTTGAACTTGTTGAACTACCTTTTGTAAGGAATAAATCAGTTCATCGATTGCCGGAATGGCTGATAACGAGTCTTTTAAAGAATAGACAATCTTATCAATTGGGATTTCATCGTCAGCCATTCGTTTCAATGTGTTCAACTTCTCATCATTGAAAATATCATATGCTGAAAAGAACGGGATATTTTGATAATCCACATCCACCGTCCCAGCAATTGCTTTAATCTCGTATTCTTCTAAAAGAGCATCAATATGTTTTTTGAAGGACTCTCTTTCTAAAAATTGCATTTGGATCAACTCAACTTTTTGTTGATTGATAACTGGTGCAATCCGTTGGTAAAGCTTCGCGGCTACGCCCTCACCAGTAAAGCAAGTCACGATAACTGCTTTTTTACGTTGATTATCTGCCACATCACCCAACTTGAATTGGTCACGAACAATTGATTCAAAGGATAACTGGATATTTTGATAAATATCTTCTAAACTTCTTCCCACATTCGCCATTCGGATTGCTTCAATCACAATCATCGTACTTGTCATCGTAATTGCTTTTGTCCGAACACCGGTCTCTTCATAAATCAAATTACTAAATGTGTTTAAGGAACCCATATCAGTTAATAACAGTAATCCATTGCTTAGTTGTGCTTGACGAGCTTTCACGTAAGCTAAGACTTCTTCGTACATCGTTTGCACTTCCATAGCAAGCGGCATGTTAAAGGCTGCCCCGATTTTAGTTCCAAGAAGTTCCTGCGCCATCTCCAACATACTGGAAGCCGTTTGGCGCCCATGCATCAACACAAGGACATCGACATTATTTTCTTTGACCCGCTCGCTCTCACCTAAATTGATTGATAAAAACATACTGATGAAGCCTATCTCATCAAACGGAATCTCAACTTCGCATTCGTCTTCAATAATAGTAGACAAATCAATTGCGACTTGAAATTCTTTCTTAAAGTGCTTGCGGATATTATTCAAATCCGGATGAACAATCATGTGTCCATCACGTACGCGATCCAATGTACTTTGTAAATGTAAAGCAAAAGCAAACCGTGCTTTTTCATTATAAATCCGATCCAATCGTTCTTCTGCCACATCATATAATTGGTTCGTCAACTGCCAGATATCATCTGGCAACAAATCCTTAGGAATATTGCTTTGCGTTAGCTCTTCGACATAGGTTTCAAAGTATTCATCGACATCTTTTGAAATCAGCGCTTCTAAATCGATACTTTCCACACCAGTTTCAGCCAAACTAGCTACTTTTTCTTCAATGTCATTATAAACTTGCATATTACGTTCAGGATCTTGTGACCAAACAACATCTGCCAATCCTGGCTCAAAGGTCAAGTATTGGCTTTTACTTTCGATAAAATGATCTAAGCGCTCTGGAAGTTCCTTGATTTTTAATAAGCCTTTTTGAACTTGTAACGAAAGTTCTTCTTTACGAATAATCAACTTTTGTTCATTATGCGTGCGGTAATGCAGAAATGATTTGGCACAAACTAATTTTAAATCACGTTTCACTTGACCGATATTTCCTTCTGCATCATAGAGCATAAATGCTAAAATCGCTTCTCGTTCAATGTCGATGCGTTGATTCAATCGATTAGCCTCTTGTTTAATGAAGAGTGAAATAATTTCATACCGTTCATCCAATGAACGTGAAGCTAAGTTTGGCAATGTAATTGCCATCGGAATACGACGATTAAACGTCGTCAAGAAACTTTCAGAAGACTCCGTCGTAGCACCTATAATTTGCACAGCTGCTTCATGAACTTGCGCACTTTCACCTAATGGTCGATAGATTCCTTTATCAATAAAAGTAAACAACATTTCTTGACCTTCAGGTGGAAGTCGATGGATTTCGTCAAGGAACAAAATTCCGCCATCTGCTTTTGCAATTAACCCTGGGCTGTCTTCTGCAGCTCCCGTGTAGGCGCCTTTTTTGATCCCAAAAATGTGTCCAAACAGCAATTGAGGATTCTGTGCATAATCAGCACAGTTAAATGAAACAAACGGTGCATCAGGTGCCAAAGTTTCAGAGTCCATCGCAAAATGATACATACATTCTGCAAACATAGATTTCCCTGTACCTGTTTCCCCAAAAATAATTGTATGTAAGCCTCTTGGTGGATAGAGAATCGCTGCTTTTGCTTGTTGGATACTCACTTTCAGCGATTCGTTTTCTCCTACTAATGTTTCAAAGGTTACTTGTGTTGATGAATCAACATGGACTTCTTCTTTTGCTTCTTTGGACATAGAATAAACCACCGGACGACCAGCGGTTTTCATGATTTGTCGCTCTTTATATAAATCACTTAAATAACGGCTTGCATTACTTCGATCAATGTGAAGATGTTTGGCTACGTCACTTGCAGTTAAGCCGTGTTGATTGATTGTTAATAAATGGATGATTTCTTTCTGGCGAGCATTCATACAAACCCTCCTTTAGTGAGTTTTCATTGATGCCGTTTTCAACATAATAACACAAAAAGGCGCTTATTTGCGCCTTGATCCTTTATTTTTTTGCTTTTTTGTTTTCTTCTTGTTCTTGTTTTTTTTGTTGATTTTTTCTGTTTCAGGAAGCATTTTTGTGTGTTTTGCTACTGTTGGATTCACCTTTTTTAGTGGACGTTCTGTTTTTTCTTCTTTTTCAGCAGGCTCATGATGTAACATCCCACCATACAAATAGATTTCGGTCATCGTGATGTTTGCTTCACGCGCGATTTTCTTCATATCTCTTAGCTGATTGTCTTGAACCAAAGTAATGACCGTACCAGCATTTCCCATTCGACCTGTACGACCTGAACGGTGAAGATATGTTTCGACATTGAAGGGAACTTCCGCGTTGATAACATAAGGTAGTTTAGCAATATCTAAGCCACGAGCAGCCACATCTGTTGTCAATAAGGCTGTTGTTTTACCTGCCTTGAAATAATCCAATGCTGCTTTTCTAAGTAGTTTATTTTGATCTGAAGCCAAACTTCCCACCGTTACACCACGGAATGTTAGTTTTTCTTCCATCAGACCCAATTCACTTAGCTGGTTAAAGAACACTAATCCTTGAAAACCAGCCACATGCATCAAACGACGCAAATAATCATCTTTTTTACGTGCAGGAACACGTAAAAAGTAATGTTGCAGTCCCTTTCTTGACTCGTCTTCTTTGGAAACATCTACCACTTGAAGCTGTTTCCCACTAATCTCTTCAAACATTTCCAACAAACGATCTGCCGTAGCAGAAAAGAAAGCTAATTGATAATCAACTGGTGCTTGATGCAAGATTTGTTTCACTAATTGAACACTACTTTCATCAAATAACTGATCTGCTTCATCAAATACCATTGTTTGGATTTGGTGTGCTTTCAGTTTCTTCCCCTTCATCAATTCTAAAACGCGCCCGGGTGTTCCTACCAAGATTTCTGGTTTTTTCTTCAGCCCTTCGACTTGTCGTTTCACATTGGCACCGCCAAGTAACGATTGAACTTTTAAATCAACTAAAGCTGCCCATGTGCGAGCAACTTCCGTTACTTGGATTGCCAGTTCCTGCGATGAAGTCAAAATCAGTAAACTGCTACCAGCTTGTGGTTGAACATTGAGTAGTAACGGCCAAAGATAGGCTAACGTTTTGCCAGAACCCGTTGGGGAGATTGCTACTAAGCTTTCTTTCTCACGTAATTTTTGAAAAACAGCTTGCTGAATCAAAGAAGGTTCTTCAAATCCTTGACTCGTCCATTTTTCTTGCCATTTTTCAGGAAATGTTTGTATAAATTCATTCATTAAATTTCTTCCTCATTATCTGCATCAAAAGTGATGCCTCCATTTTTTCTTAAATCGTAAACGACTTGGTTCACATTTCGTGCTAATTCGACCCATTCTTCATACAATAAGCCCCATGCACGATCTTCGCGATGATTGAGTACATTCGCAAAGTCTGCCGCTTCTTCCACCATTGGATTTTCTGCGACTTGGATTGCTAAATCCACGATTTCCTGTTGATTTCGATCATGGAACTCCGCCTTTTCAATCGCATTCACCCCATTTAAAACTAAGGTTCCTGAATCAAAATAAATTTCAGAAGGCATAAAGGAATCGCCAATTTTTCCGGGTTGAATTGCAACATCAAAGGAATCATAGCGTAAAATCCCCCAGCCAAGACCATCGACTCCAGTCGAAATTTTTCTTGAAAAATAGTGAACTTCTTTTGGCATACCAAACCAAGCAACTGCCGCATAAACTAAATAAACACCTAAATCCATCATTGCCCCACCAGAAAAATGAGGAGAGAAAATATTTGGTTCTTCACCATCTAGGACTTGGTCATACCGAGAAGAATACTTCATATAACTAAAGTTCGCACCAATGATTTCGTCTTTTGAAGGTAAGTGATCTGTAACTTTTTTAAAGCCTTTTTCATGAATATTACGAGCGGCTTCAAAGAAGTACACTTTTTGTTCATTCGCTAGATGAATGATTTCATCCATTTCTTTTGGTGTTGAGAATGCAGGTTTTTCAACGATTACATTCTTACCAGCTAAAATAGCTTGTTTTGCCTGTTCAAAATGAAGACTGTTTGGCGAAGCAATATAAACGGTATCCATATGGGCAATTCCAAAGAATGTTACTAAGTCTGTTGCAAACTCAATATCACCCGAGTATTTTTCGCCAAATGCTTGCGCTTTTTCCAATTTTCTTGAATAAACTGCTGTTAGTTCATATTTTTTTGTACTTAAAGCTGCTTCAACAAATTGATGTGTGATCCAATTTGTTCCAATAATACCTAAATGAATCATTTTCTCGTCCTCTTTTCTTTAATTATTTTCATTCACTGGATTTTTAAACGGTGCATCCAGATCAAAAGGAATTCTTTGCTTTAATCGTACACTATCCGCGTTCACCAAACAATTATACGTAAGAACTTGGACGCCTTCTGTTTGAGCTGCTCGAATAGCCAGTGCAAATTCTGGTTGCATCTCTTGATGAATCGTAGAGACTGTTAATTGTTCAAATTGAGCAATAAACAAAACATATGTCAAGTACCCTTCTTTGTGTGCGTCTACTAATTCCAAAATATGTTTTAGCCCTCGCGTCGTTGGCGCATCCGGAAATGCTCCGACAGCTAAATTTTCTAACGTCATTCCTTTGACTTCCACAAAAATTTTTTGATTCGTTGAAGTTTCCAAATAGATATCAAATTTTGAATGATGATACACAACTTCACGTTTCAAAAAAGTAATTTCCCCCATCAGCTCAGGCAACTGGATTTTCCCATTTAAAATTCCTTCAGCAGCTAACTGATTAGGCAATTGGCTATCAATGTTGAACCAAGCGTCTTTTTTCTTAACTGCAATTAAATCATAATCTGTTTTTCTTTTAGGACTTGGCGTGTAAGTCACTGCAACTTGCGCACCTGGAAGAAACACTTCTCTTCCGCGTCCTGTATTCTTGACATGAGCAGTGATGACCTCGCCGTCTGTTTTTTGACAATAGGCAATAAAACGATTGGGTCGTTCAAGAAAAGAGACGACCTCGACTTGCTGATAATCCACTTGTTGTCACCTATCTTTCTATTTAGTATCCTATCATAATTTTACTAAAAACACTTGAAAAACCAGTCGAAAGTCTTAGAGAATTTTTATCCTTTTTTCGGTAGAATGAATGTAAGCATAAAAATGACTACGAACTTTCCCCGTTTAATTTAGTTAAGAAGGAGCGATTCGATGAAAAAAAGAATTTCGTATCTGATTGGCATGTCGTTATTGACCTTGCTCGGTGGGGTCGCTGTTCAAAAAAGGCAACAAAAAAAGCAAGAAAAAGCAAGTGATGTTACAATTTATGTTCGCACCTGGTATTTTCAAGATCAGCTTCAGCAAAAGCATCAACTAACTGTTCTTCCTGAATACACGTTAGTTTTAGATCAGCAACCAATCCAAGCAACCTTAATCGAATTAAATGCTCAAAAATTTGTTGTTCGTGATCAATATGGTTACCATCTCGTATTGACGAACCAATCGCCGATGACATTTTATGATGAAGCTGAAGATATCTCATATGTTTTGAGCAAAAAAGAGCAATAATTTATTTCAATTTTCTTGTCACAAAAATAACCTAGAAAATCACTTCAAACAATTCAATTGATTCTGGTAAATAATCCAGCTGACCAATTTGTGTCAGCTGTTTTTGTTTGTGAAGAGCGAACAAAAATTCCTCATTTTTTCATTTAGAAAAATAGTCATTTTCATTTTTTTTTGTTACACTTACTATTGATGGTTTTTACCATGAAAGGATGATCGAACATGACACCAAATCGAGAGGATTACTTAAAAATCATTTTAGAGTTGGGTGGCGATACAACCAAAGTTAACAATAAACAAATCGTATCCAGCCTGGATGTCTCGCCGGCGTCCGTTAGTGAAATGATTTCAAAACTTGTGAAAGAGCAATTAGTTGAACATTCACCCTACCAAGGCGTACAATTAACGACCGCGGGACTTTATAAAGCTAGTAGCTTGATTCGCAAACATCGTTTATGGGAAGTTTTTTTAGTTGAACATTTAGATTATCGTTGGAATGAAGTACATGATGACGCTGAAGTCTTAGAACATGTTACGTCAGAACAACTTGCAGATCGTTTAGAAAACTATTTGAATCATCCTAAGCATTGCCCTCACGGCGGCATTATCCCACAAAAAGAACAAGTTGTTCATGAAGAGCGCCGCCAAACATTAGAATCTTATCCACTTGGCACACACATTCGGATTGCTCGCGTACTAGATGAAAAAGAACTACTCGACTACCTTGTAACCATTGATCTAAATATTGATGAAGAATATGAAATCATTGATATCGCAGCTTACGAAGGCCCGATTACGATAAAGAACGAAACCAAACAAATTTCCGTCAGCTTCAAGGCGGCTAGTACCATTTTTGTTGATAAACTATAAAGGAGGACATCTGCATGTCAAATGAAAAAAATGTTTTATTTACGATTTTTGGCGGTACAGGCGATTTAGCACAACGCAAGCTGTACCCTTCCTTATTCCGCCTTTATAAAAAGGGGAATTTAAATGAACACTTTGCAGTGATTGGTACCGCGCGCCGTCCTTGGTCAGATGAACACTACCGTGAAGTAGTCAAAGAGACGATTCAATCATTGAACCCAACTGCTGAAGAAGCTGAACGCTTTGCTGACCATTTCTACTATCAGTCACATGATGTAAATGATTCTACGCATTACCAAACCCTTAAAGAATTAGCGGACGAATTGGATGAGAAATACCAAATCAGCGGAAATCGCGTGTACTATTTAGCAATGGCACCACAATTTTTTGGAACGATCGTTACACATTTGAAATCAGAAAAAATCGTTACCGAGACTGGGTTCAATCGTTTGATTATCGAAAAACCATTTGGCGCAGATTATCAATCTGCTTTTGACTTGAACCAACAAATTCGACAGGTTTTTCCTGAACAGGATATTTTTCGAATCGACCACTATCTAGGAAAAGAAATGATTCAAAACATTTCAGCTATTCGCTTTGCTAACAATATCTTTGAATCACAATGGAACAACCGTTACATTGACAATATCCAAATCACATTTGGTGAAAGCCTCGGTGTCGAAGATCGTGGTGGATATTACGATCACAGTGGTGCACTAAAAGATATGGTGCAAAACCACATTCTACAAGTTGTCGCTTTATTAGCGATGGAACCTCCTGTTGCCTTTTCTGAAAAAGAAATTCGTACAGAAAAAATCAAAGCCTTAAAAGCTGTTCGGATTTATAACGAAGATGAAGTCAAAGAAAACTTTGTTCGTGGACAATATGCAGCTGGAGAATTGGATGGACAACGTTTCAAGGCTTATCGTGATGAAGATAAAGTAGATGAACATTCTGAAACAGAAACATTTGTCGCTGGAAAATTCACTATCGATAATTTTCGATGGTCCGGTGTTCCCTTTTATATCCGAACTGGTAAGCGTTTGACGGAAAAAGGAACCCGAATCAACGTGGTCTTCAAACAAGTACCCGTCAATGTTTTTAAAACTTCTGTTGATGAAGCTTGCGAAGAAACAAACCTTCCACCAAATGTTTTGACCATCTACATTCAACCAACAGAAGGTTTTTCTCTTTCACTTAATGGGAAAGAAGTTGGACAAGGGTTTGATACTGAACCAATCAAGTTAGCCTTTCGAAATAGTGCTGAAATGGTTGAAAATAGTCCTGAAGCTTACGAAAAATTACTTTTAGATTCCTTAAATGGTGATGGAACAAACTTTTCACATTGGGAAGAAGTTGCTCAATCTTGGCATATCGTTGACGTAATTCGTAAAACGTGGGATCAAATCCAGCCAGATTTCCCCAATTATAAAGCTGGTTCAATGGGGCCTGATGAAGCATTCGAACTTCTAGAAAAAGATGGTTTTGAATGGATCTGGCAACCCGACCATTGGTACCGTGAACGTGGAAAATTAAATTAACAACTCTTTTGACTCAAAGAAGTACGTTTCTTATCATCAACAGTTGATAAGAAACGTGCTTCTTTTTTGTCTAGTTAGTTTACATAAAAAAGAACTATCCAACTAAATGGATAGTTCTTTCTTTTGTTCTTTTCTTCTCTTGTTCTTTTCTTATTCGAATCCTTCTGCAACAGCTTCTGGATAGTTTTCTTCAACAATTTTGGCACAACGTCCGCATAAGTGTGGTAATTTTTCATCCACACCAACATCTTTACGGATTTGGCGACAACGATCACAAACTTCTCCGTCTGCTTTTTCAACTAAAATTGCTACATCTTCAAAATCAACTGCGTCAGCTGGAGCAACTTCTCCTGCAGAGGCAATTTCAAAATAGTCAGGAGAAATAATCAACAATTGTGGAATATCAGCATCCACTGCTGTCAATAATTCACGAACTTGTTCATTTGGATAAACCGTTACTTTTGCTTCTAAAGATTTACCAATCAATTTTGCATTTCTTGCTTCTTCCAAAGCTTTCAACACTTTGTCACGGAAATCCATAAATGCTTCCCAAGTATCCATCAATTCAGCTTGATTTGAAAATTCTTCATAACCAGGCAATTCACTCAATTGTACATAGTCTTCTTCTTCTTTTAAGAATGACCAGATTTCTTCTGTTGTATGAGGAATGATTGGTGTTAATAATTTTGTTAATGCAACAGCAGTTTGGTAGAAGACAGTCTGCATACAACGACGTTGATAGTCATTTTCTGACTCGATATAAACAACGTCTTTGGCAAAATCTAAATAGAATGCAGATAAATCAACGGTTAAGAAATTCATCACTGTACGATAAATATGCATGAAATTATATTTTTCATAGCCTTCATCACGGATTTCTTTAATCACTTGGTTCAAACGAACGGTCATATACTTATCAACTGAACGTAATTCATTGTAAGAAACCGCATCTTGTTTTGGATCAAAGTCTTCTGTATTAGCAATCAAGAAACGCATTGTATTTCTGATTTTGCGGTATACTTCTGCTACTTGACCTAAGATATCCATTGAAACACGAACGTCTGCTTCATAATCAACACTTGACACCCATAAACGAAGAATATCTGCACCGAATTGTTTGATTACTTTATCAGGAACAATCGTATTCCCTAAAGATTTACTCATCTTGCGTCCTTCACCATCAAGTGTGAAACCTTGAGAAAGAACTGAGCGATAAGGCGCTACACCATTGATTGCTACACTCGTTGTAATACTTGAGTTGAACCAGCCACGATATTGGTCAGAACCTTCCAAATACATATCTGCTGGGAATGATAATTCTGGTCGTTGACGTAAAACAGCTTCATGTGAAGAACCAGAGTCGAACCAAACATCCATGATATCAGTTTCTTTAGTAAATTCGCCATTTGGTGAGCCAGGATGTGTAAAGCCTTCTGGTAAAAGATCTTTCGCCTCTTTTTCAAACCAAATGATTGAGCCATGTTCTGCAAATAGTTTTGCCACGTGCTCGATTGTTTCTGGTGTAATGATTGCCTCACCATTTTCCGCATAGAAAATTGGTAATGGTACACCCCATGCACGTTGGCGAGAGATAACCCAGTCCCCACGATCACGAATCATGTTGTACAAACGAGTTTTGCCCCATGGGATAATCCAATCTACATTTTCAACTTCATCTAAAATGTTTTGGCGGAAGTCATCAATTGATGCAAACCATTGTGGTGTTGCACGATAGATAACTGGTTTTTTTGTACGCCAGTCATGTGGATAGCTATGTGTAAAGAATTCAATTTTCAATAACGCGCCTTTTTCTTCAAGCAACTCTGTAATCATTGGATTTGCTTTATCATAAAAAATGCCTTCAAAGCCTGGTGCTTCATCAGTAAACACACCTTTGGAATCTACTGGTGAAACAACTGGTAATTTATATTTATTCCCAGCAATGTAGTCATCTTCCCCGTGTCCAGGAGCCGTGTGAACTAAACCAGTTCCTGCTTCTAATGTTACATGGTCACCTAAAATAACTACAGATTCACGATCATAAAAAGGATGTTGTGCTGTCATGAGTTCCATCTCTTTACCAGAGATTTCCTTCAGTACAGTAACATTTTCCCAACCAATTTCAGCTTGAACTTTTTCTAATAAATCTTTTGCTACAACAAACTTGCGTCCGTCTGCTTCAACTAGAACATAAACAAAGTTTTCGTTTACAGCGATTCCTTGGTTTGCTGGCAAAGTCCATGGCGTTGTTGTCCAAATAACAAATGACGTATCTTCATCTAAGATTCCTTTGCCATCTTTCACTTTAAAAGCAACAAAGATTGATGGTGATTTTACATCTTTATATTCAATTTCAGCTTCGGCAAGAGAAGATTCACTTGATGGAGACCAGTAAATTGGTTTTAATCCTTTATAGATGTAACCTTTTTCTGCCATTTTTCCAAACACACGAATTTGTGCCGCTTCGTACGATGGATCTAATGTTACATAAGGATGTGCCCAATCTCCAGCAACACCTAAGCGTTTAAAATCTTCACGTTGCTTATCAACTTGAGAAAGCGCATATTCACGACATTTTTCTAAATACTCAGTGATTGGCATTTCTTTACGTTTGATACCTTTGTTTGCTAATACTTGTTCGATTGGCAATCCATGTGTATCCCAACCTGGAACGTAAGGTGCACGGAATCCAGACATTGATTTTGAGCGAATGATAATATCTTTACTAATTTTATTCAAAGAGTGACCTAAATGAATATTACCGTTCGCATAGGGAGGTCCATCATGTAGAATAAAACTTGGTTTGCCTTCATTTAATTCTTGTCTTTTTTGGTAGATGCCTACTTCTTCCCATTCTTTTTGCCATTCACCTTCACGGTTGGGCAAATTTCCACGCATAGGAAATTTTGTTTTTCCTAATTGTAGTGTCTCTTTCATTTTCATAAAAGAACTTCACTCCTTTGATTTTTTCTAAACGCAAAAAAGGCACGTGCATCCCAAAGGGACGAACATGCCGTGGTACCACCCAAATTTAAGTTACAAAAAACGTAACTTCTTCGAGACCAATAACGAGGTCAGCCGTTACTTCTTACTTTTATTTCAGAAATAATTAAGGTAGAGGATCTTTCACTTTGTAGGGTCTTGCCAAACTCACACTATCATTGGCTCGCTAAAAGAATTCAAAGTGCTTTTCTGTTCTACTCGTTTTCGTCAGCAATAACAGAGAGATCAATTTCTCTCGTATCAAATGTTTGAACTGCTGGAGACTCTAACGTTTCTGATTCTGAGTTTACAACAGGATTATTTTCATTGTCAAGCTGTTTTGCCAAAACTTCTTTAATCACTTCGTGGCTATCATTCACATAACTTGAGAATGGTTGTAAAATTTCATCCCACTCAGGACTCTTCACTTGTTCTAGTTGTGATTCTAACATCAAGCTGATACGTTGGTGGAAGACACGTGTCCGTTTTTTCAAGTCTTCCGTTTCTGTTGCAAGTTGTTTTGCTTTTTCAGTCGCATCTGTTAAGATTTGACGTGCTTTTTCTTCCGCATCAGTTGTTAGTTGGTGTGCGCGTTTTTCAGCATTAGCAACTAATTCATCCGCTTTATTTTGAGCAGATGTCACAATAACTTCTGATTCTTTGCTTGCACTTGTTTTTACTTTATCTGCTGTATCTTGTGCAACAATAATTGATTGGTTCAATGCATCTTTTAATTCATTGAAGTACTCTAATTTTTCTTCAGAATGTTTAATTGCTTTTTCTAATTCACGATTTTTAGTTGTTGCTTCCTCATAGTCACGAACAACTAAATCTAAAAAATCATCTACTTCATCTTGATTATACCCACGCATTTTTGTTGGGAATGTTTTATTTTGAATATCTAATGGAGTTAAAGCCATGAATAAACCACCTCTTTGTTTTATTTGCGTAATACACCAAATAATACCCTATATTTTTCTTTTTTCGTTTTTCCCTCAAGTTCTTGAATCTGGATTCGCCCATATCCACGAATCGAAACAATATCTAATAATTCAAGAATAAAATCTGGTCGTGTGTTTTCCGTCCAGTTCACTTTCACTTTACCAGATTCAATCAATTGTTTCGACCTTTGCCTAGAAATATTATAGATTTCTGAAATGACGCTATCAAGGCGCATCGAAGTCACTGTTCCTCTTTCTTGTGTCCAACTATCTTTTGGCAATAACATTTCTGTATAAGCAATTGGTTCTAATCGAGCCGTTACTTTACCAATTTTCGTTATTTGAGCAACAACAAAGTGTTCAATCTCTCTTGCAACAAAGATTTGCCATCGTTCACCATCTGAGATAATATCTCCAAAATAAGCACGCTTAATGCCAGTACCTACCAATGTACCTAATATTTTCCCATGACTTAAGCTAGCAAATTTACTAGGATAGTGCACCTCATACAAGCTCACTTCAAAATCGTCTTCAGTAGGTTCGTAATACTCCGGATAAATCAAGCATCGTTTTCTCTCCGCTTGTTCATATCCACCATAAAACGTAAAACGCAACTCACTGTCTTGGCGAATCAAAGTTTCCAAAATATAAGCTTGTCTTGGATCTAAGAAATCAGTTAAGTACGGTGCATATTGGCTTTGTACTTGCTCAATCCAATCGCCAACCGAATCAATAAATGTCCGTTCTTCCGTTCGAAAATGTTGGTAGATATTTTCATCCATACTACTCACCTCCTAAAACTATAAAAGTGAAACAATAATCATTGTTAATCCTTGGCTAGCTAGATTCAAAATAATAACTGCCACCATGATTGTAAGGTCGATTGGTCCAAAGCGTAAATTTAATCGATCAAACAAGCTAAGGTAAGGTTCACAGATTCTGGATAAAAATTTTCCAAAAGCTGATTGATACCCTCCAGGAAACCAGGACAACAATGCATAAATAACTAATAAAATAGTATATAGATAAACTGCATCATTAAGTAGATTAAGCAAACGATAAATTAAAATGGTCCTTCCTCCTCTTACAGATCAAAAATATTTGCATCTGCGAATGTTTGAGCAGTTGAACTATCAATTTCCATACCAGTTGGTGTACAAAGAAACATTTCATCGCCAACCCTTTTGATGTCTCCATCCAATGCGTAAACTGTTCCAGTTAAGAAATCAACAATGCGACGTGCTTGTTTTTCTTCCACTAAATGGAAGTTCACTAATGTCGCTTCACCAGCAATGATTTTTTTAGCAATCATCATTGCTTCTGAGTAGGCACGTGGTTCCATCACTGTGATTTTATTTGCCAAATTAGTTTTCGGTTCATAAGATTGACGAGCAGTCTTTTCTTCTTGTTTCACTGGTCGTGTTGGAGCTTGACGAAGCTCAATTACTTTCTTCTGCTCAACAGTCGGTTTTTCCTCACGTATCGCATAATGCGAAGTATTGGTAACTGTTTGAGTTGCCTCACGCGTTGGTTTATTAACTGTTGGTTTTACTGTTTTTTGTGTTTGTGACTGAGTCACCGTTTGTTTTTTTGTTTCAGGAAAATCTGGATATTCGTACTCTTCTTCATCGGCTAATCCGAAAAAATTAGCAATTGCTCCTCTATTTAAAAGTGGCATGACTCTTCCTCCCTTATTTGTCCTTGAATAGCGCTGTACCTACACGGATAAATGTTGCTCCTTCTTGTATCGCAATCGGAAAATCTTGACTCATTCCCATACTTAATTCTTCACACGGTGCATGAGCAAATCCTTGCTGATGGACAAGGTTACGTAAGTCTTCAAGTGTTCCAAATACTTTGTGGATTTGTTCAACAGAAGCATCTTTGGGGGCCATAGTCATCAAGCCAATTACCTTGATTTTTGAATAATCACCTAAAGATTCAACAAATGAAAGCAACTCATCTGGAGAAATTCCATGCTTGGATTCCTCACCTGATACATTTACTTCAATAAAGCAAGCCAATTCTTTCTCAGCCCTCTTTTGGATTTCTTCTGCTAATTTCAAACTATCCAGCGCATGAAAATAATCAATTTCATTTACAATCAATTTTACCTTCCTACGCTGTAAATTACCAATCAAATGCCATTTTATTTCAGGAAAATCAACTAAATCTTGCTTCTTCTGTAATAATTTGTCTACACGATTTTCTGCACAATGCAGAACACCCGCCTCAACAAGTTGTTTGGTCGTATCTGAATCAACTGATTTTGTTACAGCAACTAATTGAACTTCTTTCGGATTTCGATGAACAAGAGCACACGAATCCTGAATTTCTTGCTCAATTTCTTGCAAGTTGTCAGCAATCATGTGCTCTTTCCTCTCCTTTATCGCTTGCGACGGAAAAACGGTGGCGTATTTAATTCGTCATCGTCATTCGCTTTTGTTTCTTCGCGGCTGAATGTATCAAAATCTTTTTTTTCAACATTATCAAAGTTTGATTCTTCAACTTTAGGACGGACATTTTGTTCACGTCTGATATCCCAGTCACCAAAGCTGTTTTCATCTTCAGTTGAAGTTGGTTTTGCTTGGTCCATATCTAAGATTGGTTTTTGAGCTTGTGATTGCATTTGTTGTCTAGCTGGACGGCTAGACTTACGCTCCTTTTTTGACTCATCAATACCTGTTGCAATAACCGTTACGCGGATTTCATCGCCCAATTCTTCGTTAATTGATGTACCTAAGATAATGTTTACATCACCTGTAGCAGCATTGGCAACAATATCAGACGCATCTTGTGCTTCAAATAATGTCATGTCTAGCCCACCAGTAATGTTCAACAATACTTGTTCTGCTCCATCGATTGATGTTTCAAGAAGTGGAGAAGAAATAGCTTTCTTCGTTGCTTCAATGACACGTTCTTCACCGCTGGCAACACCAATTCCCATTAATGCAGTTCCTTGATTTTCCATCACAGTTTTAACGTCAGCAAAGTCAAGATTCACATAACCTGGTGCAGTGATTAGATCAGAAATTCCTTGAACACCTTGTCGTAAAACATTATCTGCTTCACGGAATGCTTCAAGCATTGGTGTCTTCTTATCAACAACTTCAAGTAAACGATTGTTTGAAATAATCAATAATGTATCGACATTTTCTTTCAATCGAGCAATACCTTCAGCAGCGAAACGTCCACGTTTAGGACCTTCAAAAGTAAATGGTCGTGTAACAACTCCCACTGTCAAAGCGCCTAATTCTTTTGCAATTCCTGCAACGATTGGTGCAGCACCGGTACCAGTACCTCCACCCATTCCAGCAGTGATAAAAATCATATCTGCGCCATCTAAAGCTTCACGCAATGATTGTTCACTTTCTTCAGCAGCTTTTTGGCCAACTTCTGGTTGAGAACCAGCACCAAGACCACGTGTATATTTAGGGCCTAATTGAATAACAGTTTCAGCCTTTGAATTTTTTAATGCTTGAACGTCTGTGTTGGCTGTGATGAATTCAACACCTTTAACGTTTTCTTCAATCATACGGTTTACAGCATTTCCACCGCCGCCACCGACACCGATGACTTTGATAACTGCGCCGTCATTGATATTATTATCAATTGAGAATTCCATGTTTTATTCCTCCCAGGATGAATTAATCAAAAATATTTGTAAAGAAACCTTTGATTTTACTTGTTACGTTTTCACCAGATTTTTTTTCTTCTGGTTCTTCATAAGTTACCTCTTCAGCTGATTCGTAAGAGTCATAAGAAGGTGCTTCATGTTCAGTAACTGATACATGCTGAATGGCTGTTTCGCCAGTAACTGCTGATTTAGCAAGTTGATATACTTCACTTAAGTTTGCTGAATAATCAACAATACTAATGACGTTTGTAAAGACTGGATTTCTTAGTCCCATATGGTTAGGAACATACAGTTTTACATTAACACCAAAAATTTCTTGTGCTAGTTCAACTACGCCTGGCAAGCTAGCCGCACCACCTGTTAATATGACACCACCAGGTAATTCCAACGCTTCGATTTGATCCAAAGCATCTTTTGCTTTATTAAAGATTTGTTCCATACGAGCTGAAATTACTTCTGATAGATAACGTTCATCAACCTTGACAGGTTCTGATTGTCCAATTACATCCACAGGAAATTCTTCGTTTTCTGATGTTCTTTCTGGATACGCATCACCATAATTAATTTTTAATGCCTCTGCGTTGTTGAATGAAGTATTCAAAACGATTGAGATATCTTTAGTGACAAATTCGCCACCTTCTTGATCTGTGTTTGTAAATTTCAATTGTTTGTCATGCATAACAGCCGTTGTAGTTTGGCCACCACCCATGTCAATAACAATCGTTCCAAAATCTTTTTCTCCGTCAGAAAGAATCGTTTCCGTTAAAGCTAACGGTGTAATTACTAATTCATTGACAATTAAGCCAGCTTTTTCGACGCACTTTCTGATATTGTGAACAATCGTTTTTGGTCCAGTAAATAATAGACCAAACATTTCTAAGCGCACACCGATCATTCCTCGAGGATCTCTAATCCCTTCAAAACCATCTACAGTAAAGTCTTGTGGCAAAATTGACACGATCTGACGTTCAGGAGGAATTGAACGAACAAGGGCAGCTGAAGCCACATTTCTGACATCTTCATCGGTGATTTCTTTTGAATCCCCATTTACTGCAATCATTCCTTGGCAATTTTCGACTTCAAGCATATTTGCAGGTAATCCCACACTGACACCCTTAATTTGAATGCCGGCTTTTTCTTCTGCTTGTCGTACTGCACGTTGAATTGCTTGAACTGTTTTATCAATATCAACGATAATGCCGCGGTTAATCCCTTCTGATTTTGCGTTTCCTACTCCAATAATATTCATTTGGCTGTCGATATATTCAGCCACGACAACTTTGACAGATGTCGTTCCAATATCAAGGCCTACATACATTCCTGTTTTTGCCATGAATGGGATTCCCTCCTACTTACTATTCCATATACAAGCGAACAACTAACGTTCGTTTTTAAATATACTATATTATAGATATTCACTGCTTTCAATTCTACCATAAATTAATAGTTTTTAGAAAGTAGATTATCACTTTTTAAGGTTGTTTTATTGATTTTCGATTGAACTACTTGAAGATGGCGTTGACTCATCAGCTTGTTGGTCTGCTTCAGTTGACTCACCAGACTCTATTTCTGTTGATGTGACAGCATTTTGATTTGTTTCTTCGTCAGCGGAAGTTTCGGTTTGCTCTTCTGTACTATTTGAGTAAGGATAAGAAAAAATTCCAACTTCCATGTCAATCACACCATTTTCTTGCATCTCTTTAGCAACTTGTGGGTAATATTTCATTTGACTAGCCAAATTCGTGATATTCACTAATACCTGATTACCATCGTTCATGTTCATCTGAAGTAAATTTTCATTACTTTCTGTGGGTGCATATTTAATTTCTGAAATGGCTTTTTGTAGCTCAGCAGAAAGTTGATTGTATTGTTTTACCAAGGCCTTAATTTTTGCATCACTTTTGAAGTCTTCAAGAATCGGTAAATTTTTCGTAGGGTTATCTACTTTTTGATCTAAAACAATGCCATTTTCAAGTACAGGATAATACTTGTTTTCAGTAGCAATTAACGCAATATCTTTATATTCCGTGATTGCTAGCTCAAATTGATTGATTGAATGAAAACTAATTTCTGCTGTCTTCACTCGAGGTTGTTCAGTTTTCAATTCTTTTACATGTTGATCTCTGTCCCAATATTGTGTCCACAAATTGTCACCAATTCTTAACTTTGATTCAGCGATCACTGTCTGATTAGAAATGAGCTCATTTCCAGTTACAGTAACTGCTTCTAGCTTACTATATGGTGAAATATAATAAATCAAAAATAACAACGGAATCCCTAAGATTGTTATAATTAATGACAGTCTACGCATCAAGACTTTGTTACGCTGATTTTTCAAATTAGGCAATCGATTTAAGAAAGAACCATTATATGGACCTGTCTGTTTTGTTGACTCTTCTGGTTCAGTCAGAAACGCTGGAAGTTCATCCTTTTCGTCTTCGTTGGACGAATCTTTTGACTGTTCTTCTTGGTTTGTAACAGATTCGTCTGAATCTTCGTGAAGTTTCTCGTCCTTTTTATGATGTTCAGCTAAATACTTTTGGTTGGCCTTTTGCCACGGAGTTAATTCATCTTGGTTATCAGATGAATTGGGTAAATCATTGGGTTCTTTCTTTTTACTCACTAAGACCACCACCTTTTACTTTTTAATAACACTTTGAACCAATTCATATAAACGTTTAGATGCGTCTGGCATCCCTTGTTTTTTTGAAGCCTGTGACATTTGCTGTTGCACTTTTTCGTCTGTCATGATTTCATTGATTGCTCTTCCTAAAGTTTCACCTGTTAACTCGCCATCTGCGATCATTCTTGCAGCACCCGCATTCACTAAGCTTTGCGCATTTTTAGTTTGATGATCATTAGTAACATAAGGACTTGGGATCAAAATCGCTGGTAATCCTAATGCTGTAAATTCTGCAATGGACGTTGCACCAGCTCTTCCTACAAGCAAATCACTACTTGCCATTACTTCAGCCATCTGTCGAATATATGGTTGAATACTGACATTGCTTAACTTGATAGCACCAACTTGACTTTTAATTTGTTCATAGTAGCGATCTCCTGAAGCGTATAATACTTGATAACTATCATCATTAAAGCTTTCTAGGAAATTAATTACTGCTTCATTCAACTTCAACGCACCTTGGCTTCCACCAAAAATCAGAACTGTTTTTTTATCTGTTGCTAATCCGAAATTAGCTAAAATAGTCGATTTCGGTGTGTCGGCGACTTCCTGTGCACGAGGATTACCAATCAGACTTGATTTTTCTTCTGGAAAAAATTGTGCTGCATCTTGGAAAGAAAGCGCAATGTGGTCAACATAACGACTAAGAAACTTATTGGTAATTCCTGGAACACTATTTTGTTCATGAATGATTGTTGGAATATTCAACTTTGCCGCAGCGTATACAACAGCACCTGATACATATCCACCTGTTCCAATCACCACATCTGGCTGAAAATCTTTCAAGATTTTTTTTGCTTGGCGAATACTTTTCAAAAATAGTTGGACTGTTTTGACATTATCAAATGACAATTTCCGTTTAAATCCTTGAATTTCTAAAGTATGAAAAGGAATACCATTCTCTGGAACAATCTTATTTTCTAATCCTCGTTTTGCCCCGACATACATAAACTCAGCATCTTGATCTTGAGATTTCACATAATTAACAAAGGCTAATGCTGGATAGATATGACCACCTGTTCCGCCGCCTGTAACCAAAATTTTCATTTTTATCGCTCGTTTCTTTTCTATTTTAATTTATTGACAGCTTCCATGAAGCGCGTACCACGAATCTCGAAGTTAGGATATTGATCCCAGCTTGCATTAGCTGGAGATAACAAAATAACATCTTCTTCATCACTCAACGCTAATGCTAGTGGTACAGCTGTTTCAACATTTTCTGTTATTTCAATTACTTGAATACCGGCCTTTTGACCAGCTTCAACTAGTTTATGTTTCGTTTCGCCGAACGCAATCAACGCTTTCACATTTTGAAGAGACGGAACTAGTTCATCAAAACTATTACCTCTGTCTAATCCACCAACTAATAAAATCGTTTTTTCTGGGGCAAAACCACTTAGTGCCATTTCCGTTGCTAAGATATTGGTTGCTTTAGAATCGTTATAAAATTTTCTTCCCTGAATTTCTCCTACATATTGAGTGCGATGAGGAACGCCATGGAATAAATGCAGTGTTTGTTTAATTGCTTCCGTCGAGATATCGTATAATTTAGCAACCGTAATTGCCGCCAAAGCATTTTCAATATTGTGCGCACCAGGAACGCCTAAATCTGAAGCATCCATGATTTTTTCTTGATTATAATAAATGATTCCCTCTACGCAATACGCACCTTTTTCCAATACTTCTGTTGTCGAGAAAGGTAAGATCTGTGCTTGTGTCGTTTGAGATAACATTCGTAGTTCTTCTTGGTTCCAATTCAAAATCAAATAATCTTCAGTTGTCATATTTTTTTGAATTTCCCATTTTGCTTTTACATACTCTTCACGTGTTCCATGATAGTCAATATGTGCTTCATAGATATTTGTGATAACTGCTACATTTGGATGAAAGTCTGTAATACCCATTAGTTGAAAACTTGACGATTCCATAACAATTTTATCGTCTGCTTGTGCTTCCTGAGCTACGCTACTTGCTGGATAACCAATATTTCCGGCTAAACGAGCCATTCCCTTACTTTCTCCTGCATTTAACAGTAATCCCGTCATTGTTGTCGTTGTCGTTTTTCCATTCGTTCCAGTGATACCAATAATTGGACATTCCGCTACCTCGTAAGCTAACTCTACTTCCGTAATTACCGGAATACCCATTTCTTGTGCCTTCGCCACCAATGGATGGTTATAAGGAATACCAGGATTCTTTACCATTACAGAAAAATCTTCATCCAAAAGTTCAATTGGATGACTACCTGTAACTACTTTGATTCCTAAAGCTAATAAATCTTGTGCCTCAGGGTTCTCATCAAATGGTTTTCCGTCGTTAACGGTGACAAGTGCGCCCAATTCATGTAACAATTTGGCCGCACTAAATCCGCTTTTTGCAAGTCCTAAGACTAGGACTTTTTTATTTTCATATGTTGTTATTTTTTTCATTTCCTGTCATCTCCTACCAAACAAGCCATAATGTAATAAGTGAAGTTCCTAAGCTAACTAACCAAAAAACAATATCGATTTTCCATTCAGACCAGCCACTCATTTCAAAGTGATGATGAATTGGTGACATTTTGAAAATTCGTTTCCCAGTTAACTTAAATGAAGCTACTTGTAACATTACACTTGCCGTTTCCATAACATAAATCAAACCAACTAATAACAACGTCCATTCTTGATTTAGCATCATTGAGATTGCTGCTAACAAACCACCTAAAGCCAAAGAACCCACATCACCCATAAAAATTTTCGCAGGTTTGTGATTGTAAGAAAAGAAACCAATTAATCCACCAACGACACTTAAACAAATAATCAAAACATCTAGTTGGTTTTGATGCCAAGCAATAAGGGCATAAGTTGCAAAAGAAATCGTTCCTAGTCCTGCAACTAAGCCATCGATTCCATCCGTCAAATTCACTGCATTTGAGAACCCAACCAACCAGAAAATTGCGAATAGCCCATAGAGAATTCCTAAGCTAATTTCTAATCCAAAAAAGTTAAGTATACCTGGGTAACCTTCTGAACGATAAACGAGATAAAAAGCTACTCCTCCAACAATTTGACCAATCAATTTTTGAATGGAATTTAATCCCATATTTCTTTTTTTAAAAACTTTAATGAAATCATCTAAAAAACCAATGGCACCATATAACGCTAAAACAAATAACAAAATAAAGAGTATGGGTGTTAGCTGGTTTTGCCATGCTCCCACCCAGATGCCAGTTAAGATTGCTGCAATTAGGAACACTAAGCCACCCATCGTCGGAGTCCCGGCTTTGATGTTATGCCATTTAGGTCCTTCTTCACGAATCGCCTGTCCTTGTTTTTTCATTTGAAAGTAGCCAATAAACAATGGCATTACTGCAACTGTCATCGCAAAGCTACTCACAATGGGAATTAATGCTTGTGTCCATTCCATGCTTTTTTTCTCTCCTATTTCTTTTCTTACTCTTTTAAAGTAAAGTGTAATTTTTTATCGGTAATTTTTTCATACGGCGCGAGACTTTGCTCGGTACAATAACCATCACCATCAAAAGTGACTTCAATGCCAAGAATTTTGCCTAACTTCATAATATCGGCTTTTGACCAACCAGTAACATCAGGCATCAGTTCATCGCCACCCGTTTGTAGAATCAATTTTTCTCCCAGAATGAGTTTGTCGCCGTTGGAAGTTGATTGCTTGATAACTTTCTTTCCGTTACCAATCACTACTGGCTGTAAGCCGCTCTTTTGCGCATCAGCCGCAGCAATATCTGATTCTAAATTGCGGTAATCAGCAACCACCACTTTTTCTGTTTGATCCGTCGTTTCTTTAGTGTCGCCTTCTGTTTCTTTGAAGTCCATCGCACGTTTCATTAATGGATTTGCAATTTTTGCTAAAGCCATTCGATCATATGTTTTTGGATGTTTCATCGTTAGATAAAGAACATATTCAGGATCTTCTGAAGGAACCATTTCAACGATTGAATAAAGATAAGAAGTATCTCCAACTTGATAACCACCAGAGTCAGAAGCAATCTGTGCTGTACCAGTTTTTGCTGATACGTTATACCCTGGTACAGAATAAACACCATAAGCACTTCCGTAATTTTCACTTTCAACAACATCACGCATATATTCACGTACTTTTTCTGTCGTTTCTTTTGAATATGGTTGTCCTAATACTTCTGTCTGAGTTGTTCGTTCTTCTCCAGTTTGTGGATCAACGATTTTACTGATGAATCTAGGTTGAAGCATCGTTCCATTGTTAGCGATTGAAGAAAATGCCTTCATCATTTGAAAATTAGTTACACCAACTGCTTGACCATATGCACTCATTGCTCGGTCAACAATATTTTCTGTTGGCAATGTGCCTGCATTTTCGTCGTCTAGTCCAGAGTGAGTACTTTGACCAAAGCCAAGTTTTTGAAGATAGTTGTACCAACGTCCACCTAGTCTTTGTTCTAAAATAACCATCCCCACGTTACTTGACCAAGATAGTGCTTGACGCATTGTCAATACACCTTTTTCACCAAAGTCATGGTCATTGATAGTTGCATCAGCCACAGCGATTTTACCAGAAACAAATGTTTCGTTTTCGTTGTACTCGCCTTCTTCGATAGCCGCAGCAGTCGTAAAGACTTTCATTGTCGAACCTGGTTCATACCGATCCTGTACTAAGAAATTACGCCAAACAGCATTTTCGTCATTTAGCCCCTCCATTGTTTCGGGGTTAAAGGTAGGGCGTTGACCCATTGCTACGATTTCACCAGTTTTAGCTTCCATTAAAACAGCAGTCAGCTCTTCAGGTTGATATTCTTGATTGACTTGATCCATCAAAGTTTCTAAATAACTTTGTAATCTACTATCTAGAGTGGTATAGATATCCTGACCATCTTTAGAAGCAACTTCATCAGCAACCGTTCCTGGTAAAGGATTTTGATATTTATCTTTTTGATAAACAATCTTGCCATCTTTCCCAGTTAAAATATCATTATAAGCGGATTCTAATCCCAAACTACCGACTAGCCCATTGCCTTCCTTATTAGGAATTGCAAATCCAATAAAGTGGGAAGAAAACACACCATTTGGATACATGCGAGACTTGTGAGAATCAAAATAAAGACCAGCTAAACCAGCCTTTTTCATTTGTGACTCAATCGTCTGCTTTGTTTCCTGCGTGATATTCTGTCCGTAATTACCAAATTCAACTTGATATAACTCATTATCCGCTCCATTTTGCAAGATTTTTAGTGCGGCATTTTTCTTAATTGATAAATTATCACTTAAAATTGTTGCGATTTTACTAAAATCTTTTTCTTGAGCATAAAGTTTTTTATTTTCAGACGTATATGTTTTTGAAAGAATTGCTTTGATGGAATAAGAGGTCGCATCTTCAGCAATTGCAATACCATTTCGGTCATAGATTGTGCCTCGTTTCGCCTGCACAACTTCACTTCCTCGGTAAAGCTGCTCTGTTTTTTCAGATAACGAAGTACCAGCCACGTGACCACCTATTATAATGTACGAGAAACGGACGGCAAATAAAAAGAACAACCCAATACTCGTAGCAAATAAAATGATACCTACTTTTTTGCGATTGTTCATCGGATTTTGATTTTTCTTTTCCATAAACCGCCGAAATTTATTTTTAAGACTCATTTACTTCACTTTCCTTAAATTGTCGTCATTAATTGACAATCCTTTTTCTTCTGCGATTTGTTTTACGCGTTCTGTACGCGAAAGTTCATTCTTTTCTTGTTCCAAAGTTGTTTTTTCTGTTTTCTTTTCAGTAATATCCGTTTGGATCGAAGTAATTGCTTGTTCAGCACCACTAATGTTGGTTCTTAACATAATTGTCAAAACGGACAAAGAAATTAGCATAACAATTAAACCACTGATAACTAATTTTTCTAAATTAGAAATTCGTTTCAATCGTCTAGCAGGTGATTGAGGTAGAACAACTTCTTGACTAGAATCTGGCAGTTGTTCAGCTTGATCCACCATGTCGGGGAAATCATATGGATATTCATGTGCTCTTTTTAGTTCTGCCATTATTCTACTCCTCTGTCACTCGTATTTTTTCCGCAATTCGCAGTTTTGCACTACGTGAACGATTGTTTTCTGCTAATTCTTCTTCTGATGGAAGGATTGGCTTTCTAGTGATTACTTTTAATTCCGGTTGAAACTCCTCAGGAACAACTGGTAATCCTGGTGGTAGATCTCTAACTGTACTGTATTCTTTGAATAAACTTTTAACGATTCGATCTTCTAATGAATGGAACGTAATCGCACTGATTCGACCATTTAATTTCAATAATTTGATTGCTTGTTCTAAAGAAGTTTCTTCTGCTCCAAGTTCATCATTTACCGCAATTCGAACTGCTTGGAAAATTCTTTTTGCAGGATGACCACCTTTTCTCCTAGCTGGGGCTGGAATCACACGTTTGATGATTTCAACTAATTCGCCAGTTGTTTCGATTGGCTTTTCTTTTCGTACACGCTCAATTTCACGAGCGATTTGTTTCGAAAATTTTTCTTCGCCATAACGAAAGAAAATTTTTACCAGTTCTTGATAAGAATATTCATTGATAACATGAAAAGCAGAAATTGGTGCTGACTGATCCATCCGCATATCTAATGGTGCATCCTGGTGGTAACTAAACCCACGTTCGGCCTCATCTAATTGAGGTGAAGAAACACCTAAATCATACAAAATCCCATCGACTTCTGTCACTTCTCGTTCAGCTAACTGAAGTTCTAACTCCCTAAAATTAGCCTTGATAAAAGTAACCATTCCTTTTTCAACATATGGCGCTAACCGTTGTTTTGCATGGTCAATTGCCTTTTGATCCTGATCAAAAGCATAAAGATGCCCATCGGTGTTCAATTGGCTTAGTAAATATTCACTATGTCCGGCACCGCCTAAAGTACAGTCTACATAAGTCCCGTTTGGTTTAATGTTTAAGCCATTTACGGTTTCCTTCAACATGACTGTATAGTGTTGAAATGTTTCAGTCATTGGTCAGCCTCTTCCTATTCTATAGTCCAAAATCAATCATATTTTCAGCAATTTCATCGAAGTTACTCTCAGCTTCATCAGAAAATGTTTGCCAACGTGATTCGTCCCAAATTTCGATTCGATTTGAAACACCAATCACTACGCATTCTTTTTCTAGACTTGCATGACTTCTCAAAGTGCTGGGAATGTTGATACGACCTTGTTTATCAAGTTCGCATTCAGTGGCAGCCGAATAAAAAAACCGCACAAAAGTACGTGCATCTTTTTTGGTTAACGGCATTTCGCTAAGCTTATCTTCTAAGTTTTCCCACTCGCTCATTGGATAGCCAAAAAGACAGCCATCTAAACCACGAGTTAGTACGAACTTTTCACCAAGCTCATCACGAAGTTTTGAAGGCACGATCAAACGACCTTTTGTGTCAATATTATGCCGATATTCGCCCATAAACATTGAAACTACCCCCATTCCTCCACTAACTAAAATTAGTCTACCACAATCCCCCACTTTCTACCACCTTTTCTGGAAAATCTGAGACGAACTTTTTTTACATTAACTATTTTTTAAAAAATCAAGCTGCGAAAAATCTTTTAAAAGACTTTCCACAGCTTTTTTGACGTTATAAATAACTCACAATGTTGAACACAATGAGTACTAAATACAAAATGATTGTTAGCAAAAAAGTTAACCGCCACGTCATTTTCAGATAACGTGAATAAACAATTTCTTCATAATAGTATGCCTGAAAAACTGCAATACAAATTCCTAAAAGTAGTACAGAAATAATAAAAAAGGGTAAAACTGAAATTGTGCCCATATTTCTTGAGAGTTCATGCATTCCTCCCCACAGAAATGGGACAGATAAATCAGGAGCCTTTAAATTAAAGCGGCGATTCAATGCAAAGATTCGCACTAAAAATTGGCAACCAAATAAAACGATTGCCGGAAAGATATACCAAAATAATACAATTGGTGTAAAAGTACCCATGTGATGAAAACTCCTTCTTTCTAATTGCTCTAAGTATACTGCAAATACTTTACACAACTATTTCATTTTATTTAATTTATTGTGATTATCATTTTCAGACCATCACTTTTGTTTCTTGTCTATTACAGTCAGATTATTTTTATAGTAGAAACTAGTAAATAACTTGACAGCTGTTACTAATTAGACAACATCTAAAAAAGAGCTTATCATAATTTTCATCTGTGAACCACCGTTTTAAAAAGTCATTCTTAAATATTTTATTTTTAACAACGAAAAATTTACTTCGTAACTTGAACAAAAACACAAAAGGTTGTACACTATTGCTAATGAATCTAACTTAAGGATGAACGCGATGAATAATAAAAAGCAAACAAGTACTTTTTCTAAAGTAACAAAAGTAGTGATTTGGACAATGCTGATTTTAACTGTTGGCTCAGTTGTACTAACTGCTGTAATGAGCGTATTATAAAAAAGAAGCACCAGCTATTCTCTTGCTTTCAAGAGAGAGCTGGTGCTCTTTTTTATTTATTATGATTTTTTTTTGCCATTTTCAATAACTCTTTGGCATGCTCAATCGTCAATGGCGTAATTTCACTTCCAGCTAGCATCCGAGCAATTTCTTCAATTCTTTGTGGTTCAGCAAGTTCTGAAACTGAAGTTTGTGTTCGACCTGCAACAACATCTTTCACAATATAGTATTGGTAATCAGCAACCGCTGCAACTTGCGGAAGATGCGTGATACACAAAACTTGAGAATATTTTGAAATCTGCGCAATTTTGTCTGCGATTGCTTGCGCCACTCGACCGCTTACCCCAGTATCTACCTCATCAAAAATAATACTTGTCACGCCTTGTTCCGAAGAAAAAATCGTTTTTAACGCTAATAACATTCGCGATAATTCTCCTCCAGAAGCAACTTTCACTAAAGGTTTTAATGGTTCACCAGGATTTGTCGTTATGTAAAATTCAACTTGGTCAAATCCATTTTGGTCAAAGGTTGTTTCTTGTTTAGCAAAACGAACTTCAAACTCTGTATTTTCCATGTACAACCCTTTTAGTTCTTGTAAAATTGACGTCTCAAGTTCCTTAGCAATTTTTTGTCGTTGCTCACGCAAAATCATCGCTTGCTGATGAAGTTCTGTTGCCTTTTCTTCGAGTTCTTTTTTCATTTTCTCTAACTGACCCTCAGAAAAATCAGAGTCACCTAACTCTTTGGTGATATCCTCATAGTAAGTTAAGATTGCTTCAATTGACTCGCCATATTTTCGTTTCAATTGACGGATTACTTCTAATCGCTGATTTACCTCTTCCAAGCGATTATCATCAAGTTCCAAATGATCAATTTGACGACTCATATCTCCAACTGCATCTTGTAACAAGTAGTACGCATTTTGAATGTTCTCAAAAATCGCTTCATACTCTGGATCTAAATGTGCAATCCCCTGCATTTCTGAAACCGCTCGTCCAATTCCATCCACGCTACTCTGCTCACCATTATCCAGCGCGCCATATCCAGCATTCAAGCTATCCACGATTTTCTGATAATTACTTAATTTATCGCGTTCCTCAACTAATCGTTCTTCTTCACCTAGTTGAAGCTTCGCAGCCGCAATCTCTTCTTGCTGAAAATGAAGCATATCCATACGCTGAACAAAAGACTTCTCATTTTGCTGAACTTTTCGCACTTTAGCTTCTAACGTTCGATAATGTCCGTATAATTTTTGATACATTTTTTTCTTCTGTTGGAAGGCTGTATCACCGAATCGATCTAGTAAGATTAAATGTGATTCAGGCTGTAATAGTTCTTGATGTTCATTTTGTCCTTGAATATCAACTAAAAAAGCGCCAATTCGTCGTAAATTTGCCAAAGTCACAATGTGTCCATTGACGCGACAAATATTTTTACCTGTCAAAGCCATATCTCGTCGAACGATTAGGTTATCTTCATCTGATTCAATTCCTAATTCTTCCATTAAATCAGAAAATCCCGGCTGTTTAGGCAACTCAAAAAGGCCTTCAAGAATACACTTATCTGCACCTTGACGAATATAATCACTTGAGCCGCGACCACCTGCTAGTAATCCCAAAGCATCAATGATGATTGATTTCCCAGCTCCAGTTTCGCCAGTTAGTGCCGTCATCCCTTCGTGAAAAGACAATTGCAACTCGGGAATAATCGCAAAGTTGGTAATACTAATTTCTTGTAACACAGCAATCACCCCTTAATTACAAGTAATGTAAGAAATCTTTTTTTAATGACACTGCATCTTCTTCTGTGCGTGTAATCATCAAAACATTATCGTCATCATTAATGATCGAAAATAGTTCTTTCTTGTAGCACTTATCGATTAGGTTCGCCGCTGCAGAAGCATTCCCAGGTAATGTTTTCAAAATGACAAATTTTTCCATCTGATCCACTGCAACAAAAGCATCTTTTAAAATTTTTTCTAATTTTGTTTGAACATCTTCACTTGTTTCTGCCGGCAAACTATAACGATAACCACCATCAGAAGCAGGAACTTTAATCAACTTTAGTTCTTTAATATCCCGAGAAATAGTGGCTTGAGTCACAGAAATTCCTTTGTTTTTCAAAATTTCGACAAACTCTTCTTGTTTCCGGATATCACGTTCGCTCAATAATCGAGTAATCAAACGGTGTCGATCTTTTTTTCTCATTGCTTTTCGCTCCTTAGCTCATTCTTCTTGTTAATGATAGCTTATTTTTCCGGCTTAAGAAAGAAGAAATCTGCAAACCGCTTACTTTTGTTCAAATTGTTCATGTGCCTTAGTGACAACTGCTGAAATATCAATTGTCGGACTCATTGTTCCTTTACCAGAAACTTTTTGGAGATGTGCCAAGAATTCGATGTTTCCTTCGCCACCTGTAATTGGTGAGAAACTCAGTTCTAAGACATCGTAACCACTCGCCATTGCAAAAACTAATGTGTCTTCGATTACTTTTTGGTGCGTTTGAGCATTTCGAACAATTCCATTTTTCCCGACGGCTTCTCTGCCAGCTTCAAATTGAGGCTTAATCAGCGTAACGACTTCTCCCTGATCGGCCAGAATTGCATGTAGAGGCGGTAACATTAATTTCAGTGAAATAAAAGAAACATCAATCACTGCTACTTCTGGTACGCCCTGTTCAAAATCTTCTGGTTTTGAGTAACGAAAGTTGACGCGCTCCATCACGACTACTCGTGGATCTTGACGAATTTTCCAAGCAAGTTGGTTGTACCCAACATCTAAGGCGTAGCTCATTTTTGCACCATTTTGTAATGCCGCGTCTGTGAATCCTCCAGTAGAAGCACCAATATCTAATAAAATTTTATCTTGAACAGTTAGATCAAAAGCTTTTAAAGCTTTTTCTAGTTTAAGACCACCACGAGAAACATACGGTAATTTTTTCCCTTTGATTTTCAACTCATTCGTTACAGGAATCTTTTCACCCGGTTTATCAAAGCGTTCATTCTTTTCGTTATAAATTAACCCAGCCATGACAGAGCGTTTTGCTTGTTCTCTTGTTTCAAAAAGTCCTTGTTTAACGGCCAAAACGTCTACACGTTCTTTTTCCATTTTTTTCCTCATTTCTCCATATCAAATTGTCTGATTAATTGACGTAGCAACTCGCCATCAAATACTAAAACATCTTTTTCTAACTGTGTAACCAATTCATTGGCTTGTTGGATTTCATTTGCTAAAGCTGCATACGTTTTTTCAATTCCTAGTAAACGCGGATACGTATTTTTTCCTTCTTGCGCATCTTTACCAGCTGTCTTACCTAATTTTTCGGTTGTACTCACCACATCTAATAGATCATCCCGAATTTGAAAAGCAAGTCCGAGATGTCCAGCCAATTTTTGTAAACACATCAAAACTTCTTCTGGCTGATTAGCTAAAACACCACCTGCTAACAACGCATAGCGAATCAAGCGACCTGTTTTTCGTTCATGGACAAAGGCAAGTTCTTCTATAGTCAATTCTTGTTTTTCACCTAAAATATCTGCCGTTTGCCCGGCTACCATTCCTTGAGCCCCACTATTACTTGCCAATTGTTGGATAAGCAATAACTTTTTTAAGGGTTCTAGTTGTGTCAAACTAATTAATTGAAACGCCCCTGTCAACAGGCCATCTCCAGCCAAAATAGCAATTGCTTCACCAAAAACTTTATGGTTTGTCGGTTTTCCTCTACGTAAATCATCATTGTCCATTGCAGGTAGATCATCATGGATTAATGAGTACGTATGAACCATTTCAAGAGCCCCTGCTACTTGATATATGGGAGTAGATAATGTTTCACCAAAGGAACTTGCTGTCGCTAAAAGTAGTAATGGTCTAATTCGTTTTCCACCAGCATTAATCGAATAAAGCATACTCTCTTTCAATGCTTCATCAGTTGTATATTCCATTAAAAATTGGGTGATTTCTTGTTCAACCATCGGTAAATTGGTTGCTGAAAATTCGGTTAATTGCATCAAGCTTCCTCGCTCTCACCAAAAGCAACTTCTTCGTTTGTTTCAGTCATCATCTTAGTCAAGGTTTCTTCTGCTTTTGTCAGTGTATCTTGACATTGTTTACTTAGTTCCATTCCGCGTTTAAATGCGTCTAATGCTTTTTCCAAAGGTACATCGCCTTGCTCTAATTGCACAACGATTTTTTCTAATTCTTGCAATGATTCTTCAAATGTTGGATTTTCCATCGGTTATTCTCCTTCTTCGATTTCTTGGACTTTTGTAATAACTTGCCCATCTTGGTAGTGAACAGTCAGTAGTTCTCCTTGTTGGATTTCTGTCACACTTTTAGCTACTTGATTATTAGGTAATGTCGTATAGCTGTAACCTCGGCCCATGATTTTCAACGGGCTTAGTAAATCAAGGGACTGAACAGCTGTTTGAAAATGGCTTTTTTGTTGTTGCATATATTGTTCCATTTTTTCTTTCAAACGCTGTTGTAGATAATCGGTTTCTTGCTTAGCTGTTTTTACACGATAATCAGGAGCTACTTGTTCGAGCTGATGTTTAAGAGAAATAACTTGCTTTTCCTTTTCATAATAAACTTGTTGCGCGGCTTGTTGTAAACGTTGCTTGAAGTGATCTAATTTGATTGTTTGTCCTTCATACAGGCGTTCTGGTTGTCTGAAAACATACGACTGTCTCGAATGTTCAAAACGCTGTTGTTTCGTTTGAATTTGACGCGAAAAAGCTTGCTCTAATCGGGCTTGTCGTTCTTTGATTTTCAACAATACTTCTGATAAAACCGGCACCGCTAATTCAGCTGCTGCCGTTGGGGTTGCAGCCCGCACATCTGCAACTAAATCAGCAATCGTTGTATCTGTTTCATGCCCGACAGAAGAGATAATCGGCGTATTTGCCGCATAAATCGCCCTGGCTACCCGTTCTTCATTAAAAGGCCAAAGATCTTCAATTGATCCCCCACCGCGACCAATTATCATCGTATCAAAATTGCCTAGCGCTTCCACTCGTTCAATATTTTTCACAACATCGTCTGCCGCCTGATTGCCCTGAACTACAGTCGGAAACAATACTAACTGCGCAATTGGATAACGTCTTTTCACCGTCGTAATAATATCCCGAATAACTGCACCGCTAGGACTAGTTAGGACAGCAATTCGCTTAGGAAAACGAGGTAGCGGTTTTTTAGGTCCTTGAAACAGACCTTCTTTCATCAATTTTTCTTTTCTTTCTTCTAGCGCTTGATACAGCGCACCGACACCATCTGGTTCCATATGCTCCACATAGATTTGGTAAGAACCACCAGCTTCATAAAGTGAAATTCGACCGACGACTAAAACCTTCATTCCCTCTTTTGGTTGGAATTTAAGTTTTTGAAACGCGCCTTTAAACATAATTGCCGAGATTTTTGCATGATCGTCTTTCAAGCTGAAATATTGATGCGCGTTTGCCCGCAGGCGAAAGTTAGAAATTTCTCCAGTCAAATACACTCGTTCCAAATAAGGATCTAAATCAAATTTTCTTTTTAGATATTTAGTCAACGACGTTACTGTTAAATATTCTTGCGTCATTTACTCACCTGCTCCAAAAGCTTCAGCAGACTTAACTGTTTGATACATCAACATTGTAATGGTCATTGGCCCAACACCTCGAGGTACTGGCGTGATATAGCTTGCTAATGGCTCGACTTCATCAAACTTGACATCCCCAATTAGTTTGCCTTCTTCATTTCGATTCATTCCCACATCAATTACTACTGCACCTGGTTTGATAAATTCTTTTGTTACAAAATGACCGCGTCCAATCGCAACAACTAAAATATCTGCCTCACGCGCAAGTGCTGGTAAGTCTTTTGTTTTTGAATGTGCAATGGTAACTGTCGCATCTGCCATCAATAATAACTGTCCCATTGGCTTACCAACGATATTACTACGCCCAATTACAACGGCTCGCTTCCCAGCAGGATCAATCGAGTAAGCTTCAAACATTTTCATAATTCCATATGGTGTACAAGGAATCATGTCTGGATCACCAGCAAATAAACGACCAAGATTCATTGGGTGGAATCCATCGACATCTTTTTCAGGTCGGATTGCCAATAATACTTGTTCTTCGTTGATATGTTTTGGTAGAGGTAATTGTACTAAGATTCCATGGAATAATGGATCTTGATTATATTTTTCAATTTCTAAAAGTAATTCTTCTTCAGAAATGGTTTCTGGATAACGTTCTACTTTTGAGTGGATACCAATTTCTTTTGCAACTCGTTCTTTATTTCGAACATAAACTTGACTTGCTTGGTTTTCTCCTACTAATAAAACAACTAGACCAGGATGGATACCAACTTCATTGAGTTCATGCACTTTTTCAGCAATTTCTGTTTGCATTTTTTCTGCTAATTCTTTTCCATTGATTGTGACTGCCATAGAACCACTCCCTGAACTTTTTGTCTTTTTATTCTACCATAGAATTTGATTACCCAATAACAATGATTTTTATTTCTCAAAAAAAAGCTAGGGCCTATGCCCCAGCTTCCATTTCATTTAAAATATTGGATAATACGCCGTTCACAAATTTGCGTGAACGATCATCACTAAATGTTTTCGTTAACTCGATTGCTTCATTTAAAGCAACTGGAGCTGGAACATCGGTCACATATTTCATTTCAAAGATTGCAATGCGCAAGATAACTAAATCCATTTTTGAAATTCGATTGATACGCCAATTATTTTTTAAATGTTTTTCAATCATTTGATCTAATTCATCTTTTTTCGCACACACACCACCAACTAGTGTGTCCAGATAAACCGGAACAAATTCTGATTCTTCCTCATTAATCAATTCACGCTGATCTAACCCAATTGCATGCATGATTGCATCTTCTTTTGTTAAATCTGCATTGAAATCTAGTGGAAATAGTGCTTGCAACGCCATTTCACGAATCTTATGTCTTGATATTTCTTTATTCATTTTCGTCCTCATCGTCTTCAAAAAGTTCTTCCAGTGCGGGTTGTTCTAATTTTTCAGGTACCACTGCTACCACGTGAATATTCACTTCAGCTAAAGCCACGTCTGTCATAAATAAAACTTGTTGGACAACACGTTCTTGCATCTCCATTGCCACTTTGGGAACCGATACTCCGTATTCTAAATAGCAATAAATATCTACTTTTAAGCCATCTTCTTCATTCGCAAGATAGACACCTTTACCATGAGCTGCGCGACCTAATAGTTCAGTTACATTGCTAGCAAAAGTACCACGCATGCCATATACACCTTCTACTTTAGAAGCTGCAATTCCAATAATTACTTCAATAACTTCAGGAGCAATAACAATTTCTCCTAAATCTTGATTTGCGTTTAAGACAAGATTTTTTTCTTCTGCCATTTTTCTTCCTCCTTTTACCTAAGCACGAGATACATATGAACCGTCTCCGGTATTAACAATCAGTTTATCTCCTTGGTTCACAAAGAAAGGTACATTAACCGTTAACCCAGTTTCCATAATTGCTGGTTTCGTTCCGCCAGAAGATGTATCTCCTTTGATGTTCGGATCCGTTTCAGCAACCTCGAGAATAACTGTATTGGGTAACTCAAGACCTAAAATTTCTGTGTCATACATGATAATGTTAACTTCCATGTTTTCTAAAATATACTTCAATTCATCTTTAATCTGTTCTTCAGGAATTTCAATTTGTTCATAGGTTTCTAAATCCATGAAAACATGGCTTCCTGCACTTTCATAAAGATATTGCATTTTTCGATTACTGATTTGAGCTTTTGCTACTTTTTCTCCAGCACGAAAAGTTTTTTCCTGTACGCCGCCTGTACGCAAGTTTTTTAATTTTGAACGAACAAATGCAGCACCTTTTCCTGGCTTAACATGTTGGAATTCAATCACTCGCCAAATCCCGCCATCCACTTCAATTGTTAGTCCTGTTTTGAAATCATTTACAGAAATCATAAATAGCCTCCTAATTCTTTACGGAGAAAAACTCCCAGCTCTGCTATCTTCTACATGCGTAAAAGTCCTTCTATAGTGTATCACTAAATCTAGCTATTTTCTATAACAAAAGTCGGTGTGCCAAGCAGGAAAAGAAATTTTTAAACATCGGGTGAAACTATAGAATAATTAATTCTTTTGGTGAGTGAGTCAGCACACGATTTCCCTCTTTTGTAATTAATAAATCATCTTCAATTCGAACGCCACCAATTCCTGGCAAGTAAATTCCAGGCTCATCAGTGATAACATTTCCAGGAACAAATTGTTTTTCTGCACGAGAAGAAACATTTGGACCTTCATGAATTTCTAACCCGATACCATGTCCAGTCGAATGACCGAACGCTTCACCGTGCCCATATTTTGTAATATAATCACGTGCTACCGCATCTAGTTGAATACCTGTAAGCCCAGGTTTTGCTGCATCTAAGACAGCAAGCTGTGCATCTAACACGATTTGATAGATTTCTTTTAACTTTTCACCAGGATCACCAATAGCAAACGTCCGAGTCATATCAGAAACATATCCTTGATAATAACAACCAAAGTCCAGCGTAATCAAGTCACCTTGCTCGATTACTTTATCACTCGCTACACCATGAGGCATGGCTGAACGTAATCCACTGGCAACAATCGTATCAAACGAAACGCTCGTTGCACCTAACGAACGCATGTAGAAATCAACCTGATTTGCTACTTCGATTTCAGTCATTCCTGGTCGAATCATTTTTAGAATATGGTCGTAAGCCATATCAGCAATGCTACATGCTTTTTCAATAATCGCGATTTCTTCTTCGTCTTTTACTTCGCGTAACTCTTCAATCATTCCACTAACTGGGATCAATTCTGCATTGATAATTTCTTCTAACACAGAATATTCTAAGAAGGATACCGTTGTTTCTTCGAACGCTAAAGCATTTAAGTTTTCTCTTTTCACTAAATCAGCTACTTCATCAAAAATCGGGCCAACGTTTTTAATAATTCCAAAACCTTGTGCTTGATTAGCAGCTTGTTCTGTGTAACGGAAATCTGTAATAAAGAATGCTTTGTCCAACGTGATAACTGCTAAACCAGTAGTACCTGTGAAATTGGTCAAGTAACGAAGGTTATAGGGACTTGTAACTAAAAATGAATCCAAATTTTCTTCTTGCATTTTTTTGCGTAGTTTTTCAACACGTACCATCATCAATAAAATCCTTCTTTCTTTACTTTCTTTTTTCTATTATAGCAAATTATTGTTGTTTCTCGTATGAATATGAATGAAAAAAATTTGTTAACTTTCTTTCCTCAGCAAAAAGAAAAAAGAATTTGTTCAGCAAACGCCAAACAAATTCTTTTCCAACAAAAAACAATCGAATCATTGCTTTTTCTATTTAAAAACTTATGCTTTTTTCCCAAAGAAAAATGAAACAACTGCAACTAAAATAACTGCGCCTAAAATTGAAGGCACAATCGCCATGCCTGCAGCACTTGGTCCCCAGTCGCCAAAAATCGCTTGACCAATACTTGAACCAATCAATCCTGCGATGATATTTGTAATGCAGCCCATTGAATTTCCTCTGTTTGTGATGGCGCCAGCAATTGCTCCAATAATTGCTCCAACGATTAGTGTCCATAACCAACCCATAATCTAACCCCCTTCTTTACAAGATAATTTTATCATAATGATTTTCTTACGAGCAAATGATTGAATTTTACTCCAAGAACAAAACAGAAAAAGAACGAGTAACTTTTCCTAACAGAAAAATCACTCGTTCTTTTTTATTTACGTTTAAAGATATTGCGAACGCCTCTCTTAACAACATCAAAGAGACTCAAAGATTTGACCATGTGATCAGGATCAACATAATTACGGACTGCTCTTAAAACGACTTTTGGTTTTTTTGATGAAAAAGAGTACGTACCATTTCTTTTTGTTTGAATAGCATACCGAGGTATCCATTTACCCTTAAACATTACAGAAGCAATCACGTAATCAACTTCTTCCCAAGGGATTTGAACAAACTTACGTGCATCTCTTTCATTATAAAATTCAAACCCTTTATCACCAATCATGATTTTCCCATATTCAGTAATTCCTAAATAAGAAGTAGCATTGACTGTTAAATCGACTTTTGTATTGATTGATTGTACCATGCTAATATTAACTCCATTCAAGTTATTCTCTGTTCCAACAGAACAAAATGCTCGTCAGTATCATTACAATTATAGACATTTCTAAAAAATAAAGCAATGCAGGATGAAATCACTTAACTTGTCAATTTTTCGAGAAAAATTTGGTGAAATTATCTAAAAATTCACTGATTTCTTTTTCCGTTACTAGTTGAAAGGAGGGTTGGTCAGGACTTACACTTGCGACACAAATACACCCTTTACGAAAAGAATACTGATGAAGATAGACTTCACTACTAACTGCATCTTTTAATTCGCCATTAGCGTTGTAGATTAATTCGGTTGATGGCGAAGAGTACCAGTCTTCATTATACAGTTTACTGATTGCTTCTTTAGCAGTCCAGAAAACTACTTTTAGAAAATCATTCTTCATCACTTGTGTCTTTTCACTTATTGAAAAAACTTCATTGACGATCACATCGTTAATATTTGATTCCATCTCACAATCAATTCCAATGTTTTCATTCGAAATTCCGATGCTAACTAATTTATTTGTATGAGAAATTGAAATATGACAATTCATTTCTTCCAGATAAGGCTTTCCATTAGCCCCTATCTTAATTTCTCCAACTAATTTTTCAGTTGCTAAACAAAGTAATACATAGGCTAAAGCCGAGTTATATTGATCCTCTTTTCTATAAAAATTACCTACATAATCATATCGGCTTCGCGAAGCGCCTCTCACAAACGTCATCACTTCTTCAAATAACAGCGTATCAATCGGAGCAATCAATACTCTTTTCATTTTTCAGAACCTCCTGCAGGTATAAGTTGAAGAAGTTTTTTGATTATCAGAGCAGTCTCTTCCTCAACAAATAAATAATCATGTCTTGAAAATACATCAATTATTCGATTATTACTAAACAACCTACAGATTTGTTGGTTGCTTAACGGACGTTCTTCCACCATACTTCGGACAAAAACAGTTGGTACCGCCAGCGTCTTAGGTTCGTAGTCAATTAAATCTTGAAAAACATCATGATTATTTTTAATCAATCGTTCTGTTGTAATATTTTTCTGATCTCTATTTTTAAAAATATGTGTTTCTTCAAAATATTTTCGATAGTAACCATTTTTTTCTCTTGTTTGTGCCAATTTTACGTCTTCTAGATTTAAATAAAACGGAGAATCTAGAATGATTAGTTCTGTAACTTCCTTATACTTTCTATTTGCCATTAACTGATGGCAAATTTCACTAGCAACTACTCCACCATAACTCCAACCCATTAGTTTAATCTGATCGTTCTCTTTTTCTGGAATAAAATTCTCAATAAGTTCGCTGTAATACTTTGCAATATTTTCAATTCCATCAATTCGTTTTCCTGATGTAAGTAAGTTATGAGGCTCAATAACATAGATAGGAAATTCTGGCGTAATGATTTTTTCAAACAAGGGGCGATAAACATCACTGCCAGTATTTCCTGAATGGACAATGAATAGACCTGGATTTCCCTTCATTTTGGCTGTCCTAGCTACAAAAGTATAAATCGACTGAAAATTGTTTTCTTCTAACAACAACATAGCCATATCACAAAGCTTACTTTGTTTGTGCAGTTCTACAAAATTAACTTTTTGATTTCTATCTTGTAAAATTTTCACACCTAATTCCATTATTTGTAGGGAACTGGCACCTAATTTTTTAAAATCACTATCAAAAGTGATTTTTTCTTCATTAATATTTAAAATTTGCGCCCAAGCTGTCGTTAGATACGCTTCTATCTTTTCTTGCTTTTTACTGATGTGACGCTGATCCACTACTTTCACTTGTTCTGACAGCTCAGCGAAAAGCTGGCTTTCATCCGTTTTTCCATTGCCATTAAGTGGTAGTGATTCTATCTGACTGATTCTGGTAGGGATCATTACATCTGGTAAATAGTGATTTAGTTGTTTCAGAATTAGCTTCTCATTCTCAATTTCTTTGCTACTAATCCAACAGTAAATACGATTTTCTCTGACGGTCACATAACTTTGCTGTAGCTGAGAAATAACACATTGTAGAGCTTCTTCAATTTCTGCTAAATCAATTCTCACACCGTTTATCTTGTATTGTCGATCGCGTCTCCCAAGATATTCAATTTCGCCTGATGCTAGTATCCTTGCAAAGTCTCCAGTACGATATCCCCTAATTTTTTGTTGATTATTTGTGTCCTCCACAGTTATAAACGTTTTTGATGTAGCTTCAGGATTAAAGTAATACCCTAGCGCTACTTGTGGACCATAAATAAAAAGCTCACCAACCTCATTTTCAGCAAGAATCTCATTTTGCTCACCAAGTATAAAAGCACTCATTCGGTATACTGGCTCACCAATAGTAATTTTTTTATCGGTATTCTTAATTTCTTTAATTGTTGCAGCCCCGCATTCAGTGTTTCCATAAACATTGAAAATTTTATATGATACCTTACTTAAATCGATATTAGGAAATCTTTGACCTGAAAAAGTTAATATTCTCAAACTAGGAATCTTCATGCACCTAACTATTTGTTCCCCAATCACTGCTGTAGTATTCATAAAGGTAATTGAATGTTTGATTAAATACTCTTCCAATAAATTTAAATCATGGCGAATGAATTCGTTAACTGTATAAAGTGTCGCACCAGAGTAAAGAGTTGAAAAAAGTTCAATATAACTGATTGCAAATGAATAAGGTGTATATGCTGCTACTTTATCTTTCACACTAATTTCAAATTTATTTTTTTCCCATATGACCGTATTCATCACATTTTCTCTAGGAATCTCTACAGCTTTGGGCTTTCCTGTAGAACCAGAAGTAAAATAAATTGCCCACGCATCTGTACGTTTACTTTTTTCTTGTGCAACTTTTTGGAACTGATAATTTCCATCTTTTACAGAAATAATTACTGTCGCTTGAGCCGTCTCAACCATTTGGGTAAGTCTTTCCTTTGGCTGAGTAACATCTTGTGGAATAAAGGTGACAGACAATCTTGTTAGCGCAAGAACCATAATTGGAAAGTAAACACTTCTTGGTATCTGAAGAGCCACACACTGATTATCAAGTTGATATTTTTTTACTAATCTAATCGTCTCATCTATTTTTTCTTTCATTTCAAGATAGGTTAATTCATTTTCATCATCAACTAAAGCTAGTTGATTAGGTATTGTATTTGCATAATCAAAAATTTGTTCTAAAAAATCTTTTGATTCGACCATTGCCTACTCCTCCTGCTCATTCCTCTTCAACAAAATCATTTTGGATATTTGTGTCACTATTTGATTACTCTTTAGCGTTCAATATTGTTTCTAAAATACGAGGATTTTTTACAGCAAATTCATTTTTAGCAAAATAATAATTAATTTGTGCAGCTAGATTAGGTGCGTTGGGATCTAATTGAAGAGCGGAAGCAACTTTTATTTTTTCGTTTTCAAAAATCGTATTGCTTGCATTCATTAAAGCTGCTGCAATAAAAGCTTCATCTGCATCAATATTATTGCTTTTGACTAAGTTTAAAGAATTCTCTGTCCTTTCAAATATTTTTTCATATTCACGAATAATTTCATTTAGAAAATATTTTTTTCTTATTTCTGACGTAATTTCAGTTGTTTTCTCGTTCATTAACAAGTTTTTTTGTAAAGATGGGAAGGTTTGATTTCGAATATAATATCCATAACTTCTTCTCAAAAATGGATGTACCACATATAAATCTGATTCCCATAGCCATTCTAGGAAATACTTGCAGCCTTCATCCAGTGACTGTTCGAGTGCTTTTAGCAATCCATTTAGGTACGGTGGTTCGCCATTTCGATCCCAATGTATTTTGTCAGCAATAAAGACAATTTTTACGAATGAAGAAGCATTATCAATACAAGTCGTATGGTAAAGGATTGCATTTAATATTTCTGTATCTTCGATTTCAAACAAATTTCTGGCAAAAAATTCCCCTTGTTTTGCATGAACAAGCATTGGAATCTTTTTTTCTTCTTCAAAAAGCGGGATGCTATAAAGCTGTGCTACTTCAACTCTATCGCTATCGGGAATGGCTCCCCCTAGATCATGAAGAACACCTGCTACAAATGCACGCTTGGGATCAACATCAAATTTTTTTGCTAACTCATAGGAAACTTTCCCCACGCCAATTGCGTGGAGAAAGTTTTCTGTTACTGGGTTTAAAAAATTTCTTTCTTTCATTTTTATTTTAGCTCCTCTGTTAGTAACCCATACTTTTCGTATCTAACTTTCCGCTGAACTTTATTCGCTTCATCAACCAAAACAACATACGGTTTGTTATCTGTCACCTCACTAATTTTTAACTGACAGTAGCTCATGATAATTATTTTATCTCCCACAGAGACGCATCTAGCTGCTGCCCCATTCAAACAAATCATCCCTGAGTCTCTTGGTCCTGCAATAACATATGTTTCAAACCTTTCACCATTATCAACATCGGCAATCTGTACTTTTTCATATTCAAAAATGTGACTTGCTTCCATCAAAGCTTCATCAATCGTGATACTTCCTACATAATCAAGTTCTGCTTCGGTGACTGTTGCTCGGTGAATTTTTCCTTTTAACATTTCAACTAACATTTAATTTTCCTCCTGAAAAATAGCTTTTATTTGAATCATTGGATTTTCAATTATTAAGTGAACGATTCTTTGATAAACAGCTATGAATAATTTTATTTGATCTGGTTGGAACAAATCTTTAGCATAATTGAAATCCAATGTTTGTCCCCAAACAAAGAGTGTTAAATCGCTGAAAGCATCTTTTTGGACTTGTTGATTCATTTCTTTTATGCCTTCAAACAAATTAGAATGACTCAATGCTTCTCCCTTAAATCCTTGAATTCCAAAATATAGCGTATTTCCGCTTAATTGAATCTTGTTTTCCTCTAGCACTTGTTCAAGTGGAACATCCTGATTACTTTGCGCTGAAACAACTTTTTCATTTAGTTTGTTTACAAATGTTATAAACGTATCTGTTTCATTTATCTCGATCTGCAACAATAACTGATTGACAAACAATCCAATCAACTTATCCGCTCCAGCAACATTTCGATTGAGCGTAGGGATGGCAATAGCAATTTTTGATTGCTTCGTGATTTTTGCACTCATTAAATAGAAAATACTTAATAAAACGTTATGCATGGTCAAATCATTTTTCTTAATTAACTGTTGAAGTTTTTCGTATTGTTTGTCGTCAATATGGAAATATTCATCTCCGCCAGCCATTTGCTGATTTTTAGAAGTAATCTTGTCAGCTAAATAAACACCTTTAAAGTTCCCTAATTCTTTTTTCCAATACTTCAATTGCTGTTGTTTGCGGTCACTGTTCAAGAAGCTATATTGGCAAGCTGAATAATCCTTGTATTGATAAGGCAATTGTTCTAATTCTTTTTTGTCATAAAATGCTTCAATTTCTTTTAAGAATAGTGAAGTAGACCAGCCATCAAAAGCAATATGATCAATCACACAACAGAATTCATCGTTGGTTATATTTACTTTAATTGGAATTTCCTTGCTCAAATCAAATTCATGATTAAAATATCTTTCAGCATCAATTTCATCTGAAGTAACTACTAGTTTTTGCTCATCTACGACTTGGTAATCTTCATAAATTTTGGTTCTAAGAACTTCATGTCGATCAACTACTGCCACTACGGCTGCTGCTACTCGTGCTGGAACAATGGTTTCTTTTAGTTTAAATCTAATTTTGATGTTTCTATAAGAGTTCTTTGGTACTCTTTGGTATAGTTGCTGAGCATATGCTAATTTTTGTTCTTTGACATCATTAAAGTGTTGCTTAGTTACTTCTAGATGGTCGTTGCTTCGTACTTGAGTGTGTTTGTTTTCATCAATAATTTTTGCTATTTTTTCAATCGTTTTATTTTTAAATACTTGACTGATTGTCAGCTTGTATCCCAACTTAGCTTTAACCAAACTAATCAACTTAATTACTTTAATAGAATCACCACCAATACTAAAGAAACTTTCTAGTATTGAAATATTCGTTTTTTCTAATTCAAGAACTTCGCAAACGATATCTAGCATTGTGTCTTCTACTTCATTTCTCGGTGTTATAAATCTTATTTGATTATCATAGGAAATTTTTGGTAAAGCTCGTCGATCTATTTTTCCATTAATTGTTAAAGGAAATTCTTTTACATATTGATAACCAGACGGCATCATATAGTCTGTTAAATACTTCGCAAGGACATCTTCAATGGTTTTACGTTCGATTTCTTGTTCTCCTTGATAATAAACGCCAAGATATTTACTATCTGATTTTCCTAAAGCTAAAGCGAGTACCTGCTTAATCCCAGGAACTTTCAGCATTGCAGCTTCAATCTCACCCAATTCTATACGAAATCCTCTTATCTTCACTTGGAAATCATTACGGCCGATTAATTCATATTCTTGATTCAATAATCTTCGAACGACATCCCCCGTTTTATAGATTCTGGTGTATTCTGGTGAATTAAAAGAATTATAAGGATTTTCGATAAAGCTAGCTTTTGTTAAGCTTTCTTGTCCATAATATCCTGCTGAAAGTTGTGGTCCACCAACATATAATTCTCCAGGTGCTCCATCTGGTAACAACCTCAACTGTTCATCTAAAATATAATGGGCATAATGTGGAAATGGCGTACCTATATTTGAATAGTTGTCTTTTACTTTTTTCATTGAAGTCCATACCGTTCCCTCTGTTGGACCATAGATGTTAATCAAATTGATTGTTTTGAAACGATCAGCAAATGAGGCATTCATTTTTTCGCCACCTACTAAAATAGTTGTTAGCGCACTTTCTAAAATCTTTGCATCATTTTCCTGGAATAAATAACTAATCTTTCCTGGTGTAGATTGTAAAGTTGTTATTCGATTGTTTTTCATAAATATAGGGAAATCTTCTGGCTGTCCCGTAAATAAATGAATTGATTTCCCTCTCAATACTTGTCCAAACACCTCTGTTCCAAAAATATCAAACACAGGTTCAGCAATGCAACCAAATTCAATATCAGTTGTCCCAGTTCTCTCAATTGAAGCAATCATATTAGCCAAATAACAAATGAAGTTACGATGTTCAACCATTACACCTTTGGGATTTCCAGTAGTTCCTGAAGTAAAAATAATATAGGCTAAATCTTGTGGCAGAATCCCTACATTAGGATTGCTATCATTTAAAGAGAACTCTTGTTGCATGAATTCTTCAGTAATTGTCAATTTTGCCTTGACTTGCTTTTGAATATAAGCAATTCGTTCATTAGGGTAGGACGTGGCCATTGGCACATAGACAGCTCCTGCTTTTAAAATGCCAAGCATCGCAATTATTATTTTTTCAGACTTAGGCAACAATAACGGAATCTTATCCCCCGCTTTGATACCATATTTTTCAATTAGTGTATGCGCCAAACGATTGGCTTGTTTATTTATTTCATCAAACAAGTAAATGTGTTGATCGAATTCAATTGCTATATTTTTCGGCGTTTCTACAACCTGCTTTTCAAAAATTTCTACAATTGTTTGCTTAGGGTACTCAGCAAAACCAAATGTTGGTACGTTCTTAACATACTTCAGTTGATTTGATTCATTCATAATTTGTTCAATTAAGTAATGCATCAAATGAAACAGTGCATCAATTGTTCTATCAGCAAATAATTCAGCTGCATATTTTATACGTATATTCAACTCATTTTCTGTCTCATAAGCGACAATTGTCAGAGGATAGTCTAGTTTCTCTACGCCACTTGTTTTCGTAATACGAAGATGATTATCCTCACCACTTCCTTCTGGTACTGGGTAGTTTTCATAAATAAAGAGTGTGTCAAATAGTCGATCACCATTTTGTTGTAGCTCTGAGAGATTGACGTACCCGTTCGTCATTCCTTCATTATTGAGATCCTGAAGTTCATGTAACTGATTGATAATGTTTTCTTCCGAATGCTTCAATTGAATTGGTAAGGTTTGGATGTAAAGACCGACGCTGTTTTCTACATTAGCTATAGGTAAGTTTCTCCCAGCATTAACTACGCCAACTGTCGTCTCTTTCACCCCACCGTAAATACTCAATACTTTATGCCATACATATTGCATAATAATGTTGGTTGTTATTTCATGTTTCTTTAGAAAACCACTTAGCTTTTCATGTTCATTCTTGGACAACTTAAAGATCTTATCCTTGGGATCTTTAATCCGATTAAAGTTTTCAATCTTGGTATCTCTCATCTCATCTTTGAATAGGCCAGAAAGATCTGGGTGTAAAACTTCGTTAAGCTGGATTTTCCAGTATTCTTTATCTTCATTCGTATGTTCTACTAAATAAGCTTGTGATTCAATATAAGCTTTGTCTTTTACTATCCGAACTGGTTGATTATTAACTAAGTCATGATAAATAGCATGAACCGTATTTAACAAGATTGGATTAGACCAACCATCAAGTATTGCATGGTGATTCGTTAGCACGCAGACAAAATGAGTTGAACTCAATTTTATTAGTCTGACTCTAAACAAATTACCTTCTTGTAAGGAAAAAGGAATTTGTCTTTCTCTTTTGACAACCTCTTCAACTGTAACGTTTTCTAGATAGTCAAAATCAACTTGTCCGCGTTTCGCAATGACTTGTAAAATCTCACCGTATTCCGCATTTAATGATAGACGTAGAGTAGGATATTTTTGTTGCGCATAAGCCCAAGCTCTCTGATAATTAACCACATCAATCGCTTGTTCATATTCGAAAATAAATGAACAAACGTAGGCGTCATCATTCGTTAAATTATTTAAACTTTGATAGACAAAACCTTTTTGTAAAGAATTAGCTAGCAAGACCGTTTCAAGTTCCTGCGTGGCTTGGAGTATATCCAGATTTTTTTGAGTAGTAACTTCTTGAACATCCTCAACGGTCAAGTAAGTACGATTCATTTGCTCTAGGTCAGCTATCAATTTTTTTAGTTCTTTTTCATATTCTGAAGCAAGTTCCGTTAATCCCTCAATAACTCCACTAAACTCTAATGTCAACATCTCTTGATAAATTGCACTATTGATTGTTAGAACTTCAGTAAATGCTACATTCGTGGGATTCCCTAATTCTGCTTGGACAATGGACCAATCATTATCTTTTCCAGTAGCTACTTGTCCTAAATAATTAAACATGATTGACGGAAGTTTTTTTGAATGGATTCCCTTATTTGCAACATAATTTATCCCATAGTCTTTCACTTCTCGTCCAAAGGTTTTTGTTTCAAGTAGATTGGTCGAAATCAATTGCGGATATATTGTGGTAAACCACCCGACTGTTCTTTGAATATTCAAGTTAGGGTCTATTTCTCCACGTCCATGAGATTCTACTTTTACACTGGTGATATCTTTTTGATTTACTTTTTTTAATGTTCTAGCTAAAGCCGTCAATAAAAGATCATTCATATTTGTATTAAAGACTTGATTTACTTTTTCTAGTAATTTTTTCGTTTCATTGGAATTAATAGTTAGCTTTGTACTACGGTACGTATCTCCACATCTATATCTTTCAATAGGTAGATTATCCGCTTCAAAAGTGAAGTTTTTTTGTTTAATTGAATTGACTGCTTCGCTCCATTGACGATAACTAGTCTGTTTCTTCAATAAGTTCTTTCCTTCATAAAGTTCTTTTAAATCAGATGCAATAATTTGCCAAGATACACTATCAATTATTAAGTGATGACAGATAATAATCAGCATATTTTCTTTTATTGAAAAACGATACAATTTATCATCAAGTTGAAAACTTTCCTGTATTTTATTGAGATCATCCGTGCTATTCACTAATGAAATGTCAACTGTTGAAATTGATGGACCATAAGTCTGAACACCATCTTTGAATGTTAAACGTAAAGCATCATGATAATTAACCAATTTGACAAGGGCATCCTTCAATTTATCCATGGCTACTTCTTCTGGTAATTGAATGGCAAATGCTTGGTTAAAATGAGCTGAATGATATTCTTCAAAGAACCATTCTTGAATAGGGAGCATTTTGACTTTCCCAGTTAATTCCCCTTCTTCAGAACTCATTTGAACTTCACCAAGTTCATCAATCAGTAACGCTATTTCTTTAATTGTTTTCGCATCAAAAATTTGTTTAATTGAGACAGTTTTGTCCATTTTTTGTTTCAGACGATTGCTCAATTGGATTGCTTTGATTGAGTCTCCGCCCAAATTAAAAAAGTTATCTAATATGCTAATTTTTGCTTGCTCATGTCCCAACAATTCAGAGAAGATTGACCGTATTTCTAACTCAGTCTCATTTCTAGGTTCTAGAAATTCTTCAAGGATCAATTCAGAAGTTGGTAAAGAACTACGATCCAGTTTTCCGTTGATTGTTAATGGAAAATGTTCCATATACATATAGATTTTAGGAACCATATAATCAGGGAGTTTTGTTTTTAACATCTCTCTCAAATAATCTGGTGAGAATTTTTCTGAACTCAAATAATAAGCAATAAGTTGCTCATCTTTGTTTACCACGATTGCTTGCTGGATACCATTTATTTCTGCTAGTTGTTTCTCTATTTCACCAAGTTCAATTCTCAACCCGTGAATTTTTACCTGAAAATCATTTCGACCTAAATAATCGATTTCTCCTTGATTATTGACTCGGACAAGATCACCTGTGAGATAAATCCTCCCAACTTTTGGATGGTTGAAGAACTTTTCGTTCGTTAGTTCTGCTTGATTTAAATAACCTCGTGCTAATTGAACACCACCAATAGCTAACTCACCAATTGCGCCTGCTGGCAATAGCTGGTTATTTGTTCCCAGCACATAGCAATTCGTATTAGCTACAGGTTTTCCTATAAGAATTTTATTGATATTGACAGGATTACAATCATAGGCTGTGACGTCAATACTTGCTTCTGTCGGACCATACAAGTTGTATAAATTTGCGTTGGGAATCATTTTTTTAAATCGTTGAACACTTGCTAAACTTAGTGCCTCACCAGAGCAAAAAACATATTTTAGTGAAGACATATCCACTTGATTAGCCACAATATTATAGGTTTCTAAGGTATCTAAGAATACATCCAACATACTAGGAACGAAATGCATAACAGTAATCTGTTTCTTTTTAATTTCACTTGCAAGGTATAATGGATCCTTATGCCCATTTTCCTTTGCAAAAACGATTCTTGCTCCCGTCAAAACTGCCCAGATTTGTTCCCACACGGATACATCAAAAACATAATTCGTCTTTTGATAAACCTTATCTTCTTTGCCTATTGGGTACACTTCGTTCATCCATTGAATACGATTGCTCAATCCTGCATGTTCAATCATCACGCCTTTAGGTTTACCTGTGGTTCCTGAAGTAAAAATGATATAAGCTAACTCATTGAGAGTTGGTCTCATTTTTATCGAAGATTGACTTCCAGTTAAAAATCCCTCAAAGGATTGTGTTACCACTAACGTACAATTTAATTGATTAAGAATATATTCTTTTCTTTCTTCAGGAAATTCGGGAGAAATTGGGACATAAGCACAACCTGCCTTTAGTACTCCCCAAATAGCAATTGCCATTTTTTCATTCCGTTCTAGAATGAGTGGCACCTTATCCCCTCTCTTGACACCATTACTCAATAAATAGTTAGCAAATTGATTAGTCAATAAATCAAACTCTGCGTAAGTTATTCTTTTCTCTTGGTATTCAATCGCAATTGCTTTTGGTGTTCTGATAACTTGTTCAGCCAAAAGATCAACAACTGTCTTTTGAGGATATTCTTTTTTTACTCCTAGTGACATTTTTTCCGGCAAGTAAAGATTAGCTATCTTTGTTGAATCATTTTCGATTACTTGTCTAATCAATGCTGTATAGCTATCAAGCATTGATCGAATTGTGTCCTCACTATAGATATCCGTACAATAGTTAAAGTTGATAAAACCATTCTCTACCAATACAGATAAGTCATATTTTGCAGTTTTTAAACTTAATTCCTCATTACAGTTTATAAACACATCATTCTTTATCAAATTGGTTGGAGCAAAATCTTGAACACTAAATAGAACTTGAAAAATTGGATTTCTTGAAGTGTCCTGTGGAACATTCAACATCTTGACAATTTGTTCAAATGGAATGTCTTGATTATTTTGAATCTCTAGCACGGCTTCATTATTTTGGATAAATAATTCACCTAGGCTCAAGTTATTTGTAATTTTGGTCCTAATAGGTAATGTATTGATAAAAAATCCAATTAAATCTTCAGTACCCGCGACATGACGATTGGCAAACGGTGTTCCTACAACTACTTCTTGTTGATAGCTGTATTGTGAGAGTACAATATCCAGTAAAGTTAACATAATCGTATAAAGACTTGTCCCATGTTTTTTAGCTAAGTCTTCCAAAGAATTTTGCCATTCTTTCTTGAATACACTTCTGACATCCGCTCCAACATACGAAAATTCTTTTGGCCGTTTAAAATCTGCTGGCAGATTTAACGGTTGATAAGCTGCCAAATATTCTTTCCAGTATTCTTTCTGCTTATCTAGTTGTCTATCAGTTAAAAATTCTCTTTGCCAATAAGCATAGTCTTTATATTGATTTTGTAATGGTGGTAATTCATTGTCATGATACAAATCATTTAATTCTTTTAGTAAGATCTCCGTTGACCATCCATCAAAAGCAATATGATGGATACTAATCATTAATTGATTCTTATAAATATTGACTTTGATTGGAATTTCTTTTTCTAAATTAAATCGTTGCTCTACAAATTCTTCTGCAGTTATTTCTTGGTGTGAAATTTTAAGTTTTTCTGATTGAATGACTTGATAACCATCGACAATCAACGTTCGCAACACTTCATGTCTATCAACTATTTGGATTAGGGCTTCTTCTATTTTCTTCCTAACTGTGTTTGTTCTTAAAGTTAAAATAATTGGAACATTATAAGCACTACTATCATCTTCAAACTGATCAATAAACCACAATCTCTCTTGCGCAAATGATAACTCAATTTTTTCTTTCCTTTTTACTTGATAGTTCTGTAGTTGTTTTTGTCTTGGTTTCATTTTCGCCATGGAAAAAATTGTTTTTGCTTGCATGATTTGTTTCACTTGTAGATTTATTTTGTTAGATAGTTTTAACGCTAAAATAGAATTACCACCTAGTTTATAAAAATCATCCATGATAGAAACTTTTTCTATATTCAGTAACTCACAAACAGCATTGGCTATTTCTCTTTCTCTTTTAGTTTGTGGGGATACAAATTTTTGCTGATCAAAAATAGGCTCAGGTAATTGCTTTCTATCTACTTTTCCATTGATCGTTAATGGAATCGTTTCTAATTTTATATATTTATTTGGTACCATATAAGCCGGTAAAACATTTTCTAAAGAAGAATGAAATTCACCCGTGTAATAAACGATAATATTGGCGCCTTTAACTACAGCCACACATTGTTTAACAGATGCTATTTCTAGCATACGAGATTCTATCTCTTTTAATTCAATTCGGTAACCTCGTATTTTAACTTGAAAGTCATTTCGGCCAATGTATAATAACTCTCCGGTTGGTAACTGTTTAACTAAATCCCCTGTTTTATATAGTCTTCCTTTTTCTGGGTGTGAAATAAAAGCTTGTTTTGTTTTTTCATCGTCTTTAAAATAGCCTCTAGCTAAACCATTTCCTCCAATATATAATTCGCCTATTGCGTTATATGGAAGTTGTCTTAATCCTTCATCAAGTACCCACGCAGTAACATTTTTTAAAGGTTTCCCAATGTTTCTAGTATCCATACCTGGCTCATAAAATTTTGTAGTTGCACAAATAGTTGTTTCAGTTGGACCATACGCATTTGCTATGGTTGTACCTTTTTTATTATAAGCTTCATAAATTTCTTTTGGTGTCGTTTCTCCAGCAACAATCAATGTTTTTAGATTTAATAAATCATCCCCATTCAAAATTGCTGGTGGTAATGTAGCTAAATCAATTCCATTTGTAACTATAAATTGTTTCAAATTTTGATAGTCAATTCTAGTGTCCTGATCCAATAAATAAGTCGTAGCTCCTGCTAATAATGTGTAAAATAATTCAAAAACAGATGCATCAAACACAAAGTCTGCAAAATGAATCGCTTTTGTTTCTTTAGTTATTTTGTATAGTTCAATTTGATTGTAAATTGTGTTGATGACATTTTGATGTTCAATCATTACACCTTTGGGAAGCCCAGTTGTGCCCGAAGTAAATATCAAATAAGCAAGATTACTATTTTCTAATTGAACATCTGGGTTTTCTACTTTGTGTGAAGAAACCCTAAACTCTTCTGTAATCACAAATGGTGCATTTGTTTTTTTAATAATGTAATTGATCCGTTCCTGAGGATACTCTGTGCTTAGCGGCACGTAACAAGCTCCAGCTTTTAAAATTCCTAGTATTGCAACTACATATTTTTCCGATCGATCCATGAGTATTGGTATACAAGTTTCTGGGTTTATTCCATACTGGTCAATTAATGTATGAGCAAATTTATTTGCTTCCTCGTTCAGTTCGGCATAGGTTAATCGTTTCTTCTTGTATATAATTGCTAGGCCATTTGAATTTGTTTCAGCTTGTTTTTCAAATAACTGGTGAATCAGCTTATGTGGATATTCTTTTTCTATTTTTTTCACACTATTTTCCGTTAACGTAAGTTCAGCAATTAATTGCCCTGGCTCATCAACGATTTCTTGTAGAATTCGTTCATACGTTTTGGCAATATCTGCAATTGTTTCCTGTCTAAATAAACTTGTAGCGTACGTAAAATCGATTGCGTTTTCTCTATGCATCATTGAAAAATCAAATTTAGTACTATCCAAATCTAACGCTTCATTGATTTCAAGATACACATCTTTATAGGACAATACGTCAGAGACATCTTGGAAACCGAACATAATTTGAAAAATTGGATTTTTTGATAAATCTGTTGAAATATTCAACTCATTTACTATATTTTCAAATGGTAGATCTTGATATTTTTGTGCATTAATTACTTGTTCACTATTCAAACGAATGAATTCATTAATTGTCAATTCAGGGGCTACATTTGCGCTCAAAGCTAGCGTGTTAACAAAAAAACCAATCAACTCTTCCGTACCTTTTATATGGCGGTTGGCAATTGGTGTACCAACAACTACATTTTTTTGATTGCTATACGTTGAGAGTAAGATCATAAATGCACTTAAAGTTACAGAAAATAAACTTGTTTTTTCCGTTTGAGCAAGTTCTTTTAATTTAGTAATTAGTGCTTCGTCTAGCTCATACGTGTATTCTTTCCCTTTATAGTCAAATTCTCTAGGCCGAGCAAAATCAGTAGGAAAATCTAATTCTTCATAATCAGCTAACTGATCGATCCAATAAGCTTTTTGTTCTTTTAATGTTTCATTCGTTTGCACTTTCCGTTGCCAAGTTGCAAAATCTTTATATTGTAAGTCCATATCTGGTAATTTTTCGCCATGATATAACTTAGCTATCTCACCTAATAATAGATTAGTAGACCAGCCATCAAAAGCGATATGATGAATATTAAAAGTTAGAACATGTTGATAGATATTCACTCTTATTGGTATTTCTCTATCTAACTCAAATTCATACGAAAAATAGTCGCTATTTTTAATTGGTTGATGCGTAATTTCGACTTGTGTGTTAAGTACTTTTTGATGAAAATCAACAATAACTGTTCTCAAAATTTCATGTCGTTGAACTACTTCCTGAATAGCTTTTTCTAATTTTTTCAAATCTACCTTTGGATTTAAAACAATAACTATCGGCACATTATAAGCTTGCGTGCCTTCCTCTAATTGATCAATATAAAAAAGTCGTTCCTGCGCATAAGATAACAGTTGGGCTTCTTCATTAGGAAAATTCTGTTTCTCAATTTTTAGGCTTTTAGCTGTAACTCTCGAAAGGTTACGAATCGTCTTCTGTTCAAAAATTTCTTTCACAGGTAAATCAATTAGGTTCGCTAATGAAATAGCTGCAATCGAATTCCCGCCCATTCTAAAAAAGTCAGTACATACGGAAGCTCTTGGTATCTCTAATACTTCACAAAACGCTTGAGCAATCTCGGCTTCTCTGGCTGTCTTAGGTTCAATATATTCTTCTTCATACTTTGGAACTGGTAGTTTACTACTATCTATTTTTCCATTAATTGTTAAAGGTATGTCAGAAATTCGAATATAAGCTGCCGGTACCATATAATCTGGAAGCTTTTCACTAACTTTTCTTCTCAACAACATTGCGTCCAATACTTCATCAGCAGTATAGTAAGCAATCAAATTATCTTTGCTTACTACTATTGCAACTTGTTTGATTTTTTTTACTTCTTTTAGCTGCTTTTCAATTTCTGGCAACTCAATTCTGAATCCTCTAATCTTGATTTGTTGGTCTTTTCTACCATAGTATTGATATGACCCATCTTCCAATTGACGAACAAGGTCTCCAGTGTTATATAAAATTCCTGTTCCAAAAGGATTCATAATATATCGCTGATTCGTTTCGTCTAATTGATTAATGTAGCCTCTAGTTACCTGATTTCCCCCTATATAGAGATTACCTACAGCACCAGCTGGAAGTAGTTTTTGATTATCATCTAATACATAAGGTTTTACCCCGCCTATCGGCTTACCAATAGAAAGGTCCTTTGTATCATTATTTACAAAACTCAAAACAGTCGTTTCCGTTGGACCATAACAATTATTTATTTGTATGCCTGTTTTGGCATACTTTTCAATCACTTCTAAGGTAATGGACTCACCACCACAATGAATAACTTTCATACTTGGAACTAAATTAAGATCAATCTTGCCAGCTAACGATGGTGTCATACCGATTGCCTCTACATGATAATGATTCAAGGTTTTAATAAAGCGATCAATATCATAAATTAGATTCGTATCAAGCATCACGACACTTTCACCCATTGTAAATGGACGTATCAAATCATGAATAGATGCATCAAACACATATTCAAAGAAAGCGCCATTAATCATTCCTGATTTCATTCCTGAATGTTCCATTTTTGGAACTTCTACCACAAAATTACTTAGGTTTCCATGTTCGACCATTACTCCTTTAGGCTTTCCTGTCGTTCCAGAGGTAAAAATAATATAAGCTAAATCATTTGCATTTATACGTTGATTTGGACGAGCTGTGTTATTAGGAAAGTCTTGATGCATAAATTGATCATCAATAATGAAGCTTGATTTACAGGTTTCAATAATGTAATCAATCCGCTCTTGTGGATATTTTGGACTAATTGGAACATAAGCAGCTCCTGTTTTTAAAACAGCTAAAATAGCAATAATCATTTTTTCAGATCTTTGAAGCAATAAAGGAATTTTTTGCTCCGAACCAACTTGATACTCACTGAGCAAGTAGTTCGCTACTCGGTTCACTTCATTATCTAATTCTAGATAGGTCAATGATTTGTTCTCAAACCGCAGTCCAATACTATCTGGATGGATATCGACTTGTTCTTCTATCAAATGAATGACATTTGGTTTAGGCGAAACCTGAGTATGTTGAATTAGTTTTTCTTGCTCTTCTTTGGAAACAAGAGTCACATCTTTTAATCGTTTATTTTCAGAATGTAAGTACGATTCTAATAATCTGAAAAATTGATTACCTAATCTAGCAATCGTAGATTTCTTGAAAAGAGAAGTATCGTAATTCAAGTATAAAGACATTGCCGATCCATAATCTTCTACTTCAAAAGTTAAATGAAATTTAGGCGCTGAAGTTTTGTATGGATTTCTTTTGGCTTCACCAGAAAAATATTCTTGAGAATCTCTTTGCTGGTAAACGTACATACAGTCAAAAAATGGATTTCTCCCATCAGTTGCTACATTTAAATCTTTCGCAATTTCTTCAAATTGATAATTTTGATTCGAAACTGCAGACAAAATATTTTCATTCATCTTTTGTAAAAATTCAACTGTACTTTGATTCTGATCAATACTTACTCTAATTGGTAACGTATTAACAAACATTCCTAACATATCTTCTGTTTTCTCATGCACTCTGCCATTAGCAACTGTGCCTAGAATAAAGTCTTTTGAATAATATATTTTAGATAGTAAGAAGCAAATAGTCGTAAATAAAACAACATATTCACTTACTTTATTTTTTTTCGAGAATGCTCTCAATTCACTCAATAATTTTTCATCAAATGTAAATATTTCTGTTTGTCCAATTGATAAGAGATTCTTCTGGTATTGATAATCAGTTGCCAACTCTAATCTTTGATATCCTTCTAAATAGTTTCTCCACCATTCAGCTTCGTTGACTACATCTTGTTGATTAAACCAATTACTGTAATCTTTATAATGATATGCAGGCATTGATAGGCTTTCATTTTCATAAGCTTCTGATAATTCTTTATAAAAAATTTCTTCACTGGTTCCATCTGTAATAATATGATGCTTATCTATAAATAAAGAATCATTGTTATCTCCTCTTAACAAGCGAACACGCATCGTATGTCCTTCTTCTAAGTTGAAAGGTATAACCAATGACTCGAAATCCGAGACAAAAGGAATAATCTTAAAATCAAGTATCCCTTCTTGCATAATTTTTTGGATATACTTTCCATCTTTTGTAAGAAATCGAGTTCTTAGTGTTTCATGCTTATCCATTAATAAAGATAGCGCTTTCTTTAATTTGTTAATGTTTACATATCCATTAAAATCTAAAATTGTTTGTTCATTATACTTCGTTTGTTTTTTATTTAGTTGATAGAAAACAAACATCCTTCTTTGAGCTGGGCTCATGAATGTTTCTGTAGTATTAATTTGTACTAGTGGGATTTCTTTCACTGAATTTTGAGCAGCAATAGTAGCCGCTAACTCTTGAATACTATCCGTACTTAAAATTAATTTTGTAGATATTTTTTTATTTGTTTGATTCATTAGTTGATTAGACAACTTGATTGCTTGCAATGAAGTACCACCAAGCTCAAAAAAGTTATCTAATACACTGACTTTTTCAACTTTTAATAATTTTTCAATTAAGCTAACTAAGATTTTTTCATGCTGACTTATTGGCGCTACAAAATTTTTTCTGGCAATAGTTACTTCCGGTAATTTTTTCCTATCTAGTTTTCCATTATCATTTAAAGGTAGCTTTTCAAGCCAGACATAAGCATGAGGTTGCATATATTCAGGTACACCCATATTAACGACTTTTTTTATTTGTTGTTCATCAATTCGTTCATCACTTACATAATAGGCAAGAATAAATTGGTTTTTATAACCTATTACTACCGAATTACTGATTCCTTCTACTTTATTGATTTGAACTTCGATTTCCCCCGGTTCAGTTCTAATTCCATTAATATTTAATTGAAAATCATTTCTCCCCACAAATTCATATTCATGGTTAGTCAATTTTTTCACTAAATCACCAGTTTTACACAATCTTCCTTCACCAAACGGATTCACTACAAAATGCTTTTTCGTTTCTTCATCTAAATTTAAATATTCTTTGGCTAATTGATCACCTGCAACACAAATTTCACCAATTTCGCCAACTTCTACTTCGTTAAACGACTCATCTAATACATAAGTAGTCATATTCGTTAACGTAGCGCCAATATTATTGATGTCTTTTAGCGAATCAATAACCTTAGCAGTCACAGAATGAAATTCTGATTGCCCGTATACATTAATAAGCTTCACTTTATTTATTTTCGCGTTTTTGACAAGACTGGGTGGTAGTTTTTCGCCTGCCACGGCTACAGCTTTTAGTTGAGATAATTTTGAAAAGTCTAAGCTATCTGCGAGTGATGGTGTACTTTGAAAATAATTAATTCTTTTTTTCTCAATATATTGTGAAAATGTATCGATATCTTCCAAACAGTTTGGCTCAGAGATAACCAGTTTATGTCCATTGAACAATGCTGTATAAATCTGAGTTGTTGCAACGGAAAAAACATAGTTAACCAAAAAGAGCATATTAAGTGGTGCAGCAGTTTTGATAGCTAAAAACTCAGCATACGCCTTGATATGATTTAAAACACTCTTATGCGTGTGAACTACTCCTTTTGGATTTCCTGTAGTTCCTGAAGTATAAACCAAATACGCTTTTTCATTTTCATTGACTAGAATATCCAGATTAGTTGAATTTTGTTCAAATTTTTGATTCATAAATTCATCATCAATCAGCAGTTTGGCCTTCGTTTGTTTTCGTACAAAATCAATTCTAGCTTCTGGATACTGTTTAGATAGTGCTGTGTATGCTGCACCCGCTTTCAAAACTGCTAACATTGCGATAATAATATTCTCATTTCTTTCCAACAATAAAGGAATAATGTCGCCAACTTTTATCTTTTTTTCTGTCACTAAGTAATGAGCTACAATATTTGCTTTCTCATTTAACTCTTTGTAGCTCATTGATTCATTCTTAAATTCAACAGCTATTGCATTCGGACTTTTCACAACTTGTTTTTCAAACATTTTAACTAAACTATCGGTCATAATAACGCTACCTCCCTAAAAAAAATAGTCTGAAGCTCAAAATGAGCTCAGACTATCTGATTATAATTTTTACATCAATCCGATTAAGTGGAAGACAATACCAACCACGAATAATCCAAGGATAATGATGATAGGTGATACTTTTTTCTTAAGTAACCACATACAGAACAATGTTAAACATAGTGCAGCAAGACCAGGGATCAAGCTGTCTAAGTTGTCTTGTAATGTAGTAACTTTAGAAGAAGTTAAAGATAAACCTGCTGCTTGTTGTTCCAAAGCAGATTTAATTCCTTCAGCACCAGCAGGTAATTTGTCCCACTCGATGTATGCACCTTTATCAAGTTTTACTGTAGATACTGTAGGCGCAAAGCTGATTGATACCCAACGGTTAACTAATGAACCCAAGATAAACATCCCCAGAATTGAAGCACCTTTAGTGATGTCTTGTAGTAATCCACCAGATAAATCTTCCGTGATTTTTGAACCAGCTTTGTAGCCGAATTCCTGTGTGTACCACATGAAAGCCATACGAATAATATTCCAACCTAAGAAATAGATGATTGGACCTAAGATATTACCACTCATTGCAAGAGAAGCTGCTAATGCGCCAAGGATTGGTTTCACTGTGAACCAGAAAACTGGATCTCCGATACCAGCTAAAGGTCCCATCATACCAACCTTAACCCCTTGAATTGTTACATCGTCAACAGGTGCACCATTTGCACGTTCTTCTTCAAGTGCCAATGTAACCCCTAGAATTGGTGAAGCTACATATGGGTGAGTATTAAAGAACTCCAAGTGACGTTCTAGTGCAGCTGCACGGTCTTCTTTTGTTTTATATAATTTTTTGATTGCTGGAATCATTGAGAAAGCCCAGCCACCATTTTGCATACGTTCGTAGTTCCATGATCCTTGGATGAAAGTTGAACGCCACCAAACAGAAATACGATCTTTTTTCGATAATTGAATTCTTTCTTCTGCCATTTTCGTGTACGCCTCCTTTAGTAGTTATCTATGATATCGCCTAGTGGGTCACCAGTATTTGAGCCACCGCCGTTACCTGAACCGCCGCCTTGTTTAGAAAGGGCTAAGTAGATAAGAGCAAGAGCTACACCGATTGCACCAAGTCCGATAAGAGTAATTTCAGAAACAGTTGCCAATACGAAACCAATTGCAAAGAATGGCCATACTTCTTTTGTAGCCATCATGTTGATAACCATTGCATAACCTACAGCTACAACCATACCACCACCGATTGCTAAACCGTCTGTTAACCAAACTGGCATAGATTCAAGTAAGCCTTTCACAGGACCTTCACCGATTGCCAAGATCAAAGCAGCTGGAATCGCAATACGAATACCTTGCATACAAATTGCTACAATATGCCATAATTCAACTTTTCTGAAGTTACCTTCTTTAGCAGCAGCATCCATCAAGTGAACGAAAGCCGTTGCGATTGTACGACAGATAATTGTTAATAATAGACCAGCTACAGCTAGAGGTACAGCGATCGCGATAGCTGAAGAAACCCCAGCTCTTCCTTGACCACCTAATACTAAAATAATTGCAGATGCAACAGATGCTAAAGCAGCATCGGGAGCTACAGCAGCGCCGATATTTGCCCAACCAAGAGCGATCATTTGTAAAGTACCACCTAAAATAAGGCAAGGTATTAAGTTCCCAGTAACTAAGCCGATTAACGTACATGCGATTACTGGTTGATGGAAATGAAATTCATCAAGAATTCCTTCCATACCAGCCAAAAATGCTACGATAACGACTAATATCATTTGAATAAAGTTTAATTCCATGATGTTAAGCCTCCATTTTTCTCTGATAGTTAAAACTATGCTTGTTTATTATTTTTTGTTTAGTTCTTCTTGTGCTTTTTTCAAGATTTCATCCATGTTTCCTTTTGAATCATTTGGTACTTTACGTACATCAAATTTGACGCCAGCGTCTTCAAGTTTACGGAAAGTATCAATATCATCTTGACTAAATGCCAATACTTTATTTGGTTGCACTTTACCTGGTGAATGAGCCATAGAACCAACGTTAACTGTTTCTAATGGTACGCCACCTTCAACCGCTCTTAAAACATCTTGTGGGTTTTCGAATAAAAGTAAAGCACGTTGTCCACCAAAGTGTTGGTCATCTTTAGCTAACTTGATCATTTGTTCAATTGGAACAACATGAGCTTTTACACCTGGAGGAGCAGCTTGTTGAATCAATTTTTTACGAAGTTCGTCTTTAGCTACTGCATCAGAAACAACAATAATACGAGTTGGGTTTGTTGTCTTTGTCCAAGCTGTTGCAACTTGTCCATGAAGTAAACGTGAATCAACACGAGCTAAAACATAACTAAACTTACCTGGAGTTCCAGATGCAGATTGCTGTACTTCAGCTTTTGGTGCTTCTTCTGGTTCCAACTCTTCAGGTTTAACCTTCACACCTTCTTTTGCAGTTTCAATGATATGTGCTGCAATTTCTTGCGCAGATTCCATTGAAAAACGAGAAGCATATGCTTCAATTAACATTGGCAAGTTCAAACCACTGACGATTGCCCATTTGTCTTTGTGTTCTTCAAACAATGTATTTGCTTGATTGAATGGAGTACCACCCCATAAATCAACTAAGAATAACACTTCGTCTTGATTGTCAAAAGAAGCAACAGCCTCTTCTAACTTGGCTCTCAAGTCATCTGGACCTTCGCTTGGTTTCAAAATAACTGCTTTAACGTTTTCTTGTTCGCCAAAGATCATTGAACCAGACTGTAAGATTCCTTCAGCAAACTGTCCGTGACTTGCTAGGATAATTCCTACCATACTTATACCTCCTATTTCTTTTTGTTGTAACAAAAATCAAAATTAAAAATAATTGCTAACCATTACAACAGATTGTTTGACCGACCACAACATCCAACTATGCCTTTTTTGCTTTTGCTAGTAGCTCCATCAAAAGAACTTTTCTGTCTGCGGGTACTTTGCGAATCTCTAACTCTACTTTTTGACTATCCAAATAGTTAAAAGCTTCTATATCGCGCTGATTTACTGAAACAAAATTAGTAATCATTGTTTTACCATCAGTAAAACTCATACCGCCAATATTTAATGAGCTGAGCTGTACACCACAGCGAACAATTGCTTCTACATCCTGAGGGTTGGTGAACAACAGCATTACTTTCGCATTTGCTAATAATCCACTTTGATAAACTTGAATCATCTTTTGAACGGTTATAACGTTCGCATGAATTCCTGGCGGTGCAGCCTCTTTTAACAGAAACTTTCTCAAATCATCTTTTGCCACCATATCGCTGACCACAATGATTCGTTCAACACCAGTCGATTTTGACCAAGCCGTCGCAACTTGTCCGTGGATTAAACGATCATCTATACGCGCTAATCGAATATCCATCTTCAAAACTCCTTTTTTCAAACTACTTCACAGAAACCCCTATCATTTCTGTGAAAGCAACCAATTCCTAGCACACTTATATAAAAGCAAGAAGCGTGCCAACTTTTAAACAATACACTACTGGTTCTTTAAGCTTTTTTAAACAATACACAAAAAGGATACACTAAAAAAGTGTATCCTTTTTGTGTATTGTTTATTTAGTGTGTTACACCTTGGCCAACTGATTATGAATTAAGCGCAAAATATAATAGCTTTCAACTAAAGGAATCTTGAGATTCACTCTTTCTTCCAATGGAACAATTAAATTTTGAAGCATCCTATAAAATGGGTCTTGAACTGTTTCATCCAGCTCTTCTTTCTCAGCAGTTAGCGGTTCATTTAATACGATTCGTTCGATCATTCCTGCGGTGTGCATGACCAAATTGATTTTAAAACCGTATTCCCTACTAGCCAGTCCAATACTTTCTGTCACATGCTCAGCAAAGTCCCAAATAGGATCAATCAGCTTTCTTCCATTAATAAACGTAAAGTTATCTGATATAAATTCCACGCAGGTTTCTTTCGCTGTTTCCTCGGTTAAAGAAACATCTGGTGTTTCTTCTAAATCTGCTTCAAGCAACAGTTGATCTAAAATCAATTCGATATTTTGATCAATGAATCGTTCTAGTGGAATAAATGGCGCTGCAATTTTAGGATCAGTGATTCCCGTTGTAGCAATCACTTGATAATCTGCTTGAATACGTGGTAGTTCTTTTTCTAATTCAACGATGGACAAAGCTAAAACCGTCAGTTCTGCTTCTTGTCGCTTACTTACCGCACGTTCGATCAATTCTTTGATTCTTTTTGCCGTACCTTCACCCGAAGCACAAATAGCTAAAATTGCTTTTTGCTCTTGGACTGGCTTCTCAATAACTGGTGCAGGGGAAACGGCCGCGTAACCACGAAAGTTTTTTAAGGAGTCATAAAGCGTATCTAAGTCTGTGCCTAGGACAGAAACTTTTCGAACAGTTTCTAAGACTAATGAGGTCGTCACCATGTCGACTGTTCGAATGGGAACCCCTGTATCTCGTTGAATTTGGGTATTGAATGAAGCCAACGACCCCATATCAACCAACAACACAACCCCACTTCCCTCATCAACTTCTTGAACATTTCGTTCAATGCGACTAAGTGCAGTTTTAGGATCCATGTCCAACGGCATATCGACTGCTCGAACATTATCAACATCTAAAAGTTGTTTCACCACTTGAACCATGCTACTAGCTGTGCTATTCCCGTGAGCTGCAACGACCACTCCGATTCGGCCAGTAGCTTGATTGGCTCTTAAAGAAACTAACAAGACCGTCAAATAATAATCTTCACTTTCCGGAATACGAACTTGAAAATATTCTTCAATGTATTTACGTACTTCTTTTGCAACAGCATACTCTTCTGGAAAATCAAATGTCATTTCTCGAATATTATCATTGGTATGTCGTTCTTCACCTAAATTGATTTTTTTCAAAAATGAACTGATGTGCAAACTCATTGCATAAATAAAATTCTGTTGAAATTCATAAGGTAAAGAGTTCTTAACCATCCTATAAATTTGATGTGTCACTTCGATTACTTTAGGATCAACAAATTCAGCTAACTTATTGTCAGCATTGAAAGAAAAACCATGATCTTTATAGAAAGATTTCAAATGAATATTGATATCTGTCGAAATAAAATGGTTGATTGCTTCTTGATCTAAGCCATCAGATTTCAACAAAGCCGCTTTATCTCCAATAATATCGTATAAGTTATAAGGTAATTCATACGAATCTGATTGAATTTTCATCACATCATCGTTTGGTACGATTGTTAGCTTCGGTTCTAAAATTTTTGATAGCTCTGCCATTGCTACTCGGTTGCTAGCTAATTGGATCAGACCACTTCGAATTCCTTCAGTTAAATCACTAACCGTAATCGAAATTTCGGGTGAGTTCATATGATTCAGGAATCCACGCGCACAAATCAATTGGATATTTGATTTCAATTGTCCAATATTCCCATAAGTAACGCTACCAATCAAGGCTTTGGCAACATCTTCTGTCAGAGAAATTTTTCGTTGGATTCGATTCGCTTCGTGAGCAATCATGATTTTTACCAAATCGACTTTTTCATTAGCAGGTCGCTTTTCAAAAGACGGCAACTGAATGTTGATTGGAATTCGTCTCACAAAAGTTTCTAATAAAGAAGAACCTGGGTCTTCTGTTGTTGCGCCAACGATCCGGACATTTGCTTCATGTGATTTTGTCGTCTCACCCAATCGGCTATAAGTTCCATGATCCATAAAATAAAAAATCATTTCTTGTCCTTCTGGTGGTAAGCGATGAATTTCATCTAAAAAGAGCATCCCGCCATCTGCCTGGTCGATAATCCCCATTTTTTCTTCAGCCGCACCAGTAAACGCTCCTTTGGTATAACCAAAAAGATGACTCATCAATAATTCTGGATTATTCGCATAATCGGCACAATTAAACACAATCAATTCATTTTCTTCATCAATGACATGATTTGCTTTGGCAAAATGAAACATTGCATGTGCAAAGTAGGTTTTTCCAGAACCAGTTGGTCCCGTAATCAAACAATTTAATCCTCTGGGTGGATATAAAATAGCAGCTTTCGCCTGTTCAACAGCATTTTTCATACTGCCATTTTCACCGATAATTTTGGAAAAAATATCTTTTGTATCAATATGAACGATTGGTTCTTCAACTGGTAGAACATCTTCTTTGTAACTAACCACGTGCTTGCTTACAGGTTTTTGATATTCGTCTGCCTTTTGATATATGTAACGGACTGGTCTGCCATCGGACTTGACTAATTTTCCTTCACGAACTAGCTGGTTTAAATCTTTACTGCTATTTGTTCGTTGAATTCCTAATATTTCAGCAATTTCTTGAGTAGTTACTCCTTGATCTGCTTCTACTTTTGTTAAATGAGCGGTTTTTTCTTTGACATAGAGATAAATTCGGTCAATACGCTTTGTCAATTGATACGCCCCTTCCTGTGTTTCCAAATTTCCTGCTACACTATTTCCTTACTATTATAGAACAAACATAACTAAAAATAGCTAACTACAAAACATAATACTATGGATTTCTAGAGGATTCGTCAACTATTTACCTCATGCTTTTTCAAAATAAACGAAACATTTGTTAAACAAGTATTTACTTTTATACACTATTGTTCTTTTTTCATTAAAAAAACTTTCTTTAAAAGTAACCAAAACTATCATTTTTTACAGTCAATTCACTTGTATTATTTAGTACCGCACTTGGAACTTTTTCACCAATCAGTGATGCGAATAAACATGTGCCCAGCAAGAACAAACAACAAAAATTGTCATTTAGAATAGCTGAATACATAACGCAAACTACAGAAGGCTTCAATTGATGATGTTTTCATCAAAATCGTTGGCAACGTTTCTCTTTCATCGTCTTAGTTTATAACAAAAAACTGTAGGACAAAGAATTTTTCCTTTGTCCTACAGTCTGAGAAACCTGACGTCTGTCAAATTTCTTTTTATTCAATGATACTTGTCATACACACAATATTTTTTAACATAGATCTTACATTACAATGTTTTACCAACCCGCAAAATAACCAATAATCACTTGCATCAACCGCCCAAACCAAACACTTACCAACAGGCAGGCAACCAGCCCAAATAAAACTTCAGCTACAAACAACAATACTTGAAGCAACGGATGCCCATTTAGGTTCACTGATTTTACCTTCATCAAAAGCCCTTCTTTTGTCCTGTGACTTATTCACTCCCCCAACTTTCCTTCACCATACAATGTATCTAAAATATTTACCATAGACAAAATTTACAAACTGTTTAGTTCCGCTTTCTTTCCACCTGTTCTTTCAATTATTTTTTCCTTCTTGGCTCTGGCAACTTCTTTGAAAAATCCGTGCGCCCTAACAAAAAATCTAAATTTGTCTCAAAAAAATCAGCGAGTGCAATCAAAATATATAGCGGAACTTCCCGTTCACCACGCTCATATTTTGAATAGACAGAATAATCACAGTGAAGATGTTCAGCTAATTTTCGAATCGTTAGCTGATGCTGCTTACGTAAATAATATAGTTTCTTCATAATGAAATCCTTTTTTGCTAATTATATAATGCGCTTTTCTCAATCGGTCAATTGTGGACAAAAAGACCACTTGTTTCAGTAAACCAGACTACACAACACGATGAATGACTTGCTCTAACTTCCCTTCTTTCTTCATTTTATTTTGACAACCGCAAATTTGTTCTTTCTATTATTCCCTTTATTGCGAAAGAAAAATGAACATGCTATTCTTAAAATTGATAACACTACACCAACATTTCGGAAAAAGGTGATTTTATGATTCCAAAGTATGAACAAATCAAACAAGATTTACTAACTGAAATCAAAACAAATAAATTTGTTCCAGGTGATAAATTTTATTCAGAAGCTGCGATTAAGCAAAAGTATGCCGTCAGCTCAATCACAGCGGTTAAAGCACTCAATGAGCTAACGAATGCCGGCTACCTTTATCGAGTACAGGGAAAAGGCACTTTTATTTCACGATCAAAAGTAGCAGAAACTGTCAAATTCTCAGATCTTGAACGGAATTCATTTGATAAAGAACACGTCACTGTATTATCCATCGAAGAAAAAAATGATGCCACGATTTTGCATGAATTAAAATTACCTAGCGATGAAACCTATTACAAAATCAAACGCGTTCGTTACTTTGATGAAACGCCTTTCTTGGTTCACCTTACTCACTTACCCAAAAAGCTAATGAAGCAACCACTTGCAGATGACTTATCAACTTACACAAGTGTCTACGAACGAATCCGTTCAGATTTCGGTATCGATCTTTTTTCCTTAGCATCTGTTGAAACAAATGAAATTGTCTTTCCTGATGATCCCGAGTTGCTTCGTTTGTTGAATCTAAGTTTTAGAGAGCCTGCTGTCAAACAGGTCAAACATTCTTACCTACCAGATAAAAGTGTTGCGGAGTATATCGTTAGTTACAAACATTGGAAATATTTCAAAACAAAAATTGAAGTAGAAGCAAAATAAATTAGCGACATTCTTTAGGTACTTTTTATTTAAAAATTACTTAGCCAATAGGTCATCAAAAAATTATACAAACTTGCTTAAAAACAAAAAAGCTCCATCCCTCGCCAAGCGAGGGATGGAGCTAACTGTTTATTAAGCTTCTTGAGCTACTGGATAAACAGACACTTGTTTTTTGTCGCGGCCTTTACGTTCGAAACGTACTACGCCATCAACTTTAGCAAATAAAGTGTCGTCTCCACCAATACCCACGTTTACACCTGGATAGATTTTTGTACCGCGTTGACGGTAAAGAATTGATCCACCTGTAACAGTTTGTCCATCAGCACGTTTAGCACCTAAACGTTTTGATTCTGAGTCACGGCCGTTAGATGTAGAACCGCCACCTTTTTTGTGGGCAAATAATTGAAGATTCATAGATAATAACATGGTCTGCACCTCCTATTTATCAGTAATTGTTTTAATTTGGATATATTCTGAATTCTCAGCTTCTATGGATTGTAAACCTAATAAAAGATTTTCCAGTAGAATTTCGGCAATATTCGTTTGTTCCTGTGTCATGATTGAGCTAACTTCGGTATAAAGATACCCGCCGTCTTCTTCATTCACGTCAACAATCGGATCAAAACCAGCTAATGAAGCAATCCCATTGACTGTGCTGATTGCTAATGCAGAAACACCTGCACATACAATGTCACTTCCATAAGGACCCGCATCAGCATGCCCTGTCAAAGTAAATGAAACGATTTGACCTGCGTCATTTCGCTTAAATGTTCCTTTGATCATCATTCAGGCCTTCTTTCTCAAACACTAATTAAGCGTTGATTGCGTCGATAACCACTTTTGTGTATGGTTGACGGTGACCTTGTTTGCGGTGTGAATGTTTTTTAGGTTTGTATTTGAAAGTAACGACTTTCTTTTGTTTGCCGTGTTTTTCAACAGTTCCTTCAACAGTTGCACCGTTGACTGTTGGAGCGCCTACTTTTGTAGATTCGCCACCTACTAAAATAACTTCGTCAAAGACAACTTTTTCACCTGCTTCAACGTCAAGTTTTTCGATGTAGATTGCTTGACCAACTTCAACTTTTACTTGTTTACCACCAGTTTTAATAATTGCGTACATGCTATAAAGCACCTCCTTATTTTATACTTAGACTCGCCATCCTAAGTGACAGCCAGGCTGTGCTTACTACTTATTCTGTGCGGTTGTAGCTGTGGAGTCCACAATTACAACGTTACTAGCTTAACAAAATAAACACTATCCGTCAACTAAAATTTCTGATCTTTCTGACCTCTTTAGTCGCATTTTTTTCTCTATCCTTTTATACTAAAAAAGAGTCAAACGAAAAATGAAAGTAGATGAACGCATGAACTACCCTACTACATTAGTGAAAGAAGTAAAACAACGAATGAATAATCGACCTGTCGAAGGTTTTGTCGCAGGGCAAGGTTCTCTTAAACCAAAAATAATGTTTGTTGGTGAAGCTCCAGGAAAAAACGAAGTTGAAAACCATATCCCTTTCAGCGGACAAGCAGGGAAAGAATTGATGGCCTGCCTTGAAGGACTGAAGTTAACCAGGGCAGATGTCTACATTACTAGTGCAGTTCGCAGTCGACCTTATCGTGTCGTTGAACGAATAAATAAGCGAACCCATGAAAAAGAAATCGTTTATCCAAACAGAACCCCGACTAAAGCTGAAGTGTTTGCACACGCCCCCATTCTCGACTATGAAATTGCCAAAATCAAACCTGATTTAATTGCTACTTTAGGAAATATCGGCCTACAACGTTTACTAGGAAAAGACCACACTGTTTCAAAAAATCATGGGCAATTATATGTGGGACCCGTTTTAGAATTGAACAAACAGAAAACACACTACGAATGGTCAAAGAAAACTTATCGCATTGTTCCCCTGTTTCATCCTGCTGCTATTTTTTACAATCGTTCTTTAGCTCCACTTATTAAGCAAGACTGGGAAATACTGGATACGCTCATCAACGATACAAGAAAAGGAAGCTCTGAATAATCTCAGGCTTCCTTTTTTTAGTTTAGTTATTTCTTTTATTCATTCGTTTCATATCGTGCATGTAATGCAGACAATGCATGTGCTACGGTTTGATGTTGTTCCGTGCTTTCTCCTTGCCACAAGTGTTTCATATATTTTTCTACTTCTGGTTGGAGGGAAGTATAGATAACTAGTTGGCCTCTTTCGTCTGCATTCGTTTGAAATTCGTCAAAGACAGACAGCGCCGTCAGGTCAATACTCGGAACACCACGCATCGAAAAGATAATGCCATCTTGGTCACTCAACTCAGCTAATTTTGATTTTAATTTTTCTGATGACATGAAAAACAAAGGGCCACTGATATAAACAACTGTCCAGTCTTTTAATTTTTCAGTTTCAGGTAAATCCATTCGTTTCCAATCAATTGTTTCAAGCGAAATCGTAATCGCCGCACTTTTCATGACAAAGAAAATGCACCCGCCAATGATTCCGATGACGATTGCAATACTTAAATCAAAAATAACCGTACAAATCATTGTTAGGAAAAATAGAAGAATAGAAGTCCAATATTTTTTTGAAAACAACTCGTGGATGGTTTCCCACTCATTCATTCGCCAAGCAGTAACAATCAAAACACCCGCCAATGCAGGCATCGGAATTTGAGACATCACTGGCGCGAAAACGAGCATAGATAGGAATAGAACACCAGCATGAATGATTCCAGCCAGACGTGTCTGAGCACCTGATTTAATCGCAACACTCGTTCGAGCAATTGCGGCTGTCGCAGGAATTCCACCAAAGAAAGGTAATAACAAGTTACCAATTCCTTGCGCCACTAATTCTTGATTACTATCTAATGGTTTGTTTGCCATTCTTCCAGCTGACGCCCCGCATAATAAACTCTCGACCATTCCTAAAAGTGCAATGCTGACTGCCGGAACTGCTACTTGTTGTAAATCGGCAATCTGAAAATCACTTAAAACTAAACGATTGCTACTAATTATTGTCTGTGGAATTTTACCTACCGTCGCCACAGGCAAATGAAAAATCAACATAGCACCTGTCGCAAGAATAATTGCTAAAAGCGAGCTTGGCATTTTTTGTGCCCAGCTTTTCGGATAAAAAGCCATTCCCAGAATCACTAAACTTCCCATGAACAAGGCGCTCCAATTAACCGTAAACCCTAACGTCTGATAACTGCTTAATTTTTCAATCACATTCGCGCCTTGTGAATGAACACCAAATAAATTATCCACTTGGCCCAAACCAATAATGATTGCGATTCCTGACGTAAAACCGGTAATTACCGGCGCCGGAATAAAAGAGGTTAATGTTCCCAACCGAAAAATTCCGGCAATCAACAAGAAAATCCCAGCTAAGAAAGTCGCCAGCAACACACCATGGATTCCTTGCGTTGCTACAATGGACATTAAGATTGCTGCCATTGCCCCAGTTGGTCCAGAAATTTGATAGAAACCACCTGACAAACCACCAATAATGACACCAGCTAAAATAGCAGTAATCAATCCTGCCGCCGCATCAGCACCACTTGAAACCCCGAACGCTAACGCAAGAGGCAAAGCAACTGCTGCAACAGTTACACCTGCCAACAAATCTTTTTGAAACTTTGCTAAATCATACCCTGAAAATTCTTTTTTTAACAACAAACGATAATTTTTGAACAACCTACAAACTCCTTTTCATGAAAATTTCTTAAATACACAATCATTAGGATAGCATAATTTTAGTCTAAAAGTAAGAACATTCACAAAGTCCTGTTATCATTAATCAGCTTTGCTACTACTGAACTAAAAAACGTGAGAAAATATATTAAAATAAATAGAACAAGAGGTAGACCAAAAAAATCTCTTCTTGATCTGCCTCTTGTCGTGTTCAATTATTCTTTTCTTTAGTTGTTTGCTTTTTATCGTAAAAAAGTCAGCTAGTCAATAATTCACTGATTTTATTTAAGGTTTTTCGATTGCGAACAGTAAAAGAATCATCGAGTTTTGTCAATTTATTTCCCAGTTTAGAATTCCGAATACTCTGCGCACTCAAGAAATAAATTTCTCTTTTTCCAACAAAAACCTTGTCTTGCCCTACAAATTCTTCAGCCAGCTTTGCTACAGCAGACGCATCGATTTCTTGATTGCCGAGATAAAAATACACGTGCTCGACCTCTGGCAAATGATCATTCATTTTCTGGATTTCAGCTTCTGTAAATGGAAACTCAGCTAAGATAGTTGCAAATTCCTCAGCTGTTCGTAAAACAATTTTGCTCTCAAAACCAAATCGTTCAACAAATGCTCTGGCAAGTTCAGACATAATCATTGTTTCTGGTCTATTTGACTCAAAAATGACATTCCCACTTTGAATATACGTTTTGACATTTTGATAACCTAAATCACTAAATAATACTCTTAAATCAGCCATCTTAATGCGATTTTTACTTCCAACATTAATTCCCCGAAAAAATGAGATATAGTTCATTTGTCTACTCCTTCTTTCTCGTTCTCGCTCTGCTTAACTAAATGAAGGATGGGATAATTTTTCCCAAAACCATCTATTTGGTCCTCTGAATCAATTGTAAATCCATGTTTCAAATAAAATGCTTTAGCGTTTTTATTTTGCGCGTTGACATCTATTTTTTGAATGTTTTTATTTTCTAATAACCAAACTAAAATTTTACTGCCATATTTTTTTCCCATAAACTCTGGGTTAAGAAATAGCATTGCTAACTCTTCATCCTGTGTACCACTAAATCCTAGCAACTGTTCATCATCGTACCATAACAAGAGTTCAACAGCATTCAAGTAGTTTGGTATAGCTTCTTGATAAAACACAAAATCTTTTTGTGATAAAAAGTTATGTGTTTCTTTAACTGATTTCCCCCAAACTTCTAGTACTTTAGGGTAATCATCCAGTACAGCTTTTTTATGCGTCAACATATGCTTTCTCCCTAACTTTAATAATAAATTTTTCTGGTGCTGGATGGATTATTTTTGTATCTATTTTCTCAAATGCATCTAGTTATTTGTTGATGATACGAACTATTTTCCGATAAATTCTAGCTATTTTGAAGTGTCAAATAGACGCATTTAAAAGACCTAGCTAACCCAACTGCTTCTAACTTTAACTGAGTAAAAACTTTTACCACAAGTTTGACACAAAAACAAAAAACCGTTAGAAACGAATGTTTCTAACGGTTTTTATACGTCACAGGAGGGATTCGAACCCCCGACCGTCCGCTTAGAAGGCGGATGCTCTATCCAGCTGAGCTACTATGACCTCACATGTTTATCACATGAATTAGCGCAACAAGGTAATTATAGAGAAACAAAAAGATTCTGTCAATAAGAATTTAGTTATTTAATTGCAAAAAGTTTTCAACAAAATCATAGAATTCAAAATAAAAGCTTTTTTTCTACGTATCTTTTTGTGAAGGCTTAGATTAGACAATTTACTAAATTAATTTCACAAAAAAGACTGGGATCTCTCCTTCCCAGCCAGATAACTATTTTTATTTTCTTTTTAGAATCAGTGATTGCTTAGTTCTGATTGTTTATTGAACTTCAGCTAATGAAACATCATCAGCTTCTTTAGTAATCATAATCACGCCATCACCCAACGGCAAGATGCTTGATGTTAGTCCAGGATGATTCATAACAACTCTTAGAAATTCATTTAATTTACGATGAATTGCTCGTTTTCCTCTGGGAATTTCTTCATCTGGTAATAAAATTGTGCCGCCTTGAAAAATATCATCTACCATCAGCACCCCGCCTTTTCTTAATAAACGCAAACATTCTGGAAGAAACTCAATATATTTTGACTTCGCACTATCCATAAAAATAAAATCGTATGGGCCTATCAATGTTGGCAAAATTTCAGCTGCTTGTCCTTCAAGTAACGTTACTTTATCTGTTAAACCAAGACGTTCATAATTTTTTTTCGCTTTTTCAATCATTACATCAAAACGATCAATCGTTGTAACGTGGCCTACCTCACTAATTGAAGTTGCCATCAAGCTAGACGAGAAGCCTATGGCAGCGCCAATTTCTAATATATTTTCTGGTTTCATTTGACCAAGGAAAAATTTCAAAAAGAGTGCCGTTTCATGAGGAATGACAGGAACTCCTGCCTCATGCGCCTCTTCTTCAAGAAGCCCTAGCTCACCAGGTAATTTTTTTTGTTGTGTTCGCATAAAATCCAGTAATTCTTCCTTTATAACTGGACGATGCATCATTTCATTGCGCATACTTCTCCTCCTCTTTCCAACATTATACTTAGAACAAATTTATTGTACAAGTTACTAAAAGTTTTTCTTAGCAAAAAAAGTTCGACAGAAATTCTGTCGAACTAAGTATTTAATCAAATCATTCTACAATTTTTCTTTTTCCGAAATTCATCTACCGTATTCCACGTCGTGACAGCAGTTAAACAAAATGCCATACCCCAAAACAAGATATTCATTTTCGAAAAGCTATCTTTAGCCAGTAGCGCACCTACATAGGGAATTTGAAAAACTGGTTTTCCAATTACACTTCGTGGTTTTATCATGCCTGATTCAACTTGTGTCTGCGTATCTGCTTTCGTATAAAAATATTCTTGGTTCTCACCTGCAGCGACCACACGCCGGGTTTTCACTCGCTCACCAGAATTTTCATAATAAGTAATGACGTCACCAACTAAAATATCTTCCGCTTTTTGTGGTCGAACATAAACAACACTTCCGTTTGAATACAGTGGAGCCATATCTTTATCAGTAACAATTTGTGGTGTTAGGCCAAGCAAGTGTGGCAATAAAACAATACATAAGATAATGGCTAAAAATAGAATCAATACAATCGAGCCAATAAGAGTTATTTTTTTGTTAAAAGGCACCGTTTTCCACCTCAATCCCCTAATTTACTAAAGTAACAATATAATAACACAAATTTTTATCTATATTTCTTTTTTATTAGAAAACTGATATTTAAAAATGGAAAATCTCCTTATTTTCTTAATTAAATAGCTAATTAAGTGTTATAAAGGCATTGACTACAAATAAAAAAAAGTTTAACCTAAATGTACTCCAATTGGAAAGGACCGTTACATATGACTCCTTTAAATAACACATATAATAAAAAAGATTTTTTTCAACAAAAATGAAATGGTTTTCTATAATAACATTATCCTTGTTATTTTTATTTGGCATTAGCTATTTCTTCTATTTTATCCTTTCTCCAGTCGATAGTGATGAAACAAAAGAAATTCAACAAGCTTGGGATTTTTATTCAAAGGATGATCCTGAGACTCGCTACAACAGTGAGTATTTAGAAAAAGTGCCCCAAGTTTCAAAAAATGAAACTTTCGTGATGGAAACCACTTTAACAAAAAAGCTTGACCAAGCCAGTATCTTGTTGAAAGGAAATCATCAATGGATCAAAGTTCGATTAGATCAACAAATTCTTTACGAACGAACAGGTGACGCAAATACCAAAAATCCTGGGTTATCACTAGCAGTCATTGATTTACCTGACAATTATGTTGGAAAAAAATTATCAATTGAAGTTGCCTCTCCTTACATAAATTTTGCGGGGATCCCACCAAAAGTTTATATTGGCACTGCCTCTTCAATGGTCACGTTTATCTTCTCTAAATCAGTACCACAGTTTTTAACTATGATTATCGCAATTCTATTAGCGGTTGGAACATTGATTATGGCAATCTATATTATGTATAAACAACAACGGCTGGATCTCTCATTGATTTTTTTAAGCTGTTTTGCATTAATCGTCGGCTTTAGCGCAATGTCTGAAGATATTTTGAGTGGATTGTTATTTGATCCAATCGTTCATTCTACTCTGTCGCATCTTTTTACCGTTTTAAGTGCATTGTTCCTAATTTCTTATTATGCGTTACGCATGGAACGTTATCGACGGCTTTTTGGAATCTGGTGTCTTATTCAAGTTTTCTTATCTTGCTTACCCATTTTATATGTTCTTTTCACACCAGAAGAGCTTCCTGAAATGATGCAATTGATTAGTATCATTCGAGTTTTCAGTACACTGGTGACTTCCCTTGCCTGTATTGGTGAAGCCTATCATGGAAATCGTTTTTTCGTTTCCTGTACGCCTTGGATCATTCTGATTGCAATTAGCCACTGCTACTTGTTTATCCAAAGCACCCTAGGAAATTACGCTAGCACACTCAACTGGTCAACTATTCTTTATATGATTATTTTGCTAGTAATTGTCATTTATAGTATTTCTGAACATATCCATGCCGTAGATCAAAATATTCGAGAAGCTAATTTTTTAAAAACTAAAACTGAGCTGCTTGAGGCGCATTATGAATCCTTACGTGCACATATGAAGGAAATCAGCACACTTCGTTTAGACTTTTTAGATCGAATGACAACAATTCAAGCAATGTTGCAAACTAGTCAACCAGAGCAAGCAGAAAACTATCTGAATGAACTTCTTGATGAAGCACAAAATTTTGAGCTTATGACTTCTTTATCTGGTCATTCATTGACAAATTTGATTTTGGCACGTTATCAAGAAATTGCGAATAAGCAAAGTATTGAAATTCATTTTAATGCCGACCTTCCAGGAACGTTATTTGTTCACGATGACGACTTGACCCAATTATTGATTCATATCTTGGAACATTCTTTCAGAGAATCACATGCAATTGAAAACCCATTACAGCGAAAAATTTTCCTTTCAATGCGTGTCAGTGATGATGATTTCATTATTCATTGTGAACACAATGCACATTATGATACAAATATTTTTGACCGTGGAATAACGACCGAATTAGATAGTCAAGAACACTTTGATTTAATGATGATAAAGCTTGTCACTGATAAGTATTCTGGTAAATTAACTCAAGAAAAAGATGAAATTTTTGATCGTGTTACGATTCAACTTTCTCGCATTTAAAAAACTAAAAAAGCTTCCGGAAAAATTTCCCGGAAGCTTTTTTAGTTACTAATCGGTCACTCTTTTTAATAAAGTAATGACAGTAAGTCTTCCGACTCGATTGCACCAAAGTATTTTTTAACGTCGATTGTATCGACCGTTTTCTCTAATGAAGCTTTTTCATATTTTTGACCAATCAACGCTTGTTCAACATCAGCGATATTTCCTAAACCAAAGAAATCACCATAAATTTTTGCATCGTCGATCAATCCATCAGCAACATCTAAATGAACTTCAATCGAGCCAATTGGAAAACGTTTTTGACGAGAAAAATTGAAATCAGGTGATTTTCCATAATTCCAATTCCAATTTCTGTAATAATCTTCAGAAATTTGATTGATTTTTTCCCAATCAGCTTCAGTTAATTGATATTCTTTAATATCAGCCTCTGATTCTACACCAAAGATTTTTAATAAGATTTCTTGACGAAACTCTTCCGTTGTCATCTCTTGTTTATCTTCTGGCAAGAATGGTTTGATATTTGTCACACGTGAACGAATAGACTTGATCCCTTTTGATTCAATCTTGTCTTTTTTCACCTTCAAAGCATTAACAACTTCATTGATATCGGAATCGAACATGATTGTCCCATGGGCAAACATTCTGCCACTTGTCGCATACATTGCATTCCCAGAAAACTTCATTCCATCAATTACTAAGTCATTTCGACCTTTTAACTCGGCACCTGTAACACCTAATTCATGAAGTGCTTGAATAATTGGTTGTGTAACTTTTGCAAAATCACGGAAAGAATTTCCATCATCAGGCATGATAAAACTGAAATTCAAATTACCAAGATCGTGATAGACAGCTCCGCCACCACTTAGTCGGCGAACCACATGGATTCCTTGCTCTTCAACATAGTCACGATTGATTTCTTCAATCGTATTTTGATTACGTCCGATAATAATCGAAGGCTCATTGATATAAAAAAGTAAAATAGGTTCATCTAAAGGCATTTCTTGTAATAAAAATTGTTCAATTGCTAAATTTACTCTTGGGTCGTGGTTTTCATTCGGTACAAAAATCATGGTCGTCCTCCTAGATTTCAAATACTTTATCGACAGCTGCCAATTCAACAATCACATCTGGACCAGCAGCTTTTTGTGCTTCGTTTCTTAGTTGTTCCAAATCACCAAATTGAGGTAAATGCGTCAAAACAAGTTTTTTCACCTGTGCAGCTTGTGCCAACTCACCAGACTCTTTTGACGTAAAATGCGCACGATGGCGTTCATTTCCTTCAAATAAATAAGTGTCTGCTAAAAATAAATCGGCTTCTCGTGCAAACGGAATAAAACTTTCCAGATAACCAGAGTCACCAGTGAACACAAATACTTTTCCAGTAGCTTCTTCTACGATTCGCATCGCATAGCAAGGAACTGGATGGATCGTCTTCATAAAAGTAATGAGAAACGGCCCCACTTTTAGTTCTTCTGGTTCATAATAAGCAATTCCTTCTGAGACACCGAGCATACTTAATTCAGCAAAATGAAAAGCATCTTCCGTATGACCATAAATCGGTAATACTGCCTCTGGGTCTTTTTCAGGATGAAGTTGCCAATAGTACTGCAACACACCTAAATCTGCAATATGGTCATGGTGATAGTGACTCAAAATCACCGCATCCAAATCCAGTGGTTCAAGATGTTCCTCCAGTTTAACTAACGTTGCACTTCCCGCATCAATTAGTAAATGAAACTTGTCAGATTGTAATAAATAACCGGTTGTTCCTTGATTTTGATAAGGATAGGCACCTAAACAGCCTAAAACCGTTAATTTCATCGTACATTCCTCCTCAAAAACTTATCCTACCACAAAAGTAATCTTTTCGATGAATAAACTGCTTACACTTGTGCAAAATATTCTGCAGGTGCGCCTTTTTCATTCCTTGCATGGTCGTAAAATCCAGCGGCAGTCACGTTAACATATGCAATAACCCATAATAAACCAAAGACTAAAGCCAACGCTCCTAAAATGTACCAGCCAACAAATGACAACTGCAATAAAATATAAGTGAACCAACGATCTTTCATCAAATACCAAGCATAGCGAAGTGCTTGCATTACGGTTAATTCTGGATAATCAAACTTTGCCCAAACAGCAAACTGAAATAAACCACCCACAATGTTCATCAAGATAACTGAGATAAAAAGTAACAATAACATGCCAAAAATGACACCAAAATCAAGAAAACCACCCTCGCTCACACTGACAGCCACTGTCCCAGATGAATTTAAAATCAAACTGGCATATGAACGAACACCAGACATCAAGATTGCTGGTAAAAACACCAATGAATTAATCAACCAATTCACTACAGTGTTCAACAAATGGATCAGCAATAATGGCACAAAATATTCCTTTTGAAAAACAACTAGCAATAGATTCATTTTTGCCTTCCCACCACGCATTACAAATAAAGCAATGTACACTAGCGAATAAGTAAATGCAAATAGTAAAAAGTTATCTAGCAAAAAGTTGAGAATATTTTCTTGCGTGCTATCTGGAGCAAAAGAGGTCATATTTCCAAAAATCATCTCAATGATGCCCGAGATCAAGCCAGCTAAAAAGATTAACCCAGCATTAATACCCCACTGTTCCTTTAACGCCGTACGCGCCTGCGCACGATAATCTGAAATGCTTACCGTCTTATTCATCAATTAATAGCTCCGAATCTTTTCAACAGTTTCATGGTCTAGACGTTTTACTAACTCCGTCACCAATTTGACTGTATTTAAATAGTCATCTTCATGAATAACCGATGTATGTGAATGTAAGTAACGAACCGGAACAGTGATTGCAACTGAAGGAACACCATCTCTTGTTAAATGCATTTGACCTGCATCTGTTCCTCCACCAGTAATGACTGTATATTGGAAAGGAATCTCCAGTTCTTCTGCTACATCAATCACAAAGTTCAATAATTTTTTATGCGGAATCATTGAAGCGTCAAAAATCAAGATTTGTGGACCTTTTCCTAAAACAGAATCTGCTTCTTTTGGTGTCATTCCTGGTGTATCACCGGCTGTTCCCGTGTCTAATGCAAAAGCAATATCTGGATTTACCAAATGGGTACTTGTTCGTGCACCACGTAAGCCAACTTCTTCTTGAACATCACTACCTGCAAATAAAACATTCGGATGACCTTCTTTGGCTAAGTTTTCTAAAACTCGTAAAGAAACGGCTGTTCCAATTCGATTGTCCCAAGCTTTGGCTAATAAAAATTTGCCACCATTTAATCGTTTATATTCAATATAAGGCGTAACCATATCTCCAGGTCGAATGCCCCACTCTTTAGCTTCCTTGTCACTCGTTGCACCAATATCAATAAACATGTCCTTGATATCATATGGTTTATTTCTAACTGCGGGCGTTAAAACGTGAGGCGGTTTTGAACCAATCACACCATGGATCACATCTCCCGCTTGTGTTTTGATTTCAACTTGTTGTGCAAGCATTACTTGTCCCCACCAGCCACCAAGTGTTTGAAATTCTAAGAAACCTTTTTCTGTAATTTTTGTAACCATGAAACCGACTTCATCCATGTGACCAGAAATAAAAACTTTTGGTCCGCCGCCAGCACCATGCTTTGCAATGACGCTTCCTAACCCATCAAAGAAAATATCATCCGCAAATGATTGCGCATACTCTTTGAAAACTTCGCGCACTTCTTCTTCATTTCCAGGTACACCTTTAGCAGATGTTAATTTGATTAATAATTCTTCTTCCTTTTTATCCAAACTCGTTCCCTCTTTTCTTATTTAGTAAACTAAATTATACCATTTCTCTGCAAGAATGGAGAAAAAGGTTTTCAAGAAAATCATGAAAAAAAGAAAAAGAGGTATGACAAAATTCGTGTCATACCTCTTTTTTTCAGAATAAATGGTATTCCCCAAGCAGCCACTTGGGCAATCAATCTTTTTCCTCTACAAATACGAGTGGCTATTTTTAGGGGAAATCCCGTATGGCTTACTTGTTGCCGCAACTTTCGACCTACTTAATCGTTAATTTAACTTATCTGGCTCTTTTTGTTGCCACTCTTTACTATAAAAAGCATTATCCAACTTGTAATGAACAGGTGCTTGCTTTTCTGCTAAAAAAGGTGCAATTTTTTGATCGGCGGCTAACCAACCTTGCCAACCTAAATGAATTGTGTCTTCCATAAAATAGGGTGTATTTGCTTGATTTGTTAGATCAACAACTTGTTCAAAGCCTTGACTGGTTAATTGGAATTTCACTTTTTTCGCAAATTGTTGCAACATCTCTTGAGACAATCCAGTGTAATCACTCCATTTTTCATTCACTGGTGGAATGATGAACATCACTTGCATTTTTTGTTTAGCAAATTGTTCCAAAACTAACTGAAAATCTGAAAACTCTGGTGAGCAACGATAGTCCCAGTTTGTCTGTGACTGCTTTAATTTTTCAATTTCTGGACGTACGCGATGCGTATAAAATTCATTTTTTAGTCCATATGGATTATTATTCGTCGATTTTTCACCAATTTTATTTGCTAGTTTTTTCAATTGTGTATCTTGATAAACTTCTGGTAATTGTCCAGTTGCATGATCAATTCGTTTTTGCTTCCCAACTAGTCCAATCTGACTAAATAATTCATCTTCTCTTTTCAATAACTGCCACGCTGGATAGAGTTTCTTACGACTTTTCTCAGTTGGCAACCGACCAGCTTTGATTTGTTGGAGCAACTCAGTCAGCGTTTGGTTTTCTGTTACTTTAGGAAAGCTAAGCAATCGGCGAGCTACATAGCGGTCAGCTGATGTCACTTTTTTCAATCCAAAGAGCCAATCATATGTTTGTAACTCTGAATAATACATATTGAAGTAATCTTTACTTACCCCCTTCTTAACAAACCACTGAGGGGAAATAATAAAGACTGCTTTCTTATCTTTCAAATGACTTCCAGCAGATTGCATCAACATAAATTGACTAAACGATTGGGTACCTGGTGCGCCTAATAAAAAAGGTTCGTAGTCACGCTGATATTTTTTTGCTAAAACACTAGGGTGGAAAGGGCTGATTCGACTTAGTTCGCTTGAACCAAAGAAGGGCACATATTTTTCTTCGGCTAACGCTTCGTTTTTGATAGCGTCCCCCTTCAACAAATTACCAGACATTGAACTAGCTGCTTCATGAATAACTTTTGGATCATTTACATTCACACGATAGGGCGAAATAAATAAGAAAACTAATAATCCGATTGCCAAAACAACTGGTCCAAATATGGCAAAAAGCTTCTTTTTCATCATTAATCCTTTAAGTTTTCCGCTTGTGCAATAATTTTATTTGGAGTCGCCCACTCTTCACGTTCAAATTCAGAAACAGGTACTTGAATTCCTAACTCGCCATCTAATTCTACTAATAGTTGAACAGTTGCAAGTGAATCAAGTAGTCCTTCATCAAATAAGTTCATATCGCGATTGTTTCGAACCTCATCCGTTCCAGTAATTTCTGTTAAAATTGTTAAAATTTGTTCTCCCATGTGTATTCTCTCCTTTTAATAAATGTAATTTTCTTTTGTTGAATCAAAGATCAAGCAAAAAGTAAGGTATTTAAAATTCCTGAAAAGATCAACAAACCAAAACAGATTGCCTGAAATGTTAAGAAAACTGCAAATGCGTGTGTCAACTTATTTGCAGGTAACTGACCTTTGTGCTTGCGTTTGAAACGAATCCACGCATCGGTCAGACAAATCAAAGTTGCGTGGTAAATCCCGTAAACAATGTAAAACCAAGTTAACCCATGCCAGACACCCATGATTAGAAATAACACAAAGTAGCCAACATTAGAGGCAACGATTTTGCTTTTAAAAACTTTATTCTTCATCAAGAAAAACATCAGGCGCATATAAATATAATCTCTAAACCAAAAAGATAACGTCATGTGCCAACGATTCCAGAATTCTTTGATGTTCCAAGATAAAAACGGTTTGTTAAAGTTGATTGGTGTCTCATAACCCATGAGATAGCTCGTGCCAATCGCAAACAAACTATAGCCAGCAAAGTCAAAGAATAGATACAAACTATAGACATACATATAACCAAGTAATGCCCACGAAATGCCACCATTATGAACCACCATATGTTTCAAAGCTGGTTCTAGAACTTGCCCTAGATAATACCCAATAATAAATTTGTAAAGAAAACCAACAAAAATATTTTGGACACCTTTTCCCAATAACTCAACATATTTCTCAGTACTTGGCGGCTGCAACTCGTCCTTTTCAAAACGACGATAGCGGTCGATTGGTCCCGATGAAATGGTTGGGAAAAAGAGTAAAAATTGGACATAACGCAATGGATGATATGCTTTGATCATGCCATCGCGAATCTCCATAATCATCTGAACGGATTTAAAGGTCAGATATGAGATGCCTAGAAATCCGATGAATGAAATTGGCTTATCTGTTAGTAATGGCATAATCTTGGTGATTGTCAAAGGTGCAATCGCCAAAAATACTGCTAAGTAAAACCAAACTGTTTCGTTCTTTCTCTGGCGATAACTGAAATAAAGCCAAACTAAGATTACCTGCCAGATAACATAGCCAATTAAAGCAACTCCTTGTTTCCAGTCTGCCCCACCAAAACTAATGAATAAGAAAAAGACAGTGACGATTGCCTGATAAATCGGTAATCGCTTGTTCCGTACGAGTAAGGAAAAAACGATAGGTGCTAACGCAACCAACAATAGCAGAAAGTACAAGGGTTGCGCATAAGGAATCATATGAGGAATCGTCATGTTGGATTCACCTCAGCCAGTAATTTCTTACGATCAATTTTATCGTTTGGTGTTTGTGGTAATTGATCAAGATAGTTGATTCTTTGTGGAATCATGTACTCCATCACTGATTGTCCTAGCTCTTGTTTAATTGCTTTCGTTAACTGAAACGATGGTTCGACCTTTTGTTCTAAGACAATAAACGCAACCAATTGCTGAACTTTCACTCCTTGATATTTAGGTACCACTACTGCTTGTTTAACATTTGGATTCATCCCTAAATAATGTTCGATGTCGCCAAGCTCAATTCGATAACCATGTAACTTGACTTGAAAATCCAAACGACCTTCATACAAAAGCATGCCATCTGTAGTCAAGCTTCCGGCATCACCTGTTCGGTAGCTTGCCTGATTTTCATAATCAAAGAATGCTGCTTCCGTTTTTTCTGGGTTATTCAAATAACCTTTTGAAACACTTGGTCCTGAAATAATGATTTCGCCTGTTTCACCGGCTACACAAGGCTGATTTTCCGCAAAGATTGTTACTTTTGTATCTGATTTCACTTTACCAATTGGAATTCGTTCATACGCATCTAACACAGCTTGCGTAACTTGAACACTAGAAATTGCAACTGTAGCTTCAGTTGGACCATAAGTATTGTAAATTGCCGCATTGGGAAATCGTTTCAATAATTCTTGTGCTGTTTTTTTCGTCAGTTCTTCTCCACAAAAAATAAATTGTTCGAGTTCAGGAACATGCTGTTCATTAAAGTTTGGTTCCATCAAACAAATATCCATAAAGGACGGTGTCGAAACCCATGTTTCCAATTTTAACTGTGGCAAAGTCTGAAATAATTGCTTGAAATCTTGAATAACTGCTTTTGCCAATGGAACAAGTATTCCACCAGAAACCAATGCTGGATAAATAGAGAAGACCGATAAGTCAAATGAAAAAGGTGCCTGTGCTAAAAAACGCATGCCGGGATGGATAGTAAAATCTGTTAATGTCCATTCCACAAAACTTTTTAAGTTGTCGTGACTAATTTGAACGCCCTTTGGTTGTCCTGTTGTTCCCGAAGTAAAAATAATATAAAAGTTTTCCGTCCTGTTTACTGGATGACTAGGCTGAAATGAAACTTTCTCTTCAAAAATAGAAACGAATTCTTTTTTTGTTAAAACTGTTTGCTGATTCAATGCTTCTGGCCATTCGCCCACTCCCACAATCAAGGTTGGCTGCGCCACCGTTAAAATGGCTTCGATTCGTTCTTGCGGTGTCTGTTCTTCAATTGGCAAATAGGCGTGTCCCGCTTTGACAGCTCCTAAAAAAGCAACCAGCATTTCAAATTCTAAATTACCAAATACGACGATTGGCTTTTTATCGTCTACATTTGATTCTAAATAATAGGCAAAAGCATCAGATGCTGCTTTCAATTTTCCATATGTGTACTCTTCGTTCGCCGTGCGGTAAGCCACGCGTTCTGGCTCAGTTACGCCCCAGCGATCGATTGCTTCAATGATTGTGCTAAATTTCATGATGTCCCTCCTAAAACTCATTGTAGATAAAGGATCCTCCCTGGATATTTTTATAGTGATACAAATAAATCAGCGCAAGGAATATCAAACTATAAAAAAGGGTGCGAATGAAAAATTTTCCCCAATAATTAACTTGAGGTTGTGCCCACCATTTCTTCATCAAAACACCTCCATATCAAACTTCTACAGAAATTTTAACGATTTTTCGTCTAAGCGGACATCTATCTAGCTTACGATAAGCGATTTCAGGCTAACACTTTTGTCACAAGGTTGAGAAATAAGGATTATGTCAAAAAAAAAAATAAAAATTAACAGAAATTTTTCTAATTCCTTCAAAAAAATTCAACCTTTTTTCCAACCTATTTTTAGTCATTCTCCCTGCAAGCATTACTCCTTCACTTTCTCCTATTCAATGCACAAAAAAACAACACTCCTATCGACTGTCCATCGATAAAAGTGTTGTGGGTTTCATTTTATTTATTCTTTGATAATTCGATAGTACCAACGACAAGTAATCACATAAAGCAGCACATAGACAACCACAAGTAGTCCACAGACTAAGTATGCAAGCCAGTAATCAGCAGTCTTAATGTATTGAGCAAAGACATTAATTGCAAAAACGGCATGCAAAATACCTAAAATCATTGACGGGAAAAAGGTAATCGCATTTTGCCCATAAATCATCAAACTTACTCTTCTTTGTGGGATACCTAGTTTCGTAAGTAAATGATAATTTCCTTTTTCTTCTTCTGCTTCTGCTAACTGCCGTACCATTAAGATACTACCAGTCGTAATGACAACAATCATCCCAACGAATAACGAAACAAACGTGTAACTCCCCGTTTGGCGATAAACCGAACGCATCTGTGGGTACCTTGCTGTAAAATTCAAGCGTGCGGACTGCCCTGTTTCTTTACTCGTATCAGCAAAATCTTCCGTTGAACTATCTTCAAATGCCTCTTCGTCTTCTGTAACTTTTGCAACGATTTTCCCAGTCAATTGCTGCTGATTGATTTCATATTGATACGCAACAGAATGATTCCAGTTGATTTCAACTTTTCGATCCAAAATCTCATTAATAGCTTCATTATTTCCACCAGTTACATTCCAATGAACAACTTGATACGCCGCTCCTGGTGTTGCGTGATAAATTTTCTCACTGACAATCAATGTTGGGCCACTGTAACGCATCGCGCTCTCACCTAAGACATCAGGATGGATGGATTGAATTTTCAAAGCTGTTTGATTCGGCAGGTAGATTCCCTTTCCATAAATCGAAATATTTCTCACTAATGACTGGACTTCATCCAACAATACCGTGTGCTTATCCGACTTCAATCGAATGTTTGGCAATCGAGGATTCATTTTTCGGAAGTCTTGATATTCTTTCTCTGTAATTAAATTCACCAGTTGAAACTCTTGCCCATCTTCTACTTGTCCAAGACGAAAATCATGTACACTTCCAACTACTTTATAGTTCAATATCATTTCTTGTGTAATTTTTTGCTTTTCTTTAGCTAAAATCGGTGCAATAAACTCAGCTGTTTGGGCATCTAATTGATAATCCGTTGCGTTTTCAATATCCGTTGTATGCGTCAATAAGGTAGATAAGGAAGTCACCCCACCAATCGTAGCTAAAGAAACACCTAAGATCAACGTAATCAAGGAACTTGTTCGCCAGCCTTTCATCAGATGGATCTGAGTATTGCCAATCATCAACAGATTAATTCCACGGTAACTAACTTTCCATTTACTAAAACTATTGAGCAAGAAGCGTAAAGAAAAACAGAAAAACAGATACGTACCAATCACGCATAGGATAAAAATCAAGAAGGGATAACTAAAAATCAACCCAAATTGAGCACCATTTTCAACTAACAAAGTCAAGTACTCTCGAAAATGAATTGCCCCAAAATAACCACTTGTCAGCAGAAATAAGCCGATAATACCCAACAAACGATGTCTGGTTCGCAAACGCATTTTTTTACTAACCACTCGCTCTGTATTACCAAAGCTTTGAATCATCGGGTAACGCCAAATCTTCCAAGTCGAGTGTACCGACACAATCAAAATAATCAGAAAAAATGCAACCAACGTATCGACAATGGACGACCAAGAGACAAAAAATGGACTAGTAATTTGCATTCGCATCATTCGGACTAAAATCATTTGAAAGAGTTTTGAAAAAATAATTCCTAACAGAATTCCTGTTATACAAGAAAATAAGCCAATCACCATCGTTTCAATCAGATAGATAGAAGAAATCTGAAACTTACTTACACCAAACAATTGATAGATACCGATTTCTTTTTCACGACGGTTTAGAAAAAAACGATTCGCACTAAAAACAAAAAACAGTAATACCAAGGTAATCATGAACGTTCCAAAACCGAGCGCACCATCAATAGAACCATCTTGACTGGCACGGCGAACTAACGATTGATCGTACGTCATCGAATTGAAGGAATAATAAATCATAACTGAAAAGGTCAGACTAAAAAAATAAATCAAGTACCCTCGCGACTGTCTAAGTAAACTTCTGGCAGCCAACTTATAAAGCATTGATTTTGCCACCTCCCCCGATTGTCGCTTGCATATCGATCACTTTTTCAAAAAATTCACTTCGCGAGCCACGACGAACAACTTCAGAAAAAATCACACCGTCTTTGATAAATAAAATGCGATTACAATAACTTGCGGTGTAAGGATCATGGGTCACCATCAAAACAGTTGCTTTTTCTTTTTGATTCATCAACGTTAAATAATTTAATAATTCTGTTGCTGATTTTGAATCAAGAGATCCTGTTGGTTCATCTGCAAAAATAACTTTTGGATGAACAACCAAGGCACGCGCCGCCGCAATTCGCTGGCGTTGTCCAACCGATAATTCATCTGGGTAGCGTTTCATGATTTCTTCAATATCGAGTAGCTGTGCCACATGTAAGACACGACGCTCCATTTCTTCTTTCGGTATTCGTTCCACTGCTAAAGGCAACAAAATATTATCTTTTGCATTCAAGGTATCTACTAAATTAAATTCCTGAAAAATAAAGCCTAATTGCTTTCGTCTAAAATCACTAAGCTGACTACTCTTCATTTTAGTGATTTCTTTTCCTTCAATCGTGACACTTCCCATAGTTGGCAAACTGATCGTCGATAAAATATTCATCAAAGTTGTTTTCCCTGCACCACTTGGACCCATGATTCCTACGAATTCTCCTTCGTCCACAGTGAAAGAAAGATTGTCTAGTACCTTGACGGGTGCTAATTTATTTCCATAAATTTTACTGAGATGTTTCACCTCAATCATTCGTTCCATGTGTTTGCCCTCCTAAAATATTCCTCACTACTTTTATTATACTTGCATCGTAGCATAGTCTTTTGTTTTTTTCTCTTTAGTTTTTGTCACTTGGAGCAAAAAAAATGTTTTTTTATTTTTTTAATTTTTTTTTATTCATTTTATAAATCCTGTACTTTCACGTTTTCACTTTTTTTCACAAGGAAATATACACCATATATGGTATATTCACTTATTTATACATCGACAAACCCACTACATATAGTTGCCCGTTTCACTGATTTGTTTTATGATAGACAAGAACAATTTAGTAGGAGTTGAGAAGATGAAGGTAAACTATAAAGAAATTCCAGCCAATGAAGTACAAGCATCAACAATCAAAATCATCAAACGTGATGGTCGTCACGTCGACTTTGATGAACAAAAAATTAATGAAGCACTAGTGAAAGCTGAAAAGAAAGTTCATGGCTCTTTATCTCCACTTGCCTATGAACGTATTCAGACAATCGTTGATTTAGTCGTTACTGAAATCAATAGTCGTTTTGTTGAAAATGTTAAAATCTATGAAGTTCAAAATATCGTTGAACACATTCTACTTGAAAAAAATGAATATGAACTTGCTGAAGAATATATCAATTATCGGACACGCCGTGATTTTGAACGTAGCAAAGCAACTGATATTAACTTTTCCATCGAAAAATTGATTAACAAGGATCAAACAGTCGTCAATGAAAATGCGAACAAAGACAGCAATGTTTTTAACACGCAACGTGATTTGACTGCCGGAATCGTTGGTAAGTCAATTGGCTTGAAGATGTTACCTCCTCATATTGCCAATGCACATCAAAAAGGCGATATCCATTATCACGATTTGGACTATCATCCATATACACCAATGACTAATTGCTGTTTGATCGACTTTAAAGGCATGTTAAATAATGGGTTTAAAATTGGAAATGCTGAAGTTGAATCACCAAAATCAATTCAAACAGCAACTGCCCAAATCTCACAAATCATCGCCAACGTAGCTTCTAGCCAATATGGTGGCTGCTCGGCAGACCGTACAGATGAATTACTTGCCCCATTTGCTGAATTAAATTACCAAAAACATTTAAAAGATGCAAAAGAATGGGTCGAAACAACTGAGCGACAAGAAGCTTATGCCAAATCAAAAACGAAAAAAGATATTTTTGATGCGATGCAAAGTTTAGAATATGAAATCAATACGCTGTTTACCTCTAACGGACAAACACCTTTTACTTCTCTTGGCTTTGGTCTTGGTGAAAATTGGTTTGAACGTGAAATTCAAAAAGCCATTCTACAAATTCGAATCAACGGACTTGGAAGCGAAAAGCGGACTGCTATTTTTCCAAAACTTATTTTTACCCTCAAAGCTGGCGTGAATCTTGCTCCAACTGATCCAAACTATGATATCAAAGAATTAGCTTTGGAATGTGCAACTAAACGGATGTATCCAGATATTTTAAATTACGATAAAATCGTTGAACTAACTGGTAGCTTCAAAGTCCCAATGGGTTGTCGCTCATTTTTACAAGGCTGGAAAGACGAAAATGGAACAGAAATCAATGTAGGACGCATGAATCTAGGTGTTGTCACACTAAACTTGCCTCGAATTGCAATTGAAGCAAAAGGAAATCAAGAAAAGTTTTGGCAATTATTATCTGACCGTCTTGAAATCATGAAAGACGCACTTGTTTATCGTGTAGAACGTTGTAAAGAAGCTATTCCTGCGAATGCGCCTATTCTATATATGTATGGTGCTTTTGGCAAACGTCTGTCACGTACAGATGCCGTTGATGAATTATTCAAAAACCGTCGGGCAACTGTCTCTCTTGGTTATATTGGTTTATACGAAGTCGCCTCTGCTTTTTATGGTGGTGAGTGGGAATCAGATCCGGAAGCAAAAGAATTTACCTTAGCTATTCTTAAAAAATTAAAAGCCAATGCAGATAATTGGGGTGATGAATATGGCTATCACTTTAGTGTATATTCAACACCAAGTGAAAGTTTAACTGATCGTTTCTGTCGTTTAGATACTGAAAAGTTTGGCATCATTGATAACATTACAGACAAAGAATACTATACAAACAGTTTCCATTACGATGTTCGTAAAAATCCAACACCTTTTGAAAAACTTGATTTTGAAAAAGATTACCCACAATATTGTTCTGGTGGTTTCATCCACTATTGTGAGTATCCAATGTTGCAACAGAATCCAAAAGCATTGGAAGCTGTTTGGGACTATGCTTACGACAAAGTTGGTTACCTTGGAACAAATACACCAATCGACCACTGCTATGAATGTGGTTTTGAAGGTGATTTCACTCCAACAGAACGTGGTTTTGAATGTCCTGAATGTGGCAACCACGATCCAAAAACTTGTGACGTTGTTAAACGTACTTGTGGTTATTTAGGTAATCCACAAGCTCGCCCAATGGTTCATGGACGTCATAAAGAAATTTCTTCTCGTGTAAAACACATGAAATAGTCCATTACCCGATTGTAAAACTGAAAGTTGTGATAAAAATCAAATTGCTTTTTGTCACAACTTTTTTGATAAGCACTTTTCCACTAATTTAGATTACTTTGGTAGCTAAACTGCAAGAACTTATACTATAGAAAGAAGTGTTTTGATGAGAAATCCAAAACCAAAAGAATGGTTAGCTGAAGATTATAGTCAAAATTATATTGCTGACTATAAAGCATTTAATTTTGTCGATGGCGAAGGTGTCCGCAATAGCTTATACGTCAGTGGTTGCCTGTTTGCTTGCGAAGGTTGTTTCAATAAAGCAGCTCAAAATTTCCGCTATGGAAAACCATTCACTCAAGAACTAGAGGAACAAGTAATCGAAGACCTTCGCCATGATTATGTTCAAGGTTTGACCTTACTTGGTGGGGAGCCCTTTTTGAATACAGATGTTTGTTTGCAAGTTGTTCGTCGAATCCGTCAAGAGTTTGGTCATACTAAAGACATCTGGTCGTGGACTGGTTATACTTTTGATGAATTGTTACAAGACTCCGAAGATAAGCTAGCTTTACTAGCAGAAATCGATATCTTAGTTGATGGTCGTTTTGATCTTTCCAAACGTGATTTGAAACTACAATTTCGTGGAAGCAGCAACCAACGAATTGTCGATGTTCAAAAATCTTTAGCACAAAATAAAGTTGTTATCTGGGAAAAATGCTTCGACGCTACTCAAACATACGAGCAAATCAAAAAACAAGATTTGATTTGACAACAAGCACAACCAGCTACCAGAGTTGATTATTCAGTCAACTTTGGTAGCTGGTTGTTTGTTTTCCTATTTTAAATTTATTATTTAAACATTCGGTTGCTTTGGCCACGCCTCTTGATAAGGATGTCCGGTTAATTCTTCTACTACATCTTTTGCTTCTGGTGTCACCATTGCTTTCAAGCCACCATCTTCCAAACGATCAATTTCATGTTTCAACACTTCATGCGTTTCACGATTCAATTTAAACGTCAGAGCCATCACTAAAGCACAAGAAATCAGAACGACGGGCGCAATAAAGAAAATCAAGGCGATGCCCGTTTGAATATGGTGAGGGGTATTCGTAAAATTCGTCATTGTTTTTGAATCAAAACCAATCGCTGCTAGTAAAATCCCGGCAATCCAAGAAGCTAATGCACCAGTTGATTTTCTAAAGAACGTCATCACTGCTGCATAAATTCCAGCACGATCGCCTCGGGTCATCATGCGGTCAACATCTGGAATAAAGGGAAAAACATTCCAAGGTGTAAATTCTAAAATTGCACGCGCACATTGATAAAATACGGAAATAATTACTAAGACCCAAAAAGCATTTTGGACGTGCAGTGCCCAAGTTAAGAGGTACCCAACCATCGTAACAATAATCGTAACGTAGCTTAGCATAAATAAGTAACGAGGGCCACGAGTTAACATCAGGCGTGCAGCCACCAATGTTGCAATGATTCCAAAAATGGAAAGTGCTTGAAGTGTCCACGGTGTATCCTCTTTTACGCCATGAATACAACAAATAATAAAAGTTGGTAACAACGTAGAATAAAAATCTTTCCCAGTAAATGATAATAAGTAAATACCTAAATGTTGACGAAATGCTCGATTTTTGAACGTTGAAAAATAATCTTGGACTGTTTTCTTCATAAATTCGCCTAAAGATAATTTGGGTTGACTTTCTAACTCTGCTAAAAATTCAGGCGTTAACGGACGTTCCCACGTTGTTCGGTAAGAAATAAAAATCGCAACAACAAAAATCACCGTCCAAATAATGCCCGTAATCAGATAAGCATTTGGGTTTTCCATATGCTGCAACGCTGCTAATACTAAGAAAACAAGTGCTGTCCCCGTTGCAGAAATAAACATACGCGAGCTAGATAAAATCGTACGCAGATTATAATCATCGGTCATTTCTGTTGGTAAAGTTTCCCACGGAATCAAAATCATGGCAATTGCAAGTTCGATTGCTACATAAATAACTAGATAATAGATCCAACTATCTGCCTGAACCCAGAACAACGGAAAGAGAATCGTAAACAAAATTCCGCCTAATAAAATAAAGAAATGACGACGTCCGAAACGTTGACCTAATTTTGTCCGATAAAAGCCATCCGTAATCGCACCAAAAAATAACGAAAACATGGCGTCAATGATCCGACCAATCCCTGTGATTGCTCCGGCAAACGCTGGATTGATTCCTTGACTCAACACGAAAGCGAAAATAACACCTGAAACGATATTATTCCAACCACCACCCATTAAATCAGTTAATCCATAGGCAACTCCTCGACCAATTGTAATTTTTTTCGGTTGATAAACCCACTGCTTATTTTTGTCCATTTCTCTTCATCCACCCTCCGTCAACTTTCAAAAAAGCCAAAATATTCATGTGCATTGCCATAACAAATATCTTTGACGATCTGTCCCAAATATTCATCTTCCTCAGGCAATCGGCCTTGATCGACCCATTCACCTAAGAGCTGACATAATACGCGACGGAAATATTCATGACGTGGATAACTCAAGAAACTTCGAGAATCAGTCAACATCCCAGTAAAGTTAGCCAACAAACTTTGTTGTGCCATAATCGTTAGTTGCTTGCGCATTCCTTCACAAGTGTCGTTAAACCACCACGCACAACCCAGTTGAAGTTTCTGAACAATTTCTCCTTGAAAACTTTGCATGGCTGTTGCTAATGGTAACCAGTCATTTGGATTCAACGAATATAAGATTGTTTTTGGTAACTGATTTGCCTCTTCTACCTCAGCAAATAAGTTTACGATATTTTTTGTCAGTTCACTTTGATCCCCCATTGAATCACCACCAACATTGATTCCGATTTCTCGTTTCATTTTCGTTGAGTCGTTGCGAAATGCGTTCATGTGCATCTGCATCGTCCATTGACGCTGATGATATTCTCCCATCAAATGCTTTTGGATTGCTGTTGTAAATTGAGCCACTTCCGTTGTTGTAAAACTCGTTTCTCCAGTTAGTGCACGTGCTAAAATTGCATCTAATTCTTCATTGGTTGCCGGCGCATACACAAACGTATTCAATCCTTGATCTGCTAAACGTCCCCCCATTTCGTGGAAAAATGCTACACGATTTGATAAAGCAGTTGTTAAATCCGCAAACGTTTGAATTGATTGTTGTGCACTCTCACCTAGTTTTTCTAAGTATTCACGATATTCTTCTGTAGTAATTGCCCAAGTGTTATCTGGACGAAAAGTTGGCAATACTTTAAAGGAATTATGTTCTTGTGCTAATACTGCATGATACCCTAAGTCATCAGTAGGATCATCAGTTGTGCAGATTGCTTTAACTTTCATCATTTCTAATAATTTTTTTGGTCGATACGCATCGGTTTGAATTTTTTCATTGGCTTGTCGCCAAATTTCTGGTGCATTTTTTTGATTAATGATTAAATCAATAGCAAAGTAACGACGCAACTCTAAATGAGACCATTCATAAATTGGATTTCCCGGAGCTTTTTCCATTGTTCGAACAAAGGCCAAAAACTTTTCATAATCATCACCATCGCCACTAATTAGTTCTTCAGCAACACCATTAGCTCGCATCAAACGCCATTTATAATGATCGCCTGCTCCGCGATCGTTGAGCCAAACTTGAGTTAGGTTCTCATACTGTTGATTTTCAAAAATGACTTTTGGCTCTAAGTGACAGTGGTAATCAATAATTGGTTCATCTTTGGCATACTGATGGAATAACTTGCGTCCTACTTCATTGGTTAATAAAAAATTTTCATCTAAAAACATAGTTAAGCGCTTCCTTCTTTTTGATTTTTATTCAGAGGCTGAACTTAAAAATTGCTCAGCCTCATTCCTTTTCTGTTGACGTTAAAGATGATTCCTTTCAATTATTTTTGATTTTCTTTTTCTAATGCTTCCCAAAGACCATTCAAATACACCGCCCCAAGTGCGCGATCATATAAGCCATAACCCGGACGTCCTGTTTCCCCCCAGATCATTCGTCCATGGTCAGGACGGATATAACCATTAAACCCATTGTCATACATTGCTTTTAAAATTCGATACATATCTAATGAACCGTATTCTGATTTGTGTGGTGCTTCATAGAAATCTTTTTCTTGGATAAATTTGATGTTACGAACATGGGCAAACGGAATCCGATCTCGTTGACAAAATTCTGCCATGATTTCATAAACATTATTTGCTGGGTCTTCCGCAATGCTACCTGTACACAACGTAATTCCATTCGCAGGACTATCAACTACTTGACAAATCCAGTCCAAGTCTTCTCGATTTTTCACGATTCGTGGCAAGCCAAAAATCGAATACGGTGGATCATCTGGATGGACCGCCATTTTTATACCAACTTCTTCACAAGTCGGAATAATCGCCTTCAGAAAATAAGCAAAGTTTTCGCGTAACTTAGCTTCATCCACCTCTTTATAGGCTTGAAGTAATTCTTTTACTTGTGCCAAACGTTCTGGTTCCCAGCCCGGTAACTCAAAGTCATTGCTGGAATTTTCCACTTTTTTAATAATCTCTTCTGGATCTTCCGGAATATCTGCTGCAATATACGCTAATGTTGAGGAACCGTCTGACAAGCGATAATCGAGATCAGATTTTACCCAGTCAAAAACAGGCATGAAATTATAACAGATTACTTCAATACCAAATGCTGCCAAATTTCGAATCGTTTGTTGATAATTTGCAATATATCGGTCCCTACTTGGCAAGCCAATCTTGATAGCATCATGAACGTTAACACTTTCTATAACTTTTAACGTTAAGCCTGCTGCTTCAATTTCTTCTTTCAGTGATTTGATTCGTTCTTTCGGCCACACTTCTCCAACGGGGATGTCCATAAGTGTTCCCACAATCCCCTTCATCGCTGGAATTTGTCGAATTTCTTCTAACGTAATCTTTTCTTCTTGTGAACCGTACCATCTAAAAGTCATTTCCATGATTATTTTCCTCCGAAATTTGTTAAGTAGGTACGAATCGTTTGTCTAACTGCTCCTGGACCTACTAACATTTCTGTTACTATTTGTTCAATTTTTTCGCCAAGGCCTACTTCATATAAATTTGAACCAAAAATTGTTTCATTGGCTAAAATACTTGCAACACTTTGATGAATTACCTCTGGCGATTGTTCACCTAAATGAAGACTTGCCAGCTGCTCCTGTAATTCAGCTAACAATGGATCAGGGCTTGGTACAAATTCATTTCCTTCATCATCAACTGCCAACAAGTAACGTAACCAAGCTGCAATTGCCACTGGAATAAATACGAGAGATTGCGCAGCTGACTTTTCTGTATATTTTTTAATGGTTTCACCAAAACGAATTGCCACTTTTTGCGAAGTATCGCTCGCAATTCGTTGCGGTGTATCAGGTATGTTGGGATTAGGCAATCGTTTCTTAATCACCTCATCAATGAATTGTTTAGGATCAATTATTTGGGGATCTTCTACTACTGGTAGGCCTTCTTGATACCCAATTGCTTTAATCAATCCCACAATCTCTTCGTCTTCCATCTCAGCTGCAATCGATTGATAACCAAGCAAACAACCAGTAATTGCCATTGCCGTATGAAGTGGATTCAAACATGTTGTTACTTTCATCACATCTGCTTTATCAACAATTTCCTGGCTCGTAAGGATGACACCTGCCTTTTCCAACGCAGGGCGCCCATTTGGAAAATGATCTTCGATAATCAAATAATGAATAACCTCTGTATTCACAAATGGTGCAATATTCGTGCGTTTTTCTGTATGAATAATTTCCATATCAACAAAACCGAGCTTCTCAAGTTCCGCCTGTACAATTTTTGCGGGGTTTGGTGTAATGCGATCAATCATGCTCCAAGGAAAGGTTACTTTTTCTGAATCAGTTAAATAATCAAGAAATTCATTGGAAACAAACCCTTTTTCTTGCCAGCATTTGGCAATTGTCAGTACGCTATCTTGGAATCGCTTTCCATTTCGCGAAAAATTATCAGTTGAAATCATGGCAATCGGTAATTTTCCCGCTAAAAATCGTTTGTGTAATAATGCGGTCACAATGCTCATCGTATGTTGAGGAGCTTCAAGACCATTTTCAATATCTGCTTCTACTACTGGGAAAAATTTCCCAGCAGCGTCTTTCAAGTGATACCCTTTTTCAGTAATCGTAAAGGTGGTAAACTGTAAGCTAGGATTTTCAAAATAATGAACAACTTGTGCAAAACTTTCTTTCTCACTAGGATGACAAAAGAAAGCATCTGCTGTTGCAGCTAAAAGCTTTTTATCTAACATTCCATCATCATGCATCACTACTTCCACTACATCACTATGAAATGGTTTGTAAGCCTTCTCAATTATTTCTTTGTCGAAAGTTTCACATACAACTATACCAGCAGCTAATTCTTTTTTATCAGCTAACCGTTGTGCAATCTCTGCGTGAAACCCACGATATAAATTTCCACCACCAAAATGAAGCCACACAGGTACTTCTTTTCCCTTTTCCTTGACTGAAGCAACATCATAGTTAGGAATAGTAATTCCTGCCTGTTTTAACTCAGTTAGTGATTTTTGCCAATCTTTTAAGTCAATCACAGAATCCCCTCCAAACTGATATATCAGTTGTTTTGATACTTGCATTATATTCGCCCATTTAGGCTTTGTCAATACGTCGATTTCATTTATTTTTATCTTATAATTAAAAAAATAGCAAATACTAATATATCAGAAAACCCAAAAAAGGGTGTGGCATAAGTCTTGCCACACCCTCTTTTTAAGAGTAAACGGTGTTCCCCAAGCAGCTTCTCGCACTAATTCATAACTGTCCAAAAATATGAAATGCTATTTTTGTCAGTTGCTCATTATTTTTTCGAAGCTGAACGCTTGGCGCCACAACCTTATCCACGGTGTTCAAGAAGTAACTTCCTCAAAATAAGTCTAAATTACTCAAAAATTTGAGAAAGATTTCTGGTAATTTATTCTTATTTATTGAAGCTAGGCACTTCTTTTACAACCTCTCCTAATTAATCCTTCAAATCCCATAAAGGTAAAACAATATTTTCATAGGTCATAGGATCTAAGTTCGTAAGTGTAATTCCTAACAATCGAACACCCTTCTCTACGCCCAAAACTTCTTCCCAAATCAAACTAGCTTGATAATATAGAGCTTCTTTTTTGTAAATGTATTCAGGTAACGTTACCCGCTTCGTAATTGTTGAATAGTCCGTATAGCGAACTTTTAATACGACTGTTTTTCCATGCTTTTGAACTTTTCGTAGTGCTTCTTCTACCTTTTCTGCCAACTGTCGAAGCTGTGCCAAAACAGCTTCTTCCGTTTGCAATGGCTGACCATAGGTATGCTCTTTACCAACTGATTTTCGCTCTCGAGTTACGTTGACTGGAGAATCATGAATCCCGCGAACTTTTCGATAAAGTGAATAGCCCATTTTTCCAAAATTTTGAATCAGCTGCATTTCACTCATTTCATATAAATCTGCACCCGTAAAAATTCCTAGCTCATTCATTTTAGGAACTGTTTTTTTACCAACACCATGAAATTTTTCAATTGGTAATTTTTTCAAAAAAGACACCGCTTCTTGAGGAGTCACCACAGTAATCCCTCTTGGCTTTTGATAATCAGAAGCCAGTTTTGCCAAAAATTTATTGTAGCTGACTCCTGCCGAGCAAGTTAAATGAACAGCTTCCCAAATATCTGCTTGGATCATTCGAGCAATTTTAATTGCTGATTTACACCCCACTTTGTTTTCTGTCACATCCAGATACGCTTCGTCAATACTGACAGGTTCAACGATATCCGTGTACCGGTGAAAAACTTCTCGAACGATTTGGGATACTTCAGAATACTTTTGATGATCACCAGGTTTAAAAATAGCTGTTGGACACAATTCAAATGCTTTTTGCGCACTCATCGCTGAGTGAATTCCATATTGTCTGGCTTCATAATTTGCTGTTGTCACGACACCCCGACCACCAGTATCACTTGGATGGCGAGCAATAACCAAAGGATGTCCTCTGAATTCTGGATGATCTCGTTCTTCAACCGAGGCGAAAAAAGCATCCATGTCGATATGGATGATTTTTCTAGATATATCATTATGTAAAGGAAACTGTAGTTCCATATTTATTCACCTCGACCTTACTCTCTTTGTTATTATAGTCGAACTTTTGTTCCCTATCAAGCAATTGTGATTTAAATCTTATGTTTTGAAACATGCGTGATTATTGATAAAGAGCGTTACTTTTTTTGTTGCTTAATCATGAGATGGTTCCATTTACTCGGTGCAAAATCATTCATTCGGTTCGCTTCATGCAAAAAAGAAGTAAAAACGATAGACTACTCACCATTCCAGCTAGTATACGCTAAATTTTTATCATCCTTAGATATGAAAAAACTTTCAATCTAAAATTTGGTTAACAGCCCTTTATTAGTCTATGGAAAGGACTTTTTTTATCGTTGAAACTATTTCGTCCACATGTAGAAACACCTAGCTGTTGTTTCGCACGTAAAACAGATGAAACCGACTAAAGTCATTAATAAACAAGCGTACACATTTCTGAAATTCAACACTCCTCTTCCCACTTATTTTGAGTAACATGTATGAAATCAGCTTTTAGACAAAAAGTCGGGAACAAAACACAAATCTGCTTTGTTCCCGACTTTTTGTCTATTACGTTGAAATTTTGTTCTCATGCATCTAATTCATGAAATTGTCGATAGACTTCTTGCTTTTTCAGATGATTCATTGCAGCCACTTTTTTAATAGCAGCATTTGGTTTCTCACCAGCTGTAATCAAGGCCTCTACTTGCTCCTTCAAAGAAACTTGATTGACTTCCTCTGCTTCGATCAGACGACCATCATCGCCCGCAACCATCAAGCAACATTCACCTTTGATTTGATTTTCTTTTAGATACATTAATAGTTCGTCTATGTCTCCACGTAGATATTCTTCATGGATCTTCGTTAGTTCTCGACATAGAACCACTTGGCGATTTCCAAATACCACGCGTATGTTTTCGAGTGTAGCACTTACACGGTATGGTGATTCATAAAAAATAAGTGTTGCTGTTTGGGTCTTTAATTGCGCCAAAGTTTCTTTTTGTTCTTTCTTTTTCCTTGGTAAAAATCCATAAAATAAAAATGGTTGTGGTACGAGACCTGAAGCAATCAAAGCCGTGATACCTGCCGTAGGTCCGGGTACCGAAACGACTGGGATTCCTTCTTCGATACATGCGACGACTAATTCGTGACCAGGATCGCTAATAGAAGGCATTCCCGCATCACTCACTTGGGCAATCGATTGTCCTATTTTCAATTGCTCGAGTAAGTACGGAATTCGTTCTTTATAGTTATGTTCATGCAAACTTTTTTGTGGTGTCTCCACTTCAAAATGGTTTAATAATTTTTGTGTATTACGTGTATCTTCACTTGCAATCAAATCTGCTTCATGTAACAGACGAACACTCCGGTAAGTCATATCTTCAAGGTTACCAATCGGCGTAGGAACAAGATACAAAGTTCCTATACCTGAATGATCCTTAAAACTTTTTTGATTATACATTTCCTGCCTCCTTAATAAAAAAAGAGCGAAGACACAAGTCGAACGACTCACGTCTTTGCCCCTAGCATAGACAACTTTTTAGTATTAGCGTCCACTTTCACGATAAATGACTTCTAAACAAAACGCGCAAGGCTCATCATTTTCGCGACGTGAACCATAGAGGTCATAACAAACATGAAATCCCTCTTCGTAAATTTTTTCTAAATTCATTCGGGATTTTGACAGTTCTTGTTTGACGCTTTCAGCAGGTGCTTCTGCCACTTGATTCAACTCACGCAAATGTTCACGCAGGCGTTGGTTTTCCATCTCAAGCGTAGTATTTTTTTCGACGATTTCATGAAGTGCGTGCTTCATTTCTACTAATTCAGTTAAGGTATTTCGTAATTCTGATTCTAGTTGGTTTAAGCCGTCATACAAAGATCGCTTATCCATTCATCTCACCTACTTGAATGAAGTCTTTTAATTCATCCCATTCATACTCCACTGGATTTTCTCGTCCTGTCAACCGAACTTTTACAATTCGGCTAAGCAGGTTTAATCCTACGACTTTCCCTTTACCATCAGGTGTTTCAATCATTTTTCCAAAGTCAGGGAGTTCTTTTTTTGCCGCCTCATATTCTGCGCTCTCATATTGCAGACAACACATCAACCGTCCACATAAGCCAGAAATTTTTGTTGGATTCAAAGAAAGCCCTTGATCTTTTGCCATTTTGATTGAAACCGGTACAAAATCTCCTAAAAATGTCGAACAGCATAATGGTCGACCACAGGGGCCTATTCCACCAATAATTTTCGCTTCATCACGAACGCCAATTTGACGTAACTCGATCCTAGTCCGAAAAATACTTGCTAACTCTTTCACCAATTCCCGAAAGTCAATTCGTCCATCAGCAGTAAAAGAAAAAATCATTTTACTTCGATCAAACGTGTACTCCACCTTCACGATTTTCATTTCTAATTCGTGTTCACGCGCTTTTTGTTTGGCAATTTTTAACGCTTCGGTAGCATCTTGTTGATTTTTTTGTTCTTTTGCTAACTCGGTAGCCGAGGCTTTATGCAAAATGGGTTTGACTTCTTCTGGTAAATCTTGGGAATCAAGTTCTCGTTTGGGAATGGCAACTGTTGCAATATGTAAGGTTTGTTGAGATTCGACTAACACCTTATCATTATAAAAATATTCAGAATCCCCTGGCGCAAAATAATAGATATGCCCAGCATCTCTATAACGGACGCCTACTACTTCTACCATTTCCAACCTCCTTGGTTACTCAGCTATAATTAAAAATCGTTTGTAAAACGAACTGTTCAGCTACTGCTTGAAAACTCACATTACTGCGTAGTTTTTGTTCAGCAACTAAAATATGTTCAATGATTTGATTGGCTTTTTTTGTCTTGTTTGATTCTTCAGCAAAAATTGCTTGTTTTTGTGCTTCTTGGAAATAAAATAACAGAATTGAAAGTGCCATAAACTGTTGACTTTTTTCCTTAAATACTTTGGTCAATTTCTTTTGGACATAGATAAATGCTTGTGGGTCTTGCTTTTGTAGATAGGTGAACCACTGATAAATCGAGTCCTTAGCCTCATTAAACCATTCATCTTCTGAGATTTCAACTGCTTTTCGTAAACTGTTGGTTAAGAATGCCAAAAGTTTCGCTTTTTCCAATGGAATTTGTTCTTCTTGTAACTTGTGGATTAAAACTTCTTTTGAAAGTTCTTGAAAATGCAAAACTTGGCAACGTGATTGAATCGTTGGTAAAATTCGGCCAATCGCATCTGTTTCTAAAATCGCTAGAAAATCACCCGGTGGCTCTTCTAAGAACTTGAGTAGACTATTTGCCGCACTCACATTCATTTTCTCTGCTTCCTTGATTATGAAAACTTTCTTTTTTGATTCATATCCACTTCGACTAAATTCTGTTTGTAAACGACGAATTTGATCTACCTTGATGGTTTGCCCTTCAGGTTCGACCACTAATACGTCTGGATGTTCGTTATTTTGAATCCGCTGGCAGTTATTGCAAACACCACAAGGCTGGTTATCTGTTAATTGTGTACAAAATAAATGCTGAGCCAACCAAATACCCATTTCATGTTTACCCGTTCCTTTTTCGCCCTCAAAAAGATAAGCATGAGCGAGGCGCCCATGCTCAAAACTTCGTTGAAGCTGTTGATAAACGAAATGTTGCATTTGAGCCAGTTTTACTAACTCTTCTTGTTTCATAGCTCCTCCTAAAAATGATGGAATCCTTCGACAGGTAAAACAAAGACTGTTGCTCCGCCAACTTCCACCTCTACTGGGTAAGGAACGCCGCCATCCATAGAAATATCCAACGTAACTGGTGTTGAAACAAATTGTTTACGAGATTCACAAGTCTTCTTGATAATTTCAAGCGCTTCATCTACTCGTTCATCTTCAATCCCTACAATAAATGTGCTATTGCCAGCTTTTAAAAAGCCACCAGTTGAAGATAATTTTGTTGCTCGGATATTGGCATCAATCAATTCATTAGATAAACGGTTACTATCTTTGTCTTGGATAATAGCTAAAATAATTTTCATACACAGTCACCTTCCTAATTTTCAAAAAATTGTGGATATTTCTCAATAATAGCATAATAACTAGCCTGAAGAACTTCTTCAAAACTCAATCTTGCATCAATTTTATGAATACGTTCTGGGTATTCTTCCGCAAGTTTTAGATACGCATGACGAACCCGTTGATGAAACTCAAGTCCCTCAGAATCTAAGCGATCAATTTGATTCTGGCGATTTTTTTGGATACGATGCAACCCAGTATCAGAATCAACATCCAGATATAAAGTAAAATCAGGCGTCAATCCTTCCGTTGCAAACTCATTCAATCGAGCGATTTCACGCATGCCAATACGTCGTCCAGCACCTTGATAGGCAAGTGAACTATCCACAAAACGATCACAAAGAACAATACTTCCTTCTTTTAATGCAGGCAAAATCTTTTCAACTAAATGTTGTCTTCTAGCAGCTGCATAAAGAAGTGCTTCTGTTCGTTCATCCATCCGTTCGTTTTTAGGATCAAGAATGACTTGGCGAATTTCTTCCGCAATTGGAATACCACCAGGTTCTCTTGTTTGAATCATTTCTGTTTTTGCGACTTTTTTCAATAGAGGAAATAATTCCTTCAGGATGCTCGTTTTTCCAGCACCATCCGGCCCCTCAATTGTGATAAATAGTCCGTTCACACTTTTGCCTCCATCTCTTGCACTACATCTTCATTGTAGCTGAAATTCAAATTATTTCAAAAAATTACAGCTCACGCCGTCCTTCAACTGCTTTTAACAACGTAACTTCATCCGCATACTCGATATCTGAACCGACAGATAAACCATGTGCTAGTCGAGTAACTTTGATGCCAGCAGGTTTGATTAAACGAGATAGATACATCGCAGTTGCTTCACCTTCCGTTGTTGCGTTTGTTGCTATGATGACTTCTTTTACCTCATCGTTATGCAGTCGTTGCAATAAAGAGGAAATATTGATATCTTCTGGTCCAGTTCCTTCAGTTGGCGATAACACGCCATGAAGAACATGGTATAAGCCATGGTACTCGCGCATTTTTTCCATTGCCATCACATCTTTGGGTTCCTCGACTACTAAAATAATACTGCGGTCGCGTGACGGATCTTTACAAATTTCGCAAGGGTCTTCTTCAGTAATGTTTCCGCAAATGCTACAAAAGTGCAAATCACGCTTGACACTCAACAACGATTTGGCAAATTCATTAACTACTTCATCTTTCATATCGATTGTAAAAAATGCTAAACGTGTAGCCGTTTTTTGACCAATCCCAGGAAGTTTCATATAGCTGTCGATCAGTTTGGCAATTGGTTCTGGATATTGCATAATCATTACTCCTTCACGAAAAAATTAGAATCCAGGCATTCCTTTGGTATATTTACCCATTGTTTTTTCAGTTTCTGTGTCAATTTTTGTTAACGCATCATTGACAGCCATAACTAACAAGTCTTGCAACATTTCTGGATCTTCTGGATCTAGTACTTCTGGTTTGATCTCAACGTCTTTCATGCGACGATCCCCAGTGAACGCTACTTTTACTAAATCATTGGTTGCTGCCCCTGTAAATTCTTTCTCATTCAACGCATCTTGTGCCTGAACCATTTCTTTTTGCATTTTTTGTACTTGTTTCATCATTCCTTGCATATTTCCCATTCCACGCATCATTGTATCGCTCTCCTTTAAATGTTAATCATCAATAATTGTTACTGAGTCTGTTCCAAATAGCTCTTCTGCCTTTGCCACCACAGTTTCTACTGTTTCTGGCTCTTGGGGAATCAACTCGATTTCTTCTTCATCTGTTTCTGGAACAAAAGAAGTGGATTGTCCGTTATCTTTACTTTGAATCAAATAATTTTTACGCAATTCTGGCCAGCTTTCTCGTGTGATATACACAGTATCTGGTGCATAATCGTGAATCATTCGACTCAAGTTATTGTGAATCGCTAATTGCAACTCATCGTCATTTGTTGCTCGTTGACAAACGATTTCGTAGTCAAAAGCGATTACCATACTTTTCGGTCCTGCCGCCACTGGTTCACTTGCTTTCAACATCGCTCGCTGTGTCACTGACAGGCTCATCAATAAATCATCCCAAACTTCTTTGACCTGATTCAAATCTTGACGAGTCGCTTCTTTTAACACTTGGTACACTCGCTCAGTCGGTACGCGATAAGAGCTTGCTTGTTTTTTATGCACTACTTGTGGCGCGGGCTGACTAGCGTTATTGGCTGTACCCTGATTACTTTTGAGTGCTTTTAATTCTTTTTTCAGCTCGGAAACTTCTTGCTGAAGCTTCTCCACTGCTTGGCTTTCAGCTGGTTCACCTTGAGGCAGTGCTTGCGGGCCTGTCAATGATGTTTTTTGCGCTAGCTTGACAGTTGCGACTTCCAAATAAATCGTAGCACTATTGGTAAACCGAATCTCATTTTGTGTTTCACTTAATATCTTGATCATTTGAAAAAGCTGTTCAGCTTTCATTTCTTGTGAAAGATTTACAAAGGTCAAAGTTAGCTGACTCGTTTTCTCCGTCACTAATTGAGGTGCTTGCTGATACATCAGCAAATCACGACAATATTGCAATAAGTCTTCTAAAAAACGACGGGCTTCTTTTCCTGCGGCTAACATCTGTTCCAACGCATTCAATGCTTGCGCAACATTCTGTTCGACACAAGCACTCAAATAGTCGTCCATCATTTCATACGTTAAGCTACCGGTTACCTGCATTGCATCATTTAGCGTAATCGTTCCTTCACTAAAAGAAATGGATTGGTCTAAGATACTCAGTGCATCCCGCATCCCGCCTTCAGCAGCGCGCGCGATGACGCCTAGCGCTTGCTCTTCATATGAAATATTTGATTCATTTAAAATAAATTCCAAATGCTCAACAATATCAGATGCATTGATTCGTTTAAAATCAAATCGCTGTGTACGAGAAATAATTGTTGCTGGAATTTTGTGTGGTTCTGTCGTTGCCAAAATAAAAATGACACTTTCTTTTGGTTCTTCTAATGTTTTTAGTAACGCATTAAAAGCCCCTGTCGAAAGCATATGGACTTCATCAATAATATAAACTTTATAGGTTGCCTTCGTGGGTGCATAATTGGCGCGATCACGAATAAAACGGATTTCTTCCACTCCGTTATTACTTGCAGCATCGATTTCAATTACATCTTCTTGTGTTCCAGCTGTAATTGATCGACACATCTCACATTCATTACAAGGTTCACCATCTTGACTGTTTGGACAGTTGATTGCTTTAGCAAAAATTTTTGCTGCACTTGTCTTACCAGTTCCTCGAGGCCCAGTAAATAAATACGCATGAGATGTTTTATGGGAAACGATAGCATTTTTCAATGTCTGTGTAACAGCTTTTTGTCCAACAATGTCATCGAAGCGTTGTGAACGCCAGACACGGTAAAGTGCTTGGTATGCCATATAGATCCCCCTCTTAAAAAAAATTCACTATTATTTATTATACGTGATTTTATTAAAAAAAACTACTCTACTCCTTGGCTTTTTCCAAGAGGAAACATTCATTCACACGAAAGCTCTTTAAGACTTTTGGCTGAGAGCATTTTCATTCCCCTATGGTATAATAAAGAAAATAATTTAAGCTGTTTCTTTAGGCTATTTATCTAAGGAGGAATTTTTTATGGGATTAATTAAAGCTGCAACAAGTACAGTCGGTGGTGGATTAGCTGATCAATGGCTTGAGGTCATTGAACCAGATAACATGAGTGATACGACCGTGATGACAAAAGGTGTCAAAGTTCGTAAAGATGATAAACGCGGTTCAAATCGTAAAGGGACGGAAGATGTTTTAACAGACGGAACTGTTGTCCATGTCTATCCAAACATGATGATGCTCCTTGTTGACGGTGGAAAAATCATTGATTACACAGCTGAAGAAGGTTACTACACCATCAAGAATGATGCTGCACCTTCTATGTTTAATGGCTCATTAAAAGACGCAATCAGCGAAACATTTAGTCGTTTTAAATTTGGTGGCGTCACACCACAAAAACAACAAGTCTTCTATATTAATTTACAAGAATTAAAAGGAATCAAGTTTGGTACAACTTCACCGTTAAATTATTTTGACAATTTTTATAATGCAGAATTATTTTTACGTGCGCATGGCGCTTACTCAATCCACATCACAGATCCAATCTTATTTTATACAAATGCTATTCCAAAAAATAAAACACAAGTGGAAATTGCCGACATCAATGAACAATATTTAGCAGAGTTTTTAACTGCTTTGCAATCGGCAATCAACCAAATGTCAGCAGATGGTCAACGAATTTCTTATGTCCCATCAAAAAGTTTGGAATTAAGTAAATATATGGCCTCTGCTTTAGATGATTCGTGGCGTGAACTACGTGGGATGGAAATTGTTTCTGTAGCCGTTGCAAGTATTTCTTACACCGATGATTCTGTCAAACTAATCAACATGCGAAATGAAGGTGCCATGCTTGGTGATCCAAGTGTTCGTGAGGGCTATGTTCAAGGCTCGATTGCTCGCGGAATGGAAGCCGCCGGAAAAAATGAAGGCGGTGCAATGACTGGTTTCATGGGTGTTGGCATGGGAATGAATGCTAACAGTGCTTACCTTGCTCAAGCTGCACAAAATAACCAAGAACAAATGAAACAACAAGCAGAAAAACAAAATCAACAAGCTGCAACTGGAAATGCTGATACTTGGACTTGTCCCGTTTGCGGTACGGAAAACACAGGTAAATTCTGTTCTAATTGTGGAGCAGCTAGACCTGCACCCGCTGCACAACCAAAACTAGAAATGAAATGCAGTGAATGTGGTGAGGTCGTTGATCTTTCAAATGGTATCCCAAAATTCTGCCCGCATTGTGGCAAACCATTTAAAGGAGTACCTTTGGACTAAAAAAGAAGGGGTGTAGCCAATGGATGTCATTACACATAAATGTCCAAACTGCGGCGGTCCTTTAACTTTTGATCCTAAAGACCAAAAATTTCATTGTGACTACTGCCTAAGCATATTTACAGAAGAAGAAGTGAGCCTCTATGAGCAACAGCAAAAAGAAGCTCGCGCTATTGATTCATCAGCTGATACAGCTGATGAATCAATAAATGCAACTGGTGACTTTACCTTCACAGCACAAGAACAATTAGATAAAATGGACGACACCGAACGTCAAGCTTATGATGAAGCCGTGGGCGCCACTGAAGCAAATGGTCAAGAAACAAATGATGAAGCGCCTACCATGGAACTATTTCTTTGTCCAAGTTGTGGAGCCGAAATCGTGACTGATGCAACAACAGCTGCGACGTATTGTTATTATTGCCATAATCCAGTTGTTTTGTCGGGCCGATTAAGTGGTGAATTTTTACCAAATAAGGTCCTCCCTTTTGCAATTGAAAAAGAGGAAGCAATCAAACAATTTTTAGCATGGACAAAGAAAAAATGGTTTATTCCAAAAGCCTTCTTTAATTCTGAACAAATCGACAAACTAACTGGCGTTTATTTTCCCTATTGGTCAACCGATGCTGAATTAGAAGGAGATTTCCAAGCAAATGGAACTGTCTTGCGCGTCTGGCGTGTTGGCGATATTGAATATACCGAGACAAAACAATTTGCTGTCTATCGTGAGGGAAAACTTTCTTTTAAAGAGTTAGTCAAGAATGCTCTATCTAAAAATACTCAGCAAAAAATGGTTGAAGGTGTCCAACCTTTTCCGTTGAATAAAGCAATCGACTTTAAAAATCAATACCTTGCTGGATTTCAGGCAGAAAAACGGGATATTGAATATCAAGCGATTCGTTCAGAAGTCGAATCAGAATTAAAAGACTATTCCGAAAAACTTTTACGCGAAACAGCCTCTGGTTACACCACTTTAACTGGTGTTCGTAGTTCCGTTGCAATTAACAATCAAAAAAATAATTATTTGTTACTTCCGGTCTGGCTGGTGACTTACCGTAGTCGTGACTCAAAAAAAGTTTACTATTATGCAATGAATGGACAGACAGGAAAAGTAAGTGGTGTTCTGCCTGTCAGCAAAAAGAAATTGGGGTTCACATCACTTGGTATCTTCACCATTACTGCTATCTTGTTGATGATTGTGGGGTATTTGATATGAAAAAACAACTTTCGATTTTCTTTTTCGTTCTAATTGGCTGTTTTTTCCCGCTTGTTGCTCATGCCGCAACCCCGACAGTCAATGATGAAGCTGGTTTGTTTACAACCGAACAAATTCAAGCATTAGAAAACCAAGCTAAGCCTATCAACGAAAAAATCAAAGGCGAAGTCTTAATCGTTACAACAACAAACAATTCTGATGAACCACGTGATTTTGCAGATGATTACTTGCGAGATGCCGTTGGAAATAATGAAAATGGTTCTGTTTTATTGTTAGATATGGGGCAAAGAGAAATTTACATTTCAACCTCGGGCAACATGATTGATTACTTGGATGACAATCGAATCGAATCAACACTTGATGAAGTCTATGATGGCATGTCCAATCAAGATTACTACCAAGCTGCGACTGCTTATCTTACCAAGGTTGCCGATTACGTCGAAGCAGGTGTTCCAGGTGGGCACTATCGAGTGGATGAAGAAACTGGAAAGATCACTCGCTACAAAGTCTTAACAACTGTTGAAATTGTACTTGCGCTCATCGTTGCATTGGTATTGAGCCTTGTTTTTTACTTTGTAACAGTTTCTAAATATCAACTAAAATTTGGTTCATATAAATATCCTTATCGTGAAAATTCAAGCATCAAGTTAACTGATAAAACCGATCGTTTAACAAACTCTTTTGTCACTACTAGACGAATTCCTAAAAGCCCACCGCCAGGAAGTGGCGGTGGTGGCGGAAGCACTACTCACTCAAGTGGTGGTGGAACTTTTGGCGGTGGTGGAAGAAGCTTTTAAGCCATTATCTGCCAAAGAAAAACTCCTCAAAATCGGATTGATTTCGAGGAGTTTTTTTTAGCGAAAGTTAGCAGTACTTATGCTTTGTGCAGCCAACTGATTTTTCCAAATAACTAATGCAGCCTTCGCATTCTGAACCGTATCAGGTATAAGCACAACTTCGTAACTTTTTAATTGTTCGAGAAAAACTTGTCGCACCGTCGCCTGTTTTTCCAGCAAGCTACCATTAATCCCCAAATAAAATCCTGAGGTTAACTTCATTTTTTTAGCTAACTGAGTGACTTGCTTGGCTAGTAATTCACCCGTTTGTTTCAGCAGTTCTGACACACGCGCATCTTTTTGTTCATAGCTTGAACAAAAAGATGCTACGCTAGCAATTTCGCCTTTGTTTTTTTGATAAATTATCTTTACCAAGTTCATCACATCCTCCGCACCAAAAAAAGCTAATAAATCTTGAGCAAAAGGTGACAATGTTTTTCCTTCATCAAATTCTGCTAGAACTAATTTGATAGCAGCAATTGCTAAATGATAAGCGGAACCTTCATCACCTAATAACTGACCCCAGCCACCTACGCGGTACCACTGTTTTTCTTTTAGACCAAAAAATGCAGAACCTGTTCCAGCAATTGCTAAAATTCCTGGTTGAAACCCCACCTTTGCTAAATAGCTAAATTGTGCATCATTATATAAATAAACAGGATAGTCATAGTACGCTAACTCGTTCTGAATTTTCTCTCGTAAACCACCACCATCAATACCAGCGATGCCTAACGCAATCAATTGACAGTCAGCTCTTCCAAATTTAGTTAGCAAGTCGTCAATTGCTCGAAAAATATTCGCCTTTGCTTGTTCATAAGAAATCAACAAATTGCCAAAGCCTTCAATTGCCTCTCCTAAAACATTCTCTTCTAAATCATACGCAATCGCCTGTGTTTTCGTTCCTCCACAATCAATTCCAATGACATATTTCATAACTTCCTCTACTCCACTTTTTGTGACTTTCTTCTTTCTGCTTTTTGCTCGGCAATAAATGTTTGATACCAATAAAAGCTATCTTTTTTATAACGATTATAAGATCCATTTCCTTGGTTATCTGCTTCAACAAAAATAACACCATATCGTTTTTCCATTTCACAACTTCCCGCCGAAACAATGTCAATAATCCCCCAAGCAAAGTATGCTAGGACATTTACTCCTACTTGCTCTGCTTCTAAAATTTGCTTAAAATGCTGCTTAAAGTATTCGATACGATACACATCATGGATACCATCTGCCTCTTTCAAATCTCTTGCACCCAATCCATTTTCAGCAATCATTACTGGTTTTTGATAACGGTCATACACCTTTAGCAGTGTTGTCTTCAATCCAACTGGATCAATTTGCCAGCCCCATTCACTTGCTTTTAAATAAGGATTTTTTGTCGTCGCTACTAAATTTCCAGCCGTTTGCTGTTGACTTTCTTCTACCGAACTAATACTTGAAGAATAATAAGAAAAGGAGACAAAATCACAAGTATTTTCTTTTAAAAGCTGACGATCTGCTTCACTTATTTCAAAATCGACATTGTGTTCCAAGAAAAATTTGTCCATATAATAAGGATATTCTCCTCTTGCTAGGACGTCCATACAGAACCATTGATTGATTTGTTCATCTAAAACTAACTGTAAATTATCCTCAGGTTTTGGTGTTAAAGGATAGTAACAAAAACATGAAATCATTGCACCAAATTGTCCTTTGACCTTCATTTTTTTCCCTAGAGCAATCGCTTGTGCACTAGCAATAAATTGATGATGCAAACTTAAAAAGATGTCATTGTACGCGTAAGCATCATCTTCTGGCTTCAATAATCCCGTACCATTATAAGGACTAAAGTATCCAGCATTGATTTCATTGAAAGGTAAATAATAATCAATCAACTCGCCCCAATGACTAAAAATAACTGTAACTAATCTCAAATAACTATCAATTGTTTTACGATTTTTCCATCCGCCTTGTTCTGTTACTAATTGAAGTGGCAACGCATAGTGATTGATTGTCAAAAAGATTTTGATTTTTTGTTTGGTTAGCTCTTTAAAAATGTCGTCGTAATACTTCATTCCGTCTTCATTAGGAATCTCTTCATCACCATTTGGAAATAAGCGTGACCAACTAATTGATAAACGATAAACATCTAAGCCTAGCTCACTAAGCAATGTTAAGTCTTCAGCCGTTCGTTCCTCTCCGCTAGATCCTTTTCTGAACGGATAAAAAAATTGATTTTCTTCCATCGCTTGTTCAACAGTCTTTTTAGTTAGCAATCGTGTAGCCACTGTCGCATTCGATGTTTTTTCTAAATAAGGTCGACAGTCTTGTGTATCTATCCCTCTCTTTGTGTAACCGCCTTCATATTGACTGGCAGCAGTTGCCCCGCCCCATAAAATTTTTGTCATTGTCCTCCTCCTTCTTAATTGCCTTTATCATACCATCTAAGAAATGCGTTTTCAAACATATAAAAAAATAAAGAAATTTCAATTCTACTAAGAAACAAAATTACAAAAAAATAAAAAATATATTGATTTTTAATTTCTTAACTGTATACTAAAAAAGAAGAGATCTCTAGGCGCTCTTTTTTATTGTTATCTTTTGTAAGCGTTTAATTAATTGTTGAAAGGAGGTAATTTTATGCAAAGAGAAACAAATGAAACATTGCATATTCACTTTGGTGTGAAAACAGCTGGATTACTTTTACTTGCTTGCATTTTTGGTGGTATTTTTATTCCTTATTTATTTTACTTGGCAAACTGGAGTATCAATCTTGGCGTTATGCTTTTCTTACCCATTAGCTTAGCGACAGTTTTAGCGGTGAATCCATATTTCATCCAAACAAAAAGAGGATTTTGTAAGGGCTTTTTTATTACTTTTGGCATCTCACTGATTATTTTAGAAATTTTAGCGTACATTTGGATCTATCAAGGAATTATTTTTTAATTGATTTTATTTAAAGGAGTGTAAACTATGTTAACAGCTTTCACTAATTTTATTGAGTTACATTTAGCTGGACCAATGGCAAAAATAGCCAATCAACGACACTTACGAGCGATTCGTGACGGAATCATTGCAACGCTACCGTTAATTATTGTTGGTTCGTTCTTTTTGATTATTGCCTTTCCACCACTACCACAATCATGGGGCATTTATCAGTTTTTGTCTTCTAACGCCGCAACAATCTTGTTACCTTATCGTATGACCATGTACATTATGTCCCTTTATGCAACATTCGGAATTGGGGCTAGCCTTTCAAAAACGTACAACTTAGATGTTGTTTCCGGCGGCATTCTGTCTACAATTGCTTTTCTGTTGACTTTTGTACCTGTAAATATTCCTTTAGAAGCTGCTGATGCTGCTGGAACTTCTGGTTTTGTCTTACCAATGGCGAACCTTGGTGGTGGAGGAATGTTTGTCGGCATCATCACATCAATTTTTGCAGTTGAAGTCTATCGCTTAACAGATAAATCAAAATTCAAAATCACTATGCCCGACCAAGTACCACCTGCAGTTGCTCGTTCTTTTGAATCATTAACACCAACGTTAATCGTCATTCTAGTTATCTCTACTATTAGCTATTATATTGGTTTTGACTGGCATTCAGCTGTTTCAAAAATTGTTAGTCCTTTAATCAGTGCAACTGATACGCTGCCAAGTGTATTGCTACTGATTTTCATGATTACTTTCTTCTGGGCATTTGGGATTCACGGCGTTTCAATTATTGGATCACTGGCGCGTCCACTATGGTTACAAATCTTAGAAGCTAATACTACAGCTGCTGCTGCTGGTGAAACTTTACCAAATATTGCAGCTGAGCCTTTTTACCAATGGTTTATCTGGATTGGCGGATCTGGTTGTACAATCGGCCTTGCTATCTTACTAGCCTTCACTGCCAAATCAAAATACGCTTCAAAACTAGGAAAAGCAATTATTACACCATCCATTTTCAATATCAATGAACCAGTTATTTTTGGTGTCCCAATTGTTTTAAACCCAACATTGATTATTCCCTTCATTTTAACTCCGATGGCTTGCGCAACTATTGCTTGGTTCGCAACTAGACTAGGTTTTGTCAGTGCCGTTACAATCACTGCTCCTTGGACTCTACCTGGACCAATTGGTGCGTATTTAGCTACTGGAGGCGACTGGCGCGCAGCAGTTTTAAACTGTCTGTTGATTGTTCTGTCAGTCGTAATGTACTATCCATTTGTTAAAATTTATGACAAAAATGAATTAGCAAAAGAGCATGCCTTAGAACAAGAAAAAACTGAGACTGAAGAATTAGTTTCAACAACTGTTGTTGAAAGCAAATCCTAAGTCGTTTAAATAATTATGTTACTAACATCCGTTAAAAAGAGGGGAAGACAGTGTTGTCTTCCCCTCTTTTACTATTGATCAAACTGTTGTGCTTGCTTACTTGCTAACGTGTTAGAGCTAGACGTTTTGTGCTTCAATCTTTTTTCTCGGTGTTCCCCAAGCAGCTTCTTCGGCAATAAGTCTTTTTTTCATAAAAACATGAGTAGCTATTTTTAGAAAAATTCCTTATTGCTTGAAGCTGAACGCTTGGCGCCACAACCTTTCTCTCGGTGTTCCCAAAACAACTCCTCCATATAGCTTTCATTCACTTCAAAACATGAGATACTGTTTTGAGTGACTGCTCGCTATCTGTTCGGAGCTGAACGTTTTGCGCCACAACCTTTTTTAAAAAATAATATTATCTTCCAACAGATCCATATTCGTAATGATCAAATGGTGATCCTGAACTGTAATAATCCCCTTATCTTTTAGTTGCTTCAAAATTCGACTGACACTACTTGCCGTCGAAATACCACAAAACTTAGCAATTTCTTCATTCGTAATTGGAAAATCAATCAGCAACCCTTCAGGTGTTCGCACACCAAACATGTCATACAATTCATACAACTGCGTACAAACTGCGCCCAATTTTCCATTTAATAGCATCTGTTGCATTTTTTTCATGACGCTTAATAAGCGAAAACGGTAAAATTCTTTTACATGATGCTGCAAATCAGGATTATTATTGATGTCCTCCCAGAACTTCACCCGATTGACACGATAAAACTCCGCATATTCTGATTCCACCCGAATATTATAAGGTGAATCAATAAATTGTGAGTATTCATCTTTAATTAGTGATACCACTTCTAAGTCATTGACATATCTTAGATTGAATTCTCTTCCGTCGTTTGAGATCACGCTTGCTTTAACGATTCCCTCTTTCAAGATGTAAGTGTAACAATCCTCGACTCCTTCAAATGTTAAATACTTGTGATACCCCTTTCGTATAATTGGAATATTTTTACTTGTTACATATTCTGCTAGTGCTCGATTATCCAATCATGCTCCCCCATCCAAACATTTATCTAAAAAAATAATACAAGATTTCCAAGATTTTTAAAGTTCATAGGTATTTTACTAATGATAGTAACATTTGTTAAGTACCTTTTTGTATAACCAAGTTCATTTTCTTCATTTTTTTTCTTCGCTATACTCCGTATGTAAAAAAAATTACTGAATCGAGGTCAAAAAAATGCAATTTTGGATGAACACTATTATTAACCGATTAGAAACAGCGTACCGCACAAGATTTGATATGAAAGCATCATTAGTTTTCCTAAATGATGCTTATCAAAACTCAATTGAGTTGATTAAATCTGTTGAAGAAACGCCAGATGAAGAGTGTCAAGAATTCTTACAATTGTTTATGGAAACACGTGATCTATTTATCCAACAACTTGTCGATCGTTATCCATCAAATTATCACGATGTTGAAGTTCAAATTGAAAAACTAAAAGCATATTCATATGTACATTAAGGGGAATTAGCAAAACAAATGGAAGACAAATTATTCAACAAACATTTTATTGGTATCACACTTATTAACTTTATTGTTTATCTCGTTTATTACTTATTAATGGTCATCATCGCAGTTATCGCCCAAGACAGCTTACACGCTAGCTTAAGTCAAGCAGGATTTGCTTCTGGCATTTATATTATTGGTACTTTGCTTGCTCGTTTATTGATGGGGAAACAACTTGAATTGATTGGCCGAAAAATTACGTTACAAGGTGGTGCAATTTTTTATCTATTGACTACCATCGCTTATCTTTACATGCCTTCCATCGGAATTCTTTACCTTGTTCGCTTTTTAAATGGTTTTGGTTATGGAACAGTTTCAACTGCAACAAATGCAATCGTGACGGCATATATTCCAATGAATAAAAAAGGTGAAGGAATCAATTATTATGGTTTGAGTACTAGCTTAGCCGCTGCAATTGGACCATTTTTAGGAATGATCTTGTTAAACATGACTGATTTCCATTTCATCATTTGGTTCACGATTGTCTTAGTTTTCTTAGTCACTATCGCTTGTCTGTTCTTCCCTGTCAAAAACATTGTTTTGTCAGCTGAACAAAAAGAACAATTGACTTCATGGACAGTTGATAGTTTTATTGAGAAAAAAGCCTTATTTATTACAGGAATCGCTTTTTTGATGGGCTTATCTTATTCAAGTGTTCTGTCCTTCTTATCTTCTTATACGCAAGTGATTCATTTAGTTAGCGCTGGTTCTTTTTTCTTTGTTGTTTACGCGTTGGTAATCACTTTTACTCGCCCATTGACGGGTCGAATTTTTGATACAAAAGGTGAACAATACGTTATGTATCCTAGTTATCTTTTCTTAACTGCTGGCTTGTTTTTACTTAGTGCAACAACCAATAGTTTCATGTTACTGGTTTCAGGAGCCTTAGTTGGACTTGGTTATGGAACCTTTATGTCTAACGGACAAGCAGTTTGTTTGAAAATCGTTCGTGAACATCGAATCAGTATTGCGTTATCTACTTACTTCATCGGATTAGATTTAGGATTAGGCGTTGGTCCTTATATTATGGGAACCTTGAAATCGTTCACTTCATTCAGAGGATTATACATTGTTTCTGGAATCATTCCATTGATTTGTACCTTCCTTTATTTCATAAACAAACGGAAAAAGAAAGTGGTAGAAGAAGTATCCAGCTTCTAAAAAATCGTTCATATCTGTTTGAGAAAAGAATGTGGATTGGGGCAGAAAAATATTTTTGAGAATGTGCCAGTGTCCTCACTGCTCAATTAAATAAAGTAAAAAAACGAGATTAGGAAAGAACATTTCCTCGTCTCGTTTTTTATCTAGTTGGTTTACTGTCTATTTTACTCACTCATTTTATTGAGATGTTCTTCCTTACGCAAGTGATATTTTTTCATTTGCTTTTGCCATTTTTCTTTATCAGCTTGATTGACTTTCCGAATCACTTTTGCTGGGTTTCCGCCAACAATCGTATGATCAGGTACGTCTTTTGTAACAACTGCCCCCGCCGCAATAATCGAATTGTTTCCAACCGTTATTCCAGGTAGTAGAACACTGTTTCCACCAATCCAAACATTATTTCCAACAGTAATCGGTAAGCCAAATTCTAAATCTGTTATGCGGATTTCTGCATCTGTTGGGTGACCTGCGGTAAAGAAACTGACTCTTGGCCCCACCATGACATTATCCCCAATTTTTATTTTATTCACGTCTAGAAAGATGCAATCCATATTTGCATAAAAATTTTCGCCAATCTCCACATGACGACCATAATCGACATGAAGAGGTGGATTGACATAAATATGTTCACCCGTTTTACCAAAAAGTTCTTTTTCCAGTGCCACAATTTTTTTCGTTTCATCAATTGGTAATTGATTGATTTTCTGTGCTAGCTTTTGTCCATTAATCGAGCGATTTTCTGGAAAAATACCTGATGCCTTATAAAGTTCCCCAGCTAGCATTTGCTCGTAATCAAAATCTCTTGCCATTCGCTTTAACCACCTTTTTTATCTTTGATTAGTCGATCGCATCTGTCGTTAATTCAATCAAGTTTCCTTCTGGATCTTGGATTACTGCCTCATAATAACCATCACCTGTTGTTCTTGGTCCGCTCAGTAAAGGATAGCCATCTTGGACAAATCGATCAGCGAAACGATCAACTTCTTCTTTCGTCCCTACCGCCATCGCTAAGTGTGCATAGCCTAAATGATCTGTGACTCGATTTGCTAGATGTGGTTTCGTTGTCAATTCTAAGCGACTCCCTGAACCAAAACTTAAAAAGTAAGATTGAAATTGTGTTTTTGGATTACGATAGCGTTCACTACTTGTTGCCTGAAAATATTTTTCGTAAAACGTTCTCATTTTTTCCAAATCTTTCGTCCAAACAGCTAAATGTTCAATATGCATCCTTCTTCATCTCCTAAAATAGTTCATTTTCATCCTATTTTCTGCTATTTTTACTAGTTTTCACTTTATCAAATTCCTTTTCGATGCAGCCAAAATGAATAAATCGTTGGAATCAAAATAACAATCACGATAATTGGCATCATTAAAAATTCCCATGAAACAAAACTTGCGAGTAACATCAAAATACCGCCTGCAATAAATGTTTTGGCACCCAGTCGATTTGTTTGTAGCCAATTCTGTTCACTGCTCAACGTCCAAGGTAAACGAATACCCACTGTATAATTTTGCGGAACAGCGGTCAGAATCACTCCTGAAACAATAAAGATGATTCCGATAAATGCAGCGGGACTAATTTTCATCAACCATGTTGCCTGATTGCCTAAAGCATAACTGATGGTCAATGATTGAACAAAAAGTGCAATCAGCGGAATGATTCCTAAAACGCTGTAGATAATCCAACGTTTTGTCACTTTTTGCTTTGGATCATTTAACACGAAAAAGGCAACCAATAATTGTAAGCCTGCCAGAAGAAATGGTAAGCCAATCAACGCAAATCCCTTTGAGCTCCAGCCATTCGCTTGCCAATTCAAATCAAAATGTGTCGCAACTTGATTCGGAATTTCTTCCCAAAAAATGGCACTTGCCACAAGTGGTAACAAGGTAATGATTACCGAGATAACAATTGCTCCACGATATTTTTTCATTTCAGACCACGTCCTTTTTTCTCTTAATGATTGTCAGCAACTCTTTTGATAATCGCTATTTCTAAGTGTACCTTTTAACTGGCAAACTGCCAACTTTTTGTCTGGATTATCCGAAAAAGGATAGACTTTTTTGATGATTAACAAAAAAGTCTAATTAAAGGAAAAAGAAAGAGCTGTGACACGAGTTTTGTCACAGCTCCTAAATTTTTATTCACTTGTTTCCTTTTTTGCAATAGGGCTGACCTATCTTCTTGTCAATTTTTTATTTCAATAAATCTTTCATTCCATAAACACCCAATTCATACATTCGCACTGCTGTGTCTGAACCTTGTGTAGGTTTATCCACACTTACTTTCACATATCGTGCTTGTTCCACGGCAAAGGTATTGGTGCTATTTTTTTCCGTATTATTGATTGTTCGTGAAACTTTCTTGTACTCTTTTCCATCTTGGCTTACTTCGATTGTATAAGCCTTTGTATTCATATCTGCATTTTCGCCACCAGCCTCTGCATGTGCGAATCGAACTTCACTGACTGTTTGGCTATTACCCAAATCGACAATGATTTCATGGGGAGGTGTTCCCGTTGCACACCATTTTGTTTCAAGTTTCCCATCAACTGCAAATTCAGGCGCTTCCGAATCATTTGTAAACGAAGAGGCTTCTGTTTTCGCATTTAAAGATAGCAACACCAATTCGGCAGGGACTTTTTGACTGATTGTAATCAAACCTTCCATCTCAATCGGTGTTTTTCCTTCTTCATTTTCTGCGGTCAGTTTTACTTTATACACACCCTCTTTATCATAAGTAACGACAGGCTCATTTTCGGTACTTGTTTCAATATCGCCACCTTCAAATTCCCAAGTCACTTTGTCCGTATTGGAAGAAGATGTATTTGTGAAACTAATTTGTTCCCCGGGAGCCGCCAATGTTTTAGAAGCCGTAAAACTTGCTTTTGGTAATGTATTATCTGGCCATTCAAAAGAGATTGGATCTGATGCCATGCCTCGATTTCCAAGAGTATCAACGGGAACAATTTCCAATTTTGTCTGTTGCACGTTCTTTTGTCTTTCCAGTCCATTGATGTAATGTGTCGTCGCAGGTGTTGCACCTAGGAAAGAACGAGTATTATCTTTATTTATTCGATAAATTTCATAATGTTCTGCTTCACTGTCTTTACTATCCCATGTCAAGCGAATCCCTGCATAATTACTTTCTTCTTCATCAAAAACAACATCTTCCACTTCAGCATTTGCAACAGCCATTTTTTCTGTAGCAGGTGAGTCCGTCATTGCAAGCTGCCCTAAATGTAATTCATAAGTGTCATTTGTTTTTTCTGAAGTTATTTTATAAGAAAGTGATGTGACTGTTTTTCCTGCAAATTTTTCTAATGAATACTTCAAGGTTGTCCAATCATTTGTTACTTTTTGACTTGATGCAACTGTTTCTGTACTTCCGTCTTCAAACGTCAAGACAATCTCCAGCTTGGTAGCATCTGATGCTTTAGCGGTTGTAGTTATCTCTGAATCTTTTGTTAGCGTTGTTTCCATTCGATAAAGCTTCACTTGGCTAACCGCATTTTTTGTCATATTTCCTCTAAACAATAATGAATTACCTCCATTGAAAGCATCTGCATAATCCATTCTAATTGATAAATCATTGTTATTTTCATGCTCCATTATCCAACGGTAAGTCGGCATGATATCTTGCATGCTTCGGTTATTCCAATCTAGACTTGATACCTTTTGGCCTTTGATAAAATAATTATACCCATTTCCTGTATTGAAATTCGTTACAAAAGGCAAAGAAGTGATTGCTGTTTGCTCCAGCGCATACGTCGAAACTCCCGGCCAATCTTGCCCTTTTAAGGCGATATTTTGAGTTGGATCTCCCTTGTCATTGACCCAAAAACGTTCTTCTCGATTTTGAAAATCATCTGGATCACTAGCAGAACTGTACGTCCAACTAGGAACGTATAATCCCAAAGAAGTATAAGGGACACCTTTATCATCCACAAATAACTCCCAATCAACTGGGGTAGCGTAACCTTTTTCTTGAACATCGATTCCTGCAAATAAATCATAAGGATCAATGCCTAATTCATTTGCTTTTTTCTTAGATGCTTTCAAAAGTTCCTTGCTTGCTAATTGCTCCGTATTCCACCAAAAATTCAAAAACATGCTATCCGCTACTGGATTCATGTCTGCATCTACTAAATAAGCTTGGTTTTGATCGGTCAAAGCGTTTTGCCAATCCATTTTTCCTTCAGATGTCATCGAATCATACCACATGATATCTAAATCAGCTTGCTTCCCTTTAAATTCTTTGATAAATTCTTGCATCAAATCGGCATGTTCTTTGTTCAATCCATCAGCTTTATCTGCTGCTTGAGCATTTTTGTTTTCTTTAGCTTCATCAAAGCTAGTCACAACTGTATCTGTTTCTTGGTTAATGAACCAGCCATCAAACCCGTAACTTTGCGCAACTTCAATCAGCTTGTCGACTAAAGGAAATGTCCCATTAGCATCTTTTTCCAAGAAAGTATCTAGCCATTCAATTTTTCCACCATGCGCAGTTTGTGGAAAGAACACAGTTCCTAACACTGGCACACCATTTTTATGAGCCGCATCAATCACATCCGGACTTGGTGGAACAATAATTCCTTCACCAGATGAACCCCCCCAGTAAACTAATTGATCGATATATTGCCAGTTAGAAAAAACATTGGCATCAAAAGTGTTCACACCTCGTGGTGCATTGCCGCTGGTACTACTGTTCATAATGGATAAAGCTACTACTTTCATCTCTGTATTTTGTGTTTTATTTGAAGGAATCAACTTTGTTTTATCTACCCGTTGTGCCAATGGTACAGCACTAACATTGTATTTTGCATCTTCGTCTTTTGAAAAGTCCCATTGCAATAACTCTTCTGGAAACCAATAAGAAGATTCTGGCTGATTAGCCATCCCTCGATCAACTTTTGCTTCTTCCGTTTCTTGATAGTCAATCGAATTTGACTCTGCTTGATTTTTGACGCCACATCCTGAGACACCAACTACACCAATTGCCAACAACAGCCCTACTCCACTTTTAAACCAACACTTCATCCATGATTCCTCCTATAGTTTTTTTATCCCAGTAAAATGATAGCGCTTACTTAGAGATAAGTACATGAACAAACTATAGAAATGTGAATACAAAATATAGATTCAAACTAATTTATTATGTGCGATTTTTTCTTTGTTTTCAATGAACTAACTCGGCTATGTCGAGAACCAAGTATAAAAAACCTGCAAAAAAACAGACCCCATCCGAAGATGAGGCCTGCCAAATATTGCATAAACAATGTTTTGATTATTCTGCAGCGTTTTGATCTTTGAGACCGTATTTTTTGTTGAAACGGTCCACACGTCCGTCTGCTTGTGTGAATTTTTGACGTCCAGTGTAGAATGGATGTGAGTCAGAAGTTACTTCGACACGGATTACTGGGTATGTATTACCGTCTTCCCATTCAACTGTTTCTTGTGAAGATTTTGTTGAACCTGACAAGAATTTGAAACCAGTTGTTGAATCCATGAATACTACTGGATGGTAATCTGGATGAATGTTTGCTTTCATAGTTTTTTCGCTCCTTTGCCCTGCTTCATTTGCTGAACCAGAGTTGATTTGTCGATTTACAACAGTAACATCTTATCATGTTTCATTCAAGGTTGCAATTATCTTTTTTGATTTCTCATTTGATTTTTCTTACCAAAGGAAACATCTTGAAACTCCGCAAAAAATTGTTGATTGTTCTTCGTTTTTCGTAAGAAACGAATCAATTGCTCAGTGTATTCCAAAGAATCACCAATCATATTTTTCCGTAGCTTCCAAATTTCTTCTAATTGCGCACTTGGAATCAATAACTCTTCTTTACGAGTTCCTGATTTTTTGATGTCGATTGCTGGGAAAATTCTTCTTTCTGCCAATTCACGTGACAATTGGAGTTCAAGATTTCCCGTTCCTTTGAACTCTTCGTAAATGACATCGTCCATTCGACTACCCGTATCGACTAAAGCAGTTGCTAGAATCGTTAAGCTCCCGCCTTCTTCGATATTACGTGCCGCTCCAAAAAATTTCTTTGGTTTGTACAACGCAGCTGGATCAATCCCTCCACTTAAAGTTCTACCACTTGGCGGAACAACTAAGTTATAGGCTCTGGCAAGTCGCGTGATACTGTCCATTAAAATGACAACATCTCGCTTATCTTCAACCAAACGCATTGCACGTTCTAAAACTAATTCCGCGACACGCGTATGATTCTGTGGTTGTAAATCAAACGTTGAAGACACCACATCACCTTTTACGCTACGCTCCAAATCGGTCACTTCTTCTGGTCGTTCATCAATTAATAAAACAATCAATTCAACATCAGGATAATTCTCAGTGATACCATTTGCAATTTCTTTTAAAACCGTTGTTTTCCCTGCTTTAGGTGGAGCAACGATTAATCCACGTTGACCAAAACCAACAGGAGAAAAAATGTCAATCATTCGTGTGGATAATCGATTAGTAGTCGTTTCTAACGTTAACTGTTCTTGTGGATAAAGAGGTGTTAGTGCTGGAAAATGAGGGCGCTCTTTCGCTTCTTCTGGGTCTTTTCCATTGACACTTTCAACATGCATCAAGCCATAATAACGTTCTGATTCTTTCGGTGGGCGGGCTTTCCCGGCAACTTTATCCCCATTTCTCAAACCAAAACGGCGAATTTGTGAAGCAGAAATATAGATGTCTTCTACACTGGGACCATAATTAATTGGACGTAAAAATCCATACCCATCTTGTCCTACGATATCTAAAATTCCTTCCATATAATAGAATCCTTGTTTTTCTGCTTGTGCACGAATGACAGAGAGTGCGAGTTCTTTTTTATTCATTTTACTGTAATAAGGAATTTTAAAATCCTTTGCGTAGCTGTAAATTTCTTTTAACGTTTTATTTTCCAGCTCCGCCATTGTCAAATAATCGCTCATTCGGCCTCCACTTCCTCAATCATTTCAATTGATGCACCTAAAGCAGTCAACTTTTCAATAATATGATCATAGCCACGTAAAATATATTCGACATTATAAATTGTCGTCGTTCCTTCTGCTAGCAACCCAGCAATAACTAAACAAGCTCCTGCCCGAAGATCAGATGCCACAACTTCTGCCCCATGTAACTTACTTGGACCATTTATAATAATCATGTTTCCTTCAACTGAAATGTCTGCACCCATTCGCGCTAGCTCAGGTACATGATTGACACGCTTGGCATAGATCGTATCAATGATTTCTGCGGTGCCAGATGTCATTAACAATAATGGCGTCAATGGTTGTTGCAAATCTGTCGCAAAACCTGGATATGGATAAGTCATCACATTCACAGCTTTCAACTCCGTTGCCGGATAGACTTCAATCTCGTCCTCACTGATTTTCATTTTGACACCAATTTCTTGTAATTTAGCAATGAAGCTTTCAAGATGCTCATAAATAACGTTTTTTACTTTTATTCCATCTCCTGCAGCTGCTGCAAGAGCTAAGTACGTTCCCGCTTCAATTCGGTCAGGAATCATGAAATGACGACAACCATGTAATTCATCAACACCGTCGATACGGATAATGTCCGTACCTGCACCACGAACGTTTGCACCCATGTTGTTCAATAATGTCGCAACGTCAATAATTTCTGGCTCACGAGCCGCGTTTTCAATGATTGTTTGGCCTTTTGCTTTTACTGCCGCAAGCATGACATTGATTGTCGCACCTACAGAAACAACATCCATAAAAATTCGATTTCCTTGCATTTGGCCATTTTCAGTTCGCAAATACATTGCGCCATGTTCATTTGTAACTTGTGCGCCTAGCGCCTCGAATCCTTTAACATGTAAATCAATTGGTCGCGGACCTAAATAACAGCCACCAGGCAAGCCAACTACAGCTTCACCAAATTTTCCTAATAATGTTCCCATAAAATAGTACGATGCACGTAAACTATTGATTTTCCCATTTGGCATTGGCACAGATACGATTTCTGTTGGATCAATTTCTAATACGTTATTTGAAAAAGTAATCTTTGCACCCATAATTTCTAAAATTTCAATTAATGAATGGACATCCTGAATATCAGGGACACCTTCTAAAATCACTGGGGAATTTGCTAAAATAGCCGCCGGAATCAATGCCACAGCACTATTTTTTGCCCCACTAATCGTTACTTCACCTGTTAGTGAACGGCCACCATTGATAACGATTTTCTTCATAAAATCCACCTATTCTTAATTTATTCATACTCGCTAATTTTACCATAGACTGTCATTTTTCAAAAGCTTGGGATCATATCTACACATAAACAACTTTTTATTGTCCCTTTCGACCACTTTTTTACAAAAAAAAGAGACTGAAAAATAATTTTCCAGCCTACTTTCTATTTAGTAATTTGAACTATTTTTTCTCAAACATTCTTTGAATAATCAAGTGCTTTATTCACTTTGTCACTTGACGATGAATTTGATAAACAGCACCAATCATGCCTGCATCATTTTGCAATTTAGCTGGGCGAACAGCAGCAATCGTTTTGTTTTTAAGATAATGAATTGATTCGTGACGATTCATCACTTCTTCCAAACGTTTTTGAAATCGTTGATTAAATTCCTCGTTGGAACTGATTCCTCCACCAAATAAAATCAGTTCTGGATCAAAAAAACTAATCAGATTCAACATTCCCACAGATAGATCTGTTAAAAATTGTTCTACTATATTGATTGCCAGCACTTCTCCTTCTGCCTCTCTTTGAAAAATTTCTCGAGCATCTAAAATCATTGGTGCAGCTGCATCTAATTTTTTTTGGCTCAAATTATATTGATAACAGAGACCGCCAACGGTTGCTGCTCGTTTGTTCCACGAAACTTCTTCGATATCGCCTTCTGCTGGTAAGTGATCAATGATACTCCACCCAAATTCGCCAGCCATCCCATGAGCGCCTCGAAAAACTTCCCCATTGAGCACGATTCCTCCGCCAATACCTGTTCCTAAAACAATGCATAAATAATTTTCTAGCCCTTGTGCATTCCCAATCCAATGTTCTGCAATCGCTGCGGCATTCGCATCATTTTCGATAGAAACAGGCAAGCCAGTTAGTCGTTCCAGTTCTATTTTGATATTGGCTCCATAAAAAGGTCTAATTGCACCAGCAGTAAGCATGTATCCATCTTCTTGGATAATACCTGGCGCACTAATACCAATCCCCTCAATTTTTTCATATCGTTTTTGAGCATCTTTCACGATTGTATCTAGCTCAACCAAAAAGTCTGCCAACTGATAATTTGTTGGAATTGCAGATTTTTCTAAAATATTCCCAACTTCATCTAGAACACCATATTTGACAGTCGTTCCACCAATATCAAATCCTACATACATATGATCAACTTCCCTCTTCTAAATTCTCGTACGAATGAAAAACGCCCAACAATAACTTTGCTTTGATAAAAATGATCGTGCCGATTCCTAAAAAGAGCCATGCAAATAATAAACTTGGCAAATAAAGAGGCAGCATTATCCCTCCACCAATTGTTATAAAAAACAACAGGATACTACTTGGTAAATGTTTTAGTGATAAGATGCAAGCATTGACCAATGTTCCTGTTAAATTATTTTCAAAACGAGCAATTAACGGAAACAGATATAATCCCATCAAAACAAGTAATGTGACAAATAACATTACTAAATAATAGGCAATTTTATTTCCAATCAATAACGGTTGAATGAAAGGCAACAGAAAAAAAACACCACTACTCACACCCAAAATCAGCAACCACATTTTCGTTGCCAGAACAAAATTTTGTTTAAACTGATGAACATATTCTTTATACAAGACACCTTCTCTATGATCGACCATTTTATAAGCAGTCCCATAAGCACTAGCCATCGCCGCACCAATTGTGAGTACTGGTAAACAGGAAAGTATAAAAATAATCGTCAATAATAGCACTTGATAAATTCGTTGCATTCCTTCGTAGATTTTACCTTCTGTACTAAAAATTTTTTGCATTTTTTTCCCTCCTGAATAATCCTGTTCATACAAATCAAAAAGATGGTCACAGATTAGAAATGTTTCGTTGCTCGCGTTTTAACTTTTCTTCACAAGGTAGTTCAGTCATTTCGCCTCAATTCAAAACTATGGCACTTATTTTGATTCTTTGAACATTTTTAGCCGTCATTCAGCTAGCTTATTTGAACGAACTCTGTTTATTTCGTAGGTGTTCACAGACTCCTTTTTCAAAAAGAAGTCGAGCTTCTCGAAAATTGATGCGTACATTTTTGAGAAGCTCTTTTTTATTTAAGACTTCTTTTTTATTTTTAAAGATTACATCGCTAATTTTTCTTTATTCTCTTGAATTTTCTCATTACGAACTTTATTCACATCATCGATTTTGTTTTCTTCTTGGAACGTTTTGTACTTAGCTAATAAATCATCTAGTTCTTTTTCATCTTTGGCACGTAACATACCAACCAATGTTGTACTCCAGTTTGTTTGGATGGCACTTAAGGCACGCGCTTCTTGACTTCCAGCATCTGGTCCAATATTTTCCGTTAAGAATTGAGAAGTTAGTTTGCCTTCTCCCCATTGTTGCATTTGTTTAACTGCATCAACGTAGGAATCATCGTTCATTGCTTTAAAACGGTCATGACCAAACTGGATAAATTCACCCATTCGATACTCCAATTGCCACTTTTCTGGATCTTCTTGTTGAATTTTTCTTGCTTCATCTGTCCATTGTACTTTATCACCATCTTTGGTATAAGTTTCGCCTTCAATCCCAAAGTTCGTTAACATTTCGCCTTCATCACTTAGCAAATAAGTAAATAATTGGATTGCTTTTGCAGGATCTTGACAATTTTTACCAATATAGTTGATCATCCAACCAGAGATACCTGCCTGTGTTAACGTTGGATCATTTCCTTTGGTGCTTTGAATTCCATCAACTGCAATGTATTCAGAATCAGGATTAGCAGCTTTAAATGTTTGCAGCGGGATACCTTGGTTAACAAATGAACCAATCATTACAGCGCCATATTTTCCAGTTTGTAATTTTTCTTTGAATTTATCACCATCATCAGTAAACGTGTCATCCGAGATATTTCCATCTTCATGGACTTGGCGGAATGCTTTGACCCATTTGATATAATCTTCGTCTAAATTACGATCGTAGTAATCATCACCATCTGTATAAGGAACACCCAGCATATCTTGAACCACACTATCCATTGAACCATTGGATGAACCATCTTTGGCAAAGTCATTAAATCCAAACGGAATCAATTCAGGAAACTGTTCTTTGATTTTCTTCATTCCAGCAACAAAACCATCTGGTGTAGTGAAATCTGGTTTGCCAATTGCTTCATAAACATCTTTTCGAATAATGAACGCATCACGGGCAAAAATATCACCACTGTCAAAATCTGCTTGAACATTTGAATAATCTGGATAGCCATAAGATTTTCCATCTGAGAGTTTGTACCAGTTTAATGTTTCTTGACGTGCCACTTGATTGAAATATGGATCATACTTTTCAGCTAGATCTTGTAATGGAAGCGCCCAAGAGTTGGCTTTTCTAGCTACTTGTGAATTTGAATCAAAGACAGTCACGATATCTGGCATGTCACCACCAGCAAAATAAGTATTTAATTTTGTGTCATCACCTGTGATGAATTTAATATCAATATTCAAGTCTTCTTTTACTTTTTTTGTCACCATATCTTTCCCAAATTCAGTATTCCACCAGTCGGCATTGACATACCAAGTTAATTTCGTTGCCTCTTCTTTTTTATCTAACTTCCAAGCAGGTGTATCTTTCTCTGGTGTATAGCGATCTTCAATTGAGGGAAGTTCTACTGTTTTATCTGCTGATGCTTCCTCTTTGCCGCTACCACAAGCACCTAAAGCTAGTAACACCGTACTCGTTAATGCCAACATACCTACGACCTTTTTCTTTGAGACTCCAAACATTGATTATTCCTCCTATTCTTTGACTGCCCCAAGCATCATGCCTGAGATAAAATGTTTTTGTAGCAATGGATAAATGATTAAAATTGGAACGGTCGTAACAACGATCGTTGCCAACTGTACTCCTTTAGATGTAGTACTGATTTCAACAGCAGCATTCAATCCTTGCTGTGAGGCTGCCTGAGATTGTGTAATGATTTCATAAAGTTTCATTTGTAATGGATAGAGTGCTTTATCCGTAACATACAGTTTTGCTGTCATGAAATCATTCCATTGCCAGACACCGTGAAAGAGGGCAATTGTTGCAAGTGCTGGCTTTGATAATGGCACAAAAATTTTTAAGAAAACGCCCCAATCGCTTGCGCCATCAATTTTTGCTGACTCTTCTAGTGAAGTCGGTACATCACGGAAAAAATTCATTAAAATAATAACATCATAGTATGACAACAACGCTGGGATAATATAAACCCAAAAAGTATTCAACAGGCCTAACGATTTGATTAATAAATAGGTTGGGATCATTCCCCCTGAGAAAAACATCGTAATAATTCCCATTGTCGAGTAAAGATTGCGGCCTTTTAAATTGCGCTTAGACAAAGCATAGGCCATAATTGCACAAAAAGCCGTATGTGCTAACACACCAAGAACCGTTTTTCCAATCGAGATAATCAATGCCTGCCACATAGAGGAATCGCCAAGCACTTTGCGATAGTTATCCATCGAGATTTCCGAAGGCCAAAAGACAAAATCTCCTTTTGCCAAAGCATCACTTGAAGCAAAAGAGGAAGCAACAATATTCCAAACAGGTACGATAATCATGATTGTGAAAACTAGCAAGAGCAAGACATTGACAAAATTAAAGATCTTACTGTCTTTGTCTTGTACAACATTACTCTTGGGTTTTGATAAAGATAATTTTCTTTTTTCCATCGTCTTTACTCCTTTCTTATAAAACGGACTGATTATCGTTTAATTTCTTAGTTACGATATTCGTTGCAACCAGTAAGATAACTGAAATGATTGAAATACCTAATCCAACAGCCGTGGCGTAAGAAAAATCTCCCTGCATTAAACCAACTCGATAAACATATGAATTGATTACTTCTGCCTTGGGTTGATTTTGTGAGTTCATTAAAACCAATGTCTGATCTAAATTCGAATTAAATAAACCGCTTACACTAAGGATCAAGTTTAAAGAAATAATATTTCGAATCATCGGGATCGTGATACTCCAAATTTGACGCATTCGAGTGGCACCATCCATTTTTGCTGCTTCATAATACGTGGGATCAATTCGTGACATCGTCGCAAGGTACAAAATCGTTCCCCACCCGGCTTCTTTCCACACATCAGATAAAGAAGCAATCCACCAATATTTTCCTGCATCCAACATATGGTTTTGCTTCGCTTGGATACCAATGAAATTCAAAAGTTCATTAATCATTCCGTTAGAAGAAAACCAAGTAATCAACATCCCACCGAGTATAATCCAAGAAAGGAAGTGTGGTAAGTAAGAAATCGTTTGGATCGTCCGTTTAAAGACGCTGTCTCTTAATTCATAAATCATCACCGCAATAATAATCGGTAGGACAAAACCAAAAGCTAGTTTTAAGCCACTAATTCCTAACGTATTGACCACTGATTGCCAGAAATATTTATCTTCCATAATAATTTTAAAGTTTTCCAGTCCCACCCATTGTGCACTTTCAATCGTATCAATCACTGTATAATTTTTAAAAGCAATCACTAAGCCATAGATGGGAATAAAGCTGAATATAATCATGTAGACAATACCTGGAATCGCCATCGATTGTAATTGCCACTGGCGACCAAAATTTCGAAACCACTTCTTGATACGAACGTTTAGTGTTGGTTTTACTTTTGCTTCCAACTGATCTTCCTCCTCGTTGTTTTTCCTTTTAAATCTATTACGCTAACTTTCGTGTTTGTTACGCAACTCTTTCGCTGTTTCTCCCGCAATCAACTGGCAGTCTAAACTTTTATTCTCACCAGTTTTTTGGTTATCAATCAAATGCAATAGCTCAATAACTGCTTGACGTCCCTGCTCACGAATCGGATTCCGAATCGTCGATATCTTTGGTTTGAAATAACGAAGTAATTCAATATCATCAAACCCAACCACACTAAAATCTTCTGGTACCGACATTGCTAACCCTTCGATTGCTTTGATAACGCCGATTGCACTTAAATCATTTCCAGCAATCCACGCTGTAGGCCAGCTGTTCTTTTCTTGCATGTTTAAGTACTGTGTCATATTGTTAAAACTAGCTTTTTCTTCAAATAATCCTGGGATAATCCACTGTTCGTTAATTGTCAATCCAGCTTCCTTCATAGTCTCTTCAAAGCCTAAATAACGTTCATCACTATCATAGACACCTGGATGTCCGGGTAAAAACCCAATTTTTTGATGTCCTTTTTCAATTAAATACTGTGTCGCTAATTTTCCAGCCTTTCGAGAAGAAAAGACCACACTACTGATACTTTGATCCTCAATTTCTCGATCCATAAAAACAGCTTTGATTCCTTCTGACTGAATCGTACCTAGTGCTTCATCATCAATCAGATCTTCAAATCCGATAAACCCATCAACCATATTTCCTAATAGATGCGAGCTTAGCACCTTTTTATCAGAAGAAATAATTACGTTCACACCATAGTGATGCTGTTCTGCTTCCTTCACGATTGCTTCGATCAGGGTACTAAAGTAAGGACCGATAATCGTATGCGTATAAAAGCCAATCATATTGGTGTGTTTTGCTTTTAGATTTTTCCCAAATAAATTCGGTGTATAATGCAGTTTTTTAGCCGCAGTCAGGACTTTTTCTTTTGTTTTTGGTGTTACCACATCAACATTATTCAATGCTTTTGAAACAGTCGCAATTGAGACATTCGCTTCTTGAGCAACTTCACGAATAGTTATTCGTTCTTTCATAACTCCCTCCAAATAAAAACGTTTTTATTTTTCTTAAATAAGTAAAGAAGTCTTTTTTACATTCACATCATAGATAAAAACGTTTTCAAAAACAATAACTTGTCCCCTTAATGGTTTTCGTTTCCCACTTTTGAAAAAAAAGTCATAGTGGCACAAGCTGTACCACTAAGAAAATTATGTTAGAATAAATCGGCTTTCTGCCACAATATTCGCTACACTTTCCCCTAAAAATAAACGAAATCCGCCCGATTCAATCGTCTTTTTTAAATCTATATGACTATAGGCCAATTCAGCTGGCGAAACTACAAACTCGACTTTCTTTGTTTCGCCTGCAGCTAGTTCAACTTTTGTCCACTTCAAAAGTTCGATTTTTGGTCGAATAACTTCGGTAACCTCATCTTGGAAATAAAGTTGTGGTAACGCCCACCCTTTAATCTTGGAGTTATTCCTCACTTCAAAACTCACTGTCAACTCTTCCTCTTTCGTTAGCGTATCACTTGAGAGGGAAAAATTTTTATATTGAAACTCGCTATAAGACAATCCATGACCGAAACAGTACAATGGATGATTTTCTTCATCCATATAGCGTGAAATATATTTTTCATGATAGTTTTCTTTTGTTTGTGGCCGTCCAGTCGACATCTCTTGATAAGAATAAGGCAGTTGCCCAACACTACGAGGAAAACTCATCGGTAAGTGTGCCGTAAAATTTTCTGCACCACTCAAAAGCATCGCTAAAGCATCTCCTGTTTGGCTACCTAAAAACCAAGCAGAAACAATAGCATCTACTTTCTCAACGACATCTGTCAGAACTAATGGCCGTCCACTAAAGGTCACTAAAATCTTTTCAATCTCATATGTCGCTAATAAATCAATCAATTCGAGTTCGATCGCTTTTAATTTTAATTCTGCGCGACTTGCAGCTTCGCCCGCTTCTTCGCTTTTCTCCCCAACTGCGATGATAACTTTATCAGCGACTTGGATTGCTTGCTCAATTGCTTTTTTGTCAAGTTGGTCAGTCACTGAAATAAGCTGGACTTCAGAAAATTGCTGTTTTAGACCACTAGCAAGTGAAATGGCTTTTTTCGAATCGCCAATCCATGACCATGCTCCAAGTACGTCTTGTGTTGTTGCTTTCGTACCGATCAATAAAATTTTTTCTGTTGATTCTAAAGGAAGAACAGCATTATTTTTCAAAAGTACAGCAGAATTAAGAGCTGCTTGATAACTTAATTCTTGGAGTTCAGATAAATCAACCGTCACGTCCAGCCCACGATACGGATTTTCAAATAAGCCTAACTCATTCTTCAAAGTCAAGATACGCCAAACTGCTTCATCTAATTTTTTTAATTGCTCTTTTGTTTCAATCATTTCTGCAAGCTCATTTAAATAGCAATCTGTCATCATATCGATATCAACGGTTGCCTCGAAGGCTTTTTTTGCTGCTTCACGTGGGTTTTCAGCTACGCGGTGATTCATCAACTCAGCAATTGCTGCCCAATCTGAAATTACGACACCGTCAAAACCCAATTCATCTCGCAAAATGCCTTTAATCAGCTTTCGATTTCCCGTTACTGGTACCCCATGTAAACTATTGAATGACGTCATAACCATTTTTACGCCATTCGCAATTGCTCCTTCAAAAGCAGGCAGATAGTTTTGGTACAACTCAACATCAGAAAAATCTACCGTATTATAATCACGACCACCCTCGGCAGCTCCGTAACCAACAAAGTGCTTCACACAAGCCGCTACACGATGTGATTCTGTTGCTAAATTTTTTCCTTGATAGCCTTTGACATACGCTTCTGTTAATGCGCGAGAAAGTCTAGGGTCTTCACCATTACTTTCTAATACGCGTCCCCAACGAGGATCTTTGACATAGTCTGCCATCGGAGAAAAAGTTACTTGAATACCCTCACTGGCAGCTTCTGCGGCAGATGCCTTTGCTACTTTTTCAATCAATTCAGGATCAAAACTACTAGCTAGCGCTAATGGAATCGGAAAAATCGTTTCATAACCATGAATAACATCTGCCATAAACATTAAAGGAATCTGATGTTGACTGTGCGCTAAATAATCTTCTTGAATTTTTCTGACTTCCGTTCCTCGGTGGGTACCTAAAACAGATCCTACTTGATAAAGCTGATCCATCCCCATTGACCACTCTGACATTGGGCCAGTAATTTCTCCTTGATTTCCAAAAAAATTAGGCGTTACTTGAGCTAATTGCCCAATTTTTTCAGCTAGACTTAACTTGTCCATTACTTTTTTTAGTTCACGAATTTCCATGATGTGCTCCTTTAGGCTATTGATTTTCTTGAATCAATTTTTGATACCAAGCAAAGGAATCTTTTTTCAAACGAACCAAACTTCCCTTGCCTTCATTATCTTTATCAACATAAATCATGCCGTAGCGTTTTTCCATTTCACCGGAACCAAAGCTAACTAAATCAATGATCCCCCAAGGTGTATAGCCCAGCAAATCAACACCATCAACATGTACAGCCAGATTCATTTGCTCAATGTGTTTTTGCAAATAGTCAATCCGATAGGTATCATGGACTTGCCCATCTTCTAATCGGTCGTAGGCACCAAAACCATTTTCAACAATAAAAAGAGGTAGATTATAACGTTCATAGACAACATTCAAGGTATAACGCAACCCGACTGGATCAATTTGCCAACCCCAATCACTTGCTTGAACATAAGGATTTCGAACGACTTTTGCACCTGGAAAATCAGTGATGTTTTCCCCTGAAATCTCTGGTAAAGTCGTTACTGCACCAGACATATAATAACTGAAACCAATATAATCAACTGTTCCTTCTTTCAAAGCTTGTGTTTCGTCTTCGGTAATTTCGATTTGATACCCTTTTTCTTCCCAATATTTTTTGGCATAAGTAGGAATAACACCACGAGCATGAATATCAGAATAAAAGAAGCGACGATCCATTACTTTGACGGATGCCATTAAATCTTCTGGATTACAAGAATATGGATAAACTGGTACGTACGCCATCATGCAACCAATTTGAAACTCAGGATTGATTTTATGTCCTAGTCGAACGACTTTTGCACTGGCAATCAACTCATTTAAACCTGCTTGAAAAGTCAATTCTTCTTTATTTTCACCCGCCTGAAAAAGCATGGCAGAATTGGTCCAAGTGTGTAGCTCATGTTGTCCGTCTGCCTGATTATTGATTTCGTTAAAGGTCATCCAATATTTCACTTTTTTCTGATAGCGCGTCATGACTGTTTCAGCATAATGAACGAAGAAATCAATCAACTTTTTATTTTTGAATCCACCATATGCTTCATGTAAATGATAAGGAATTTCAAAATGTGATAAAGTAATCACCGGTTCAATCCCATTTCTCAATAATTCATCAAATAAATCATCATAAAATTGCAAACCTGCTTCATTTGGCTCTTCCTCATCTCCATTCGGAAAAATTCTTGCCCAGTTGATTGATGTTCGAAACACGTTTAAGCCTAATTCTTTAAACAAAGCAATATCTTCTTTGTAACGATGATAGAAGTCGATTGCTTCATGGTTGGGATAATTTTTACCAGGGATCACACCTTTCGTAATTTCTCGTGCAACCCCATTTGCACCAGCTGTCATTACGTCAGCAATACTGATTCCTTTGCCGTCAGCATTCCAAGCACCTTCAATTTGATGAGCTGCTACTGCGCCACCCCATAAAAAATCTTTTGGAAATTTATTTGCCATTATTGGTCACCTCAATTAGTTAATGCCCTTAGTATAGTTAGGAAATCTGACTTACTCAATGCCTGTACAAAACTCTGGCATGAAATCCAGTAAATAGAAAAAAACACCATCATGGTACATTCTGTACCAAAATAGTGTTTTCCAAAACGCCATGTACCTAAAAGTAATAATCTTTTTAGTCGCGTTGTTGAAGTCGATCCGCGAGTTGTTCAATCAAAAAAATACAAGGTATCTGACTTGTTAAATCTTCATGTTTTTTTACTCGGCGAACATCCACATGATAGTCTAGCACACAATCAGACATTCGACTCAAGGTCGAATTGATATCTGAAGTAATGGCAATCGTCAAACAATCGTCTTGATTTCGGAAACCATTCACTACTTCGACCACCTCATTTGTCATTCCTGAAACGGATAAGGTCACTAGCACATTGTCACTCGTATTTTGCAGTTTCGATTTAATTGGATAAGTTGGATCAATTAATGGATAACTATTGTACCCCATCAAAGCAAAACGACGTGCCGCATACTCACAAATCGCCCCTGATGCTCCCATACCAAAAAAGACGATATTCTCACAATATTGGATTTTCTCCACAACTTGATTTAATTTACTTTCAATATCTTTACGAAAACTATCCCGACTCAAAATTGTCAAAGCCGCGTTAAAATCTTCTCCTTCTACCACACTCGTACTAAACTGACTGCGAAATTCAGTATAACTTTCATAACCTAGCTTACGAATCAAACGCATCACGGAAGATGCCGAGGTATGCGATTCTTGTGCAATGTCTCGCACGCGCATATACGGAACTTTATCCACATTGCTACTCATATAATGATAAATTGCTTGGTCGGTATCAGACAAAGCATTAAAATCAATATTACCAAAAAAACTCATTTGTTCTCCCCCTAGTTGCAACTAAATTCAAATTTTCCCACTTATTTCTATTTTTTCAAGTAGCAAAAAAACGGTTACAAAGCTTATTCTAGAACAAAATAACTCATAATAGCTAGCAAATCAAGTAAGGAATAATTTTTTAAATAGTTCACGATAAGATTTTTCAGATTTTTTGTTAAACAATTCAGGAACAAAGGAACAAAAATGTTTATGTAAGCCTCGTTTTATTTCGCCATTAAATCAATGAGGCTTCAATTAAGATTAACTCGTCATCTTCCATTTTGTGCATGACAGCAACCTCTTCTTTTTTTAATTTAGAGAAACGAAAATCTTTAGTAAGCAAAAAAGAGTGAGACAAAACGAATCCGTTTTGTCCCACCCTTTTCATCAGTCAACAAAGGAAGCAAATTAAGCTTTGTTTGCTGAACCGAACCAGTCAATATGAGATTCTGCATCTTTAACGATTGCAGCTTTACCTGGTGCTAATAATTTACGAGGGTCAAATCCTTTACCTTCGCGGTCTTTACCAGCTTCGATGTATTCACGAGTAGCAGCAGCAAATGATAATTGGAATTCAGTATTAACATTAACTTTTGAAATACCCATTGAGATAGCTTTTTCGATTTGGTCTTGAGGAATACCTGATCCGCCGTGTAATACTAAAGGCATGTCTGGACCTACAGCATCAGCAATTGCTTGTAAGTGATCAAATGCTAATCCGTTCCAGTTTTCTGGGTATTGACCGTGGATGTTACCGATACCACATGCTAAGTAGTCGATACCTGTAGCAACCATTTGTTTACATTCTTCAATGTCAGCTAATTCGCCGTTACCGATGATTCCGTCTTCTTCTCCGCCGATTGAACCAACTTCACATTCTACAGAGATTCCTTTAGCGTGAGCTCTTTCAACAACGTCTTTAGCTAATTTCAAGTTTTCTTCGAATGGTAAATGAGAACCATCGAACATAACTGAAGTATAGCCGATTTCGATACATTCTAAAGCTGCATCGTAGTCACCATGGTCTAAGTGGATAGCAACTGGAACAGTGATGTTCATTGCTTCAACTAAATCAGTGATTAAATCTTTACATACTTTGTAACCACCCATGTATTTAGCTGCACCCATTGAAGTTTGGATAAGTACTGGTGCTTTTTTAGCTTCAGCTGCTTCAAGAATAGCTTGAGTCCATTCTAAGTTGTTTGTGTTGAATCCGCCGACAGCGTAACCGCCTTTACGAGCAGCTTTTAAAAATTCAGCTCCTGATACTACTGGCATAATAAAATTCCTCCTAAGTTTTGTAAAAACTAAATTTGTTAAGACAATTCTTAACCAACGACCTTATTTTACCAAACATTGTGGTACTTTTCTACTAAAATCATTGAAAATGAAAATTTTCAACAAGTTTTTTGTAAAAAAGAAACACAATAACGAACCACAATTAGATAAAAATACTGTTTTATTATGTTTCTTCTTCTCATTTAATAACAAAAAAACAAATAGAAAAAATCATTCTTTTTTCATAAACCCGCATTTATTTCACTTAATTCCTGCTTTTGACTCTTCCCGCAAAAAAACAGAGCAGTTTATGAAAACTACTCTGTTTGACCTATTTCTTATTTTGCTTCGCGATCTGCTAGCGAAGCACCAACAAATGCTTTGATTAATTTTTGTGGACGATTTGGTCGTGAAATCAACTCTGGATGGAATTGACAACCAACAAAGAATTTCTTCTCAGGAATTTCAACGATTTCAACCAAGCGATTGTCTGGTGAAACACCAGAGAAAACCAATCCTTGTTCTTCAAACATTTCACGGTATTGGTTGTTGAATTCATAACGATGACGGTGACGTTCTTGAACGACATCTGCCTCTTCGTATGCTGTTGCTGTTTTCGTTCCTTTTTTGATTTTACATGGATATAAGCCCAAACGAAGTGTGCCACCAAGGTTTTCAACATTTTCTTGGTCAGCCATCAAATCAATAATATTATTTTGAGCATCAGGATTTGTTTCAGCTGAAGCTGCGTCAGGAAGACCCACTACATTGCGTGCAAATTCAACACAAGCCATTTGCATACCTAAACAAATACCTAAAAATGGAATATCATTTTCTCTGGCAAAACGAATTGCTTCAATTTTACCTTCAACGCCTCGATCACCAAATCCACCAGGAACTAAAATTCCGTCAGCATCTTTCAAGCGTTCTGCGACATTTTCTTCCGTTAATTCTTGTGCTTTGACCCAATCCAATTCAATATCTGCATCATAAGCAAAGCCTGAATGTTTCAAAGCTTCTACTACTGAGATATAAGCATCAGGTAACTCAACATATTTACCAACTAAAGCAATACGGACTTTTTTCTTCAAGTTCAAGACACGTTCTTCTAATTCTTTCCATTCCGTCATGTCTGCTTCTGGTGTTTCAAGTTTCAAGTGCTCGCAAACAATTCGGTCCATCCCTTGTTTTTGTAGCAATAATGGAATGGAATATAATGTATCCACATCCGGTGATTCAATCACGGCTTCTGGGTCAACGTCACAAAATTGTGCTAATTTATTTTTTACGTTTTGTGAAACAGGTTGTTCCGTACGAACGACTAAAATATTTGGTTGGATTCCCAAGCCACGTAATTCTTTCACACTGTGTTGTGTTGGTTTTGTTTTCATTTCACCAGCAGCTTTTAAATAAGGAATCAATGTTGTATGCACGTACATTACGTTATCTGCACCAACATCAGCTTTCATTTGACGCAAAGCCTCCAAGAATGGTAATGATTCGATATCACCCACTGTTCCGCCAACTTCGGTGATGATGACATCAGAGTCTGTTAATTTTGCGGCACGCATGATCTTTTCTTTGATTTCATTTGTGATATGTGGAATCACTTGGACAGTTGCTCCTAAGTATTCCCCTTTACGTTCTTTACGCAATACTTCAGAATAGATTTTTCCTGTGGTAACATTGGAGTATTTGTTCAAATTGATGTCGATAAAACGTTCATAGTGTCCTAAGTCTAAGTCTGTTTCCGCACCATCATCTGTTACAAATACTTCTCCATGTTGATAAGGACTCATTGTTCCTGGGTCAACATTGATATACGGATCAAATTTTTGGATAGTTACCTTTAGGCCACGATTTTTCAACAAGCGACCCAATGAAGCTGCTACGATCCCTTTACCAATCGAAGATACAACGCCGCCAGTTACAAAAATGTATTTTGTCATAAATTCAAAAACTCCTTCTTGTTTTATCTGCAGGAAAAGTCCCAGAAAAAATAAAGAAAGCTCCCTATTCTTCTAACAAGAATAGGGAGCTGAAATTTCTGTAAACTTCTGACCCTTTAAAAGGGTGCCCAAGGAGTATAATACAAGCTCCAGAATTGAAAGTCAAGACATCAATTTGATGATTGCGATTTCAAAAAAATTTGTTGGTGTTGGAAGCATTGAATACAGCATAACTCTAAAACTTACCTTACTACGTTGCAAACTATTTGATTATTTTGGAAGCATTCTAAACAACATAGCTCTAAAACACTTATACAAAAAACGGAAATCCCATGACGGTTTTGGAAGCATTCTAAACAACATAGCTCTAAAACGCGCATTATGCGATTTCAAATGAAGCGATTGTTTTGGAAGCATTCTAAACAACATAGCTCTAAAACACACAAAACGATCCAACAAGAGCAGGCGCAGTTTTGGAAGCATTCTAAACAACATAGCTCTAAAACCAACAGCCTTTCAAACGTTGGATCAAGAACGTTTTGGAAGCATTCTAAACAACATAGCTCTAAAACCCTCGCAAAAAAATTCAAGGTTTCGTAATCGCACTACTCGTCCATAGCAAAACTTCAGTTAAAGTACTTCAACAATTGTTTTTTCTTATTATATCATGGGAAAATAAACCTGTGGGAAACAAAACATAATGGATGAAAAAACACAGAGACAAAAGATTGCCTCTGTGTTTACTACTTTTTTGACTTAATAAAGTTCTAAATATTGTTCTCTTTCCCACTCAGAAACTGTTTGACGGAAAGCTGCCCATTCCAAACGTTTCGCTTCAACAAAGTTTGAGAAGATGTGTTGACCTAGTGCATCGATCATCACTTCATCTTTACGCAATTCTTTAATTGCGTTGTGAATCGTTGAAGGTAAATCTTGAATTTGCGCTGCTTCACGTTCTTCTTCGTTCATCACATAAATATTACGGTCAACCGCATCTGGCGGTGTTAATTCACGACGGATACCATCTAAACCAGCTTGCAATAATACGGCCATTGCCAAGTAAGGATTTGCAGATGGATCAACTGAACGTAATTCTAAACGAGTGGATACGCCACGTGATTCAGGAACTCGAACTAATGGTGAACGATTATGCCCACTCCATGCAACGTAAACAGGTGCTTCATATCCAGGAACTAAACGTTTGTATGAGTTCACTGTTGGATTGCAAACAGCTGTGTAAGCACGCGCATGATGCAACAACCCACCTAAGAAATGATAAGCGGTTTGACTTAATTCTAATTCGCCATCTTTATCATAAAAAGCGTTGCCGTCTTCATTAAACAAGGACATATTACAATGCATTCCTGATCCATTGATTCCATATAATGGTTTTGGCATAAAGGTTGCATGTAGGCCATGTTTTCTAGCAATTGTTTTGACAACCAACTTGAACGTTTGAATGTTATCACAAGCATCTACTACATCTGCATATTTAAAATCAATTTCATGTTGTCCTGGCGCAACTTCATGGTGAGAAGCTTCGACTTCAAATCCTAAACTCTCCAATTCTAAAACGATATCACGACGACAATTTTCCCCTAAATCTGTTGGGGCAAAATCAAAGTAACCGCCCTTGTCATTTAATGTCGTAGTAATTCCGCCATCCTCATCAAGTTTAAATAAGAAGAATTCAGGTTCTGGGCCTAAGTTGAAAGAGGTAAAACCAAGTTCTCTCATGTCTGACAACGCACGTTTTAAGTTTCCACGAGGGTCGCCAGCAAACGGTGTTCCATTTGGGTTGTAAATATCACAAATTAAACGTGCAACTTTTCCATGCGCACTCTCCCATGGGAAAATCATCCAAGTTGAAAGATCTGGATACAAATACATATCGCTTTCTTCAATTCGAACAAATCCTTCGATTGAAGAACCATCAAACATCATTTTATTTTCTAAAACCTTGTCAATTTGACTTACTGGAACTTCAACATTTTTGATTGTTCCTAAAATATCTGTGAACATTAAACGTAAAAAACGTACGTTTTCTTCCTCAATAATTCGTTTGATTTCTTCGCCAGTTATTTGTTTCTTTACCATGGTATCCCTCTTTCTCTTTCATTTTTATTTTTTTATTTTATTCAGTCATAGAATTGATGTTGCATTCCTTGCGACTGATAGTGCCCAGTTTTACTTAGCCCACCTTGTGATAACATTTCATCACGAAAGATTTGACGGACATCATGATCGGTCAATGGTCGTTTTTTCTTGGCTTCTTTTTTCTTCGCCTGCGCCATTTCATATACACGTTTGATTCCTGCCATATTCAGACCATCCGAAAGATAATCTTTGATTTCCAACAATGTATCAATATCATTCAACGAATACATACGACGATTTCCTTCGCTACGTTCAGGATGAACAAGCTCTTGCTCCTCATAATAACGAATCTGTCTCGCAGTTAGATCAGTCAACTTCATAACTGTACCAATTGGAAAAACTGACATTGAGCGTCGTAATTCCTTTTCTCCCATCAGATGTCCCCTTTCGTTTTCTAAGTTGAGAAAAGTGTACCAATTTATTTTTTACTTGTCAACGATTCATGTTAGGTTTTCTAACATGAAAGATAAAAAATTTTTCCGTACAAAAAAATGAGCTCTTTCTTTGCTAGAAAAAGCTCATAGATAGATTGATTATTTATTGATGGTAAACAGCATTCACTGCGTGAGAAACCGCAATTTTTACATGTTCAAAGGTCAAGCCACCTTGAATATACAGAGCATAGGGCTCTCTCAAAGGACCGTCTGCACTTAGTTCAATACTCGCACCTTGGACAAAAGTACCTGCTGCCATAATAATATCGTCTTCATATCCAGCCATATAAGAAGGAATCGGCGCAACAAATGAATCAATTGGTGAAAACTTTTGGATTGCTTGGCAAAACGTGACCATCGCTTCCGCATTTTCCATTTCAACTAATTGAATCAAATCCGTTCGTGGCTCATCCCAACGTGGTGTCGAACGTAGTTGATAACTCTCTAATAAAGCTGCCGTAAATACTGCACCTTGAATCGCTTGACTAACTACATGTGGCGCTAGGAAAAATCCTTGCAGCATATCATAAACATTCCCTAACATTGCGCCCCCTTCTGCACCAACGCCTGGTGTAGTCAAACGATAAGCCGCACGCTCAACAAACTCTTTTTTTCCAGCAATGTAACCACCCGTTTTCGCAATTCCACCACCAGGATTCTTGATTAATGACCCAGCAATGAGATCCGCACCAATTTGAGTGGGTTCCATTAGTTCAGCAAATTCTCCATAACAATTATCAACGAAAATGACCACATTTGGATCAATTTCATGCACAAATGTACACATTTCTTTTATTTTTTCAATCGTAAAGGATGGACGCGTAGCATAACCTCGTGAACGTTGAATCGCAACCACTTTTGTTTTGCTTGTCATCTTCTTTTTAACTTGTTCAAAGTCTACTTTTCCATTTGTTTGCAAGTCAACATGATCGTAGCCAATCCCGTACTCTTTAAACGAACCAATCCCGTTTCCGGCAACACCGATGACTTCTAATAAAGTATCATATGGAGTTCCTGTAATATAAAGCAAATCATCCCCAGGGCGCAATACACCAAAAAGGGCTGTCGCAATTGCATGTGTCCCCGAAACAATTTGTGGACGAACAAGTGCAGCTTCCGCCCCGAAAACTTGAGCATACACAGCTTCCAGAACGTCGCGACCTAAATCGTCATTTCCATAACCAGTTGATGGTAAAAAGTGAGTTTCTGATACTTGTTGCTCTCGAAATGCTGTTAATACTTTTGCTTGATTCGTCAATGCTACTTCTCGAACCTCCGCTAATCGCTTAGCAATCTTTTGATCCACTTCATCCATTTTTTCAACTAGTTCAGGCGCTAACTCAGCTGTCCAACTCATCTGTCATTCTCCTTATCCATTTCGAAGTACTTTTAGCAAAGCCTCTGACTTCATAGCTATTCTTTTCTTCGATAAATTCCTCACTTAACACCAAGGTTTGCCGCTTGATTTCACTTAACTGTTGCCCTGCCTCACTTGGTAAGAAAAGCGTATAGGGGGTTAGTAGTTCCATGATTTCTCGCTTGATTGCTCGTGTTAATTCTTGTTTTCCCGATTCACTTTTGGCTGAAATTAAACGATTAGGAAATAAAGTTGGTGTGAAAGCTCCACGATTGACTTGGTCTGCTTTATTATAAACAGTCAAGATTGGTACATCTTTCATTTCAAGTTCATCCATTAATTTCAAAACCGTTTGTTCCTGTAAAATTCGTTCAGGTGCGCTAGCATCTACGACATGTAGAAGTAAATCCATGTTTTGGCTTTCTTCTAACGTTGAATGGAACGCATCAATCAGTTGTGTTGGCAAATCTTGAATAAAACCAACAGTATCCGTCATCGTTACTTCAAACCCTTCAGGAAAATGCCATTTTTTTGTCAATGGATCAAGTGTTGCAAATAACTGATCTTTTGAATACGTATCTGCTTGGGTCAACAGATTTAAAATCGTTGATTTACCAGCATTCGTGTAACCAATTAGACCAATTTGAAAAATCTCATTGTTTTTTCGTTGTTGTCGATTGCGCTCACGATGTGCCTCAACTTCTTTCAGTTCACGTTTGACTGCATAGATTTTGTTGCGAATATGCCGACGATCCGTTTCCAGTTTTGTTTCCCCAGGTCCTCTTGTCCCAATTCCCCCGCCTAAACGAGATAAAGTCTTCCCTTGTCCCACCAATCGCGGCAACAAATATTCAAGTTGTGCCAACTCAACTTGCAATTTACCTTCTCTTGAACGCGCACGCATCGCAAAAATATCTAAAATCAATTGTACTCGGTCGATCACCGGCAATCCTACGGCATCCGAAATGATTTGGCTTTGTCGTGGCGTTAGCTCGTGGTTAAAAATAATCAAATCAGCTTCATAAGCAGTTGCTTGCTGGATTAATTCTTCTAATTTACCTTTACCAATCAATGTTTGGCGATCAACTTGTGGTCTTTTTTGTGTAAGCGAAAAAACCACTTCTCCCGCCGCGGTTTTCGTTAATTGAATCAATTCTTTCATTGATTCTGCAAAATAAGATTGATTTTTTTCCGTTTCGACCCCGACGATCACCACTTTTTCTTTCTCTTCAATCATTGTGATTCCTCCAGCCATTTTTGAATTTTCGTTTCAATTACTTGCTGTTTTTCGGGTTGCTCCACCAAATCAAACCACTGGGCAGTTAGTCGATTTCTAAACCAAGTGAGTTGTCGTTTTGCATAACGTCTGGAATTCTGTTTGATTTGTTCTGCGACTTCTTCTAAAGAATTCTGTCCATTAAAATAAGGGAAAAATTCTTTATAACCAATTCCTTGACTCGCTTGTGTGTCACCTAATTGATAAACAAAACGTGCCTCCTCTTCCAAACCAGCTTTTAGCATCAAATCCACGCGTAAATTGATTCGCTCGTAAAGCTTTTCTCGGTTCGTATCCAAACCAATCATGTAATAATCATAGAATTGTTTTGGCTGTTCTTTGGGAGCAGTAATACTGAAGCCTGTCATTTCTAAAACTTCCAGTGCCCGGACAACTTTTCGTTGATTGTTCCAATGGATTTTTTCTGCTGCTTCTGGATCTTTTTCCTTAAGCATCGTCCATAAAGCTTCGTTTCCATACTCGTCAGCAAATGCTTCGTATTTTTGGCGAACTATTTTTGTTTCCTCTTGCTGTTTGTCTGCAGCGCCTAATTGATAATCATAAAGTAAAGACTGAATATATAACCCCGTACCACCTGCAATAATTGGCAAATGACCTCGAGCCGTGATTTCAGCAATCAATTGTCTAGCAGACCGCTGAAAATCAGCAGCTGAGTAGCGTTGTGTCGGCTCAATCACATCAATTAAATGATGTGGCACGCCCGCCATTTCTTCTGAGGTGACCTTGGCTGTTCCAATGTCTAGTTTTCGGTACACTTGCAAAGAATCACCGCTAATAATTTCTCCATTAAATTTTTTTGCTAATTCAATGCTCAAAGCTGTTTTACCAACAGCCGTTGGGCCAACAATTACTAATACTTTTTCCATAAACATCCTACTTTTTCATAAATTGTTTCAGGCGAATGGCTCTCTCTGGATAATCGGTAATGATTCCTGTCACTCCAAGTCCATAGCACCAATTGATTTCTTCTTCTGTATTGATTGTCCACGGTCGAATAGGCTTGTCAAAGATTCCTAATTGTTCGGGCTGTTCTTGCAACCAAGTTTTCTTAGGATGAACGCCTTCGATAAATTTGTTTTCCTTTGCATACATGATTTTATTTTTTGAAGTCCCTGTCAAAACATCTAATTGAACATCGGGTTCTAGTTTCGCCATGCGCTCCAAAGAAGCCAGGTTAAAACTGCAATACCCATGTTCAAACGGCCAAGACTGTTGCAACAAAGCAGACACTTTTTCCTCGATTTGAGGATACTCATACTTGTCTGTCTTTAATTCAATCATTAATACACCGCGATAATTTTTTTGGAGCAAAAGGTTCAGTACCTCTTTTAACGTTGGCACTTTTGCCGCAGAAAAATCTTTGCTAAACCAACTACCGGCGTTCAACTTTTTGATTTCTTCCAACGTTTTTTCGCGAAGCAATCCTTTACCATTCGTTGTCCGATCGACTTCCTCATCATGCATCACAACTATTTGGCCATCTGCACTAAGATGAACGTCTAACTCGATTCCATCTGAACCAACACGAACTGCTTCAGCAAATGCTGGCAAAGTATTTTCAGGATGTGTTCCGCTACTTCCACGATGTGCGTAAATCTGTACCATATTCATTCACTCCAATCGAGTACTATTGTAACATATGGAAGAAGTTTCAGCTCAAGCACTGAGCTAGTTGAACAAGTACATAAGCAGTTCAAAGAACTTTCCCTGTTTTTAGATAGCTACGCATTTTTTGGATTTCTTACTTTAAAAGCTCACAAATAAATTTGTTACTAAAAAGTGTCCATTACACAAAAGTAAAAAATCTTTTTAAGAAAGCTTTTCTATCTGCAACAAAAAAGAACCCTGACTCTCGTCACGGTTCTGCTACTAGTTGATTTGCTAGTTAGCTCCACACGTCGTCTTTTGAAAAGAAGCCGATTGGTTGTTTCGTCAGATTTTTTAATTGCAATTTTTTCTCGTTAATCATCTCAGTCAAATTATCGCTAAAGTTTTCTAAAATGACACGACCACCTTTGTACGCGTACCCGCCTACTTTCATCGTTTCATCAGGTGAAAGAATTACTTTTCGATGAGCGATTGTTTTGAATAATTCATCTAAAATGTAATTAGGTAAATAAAAATTGTTTTGTGTCGCATATGATTGCAAATAAGCAAAGTCATCAATCGTGATGTAACAGTCATCAAATGCATCAAAGCTAACATACTCTTCCATTAAAGTCGAACGTTTTTGCAAAATCTCGTTGACCTTCTTATTCAATTGATTCAACGTTTCAATTTCTTTGACCTTTAGTTCTAGTTCACGTCGACGTGTTTCTTTATTTTCTAAATGACGCATCTGGATTGCCATGCCAAGATAGACAACCAACGCACCCAAAAGAACGCCAATAAATCCTATGATTCCCACTTCCAAATCTACTGCTCCCCCTTGTTTCTATTCTCTTTTTATCATAACATAAAGATGACTTTCTTCGATTAATTTATCGAAGTTTTTTCATTTGACCTTTGTTGACCAAAAAGGTATACTTCTTCTTAGGTATTAAGAATACTTTATGTTACACTAACTTTGAAAGAATTTTAAGGAGGAAATTTAGAATGAATTTAATTCCTACAGTTATCGAACAATCATCTCGTGGTGAAAGAGCCTACGATATTTATTCTCGCCTATTAAAAGACCGCATCATCATGTTGAGTGGACAAGTAACAGATGATCTTGCAAATTCAATCATTGCACAATTGCTTTTCCTTGATGCACAAGACTCTGAAAAAGATATTTATCTTTACATCAACTCTCCAGGTGGATCTGTGACAGCAGGTATGGCTATTTATGACACAATGAACTTTGTCAAAGCAGATGTTCAAACAATCGTTATGGGGATGGCTGCTTCAATGGGTAGCTTCTTACTAACTGCTGGTACAAAAGGGAAACGTTTTGCTTTACCAAACGCAGAAATCATGATTCACCAACCACTTGGTGGCGCGCAAGGCCAAGCAACTGAGATTGAAATCGCTGCTCGCCATATTTTACAAACCCGTGAACGCTTAAATAAAATCTTGGCTGAACGCACAGGTCAACCACTTGAAGTCATCGAAAAAGATACTGATCGTGACAACTATATGACTGCTCAACAAGCAAAAGATTATGGCTTGATCGACGAAGTAATGGAAAACAATTCTGCTTTAAAATAAGCATAAAAAGACTGGGACAAAACTAGAAAACCAAGTCTTCCGTAACACCTTTTTCAATTTTAAAACCGCCTAAAGTTCGTTTTTGGAAACGAACTTTAGGCGGTTTTTCTATTTAGGATATTTTGCCTCAAACTTTTTTTACGAATAAACAGTGTTCCGAAAACAACTCCTCAATATAACTTGATAGCTTGCATTTACTTCAAAATATAAAATGCTATTTTTAATCCCTGCTCGCTAGATTGTCAGAGCTCAGCATTTTGCACCACAACTTTATCCACGGTGTTCCCCAAGCAACTCCTCAATATAATTCATAACTGTCTAAAAACATGAACAGCTATTTTTGTCAGTTGCTCTTTATTTTTTCGAAGCTGACCGCTTGGAACCACAACCTTTTCATTTAATATTTGCCTGCTAAATATTCTTGCCCTAACTCAATATAGTGTTGAATATTTGCTTGATTTTTTTGAATTTCTTCCTCCGTTAACGGACGGATCACTCTAGCTGGTCGTCCAAATGCCAAAACATTTGGTGGAATCACTTTGCCCTCGGTTACCAAAGATCCTGCCCCAATCAAACTATTCTCTCCGATTTGAGCATGGTTTAGAATTGTTGAACCCATTCCAATCAACACACCTTTTTCTATTTTACACCCATGGAGCATACATTGATGACCAACAGTAACATTTTCTGCAATTTCTGTCGGCGCATCATGATCCACATGGATGATTGTTCCATCTTGAATATTGGTTCCTTGTCCTACCTTAATCCAGTTACTATCTCCTCGCAAAACGGCTTGATACCAAATCGTTACATCCTTTGCTAAAGTAACATCACCGACTACTGTTGCATTTGGTGCAATAAAGAGTTTCTCCATTTGTCCCCCTCCTTCATTCATTATTTGTTCAAAGTATAGCAATACTTTTCAGTGAATACTAGAAAAAACTAGACGAAAAAAGGTTGCAACAAAAGTCGACAGACTTCATGTTACAACCTTAAACTTCGTTTGAATCTTATAGTTGTTCTAAAACAGCTTCATAAGCTTCAACTTGTGCTAATAAACGTTCAATTTGTACTTCGTTTTCGATAAAATTGATTGAATTGCCTAGTTCTTCTTCTCGGCGTGTTGTCAAACGGTCGATTTCTTTTTTTGCTTCAGCAATTTGTTTGTTTAGGAATTGTTCCATTATTTCCATCTCCGTTTCTTCTTGATACTTTAACTGTATCACCAAGTTTTTGGAAAAACAAAAATTTCGCATCGAAAAATAATCTCTCATTTAACAAGTTAACACTACTACTCGACTTCTTCTGCAAATTGGCTGTTATAAAGTTTCTCATAAAAACCACCTTGCGCAAGCAAACTTTCATGTGTTCCTTTTTCGATAATTGATCCTTGATCCATTACTAAAATCAAATCCGCATCACGAATCGTCGACAATCGGTGCGCAATCACAAAGCTCGTGCGCCCTTTCATGACACGATCCATTGCCTTTTGAATCAAAGCTTCAAGACGTGTGTCAACTGAACTTGTTGCCTCATCCAAAATCAAAATCTTAGGATCAGAAATCACAGCACGGGCAATTGTTAATAACTGCTTCTGTCCAAGAGAAACATTGTCACCTTCAGCATTGATTTCCATTTCATAACCGTCTGGCATTGTACGAATAAAGTGATCGACATTCGCTGTTTTCGCTGCATCAACGACTTCATAATCAGTAGCATCTAATTTCCCAAAGCGAATATTATCCGCAATGGTTCCTTCATATAACCAAGCATCTTGCAACACCATTCCAAATAATGAACGGACATCACTTCGACTCAAGGATTTTGTGTCAATACCGTCAATTTTGATCGCACCGCTATTCACATCATAAAAGCGCATCAATAAATTAATCAAGGTCGTTTTCCCTGCACCAGTTGGTCCAACTACAGCAACCATCTGTCCTGCTTTGACTTCAAAATTCAAGTCTTGAATCAACGGCTTACTTGGATCGTATGCAAAGTCAACATGTTCAAACTTGACTGCACCTTCAACAACCTCAGGTAAAATCGCATCAACTTCATTTAATGGTTCTTCTGGCTCATCAAGAATTTCGAATACGCGTTTTGTTGCTGCAGAAGCACTTTGCAATACAGAAGAAAGTTGAGTGATATTCCCCATTGGTTGACTGATTTGCCAAATGTATTGAATAAACGCTTGAAGTTGCCCCACAACGATTACACCAGTAATAACATAAAAACTTCCCATAACAGCCATACCAATATACGTTGCATAAGCAGTCAATTGAACTAATGGCATCATTAAACCAGAAATAAAGGCCGCTTTAAACCCAAAGTATTTTAGTTGATGATTGACAGCTTTAAAACCATCTAATGTTTGTTTTTCACGTCCATAAACTTTTAAAACAGTAAATCCTGTCATATTTTCTTGGACATATCCGTTCAAATCACCAAGTGAATTTTGCATGTTTTGGAAATCTTTTTGCGAAACATTCACGATTTTTTTAGAAATCCAAATGGAAGCTGGAATCATGATCATTGAGATAAGTGCCATGATTGGTTGGATATAAAACATCATCACTGCAGCCATTGCAATCGCAAGTACAGCATTGACAATTCCGATAAAAGCTTGCTGTAATGCACCACTCACAGCATCCACATCATTGGTTACCCGAGATAAAATATTACCTTGTTGGTTTTTATCAAAATAAGATACGGGCAAACGATTGATCTTTTCTTCAATATCACGACGTAAATCTTGCATCGCACTTTGCACCACATTCGTCATCAGCACACCTGATAACAATTGCGAAACACAGTAACCGATCCCGACAATCGTGATCCAAATCAGACATTGAATAATATAAGAAAAGTTGATTGGTTCATTGTTTGCTAAATTTCGGCTGATTTCCGTTGTTGGTAGCCCCGTTACATAAGGAAGAGCCGCATTGAACGCAACCGTTAAGACCGTAAATAAAAGAACTAGCATAAATGTTGCTTTATAAGGATTAATATAATGTGCCAGTCTTTTTAAAGAAGAAAATGTTTGTTTCATGCTAATTCCTCCTTCGATAGTTGAGAGGCAGCAATATCGTAATAGATTGGGCAATTTTCCAGTAATTCACGGTGCGTACCCATTCCAACAACTTCCCCTTCGTTCAACACAACAATTTTATCTGCGTGCATAATCGTTCCGACACGTTGCGCCACAATCAAAACAGTGGATTCCGTTGTTTCTTTCTTCAAGCGAGCACGAAGTTTCGCGTCTGTTTGGTAATCCAAAGCAGAGAAACTATCGTCAAAAATGTAAATTTCTGGTCGGCGGATAATTGCGCGGGCAATGGCTAACCGTTGCTTTTGTCCACCAGAAAAGTTTGCGCCTCCCTCTGAAAGATGTTCATTGAATCCATCTGGTTTACGAGAAATAAAGTCAGTGGCTTGTGCAATATCTGCTGCTTCTTTCATTTCTTCATCTGTCGCATCTTCTTTTCCGTAACGGAGATTTTCTGCGATTGTTCCAGTAAACAACAAGGCTTTTTGCGGAATAAAACCAATCTTGTCACGTAAAGTGCTTAAACGATAGTCTCGCACATCTACCCCGTCAATCAGAACTTCGCCTTCACTCACGTCATAAAATCGCGGGATCAGCTGGATCAAGGTTGACTTGCCACTCCCCGTACTTCCGATAAATGCAACCGTCTCACCTGGTGAAGCGGTAAAACTTACATTACGAATGACTGGTTCTTGTGCATGACCAGGGTAAGCAAATGTTACATTCTTAAATTCAACAAATCCTTTCGTTTTCGTTTCCGAAACACCTTCAGGATTTTCTGAAATCTCAGGTTGAGCATCTAAAGCTTCTTGGATACGCGAAGCAGAAACAGCTGCCCGTGGATACATCATAAAGACACTTGCAAAAAGCATGAACGAGAAGAGCGCGTGGAAAATATATTCGATAAATGCAATCAAGTCCCCTACTTTTAGTGACCCAGCATCAATTTGTAGTGTCCCGCTCCAAATAATCAAGACCATTACAATATTAAACAGGAAGTAAAAACCTGGTTGTGCTACTGCCATCAAACGAAATAAACTTTTTGAGCTTGATGCATAATTTTCATTGACTTCGCCAAAACGTTTTTCTTCGAATTTTTCATTCACAAAAGCGCGGATAACACGCAGACCAGATAAATTTTCTCTTAGTATACTGTTGATTTTATCTAAATTCTTTTGTTGCTTTTTGGATAATGGTTCAGAAACTTTCGCAATCGCTATCACTGCGAGTAATAAGAAAGGGAGTGCGCCGACTACATACAACCCTAATATCGCACTTGTCCGAACAACCATATATAGACTGACTGCAAACATCATCGGTGTCATAAAACCAATTCGCAAAATGTTTTGTAAAAACAACATAATCTGATACGCATCATTCGTCGTACGCGTAATCAGAGAAGAAACACCTAAATTTTCATACTCTTGATGCGAATAACTTTGAATTTTTTCAAATAAATCATCACGAATATCTGCAACAATATTCGTCGTGATTCTTGAACCAAAATAGCCTAAAAGAATATTTAAAATAATTCCGATAACGGTGATTACAATCATGACAATCCCTTGTTGTTTGACGTAATCAAAATCATCTTGTAATATCCCAAAGTCAATCATTCGTGCCAAAATCGTTGGTAAACCTAATTCAATGAGGATAAAACCAAATACACAAATAAAATTCAAAAGTAAGAATTTCTTGTACCTCATTGTGTAGTGCCACATTAACTTCACTTTCTCATCTCCCTTTTAAAAATTTCATTTTTTTGCCATTAAATCCCATGATAGCACACTAAAAACCTTATTAGAACACTTCACGTTCAAAAAATTACTGGAAATAAATCCTCAAGATTTTTTAGGACTCTGCTGTTGATTTCTATACTTATTCCCCAATTTGTGCTAGAATAACAAGTAATTATTGTATAATTTTTTATACAAAGGTACGGTTGAAGAAAATTCCGAACAGAACAAGCAAAGCGAGGCTTGTCTCTTTGATTCAAATAATTAATTTGAGTCAAAGCATATCAAAATTCAGGTGGCTTGCCCACTCGTTTTGTGTTGTCTAAAAAATCAACTAGCTAAATTCCTGCGTATGCAGATAAAGGAGACAAAATAAATGATTTACAAAGTTTACTATCAAGAATCAAAAATCCGTAACCCTAAACGGGAAGAAACACAAGTGCTTTACATTGACGCGAAAGATGATGTCGAAGCACGTCAACGCGTTGAAGAAAATACCCCATACAATATCGAGTTCGTTCAACTTCTAGAAGGAAATCACCTAGAATACGAAAAAGAGAACGTTCAATTTACTTTAGTGGAGTTTTAAGATGAAACTTTCCATCAAAAATAATGAGACAGGCGTCTTTGCAATTGGTGGATTAGGTGAAATTGGGAAAAACACGTATGGGGTACAATTTCAAGATGAAATTATCATCATTGATGCTGGAATTAAATTCCCAGAAGATGATTTACTTGGAATTGACTATGTGATTCCTGACTACAGCTACATCGTTCAAAACTTGCACAAGGTGAAAGCTCTTGTGATCACTCATGGCCATGAAGATCATATCGGCGGTATTCCTTATCTTTTGAAACAAGCAAACATTCCTATTTATGCTGGACCTCTTGCATTAGCCTTGATTACAAATAAATTGGATGAACATGGCTTGCTTCGTGATGCTGAGCTTCACGAAATCAATGAAGATACGATTATTCGTTTTAGAAAAACATCCGTTAGCTTTTTCCGTACAACTCATAGTATTCCAGATGCTTTAGGTGTTGTAGTTAAAACGCCATCTGGAAACATCGTTGCAACAGGTGACTTCAAATTTGATTTCACACCCGTTGGCGAACCAGCTAACTTACACAAAATGGCACGTATCGGCGAAGAAGGTGTTCTATGTTTACTATCCGATAGTACGAACGCTGAAATTCCAACCTTTACAAAGTCAGAAAAAACCATTGGCTTATCCATTTTAAAAATCTTTGAAAAAATCGAAGGACGTATTATTTTTGCCAGCTTTGCTTCAAACATCTTCCGTTTACAGCAAGCCGCAGATGCAGCAGTCGCAACTGGTCGAAAAATTGCAGTCTTTGGTCGAAGCATGGAAAATGCAATCGTTAATGGACAACGTCTAGGCTACATCAATGTTCCTGATGGTACATTTGTCGATGCTCATGAGATTAATCGTTTGCCTGCAAATGAAACAATGATTTTATGTACTGGTTCTCAAGGTGAACCAATGGCAGCTCTTAGTCGTATCGCTAATGGAACTCACCGTCAAATTCAAATCCAACCAGATGATACTGTGATTTTTTCAAGCTCACCAATTCCAGGAAATACAACAAGTGTTAATCACTTGATTAATTTGTTATCTGAAGCTGGTGCTGAAGTTATTCACGGAAAAATCAACAACATCCATACTTCTGGTCATGGTGGCCAAGAAGAACAAAAATTGATGTTGCGTTTAATGAAACCAAAATATTTCATTCCCGTTCACGGTGAATTTCGAATGTTAAAAATCCATGCTTCCTTAGCACAAGATGTAGGTGTTCCTGCTGAAAACTGCTTTATTATGGAAAACGGGGATGTCTTAGCATTAACTGCGGACTCTGCTCGACCAGCCGGTCACTTTATTTCTGGCGATGTCTATATTGATGGTAGCGGAATTGGTGACATCGGTAATGTTGTCTTGCGTGATCGCCACACCTTATCTCAAGAAGGACTTGTGTTAGCTGTCGCTACAGTTGACATCAAGAAAAAAGAAATCTTGGCTGGACCAGATATCTTATCACGCGGCTTTGTTTATATGCGTGAATCTGGTGAAATGATCAACGAGGCACAGCGAATTTTATTCCACGCCTTACGAGAATGTTTGAACGCACCTGATTGCTCAGAACATAAATTAAAAGAAGCAATGACTAGTGCATTACAACCTTTCTTATTTGATCGAACAGAAAGACATCCAATGATTTTACCAATGATTATGACTCCCGATATGGGCGAATAACTAGCAACTTACTCCCACAAAATAAGTGAGAATAAACGAAAAAACACTTCTATTCCCTTCATTTTAATAATGAAGAAAATAGCGGTGTTTTTCTTTGTCTAAAAAAGTAACTTGTTTTTTCTCTTATTACCACATATTCACCTAAAAAAAAAAGACAGTAACCACAAGAATTGTAGTTACCGCCTTTTGAATATTGAGTGAATTAAGCTTTCTCAACGTTTGTAGCTTGTGGTCCACGATCTGAATCTTCTACATCAAAAGTTACAGCTTGGCCTTCTTCTAATGTTTTGAATCCGTCGCCTTGAATTGCTGAGAAGTGAACGAATACGTCGCTTCCGTCTTCACGTGAAATGAAGCCAAATCCTTTTTCAGCATTAAACCATTTAACTGTTCCATGTTCCATTATATAATAGCCTCCTCGTGCATAAGAGCACTTATTTGTTTGTAACATTGCTCGTGTACGATAGAGGTGAACAAATGTCTAACTTCTATTCCCAAACAAAATTACACTATAATTGTACACTTGCTCAGTTTTTTTTGCAAGAATGTCACCTACTCCTCTTCCAGTAATCCCTCTTCTCTTAAGCTCAAATATTGCTTCGTACCAATAATCAAATGATCTAATACTTCGATTCCCATCAACTCGCCACACTCTCTCACCCGTTTAGTAAAATGTAGATCTTGTTTGGATGGAAGAACATTACCAGATGGATGATTATGCGCCAAGATGATTTTTGCTGCAGAAACTCTCACAGCAAAATGAAAAATTTCTCGTGGATGAGCAATCGACTGATTTAAAGAACCAATAAACAACGTTTTCTTCAAAATGAGTTGATTCTGGGTATCCAAATAAATACATACTAAATGTTCTTGTTGAAAATCACGCATCTCCATAATCAGCTGTTGCGCAAGGTCATAGCTTGAGCGTATCAGTGCACTTGCTGGTCGGGCTTCCACTTGAATGCGTTGACCTAACTCAATCAACGCACAAATTTCTAATGCTTTGACTCGACCGATTCCACGAATTTCCCGCAACTCAGTTAATGATGCTTGTCGTAATGCAGTTAAATTAGCAAATTTTTTCAAGACCTCACCTGCAATATCCATTACATTATATGGGTGTTGTCCTGTACGTAGTAAAATCGCTAGCAATTCTTGATCAGACAAAGCCTCTACACCATAAGATTCCATTCGCTCTCTTGGAAGTGATGTCGTCGGTACTTCTTTCATCAATCGTTTCCCCATAAAAAAACCTCCTATTCCGTTCACTATAACTTACGAAAAAAGAGGTGTTTTTTATCAAATAAATGTTGGAATTTCATGTAATGAAGAGACCACAGCAACTGTTTTATCTGCAAGTTCAGCAGATGGCTCCAATAAATCTGGTACCATAATAACAGGTATTTCTGCTGCTTCTGCTGCTAAAATCCCATTTTGTGAATCTTCTAAAATCAAGGTATTTTCTTTAGTTGTTCCTAACTTTTGTTGCGCTAATAAAAAGATTTCTGGATCTGGTTTGGCACGTTTTACATTTTCAGCAGAAACGATCATATCAAAACGAGTCAATAAATTATTTTTTTCTAATAAGAGTTCGATCACTTTTCGTTGATTGCTAGAAGCCACCACTTTAGGAATATCTTGTTCCTCCAAGAAATCTAGTAGTTCCATCACACCAGGCTTTAGTTGAACATTTCCGGAAGCAAAACGAGTAAGCGTTTCCTGGAAAGACTCGTCAATAAATCTCTGAACGGTTTCTCGGCCATACTCAGCAAAAATCTCATGATAATTTGCCCAGACTTCTTCATCAGAAACACCGAGAAAGCGCAAATAAAATTCTTTATCGTACGGAAAACCCATTTGATCGGCTACCATCTGAGTTGCTTCATAATAAACCATTTCTGTATCAAACAATAAGCCATCCATGTCAAAAATCACTGCGTTAACCTTCATCATTTCCTCCTAATTCAACTAATAGTTTACGAACTTCTGAAATAAAGTAAAGAGAACCTGTTACCAGTAATACATCTTCGTCTGTCATTTTTTCTAAAATTTCCGCTAATCCAAATTGCCAAAGTGAAACGATTGACACTTTTTGATTGGCTAAATCTGCTACTTGATCCAGTTCAATTGCTTTTGGATACTCAAATGTAGTGAGATAAATATGGGCGTTAGGAATATCTTGTAATTGTTGCAACATACTATTTACATTTTTGGTAGTCAATGCCGAAAACAAGATATTGATTCGATAACCAGAAAATTCTTTTTTCATATTTTGAACCAATCGCTTCATCGCATGGGGGTTATGTGCACCATCTAAAATAACTAATGGTTCTTCACTTAAACGTTCCATTCTGCCAGGCCAGTGTGCTTGTTTCAAGCCATTTTTGACTTCTTTTTCGCGAAACGGCAATTTTTCCATTTGGCAATAAAGTGCATACAATTCAATAGCAACGCCTGCATTTTCTACCTGATGTTGGCCCAACATACTTGTACTTAGACCGACCATTTTTCCGGATTCATTATAAAAGTCAAAAACTTCACCCCAATTTTTTGCTGGATGTTGATAGATGACTCGATACTCTTCACCAAATAAATAATGTTTCGCATTTTTATTTTTAGCTGTCTCATTAATCACGGCTAATGCATTTGGTTCAATTTTCCCTGTCACAACAGGTATACCTTGCTTAATGATTCCCGCTTTTTGTGCTGCAATTTCTTCTAGTGTTTTTCCAAGAACCTCCGTATGATCCAGCCCAATCGTTGTGATGGCTGTCAGCATTGGCTGGGCAACATTCGTTGAGTCCAACAAGCCACCTAAGCCAACTTCAATAATTGCGATATCGACCTGTTTTTCTAAAAAATAATCAAATGCCATTGCAGTTAAAGTTTCAAACTCCGTAATTCCAGCAACTACTTCAAATTTATCAAGATGTTCAACCAGCGGCTGATACTTTTCCACTAATTGAATCAATTCTTCATCAGGAATTCCTTTCCCATTGATTGAAATTCGTTCATTAAATGTTTCAATGTAAGGAGAGGTAAAGGTTCCTACTGTTAACCCTGCTTCTTCTAACAAACAACGTAGATATGTCACAGTTGAACCCTTGCCATTGGTCCCAGCAATATGAATCGTTTTGACTTTTTTTTCTGGGTGATCAACGACTTCCAGTAATGCATTCACGCGATCTAAACCTGGACGTGAGCCAAAAGGTAATCGGCTATGGATCCAAGCAATTGCTTCTTCAATTGTCATCAACAATGCCCCCATTTCTCTTTCATTATAGCAAAAAGAACGGCTGAAAGAAGTGTTCCGCTTAAAGAAAACCGAAAAATCATTCAAAATCAGCTTTCTACTTTTTTATTTTGTCTTCTTCTGAGAAAAAGACAAAAAATTTCTTAGTCTTCATTTCAAAAAAAGAGAAGACCAAAAAATTCTGGCCTCCCCTTTATGCTTAAATTTCTTTAGTTGTAAGCATTATTTTGTTGAAAGTAGTTCTTTTTTCACTGTTTAGCCAATCGTACGCAAACTTTCAATACGATCTTTAACAGCGGCTTGTTTTTCTAAATAATCTTTTTCTTTTGCACGTTCTGCCTCAACAACATCATCAGGCGCATTGGATACAAAACGTTCATTACCAAGTTTTCCTTGAACTCGTTTCACTTCACCTGTCCATTTAGCTAATTCTTTTTCAAGACGTTTGATTTCTTCTTCAATATTGATCAATCCAGCCAATGGTAAGAAAATTTCAGCCCCTGTTAGGACAGCAGACATTGCTAAATCTGGTGCAGTAATCTCACTTGAAATAACTAATTCTTCCGGATTACAGAAACGTTCAATATAATTGGTATTCTCAACCAAGAATTGATCAATTTTGGGATCCGTCGTCTTAATCAATAGAGTGATTGGTTTTGATAACGGTGTATTCACTTCTGAACGAATATTACGTACTGCACGAATCAACTCTTTTAGAACTTCCATTCCTTTTGAAGCTGTTTCGTCATCAAATTCAGGACGAACAACAGGATAGTTAGCAACAACCAATGAAGTACCTTCATGTGGGATATGTTGCCAAATTTCTTCCGTTACAAATGGCATGATTGGATGCAACAGACGCAAGATTTGATCTAACGTGTGGACTAAGATACTACGTGTTGTTTGTTTTGAATCAGTATCATCCCCGTAAAGAACTTCTTTACTCATTTCGATATACCAATCACAAAAGTCATCCCAGATAAAGTTGTACAATTGACGACCTGCTTCACCAAATTCAAAGTGGTCAAATAAATCTGTTACTTTAGCAACTGTTTCATTTAGACGTGTCAAAATCCAACGATCAGCAACTGATTTTTCACCAGTTAGATCAATGTCGTTACTTGTCATGCCTTCCACATTCATGATAACAAAACGTGAAGCATTCCAAATTTTATTGATAAAGTTCCAAGCAGCATCCATTTTTTCATAACTGAAACGCATATCTTGTCCTGGCGCAGAACCATTTGATAAGAACCAACGAAGTGCATCAGCACCATATTTTTCAATGACTTCCATTGGATCAATTCCGTTGCCCAGTGATTTACTCATCTTGCGACCATCTTCTGCACGAATCAATCCATGGATTAAGACGTTATTAAATGGTCGTTCCCCAGTAAACTCTAAACTTTGGAAAATCATTCGGCTAACCCAGAAGAAAATAATATCGTAGCCAGTCACCAATGTGCTTGTTGGGAAATAACGTTGATAGTCTTCACTCTCTGTATCGGGCCAGCCCATTGTTGAAAACGGCCATAAAGCAGAGCTGAACCATGTATCTAAAACATCAGGATCTTGTACCCAGTTTTCGCTATCTGCAGGTGCTTCCATTCCAACATACATTTCGCCAGTTTCTTTGTGATACCAAGCAGGAATTTGATGTCCCCACCATAATTGACGAGAGATAACCCAGTCATGCACATTGTCCATCCAACGTAAGAACGTCTGGTCAAAACGTGGTGGGAAAAACTCTACGGCATTATCTGTTTCTTGGTTTTCAATTGCTTTTTGAGCAAGTGGTTGCATTTTAACAAACCATTGTGTTGATAAGCGAGGTTCAACAACAACTCCTGTACGTTCAGAATGACCGACACTATGCGTCATCGTCTCGATTTTGATTAAACGCCCAATTTCTTTTAAGTCATTGACAACCGCTTTTCTTGCTTCAAAACGATCCATACCAGCATATTTTCCAGCTAACTCGTTCATTGTACCATCTTCATTCATTACATTGACACGAGGTAAATCATGACGATTACCAACCTCAAAGTCATTCGGATCATGTGCTGGTGTAATTTTAACAACACCTGTTCCAAATTCCATATCAACGTACGTATCCGCAACAACCGGAATTTCTTTGTTAACTAATGGTAAGATAACTGTTTTGCCAATCAACTCTTGGTAACGTTCGTCATCGGGATGAACGGCTACTGCTGTATCCCCAAGCATTGTTTCCGGACGCGTTGTTGCAATCTCAACGACACCAGAGCCATCAGCTAGTTCATAGCTCATATGGTAAAATGCGCCTTCGATGTCTTTGTGGATTACTTCAATATCAGATAACGCCGTTCTAGCTTGTGGATCCCAGTTGATAATGTACTCACCACGATAGATCAACTCTTTTTCATATAACGTCACGAAAACTTTACGGACAGCTTCTGACAAACCATCATCCAAAGTGAAACGTTCACGACTATAGTCTAAAGACAATCCCATTGTTGCCCATTGTTCCCGGATATGGCTAGCATATTCTTCCTTCCAATCCCAAACTTGATCGATAAATTTTTCACGCCCTAAATCATAACGAGAGATTCCTTGCTCACGAAGCTTTTCTTCTACTTTTGCTTGCGTTGCAATTCCTGCATGGTCCATTCCTGGTAACCATAATGTATCGAAACCTTGCATTCTCTTTTGGCGAATCAACATATCTTGTAATGTTGTATCCCAAGCATGACCCAAATGTAATTTACCTGTTACATTTGGTGGTGGAATAACAATCGAATAAGGTTTCGCTTTCTTGTCACCACTTGGTTTGAATAAATCTTGATCTAACCAGTTTTGATAGCGACCAGCTTCAACTTCTTGCGGATTGTATTTTGTTGATAAGTTTTTTTCTTCCGTCATCCTGTTTCCTCCTTTAAAATAAAAAAAGTCCTAAAATACTTTCGTATTTTAGGACGTATAATTTACGCGGTACCACCTAATTTGTACTAGCAAGTTTTGCTACTACCTCTCAAGTGAGTTAACGATCACGACTCGTTTATCTCTACTCCCTCATTGAATAGCATAATGAGATTCAAGACAAAGACTTCCAAGCTACCTTCACCAGCTATTATTAAGAACGTTTCAGCTATTCGCTCTCTCTCTAAAAATAAATCACTAGTTACTCCTCTTGTTCAACGTCATGATTCATTCTACATTCCTTTTTTTTATGTGTCAACTAGACTTTATTATTAGCTAACAGTTAAGAGAAAACAGTTGAATAATTTTCGTCAAAATAAATCAGGGTTTGCAGTTCTGTTGTTAAGTCAATGTACTGAATATTGATATGCTCCGGCACAACGACCCGGTCAGGTGCAAAATTTAAGATAGCTGTAACTTCACTTTTGACAATTTCATCAATAGCTGACTGTGAGTATTTGCTTGGCACAGTGGTAATCGCTACGCTGACTTGCATTTCTTTTGAGACTTCGGCAAAACGTTCGATTGGATAAATCGTTAAGCCATCTATTTCTCGGCCAATTAGTTCAGGATCATTGTCAAACACACAAACGATATTTAAGTTATCATTCCGACGAAAGTTATTATGTCGTAAAGCTTTTCCTAAATTTCCATAACCAACTAACGCGATTCTTTTTTCTTCACGGGTATTTAAAATACTATTAAAAACTTCGATTAGGAAAGGAACATCATACCCATAACCACTTCTTCCCAACTCGCCAAGATGTGAAAAATCTCTTCGAATCGTTGCAGGCGGTACTTGCGTAATCTCACTAAATTCTTTTGATTTGATGCGAACAATTCCTGAATCATCCAACATCTTTAAGTAACGTAAGTATAACGGTAAACGTTTTGCTGTTGCTTTTGGTAACGTTTCAGATTTTTTCAACTCTCGCATGTTCAAAGCTCCTTGTTCATATTTTCACATATTTAGTGTATCATGTTTGAATCGTTGGAACAAGCTTTCATCCCAATGAAAAAAGCAAAGGACAATAAAAATCATCCTTTGCTTTCTAGTTAGTCAATCCATTAATCATCTAGTTCTTTGCTATTTTTAAAAAAATACCTGCTTGTTATTATTTGATTTCGAAGTAACCCCTCGAAATTACTCATAACTGTTCAAAAATATAAAAACTATTTTTGTCAGTTATTCATTATTTTTGGGAGCTGGAAGTTTTGCGCCACAACCTTATTTACGGTGTTCCCAAAGTAGCTTCTTCGGTAATAAGTCCTCTTTTCTTAAAAATATGGAAAGCTATTTTTAGAAAAGCTTTCTTATTGCTTGAAGCTAAGCACTTTGCGCCACAACCTCTTTCACGGTGTTCCCAAAACAACTCCTCCACATAGCTTTCAGTCATCTCAAAATATGAAAAACTATTTTGAATGCCTGCTCGCTATCTTTTCGGAGCTGAACATTTTGCGCCACAACCTTTTACAACAAATCAGCAAATTCCTCTTCTTGCTCCTGAGCAGCTTCCACACGAATACCCACGATTTTCAACCCTGCCAGCGCACGCTCAATCATTTCATCAATCGCTAAACGCTCTTCATACTGATGAACTTTATCCAAGTTTGGACGCGTTTTTGGTTGTGGCGGCGCAAATATAGTACAGCAGTCCTCGAATGGCTGAATGGATAACTCAAATGTATCAATTTTTTCAGCAACTTCGATAATTTCTAGTTTGTCCATTGTTGCCACAGGACGAATAATTGGTGTATTTGTTACTTCATTGATTGCAACCATACTTTGCAATGTTTGAGAAGCTACTTGGCCTAATGATTCACCATTTAAGATAACCAACCCATTGCGAATGCGACGGATTTCATCCGTTAATCGTAACATCATTCGACGAGTAATCGTCATCCAGTATCCTTGTGGGACTGATTTTTTAATTTCTTCTTGAATTTCTGTAAATGGTACTTCAATAAACTGAATTGTTCCCACATAAGGTGCTAACTTAGCAGTTAAGTCTTTTGCCTTTTGTAAGGCTTGCTCACTTGTATAAGGTGGGCTAGCAAAATGAACAGCTTCAATTTCGACACCACGTTTCATAGCAAAATAGCCCGCAACAGGTGAGTCGATCCCGCCAGATAACATTAACATCCCTTTACCACTTGTTCCGACAGGTAGTCCCCCCGCACCTTTGATTGTTTCATAAGACAGGTAGGCGCCATCCCGACGAATTTCCACACGTAATGGAATATCTGGTTTTTTCATTTGAACGTTGATTTCTGGGAAAATATCGAATACAGCGTTTCCCAGTGTTTGGTTCAATTCATTACTGGTTAATTCAAAATCGTGATCGCTACGTTTCGCAACAATTTTAAATGTTTGCTCACCTGTATAAATTTCTTTCATGATTGCTTGAACACTATCTTTTAAGACTTGAACATCTTTTTCTACACGAATACTTGGTGAAAAATTTTGAATACCAAAAATTTTTGCAAGTTTTGGTATAACCAAATGACCATCTGCACCATTTAACAATAGATGCATGCGATCACGATCTGCATGAATTTTGATTTCTGGGAACTCTTTTAACGCTTGACGCACATTTTGTGCCAACTGCATAATAAACGTTTTGCGATTTTTCCCTTTTGTTGATAGTTCACCGTAGCGAACCATAATTTCACTATATTTCACAGGAACACTCCTTCATTTAATTAATAGCTGAGAACTTTTGATAAAGTTGTTTAAAAATAATCATAAACTGTTCTACTTCAGCCATTGAATTGCTTTCATCCAAACTAATTCGGACAGCAGATGTCGCCAAATCATGAGGAACATGCATCGCATGTAATGTACTACTAGCCATGTGTTTACGAGAAGAGCAAGCACTCGTTGTTGAAATAAAGATTTGTTTTTCTTCCAACGCATGTACGAGTACTTCACCACGAATTCCTTTTAATGAAAAACATAAAATATGTGGTGCATACTTTTCTCCTTCAGAAAAAATCGTCACCTTGTCATACGTTTTCAGCGCACCGATTAATGCCGTTTTAAGATTTTGTGTATGCTCAGGTTTTCGTGCTTTCGTATCTAAAGAAAGTCGTAATGCTTTTGCCATTGCGACGACTGCAGGAACATTCTCCGTCCCGCTTCGTTGATTGTTTTCTTGTCCTCCACCAGTTAGTAAAGGTGCTAAGCGACGACCTTTTTTCCAATAAATAAAACCAATTCCACGAGGTCCATGAAATTTGTGCGCAGAAAATGTCGCAAAATCAACACGTTCGGTTAACCATTGGTCAAATGAAACTTTTCCAATTGCTTGTACGGCATCAACATGAAAGTGAATTTTTGGATAGTCTGTTAAAAATTCACTGATTTCTTGAATTGGTTGAATGGATCCAACTTCATTGTTGACACCCATGATTGAAATCAGCACGGTTTCTTTGCGAACTAGTTTTTTAAGCTCTTCTACAATCACGAAACCATTTTTATCCACAGGCGCAATACTAACTTCCATTCCTAATTCTTTCAGTTGTTCGGCGGTTTCACTCACTGCGGGATGTTCGATTCCAGAAATAATCAAATGATTGCCATATTCACGTTTCTCGATCATTGTGCCTTTTAGAACCCAATTGTCTCCTTCTGTTCCACCAGAGGTAAAATAAATTTCTTCTGGAGTTGCGCCAATAAGCTCAGCAATCTGCTTTCTTGCCTGTTGTAATAAACGATTGGCTTGGTTACCCAAGTCATGTAAACTTGATGGATTCCCAATAATCCGCTGACTTGTCTTCACATAGGCATCTAAACTTTGCGGAAAAATTGGGGTTGTCGCGCTATTGTCAAAATATATCATAAGAAACCCCTCTTTTTTGAAATTCTTTTCTATTATAACGGTTGTCCTATATGCTTTCAAGAATTCTTTTTTTGCAAAAGGTTGTGGCGCAAAGTGCTTAGCTTCAAGTAATAAGGAAGCTTTTCTAAAAATAGTTTTCCATATTTTTAAGAAAAGAGGACTTATTACCGAAGAAGCTACTTTGGGAACACCGTAAATAAGGTTGTGGCGCAAAGTACTTAGCTTCAAGCAATAAGAAAGCTTTTCTAAAAATAGCTTTCCATATTTTTAAGAAAAGAGGACTTATTACCGAAGAAGCTACTTTGGGAACACCGTAAATAAGGTTGTGGCGCAAAACGTTCAGCTCCGAAAAGATAGCGAGCAGGCATTCAAAATAGTTTTTCATATTTTGAGATGACTGAAAGCTATGTGGAGGAGTTGTTTTGGGAACACCGTGAAAGAGGTTGTGGCGCAAAGTGCTTAGCTTCAAGCAATAAGAAAGCTTTTCTAAAAATAGCTTTCCATATTTTTAAGAAAAGAGGACTTATTACCGAAGAAGCTACTTTGGGAACACCGTGAAAAAGGTTGTGGCGCAAAACGTTCAGCTCCGAAAAGATAGCAAACAACTGACAAAACACTACCTCTCCAAAAAAATTTTCCACAGCTTACTTTCTTCCATTAAACAGACAAAAAAAGAAAGTAGGATCAGTTTCCCACTTTCTTTTCTTTATTTATTGTTGATTATGCAAACTAAGCGTTGGCTAACTAAACTAAGTCAGGATTATTGAAGTAAAAATCTTCAATTCGCTTAAATGCACCTGGTTCCACACGTTCTAATGCTGTGCCGATTTCATCCAAAGCTTCTTGATATTGATTTTCTTTATTAAATAAATAAAAACTTTTATCAATTGCTTCTTTGATTTCTGCATGAGTATGACGATAACGATTTGCATATTGCAACATTTGTTCAGTCAATGCAGCAGCATCTACTAAGTCATGCGTTTTCTTATCCAGTAGTTCCAAATCTTCTTCGCAAAGATCAACTAAGCGATTGACTTCTTCCATGTTGATTCTGATTTTATTCAAAACAACACTTAATTCTTCAATTCGGTCAGTTGCTACGTAGAAGAACTCTAGATAGTCTTTTGGTAAGCCTGGCAAACGTTGTTTTTCAACAAAACGTTTTAGACTACGCAATTTAAATTCAAACACATCGATTTTTTCTTGCGCAATCTTTTCACCTTTTCGTAATTCATGTAATGAGTCATCGATTTCAATTTGCTGAGTTTCGATATCTTCCAAGACTTTGAAGACATTCTTGTAAAAAGTCCGTACTTCAGAATAAGGAATCTCATGTTTCTCAATTTGTGGTGTCATCTGTGTATTTTGGCGCTCGATTTCTTCCACTTCAGATTGGAAACCACGTACTCGACCAATCTCGTTATGATTTAGTGCATAGCTTTGAGAAGTATGATCCAATTCAATCAGTAATTGACGATTGTTTTTTGTTGCATGTGTGATATACTCGTCAATCGTTGCTTGATTTTTCATCACATATGCTTTGGCTTCCATTTCTCTTTCTAATACATCGTATAACGAATCGATCAAATCAGCTGTTTCACGATTTTCGATTTCAACCGTTTCAACTTCTGTTTTTTCGAGATTCGCAAGTGAACTTTCAATTCGTTTGTTCACACGCTCAATATCGTTCGCAAAATCTTCCTCTGGGAAAACATATTCTTCCTTCAAAAGCTTTGTATAAGTGTCGTTGATCTCTTCGATTTGTTCTGGGAAAGTTGTATTCAAGTCTTCGAATAAAGGTGGTACTTTTTTCATCCAAGCTTCAACTTCATACGTACGCTTTTCAGCATTATCCAAAACTTCACGGGCTTCGACAGGATCACCTGAGGTATTTAACGTTACAAATTTAGTAAATTCATCTTCAATCGTCTTAATTTGTTTGCGTAACTCAGCGATTGCCGGACCGTACTCGTTTTCGTCCTCATTGACTTTTTTCTTCAATTCTTCATAGACATCCAAAGCTTGTTGGACAGCTAAAGAGTTACGTTCTTCTGTTTCGCGCAATTCTTTTAAACCATCACGGATCTCAGTAACTTCTTTTTCCATTTTATCCATAGTAGCTTCAGCAACTAGGACAGCTTTCTTGCCTTTTAAAAATCGAAAACTTTCATTGAGGTTCTCAACTTCAAAAATTTGGCTTTCTAACTCAGCAAATGAAGAGGTAGATATGTCGTTCCATTTTTGACTCCATTCACGAAAAGTATTTTGGCTTTGCCCAACCAGATGCATCTTCTTTACATCATCAACTTCTTCTATCACAGGCAAGTCGAATAATTCTTCCTTGCGTTTTTCCAAAGCATTCAACCGGTCTTGATTTTTTTTCTTTAGCAAATAACCAACCAGAAAAACGACGATGGCTACAATAATAATTGCAGTGACGATTCCGATGATAACATTACTTCCCATTTAAGGTTCCTCCGTTTTCAATGTGCATCTCTTTACGCACGAAATAACATTCTTTCACGCATAAAAACCAATAGTAATCTTTCGTGTAAAAAGACATCTATCTTAGATTATAGCACACTCTTTTCGAGCATTCACTAACTTAGAAAAAAATCTTTCATTTTTATCTAAGCAAAACATAACGAAATTTTGGTTATTTAATTTACATTCAGACTTGAATTTAATCAAGGAGCAATTACTCTTTTTCTGTGATTTTTTGTTGTGCTTGAGCAATTTGATTCGCAATTTCTTGTTTAATTCGTGGCTCAGGCGCGTAGTCTTTTTCCCAATTTTCAGGTTTCAATACTTTATTGGTCACAGGATGATAATGTGGTTGTTGATCTGGAAAGAGTTTTCCCATATTTGCTTGATGCACAATATCAAAAATGTTCGTTGGATCAACGCCTAAAAGTGAAAATGATCCGTAAGTAAAGTACAAGATATCTGTTAGTGCATCAACTTGTTCAACGAGTGGCTGTTGCCCCCAGTGTTCTTTGGTTAGCATCTTTTGTTCTGCTTGATCGATTGCTTCATGAAGTTGTTGGACAGCCTGATGAAGCTGATCTTTTTGCCCATTAGTCGTTGCAGCAATCAGCTCGACTAATTCTTCTGCTTTGAATCCAGCACGATAAATCGCTTCTTTTTCTGAAAATGCAGTGGGCTGCTCTGGTTTTCTTGGATCAAATACTGCATGAAATTCTTCCACTTGCTCAAAAGGCGTCTTGTCTGACATCTTGTTTATTCCCTTCCATTAATCCTTAATTGGTTTATTTTGATGTTCCGATTCCAAAGTGTTGAAATGCTGCAAATATCCCGGCTTGGTCGTTTGTTTTCGTGATATAATCTGCGGCTGCTTTTACGCTCGGCTGCCCATTTTCCATCGCGACACCAATACCAACACCTTTCAACATCTCTACATCATTAAAATGATCGCCAAACGCCATGATTTCGGACATTTCAATGCCTTTTGCTTTGGCAAATGCCTGAATTCCTAACAATTTGGACCCCCCTTTAGGAATCATGTCAACGGTATAGGTATTCGAACGTTGAAACGTACACTCTGGGAAAGTTTTACTTAATTTTTGTTGTTCCGACTCTGCGCTCAACAAAATACATTGATAAACTGGCTCTTTCAGAATGGGCAAAGTTTCATACCTTTCTTTTTGTCGGTGTGGACTAAAAAGTTGCAACATTTTTTTTAATAAACGGACCGGAAATTTTTTTGGTAATAACGCAACTAAACGTTTGATATTTGTTGACTGGGCAAGAAGCATTGTAGACGATCCTTCTAAACGATCTCTTCCGCCAAATAAAATTTGTCGATGATTTTCATCTGAAAATACAACGATTTTTTGTAAAACAGCTGGTGTAAAAGGCTGACTAACCAGTGTCTCTTCTGCTGTAAAAACAAGTTGACCATTGTAGACCACATACATATCAAGATCTAGCCCGTCTAACATTTCCTCTAATCGTATAGGACTTCGCCCTGTAGCTACCCCACATAAGATTCCTTGTTTTTGGGCTTCCTGGATTGCTTTTTTTGTTGACGCAAGCACTTTTGAATGACTATTAACCAGTGTGCCATCGATATCAAAAAAGATTGCTTTAATCATATGTCTCCGACTCCTTCTTAGAATAAGTCAATCTGGGTTGGATTCAGTCCCTCTGGCTTAAGCCCCAAAATACGTTGTAATGCCAACGCATTTTCAGCAGCATCTCCGCCAGAATTATTATTGAAAATAATTCCGATTTCTTGCGTTTCGTCTTGTAAAGCGATGATTTCTTGCGCTAATTCTTCTAGTTCTTCTTCCGAATAACGGTAAAGTGTTCGTTTCTTGCGCCAATCTGCATCATTTGCTTGCCAGCCTTGCACATTTCGACCGTGAAAACGAAATAAAGTGAAGGCCTCATTCGTGATAAACAAATCTCGAGGAACCGTTGCATTCAATAATTGCGGCTCATCAATAATTGCTAATGAAAACTGCGCACGACGCATAAAATCATGTGTTCTTTCTAAATAGTTTTCGCTGTACCAAGAATAGTCACGTAATTCAATTGCGACAGGTAAGCCCTTAAACCAAGCATGTAATTTGCGTAAATATGCGACACTTTCTTTTGTACATTTAAACGAAGCAGGAAATTGAATCAAAAAGCAAAATAACTTACCAGCATCACTCATCGGCTTCATCACATCTAAAAACTTATCAATCATTTCTTTCTCAGACTGATAATAGTCTTGCCAATTTCCCTGACCACTAATACCTTGATAGGCTTTCACAACAAAACGAAAAGAATCAGGAACTTCTTGAATCCATTTTTCAACAGATGTTTTCCTGGGAATTCCATAATAAGCGGTATCTAATTCAACAAGCGGTAAAAATGCGCCATATTCAAACAAGGTATTATTTTTTTTACCGGTTAATTTATCATGTTCTTTAAATGAGGTCAGACCTACACGAATCATCTACTTCCCTCCTAATTTGTTTTAGCAAAGAGCTTTCTAAAAATGAAAAACTCAACTGCATTCTCCGCTAAGATAGTGGAAAATAAGCTGAGTTATCTAAATACTTCCATAAGCATAGACTTTTATTTGTCTTTTTATCAACAGAATCAACCAAATCTCACTTGTTTTCATAGATAGCAAAACTCTTTTATATAGTATACAATAAGCATGAAACTCTATGCAAAATTATTGGTAAGGAAGTCGTCGAATGAAAAAAATTCTTGTACTACACACTGGCGGAACAATCGCCATGAAAGAAAATGTTTTAACCGGTGGCGTCAGTCCAGATGTTGCCAATCCATTAATGGATGCAGAAATCCAAATTCCCGAAAATGTGGAGCTATTAGTTGAAGATATCTTTAATCTTCCCTCCCCACATATCATGCCAAATCATATGCTGATTTTGAAGAATCGAATTCAAGAAGCGATCAAAGCTGGCGTATCAGGTGTCGTTATTACACATGGTACAGATACATTAGAAGAAACAGCTTTCTTTTTAGATACAACGATTGGCGAGCAACTTCCGATTGTCTTAACAGGGGCGATGCGCTCTAGTAATGAACTTGGTAGTGACGGCTTATATAATTTTGAAAGTGCGATTCGAGTAGCTAGTTGTGCTGAAGCAAAAGATAAAGGTGTCCTGATTGTGATGAATGATGAGATTCATTCCGCACGTTACGTAACGAAAACACACACCACAAACGTAGCTACTTTCCGAACACCAACTTTAGGTCCCATTGGTTTAGTTACTAAAAATCGAATTCTTTTTATGCAAGAACTCTTGCCTACTCGTCACTTAGATATTGCAACAGTGGATGGTGTCATTCCAATTGTAAAAGCCTATGCAGGAATGCACGGAGAATTGATTGAAGCACTAGCTCACACTAAAGTAGATGGCTTAGTTATTGAAGCCCTCGGTGCAGGAAATCTTCCACCACAAACACTTGCTGCATTAAAAAAACTACTTATTCAAAAAATTCCAATAGTTCTTGTTTCAAGATGCTTTAATGGAATTGCTGAACCAGTCTATGATTATTCTGGTGGCGGTAAAGAACTGGAAGACATGGGTGTGATTTTCTGCGATAGCATCAATAGTCAAAAAGCACGACTAAAATTGTTAATTGCGCTCAACTATGGTCTTTCTGCGAAAGAACTAGTTACATTTATTCATAACTAAAGAAATCAAAACAAAAAGAGGTTGGAATGTACCAAATGTACAGCTATTCCAGCCTCTCTTTAATTATTTATGCTCCCACATGATATTCGCTTCACAGTAAATTTGATCCTGCATTCGAATTTCATGTCTAGTTTTAACACCATTTTCCACAGGAATTTGTTCAAAATGACTTTCGATTTCGTGACCATACTCAACCTCTTTATCAAAGCGAATCACGACACTTTTTGGTACATGCGTTGTTAAGAACTCACGGCCCAAAACATCAATCATCCAGTTAAAATACATTGCATTATTCACATGCTGATTGCTATCAATGTCATAAAATCGAACGCGATAAGGCAACATAAAACCTGCTTCAATTTTCTCGATTTTAGGTTGTCTTTTAATTTTTTTGATTTTTTCACTTTCAAAAGGTGCGATGATTTCTTCATTCACACTACTCATTTTTCGATTCACAAAGTCCATCAAAACAAACACAGAATCAATCTTTACTAATTCATTTCCTGCTTCATCATGAATCCAGAAGTTTCGATAGCAAAAATATTTATTATACTCCATTGCTTGGGTTGTCACATTGACGATTTCACCCACTCGTGGAAGTCGTGTAATTTCCATCGAATAATTAGTTATCACCCATGTTAACCCAAAATTTTTGATAAAGTCACTACTTCTCCCCAGCGAATCACTTTGATCCTCTGATGTTTTAATCACGATTCCTAGCATTGCTGGAAAAGTCATCGTTTGATTAATATCACATTCGTAATATGCTACTTCATGTTTTCTGGAATATTTCTTTGCCAAAAAATTATCCTCCTCTTACTTCCTAGCTAATAATTGATCAACTTGCGCACCATAACTTTCGCCAAACATATTCAAGTGAGCAAGTAAATAATATAACTGATAGACAGGTAAACGTTCTTCCCAGCCTTTATCCAGCGGATTTAGTTCTTGATAGCCTACTAAAAATTCAGGGCGAAAACCGCCAAATAACTGACTCATGGCTATATCTTGCTCGCGATTACCATATGAAACAGCTGGGTCAATCAACACTGGATGTCCTTGTTGGTCAAAGAAAACATTACCACTCCACAGGTCACCATGCAAGAGGCTCGGGATAATCTTTTGTTTCCCGACATCTCGTAAAAAAGCTTCTTTGAATCGAAAAAATTTTTCTTGTCGCCAGTGATTCCAATGATTATTCGCTTCTGCAATCATGAGTTGCTTTTCTAGTCGATTCTTAAAGAAAAAGGTCCACCAATTTTCTTCAAAAGTATTCGTTTGTTCCAAAATACCTAAATAATTATCTTCATAAAAACCAAATTGTGGTGCCGTTGCTTGATGTACTGTTGCCAAGGCACGTCCTAAGTCTGCTTGATCCCCACTTCCAGGCTCAATCCATTCCATTAGCAAGTAAGCTCCTTCGATTGTTTCGCCTAATAAATAGGTTTCAGGAACTCTGACATAAGGTGACAATTCTTTCAAACCATTCACTTCGACTTCAAAAAAACGACGTTTGACTTTTGGGTGAATCTTTAAAAAATAAGTTCTCGTTTGGTCTTCGATTCGATATGCCTGATTGACATCCCCACCAACAACTGGTACAACTTTACCAGTCAGATTTAATTCTTTTAGCACCGATTGAATTTCCATCTTATTCCCCCCCTAATGTAAATAACTCAGCCCTTTCATTTCTCAATTACCCACAGCACTTATTTAACCTTTCTGTTATTAAAAATTATAGCATAGCTGATTAAAAAAACATTGTTCCTCGATTGAAGAACAAAACTAAAAAAACCAGTTCAGAGCAAATCAAGTCAATGATTTGTCTAAACTGGATTTCTTTCGAATAATCAACTATTTAGGCCATACAGCCCATACTATTTCGATTAAGCTAAAGCGCCCATTGGATCCCAAGGTGCTAAAACAATTGGTTCTGCGTTAAATGCCGCAAGTTGTTCTTCAGTTAATAAGTCTTTTCGAACAACGATTTGATAAGTATACTCATCCATCCATTCATCACTCATTACAAAGAAACCTTTTGTTCCAACTTTTTCTCCCCAACTATTTTCAACTTTCCATTTAGTTGATTGATCGTCCACTAGATCAACACCCGTTAAGACCATTGCATGGGTCATCAAGCTTTCACCAAAATCTAAACGTTCAGCTTTAGTCATTGTAAAATCAACATCAAATAAATCATTCATATCATACGCGTCTAGCGCCATGATTCCACTATCTCTAGTTGAAGATTGACCTACATCGCAGCCAAACCAAACAGATTCTCCTTGTTCCAATTGTGCAATCGCTAATTTTTTAAATGTTTCCATATCAACATTTAGATATTTAACTTCTTTTCCACCAACGACATTGCCTAACATTTCAACTGTATATGAGCGATCAAAAGGCTTGTCTTCAGTTGGCGCATTAATGATGCTAACATAGTCGTCCAAATTCACACCAACATACTTATCGTAAAACGTTTTTGGTGTTAGATTTTGGTCGATATGGTAATTTTTGTCTTCATCACGGTATTCAAAATCAAAAGATTCTGGTGGTGTGCCTAATGAAATAGCCAAAAATTGATACACTTCTTTAAGCATTCCTTCTTTTTTAGCTTGAATTTCTGCTTCAGGTAATCCTTCAGCAACCATTTTGCGCAAAGTAACTGCATCTTTACGTAAAATTTTGTTTAAATAATTATTTAAGTCGCGAGAATTAGAACTATTTGCACTTTCTGGCATAACAGATTTAGGAACTACTCCATATTTTTGGAATAAAGAAACAATCATATCCCATTGGCCACCATCTTGTTGTGGTGTTGCTAACAAGAAGGCTACTTTACGGCTTGTTAAATCCTCTTTACCAGTTGCAATAACATTTTCATAGAAATAATTTGCTTTTTCATACTTATCCCAGAAAAAAGTATAATTCTGTGATAATTCAAAATCTTTTAATTGAAATTGAGTAAGCATTTTATGACGGAACGTATTCAATGCTGCAAACATCCAGCAGCGTCCAGATTGTTTTTGATTTGCGACATTCCCTGTTGCTAAATCAATTGAAAATACGGGTGTATTTGCAACATGAGCAGAAATATTCTCTGCTGATGCAGAAATTCCGTTTTTCACAACGGTACGCTGTAGCGCCTGTTGTTTATTGTTTTCTAAAAATTGTTCCTCAAATTTTTTTGTCATCTCAGGTGTAATAGCTGACATCCAATCATCCTTTCCAAATCCATGATACAACCATCATTCTACTCTTCTACTCTACTAATTTCAATCTGCTAAATAGACTTTCCCAAGGAGAACAACTATTCAAATGGAAAACAAAAAAACACAACTCCAAAAAGTTGTGTTTTTATTCTTACTCCGGCAGTAGGACTCGAACCTACGACATCATGATTAACAGTCATGCGCTACTACCAACTGAGCTATGCCGGAATCAAGTACATAAATATAATAGCAATTTATTCCATCACGTGCAATACTTTTTTTGTTTTTTTTAAGGTTTTTTTGCTAGAAAAAGGTCATTGCTCTTTCCGTTATTTTCAAATGCGGTAAACTACTTTCTCATTCATAAAATACCATACAAAATAATTCTCTAACTCACTTATTTCCAATCCATTATGTTCACTTTTCACTATAAATAGGATTGACAAATTTCAATATTTTCGCTATTCTATTAGTTGTAAAAATATTCATGCCGCTTTAGCTCAGCTGGTAGAGCACCACCATGGTAAGGTGGGGGTCGACGGTTCGAGCCCGTCAAGTGGCTTCCTTAAATAGCACAATACGTTGTTAAAACAGCGTATCTGTGCTGTTTTTTTATTTTATTCCACGAAAATACCACAAAATCATTTTTATTTTAAAATATTCGCTTCTTATAGTAGTTAAGTATAAACTAGTCTAATATCTTTTGTAAGTTTACAAAAAGAACATTTGTTCGTATAATGTTTTTTGAGGTGATACTATGCTAGAAATCGATGGGTTCTATTTGTGGTTCAATTATGATCCGTCGCACAAATTCGTTAACGACTTGTATAGGTTTTGGAATACTGAAATCATATTTGAAGCTATCGAAGATAGATTACTAATCAATTTATATTATAGTCAAAAGAATTACATTAAAATATCTGCATCTAAGAGTAGGAATTGTAAGCCAGTGTACTTTCTATTTGATGTAAAAACAGATGTCCCCGATGTGCGTAAAAAACACCAACGCTACGACTACGCTGGCTATTCTTTCATTAAACCAGATAAGGAGTGATCGCTTTGGAACGACTTTATGGAACCATTGATAAAATAAAAATTGTGCAATATAGTTCTACTCCGCTCGTCCGCTTTAGTTTGAATGATGTTAATTGCTTAATTGCTAATCACAGTTTGAACTTCTTAGCCGATGTCGAAGAAAAAATGAATATCACTATTTTTGGATATTATAATAGTAGAAAACAATTTGTCGTAAAAAAATATAAGCTAAATAGCAAACCAAAAATCGTTGTCGAATTTGAAAAGAGCATTTATCCAAACAAAAAACCTTACTAAAAAGTAAGGTTTTTTTGCTTTTTATTATGTAAAAGTGTTGACCTATATCTATATCCGATATATAATAAATATATAGTCAAGGAGGTGATAAACGATTGAGTCGGAAAGATAAGAGGGAAGAAAAAAAGCTTGAACAGCAAAAACAACTTACAACTAAAATCGGATTAGCAATCGCAGTGCTTTCTCTGATTGATAAGTTAATAGATTTGCTGAACAAGCTACTCAAGTAGGGTTAAGGGCTGAAAAGCCCTCCCTTCCCTTTTATTATATCATATATGAAAGGATTGATTTAAATGAAAAGAAAATTATTAAATGGATTTTTAATTATTGTGATGATAATTTTGATTATTTCAATCGTAGTTAAGTTAGCTAACTTATTTTGAGGAGTGAACAGCATGACAGAAAAAAAGACATCAGACGCACAAATTAAAGCTAGTCGTAAATGGCAAGAAAAAAATAAAGAACAAATGAACTATATTAGAAAGCGATCTGCCGCACGTGGATTTTTGAAAATTACTAACAAGGAAGATATCAATGAAATGGAACAATTACTTAAAAATAGAAAAGAGGAACTTGTCATGGAAGAATACGAATCATTAAAAACGTTTATCGAAAACGACTACGCAGAAAAAGATTTTGGACACGGCGATTTAGAAGAATTTGATCCAGAAAAAATTATGAATGGTGAAACTGTAGAAGTATTATCAGACGATTTTGGGCATAAGCATTCTCGCGTAAAAGTAATTATTTCTTCAGATGACCTTAAACTAAACGACACACTAGACGTATATACTGTTAATTTTATGGATAAAGAAGTTTATGTTTACTATGTAAATGCCGATTGAGGAGATTGCAAAATGAAAACTGAATTTGCAGGTATTACCTCTTACTTTCAAAACGAAGTAAAAAAATATCGAGTTGACTTAGTCGTCAATCGTAAACACTATCAAAAAAGAGGATTTACAACTTTAGAGTCTGCTCGTAAATACAGAAATGAATTAGAAGAAAAATACAAAAAAACTGTTCAAGTAAATGCGGACGATATTGTTCGCACTTACTTGAATAATAGCTCTATTCGAGAAACAGCTATTCATCATAATATGTCACGACAGAAAGTGCGAAAAATTTTGATAACTGAAGGTGTCTACTCTACTCCACAAAGCATTAAGATCAATGAGTTGCTATCTAGTGGTTATACAACACAAGAAGTTGCTGAAAAACTTTCCGTCTCTGTCGGTACAGTTAATAATTTAGCCGCTTACCGCAAAGGTGAATATGGTGTTGGTGAAAAATAAAAAGCCCTCAGCCAATATTGATTGGTTGAGGGCTTTCGCAACCTGAAGAATAATCAGGTACATAAAGTTATTTCATATTTTAGAATCGTTATCTCAAACGAACACACGCCGTTGAGAAAGGCCCTAGAAAAAAGTGAATTCCTATCTACCACTAATTAAGTCCTTATACTCGTTAGCTTTAATATTAGGTTTATATCCTGTAGATATTACTTTAGATATTCCATAAATGTTCTGTTGAGGATATCTAAAGAATCCATTACCACTATTAGAATCATTAGTCAAAATATTATTGATTCCAAATTCGTTAGCAATAGCTATATGTTCAGCATCCTTAATTCCACCGCCGTATGTTGTATATATTTTTCTAGCATTTTCCCTAATAATAATTCTGCTATCGGGTTGAGAAGCTGGATTTACATCATCAAGTACGTCCCCATACTGCCTTAACACATTGATGGCCGAACTAAATCTATCGTTCGATTCATTATTTATTGTAGCAAAACTTCCTTGATCAAGCTCGTTTTCCATATCTTTCCATTTTGCCGGTTGATATCCAAATTGTTTTGCTTTACTTTTTAAAGTATCAACGTGTATACAATCAAATAGCTCCCTTTCGGTTAAAACTGACCAAAAAACATCATTTCCACGCGTGATAGAATACTCCTTCAGAAACTCTTCAATCTTATAAAAATTAGGTTGCCGTAACACTAACATTAAAGCAAGATTTGTATCTAGATACATTTCACTGGGAAACAAATTATCATCTGCCCAATTTTTTTTTGATATATCAAAAGGCAAAGAAGAGTTAAACGTCATATTTTTTCTCCCCTTCTTTTAAGTTACTATTTTCTTGATAAAAAGGGATTAAAGTAGTTACACTTATAATTTTACCACTAACTCTAATTTCTTCTAATCTTTTAGCTCTATTTTTTTTCTTTTGTTCTTTAATTAAAACAAGCTCTTTATTGGCCACTAATACCACCTTTTTCTAAATAAAATTGTTTATATTCATCAGTCTTATCTAGTAAATATCTTACCGAATTCAGAATAAATTCTTCAGTAAGCTCTGCAATATTGATTTGTGACTGATTACAAAAAATATACAATTTATTAAAATCATCAATACGAGGTTCAATTTTAAATTCTTTTGGATTATCTCCAAACGTATCTACTAAGAACCTAAATCCAACTCCGTCTGTTTCATTATCATTTATTCCTAATTTCCCCAAACTTACATCAGCTACAGAATATTCTAAATCTACTATATCTTCTATAGAAATATTAGTTTTTCCAGTATTGTCGAGGTCTAAAAGATCTAACAAAGTAGTTAACTTCACAAATGAAGTACTTATCAAATCAGTAGACGGGAATGCTACAGCAATTTCATTATTAGGACGATTCAAAATTAAAGCATGGTCGCTGAATTGAAAAAGGGCAATTTGTGAATCAATGTTTTGTACATTCACAACATCATTAAAATTTTTAGTAATTCTATTGATTTTTTTCTCTGTGAGTTCTCCAAATTCTTTATTTATGCTAACCGTAATATTCATGCTGCCATTCCTCCAAATTATGATTGTGTACGCAAAAAGCAGCGCTTTTCTGCGCTTGTTTTAAGACACGCCAAATTCGTCATATTACCTCAATAATAAAAATTCAACAAAAAGGTACATTTATCTTTATTAAAAGTATCCGATAGTTATGATTGAAAGTCAATATATATGAGCTAATTTTATAAGCTATTTGGATAGTATGTTTGACAAGAAGAAAATTATAATAATTTGAGTGCAACAATAACAAGTATTCTTGTCCTATCAAAAAATATTTACAATTTTACTTACTAGTTAGCTTACTATTTTAGCTAACTTATGTACAGCCCGCTCAATGAGCGGGCTATTTTTATCGTTTAGGAATATTCAAATACCAACGCGAATCGTGGAAGTCTTGTGCTCCACCGCTCGTATTTCCTTTTGAATCATTGGTTGCACGCATCATGACATAGACTTTTTTATTCGGGAATCTACGCATATTGAATGAAATATGATAACCAACGTTTCCGCTTGTGCCGTATGCAGAGTTTACATCTGAACGTGAAACGCCATTCGCTTTTACACGAGCTAGTTCTTTTCCAGTATTATAGTCCATAATAAAAATATACTCGTATTTGTAATTAGCTACATGCCAGCCTGCTACATGCAAATTGGCATTTTCGATTTCACCGAATTGGTCGATGTGAGCGTAATTCACACCATCTGTTAGCGTGCTATTACCTGCACCCGCCCTTGTTGGGTCAATGACTGGTTCTGCAGGTGATGTTGTAGGATTGTCATTTTCTGAACTAAATCCATGAACGAGGTCATTTGCTAGCTTAGTTTTTGAGACACCCATCTCAGAAAGATAGCCGTAGGGGTCACTGTGATCTCCCCAAATATTTTGAGTTACCCACAAATGCGATTTAATTCCAGATTGATTGTAAGGCGTATCTAATGTTAGAGGAATTCCATATTTCTTAGCAGAATCTCTTGCTAGTTCAACATATGCCTTGTAGTTTTTTTCAAATGTATTTTTGTCGTGAGTATGTTGCAACTCGATTTGCACTGGACTATTTGCATTGGCATATGAACCAGCTCCATATTGGACATAACCAGGTTGCCCAACTTGGTAAACAATACCACCATCGCCCACGATATAAGCTGTGTAAGCATTGTACCATGAGCGTTTCATATATTGCGCTTCATTTCGACCTGTTGCAGTTTCGTTTGCCGTTTCATGAAGCAAAATATACCGATTGTTTGCTAGTTGTGAACTACCTTCGTTTGCTGACAAACTGAACTCATTATTAATTGAGTAAGCAAATGCGTTTACAGGTAATAAAAAAAGAGCTGTAACAGCTCCAAACAAAAATTTCTTTTTCATGTAGTACCTCCTATTTATTCGAATTGTATGCAGAAACACCAGTAACAACACCTAAGAAAGTAGCAATCGCATTAATGGTTAAAACTGCCATGTCGGCTCCTTGCCAGCCATATGCTTTCCCCAAAGTCGCGACTAAAACAGAGGCTGCAGGTAATACAGTCAGCACGCCCCACTTGATTACGTTGTAATATTTGTCTGGTAAAATCATAAAACTATCCTCCTATAATTTTGTTAAAAAATAGCCAATAATAGTGATACCGAGACCTATCATATAGCCCCACGACCACTTGTTATTAGCCTTCATTTCTCTAATATCATCAGCATTGTTCAAAGCAATAGAATAAGCTTTTTCAGCTTGATCTTTTGCAGTTTCTGCTTTTTCTCTTAAAGCTTCATAGTTGTCAAGTTTAGTTTCGATACGAACCAAACGCTCGACAACGTCTTGTACTGCTTCATCTTTCACCTACTCACCAACTCCCATAAGAAAAGACGTACTCAATTGAGCACGCCTCCTACATTTTATTTGCTAATAATTTGTTCCGCTTCTTCTTCCGTAATACAGGTTGGAACAAATTCTTGTACTTGTTCATCTGTAAAACAGCCCCAGTCATACATCATCTTGACATCATCAAAACTAAACATATTACTCGCCTCCTTCATTCAGATTTAATTGTTGCTTAATTAACTCAATGTCTTTGCTATTTTGTAATGAAGCAAGCATTGTTTTTGAATTGATTTGAGCTAGACTTTCTGATTTTGCTTTAAGTTCCGCATTCTCTTGTTTGATTGCAAGATCATTTAGCATAAGTTTTGCGTTTAGTTGACTTAAACTATCCGCTTTTTCTTTTAATTGTTCATTTTCTTCTTGTAGCACAGGATAAAGAGCAGTTAAGTTGTCTAGTTTCTCTTTATCCAATCCGTTGATAATTTCTTTCCATCGCCCTTCTGATGGAATAAAAAACTGATCTTCTAATTCGATTTCTTCAAGCGGTGGTATATCCGTAAACGGCACTTGAATTGGAAAATCATCTGCTACTTCATACTCTTTACCACCTGTTCGACCATATTGCCAAACCCTTATCATCTTATTTCCCCCTTATAACTAAATAATTTCCATAACGTGAAAATGAATAATTTGTCCTGAGATTAATTCTTTACCGCTTTCCATTGATAAACCAAGAGAAATTTGTGTTCCTGCTTTGATTTCCATATATCTTGAAAAAGCAACATTATGTCTGTACCAAAGAGTTCCCTCAGTGGCTGCGCCAACGCCATATCCTGTGCCAATGTACTGAGTTTGCTCCTCATTGTTCCAAATATCAATGTACGTCCATTTCCCAGCCGAACCTCCTAGCTCAAGTACTGCAACTCCATCGACAAACAACTTACAATCTCTTAAAACTTCCGCTTTCGTTTGATCAGAATTCCATTTCAAAGGATTACTTTTCATTTTTCTTCCATATTGCTTGCCAGCAGTTGTCGCTTCCTTTCCCACAGGCAATCGACCTTTGTCAGCTATTTTTTTAATTGAGACAGCTTGAACATACCACGCTTCAAAAGGTAGTTCGTTGTCAGCAAGAATAGATACCCCCTTGATCGTTGGTGCTTCTAAGAAATTTTTAACGCCTCCAACCGACTGAGGTTCTGTAGTATTAACTGTATTAGAATCATTCATTGCAGTTTTCCAAGGAAGTACTGAACCGTTTCTAACAATTCTATAAACCATCGTTTGAGCTGTCGTATTAGCAATTAATGTTTGCGTCGCATTATTTACATCTATACCTGCACCAATCAGCATAAAAACACCGACATTTTGCAATGTTGGAGGTAACTGACTATAGTCTTCCATCGTTTGACTATCTGCTGTCGATAAATAGTACCAACCAGTGTATAGACGCGCGAATTCTTCGTAACTTTTTGGCTTAGGGCTTAAACTACTCAAACGAACGACGGCGCCGTCATCACCTGTCAGTTTATGCATTTGTGCATCGTCTTGCGAAACAACTTTACGCCATTTAGTTGGTGTGTAGCCATCAGCCTTTTTCTGAATGACACGCCAATAAGTCACCGGTGGTTGTGATACTCCATCCGTAACATTACTGGTAATTCGTTGTAAAAAGTTGTTAATTGACGCATTTGGGATATTTTCTACAAATACTCCGTAAATGAATTCTGGCGGTAATTGAGTAAAATCAGACATTGCTTTACTTTCGTTTGTGGTTAAATAATAAATTCCTGTGTTCTCGCTTAATTCAAGATAACTAGTTGCTTGTTTTCCGGTAGTGGTTGCTTCAGCAATTCGATGTGCTGCACCTTGATAATAGCTACTCGATAGCATCGTGCTGTTTGTCTGCGCATATTCTGACCAAGGGTTCCACGTAACAGGAGAAACTGATTCTTGTTTACGATATAAGTGTCGAGTATTAACGACCGCATTTGCCGTATTTCGATACCATTCTTGAACCACTCCTCCACCTGTGTCACCAGGATAGATTGTTATCCAACCAGATCCAGCCATACCAGTTTGTCGGATATAGTGATCCGCAGGAATAAAGGTATTTGATTCTGCACTTGTAATATAGTAAAAGCCTGGTCGCGTCAAATCATCGATGGTGGTTGGACGAGGATTTAAGTCAGCTAAACGCATCGCTCTTCCATCATCAACAGTTAATTTATGTTTCTGAAATGATTTATAATCAAGTGCATCCATTTCTGCTTTAATCGCTTCTAAACGATCAATCACTTCTTCAAATCCTTCAAAATAGTAATCATCTACTTCTTGCGTTGTTACGTCGATTGGACTTCGCTTGATATCAAAAATAAAACGACCTGCCGTATCTAATGACTGATCGTTAGGAAATTCCATATAAATACTACCTTCGATTTTTCCAACATATCCGAGCAGATTATCTTTAATCACGATAGACACAATCCCGTTTACTCGATCTTCAATCGTAGCTAAATAGTCATGACTTCCATAACCGCCCTCAGCAGTATCTGAACGAAATTTTAATCGAATTGGAACGATTGTTCCCTCAGGCAAACTTTGAGCAACGCCGTCTTTCATCAGTTTAAAGCGAAGTTTTGCTGTACTTCTGTCGTGCGACCAAAAGACGACATTTGTCTGAATTGGATTGATTGCTTCAGCTTGAATTTTGATTAAAGACTCATTCAATTTATAAACCATCAGCTCAACACCGTTCCTTTCGCAATAATCAATCCTTGTGCGCTTGCTTTATGTTTTGTTGTTGCAGATAACGTTGACGTTGTCCCGTCGCGAACGGTTCCGTTATCAGCTTCAAACGCAATATTATTTGAAGCTCCAGTCACAGTACTTGAAGCTCTCGTTTCACCGAACAACCGAGAAATGTTGATTTGATTTTGATTTGCAAAATATGAATCATATATATGCATTTTTGACATACCGCCAACATAGCTTGCAGTATGGTCGCTCATGCTTTTAGTATTTTCAGCTACTCTAACTTTGTATAAAGCTAGATACCCTCCCTGCTCGCAACAAAAACTGTACTTACGTCCTTCGTAAATAGGTGCATTAGCTTGATCTACAAGTTCTAATCCTTGAGCTTGAAAATAACCAGAACAGTAGAAGAAAGATACAGATCTGACTTTCACAGGCATATCTGATTTTGTCACATCGAGCGTACTTGGACTTTGTATCGTTCGAATAATTATTTTTCCTGCGCTGATTCCTCGAACAAATACATCTTCTAAATATACCCCATCATCAATCCAAATCGTTGACGTTGATGTGTTGATCAGTGGTATTTGATTTATAGCAATTTGAATTGTTTTAAATGGTTTTTGTTCAGTTCCATCACCGGTTTTATCATTTCCGTTTTTTGCAGAAACATAAATATCCACGTTTGAGCCGCTTCCTGCGTACAAGCCTGCGATTACTTCGTTTAACTGACCAATTTGCTCTTTCTGACTCTCTAATTCTTTTTCAGTGTCAGCTATTTTTTGGTCTGCTAAGTCTTCATGGTAAGTCAGTCTTCCTTGTAATGTAGCAAATTTTTCACCTCTGCTGTTGACTCGTGCGTCCACCACTTCGTTAGGTGAATCTCCCCCAGCGTTTAACACTAAGTTGTCTATTCGACTATTAGTTGCTTCGTTTTGCGAGTCAACCTTCGTTTCTAAGCCATTCAAATAATCAACATTTTGATTAAAAATTTCTTTCCATTCGCTAGAAATTCTATTTTTGACTAATTTTAATAGTCCCAAGTCACATCAGTCCTTTCTTAGTTAAATTGGCCAGAATAGCAGTCATCGTTTTTTTCGTATTACTTAATACGATCTCGGGTGGTTTATTAGGTAACGCAGGATATTTTGTAATACCCACCACTTGAATTAATGTATTGATATTTAGAGGTTCGTAAATAAACGAAACCTTATCTCCTTTTTCCAAAGAGATTGCCCAGTTTAAACTTACTGAACCCGAAATATCTGGATAGTCATGAATTGATTGTTTTAAATATTCAAGCATGTTGCCTTGAATGGTATAACGTTCATCTTCAATAGGATCTTGAATTCGAATCCCAAATTGTTTTGAAACAGGACTTGTATAAGTGACTGGTGGGAAATAGTAAGTATCATCTTCTTTTTTCTTGCCTGAGCCACGAATCTGAGTCTTCAAAGCATACGTATCGATATCAAATGAAACATCATCTGTATTGTATTTATAACGAATTTGTTCTTCAGTAACTTGACCAAATTCTGATGACGGATAAAAAACAAGATGCTTGTTGTTAGGGATAACAACAGCACCATAATCTGCTAATATTTGATTGATTAGATTCAAATAATTATCATTCCCAAAATTCTCTTGCTCTTTCTTTAGAAACACATTGTTTGGATCGATAACTTCCCAACTAAATCCCCTGCTACCTGCCTTAAAAATATGAGTTAGTAACTCACTAATTGATTTTGTGCCTGAAATAACATTGTATTGTCTTCCATCTTGAATAGTGTAATAAATGTGTGTAGCTGTCACAGCTTTAAATAGTTGTTGACCAACCGCATACCTTCGCAGTTGCTTGATTGAGTACATTTCACCTTCAAACATGACATAATTTTCAAATTCAATTAGCTCAAATGTTGCCTTATTCCTCAAAGTTTTCGGCACTGTAAAAGAAACTTCCCAAGCTTCATTTTGTTGCCAATTAGAAACAAAAGAATCCTTATCAAAGTCGATAAGGATTTCTTCTTTTGTCTCTTCATAATTTCTGATTAAAATATCATTCATGGACTCACCTACTTATACAAGAAATTGAAATCCCAAGACGAACGTACACGAGTAATATTCTGAATTTCAATCTCATTTATCCCTTCAGCTAAGTTAATCAGCCCATGATTCGTATCAATTCCACAATTAACCCCATTTAGTTTGGGATAGACTCCTTCAATAATTAAAGTCTGACCTAAATCGGTAGATAAACTAGGATAATAGACGAATCTATCACCTGTCGTTCGATTGAAAACTGTCAAATTACCTTCGGATTCACCTTCAATTTTTATTTGTAAATAGCTTTCTCTCGGATTGACTTCAAAGCTACCACCATTAAAAATATCAAATCGACTCGTATCATGCCGATACTTGTAATCGTCAGCCAATAGACCTTGAGAAAATTGCCATTCATCGCCCAAATCAAAGTCGGATAATGTAGATGTTAAAGCCTCTGAACAACCTTTATATACATTAAATGAAATAGAAAAATTACCCATATAAAATGCTTTTTTAGTTGAGGTAATGCTATCAATGGTGACTAGAAATTTCTTTCCAGGTTCTTTCGAATAAATAAAATAATACTCGGTCTCACGAAAAAACAATTCTCTCAATTCCGTTTCAACGAGTATTAAATCATCTAATGTTTTAGCAAAAAAATCGAAGTCAAACGTGAGTGGAAAAGCATCAAAAGAGTGTGTTGACAATCTTTGTCCTCTTGATCCAGACGAGGAGGTAAATTCATTTTTGGGAACTGGCATTCCCACTTTAATATCGATAATTTTTATTTGATAGTTTTCTAAAAGATTATATAATCCATCACTAAATTGTAAATAGACGAGCGTTTTATTTTCCAAAACTTAGCCCACCTCCCATGTACATTTTTTTGGTTAATTCACTACCACCTCGTTCATCGAAGTTCTTGCTGACTTTTTCACCATCAAGAATACTTTCGACGCGCACTGGTCTTTCATTTAACGCTTGGACGATTGTTTCAATATCTTTTTTACTCATCGTTTTGTGCTCATTTCCGCCATTTGAATGTTGATTTGAATAAACTGCTTGATTCGCTTGTACAGCTGGTTTGTACCTTTCTCTTGCAACAATCGCTTTTTGAATCAGCATGTCTGCACTTGGTTTTGCAGGATTGATGTTTATTTCATATGGATAAGCAGGGTCTTCACCAAACATAGCTAACTCTGGCCCAAATACTTCTCCCCCATTTGAATAACCGTGTCCGTTACCAATTACCGAAAGCATAGATGATCCATATCGAGTTTTAGCATAGTTGATTGCAGCTAACATATTATCAAAGCCATTGAAAATATTTCCGTGACCAGGAAATTTAAATGCATTGAACGTTGCTGTAATAGTTTGTAAAAGTCCCTTGGCTAGATCACCACTTATGGAGTTAATATCGGTGTACCCACCTTGAACGGCTCGTTCATTACCACCCGACTCAGTTTCAATTTGCCTTAACCAAGCATTGATATACGAAGCATTAGTTGGCAGTCCGTTCATTCGCAAGGCTTCTTTTAATTGGCTAGTCCACCTTGCAACGCCAGAACCTGTAGGCGAACCTTTCCCGCCGCCTTCGCCTGCTTTATAAATATCACCTGAGCCAAGCTTACCTGTAATGTGTAAATGGTCATAGTGGTCATTGTCTGGCCAAGGTTCCCATTCACCTGTGGCTGGTTGTCCTGATTGGCCTGTTCTATCTCGAACTTTCCCTTGTGTAATAACATAGCCAACCTTATCAGCAAAGTGTTCAAATACCCAGTTTGCAGGGTCGAAATACTTGCTTGAACCATTCATTCCAGCAGGGTAAGCAATATCAATCGCTTGGTGTTTTCCATGGTAGTAAGGGTCTCCTGGTCGATAACCCGAAGTTATTCCACTCATACCAAATTTACTTACGGTCTGATTTGCAATATCGACTAAATATTTATAAACATTATCAGCCATTGCTCCATCAAAACTTCCACCAATAGAGCCAAAACTTGCTATTTTATCTTTGATCCAATCCATAACGCCATTCGTTACTTTCTTGACACCACCTGTTGCAATATCAAATACTGGATGAGTAGCATCAAAATTCACATGTTCCGAAATAGCTTTTTTAACAAACTCCACTGGATGTTGAACTGCATCTAAAATATCAGAACCAATGTCTTTTATTCCATTCCACGCAGACTTGAAGAAATCACCTAGATTGCTTACGTTCCCTTTTGAGTACATTGGAATACCAAAAGCTTCAGCAAACGATTTTGTTTGGCTATGATTCAATACTTGAGTACCAGCTTCCGCATGCATCAAAACATTTTTCCCTTTTGGAATTTCCATTCTTCCATCAGGATGTCGAACCAATTCCTCTCCTTCGCCATCGTTAACAAGCATCAACCCACCTTGGTGAATACCACCTGTAGCAAATTTTGCAACATCCTTAGGTTTCCATTCGTCAATTCGAACTGAATCTGGTGCATCAACTTTTTCTAAAACCCAGTTGATACCACCAATTACACCATTCACACCTTTTTTCAAAATATCTATCATGTATTGTGCTGCGGCTTTAACACCATCGCCGATTGCTTCTTTTCCATCTTTAAAAGCTTTGCCGATACGACCAGGGACTTTTTTAACATAGTCAACAATTTCATCGAATTTTTCTTTTGTTTTGTCCTTTAAATCATTCCAATATTTTGTCACACCAGAATAAATCTCTCCTACTTTTTTAACTACTTTTTTGTAGGCGTCCTCTATTGGTTCCACTGTGTAGCGCTTAATTGTATTCCATGCGCTTTTAGTTGTTGATTTGATACGGTCAAAAATTTCAGCTATTTTTTCTTTTAATTTGCTGATGGTTTTAGAGACATTTTCTTTAGCATCGTCAACCGGTTTTTCCATCGAGGATTTTATTTCTCTCCATTTGTGCTTTGTAATATTGACTAAATCAACAAAGAAATCGACTACTTTATCTACTAAGTTACTAATTGTTTTAACGACTTTTTTTCGAACTGAATTCACAGGCTCAATAACATATTCAGTAAATAATTCCATTGATTTTTTTACTGATTTTGATAAAGAATTAAATATTTTTTTTATTGTTGAAGAGATTTTATCGACAACCTTCCCAACTATTTTTCCTGCTTTTTCAAGTTTGTCTTCTACCCATTCAACAACTTCATCGAACCCTTTTTTTATTTTTCTGCCGACTAGTCGTATTGGACCATAGATAAGCCAAAAAATTACCTCTGCAGCTTTCCCAAGTTTCTTCCCCGCTTTTTCTAGGGCTTTTTCTATTTTGCCCATCCATTTTGAAAAAGTTTTAGCTATTTTATCAATCAAATCTGTAATTGCATAGTATGGTGGATCAAGAACTTTCTTTTTAAAAGCTTTCAATCCATCTTTGATAGTATCAAGTAAATCATCTACCCACTTTTTAAACTTCTTATTGTGTTTGTACAATAGAGCAACTGTACCTGCAATTGGATTTAGAATGAATGTTAATACTTCTTTCCAGTCTTCTTTGAAGAAATCGATAATGGAATTAAAAACCTTTTTGATACTTTTTTTGATGCTAGTAACTTTCTCTGTAACCGACTCTTTAAATTCAACAAATCCTTCTGATACATTTTTAAAAAATGATTTTATTTTCTTCAAAGATACCTCTACAAAGTTTTTTACTGCATCAACAATTCCATCTATGAACTCGCGAAATGGCTTGCTTGTTTTATATGCTTTATAAAACGCAAATCCAATTCCTGCAATTGCTGCAGGTATAAGAAAAATTGGACTAGCAAGTAACGCCGTTCCACCAAATATATCAAGCAGTTTCCCAAAAGCTGTAACCACACCAACAATTTTGTTGGCAATAAATAAGGTAGTTAATGCTTTTCCTAAAAGAGCTATTCCTTTTTCGTGTTTTGACAACGCACTTAAGACATCATCAAATCGTTGTAATGGGTCTTTCGTTTTGCCAGTTTCTTTTGAAAGTAAACTAAAATTGCCAGTGAGTTTTTCAATAATATCAAGAACCGTGTCCCACGCAGCACCAAAAAATATTTTAGAAATCTTTTTCAAATTATCAAAGATACTCGATAATTTATCCTGATTATCGTTTAAATAATCTATGCCTTTCAAAATAGAATCAAATAATTTAGTAGTATTGTCTGATATGAAGCTGATGATATCTGTAAGTTTATCTTTACCGATGCCATCAACAATCTCGTTCATTTTAGTAACGATATTCGCTTGGAGGTTACCCATTGCGCCCTCAAAAGTCTTAGTAGACTTTGCAGCTTCTTCAGCTACATCAGTCATACCTAAGTCAACAATCGCTTTACTAAATTCTTCAGCTGATATTTGACCTTCTTCCATCGCGTCACGAAAGTTCCCTGTGAAAGCACCGTTGTTTTTCATCGCTTCTTGCATTTTACCTGATGCACCGGGAATGGCATCAGCCATTTGATTCCAGTTTTCTGTAGTTAGTTTACCTGCACCAGCCGTTTGCGTAAGCATCATTGCTACTGATTTAAATGTTTCAGCATTACCACCTGCCACAGCGTTCAAATTTCCTGCTGCTTCTGTTAGCTCTTGATAATTTGCAATTCCATTCGCTCCTAACTGGGCAGTAGTATTCGAGATATCGGACAATTCATATACTGTGTCATCTGCATATTTTTTTACAAATTTAGCAGCTTCTTTTGTTTCTTTTTCTGTAAAGCCAGCAAATTGCATCGTAGATTTGAATTTATCCATTGCGTCAGATGATTGAGTAGTTTCACCGATCAAATCTGAAAAACTACCTGTTAAAATCTGCAACGCTTGTGAAGAAGCACCAGCAATCGCACCAATTGATAATTTATCTTTCAAGCTGATAAACTTAGATTCGGTTTTTTCAGCAGTATCACCGAGCTCTTTTGTTTCGTTTTTTGCTTGTGAAGCATCTGCGTTAAGTACTGTTTCTTTTTTGTTAGGTATCTTGCTTATACCCTCTTTTGTAGCTTTTATTTTCAGTGATGCCCCGTCATTGTCCGCCTTTAATTCAGTTATTTTGCTTTTCGGTATGCCTTTTAAAAAAGCCTTTGTTTCTTTGACGTCTTTTTCAGCATCCGAATTATCAGCCTTGATTGTGAACTTAACTGGTTTATCAAAAGTTTGATCGACATCTTTTTTTGTTGATTTGGCAATTGTTGTAACTTTTGCGGTCTCAGCTTTAAATGAATCGTCAATTTTTGAACCTGTGTTCATTCCCAATTTTGTTAATACATCATCCACGAAATTAACGTCTGTTTTAAATTTAGGTAAATTTGACAGCATCACGTCAATATTAATTGTTGCATCTGCGCTCAAACACTCACCTCCTTATGATTTGGCTTGTGCTGCTAACATAGAAAACATATCGCCCAACTGGTCATCAAGACTGTTAACTGTTTTTTCAGACTCAAGAGCATAATAATTTTTCAGTTCTAATAAGCTATTTAACTCTTCCCCTTCTAAACCAGCGATACTTCTTGACCGAATCGCTAATATCCGTTGAAATTGAGTATCTTCGCTTAAACCAGACATCAATGCTTTGAAAGTTAGATAATGCATTGAACCTTGCTCATTTAACAAATCGATTTTGTAATCTGCCATAAACGAAGAGTAAATAGCTCCAGCATCTTGTGAGTACGAGTAATTCATATTTGAATCCTGACCAGTCGTTTCTCCTTCACTTCCAACGCTTCCATACGGATTCGATTGAATATAGTCAACTATGTCGTTAATAGCTTGTTGCATTTCTTCAAAAGTGAATGTATCTTCTGCTTTTTTCGAATCGATATAAAACAATTTGAAGCCAAGAATTATTTTTTCTATAGATTCCAAATTTTTATCGTCTATTAGTTCATAGAATCGAATAACTGTGTCAAAAGACAAATCAATTTGATATTCATTACCTGAAATAATCACTGTTGTTTCTGGTTTTCTCGTTAGATCAAACATCTAATCACTTCTTACGATTATTTTTGTAATGTTTTTTTGCTGTTTTACTACGCTCAGAAACAACTTCTCCCAATTCTTTTTCAAGCAATCCGATGATTGTGAAAAGGGCTTTTGTGCTTTTGTTGTAAAAATTATAAACGCGATTACCTTCACCATTTCCAAGAATCACATCTAGCGTAGTTACGGCTTTATTTTTTAATTCATCCATTTCGGATTGAGTAAATTCTTTGAATTCTTTAGTTTCACTGTCATTTTCATCCATTTTTTCAAGTTTTGAAGTCATATTTTTTAATTGGTCTGGAATATCAAAAGTCGTTAAATCAGTTAAGACTTTGTCAATTTCATCTGAAATTTGAACTTCATATACTTTTCCTGCAATTCTCACAGATTTTGTTAGCGATAATTTGGCATCTAAGTCAATTACATTGTTAATAGCCATGTTTTCCTCCTGAAATATAAGAGCAGACAAGCCAATCGCTCATCTGCTCTAAAATAGTTTTATAGTGCGGTGACAGTTAGTGCACATTCTGCGTTTTTATTTCCATCTACCGTTTTTACTGTAATTTTTGTTGTACCAGCTTTAACAGCAACTACTTTACCTTTTGTATCAACTGTGGCAATGGTAGAATCAACAGCTGACCAAGCCACATTTTTATTTGTTGTGTTTGTAGGTAGAATAGTCGCTACTAGCGTCTCATTTGCCCCAACAGCGAGCGATAACGTTGTTTTGTTCAGCGTTACGCTTGTAGGGCTAATTACTCCCCCGCTTCTTCTAAGACCGGCTTTCCATTAAATGCAAGAGTGAAACTAAATGTTTGTTTAGCATTAGCAGCACCACCAAATGGCACGATAGACGTCATAGTGACAACTGCTTGAACTTTATTTCCTTTCGCGTCAGTCCAACGAGCGAGTGTGCGAAGTTCATCACCAATTGACAAGAAATGTTTTGCAACAAAATCTTGTGCTTTATCCCCGAAAACTCGATGACCAGAAATGGCAAACGTAATATTTTTACCTGTTACTTCCGATTCAGTAAATCCTTCTCCGTCGTAATACGGAGTAGCATCAGTTGTATCGGCTGCTGCAGGTGTGATATTGCTAATTCCTGCTGCAAGTAAAGCAAAATCTGCACTTTCGATTGCATCTAGTGATTTATTGCCAGCTACGTCAATTTCTACTTTATTTTTAAAGTTTAGTAAAAACTCTTTGCTTGGAGCTGGGTCAGCAAATGTTTGTAGGTCCATTGGTAAAATATTTTTCATTAGTAAATTCCTCCTAAAATTGATGAATCATGATTTTTACATCTAGTAAGTATGTTGATAACCCTTCGCTGTCCTGTTCACTTACGAAAGGAGTATCGCTTATTTCAATTCCAATAAATTCAAAACTATCATTTTCCGATTGAATCGAAGTCAGTTTTTCTAAATAATTTGATATTAGCCACAGAGCCCTATTCGCTTTTTCTTGGTCTTTCGTATTAAACCCAATTTCATAAAGCATTTCACGTTCTCTAGTTCCGTCAAAGTATTCTTCTGTTGTTCGGCTTCCTGGAAGTGTATAAACACACAAGGTATCTTCACCGTTTAAGAAACCAATTGAACATGGCATCGGCATTCCTTTAACAGAATCAATAGAATCGGCTAATCGTTCTAAGAGATCCACTATAGTTGCCCCCCTTTAATGAACGCCTTTCGCCAGTCATTGATATGTTTTGACTTAGCACGTAAATCCCAACGTCTACCTGTTCCAGGAGTTGTGTATCGTTTGATACGAACTAATCGACCTGTTTTAGTAACAATTAGCCCTCGAAACTGCGTTTTAGCATATGGAGCCGTGAAAATAATATGATTATCACGAGTATAAGAATCACGTCTTAAGTGACCTTCCTTTTTTGGCACGTATAGATTCATATCTGCGTGCGCTTGGTTAGTCATAAAGTAAGAAGCTTTTTCTAAATTAACGACCGAAAGCTTTCGTTCTACTCCATTTTTATCAATTTTTACATGAAGCATCACAGCACCTCCAACTCGTATGAGTAAACTTCATTACTAAATGGATTCCGATTATCTACGATAGTCACTAAAGAATAAGTTTTGCCCTCAAAAATAATCTCAGAACCCACATGCTCCTTTGAAATTTCAGGCATAGGACTTGAAACATTAGAAAATAAAAAAGCGATAGCATTTGCTACCACTTTCCTATTATTATTCGAACCACTATATACCGTTTGAGGTTGGAAGATCATATTTTCGATAGTAATGTCATCTTCAAAAATCGGTTTTTGCCATTTATCGCTTCCTTTTTTTAAACGAAGAATAATTGACTGATTACAGAATTCTTTTGGCATCTGTGGAATCATTTATAATCAACTCCTCTGTATAAAAGACCTGTCCGAAGCAATTCGTCATATGCCTCAGATGAAACCAAAGTCCTACCATAAGTGGCAGAATTAGAGTTTCCTGATTCAACACGCATCCGACCAATACTAACACTTGACGGTGAACTGCTCAATAACTCTTGTAGAGAAGTTTTACCACCAATTGAATAAAGGTATTCCGTTTGAATGGCCATTGCCGTTTTAAATTTCAGAACTCGATAGCTGTTTGTATCGAGTTCTAATTTATTTATTAGGTAATAGTCAGATGTTAAACGATCAATATGCTGTTCAGCGTATGGTTCAAGTTCATCGAACTTATTTTTATCTTGAATTTTATTGAAACGAAGTTTTTTGTATTCTTCGAATGTTAAATAGCTCATTTAAGCACCTCACAACAAAAAGGAGAGGTTACTCAACTTCTCCTTTTGTTTCAGCATTTTTTAGCAATTCAGTTAGTTTTTGAGTTGAAGTGTTATTCGCAAACTCTACACCCAATTCTGTTAACTTTTGTTTTAACTCGTCACGATTTGGTTCGTTACTGTTCTCTAGTTCTGCAATGCGTTGCTTCAATTTTTCGTTTTCAGCTAACAATGCATTGTACTGTTTAACAGTATATGTTTTTCCGCCAGTTGCTGATTCGACAACTTTATAAGCTGTTTGAGATTCGTCTAATTCGACAATGTCATAACCTTGAGCTTTATAAAAATCTTTGTCAGTGTCATCTACAGCAATCACTCGATTCCCTTTTTTTGCCTTCATTTTTATTCACCTCCACCGCTTGTTTGTGCAGGAGTTACAACAAACGAAATGCCATCTGTTTTGGTTTCAAACAAAATTACATCGTCATATGATTGTTCATAGTATAAATAGTTACCCGAAGTGGAAGCAGAAGGTTTATCTAAACCAGCGAATGAATATTTTTCTGGTGCGCACATGCATGGAATGTGAATTAGCATCATTTGGATAGTTTGAGCTGTTGGGTCTTCAACTGCACCTACAGTGAAATCATAAAGAGTTTTCATGTATGCTGATGGAACGGCTGGTTCAATCGTTACTTCATCTAAACGATTTACCGCACGATCAATCACACCGTTATTATTTTGAACAGATAAAGTACGTTGCAACCCTTGAGCGTTTTTCAAGATTTTTTTAACAGTCGGTGTAACGTATAATGAACGTCCTACAGCTGGAACTGCTGCTTCATCCATCGCTGTCATCATTTCATCAAATTGTGTCAAGATATTTTCAGTAGTCAATTCAAGTTCAGTAATTCCTTTTCCACCGTCTTTTGCTTTTTTCAAAGTATAAAGAGACGAGAACATTTGTTTATCTTTTTCAGGAATTTTCTCTGTATCATTGTATGTTTTAGTAATATTAGCAATTGAAGTAACAAAATTCGTTTCGTCAACATCTAATGGATCAACCAAAGTATCCCAGTAACGTTCATTTTTCAATTCGTAAGTTTCCCACTGGTTTTCATAATTTGCTCCTGCAGTTGTGATGGAACGACGTGTGCGGTCTTTACGTCCACCTTTGATTAGTAATTTAGGAACTTTAACGGTTTTCGCTCCTACCCATTTCAATAAACCATTCGATGGAGAATTCCATAGTTTTTGAGAATATAGAATCCCATTTTCTGAATAACGTTTTTGCAGTCCTTGTTGATATGCTTCTGCATAATTCAAAGTAGCATTATCAGCGAACATTTGTAGCTTCATTGGTAAAATCATTTTGTTTAATGTTTCCATGTGTATTTTCCCTCTTTCTTTATTTTGGAATATCGTTCGTCATTGCAGCAATCATTTGTGCAGTTGCGTCGTCTTGGCTAGGTGTAGCAGTACCAGAAGCGTTACCGTCAAAAGTCGCCTTTTTGTCAGCTGGTGGCGGAGTAGATGTGTCCTGCTCAAACAAATAAGCATCACTTTCTTTGAGTGCTGTTAGTTGTTCTTCAAGTCCTTTGATTCCTTCATCTGATAGCTCTAATTTTTCGTTATCTAACAAAGCTTTTGCAGCTTTAATATTTCGAGCGCCTGCTTGGGTTAAAGCCAATTCAACAGCAGAAGTTTTTTTGATTTCTGCAATTTTGGTTTCTGAATCAGATTTAGCCTGATTGTACTTTTCTTGAAGTTCAGACAGTTGAGTGGTAAGTTCTTCATTCCCTTTTGCCGACTTTTTCAAAGCATCAAGTTCAGATTGATTCGCATCTAACTGCTCTTTGTATTGATTTGCTTGTTGCTCTGCAGTTGCAACATTACTATTCAATTCATTAACAGTTGTCCCATGTAGAGCCATAACAGAACCAATCTGTTCATCAGTTAACCCTAATTCTTTCAGTTGTTCACGTTTCATTTTGTTTCCTCCTTCGAATATTTAACGTGGCAACGACCACGAGAGTATAAAAAATAAACCTTTTAACGCCGTGTTCAGGGCGATAAATTCTAGTTGTTCATATCATTTAATATTTGTTGCTTTCCAACTTCTAGCATTCCTACAAGTGGCAAACTACCTTCTTGGCTAAAATAAGTTTCAATCAAACCAGAAGGAAACTGCACTGTAATTGATATTTGTTCAAAGTCCTTTGCTTCAGCAATTACCCATTTCAGAAACTCTTCATTTGTTTGCCCACGCTCTTTTCTTCTTTTTGCTTCTTTAAATTCCACTTATTTAGCCTCCTCTTTAGAAATATTTACTACTAACCCATCAATTTCTAATTGCCTAGGCGCATATTCAAGCACTACAGTTGGATATTCACCAGCTACACCCTCGATTCTGATATTTTTAAGATGTCTAGCATCTATTGGCTCGCCATCAACTAAAATGTCATAGTTTCCAACGTGCATCTTATCTCCTCGAGCTGTACTTTTCTTTTTGATAATCAACTTTTTCATGACGTATCAGCCCTTTCAACTTAAATAAACTTGTTCTCTGCTATAATCACGAGTTAAAAAGTCATGTTCTTTGACCAGTTCTCTTATTTGACTTTGCTTATAGCGAATCATATCTTTGCACTTCTTTTGCACCACTTCATCATTCAATGCTTTTGCAGATGCTAAGCGTTTCTTCTGGTAACGAATATCACGCTCTAATTTCCGTTGTTTTTGTTTGATTTCAGCATTTTTTTGTACTTCTTTGGGATCATATTGAGGCTGGTTATTTGTATTTACTCCTGGTATTCCAGGGTAAAGAATATGAGAACAATTAGTACCTTGTGTTCCCCATGGCTCACCATATCCGTGATCGTAGATTGAAGGTATATGGTGAAATTCTCTTGGTGCCTTTGATTTTGGCACTGTAAGAACCCAGTCTCCTTGTATCCCTGCGCACGCTTTTCTTGCTGATGAATGACTACTCATTAAAGCAGTGACACAATCGAAATCTTTCATTCGCTTTAAACGTAAATCGTTAAATGTTCGATGTGTAGTGCTTTCAATTACAGTACGTGAATAAGCTTCCATCGACCACTCACGTCCAGCTTTGTCTTTAAAACCAGATTTAAGTCCTTCATCGACCATTTTATACACGTTATCTCTTACAGCCTGTTCATGCGTTTTTAGACCAGTTAGGGTTTCTAGGGTCGATTGCTTAATGATTGCTTGATAAGCTCTCATCGTTGAATTTTGACTATAATTTGAAGTGATTAACGTTTGATTCACATTATTGTTCAAATCTAGAAACGTTTGATTTAGAAATGAATCAAGAATTTCATTTATTTCTTTCGTGACAGGTACACTTTTTTTAAGCATACGTTCTAATTCTTTATCTATTTCATTCACAATTTGAATTCCATTATCAACAATCAATTTCTTAATTTGATTTTGCGATGACTTTGTATAAAGTGCTAGCAACTTAATGACTTTATCATTCAACACACCCATTAAATTAAGCTGTTCAATTTGCCAAAGCATCACATTTTTCTTATCAACTTTACTGATATCGCGTTTAAGCAATGTCTTAATGATTAAATTAAAGATTTTGTCCTCTAATAACGAGTAAACGTTCGTTATCGCATCAGCTTGTTTTTGCATTTTTTCTGGAGTAATCACTCTAATCACCTACATCAAACATGGCGTCTTGGTTACGCCTGTCATTAGTTCCTGCCTCTTGTGATGGCATTTCGTTGGTTAAATCACTTAACCACTCCTCTAATTCTTCCTCAGTCAGATTATAATTTCTAATTAAAAATTGTTTTTTCGGCATGACACCAGCAACCACCGCTTTCAAGTCATCTTCTTGCTGTTTATCTTGATTGACAAAAACGCCATCTTCAAAACTCACGTTAACAACATAACTTTCGTATTCTAATTCAATGAGTGGCATTTGCATACTAAAGAATTCTTTGTATCCTGCCAATTCAAAAATAGAGTGAATCAGTTCATTGATAGCTTTTTCCACCATCGTCAAATAGCTTGAACGAGTTTGATACGTCATTGAATTATTAGAAACAATTTCAGTGGCTGTTTTTAGTCCATCATCAGCATAGTTCATGGAACCAACTGACAATCCCACTTGAACCTCAAACTCTTTAATGAAATGGCTAATAGCATCTTTATATTGAACAGTACGAATAGCCGTTGTAATGTCTTGTACACCTACACGTTCAGCGCCGTACATACCAACGAAAACGTTCTGTCCACTATCGAACATCGGAGGATGTGCTTCATCTGTTTTTAAGAATTCTGCAGGAACTACTACTCGACGTTGTCCCATGTCAATTTCCCATGTGAATTGATCGTGAGTAGAATTGATTGTGTCTAATACTTCTCTAGCATTATCGACAATACCCAATCCAAGCGGGCTTTCTAGCGATTTGTTATTTGCTCCAGGCGTGCGGAAATAAACAAAAAGTGGGCGTTTGAGTCCTTCCAACGTTACCGTTTCTGCTAAATCAGGATAAATCGTTTCGAGTGGTACTTGTTTTCCCACTGAACTTTCTAATTCTGATTTATATAGTTCATTCGTGATAACGTAATTACCGTTCACCCACTCGTGAAATTCAAGCAATGTGTAATAATAGTTTATATTGCCCTCTGATTGAATTGAACGTGTTGCTATTGCACATTCACTAACTTCATTTGTGTTTGATCGCAGTGGATAAAACTGATCTGCACGAATCCATGAAATTTTAATTTCATCATTATCGACATATGGACGCATAGCAAAACCACCTGCCGCAATACCTTTTTCAAGGTTCAGTTCAAATAAGTTATAGAAGTTATTCGCGTATAGCGTTTTTTCTAAGAAGGCATTTGCTTCATCTAAATTGATAGTGTTTTCTGTCTTTGTGTCTGGTGTGTTAAGCGTTACTTTACATTTCTCATTAAAAATAATACTTGCTAATCTCCTTGAAGCTGTTTTAGCAACATTCAAAGAATTGAATTGGCGGTTCATACGTTCACCGTAAGAGTCAATATATTTGACTTGCGGAAAGTCAGCAGCATAATAACGAAAGTCTTCTGCTATTCGCTCATATTCCTTTGGATCAATTCCGATTTTAGGATGATCTGTAATCTTTCCAAGTTCTCTACCGTTAATTTGCATACCTGCACGTTTCACTCCTTTCCTAAAAAAGTTTTTAATTCGTTGCAACACTCCCATTTTCTCACCTACCATTTCAGACCCAAGTCACCGAGATTGTCTTTCACAAAATATTGGAACTGGTCACATGTGTGATCAGCTATTTTAATAACTTTAGGATCATCCGATTGTAATGTATCTTCGTCCCATCGATAATCTCGATGTTCTTTGATAAAGATTTGATTAGCCTTTGTGTCCAAATAAAAAAACCTACCTTGAGCCAGTAAGTTTTGAACGTAGTCAATCATATCCACTTTTTTTGCTTTAGCTACTGCATGAAAAGCTGTACCGTAATCTTTATAGTATTGATTTTTTAAAGCTCCTTCAGCCGAGTCAATTGTAATCTTATAAGCGAATTTATTATATTTTGTTTGGCACTTCTCAATAAATTCATGTAAGTCTTTTGCTAGTTCGTCTGGTGCTTTCTTATTCACTTTTCCTTCTGGCGAATAGTAATAAGTGTCTAATAGAATTACATTGCCTTTCCTCGTAATAGCGTAGCAACCGCATGTAGTAGCAGAAATCTGGTGACCACTATCAATAGAGAAACTTATTTGTGTAATATAGTCATCGTTTGGCAACTCATCAATCGGATGGAAGTGATCCATATTATAGATGAGCGTACCTAACCCAATTACTTCACCTAGATACAGCCACTTATAATAATCTTCGTCATTTTCACGATAAGTTTGAATGAGCTTTAATTGTTGCGGATCAGTAAAGCCAAGCTCATCATCTAAATAAGTTGAGTGGTCCACTAAATGGTCATCTAACCTCATACATTTCTCTACCCATTCGTTTACCCAATCATATGGATTTTTAGGCGGGTTCCATGAATAGTAGACTTGCACTTGATCCACCCAATGTGAACGTTGACGAATGAAAGTGGCGTTCGTTTGATCGAATACTTCTGCACTTTCAAAGTTAGCAGCTTCTTCATACCACAACGAGATAACATCACCGATTGCATTAGACTTAAGTTTTAAAGGGTCGTCAACGCCATAGAAGTAAAAAGCAGAACTCGTTTTTTTATGGATAATTCGCAGTGGAGATGTACGAAATCTATATTCTTTAGATATACCCAACATAGAAAGAGCCCATTTTATCTGCTCATAAACAGCATCACGCAAGTACTTGTGTTGACTCATCATACATACTACATTCACTTTATGCTTAGCTTGTGTGTGTTTCTTCATTTCAGTAGCCAATTTCAAGCTAATAACCGATGACTTAAAAGAGCCACGCCCGCCCTTCATCAAAACATAAGGACACTTTGCATGCCAAACTTTATAAAAATGTGGGTTAATCATCCCAGTTAGCTTAATTTGAGTTTGTTTCTTCTTGGCCATCATCGCCATTTGAATCAACCTCACTTTCGACTAATGGAATATCATCAACGATGACCGTTGATTCCGGTACATCATCGCCACCATTCAGCTCTCGAATTTCAGCATTGAGTTTTTCCATTTGCGCTGTCATCAAGTCTGCTCGTTTGCTTTGTACATTTAATTCAGTCATTTGTTTAATTGCTCGAGTTAACTGTGCGCTTATTCTAGTTAAACCAGCTTCGATGGCTAAAATATCATCTATCTTTCGATGAGTCTTTCTAGTAATTTGAACATCTTGCATCACTTCTCTTTTGACTTCAAGCATTTTCCCATTTACATCTACTGGCGTTTTAATCTTTCGCAATTGCTGTAGTCGTTCAATCTCTTCTTCATTTAGACCAGATTCAGCTTTTTTAATACGTTGCATCATTCTAAGTTGCCTTATCTTTAATAGACGAACTTCTTCAGATAAGATATAAAGCGGGTCGTCTTCAAAACTGTAGTAAATCATCCGCTCCTCATCTGATAAAACATCAGCAAATATCGTTTCATATTCACCTGTTTTGAGTGCGTTCTTGTTTCTCTTCGGAGGAGATGCACGACTATTACCCTTATTACCTTTTGCATTCTGATTACCAAATGGAGCGCCACCTTGATTAGTAACGTTACCTTTTGCATTGGTAACATTACCTTTCAATTCAGCACTCCATTTATCAACTGATTTCCATTTTCTAACCTGTGAATCTGAAACATTGAGTTCAGATGCAATTTCTTTTAATTTCTTTTCACCATTCGAGTCTAACCAAATTTTCTTGGCTTCGTCACGTCTTGGATCACGTTGTCTTGCCATTCAATACACACCACCTCACAATCTTTTTAGGTTGAGTTTTGTTTTCTAATTTTTACAAGATGCAAACATTTAGTAAGCTATTTTTTCAACTACTTTCTTATTCCCATTTAATATCTGAAAATCTCCATTGCTTACAAACATCGCAAGAATATGCAGTATTTCCTTTTTCTGATTTTTTTACTTTTCGAACTCTAGATAATCTTTTATCTCTATCCCAACAGACTGAACAAAACACATCTTTTCCTTTGGTATATACCCCATTCCTGTACTCCAGTTCAGCGTCTAAAATTTCATTACTCTCTAACTCATGAATTTTATTTCTTAAATTCCTATTTTCTTCTTGCAAGTCATAAACTGCACCTTGAATATCTAATAAAATAGATTTTAATTGAAGATCATTCGCTCCTGTAGCAATATTTTTAGCATCAGTCAGCATTTCTTTTAAATCCAAGTATCCCATTAACAAACACTTCCTTTATTTTTGTTGTTAAATTAAAGATACTCTAATATTTTTTACTTCTCAATATCTTTCAACATAAGGTCAGCTTCAATCAATATTTTTAAATCGGAAACTTTATCTAACTTGATTTCACCTGATTGTAGATTTTTAAGCCACTTTCCTAAGGCAACACGAATAATCTTTTTGTATTCGTCAATCGATTCTGCCTTCTCTACAGCCTTTTTAATCTCATAGTCTAAATCAAAGTTTTCATTTTCCATTGTGCAAGCACCTCTACATCTGATATGATGCTAAAAGACACAGAACTGTCTGAAACGCACGCGTGCTAGCTTCTGTGTCTTCGAGGGCTTTTGGTTCTCGTTGAGTAGTCGAGTGTTAGCGCACTCGGCTTCTTTTATTTCAGTTTAGTTTTATTGCTTGTTCACCTGTAAATTCTTCCCATCTACGAATAATGACATCTACATATCGAGGATCTAACTCCATTAAATACGCATGACGTTCGTTTTGTTCACATGCAATCATAGTTGTACCACTTCCACCAAACGCGTCTAAGACTTTATCGCCCTTTTTAGAACTATTCTTAATCTGATAATCAAATAGAGGTACTGGCTTCATTGTTGGATGATCTTTGTTGGCTAACGGCTTATCAAACTCTAAAATGGTTGTTTGTTTTCTATCTCCACGCCACTTGTGACTTCCGTCAGACTTCCATCCATATAAACATGGTTCATGCTGCCAATGATAGTCTTGTCTACCAAGCACAAAAGCATTTTTACACCATATGAGTTCTTGTTTAACTAAAAAACCTGAATCAACTAATGCTGTAACAAAATTCACGACCTCGGATGATGCATACCATACATAAAAAGATGCGCCTTTAGATAAATTGCTAGCCACTGCATCAAAAGCACTTTTTAGAAACTCATAGAATTCAATAGAAGTTTTGTTATCGTTTTGTATAGTTAATGCATCTTCTGTTTTTCCTTCATAGTTTACGTTATACGGCGGATCAGTGATTAGCATATCTGCCTTTTCTCCATCCATAAGTCTTTCTATTTGGATGGCATCTGTACTATCACCACACATCAATCGATGATGACCCAGCTGATAAATATCTCCCAGTTTTGCTTTAGGTTTTTCAGGAAGTTCAATCTCAAAATCATCATCAACAGATTCAGTTTCCATATCTAGCTTCATATCGTATTGATCAATAACATCTTGAATCTCATCTTCTGCAAAACCAGATAAATCTAATGAATCATCATCTAGATCTTTTAATAAAATAGCGAGTTTGTCTTCATCCCACTGACCAGAAATCTTATTCAAGGCAATGTTAAGAGATTTTTCTTTCTCTAATGGTAAATCAACAACAGACACTTCTATTTCATCAAACAATTCCAAATCTTTTGCCACAGCTACACGTTGATGCCCACCAACCAAATTTCCAGTTTGCTTATTGAAAATCGGCGGATCCACAAAACCAAATTCAAGAATTGACTTTTTTAGTTTTTGATACTCTTCCATTTCTGGAACAAGCTCAACTCGTGGATTGTAGTCTGCAGGTTTCAGGTCTTGCAGTTTCATTTTTATAATTTCCATATTTTCCTCCAAAATAAAAAGCCTCTTATAAGAGACTTTTTATAAAAATCCTTTTACGTAAATGCCAATGGAATCATTTAAGTTAATACCAAATTTCTTTTCAAAATTTGCATATGCCTTCATTTTTCTTTCATGAGTTTTCGCATTAATAATTCGATTATATGCTTTTCTCCATTCGTCATTGTTTTTAATTTTTTCGGCTAATTGTAATGCGTTCATTGTTATCATTCTCCCTTATTCTTTTGTTGTTAACATATTACCTCCTCAGGGAAGAACATGTGTTAAGGACCATGATTGATTCGTTAAGAAAACCCACAAAAATCACACATACCTGGATAAGTTAGCCTGTATATTCTGTTCGTTGAAATAGCCGTGCCCACAATAAACCAGTCGACAGCTATCTAGCTCGAAAGGAGTAGCTTCTCTTGTCATTTCGATGACTGAGTATTTCTTTTTGATTTGAACTGATTGCACATCACGAATTGGATCATCGTGATTTGGATGAGGATATTTGTTTGATAGTGATACATACCAGTAACTCCTCATCGCGTGGCCTTCTCTCTATCTGAAATCAAGTCATTGTAAAGAGCGTTAGCTCGTTCCTTTCCACAACGCAATCTACGTTGAATAGTTCCAATTGTAAATGCTTGACCTTGACCAACCTCTTCGAAGTCATTTTTTAATTGCTTCATTTCCTCAAAATCTTTAGTAGTATATTCTTTCATGAGTTCAATCCTCCTTTCAAACAAAATAAAAAGACCACTCAAAGAGCGATCTCATATGTACTAGCAATCTACACAAGCCCGACGTCGCGCTTCTCCTCCCTACCACAGCCTCGATTGCAATGGAAATGCACCTAATAAATTGTGACCATCATTTATGAAGGTTGCAAAATATAAAGTCGCTGACAAGGAATCGAACCTTGTAAGTTGTATCTAATACATAGATGAGTGTTAAACATTCCGCCACATAAATAAGATGGACATCTATCATTGATAGATGGTATAATGTTCTAGGACAATTTAGTAGGAGTTAATTATGTTAGTTCTACTATCAATCATGGTTAAAATATTGCAAGGTATTTATTATACTATGCTGATTTTATCTGTGATAAAAAAAAGGAAGATCAGTTAATTACTGATCTTCCTTTTTTTATACAAGTAAGCATCAATGCTTAATAAATGGAAGCTTTAACGATGAGGGAGACTTCCTCCCTTACATTTTATTTTGTCGAAGACCTATCACCAATCTCTCGACACTATCATAATATCACCGTAAAACGAACCAAAACCGCCACGTTTCCGCCAAAAAACCGCCAAAATTCACAGGTATACAATTAGTGATCCATGTTTGTATGCCTCAGCAAATTCAATCAATGCTTCTGATTTCATACGTTGAACACTTCTTTCTGAATAACCAATTTCACGACTAATTTTGTAATTCGAATAAGTATCAGTCACACAGTAGCTCCAGTACAGTATTTGACGACTATTTAAGCTTAATGACATAAGTCCAGTTAGTATTGCGTCGCGTTCATTCTCTATATCTACTAATTGAATAACTGCGTCCTCTGCTTTGTTACTATAACTTCCACTTTTCGGCATATCTGTAATTATTGGTGATTTAACATCTACCAAAGAGCGACCAGCCAGTCTTTCTAAACGTCTAAAGTTTTTAAGTACATCTCTCGCATTGCATCTTGTCTGTCTGAAATCTACCTCTCGTAGTAACTGCATCAAGTCAAATCGCTCCTTTTTTGTGCTATAATGTCATTGACTAGATAACATTAAGTGCTGAGCGAAAGCTTAGTGCTTTTTTCATTTACCTCTTTCATGATAAAATCATCGAATAGCGAATTGGAATGTTCGTTATACCATATACAAGCGGAGTTGCCTGACGGAAAACGGGCAACTCCATTCTTCAATATTCTGTTAGGTAGCGAGTGGTCAGCTACCTTTTTTTATTTGTCCGAATACTGATTCACCATATCGATTGCTTTTTCAGTCTCGCAACTCTGCGGTGTTTGTTGTTCATTTTGATTCCTCCTTTTCAGAAATTATTGAAATTGCTTAAACATAATATTTATTGTTTTGATATAATTTAATCGTTAGTGAGTAACCGACAAATTAAAGAGGTGTTCAAAATTACTGACAACGATTTTACAAAGATTCCTATACCACAAAGCACTGTAGAAAATTTAGTAAATCCTGCTACAAAATCTACTGGAAATGCTTTACAGACTGTAGTTGATGCTTTCTTCCATTTCTCATTAGATGGACTTAGAAGATACAACATAGTAAAAGAAAAGGACCTTTTGGATTTTCAAAAAAAAATCTACGAAAAAACTGAATCAATCCCTGAAGAAAATAGAGATGATTCAAAAGTTGGATTAGCTTTTAAATCTCTTGAAGACTCACGATATCAATTAGACGAAGAACTCATGAGAGAATTATTCTCTAATTTACTAGTTTCTACGCTTGACGATAGAAAAAATAATAAAGTTCTTCCTTCTTTTTCTCATATCTTATCTAACTTAACCAACGCTGATGCACTGTTTCTAAAAAAAATCAATGACAGTCATGGTGCTATGCCTTTAGTCCAAGCAACTTTACATGAAGTAAATGGTTATAGAAGTTTACCGATTCTTAAAAATACTGTTCTCTCCGTAGAGGGCTTTGACACTAACTCCCGCACTGTTTTAGATACCCTAGAGATGTTTGGCTTGTTAAAAATTGATCAAGAACTATCTTTAGGAAGCGACTACCATGAGGCAATGTATACTTCTTTCGAAAATACTGAGTTTATTTCCAATCTGAGAAATATGCCACCTCGAGAAGTTGGGGGAATAATGTTTCAAGAACCAATAATACAAAAAGGAAGAGTTGATCTTACAAATTTAGGGCGTGATTTTGTCAATATAGTATTTCAAAAATAGTAATTTTCTATCAATTATTTCGTCGTGTTTCTTTAGTTCATCAGCTAAACTTTTGCTGTATATTCTTAAGATTATCGCTTGAAAAATAAAATTAAGAAATAAAGATAAAAACAAATATTTTATCATTTGTCGGCCTCCTAATTTAAATATTTTTTTGAATTAAAATCGTTAATCCATAAATCAATTCTTGTTTATTCATCGTGTTCCTCCTAGTAATACCCGATTTTTTGAACTTTATTTTCTGGACACTTGCCAAAACTTTGAGTAGCCAACAAGTCAAAGTTCGGCTTCTTACGTTTTGGATCAATGCTCTTTTTATGAACGAGGTATCGAACGCCTCTTTTATCTTCAACGACTACTGTATTTTCTAGTTCGCTAACTATTTTGCCTTTGATTGTTTCACCGTAAATTGAAATATATTCCATCATTTATTTACCTTCTCATATCTGCGACCTTCGCTATCGCTAGTTTTGTCTTTTATTTTTTGTTTAACGGTTGACTTAGATAGTCCTACGAACATCGCTAACGCCGATTGGCTACTAAAGTCTTTTAAACTGCCATCAGGAAAAACAACTCGATAGATTCTTTCGTCAGTTTTTTTAGGCAACTTGTACTTGTTTATCCACTTGTAAGCAGTTGTTGTGCTAATTCCGTAACAAGTTTTCAAACCAGAAATCCCTTGTTCTTGATAAACCTTTTTAATAGTCTTTTCGTCTTCGTTAAAATGTGAAGAACGATGTTCTTCTAAACCATTTCTACGTCTAACTGCATTGATAATTACATCAGTGCAAGAAAGATATTCTTTTATTTGTTTTTTCGTCATGTTGTTTTTAATTGCTTCGACAACTTCATTTTCAAGTTCTGGATGATTGTTTAGATATTCCTCTGCTCGCTCTTCTGGGCTGAAAATAATTTTGTCGCTTGGTACAAAGCTACCGTCAATAATCGACATCAATTGGTTTCTTAATTTACGTTTTTCTGGCTTTCTGTCCCACTTTGGATCACTATCCATTAAAAGGAGCAACTTCATTCTTGCTTTTTTCTTTTCTTGTCTTGTGACTGTTGACAAAATAAACACCTCAATTTCTAAATGCTTTTTTCACCGTGTAAGCATCATCAATAATTTTTGTTAGCGTGTCTGACTGATAAATACGTTTGCCAGACTTTTTCTTTTCTTGTTCGTAAAGCCATTCAAGCTTAGCTATGGTTTCATCACTCAATGAGTACCGAGGTCTCTTTTTAGGTGGGACATCTATCTTATTCAACTGTCACACCTGCCCTCTTAGCTCTATATTCTGCAAATCTAGCTTCAATTTCTGCTTGTTTTTGCGGATCAAGCTTTTCGTCTTCTTGTGGCTTATCAACCCAATCAGGAAGCTCTTCACGCCTTACATTTTTTTGATAACCAGCGGGTTGCTTGTTCTTTCGCTTTTCCTCTGCACCGTCGATAGCTGACTTGCTAAATAATTTAAGGTTAAAACGATTTTTTAATATGCCGTCCAAATACTTCCATTGGCGAATGTTACTTTCAATAGCAGTATTTACACCATGAATCAGCCAAGCATCTGCTTGTTCAGTAGTTAGACCAGCTTCTTCAAGGTCTTTGAACCAAAAATCAATATTTTGACCCATTGTATTTCCGTAAGGACTACCGAAACCATTCTGTTCCAGATACGAATATATCCTGATTGAATACTGTTCTTTTTCAGTAGTATTTGATTTACTTTGATTTACTTTAGTTTTATTTACTTTACTTTGTGAGTTATTGTTAACATTAACTGTCTTATCTTGTGAGTTATTGTTAGCAATAATCACGTACTTAGTCGGTTTTGGTGATTTTCGTCTTTTTGTTGCTTCAAAATAGGTGGCTTGGATTGATTGACTAGTTAATACCTTAGCCGAGTTAAACAGGTCTTCATTAAAGAATCCCCACGTAACTAAGCGGTTTACAACTTGGTCAAGCAATTCCTTGCTGGCGCCTGGTATTCGTTTCAAAAGTTTTGCTTTTGTCAGCTCATCCCATACAGCGAAGTATCCTTTTTCATATACCGCACATAACAGTTTGATTACTGCAAGCTCACCTTTGATACCAAATTCGCCAGCAATTGCTTCTATTTTTTCATCTTCAAAGATGTGAACATCGAGAGGAAAATAATCAAGACCGTCTTTTGTAGGTCTTGCCACGTCATCATCTCCTAAAAAATCATGCTATTTCTAAGTTGAAATGACCTTCTATCACTTCGTTCTGCTTAAACTCGTCTAACGCCTTCTTAGAAGTCAATTTGAGTTTTAAAATGTCTTCTTCTTCCAACCGAACTGGTATAATTCGATTAGTTTTCACAAAATAGTTCACACCTTGCTGATGCTGTAGTTGATGATGTTCACGACATAGTGCCATCAACAACAATAAGCGGTGATCTGTTTTATTTCTGTTCTTACCTGAGCCCACTGATTGAAAGTGGGCAATATCTGCATGTTTTCCGCAAATACAACATTTTCGATGTTTCAAACATGAGTAAAACCAGTAGTTATCTTCCAGTAGATAGATATAGTCTCCAGGTAGCTCAACATTTGATTCTAAAACAAAATCAATTAAGAAATGAATCCATTCATTTGCCTCCTGTTTTGTTGCTAAGCTATGAGAAAATATTTCTCCTGTTTTGCCTTTGTAATAGTATTTCATCCATGTTTCGGTTTGCTGTGGGTCATCATCGCTATATCTTGCAATATCTCGTATCAATGCATGTGAAAGTGCATTTTGTTTTGAAGACATCTTGCGATTGTCATGTACTTTCACTTCTACATAAAGCTCTTGACCGTCTGACAATAAATTTAAAAAATCACGATTGAGTAATTTTGTTGATTGTATTCGTAACCAGTTATTTTTCACTTCAAGAACTTTTGCTAAAAATCTCATTCTTCCATTTCGACTGTGTAGCCGACATGTAAATCTTCAATTGTTTTTTTGATGATTGAAATTTGTTTTGCTGTTCCTTCAATTTTCAAAGTGAATGAATACAACTGTTCATCTAGTGACTTTTCGCTTATATTCTCATGCAATTCTTTTTGAACTTCGACTGCTGTTTTTGGTTCAACTGCCTGTTTAATTTCAACCTCAGCATTTTTCAACTCTTCTTGTTCTTGTTGAAGTATTTCTTTAGCTGTTGCATCAATTTTTTTGAATATTGCTGGCGCAGTTAGTCCTTCATCAACTAACGTCATCCACGCTCGAGGTTCTAATTTATTCGCTTTAGCATAGCTTTCGACTAATTTCTTATTTTGTTCGACTGCATCTTTTTTCTGTTTCAGTTCGATACAAGTTGCTAAAATTTCTTGTTCAACTTTTTTAGTAAGATTATTTTTTGTAGTAAAGTTTGTTGCGTTAAGCCATTTTGGATTTAATGAAATTTCTAATGGATCCAATCCGTAATTATTTGCTTGCTCTGTTAGTTCAGCCAAAACAATCTCTCTACGACTTTCTTTTTCCTTATTTTCAAAATCTTTGATTTGAGAATCAATTTTACTTGATACTTGTTTGATTTCTTGACTGTACTCTTTGATTTTTTCTTCAAAGTTTTTTAATGGTTCATTAAATTCTTTTTTTACTTCTTTGCGTTTATCATCAATCAACGTGAAAATATTGTTTAGCTCTGTACGGGCTTTTTTTGCATCTTTAATATCTGATTCTTTGAAAATTAAGTTGTCATATTTTTTGACTGTCGCATCAATCAATACAGATAATTGATCCTCGTTCACGATACTAATCGTGCTTGGTGTGTAAGCTACGTCAAACAGTAGCTCTGTTGATAATTCTGTTGTCATCTATAGGTCCTCCCAAGACAATTTATTTTTCATAGATTCTCGATGTTTTTGTTCTTCTTTCATCGCATGATGTTTAAGAAAACCAATAATTTTTGAGTAAGAGTTTTTTTCAATTTGTTTAAAATCAGTAAATCCATTACTTTTTAGAGTTGTCGCTATAACAGAATCTTCTGTAAGATTCGTTAAGCTAGCTATTTGATTAACGTATTCATCGAAAGTCTGTTTAAAATCAGACTGGAGATTATCTTCACTCTTAATGTTTTCATTCTCATCAGCTCCAATTGCTGCGTCGTCATCTCCATCAGCAACAATCCCAAAAGAGCTTGCTAACGAATATCTTTTTGCATAAGTAATGACACTTCCTAAGGCTTGAGGGTTGTTTGTGTTGCACGGAAACCCTAGTGGTCCATAAATAATATATTGACCACTTGAATGATAGACACATGTAGTTATATCAACACGATTATCACTTGTAGTTACATCTTGACCAAAGTCGATACCACTTTCAGCCTCTTGAGATGCAGTTCTTATTGCCTGCTCAATAGCTTTGAGAGTTGCGTACTCAAAGTTCATATTTTCACCTTTTTTTGTTGAATACTTGACTGAGGCATCGAATTTAGGCTGTTTCAATTTACCTTTCAACAAATAGAGACCTTTATAAATTTCATCTGTTTCTTCACTAGTCTTCATCTGTTTCTTCCTCCTCATCAAGATAAGGTTTGCCCCAGTTGGGATCAGTTAGATATTGGTCTAAAGCTTGTTCAAAATTATTCATGAAACATCATCTCCTTCGTTGCTCGACAAATAGCGCAATCACAATCGTTTGTTTTCATAGCTTCTTTGAATTCGTCATTCAACATCATTACTGCTATTGATTGTAGTGACATAGCGCCAGCAAGCATAAGTGCGCTATTTCCATGTTCTAAATCAACAAAGCTTAAAACAACCCCTGCACTATTTTTTTTACATTCGTTTTGTAATTCCGCAATTAAATTTTCAATTTTTTCGTTCATATGATAAAATCTCCTTAGATGTTTTATTTAGTTGCCGATTAGCGATGGCCGTCGCTGGTTGGCTTTTTTTGTTGACTTGTAAATCGTTTTTCTTCTTTGAACGCTTGAAATATCAAGTAAAGAACTAACAATTCCATAAACACAAATCCTGCAAATTTCGGATTGATGATTGCTAGAACTAATTCAACAAGCATTAGAAACAACGCACCTTTTACGTTCATACGAAAGTCTTTTTTCATAATCTCACCTCATTTCATTTGATTAGTTCAACTGGATCAATCTCCAAAGCAGTAGCTAGTTTGACGACTGTTTCCATTTTTGGTGTTTCTTCACCTTCCCAATCATTTTTTATTCTGCTGATGGTTCCCACTGAAACCCCACTCTTCTTAGAAAGTTCAGTTATTTTTATTCTCTTGTTCTGCCCCATTAACAAATACAAGTTTTTGGATAGCCTACGGGCTACTTGCTTCATTTGCTCTTCTGATTTAGTCATATTGAACATCATCCTTTCATGTATCCTTGTTGCACCCAGTATGAAAGCCTTTCTTCACTTAATTTCCTAATGTCAATTCCTAAAATTTCACACAAGGCACTTATCAAAGTGACATCAACCATAATTTCATCTAAAAACTCAAAAGCATATGAAATTATTTGTTGTCTATCATCGTTAGTTAAGTAATTGACTTGCTTTAGTAGAATCTTTTCAACGTCTTTTTTCTTTTGCATACGTTCATCAGATTCAATCATTTGCAATTTATCTAATGATGACGGATCTCTTCGATAAACGTTGCTATCGATTGATTTGAACAATCCAAAAAACTCATGAATAATTTGTAATGTAAAATCTGAATCTCTAAAGTAATCAGATAATACTTGTGCATTTTCCAACGTGACGGGTTTAGCTCCATTTTTTGAAGTCCAGTCACTCATCGACTGTTGAGAAACGTTTATATTTCTCGCTATTTCCTTTTTTGTTTCACCGTTCTTATTGATAACCTCTGTTAACGATTCATCAATAATTACTGATTGTTTTAGCATTTTTTACACCCTCATTTCTTACTCAACGTAATTTCAATACGAAAGATTTATCGCTATAATTTAATTAGAATCAAGCGAATTGAGCTTTGTCTAATTCACATTGAAGGTCTTTGTTGACTTCTTCAACTAAACGATCAAGTTGATCGTCATTCGCACATTTGATGATATGGATCATTCGAGGTCTTGCATCTAAAACGATGTTTATTTTTTCTTGGCGTGTCATTTGACCATCTCCTCATTATGTTTTAACTCATTTTTGTAGTTAAAAGCTGCAAAAAAAATTTTTTCTTTTGGTACTTTGAAAATGTCTTCTAAGTGTTGCATTTGCGCTGGTTTCGGAGTAGTTCTGCCAATTTCCCATGAACTAACAGTTTTTTGAGATACATTTAGAAGTAATGCTAATTTTTCTTGAGAAACTTTTTGCGAAGTACGAATATCGTTTAATAAATTATTCAATTTGCTCACCTCTCTTTTACTACCTTATGTAGTAATAATATACCACAAAAAGTAGTAAGTCAATATTTTTTACTACTTTTTTTAGTATTAACTATTATTCGTTGTTGCTACTACAGTTTGTAGTATATAATTCTATTTAAGAGGAGGGCTTTAAATGCTTAACCTGAAAATAAAAGAACTTAGAAATCAACATGGCTTAACTCAATCTGAGCTTGCAAAAAAAATGAATGTATCTCAACAAACTATTGGTAGCTGGGAAGTCGGTCGTGCAGAGCCCAATTCAGATGCACTAAATAAGTTAGCTGATTTATTCGGTGTAACTACTGACTATTTATTAGGAAGAAATCAAACACCTGATTGGGCAAATGAAGATGATTTAGTTGAGCTTGATAAACTTCTAGAATCAAATGTCAATATGGCATATGGCGGAGAAACGCTTACTCCTGAAGAAAAGCAACGTGTTAAAGATGTTATGACGGGCTTGTTCTGGGAATTTAGAAAAAGAGATAAAGAGAAGTGATTTCATGGAAATGGATATCATCAATTTAGTTGGAAATCTAAAAAAAGAATATGGTACTGCTGATCCATTTGGAATTTCAGAAAAAATGGGAATTGAAATTAAATATGTCCCTTTTTTAGAAAATCCTAAAGGTCAATTTCAAGATTTATTGGGCTATCCTGTGATTCTTTTGAATGAATCGCTAAAAGAATCACAGGAAAGATTTTATATTTGTGCTCACGAACTTGGACATGCCCTATTTCACAAAGAAATCTCTAGCTATTATGTCTCAACAAGAAATTCAAGAAGCAAGTCTGAAAGCGAAGCAAATTGTTTTGCTGCTAATCTTATAGCTGATTTATATAAAGAAGATACACAAATGTATCCGAGAAAAATTGAAGATTTAACTCGTCTATATGGTCTTCCTACTTCGGCTTATAGATTTTTAATTTAAATATATGTAATCACGGGGTGAAATTTGATGGATAATGAAATTATTGCGAGTGTAAAAGGGCTGAACGGGATAGTAAAAGTTTTTTCAGATAAAGTTGTAATATCTAGGAAAACTGCTATGGGATTTGTAACTCAAGGAATCAAAGGTGATAGAGAAATATTTTTCAGTGATATTAAATCTATTGAATTTAAGAAGGCTACTATGATGGCTAACGGCTACATTCAGTTTATTACAAATATCGAAACTGCTCGAAATCAAAAAGTTGGTTTGATTGGAACTACACGTCAAGCATCTGAAGATCCAAACTCTGTGATTATTAGAGCTTTTAGTAAAAAAACAGTACAAGACAGTATAAAGGTTTATGAAAAATCAACTGAACTATTAAAAGACTATAAAGGTTCAGTTTCTAGTAAAGTAAACTTTTCTGCTACTGACGAAATCAAAAAGTATAAAGAACTTCTTGATTTAGAAATAATCACTCAAGAAGAATTTGAAATGAAGAAAAAAAGTTTATTGGATTTATAGTTTAGCCTCCGGGCTTTTCTTTTTAAACAAAAAAAGAACATAGGTTCGTATTAAATGGTAGGAAATACGTTTTTTACTATTTAATTTATTTATTTAAACAACGTTAACTTCTATTTTCTTATTATTAAATATCTAATACGAAAGGTCTGATTTATAAATGGCTACTCCAAAAAAATTAACAAATGGCAAATGGCGACTAAGAACACGATATCAAGATCCCATCACTAATGAATGGAAAGAAAAATCTTTGACTGCGGAAACTAAAAAAGCTGTCAAAGAAAAGGAAATAGATTTCTTGGGTAAAATTGCTCGTGGCGAAGTAGTAAAAAAAATAAAGTTACTTGATTTCTACGATCAGTGGGTAGATACATTTAAAAAGGGAAAAGTGTCCGCAGGCAGAATGCAAAAAATTGCTTTAGTAAGGCAAAACTTACTTGATTTTTTCGGGGAAAATCAAACGCTCAGAGGTGTGGATAAATTAAAGTATCAGAAGTGGATAAACTGGTTAGGAACTCCCAATACTGTGAATAAAAGAGGCTTGTCTGTGGAAACTGTTAGCAATCGGCATAATATCGTAAAATCAATGTTCTTAGAAGCGTTAGATATGCAGTACATACATTCTAACCCTACTAAAAATATTAAAATAGTAGGTCAAAAACCTGAACGTAAATCCGAAAAAACAATAAGCTACGAAGACACAAAGAAATTTAGAGAAACATTACTAAAAAGAAATGATTCGCCAAGTAAGTTTTTTGTTCTTACTCAACTGTACACAGGATGCCGTTATCAGGAAGTTGCTGCGTTAAAGTGGGAAGATTTAATTCCAGAAGACGAAACTATTCAAATTAATAGAGCTTTTAAATACGATGCAGGAATCAAACGATTTGGATCTACAAAATCTGAAGCTGGGATAAGAAGTGTTGATGCTCCAAATTCATTATTTACCGAACTGAAAAGGTATAGAAAACAGCAAAATTTAGATATGATAAGCGGAAAGCTCAAAAATCCGCACAATATTATTTTTTGTAACTACAAAGACGGATGGCCTGTAAGTAATTCTGCTGTTAATAAGTACATCAAGGAAACTTGCGAATTAGCAAAAATAAATCGCATTTCTACTCACTCATTTAGACATGCTAGAATTGATGCTATGATACTTGCTGAAACTGACCCTATCTATATTCAATCGCAAATTGGGCACAAAGATATTTCTCAATCATATCAATATGCTTCAAGTACAAAAGAAAATCACGATAAAAATAAACAAAAGATACAATTATTTTTAAAAGATATTATGTAATGACTTCCACAAAAATTCCACGAAATAAAAAATTTAGCTATGAAAAATATTGTTCTTGTATAATTTAAACATACTATAAAAAGTGTGTTTTTGTTATGTGGTTATAGCTACTAAAGCTGTCAAGTGGCTTCCTTAAAGGCGTCAGAATGTGTTATAAAAACACCCATTCTGATGTCTTTTTTTGATTATTTATTTTCCAGCTCTCTTAACCAATGCTCATTGAATTAGGATTCAAGAACTGCTTAGACTTATTTAACTAAAATAAGGTGTACAACACTCGTGACTAAATTTTTAGCCTGGAACTGTTCTTTTTTTTAACTCTCCTCACTCAAAACTTCTTGCAACGATTAAACCATCGTCTGATTTTATAGTGACCACTCTCTCACTAACACACTAACTAAATAAAACGTTATAATTAAGTATAAGATTATTTTATTTATCCTTAAATGTGAGGAGGGATTTCAATGCTTACAACACTTACTACTAGTTTGATTTCTTTTATCAGCACCAACATTGATGACATTTTTATATTAACCATTTTATTTTCTCAAGTTGGAAAAAATTTATCAAAAAAAGATATTGTTCTTGGACAATATTTAGGAGTAGGGCTCTTAGTTCTATTTAGTATTTTGGCATCTCACAGTTTGAATCGAATTCAAACGGAGTATTTAGGTTTGCTAGGCATCATTCCAATTTTTCTAGGAATTAAGTCTTGGCTTGATTTTGTGAAAAATAAAAAAAGAACTGTTTCGATCGAGAAAGACTCCTCAGCTAACAAAGCAGATCTCACAGATGAAACTCTATTAACAAGTGGCTTACGACCACATTTTTTAAATGTTACTCTTTTAACTCTTGGCAATGGCTCAAATAATATTGGAATTTACGTCCCCCTATTTAGTAGGTATTCTGTCATTGATTTAATTATAACTGTTCTTATATTTATAATTATGATTGCTATCTGGTGTTATTTCAGTTTCAAATTAGCCAATCTTTCCTTTATACAGGAGGAACTTCATCGGCATCAAGTATTTATTATACCAGTCATCTTTATTGGCTTAGGAATCTATATTCTTATTGACAGTGGTTTGTTTAACTAAAAAAACGCTCTAATGTATCAAAAATTTATACATTAGAGCGTTTTTCTTATTTAATTGAAGAGTTGCATTAGACAATTTTGTTAGGGCGAAGATCCACTAATTGAACATGGCTGTCTAACATACCACTAGGACTCGATAATTGGAATACACCTAGTCGTGTATCAAGTGACAAAGTCATCGCTTCATCCATGTACATTTTGGAGTAGTCTTTCACATAAAGCTCGCCGACATCACTATCCAAAACTAATTGATATTCTTCTCTTTTTTGTGTTTTGTCTAAAATCAATAGACGAAAGCTAGTGTCTAATGAGCAGACACCCATTTTAGAATACACACCTACGCCATCATCTAGATCAAGAATTACAGTTGCTTCTTCATCTAAATATTTTTGTAATCGTTCTTGTGCTTCAGTAGAAATTTTTAAATACATTATTTAAAACCTCCTTTATTCTTCCAAAAAAATGCTAACACATATTAATAAATATAGCGAGACACTTGCCTCATCGACTGACACAACAAAAAAAGAAGGAAGAAATCGTTAAGATTTCTTCCTTCTTTTTAGTACTCCGGCAGTAGGACTCGAACCTACGACATCATGATTAACAGTCATGCGCTACTACCAACTGAGCTATGCCGGAATAATACCAGCGTGGCGACGTCCTACTCTCACAAGGGGCAACCCCTCACTACAATCGGCGCTAAGAAGCTTAACTTCTGTGTTCGGCATGGTTACAGGTGTATCCTTCTCGCTATCGCCACCACACTGTGGTGTTATCTTATTGAGTTTGCTTTTGCTCACTCAAAACTGGATTTGAAGTAATCTCAACTCTACCGAGTTTTTTTCTTTTACCATTCTTGGTTAAGTCCTCGATCGATTAGTATCAGTCCGCTCCATACATCACTGTACTTCCACTTCTGACCTATCTACCTGATCATCTCTCAGGGATCTTACTTTCTTAAAGAAATGGGAAATCTCATCTTGAGGTGGGCTTCACACTTAGATGCTTTCAGCGTTTATCCCTTCCCTACATAGCTACCCAGCAATGCCCTTGGCAGAACAACTGGTACACCAGCGGTAAGTCCATCCCGGTCCTCTCGTACTAAGGACAGCTCCTCTCAAATTTCCAACGCCCGCGACGGATAGGGACCGAACTGTCTCACGACGTTCTGAACCCAGCTCGCGTGCCGCTTTAATGGGCGAACAGCCCAACCCTTGGGACCGACTACAGCCCCAGGATGCGACGAGCCGACATCGAGGTGCCAAACCTCCCCGTCGATGTGGACTCTTGGGGGAGATAAGCCTGTTATCCCCAGGGTAGCTTTTATCCGTTGAGCGATGGCCCTTCCATGCGGAACCACCGGATCACTAAGCCCGACTTTCGTCCCTGCTCGACTTGTTGGTCTCGCAGTCAAGCTCCCTTCTGCCTTTACACTCTTCGAATGATTTCCAACCATTCTGAGGGAACCTTTGGGCGCCTCCGTTACCTTTTAGGAGGCGACCGCCCCAGTCAAACTGCCCATCTGACACTGTCTCCCACCACGATTAGTGGTGCGGGTTAGAGTGGCCATAACGCAGGGGTAGTATCCCACCAGCGCCTCCATCGAAACTAGCGTTCCGATTTCTACGGCTCCTACCTATCCTGTACATGCGGTACAGACACTCAATATCAAACTACAGTAAAGCTCCATGGGGTCTTTCCGTCCTGTCGCGGGTAACCTGCATCTTCACAGGTACTAAAATTTCACCGAGTCTCTCGTTGAGACAGTGCCCAAATCGTTACGCCTTTCGTGCGGGTCGGAACTTACCCGACAAGGAATTTCGCTACCTTAGGACCGTTATAGTTACGGCCGCCGTTTACTGGGGCTTCAATTCGTACCTTCGCTTACGCTAAGCACTCCTCTTAACCTTCCAGCACCGGGCAGGCGTCAGCCCCTATACTTCATCTTACGATTTTGCAGAGACCTGTGTTTTTGATAAACAGTCGCTTGGGCCTATTCACTGCGGCTGATCTGACGATCAGCACCCCTTCTCCCGAAGTTACGGGGTCATTTTGCCGAGTTCCTTAACGAGAGTTCTCTCGCTCACCTTAGGATTCTCTCCTCGACTACCTGTGTCGGTTTGCGGTACGGGCCGTTGTTTTCTCACTAGAAGCTTTTCTTGGCAGTGTGACATCAGGAACTTCGGTACTATTATTTCCCTCCCCATCACAGCTTGTCCTTAAAAGATTAAGCATTTGACTCAACCTAAGACTTACTGCTTGGACAGACATTTCCAATCGTCTGCATTCCTTAGCCTCCTGCGTCCCTCCATTGCTCAAACAAAAACAACGGGTACAGGAATATCAACCTGTTATCCATCGCCTACGCCTTTCGGCCTCGGCTTAGGTCCCGACTAACCCTGGGCGGACGAGCCTTCCCCAGGAAACCTTAGTCATTCGGTGGACAGGATTCTCACCTGTCTTTCGCTACTCATACCGGCATTCTCACTTCTAAGCGCTCCAGCAGTCCTCACGATCTACCTTCAACGCCCTTAGAACGCTCTCCTACCATAACACCATAGGTGTTATCCACAGCTTCGGTAATATGTTTAGCCCCGGTACATTTTCGGCGCAGGGTCACTCGACTAGTGAGCTATTACGCACTCTTTAAATGGTGGCTGCTTCTGAGCCAACATCCTAGTTGTCTGTGCAACCCCACATCCTTTTCCACTTAACATATATTTTGGGACCTTAGCTGGTGGTCTGGGCTGTTTCCCTTTCGACTATGGATCTTATCACTCACAGTCTGACTCCCGGATATGAATGAATGGCATTCGGAGTTTATCTGAATTCGGTAACCCGAGATGGGCCCCTAGTCCAAACAGTGCTCTACCTCCATCATTCTCAATTCCGAGGCTAGCCCTAAAGCTATTTCGGAGAGAACCAGCTATCTCCAAGTTCGTTTGGAATTTCTCCGCTACCCACACCTCATCCCCGCACTTTTCAACGTACGTGGGTTCGGTCCTCCAGTGCGTTTTACCGCACCTTCAACCTGGACATGGGTAGATCACATGGTTTCGGGTCTACGACTACATACTCAAACGCCCTATTCAGACTCGCTTTCGCTACGGCTCCGTCTCTTCGACTTAACCTCGCATGCAATCGTAACTCGCCGGTTCATTCTACAAAAGGCACGCCATCACCCATTAACGGGCTTTGACTTGTTGTAGGCACACGGTTTCAGGTTCTATTTCACTCCCCTTCCGGGGTGCTTTTCACCTTTCCCTCACGGTACTGGTTCACTATCGGTCACTAGGGAGTATTTAGCCTTGGGAGATGGTCCTCCCGGATTCCGACGGAATTCCTCGTGTTCCGCCGTACTCAGGATCCTCCTAGGTGTCTTCCAAATTTCATCTACGGGGTTTTTACCCTCTTTGACTGACTTTTCCAAGTCATTCGATTATCTGAAAAAACTACCATATCGGAGTCCTACAACCCCAACAAGCAAGCTTGTTGGTTTGGGCTTTTCCCGTTTCGCTCGCCGCTACTCAGGGAATCGAATTTTCTTTCTCTTCCTGCAGGTACTTAGATGTTTCAGTTCTCTGCGTCTACCTCAAATATGCTATGTATTCACATATTTGTAACATCCTATAAAAGATGCTGGGTTCCCCCATTCGGAAATCTCTGGATCATAGCTTACGTACAGCTCCCCAAAGCATATCGGTGTTAGTCCCGTCCTTCATCGGCTCCTAGTGCCAAGGCATCCACCGTGTGCCCTTATTCACTTAACCTTATCAACCTTACGGTTGGGTTTTGACATCATTTCTAGCGATAGAAACTAGTCAAGAAAAATAAGCAATTGAACTTATTAAAAAACTCATTCAACGCGGTGTTCTCGGTTTGTTTTGATCTTACTTCAAATATCCAGTTTTCAATGAACAAAGTGTTTTGAGAGTAAACCTCTCAAAACTGAACAAAGTAATGATGACAAACGTGTGTAGTCTCCGTAATATTCCTTAGAAAGGAGGTGATCCAGCCGCACCTTCCGATACGGCTACCTTGTTACGACTTCACCCCAATCATCTATCCCACCTTAGGCGGCTGGCTCCAAAAAGGTTACCTCACCGACTTCGGGTGTTACAAACTTTCGTGGTGTGACGGGCGGTGTGTACAAGGCCCGGGAACGTATTCACCGCGGCGTGCTGATCCGCGATTACTAGCGATTCCGGCTTCATGTAGGCGAGTTGCAGCCTACAATCCGAACTGAGAGAAGCTTTAAGAGATTAGCTTAGCCTCGCGACTTCGCGACTCGTTGTACTTCCCATTGTAGCACGTGTGTAGCCCAGGTCATAAGGGGCATGATGATTTGACGTCATCCCCACCTTCCTCCGGTTTGTCACCGGCAGTCTTGCTAGAGTGCCCAACTAAATGATGGCAACTAACAATAAGGGTTGCGCTCGTTGCGGGACTTAACCCAACATCTCACGACACGAGCTGACGACAACCATGCACCACCTGTCACTTTGCCCCCGAAGGGGAAGCTCTATCTCTAGAGTGGTCAAAGGATGTCAAGACCTGGTAAGGTTCTTCGCGTTGCTTCGAATTAAACCACATGCTCCACCGCTTGTGCGGGCCCCCGTCAATTCCTTTGAGTTTCAACCTTGCGGTCGTACTCCCCAGGCGGAGTGCTTAATGCGTTAGCTGCAGCACTGAAGGGCGGAAACCCTCCAACACTTAGCACTCATCGTTTACGGCGTGGACTACCAGGGTATCTAATCCTGTTTGCTCCCCACGCTTTCGAGCCTCAGCGTCAGTTACAGACCAGAGAGTCGCCTTCGCCACTGGTGTTCCTCCATATATCTACGCATTTCACCGCTACACATGGAATTCCACTCTCCTCTTCTGCACTCAAGTCTCCCAGTTTCCAATGACCCTCCCCAGTTGAGCCGGGGGCTTTCACATCAGACTTAAGAAACCGCCTGCGCTCGCTTTACGCCCAATAAATCCGGACAACGCTTGCCACCTACGTATTACCGCGGCTGCTGGCACGTAGTTAGCCGTGGCTTTCTGGTTAGATACCGTCAAGGGATGAACAGTTACTCTCATCCTTGTTCTTCTCTAACAACAGAGTTTTACGATCCGAAAACCTTCTTCACTCACGCGGCGTTGCTCGGTCAGACTTTCGTCCATTGCCGAAGATTCCCTACTGCTGCCTCCCGTAGGAGTTTGGGCCGTGTCTCAGTCCCAATGTGGCCGATCACCCTCTCAGGTCGGCTATGCATCGTGGCCTTGGTGAGCCGTTACCTCACCAACTAGCTAATGCACCGCGGGTCCATCCATCAGCGACACCCGAAAGCGCCTTTCAAATCAAAACCATGCGGTTTCGATTGTTATACGGTATTAGCACCTGTTTCCAAGTGTTATCCCCTTCTGATGGGCAGGTTACCCACGTGTTACTCACCCGTTCGCCACTCCTTTTCTTTCGGTGGAGCAAGCTCCGGTGAAAGAAAAAGCGTACGACTTGCATGTATTAGGCACGCCGCCAGCGTTCGTCCTGAGCCAGGATCAAACTCTCATAATAAAAGTTAGAACAATCTTTCGATTGTTAAGCTCAATTTGTTTGCTAGCATATTGCTTGCTGTTTAAAAATGTTTGTTGTCTTGAATTGAATCAAGACGCCCTACACATTTGGTTTGTCTTACTTTGTTCAGTTTTCAAAGGTCTACTTGAATTGCCGTAGCAACTTTTATATCATATCAGAGTGACGTTTGAATGTCAACTCTTTTTTAAAAAAGTTTTTTGATTTCGTTTGAGAAATCTTTCAGCAACTCATTTATCATATCGCATCGTTTGTTATTTGTCAAGAACTTTTTTGAATTTTTTCTTGATGAAATCAAGCTTCATAAGCAGCCCTTTTTAAACGACTTAGTTATCTTATCATGTGATAATTCACATGTCAACAACTATTTTTCATGTTATTTACGAAAGTTTCATGAATGTTACTTTCGCTTCAACGTTGTCTAATTTATCATTCTTTTTTTGATTGGTCAACTGAATTCTCGACCTTTTTCAAACAGTACTCAGACTGTTTTTCTTCCTAATTTTCGTGTTTTACGAACAAAGTCTCTGGTTAAGCTTTAAAATGGCTATAAAAGCATTATAAACCGGAACATTCTACTTGTTTTTTTGTTTAAAACGGCAAAAAAAAGAAGATTGAATTTTTTTCAATCTTCTTTTTATTTTTGTATTTTCTGATTAGAAAAGAGGAACACCCTCTACTTCGTAAGTCCCAAGAACAGCTCGCATCTGCCCTGATTCTTCCCAAAGATAGCCTTCTGCCAGCTCACCATCCTGATTCTTCTGCTCTGTTTCAAAAACAAACAACGGAACATTTTCATGTCCGATATGGGTGTTGGTCAACTCCATTAAGTTGATTTGACTCACATCAATATGAACGATTTCCTTTAAAAAATTAAGCATATTGGCTAGACCAGTCTTTCCTTCAGAAAGATCTGCTAACGCGAATTCTAGCGTATCATCAATTGAATGAACCAGAAATCTCTTTGATCCATCCTCCAAATGCAACATAATTGTACCAGCGACTCTTTTGTTTGCCAAAATCTCCACCTCGATCAACTTGTTCTTGTTCTATGGCTTACAAAAAAATTTTAGCATATTTTCAGAAAAAATACACTTTTTATTTCTTGTTTTATTTTTTCTCCAATTCAGTCAATGCTTCTTTGATCCAGATGGGTAGTTGTTCTTCGATTGTTTTAAAACCAATTTTTCTATTTTTGTTTGTAAAATACCTTTTTCTACGGTGTGCAACTACTGGACTGTTGCTCTCCAAAGTCCTTAAAGATAAACTGATTTTTTGAGAGTACTCATCAATATCAATAATTTGTACTCTGATTGGTTGTCCAATTGTTAGCAATGCATGAATATTTTTTGTATAACCTGATTGTACTTCTGAAACATGGATTAATCCCTGCGTTTCCTCGTCAAGAGAAACAAACGCACCATAAGGTTGTATTCCAGTTACTTTTCCTTCAATTATTTGTCCAATTTTATAAGTCATTTACTTCCCTCTCTTCGCATCTTTCATTATACTGTATATGATTTAAAAAAAGAAGTTTTGAAAATAAACAAGTGAAATCGGAGGCTTTGAAATGGTAGAATTCGATCAACAAATAACGAGAAAAAATACGCATAGCGTAAAATGGGATGGTATTACTGAAACATATCATGCATCTGATTTATTACCGCTTTGGGTAGCAGATATGGATTTTCTTTCTCCCAAAGGTGTCACTCAGGCTTTAAGCAGCTATGTTCAAAACGGTTTGTTTGGTTACTCAACGATTTCCAATGAATTATATAACTCTATTATTCAATGGGAAAAGGAACAGCATCAAGTCACCATAAAAAAAGAAGAGATTGTCTTTTCAAGTGGTGTTTTGTCCAGTCTAGCTGTAGGTATCCAAACATTTACTGAAATAGGCGATTCAATTATGATTCATGATCCTGTTTATCCACCTTTTTCTTCTATAGTAGAAAACAATCAGCGAAAGTTGGTTCGCAGTTCTTTAATAGAAAAAAACAATCATTTCGAGATGGACTTTGCAGATATGGAACAAAAGATACAACAACACAATATCAAAGCCCTCATTTTATGTAACCCTCATAATCCTGGCGGTCGTGTGTGGTCAAAAGCTGAATTAACTCAGTTAGCAGACCTGTGTTTAAACTATCAGGTTTTCATATTCAGTGATGAAATTCATCAGGACCTTATGCTGTTTGGCAATCAGTTCACATCAATGTTGACAATCAATCCGAAACTTCATGATCAAATGATCGCATTTACTTCTGCCACAAAAACATTTAATTTAGCTGCAATTAAACATTCGATGGTTTTTATCAAAAATAAAAAACTTAAAGCAGCTTTTACACAACGTCTCTTAACTAATCAGCAACAAGAAATCAATACATTTGGCTTAATTGGTACACAGGCAGCTTACGAAACTGGTGAAACTTGGCTTTCAGAGTTGCTTCCTTATTTAGAAGAAAATGTTTCACTTGTTTGTTCCTTTTTTCAAGAAGAAATGCCAGATGTTCGTGTTATGAAGCCTGAAGGGACTTACCTAATGTGGTTAGATTTTTCCGCTTACGAAACAAATGATCAAGAATTGCAAGACTGTTTCATTAAAAAAGGAAAAGTTGTCTTGAACCCAGGAATTTCTTTTGGCCCAGCTGGACATTGTCATATGCGTTTGAATGTTGCCTGCCCTAAAGCGACTTTATTAGAAGGATTACAACGAATCAAACACTCTTTTGAAAAGTAATTTTCTATTTAATTTTTTATAAAAAAGCAAAAAGGGACTGTGACAAAAAATTTGTCACAGTCCCTTTTATACGAATAAAAGATGTTCTCAAAGCAACTTCTGCGGCAGTAAGCTGAAACTTCGCCAAAATTTGAAGAACAATTTCTAAAAATTTTTACTTATTACTTGAAGTTCAACGCTTTGGACCACAATCTCTTTTACATTATCAGTACATTTTCTGATAGTTATTCTGCAATCTCAATTGTTTCGATTACTACATCATGGACTGGTCGGTCTTGTGGTCCACGTTGTACATTTGCAATTTCATCAACAACAGTCATTCCTTCAACAACATGACCAAAAACTGTGTGACGGAAATCTAGCCAAGGTGTACCTCCACCCTTATAAGCTTCGATAACTTCTGCGGGGAAACCGGCACCTTCAAGTTGTCCAAGCATATTAGCAGGAACATTTTCATTATTTACGATAAAGAATTGGCTTCCGTTAGTATTTGGACCAGCATTCGCCATTGATAATGCACCACGTAGGTTAAATAATTCACGGCTAAATTCATCTTCAAAGCTTTCACCGTAGATGCTTTCTCCTCCCATACCTGTTCCAGTTGGGTCGCCACCTTGGATCATGAAATCAGGAATGACACGGTGGAAAATGACACCATCGTAGTACCCTTTTTTAGCTAATTCAATAAAATTTTGAACAGTTTTAGGTGCTAATTCAGGAAATAATTGAACTGTGATGTCTCCGCGATTTGTTTTGATTGTTGCTTTTGGGCCTTTTTCATTTGCTAAATCTAATTGTGGAAATGCCATGTTTGGTTCCTCCTAATGTTTTCTTACTACCAAATAATAACATAATACCGAATGTCTATTCAAAAAACTAGATCAGATTACTAAAAAGAAAGTTTAAACTCCAAGTAAAATTAATTTATTTGAGAAGCATTCTCAGTTAAATTCTGCTATAGTGTGTCTGGAGGAGGAGTTTTTATGGACATTTATGATATTACCATTATCGGTGCTGGACCCGTGGGTATGTTTGCCGCATTTTATGCAGGAATGCGACAAGCAAAAACAAAGATCATTGACAGTTTACCCCAACTTGGTGGTCAGTTAGCAACCTTGTATCCAGAAAAATATATTTACGATATCCCAGGGTATCCTGCAATTAAAGCAAACGAATTGGTCGGCAATCTTGAAAAGCAATTGACGACTTTTAATCATACATTTCATTTAGAAGAAGAAGTTCTTTCCATTACACGCGAAGAAGATGTGATCGAAATCATTACAAACAAAGGTATCCATTATTCAAAAGCGGTGATTTTAGCACTCGGAAATGGCTCTTTTCAGCCAAGAAAATTAACTATCGAAGGTGCCGACGCCTTTGAGAACAACGGTTTAGATTATTATGTCAATGATTTAATGAAATACGCTGGCAAAAAAGTAGCAATTGCTGGTGGTGGCGATTCTGCGATTGATTGGGCATTGATGCTTGAGCCAATTGCTAGCGAAGTCTATCTAATCCATCGTCGAAGCGAATTTCGTGGCCATGAACACAGTGTTGCTCAATTAAAAAATTCATCTGTTCATTTATTGACACCTTATTTGATTGAAGATTTAGCTGGGGAATCAAACCAGTTAACCGACCTTCGTTTAAAAAAGGTAAAAAGCGATGAAACGATTGATTTAAGCATTGATTCTTTGATTATCAATTATGGGTTTACTTCTAATTTAGGTCAGATTGCTTCGTGGGGGCTGGAAAGTTCTCGCCAATCAATCATGGTAAACTCCGATATGTCGACCTCAATTCCTGGAATTTACGCCGCAGGCGATATTTGTTCCTATGATGGCAAAGTGAAATTGATTGCTACAGGATTTGGTGAAGCACCCACTGCGGTTAACAATGCACTACATTACATCAATCCCAAAGAACGGGCACAACCTGGACACAGTACCAGCTTGTATGATAAACGACTTCGTCCTGAAAGATGACTAGCATCCACTTGTAATAAACCTCAGATGCAAAGGTATCCTTCTTGCTTTTTTACTTGATTAAGCTAACATGAATATATAGACTATTTGAAGGAGGAATACCATGGTTATTAAAAAGGAAACATTAGAAGAAAAAGCACGTGCTCTTTTACTTGAACGCGGTGTAACAATTGAAGATATTGCAGAATTAGTTATGTTTTTACAAAAAGATTATATTACTGATTTAACTTTAGCGGATTGCGCAGAAAGCGTTGACTCGGTTCTAACAAAACGAGAAGTCCATAATGCAATCATCACGGGAATCCAGTTAGATATTTTAGCTGAACAAAAACAGTTAATGGAACCTTTACAACATATTATCGAAGACGATGAAGGCTTGTATGGAATTGATGAAATCCTCGCCTTATCTATTGTTAATGTTTACGGAACGATTGGGTTTACCAACTACGGCTACATTGACAAAGTGAAACCAGGGATTTTAAAACAATTGAACCGACATGATGGCGATCATGTCCATACTTTTTTAGATGATATCGTTGGTGCGATTGCCGCATCTGCAGCAAGTCGTTTAGCCCATGCTGAACCTGAAAAACGCAGTCGTTTGACACAATAAAATGAATCGGTAACAAGTTAGCAGTGCAAAATTAGCTGTCACCAACAGAATGGTACTGTGACAGAAATGATTAACTCCAAGAAATATGAGAAGCCGTTTTCGAAAATGACTTCTCATATTTTTGTGAAAATTTGATTGATTACTGAAGGAGGTGTGACAAGGCTTTTGTCACACCTCCTTTTTCTCCACTAAAAGTAAAAGAAACACCCTCAAAAAATAAGCCAGATTTGGTTTATCTTTGAGAGCGTTTCTTGTTGAAAAAGTTATCTTTTCTTTCTTAACTCATGCTTTCCAAGGAACAGGAAAATAGCGAAAAAGAGTTCAAGTAAAACAAAAAAGAGAACAAAACTATGCATAAAAAATTCTTCCGGTAACACATTGATAATTGGATCAGTTCGAGGATCGAATAACCAATCGTCATTGTTGAAAAATGTTTCGTGAAAAACAATGAAGAATCGATCAAAACCGATTAGCATAAAAAATCCAATAACCACTGGCGCAAGCATCCCAAACTGAAACGGACGTATTAATCGCCAGAAACGTTTATTTTTCCATAACGAATAAACAAATAAGCTACTTGGTATCAACGTGACTAATAACACAGCATAATCAATGAAAAAAAGAACACGAACTTCACGAAAATGGTGTGCGCCACTGGCCGAAACAGGAAAATCTGGCAAACTCAGTACAGATTGAAACGGATTATTCAAGTATTTCATCAATTCATCAAAATTCTGAAGCAACGTTTGCTGATCCAGAGACGTGTACCGCAAAATATGCAAATAATCAATATCAAATACATAGAGCGGTCGAAAATTGATAGTCAAGGCAATCGCTAGACTAATCAAGGTCAGAAATAAGCTAGTCAACCCCAAATACTCAAGCCATTGTCCCTTACGCTTACCCATTTAGAACTGCCACTCATCTAATGAATTTTTGACAAATGTAGCTGGGACTGGTAAATGAGGTACATCTTCTGCCTTGGTAAATCCAGATAGAACAAGCAACGTGTCAATTCCGTTTTGGATACCTGCTTGAATATCTGTTTCATAGTTATCACCAACCATGATTACTTCCTCTTTTTGAAGTCCTAAGATTTCTACTGCCTTATCCATGATGATTGCTTCTGGCTTACCAATATAGATTGGAGTTGTTTGAGTAGCTGTTTCAACGAAGGAAACCACTGAACCTGCACCTGGTAGCAACCCGCGTTCAGTAGGAATATTCTTGTCTGGGTTTGTTCCAATGAACGTTGCCCCTTTTTGAATTGCAAGCGTTGCTTTCACCACTTTTTCGTAGGTTAAATAATTATCTAATCCAACAACAACGTAATCTGGGTTTTCTTCTTCCCATTCAAATCCAGCTTCCAAAATCAGGTCAATTAATCCTGACTCCCCAATAACAAAAACTTTCTTACCTTTTCCATCTGTTTGCATAAAATCAATCGTCGCTAAACTTGCCGTATAAACTGTTTCTGCTGCGACATGAATATCGAATTCATCTGCCAAACGTTTTGCAACTGTAGCAGGGCTCTTCGTCGTATTATTAGTAACGAATAAAAAGGGTAACTCACGTTGTTGTAATTCTTCGACAAAACGTTTCCCTGCAGGAATCGCTTCTGTTCCACGATAAATCGTTCCGTCTAAATCAATCAAATATCCTTTATAACTCATGCTCACGACTCTTTTCTTTTTCTTATCGTAAAGTTTGCTTTTTCATTTGCTGGCTGCTCTACTGATTCTTTAGCAGCAGTCGCTTTTTTGGGCGTCTCCTTACGTTTTTTAATGACAGGTTTCTTATGACTAGAAGACACTGGACCTTTCTTTTCATCAATGTACGCTGTCTGATTGTAATTTTTTTTCTTTTTGCGACGTTGTGCTGGCTTTTCCTTTTTGTCTCCCCCGCCAATGCGCTCGATAACAAAATAAGCACAACCAAAATTGCAGTATTCATAAAGATAATCTTCTAATGAATCAATCCGCTGATCCGGATGGGCACGTCGATTGTCTGCACGGAAAAATCCTTTCAGGCGAAGCTGTTCATAGCCCCAGTCCCCAACGATATAATCATAACGAGACAACACATCACTGTACCGCTCGCCAAGTTTTTGTGCGTCAAACCCTTCACGGTGATTGGCTACTAGACGAAATTGTCGATCACCAACTAAAAAATTACTATCATCTAAAGGTGTCACAAGTTCCCCTTTGATTTTTTCTGCTTTAGGCTTTTCTTCAACGATTTCTTCTAAAGCAGTCGTTAGTTCATCTGTGACAAGATTTGTTGCTTCACTTTCAGCTGTTGCTACGGTTGTTTCTTTCGTTTCTTTGTTTGCAACTGGCTGTTGTTTCTTTTCTTTTGGTTTTGCAGACATACTTTCACCACCTATTCCTAGTCATTATACCTTGTTTTTATTTGATTGGGTAGTGAGCTTTCAAGTAATCACCCACAACACTACGAATAAACGCTGGGAACAGAAATTCATTTTCGCCGGCAATCTCAATCGTCGGAAAAAACGGTACAAACATGAAATGGTCAACCGTCGTAAACGAATATCTTTCTTTCTCATTGATTGGTTGATTTTGAAAGAGTACTTGATGATTTACTTCATCGTAGGTAATGCCATTGTAAACGATTTGTCCAAATATTTTCCCTCGAAACCCCATCCCATTCATAGGAAAGTTACGTAAGAAGTTGCGATTTTTTTCCATTTCCAAAATTAATCGAATCAAATCTGCTCCTTTAACGGTTACATTCAATAAGTGCATTGGATGTGGTAACGCAGTGTGAAGCTCATCTTGGTCGATAATTCCGGCGGGGATATCCGTCAAAAACAAGCCACTATTCAAAATTGCCGCCTTCGTCTTGCCACGTTCTTTGATTGCTTCTAATGCTAGTTGAATAAAGGGTTCTTCACCAAAAATATCCATTGTTAGTGGAAATGGTAGGTCAGCGACCTTTTTAGCTTTTAAAAGTGCGTGCCCTTCTGCCAAATAACTAGCGATTTCTTGCGCATCTTCTGCAAAGACTGTCAATGACTCAGTGGGAATTGCTTGTGCAGAATATTTCACAATTTTTTTATTCTCATCTAACGTCAATTGAACTTCTCCTACATACTGACCATAACGACCAGCTGCGGCTAATTGAACGCCGTTGATCACTTCGCCATTAGGAAAGAGATGATGTGTATGTGAACCTAAGATAACATCTATTGCTGGTAATTCTTTTGCAATTTGGATATCATCTTGAATCCCCAGATGGCTCATCAACACTAACACGTCGACTTTCGGACGTAATTCTTCGACCATTTCCGGCAAAATATCATACGGATTTCGGATATCCCAACCGTTTGGACTATACGTTAAAGGAAAAGGTGCCGTAAATGCCAGCAAACCGATTTTTGTCTGCTGCTTCGTTTCGATAATCTTGTATGGCTTCGCCCATACTGGTGGCTGCAATGTTTTTTTGTCAAATAAATTTGCTAATAAAACATCAAAATTAGCTTCATCATATAGATGATTCAAATCATGTTTTGAATTTCCAACACCTTCATTGTTTCCAATCGTTGCGGCATCGTAACCAATTTCATTCATCAGTAAGACATTGGCTTGACCATTCGTTGCTTCCGATAAGGGATGCCAACGGTCAACGAAATCTCCTAGGTCCACTGTAACAGTCGTTGTCTGTACTTTCTTTTCACTTTCACGTTTTCGTTGCTCTAAAAAGCGTCTGATTCTGGGCCAGTTTTCCAGATGTGAATGGAGATCATTTGTGTGTAATAACATTATTTTTTCCATCTTCTCGCCTCTCTTCTCGACCATCATACCACAGAGCTATTTTTTCCTTCCAATAATGATCCTGAGTATTATTTACTTCAAAAAAATAGAATAAAAAAATCATTTATGGTTTCTTTAAGCTAACCTAGTTATTATTAAGTCATTCCCAAAACATTCATTTTTTTCATTCTTTACCTCCAACCTTGCCAGCCTCATTTTTTCTATTGAGGCTGGTCTTTTTGACAAAAAAAGCGTGCCTTTGACTTCAAAAGAAGCTATTGGCACACATTCATTCCTAATATTTAGTTGGTTCACTTATTTTTTGGGCAAAAAAAAAACAGGTATAGCATTCCTGTTCATCAATCAGCTATTTTTTATATTCAGACACATGGCGGAGCCTACTTAGTGCTGCTTCCTTCCGGATCTGACACGCTTCATAAGCCCACCATTGTCCTAGCCTTTCGGCAAGAAATAGTATACCGCATTTTTTCCATTCTGACTAGCTTTTTTTCGATTTCTTTTTTTTCGTACGCAACTGACGGAAGAATGTTGACAAAATTCCTCCACATTCCTCTTCCAAAATACCCCCTTCAACGGTGGCTTGATGATTGAAGCGTTCATCCGTCAATAAATTCATCAACGTTCCAGCAGTTCCACCTTTTGGATCATAAGCACCAAAATAAACTTCTTTGACACGTGACAAAATCATTGCACCACTGCACATTGGACAAGGCTCTAGTGTTACAAATAACTGTGCTTCTTCTAAACGCCAGCTACCAACAGCTGCACAAGCTTCTTTAATTGCAAGCATCTCTGCATGGGTTGTGGCATCTTGCGTTGTTTCTCGTAGATTATGCCCCCTACCAATTACTTGATTATCTAAAATCACCACTGCACCAATGGGGACCTCAGCTAACTGTTCTGCTTTTTTAGCTTCTTCAAGAGCGAGGCGCATCCATTTTTCTTTTTCTTGTTGCGATAACTGTTCTTCGTTCAACAAATTCCCTCACTTTTTTCTCGATTATTTTTCTTCAGCATAACTTTACCATATAAAAAAAAACTTGTAACTAGCTTGTCCTTTTGATGAGGTTTTTTTATGGTAAAATAGCGGTGAGGTGAAGCACATGAATCAAGCACAATTACTAGAATTATATCCAAATGCTCAACTTAAAGAATTTCCTTCCGCATCACCATCGATTCTTTCTTTAGCTACTGGTGACGCCTTTCTTTGGTTTGAAAAAAAATCGTTAGCTCCATCTGAAATCAGTCTTTTGAAAGCGTTATTCCCAATGGCTACCAATCCAAAAAACCATCCTTGGTACCATTATTTATTCGAACAACAATCATTAACATTGGATCGTTCCTATCGAATCATCCAGTTACATGTATCAGCAAAGGATGACTTTTTGCAAAAGGAATGGCAAGAAACGTTACTAGCGATGTTTTATGAACCTGCAGATTTCTTTTTCTATAGCCAACAAGATGCACTACTGATTGAGCCTAAAGGGAAAAATTTTCTTCCAGTTTCTGAACTAAATGGTATTTTTCAATCATTAGATATTGACTTTGAAATTACAACAAATGTTTTTGTCGGCGCTTTTCATGCACCTTCACAAGATTTTGGAACATTGTTTGCTGAAGAACGAAAAATTTTTCTTACAGAAAAACGCTCCCCACAAAACAGTCAAGCTGTGTTTTCTCTACAAGATGTTGCCCTGCACTACTTTACAACAGAGGGGATCAAAGAGAATTTACTTATCCAAAATTATCAGCTCTTGCTTGAAGAAATGGATATGGAAGAAATCATCTTAGCGTTGTGGAATCATTTGGGCAATATCAGCTCCGCTGCCAAAACTCTTTTTCTTCATCGTAACACGTTGAAATATCGGATAGAAAAGTTTCAGGAAGCAACTGGCTTTAATTTAAAGCAAGCAAATGATCTTCTTTTTTGTTATCTTCTAATCATCCAAATGTCTCCTACCAAAAAAAATAATTAAAAAAAGTGAGCGTTGCGACTAGCCTGACTAGTCCAACACTCACTTTTTTTGCTGTGCTTTTTTAACACAAAAAATTACATAATTTTATCAACTAAAGTCATCAAACGCTCACGCAAATCATCCGTTGAATCTTTTAGCGTGTCACCATAAACAGAGATTTTCTTGCGGCCTTTTTTGATTTTTTCTAAAACACCCATCAAAGAGTCCAAATCACTATCCGATAAGTCATCGACTAATCCTAATAGCTTTTCATTTCCGTCAAACTTATCATTAACAAATTTTTTGACTTTGCAACGATTAGACATATGACGAATTTTTTCCACCACTTTACCTGACACAACTGCTGTAGTTGCTACACCAGCAGCAGCCATGATACCTAAACCGATTGTTACTTTTGTTGATGTTTTCATAAGTCTTCAGCTCCTTTTTATCTACTTCTATCATAGCATAGACAAAAAAATAAACGAACTATTTCACTCGACTCATGAAGCACCATTACTTAGCTGCAACTAAGCGAATATCAGTTAGGACTTCTGGTAAGTCCTCATCTAGTTCGGCCAACTTACTCCAGATTGCTGTCATTGTTTCATAAAACTCACGAGAATTTTCGTCAGAATTTAAACTCCCCAAAATATTCAGCCACAAAAGTTCAACTAGATAAACTTCACTAACTCTAGTATGTTCATTTAGATGAGTCTTAAAACTTAGCTTGAATAAAGCTGCTAAGTCTAGATCAGACTGGAAGACGATTCCACGAACGCTTTCGTTCACTGCAAAAAATTCTTTCAATAAGTGGACGATACTAAAAAAGTCCGTCATTTGATACGTGTCTAAATATTTTTCAAAGCTCTTTTTGATTTCATCAATAATTGTTTCTTTTAACACACCAATGGAATCAAAATGTGCATAAATCGGATATGTCGAACAGCCACAATAAGCTGCTAATTTTCTAGCAGTAATCGAATGCAACCCAAACTCTTCTGCATAGACCATACTTTTAAATAGTAAATATTCTTTACTAAAATTGGTTACTCTACCCATTTCTTTCACCCTCTTCATTTGATTTTATGATTCACAGTAATATTTTTCTCTAACGATTCTTTGCCAATATCCTGCGTAACTTTATGTAGGGGGAAAGCGTATAGAAAAAGTTATGATTTCTTATGATAAATATAACAGCAATCATCCGATAAAATAGTAGCTGATATCCTGCGTAATAGACCTGTGACTAGGAATGATTTGGTCGCACATAGCCAATGGATTATTCATCTCAAGCTTAGCTATACTGTTATATTTTGTACGTCTAAAAGAAATTTCATTACTTTTTTCTAACTTGACAAAACGCGCTTGGACATAAACAATAGAATAAACAACTAAATAATAACTTTAAAATAACAAGTTATATTATAAAGGTCTAATACCCTGTGAGAATAACATAGTATGAAAACACTTACCACTCACACTTTATGACCTATCCTGTACATATTTAGGAGGAAAGGAGTTTCGAAATGTTAGTTGATGCAAAAAAAAAGGAACTACTTGTTCTGTATGAGATTATCCAAAGCGATACTTGTTCCTTACAAGATCTTTCAAATAAACTCGTGATTCCCAAACGGACGGTGAAAGACTTGATACGAAAACTTAACCAAGCGATTAGTCAGTTACTTGAATTTCACTCTTTTATTTATTCGACTCATAAAGGAGAGATTCAGATCAATGAACACTATGAAAAAACAAAAATGCAGGTATTCTATTACTTGAAGTTAATCTTTTTACGCGAATCCCAGCGTTTTAATTACTTATTACTTTTGATGGACAGCCCTGACGCTTCAGTTGCCAAGGAAGAGTTGACCCAAAAATTATATATTTCTTCTTCTTACTTAGAAAAATTAACTACGCGAATCAATAAGGATTTAAAAAAATTCAATCTACAAATTATTTCTTCCAATAATTGTTATACCTTATCTGGAGATGAATTATTGATTCGAATCTATATATACATATTTCTATCGGATGCCTTTCAAGGACCTGAATGGCCATTTACAACAATTGATTTAGCAACAGTGAAGCAGGAAATTACTCTGTCAGATGCATTCCAGCTTCCCTTTCATTCCGAGACAGAGCAAAAAAATATTTATTTACTCTATGCGGTGTTTAAACTTCGAATCAAGCAGGCTTCTTTCTTAGAACCACTCGAAAATGATATTCAGCAATTACTGAAGCTACTCTTTCACACCTGTGATTTAACCGGTTCGTTTAAACAAAACATGCCTGTGGAGCTACCCGAAAAACATACGGAGAACGAAGTGTTTGTGCTCAATTTTATGATTCTTTGTTTCTTCCCAAGTTGGGTCCACGTCCAACAGAAATTGACCATTGGTAAGTGTTTTATGCAAACAGATCATGTTTTTTGTCAATTCACACAAAAACTAACTGTTCAATTAGCCAAGCATTTTCCAACCATTGATACAACTGAAAAAATTGCCTTCTATCACTACTTCATCACGCTTGCGTTCACTTTTGTTTCATTGTTAGGGGAATCAATCATTGAATTTCATACGCTCTATTTCCCCACTGTAACAGAAACGGTGTCGGCAGATGACTTGCAAGTGCAACTAATTCTCACAGAGATCAACGCTCTTTGCCCAGCCAAGTTGCGTTCAGTTCACGTCGCTCACTATTTGGGTTCACTGATCTATCAATTGATTCGTTCTGAAACAGATACACAACTGTTGATTCATTTAAAAATGACGAAGACCTTAACTGGCAATTATCATCTGAAAAATCGTTTGGAAAAGTTGTTCAATCACGAAACGATTCTTCTTACCTTTTCACCAGAAAAAGCGGACTTGATCGTTACTGATTGGTTTGAAGCAGCACAACAAGCCATCCCTTCTTTTTATTGGAATCTAACAAATGAAGAAGTCAGCTGGCAAAAACTTGTCTTACTTATCCAAACACTCTATGACAAAAAAACACAGATCAACACGACGCAAAACTTGTTACCTGCGCCAAACAACCACCAAAAAGAAGCACCGGCATTTATCAACTGACAAAAGCCGGTGCTTCTTTTTATTCTTACTTATTGCTTTGCTGTTTATCCTTTAGTCTCGACGGTTGTTTCCGCCAAACAACAAAATCAAGCGGAGTAATTGTAGGAAAGTTGCTAGTGCTGCTGCGACATAAGTTAATGCTGCAGCAAACAAGACGTGACGCGCCATTGGCACTTCATCTTCAGTCAACAAACCGCCCTCACTTAATATCTGTAACGCACGTCTTGACGCATTGAATTCAACTGGCAGTGTCACTAATTGGAATAACAACGCCAATGAAAAAGCAAAAATCCCGATATTAATCAACGTGTAATTCCAACTAAACAAAACGCCGACCATAATCAATGGCAACGAAATTGCAGAGCCAAAATTAGCTACTGGAACCAATGCTGCACGAATTTTTAACGGTGCATAACCAACAGCATCTTGGACTGCGTGTCCGCATTCATGGGCTGCCACACCAATTGCAGCAACTGAAGTCGATTGCGCTGTTGCTTGTGATAAGCTTAGCATTTTATTTCCAGAATTATAATTATCTGTTAGATTCCCAGCGATTGGTTGGACACCTACGTTTTGGATGTTTTGACTGCTCAAAATATATTGGGCAGCTTGTGTTCCTGTCACATTATTTTTGCTACGGATTTTATCATATTTCTTGAATGTGCTATTGACATATGCCGAAGCAATACCTGAAATGGCTAACCCGATGATGACCAAGATAAACGTTGGATCAAGTAGATTATAGATCCCGTACATTTAAGCTCACTCCTTTTCATTTTCTTTATTCTACCATGAGAAGAGAGAAAAAAATGTGAAGAGACTTTGAAGCTTTTAGTTTTTCTTAACGAACTCAGATTTCAACTTCATTGGACCAAAGCCATCAACTTTGCAATCAATATTGTGGTCGCCTTCAACTAAACGAATATTTTTGACTTTTGTTCCTTGCTTAATTGCACCAGAAGCACCTTTGACTTTTAAATCTTTGATGACTGTTACACTGTCACCTTCTGCCAAACGATTCCCATTTGCATCAAGCACAACAAGTTCTTCTTCCACGTTCTCGGTTTGTTCGGCGCTCCATTCATGACCGCATTCTGGACAAATAAATAATCCTCTGTCTTCATAAGTATACTCAGACCCACAAGTTGGGCAATTTGGTAATGTCATCTTCTTTCTCCTTTAAAATCTATTATTGAGCATCATTGTAACGAAAAAAAGTTACTTTGAAAAGAGTGCTTGTGAATTTTGTACAAAAAAGAGCAAAGAAAATGACTGATGTGCTGTAATTCTCCCAAAAGTCGCTTTTCTTTACTCACTTATTACCTTTTTCGATTATTTTTGTTGGTAATCCTGACACAAAGTTTGAATTTCTTGATAGATTTCTTCTACTTCACGTAAATCTTTTGCATTTGCACCACTTGCTAGTGGATGTCCGCCTCCGTGATGACGCTTTGCTAGCTCATTGATTACAGGACCTTTTGAACGCAAACGAACACGGTAATGTCCTTCTGGTTGTTGAACAAAGATTCCCCAAGCCAAGACTTCATCTATGACACCAGGCAAAGCAACGATTGCTGCGGTTTCAGAATCATCAATCCCGTAGTCAGCCAACAATTCCTTTGATAAAAGCACGCGACCAGCACCGTTATGGTCAACATCAAGATGTTGGTATAAATATCCTGAAAGTTTGGCAACTTTCATTGGCATTTGCTCTAATTCACGATTTAATTGACCAGCATCAAATGGATAGCTCATTAAGACAGCGGCAATTTCTAATGTTCGTGGAGTTGTTGCCGGATATAAAAATCTTCCCGTATCGCCAACAATCCCACCATAGAGTAAGCGGGCTGCAGTTGCGTTGATCGTTAGTTCATCTGGAAACATCAAAGCAAATGAAGCAATCATTTCGCTACAGCTGCTTGCCTTCGTGTCTACCCAAACGAGGTCACCATAAGGCTCATCGTTTGGATGGTGGTCAATTTTAATCAACTGATCGCCTAATGGATAACGGTCATCACTGATTCGTGGCGAATTCGCTGTGTCCGTTACAATGACTAATGCCCCTTGATAAAGTGCATCATCAATTGATTGCATTTCTGCTAAAAAACGAAGTCCTTCAACAGTTTCACCTACCTGATAAATTTCTTTTGTTGGAAAACTTTCTCGCAAAATCTCCGCCAACCCGACCTGTGAACCAATTGCATCTGGGTCGGGGCGTTGGTGGCGATGAATGATAATTCGTTTTGCTGCCTGAATTGCTGTTAAAATTTCTTGTTGGATCGTTAGTTCCGTTGTGTTTCTCATGTCTTCCCTGCTTTCTAAGAACGTTCCATTACTTGGCAAACAACAATTGCTTTTGCCACAATAATATTTTCAATGTACACTTCAATATCTAGTTTTGCTGAACGACGCCCGATTTCTAGCACACGTGGTTGAATATCTAATTCACTCTCTAACTGGATTAAGCGTAAGTAATGAAGGTTCATTTGTTCAATCAAAATATTACGTCGTTGGTTCAACAACATCGTTTTTTGGGCGACATCTGAAATAATCTCACTTAATACCCCAAATGAAATCGTCCCTACGCCGTTAACCATTTGTGGTGTTACTGTAAATTTGAATTTGGGATTGTCCAGACGACTTCCTTCACGATCGGTTTCAATCGTTTGGATATCCCCCGAAATTTGATCCGAAATCGTATCAGCAATTTGTGGTTGACGCTGAACCAGCTGCATAGCCTTCATCACATCTTGACGCGTAATGACACCTTCTAATGTCAAATCATCTGAGACTACGGGCATCACTTCAAGTCCATCCCAAATCATTTGATGGCTTACCGAAGCAACACTCATCGTTTTCTTGACACTAATTGGCTCTTTCGTCATTACTCGTTCAATGAGCTGATTTTCAGATTTCCCTAAAATGTCCTTGGCTGTCACGATTCCCATCAACCGTTGGTGGCGATTAACAACTGGAAAGCGTGAATGCTGGGTTTCTTCTGACAATCGTTGAAAATCAGCAACGGTTTCCGTTGGCAAAAGATGATATGTTTTTTCTGCTGGCATATAAATGTCGCTGACTAACATAATATCTTTTTTGATTAATTGGTCACTTAGCGCACGGTTAATCATGGTTGCAACAGTAAAGGTATCATAAGTTGTCCGCAAAATCGGCATTGCTAGCTCGTCTGCTAATTGAGAAATCTCTGGTGTTGTTTCAAATCCCCCAGTAATCAACACAGCTGCACCATCTTCTAGTGCTAACTTTTGGACATCCGTTCGATTTCCCACAATCATTAGCGAACCAGGAGTGATATAGCGTTCCATCGCATGCTTCGTCATTGCCCCAATCACAAACTTGTTGAGATCTTTATCTAACCCGGCTGCGCCTCCTAACACATCTCCTTCAATAATTCGGACAACTTCACCAAAGGTCAAACGTTCAATATGCTTCTTTAATTTTCGCTCGATCCGAATCGTTCCAACACGCTGGATGGTTGATACTAAGCCAATATTTTCAGCATCTTTGATTGCTCGATAAGCTGTACCTTCACTGACATTCAGTTCCTTCGCAATACTCCGCACAGAAATCCGATTGCCCACTGGTAAACTTTCGATATATTCTAAAATCAAATCATGTTTTGTCGCCATTTTTCCCCTACACTTCCAGCGTATCTGATACGCTCATTATTTTTCCGACATTTGCTGGTAATAAATCAAGAAACACTTGCGGATCTTGCTCGATTACCGGAAAAGTATTGTAATGGATTGGTACAACTTGTTTTGCACCAATTCGTTTGGCTGCGCGCGCTGCATCCTCTGGGCCCATCGTGTAAGTATCGCCGATCGGTAAGAAAGCAACATCAATAGCAAATTGTTCTGCCAGTAAAGCTAGGTCACTAAAATCAGCTGTATCACCAGCGTGGTAAATCGTTTTTCCTTCTGCTTGAAGAATGATTCCACTAGCTTCTCCCATATATTGAATGATTCCATTGACCTCATAACTTGAACTATGTTGCGCAGGAACCAGTTTTACTTCACCAAAAGGAAACGCATGCTTACCGCCAAGATTCATCCCAAATGCGTTTACACCTCTTGTTTGGGCATAGTCGGCAATTTCAACGATACTGATAATTGTCGCTTGGTTTTTTTGTGCAATTGGAATCATATCTCCAATATGGTCGCTATGACCGTGTGTTACTAAAATCCAATCTGTCTGCACTTCATCAACTGTTAAATCCGTTAATTTGTTTCCAGTAATAAACGGATCAATCAACAAACGTTGCTTGTTTTCCATCTCAATCGAAAGACAAGAATGACCATGATAAGTAATTTTCATTTCTTCACTCCTCACAGATTTTTGGTTTGTGTACCTAAAAAGAATAAAACGATTTCAACCTCATTGCTTCAATGAAACAAACCGCTTTCCTCACTTATTTTTTTTGAAATTTTAGTACAGTATGTTCTTTTTTATTGTAACAGATAATACAGAATTCACCAAGCAGACCTCTTCTTATTTTTTTAGAAAAAAACAGAGATTCTTGGCTAAAATTCCAAGAATCTCTGTCTCTTCTTCCAAAATAATGGGTAATTTGTTCTCGTAAACAATCTTAGCAAATCAGAAAAGGGTGTCACAAATGCTTTGTCATACCTTCTGTTCCTGAATAAATGGTGTTCCCAAAGCAACTTTTTCGATAATAAGTCCTCTTTTCATAAAAGTATGAGGAGTTATTTTTAGAAAAGATTCCTTATTACTTGAAGTTAGCCACTTTGCGCCACAACCTCTTTTCACGGTGTTCCCAAAACAACTCCTCCAGATAGTTTACATTCACTTCAAAATATGGAAAGCTATTTTGAGTGATTGCTCACTATCTTGTCGGAGTTAAGCGTTTTGCGCCACAACCTTTTTCCACACATCTTTTTGATCACTGGAGTTTACGAGCCTTTGATCAAATCTGCATAGGTCGGTTCGACAATTGCATCCAAATCTGTCCGCGCTAATAAAATTCCTCGACCTAATTCCCCACTAGAAATCAAAAGTTTGGACTGTTTTTTTAAAGAATGATCAAACACAAAAAGATCTTCTGGATGTTGAAGTTTAATACCAATCGGTGTATTTGCACCATGTACATACCCAGTGTGTGCAAAAACAAAATCCATATCAGGTAATCCTACCTTATGATTTTTTGTAATTTCTCGTGTTTTTTTATAATCAAGGCGTGCATCCAGTGGCACTAAAGCAATAATAATGCCGGTCTTGTCCCCTTTTAATACTAGATTTTTGCAAACGAGATCAGCCGACAAACCTTTCGCGGCTAATGCAGATAAAAGGTCTGTTTCCTCGACACTTGCTAAATCAATAACTTCAAACGGAATCGCCTTTTCTTCTAGATATTGTTCTACTCTGGTTTTAGTCATACATCATCAATTCCTTCCATGATTATTATTCTAACGGATTTATTCTCTGACATAAGAAAAAAGTAGAAGACCACCAAACTGGGGAAATCTTCTACCTTTTTGCTTGTTTAGAACGAAAAATCTCTAGCGCTTATTTTTTACCACGTCGTTGTGTTGCCTCCATAATAACTGGTAAAATCACTGGACGACGTTTTGTTTGTTCGAATAAGTAACGGCTCAACTGATCGCGGATGTCTTGTTTTAATTTGCTCCACTCAAAATCATCACTTTCCAAGTGTTTATTGACGATTTCTTCAATCATCACCGTACATTCTTTCATCAAATCACGACTGGCTTTAACATAAACAAACCCTCGCGAAGTAATCTGTGGTTTTGAAACGATTTTCTTTTCTCGACGACTGATTGTAACGACAGCCACAAAAATCCCATCTTCAGATAAAATTTTGCGATCGCGTAACACGATATTCCCAATGTCACCAACACCAAGTCCATCAATCATTACGTTTTCAGCACTAGTTGTACCAGCAACGCTCATTCGTTTATTTTTATATTCTAAAATGTCACCACGACCAGTGATGTAGATGTTTTTGTAAGGAATGCCAACAGCATGTGCCAAGTCCGCATGTGCTGCTAATTCACGATATTCCCCTTGAACAGGGATAAAGTAAGTTGGACGCATGAAGTTTAACATTAATTGCAAGTCATTCGGATTTGCATGACCAGAAACACGCATGTTTTCTGAAATCAGCTTCACTGTTCCGCCAGCGCGATAAATCATATCTTCCGTTTTTGCAACCATTGTTTCCATTGCTGTACTTGGTGTAGTCGTAATGTAAACTAAGTCGCCTTCTTCGATTTTCAGATTGCGATGTGTGCCATTCGCCATTTTTTGTAATGACTTGATTGGTTCACCCATTCGACCTGTTTCAAGAATGATTAATTCTTCTGGTTCATAGTTTTTCATTTCTTTTAAGGTTACCAATAAATCTTCACTTGGTAATTGAACTTTTTCCAAACGCATAGCTGTCCGGATGATTCGTTCAAAATCTTGACCAGTCAAAACAACTTTTCGATTTGCTTTGGCTGCAGCATTCAACACTTGTTGCACTCGTTGTAAGTTACTTGCCACGCAAGCAACGATGATTCGGCCTTCCCAGTACTTGATTGTATCGAAAACTTCATCTGCGATTTGCAATTCAGAAGCAACAGGTGCTGGGTTTTCAGCATTCGCTGATTCACTAAGAAGTGCTAGGACGCCTTCCTTACCAATCTCTGCCAAGCGTGCATAATCTGTTTGATACATTGGGATAGCCGTTTGGTCAAATTTAAAATCACCTGTATACACAATATTTCCTTCTGGCGTTTTCAAATTGATTCCGACAGAATCGGGAATCGAATGTGTTGTGCGGAAAAAACTAACGATTGTTTCACCAAAATCAATCTCAGTGTGTTCATCCACAACATGGAAATCTTTGAACCCCTTTGCCTCTTCATTGCGACTAACACTTATTTTCGCTAATTCGATCGTTAACTCTGTCCCAAAAACTGGAACAGCTAATTTAGATAAGAAATAAGGCAACGCGCCAATAGCATCAGCATGTCCGTGTGTCAAAAACACACCAGCCACTCGATCCACATTTTCTTCTAAATATGTGAAGTCAGGAATAACGACATCAATCCCCAAAAGTTCATTTTCTGGATATTTCAATCCACAGTCTAATACAAAAATATCTTCTCCAACTTCTGCGACATACATATTTTTCCCATTTTCGCGGACACCGCCTAATGGAATAATTTTAATGGTACTCACAAATTTCACCTCTTCTATGACATCACTTTCAGATGATGCCAATTCTCTACTTATATTAATTACTAATCTATTTAACTACTAATTTATTAACGAATTACTTTATTGCTGACTGATTCATTGCAGTAAATAATCAAAAATAAAACTATTTTTTTGATTGCTTATACAAAAGTCAACGAGACTCTAAAGGCAATCCTTACATAGAACTGTTGCTTTCCTATCTATTCTTTTGCCATTATTCATCTTGTTCGTTTTGGATAAGTGTTTCTCGCTTTACAATGAATCTTTCCTTAAGCAATAACTGATTGCATCCAAGCCAAATAATTTAGCTGTCGCTATCATTATACAACAAAATCAGCAAATCGCTAGCATCTACAATTTGTTTCCTACAGCCTTCTAAAAAAGTCCTAGACCTTTTTTCTTTTCATTCAACACAATCAAAGACAGGAAAGACTTGAATGGACCAGCACCTGCAATTTTCGCTCTTACTGATTTTTTGCCACTTGCTCGAAACATACTTGTTACATTTTAGCACATTTTGAGCTATAACTATAGCTTGTTTTTATTCCGATTGATTTCCTTTGATTTTCTTTCTTCGTCATTAAGGTTCATTTAAGTTAGACCTTTTACAATTTGGCAATGCAACACTATAGGAGGGATTGAAAACAATGAATTTTATCAAACGCGCACTAAAAAGTACCAAGGTGAAATGGGGGCGTTCGCTCCTCTTATTCGCCGTTTTTACAGCTATTCTAGTCTTTGTTCTCGCGGGTCTAACCATTCGCAGTGCAGCAGAACAAGCCGCTAGCGAAGCACAAAAAGAAGTCGGAGCAACCGTCACACTAAGTGCTAATCGCGAGGCAAGTTTCCAAAAACCAGCTGAAACAGCAACTAGCGAAACAGATTCAGATGGGACAGCCCAAGAAAGAATTGACCCGGGAAGCTTTTCATTAACACCTGTTTCATTAGAAGATGCGCAAAAAATTGCTGATTTAACAGATGTTAAGAGCTACTCTTTTGAAAGTTCCGCTTCTGCATTAGCAAGTGATGGGATCACAGCCATTTCAAGTTCTGATTCAACAGATAGTTCTGCAGAATCAACCGATGCAAATCAGCCAATGGGAGGCGACATGCCTGGTGGTGGTCAAATGACACAAGCCGACTTTCAAGTCACTGGTGTTTTAACTTCCGCACAAAACAGTACTTTTTCAAGTGGAACAGCCACGATTACTGATGGTGAAGGAATTGATGAAAGCGATAAAGATACGAATCAGGTTTTGATTGAACAAACATTAGCAACTGCCAATGATTTAGCTGTTGGTGATACATTTACGATTACTAGTTCTGAGGACGAAGAAACGACTTATGAACTGACCGTAAAAGGAATCTATGAATCTAGTGCAAGCAGTAATAGTATGGGCATGCAATTCAGTATGATGAATCCCTCAAATACTTTGTATACTTCTTACACATTAGCCAATGAATTAAATGGCACAGCCGAAGACAATACAATTGATTCTGCTGTCTATACGCTAGCCGACCCAGAAAACATGGATGATTTTTTAGCAAAAGCAAAAAAACTAATTGATACAGATACTTTCAGCTTGCAATCAAATGATGCGGCTTACCAATCAATGTTAGAACCTTTGAACAATGTCGCAAGTTTTTCCAAAAATGTGGTCTTATTAGTTGCTGTTGCCGGCATTATTATCTTGACTTTGATCATCATGATCACCATCCGTGAACGTCGTCATGAACTTGGTGTCTTACTTTCATTAGGCGAATCTCGAATCAAAATCATTTTACAATTATTCACTGAAGTAGCTTTATGTATGATTTTAGCCCTAGGTGTGGCAGCAGTTAGCGGAAACGTAGTTGCCAATGTGGTTGGGCAACAACTGCTAGAGCAACAAACAAACTCTGATCAAAACACACAAACCAATGATGCAAAATCTCAGCGACCAGACGGCGAAAATCCTGGTGGACGCGGTGGGCAAATGGGTGCACCTGGTAGCAACAGTAATCCATTCGCTGTTTCCGATGAAGTCAGCGAACTTTCTATCAATGTAACGCCAACGCAAATCGGTTTCCTTGCCTTAGTTGCTTTAGGAATCAGCTTACTTTCCGTTTGCTTAGCTTCGATCGGAATCTTGCGTTTGAATCCACGAAAAATTTTATTGAATTAAAGGAGGTACACACATGTTACGAACAGAAAACTTAGGATTTTGGTATCAAAATCCAGCAGATGCACTTTATCAAGCTGTGGCTTTAACTTTTGAAACAGGCAAAATGTATGCAATTTTAGGGGCGAGTGGTTCCGGAAAAACAACGTTTCTTTCATTGATTTCTGGTTTAGACAATCCTAAAGAAGGCACAGTGTATTATGAAGATCGGCCCTTAGCAAAAATTGGTCTGCGAAATTATCGTAAAAATGACGTTTCGATTATTTTCCAAGCGTACAACTTGCTTCCTTACCTTTCTGCAGTCGATAACGTTGTGGCAGCCATGGAAATTTCTCAAACAAAACAAAAAAATCGGCGCCAAATCGCACTTGAACACTTAGCACGAGTTGGCATTGATGAACAAATGGCTCAAAAAAAAGTAACATTACTCTCTGGTGGACAACAGCAGCGAGTAGCTATCGTTCGCGCAATCTGTTGTGATCATCAGTTGATTGTCGCTGATGAACCCACTGGAAATCTGGATGAAACAACGTCTCAAGAAATCGTTCAGTTGTTCCAAGAAATCGCACATGAACAAAATCGTTGCATCATCCTTGTTACTCATGAATTAGAAGTCGCCAAAAAATGTGATGAAGTTTATGAGTTAAAAAACAAAGAATTCACTCGTAAAATGCTCTCTTTTGATCACGAATAATGAAACCAAAAAAGCTGTGACAAACGTATTGTCGCAGCCTTTTTTTGAATAGACGATGTTCCCAAAACATGAAAAGCTATTTTTGAAAAACTTTCTTATTGCTTGAAGCTAATCGCTTTGCGCCACAACCTCTACCCACGGTGTTCCCAAAACAACTCCTTGATATAGCTTGCAAGCACTGCAAAATATGAAAATCTATTTTGAGTGCTTGCTATCTTGTCGGAGCTAAGCGTTTTGAGCCACAACCTTTTTTTAAATTTCCCTAAATCCGCCTCTAGTCCCAAGTTTTCTCAAGCACCTTGTAGTAAACTAAGTGAAATCATTGAATTACTTATTCAATTCATTTTTAACAACTTTTGGAGGTCAACATGAAAAAAACTAAACCAAAAACATGGACACTGCTTGCCACAACTTTAATCACAGGTCAGGTCCTTTTAAGTACACCGTTAGCTTTTGCTCAAGACACAACAACAAGTGAAACCGTTGCGACTACTTCAACAACAAATCAAGAAACGAGTCAATCTAGCAGCCAATCAGAAAAAATTCAAATCAATGCTGTTGCACTTGGCAACGCATTAACAAAAGAGCAACAAGACTATACCTTAAATAAATTAGGAATCAAAGGTGAAACACCAATTTACACAACCAACGGAACTGATCTAATGAACTATATTCCTGATGGTGGCTTTAATCAAGAATGGGCAGTCTACAGTTCAGTTCGTATGCAAACCTTGGCAGATGGAAAAGGAATCAACGTTGACATTGCCACACCCGAAAATATTACCAAAATTACCGCAGCACAATATCAAAATGCTGCTTTGACAGCTGGAATCACGGATGCTCAGCTAACGATTGCCTCTGCTGTTCCAATCGACGGTTCTGGTGCACTAGCCGGTGTCTACAAAATCGTCGAAGAGTCTGGCGGAATCATCAACAAAGACCGCGTAGAAGTTGCGCAAGATGAGATGAATGTTCTTTCTTCAATCACCGAAGAAAACAAGGACAAAGAAGGCTACTCTGATGAGGCCTTGAATGCAGCACAAGAACAAGCCAAAGCAGAATTAGCAACTAAAACCAAAGACGGCCAGCAACTAACCAAAGAGGAAATTCAGCAAACTGTCGAAACAGCTTTAAAGGATCACGGACTTGCAGACATTCTAACGACAGATCAAGTCAGTGAATTAACTTCACTCATGAGCGATATGAAAGACAAAAATATTTTTGAAGACTTCGTGAATGAACTAGACTTAACTGAAACTAAAAAACAAATTGAAGAGAAATCTAAAGGACTCTGGGCACAAATCAAAAACTTTTTCAGTGGCCTGTGGGACTCAATTACAAGCATGTTTGAATAATAAAAACAAAAGGATGGAACAAAACGAAATGACGTTTTGCTCCATCCTTTATTTTTTAGTCTAAGGTATCAAAAGTAATGACCTATTTATCTTTTTTTGAAAGCTTATCTTTGACATCTTCAAAGCCTTCTTTGATATCGTCACCAAGGTCACGAACTTTTTCTTTGATATCTGCACCTAAAGATTGTGCTTTACCTTCAACCTCTTTTGATTTATCACCAGTTGCTTTACCATAAGCTTCTTTACCTTCACCGACTACTTTGTCCTTCAAGTCTTCTGAACGTCCTTTTAAATCTGCCATGATGCTTCCTCCTTGATAAATAATGATTAATGTTTGTTCTATTTATAGAGTAACATCAACCAATTATTCAGACAAATAGAACACCTCAGTCCATTATTTTTTCATTAACGAAGTTGTTCAAATGTTCCCCACACCTTGACTTCTTTTTCTTGAACCATTACTTTTCCCTTGGCGATCACTGTATCAATTGCCAGTGTGTCTGCATCAAGTAAACATAAATCAGCATCATTTCCGACTTTGATTTGTCCTTTTTTAGCTAGCTTCAGCACACGTGCCGGATTAGAAGTGATTGCTCTTAGTGCGATTTCCAACGGAATATTCTCTTTCTCGACTGCTTCTTTGATTCCAACCAATAATGCGCGGGCACTTCCAATACCCATTCCTAAGAAATGATTATTTTCATCAAAGTAAGGTAAGCTTCCTTGACCATCCGAAGTCATCGTAAAGTTATCTAGAGAAACACCTTCTTCAATCACTCGCTTTAAAGCTTGACTAAACCGAATTTCACCATCGGTTTTTTCCCAAAAATCAGGATCTTCACTTGCGGTAAAATCAATCGTTCCCCCTTGCTTAGCAAACGCTAAACAAGCTTCAAATAAATCTGCTGTTCGATTCGCATGCGTTGGCCAAAATTGTGTAATTGGAATTTCAGTTTCTTCCACAACACGTGTCAACAATTCCAGTTTTCTTGAACCACCACCTAAGTGGACGTTGGTGATTCCTGCTTTGCCAGACAACATACCGCCAACGCGTGCATCTGCAACTGCTCGAGAAAATTCTTCAAATGTTGGTTGGGAAGAACGGTGATCAGAAACCGCAATTTCTCCAATTCCAATTACTTTATCAACTACTAGAAAATCTTTGATCAATGAATCTGTTATCGTTTTGACTGGCAAACGATACGAACCTTCATAAACATACGTCGTGATTCCCTCTGTTTCCAGTCCGCGTGCTTTACTAATCAACGCAGTCATATCACGTCCTTGACCATCAGTTCCCAAACATCCAACGACTGTCGTCACGCCAGCACTAGTTAACTGACTAAGAGTTACTTCCGGCGTCCGATTTTGAAAACCACCTTCACCGCCACCACCTAAAATATGAAAGTGACCATCAATAAAACCTGGAGTCAAGATTTTCCCTTGACCATCAATTTCTTCTAGCTCAACTTCTGCAAAATCACCAGTCAATTGTTCTTCCATGGCAATGATTTCATTTCCTGAAAGTAAAACATCCATTACGCCTAAATAATCTGGTGCATAAACTTGTGCCTGTCGAATAATTTTCATGATTTTCCTCCATTTCTTTTAAAAAAAGGATGAACGAAGCTCAGCTAGCTGACCTGTCCATCCCTTCATTTTATTTTTTATTGTAACCCAATTGCAATCGCAATCATAATAAAAATTGTTCCCAAAATAAATAAGAAGCCTTGCATTTTGATTTGGAACTTCGCCCATTTGGCCCACTCGATTCGAGCAACACCTAGCACACCAATCAAACTAGCCGAAACTGGCGTGAAGGCATCCATAAATCCAGAACCAAGCTGGTAAGCTAAGACAGCAACTTGTCTTGAAACACCAACCAAATCAGCAAGTGGTGCCATGATTGGCATTGTTAACGCTGCTTGACCAGAGTTTGATGTGACCACTAAATTGAACAAGCTTTGGAACAGGTACATTGCCCATGCACCAATCACAGCAGGTACACCAGTTAAGACTGTTCCAATACTGTGCAGTATCGTATTCAATGCGGAAGGAACCGAAGCATCTGAACCACCCAATACGAGTAAAATTCCTTTTGCCATACCAACAACAATCGCTGTTCCAGCTAAATCAGCTGCACCTGATTGGAAAGAAGAAGCAACATCATTAATCTTCATATCATTCAGATTAAAGATTACTGCAATGATCCCTGCAGCTAATCCCATGACAAAGAATTGTGAAGCAATTTCTGGGATATAATATCCTTTTTGTGTTACTCCCCAAATGATCCAAACTAAAACGATCAACATTTCAGCTAAGATCAATTTATGACCAAGTGTGAAAGCTTTTTTCTCGTCTGTTGTTTTTTCAAGATGATCACGGAAGTAAGCATCTGATTTATAGGTCACAGAACTAGCTGGATTTTTACGAATTCGTTCCGCATAAATCATTAAGTAAACAGCTGATAACCCCGTTACGATCACCCACATAATCAAACGGAAAGTTGCCCCAGACAATACTGGAATCCCAGCAATCCCTTGCGCAACTGCAACACTAAATGGACTCATCCAAGATGTTGCATTCCCAATCTGCGAAGCAACGTAGGTGACCGTCACTGCGACAATCGAGTCATACCCCAGCGCAATGACGAACGGTACCATGACCATTGAAAACGGAATAACTTCTTCTGCCATTCCAAACGTCGCGCCCCCAAAAGAAAAAGCAAAGAATAATAGCGGTAAGGCTAAACGTTCAAGTCCTTTTGTTTTACTGATAATGGCATAAATTCCTGCATCGATTGCACCCGTTCGCATGATAATCCCAAAAGCACCACCAACAACCAAGATCAGTGCCGCAATTCCGACTGCAGAACCATATTTATCACCGGAAACTAACCCTTCAAACACAAAATTCAGGAAGCCAAATCCACCAAAATCGTCCGTTCCCCAAACTCTTGCTGTTTTGTGTAGTTTTTTCGACGTGTCATAAATATTATCTCCGTACTCGTCATAAAGTACTTCATCTGTTAAAGCAATCTCATCTAATTTTTCTTGTGTTAACTGTTTTTCGCCAGCAGCAAGTACATCTTCTAATCCGGCTTCTGGAACATCCAATTTCTCACGTTCCGCTGGATTATCTTGTAATTTTTCTAATTGATCGAAGACATACCCTTTATCAAGTGCATAAGCATAACGGAAAGAGTCTTGACGAAGTACTGTTCGTGTACTTGTTTCTCCGTTTGCGTCTTGGTATTCGATCTCCTGTGTGCTAAATCGACCAGCTGGTACCAAAAACGTTAAGATCCAAGCAAAGATTACTACACCAAAAATAATGACATACGTATGTGGTGTCGTTAACTTGGTGAGGTCTCGCTTGTTTTTTTCCGAAGAAGGATTTTTCTTCAAGTAGTTTCTTCCTTTCTGTTCACAATGATATTGTGATGAATAAAAAATGGATAATCAAAAAGATTATACAGGAAAACTTCTTCACTCACATGAATAATTTATTAGAAAATAATAAGTGAATAATACAACACAAACCATTGACTTCATTGTATTAAGCAACCAATTCATTAGAATTTTTTCGTCACCAAGCAAATTTAAACCAAAATTCCCACGGATTTATCATACTGTTTCATTAAAAACAAACGAATAATCTTAACATTTCTTTTTAATAACCAGAAAAAATAACATGCATTATCTGTAAAACCTTGATCTGTAAACTTTTTTATTACAAAAGGTAAACTTCGTTGCATAATTGATAACAAATGTATTATAATCATGGTGTAAAGAGTTTTGGGGAAGACTCTTTCATCAACGTGTATAAAGAGAGAAGAAAGAATTGTTGCCAATTCTTTCTTCTCTCTTTTCCTTTTTATTTTTGGTTAAAACAAGACCGTTTCAGTTGTTTCAATATACTTCGCACCTAATGGATACGCATAAAGCGTCACACCTTCCTTGACTGAAAGATTCAATTCACTTAAGCGACGCATCATTTCCTGAACCTCCTCCGCTGTCAATGAATGGGACGCAATTACGGGGTTGATTCTTTGATTTTTCCCTTCACTATCTGAAAAGATCAACTGTAGTTTTTTCATTTTCTCTTCTCCCTTAACTCTTTCGATAACTCGTTGCTTCCGTTTTCAACACAGAAGCGAATTTTACTTCTTTTGGCGTCAATAATTGAAAAATATCTCCTAAAGCCAACACCTTTTCATCTTCTGGATTAGGAATGATCGACCCAATCGTTTGACGATATTCTTCCTCTGTTTCCAAATTTGTAAAATAAATTGTTAATTTGGTACTTTCTAATTTTTTCTCCATCAGTTTCTCCCTTCTTGATTCGTAAGTAGTTTGAACAACGTCTGCACCGGTTCATTCATCATTCGTTTACTCACACCACTAGTAACGCGTTCAGAATGAACAATGTCAAAATTTTAGTTGATTTTTTCATCCTGCCACCGTTTTTTTAGTTTTTTTCGCCAATTGGCTAATGTTTGTCTACTTGCTGGCGCAGGATAGTGACTACTTCGAGCTTTTTCTAAGCGATACTCCAAAAATCGTTTTTCTTTTACTGATAGTTTGTGCCAAAGAAAACACATTGCCAGTCTTTGATCTGCGAATTCATACGAAGAATCAGATGATCCAGTAGAAAGTCCACTTATTAACTGTTGCTCTTTTTCCTCATTCGCTGCTACTAAAATTTCTTGCTGGCGCCATAATTTTCGTTGATGTGCTTTTATTTTCCAGACAATTTTTTGAAATAAATAACCTATCGGATAAGCCGCTTCAAAACTTTTTTGCGTTGCAAATTCCCGTACCACTTCAAAGAAAGCAATCCGCGCTAATTGAACATACTCCTCGTATTCCTGATTGTTTTGATAAATCCCACATTTCATTACCACCTTGTGATACAGCTTTTCGTATTTCTGACATAGATCTTCTAACTCTTTTTGCTCCATCTTTTTCTACCTTTTCCATTTTTCCGGCCGGTACCCACAGCTTAAGAAAAAATGAATTCACTGTAAAAAATAAAAAGAGCTTTTACTCGTCACAAATTGTCCTATCCCCATATGCTAAACTGTAGCTACACGAGGAATTATGACATTATTCTTGGAGGTAGTTTATGATTATATCCTGCAAAAATCGTTATACCATCAATGATTTAACAACTATTTATTGTGAATCGGCATTTGTTTCTTCTATTGAAAGAAAAGAATCTTTTTCCAAATCAGAACAACTTTATTTTTTATACCAAATTCCTTTAGATATCGAAATTTATGCACTGCTTCCAGACACAACCACAAACCTCAAGCGTTGCTGGATAGTTTTTCAGCATGAATGCATGTTGGTGGCAAGCTCTGCACAAGAAATCATTACTTATCTACTAGACAGCCATCACCAGCTAAAATTAAGCTGGTATCTCAAAACGATGCGCACACTTCTTTCCGTTAACCACTACAAATTACCAGCAGCGATTCGTACTCAAAGTTTGCTACCATTAGAATCTGCAAAAAAAGTAACCACCATTTGGTTTAACCCATTACAAATTCAGCTGATTGAAGAACAAGCTTTTCAAACAACGATTCAGTTAACGAATCAGCTCCGTTTTCTTTCTCCAATCAAGAAGCGAAACTTAACAAAAAGAATTCGCCTCGCGTTTTCTTGTCATTTGATGATCTACACAGACTTCACGCCAATCAATAGTCCAACATTTTTCCCATTCTTTCCAAAATCAAACTGGGTAGTCCGTTCCTTCCAACAGGTTTTGACACATCAGCAACATTATCGTCGTGGCACTTTTTTTCGCCAATATCAACAAATCATTTTTCAGGAAGGACAACAAGATTTTGAATAGTAATCATGTTAAATCGTTTACCCATTTTGTTATAAATTTATTTAAGAAATTGTAAATAACTCGCAACTTCTAGGTCAGCATGCTATACTACTGCTGAGAACTTGAAGGAGTGAGAGTTATGTTAGTACTATTACTAATTGCTATTTTATTGATTATTGTGAGTTCTTATATTTTAAGTTCCGAAGCATTTGTTGATGCCAAAACGATCGTTCGGGACCCACGAAAAATCATGTCTTTTGCAAAAGCATTTTGCTTGGCTGCTTTCGCTTTATTTTTTGGACTCATCTAATCTAACAGCAAACAAAAATAAGGATTGGACAAAAGGAAAGAACCTTTCAGCCGACCCTTATTTTTTTATCTTCCCCAGCTTATCGCTAAAAAAACTCAGAGCAACCAGTGAAAAGGTTGCTCTGAGTTTTTCGTTAATAATTCTTTTTTATTTATTCTATTTCAATTGTTCTTTTAATTCTTTTTGGATTCGAGCCAATTCTTCACTGCTTGCTCGTTGATAAGAAATGCCATTTTCTCCAGTTGTGCCATCGCCAGTAAATGAATCTCCAGCTAACTGTTCTGAATGAATTGTTGAAAAGGCATCACGATAATTTGTCGCTAACACTTTAATCGTATCCCAAGAAACATCTGTCGTTGCATTATTGCCCAAAGCTTCCAGCAAGTTTGTATAGTTTGTCAATGTATCGACTGATTTCACTTTGTTGATGATCCCAGAAATCACCTGACGTTGACGATCTTGACGGCCGTAATCGCCTTTTGGATCATCGTAACGCATCCGTGCATATTTCACAGCATCTGCGCCATTCAAGTTTTGTTTACCAATTGGAAAATCAGTTCCATCATAACTAAACGTCAATTTATTATTTACATCAACGCCACCAACTGCATCAACCAAGTCTTGCATTCCTTTCATGTTGATTTCCGCATAATGATCAATTGGAATATCTAACATGTTCTCAACTGTCGCAATAGACATTGCCATCCCACCAAACGCATATGCATGGTTGATTTTATCACTTGTCCCATGCCCAACGATTTCCGTGTAGGTATCACGAGGAATACTTACTAAAGTCGTGGTCTTCTTCTGTGGATTGACCGTTGCAACCATAATTGAATCCGAACGGCCTTGATCCGTTCGACCAAAGTCTCCCGTATCCACACCTAATAGTAAAATTGAGAATGGATCACCTGCGTCATAATCAATTTTTTTATCTCGTTTTGATTCAGTAATTCGATCAACTGTTTCATAAGTCTTATCCGCTGTTGACTTCACATCAAAATAAATTTTCCCTGCGTACACGGCAATCCCCGCAATGATAATCAACAAAATACTTAAAATCCATAAAAAAACTTTTCGTCCCGTGCCCATTCGTTTTTTCTCAGCTCTTCTCATCTTTTTTCCCACTTATCCTTTAATTTTTTCTCAACAGTTATTAAGATAACAAGTTGATCTCGCTTCACTTTCTTAGATAACGATACCAAAATGATTCTAACTTTTCAATGAGATTTCAAACAATTAAAGGTTTGCTTTAAAGTCTATAAGAAGGACTTAACTTTTTGTGGATTATTCTTTTATTCAATCAGCCATTCATCCACATCAATCATTTGGTCGACTGTTATCCACACTTTTTTGTGAAACACCAAAATAAATAACTGGATATATAATAAAAACATTATTATTTAAGCTATTTAACCACTAAAAATAACTAACTATTCATTACTTGTCACGGATTTACACCTTAGAAAATCGTTTTCTTTTCGTAAAACTGTTTCTCTCGCTGTGGAACACAGAATTTTTGCCCATTTTCCACACTAATTACTGTGGAAAACTCTTTGACTGACAATCCCTTAATCTGAATATGTCTCTTTTTGAAGTAAAAACTGAGCAATGAAATAGAGCATCTGCTGAAGTAAAAGCATGCTAGAAACGGAGGCTGTTCCACAAATTGCTGGATCTAACTCAGGTAAAGTCAGCACTGTATCATGCAATTTTGCATGATTATCTAAAACCAAATCTGCAATCTCAAATAACCGTAAGCCACTGCTGTGCTGTGATTTTATACTTCTGGATAAATCAAAACCCGTCACGATGATTAATGGATATTCATGTTCCTTGATCCACTGTGCAAGTTCAATAATAGCTGGGTTACGCCCTTCATTTGACAACAATAAAAAAATGTCTTGCGGCTGGGCATCTACCTGTTCAATAATCGCTTGTCCGGTTCCCTCTAACCTCTCATAAATACCATTAGCTGGATTTTTGATCAACTTTCCAGGAATAAGCTCTGGAAGCTGTTCCCAAAATTCAAAAGCAACGCCACCCAACGTTCGACTAGCAAAAATCTGTAACCGTCCCCCTACAGCTACCCGTTGAGCAATCCAAGTTCCTGCTTGAATCATTAATTGTTCTTCTACTCGTAGTTTTTCTTCCAACTGCTGATAATAATCAAAATAACGTAAACTCATTAGTCTCCCCCACGAATCAAAATCAATAGAAACAGCTGCCCACTAAAAGGAAAACAACAAATTAGTGATTGTCGCCTTATTTTTACTTGTCGTTATTTTTCCCCAACAAAAAAAGGTATTGAGCGTCTAGCCCAATACCTTGACATAGCAAATAAACAAGCGTGCAACCTTCACAAAAATCTACATAGGGGTAGAAATTTCACCTTAGATTAGGTACAATAAAAAAGGTCGATGCACTGCATTGACTATGGCAAAATGATTGGTCAGCGCGTACTGACAAGTCATTCCCTGCTTCTTAGCGCCAACTAAGAAGTAGGGAGCCTTTTTTTTATTCAGCTGTTTCTATCTGTCACCATTGTAAGGAAACTATTTGCTGAGTGCAAGAGGTGAATCTTAAAAAAACAAGAGTACGTTATCTTTTCATAATTATAATCTTGTTATTATATACTGTTTTTACTAGCTTACCAGCCGTTACAAAGCCTTTATCATAACACTTTTTCAAATAACAAGCAGTCAAAATTTAATTAAATAAATTTCATTCACATACACTCACCTACAAAATGACTAAAAAAGAGGCTGGAGTCAACATAGTACACCCAAAAGTTAGATCAAACATCTAACTTTTGGAATAGACTACTCATCCAACCTCTTTTTCTTCTTTCACTGAGCGATACGGAGCCGCATGCTTTCCTTTTTTGATCAAATGCATTCGATGCCCCAGATAAGGGATACAAACTACTACATATAAACTAATCAAAACGGCTGCAAAGATCAGCGCCACTTCGATGTTAACTGCTATTTGCAACATTAAGCTACCAAGTGCAATCGTTGCTAAATACCATACGAAAATCAATCCTTTTTCTTTGCGTCTGACCATCTGAAACATGATATAAAAACTGACACAAAAGAAAGGTAATAAAATCAGCCAATTGCTTCCTTCCAGTAACCACTTCAGTCCATCTAATAATGATTGAGCGATTGCTATTAGTTTCTCCATGAACTTCACACCTTCTATTTAAATTCCGTTCGACAAAAACTCTTCACTAGTTTACTACTAATTCAAAAAAATTGTTAACGTTTCTTCTTTAATATCGTTCTATTTTTGTACATTTAAGCAAAAATTAAAGCTTCTTTTAAGCACAGATTCGTGCACTTCCTTAGACAAAACGATTCTTTTTTTCTAGTACTAGCTGTTTTTGAATTCGAGAAAAATCAGTAATACCGTCCAACACTTCATAAAAACCTAAAATCTCATTAATTTCTTGTACACTCAATCCATCCACAGCTTTATGTCCAGCTTCAACTAATGCCTTTTGTTCTCGCCAAAAATCGTTAACTGTTTGCACTGAATGTTCTGCGAGCTCATATACATGCCACTGATCTGCCAGCGTCTGGATCAACAACTGTTTCTTTTTCACAATGGCAGTACTCTTTAATTTGTCATACCCATAGTCCTCTTTCCACAGCAAATAACTTTGTTTCGTTGGAAATAAGATTTCTTGTACCTCTTTATTGGTAAAACCCAAAAAATGAAGTAATAAAAAATAGCGAGGATTGATTACTGTTTCTTTTTTGGGAACACGATTCGTTATTTTCTGATTCTCTACTAAAAGTGTGGCTAACTGTTTTATTTTTTTAGGTGCTACTTTTTGAGAATGATACCACTCAGGATTTTCATTCAAGAGTTCAAGTAACTGCATTCGGGCAACTTTTTTCAAAGCTTTGTCTTGTTTATTCATCACAATCGGCTTGTACAACGTCAGCCACCCACACTTCCCTCCACTAATCTTAAGTAAAAATGATGTCTGCTATCTATTTTATAGCAAACCAGTCAGCTGTCAAATAGAAAAAGGTTGTGGCGCAAAACGTTTAGCTCCGACAAGATAGCGAGCAAACACTCAAAATAGTTTTCCATATTTTGAAATGAATGCAAGCTATATGGAGGAGTTGTTTTGGGAACACCGTGGATAAGGTTGCGGCTCCAAGCGGTCAGCTCCAAAAAAATAATGCGCAACTACCAAAAATAGCCATTCATATTTTTGGACAGTTGAGAGTTATTGCGAGTAGTTGCTTAGGGAACACTTCGCAACAAAATCATCCCCCACTCTGCTATCACTCAAAGTTCTAAAACAAATCATCCAAACACATAAAAATAGAGACCAAACAACCTGGCCTCTACTTTAAATCAATTACTCAATCAATTACTTTAATTCTTTTCCTAATTCAATCAGATATTCTTTTAGCGTTTCACCAATTTCTGGGTGCTGCAATCCATATTCGATACTCGTTTTCATGTAGCCAAACTTATCTCCGACATCATAGCGTGTACCTTTAAATTCATGTGCAAATACACGTTGACTTTTGTTCAGTTCATCAATCGCATCCGTCAACTGAATCTCGTTACCCGCACCAGGTTTTTGTGTTTCCAAGATAGTAAAGATTTCTGGATTTAACAGATAACGTCCAATAATAGCCAAATTACTTGGTGCGTCTGCTGGATCTGGTTTCTCCACAAAATCTTTCACACTGTAAACATCATCTGAAACAATTTCACCAGGATTGATAATGCCATATTTCGATGTATCTTCATGCGGAACACTCATAACAGCGATTGTTGAAGATGTTGTTTGTTCGTAATCATTCATCAATTGTTTTGTCAAAGGTACATCATCCACCATTAAATCGTCCCCCAGCATCACAATAAAAGGTTCATCTCCTACAAAAGCTTTCGCCTGTAATACAGCATGACCTAAACCTTTTGGATGAGATTGACGGATGAAGTGTAAATTAACGTCTGTCGTTTCTTCGACTAATTTCAATAATTCATTTTTTTCTTTTTCACGTAAGTTTGTTTCCAATTCAACATTTGAATCAAAGTGGTCTTCAATTGGTCGCTTTGCTTTTCCGGTAACAATTAAAATATCTTCGATCCCTGAAGCCAAAGCCTCCTCAACAATAAACTGAATCGTTGGCTTATCAACGATTGGCAACATTTCCTTTGCCATCGCTTTTGTGGCAGGTAAAAAACGTGTGCCTAATCCTGCTGCTGGAATCACAGCTTTTCTAACTTTTGTCATGATTTGTTCGTTCCTTTCTCACAATCATCCATTTAAAATAAAGTTCTCATTCAAATATTATAGCAGAGGTAAAATAGGAAACCTACTTTCTTTCGGTTTTATACTCAGTAAAAAAGAGAGCAAGATGATGTTTCCCTTTTGCTCGCTCTCTTTTAATTATTTACATAAATTCATTTTCTGTTTTACCATCGCGCAACATGATGTCTTTTGCAGCTTGCCTGATATCTTTATCTTCATATAACACACTATAGATGGTTTCAGTGATTGGCATTTCCACGTTTAATTGCTTAGCTAGTTCAACAGCGGCTTTCGTTGTTGAAACACCTTCAACAACCATCCCCATATTTTCTAGAACTTCAGATAATTTATGTCCTTGTCCTAATAAGTTTCCAGCACGCCAGTTACGGGAATGAACACTTGTACAAGTAACAATCAAATCGCCCACACCGCTCAATCCAATAAATGTCAGTGGGTTAGCACCCATAGCTACACCCAGACGACTAATCTCAGCTAAGCCGCGAGTCATGATAGCCGCTTTTGCGTCATCCCCAAATCCTAGACCGTGGATGGCGCCAGCACCAATCGCAATAATGTTTTTTAATGCAGCACCTGTTTCTACACCAATTACGTCATTATTTGTATAGATTCGGAAATAATCATTCATAAATAAATCTTGAACAAATTCTGCTGCTTTTTGATCAATACTTGCAGCCGTAATCGTCGTGATATCATGAACAGCAACTTCTTCTGCATGACTTGGACCAGAAAGAACAACGATTGCTTGGCGTTTTTCTTCTGGAAGCTCTTCTGCAATAACTTCTGAAATACGTTTGTGTGTCCCTTGTTCCAGACCTTTACTTGCATGAATGATGATTGGTTTCGTATTCATTTTTTCTAACAATTCTTGTGCAACTGAACGAATCGCTTTTGTTGGGACAACGAATAACACAGCATCGGCGCCATCAACAGCTTCCGCTAATTCTTTATATCCGACAATTGATTCAGGAATTTGCAAGTCTGGTAAAAAATGTTTGTTGGTATGATAGTTATTGATTTCATCAATTTGTTCAGGAACGTTTCCCCAAATTCGAACATCATGACCATTTTCTGCTAAGGTCTGCGCTAAGGCAGTCCCCCAAGAACCTGGACCTAAAACTGCGATTTTTTTCATTAAATTTCTTCCTTTCAATTGTGAATCTAAAAATTATTTAATCGTAAATATTAACATTTTACCTTATTGTTGCTCGTAGTTAACATAATAGTAAGAATCATTATCTGGTGCATTTTCACGAATCAATTGTTTACCTTTTAGATAGAATTTATAACTCTTAATTTCTGGATTAATATGAACTGTTTTTGAAATATAATACTTGTCTTCACTAGCTGTTAAATCTGGAATAGTTTTATTGTCTAGCTGTTCAAAAGATTCTTGATTTTCTTTTTTCAACTTAGATTTATAATAACTATCAGAAACGATAAAACTTTCTTGTTTCAAACCTAGATAGTTATCTTTCTGTTTGATTGTGGACAAGGTACTCCCTGTAACTAATTTGTTATTCTCATAGACACCAATAAAAATATGGGATTTATCAATCGGCGAAAAGCTTAATTTTTTTTCTGTATCTTCCCATTTCACATGATCAAATGATGTTAATTCTTCGCCACGATATTTACCTTTAGAAAGATAAAATTTCCCATTTACAGCTGAGAAATCAGAAACTGGAGATATTTTGGAGTAAATATTTTGGTAATACCATAAACTACCGCCGCCGACTAACAACATCAATAATAACACAATGCCAACAATGAGCCAGCCTTTAGATTTTTTTTCTTTGGTTCTTTTAGCCATAACTAAGCTCCCTTTTATAGTATTTTTCTATTTAGACATAAATTGTAAGACTTTTTCTTTTGCTTTAGCTAGATTGTCTGGAGGTAAATCATACTTGATTAGTTTTTGACTATTCCTTTTTAGTAAATCTTTTATTTCTACCGTCATCCCAGTAAAAGTCAAATTAGTATCGACAGCGGACTTTAACTGATTAAACTTTTTAACTAGTATAACTGGATTTTTTATTTTCTGAACTTTTTGTTTATATAAGCGTACAATATGTTCTTGCCTTACAAAAATAGAACTGCCTTCAGAAACATTTGGATCATACGTAAGAAAGACATCCAGCTCTTTAAATGTTACTTTTTGCTTGCCACATTTAAAGCGAACATTCTCTTGAACAAATTCAGAGGGATTTGATATAGTAACAAGTTCATTTTGAGCTAATTCTTCCATAACTATTTTTAAAAGTTCTTCCTTAGTTATCACCACATAAGTCTTAACTGGTAAATCAAACTCTGTAGAAAACCAGACTATAAAATCTGATCTATTGAGCAAGGAGAACTGCTCACCTAAATGTATCTTGGTTTCTGTTATCGTTTCTGGAAGTACATGAACGAGTAAATTTTTATCATGTTCAGATGAATAATAATAAAAAGTACTGTTTAGCTTATTATCAATGACAAACAAGGTCTCCATTTAGTCTTCCCCCTAAATATAATCAACAAATTTTGCTCGGAATTTTAAATGAATGTGTGAACCAATCAACAGTAATAAAAGAGTTGTACTCCAAAAAATCAGACCATACGTTCCTTTATTCCAAAACCATTCTCTAGATAAAAATGAGTCTCTAAATCCGTCAATTAAATAATATAACGGATTAATTTCTAAAATCTTTACTAGTCCTTCAGGTAGATTTCTTGTTTGAAAATTCCAAATTGCTCCAGATATATAAAATAACAGTCTGAAAATTGATTGAAGCATTACATGATAGTCGCGCACTAGCGTTGTAATCGTTGCATTAAAGATGCCGAATGCATAAAGAAAAACAAGCATAGAAAAAAAGTAATAAATATATTGTAACCAATACAGCGTTGGATAGACTCCATTTAATAACAATGCAGTGATAACAATCATCATATACCAAAAATAATTCGTCAGCTGTCCCGCTATAGAAATCGATGGTAAAACACTAACAGGAAACTTCATTTTAGAAACTAAACCAACTTGTTTATAGATACTATTTGACGCTTGCATAATTGATGGTGATATAAAAAACCAAGCAGAAATTCCTATAATCATCCAGATAATATATGGGACTCCATTAATCGTTCTTCCACCATGAACACCTAGTCCAAAAACCATATAATAGATTCCTACTTGAATTAATGGATTCAATATTTGCCATAGTAATCCTAAGTAATTATTTTGATATGTCGCTTTTTCTTCATACTTCGACATTCTAAAAATAATTCCTAGGTTTGATAGTTGCTCTTTAATAATAATCGCTACTTCATTCATTACTCACACCTCCAGTTGAGCTATCTTGTTGGATTTGTGAAGCAGGGATAGTGATTTCTACTCCTGCATTGATGACTTCATTATCCAGATTGTTAACTCTCATTAATTCTTCTAACGAAACGTTGTATTGTTGTGCAATCCCTAGGAGGGTTTCTCCAGGAACAATCGTGTGCGTAACCATCTCTATCGATTCACTTGAAGTACTAGCATCTGATTCTTCACTTTTAGTTGTAGAGTTAGATGTTTTACTACTTTCTTTTGAAGATTTGTTGGAGATGTTTCCCTTAGATTTTCTTTCATTATTTAACCAGTGTGTTCTTGCAAATTCCACTGGATTATTAAAGAAATAGGTTAACGAACGGCCACTAAAACTAATAGTTGATAAAGTAATCATTATAAAGAATAAGCAAATAATCAAAATCTTAGTTGATAGTTTCATTTGCGTGCCAATTTGATTTCTTTCCATTTGTTTCTGTAACTGTTTTAATTCTACCCTTGTCATCAGATGATCACTTTGTAATTTTTCCATTGTACTTTGATACATACTTTCTAACGAAAAATCTTTTTGTGCTTCTTTTTGTGACTTTTGATAATTGTTTTGTTTTTCTTTAGGTAAATCTTTAAACCACTTGGTAAACTTTTTATATTCATTAATTACTTCTTTAGTAGGCCCAAATCCAGCTACTTCACCGTAATGTAACCATAAAGTTTTATCACACATTTTTTTTACCTGACCTAATGAATGACTAACAAAAAAGATAGTTTTTCCTTCTTTTTTAAATACATTAATCTTATCAATACATTTTTGTGCAAATGTATCATCCCCAACGGACAATGCTTCATCGATAATCAAGATATCTGGATTTTGATGGATTGCCACAGAAAATCCTAATCTTGATTTCATCCCACTAGAATAATTTTTGACTGGCTGATCAATAAATTCTCCTAGATCAGCAAAATTGATGATATCGTCAATTTTGTCATCAATTTCTTTATTACTCATTCCTGACATTGAACATTTTAATTTAATATTTTCTCTGCCCGTTAACGCAGCTTTTAAACCTGCACCAATTGCAACAATCGAGGTCTCTCCATTAATTTCTAGCTCGCCAGAAGTTGGTGGAATAATTCCACCTAGAATTTTTGAAAGGGTAGATTTTCCAGAACCATTAATTCCAATTATTCCAATAGTTTCTCCAGACATTACTTCAAATGAAACACCTCGAAGTGCCCAAAATTTTGGAATACCTGTAGCTGTAGATTTAAATAACGATTTTAGCTTATCAGATTTCTTTTTTAATAGTTCATATTCTTTAGTTAAATACTTAGCTCTTACCTTTACTGTTTTTTCAATCATATTTATTGCCCATTCCAATCTTTTTTCAAAGATTATTTTTTTAATTAACTATTTTTTATATTTAACAAATCTTTATTTTACATTAGAAATGATTGAATCTTTTCTTTTATTATTGGTAAATCAAACATTTGATAGTGCTTCTTGTTTTGTATACCTAACAAAAAAGGATCTAACGGGGATTTCAAAATAATAGGTAGCATTTCTAATGGCAGCGTAATTTCAAATAGATATTTCCCATCCACATGCACTCCTTTATAAAGCAAAGGTTCCATTTTTTCTGGAGTAATTACATGAATATAGCAAGCTGGATTATTTTTTGTGTTTGTTAATTTGATTTGTATCTCAAGATTTAATTTAAATTCAGTATCACTTTTTATGATAGAGTGAACTGATTGACTTAGTGACTGCACTACCACTGGAAGTTCATCTTGATAATCATCTAGATAGTCAAATAAACATAATAGTTTTTCACGAATCTTATCCTTAGAATATTGTTCAACGACTTTACCAGTATTTTTAGATAATTTATTTAAAGAGTCTGTTTTTTTTACTAATTCAACGATTGTTCTACTTAATGCAGAAATATCGCCATTAGGAACAATACGCCCATTTAGACCATCTTCGATTAAATCTTTTGGTCCATAATTATAATCAAAAGCAACAACTGGAGTATTCACACTAAGACTTTCTAAAATTGAAATACCAAAACCTTCCGCCTTTGAAGTCATTAGACTGAAACCACTACGTTGAAACTCTCCAATTGCATCCTGCGTATAGCCATGAACATGTATGTTTTTTTCGACACCTAATTTTTTTATCAATAGTTCATAACTTTGTTTTTCATCCCCTTGCCCAAAAATATCTAGTTGTGCATCTGGAACTTCCTTTACTGCATTGGCAAATGCTTCAATAGCTAAATGAATTCTCTTTCCCTTATTAAATTTTGAAATAATTACACCACGATTCAAATTCTTAGATACTGTCGGTCTTGTTTTATTTACAAGAAATGGATGTCCAATAACAAATAAATTATCTCTTTCCCCAAATTGGCTTGTAATATGTTTTTTCATTTCATCAGTAAGAAGAATCACTGCACCAAATTTATCCAAATTTTCTAGTGTTCCTTTTGTATATGCTCTTAATGGACTACCATACGAGCCGTCCTTGCCGTAAATATTTACGTGAATAGTTGCTACTGACATTATTTTATTTGTAAAACTATTTTCTATGACACAAGAATCCAAACGATGATCTTCTACAAAAAAATATGGTCTATTGGACATTTCATTCAGTTGAAATATCCAATAGTCTTTCAATTGCTTTTCATTGTCAAATTGATTTACATTACCATTCTTTTGAAAATGTAAAATATATGTCATTTGTGCTTCTTCATTATACTTACTTGCCAAATATTTTCTTCCGTCACTAGCAAAAAAATCACTTTGAGCCAAGAATCCTTCGCTGTTGAAATAATTTGTCCTTAACAAGATACCATCACTTCTAAAAATCTCTCTCTTTATTCTTTTTTTATCTTCAAAATAGTCAATCATAGAAATTGATTGATTTGTATTCAACTTGATTCTTTGTAATAATTTATTGTTCTCCTTGTACTCAAATACTTGCTCATTTTTCGTACTCTGAACAAAATTCATTTTTCTTTCGTATTCATCAAAAGTTACCACACTGTCACTATAGAAAAGAGTTTTATCTTCCGAAAAAAATTCGTAAATATTCATGAAAAAAACATTATCTGGTAATTTTTTTATCTTGTGTATATCATTAAAAATATTTCTATATTGCGGGCGAAAATTAAATGTACAAATATGTGTAGCAAGAACATCTTTCTCCCATGTTTTACTTCTCAAAAACATAGACTGCACACGCCCGCCTGAATCCACACTAACAGAATCATTAAGAAAAAAGATTTCTCTTTGTTTTAGATTGGCACTCATTAATAAGTCACTTCCTTTTGATTATTTTTAACAAGGTCTTCTTAGTAATAGGTCTGATACCACCATTTTTTTTCGATTTAACGTTAGAATTTACGATTGCCTCATAAATCCGCTTCGAATTATCATGATCCATCAATGAGAAATACTCCTTACGCATATTTGCATAAATATCTTTTTCTACGAACCCATTTTTTATTGTTTCTTGAATAAGCGCGATTAACTTATCTGAAGTATATGCTACGTCACCAAATAAATCAGTCTTAGGATCCATGTAAAGTCCTTCATATTGTAAATATTTTTCTATGTCAAATTGGAAAAAGACACATGGTTTCTTTAAGTAATACATTTCCCAAATCACACTTGAATAATCTGAAATCATCATTGAACTCTTCATAATCAACTCGTCCATTGGGACTTCTAAAAATTCATATTTATCGATTATTTCTGGGTCAATTTCAAATAAATCAATATATTCTTTGAACTTTGGATGTAAGAAAAAAGCGATTCTTACATTGTTAGCTACAAGCAACTCTTTTAATTCTTTAGAAGCTAAAAATTGACTGTATTCTTTAAAATAATCCGTTTGAATAAATTTTTCTTTAGGTAGACCGTCCATCCACGTCCGCCAAGTTGGCATTACAAAAATTTGACGATAGGGAATTTCGGTTGTTCTGTCTCGCATAACATCCCAACGGGCCAATCCAGTCACAGCTACTTCCTCTTCTTCATACCCCCACTCATTGATTACTAAACGTTTTTCATATTCTGAAGGTACAATTACTAAGTCAAAAACATTTCTATTTTTATAAAAATCGGGAACTTTCTTCAAACCGTTCACACCATGTTGTAAATAAGCTAACGGTTTTTCTGTTAAAACACGCCCCATATAAGTTTCTTTTTGCTTTAAATTATAAACATTCCGCTTAGTATCAGAAGAAATTAGCAACGTCGAAGAAAATAGATACAAGAAATATTTAAACGACATAAAGTTCAGGGTACGATCTTTCTTATCAGCTAAGAATTTTGCTTCGGTTGCATATTTATCAATCACATAATAAAACTGATCATGTTTTTTGTTTTCGTAACAATAATTAAAAAAGTGATACCCACTATCATGAGCTGAGGAAGCTAGTTTTTCAAACCCTATCCAAATATCTTTTTTAGCAAAGTACGGCTTCATCAATCGAGCTAAATAATAAGCAGATTTTTCTTTAAAATTATTCCACTTGGTTTCATAACTTTCTCTTTTTCGATAAGTAAAAGAGATATCCTCACTAATTGTAATGTATGGGTACATTAAAAAATCATCTTGTGTATGATACTGATACTTAAGTGTGTTACTTCTAATATTTCGTTTAGCAGCTTTGCTCGCTTTATTTATGCGTACAAAGTAACGTTGTTCATTTATATTTGTCTCAACATACAAATCCCAATATAATGGCTCAAAATCATATATTGATAAATCAATTGTCGTTTTAATTAAAAGGTGATTTTTCTTTTGATCAATAGTAAAGTCAGTTATTTTTATCCGTTCTAGCGTATCTTTATTGCGCTTCACTAGTAAAACACTTTGAACAGATATCTCCTCTTTATTTTTTGTTTCTAGTTTGCAAGTTAACCTTACTTTTGGTTTTTTATAAACAAAATCAGCTACTTGCGTTTTTATTTCATAACGCTCTTTAGCTAAGTTAGATAAGTTGTTTTTTACAAGCGATAAAGTATTGCTGTTAGTCAAATATAATTCAAAATGTTGAGAATAAGCTGTCTTATGCTGACCATAAGTGACTACCCCAAAAAACCGATTCTTTTTATCTTTGGGTAATTTATCTTTATTGGCCAAACGCATCAATTGATATTGTCCTTCGCTAAAAACATATAGATAAAAATCAAAGCGAGCTTTTTTTAATTCAGCTGCTTCGTCCTCCATGAAACTGCGTAAACTACAGTAGTAATAATCATCCTTGTTGTTCAAAGGAAGAATATAATTCAACCCTTGCCCTCTTTTATTGATGATTAATTGCGCATTTTCAAGATGTCTTTCTAACTGAAAGCTCAGCTGATAGTCCGTTAGTTCCAAATTAGAAAACTTAATTTTAACATGTTTTTTTAATTCTTGATTTGTAAAAGAAGCTGGGGTTTTCGTTTTCTTTAATAAATAAAGTTCATTATTTTCTATAAGTAAATCTTCTCCAACATTATCTCCCGCTAAGAAGACTTTTTTGATTGAAGTAAATATTTGCTGATTTCCAAGATATAATTTTACTTTCCCACATAATTCAGGAAAAAAGTTTCGCTTAAAGGTAATTTGTCCATCCTTCACTTTACCAAATAACCAACGTTCCCCTATCAAGAGAGAAGCTTCCACCATTGAGTGAACAGCTGGTGCAGTCAGAACAACTGATTCATTTGTCACTTCTATATTAGTTACTTTCATCTCTAAATTGTGGTACTCCGTATGTTTCATTTTACTATTTGCTAAAAATTTAACACCATCAAATACAATTAATCGACCGCTGACGTGAGTAACATAATGTTGTGCAATAGACACCTCATAATTATGATCCACTAAAAAATCAATTGCACAGATATCTTCACCCAAGCAGAAGAATATTTGAGGGTTTCTATCAGTTTTATTTAGATTAATAGTCGCTAGTTCATTATCCTTCCTCCCAATTATAAGAGGCTCGGCCATTACTCCAGTGAAATTTGTACTTCGATACGGGACAGTCTGGATACAAAATCCCGCTACCGACTTCGAAACAATTCTATAACTATGGGCTTGTTCATCAGTTAAAAACAGTTGGCTTTTATCCTCTACAAGAAAAATTTCATTTCCCAAATTATCGATAATTTTAAATTCATCAGTTATAAAATGTTCAATATTTAGACTATACGTATCCGTATTTTCGTTTCTAAAAGGAAATCTTTCCCCAGAGACTGAAATTAGTTCACAAGGCTCTTTTCTTGTAATATAGAATCTACCCTCAAAAATCCGTACACTGTTCATTATTGATCCACTCTTTCTTTGACTATTGTTTCATAAATTCTTTGACTATTTTCACGGTCATGATAATTAAAATATTTTCCATATAATTCTTGATAAGGTTCCTCCAAAACAAAATCTTGAGAAATCGTTTGTTCAATTGTGTTAATCACCTGGTCAACTGTTATGGCACGTCTACCAAATAATTCCGTTTCCATGTCAATATAGCTTCCTTCATATTCATTATATTTTTCATAATCAAATTGGAAAAATATAACAGGTTTCTCCATATAGAACATATCCCAAGTAACAGATGAATAATCACTAATCATTAATGAAGATGCCATAATCATTTCGTTTACTTTAATATCACCAAAAGCGTATAGTTGTACTCGTTCACTTGGAGCACTAAATTCAGAAATGTAATTTTTGAATTTTGGATGTAAGAAAAAGATAATTTCTAAATTATTCTCTTTTAGAATTGTTTCTAACTTGCTTGAAGATAAAAATCCCATATAGTTATTATAATAATCCGTCTTGATAAATTCTTCTTTCGGCATATCTTCCATCCATGATCGCCAAGTTGGCATAACAAATATTTTTTTGCGTTCTTGCAGATTCGAATGATCTTCTAGTAAATCCCAACGTGAAAAACCGGTAACTGCAATTTCATCTTCATCGTATAACCAATTTTCATGTAAAATGTCTTTCTCAAAGTCGGATGTCGCAACTACCATATCAAAGTTGCCTCGTCCTTTGCTTTTCTTAAATACGTCTGAACGTTTTAATGCGGTAACTCCATGCTGTAAGAATACACTTTTCTTTTCTTGAATTGCTTTTGCAGCACGACCAGATCTCACTCGAATATTATGCACATGTCGTGGCGTTTCAGATGCAATCAATAACTTAGAAGCATATAACATAACAAAGTAGCGATAAGACATATGAGTAAGAATATTTTTATGTTCCTTTTTGGCATTTAAATAGTCTTTCGAATCCTTTGATAACACATAGTAATACTGTTTTTTGAGATTATTTTTCTGTACATAATCAAACATTGCATAGCCATTATCTTGCGCCGTTTGAGAAAATTTTTCAAATCCTAGCCAAATACGTTGCTTGTCCAAATGTTTTTTGAACAAACGATAAGTTAAATAGCCTGCTTTATCCTTAAAACTTGTCCATTTATTTTCATAATTCTCTTTTTCTCTAATCATAAATGCAATATCGTTGGAGAACGTAACATACGGATATATAATTTTAGATTTATCATCGTTCAACACACTATTATCCAAATAATCTGCTTCAACTTGATTCAATATTTCCTTTTGTGCCCCTTTTACTTTAATTGGATAAATCACTTCATTAAATTTCATTCCAACGAATAGATCCCAATACAACGGGAAAAATTTATCCCAATCCATTTCAAAAGAAAATTCAAATTCATTTTTTGTTTGATTGATCAATTTACAATTGATTTGCATGTTATATTCTTTACTTCGTAATTGCAAATAAGCATTTTCCACTTCAAAATGTTCTTGACTATCTATTACTATTTTGAATACATAGCCGTGTCCAGTTTTTTTCATACCTTTTAATTTTGTTTGCACTTGAAAGTATTCTCTTGCACCAGCAGTATAGGTAGAAAATACGCCACAAATAATGTTACTTTTTGTTGTATAAACTAAGAATGATTGCTCTTCAGTTAGTTGAGTTAAACTCAATCCTTCCTTACGCTTTTTACTCTTTTTCATGCGTAACTTGCATTCCTCATATTTTGAGTAAGGCGTTTCAAACGAAAGGCGAAAATCAAGACGTGGAAACTCTCCTACTGAGTTTTCAATAAGTGATGTTAAATCAAAACGGATAGCTGCATCGTTTTCTGTTCGAGCCTTACTTTCTAAAATAAATGTTTCCTTCGTTGCGCGTTTGATAACTTTTAACTGTATCGAAGATTCGATGCCATCTAGTTCAGGAATAGTTAAGTTTAGGAACTGATTCTCCATCGTTAATTTTGTTACATCTAAGTCTTTCGTAATCATTTTTTTCATGAATTTTAAATATGCAGGATATGCATCTTGCAATAAGCTGATTCCTTTATCCTTATTGACATACAAACCAACATTATATTTTTCAGGTTGGTCCTCATGAGCGGCCCACTCCATCAGTAATTTCCCAGGAAGTTTCTCAACTATACTATCTTTGATTTTTAATGGTGAACGCTTAATTGCTTCAGACGTGATTTCTTGAAGATAAAAATCACCATAAAGTTTTGTATCTTGTTCCAGTTCGCTCTTTATATCTGAAAGATCAGCAGAATAGCTACCATCTTCCATCAGGGACAAATGAATTAAAATCAAGTCATTTTTTCCACGGCGTTTCATTATTAAGTTTTGTTTCAAAGAGAATTTCTTTTCTGGTACTAAAAATAGTTTTTCCCCTTCAGACCAGATATTCTTGATTCCTACAGATTTCGTAACTTTGACTGGATAATTCTTAGCTATAAAAGTTTCATAATCATAAGTTATCAACGTGGTTTGCTTGTGATGTTGAATGAGTGAATAGCTTAATACATTCTGAGGTTGAACTTTTAAGTCTAAATAAATTTTTTGCTTTGTAACACCATTGATTCCTATAATTTTATATTCTTGATTTGGTGAAAGAGGTGTCTCCAATAGATCTAATGTGAATCGTTCCCCCGATTTTTGCCAAGGAATATAAAGTTCTTTGGTTTTTCCTTCCAAAGCAATTTCTTCTAGATTATTTATTCTGATTTCTAAGCTACTAAAATTATTTTTTAAAACTGGTTGTGCGTTTATGAGTGGTTCAATCCAAATAGAATTTCCTTTAATAAAAAATTTCACTTGGTTTCCAATGATTTCAGGATATTTTTTTAAAACATGTAATTCTTTTTTGGAAAACTTATAAGGGACAAATTCTTGATTTTCTTTTTTAAATAGTTGGATTTGTTGACTTGGTAACAAAGTAAGACATTCTTTTGTCAACTTAAAATAATCTGCTTGTTGCGTTTGAATATATACATTTTGTAAATTCTGGATATCCTGTACAGAGGTTACAACTGCTTTATTTCGGATAAGCATTGTTTGTTGTACATTTTCTAGTAGGAAGAATGATTCTGATAAAGGATAAAATTGAGCATTTCCATTTTCTACTTCTGAAGTGACAATTTTCGTAGCAACGTATTGATCTAATACATATTCAACAAGATACAAAGAAGAACTACTGAAGCTTTGGATAACTGCTAGCTCCTGAATCACTTCGGTTAGATTAACAGAAAGTTTATTATCTTTTTGGTAGCCATTAATTCTCAAATAGTAACCAGCTTCATTTTTAACAAAGAAATCGACTTGTCGATAGTCTGCGATTTCTTCAATTGTCAAATGAGTATTTGTCAATTGAGCTATGATTTGTCCATCATTTTTTACGATTTGCTTTGGAGAAATCATGTAGTTAAATATCTTCGATTCAGAAATAAAGAAATATTTTTCTTCTAATAAATGGATAGGTAGCGAGCTATCTGATCTATCTGTTAACTCAGTAACCTTGATTGTTCCAAAAATAGTGACTATTTGTAAGGGACGATTAAAAATATTTAATCCCTGAATAGAAACGCGATACCCCATTCCTTCTTTACTTGCAAGCATTTGATGCGTTTTTCCAGATATACATTCTGTCAAGTAAAATTTTTCAATTATCTCTTCACCAGATAATTCAATATAAATTGATTGATTATCATAAATTAGCTTCTTAGCTACTAACGTTGTTTTCAATTTGTTCACCTCATAAGCAATATAGGAATGTTAAAAATTCCTTTTATCCGACGATATCGTTGACGCGTATTCTAACCATTTCAACTAGTCGATTTCTTTTAATTCTTTGTTTTATTCTATTTATTAAACTAGGTTTGTATCGTTTAATTTCTTCAAAAATCCTAGCTGAATTTTGATTATCTATATAGGGAAAGATTGTTTTTGCATGTGCGCTCACATCGCTTAAAAGATAACTTTTTTGTTTCATTTGTAAAATCAAAGATTTTGCATCAAAACAGCGAATTTCTTGTAACTCTTCATTAAGATCAAGATAACTTCCTTGCATTTGTTGGTATTTTTCTATGTCAAATTGGAAAAATATTGTTGGTATTCCTTGATACAAGGCCTCCCAATAAATGCTGGAATAATCCGTTATTAAGCATTCACTCTCAGAAAGAAGTTTGTTTAGCGGAACGTCCCCCATTGGAATAATACGTAGGTTTTTATGTGCAGAAACATCAAACAATTGAATATATTCTGCTAATTTAGGATGAATATAAAAAATAATGGTGTATTCTTCAATTTCTAAGAATTTTAGTAGTTCGCGATTTGATAGCAATTGAGAATATTGTTGAAAAAAATCTGATTTAATGAATTCTTCTTGGGTTAGATCCTCTAACCAAGTTCTCCAAGTTGGCATAATTAAAAATTGTTTTTTCTTTATCAAATTACCTTTATTTTTTTGTAACTCATCCCATCTAGCTAACCCTGTTACCACAATATTTTGAGGAGCATATTCTAAATATTTTTGAACTATTTTTTTCTCCCACTCTGCGGAAGTAATAAAAAGCTCTGCCTGATTATTCGAACGTGTTGCATTAAATGTATTATCAAGTTTCTTAAGACCTAAAACACCATGTTGAAGAAAGACATATCTTTTTTTATCTAGAATGGGTTTGATTGGTCCTGTTTGTACACGCCAAGCATATCCATGTCCCTTAGATTCCGAAGCAACAACTCTTTTAGCTATAAGTAGCAAAAATAAATGTTTCACGCTCATAAAATCAACTCGACGTCGATGATAGTGATTTAACTTGTTATACTCTGGTGACTCTTTTTTTATTACAAAATAGGCACGTTGACTAGTTTTTTCTTGTAAATAGTTGAAAAAATAATACGAATTATCTTGTGCTGTATTTGAGTATTTTTCATGAATCAGCCAAATATCGTTCCCTAAAAAAAAGAGTCCTATCGTATGAGCCAAGATATAAGCAATCCATTCATTTTGTTTGTATTTTTTCGTCTCATATTCGCTAAAAGGACGAAAATTAAGACTGATTGCATACTTCATTGTTTGATATGGATACACTATGTTATCATCTATTTTTGACTGATACCTTCCCGAAAAGTACTGTAATTTTAAATATAAAAAGAATGACTTATTGATTATTCTACAATCATAGGTTTCTTGCTCACCTTTGCATTCTAAATATAAATCCCAGTAATAATACTCCCAGTCATATGCAGCAAGATCAATTGAAAAGACAAGTTTTTTTCCAGTTTTCTTTATTGGTTGTGCTTGATAGGCAGCTGTTAAAGTTCCTCTGTGTTGGATTTTTAACAAATAGGCAAATCCCTCACGATATTCTATTGGAATCTTAACTTCTAAAATCAATGATTGCTTTTTCTTCAAAGCTAACAACTTAGCCTTCTTATGGTAACGGAGTTCATTCATTTTGACTGGTGGTTGTATTGTAAATGATAACGATGTTTTTTGAGAGGCATAGATCATTGCTTCACGAGTAGCATCTCTATATAAAAAATCAAGATATTTATTTTTTTGTGTATGAATTTTAGCTAGTAAAAATTCGTATTTTTTGCCTTCAGTTTCAAGATAAAAATGGTACCTACCAAGTTCATTTACTTGACCAATTAAGTCAAGATTATTTATAACTACGGTCGTTATTCCCGCCGTTTGACTTCTAGAATAAGGAAGCTTTTCATACAGTTTTCCAGCCTCTGAGCGGACATCTATCGTAAACTTATTTTGATTCAACTCGAAAAATGAAAATTTCAATTGCTGATTTTCAATCAAACAGTCAAATATGGGTAATCTATTTTCTTGTAGAATCTGTTGTTCAGTGAACCAATTATGCGTCCTTAATTCTACTATTGTCATGTTCCTATCAACTAATTTAACTACTGAGTTATCTTTAATCTCTACCGGTAATTCTCGATCGACTTCAATTTGAAAAATAAACTCATCTGCTAATAGCATTCTCGTTACGTTGACAATCTGGAAATTTTCTTGATTGATTTGTAATGAGTAATTTTCCGAGAAAACGTCAAGAAGCGAGGTGTCTTTCAAACTACCTCGCAAGTTGTTATTATTCAGTAAGATAAATGAGCATTCGTATTTCAAAAAAACACCTCTTTTCAACTTTACAACATTAATTAAATTACTACTTATTCAAGTCTTTCTTTATTTGTGTAGTTGAAATCTCAGGTGTTCTTGGTAAATAGAAAACTTCAGCTGTTGTTTCTGTTTCCAGAAAATCAAATTTACCTGCCCAGTCGTCTCCCATCACAAAAGTATCAATATGATATTCTTTGATGTCCGATGCTTTTTGACTCCAGCCGTTTTCTGGAATTACCAAGTCAACGTACCGTACCGCTTCTAGTAACTGTTTCCTTTTTTCATAAGAAAAATAGCATTTTTTTTGCTTTTGCTCCCAGTTAAATTCGTCTGTTGATAAAGCTACGACTAGATAATCTCCTTGTTCTTTAGCTCTCTTTAATAAATTGATATGACCATAATGTAATAAATCAAATGTTCCATAAGTAATTACTCGTTTCATTTTGTTCCTCCTAAAATTTTCGTTATTAATTTCTCAGTCGCATCAATATCATCAATACAAAAACGTTGATAAAATGCACGATAGTCTCTATTAGTTGTAAAAGATGTTGAATTAATTGCATGGATTTCAGAAATAAGGTCTGCACGTTTCTGAATGATTGGTCCTGGCAATTGATTCAACACCCCCTCATAAAATCCTCTAATTTCCTGTCCGTAAGACTCTAAATCATACATATAGAAAATCATTGGCTTTTTCGTTAAGGCAAAGTCAAACATGACAGAAGAATAGTCCGTAATCAACAGGTCTGCAATCAAATATAAATGACTGATATCTTCGTAACTAGAAACATCTATTACGCGATTCCCATATTGCTTAGGATCAAATTGTTCTGCCACTAAGTAATGTAGCCTAGTCAAAATAATCGTGTCTGATTCTTGTTCTAAAATTTCAGTGAAAGGAAATTGATTATCAAACTTGTAAGCACCTTTTTTTATAAATTGGTTATCTCGCCAAGTAGGTGCATAGAGGATAACTTTTTGATTTTCAGCAATAGTTAACTTTTTTCTGATTTGTTTGATCTTTTCACTATTATCAGGTAACAGAAGAATATCATTCCTTGGATAACCGATTTCTAGGATCTCCCCTTCATATGCAAATGCACTTCGAAAAATTTCCGTACTATATGCATTAGGTGAAATCAAATAATCCCAACGGGCCGCTTCGTTTTTAAAATTTTCCCGATACTTATTTGTATCCGTTCCTGGCATCGTTACATTTTTAATATCTAAGCCTAATCTTTTTAATGGTGTTCCATGCCATGTTTGAACATACATATTTTTACCTTTAACCATCCACCCAGGCATCCTAGTATTGAAAAACCAATATTTTGATCTTGGCATTGTTAGTAGCCACTTCAAGCCCATCCGTCTGACATAAGGAATATCATTTTCAATAAAAGGGGCTTCAAAGCCTTTCTTTACCGCCCAAATACAGGTGTATTCCGGATAATTTTCCCGAATATATTCATAAATAGCACGTGGGTTGTCACTATATTGTTTGCCATGAAAACTTTCAAAAAAAATTAGTTTTTCTTTCGGATGTTTATTAAGGAGAGAAAAAACTTTTTTCACCCATCGATGATAAATTATTTCAAGATTTCTTCGCACTATACTCACTCATGTCTCCACTCTTTTATCTCTTTTTTGATTTCTACATCTAGTTGTTGCACCTTGTTTTCCATTTTGGCATCCCTATGTCGCACAATCGAATATAAATACTTCGGAATCTGCACCAAACGATCATAACGCTTCATCGAAAGCGAACGATAGAGCCATTCAAGATTGTTGTCTAAATAAAATTTTGGTGCCCGCTTGACTGCTCCTGCAAGGACATCAAAAGTACCACCAACATCTAGAAAAACTTTGGCATTCAATTGATCTACGTTTCTTTCCAAAAAGATTTCTTGCTTAGGTGAACCCAAAGCGACAAAGAGAAAGGTACAGTTTGCTTGATTGATTTTTTTAATCACTTCTTCTGTATTTCTACTTGTGTAGCCATGAAGTGTACCTGCTACTTCAATATTCGGATATTTTTCTTGAATATTTCGTGCAGCTTGATTCACAACATCCTTTTTCGCTCCATATAAGAAAATCCGGTAGCCAAATTGATTCGCAAACTGCAAACTTCTTTCCATCACTTCAATACCAGTTATCCGTTCACGAATATTTCCTCGTAACATTTTAGAAGCCTTAACCACGCCAATTCCGTCAGCAATTCGATGTGTTGCCCGTTCTAAATAAGCCTTTACCTCTGGATACTGATAAGCTTGCAATGTAATTTGAGGATTAACACTTGTGATTAACATTTTTTTGTTTGCAGCTAGATATTTGGGGATGTCCTCCACAATTGTTTGATAGGTCAAATTATCAACAGGGACTCCACTTATGTATTCTGTCCTACTCTTCTTTTCCACCAATCTCACCCAGTTCCTTTTTCACTAACGCCATTATCTTTCCAACAGTTTTGCCATTTTCATATTGATTCCATAACAGTTTTGCTTGTTTTACCCCTTGTTCATTTGCTTCATATGAATAGGTCTGAATTGTTTGCCCCAACAATTCCTGATTCTTCACGACTGGTCCAGGTGCCCACTCAAGAAAATCATTTTGAATTCCTGGATTTTTTTTATATTTATCAAAATCAGGACAGAAAAAAATAATTTTTGACTGTTCCTGTATAGTAAGATACTCAAAAGTACTTGCCGAGTAGTCCGTAATCAATAGTTTGACATTTGGATAACTTTTCATAATGTTTTGGTTCCACCAATGTACATTTTTAGGTAATACCCAATTTTCTTGCTGGATTGTCGGATGCAGATGTACATAAAATTGTTCCTCAGGTAGTTTAGAAAATGTAGCTAATACTTGACTAAGAATTTGCTCCATATCTTTTTTTTCCGGACGATACGTTGGTGCATATAAAATAAATTTTTTTGTTTGTTCAACTGATCCTGCTACTTTTTGAGCTGTTTCTAATCTCAAAGAACCGAACTTTTGAATCACTTTTTGATTTAAACTGTAGCTTTTTTGAAAAACCTCTGCCATCTTATCCGAATTGACTACTACATAATTGAAGGAGTCATAAACTTTTTGAAATCTTTTTTTGTCTTGCCGACTACGTTGTTTCGTCTGTGGATCATCCCAGCCAAATTTTTTGATTGCACCATCAGCATGCCAGACTTGAATGACTACTTGATTTGGCGTCATCACGGCTAACTCAGGAAAGTAGTTATCAACAATAATTACTTTTGCTTGTTTTAATAACGTGAGATTTCTTCCTAAAAAAAGACTTTTGGGTGTAAATGGGCGAACATCGATCCCTTCACTCTTTAACTTTTCCGCATACTCGCGGCACTTGTCTACAAAAAAAACAGTCACCTTTCCTGGATAGTTCAAGTGAAGCTGCTTAATCAAGTCGCCTTCATTAAACGAAAAACTCATAATGTACACAATCGTCGAGGTCAATTTTCTCTTAGGCCAAAGCATTGCAGCGGTCATATATCCATTTTTCAATATATTCATCACTGAACTACTCCTTCCCAACCTAACAATTTTGTCACCTAATCAACATTTTCTATCCTAGTTTATACACAAAATGCACACAAACTAATCGACAAAAAATCAATTTTCGGTCTATAAAAAGGCAATATTTGATCTAATTATACAGAATAATATAAAGAATTTAAAGGCGATTCGTTATGTGTAATACTCGAGAAATACTTACGTAATAATAATTTAATATTATAGTCTTATTTGTAAAGTTCCGCTTTTTAATTACCGTTATTTATTAGTTGATAAAACCATCAATCTACAGCTATGTTGTATTTTTAATGACTAAATCAAAAACAATATCTTTCAACTTCGTAAAATGCAGCTTAATTGATATTATTTAAAAAAACAAACATCTAACCACGAATCAAAAGACCTCACGCCTTTTTTCTCAGTAGTTAGATGTTTGCTTAATTGACTGATTCAAATTTATTTATTTAACTTTTCCCATAAAGCTGGTGCTTGGTCTGGGCTCCAAACGGAAATCGAAGTATGTTCTTGTAAACATTTATATTGATGTCCTTGATGAGTCACAATATCCCCAATATGATAAGTCACGCCAACTTTCCATTCACCTACTTGACCACTGTCAGATGTTGTCGTTCCTGTCACTTGCTGACTAAAATCAGATAGACCAACTCGATTTACCGCTTTGATCTGATACATGTACGTTGTTTCTGGTGTTAGATTTTGATCCGTGAATTGATTATCAGTTGTCGTTGCCACTTTTTTATTTTCACGATAAATCTCATAGGTGGTTACTTCTTCTTCTGGTGCATTGTTGTCCCATGCTAAAGTTAAACTATTTGCTGTAGCTTTGCTAATTTCTACATTTGTTGGTGCAGATGGCTTGTTTAACTCGGATGCCTCTTTTGTAATCACATCTAGCTTAGTTGAGTGCGCAGATTGGTTATTTGACGTATCTACTGCTACGACTGTATAGCTATAGTTTGTTGCTGCTGATAAACCAGTGTGCACAAAATTTGTTGTTTTACTTGTGCCAACTAACTGATTGTTTTCATAAATAGTGTAATGATCTACTTTGACATTATCAGTAGACGCTTTCCAAGACAATGAAACACTGTTTGAGGTCGCAGATGCTGTTAAATTGGTTGGAACAGATGGTTTCTCTGTATCAGGTACCTGTTCTTCAAATAATCCTTGATACGCATGTGCAAATGATTCATTGTAACCAATTCCTGCTGAATTTTTTCCTTCGTCCCAGTTAACACTCCAAGTCATGATTCCTTTTAAAGGCGTCCCTTTTGCCGCTAGTTTTTCAAATACTTGATAGACAACATTCGGATCTTTGACATAACCATTTGCTGCTGCATCTTGGTTTGCTGGAAGTCCTAAAGCTAATTTATTGGCTGGGATATGAATGAAGCCATTATTTCCTTTATCAAATGCATCTGAGATTCCATATAGAAATTCAAACTTTTTGCTATCATTGTTTTGAGCAATCCACTCTGAGCCAACGCTAATACCATCTCCTGCTTGATTATAAAGCTGTGGAGCAATAAAGTCATAATCGTTTTCCAAGGCAGTAATGTAAGGGACATATTTCCCTGCTGTTCTTAAGTATGGGAATTCTGGAGCCATTGAAATAATAAAGTGTTTATTTTGTTGTTCATAATGGTTGCGCACAATTTTTAACGCTGCTGGGATTACTTTCGCATTATCACCTGCCGCTACAGCCGTTTGTTCCAAATCAATATCTAATCCATCAAAGCCATAAGTATCGACCAAGCGAATAATTTCATTTGCAAAAGCTTGTTCTTGTCCAGTTGAAAGTTCAATATGTGAATCTGCGCCACCTAATGATAAAAGAACCGCACGATCTTGTGCATTTAAGGTTGCCACTTGGTTTCGGAATGCTTGATCACTCATATTATACGGTTTGAAAGTTGGAATTCCCTCACCCTTCATAAACGCAACCGAAATGACATTGTAAAAAGGATTGATTTGTTCTAATTGGATATCAGCGGGGGCTCCGCCCACATAACCTGCCCCCATTTCTCCAGGCCAGTTATGATAATAACCAACTGAAATTTGCTTGTTCGCAATACTTGGCATTTCATCTGCGGTATCCGCAGCAACACCATTAGCACAGCCAAGTAATCCTCCCATGACACTAATTGAAAATAACAATAATTTTTTTTGCATTCTTTACCCTCCAACACTTATTTTATTTTAAAAGCCTTCTCAATTATAAACAGCCTCCTGTAAAAAAGATTTTTTTGTACGCTATTGCAACAAAATATCCTTAAAACAAAAGGGTGTTCACACTTTTTAATAAAAAGGCAGCACAAAAGAAGACTTTCTTCATTCGAATTGGAGTGTGTTATCTTAAACTAGAAATAAAATAACAAAAGGAGTGTTAAAGATGCCAGAACATGCTTTTTTGATCCGGAAGTTAAGGAAAGAACGTGGCTTTACTCAGGAGCAGTTGACCATGGGAATTTCCCAACGAGGAACACTCGCTGCTTTCGAATCTCGTGGAACAAAAATCAGTTTTGAGCTTTTGATTAATTATTTAGAAAAAATGAATGTGACCTTAGAGGAATACGAATTTTTACTAAACGAGGGTTCGCTGTCGCCAAAGCAAAAATTAACCAATTATTTTCTTACGACTCCTGGACTCACTTCTGCACAAGAAGACGAATTACTAAAAGAATATGAAAAAACCGGAAATATTTTTTACCGTTTACTTTACGCCCAACGAAAAATCATCCTTAATCATTTGGAAAACAAAGCAACCACTCCTGAGGTGAAAAAAGAAATACAACTGATTATGAACTATTTAGAACATATTGATACCTGGGGGCGTTTTGAGCTTTCAATCTTTTCAAGATGTCTTTTTATTTTTAAAACAGATTATATCGTACGTTCCTTCTATCATAGCGTCACTAAAATGGGGATTTATCAAGATACAACTGTCCAGCAAAACTTATTAGCCAATTTTATTTTAAATGGCGTCAGACTGTCTTTTACTCGTTCATCAGCTACTTTAAGAACTCTTTTTCTTACTGAACTAAAAAAACTAGCAGAATTACATACAAATAGCTTAAATATAGCTTATTATAAAATTTTTTCTGCCTTGGATCGTTTAGCTCGAGGCGATCAAAGCGCAATTGCCGAAATCGATCAAGGAATTCATTTTTTTGATTGGTTAGGTCTAACAGCAATGACGGACTTCATCATTCGATTGAAGACAACTTATAGTTGATTAAATAATTTTTGTTGCAATAACATACAAAATAATTTTTCAAAACTGTTCCATTTTATACTACTTGTTGTTGAAATAACTGAGTTTTATTTCAAACAGATTATTTATTTTGGAGGGTTTCAAGATGAAAAAGAGTACACTGCTAGGGTTAAGTTTCGTTTTAGTTGCAACTGGGTTGACTGCATTAACAACTGTTTCTGTTGATGCACATAGGTATGTCAAAGAACCAGCCAGTCGTGGTTATCAAGGCTTTTTAGACAAAAATCAGCTAGGTTGGAGTGCCGCGCATGATAAATATGGTGCTGTAATTGATGACCCACAATCACTGGAAGGAAAAAAAGGGTTCCCACAAGCTGGACCTGCTGATGGGCACATCGCTTCAGCTGATGGTGTATTGGGTGATTATACTTTAGACAAACAAACAGCTGATCGTTGGACCAAACATACAGTATTCACCGGTAAAAATAATTTTTCTTGGACATTTACTGCCGACCATGCAACAACAAAATGGCATTACTATATTACGAAAAATGGTTGGGATCAAAACAAACCATTAACTCGCGATGAATTACAATTAATTGATACAATCGATCACGATGGTGATGTTGCTTCAACAGATAAAACTCATGAAGTAACAATTCCTACAGATCATCTAGGCTACCACGTGGTTTTAGCCGTTTGGGATATTGATGACACACCAAATGCGTTTTACAATGTAATTGATGTAAACGTCAAACAAGGAAATCGCTTGACTAATTTAGCACAATAAAAAGAAAGGCTGAGGCAAAACGCGCATGCGCTTTGTCTCAGCCTCTTTTTTATTTATGAAAAGTTTTAACTCATGACGGTTACTTTTACTTGACGACGTCCCCAAGCAACGCATTTCTCAACCGTTGTAAAGTGAACATCAATAATATTTCCTTTGATTGCTCCACCTGTATCAGCGGCAATTGCTACACCATAGCCTTCAACATTTACGATTGAATTCAGTGGAATCACGCTTGGATCAACGGCAATTGCTTGTGGATTGTCATACAAATCTAACCCACTTGCAGTGATATGTCCTGAACCGGGTTCTGAATAAGAATATGCCGTAGATTCCATCATGCGAGTAGCACCTGACGTTGGTACTTCCTCTTTTGATGTGTCTTCTTTTGGCTTTTCGTTTGACTCTTCTTTGGCTGGCTCAGTTTCCTTCTCTGCGTTTTCTGCTGCCAATTTTTGGGCTTCTTCTTTTGCTTGTTGTGCTTCTTCTTTTGCTTCTTCTTTTGCTTTTTCAGCCTGTTTTTGTGCTTCTTCTTTTGCTTGTTTTTCAGCAGCCTCTTTTTTCGCGTTTTCTGTAGCAATTCGCGTTTTTTCAGCTTCTTTATTCTTAGCAATTTCGCTAAGCGTCACTTGATTATCTGTTAGTTTTTGTTTTAAAGAATCAACTTTTTCATTCAAAGAGTCCGCTTCGACTTCTAGGGAAACTTGATTATCCTTTAATGAAATTTGTGTATCCTCTAATTTTTGATTGAGATCAACTAACTTTTGTCTTTGATTATCTAAGCTAACAATTTTATCTTTTTCTGCTTGATGAAGAACACGAACAGCGTATGCTCGATTGATAAATTCGGCCACAGTTTCAGCGTCTAAAAGTGCTTGTAAATTTCGCTCGTTTGAACCATTGATTTGAACATCTTTTAGTCGTTGTGCAACGGCTTCTTTGCGTTTCTCAATCGTTGCTTCGGTCTCCTTGATTTCTTGTTTTGATTGATCAATCGTTTTTTTGTTTTGAACAATCTCTTGTTTTATTTTTTCAACTTCTTGATACTTTTCATTAACATCATTCAATGCCACTTGTACTTCGACACTGATTTCTTCACCCTGACGTTTTGCAACTTGTTCTTTTTCATTTAAAGAATCAAGAGATTCTGCTTGAGTCACTAAGGGTAGTGCTAAATTTGCTGACAATAAGACAGCAAGCATAACTAAGGCTTTTTTTGCCTTCACGAACTCCAACACCTTTCTCCTAAAATACCAACTCTTACATTATACAAATGATTATTACAATTCATATGTCAGAAATATTACAATTTATTACAAATATAATTCGTTCACATCCATTTTCGATTAACTGTTAGCTAAAATAAAAAAGCAATTGAACTTTTTTTCGTTCAATTGCTTTATTTTTGAGCAAATTTGCTAGTTATTTTTTTTTGCGCAATTCTTTTACTAATTGGCGAATTTCATTGACATCTTTTCCTTCTTTCAATGACAATTGTGGGAAATTCTTTAAGAAGCGTCGTTGCGTATAATTCAAACGTGGCAAATAATCATTGGTTTTCGTCGATTCTTTAAATGCTTGTAACCAATCACCAGCAGATTTTTTCTCTGGTTTTGAGACAATTCCCTTGCCAAAAACTGTGCCAGAAGTTTTTTGTCGTTCTTCCCATTCGTCTTTGGTTTTTTCAAAGACTTCTTGCAAGTTTGCTTTTTGTTCATTAATTGCTTTCTGTAAATCTGTGACTGCTTTTTGGAAACTTTGTAAATTCGCTAATGTGTAACCAAGATCCATCATAATTAGCCCAATCAAAAGAACTGGCAAGTAAAAACTAAAGTGTTCCGCCAAAAATCGTTCCAAAATCAAAATATGCGGATGGATTACTTTCACGATCAAGACACAGCCCACACCCCAGAAAAGTGAAACTGGTAAAGCAACTCTTCCATTGATATTCAATGGAACATCATGGTAATCCCACCAAGTGGCATGAAATAATTTTTCTAAGCCAAAGCTAGTCAGGTACTCCAAAATCGTGACCAGAGCAGTTGATAAAACATACAGTAAAACAAGGTTCGATTGGAATGGTTCAATAAAATACAATACCCCTAAAATCCCAAAACCATAGATTGGCGTAATTGGACCAACTAAGAATCCTCGATACACGAAATGTTTGGCTTTAATGGAACAGTAAACTGTTTCCCATAACCAACCGACAAATGAATAAATAAAAAATAGCAATACTACACGGATAAATTCGGTCATAAGTGCCTCCTTTTTCTTTTTATTGTATCAATAAGCTGGAAAAATGAAAAGAAACTCTAATGAAAGAGCTTGCTGGCTTTTCATTCCAAATTTCATAAGCTACAATGTGTAATGTACTTATCGTTTTTCTTTCTACTATAAATATAGAAAATTTTACTACTTAGGAGGAATCATATGATTCAATTATTGCGTTATGCAAAAGACTATCGTAAGCAAATCATTTTGGGACCCTTTTTCAAATTTCTTGAAGCAGTTTTTGAATTAATTCTCCCTTTATTGATGGCTTCGTTGATTGATAACGGACTTAGAAAAAATGATACAGGTGTAGTCATTCAAATGGGTATTTGGATGGTTGTCATGTCAATTATCGGACTGATTTGTGCTATTATTTGTCAATACTATTCCTCAGTTGCTTCGCAAGGTTTCGGTACGGAGTTACGTAACCAACTCATGAAAAAAATCAATACACTTTCCCACAGCGAGCTAAATCATTTTGGAACAGATACCTTGATTACCCGAATGACCAATGATATCAATCAATTGCAACTAGCTTTAGCGATGGTTATCCGGCTATTGATCCGCGCGCCATTTTTAAGCATTGGTTCTGTCGTGATGGCCTTTATCATTGATTGGCAAATTGGCTTGTTCTTTTTACTCTTTTTACCCATTTTTGCGGTAATCTTGTATTTCATTATTAAAAAAACAATTCCTCTTTACCAAAAAGTACAAGAAAAATTAGATCACTTAAACGAAATCGTTAGTCAGAATCTTAGTGGCGTTCGTGTCATTCGCGCCTTTGGTCGAACAAAGACAGAGGTTAAAACCTTTGACGAAAGTACCGATGATCTGGCAAAAAATTATTTGCTCGTTTCAAATATTTCTGCACTTTTGACCCCTGCCACAACATTAATCATGAATGTAGGCATTATTTGCCTGTTGACAGTTGGTGGAATCAAAGTCAATATTGGCGGACTACAGCAAGGACAAGTGTTAGCGTTAATCAATTATATGAACCAAATGTTGTTAGCTTTGATTGTTGTTTCTAATTTAGTCGTGATTTTTACCCGTGCTGAAGCTTCAGGAAAACGTGTCAAAGAAGTCTTGACCATGGAAAATTCAATCCAAGAAATGCCAGACGCAAGCACACCTGCGCTTGACAGTCAGATAATCCTTGAATTTAAGCACGTTGATTTCCGCTATACACCAGCTTCTGGTTTGTCTTTGGAAAACATCAATTTTCAAGTGAGAAAAAATGCGATTGTCGGCATCATTGGACCCACTGGTAGTGGTAAAACAACTCTGACTCAGCTCATTCCTCGTTTCTACGATGTAAGTAATGGTGAGGTTCTCGTTGACGAGCTAGATGTCCGACAATGGGAAATGGAAAAATTGCGAGCGCAAATTGCCATGGTTCCTCAAACAGCTGTGCTTTTCACTGGCTCCATCCGAGACAACTTGCATTGGGGCAAAACGAATGCCACAGATGAAGAATGTTGGGAAGCTTTAACAATTGCACAAGCTGACGATTTTGTTCGTCAACTTCCTGATGGTTTGGACACCAAAGTTATGGAAAACGGGAAAAACTTTTCTGGTGGTCAAAAACAACGTTTGACCATCGCACGTGCTTTGATTGCAAAACCAGCGTTACTAATTCTTGACGATTCATTAAGTGCACTTGACTATCAAACAGATTTGAATTTACGCAAAGCTTTGAAAACTTCCCTTGATTGTACCGTACTGATTATTTCTCAACGAGTTCGTTCAATCCAAGAAGCAGAAACTATTTTAGTCATGGATCAAGGACGGATTGTCGCTCAAGGAACAAATGCTGAACTGTTGCGTACATCAAAAGAATACCAAGAAATCGTGGCATCGCAGGAGGAGGAATAAAATGAAACAAAAAAAATTCTCAATGCAGTTATTCAAACGATTTATCCCCTACCTGATGGCTTATCCTAAAGAAATTACTTTAGCGATTTTCTTTGGTTTGCTGAACGGTATCGCGACCGTCGTCATGACGTTACAAATTGGCCAAAGTATTGATCTGATGATTGGTATCGGACGGGTTCAATTTCAAGAACTCTTTCATTTATTGTTACTCTTTGGTGGTGTAGTACTCGTCAATGTTCTTAGTCAGTGGTTGATTCAAGTCTTAAGTAACCGGCTTGCTTATCTCTCGGTAGCGGCGCTGAGAAAAGATGCTTTTGAACGATTGAACCGTTTGCCTCTTCGCTATTATGACCAAACAGCACACGGAAATATCGTCAGTCGTTTTACCAATGATATGGATAACATTTCTATCGCCATTGCAGCAGCCTTCAATCAATTATTTTCTGGCGTTGCGATCATCATTTTATCTTTTATCTTTATGATTCATTTGAGTCCGTTGCTAACAGTTGTCGTTTTATGTGCCACCCCGATTATCTTTTTAGTCAGTTTTCTGGTCGCACGTTCTTCCCAAAACGACTTTAATCAACAGCAAAAAATTATTGGTGACATTTCCGGATTTGTGACTGAACGTATTGGAAATCAAAAAATCGTAAAAGCTTTTCAACAAGAAACAGCTAGTCAACAGGCATTTGAAACATTGAATCAAGAACTTTACGTCAAGGGACAGCGTGCTCAATTTTCTTCTTCTTTGACAAATCCTTCTTCCCGTTTTGTCGATCATTTAGCTTATCTGTCAATTGGTTTAGTTGGCGGCTTGCTTGCTTTACGAAGCGGGTCAGCAATTACCGTTGGTGTTATTTCCAGTTTTACCATCTATTCGAGTCAATTTTCTAAGCCTTTTATCGAATTATCTGGAATCACTACGCAAATTCAAACGGCCTTTGCTGGATTGGATCGAGCGTTCGAGTTGATTGATCAGCCCGAAGAGACACCTGACGCCCCTAATGCGTTTGCTTTGGATCCCAACACAATCAAAGGAGAAGTCGTTTTTGAACACGTTTCGTTTTCATATGATCCAAATCAGCGTTTGATTGAAGACTTTAATTTCAAAGCAAAACCTGGGCAAACAATTGCAATCGTCGGAAAAACAGGTGCCGGGAAATCAACGCTGGTCAATCTTTTAATGCGATTTTATGATACCACTAGCGGAAGGATTCTGATTGATGGTCACAATCTCCGTGACATCAAACGAACGACTTTGCGCAAAAGCTTTGGTATGGTTTTACAAGACACTTGGCTATTTGACAGTTCCTTACGTGCGAACCTTCGCTATGGCAATCCGAGTGCTAGTGATGAGGAAATCAATGAAGCATTAAAAGCTGCCTATATGTATGAATTTGTCGAGCGACTACCAGAAAAACTTTCAACCAAAATCGGTGGTCAAGGACTAAAAATTTCCGATGGTCAGCGACAACTATTAACGATTGCACGAACGATGATTAGTAACCCGCCCATGCTGATTTTAGATGAAGCAACTAGTTCTGTTGATACGCTAACCGAAAAGAAAATCCAACAAGCCTTCTTGACAATGATGGAAGGGAAAACCAGCTTTGTAATTGCGCACCGACTTTCCACTATTAAAAATGCGGACCAAATTCTGGTCATGGATCATGGTGAAATCGTTGAAATGGGTACACATGATGAATTATTAAAAAAAGCTGGTTACTACAATCAGCTTTATCAAGCACAATTTACACATCAATAAAAAAACAGGCAATCTTCTGGGATGGGAAGATTGCCTGTTTTTTTATTTTTATTTCGTGCGAACTGTTAGACTTTGCAAAATCTTTTTATAAGGAATACTTCGTCCAACATAGTAAATTGCAATTGATTGAAGCGGGATCCAAATAACTGTTTTCAACAATCGTGGTGCCCAAACGACCCAACTAAACAGTGGGACATGATACATCAAAGCTAGCCAAAGTGGCGTCAAAATCAAATTGATAATCAACGTGACACTCAGTGTTGCTAAGATAGCATTTTTCCAAGTAATTTCTTTTCTATAGAAAAAGAAGCCGTAAATCGCACCTTCGATAAAAGCATTCAAGGTAAACCCAATAAAGAATGCTGATTTTGAAAATAATGCCATTCCGACAAGGTCAGCTAACACTGATCCAATACCAGACCAAAAAGGACCAAATAAAATCCCCATGATGACCTGTGGAATAAATGTTACACTGAGTTTGATAAAAGGTGTTTCGATAGATATTAGTCGTGATAAAGTAACCATTAAGGCAATCAACAGCCCCATGATCGCTATCATCCGTGCGTCTAATCGATTTTTTTTCATTTTAGCATCTCCTTTAAGAGCTGCTACACAATAATATGCAGCGAATGCGAAAATAAAACCGCGAATAAGTTCCCTTATCCTTCGTCCAGGTGGCAACATCCCATCCTCCCAGCACTTAACGCTTTATTTCCTACTCTGATTTTATTTTGGGAAACAATTCCCTCACAAAATATAACATAATTATCATTGACTAGCAAACAGGAAAACTGAATGTTACTATGATTTCCGTCTTTTATGTTCGCTATTCAACAACTTCCATTAGTATTTATTCATATTATTGGATAAAATACCGAAAATTCATTCATGTTCCGTTGAAATCGCTTCTTTTTCCATTTCATGAACGACCGTCCGAAAATCTAAATATCCTGCTGCTAATCCACGCAGTAAAACTTCAGCTGTGCCAATATTGGTGGCCAAAGGAATCTCGTATACATCTGATAAACGAATCAACGCTGTTACGTCTGGTTCGTGTGGCTGCGCTGCCAGTGGATCTCTCAAGAAAATGACTAAATCAATTTCGTCTTCCGAGATCATTGCCCCAATTTGTTGGTCGCCTCCCAACGGACCTGATTTAAAACGATGAACTGGCAAATTAGTTGCCTCTTGAATTCGTAAACCTGTCGTCCCAGTTGCATAAAGCTCGTGTTTCGCTAAAATCGTTTGATAAGCTGTCGCTAATTTAATCATCAATGGTTTCTTTCGATCATGTGCAATCAAAGCAATTTTCATCAGTCACACTTCCTTTCTTTTCTTTAGTGTAACAAACTTAGGAAACCGTTTAAATTTTTTGTTACCATTTTTTTGATTTTCTTTGCTTCTTCGTCACTCTGACCAAAAAACAGACAAATTCTTGTTCATTCTGCCGTTGTTATAGGTTAGCGCTTTCATTTATACTTTAGTCAAATAAAACTTATAGAAAGTGTGGAATTTACTATGGTAGAAATGGCGTTGACACATGTTTATAAAAAATACGATAATGCAGAAAATTATTCAGTTACTGATTTTAATCTAAATATTCAAGATCGTGAATTTATTGTTTTTGTTGGACCATCTGGATGTGGGAAATCAACTACTTTACGTATGATTGCTGGTTTAGAAGATATTACGGAAGGCGAATTAAAAATTGGCGAAAAAGTCATGAATGATGTAGCTCCAAAAGATCGTGATATCGCAATGGTTTTCCAAAACTACGCTCTTTATCCTCATATGACTGTTTTTGATAATATGGCATTTGGTTTGAAATTGAGAAAATATGACAAAGCTGAAATCAAAAATCGGGTTGAAAATGCGGCAGAAATTTTAGGTCTAACCGAATACCTATCTCGTAAACCAGCTGCATTATCTGGTGGACAACGTCAACGTGTTGCTTTAGGTCGTGCAATCGTTCGTGATGCCAAAGTCTTCTTGATGGATGAACCTTTATCAAACTTAGATGCTAAATTACGTGTAGCAATGCGTGCAGAAATTGCTAAATTACACCAACGTTTAGAAACAACAACAATCTACGTTACCCATGACCAAACAGAAGCGATGACAATGGCAGATCGAATCGTTATTATGAAAGACGGATTTATTCAACAAATTGGTTCACCAAAAGAAGTTTATGACACACCAGTGAATGTTTTCGTTGCTGGATTTATTGGTTCACCTGCAATGAACTTCTTCAATGTAACGCTAAATGACGGTGTGATTACTGATGGTCACGGATTAAGACTTCGCATTCCAGAAGGAAAAAATAAAATCTTAGTAGAAAAAGGCTACAACGGCAAAGAAGTCATCTTCGGTATTCGTCCTGAAGACATCCATAGCGAACAAATTGCTTTAGATGCTTCACCAGAAGCAGTCGTTCATTCTGAAGTTGTGGTTTCAGAATTACTAGGTGCAGAAACAATGCTTTACACAAAAACTGGCTCAACTGAATTTATTTCAAAAGTCGATGCACGTGATTTCCACAAACCAGGCGAGATGATTGACCTTGCTTTCAATATCAATAAAGGACATTTCTTCGATAAAGAAACAGAAGATGTGATTACTTTACCTTAATTTTAATTGATGCCCCCTTTTTAAGAGCTGTACCGCAACCAACGGTGCAGTTCTTTTTTTTGCAATACTAGGGCCTTGTTCGATTACAAAAAAAGATAAAAGAGCTTGGGACAAACGCGTTCAGCTCTAAAAAAGAAAAACAGTTTGGAAATAGCTCTGCCTATTTTTGAAATTATTCGGCTTGTTTTTCGAGAAATTTACTTTTTGAACATCATTTGTTCGTAAAAAAGTGTCTGGAACATTCATCAAAATGATGATGTTCCAGACACTCGTTTGCTTATTTTAAAACATCATATTCATTCCATAATTCATGGCACTGGAAGATAAGTTAGTTAATCCAAAATAATAAGTCGCTGTGGCTGACGTTGTATGACTAATTGAAGCCGGTGTCCCGTACACTTCCCAATATTGAATTTGCGCACCATTTTGAGTTATAACCATAGCCCTTGGACTCCAATCACTATTATGATTAGTAGTTAGGTAAGTATATGGGGTATTTCCTGCAATCGTAAAGCTGTAGCCAGTTGACTTACCACTTAAAAGCTGTACATCATGATAGATAAAAGGCGTTACACCTGGGATTTCTTTATCTAGTAAGACGAGCTTATTCTCATTAATCACATATCTACCTTCAGAAGTCGTACAAAGAATGTCAGTCAAGTCAGACTCACGCTCATCTATGTAAATTTTCCCCAGTTCTGGTGCCACATCGTTAGTAATTTCAGCAGCTTGTGCTGGCTGACCAAACAATAACATTCCAAACGTAACTAAGCCCAGACAAACAAATTTTTTCATTTCTAAACACTCCTTTTTTATTTTTCCCAAATCACCCGTTGCTCTTTTGCTGTACTTGGGGGATCTGCGGTATTATCGTCAATCAAGATAATCTTTTTAGGAATATCCATGTACTCGGTATCCCTCACATACTGTGCAGCGACAAAACTCAATTTTGGAAAATAGTTGGTCGGAAAAGGTTCACCTTTATACACTTTATTTTGTGAAAGATTAATATACGCAGTCCCTGTATTATTATCAAAATAAAAACCCCATCCCGGTTCTTTCCAGCCTTCACGTAATTTTACATTTGCAGTTATTTCAGGAACTTGGTATTTATTATCTTTACCGTAAGGGATTTCTTTGACCGTAACATCCATGATATCCGTCAAAGGAATAATATACTCGACCGGTTCTTTTTGTACTTTTTCTTTTTTTGTACTCTGATTCGCCGTATTCAGAAAAAATAAGCCAATCAACAGTGCGCAGATGAAGCAAACCAAAAAGCCAAATCCAAAATATTTTTGTTTCTGATTCAAAGAACCCATTGTTTTTATTGTCTGATTGTTGTCAATTGTCTCTTCTTCATCTTTAATTAAATAATCGACTGTTACTCCATATAATTTACTTAAAGTAATCAGGAAAGAAAGATCAGGATATGTTCTCGACACTTCCCAGCTTGAAACAGTGGAGCGTGCAACATTCAATATTTTGGCAATATCTTCTTGCGTATACTCATTCTTTAGACGTTCTTCTTTCAGTTTGTCTCCTAGACTCATTTTTGTTCCCTCCATTAAATAGTTGTCTCAATCAGACTAACGGAAGTTGTTAACCAAGTTAAGACAAAATTCATAGCTAGTAGGCTTGCTACAAAACATATCGTAGCCATTTGGTGCTTTTTTACATAGCAAACGAACTAAATGACTAATCAGGAAGATAATTGAGCATATAAATAACAATATTATATAGCCATTAAACAACAATATGTACGCCAACCACGCCAAATAAAAGTTATTTTTATTCCAACCACCTCTTTATTCAATCGTACGATTTTATTTATCAGGCACCTTCAGTTACACTATGCCACAAAAAGAGAGCGCTTTCAATAAGTTTTTTTATTATTTTTAATTTTGGGTACGCATCTTAGACTTTCTATTTTAAAATTTGTTTTTTTTAGAAAAAATATTTTTCGAAAATTCATTTTAAAAGAACAATCAAAAATATTTTTCCATTAAATCGCTCACTTTTTTTGGCAGCTCTTTTCTAGATGCCATAAGCTAATTGATTGCTAATGCAAAAAAGGAAGTGCTCTTGCATTCTTCAAGTTGTAAACAAAGCTTAGCTAATAGTGAACTTTCTTTTTTCTTACTAATTTTCTTATTCAATCCCAAATGACAGCATTTTACAATTGATGAATCAAAAGATTTTAGCGCAAATGATTTTACAACTATTTTTTCTCACTTACTAGCCAAACGTGTTAAACAAAAATAGGTAACCTAAAACAAAATCTGTTTTAGGTTACCTATTTTTTACTAATGTATTTGAAAAATTCAACAATAACTAAATCTAATCAATTTTTCTCATTCAATTATTTTTAGCCAAGCTTCTCCATCTTCCTCGCCTGTTCTTTCGCTGCAGTAAATACAGGAATATCAAAATATTTGCTTAACGTGCCCGCAACAAAGTAAGCAATATTGTAGTCAACCAAACTGTGAATCAATCCACCGATTCCCATCAAAATAAATACTGTGTAGAAATAACCTTCTGAATAATACGTATCAGGCATATTACCCATAAAGTAAAAAGCACTCACAACCAACATTTCGGCAATTGAATGGATAACCCCAATGACAAAATTAAAGCCTTGAAATTTCCAGTTTGCTAGCGTAAATTTTCCATCCTTCAAGACGATTCCAGGTTTCTTTTGCAAATACCAAGCACCAACTACTGCAAAAATAATGTGTGACAATGCTCTTAATGCAATAATGACTGGTGTCGATAAAAAGAACCCAAACGTTGTTCCTAAAGCGACAGCAACAGCTACCCCTGGTGAAAAAAACATTGCTAAGAATAATGGCACATGCGAAGCTAAGGTAAAAGATGCTGGTGGAATCATGATTTTTGGCATAACTAAAGGAATGATGATTCCCATCCCAATCAGCAGTGCAGAAATAGTTAAGTGACGAACAGAATTTTTTTTCATTTTTTCTCTCCTTATGTGTCTTGACACATTGATGTTGTTTATTGTACTGATATTCCATGTATCTGTCAAGACACTTAAAGAAGTTGCCAACAATCTTCGACAAATTCTTTTTTTACTCACTTAGTTGGATCGTATAAATGTTTTTCAAATTGGATATGTCTGTCAGCTCATCAATTTTATTATAGAGCTATCAAGTCATTCTTCTTTTCCAATTAAAATAATTGTGTTGCTAACTTACTTCAAAAGCATCCTTTCGTCATTCGAAAGATGATTTAGAAAGTGACTTAGTTGTGCTGCTTTTTTCATCCTATCCCTATTATAAGTAGGCATTTTCCTCCAAATTTTATCCTACTTGATAAAAAAATCACAGAAAAACGCGAGCATCCTGCTCCGCTTTTCTGTGATAACTATTTTTTGAACAATACTTCTTACCCTTGTTTATTCGCCATCATCGCATTGCTTAATGCAGCAAATTCTTCTAATGACAGTGTTTCCCCACGACGTTTTGGATCAATTCCTGCATCAGCTAAACTTTGAGTCAACCACGCTTTGGTTGCTTCGTCTTTTCCATAAGCGTGTTGCAAATTGTTCCATAATGTTTTGCGACGCAATTGGAATGAGGCTTTCGTCAAACGGAAAAATTCTTTTTCATCCGTGACTTCAACAGCTGGTTCTTCTCTGCGTGTCAATTTTAAAATCGCTGAATCAACGTTTGGTTGTGGTACAAAAACTGTTTTAGGAACGATAAATGCTAAGGACGCATCCATATGATATTGCACGGCAATTGAAAGTGAGCCGTAAGCTTTGGTACCAGGCTTTGCAGAAATTCGATCTGCAACTTCTTTTTGCATCATAACAACCATTTCATCCACACGTACGTCCGATTCAAGAAAGTGCATCATGATTGGCGTTGTAATGTAATAGGGAAGATTTGCGACCACTTTTAATGGTAAATCTTCTGTAAAATATTCTTTGACAGCAGTAGCCAAGTCCGTTTTTAAAATATCTTGGTGAACAACCTTAACATTTTGATAACGGTGAAGTGTATCTGCTAATACTGGAATCAAACGATCATCGATTTCAAATGCGACGACTTGATTTCCATTCATGGCTAATTGTTCAGTCAGTGCGCCAATTCCTGGCCCTACTTCAATTACATTTGTTTCATGGTTGATCTCAGCTGTTTCAACGATTTTTCGTAGAATGTTAGGCTCTGTTAAAAAATTTTGTCCTAAACTTTTTTTAAATTGAAATCCATGTTCTTTCAAGATTTCTTTTGTTCGAGAGGGTGTTGCGATCTCACGATATTCAGTCATGTTTTGCCTCCACTTTTTTCATTGCTTGTGTCAATTCTTCTGGTGTAATGCGAAACATTTTCAAGCGTTTCGCTAATTGTTTGCCATTGGTGTAACCAATCCTAAGTTCATCCCCAAGTTTTTCTCTTTTTTCTTTGGCTTGTGCTCCCGCTATTAAACCATAGTCCAAAAGCATCTGTCTAGGGATTTCGTCAAACTCTTCCTCGCTAGGTGTCACAACTTTCTTCAATGCTTCAAGAATGGCTTCATTGCTTGCGTGTTCAACACCTAAGCTACCCTTTTTCTTTGGCTGAGCTTGCTTTCGAGGTAAGAAGGCATGTTTCGCTTGTGGTACGACTTCCATAATTGTTTTACGAATTTTTTCGCCTGAAAAATCTGGGTCTGTAAAAACAATCACCCCTCTTGTTTCTTGTGCATGCTCGATCTGCATCAAAATCGCTTCGTTAATTGCTGAACCAATTGTTTCAATCGTATCGACATTCACGACTTCTTGCAATCGTCTGGTATCGTCTTTTCCTTCAACGACTACAATTTCTTCAATAGTCAATTTACTCATTTTTCTGAAATCCCAAATAAGCGATGTGCATTGTGCCATGTGTGTGTAGCAATTTCTTCAAAAGGTACTTGGCGAAGTTCCGCAATTTTTTCAACCGTATAGCGAGTATACCCAGGTTCATTTCGCTTACCACGATAAGGTACCGGCGCAAGGTAAGGGGCATCCGTTTCTACCAACATCTTATCGAAAGGAACATTCGTTGCAGCTTCTTGGACGTCTAAAGCTTTTTTGAATGTCACAACACCACTAAAGGAAATATGCATACCCAGATCAAGAAAGCGCTGTGCCCACTCATAGTCACCACTAAAACTATGCATGATTCCACCAATATTGTGGACTTTTTCTTCTTTTAAAATCTGATACGTATCTTCTATCGCATCACGCGTATGGATGCTAATTGGTAAATTCATTTCTTTGGCAATCGCAATTTGACGACGAAAAATTTTTGCTTGAACTTCCTTTGGATCTTCCATCCAATAATAATCCAAACCAATTTCTCCTAATGCCACAACCTTAGGTAACGTCAATCGTTCTTGTAATTGTTGTTCAACTTCTTTGGTATAGCTACCAGCCTCAGTTGGATGCCAGCCAATGATACTATAAATATTTGGGTAGTCTTGACTAAGCTGTAAGGATTTTTCAATCGTTGGTTGATCAAAGCCAACCACAGCCATCTTTGTCACGCCCAGCTCTTTAGCACGCTCAATTGTTTCGGGAATGTCTTCATTAAATTGTTCCGCATTTAAGTGAGTATGAGAATCAAATATCATTCAAATCGCTCCTTTTCTTTCCTACTTTAGCACATAAACGGTTGAGACAGAAGTGGGACGGAAAAAAAGATTGTGAGAGTTTCAGAACTTCAAGTTTCTCATTCTAGCAAACAAGAAATTCTTTTTAGAAATCACTGCTTTTTATTTTATTTTTTCAGGAAACTACTTGATGAACAACAATTCATTTTCAAGTTATTTTGTTACGAATAAACTGAAGAAATGTGCTAAAAAAACCATCTTTAAGCTTAGCAATGCGTTAGACAAGTAAAAAAGAGATTGAGTAAGCCCCAATCTCTTTTTTATTTATTTCTTATTTTTATATAAGTAAACTGGGATTCCTAATAACGTCACACCAATCCCAATCATCGCAAGTGATGTCTGCGTTAAGATTGTCATTCCTAAGATAAAAATTGCGCCAATAATCGCAATTAGCGGAATCACCGGATAAAGCGGCACTTTGTAAGGACGATTCATCTCTGGCGCTTTCTTGCGTAAAACAAAAACAGCGATAAATATCAGTAAACTAAACAGCCACATCACAAAAATTAACATATCTGTCAGAAAATCAAATGAACCCATCGTCATCATGATACAGGCAATCACCAACTGAAACATTGCTGGCACGTAAGGAACTGTGAATTTCTTTGATAATTTTGTTAACTGATTACTGAATGGTAGTTCATTTTCTAAGGCCATCGCATAAGGAACACGAATTCCAGTCAACGTGTAGCCATTCAGCGCGCCATAAACAGAAATCAGAATACCAATCGTAACTAACTTTCCACCAAATGAACCAAAAATCACTGCTGAAGCATCCGATGCTGCGTTCAAGTTTCCAGCAATTCCTTCGATTGGTAAAGTCTTCAAGAAAACAAAGTTAATCAACAAATAGACCACTGTCACAAAACTTAATCCTAAAATAATTGCTTTAGGCAAATCTTTTTCTGGCTTTTTCATTTCACCAGCAATTGCGCCGACACCTAGCCAACCATCATACGCAAACAAAGTAGCCAGTAACGCACTACTCAATCCTTCCATAAAGGAAACATCTTTACCCGCTTCAATTGGAAAGAGCTGAACCGTACCAGATTCGGGAACCATTAACCCCCAAACAACAATTACTGCAATCGGGATCAATTTGATAATAAGTGTAGCAGATTGAACAGTTGCACCAACTTTTGTCCCCAATAAATTCAATCCAGTTACTGACAAAGCAGTCACAGCTGCAATCAATACCAGATAATCAGTGGATAACTGAAAGAGATTCGTCAACTGTGTTGCAAAAATAATTGAAAGAGCCGCAATGTTTGCTGGAAAATAAATCAGACTTTGCGCCCAACCTAATAAGAAACTTGGTAATTTTCCATACGCAGCCTCTATGTATTTAACTGCTCCACCTGTTTCTGGAATTGCTGTGGCTAATTCTGCAACAGTCAACCCGGCACAAATGGTCAAAAGGCCACCCAATAACCATACAAAAAGTGTTAAACTCGGTGATTGTGTGCTAGCAGTTACTGAAGCGGTCTTAAAAAAAACTCCTGCTCCAATAACAGTTCCCATAACTGTTGCTAATGCGCCAAACAAATTAATTTCACGTTTTAATTTATTTCCCATTCCTCATCCTCTTTCCTATTTTTATTAATATAATTGCTAGTATAACCGAGTTTTTTCCCCTTGGCTACGCACAAATCTAATAAAGGGTTTTCAAAAACATCCCCCTTAAGTCGGATGTTTTTTCTTTCCTTTTTGATTACAATTTAGCCAGTTTCTATTTAAAGGAGGTTTTGCTTTTGGACTTTCAACGTTCACATCCAAAATTAGCAAATTTTCTCACAGATCATGTTTCAGTTACACGAAAAGAACAACGACAGTCGCGCTGGCATTGGGCCACGCTGATTCTTTTTGGTCTTTTGACCATCGCTTCGTTTAGTCAACAGCTCCTTTTACTCACTGGTCTAGTAATTTTAGTCGCGTTATTCAGAGGACCCGGTTTGATTCTATGGAGCATCGTCTATTCTTTTTTAGTTAGTCTTTTCCCACCGCTAGGAATTATTTTATCTGCAATTTTCTTTTTGCTTAACATTGGAACCTTTACTAAAAATTGGCGTGTCACCTTGGTTGGCATCTATTTTTACCTTTATCCTGTTTTTGTCATGAGCTTACGTTATTTCAAATGGGATAATCAATGGTTTCTCGCCGGTTCGTTAATTATTGGTTTGTGCTTACTTCACTTGATGTTAAGGAGCCTCTACCAACGATATGGCATTGGACGAACAATTTCTTGGTACATCTTTGCGATTCCTTTCACCGTTTTAAGTGCGTTGCTACCTACTCGCTTGAAAAAACGATTGAAAAGATTTCCTTCATTAAAGTGATACAAAATCATTTATATGTAAATAAAAAGGAATCCAATCATTACGATTGGATTCCTTTTTTATTTACGCAATTTCTGAACCATTTGGCATGCCTTTTGGCGCTTCAACTACTTGCAATGAGCCATCCGGTGCTTCTGCTGAGAGAATCATTCCTTGGCTGATTTGACCACGCATCTTACGTGGTTTTAAGTTTGCCACGATCACAAGCTTTTTGCCGATTAACTCACTTGGATCAGGATAATATTCTGCGATTCCAGATAAAATTTGACGGTCCTGACTATCCCCTGCGGCTAAACGGAATTGCAGTAATTTATCTGCACCTTCCACTTTTTGACAGCTGATTACTTCAGCAACTTTTAATTCAACTTTATCGAATACATCAAATTTGATTTGTTTTTCTTTTGAAGAAACAAATTCTGTTTCTTCTGGGTCCCACTTCACTGTGTCCTCTGTACTTTGGGTTCCTTCAGACATTTTCATTTGGATATAAGCAACTTCTTCGTCCATATCTAAACGTGGGAAAATTGGTGTACCTTTAGCAATAACTTTTGTTCCAGAAGGAAACTCACCAAAGTGTAAGCCTTCCAAGTTCATGGATTCCGCATCCAATCCCAATTGTTTGAAGATTTTGACTGGTGTTTCAGTCATGATTGGTTGCAACAGAATGGCTGCAATTCGTAATGTTTCAGCTAAATGAACCATTACGCTATCCAATTCATTTTTCTTTTCTTCGTCTTTTGCTAATACCCAAGGTTCTGTTTCATCAATGTATTTATTCGCACGAGAAATCAATACCCAAACCTCAGCTAAAGCTGTATTAAATTCCATTTTTTCCATGGCATCATGGTAACGTCCAACTACGTTTGCAGCAGTTGTTGACAGTTCACTATCAAAAGGCGTTACTAATGAAGCATAATCAGGAACAACACCCTCACAATATTTGTTGATCATCGCAACAGTGCGGTTCAATAGATTACCTAAGTCATTGGCTAAATCGTAATTTACACGAGAAATAAAATCTTCTGGTGTGAAGACACCATCAGAGCCAAATGGAACTGCACGCAATAAGTAATAACGTAATGCGTCTAAGCCATAACGTTCAACTAACATTTCAGGATAAACAACGTTTCCTTTTGATTTGGACATTTTGCCGTCTTTCATCAATAACCAACCATGTCCAAAAACTTTTTTAGGTAATGGCAAGTCTAGCGCCATTAACATAATTGGCCAATAAATTGTGTGGAAACGAACGATTTCTTTCCCAACCATATGGACATCAGCAGGCCAATATTTTTCAAACAAACTATCATCATCTGAACCATAACCTAACGCTGTAATATAGTTTGATAATGCATCAATCCAAACATATACAACGTGCTTTGGATCACGTGTCACAGGGATTCCCCAGCTAAATGTCGTTCTTGAAACAGCCAAGTCTTCTAAACCAGGTTTGATAAAGTTGTTAATCATTTCTTTCTTGCGTGATTCTGGTTGGATAAATTCAGGATGTGCTTCATAGTACTCAAGCAAACGATCCGCGTATTTACTCATGCGGAAGAAATAAGATTCTTCTTTGACTAATTCAACTTCATGTCCGCTTGGGGCTTTCCCACCAATCACGTTGCCTTCATCGTCTTTGTAAACTTCAGCTAGTTGTGTTTCTGTAAAGAATTCTTCATCAGAAACTGAATACCAGCCTTCGTATTCACCTAAATAAATATCGCCTTGTTCTAGTAAACGATCAAAGATTTTTTGAACAGCTACTTTGTGATAATCATCCGTTGTTCGAATAAATTTATCGTAACTGATATCAAGTGTTTTCCATAATTTTTTCACGTCTGCAGCCATTTTATCCACATATTCCTGTGGTTCAACACCTAGTTCTGCTGCTTTTGTTTCGATTTTTTGACCGTGCTCATCCACTCCAGTAAGATAAAACACATCAAAGCCCATCAACCGTTTGTAACGTGCAACAGCATCGCAGGCAATCGTTGTGTACGAGTTACCGATGTGCAGTTTGCCACTTGGATAATAGATTGGCGTAGTAATATAAAAAGTTTCCTTTTCTGCCACGGGGCTCCTCCTCCTTTATCGCATGATGCGAATTCGTTTCCTTGCTAGTATACCACAAAATAATCTTAATGTTAGCGAATTTTTGAAAAGGGAATTCGGTAGGATTACTCGTCTTCCTAGTTGAAAAAAAGGAAAAACTTAGAATTCTTTGTACGTTTATTAAGTTACGTTTTTTGGGAAAATTTTCCCCGCTATTTTTCCAAAAATGAATCATGTATAATAGAAGGGGAAAAACCAATGAACAAAGGTAGGAATGATTATGCAGAAAAAACACACGATTTTTATGATTAGTATCGCAGTACTGACAATTGCTCACTTATTTTTTAGTTATTTTTATATAAGGATGTATGGTTACTTTAACTTAAATGGTAACTTGAATAGTTTCCTTCTTGTTTCGAATCTCTTTCGTATCGCATTCGATTTATTTATCATTATTTGCGGGTTCTTTGCACTTCGTGAAGAAAAAATGAAGTTTTTACCTTTTTATCTACTGTTCTTTTTAGTCAATTTAGTTTTACCATTCATTTTTCATCTTTGATAACCACGAAATTTTGCGGGAAGTCCTTGGTTTTTTCCAAGAGTCTGCTACAATAAAGTAAAATGTACTTTTATCGGCAGTGGAGGTGTCAGAATGAAAGAATTTGCTTCTAAAGAAGAAGAAAAACTATATTATGAACAAGAAGCCAGCGAAGAAGATTTTTTAACTTGGTATCAAGCACAAGAACGCCCTGAATACGACAAACCTTCTTTGACTGTCGACATCGTTTTGATGTGTTACAACAAAGAAGAAGATCAGTTAAAAATTCTTTTGATTCAAAGAAAAGGGCATCCTTATCGAAACTCTTGGGCATTGCCTGGTGGCTTTGTCCAACGAGATGAGTCAACTGGTGAAAGTGTCTTACGCGAAACACAAGAAGAAACTGGAGTTATTATTTCTAAGGAAAATATCGAACAGCTTCATACATTCAGCACACCTGATCGTGATCCACGTGGCTGGGTCGTGACGGTCAGCTATCTTGCCTTTATTGGTGAAGAACCTTTGATTGCCGGAGATGACGCCAAAGAGGTTCGCTGGTTCACTTTAGAACGACAAATGAATCAAATCCACTTGACCAGTGGCGATGTCTCAATCGCACTTGATTTAGCAACTGGCCAATCAACTGGAAAAGATAAGTTAGCATTTGACCACAGTTTCATCGTGTTAAAAGCCTTTAACCGTATCGTCAATAAAATGGAACATGAGCCACAAGTCCTTCAAGTATTAGGCAAGGATTTTACAATTACTGAAGCTCGCAAAGTGTTTGCAAAATTTTTAGGAATTGATTTTAAAACAATCGACCACTCAAATTTTAAAAAGGCAATGTTGCAATATTTTGACGAAATCGGTGAACGCCCCGTTGGAATCGGTCGTCCATCAAAAATCTATCAATTAAAACCTGAACACCATCCAAAAATGGAAAATTAATCGGTAAAAACCAAGGACTGTAACACAAAATCATTGCTGATTTATGTTACAGTCCTTGGTTTTTGGTTTCTCATAATTAGTGAGCTTTCTCTTTAAGCGAAAAGAAAATTCCTAGAAACAAAAGTTTTAAAAACTTTTTATTAGCAAGGCGAACTCTGGCGCTCCTACCAGTTTAGACATCAAAAAGTAATTGTTTCCCAATTCGTTCCAACAGCCGACTCTTTTCTTGTGCAGAATGACTGTGGATATCTTGTGTATTAATCAAAATAAAAGTTTTTTGATACCATTCTGCTTTATACCTCAATTTGGTCAACAGTTTGTGCCAGTCTTGCACTGAAAAATCAGAAGCAAGCTTTTCATCTGGTAATGATTCAATAAACAAATAATCAAATTTATTCACCAGAATAGCAGAAAGCTGTTCTAAGTAGTCTTCCCGTTGATATTTTTGTTTTTGATACAGATTCAGCACTTTTCTTTTTTGTTTTTGATAATTTTTTGCTCGTTCTAAAGCCTTTTTTCGTTGTTGAGCTGCTTTTGCTCGAATACTCAATTTTCTTTCTGCTACAGCGATTTTTTGATTTGTCACCAAAAGTTTAGGTGCAACAACCTCAATTTTCTGCGAAGTTTCGACTAAGCCTTTGGGGCAATACGCGATTCCCACCCATTCATTGGTTTTCTGTCTTTTATTCAGCGGAACTTCACATAAAAATGAAACATAAAACTCTTCATTATATCGTGAAGAAATCGTAGCTGAACGAATTGTTCCTTCGATTGGCCGGTGGACATGCACGTTGAACAACTTTTTTTGCTTTGGTAATTTTAATTGATTTCCTTCTAAATAAATGGTGTGTCCTTGGTTATTTGTGGTATAAGATTGCCACATACTCTTCTTACTTTTCAACTTTGGAAAGCTGGCTCGTCCTTTAAAATAATTGCGAAACGCACGATCCAAATTCAACTGAGCATTGGCTAATGCCAAACTATCCGCCTCTTTTAAAAACGAATAACGTTTTTTCAAAGCAGCTGGTGTCAACGAATAATCAATCACACCTAGTTGCTTGTAAGTTTCTTGTCGTGAAAGTAATAAATGATTATAGGTGAACCGAACACAACCAAAATTTTGAATTAACCACTTTTTTTGTTCATCGGTGGGATACATCCGGAATTTAAAGGCTTTGAGCATTAGCACTTACCCCCTAGTTTGCTACGAGTAAGTTTTCTTTTTTTCGTTGCAATTTTTTCGCATAGTAGGCAACTTCTTGTTCTGTTGCGTACACAAAATGTTCTGGTGCAATTTCTCTTAATGTACGTACTTGATTATCATCTGGTTCTGGCTGGTATTTGATTCGACGGCGCTGTCTCTCATGGTCTGGATCTGGTAATGGAATAGCAGACAACAAACTTTCGGTGTATGGATGAACACCAAAGTTATAAATTTCGTCACTTGTTCCCATCTCTAACAACAAGCCATTGTGCATAACGCCAATGCGATCGCTAATGTGTTTCACCATTGATAAATCATGGGCAATAAATAAGTAAGTTAAATTCTGTTCTTCTTGTAAGTCTTGTAATAAATTTACTACTTGAGCCTGAATGGACACATCTAGTGCAGAAATAGGCTCATCACAAATAACAAAACGTGGATTGACTGCTAACGCTCGAGCAATGCCAATCCGTTGACGTTGTCCACCTGAAAATTCATGAGGATAGCGCGTTCCGTGACTCGGGTTTAACCCAACTGTTTTTAATAAATCATCGACTTTTTGCGCACGCTCCTGTGGCGACTTCGCTAAGCCGTTCACATCAATACCTTCTGCAATAATGTCACGAACTTTCATTCTCGGATTTAAGGATGCGTATGGATCTTGAAAAATCATTTGGACTTCATGACGAAATTTCGTCATTTCTTTTTTTCCTTTGATTTTTGTCACATCTTGTCCATCAAATAAAATTTCGCCACCAGTTGGCTCATTTAAACGAATGATTGTCCGACCGGTCGTCGACTTTCCACTCCCAGATTCACCAACTAATCCAAACGTTTCCCCTTCATAAATGTGAAAACTGATGTCATTAACCGCATGCACTTCATTTTTTTTGCCAATGTTGAAATATTGTTTTAGACCTTTAACCTCGAGTAGCTTTTTTTTCATCCACTATTCCCCCTTGGCTCCCTTGTTTTTCTTTAAAAATTGCCCAACGACGTTGAATTTCTTCTGGCGGCAGAACTTTTGGTGCTTGTGGTGCTAATAACCAAGTTGCTGCTTTGTGTGTTGCAGATAATTCAAAAAATGGTGGCTCTTGCTCTGCATCGATTTTCAAAGCATATTCATTACGTGGATAAAATGCGTCTCCTTTTGGTGGATTCAACAAATCTGGAGGTGAACCAGGAATCGCATAAAGCTGTTTGCTTGTACTTTCCAACGTCGGCATTGAACCAAGTAATCCCCAAGTATAAGGATGTTGTGGATTATAAAAAATTTCTTCCGAAGTTCCTACTTCGATGATTTTCCCACCATACATAACAGCCACTCGGTCAGCGACATTTGCCACTACACCAAGGTCATGGGTAATAAAAATAATTGATGTATCAATTTTTGTTTGAATTTCTTTGAGTAATTCTAAAATTTGTGCTTGGATTGTTACGTCTAACGCGGTTGTTGGTTCATCTGCAATCAAGATTTCTGGATAACAAATCAAAGCAATCGCAATCACGATCCGTTGACGCTGCCCACCTGAAAACTGATGTGGGTAGCTTTTGATTCGTTTTTCAGCTTCTGGAATCCCAACTAAATTTAGTAGGTCTAGCGCTGCTTTTTCGCCATCTTTTTTTGATACTTTATTATGTTTGCGTAAAGATTCCGCTACTTGCTTTCCAATCGTCATCGTTGGATCTAACGATGTCATTGGATCTTGGAAAATCATCGCAATTTCTTTTCCGCGAATTTTTTGCATTTCTTTTTCGGATTTGTTAACAATGTCTTCTCCTTTAAATAGGATCTGACCAGCGTCAATGTTGGCATTACTTGACAGAAGTCGCATGATACTCCGAGTTGTAACAGATTTTCCACTCCCAGATTCACCAACGATTGCCAAAGTTTCTCCTTTATTCAAGTGAAAATTAACACCGCGAATTGCTCGAACTTTACCAGCATAAGTGTCAAAAGAAATTTCTAAATCTTTCACTTCTAAAATTTTCGTCATAATTCTCACTCTTTCATTTTAGGATCGAAGGCATCACGTAATCCATCAGCTAATAAGTTAAAGCCAATCATGATAACCGATAAAGTTGCTGCCGGAATCCATAACAGATATGGCAGATATAAGAACGTTTTGTAGCCATCACTTAGCATTGTTCCTAATGAAGCAGACGGTGGTGTTAAACCTAGCCCGATGAAACTTAGGAATGCTTCGAAGAAAATAGCTGATGGGATACTAAACATCATTTGAATAATAATCACACTTGAGATATTCGGTAAGATATGTTTGAACGCGATTTTCAACTTTGATTCACCCAAAGTCAAACCAGCTAAAACATATTCTTGATCTTTCAATTTCAATGTCTGTGCACGAACAATCCGTGCCATTGGAATCCAGTTCGTGATTGCCATCGCTGCTACGATTGAAAAAATTCCTGGCTCAAATACAACCAGCATCAAAATCATTACAACTAAGTTAGGAATCCCAGATAAGATTTCCAAAAAGCGTTGCATTGCATTATCTACACGTCCACCTAAAAGACCAGAAACCAATCCATAAGCAACACCAATCGTCACGTCTAGAATAGCTGCGATAAATGCAATCAATAGAGAGATTCTCGTCCCCATAAACAAGCGACTCAGCACATCACGACCTAGGCCATCTGTTCCTAAAAGAAAGTTCACATTTGCTGGAACATTTGCCTGTGCATATTTATCGACTAACTCGCCACCAACCATCGCTTTTCCGTTTAGACCATCAATACTGATACCAGGAATACGTGGCGGTAAGTTGATATAATCAACATTTTGTGCAGTCGGATTATGCGGTGAAACAAAAATTGTCACGATTGAAATCAAAATAATCGTCGTTAGTAAGACCATTGAAACCACTGCCGCTTTATTTTTCTTCAATCGACGCCAAGAATCTTGTAAGAAATTCAGCGAAGGAGCAGAAATCTGTTCACGCTCAGCTTCGGTATTTTTTTGTAAAGGAAGAAACTCGTCTGCAGGAATCTCCGCAACTGTTTCATAGCGTTTTGGTACCATTTCCATCTATCCTCGACTCCCTTCAGAAACACGAATTCTTGGATCAACTAATCCATACAATAAATCAACGACTAAGATGACAAAAATCAACATAAATGAATAAAGAATTGTCACAGCCATGATTGTCGGATAGTCATTTGTGGTAATTGATTTAACAAATTGTTCCCCGATTCCAGGAATGGCAAAAATATTTTCAACCACTAATGAACCAGTCATCAAAGCAACTGCCAGTGGTCCTAATAAAGTCATCAATGGAATCAAACTATTTCTTAAGCCATGTTTAAAGGCAATTTCCCAACGACTTAGCCCTTTTGCTCTAGCTAATTCAACATAATCACTATGAAGAACTTCAACCATTTCGGTTCGAATAAAGCGGGCGGAATCGGCAAGCGGGGACATCGCTAAAGCGATTGTCGGTAAAATGGTATAAGCGAATCCATCCCATTTTGCGATTGGTAAAATGTGTAATTTCATTGCAAACACATATTGAAGCAATACCGCAAACACAAAGTTAGGAATCGAACGTCCTAAGATTGCAATCAAGGTTGACGAACTGTCGACCCAAGTGTTTTGCTTCATTGCGGAAATCGTTCCTAAAATCGTTCCAACAAATGTCCCAACAATAATTGCTTGTAAACCTAACTGTAAAGAAGGTCCAATTCTGCCTGCTAATAAATTAGCCACAGGTTGGTTTTTAAATTGGAAAGAAATACCAAAGTCACCTTGAAGTAGATTAGAAAGATAAATGCCATATTGAACAAGTACCGGCTTATCTAAACCTACTTGTTTATTCAACATTTCAATCGTTTCAGGACTCAAGCGTTCCTGATTGGTATAAGGTGTTCCTGGTAATAACTGCATTAAGAAAAAAGTGATGGTGGCAATCAGCCACAGCGTGATCATCATGAAGAAGACACGTTTTAAAACATATTTTATATAACTATTCACAGATGTTTCCCCCTAGCTTTTGACTTCTGACAAATGTTTCGCTACATTATTAAGTAATGAACCCACTGATAAAGGAGCAAAAAAATGAACAAAAAGTATCTTCCCTATGCCATTTCCATTTTGTTGATGGTCCTCATTTTGATAAAAAATTTTTTAACCAATCAATTAACTTTTCTACAATTATCAAATGATTCTTTCTTATGCGCGTTGCCGTTTTTGATTATCGGCGGATTTTTATGGGTTTTTTCCTCGGGTTTCTTTGATCATTTTCAACGATCGATTCACCTAGCTCGAACAAGAAACCGGAAGAAAAAACCAGAGTTCTCGCTGCTTTCATCTGCCAGCCATGGTATGTACAGCTTTTGGCTGATTATTGCCGGGATTTTACTTATTTTTTCAATTCTCTTCATGCTATTCGCTCTTTTATAATTGTTGATGAGAACAGGGTGTGTCGTTGGATCAATGACCTACCCTGTTTTTTCTCATCTTCAATTGTTAACGAATAAAAGTGGTTATTCTTCGATATATGTCCACTTGTAATCCCATGAAGCCCCAGCTGCGTGATGCACGATTCCTTTAACTTTTTCATTAACTAAATGACCTTCAGCCTTTTGGTAAACTGGTGCTACACCCATATCATCAGCAATGATTTTGTTTGCTTCTTGCAAATCATCCCAACGCGCTTTTTCATCGCCGGCATCAGTTGAAGAAGATGCTTTCACTACTTTGTCATACTCTTCATTACTCCATTGTCCACGGTTATAAGAGTTTCCTGTTACGAACAGATCAGTAAAGCTACTTGGATCTGCGTAGTCAGCACCCCAACCACCTAATACTGTGTCAAAATCACCTGATGATGAACGATCCAAACGAACAGAGAACGGTACTGGAACTGGTTTAACTTTCACACCATCTAAATTTTCTTGAATTGAGTTTTGGATATATTCAATTACTTTTTTCGTTGAGTCATCATCTGATGCCATCAACTCAAATTCGAGTGAATCAATCCCTAGCTCTTTCTTCGCTTTTTCCCAATGTTCTTTTGCTTTGTCTTTATCATAAGAAACTAAATCACCAGCTTCTTTGGCAAAGTCTTCGTTTGTATCAGGATTTTTTGTCATGTCTGCTGGAATTAAGCCAGTTGATGCAACCGAGCCATCCCCCATAACTTGTTTTACTAATGCATCGCGATTGATTGAGTAAGAAATCGCTTTTCGCAAATCAGCATTGTTGAATGGAGAGTCTTCTTCACGTTGGTTAAACTCGATATAACTTGTACGAGCTTCTTTCACAGATGTATACGCTGGATCATTTGCATTTTGTTGTGCTAACTCACCTGATAAAATAACATCATCTGCTTGACCATCTTTAAAGAGATTCAATGAAGTAGAAGATTCTTTTACTACACTGACTTTGACTTCTGATAACTTCACTTCGTCCTTATCCCAGTATTCATCATTTTTCTTGTATGTCCATTCTGTATCCGTTCCTGGACCATCAAAGTCTTCTAATGTGAATGGACCATTGTATACTGCTTTGTCACTTGCTGAAGCATAAGCATCACCGTTTTCTTCAACAACAGCTTGACTTTGCGGGAAGAAAGATGGGAAAGCGAGTAAATATTGGAAATAAGGTGTTTGTTTTGTTAGCGTGATTTCTAATTCGTGATCACCATTCGCTTTGATGCCTAACTCTGATTTATCTTTTTTACCAGCTGTGATGTCTGCTGCATTAGCAACTGGTTCAAATAGATACGCATATTCAGATGCTGTTTTTGGATCAACCGTACGTTGCCAGCCATAAACATAATCTGCTGCTGTTACCGGTTCACCGTTCGACCATTTTGCATCTTCACGTAATTTGATTTTATAAGTTAAACCATCTTCGCTGACGTCTGCCAACTCACTTGCACCTGCAGGTTGTGGTTTACTATCTTTATCAAGACGATAAATTCCTTCATATACGTTGTTCAACGCTGTAAAACTAATTGTATCTGTCGCAACAGATAAATCAGCTGTTGGCATTTCTTGAGGTACAACTAAATTAAATACGCCGCCTCCACTAGCAGAACCACTGCTTTTTGTATTACTGCTCCCTGTATCTGAGCTGCCACCATAACAGCCAGCAAGGACAAGGCCACAAACCGCAACAAAACCAAAAGTTACTTTCTTTTTCATCTTTCGTACCCCTTTTATCGGAATTTTCAGAATAATTAAATATTTCTGAAGTTGTTTAAGAGTTTAATGAATAATTATTAAAAAAGCAACTACTTTTTTCTCTTTTTTCTTAAAATAATCTCTTTAATCAGTATTTTTCGTTAGATTTTTCAGAAAATTCCCTTTATTTATAAAGAAAATAACAATTTTTTATTTTCAATAAAATAATACGCAAAAAAGATTTGATTTCTTAAAAAAAGGTTTTAATGTTCGGTTTTTGCTCAAAAAAAGAGCCGTACAAGTCATTTTCTTGCACGGCTCTTTCTCATTTTTTTCTTCTTTTTATGTGGTTGGTCTTGGCACAAGACCTTTTGCCATCCAAATATCAGGTTTATTCCAGCCATTTGCATCTGGAATCACGCCAACAATTTGATACCCCATTTTCTCATAAAACTCATAAGGATGACTTTTCAAATTTTGAATGGCTTTTGCTTTATCAAAAGTATGCTCAAATAAATTCTCATAACTTAACGTTGTTCCATGATCCAGATCATCTGTACCTAAGTACATCGTGATTCCACCTTTTGATGTTACTTCTTTTTCTAGGTATGTCACAAGTCTGGTACCAATTTGATTTCTCCTTCGAGTGCTCTCTACTACTAAGGGATGCAATTCCCAGCCTGTCAATCGGTATTGAGGAATCGCTCCAACAAAACCAATCAGCGTATCTCCATCTAAGGCAGAAACAGCAATGCGATCTGGTTCCATCAACTGGTCAACTTCTTTTGTCGCATCGGTACCATATTCTTCTGGCCAAGTTAATCTCAATAAATCTGCAAGTTGGTCTCGCAGATCGAGATCGTCACGATCGAATTCAGTAATAATCATTTGTTTCCCCCCGTTCCAACTTATTTTAGCAATGATTATGGAAAAACCCAAAGATTTCTTCTTGACGTTTAAAAAATGATCGATCATTTTAGATAAAAAAGAAGACGTGAACAAGTCACGTCTTCTAATAATAAACAGCAGTTTCTTACTTACCTGCTACTTTTTTCTCTTTCTTCATCTGCTTGCTACGCAATTGACCACAAGCTGCATCAATATCTGTCCCGTGTTCTTTACGAACGACACAGTTGACCCCATTTTTCTTCAAGACATCATAAAATTTCAAAACATCTGCCTTAGGGCTACGTGAATACTGGTCATGTTCACTTACTGGGTTGTATGGAATCAGATTGACATATGCTAATTTTTTCTTATCCTGTAACAAATCTGCTAACTGCTGTGCGTGTTCTGGCCGATCATTCACGTTGTTCAACATAATGTATTCAAACGTGATTCGACGATTCGTTTTCTCAAGGTATTCATCAACTGCTTCCATCAATTTTTCGATTGGAAAGCTTCGATTGATTCGCATGATTGACGTACGAACTTCATTATTGGGTGCATGTAAGGAGATTGCTAAGTTTACTTGCAGCCCATTATCGGCAAATTCTTTGATTTTATTTGCTAAGCCACTCGTTGACACAGTGATGTGACGTGCCCCGATTGCTAGACCTTTCGCATCGTTGATAATATGCAAGAAATCCATCACGTTATCATAGTTATCAAATGGTTCACCAATCCCCATTACAACAACGTGAGATACTCGTTCACCTTCTCCGCGTTCATCAAAATAATGTTGAACCATCATGATTTGAGCAACGATTTCTCCTGCAGTTAAATCACGATTTTTTTTCAGTAATCCGCTAGCACAGAAGGTACAGCCAATATTACAGCCAACCTGAGTTGTAACACAAACGGACAGACCATACTCTTGACGCATCAAGACAGTCTCAATCATATTCTTATCCGGTAATTCAAATAAATATTTGACTGTTCCGTCAGCTGCTTCTTGCACAACCATTTGTTTTAATGGATTAATCACAAAGTTTTCTGTTAGTTTTTCAATCAAATTTTTTGATAAATTGGTCATTTCTGAAAACGCTGTCACCCGTTTTTGATAAAGCCATTCCCAAACTTGGGCTGCACGGAATTTCTTTTCGCCATTGTTGATAAACCAATTTGTTAGTTCTTCATTCGTCAAGCCATAAATGGACGTTTTTTCCAAAATTATTTCCCTCTTTTTCTCAAAGTTTCGCTACATACTATAACTGATTCTATCTGGGAATGCAAGAAAGTTTGCGAGATCCTTCACTTGTTCTTTCGTAGTGAAGTCCAACTAAAAAAACCAGCCAGCACGGAGTATTCTCTGTGTTGGCTGGTTTTTTTTACACACATATAATTTTTTGTTTCTATTAATTATAGATGATCCTCTGGCTGTCCTTCTGGTAAATCATTCATTGAATCTTCTAATTGCTCAATAAAGACTTTTCTTGGCTTGCTTCCTTCTGAGGGGCCTACCACACCATGCGTTTCTAGTTCATCTACTAGACGTGCTGCACGATTGTAGCCAATTCTAAATCTTCTTTGCAATAAAGAAATACTTGCCGTTTGCATCTCAACAACCAAAGCTTTCGCTTCTTCATATAACTCATCTTGTGGTTGTTCTGGAGTACCAGTGGTCTCGACCTCATCTGTTGGCATCATTTTTTCTTCATAACGTGCTTCTTGTTGTGCTGTTACAAAACTTACGACGCGTTCGACTTCATGATCAGAGATGAAGGCGCCTTGAACACGGATTGGTTTATTTTCTCCCATTGGTAAGAAGAGCATATCACCACGTCCAAGTAATTTTTCTGCCCCATTTGAATCAATGATCGTACGAGAGTCAGTCCCACTAGAAACTGCAAAAGCCATTCGCGAAGGAACATTAGCTTTGATAATCCCCGTGATAACATCCACACTAGGGCGTTGTGTTGCTAGAATCATATGGATCCCAGCAGCCCGAGCCATTTGTGCCAAACGAATGATTGCATCCTCAACTTCATTACTGGCAACCATCATCAAGTCTGCTAATTCATCAACGATTACCACAATAAACGGTAATGTCGGATGCTTCGTGCCATCTTCTAAATTCTTTTGTTGTACAAATTCATTGTACCCAGAAATATTTCTGACTCCTGTAGCGGCAAATTTTTCGTAACGTTCTTCCATTTCTTGAACAACTTTTTGTAAAGCTTGTGCTGCTTTTCTTGGATTTGTTACAACGGGCGTTAAAAGATGCGGAATCCCATTGTACATATTCAACTCAACCATTTTCGGATCAATCATCATTAATTTGACCTCATGTGGTTTTGCCTGCATCAAGATACTTGTGATAATGCCATTGATTGCAACAGACTTCCCACTACCGGTGGAACCTGCCACAAGTAAGTGAGGCATTTTGCTTAAATCAGCTGTTTGTACGCGACCAGAAACATCACGACCTAATGGTACTTCCAAAAGTTTATCCGGATGTTTTGGCTGTGCTTCAATTACTTCTCTAAACGAAACCATACTGATTTTGCCATTAGGAACCTCAATCCCAATCAAAGATTTACCTGGAATTGGCGCTTCCATCCGCACATCTTTTGCTGCCAAAGCTAAGGCAATATCATCAGTTAAGTTAACAATTTTGCTTACCTTTACACCAACGGCAGGCTGTACTTCGAATTTCGTAACGGAAGGACCAAGACTCGCTTTCACTACTTTGGCATCTACGCCAAAACTTTGGAAAGTTTGTTCTAGCACACCAATATTTTTTTCGATTTTCTTATACTCGTCACTTTGGTCCACTGCTGGAATCGAATCGAGCAAATCAACAGACGGTAATTCATACGCATGATTTTCTTCTTCAGCGGCAATCTCAAACTCTAAAACAGAGCCGTCATCTTCAGGAACTTCTTCTTCAAGCCCCTCATGCGCATCAATCGGCAACGTTGTTTGTGTAGGTGTATGTTCAATCGGTGGCTTCGTCTGCATTTGTTCTTGGAAGCTATTGATTGGCACAAAACTCGGTTCGTTTGTTTCTGTCGCTGGTAATTCATCTGGTTCGTCGTTTCTTGTTTGTTGACGTTCCCGATTTTTTTCCATTTCGGCAATTTCTGCCTCAGCTGCTTCTTGAGCAGCCAAACGTTTTGCTTCTCTTGCTTGTGCTCGTTGTTCTTTTCTCTCTGCTTTTTCAGCTTGTTTTTTTGCTTGTTTTGCTGGGTCACCTTCCAACAATCCTTGCAGTCTCTCCCCTAATGTTTGGATGCCCTCTAGTAATTGATACCCTTCAAGATTGCTAAATAAAAACGCGCCGACAATCAATAGTAAAACAGCGACCAGATAGCTACCTGGTTGAGCAATCAAAAAGTAAGTGAAATGATACAACAGTGCTCCAACCATCCCACCACCTACATTACTACTGACTTGACTTTGCTTAATATCACTTGCTAATAAATCCCAAGTAGTGCCAAGAATATTCGGTTCTCCACTGTGGAGCTTCCCAAATAAATGAGCGTGGAAGAAAAGTAATATTCCTAAATAAAAGAAAATACCTCCTACCAAACGTCGAGGTTTGCCAATCTTTAATTCCGTATTCTTGATAATGATCCAGAATCCTGTGATGGCTAATAACAAACAAAGAATTGGATAAGTGTTACCTGCAAAGATTCGAAAACCATTAGCAACTAAAGTTCCTAAGAACCCTAATCTTAAAAAACCAAATGCAGCAAATAAAATCAGTGCAAAACCGACAAAAATCGTCAAGAGTTGCTCTTGTTGCTGCTTTTGCTTTTTCGTCTTTTTCTTTTTCTTTGCAGGACGTTTTTTCTGCGCCATTATTTATCCCTCATTTCATTCCCCATTATACAAAAAAAAAGAAGGGAACTAAAGTTTTGTTTCAAAGAACTCGTCTCTTTCTTTTCATTTCGTCATTTTTTCATAAAAATGCGAAAGAAATTTGATTATAACAATGGAAGAAGTGAATGCTTTATTTTTTTATTATCAAGAATGAATTTTTCAGTTAAACTTTTGCTCGCAAAAAAGTTGAAACAACAGCTACGTAGCTATCGTTTCAACTTTTCGACTTCATTTTTTATTATTCTTATTATTCGATTGATTCGCCATTTTCTTTAATGACTGATTGATACCAATAATAGCTGTCTTTTTTGTAACGTTCAAGCGATCCTTCTTGTGTTTCATCTTGATCCACATAAACAAAGCCATAACGTTTTTGGTAGCCATTCAACCAACTTAACAAATCTGTATAGGACCATGTGCAGTAACCTAAAACCGTCGCACCATCAGAGATTGCTTCTTTGATGGCTTTCACATGATTCGCCAAATAATTAATTCGATACTCATCATGGATTTTTTTGTCGTCAGTTAACTTATCATATTCACCTAATCCATTTTCGGTAATCAAAATAGGTGTTCGATAACGGCTGGTAATTCGACGAAGAGCAATTCTTAACCCTTCTGGATCGATTTCCCAGTCCCAATTTGTGCGTTCCACAAAAGGATTTTCAACTTTTTTGTACATTCCCGGTACACCGGTTTCTTCAGAAGAACCTTTTTTACCAGTTGTGTTCATTTTACCTGCGCCAACGCCATCTAAGGGGTTAAATGCATTCGTTGCTGTCTGATAATAATTGATACCTAAAAAGTCAGGCTTTGCTGATTCTAGCAGTTCTTCATCGCCCGCTTCAATCGTTGGTGCCCAACCTTGCTCCTCTAAAAACTTCATTGCAGCAATTGGATACTTGCCCCACATGTAGACGTCCATCCAATAATTTGCCATTAAATCTTCGGCATTTTCAGCAGCCAAAATATTTTTTGGATCGCTATTGATTGGATAATTTGGCGTATACGCAAAACTTGGACCAATTTTTCCTGGCATTTTTAATTCATGGAATTTATTGATTACAGAAGCATTCGCTAAATTCGCGATGTGATTTACTGCATACATTCTTTTTGGATCGGTTACACCTGGTGGATGAACAGCCAGTAAGTAGCCTAATGAAGTGAAGACATTTTGCTCATTTAAACTAATCCAATAATGAACTTTTCCACGAAAAGCTTCAAATAAAGTTTCAGCATACTTCGTAAAGTCTTCAATAATTTGGCGTGATTCCCACCCATTGTATTCATCTTGCAATGCTTGTGGCAAGTCCCAATGATACAAAGTAACCATTGGTTCAATGTCGTTTTTAATCAACTCGTCTACTAGTTCCTGATAAAAGGCTAACCCAGCTTGATTGACTTCCCCGCGACCTGTTGGGAAAATTCGAGTCCAGGCAATTGAAAAACGATAAGCTTTCAATCCCTGTTCCTTCATTAAAGCAATATCTTCTTGAAAGCGATGATAATGATCGACCGCTAAATCACCATTGGTACCTTTAAATGTTTTACCCGGAATTCGGACAAACCGATCCCAGACAGATTCTCCTTTACCATCTTCTTGCCAAGCACCTTCGACTTGGTAAGCAGCTGAGGCAGATCCCCATAAAAAATCATTTGGAAATGAAGTTAATGTTTGATGTTCCATTGTCTACTTCCTCTCTTCCTTCATTCAATCCTTACAACCTTAGAATAACACGAAACCCCTTTCAGTTCAAAGAGTTTTATCGAAAAAGACTAGACATTTTAAAATAAGGATAGTGTTTCAGTTTTATTGGCATTAAGGCTGATTCAAACAAATAATTTGTGTAGTAATAAAATATCCCTAGTAAAAATTCAATTTCAGGAATAATCAAATCAATGAGCTTCAGTGTGAAAATAGCCATTATTTGCTTGTTTTCATTGCTTACCATAATAGGTTATTTTAAATCGATTGAAAAAAATTCAAAACTATTTTTCAACTTCTTTCATAAATAAAATACTTCTTCAGCAATCACAGCTTTACTTACTCAGGAAAGAATATTCTGACCATGGCTAGGCTTTCGAATTCTTTCAAAAATAAACCTAGTCTAACGCACTCCATTTTTTTGGGGTATATAATTCGACATGCCTGATCTCGTCATAATTCACTTTATTTGAATGAATGTAAATCCCTAATTCATCATGACCATCAATCTGTCCGATAAGTTCATCAGAATAGTGACCTTCCACATCCATTTCTTCTTTTTGGATCGCGACTGCTTTATTTTTGATGATTGCTTTGTTTAAGACTCGAGCGATTTCTTCGTTTGTCATTTTCACCTTTGCCAAATTGATTGTCCTTTTTTCTTTCGCTTGGCAAGCAATTTTTTCAGTATGGTCAGACAAATACATCCCTTGCCACTTGATTATTCCACGATCTTCATAATCAACCATGATTGATTCCTCCATTTCCACCAGCGTGTCCACCAACCAAATGACTTCGGTCAATACTTCTTGCACCTTCAAGATAAGAAGATGCATGAACAATTGAGCTAAAACCATATTTTTCTCGAATTTTATCAATAATTCGATCCAAATTTTCCTCTTTGATTTGTTTTTCTGGATTGCTAAACAAATCCAATTGCATCGACTCTGTATAAACTAACTTGCTATAGGAGATGGAGACTTTGCGAACTTCTTGACCATTATAAAATTTATTAAATAAATACACGCAATACATTTGTAGCTGTTTCGTATTATCAGTCAAAGGTATTTTCATTTGGCGAGAAAAGCCTTCTTTCTCTTCTAATATAGATGTGCCAATACCTACATGAATACAACTTGTCTTACAGCCGTGCTTTCGAATTCTAATGGCTACTTGCTCAGCCATTTCTTTCACGACAATCTCAATCTCATTTCTTCTAGTATAATCTCTTGGTAATATTTGAGAATTGCCATAGCTTTTTTCTTTGGTTGGTGGTGGCGCAACTGCAATATCGGTTCGATCTATACCATTTGCATGAAAATATAATTGCAGACCTATCACACCAAATTTATTCTTAAGTGAATCAGGTTTCCAATTAGCTAAATTTTCGATGGACATAATGCCCATCTGATGTAATCTTTTTTTCGTTCGTGAACCAATCCCCCAAAAATCGGTCATTTCTGCTATGTTCCAAACTTTCTTAGAGATATCTTGATATGTCCATTCAGCGATAAACCCGTTATTTTTTTTGGCTTCGTTGTCTAATGCCAGTTTCGCAAGCAAGGGATTGTCCCCAATTCCAACAGTTGCGATCAAACCCATTTTCTGATAAACATGCCGTTGAATTTTTCTAGCTAATTGCTTTCGCTGCTTACTCCGACTTTTTCCTTCTGTCGTAAATAACTTCATCGACTTAGTGACTTTCAAAATAGATTCATCAATTGAATAGATTAACAAATCTTCATCAGTTACATACTGCCTAAAAATATCATTCACTTCCATGTTTCTCTTGATGTATAAATTCATTCTAGGTGCGGCAATAACTAGGCTATCAGGAAAAGGCGAAGGCAGATCTCTTGGACGACTTACATTGGAGATTCCGTAATGTTTCTTAGCCATCGGTGATGAAGCCAAAATAAGTCCTGAACCAGTATTGTCAGCTTGGCTCATTACAACCAGTTCTGTTGCTAAGGGATCCAGTCCACGTTCAACACATTCAACTGAGGCATAGAAACTCTTTATATCAATCATGAAATAGCCATTCACTGGTTCATTTGAATAGTCTAACACGTCGTTACACCTCACTTCACGCCCTCATTATACAAACATACGTTCCCTTTGTAAACTGATTGTCCCAAGTTTTTCAAAAAAAGAACACAGGAAAGAAAGGGTTCCAGATTGATTTTTCTTTTTTGTGTATAGTCTTTGCCAAACAAAAAATCCTTTTTTAGTTTCGAAAATAAAATGACAAAATTTCTAACGAATCAAAACTTTTCTTCACACTTTGCTTCCAAGACCCTCTTTTTTTCAAAAAGTATAGCTAAATGTGTTACCGAAATGCTTGAAACTGGTTTATGCATATCAGTTGGTGCTTTTGGTGGATGTGTTCGTTTTATCCAAGAAGCTAATCAAAAGCCAAAAATTCGTATCTTTTCCAAAAATTAGGTATGGTAATCATACATACTTGGAGGTGCAAAAATGGAAACTTTGTTAAAAAACGTGCGTGTTGAAACAAATTACTTAACAGCTGGAGACTATACGTATGGAACGGAAACGAGAACAGTCGATATTTTATTCAACCAAGACACCATCGTTTCTGTTCGAACTGCTGGCGAAACACCCGACAAAAATCGACAGGTTATTGATGGCAAAAATGCACTTTTTCTGCCCCAATTAAGAGAAATGCACTGTCATTTTGATAAAAGTAAACTGGGTATTCCTTGGACACCCATCGAGCCGGCAGCAACTATTGTCGAGCGGTTTACTCGAGAGTATGACTATTTAGAATCCGCACCACTTTCTTTTGACGAACGAATGAAAAATTTACTCAATTTGGAATTGCTTCATGGCGCCACGCATTTTCGTTCGCATATTGATGTTCATCCCTTAGTCGGTCAACGTTATTTAGAAGGGGCACAAAAAGTTTTAACTGAGTATACAGATAAACTGGCGTACGAATTAGTTGCCTTTCCTCAACATGGATTACTTCGTTCAAATGCTTACGACGAAATGAAAAAAGCTTTGCAAAATGGTGCAAGCTTGGTCGGCGGAGTTGATCCACTCAGTCTTGATGGTAACTTGGAGAAATCATTAACAACCACATTTGATTTGGCTACACAATTTGATGCGCCCATCGACCTTCATCTGCACGAACGTGGTGATAACGTTCGCCAAACTTTTGCAAAGATCATTGCATTAACTGAAGAAAGTGGCTGGGCTGGCAAAGTAACTGTCAGTCATGCTTATGGGCTGAAAGAATTATCTGCTAGTGAACGAAAAGAACTGTTTCCACGTTTAGCAGAAAATAACATCACGATTATCTCAAGCATTCCACTGAACCCTGTGATCCCACCCCTAACAGAATTAAGGACTGCTGGGGTAAAAACATTCATTGGCTGTGACAATATTTATGATTGCTGGTCTCCTTTCGGTAATGGTGACGTGCTAGATAAACTAAATCGTTATGCCGAAATTTTTAATTTGACGAGTCAGCAAGCACTTACTGAAAGTCTCGAATTAGTGACGAATCAGCCGCTAATTGAGCCAGATGGTTGGGTAAAAATCGGCATGCCCGCAAATTTCACATTAGTTGATGCAACTTCCACTGCTGAATTTGTAGCACGAAAAATCCCTATTTCAGCTAGCTATTTTAAAGGAAAGAAAGTAACAATCGATTAACAGAAAGAGTCTGGGACATAAGCCCCAGACTCTTTATTTTGAAAATATTTAACACAATTTATAAACGTAAACAATCCTAATTGTTCTAACTAATTCAGCTAGCTGATTTCACTTTTACTGGTATTTTTTAAAAAAAGTTTTCCTTTAAAAAATAGCGCTACTAAAATACTAAGTCTTATCACGCTATCTACCAAATTAAAATGAATACTTACTTCAGGATGTTTATACGTATAAATAAGGAAGATCAATAATGTTATCGCCAGTAAGAGGTTCTTCCAATTTTTTTTAATCATTCCCATGATAAGCATCTGTATACCTATCACAAGAAAAAAGAGAGGAAAAACAAAAAAATTCATTATTGTTAGCAAGAAACTGGTAGTTATCGTCTGCTGAAACATTGCTAAAAATTGACTAAAAAAGAAGCTATTCCAAGTTAATATGCCTATGAACAAAAAAATCGTTCTTATCCATGGATTAATTACCATAAAAAATACGGTTGAAAATAGTATTAATGCATAACTAAGTTCCATCATTCTCTGTTCATCTCCGCTTCTTTGGTTTCTACTGTGGTCACATTTCTTCTTTTGCTAAAGCCAAAAGTTTGTCTTTAAACGCTTTACAGATATCTTTCTTCGCTTCTACTGATTCTTCGCCCTGTTCAATACCAAGGGCTGCATCTGAACCCCCAAACAGGGTAAGTAATCCGATTCTAAATCCATAAATAATTGGATGTTCTACGGCTGAACTTAACAGTGCTTCTTTTGCACTTTCTAACATATAATCTTCAGTGGCACCATATCTTGTAGCAATAAAATTCGTATAACGATAACCATATAAACTAGGTTCTCCTAAGTAATCTGTAAAAGCACTAGCAAGTGATCGTTCATTTTTAAGTACTTGGTAAGCCATATTCCATGCATCAACATCAGAAATCAAGTCTTCTCTTGAAAAGAAGCTCTTGGCATTTTCACCCGTACCACCAATCCAATCATAGCTAAAGTTATAAACAGATTCAATTATATCTTTTTTATTCCAATAATCAATTAGGAAAGTATCTAAATCACCCAACCAGCCACAGCCATCGCCAAGGTTTGCTCCGTTAATATCAGGTAACCCATGCTGTAAATAACCTGCAATAGCGGCGAAACAATGTGCGCCACCAATAGTATCGCCACTGCTAGGATCAATATAATCAAAATATCGTTCATTTTCAGGTACTTTCGAATGAACAAGTGCTACAAAGTTATCATCAATTGTACCAACACCTGTATCTAAGTAAAAGTTGCTGAATGAAGATAAAAATAAAACTTAGTAATATCGATGAACTCAGATTCTTCTATTTTTATATGTATCCATTGATTTGTAATACACATGTAAATATTATAAAGATAAAATAACCGAAGATATGTATAATGGAAGATAAAAGATACAAAAATCAGAAAATCTAGTAATAGTGCTGTCGCCGCAATTCCAGCTGAAGCCAAAGAGCATTTTGGAATAAAACAGGTGAAGCGATTAGCTACATTTTTTCAGATAACGGTACAGTGAAAATTATTAAGGCAGGAGAGAAGGTCGATATCAATTCCATTGTTGCTGCTATGGCGGAGCAATAGCAGCTATGATTAAGGTCTTAGTCTAACTAAAAAATGTGAATAAAGGAGAGATAAGATTGCTATTTTATATTGCGTCAGCATTGTTAGGAGTTTCATATATTACAATCTTTATCAACAGAATCAGAAATGATAACTATTTGAAGACAAAATCCAAGCTGATAAAAAACAATTTGAATAATGGTGAAACGAAACTATCTTATTTGGTAAATGATGATCGCCTTAATTTATATAAGAAATATAACAGAATTGCGAATATTAGTGCTATGATTGCGTTGTTGCTATTAATACCAATGAGTATTTTTGCATTAAATGGATATTATTTAGTCAGCTATATTGCGTTTATTATAGCCATCGCTGGATTTTTAGCGGGGTTTAAAAAGTTTGTTTATACCTATCATTTAATAAAAGAAAATTTTGTTGTAGCTAAGCTTGAGAAACAAAATATTTTGATTGAAATTGACGACACCGAAAAAGAATATATACGAAAAGTATATCTAAAATATATCTGTGGAATTTTATTCGGGATTATATGTTTGGTCACAGCTTTCTCTTTTATCCTTTCACTATGAAAAGAAGCGCCGCCCAAATGAAAAATAGGACGGCGCATTTATTTTAACCTGCTATTTTTGCAAAAATTCCCATTATTGAATTTCCTATTACTAATAATGCTTCAACGACAGTTACGATGACAGCAGTAATTCCAATAATTATTGTTCCAACAAAAGTTATAATCTCAGAACCAAAGAAGATTAAAGCCAATGTTGCTACTCCAACCATGCCAATGCCGAGAATCTGTATTACTGTCGGCTTGAACTCTCCAGAAGTGATATCCTCAACTAGTTGATTATAAGCTGGGTCTGGAATAGGAGAGCCAGCAAACGGTCGATTATAAAGCTCAATTTCTAATTGGAATTTTGATTCTATTTCGACTCCAGAATCTTCAACGGTTTTACTGAATGTTAATAGAATTTTTGTTCCAATTAAACCATCTCTTGTGGAAATACCGACTGCGATAGCTCCATCTCCAACTGTAGGAGCGAACTTATTTAATATATCTTCGAAATTTTTCGAATCACCTCTCAAGTATTTACTATATTCCAATATTGAACTATCCAGCTCATGATAGTAAGGTGTGAGATCCGCTTTATTATTTGATACTTTCACAGACAATCCATAATTTTCACCTGAAATATTCCATTCCATATGAGGCGTTACATACAAAATAGTATTGGTTGCTGGTTCTGTCCTTACAGTTTTTTCCCATTCGAATCCAGCAGAGTTTATATTTAAGGCTTTATATGTTTTAAGCAGCTCTTCTTTGGCAATAGTTTCCTTATTTACTAAAGAATTAGTTGTAACCAACGTATCAACGATTGCGGAATTTCTACTTGGCATTGGTGCAAAGTCTTCGAAATTTCTTCCATAACCTAATCTAATTTGTTGTGGCTTGGAAAGACCCAAAATTTCTAAGCTGACCGTAATTTCTACAAATCCATTAGTTTTTATCATTTTTGCATTACCAATTTCATCCCAATTGAAATCGCTGCCAGTGCCAGCATATTTATATACTTTATCATTTTGAATCATATAATTCATTTTAGCGTCTGGCCATGACCAGATATTGGCACCAGTATCCATTCCTGTATCAAGATAGAAATTACTAGATGTATTCATATTTGAACCACGAGCATATAGATATAAATTCTCTGCATCTTCTGCTGCACTCAAATCAAAAATTTCACCTGAACCAATTGCAAGAGATTTAATATTTACCCAATCGGAAAAACTTCCTGTTGAAGTGATTTTATCAGGCAATTCTTTAGCCATAGGAATTGTATATGAGAAAATGACACTTTCAGAAATAAAACCGCCGTCTACATATGCGATACGAATGTCTGTTGTCTTATCAATTTCAATAGGACTACTATAGATTTGACCAGTCTCCATTGTCGGATCTAAGCCGTTTAGCGTATAAATTAGTTGATCCGAATCACATGAGAAGCTAACCTTGAATGGTTGTGTATAATTCCCTCCTCTATGTGATGAGTAGATAACTTTAGGCTGTTTCCAGTTATCTCGCTTAACTTGAGCATAAGCCCAAATATATACTTCCGCAAAAGATTCATTAAAACCATCAACTAGAGCCTGATGGATATTTTTCCATACAAATGAATGCTCTTCATCTAAAACAAAACCAGAAAAATAATGAATTTTTTCCGAAGGATAGCCCAAATTATTTTGAATGAATTCTAATACATCTTGATGTTCACGCATCTGATTCTTAATCAAGTAATCATAATCTTCCAGCATAAAGAAATCAAGATTTGGATATGCCCACTCTACTTTAGGAAAATTTACCATTCCCATCATCATCGGTGTTCGAGTCTTATCCATAACAGAAGGTGGGAAGAATAATACTGTGAACTGTGCATTTGAATAATTTACTTTGACTGCGTCACGCAACATTAATGTAAAGGAACCAATTTTTGTTTGCAACCATGAAAGCATTGATTCATGACCAACGATTGATTCGTTAACTGTATGAAATTCATGCATATCTAATCCAGTTTCTGCTTTATAAAGATTTCTAGTGGCTTGGTCATAAAAACAAGGAGTTAATTCATCTTGATGCCACCACCAAGGTTCTCCTAATTGCACGATAGGCGTTAAGCCAAATTGATTGGAAATGTCAGCTAGGCCAACTGCTAGTCGTTGATAAAATGCTTGAACTTCTGCATTTGTGAAACTTAAAAAATGCGGGGTAGGTGTCCAACCACTTGTCCCTGGTGTTCCATCATATGTTCGTTGCCACCATTCTTCTTTCGCATCTACATTTTCCATGGAAATTGAATGAATAATAGCCATTTGGTTATCAGCTAATCGTCTTACATAGTCTTTATACCAAGCTTCAAATGCCTGATTGAACAATTTATCTTCGAGTAAAATCCCAGTACCATCTACAATTTTTTTATCATAGTAATGGGAGGCACCAATGTAAAAGTTCACAATTTTGGTATAACCTAATTGGAGATAGCTATCAATAATCCGCTCAGGTGTTAAATTATAACTATCATCATAATCATCACACATTCTGATTACTCCAGGAGAAGCGGCTACTGTTTCATTGCCAAGAAAGGTGTCCCCTGTAACTTTCCAGTTCGTCATACTCATAGCAAAAGGATAAGAATCATCTAAATATTGAGTAGTTCCTCCACCATTTCCAGTATAGCCAATTGGTGTGAACGCCCACATGATCGTTTTGATATTCGTTACATCAATTTTTTTCCATTCAGGATTTTTGTTCCATTTTCCATTTGCATCAAACGTATATGGACTCCAACCTTCATAAAGATTATCAAAATCTAATTGGATTGTCCCCAAATTTCCTGTTCCATTACCTGGTGTTCTTCCTTCTGGAAAGACAATTCCTTCTTGTTTCTCCCATTCGTCTTCTGGTCGATTAGTCACATAATTCCATAGTCGAATATAATGAATTTTTCCATCAACGGTTTGAATCGTTAAAGCTGATGCTTTATCAGAATCTAAGGCTTCTGTATACCCACTTAAAGCATAGTCATAGCTTAACGATACATTTTTAAAATTCGGATTTGTTGGATATTTTAAAGATTCATGGCTGTGAGTATCTTCCGTCTCCCAAATAAGTCCAGCCAAATCGTCTGTTGTTCGAAAATGTCCTTGTACGGAAAACGAATTTTCATTTTGTGTCACAACTGAAGCTGTCATTTCAAAATTGAAATTAATAGTTAAATACTTTGCTTGTAATTTGTACATACTCAAGATCACTTCTTTCCTGTTGAATCATCAACATAATTTTCATTTGATTATTTACATCTAAACTAACAGCACAAAATTGCAAAACACTTTTATAATATTTTATAATAAAAAATTGTGCGAACATCTCTGCAGACGCTGATAAATCACCTCCTCGAAAACAATTATACGAACATAAGTTCTTTTTAGCAAGCGTTAATCTCGGATTTTCACAATAAACTATAAAAATAAAATAAAAAAATAACTTAATATTTTTTTATTTCGTTATATTGTAAGTTAGCTAATTAAAATAACGTTTTTTAGATAGACTTTATTTAAAATTTTTTTCTTATTCATAACTGTGCACAAAAAAACTGTAAACAAAATTCCAAACTTGGATGGTTTACAGTTTTATTATTTTATTCAATTTTTTATCTGCGATTAGCTGTTGAAAAAGTTAATTGGCTATTTTGGTTACATTGGCTATGACATATTCTCTGATTTTTTCAGTATCATTCGTAAAGTACAGATTATAAGGAATGCTGAATCCTTTTTTCTTGGTTTCTTCATCAAGATATTTTTCATCTACATCTGTATAAATAATTAAATCTGCATCTAACACCTTAGGCTCTCTTATATCATAACTAATAAATTCTAAATCAACTTCTGGCATTAATTCCGCTTTGAGTTCCTTTTGAAATTTCATGCCATTTCCGAAAAGGTATTGCCCAGCTTTCGTTCCCATGTATCCTAATGGAGGTACTCCGTCAGCGTTGACAGAAAAGATCCATTTAGCTTTTTTCATGATATCCACCTCAATGTTTTGAAATTTTATGATAATCAATCCGGTATTTCCAAACGATTGACTAACCAAGTTGCTCTTAAAAAAAATAGGTATGAAACTTTTTTCAGTTAAGTTATTCTCTTACTCCACTCCATCATACTCCTTATTGCAGAAATGTAAAAGGATAAGCAGAATCAGATAAATTCGTTATTTGATAGTCCTGAGTAGGTTTTTTTATGATAGATACAAAACATAGCAATAATCTTTATGTAAGTGTATACTTTCTCTATAAGGAGATGATTACGTGCGTTATTTGTTCGGATTTATTTTTTTATTCTTAAGTGTTTGGCAATTCATTATGTTTAAGCGAGCATTCACGAATCTGAAAGAAAAAGGAAACCAGAATACTTCCCCTTTCATTATGTTAGGTCTGTGGAGTGGCTTGGTCTTTGCCATCATATTCTTAATTGTTGCCATCAATTGTTTTTTCGCTGATTTTTCAACTTTTTTGTAAAAGAATTCATGTAAATGATTGATTAAATCTTAGTAACACTTTATTTGTTTTGTTCATATAAATCTTCCAGACTTTAGTGACAAATAAAATGCTTTCCTTTTGTGTTATCCAAAGATGTTTCTTACGTGAACATCTTTGGATAACATTTTTTTACAATTATGTTTATATATTTTTCACCAAAAATTTTGATCAACTTGGTTTGCTTGATTCCAAAAAATCCCTTATAAATGATCTCTAACGGCTTTTGCCCACTATTACTATTCATGGAACAAAACAAGTTAGAAACAGATTAGTTTTACTAATTTTATTGAATTGGGTAGAGCAAATAAAAAAAAGGAAGCCTACAAAGAAGCTTTCCTTTTTATAGCATTAACGAAAATTAGAGTTGCTTACATAACTTCATATCCATTTACCTTTGCTTCACAGCAAAGGAATGAACAACTCACTCAACCGCTCTTTGATAATTGTCCATGTTGACCGCGTTTGATAGTAATGGTCCACGCTTATCGACTGTTCCAGATCTGTTGCAAACTGTCGATTTAATTCGTCAATCGTTTTTGAGGGACCATAAATAAACGCAGATACTTCGTGATTTAAGTGAAAGCTACGAATATCAAAATTCGTTGAACCAATCGTCGCAATTTCATCGTCCACAATCATTAATTTACAATGGATAAACGACTCTGGATCGTAGAAAAAGACCTCGATTCCTACTGCTAACAAACGGTTAATGAATGAATTCGAACCATGAAAAGAAATCCCTCGATCCCCTTTTCCAGGAATAATCAGTTGGATTTTGATGCCACAACGTGCTGCCCTTCGTAAAGCAGACAACGCTTCTTCATCTGGTACAAAATAAGGCATGGCCAACTTGATGGATTTCGTTGCTTTCCCAATGATGTCAATGAATGCATCCTTGATGACTCTTTCTGAATCATAAGGTCCTCCATATAAAATCTGAACTGCTTCTCCCGCCGAATATTGTTCTGTCAACAAAGGAAAATAACGATCTGTCTGTTTCAATAATTTATCTACCACTGTCTGATTGTCGTCTAGAAACAACCAATCATAGATAAAAATTTCTTGCACTTCAAGAACTGAAGGCCCTTTGATTCGCAGATTCGTATCACGCCAATAGTGAAACTTTTCTGTTTTGCTTAGGTATTCATCTCCGATATTCATGCCACCCATATGCGCAAGTTTTCCATCAACAACCACCATTTTTCGATGGTTTCGCCAATTGATACGTGTACTCAACAAAGGGGAATTAACGAGATCATATGCTCGCACTTCTCCACCAGCTTCTTCCACGAGATGGATCAATTCATAAGGAAGTTTGATTGAGCCCAAGCTATCATACATCAGGCGAACAGTCACTCCCTGTCGCGCTTTTTCAGCTAAAAGATGCAACAACTTTTCACCTGTAGCATCCCCTTTAATAATAAAATAAAATACATGAATGTGATCTTGCGCAACCCGAATATCTTCGAGGAGTTCAGCGAAAGCTTGCTTTCCATCATGAAACAGATCAACTTTGTTCCCAATCAACGCACGCTTACCTGATAATTGAAATAATTCTCTTGATAAAGGATGGTCTAAATCAGGAAAGCGGCTTTCATCACTGATTATTTTTGATACATGTTGTTGCAAAGTACGTTCGTTTCTTTTTTGTTGTTCAGAGAATTTTCTTGATTTTGGATTTTTTCCAATCAAAAGGAAACACAAAAGTCCAATATACGGAATAAGAATGATTGTTAAGATCCAAGCAAATTTTGATGTCGTATTTCTTTGGTCAAAAAAGACTAAATACCCACAAGTCAAAAAGGCAAACAGTTCAACAATCATTGTCACATAAATAAATTGTGGCACATACCAATAGAAAAGGATTAGTACACCTATCGTAATTATCGTTAACAATGCAAATTGTTGGAATTTATTCTTCATGGGCAGAGTCCTTAAGAACCGTTTTGCTTTCCGCTTTTCTGATTCGATAAACCTTGATTCCATAATCAATAATCACTTTCAGCGCGGCTACCAACGGCAAGACAATAATCATCCCTAAAATACCAAAAACTTGTCCCGTAATCAGCAAAATAATAATCACTGCTAATGGATGCATTTTTAATTCCTTACTCATGATATAAGGAGAAACCAGGTAAGACTCGCCTAATTGGACAATTAAAATACCAATAATAATAATAAAGATATTGACTTCATTGGACACCAAGGCTGACAAAATTGCTGGCAATGTACCAATCCAAGGTCCAAAATAAGGAACAATATCCATCAATCCGGCAATTACGGCAAAAACTAACGCACCTTTTAACCCCGCAAAGTAGAACGTCGCCCAAGCACCAAAAAAAACATAGAGACAAACCAGTGACTTTCCACCAATATAATCGGAAAGCGTCTTTTCAAGATCGTAGAAAAACTGTTTGGAAACACTTCGATATGATTTTGGAATCCACGCCGGAACTTCTTTTGGTTTATTTGTCTTTTTCAACATAAACAGCACCATGATCGGCACTAAGCTTACAACCAAAAATGAACTAGCAATGATTGCCATAATAATTTGGATACCATTTTGCAAGCCAAGAAAAATCAGATCAATCAGGTCTTCTATCGAGGTGTTAATCAATGAAAGATAGTATTGAACATTTCCTTCACCTAATAACTGGGACTGAATAAGCCACTTGTCAAATTCTTCGATCCATCTCGGAAACTCAGTGAGAATGGTATCTATTTGTACAAATAGTACCGGAATGACTTCTCTGATTAAAAAATAAATCAGCAAAGATAACACCGCAAAGGTTCCGATCAAACTAATGGTTTCGTTCTTCCCAACTTTCAAAAGGAAGAGATATAAAGGCCGTAACATGTAATACAAAAAAATTGAAATAATCACTGGAATTAATAACGTACTGAAAGTAACCCCCACTATCCTTGATAGAAAGTCACTATTTTTAATTTCCGACCAAACAAGCAAGCTGCTAAAAAGCAACACAAGAATATAAAAATATTTTGATTTTTTTAGATAATCCATTCTCGTTCCACCTTCTTTTTATTCTAATTAGAACTCTTTTTCTCAATTTATTGAGCATTTAAGGAGGTGTGACAAAAGTTTTGTCACACCTCCTTTTTCCGAATAAACGGTGTTCCCAAAGCAACTCCTACAGATAGCTTACATCCGCTTCAAAACACGGAAAGCTATTTTGAGCGTCTGCTCGCTATCTTGTCGAAGCTAAACGCTTTGCACCACAACCTCTATTCACGGTGTTCCCAAAGCAACTTCTTCGGTAATAAGTCCTCTTTTTATAAAAATATGAGAAGCTATTTTTATAAAAGATTCCTTATTACTTGAAGCTAACCACTTTGTGCCACAACCTTTCATTATGATGAAAAACGAAGTCCTTGTACTAGTTGAACAATCCCAAATAAGATGGCAAACCAGCCAACTAAAATTGGTAACGCCAATGTCACCACTAATGGGTTTAAAATAAGCATGACTGCAATGACTAAACAAACAATGTCTAAAATCAGAATGCCGATTTTGGCAATCCCTGATCTTTTAGAAAAACGCGCGGTCAAAAATAGATTTCCGATACTTTCAACAAAGAACCAAACGGCAAAAAAGATTCCCAGCCAAAAAGCACCCTTTGCTAAATTTGCGACAAAAATAAATCCAATAAGGATATCCACGATTCCGATAAACAGTCGCACACCTCGTGACTTGCCATCACCGTAAGCACCCATTCCAGTAAGTGTGGCAATTCCTCTGATAATCGAAAATACACCAAACCAGATAACTAACGCACCCAACGTTGCAATTGGGCGGTTTAATGAAAAGATACCTAACCCAATAAAAACAATTCCTAAGATAATCTCGACAATTCTACTTCTCTGACTTCTATCCATACATATTCCTCATCTCTTTTCTTTTTATTGACTCATTTCGTTGTTGGATGTTATTTTTACTAACAAATAACCTATTTTACCTAACCAAACATCAAACCAACAATCAAGCCACCGGTAATCACCGAAGTAATCGTAATCGTTGAAAAACCTGCGGTAACCATGATTGGTAAAATATTTTGTTCAATCACGGCAATTTCTTCGTCTGATTCGCCAACAGCTGCTGCTGCTTCTTTCGTTAACACCATCGTCCCCGGAAATCCGAAGAACGTCGTCATACCAATTGCTAGTGAAAGTGGTCCTGAGTACCCCACTCTTTTCCCAATTACGTAGGAAATGGCCAAAATAATTACGACTCCTGCCACTAAATAAAACAGAATTGGCCAAACTAACGTCAACAAATCGGCTGGGACGATATCAGCCAATGGACCAAATGCAATGACCATGATTGAAATCATTAATAACCCAAAGGAATCTGTCGTTGACAACGCATTAGGTTTCAACACTTTAAAGTGACGTAATAAAATACCAAGTAGTAAAGCAATCACAAACGTATTCACATAGCCATCTGTTAAACTACTCAGCAAACGAGCAACATAAACCGCTACCCCTAACATGAAGAGCGTTCCATAAGGCGTTTGTAAAAATTCTGGCAATACACTTTCATGTTCTGTTTTCGTATTTTCTTCTACTTCTTTTTCATAAAAAGTCAGATTTCCTTTACGGTATTCGCCTCGCACACGTAACGCTTCTTTTTTCAAAATATTGGCAGTAACTAAGAAACCAACTAAATTTTTCAAATTAAGAATCAATAATGGAAAAACCGCTAATAGGTAGCTGGATAACATACCTAAATTACCACCGGCAGAATTAATTTCATTTACCTTATCTTGGACCATCAAGATGGATAAAGTTCCTCCTGTGATTGAGGCAGTTCCTGCAATTGCAACATTTCGATCAAAGATTAATTCACCCGCAAAAATCAAGATGACCGTCATCAGAACAACTGTTAACGAGCCAATGACAAATGTCCGCCACTGTGCTTTTAAATCCTCAAGACTCATCATCGTTCCTAAATGAACGATAATGATACCAATTACTGCATTTCCGAGTCCTAATAGTCCAGAATCTTGAATCAAATCATGTGGCAGAAAATCTCCGGCAAACCCAATTAAAAAAATCATTGATGCCACGAGCATCATGGAGACAAGTGCTTTCGTTTTAGTTGAAACAAATTCACCAATCGTCCAAATCAACATAACAATCGTAAACGCTAAAATTGGTTCCATCTTTTTGCCCTCCTATTTTACTGTATTGGATGATACGTAAATCCTGCCCCATGAACTTCAGCAACATTGTACGTCATCATAAAACTTTTTGGATCAATCTCATCAACAATTCTTTTCACCTCTGGGTATTCTTGATTTGAAACAACAATCAACAACATTTCACGCGCTTGTTCCTGTCTACCACCTCGAATATCTAAAATCGTCAACCCTCTATTCACGTTTTCCATGAGACTAGCTCGTAAAACTGCAGCTTCTGTTTGACTAATAATCATAATAGCTTTACGTCGCTTCATCCCTGTTTCAATGTACGTCATCACAATGGATGTAATTCCGATTGATAAAATAGCAAACAAAAACTCTTCAAAGCCAAAAACGTATAAACTCATGGAAACAATAATAAAGTCGGTCACAAACAAACCTACGGACGTATTCAGATTAAAATACTTTTCAAAGATCAACGGCGGAATCGTCGTTCCACCACTGGACGCTTGGATTGTGTATAGAATGGAGACCCCCACCGCAAAAATCAAACTCCCAAAAATAACCGATAATAGCCGGTCACTCGTCAACATCACTTCCGGAACAATTCGTAAAAACAATGGAAAAACAACACTACCAACCACTGTATTTAAAAAGACGGTCTTGCCAAGAAAAATGGCTGCTAAGACCAAAACCAGAATATTTAATGACAAAACGACCCATGATCGCCCAATACCCAAAGCTGTTTCGGCTAAGATACCAATTCCACTGACACCACCGGCAGCAATGTGATGAGGACCCAAAAACATGTTGATACTAACGGCCAAAATGAGCACAGCCAAGACGATTTTCATAAAATGTTTCACTTGTGCTACCATAGTTGATCACTCTGCCTTATTTGGTGAATTTTTGACTAATTCGATGACCAATTGAACAGCCTTTTCCATTTCTTCCACAGGAATGTATTCATCTGTCGTGTGAATTTTTTCATATCCTATAGACAAATTGACGACCGTCTTGCCTTTTTCATTAAAGACATTGGCATCACTACCGCCACCACTGACTTCACGAATTGCCTCAAACCCAAGATTTTTTGTAGCCTCTAAGAATAACTGCATTACTTGTTCCTCGTCACTAATATGAAAACCAGTTGCCATTTTTTTCGTGTCAATTGTTACCGAACCATTGTGTTTTTCTGCTGATTGTTGGAAAGCATCTGTCATTTCTTGAATCAATTTGTCCGCTTTTTGAGGATCTACAGCACGAACTTCTCCTTTCACTAACAGATGGTCCAGCACAACGTTTGTGGCTTCCCCACCTTGAATTACCCCAATATTAGTCGTCGTCGTTTCATCTAACCGACCAATCTTGATAGTTGGTAAAGCATCTGCCAAAATGGCGACCGCCGAAACACCTTTTTCAGGTTCGATTCCTGCATGTGCAGCGACACCTGTGATTGTTACGTCATACATGTATAACGTTGGGCTGGCAATTGTCACTTTGCCTACTGCTCCGCCACTATCTAATACATAGCCATTCGCAGCTTCGATTAAATTCATATCCAAAGCCGAAGACCCAATCAAACCAATCTCTTCTCCTGGAGATAACACGAATTCCAACGTGCCATGGGGGATAGCTTGTTCGTTGATTTGTTGGATTGTTTCAATCATGATCGCAATTCCTGCTTTATCATCTGCCCCTAATATGGTATCTCCTTTAGAGAATAGTTTTCCATCTTTCTCAATTACCTCGATGCCTTCTCCAGGAGGAACTGTATCCGTGTGGCTCGAGAAAAATAGAGGCTCGATTTCACTACTTCCAGCTAAGGTAGCAATAATATTGTTTCCGCCTAATCCAGTCTCTTTTTTACTATCGTCTTCTCTTACCGTTAAACCCAACTCTTTGAATCTCTGAATCAAATATTCATGGACTTTTGCTTCATTTTTGGAAACAGAATCAATTTCAACAAGTGTGGAGAATGTGTTAATCAATCGTTCACGTGTCATTTTTTATTCCCTCATTTCGTCAAATTATTGTTCAATATCGTCCTACTTTTTTATGATTCTAGGATTATCAGAATGTCTTCGCGCATTTATATGAATTTCGTTGGAAAACGAAAGAATTTTTTGAAATTTTTGATTGTAGAAAAAATCACACTCGATATAACTTTTCTACAAGAGCTTCCCATTCTTTTTCATTGGGGTTATCTGACAAACGAATCAGTTCACATCTTTTCCGATCCACTTGACGCTGGTCGATAATGACATTGGTAACGATAATATCAATATCTAGCGCTTGCAGTAACTCATTTGACACTGGCTTATTAAATAAGAAATGTGCACTAGCTTCATGTGGTAATAATCGATGGATAATCCCCTTATAATAAGGGATAAGTACGGGTTCACCGGTTAAAACGAATAAAACATTTTTGTAATTATAATCCCTTTGCATCAGTGATGTACAAGTCAAATAACTTAGACTTGTTGCCACATCATGTTTAAATTTCCAGTCAGAATTTTCCAACAATTCTTCCCACAAATTATATATTGGTGCATACGTTTCAGGAAAATGAGCCTCTACACCAAGCCGTTGATGTAATACAGTCGTATCTGTCAAAAAAGATAAATTCGTTAAAAAAGCTTTCAATTTGAATTCTAGTTCAGAATAGACGACACGATTCAATTGGTATTGGGAAAAAAACTCCGAGACAATTCCATGGTATTTTTCTAATTCTTCTATATATTCATCTACAAAATAGACTTTTCCATCTTCATAAACAACTGTACTTAACCTTGTTATATAGGCATAAACCAACTCAGACTTTGAACTATTTTTCCAAATTTCATTTGTCGAAAAAAAGAGTTGAAATGCTTTCATATACTGCTGAAAGTAAGGTGTGTTCCAATATTGAGTAATGATCTTCTCATCGATTATCACTGTGTTTCCTTGTGACAATCGAGTTTCGATTACAAACATCCACAGCAACACTCGCGAGTAATCAACATATAAAGGAATTTGATATTCTAAAGCAAGATAGTCCAAATAATCGTATAAGCCTTTGGCGTTTATTTGATATTGTGGGCTTTCAGTAGCTAATTCGCCTGAATAATGAAAAAAATGAAAATAAAAATAACGAACATCAGCCTCCTTTCCTATCAAAATAACCACTGGTGATAGCTTCAAGGTCAGGTTATACTCCTCCACTATGTTTTCTAATAGTTTTAGATATGTTCTAATCGATGATTCAGACAAAAAAAGTTGATCCGCATATTCCGTGATTGTTAGTTTTTCGCTATAGAAAAGTGCTTCAACGACATTGAACAGTGGACTATCTCCTGCCCAAGATTTCATTAGCGACGAAAAGACAAAATAATCCGAGACCTGTAAGATTAGAACAGATGATCTTAAAATTTCTACTTTAATCTCACTTGGTAACTCATCTTCTAAAATAGCTAATAATCGCCGAACTGTTTTTTCTGAAGCATGAATGTGTTTTGCAGTATCCTGAATGGTCTTTGGTCCTGCTAATAAGTAATTCAGCATAGCTATTTTTCTTTTTGACGTCTTACTTAAAACTAATCGACGACCAATTTTGTACACATCTTTTCCCCTCCTTACTTAATACCTTTTTATGTATTTCAGCTCTCTCAGCACATTATTTGTGGGCGTTTACAGTATTTATAAAATTATCATACCATGAATTAGAAAATTCTCCTTTTTTGAGCTACTTATCGTTCACCTTAGCGAATCAAATGTTTATTTAATAAGTCTGTACTTATAAATAAAGTCTTATGCTAAATACTTTGATAACAGATAATCAAAGTATTTAGCTACGACTTCATATATAGATTGCATTGTTCATGACTATTCATTGATATTTTCGTCAGTGTCTCGACTTTTTTCATTTTACTGTTTCATCAACTCAGTCATTTTCTTAATATTAGACAATAGTCTCCTGTGTTTTTCATTGTGTTAAACCAACTAAAAAAATGTTATGGTCCTGTCACTAACTGCCAATGAACGTTCGTTTCATAGCTACCTATTCCAGTTTTTCCGGGCACTCTGAGACGCATTGGCTTCCCTTCACTCTCCATTCCCATCGAAACAATACCAAATGGATTTGATTGGTTAGTGGTGGTTCCTGCGAATCGTTGAGGTGCATCATTTAAAACTAACTCTGAAGACGGGTCTATGAGTAAGTTGTCTTGATTGGCTTGATGAATAAATGGATTCATCACGATTTCTGCACCATTCATAAACGATGTATCTTGACTCACCAACAATTCCCAGCCAGAACGTTCTGATTTTGGTCGCATATCTTGGATCGTTACCATTGGTTGATTTTCTTGAGTATCTAAAAATAAATCTTGGTCAGATACGCTAAATGGTGCTGACTTGAAGTGAATGTCACTTGCATAGCGAATCGATAATCCGGCAACATCTGGATTCACATTTTCTGGTGATGCAGGAGGCTCACTTGGATCAATCGCTGGAATTTCCGGTTCTATTTCTGGAATAACTTCTAGCTGTAAATCAGGAAACGGCGTTCCATCCACAATTGCTTTATAGATTCCACTGTCTGATTCTTGAACATTTAAAAGCTCTAGGAATGGAGAAGTCGCTCCCTCAATAGCTGATTCATTTTTTTCCCATTGTACTTCTGGTAGATGCGCATCCCATACGGGAGTGTCCACTGATCGAAGTCGATACTGTTGCGAAATTGCATAATCAATCGTTTGGCCAACTAAAACAGATCTTTCTTTCTTCGTTCCGATTTCGTACTCAAGTGCACGAAGAACCGTTCTGTCAATAACGCCATTCATAACCGTTAAAGTTAGTAGGTTCTTTAATGTATCAATGTTTTCTAAACTGGTTTCGATATATTGTAGCGGACTTCCTTGAAATACGCCTGCCCCAAAACTTGTTACAGATTCAGGAATATAAATATCTGTTAACTCATTCAAGGCAAAGGCATTATTTCCTATACTTATAATGCCCTCTGGAAGGGTTACATTTGTGAGATTATTTCCTAGAAACACGTGATCTTCTAACACTGTTAGATTCTTTGGGATATTTACATGGGTAATTCTATTATTGGCAAAAGCATAAGATCCCATATTCGTTATAGTATCTGGCAATTCCACATTTGTAAGCTGATTATCATAGAACGCAAAGACACCTAAGCTCGTCACGCCATCTGGTACGTTCACGTTGGTAAGTTGCTTACCGTAAAACGCATTGCTTCCAATTACAGTAACTGGTGAAGGCTCATCCCAGCCTGCTTCTGTATTCACAGTTTCTGATGGAATCACTACATCTCCACCTGCACCGTTATAACCAATAAGAGTTGCAGTCGAATTTCCATCTGTACCACTAAACTCGAACTCAAATTCGTTCTGTTCTTCTACTTTTAAAGTGAGTTCAGGAAATATCACGCTATCAACTACCGCATGATACACACCACTGTCGTTTGCAGTTACTGAATCAAGGGCTAGTAGTGGATTGGTTTCACCAGATAAGGTAGCTCCGTTTTTCATCCACTGAACTGTTGGTGTATACTCTTTCCAAATTCCATTGAATGTTGATTCAACCTGATATTGTTGGGAGATTTCATAGCCGACATCTTCACCAAGTCCCACCTCAAGTGCCTTTTCAGTCCCGGATTTATAGTCAATTGCACGTAGAATTGTTCTCGCATTCCCATAGTACATTGCCGATGGATTGAGCACTTCTAACAATTTGTTTACACTTTCTACCTCAGTTTCTATATACTGTACCGGACTATTAGCAAAGACACCGCTATCGAAACTTAATTCATCATGGGGATTGAGAATTTTTACATTTGCCAAGGTACTATTATTCGAAAACGCATTGGTTCCGATACTTGTTATACTAGCTGGGATTTCTATACTAGTAAGTTTATTAAACGAAAATGCAGCCGTTTGGATCTCTTCTATTCCGCTGGATAGATTTATGCTTGTTAGGTTATTACTTTGAAACGCGTTGTTCAAAATCACCTTCACGCTAGCTGGAATTTCTAAACTAGTAAGGTCATTTGCTCTAAATGCACCAGATCCAATCATTTCTATACTATTGGGTATTTTTACACTCGTTAATCCTTTATTTCGGAGCGCATTAAATCCGATTCCTGTAACTGGCGAAGGCATCGTCCAACCATCAGCACTGTTTACAACCTCCGATGGAATTACTACGTCACCTCCGTCACCATGATAACCTACAAGCTCTGCAAATGAATTTCCCTCGCTCCCCCCAAAACTAAATTCCATATCGTTCACGATTACATTAGTTGATGTAATCTCCAGCTTCGGTTCAACTTGTTCACTTTCAGACTCTTCCGTATTTACGGTTTCCTCTTTTATAAACTCATTTTTATTTCCTGTTCCCGGATCTGGTGACTCATTTTCATTTGAGTGATTATCTGTTTTTAAATCAGCAGAAGCATCCCCTTCAACAATGTATTCTGCTTCGCTATCTTTGTTCACCAGTTCCTCATCGAAAATTTCTATCTCCTCTTCAGTTTCAGAAGTTTCTTCTGCCATTTTATCAGTGCTTACTTCCGCCTCACTTGTGGCGACGATTTCTGTTGCTTGCACGATACTTGGCATCATCAAAGCTAAAACCATACACAGAACGGAAAACTTCTGCCAAATTTTCTGTTTCATGTTTTCACCTACTTCTTTTTTCGTTTTGAGTACACTAACCAAGCAATCACTAATAATAATAACACGACCACACCACTAGCAATTGCCAAGTAAAGACCGGTTCGATTCGTTTCTAAATTCACCGCTTGTTCATTTAGTTCTCTGGCTTCTTTTGCGGTGATGGTAAAATTTTTTTCGAATTGCCACTCTTCCTCGCCAGAAGCAACAACCATTTTTAGTCGATAGTCGCCAGCCTGTAATGGTTTCGTCCCTGTACTAATCCCAAAAGGTAAAGTCGAATTAGGTGCCATGCGCATATCGCCTCGTGCCTCTGTATAAATCGGTGTCTCGTTTCCTTTTTCAAACACTTGTGCTTCTACCTGTACGTCATTCAAAATCATTGCTGCTTGATTTTGAATCGAACCAATCACAAAACTTCGACGGTTTCGTTGGTCTACGTTTACTTGTGTTAGGTCTACCACAGGTGAAATTTCTTGATCCGTTTGGTTAATGACCACAGCTAAGGAATAGGAAAAGCGGTTTGTGATTTGGCTCTCATTTTCCGGTACTTGTTCAGAAACCGTGATTCCCCCCAGTAAGATGCCATCAAAAGATTGTTCTGGCATCTTTACTTTCGCTTCAACCGTGCGCGTTTCGCTTGCAGCTAGTGTGATTGATTGGTCTTCAAGTTCAACGATTTCAGCAAAATTAATCGGCAAGGTATCGTCTGGTTCTGCCTCACTAAATCCATAGTTGATCACACCATTACTATTGGTTGTTGCAGTATTCACACCTATGTCAAAGGTCATTTCTTCTTCCGAATTGTTTGTAACTTGAACTGCCAACATCTCTTCCTGTTTTGGTTCTAAGTTGATATCAAAATACGAAACGCCTTCATTCGTTTGGCTTTCGGGCAACACTGCTTGTACACTAAAATCAGGTGAACTTGCTTCTACTACACTGCCTCCCGTAAAAAACAAACCTACTACAGAGGCAACGCAAATCAATCCCACTACTACTCGTCGCACGTATGCATCTTCCTTTCTTTTTTGACTGTTTTTTAGTTATGAACAAGAAAAGGGAATAAGTACCCTTTTCTGTTGTTCATTCTTTTTTGCTTTTTTGTCTTGACTTACTCAGGTCCGTTTGTCAAATTCCACATCAAACTTGTTTCGTATGCCCCTACACCTGCACGTGCGGGTACATCTAGTGTGACATTCCCCATCCCCATGGAAATCACACCAGCATCGGCCTCTTGATTATCCGCTTGTGCAAAAACTTCATCTTCTGTATTGACAATTAGCGCACCCGAAGTAATTGTTACGCCATAGTCATTGTTTGCCACATGTGGATTCAGCGTCATAACAGAGCCGTCCATGAATGCTGTTGCTTGACGAACGGTCAATGTCCAGCCATCTCGTTCCCCACGAATATCTTCTACCGTGACCATGTTTTCAAATTCTTGTACTTCTGACTCTTCATTAAGCCCAGAGTCTAGGCTTGCCGTCAAACGTTGAGCCTCTGTTGAGAATTCCGCACTTCCAAAGTCTAATGAAGAAACATAACGAATCGATAACCCATCTCCACGATCTGGGTTAATCACTTCTGGATCAATCGGTGGTTCCGGATTTTCTGGATCGATTGGCGGAATCTCTGGATTTTCTGGATCAATCGGTGGAATCGTAATTTCCGCTGTAACTGAAGAGTTTGCATCAAGCGGTCCATTATATGTCGTTGCAGAAACTTGAATACCTGTCCCTACTAGCATTGCCATTAAGGCAGCTGTGCTCATTAATTTGATTGATTTCATCTTTTTCCTGCTTTCTAATCTTTGTTTTTCTAAGTTTGTTGTTGTTATTTTAAATACTTTTTTCATAAGGAGTTTTAGTTTGAGTTACCCAATGTTTAGCCCAACGGACCGTCTGTTAATTCCCAGATAATCGTCGTTGTATACTCACCTGAAGCATAATCTTCTCCAGGAATAACTAATTGAACAGCTTGATCTGGTTGTGCCATTCCCATGGAAACCGTGTGACGTGCATATGGTACTTGACCAGCTTCCGCAAAGGTTGTTGCATTAGTGCTTAATGAAATTTCTCCGCCAGTTTCAATCCCAAATTCTTCTTGGTTACTACTATGAACATATGGATTCATTTTGATTTCTGCACCATCTAAGAAATCAGCTTCGTACCGAACCGTTAAAGCCCAGCCTTGACGTTGCGCATCTGCGCGTCGATCTTGAACGGAAACCATTGGTGAAAAAACTTGTCCTGCTTTATCTACATCATCTGCAGCATCAATCACTTGTTCTTCACCATTCAACACAACTGTGCCAAAATCTAAAGGAGATACATACAAAACATCTAGTAAACCAGGTTCTGGATTTGGATTTTCTGGGTCAATTGGTGGTTCTGGCACCTCCGGATCAATCGGTGGAATGACAATTTCTCCATCATCTTCAATCAATACTCGTACAGAACTCTCTGCTTTTCCTGCTTCTGGAAACTCGGTTGTAGCTTGTGCAACAACACTACCTCCTGTAATAGCTAAAATACCGACAGCTGTTAATCCAATTTTTTTCATTATTCCTGTTCCTTCTTTCTTTTTCTAGTTTTGATTAAATATGCTCCACTCAACAGTAGTAATACACCGCTAAAGAAGAACTTGTTATTTGCAATGCTCCCTGTTTTGGGAAGCAAATTGTTCTCGTTATTGACCAACTTACTATCTTGCGGATTGATGATTCTCACACGTACTTCAGATTCTCTTTGGACCGTTGTTCTGGCATTTACCTCCGAGGTATAACCCAAGGTCAGCGTACAAAGAAGTACTAGAAAACATGAACGAATAAATTTACACACTGTTTTCCTCCCATCTTCTTTTTAGCAACTTAATTACCAACATATGACATCTCGCTCAATTTCATCAATATATTCAATCGATAAAATTCTTCCCATACGAGCAGACAAAACTTTTTTGATTTCTGCTTCAGTCATCTCTGGCTTAAATGCAAAAGCTCGGTCTACTATGTAACATCCCACCATTTTTTCTTTGACTACAAAATCCCACACGATAAACATTAATATTTTTCATTTCCATACTGCCCATATTATCCCCCCTTTCGCATTATGGTGGTGGCTGGCGAATCAAGTACTTCAACTCTATAATTTATGTTAGCAAGCGCTCGAAATTTCCGCATTTTTCTTTTGTCCGAAATTGTCCATTTTTCTGTAGCAAGGAGGAAATTTGCTTTTTTAACGACCAAAACCAGCCATTTATTCCTAAATAGCTGGCCAAATGATTTTAAATGAAATTTATTCAGTCAGGACTAGTACGATAAGCCATTTTGTTTTTCTATAAAACAAAAACCTCTTTTGCTCACACAAAAGAGGTTCCAGACTATAAATAAAGTCCCAAAAAAGGGGTGACATCTACAGTTTTTTTATTTTACACTCAATACACGAAAGCGCTTTAAATAAATACGGAAGAAACCTGTCAAAACTCTCAATGAATGAAATAAATCAATACATGATGGTTTCCTTGTTGGAAAAAGTCACAGTGCATACGAGGATAATTTTTGCTCACATGAATTTAAAGAAGTTGGCCCTATGGGGCTAAAAGAAAAGCCTTCATCTTTCTTTTTTTTTACTTTGATACTAAGACAAAGAATACGTTCAACTCTCTATTTTCTAAATGTTGAACGTATTTGTCTACAGTCTGAGGGACTATCTATTGAAGGTAGTCCCTTTTATCACGTAATAAATAAAGAGCTTAGCATCTAAATCAGCTAAGCACTTTCAACACCATCTATTCTTGCAAACTTACCTTTAAAGCTTTAACCTCAGTAAGTGTCATCAAAACCAGCAAACTAACTAGATAAATACTACTTAAAAAAATGATAACTGCGGTCAAATCATAATGATCCATCAAAAAACCAATAATAATAGAAGAAAAACCACCAACTGCACGTCCTAAGTTCATAATGAAATTATTCGCAGTTGCCCTAATTTCAGTTGGATATAAACTACTAATAATTGCACCGTACCCGCCATACATACCGTTGATAAAATAGCCAACGACAACTGCAGCTGCGATTAAACTCCACTGACTGTGAGCCATTACCAGTAGGAATACTGACAATGAAGAACAAATCAAAAATAACGTAAATGCAGTTCTAGGTCCTAATTTGTCCATAATGATACCAAAAGTCAACATTCCTAGTGACATCCCTGCAATCGTACTAACCATCCATATTGAAGAACCTGAGACAGATAAACCTAATTGTTTCTGCATAATGGAAGGTAACCAATTCATCAAACCAAAGTAACCAGCAATTTGCACTGTCACCATGATACTTAGACCAATTGTTTGCCAGGCTAGTTTCTTTGTTTCAAATAGATTAATCAGTTTCGTTGGTTTACCAGTCACTCGCTTTTTCTGGAATTCCTCTGGTTCCTTCAATCCTCGACGTATAAATAAAACCATTAGTACTGGCAGTACCCCAATAACATACAACATTTTCCAACCTAGCAAAGGAATAACGAGAGCTGCTAAAATAGCTGCTAAAGCAGCCCCTACCTGAGCGCCAATTCCTGCAATCGAAGAAGCTCTTCCAATTTGTTTTTTCGAAAAGCTTTCAGAAATTAAGGACATACATGCGCCATATTCTCCTCCTGCACCAATCCCTGCGATAAAACGAAAAAGATAAACGAGATAGATATTTGAAGCAAAAAACATCAATAATGAAGCAATTGAGAATAAAATGACTGTTTGTGAGAATACTTTTACTCGTCCATATTTATCTGCCATGAGCCCAAAAAAAATACCTCCAACGAGCATCCCCAAATTAGTGATTGTAGCGATCATTCCCGCCTGTGTTCCACTAATATGAAAAGTTGCAATCATTGAAGATAAAGAAAAAGCTAAAAACATGATATCCATATTTTCTAATGCGATTCCCGCTGATGTTGACAATAAAACTTTCCGTTGATACTTTGACATTTCACCTTACCCCTTTTCCTGAAAAATAACCCTAAATTATCGAAATTATACATATAAACGAAAGAAAATGCAAGTACTTTTGAATTTTAAAATGAGTATAATTTCAGCAATCCAAGTATTATGAATAAACGACTCACTCATAACTGTCGCTAATTAGTGCTTTAACTGACTAAATGGTCAATGAATTGTTGCAAACTTGTCGGTATAGTGATTTCAAATAAAAAAAGCTTTTTCACTTGAAAGTTCCTCCTCTCCTAACTGATTATTCTATTAAATAGAAAAACGCCCAAAATTCGTTTTGAAAACGATAATTTTAGGCGTTTTTTAAATTGGAAAATGTGTTAAGAACGGCTGGATTTTAATTTTGTCCCTGTCTTGTCTTTTACTTATTTTACAACTACTGCATATTTTCTTGCATTGTAAATATTCTCAAATGTTGTTCGGCTTAGCCAATATGAGCCACTGATTGGATCAGAAACATGAACTTGATTACTGCCCTTGTTGTAGCCATCGAGTGTTACTGCGTGATTATTATTGGCTGCTACCCCAAAATTCCAGTTACCCCAGCGTATCGGTTGGAAATTAATCGTTACCCAAGCAACAACTGGGTTCCCGCTTTTCACTTCATTTAAAAGAATATTCATCGAACTTCCAGAAATGTTTTGAACATTGCCATACTTTTGTCCCCAAGTTGTTAATGGTGCAGGATAGATTGCGGAATAGGTCCAAGAATTTTCTACAAAAGGACTGCCAACAAAACCAGTATTTGGATTTCCATTTGTAGATTTAGGAATCGTATTTAAAAATTGAGTTAAGCTCCAGTTAGTGATTTTTCCTTTGTATTGTAAAGCTTGCAGTAATGAAGCACCCTCACAACCGCTTGGTGCACCTAAAGCGTATTGGTTGTAATTTTTTACACCAAGAAGCTTATAGTCATCATTCGTTTGTTGGCCATTCCCTACCGCATACCAACCTACACCTTCATAGTTCCAGCCTTGTTTACTAATCACATTTTTCTCGTTTTCGTCTAGCGTGTAATGATGCCAGTTGACCCGTTTACTATACAGACGGCTAACGGGGATTCCATTTGTGCCAGTGTAAGAGTACCAACCAATGCCTTCATACTTCCAACCATATTTAGTGATATTGTCGCGCTCTTTCGCATTTAGCGTGTAAAAATGTTCCCCATTGTAACGGTTGTACAAACGATAAACAGGTGCACCAGTTGTTGGCGCTTGCCAGCCGACTCCTTCATAGTTCCAGCCAATTTTTCTCAGTTTATCACGCTCACCAGTATCTCTTGTGTAAAAATGTTCCCCACTATAGGGATTGAATAAACGATACATCGGAAATGTTTGAACAGAACTTTGAATCGCACTTCGCGCATAAAGACTTGATCCACCTTCTTGCAACTCTTCTTTTGGTGCCTCCGTTGCCTCTGCCTCAGCTTGACCTTCTTTGACTGGTGGCTCAACAGTTACTTGTTCCCCATTGACAATAGTTGTCTGTACTTCTTCATTCACTTGGTCTTCCTCTGTAACTGTACTACTTTTCGTTTGTTCCTCCGTATAAGTAGACATTATCGTCTGCTTATTCATTGTTGTATTCGTCGTTGTATCAATTGTTTCTTCAGCAAGAACACTTGTCGTTGCTAACATCATTGTTGACAGCAACGTCACACATACTAAATACCCTACACCCTTTTTCATTAAACTGTTCCTCCGTAAAAATATGTCTCATTTATGATAACATTCTTTTTTACATTTATAAAAAAAACATGAGTGATCCAAACGGACGCATACCTGCTCTTATCTTCACATACCAGTGTTCCTTTTTTATAGGGTAACCTTCTCTTCTGTTTCTTTATATTTACTTACTTAAATAAAAAATAGCTCAAGAAACCCCGTTACTGATTTCTTAAACTATCTTTCATTTAGTCATTTTGGCGTCACATCTTCCCCAAACCATCGCTGTGACAGTTTCTGAAACTCACCTGAGGCTTCTAGTTGATCAAACGCCTGATTGATTTTTGTCACTAATGTCTGATCTGATTTTCTCGCCCCTACTGCAAAATCCTCGCTTGCATAATCTCCAGTTAAAATGTGATAATCTTGCAATTGATTTTTTTGTTTCAAATAATAATTTGCATACACACGATCCATTAATAAACCATCAATTCGACCACTTCTCAAATCAATCAATGCTTCATTAAAGCTATCATATAGAACAGCTTCCTTGTTTTTAACATAATCTTTTAGGACTTCCGGTTGCTTCGTAAAGACATCGTAACCTGATGAACCATTTTGAGCACCTAGAATCTTCCCCTTCATGTCTGCAAAACTTGTGATTTTAGAACTTTTAGGCGTTATTAAAACTTGCATGTTTTCCATGTAAGGTTGTGTAAACTGTACTTTTTTTTCACGTGCAGGGGTTTTGGAATAGCCATTCCAAATCAGATCAATCGTTCCATTAGTCAACTCAAACTCCTTCATTGACCAGTCAATCGGTTGAAAGTTGACCTTGATTCCATATTCTTTAAACACAGCTTTAGCTAACTCGATATCAAAGCCAGTTAACTTACCATCTTTATCACGAAACCCCATCGGAACAAACGTATCGTCTAAGCCAATCGTTATTTCTTTTTCTTGATTGATTGTCGCCCAACTGTCTTCTGTTGGCTTTCGTCCACAACCAGAAAGTCCGAGTAAAATAAAAAGAACTAAAAATAATGCCTGAGTAAATTTTTTCATCTATTTTTTCTCCCTTTCTTTTACTGGTTTGGTGTTACTTTTAATAACTGATCGCTCACATTTTCTGCAAAAACTAAATCATGGGTCACGATAATTTGAGTTACACCTTCTTCTTTCAGAGATACAATCAACTTTTCAACTTGTTGACGTAACTCAGGGTCTAGTGCACTTGTTGGCTCATCGTAAGCTAACACTCTGGGATTCATAGCTAACGCGCGTGCGATTGCAACACGTTGCTTTTGCCCACCTGACAATTGGAAAGGATAGCTGTCTAATAAATCACTGATACCTAAAGACTCTGCCAGCTCTTTTGCCTTTTTGGTATACACTTCTTTTGGCTGTTTTAACACATTCTTAGGTGCTAAAGTGATGTTATCGAAAATACTTAAATGTGGGAATAATTGAAAATCTTGGAATACAACGCCTACCACTTGTTCCCGATTTTTTAGTTCCGCTGGGTTAAATGGTTCTTGATCTAAATAAAACTCACCACTATCTGCTTTTTCAAGCCCAGCTAATACACGAAGGAGGGTTGTCTTCCCACCACCAGAAGGACCAACGATAGCTAATGTCTTACCATCAGGAATGACTAAATCTAACTCTTTGATTACTTGTTTTTTACCAAATGTTTTACTTACTTTTTTTAATTCGATCATCTTTTTTCCTCCTAGCGATAATAGTTCAACTTCTCTTCTACTTGTTTCATAATCAATGTCAAGATTCCTGTCAGTGCAAGATAAATTCCTGCCACACCTAGTAATGGTAATAAACTAGCATCCCGTTCCATGGCAATTTTTCCTGCACGCATAACGTCCCCTAAACCTAAAATATAAACTAATGAAGAATCTTTCACCAAGTTGATGACTTCATTTCCTACAGAAGGAAGAACAATTTTTATTACCTGTGGGATCACGATTTTCGTCACTGTTTGAAAAGGACTAAATTGTAAAACTTGTGCTGCTTCATACTGTCCTTGTGGAATAGATTGGATTCCCCCGCGAAAGATTTCGGCAAAGTATGCCGCATAATTTAATACAAAAGCGAGTAAAGCTGCTTCAAAACGATCGAAGACAATCCCAATCGTTGGTAACCCATAAAAAACAAAAATCAATTGTAAAAGTAATGGTGTTCCTCGCATAACCCAGACATACGTTTGAAGAAGATAACGAATTGGCTTAAAGTTGAGCGATAATCCTAACGCCAAAATCAATCCGAGTGGTAGTGAGCCGACTAATGTCAAACAAAATAATTTCAAGGTTGTCAGTGCTCCAACTAATAATTGCGGCATAACTTCAATTAAATCTTTCATTGTTTTTCCTCCTTTAAATAAAAAAAGCCCTCTTGGCTTGATGCCAAGAGGACGTTTACACGTGGTTCCACCTCTGTTTGCTTTTTCCTTGCAGAAAAAACCTCTAGCGGTCTTGTTTCCAGAAATTGGTGAAAAAAAAAAGCCTTTGGTCGTTATGACCAAAGGACGAATAAACGTGGTTCCACCTTTTTTTGTTGGCACTTCACAGTCAGCCAACCTCATCTGGTCATCAAACAATGACCGCAGCTATAACGGGCTACCCGGGTTCTCCTACTTCTCAATTTCAAAAAACCGACTCCAAGATGTGTTTCACAATTAGTTGCTATCTCTTCGCACCAACCAGAGACTCTCTAAAAACTGCTAATGGCTACTCTTCTTTTCGATGTCATTTCATTTACTTACGTGTAATTTACAGGATTAATTTTCATTTGTCAAATTTTTTTTACCTGTTAAAATAAAAATAAATGAAGGAGGTCGAATGAAATATGCCACAAGCAACTGAACAAGAAGCGTACGAGCTACTTTCTCACCTAGGAATTTCTTATCAAAAAGTGGACCATCCAGCAATTACATCTGTTAAAAATTTGACATTTGATTTACCTGGTCCTCAAGTTAAAAATTTATTGTTGAAATCAAAAAAAGGCAAGCACATTTATCTTGTTATCTTGCCTGATGAAAAACATGCTGATTTAAAAAAGTTAGCCGATGAATTAGCCGAGAAGCGTCTTTCTTTTCTATCAGAAGAACAAATGACCCAATTATTAGGCGTTCCTGCTGGCACCCTCACGCCTTTAGCCCTTATGCACGATACCGAAAATCAAATTCAAGTAGTTATTGATGCGGCAATCGACCAAAAAGACACAGTTGGCTTTCACCCAAACATAAATACAACAACATTAATTATCGATTTTGTAGATTTCCAAAAAATTCTAAAGTATTTAAATCATCCGCCAATTTTTGAAAGTTTATAGGCATTTGAAATTAAGTAAATAAGTCTGGTTCAAATTTTCTTTATTCATATCAAACAATCTGCTGAAAAATAGCAGAAATCTTATAAAAAGCCACGTAGCTTCTCATGTAGAAGTTTGCGTGGCTTTTTTGATTTTCTTTTATTCTTTAGTTGTTTAACTAATTTTGAGCTATTATTTTTAGAAAAGTGTTCTTACTTGTTTGAAGCAAGACGTTTTGTGCCACAACCTCTATTCACGGTGTTCCCAAAACAACTCCTCCAGATAGTTTGCATCCACGGCAAAATATGAAAAGCTATTTTGCGTGCTTGCTCACTATCTTGTCGGAGCTAAGCGTTTTGCGCCACATCCTTTTTCTACTACTCTTTCATCGCAGCTTTTAAAGCAGCTGCCAAAGGACTTTCTTCCGGCTCTTCCGCCTGTGAATATTTTTTCATCAGACGACGCTCTTCATGCTTCGTCATCTTTTTCTTTTGCTCTTTTTTCCCTAACATTTTTTCTGTCGTTCCATCATATTTACAACGGAAATAAGCGCCATTTTTCCCCTCAATGATTTCCATTTTTCGATGACATTGTGGGCAACGATGGTTCGACACCTTAGGATCTTTTCGTCGACGATAACTACAGTCCGCATTCGTACAGACATAGATTTTACCGTCACGCGTATTTTTTTCTCGTAAATTTGAACCACATTCAGGACATTTCTTTTGTGTAATTGAAAAATCTTGATAAGATTGCTTGCTTGTTTTGATTTCTTGAACTAAACGTTTCGTTTCCTTTTCAATTCCTTGTAAAAATTGACCCGCCTGTTTTTTTCCTGCGGCAATGGCTTCCAGATCTTTTTCCCAACTTTCAGTCAATTCCGGTGTAACTAATGAAGGATTAACTAACTCAAGTAATTGCTTACCTTTCGGCGAAACTTGTAGACCAGCTGGTGTCCGCTCCATTAATTCTGATTTAATCAATTTTTCAATAATCTCCGCACGAGTCGCTGGTGTGCCCAAACTATACTTCTCCATAAATCCAAGTAAACTTGCTTCAGTTAATGGCTTTGGCGGTGCAGAAAGTTCTTTTTTGATAGTAAAGTTTGGCGTAATGCGCTGCCCTTTTTTCCATTCAACTTCGTTAACCGTTTCTTCCGCTGATTTCTTCCAGCCAGCTTGAACCACTCGATTTTGACGAAAAACAAATATTTCTTTTCCAAAATTTACGGTGATTTTTGTCTGGCTCACTTTATGTGGTTCAGCAAATAACGTTAAGAAACGTGTTACGATCATTTGATAAATTTTTTGTTCCTCGTTGCTCAATTTTTCATAACGTGGACGATTTTCCGTTGGTAACAGCGCATGATGATCAGTTACTTTGCTATCTTGAAAAACTTTTGTTTGTTTCACTACTGCGCCATTTTTCAAGTAAAGTTTCACTTCTGGTGCAAAATCACTAACAGCTTGTAGACGCTCTTTCATCGTGCTTTTCATATCATTTGTCAAATACTTACTATCTGTACGCGGATAAGTCACGATTTTGTGTGTTTCATACAAACTTTGAACTAAACTTAATGTTTTTTTCGCTGAATAACCATGTCGTTGGTTCGCTTCACGCTGGATTTCTGTCAAATCATAAGGCAACGGAGCAGGTTCAGTCTTTAGCTTTTCTTGAATCTCTGTTACCGTACCATTCGACTGACTTAATGTTTTCACAAGTGCTTGTGCTTCTTCTATTTTTTTCAACGCAAATTGATTTTTTTGAATCATTTTCGCTTGTTCGTTAGCAACCGCTAAATGGATTGTAAAATAAGTCTGTGGTCGAAATTGTTCAATCTTCTTTTCTTGATTACGTACTAAAGCTAAAGTTGGTGTTTGCACACGGCCTGCAGATAAATTATCCTGATATTTAACCGTCAATGCTCGTGTCACATTTAAACCGACTAACCAGTCTGCTTTTGCTCTTGCCAAAGCAGACGCATAAAGTGCATCGTATTCTTTGGCTGGCTTGAGGTGCTTAAATCCATCTTTGATTGCTTTATCTGTTTGAGAAGAAATCCATAAACGTTTTACTGGTTTATTAAAATGTACGTATTCTAAAATCCAGCGCGCGACTAACTCGCCTTCTCTTCCAGCATCCGTTGCAATGACAACTTCATCCACATCTTTTCGGGTTGCTAATTGCTTGATTGCCTTTAATTGATGGCCAGTTTTTGGTAGTGGTTTGATTCCTAGATTTTTGGGAATCATCGGTAATGTTTCCATCTGCCAACTCTGCCATTCTTTGTTCAAGTCTTCTGGCATTTTCAGTCCCAATAAATGACCAAGGGCCCAGGTCACAATCACCTTGGGTCCTTCGTAATAATTTTTATGTTTTTGATTAGCTCCAAGCACCTTGCTTAGGTCTTTGGCAACGCTTGGTTTTTCCGCTAGAATTAGTTGTTTCATAAAATTCCTTTCCACTTTCTACGCTGAGTGGTTGATTTTCTTTTAATAAAGCTAAACCTTTATATTGTTGGAGATCATCATCACATTCTTCACACCAGCGCTCTTCTCCTTCATTCCAAAAGGCGCTTAGAAAGTTGCTCTTCGCATTGATATATTCATATTTTTGATGGATTGCGATCCATTGTTTTTCATACTCAGCTTTGGCTTCTTCAAAAGAATCAAAGATTTTCTCATCTTGAATATCTTCTTCCCAATTCTCGAAAAACCACCATGGCTCATTATCACCAAACATGGTTATTACTTGATACATATTTGCGTTCCCTCTTTTCAACTTAGACGTAAGCATTTTGTTCTGCTCGTTTCACAATAGCTACATCTTAGTCACTTTTCAAAAAAGTTGCAAGAAATCACTCTTACGAAAATCAATCTATTTTAATTTTCATTTATCCAAACCTTTTTTAGATGACAATGTCGCAATAAAATCTTCAATCATCCAGCGATAGCTTTCTTCTGGATCCACTTGTGGTTCACGAGTAAAATAGCCTAAAAAACGTAAAGATAAATACCCATGGATCAGACTTCTTAGCTCACGGCTGCGATGAACTTTTTCTTCATTTGTTAATTCAAATACTTCAAAAATCTGCAAGATGATTTGATTCGTTTCATGGATCCCATCGAGTAAAATTTCTTCATTCGTGTGGGGAATACTAATCAATAACTCATAGACTGCGCGATTGGCAAAAGCAAATTCTTGATAAGTTTTTGCGTATATTCGGAGTGCCTCAGCACCACTTTTCCCAACTAATGCTCGTAACAATTGGTCATTCAGTTCACGTAAAAGCTGCGCAGTCAACGCCGTTTTCACCTCACGAATATTTTTAAAATAGTTATAGAGTGAAGGCGACTTGATGTCTAAACGTTTTGCTAAATGTTGAAAAGTAAGTTGTTGCACATCCATTTCTTCTGCTAACTCACGAAAACAGTCGATGATTTTTTCTTGAGACAGATTTCTCTTTTTCATTTCTTTAATCTCCTCATAAGTAAAAAAATCCTTAACATTCATAGTTTAACATGAAAAACTCGGATAAAAAAGGAAGTTTTGTTGATAAACTACAAGTTGTAGTTTATAATAATCGACTGTAGATGAAAATTTTCAGAAAGAAGGATTTTGCTTGACTACGGAAATAAAAAGAAAAATATTTAGAAGAAGAGAAGTTTGGGAACGCAATCTGCTCGTTTTATGGTTTGGAACTTTTATGGCTGGTATTGGGTTCAGTCTGGTCATGCCATTTATGTCGCTTTACATAGATACGTTAGGTCATTATAGTACCGCTCAGTTGAATTTTTGGAGTGGCTTAACCTTTTCTTCTACTTTTTTGGTAACGACGATTATCTCCCCATGGTGGGGAAAACTTGCCGATCAAAAAGGGCGAAAATTGATGCTGTTACGTGCTTCTCTTGGGATGGCAGTTGTGATTGCCTTAATGGGTTGCGTCAGCAATGTTTATCAACTTGTTGGCTTACGTCTTTTGCAAGGTATCTTTTCGGGCTACATCAGTAATGCCACCGCTCTCGTTGCGACAGGTACTCCTAAAGAAAAAAGTGGTCAAGTTCTTGGAACACTGGCTACTGGATCAGTTACTGGAACATTACTCGGTCCGCTGTTAGGTGGTATTTCTGCTTCAACCTTTGGCTATCGTCCAACATTTTTCATTACTGGAATTATTTTATTTTTGGTTTTTCTACTTAGTCTATTTTTTGTTCATGAAGAATTTATACCTGTGAAAAAAGAAAACATGGTTTCTGCTAAACAAATTTTTCGAGAGCTTAAGTATCCTCAAGTTGTCTTGGGAATGTTTATCACTACAATGATTATCCAAGCATCTAATAATTCAATTAGTCCAATCATCAGTTTGTATATTCGTCAGTTATTGAATGGACATGGGGACGTGACTTTAGTTAGCGGAATTATTGCCTCGATTCCTGGGATAGCAACTTTGATTGCAGCACCTCGTTTTGGACGGCTTGGTGATCGAATCGGTAGTGAACGAATTCTAGCAATCGGCTTAGGCTTTGCCGTCTTAGTTTATATTCCAATGGCATTTGTCACAAATGTTTGGCAGCTTGCTGGTTTGCGTTTTTTAGTTGGGATCTCGGATGCTTGTCTTCTTCCAGCGGTTCAAGCATTGATCACGAAATATTCACCACATCACGCTGCTGGTAGAATTTTTAGTTACAATCAATCTTTCCAAGCGACAGGGAATGTGATTGGTCCAATGATTGGTTCAAGCGTTTCAAGTGCTTTTGGTTATCGGGGCGTGTTTCTCTCAACCTCGTTACTCGTTATGGTTAATTTTTTATTAGTCCGTCATAATACACAAGAAATCCATGAACCCATTGTTGAAAAGTCAGTTTCTTTAGATGATTCAGCATTAACAAAGCATTCTTTGAAAGAAAAACAATTACATTAACTAAAAAATGAAAAGGTTGGTTGCCATGTCAGCCAGCCTTTTTTACACCAAATTCTCTTAACTTATCTGCTAGTAAATAAAAAAATAGCTACTCCCAATTAGGAGCAGCTATTTTTTTATTTATTTTTTGTTACTTGCGTTACTTAAAATAATCATTAATGTTTGTTCTAAACGATGACAACTGTTTTTGAACATCATTCCTTATCTTCTCGGAGTTAAACGATTTGGGCCGCAACCTTTGATATTCGGTGCTCTCAAATCAACTCCTTGTGATAACTCTTGATTGTTCCAAACGATGGCAACTGTTTTTGAACATCACTCCTTATCTTCTCGGAGTTAAACGATTTGGGCTGCAACCTTTGATATTCGGTGCTCTCAAATCAACTCCTTGTGATAACTCTTGATTGTTCCAAACGATGACAACTGTTTTTGAACATCACTCCTTATCTTCTCGGAGTTAAACGATTTGGCCGCAACCTTTAGATATATTGCAACACTTTTGCTTCTTGGAAGGCATTATCAATTAAACCGCCACCCAAACATTCCATTCCATCATAAAAGACAACTGCTTGCCCTGGTGTGATCGCACGTACTGGTTCATCAAAAATGACTTCTGCACGATTTCCAGGAAGTAAGCGAACCGTTACAGGAACATCTTGTTGACGATAACGGAATTTCGCTGTGCATTTGAATTCTTCCGGCATTTCATTGTTGGTTGTGAAATGAATTTCACTTGCTTCAAGACTTGTTGCATACAAGGCAGGATGATTAAATCCTTGTCCAACATATAACGTGTTTGTTGTTAAGTCTTTTCCAACAACAAACCATGGTTCTTGTGTCTTTCCGCCACCACCAATTCCTAATCCTTGGCGTTGACCGATTGTGTAATACATTAAACCAGCATGTTGTCCCATGACTTCACCATCAAGCGTCACCATGTTTCCTTTTTTTGCTGGTAAGTAATTGCTTAAAAATTGTTTGAAATTCTTTTCTCCAATAAAACAGATCCCAGTTGAATCTTTTTTCTTTGCTGTCGCTAAGCCAGCACGTTCAGCAATGGCACGTACTTCTGATTTTTCCATACCGCCTAGTGGGAACATTGTTTTTGCTAATTGTTCTTGTGACAATTGGCTCAAGAAATAGGTTTGATCCTTGTTATTGTCCACACCACGAAGCATGTGAACCACACCATTTTCATCACGAGAAACTTGTGCATAATGCCCAGTTGCTACATATTCTGCACCTAAATCCATTGCGTAATCTAAAAATGCCTTAAACTTGATTTCTTTATTACACATCACATCTGGATTTGGTGTCCGTCCTGCACGGTATTCTGCTAAGAAATATTCAAACACTCGATCCCAATATTCTTTTTCAAAATTCACAGAGTAATAAGGAATCCCAATTTGCGCTGCAACTTTTGCAACGTCTTTGTAGTCTTCCGTCGCTGTACATACGCCATTTTCGTCAGTATCGTCCCAATTTTTCATGAAGATACCAACGACATCATACCCTTGTTCCTTTAGTAAAAGTGCTGTTACTGATGAGTCAACTCCGCCACTCATCCCTACGACAACGCGTGTTTTGCTGTTGTCTGTCATACTATCACCATCATTTCAATTAGATTTTCTGAAACATCTACGAGTTGAAGGTCGCAACTTTTCAGCGCTTTCCATTATACGTCATTTTTTTGAAAATTTCATCTCTTTGTTCTTAAGATTTTACCAAAAATAATTTCAATAATTTATAACAAAAAAATCACCGTTTTATATAAGATGAAGTTTGTTCATAATCGGTTAATTTTTGCTAATTCTTCTTGCTTTGCTTGAAAAATTTCATCAATGTTTGCTTCTGATAATGGCGATCCGAATGGTAAGGTTTTGACTAATAATTTCCTTTCCGGCGCATCTACACCCACATTTACGTCATTGCCGATTGGAACACTATAATTATGGATGTGACCGTGCAAATTACGAACGGCATCATTTTGCCCCAACAATAAAGGATAATGCGTTAAGTAATATTGATGGTGATTAAATTTAACGATTGCACCGACATCATGAAAATAAAACTTCTTGTCTTGATTCATCATTCCAGGATCATTTTTTTCTAAATAACGAAAAAAGGCACGGCTATCATGGTTGCCTTTAATAAAATGGATTTCCCCATTTAGTTGTTTCACTTGTTCAAGTATTTCCTGACTCCCCTTTTCATACTGAGGATGCATGGCAAGATCACCTAAGTGATAAACGGTATCTTGCTCTTTTACAATAGCATTCCAGCTATCGATAAGTTGAGCATTCATTTCATCAACTGTTTTAAATAAACGTGGAGCAAAATCATTTTGTCCTAATAGAGCCTCATGAAAAAAATGAAGATCACTAATAAAATAATTCATGTTCTCGCCTCTTTCTAAACTTATCAAGTTCTCTTTATTTTAGCGTTCTTTTGCTAAAATCACCAAAGTTAAAGCCAAATAAAGGGAAGTTGTTTTTCATTCATGCTAAACTGAACGTAGCTATTGCTTAAACTAAACGAGAGAGAAGGGAAAACATTATGACAATCTCATTTACTGGAACAATCAAACCAGACCAAACAATTATCGAGTTAGCTGAGAGCCAAGGAACCTTAACCATTTCAACTAAGAAAGTAGAACCTATGGACAACTCTTTTGAATTATACTTCCAAAATCGCCACTGTGTTGGAATTGATTCCGTACCTAAGGACTTCGATACGCTTATTTTGGTAACGCTCCCTTGGGAAATAGAAGCAAATTATTTAAGTCACTCCTTTTTAGTACTCGCAGAAGAAAACAACTTAACCATTTCGAAACCAGAAGAAATTGCCAAGCAGATCCCTACAAATGTTTTACCGAAAATCGAGGAAACACGCGAACAATTTTTGCGTATACTGACAACAATCGGTTACTTCTTCTTGCCAGCAGAAACAAAGAAAAAGAAACCAGCCAAAGCACGTCATCGTTGGACAAAAGAAGTCAGTGAGATTCCATTCACTGTTCATTTTCGTGGCAGTAAAGCCACCCTTTATTGGAAAAGTCGAAATGAAATGCTAGTTAAAAAGGGCGCTATTATGATGGAGGAAGCTCCGCTTAATAAAGATGGTTCCGTGAGTTACGCCGCAAAGTATGGTGACAAATTACGTGCCGATCATCAAGAAAAAATTTCTGGTAATAAAACAACTGCTGATATTATTTTGAAAAGTGTCAATGAAGTGAGTCTGTTCCTTTACTTTGGCGGGACAAACAGTTGGCTTGAAATTCTGGATGAGAATGGGAAAAGTCTAGATGAATGGACTAGAGTAGACTAATTAATTGATAAAAAATTCAAACAAAAAAAGTAGCATCAAACATAGTAAAACAGGAGCTGTGACAAAATTATTGTCACAGCTCCTGTTTCTTAATAGGCGATATTTCCCAAATCAGCTTTTTCGGCAACAAGTCCTCTTTTCATAAAAATATGAGGAACTTTTTTTAGAAAAATTTCTTATTGCGTGAAGCTGACCGCTTGGAGCTACAACCTTTTTTCCTCGGTGTTCCCAAAACAACTCCTCGCAATAGCTTGCATCCACTTCAAAATATGAAAGGCTATTTTGAGTGCCAGCTCGCTATCTTGTCGGAGCTAAACGTTTTGCGCCACAACCTTTTCCTCGGTACTCAAGAAGTAACTCCTTCAAAATAAGAATAAATTTCACAAAAATTTTAGAAGCAATTTCTGAAAATTTATTCTTATTTATTAGAGCTGAGCACTTCTTTCACAACCTTTTCCTCGGCATCCCCAAAGCAACTCCTCAAATTAATTTACAACTGTCCAAAAATATGAAAAGCTATTTTTCTCAGTTGCTCATTATTTTTTCGGAGCTGAGCGTTTTGAGCCACAGCCTTTATTCACGGTGTTCACAAAGTAGCTTCTTCGGTAATAAGTCTTTTTTTCATAAAAACATGAGAAACTATTTTTAGAAAAAATTCCTTATTACTTAAAGCTAACCACTTTGAGCCACAGCCTTTTTCTTAACGAATCAAATCTGTGTCTGGATGTTCCAGTAATTGCTTGACTTGTTTTCGCGTTGTCAATGGTACATCCCCTTGAATCGCATGCGCAAGTCGTGCATTGGCAATAGCAAATGCAACAGTTTCTTCCAATGACCAGCCTTCTGCAAAACCAAGTAGGATTCCTGCGGCATACGCATCTCCAGCACCAATTCGATCTAAAACCTCTAATCGTTGTTTGGGTATTTCAAATGCGTCTGTCGGCGTTATCAAATAACCGCTCAAAAATTTTTCGTGATTAATCACTTGGCGTTTTGTACCAGCAAACCACGTAATATCATAATGTGCTAAAAAGGATTGGATAAAGGCTGTTTCATTTTCTGAAACGGAGACTTCTGTTTTCCATTGCATCAACTCCACCAAATCTCGGGTGGAACCAAAAACTATCGTACAATAAGGCAATATTTCTTCGTAACGCTGTTTCATTTGCACTTTTTTCCCTGGTTCTTGGTTTAAACTTGGGCGAAAATTAAAATCAAAACAAACGATTTTCCCCGCAGCATGTGCCTCTTTTGCCAACGTAATCGCCGTTTGTGCTGTAATTTCAGTCAAACTTAAACTAATTCCGCAGATATGAAGCATATCCACTTGCTCAATGAATTGTTTCACGTCATAAGCTTCGATTGGAGACAAACTAAACGAACTACTTTTTCGGTTTTGGTAAGTCACTTCGGTTGGTCTTGCACCAAATCCCATCTCCGCAAAGTACGTACCAATATGTTGATGTTGTTGAACGATATACGCTGTTTGAATACCTAAACTTTTTAAATTAGCTAAGGCAGCTTTCCCCAAACGATTATCGGGTAACGCCGTCAACAGATAACTTTCTATTTCAAAATGTGCTAAATTTCCAACCAGATTCACACCTGTTCCCGTATACGCCATTCGCAAAGTATGTGTTTGTTCCAATTGCAAATGTTCAGGGGGCGTCAAGCGTAACATCACTTCACCATATGCACCAATCTTCATTTTTTTCACTTTACTTCACCAGCTTCTCCATCATTTCCAATAACGTTTTAACATCTTCAACTTTTGTATCTCCTGTTTCTGAATCAATAATTGAGCTATAAACATGGGGAATGATTTTTTTCACACCAGCATCAACGGCAATCTGCACGATCTCTTCGAAATTCGCCAAATCAATGCCACCAGTTGGCTCCAACGCAAAATCGAATTTCGCACAAGCTTTTGCGACTGCTTGATATTCTTCTTTGTGCGCAAGTCCCTTCATAGGGAAATATTTAATGGATGTCCCGCCCATGTCTTTTAACAACTGAATAGCTGTTTCAATTGGTACTTCAGCTGCAGGTGCTTGTGAACTTAATGGCCCAGTTGCGATATTGACATAGCCCACTTTTCCAGTCGGTGACACAAGACCATTGACAACCGTTTCTTCTTGTTGTAGTAATGCTCGTGAAGCACCTACTCCCGTAAATACTTGGTTCACATGTTGTGGTTGCAAAACAGCCGACAGTCTTGAGACCATTTGGCTTTGATTGGGATCGCCCGCACCCAGACCAACGGACAAAGCATTATTCGTTGCTTCTTGATATTTTTTCATATCAGTAATTGCTGCTTCATCTGTTTCGTAATTTTTTGAAAGAACACCTAAAACAATATGACCATTGGCTGCTTCATAACATGCTTTTGCATTTTCGACAGAGTTTGCTAAAACGTTTAGACAAATTCGATCGGCTAAATAATTTGGACTAAGTGACATCTTCATTCTCCTCATCAATTGTTTTTAGTTTAAAATTTCTGCTAATCGTGTAATAATTTTTTTCATTTCGGCTTCTGTGACTGACCGAATATCAAATTCGATCACACCATTGTTTGCCTGATATTCTCTTGTATAGATGGCAGGATCTTTTTCTTTCAACTCAGTAATCACTTCTTTAGCTGACTTTTCACCTGAAACTTTGATGCTTGCCCGATAAATATCCCGACCAGCACCATCCTGCACGATTTTTGCTTCAATATTTGGTAGTTGGTTCATCGCCTCAACAAAAGGAAGTAATCTTTTTTTCATTGATTCCCCAGTTTCACTTCCTGTAAGTAAATAGTCCTCAACGGCTTGAGTAAAGCCTAGTAAATTATCTTTGCCGATTTTCATCGCACGTCCGATTCCTTTGCTTTGCAAACGAACCCATTCCACATACGTTTTCTTGCCAATCACTAAGCCAGCACTAGGGCCTTCAATTGCTTTCGCGCCAGAGTAAATTACTAAGTCGGCACCAAGTTGACTATAAGTAAACAAATCTTCTTCTGCGGCTGCATCAACAATTAAAGGAAGATCATATTGATGTGCCACTGCTGCAGCTTCTTGGACACTCAGCATACTTTTTTGAACGGTGTGATGACTTTTAATATATAAAATTGCTGCTGTTTCTTCCGTAATCATCATTTCTAGGTGGTCAGGTGTACACATATTGGCATATCCTGCCTCGACAACTTGTCCACCACCTTGTTCAACCATCACTTCAACAGGCGTACCATAATCCACATTATGACCCTTAGGTAAAATGATTTCTCGCTTGGTGATTTTTTTGGTATAAGGGTGATACACGTGATAGGCACTTCCTTGCCCAATAATGCCAGCAACTGACTGTGCAATTCCAGCTGAGGCACTCGAAACGATTTGAGTATCTTCGACTTGAAGTAGCCCAGCCAAGTAGCTCCCTGTTTCTTTCACTAATTCACTCATTTCAAAAAAGTGTTCACCGCCAAAACGCTGCGCTTCCAGCACTTTTTCTGAAACCTTTGATACACCTAGAATGGTCATTTTTCCAGAAGCGTTGATGACTTCTTTTAAGTGAAATTTTTCATAACTGACAGTCATAAATTTCCCCTCCAATAATGGTTTTGACTGGTTTGATCTGACTATCCGTCGTCCGAGTAAAACCATTGGAATCTGTTAACACTTTTGGTTCTTCTAAAAATTCAAAAATCGTTAAATCTGCATCAAATCGTTCTTTCAACTGCCCTTTATTGGCTAGATGAAAGTTTTCCGCAGGTGCCTTTGTTACTTTTTCAATAATTTCTTCCCAAGAATAACCAACGACATGTAACTTTTCCATCGTGGTTGCTAAATCATAAACTGGTCCATTTTCACGATTACGAATATAGATATCCGTACTAATTGATGATGCTTTGATATTTGCTTGTTTTGCGACTTCTGCCACATGAAAATTGAAACTATCTGTCCCATGACCAATATCAAAAATGATTCCTTTCGCAAAGGCTTCTTTAGCAATCAATTTGATTTCATTTGTTTCTGAATCAAGGATACCATTACTTTTTCCATTGAAACAGTGAGTCAAGACATCTCCCTTTTCCATTCTAGCTAAAACTTCGGCTAATTCTGGTGGCGCAGAACCAATATGAACCATTAAAGGTAGATGCTGATTCTCATTTTGGATTTTTTTAGCTAAATCTAGTGGTGTGATGCCATTTTTTCCTACCACAGTTTTACTCATTCGTGCCTTGATTCCAACAATGAATTCAGGAAGTTCATTCATTTTTTGTTTCACTAATGTTTCTTGCACTTTACTTAAATCAGCTAACTCATCTTGCGTGACAATTCCCCATTTAGAGATATTCAGTAGCGCATAGACATTCGTTTTTGCTTGCTTGGCGTAACGATAAAACGTTTCGATATTTTCTGCGCCAGTTGTTCCGGCATCAATAACGGTCGTCACGCCTTTTTCAACGCCAATTTTATCCGGATAATCATAATAAAGTGTCATTTCTTCAAAACAATGTACATGATCATCAATCCAACCAGCTGATAAATATTGCTGTGAGGATAAGGTCAACGTTTCTTTTGTCTCTCCCGTAATTTTGGGTGCAATTTGGCTGATTTTCCCATTTTCAATACCAATTTCAAAGGACGGACCTTTAAGTTCTTTTGCATTTTTTATTACTAAATCAAACATGGCGACACCCTACTTTTCAATAAATTTAAATTTTGACCAAGGATGAATAAATGGCAATAAAATAAGCTCTTCTTCACGAATTGTTCCTACTTTATTTTTTCTTGAATCACTATGAGGCTCTAAAACGACTTGAAGTTCATTTTTGTATTTGCCAAATTGATCATTGCCAATCACAACGTCACCCACTTGAAATTCAAAACTTGCATCATGGACAGGATTGGCTACATTTTTATATTTTTTTCGTACTTCAGTTGAACGAATCACTTGGTTGGTAATATCTCCACGACGAACATGTTGCTCATTCAATACGATTTGACGCTCTACTTCATTTACTTCTGGTACAAATTCAATCGCAAAAACAGTTTGATAACGATCAATCTTGCCTAAAGCTTCTAGCTCTTCTTCTGAAGCATATGCATTTCCGATAATAACGTCATCAATCAAGTCTGTCGCAAATAAATGTTTTGCAGCAACATCAACAGGTAAATGGCGATGCATTTCTAATGTTGGTAACCCATCGTTGATGTCCCAAGGGCCAATTTCTCCAACTTGTGAAGTAATGAATGCCGCTGTGCGAATACCTTGACGTTTAAAACGTTGGCTACATTTTTTAAAAAATTCAAAAGGTAAAGCCGTGCCTTCTTGGGGATAAAAATTATGACAACCATATAAAAATGGTGTATTTGCTTGATAAGTCAAAATGTTATCTAAGTAAGCAACATCATTACTCATATTTAATTCGATTGCTAATTCATAAGGATTGTATGTTAGCATTGCTTCCTTATTTCCATCAAAACCTAAATCTAAACGAATGCCATCCGCACCTAATTCGTGGAAAAAACTCAAATCATCATACGAAATGCCAATCTGTTCAAAAATCGTTGGTGCAACATCTAAAATCGTTTCGTAACCAAGTGATTTGGCGAAAAAAATCAAATTTTTGAATTTTTCTTTGACAACTTCACTATCTTCATTGATTTCTAACATACTCATAAAAATTCGACGGAAACCATAACGATGTGCCAGTTCAATATAAGCACGATCTGTTTCACTATCACTGTGGTCTGGATAAACTGAAATACCTAAAACTCTCTTCATACTTCTTCTCCTCGTTCCATTTTTTTAAATTTTTTTCGGTACTTATAAGCAATACTTGTGGCAAAAAGAATGGTCACAATTCCTACAAGTTGGTGTAAACCAGCAAAAAGTCCACTCAAAATAATCACAGTTGAAATACCAATGATTGCAATAACTAGAAAATAACGTAATTTCATCTGCTCCATTTTTGGAGGTAATCCTCTTTTTTCCAAATAAGTATGTGCTGCAATTAACACAACTATGCCAACGATCAGTTCCATTTTTTCACCACCATTCACTTTTACTGATTCAATTCAATAAAGGGCAGGACTGCATCCCGCCCTTCGTTGTTTATTGTTCTTGCGTGATCCCAGTATTCAATACTTCTTGTGTTGCTTGTTCTTGTGCCTGTTCTTCAGCTTCTCTTGCTAGCTGTTGTTTTTCAAATACTTTAAAGAATGGATAGTAAATTCCTAACGTAATGAAGAAGTTCACCACAACTAAGATTCCTGCGGCTACGCTCCAATTCGTGCTCATCCAAGCAGCGATTGGTGCAGGCATTGCAAATGGTAAGCGTGCGACCATCATCGGTACAACTCCGCTGATTGTTAAGACATAAGATAAAGTTGTTGTAATCAACGGTGCTACGATAAATGGAATACCTAAAACAGGATTCATCACGATTGGAGCCCCGAAAATCACTGGTTCATTGATGTTAAATAAGCCAGGGAGAATGGATAATCGTCCTAAACTCTTCAAATATTTTGATTTTGAGAACATAAACAACACGACTAAAGCAAGGGTTGTTCCAGCGCCACCAATCCAAATGAACCATTGTAAAAATTGTTCTGTGAAAATATTTGGCATGTTTTGTGCACTTGCTCCAGCATTGAATGCATCAATGTTTTCAGCAATTGAAATATCCCAAAACGGACGGATAACTGGTCCCATGATTGCTGGCCCATGAATCCCTAAAACCCAGAAGAAGCAGATTAAGAAAACAGTTAGTAAACCACCAAACAAGCTATTTCCAGCTAAAATCCCTTTTAGAGGCATCAAAATTTGACTTAAGAATCCATTCAAATCGAATCCTAGCATATGACGAATAACCCAGAAGAAAATCAAGATTACTGCACCTGGGATCAAAGCGACAAATGAATTGGTGACTTCAGGTGGCACGCCATCTGGCATTTTGATGGTAATTTTCTTTTCAATAAAAAAGCGATAAATTTCTACAGAAATAATTGCAGTTACGATTGCACCAAATAATGACCCTGAACCTAAATTAGCAATATTGATATAGCGTCCTGCACCAATCACGTTATCCACATCTTCAAATACACGTGTTGGTGGTGCTGCAACGATCAAAAATGACATTAATGCTAAAATTCCGGCTGTTAATGAATCGACTTTGTAGCTTTTTGCTAATGATGAAGCAATCCCGAAAGTTGCATATAATGCTAAGATCCCAACGGTGTAACGAAATGGAATATCTAAAATTTCTCGGTATGGTTCAATCACTGCAGCAACTGATTCAATCGGAATATTTAACAAAATAGTGAAAAATGAACCAACAATCGTTAATGGCATTGTTGCGATGATTCCCTTTCTGATTGCAGTCATGTGTCGTTGTGTTCCAATTCGATTGGCTACTGGCATAATCTTTTGCTCAATGATGCCTACAAATTTATCCATGTTGCTCCCCCTCTAGTTCCTTTTGTTGTTATAACATTATAATGTTTATACAAAGAGAATAACACATATTCTTTATAATGTAAACGCTTTTTAAAATACAAAAAAGAAAAAGTGGAATCATTGCCCTCCCACCTTTTCTTTTTGATGTACCTTCTTACTTTTCGGTTCAGCTTCCTTACGTTTCATAGTCAATATGATAAGGATGTAAAGCCGTGTGATAGATAGCTTCTGAATACTCAACTAGCTGACCGTCTTCTGTCAATGAACGTCTGATTCGTTTCATTCCTAGCGGTTCAGTTGTTTTCAAGATTGCTTGTTCTTCTTTGCTTAAAAATACCGCAGAAAAATCATCCGAAAATTGATCAATTGCATAACCTTTTTGCGTTAACAAACGATATAAAGATTCTTGATGGAACATTTTTTCCTCTAGCTCAGTAACTGCTTTTGGCAAATAATGCACAAAATAAATATATGGCTTTTCGTTGAGATAATACAATCGCTTAAATCGTACCGCTTGATTTCCAAAAGAAGAAAATAATGGATCTTCTTCTGCCAAATCAATTGGGGTAAGCTCTAAAGTTTCTTTGCGTACTTCATGTTGTGAGTTTTCTAAAATTTGCGTAAAACTTGCTGCTTTAGATAAACGATTATATGGACGATTACTTAAAACCGTTGTGCCACGCCCACTTTTCTTTTCCACATATTCATCAGAAGCTAATAATTCAATTGCCTTACGCACAGTGATTTTACTTACCTGAAACATTTCTTCTAATTCATTTTCCGTCGGTAGCATGGAACCTACAGGATATTTTCCAGAGAAAATATCTGCTTTAATTTTATCTGCAACTTCTAAGTATAATACCCGCGTTCTCTTCATAGTTTCACCCTTTATTTTACTCTTAGTAAAAGAATAGCACATAAAAAATAAAATACAAAAAGAAGAACATAAAAGCCTGGGATTGAATAGATCTCCCAGACTTCTTTATTGTATATACAACAGTGATACCGTTTTTCTTTTTGAGTAATTTCGCGATTTTAGGAAAAATTTTTATCAATTAGCGTTGAGTGTTTGTATCACAATTTCTATCTGCGGTGTTCAAGAATCAACACCCAACTTTCTAAAAACATGGAAAGCCATTTTGAGTGTCAGCTCACTATCTTTTCAGAGCAAAGCGTTTTGCGCCACAACCTTTTTCACGGTGTTCCCCAAGCAGCTCCTCGAAATAATTCATAACTGTCCAAAAATATGGAAAGCTATTTTTGTCAGTTACTCTTTATTTTTTCGAAGCTGACCGCTTGGAGCCACAACCTTTTTCACAACCTTATGCTCCTTCACCATTCGTCTTAATAACTTCTTTATACCAATCAAATGATTTTTTCTTTGAACGGTTCAATGTACCAGCACCATTATCATCCAAATCAACATAGATGAATCCATAACGCTTGCTCATTTCACCGGTAGAAGCACTCACTAAATCAATACAACCCCACGGCGTATAGCCCATCAAGTCAACACCATCTGCCACCGCATCCGCCATTGCATCAATATGTCGACGTAAATAATCAATTCGATAATCATCATCAATTGTTCCATCTGGCTTTACTTCATCAATTGCACCTAAACCATTTTCTACAATAAATAGTGGTTTTTCATAACGATTATATAATTCGTTCAATGCAATTCGAAGGCCATCTGGATCAATTTGCCAACCCCACTCACTTGCTTCTAAGAATGGATTTTTGACCCCGCCTAATAAATTACCAATTGATGTATCTGCTTCTGGACTAACTTCATCAACTGCGCTAGACATGTAGTAGCTAAAGCCAATGTAATCTACAGGATAACTTTTCAACAACTCAAAGTCTTCAGCTGTTTGTTCTAGAAGGCTCGCATCCACGCCATATTTTGCATAAGTTCGAGCGGTATATGCAGGGTATTCACCACGAACTTGCACATCCGTACAAAAGAAATTAAATTCTTGATTTTGGATCATTGTTGCAACCTGGTTCACTGGGTTGGCATCAATACTATAAGTGGTCGCATAAATAATCATGCATCCAACTTCAATATCTGAACGTAATTCATGCGCAATCTTCACTGCTTTACTGCTAGCAACAAATTGATTGTGCCACGCCTGAAAAATATTTTGATAATCTGCTGCCCCATTGCTTGGGACTAAGCCTTGGCTTAAAGCAGGAAAATGGAAAGCTGAATTGATTTCATTGAACGTCATCCAGTATTTTACTTTTTCGTGGTAACGAGTCAACACTGTTTCTGCGAATCGTTCATAAAACGTAATCAATTCGCGTTTTTTCCAGCCACCATATTTTTTAGCTAAGTTCAACGGCATTTCATAATGAGAAATCGTAATCACAGGCTCAATACCATACTTCAAACATTCATCAATCAACTGATCGTAAAAGCGTAAACCTGCTTCATTTGGCGTCAACTCGTCTCCTTGAGGAAAAATTCGTGACCAAGCAATTGAGAAACGATAACATTTAAAGTTCATTTCAGCAAATAAAGCAATGTCTTCTTTAAAACGGTCATAATGTTCAATTCCTCGGTGATTTGGATAAATATATGTTTCTTCATCAATTGTCCAGTCAAAGTCCTCACTACCGATAATCGCAAATCGTTGCTTTCCACCCGGCATTGCATCGGCAACGGATAAACCTTTGCCATCACGATCAAATGCACCTTCTAATTGATTGGCGGCTGTTGCGCCTCCCCATAAAAACTCTTTTGAAAAACGTGTTGTCATCACTTATATCCTCCTAGTGTCTTTATTTTACGATTGCTAGAAAATCTTCATTCGAGATAATTTCTTTTTGATCTAGTTCTAAAACATCAGCAAATTGATCGGTATTCGTAATTACAATTGGTGTCACGGTACTGTAACCCGCAGCATGAATTGCCTCAATATCAAATTTTACTAACAGGTCACCCGCTTTCACTTGGTCCCCTTGTTTTACGACCGTTTCAAAACCAGTACCATTTAATTCCACCGTATCCATTCCAATATGCATCAAGATTTCAATACCATCCGTTGTTGTTAAACCAACTGCGTGACCCGTTGGGAAAATCGTAGTAATTTCACCATCTGCTGGTGCAACAAGTTCCCCTTTTTCTGGCTCAATTGCGATTCCTTTTCCCATCGCACCAGATGAAAAGACTTGATCGGCCACTTCACTTAATGGTAACACTTTTCCTGTCAATGGGCTCTTTAGATTATGACGACCAGAAGAAAGTGTTTCTCCTGCTGTGGCTTTCTTCTTTGTTTCTTCTGCAGGATCTTCAAATCCAACCAATAAAGTTCCTACAAAGGCAAGAATGAAAGAAATTCCTGTCGCAATGATTGCCATCGTTACATTGGACTCTACACCATCAATTGTACTGATGAACGACGGGATCGTTAGCAAGCTGACTAATCCACTAGCAAAAGATTTTACGCCTGCAAAACCGATCAAGGCACCACCAATCCCACCAGAAACACAAGCTACGATAAACGGTTTTTTCAATGGTAATGTTACCCCATATACAGTTGGTTCTGTAATCCCAAATAACGCAGTAATTGTGGATGAAATACCTAACGAACGTAATTTACTATCTTTCGAACGAACTGCAACAGCTAATGCTGCACCCCCTTGTGCTAAAACAGCTGGTAATAGCATTGGCATCAAAATATCATAACCAAATTGATCAAGGTTCAAGAACATAATTGGGACAAATCCCCAATGCATTCCAAACATAACAAACACTTGCCAAAAGCTTCCCATAATCAAACCAGCGACAATTGGACTAAAGTCATAAATTGAGTTGAACAAGCTACCTAACGCATTCCCAGCAATTGTTCCAATTGGTCCTAAAGCTAAGAAAACCAAAGGAACCATGACTACTAAAATAATTAAAGGAACCAAAATCATTTGTAAAAATTGTGGAATAATTTTTTTTACAAGTGGTTCAAACTTACTTTGGACCCAAACAGCCAAAAGAATTGGAATAACAGAAGAAGTATAACCAGATGGCGATAAAATAACTGATAGCCCAAAGAAATCTAATGCTGTTCCAGCACCAGCTGCTGCCGTGATTGCTGGATAAACCAGTGCCATTGCAATAGCTACTGCTAAAAATTGATTCGTTTTAAATTTCTTAGCTGCTGTAAAAGCCAACATTACTGGTAAAAATGTGAATACGCCATCAGCCGCTGCAAACAAAATCTGATAAGCCCCACTATCTGCAGCTAGCCAGCCAAGAACAGTTGCCAAAGATAGAAATCCTTTTAAAACCCCCGCTGCTGCCATTGCACCTAAAAATGGTGTAAAAATACTTGAGATGATATCAATAAACTTACTTAACAAATTACCTGATTTTTCTTCCTCTGTTGGTTGATCCGCCAAGCCTTCTTCATCCACAATCGCTTGATAGACATCAGCCACATTACTGCCAATCACCACTTGATACTGACCGCCACTTTGAACAACCTGAATCACATCTGGATCACTCTTCAATTTTTCTGTGTCTGCAATAGATTCATCTTTTAATTTAAAACGTAATCGTGTTGCGCAATGAACCAGACTGTTGACATTTTTTTGCCCCCCAACTGCTTCCCATACACGTTTGCCAACTGCTTTGTTATCCATTTTTCTTCCTTCTTTCTACTAAATTTTGATAAAATAAAAAACCTAGATTGAAAAAACGGTCACGAGCTGCTTGCTCGTGTCCATATTTTCAATCTAGGTTTTGCCTGCCTGACAGTAACAACCCTTATGATTGGATCTGTTTTTCATTCACTACACGTTGAATGTGAATCGTCAAATAAATTTGTTCTGCAACTTCCATCTCTTGTTGCTGCGTATGAACTAAATAATCATTAATTCGTTGCACACAACGAAAGGCTTGTGGGTATTTTCCCTGAACTAATGCGTAAAGAAACTCATCTTTTTCGTCAGAATTCTCACCTTTTAGGTAACGCTGTGCAAAAAATTGTAGATGTGTGATAATTCGTTGATAATTCAATGATTCTTCATCAAAAACGACACCGAAAAATTTACTAATAATGCTCAAGATATCACGTACCATGGTTGTCGCAGTCATTGTCACTTGCATATCACCATTTCCTTGCTGGCTATTCACAAAATGAAAAGCGATAAATCCAGCTTCATCTTCAGGAAATTCAATAGCAGTCTTTTCTTCAAGAAAATGCAAGGCTTCTTTAGCAATCTGATACTCTTTAGGATAAAACTTTTTTGTTTCAAATAATAACGGATTTGGCAATTGAATTTTTTCTTTTGCTCGTCCAATTGCATAATGAACGTGATCCGTTAGTGTTAAATAAATATTTGGTGAAAAGTTCACAGCTAATTTTTCTTCCGCTAAATCAACGATTTGCTTTACTAGCTCGACTTCCTCAGAGGGAATGTCAGCCATCAGCTGTTGAAATTGGTTTCTTGAAAAAGAATCCTTGAGTACAAACTCTTTTTGGATTGCTTCAGGTGAAATCGAATCGCCGGGCTTCTTTTGAAACGCCAGTCCTTTACCCATGTAGACAATTTCTTCACCTAATTCATTTTTCGAAATGACGACATTATTATTCAACACTTTTTCAATAATCATCTCGTCTTCCCCTTTCCAAAAAATAAAAAAAACCTAGAATTCGCCTGTAAATCCTCAGCTGAATTCTGGTTTTGCCTGCTAAGCAGTAACAATCCATTTCTTAACTGAATTTATGATAACACTTTCTTTTCTTCTTTGCAACCCCTTCCAAGTTTTTTTATTTTTTGTTTTGGCTTTCTTCTATTGTTAACTGTTGACAACTATTAAAATAAAAAAACTGAGAACCTTTAGTTCTCAGTTTCTAAGCCTTTCTATTCTCCAGCAACGCTCACACTTTTTATGAAATTTCGTACTAAAAAGTTTTTGTTTCTAAATTAAAGGCTTGTTTCATTTCATCTGTTGCATCTTTTATCGGTGTTACTTTTTCTAATGCGCCTTGTACAACTAAGCGAGTTACTGCATTATTATCTCCACAAGTAATCAGGGTCACGATTTCTTTACCGTCCACTACATCTAATAACTCAGTTTCTGTTGGTGCTACTTTTTCTTTGAAAAAAGCTTTATACGTGTACACATTCTCTAAATCAGTCAAATAGATTGTAGCACCCATTGATAGATTTTCTAAAGGAGTGAACAATAGCTCTGGATTGGTTGAGCGGTGACTAGCCAGCGCATAATTTCCTTTTCCCATTTGTTGATCAGGTGATAAAGTTCCTGCACCATACAATAACGCTGTATTTGAAAGTCCCTTAAAAATTGGTAAGTTGATTGATACAGATGGAACTGCGACACTAGCAATCACTGGCAGATCCTTACTTTCAGAACTGGCCTCTGCTCGAATCACACGTTCAGAACTCATTGGTTCAACTGCATCAAAATCAAACGTTGTTTCTCGTTCGTTGTTTTTTTGCAAATCTTCTTTAGTTACATTAGCTATCGCGTATTGATCACCAGTATTCTTAACAAAAAAATCTTTGATTTGTTCATTAAAAATTAAAGCAATCCCTACTAGTAAGAGTAACAGCAAAAGTAAATTCATTAGCCAACGTCTCACGCGTTTTCCTTTTTTCTCTTTATTCGTGTTGTTGTCAGTCGCCATTGTACGACCTCCTCTTTCCACACCATATTTTCTTCATTTTAATGGATATCCCTACTTCTGTCTATCATTCAAGCGTAACTTACTACTCATTTGTTTTAGAGTTCCGTGTATTTTTCGCGCTTTCCTATACTCTTTTCGACAGGATATTTTCTATTATTTTTGATTAACTTTTCTTCAATGATTTCATCCAAATCGAAATCAAGATTATCCGCTAACATGTACGAATAGATTAAAACATCTGCTAGCTCTTCCTTAATTCGTTCTACTTGATTTGTCGTAACTTCCTCAGGTTGCTTCCATTGAAAAAGTTCCAGAAGTTCTGAAGCTTCCAAAGAAATCGAAATCGCTAAATCTTTTTCGTTATGAAATTGTCGCCAATTCCGATCATCACGAAATTTATTTACTTTTTCCATACTGTTCATTTGTCGGGCCTACTTTCTTTTTATCACTAAGTTTTTTTAGTAGACAGTCTTTGATAATTGGTCTTCATATTCTTGATGCCATTTTTTGCTGACTTGTCTTGTTCCTGGTTCAAAAAAAACTGTTTCTGTTCCAACTTCATTTGCTTTTTGATAATACCATTTCTTCCAACGTAAAAAAGCCAAATTAGCTTCTAATACTTGAATTTTTGCTTCTAAAATCGTTTCTTGTTCAACAATAAAGGCATAGCGATCAGGTAGAGTCCCATCACCTTGCATACACCATTCCATAAATGTTGCAATATCTTTTACTGGAATAGCCGATTTTTTTAAACACTCAATGACATTCAAGTAACCTAAATCATCCTCGGTAAATACACGTCGCCCCGCTGAATTTTTTTTCACGAATGGCAACAAGCCTTCTTTATCATAATAGCGTAAGGTGTCTGTTGATAATTGATACTTTTCAGCAATTTCGCCAATTGTATAAGTTTTCATTTTTCCTCCTTGACTTGGAGCTAACTCCAAGTTGTATACTACGTTTATCTTAACAGAAGAAAGCAGGAAATGAAATGAATAAACCCCTAATCGTGATTACTGGAGCAAGCTCAGGCTTTGGAGCAGAAATCGCCAAATTATTTAATAAAGAAAACTATCCCCTGTTATTGCTAGGTCGTCGTACAGAAAAAATCTATTCCTTACCGCTTGATTTTGATCAAGTGCTTGTTGACTCTGTCGACGTGACTGATGAACAAGCTTTCAAAGCCAGTATTGCCGCAGCAGAAGAAAAGTTTGGAAAAACTGATTTATTAGTAAATAACGCTGGTGTGATGTTATTAGGTAATGTTCAATCACAATCTCCATCGGAATGGAAAACGATGATGGACACAAATGTTTTAGGTGTGTTAAATGGTATGCAAGCTGTACTAGCAGATATGGTTGAAAGAAAGCACGGTACAATCATCAACATGTCTTCATTAGCTGGACGTAAAACTTTTGTGAATCATGCCGCTTATGTTGCCTCAAAGTTTGGTGTTCACGGATTAAGCGAAACCATTCGCGAAGAAGTTTCAAAAGATAATGTTCGTGTAAGCTTAGTTGCCCCTGGCGCTGCCGAAACGGAATTATTAACTCATGTTACAGATACTGGTGCTTTGTCGGACTATCAAGCATGGAAAGAAACAATGGGCGGAATCACTCTTGATCCTGTCCACGTCGCAGAAGTGGTTAAATTTATTTATGATATGCCACAAGAAGTGAACATCAGAGAAATTGACATTGCAGCAACACGCCAAGATGGCTAATCATTCTGATACTAAAAAAGGTTGGAACAAATGGTTCCAACCTTTTTTCTATTTAAGGAGTAGCTCCTAAAAATAACATGCTACTCTTACCATCTATGAAAAGTTTTTGGTATCTCTGTTTGATATTTTTGTCAGTTGTTCTTTCTCTTTTCGGAACTGAACGCTTGGAGTCACAGGTTAAGCCTTTTGCGCTACAACCTTTTCCCTCGGTGTTCCCAAAGCAACTTCTCGAAATAACTCTCAATTGGTCAAAAATATGAAAAGCTATTTTTTGTCAGTTGCTCTTTATTATTTCGAAGCTAAACGCTTGGAATCACAACCTTTTTTCTCGGTGTTCCCAAAACAACTCCTCCACATAGCTTTCATCCACTTCAAAACATGAGATGCTGTTTTGAGTAACTGCTTGCTATCTGTTCGGAGCTGAACGTTTTGCGCCACAACCTTTTCCTCAGTGTTCCCCAAGCAACTTCTTCGACAATAAGTTCACTTTTTCTAAAAATATGGGAGGCTATTTTTAAAAAAGTTTTCTTATTGCTTGAAGCTAAACACTTGGATCCACAACCTTTCTCTCAGTGTTCAAGAAGTACCTCCTTCAAAATAAGCCCAAATTTCACAAAAATTTGAGGAACAATTTCTGGAAATTTACTCTTATTTATTGGAGCTGGGCACTTCTTTCACAACCTTTCTCTTAATAATTCAAATAACCGCCGTGCGTATGTAAAAGTTTGACTGACTTGCCTTCTTCTTGCTGCTTTTCAATTCGCTCCTCACCCCAAACAGACATTGCAACCAAAATCTCCCGTAGTGATTTTCCTTCTTCTGTTAATGAATATTCTACTTTAGGAGGCACTTGATTATAAATCTTTCGATGAACGATACCGTCTTGCTCTAACTCACGCAATTGTTGCGTTAACATTTTTTGAGTAATTGTAGGAATTTTTCGACGTAGTTCACCCGTGCGAATAGCCCCATTTCCTAAATGGCAAAGAATAATTGGTTTCCATTTTCCGCCAATCACTTCTAAAGTTGCTTCAACACCAATATGATAAATTTTTTCCATTCACTTACTCTCCTCCAAAAAAGATACGCTCCAAATACTAGCACCTTCTATCAACTTTTGAAAGCAAAAAAACTTTTTTCAAAGACTATCAATTAATAATCAGCGTCTTAAATAAAAAATGAAAAATTTCTAATACTACAATAAAACGATTTTTTTCGCGTACTTACGCAAATGTTACAAAAAAGTACCTATTGTACTAAAAAGTAGGTACTTTCTACTTTCATAAATAAGGTCTATATTTTCTATTCGTCAGGTAACAAACTTTTAGGAGGAAAAAAATGAAAAATAAAATCTCACCCACACTTACATTGATGGCATTAGTTATCAATGCCTTTGCCATTGGTTCAACTGAATTTATCAGTGTTGGCCTTATGCCTTTGATTGTAAATAGCTTTCACGTTAGCTTGGCACAAGCAGGACTGACTGTTTCCCTTTACGCAATTGGCGTTACTGTTGGCGCGCCACTCTTAACTATTTTAACTGGAAAATGGAATCGAAAATTTTTAATGATGATGATTATGTCTTTATTCATTGTTGGAAATCTATTTGCTGCATTCGCTGCAAGCTTTGCCATGTTACTAATTGGTCGTGTTATTTCTGCCCTAGCTCATGGTATTTTCATGTCCGTTTCAAGTGTCATTGCAGCAGATGTTGTTCAGCCACATAAACGTGCCAGTGCAATTGCCATCATGTTTACTGGATTAACCGTGGCTACCGTTACAGGTGTTCCATTAGGTACCTTCATCGGCCAACAGACCAATTGGCACATGACATTCATTTTTATTGCAGCTGTTGGTTTCATCGGGTTACTCGCCAATTTATTCTTGATTCCAAGTGGCTTACCTATCCCAGGGTCGGTAGACTTGAGAGGTATTCTAAGAATCTTTAAAAATAAATTTTTAGTTGGTTCCTTTTTGATCACTGCACTTGGTTATGGTGGTACTTTTGCTGCTTATACTTACCTAACGCCAATTTTGCAAGACAAAATTGGTTATTCTGCACATGCTGTCGTTATCTTATTAGTTATCTATGGACTAATGGTTGCCATTGGAAATACGATTGGTGGGCATTACTCTAACCGGCAACCTTTGAAAGCTTTAGGTGTTATGTTTGGTCTGTTAGTTCTTTCTCTACTTTTCCTATTTTTAACAATTTTGAGTGGAAATAAACTAGTAGCAACCGTTGCAACACTCGTCTTAGGACTCTTCTCTTTCATGAATGTTCCTGGGCTACAATTTTATGTCGTTCAACTAGCTGAAGGCTATACACCAAAAGATATTACTCTAGCTTCAGCATTTAATATTTCTGCATTTAATATCGGAATCGCATTCGGCTCGTTTGTCGGAGGACAAGTAACAAAAACTGTCGGCGTTGGTTACACGCCAATTTTCGGAGCAGGTATTGTCTTACTGGCTGTTTTTTTAGTTCTAAAATTGATTGCTGAAAATAAAAAAATAGAACAACTGTCTTTAACTGCACAGGAAATGAATCCTGAAAATTCAACTAGTGTCACAAAATAAAGAAGAGGACGAGTCTTAGGCTCGTCCTCTTCTTACGTTTTCTTGATGCTTTTTTCCTATACATACGTTATGTCTATTTAAGCGTTTAATCGATACTCTTATCGATAATTGCCCGCAGTACCTTTTCCCTTAACTCAATCGAATCAACGTTATTTTTTCGTTCATAACCTTGAACCAGAATATCGCAAAGATAAAGCTGAGAGATTTTTCCAGCTAAAGACGCCCCGTTCAGAAACTCTTCAATTGCTGTTTGTAAAACAAAATCGGCGGTTCGTCCAATTGGCGATTGAAGATAATTCGTAATTGCCAAAATTTTGGCACCATTTTTTTTCGCAATTTTCATTGAATCATACGTATCTTTTGTTTTCCCTGACAGTGAAAAAACAATTACTGTGTCTCCTTCATCCAATAGTGAAGCAACCTGTGCTTGAATATGCGGATCTACTACTGCATGCGCCTTTACACCAACTCTTAGAAACATAGTGGCTAAATCTAAACTAGTCGTTCCACTTGATCCCACTCCAAATATATAAATGTTGTTTGACTGGCTAATCAGTTGAAGCGCATCGGCTAATGTTTCCTCGTTAAGTAATGATTCTGTTGCATTCAATGCCTCTTTTACTCCAACTGCGATTTCAGTAAAATATTTTGCTTCTTTCGGTAGCTCTTGTTTCTGGCTAAAGTCTTCTTTCGCAATTTCGATTTTCAAATCAGAAAAACCAGAAAAACCTAATTTTTGACAAAAACGAATAATTGTTGCATCGCCAACTTTTGTTTTTGCCTTGATGTCACTCATTGTATTATAAATAACTGATTTCCCAGAATCCAAAATATAGTCAGCTACTTTTTTTTCAGATTTTGTTAAAAATGGATAGTGCTCGCGAATCAAATAGGTATACTTCATGACTTCTCCTTCACTACAACGTATTCGCTTCATTATACTCCAAAACAAAAAAATTCTCCAAAATTCTCCAATTAAGACTTTACATGATTGTAAGCGGATGCTACACTATGTTCGGAGTTATTATCCAAAAATAAAACAAAAATGGAGAATTAAGGAGAATGAAAAAACAAACATTTTTAGATGCCATTTCTGGCGGGTTGATTGTTTCTTGTCAGGCTTTACCTGGCGAAGTATTTTACAGCGAAACTGGCGGAATAATGCCTTTATTTGCTTTGGCTGCTCAAAAAGCAGGAGCTGTTGGTATTCGTGCAAATTCTGTTCGTGATATTTTGGAAATCAAAGAACAAGTTGACTTGCCGATGATTGGTATCATCAAACGTGATTATTTACCTGAAGAACCTTTTATTACTGCAACCATGCGCGAAGTTGACGAGCTTGTTGCAACCGGTGTGGAAGTTATTGCTCTTGATTGTACTTTACGAAAACGTCACGATGGCTTAAAAATCAATGACTTTATTGTTCAAATTAAAGATAAGTATCCCAATCAACTATTGATGGCGGACATCGCCACATTTGCAGAAGGTGTCAATGCTGCTAAGGCAGGAGTTGACTTTATTGGGACAACATTGAGTGGTTACACAGCAGACAGTAAACACCAAAACGAGCCAGATATTGAGCTTATCAAACAATTGGTTGATGCAAATCTATGTGTTATCGCAGAAGGAAAGATCCACACACCTGAACAAGCAAAAAAAATCAAAGACTTAGGTGTTGCTGGACTTGTTGTTGGTGGTGCAATTACGCGACCGCAAGAAATTGCACAGCGTTTTGTTGATGGATTAAACTAGGAGGAATCACTATGTTCAAAAAATTTTCACAGCTTGGTCGTGCTTTCATGCTCCCGATTGCTATCTTACCTGTCGCTGGTCTTCTTCTTGGACTGGGTGGCGCGCTAACAAATGAAAGCGCCATAAATGCCTACCCACTTTTAGCACAACCATGGCTACACACGATTTTGAGTATTATGAGTGTTGCTGGTAATGCTGTTTTTGCAAATCTAGCGTTGATTTTTGCGATTGGTATCGCAGTTGGCTTGGCAAATGGCGATAAAGGAACTGCTGGATTAGCTGGCGGTGTTGCCTATCTCGTGTATACAGCAACAATTAGTGGCTTTCTGGAACTTTTTTCTCCAGAGGGTGCCTCTTTGGATACTGGAGTTGTTGGTTCAATTGCCATTGGTGGCACGGTCGCCTTTTTGCATAATCGTTATCGAAAAATCGAATTACCACAGTTTCTTGGTTTTTTTGGCGGCTCTCGTTTTATTCCCATCGTTTCTAGTTTAGCTGCAATTCTTATCGGTTCATTTTTTTATTTGATCTGGCCGCCAATTCAAAACGGCTTAGTCATTGCTGGAGAGCAAATTGCACAAATGGGTAGTTTGGGTACATTTTTATATGGCTTTTTACTTCGTCTGACTGGTGCAGTTGGTTTGCACCACACGATTTATCCACTGTTCTGGTATACTTCGTTGGGCGGAACAGAAACAGTTGCTGGTTCAACGATTTCAGGTGCACAAAATATTTTCTTTGCTCAGTTAGCCGATTCTAGCCACACAGGTCTATTCACTTACGGAACCCGTTTCTTCGCAGGAAGATTTGCTACGATGATGTTCGGTTTACCTGCTGCATGTTATGCAATGTATCGCGCGATTCCCAAACAAAACCGTAAGAAGAATGGTGGTTTGTATTTTAGTGGTGCGTTGACCTCTTTTTTAACTGGGATTACTGAACCTATTGAATATATGTTTTTATTTGTAGCTCCATGGCTATATGTCATTCACGCATTTTTAGATGGGCTCTCTTTTTATTTCGCTGATATTTTAAACATTCGAATTGGTAATTCATTTTCTGGAGGCCTCATTGACTTCTTATTATTTGGTGTTTTACAAGGAAACGACAAAACAAATTGGTTGAAATTACTACCTTTTGGTCTTGCTTGGGCAGTTATCTATTATGTTGTCTTTTCATTTTGTATCAAAAAATTCAAAGTGGCGATTCCAGGTATGGAGTTAGCTACAGATGAAACTCCGAACGAATTTGAAAAGGAAAACAAAAAGAAACCAACTACTTTACATGACGAGTCACTAACCATCATTACTGCACTCGGAAGCCAAGAAAATATTGAATCAGTCGAAGCTTGTGCTACTCGTCTGCGTGTTTCTGTCACCGACGGACAACTGGTCAATAAACAAGCTATCCAAGAATTAGGCGCTACAGCTGTTTTTGAAGTTAAAGGTGGCATCCAAGCCGTTTTTGGTGGTAAGGCAGATCTTTTGAGTCAGGAAATCAACCAAATTTTAAATAAAGATAGTTAGCAGTTTGCTACTTATTGATTGCATAAAAAAGAAGCTCAGTTGTCCCACACTAGACAACTGAGCTTTTTCATTCTTTCATTTACTAAATACTTATAAAAACAACTCTTTTTTCGCCAAAAAATTTCTAGCTTGCAACAAATCATGAAACTGAAAATCTGCGGGTGCTGGACGTTCTCGTAAACGTGAAAGATCTTTTTTCAGTGGATAGCGCCCTTTTCTAACTGGTAGATCCGTGATATCATCTTCAACTAGAACAGAAAGAATTCCTGCACGACGCGCTGCTTCGATCCCGACTCTTGAATCTTCAAAAACAAGCGCATGTGCTGGATCAACACCAGCTTTTTGACTGGCTTTTAAGAAAATCTCTGGATTTGGTTTCCCGGCTTCGACTTCATCCCCCGCCAATAGTACATCAAAATAGTCAGTAAGTCCTTCCATCTCTAAATAAGTTAAGACTTTTTCTCGGTTTGAAGACGAGGCAACAGCGATTTTAACCCCTTGTTCTTTGGCGAAATCTAATAATGGAACCAAACCATATTTTTTATGAACTGTTTTTTCTTTCGCCAATAGTTCATTTTTGAATACGTTCATTGAGTCACGCCATTCATTATAAGGTACCTCCTCGCCATAGAGTTCTTTCATCCCTAAACGAATATCTGGATCCGTTTTTCCTGTTAAATAATAATAAACATTATGATTCAATTCATAATCATGTTTTTCTGCAGAATTGAAATAGCCTCGATAACTAAGACGACCTGTATCAAACATTAGTCCATCCATATCAAAAATAAATAATTCGATTTTATTCATAATAGCCTCCAATAACTTGAGTTGGTTCATTCTACCTCAAAAGGGAAAGAAAGGATAGCAGTAAGCGATTAAGGAATCCTCTAACGAAAAGAAAAATCAGAGGATTCACAGCTTTTTCTACAATTATTTGCTCATTTCAGAACGTTGTTTTTTCTTTGCTTTTTCTTTGCTTTTTCTCGCCTAACTAATAGTCATTTCCGTCAAAAAGGCGGGCAAAACGCCTGTTCGTTTTGTCCCACCCTCTTTTTTACCCGTTTGATACATTCACAACTTTATCTGCTTGCCGTGAAAGATTGTTCTTTGATTGTTTCTATTAATTCGTTCAAGTGCTGACTGGCAGTTACTCCGTCATCTTGCTTCAAACTTGCTTCTGAAAGAATAAATGACCCACCAACTGCTACTACTTGAGGATGGTTCAAATAGTCGAGAACATTGGTTTCATCAATGCCACCCGTTGGCAAAAATTTCACGTCATAAAATGGTCCACTCAAGGCCTTGATTGCCTTTAGCCCGCCATAGATATCTGCTGGGAAAAATTTAACCATATGAATACCATAATCCACCGCTTGCTGAATTTCACTGGGTGTTGCCGTTCCAGGAAAAACGGGAATACCTTGAGCTAAACTATATTCGATGACTTCAGGAATCACAGCTGGTGACACAATAAATTTCGCGCCATTCTTAACTGCTGCCTTTGCCTGTGCCAACGTTCGCACAGTGCCCGCACCCACCAACAATTTTCCAGATCTTGCTAATTGTTTGATGGCCGCTTCTGCCAATTCACTACGAAACGTGACTTCAACTAACGGTAACTGATTTGCTAACAGAATTTCTTCCAATCGATCCAGATAGTCAAGATCCGTTGCAGTATAAAGAGGCAATAGCTTTGCTTCTTCGATTTTTTGATAAACTTCGTTTTGAATTGTCTGCATTTTCAAGCTCGCTCCCTCACAAAACGTGATCTATTTTTTGGCTTTTGTGATTGCTTCGTGTAATCCTTGCATATAGGTAATCCCCATTGCGCGGTCATATAAACCATAGCCTGGCATCGCCACTTCTCCCCAAATCGTTCGACCATGGTCAGGACGAATCACACCATCAAAACCAACGTCCACTAATGCTTGCATCAGCGCATACATATCAAGTGAACCTTCTGTTGATAAATGTGCTGTTTCCTTGAACTTTCTTTCACCCATAAAGCCAACATTTCTAAAGTGGACAAAGTTAATTCGTTCTCCAACTTCATGAATGATTTCAACCAAATCGTTGGCTGGATCTGCTCCCAAGGAACCTGTGCATAACGTAATTCCATTGTAAGGAGAATCAACAATTGATAAAATTCGTTTTAAGTCTGCCAGGTTCTTTGTAATGCGTGGGAAGCCAAAGATCTCCCATGGTGGATCATCCGGATGGATAGCCATTTTCACATCCATTTCCTCGCAAACTGGAATAATTTTTTGCAGGAAATAGGAAAGATTTTCAAATAAAACTTCTTCCGTCACACCTTCATAAGTTTCCACCAACCGATTGAATTTATCTAGGCGTTCTTTCTCCCAGCCGGGCAAACGAAATCCTTTTGATTGGCTATGGATCAATGTATACATTTCACTTGGCTGCATGTTGTCAACTACTGACTGATCATAGACTAACGAAAAGCTGCCATCTTCATTTTCATAAAACAAATTGGTCTTTGCCCAACCAAAAATTGGCTTAAAGCTATAACAAATCAAATGCACGCCACACTTCGACAAATTTTTGATTGTCTGGATATAGTTATCAATATAATGATCTCTATCGACTGTTCCTGCTTTAATTGCATCATGGATGGCCACACTTTCAATTCCTAATAATTCTAGATTTCCAGCTTCAACAGAATCTTTTAATTCCTGAATTTCGTCAACTTCCCAGATATCACCAGGTAACTTGTCTAACAAAGTCCCTACAATTCCATTGATGCCCGGAATTTGACCTACATTTTCCAGCGGAATCGAGTCTCCTTGACCATACCATCTAAATCCCCACTTCATCTTGGCTTACGCCTCCTTTAAAAGTCATCTTCTTCATCATTTTCTTCAGTCATTGATGTATGCCATGCTTGTAAACTATCTTCTCCCTGTGCAAGGATTGCCGGAGCAACTTGTTCTAAAGGCGTTTCAATTAATTGATGATTGATCGTTTCCAATAACATTGGTAAGTTGACACCGCCAATGACATACACTTGTTCTTGAAGTGCTGGTTCCAATTGACTAACAGCTAATACTGACTGATTGTAGGGACTAGCACTTACCAAGTCTGTTAATACAATGACACCATTTTCTTGATTGACTTCATGGATTGCTTTCCCGATTTTTTCACCTAAAAGTTGTACATCATCCGCTTGGTTCAAGCGAACGGTTGCTGTATTATTCGTTGCCCCAATGATTACCGTTGCAGCATCTTTTAATCCTTCACTCAACGTACCATGTGTTGCAATCACAATTCCTAACATGATGCTTCCTCCTCGACAGACAGTTTTGGTTCATTTCTTTTGAAAAAAGTCATAACTTTTACGATATTTTCCATATTAAGTTCTTTTTGATCGAGTACTTCTCGACTTAGATAAAAGCCAGTTGTCTCTGCTTGATTTTCACCACTAAACAAATACATCGGCTGTTTTTCTAACAATTGTTCGGACACAACTTCAATGCCTGCTTTTTTAGCAGCTTCACTTGTTTTTTTAGGCGTACCCAGTACTCTCAATGGTGCCTTCGCCCCAACGCTATCCAACAAGTACACTTCACAATTTCTTTTGGTTACACTTTGTAGTACCGTAACTCCTTGCTCACCAAAGCATCCTTCATCAAGCAGTGCATAAGCTGTTTTTTCATCGGGTTCTTCCATCATTGCTAGTAGCGTCAAGATCGATGACGTATTCCGAACAAGATTTTTACGATTCGACAATCCTTGAGTCACCTTGCCTAAAAAATAAAAGTAACTAGCAAAGACAGCTATTACGAGCCATGTACTAAAAGTAGTCACATCAAAAACCAATGCATGCCTCATTAAGTAAACGATCGTCGCCATTAAGCCAATAAAAATCAGGCTGACTGTGCCTAATAAAATAAATTTGGTCGTAGCCTTCGCTTGTTCTTTTCGTTGAAACAAAGTGTACGCCCCCACATGTCTAGGTGGTGTGTCATAATACGTGCAAACCACTCGCTCGGCATTTTCGACATCGCCAATGTAAATATTTCTGGAAGAGGTTCTTTTCTGTTGGTTATATTCAATTACTTGTACGTCTTCTCGCATCGGCAAAATATCTGCAATAACAGCTGAGATAAATCTTGTTTTTTGTTTGTGTGTACGCCGTAAGCGATAGACATATTGGTAACGAAACAACCAATCTTGAAAGCGTTCCTTTTTTTGCATCGTACTCCCCACCTATCCTTGTTCGTTTATTTGGGGAGTCTGGTAATCAATCCCAGACTCCATTTGCTTATCCTTATGCGTGATTTTACAAATCAAATTTGCTTAAAATGTCTTTTAAAGTTGATTTTGGCGCAGATGGCGTTGCTTGGAAATAAATATTTTCAACCCCATAGTCTTCGTTCAATTCTTTTAATTTTTGCGCATCTTCTTTATTTAAATAAACTGATTTTGTTACTAATAAATCTTTTTCTGGATCTTTTTGAGCAATCCCGCCAATATTTAATTCTTTCATTGGTATACCATGTTTGACTAAGTCATAGATCACACTCACTGTTTTGGCAATCAAGATGCAGTTATACTCTTTAAACTCATATTCATCCCAATAAAATTTTGCTTTATCGCTTGTGATGACAATCGTTTTTTGCCCCGTACGACTTCCCGCGTTTTTATAAAGATCACGCATGAATTTATCTTTTGCGACAACATCATCCACTACAAAAATGGAATTAACTCCGCTCTTTTGTGACAAAGTCACCATTACTTGACCATGGATTAAACGTTCATCTACACGTGCTAAGTTTACTTTTCCCATCAAAAACACTTCCTTTAATTTTTATAAAATTCCAATACCTGCTAAGACAATCAAAATCAATGTTAACCAGAGCAACGCTTGAGTTACTTTTAGTCCCTTTTTGTTATAGAACCAGTAAACACCCATCACGACTGCTAACGGCAACAACCCTGGAACAATTTGGTCCAAAATATCTTGAATGACGAAATCTTTACCCGAAATAACAAACTTCAAGGTTGACTCTACTTTGACATAATTACCTGCTAAAACACCCATCATGAATAGCCCTAAAACAGATAATGTTTCAATTGCTGTTTGAATGCCGGTGCTTTGCATCAAACCAGTGGCATTTCGTCCCATTGCAAAAGCTTGTCTTGCAAAGAACACCCCTAAAATCGCTTGATACGTGGCAAAACAGATGAATGGGAACAACGCGCCTAACGCACTACCTTGTTGTGCCCATGGAACTGCGATTGCAATAAAGATATATTGAACAGTTCCTGAGTCAATCGCATCCCCAATTCCTGCTAAAGCCCCCATCAAACCAGCTTTTGTGTTGTACATCAAATCATCTTGCATCAAAACTTCACTGTCAGTATATTCTTCTTCTGCACGTTGTTGTTCCATTGAAGACATTAACCCAGTGATTACACCACCACCCCAACTTAATTGGGTATTGAAGAACAACAACTGACGTTTATAAGCAGCTCTTCTAGCATCATCATCTTTATACAATTTTTTCAAAATCGGCATCATTCCATAAAGTAAGGATGGTGCCAAATAGCGTTCAAATGAGTGCGGAATTTCATTAGCGAAATGCCAACGTAAGTAGGCTTTCGTCACATCTTTTTTGGTAATCTCTTCTGGTGCTTGACTGTTTACTTGTGTTTTTTCAATTGCTTCTGTCATCATTCTTCCTCCTTACTTTGCTTAGAATCCATCATCATAGTCATCGTCATCATCATCGAACGTTGTCGTTGCAGTACCATTACCATTGTCAGCAGCTGCTTGGACATGTTTTCCTTGTTGTGATTTCACGAAAATCAAAGCAATCAATACACCAAAGATTGCGTAAGTTACCATCGTGATTTCTAATGATTTGAAGACAACACTTAAGAAATAAGCCAAGAAGAAGAACACCATATAATCTTTTCGACCAATAACATAAACTGTTGTAGCAATCCCAATTGCCGCTAAACCACCACCAACAACTTCTAAAATATGAATCACAACCGTTCCTTCTAAAGCAGTAATCACATCGGCAATAATTGGTGCCCCCAAATAAAGTGCGATAAATACTAACGGTACGAATAACAGAAATGAAGCCAAGGTTGGATATAAGATAATTGAACGTTTGATTGCTTTGTCGTTCAAGTCTTCAACAGCTTTATCTGTATATTTCCCTAAAAATGTATTGATAAAGAAGCGCAATTGATATAAATAACTTCCTAATAATCCTACTGGAACAGCTACTGCAATTGCTGCCTCAGGTGAAAGATCTCCTAAAAGTGCTACTGGAACAGCCACCGCTGCTGCAATTGATGGTTCAGCTGGCATTGAACCTCCAGGTGAAAAGACACCCATATAAATCATTTGTAATGAAGCGGTGATAATCATTGCTTGTGCCACGTTTCCCATGATGATTCCGACAACTAACCCTGTCATCAATGGCGAGAATCGAAGTGTTAACGTTGCCCCTCCGCCAAGCCATCTTGACATGATAGCTGCAACCCATAAGGCAATCAATAAACTTTGTATGATACTTAAATTTTCCATAAGTCCTCCCCTAAACTTTCGTTCATTTTTGTTTTGACCTAACGACCTTTATCCTACGAACTGATTTTATCAACTGAATTTTATACTAAATAATAGCTCTGACTTTGAACCGCTCGTTCTGGTAAACGACCAGCAACAATTCGCTCGACATCTTCAACACATTTTTTTCCCATCTCTTCTAGGCATTCCCTTGTATATGCAGAGGTGTGTGGTGTCATTACAACATTTTCAAATGATAGATAAGGATGATCTTTTCTTCCCGGTTCTTCTTCCAAGACATCTGTAGCAAAACCAGCGATTTTTCCTGATTTTAGCCCTGCAACCAGTGCTTCCTCATCAATCAAAGCACCCCTAGCACTATTTGACAGATAAACCTGATCTTTCATCTTTTCGATTTCAGCCGTTGAAATCATATGATAATTTTCTTCTGTAAGATTGGCACATAAACAGATAATATCTGCTGAAGCAAGTAATTCATCCAGCTCCACTTTTTTGGCACCAAAGCTTTGTAAATACAACTCTGATTTATAAGGATCATATGCCAAAACTTCGCAACGAAATCCATTTCGTAAAATCTCGACCACACAGCTTCCTGTGTTTCCAACCCCGATTACGCCAACTGTTTTGTTGAAGAGTGCCCGACCAACAAATTGTGCACGATCTTCCCAGTGATCCTTTTTCACACTAGAATCTGCTTCAACTGTGCATCTTAAAATAGCTAACAGATTTGTGATATTGTTTTCGGCTACGGCATCTCGCTCAACTAATGCCGGAATGATTGAAACAATCGTTCCTTTTTCTTTTGCTGCTTCGAGGTCGATATTGTTGTACCCAATGCCGTGTCGAGAAATCAAACGTAGTTCATCTTTATACTCGAAAAATTCTTTGGTAAAAAACGGGGTAACACTGGCAATAATCACATTGTAACCGTGCAACATTTCTGCAAGTTCTTTTCCAGGTATCTCACCATCTACAGTAAAGTGTTTGACGGTTCCTAACGCTTCTAATCGTTTTAAATGTTCAGGAAAAATTTTGCCAAAGCTACTTGAATTCACAATTGCGATTTGATACTTAGCCATTTTTTTACTCCCTTCACTCTTTTTTGATTACTTCATGACCACCAAAACCATTTCGCAAAGCAGAAACAACTTTTGCAGAAAAACTGTCTTCTTCCTGTGACAGATTTCTCATGAATAAGCTCATCGCAATCACCGGAACAGGAACATTCATTGCTAATGCTGTTTCTACCGTCCATTTTGCCTCACCAGAAGCTGCTACGATTCCACGATAATCTGCCAATTCAGGACTTTGGCGAAATTGTTCTTCTGCGATTTCCATTAACCACCCTCGAATAACGGAACCGTGATTCCAAACACGAGCTACATCTGCTAGATCGAAATCATAATCACTTTGTTCCACTAATTGAAAGCCTTCGCCGATTGCCTGCATCATGCCATATTCAATCCCGTTGTGAACCATTTTCAAAAAGTGACCGCTCCCAGCTGGCCCAGCATATAGGTAACCGTTTTCAATTGCAAGATCTTTAAATAATTGCTCAATAGATAAAAAGATTTCTTGGTTTCCACCAATCATCAAACACGCATTGTTACGCGCACCTGAAATACCACCCGAAGTTCCACAATCAAAATAATAAATGCCACGTTCTTCAAAAATTGCTGCGCGCCGAACTGAATCTTGATAATTTGAGTTTCCACCTTCAATCACAATGTCCTGCGGTGCTAAAAGTGGCAATAATTGCTCTAATACTCGATCAGTTGGGCTGCCTGCGGGTAACATCAACCAAATAATTTTTTGCTCTAGCTTGTCTTCTTGATAAGAAGCTAGTAAGTCTTCGACTGTTTGAAAGGCTTCGATCCCTTCATGACTTGCAATATTTAACGTCTCTTCAGCTAAATCTGTCCCCTTTATTTCATAGCCACGCTCTTTCAAATTGATTGCTAAGTTCATTCCCATCTTACCTAATCCAACAAAACTCACTTTCATGATAGCGCCTCCATTTTTATATCCTCATTATACAAAAAAATATTTTTTTGTAAACATAAAAAATAAAAATTTTTTCGTTTGATTTTTTTATTGAAACATTATATCCTTTATTTAGAGAATAAAGGGGGAACACATATGTCTGTATCCATTCGCTTACAAATAAGAACCATGTACAATGATTTCAGTCCGAAAGAGCAAGCCATTGCAGATTATGTTCTAGAAAATTCAAGTAAAGTAGCCCACAGTTCCATTAGCGATTTAGCGAATGAGCTTGGAATCGCTGACTCCACTTTTTTTCAATTTACGAAAAAACTTGGTTACAATGGATTCAAAGATTTCAAAATGGCAATGCTCATTCAAGAAAATGATTTTTCTGCGATTGCCATCCACGAAAACATTGATCAAAATGATACGGAATTAACCATGGCACAAAAAGTTTTTGACTCCAACATCACAACTTTGAATGATACACAAAGGTTATTGCGACAAGAAGATTTAAAGCAAGCGGTTGATCTGATCAACACTTCTGATCGGCTCTTTTTCTTTGGTGTAGGTGGATCTGAAATCGTTGCAACCGATGCTTATCACAAATTTTTACGCTCACCAATCTCAGTTTTTCATAGTACGGATTACCATATTCAATTGATGGAGGCTTCTCTTTTAACACCCACTGATTGTGCAATCTTGATTTCTCACACAGGTAAATCAAAAGAAACCATTCGTTTAGCAGAAACCGTCAAAGCCACCGGGGCAAAAGCAATCGTCGTCACAAGTCAGGCAAATTCTCCTTTGGCTAAGTTGGGTGACGTGGTCTTTATTTCCATTGCAGAAGAAACCGAATTTCGTTCTGAAGCTTTAGCTTCGCGAATTTCTCAACTAAGCATTATGGACTCGCTTTACGTCATTTTAATGTTTTATAATCAAGAAAAAGCACGTGATTCAATTTCCAAAGTTCGCCGAGTAATTGCTCGCAGCAAACAATAAAAAATCCACCAACCATTAGCTCAGATTACTAATGGTTGGTGGATTTTTTATTTGTTCTGAAAGTAAATTGTTTATTGGTGGCATCAAAAGGAGAAAGACAGTACACACGTGTCAAATCAGAGGCATCTGTGTTCTCTACTTATTTTTGTCTAGGTAAGAAACTACCTAGCACTATCCCACAAAAAAACAGGCAACTAAGTTTCCCCATACCATACTTCAGTAGTCAGCCTGCTTTATTGAATTATTTTTACTTAATCAATCACTTGTTTCACCTTGAACTCTTTTGTCTGTTCCGATTTTTCTTCTTGGCTCGCTAATTCAAACAATATATGTTCTCCACTTGATTCATCTTCGACAATGACCAATTTTCCCAGTGGCTGACGTTGGTCTTTCACGATTTGTGCTTCACGAATCAATTCTTTTGGGTCACGTTTTGCTGCTAATGCATTTCCTAAATTAAAAAAAACTGTTTCTTCCATCATAATCCCTCCCATTTCCACCGATATTTTGCTTTTTATCAAAACTTGAAATCTTTACGCGTTGGAACCTGCCTGTTGAAACTTCTATAGTTTTATTATACCATGCGTCAGAAAAACAATGTATTTTGGGCACACTGATTCATTTATAAAAAATAACTTGATTATAAAAATAGAAAAAAAGTAGAGCCAAACATTCACACGTTTTGCTCCACTCTTCTCTTCATCCTTAAATTTCAATCAGCATACCGTCATAAGCTGTCAACATTTGGTGCTCATCTGCTAATTCTTTCATTTCTTGATGTGTCAAACCTCCATTGTGAGAAAAATGACTAAGAACATAGGTCGTCTTTTCATCACATAACCCTCGTTCGGACAACGATTGAATCAGTCGTAAATTTTCTCCTAAATTCATGTGAATACCACCAACATACGTCATGTTTTGTCCTGTACAATCCAATGAGATCGCATCTAGTTTTAATTGATTTTCTTCTAAATAATCCAGAACTTCATCGGTTGGAAATCCTGTATCATGTGTATAAAACAAGCGTTTCCCATCACGTTCAATCACATAAATGAAACAATCTCCATTTTTTTGACCATGAACAGCTGGTAGTGTATGAACTTGATACTCACCAATTTGATACTTTTCAAATGGCGCTAATTCTTGAAACTCGATTCGTTCAGGTTCAATCATTTTTTCTAATTCAAATGCACGATCAAAGAAGCGATGAACAGTTGCATTACCATAAACGGTCAGTTTTTTATCCAAATCATTCGCATACGAGCTCATTCGAAAAGCCAAATCTTCTGCATATAAATGATCGCTGTGCCAATGTGTAATCAATAAATGTTCAATCTCATTGAAATTCAGCTGATGTTCCCGTAAATGAAAATAGCTATCTCCAGGAAAATCAATTAATAACTCACCATCATCTATTAAGGTTTGTGTCTGAGTTCGTAAGTCTTTTCCACCATGTTCTCGTGCATAACGACAAATACGACAGTTACAAAAAATCCCGGGAACTCTTTCCGCTGCCGCCGTGCCTAAATAATGAATTTTCATGTTGTTTCCTCCTACCAATAAGTTGCCCAGCTTCGATACAAACGTGTCAGTGCCTCAAAATAAAAATAGTCCCCCCAGGTAGTACATTCGTTAACTCCTGTCCCACCTGGCTTAGAGTATACGCCTTGAACTAGTAAACCATTTGATTCAGGATGACTTTTTGTCGTGTAATTCATCAGATTAACCATGATTTCCTGCGCAGCCTCTTCATATTTTTGGCGTCGTGAATCCGTTAACGGTAAGTTTTTTGCCAACTCCAACAAACCACAAACAGTAATTGCTGATGCAGACGTATCTCTTTCTTCCTCACCATCCATAAAAAACAGATCCCAATAAGCAATTTTATCTTCCGGCAAGTGGGCTAAGTAATAATCTGCTAAATAACAAGAAGACTCTAGTAACGTTGCATCACCTGTATGAGTAAAACTGATTGGAAATCCATAGATTCCCCACGCTTGACCTCTTGCCCAACAGGAATCGTCTGCGTAGCCTTGCGCTGTCGCGCCAAAACGAGGGTTTCCTGTCTCAATATCCATATAATACGTATGAAAAGTCGAATAATCCTCACGAATCAAATATTTTTGTGCCAATTTCACATGATTTTTAGCTGCTTCTCGATAACGTGGGTCGCCTGTTTCATTTGAAGCAAAATACAGTAAAGGCAAATTCATATTGCAGTCAATAATCATTCGACCTTGTTGCTCTTTATCAGAAAGCTCCCCCCATGCTTGGAAAATCTTCGCTGTTTCGTTATAACGTCGCATTAAAACATCCGCGGCTTGGAGCGCCATTTTTCGTGAAGAACCTGTGTTATTTTCACGATAGTCGGCAACTGCTGCCAAGGAGTATAAAAAACCAATATCATGGTGGTTCAAAACAATTTCTTCATCTAGTCGTTGTTGAAATACTTCTAGCTGTTTGGTAATCACTTGCTGAATTCGCTTGTCTGGTCGATAGCCTTGAGCCAAATGCAGCATACCAATCCAAAAACCATCTGTCCAATCTGCGTTTTCAACAGCTGGATAACAATAGTTTTTAGAAACTGCTGCCGGAACTAGGGTTTCAAATGTTGTCAGGTTCTCAATGATTTTTTGATAAACAAATTCAAGCTCTTGTGCTACTTTTTCTTTCGTTAGCATATTGTCCTCCAATTTAATACAAAACAATTTTTTCTTGGTCAGTAGCTACAACCACTCGGCCATAATAATATTCTCCCTCAACACAATAGGCTCTTCGCCCATGGGCAGGCTCTTGATGCTGAATTAGAATGAGTTTTTGTGTGCGATCTTTCAACTGAACCTTGATTGCTTCCACTACTTCATCTGGTTGTTGTTCTGCTTCTGAATAAACGGGTAGCTTTTCAACTTTTGTAACCAGTCCTTGTGGGTTTAAAAGATAAGTTGTTGCGGCTGTTCCTTGAATATTTTTCTTTGCTCTCGCACAAGTGATTTTTCGCAATTCATTATAGGTTGGCGCACTATTTTTTTCGTAACATTCCCAGCGTGCTTCTTTTGCTAAACATGAAATCTCGTAGCCTAATTCTGGGAAGATTAACATACTTTGCTTTTGTTGAACTGTTGATGAATCAAAGTGAAAAAAGGTTTCAATTTCATGATTTCCGCGACAAATATAGCTGTCACTAACAAAGCTGAATCCCTCCGGAAAATGAATCACTTTACGATCGACGTACACTGGATCAGCTAATGTAAAATAACCCAAATGTCCACCTTCAAAAAACTGGATGCCTGACTTTTCGGTAGCTTTTTGATTGATTGGTGTCGCCACTTTGACACTGTCCCACGCATCTGTATGCTGATTAAAGTTTTCTTTATCAATCACGATGGTATTATGCGCTGTTGCTTCTTTGAAAACCAGTCGGTGCTTACTTAATTCGTAGCTGTATCGACCTGAATCAATCAAGATATCTTTTCCTTGATAGGCTAAGTCAATATGGAGTAAATCATCATGTCCATGCCCGCCCCCCAGAGGTCCGCATTTAAACAAATGATACGTCAGTGGGCTTTTTGCAATCATGATTCCTGCTTGCTCAAAATGATGAAAGGCTTCTTTCAATAACAAGCAATCGGTAATTGGAAATTGACCTCTTCCTAAAGAAGTTTTTGCAAAAAAGGTTAAGTCTGCTTGATTTTTTTTCACTGGTTCTTCTGGATTGGTTAAAATAACTTCTGCATATTGCAATAAGCCCGTCATATCTTCTTGATCGCTATCGCCATACATTGGTTGCTGACCATTTGGTTTCACAAACAAGCTTGCTGCTCTTGCCAATTGTTTCGCATAGTCAACCATTTTTTCTGGTATGTCAGTTGCTGTCCTTTGAGCGAGTTGTAAAATTTCCAATAAACAAAGCAAAACCTCATTGTGATACATAAAAGATTGTTCTCGTTGCATACCATCTGCTTCCACTTGTAAAGCGAATGAATGCGTTAAGTAAAAGAGACTTTCTGCTTGCCATAAATCTGCCTTCTCGAAATTGGGAAAAGCTAGACTTAAACTATACAACCCTGCAATTTCTAAAACCTGCCAGTTGCTCTGCCCTCGTTCAATTGATAAATTTTCGTAGAGATACGTTCCTTGAATCTCAAGAGCTGTTTCTACTTTTTGCTTCAATTCGTCCGAAAAAAGTGGCAAGAAGCGATTCATTTCAACTAGCTTCAACCAATTGACTACACGTAGCCCAACATCAATGGTTCGCCAGCTAGACTGTTTTGTTAGTTGATTTAGCGGATTATGTTGAAGAAACGCGTGTAAAAAACGTTCAAGATATTCTTGGTACTCTGGCTTTTCAGTTAATAAATAGGCCAATCCTACATCAACTAAAAAGCGATGACGATGTAACATATAGAGCCATTCCAAATCACCATTTGGACTAGTTGACCACTCAATGTCTGCTACTTGCCAGAAAACAGGCTCGTGGGTTCTTTCCATGTCCCATGCGTTATCAAAAAGATATTCCCCAGAAACAAACCGTTGACTCCTCGCAAGCAGTTCTTGACACTCTTTTTCGTTATTTTTTAGCAACTCTTCTTTAAATTCAAACAGCTCTTCTTGACTTGTGCAATTGAAAAAACCTTTAAAATTTTGCTCCATGTCACTGACTCCTATGCCATGATAGGTGCTTCAGAAAAATGAATTTCATAGATTGGCACACCTTCTGTTTCAAAAATAATGACTTCATTTATCCCTTTTTTCCAAAAGAAATCAGGAATGAATAAAGACTGGGTCGGCCCTGCTTGCCAATAGCGCCCGATGTTTTCCCCATTCACGAAAACAACACCTTTACCAAAACTGCTGCAATCTAAAAACGTATTTCCAACTTCCTCTAGCAATAGCTCAATCTTATAAAAACTTGGTGTTTTCGCGATTGTCGCTTTGGTAAAATCAATTTTATCTAACTGCTCCGGTTGCAATTCTAACGGATAATGTTCCCAATCAGAGATGTAATGAATATCCTCCATCACCCCACTTCGAATCCCTTTTTGTTGACTATCTGCAACTAACTTCGGCCCATAATTATTTCGGCCCATATTTTCAACCAACAAACTCAATTCATTTTGTTCTTTAGTCAATTCGCATGCAAACTCTTGTCCTAATTCTGCCTGATATTGGGTTGTAATCAACTGCTGATTCATGAAAAATTGCACACGATCCAAACCATCAACAACTTTCATTTTGGCAATGTGACGTTTGTTCAATAATTGGCTACGATACAAAGTATACCCAAAATTTTGTCCGATTTTTTCCATTGGTAAGGTGTAGTCATTGATTATCGGTTCACTGATTTCTTCCAAAACAGAAAACAAACTGACACTTTCCTTCACTGCATAAGAACCTAAGTAAATTGTCTTTGGATAAACAGGTTTTGAAATTTTAGCTGTTGGTACTTCTTCTTGAATAACTTTTTGAATAGCAAAATATTTTTCTGTTGGCATACCCCATTCTGTTAATGGCGCATCATAATCATAAGAAGTGATCTGTGGTTCATTGGTTGCTCCTGCATCTGAACAACCATTATAAAATCCAAAGTTTGTGCCACCTTGAAACATATAGAAATTAATACTCCCTTTTTTTAACACTTGGCGTACTTCTTCTGCTGTTTCTTGTGGATCACGACGAATAATTGGTTTCCCCCAAGAATTGAACCAGCCATCCCAAAACTCCATGCACATGTAAGGTTCCTTCAGTCCATTTTTTTCCTGATAATTCTGTAACCATTTGAAGTTTTCATTTGCATCAGAACCAAAATTTGCTGTAGCTAAAATACCTTCTTGTGGTAAAGTTCCAGCTTCTAAAACTTCTTCCCAGCCACCATCTGAAGTTACTAAAGGAACATCAAAGTAACGACGGAGTTCCTCTGCCAAAAATTTTAAATACATTTTATCTTCGCCGTAAGAACCATATTCATTTTCTACTTGAACAAGCAACAAACGCCCTCCACGTGTAACTTGATATGGCGCCAATTTTGGTAATAATACATGATAATATTCTTTCACCGCCTGCAAATAACCTGGATGTTGGCTGCGAATACGCATGCTTGGATCTGCCAATAACCAAGCTGGCAACCCACCAAAATCCCATTCTGCACAAATATACGGGCTTGGTCGAACAATGATATACAAACCTAATTCTTCTGCAATATCTAAGAATTTAGTTACATTCGCAATCCCAGTAAAATCAAACGTTCCCTTTTGTGGTTCATGTAAATTCCAAGGGATATACGTTTCCACGCAATTACAGCCCATTGCTTGCAAATTTTGTAACGTTTGACGCCAATGTGTCGGGGCAATTCTAAAATAATGAACGGCACCAGAAATCAACTTGATTGGCTGCCCATCCACATAAAATTCTTCTTTGACTTCGAAATTCATCCTGCAGTTCCTCCTAAAATTCTTATTTAATTGCAGAGTCTAGACCATTTGACTTGAATTTTGATTGTAAAAACATATAAAGAAAGACAATCGGGATAACTGACGTTGCTAAGACCGCCATCAGCGCACCATAATTCAAAGGATCGTAATTGTTTTGTGTCATGTTTTGAATAATTAATGGTACAGTGAATTTTTTTGAATCGGATAAAACAATCAACGGAATCAAATAAGAATTCCAGTAGCCCATAAATGTCAGTAACGCTGTCGTAATGATACTTGGTGTCAACACTGGAACAGCAATTTTCCAAAAAATCGTCCACTCACTAGCACCGTCGATCCGGGAAGCTTCCATCAATTCATTGGGAAACTGCTGTGCATATTGACGCATCATAAATACGGAAGTTGTCGAAGCAACACTCGGAATGATTACCCCGGCAAACGTGTTCGTTAAACCAAACTTACTTAAAATATAGAAGGTAGGAATCAATGTAGCAAAACTTGGAATCATTCGCGAAACCATCACTAAATTAAAGATAAGATTGCTACCTTTAAACCGGTATTTTGCCATAACATAACCAGCTAACGTTGTGACAATCGTCGAAAGTGCTGTCCCTACCAATGTGATGACAGCTGAATTAAATAAGACTCGGATATAATTATATTTTTCTTGTATCTCACCGAGGTTTTTCAAAAAATGTGGGCCAATCGTAAAATTGATTTTTTCCCCTAAAATGACATCATTCGATTGTGTCGAAGCAATGAGCATATAAACATAAGGTAAAGCAAAGATCACTAAACCAATCAGCAAAACGAAATAAATAAGTAAAGGGTTCAATTTACGCTTCATTGTTTTTTCCTCCTACAATAAACTGAATGATTGATAGGATTGCAGCGATAATTACCATCGTCCAGGCAATCGCAGAAGCTTTCCCAAAATCAACCATTTCAAAACTTGTTTTATACAAATTCACACCAACTGTTACTGCAGAAGATTCTGGTCCAAATCCATTTTTGAATAAGATGTTTGGCACTTCAAAAGCACCTAACCCATTGATTGTCGAAAGAATCATTCCCATCAGCACAACTGGTTTTAACAAAGGAATCGTGATTTTAAAGAACTTGTGGAAACTATTTGCTCCATCGATATCCGCGCTCTCATAAATTTCTGAAGAGATATTTTGCAATCCAGCTAAAAACAAGACTGTGTAATACCCAACATTCAACCAGATTGAGATAATGATGATGGATACTCGTGCCCAAAATGGATCCGTTAGCCAAGGAATCGGCTCCATTCCCAAAGTTGTTAACACGGTATTGAACAAACCTGTTGGATTATAAAAAGTTAAAAATACGGATGACACAGCAACAATCGATGTGATTGCCGGTAAATAATACACTGTTCGGAAAAAACCTTTTCCTTTAATCGTTGGCTTATTCAATAAAACAGCAAAAATCAAAGCAAAGAAAATCGTAATCGGAATTGAAAAAATCATAAAGATGAATACATTGAAGTATGATTTAAAAAACAATGGATCTTTAAAAATAGCTGTAAAATTATCTAAACCAATAAAATCAATGGATGTCGATACTTTTGAAAAACTAAATCCTAATGACATCACTGCTGGAATCAATAAAGTAATGATGAAAAATGCTAAAAATGGCAACAACATGATGTAAGCTGTTCGGGAATAATTCGTAATGCCTTTTTTCTTTTTTGGAAATTCCATGTCCAGATACTCCTTTTCTGTTCTAAAAATAGGTTAGGACAGTATGGCAGCCCTCACTATCCTAACCCGTTTCATTTACTCGTTTATTTCTACGTTGTATTTCGAAGCAAAATCTTCTGCCTGTTTCTTCAATGCTTTATCAACAGACATACCATTATTCTTGATGTCATAGCTTGCAGCCTCAATATAATTATCTAAATCTGCTGAGTAAGGGAATGCGTAACCCTTGATACTATTTTGACTAATTTCATCTAGCGTCAATAAAATCTTTTGGTTTCCGTAATAAGGAAACTCTTTTTGAGCAACTTCACTTTGATAAGCAGTCACGTTTGCAGGCAAACCACTTAGTTCCATATAAGCATCTAAAGCATCTTTATCCGTTAATGCAAAGGTAATGAATTGTAGTGCAGCTAACGCATTATCTGATCTTTTAGGTACATAATAGCTAGAACCACCACTCATTGGTGAAAAGTTTTTCGATTCGTCCACCGCAGGAATCGCACTGATTCGCCAGTTTCCTGCATCATCTGGATAATCCGTTGCTTGATAAGAAGCCAACCAGCCACCGGCAAAGATTACGCCACACTCTTGTCCAATCACTGTATAATCTTTTGAATTACCATAGGCCACTAAATCTTCATCTTGAAGTTTTTGAATGATTTCGTACGATTTTTTAACAGCATCATCTAATAAATTCAATTTTCCATTTTTATCAAATAGAGACACACCTTGTTGTTCCGTCAAATATTTAACAAGATCTAATTCTCCTGTATCACGCATGAATAATAGCTTTTTACCCGTTTTTTCTTTTAATTTCTTTCCTACATCAATCAACTCGTCCCAATTTTTGATAGTTGTTACGTCAATCCCGGCTTCTTTAAAAGCGGTTTCATTATAGAACATGCACGCATTTCCCCAGTCATTAGGAAAACCAAATACTTTTTTCGACGGTGCAATATTCCCCAACATGTTCATTTTTGCATCATAAAAATCTTTGCCATACTCTTTTACAAAGCCAAAGTCTTCAGATGAATAAAACAAATCTTCAAACTTGTCAAAAACCGAACCAGCATTACTATCTTGCAAGAAAATCAAATCTGGCATTTTTTCGTTTGCAACTAATTTTGGCGTTACCTTTTGAACCATCGGGATGGCAGGTGCGACATCTACTGGATTCAATTCCAATTCTGTATCATACTTCTGATTGTAAAGCTCAATGGATTTTTGCAAATAATCGGTATTTTTGCCTTTTGGAACATAGACCTCGATACTTGCTTTTTTCACGCGTTCTTCTTTTGCCAAATCCTTAGCAGAATCTGCCCCGGCTTCTGCTTTTGAATCACCGCCACCACAAGCTGCCAAACTAACTACTGCCAATAATCCTAAAGCACCGCTCAACAATTTTTTGTACTTCATAAAGTACCTCCTAAATTTTTGTAAACGCTTTATTCATTCGTAGAATACACGAAAGCTAGTCAAAGGTCAATAAGTTTAGTGAACTTTTTTATTTTATTCACTAAACTTATTGGAATTAATTTTTATAGGGTCTTTTTAAATAAAAAAGAGGTATGACAAACGCATTGTCATACCTCTGGTTTCCGAGTGAATGGTGTCCCAAAACAGCTCCTCCACCTAGCTTGCAAGCACTTCAAAATAGGAATTAGCTATTTGGGGTGCTATCTCGTCGGAGTTAAGTGTTTTGCTCCACAACCTTTTCCCTCGGTGTTCCCCAAGTAGATTCTTCGGTAATAAGTCCTCCTTTCTTAAAACTCCGGGAAGCTATTTTTAGAAAATATTCCTTATTACCTGAAGCTAAGCACTTTGTGTCACTACCTTTATTCACGGTGTTCACCAAGCAACTTCTCGAAATAGTTCATAACTGTTCAAAAATATGGAGAGCTATTTTTGTCAGTTGCTCATTATTTTTTCGAAGCAGAACGCTTGGAGTCACAACCTTTTCCTATTCATCCGCTTAAACAGTGAAACAAATAATCAACCATTAATCCAGTTTAATCGCCTGTACTTCCACGCAAACTGAGTTCCGTCGCAATAATTAATTTTTTAGCTACTTGTCTGCCAGTTTCTAATTTCTCCAACAGTAACTCCACGCTTGCTTCGCCCATCAGTTCTGTATGTATTCTAACTGAACTCAACGTTGGAAAAATATGTTTAGCAACACTCGTATCGTTGAACCCAATTAACGATACCCTTTCAGGTACCTTGATTCCCGATTCTAGCAATGCTCTTAATGCACCAACTGCCAAAGGATCATTTGCGATAAAAAATGCCGTTGGTAACTGTTGCCCTAAGGTAACGATTGCTTGTTTCATCATCTCGTAACCACTTTCGACATCAAAGCTACTTTGAAATACATTTTCCTCCCGATACACGTCGCGTAAACTCGTGTATTTCTCAAAAGCAATTGTTCGCTTATCTTTTCCAACAGGATGATTAGGTAATGTTTTGCCGTAGTCCAAACCACCAATGAACCCAATATTCTTATGGCCACGCGCACAGAAAAAGTCAATCACACTATTCACAGCTTGATCAAAGTCTAGTGAGACAGAATCATATTTGGTTGAAAGAATATCCATTCCAACAAAAACCAAGTTATCTGTAAAATCAATTAATGATTGTTGTTGTTCTGGCGTACATTCGCCAATCGAAATAATCCCAATTACCTCTTCGTCAAATATGCGTGTATCGTTATAAAAATAGCGCACAATCTCATAGCCTTCATCCAAAATCTTCTTTTCAGCACTCATTCTTAGTGAAAGATAATATACATCATCTAGTTCATCTTTTTCCGTCATCCACTGAACGATTGCGATTTTTCCTTTATCAATTACGCGATTCCGTTTATATTTGGTATATTCTAGTTTCTCTGCTGCTTCAAAAATTCGTTTTTTCGTTTCATCACTTACCGATAATGTTTGATCAAAATTCAATACTCTAGAAACGGTCGTCTTAGAAACGCCTGCTAAATCTGCAATGTCTTTAATTGTTGCCATGTCAGCACCTCATTCTTCAATCCTTCGTTTTAATAAAAAATCTAACATATACGAGTTCAGTAAACTGAACAAAATACCTATCACTACTGATTTTACCCCATAAGTCAAAAATCCCAAAGCCAGTACCATCACATTGATGTAACGGATTCCTCTGGCAATACTAAATTCTGGATGTTTTTTATTGATTGCTAAAGCAATGACATCCATTCCTACCGTAGAAGCATTCGCGGAAATGCAGCAATAATACCCAATCGCGATAAAAATACAAGCAAAAAGAAAATCGACAACCAAATTGATTTGCACATTGAGTTTCAGCAAATAAAACATCGTAAAGAACAGATTGTAGCAAATACTGCTAACGATTGATTTAAGAAAGTTCCCTTTGCCCAGAAAGAACCAACAAAAAATCAGTAGCAAGACTGTTACACCAGAGGTTAAATAAAAAATCGGTATTTGCGAGATTTTTTCTAAAATCATCGCGACACTTGTCACGCCTCCATTGATAATATTATTCGGTTTCATCCAATTTGCGTAAGCAAACCCTAAAAAAACATTTCCAACAATAACCTTTAAAATATTTTTTTGTTCTGTTGTCGTTACTTTACTTTGAATCACAGCTTTTCGCATTCATACTCTCTCCTAACAAAGCGCTTTCATTTTATTCTAGTAGACTATACCATTGATTCACCTATTTTTTCAAATAGTTTAGTGAAAATTCAGTAAAATAATTTAAATATTTTTGACCATCTATCTTTACATAAAAAAAGAAGAACGAGCGCAAACCCGTTCTTCCTTCTTAACTTCAGTCTTTCCTGCTATTCTCACTGTTTACGATTTGCAGCAACTAAATCAATAAATTTTTACAGTAGCTCATCATTTTGCGTGGCCATTAGCTAGTAAATTACCCTTACGTTGTGACTATTTCAAAATAGTGAACGCCTATGCCGAAATAACTCCTCCACATAGCTTTTATTCACTTCAAAATATGAAGAGCCATTTTGAGTGCTTACTCGCTATCTTGTCGGAGCTGAACGCTTGGCGCCACAACCTCATCCACGGTGTTCCCCAAGCAACTCCTCAAAATAATTCATAACTGTCCAAAAATATGAAATGCTATTTTTGCCAGTTGCTCATTATTTTTTCGGAGCTGAACGCTTGGCGCCACAACCTTTTATTCCCACTCAACTTCCAACTGACTAGATCCTCCTGTCATACCTGCTGTTTGAACTTGCGCACTTCTTCCATCTTCACTAATTGTTATATTTTCATCTGCGTGAATAACTGTTTTAACTGCTTTTGAAAAATTCAACGTCAGTGTTTCATTCGTTTGTAGCGGATTAGCAACGGTTACCCTCGCCTTATTTGATTCTTCTTTCAACAAAACAGATGCCGGATGGCTAAAGGTAATTCCTGCCACCGTTTGATTGGCTGCCCAAAGATTTGCTGCTGTTATTCCAGTGACTGTATCTTTGACACTTTGATTTGCCTTTTCATTTGATAAAATTTCGATTCGATTTTGTTTTGCATAATTCTCAAGACCTTGCTTTGTTGCATTTGGTAAAAGAACATACGCATACTTTTCATCGATTGGTTTTTGACCATGGTTAAGCAAAACTTTTTGATAGTTTTCCGTATACACTTGACTGTTTGGGAAACCTTCATTAATATCACTGTATTTTCCAGTACGCTGTTCATTAACCAAAGTAATTGTTTCTTCTTGAGGGAAGTAATATCCAATACTCTGATTTTTTTGTGAAGATGACAATAGGAGCCACTCATTTGCTTGCATCGTTTGTTCGCCGTTGCTGGAAACTTCACCTTGATTTGTCAACAACTGGTACGTACTGTTGGAATCAAGCATTCGGTTTTCAATCACTGTTTCAATCGAAGCTGACGTCGTCCCTTGAATGCCTGATCCTAATGCAACAATTTGGTCATCAAATACAAACCAAGATTTCTGTGCTTTGAGATCCATTGGTAAAACCGTACCGTTATTTTTCGTACCTGCTTTGTTTAACGCCATTCCAATAGCGGCATTTTCCCCGTCTGTTGCACCACCTACTTGTTTTTCTGAAGAACGCACCGTCGTAAATGAGCTCACTTCATCTGCTAATTTGACTGTATCAACTGTCGTACCAGGTAATCGGTATGGGTCAATCGTCGGCCAATAGCCTTCCCCATATTGCTGGTCTTGATTGAATAAATACAGCATGCCATCTGATGTATGCCAGCCTCGTTTATTCTCTTTGTTACCTGCCTCAAATGAAGAAATTCGGTTCGAGTACATGCTAAGTCCCACACTAAAATCACCGCTGGCATACACATAACGATCCATTGCACCATACAATTTGCTTCCTAGAAACGGTTTTTCTTTTCCAAGAATCGTTTCATCGCTCATCACCTGTTTCGTTAACAATAAATCCTTGAAATCACGTGCGTTGGTATAGTAATAAGCTGGATTCTCCTTCAACCAATACTTGACACTTTCCTTCAATTGACTGTTTGCTGATGGGTCTGCAAATTCTGATACTAGCAACAAATTATACATTGTTGGTGAACCAAAACCAGTTGTTTTTGTCGAAGTTGCCCGCGAAATTGAACGCCCATTCACCATTGGCATCATTTCACCTTTCTCAATTAACGGAATAAATGCATTATTCACGTTTGTCACAAAAGAATCTGTTACATCCTTTGGTAAATTCCATTTTGAATTGGCTAAAATTCCTAAAATCTTACTTGTTCCTTTCACCAAAACATTTCCATATGAACCAGTATATGGAATATCCCCATGTTGAATAAACGAGCCATCTTTATAGAATCCATCTCCTTTTGTCACAAGTGCAAAAACTTCTTTGATACTTTCTCCGGAAACACTTAATTTATCTCCATTTTTTTGTAAAATACCCAAGCCCATGATCGTTAACGCTAAATCCGTCCGATTCGCTCCTGTCGTTTGGAAATTGGGAATAAAATGCAAATCAACAAAGGTTCCTTGTGGCTTACCATACAATTGTTTATAAGGATCTGGAACATATCGTGAAATTACTTGCGTGTATTTCGCTAATTGGTCCGGTGTCAGTTCGTCTTTCATAATCATTAGAATATCAATAAATTTTTGTGGCACACCAATCTGCCAATCCCACCAGTTGCCGTGATATTTTTTCCCATCATATTTTCGAACATCTACCATAAAATCAAGCGCCTCGACAATGTCCGTTCCTACCTGTTGCTTTTGGTAAAGCGCCGTTCCCTGTGTCCCGTAAGCCCGAGCCAAAACAGAAAGATTAGCAAATTGCGTTGTTATATCTGCTGAGGCTGTGTCTGAAGCTACCTTTTCCCACAAATATGTGCGACTGGATTCTTTATTTAGTTTCCCATATAATTCATTCGCTTGTTCTGACAGCTTTTGCGTATACGCAATAACATCTGGATCATTTAACAATTCAGGATTTTTTTCAAAATCACCAACAAGATTGGTTTTCCATGTTTGTTGCAACTCTTTTGCTTCTGCCTCTGTTGGATCATTTGACTCTTCAGGATCTAAAGGAATTGAACCAATCTCCCCATTTTTTAACGTCACTACCTTCAACGTCACACGATCACCAAAAAGACGAATACCAATTTTTCCTTGCCAATCTCCATCAATGCTTCCATTGCCATTAGGATAGTTGACTTCTTGATTTTCATATAACAAGTGACCATTCAAATAAGCCATAATTTTTTTCTCTTCATAGCGCACCAACAAACGATATGTTTTTCCTTTGACCAATGGTGAACCTTTAATTGTGGTAATCCATTTTCCACCCGGTTGCCCTAGCTGCCAGTCCCCATCTCCATTGTAAGCAAAGGATTGCCAAGTCGCTGAATCAGTCTCACTACCTCTAAAAATCACCCCAAAGTTTTTTTGTCCTTCATAAAGAAAGCTCATCTCAACTTCTCCAGTTTTCTTTAACGGTGCATCTTGTAAAATACTCACAGATTCAATTGAAGTGCCTTGTGTTGTATTACTAATAACTAATTGATTCTCACTGAGACTAGTCTTGGAAGTCCCTTTGATATCTAACCAATTCCCTTTTTCTTGACTAAAATTAGTTTCAAAAATCTCCGCTGCTTTTACTGTTGTACTCTGAAACATACCAATAACAATGATACTTCCCACTAACGATAACCACTGAATCATCTTCCGTTTTTTCATCCAATACCTCCTAGATGACTTACCCACAGCATCTGCCTTTAATCCAATCGCAACACAACTAAATAAAGCGTTTTCAAAAAGCATGATAGCATAGACTTTATTTTTAGTAAACATATAAGATAATTCACTAAACTACTTCTCCCCCCCAAGTTTCTTTCGTAAAATACGGATTTTAAGCTATTTTATATCCGTCCAGAACATTGATTACAGACAAAGAGCCAAACAGACTACCCTCCTGTTTGGCTCTTTTATTGTTAGAAAAACCTAATAGATTCGTTTATTGCCGTTTTTAACAAACAGCCACTCTTCATCAACATTTTTACTCACCTTTTTCAATAGTTTTAACAAAGTTTCTCTTTCATTGGCTGAAAGATCGAGTAAAGCAGCTTTTTCTGAATAGGCTTCCTCACGTTTTAAATAGTCATAAAATGCTTCTGCTTTTTCAGTTGCATATAATCGACGAATTTTTTTATTTTCAGCATCAATTTCTTTCCGAACTAAACCAGCATTTACAAGTTTTTGAACAGACTTCGAGACAGTTGTCCGGTCTTGCTTGACCAGCTCTGCTACTGCATCATTGATGATACCCGGATTTTCATAGATTCTTGTTAAGTACAGATATTGTTCTTTGTTTAGCTCTAATTCCTTGAACTCAACATTGCTGATGTATGATAACGAACGGGAAATAATTCCAATTTCTCTTAAAATTTCAGACATTTTTTACTCCTCTGCAGGCAATAGATAGGTTTCCAAATTAAGCACTTCAATTATTCTATCTAAGTCTGCTACTTTCACCACCATGGTTTGATCTGGACGTCCTGGTGCGAAAACTAATTTTTCATGTGTCAATAACTCTTCGTCAATAATCACTGGAACATGTGCTTCGTAGCCAAAAGGTGATACAGCTCCAGGTTTTTGCCCCGTTTGTTCTTCCATCATTTCCGCAGAAACAACCGACACTCTTTTGCCAATTAACTTACTTAACCGTTTAAAATCACTCTTTTTCGTTGTGAAAGTCAGAAAAATATAGTTATTCTTTTGTTTATCTTTTAGGTATAAACTTTTGGTTTCTGTGCCAGAGAATCCTTGCTCTGCCTTGACCACTAACGCATCTTCATTGGTGTAAATCGCGCGATGATTATATAACTCAAAATCAATGTGTGCTTGACTAAATACTTCTTCTAAATTGATCAAAATGGCTCACTCCTCAAAATTGTTGAAAATTCTACATTAACTAGTTATAAACTTAACGCTTTTTTGTTGAAAAATCAACATTTTTTCATTGATGGATTGGTGATTTTTTAATCTATATTTGCAAGGAGCATAAAAAAATAACTTGTTAGAGTTACTAACAAGTTATTTTAATCATTTTCTTGTCAAAAAATTTTAAACTTTCGTTTTATACATTTCCCACAATTTCAGTAAAGCCATCTTTCAATTGTTGGTTCTCTGTCTCTTTGAAATATAAATAATTATCAGGATTTCCTTGATTCTGGCTCGTCACCAAGACTTTAGGAACACCCGCATCAATCGTAAAGAAATAAACATGCTTAGCTAATGATGCTTGCGTCTCCACATCAGAATAGACCGCTACTAACGCATAGCCAGCATTTGCTTCGCCATTTTCTGACCAAGTTAAAGTAATTGGCACATTATTGACTGTCGCTTGCCAGCCATTTGTGTTAGCAAGAACCGTATCAGGAAGCTGTAAGCCATATAAATTAACGTTATTGCCGGGACCATATTCTTTATAACTTTGTTTCATAGTTTGTCCCCAGCTAGCCATAAATGTGTTTAATTGTTGTGCCTTAGCCTCATTCCACAAAATATTCACCACTTGACTTTCTTTAATCGAAGAACTACTACTTTCCATGGTCATCTGCTGATTACTTGATTCTGTAGAGACGAAACTTGTACTTGTCTCCACTTCTTTTTTAACAGCAGCTGTCGAATTTGCCGTTGTTTCTTGAGTAATTTTAGTAGACGATGCCGTAGAATTAATCTCTTTATTTTGTTGACAAGCAGTCAACAATAATACTGTAAACAATAAACTGATGATCGACACTTTTTTCATTTTATAACTCCTCATAAAATAACTTTATTTTATCATTACAAAGTTATTATAACGAACTATATCTATTACTACAATTACCTACGAATTGTAAATAGTGAAAACTTATGCTGATTTGAAAAAGGTAATTCAGAATACACACTTATATTTTTTAACTTTTGCTAAAAATTTCATGATAATTAGTCCTTCAAGATAGAAGAAAAAATTTTAAGATAAGCCTGTTGAGACTAAGTATCGTTCAAAATCAATACAATGGGTTAAGACGCAGAATCAAAACTAATCCGTTGAAAAACTAAAAGCATATAGTCCCTCTAGGTAGAGTCCTACTGTACTATATGCTTTTAGTTTAAATTATCTGAAATAATTGCACTCACATTTTTCTCGTTTTCTATTTGCTAGTAACAAACACTCTCTTATTTTTCTCAATAAATTTTTCCCGCTATATAACATCCGGAAGAACTAAAATTGACACTACAGTAAAAAAAATCTATTCCCATTTAGCCTCAGATATATCTCACTTAAGCGGATTCAGAAAAAAGGAGTCCCTGATTAGCTTATCCCGAAAGTACTTTCTAAAAAATTCTATGAAGTAAGGTAACTCTTGATTTAGACTAACAAGAATATATGACATATTTATTAGTCAGTTCTCTATTTAACTATAGTCAGTTAATCTTTTTCATGGTATCTAATTTCTGAATAGTATCATTCGAAAACTGTTGCCATTGCTCATCTGAAACGCTCTGATTACTTGCATTTTCCAAAACTGTTTGAGCTAACCTTGCAACTTCTGGATCATTCCATGATCTTTGAGAAAAAGAAGACACTAAATCGTTTCTTGTGGAATTTTGGAGTGAGCTTTTAAGTGATAAAACCTCAAATGCCTTAGTATGTTTCCAAGTTCCATCGAAAAGAGTGGTACCTTCCTGAACAATCTGGGCAGTTTTATCGTTATTAGTATAGAGATCAGCCTGCCAAGTACCACTGTTATTTTTAACGGTAACAGGCGTTCTTGTAAAACGTTCCGACATATGACTCAATTCACCTTCTCGTGGCGTTATCGAACCATTAAAGCTCTCAAAAAAATAAACATGATTCAATAGTTCTACCCTTCCGCTAGAATCTTCTTCTGGCTCTGTACTACTTTCTGATATTCTTTCAACGTAATTATTATCCATTGAGGCGTTAGAAGTACTTATAGTACTTTCCCGTAGTTCTGTGCTATTTATGGTACTAGATTCCTCTATCTTTTTCTGATATTGTTCGTTCCTGATTGCTAAATTTTCTCGCTGACGGTCGAGATTATTCTTTTCAACAGTGGTATAAATCAGCGCTCCAGCCAGCGCTACATTAGCCAACAAACTAACTGCAAGTAATACTTTTTTCATTCTTTCCTCTCTTCTCTCTTTAATGTTATTCAATAAGACAAACTGTAGCAATATCCTAAAAATTTTTTTATTACTATTACCATCCAAAATAAAAACGCTTATCTATCAACTATTATACTCCTTAATCTCATTTCATAGATATGTTACTTAAACTGATTCTAAAAAAACTCCAGATAATTCATACTTTTCAGGAGTTTTCTAATATATACGTTCACACTGTAATAAATTAAATAATCAATTTAACATCCATACCTTAAACTATGGAATCTAAACATAAACCCGACCCTTCTTTGGATAGTGTTTTATATATGAAAAAATAATCGTAAAATTGTCTACAATACCAGTCTTAAAGAGCTATGTGTTTTTACTAGTTTAAAGAACGACCTCTACATGCCTAACACTGTGAATAATTGGTTAAGATATATTTTGAAAAAGTATAACTTGCCTTGTATTACGCCTCATGGGGTTAGACCTACGCATGCTAGTTTAATTATTAGAATCAGGAGAATCTGTCAAGGTAGTTCAACAACGATTAGGGCATGAAAATAGTAAAGTAACATTAGACATCTCTATACACACATTACAAACAACGCACCTAAGAAAACTGGTCAAGAGTTTGCTGATATGATGGCACATCAGTAAAAAAGCTGGTCAAAAGCTGGTCATTTCTATTATCAAGGTAAATTAAAAAAGCTAGAATCCTTATATATCAAGGGTTCTAGCTCCTATTACAGGTTTAACCTACACTGCCTTCCATCTCATAACTGATCAAACGATTGAGTTCAACCGCATATTCCATTGGAAGTTCTTTAGTGAATGGCTCAACAAAGCCCATCACGATCATTTCTGTCGCTTCTGATTCAGTCAAGCCACGGCTCATCAAATAGTAGAGCTGCTCTTCGGAAATTTTTGAAACTTTCGCTTCATGTTCTAAAGAAACTTGACTGTTGTGGATTTCATTGAATGGAATCGTATCTGATTTTGATAGTTCATCCATAATAATCGTGTCGCATTCAATGTGAGAAATAGATCCTGCGCTGTCTTTAGCAAAGGTTACTTGTCCACGATAGTTGACTTCGCCACCGTCTTTTGAAATTGATTTTGAGACGATAGAGCTTGAAGTGTTTGGTGCATTGTGAATCATTTTAGCACCTGTATCTTGGATTTGATTTGCACCTGCAAAAGCGATTGACAACATGGTACCTCGAGCACCTTTTCCGTCCAAGTAAACACTTGGGTATTTCATCGTTGTTTTCGCACCAAGGTTCCCATCAATCCATTCAACTGTTGCGCCTTCGTAAGCTTTTGCACGTTTCGTTACTAAATTATAGACGTTGTCAGACCAGTTTTGGATGGTTGTATAGCGGCAATAAGCATCTTTTCTGGTATAAATTTCAACAATCGCTGCATGTAAACTATTACTTGAATACGTGGGTGCCGTACAGCCTTCCACATAGTGAACACTAGCGCCTTCATCAACAATAATTAATGTTCGTTCAAATTGTCCAGTATTTTCTGCATTGATTCGGAAGTAGGTTTGTAAAGGAACATCTACTCGGACACCTTTTGGTACATAAATGAATGTGCCACCTGACCAAACCGCAGAGTTAAGTGCAGCTAATTTGTTGTCGGTTGGTGGAACTAATTTAGCAAAATATTCCTTGAATAATTCTGGATATTCTTTCAGTGCAGAGTCGGTGTCAGTAAAAATAATTCCTAATTTTTCGAATTCCTCTTTCATGTTGTGGTAAACCACTTCTGATTCATATTGAGCTGAGGCTCCTGCTAAATAAGCACGTTCGGCTTCAGGAATACCGATTTTTTCAAAGGTTTCTTTGATTTTTTCTGGTACATCTTCCCAATCACGAACAGGCTTATCACTTGGTTTTTGATAATATTTAATGGCCTCAAAGTCAATATCAGACAAGTCAGGTCCCCAAGTTTGCATCGGCATTTTATTAAACGTCTCTAACGACTTCAAGCGAAACTCGAGCATCCATTCTGGTTCTTCTTTAATTCGTGACATTTCACGAATTACTTCTTCAGTTAATCCTTCTCCGGTACTGAAAACAGGTTGCACATCATCGTGAAACCCAAATTTATATTCTTCTAATTCTGGTACGCCCATATTCTCACTCCTCTTCTTTATGGTAATGGTGGGCTGTTGCTGTGCCATTTTCAGTCACTGCTTGACTCAATGCTTTCCAAGCAAGTGTGGCACACTTGATTCTGGCTGGAAACTTCGCAACGCCACTTAACATGGCTGCATCACCTAATTTTTCTTCATCGGCGACTTCATTTCCTTGTACGAGTTGTAAAAATTCAACTGTTAAGTGTTGTGCTTCGGCAACGGTTTTACCGATTACAGCATCCGTCATCATCGAGGCACTGGCTGTACTGATTGAACAGCCACTACCATCAAATGCAATATTTTCAATCACGCCATTTTTAACATCTACTTGTAATTCGATCACATCACCACAAGTTGGATTGTTTAGTTCGATTTTATTCGTTGACTCGGTCAAACTTCCACGATGGTGTGGATGGGAAGAATGATCTAGAATCACTTGACGATAAAGATTGTCTAATTTAGATAGTCCCATGTTGGAAAAACTCCTTTGTTGCGAGAATTGCTTCAACTAACCGATCCGCGTCTTGCTTAGTATTATAGAAATAAAAACTTGCTCGAGCTGTTGCAGGTACCTGTAAATAATTCAATAATGGTTGTGCGCAATGATGGCCTGCTCGAACTGCTACACCTTCCATGTCAAGTGCTGTTGCCACATCATGTGGATGTAAATTTTCTAAATTAAATGCAATCACTCCGGTACGCTTTTCTGGCTCTTGTGGACCATAAATCGTTAATCCTTTGATTGCTTGAAGTTTAGGCAATACATAAGCTACAATTTCTTCTTCATAACGATGGATTTCTGCTAATCCAATCGTTTCTAAATAATCAATCGCATGACCAAGCGCAATCGCGCCAGCGATGTTCGGCGTTCCAGCTTCAAATTTCCAAGGCAGTTCTTTCCATGTGCTATCGTAAAGTTCAACGAAGTCAATCATTTCTCCACCAAACTCAACTGGTTCCATTTGTTCTAGCCAAGTTCTTTTACCATATAAAACACCAATTCCAGTTGGCCCACACATTTTATGACCACTAAAAGCATAAAAATCGCAATCAAGTTCTTGAACATTGATTGGCATATGTGGTGCAGCTTGCGCCCCATCAACCACGATTACGCCACCTTTTTCGTGAACGAGTTCTGCTAAATCTTTCACTGGATTTTTGACACCTAAAACATTAGAAACGTGGGCGATTGCAAGAATCTTTGTTTTTGCTGTAATTTTTTCTTTTGCATCAGCCATATCGAGTAATCTTTCTGGTGTTAATTCGATATACTTTAAGGTTGCACCTTTTTGTTTAGCCAGTTGTTGCCATGGAATGATATTAGAGTGATGTTCCATATAAGAAAGAACGATTTCGTCTCCTTCATGAATGAACTCCCCAAAGCTTCTTGCAACCCAGTTTAAACTTGTCGTCGTCCCGCGCGTGAATAGAACCTCTGCTGTTTCATTCGCATGGATAAACCGGCGAACTTTTTCTCGAGCAGCTTCGTATTCATGCGTTGCGCGTTCTGCTAAAGTATGAACCCCACGATGCACATTCGCATTATCTTTTTCATAATAGTTAGTTAGTGCAGCCAACACTTGCTTTGGTTTTTGGGTCGTTGCAGCATTATCCAAATACACCAAGGCTTCATCGTTCACTTCTTGAAATAAGATAGGAAAATCAGCACGTAATTTTTCTGCATGAATCATGCATTCAACTTCCCTTCAATGACCTCAATCAATTCTTTTTGCACTTCTTCAACAGGGATAGCCGTTAATACGGAACCAAGGAATCCGCGAATAACTAAGCGTTCAGCTTCTTCTTTATGCAAACCACGGCTCATCAAATAATACATTTCCTCTGGATCTACACGACCAACACTAGCAGCATGGCCAGCAGTTACTTCGTTTTCGTCAATCAAAAGAATTGGATTAGCATCACCACGAGCTTTATCTGAAAGCATCAAGACACGACTTTCTTGCTGTGCATCCGCACCTTTTGCGCCTTTTAAGATGTGCCCAATTCCGTTAAATGTTAACACACCTCGCTCACGAATCACGCCATGTTGTAAAATATGACCAATCGTATGTGGTGCTTTATTCGTCACACGTGTATCAATTCCTTGTGTTTGTTTGCCGCCACTAATAGCAACGATCTTAACTTCAGAATGACCGCCTTCGCCAACTAAATCAGAATCAAAGTCAGCAACAATATTGCCATCATTCATCACACCAATTGCCCAGTCTACAGAAGCATCACGTAAAATATGACCACGGCGATTCATATAAGCCGTCACATTCTCACCTAGTTGATCAACTGCGGAAAATTTCACTTTTGATCCAGCTTTCGCAATGACTTCTACCACGATATTTCCAGAAACTTTTGCTAGTTGCTCACCCGTTGTTTGAAAACGTTCAAGGTAAGAAAATTCACTATGTTCATCTGCGACAATCAAGACATGTTTAAAGAAATGTTGATCGATTGTGCCATCTTGAATAAATAAAGATTCAATTGGTTCTTCAATCACGACATTTTTAGGTACATAAAGAAATAAACCACTATTCATAAATGCTGCGTGCAAGGCAGTTAACTGATCTTCATCCATATTGACAGCTTTTGTCATATAGTATTCTTGTACTAATTCAGGATACTCTTGCATTGCAGTAAAGATATCGGTGAAAATCACACCTTGTTCTGCTAATTCTGTCGATAATTGTTCAAAAACAGTCCAAGTTCCCTGTTGTACCAGCACTGGATTGTCTTTCATTGTATCAAACGCAGCAACATTCCCAGCATCTGTCACAACATCTGTCATTTCTTTGATATCAAATAACGGCCAGCGAGCAAATTTTACTCGTTCAATTTTTGGTAAAACCAATTCATTTGCTTTTGCCAATGCTTGTTGACGAAGCTCTGTCATCCAAGCAGGCTCTCCTTTACTCAAAGAAAAGTCGTTGACCGCGTCAAGATGGTCGAGCCAGTTTTTCTCTTTCATTCCTGCTCCTCCTTACGCTTCTTCTTCTTTGTAGTCGATTCCTAATTCTTTACTGATTCCAGCATAGCCTTCTGCTTCTAAACGTTTTGCTAAATCAGCGTTTCCAGTCATTACAACGCGACCTTCCATCATGATATGGACCACGTCAGGAGTGATATAGTTCAACAAACGTTGATAGTGAGTGATGATTAATGCACCAAAGTTTTCGCCACGCATTTCATTCACACCTTTTGCTACTACTTTTAATGCATCAATGTCTAGCCCTGAATCGATTTCATCTAAAATAGCAAATGTTGGCTCAAGCATCAACAATTGTAAAATTTCATTACGTTTCTTTTCACCACCAGAAAAACCTTCGTTCAGATAACGTTCAGCCATTTCTTCAGGCATGTTTAATAGATCCATTTTTGCATCTAATTTTTTCAAGAAAGTCATGACAGACATCTTGTTATCTTCATCACGTTTTGCATTGATTGCTGCACGCATAAATTCTGCATTAGTGATTCCTGGAATCTCACTTGGGTATTGCATCGCTAAAAATAACCCTAGTCGTGCACGTTCATCCACTTCTAAGTCTAAAATATTTTTCCCATCGAATAAAACTTCGCCTTCTGTTACTTCATAATTAGGGTTCCCCATGATTGCAGCAGATAAAGTTGATTTACCTGTTCCATTTGGTCCCATGATTGCGTGGATTTCGCCCGTTTTCATTACTAAATTAACACCTTTAAGGATTTCTTTCTCCTCGATAGATACATGTAAATTTTTTACTTCTAAGACAGACATGCCAGTTTCCCTCCAAATTCTCTTTCGTTCTCACCCATTTTAGACTAATTGAGAATGAAGCGCAATGATCTAACCAGTCGAAATTAGAATAACTTTCATTTATTCTCAAAAAAGCTTTATTTTTACATTGTAATTTGTATAAAAAGAAAGGAGCTAGGATAAAAGTAGCCGAAATAGAAAAAAACGCCTAAAATTCGTTTTTTTAAACGTTGATTTTAGGCGTTTTTTAAATTAAAAAATGTATTATGAACGACTGATTTTTAGTTTTGTCTCGGTCTCTCTTTTATGAAACATTTATAGTTGTGCGTAGTGACGTTTCTCGTGAGATTTATTCTGATTTTATTCAAAATTTAGAAGCTATTTTGCATGCTTACTCACTATCTATTCGGAGCTAAACGTTTTGTGCCACAACCTTTTCCACGGTGTTCCCAAAGCAACTCCTCGAAATAATTCGTAACTGTCAAAAATATGAAAAGCTATTTTTATCAGTTACTTTTTATTTTTTCGGAGCTAGTCGCTTTGCGCCACACCTTTATTTTGCATCTGCTGAGACTGGCTTCACAGAACCGCCCCATTTTTCAGTGATCCATTTTTGAACATCATCACGGTGTAACACTTCAATCAAAGCTTTGATTTTCTTGCTGTCCTTATCTTTTGAACGTGTTGCAATGATATTTACATAAGGTGAATTGTCTTGTTCTAATAGCACCGCATCTTCCAATGGATTCAAACCAGCACCATAAGCAAAGTTTGCATTGATTGCAACTAAGTCACCTTCATTATTTTGATAAGTCGACGCAAGTAAAGAAGGATCAATTGTATGATTGAATTTTAAATTCTTAGGATTTTCTGCAATATCATCAAATGTCGCTGTTTCAAGATCCACACCATCTTTGACTTTCACTAAATCAGCATCTTGTAAAATTGTGATGATTCGACCCCAGTCAGATTCTGAGTTTGAAGTAATGATTGTAGCACCATCTTTTAATTCAGAAATATCTTTGATTGATTGAGAATACAAGCCCATTGGTTCAATATGGATGGCACCAGCATTCGCAAAGTCATACCCTTTTTCTTTGATTTCTTTGTTCAAATAAGGAATATGTTGGAAATAGTTGGCATCAATATCGCCTTCTTCAAGAGCTTGGTTCGGTAACACATAATCATCAAACTTAACAATTTCAAGATTGATGCCTTCCTCTTTCAATAATGGTTGGACGTGTTCCAAAATTTCTGCATGTGGTGTTGGTGATGCACCAACTTTTAATGTTGTTTCATCCGAACTATCCTTTGCGCTGTCTTTTCCGCTGTTCCCACAAGCTGCTAAACCGACTGTTAATAAAAGTGCTGCTGCTAATCCAAAAATTTTCTTTTTCATCCTGATATCCCCCTAGTATTTTTCTTATCTTCTATCTGTTTTCTTCGTTAAGAAATCTCCAATTCCCTGAACAACGAATACAATAGCTAAAATAATTAATGTTGCAACAAATGTCACTGTCAAATTACCACGTTGGTAGCCTTCTTGCCAAGCCAAACCACCTAGTCCGCCAGCGCCGATTGCTCCTGCCATTGCAGTGAAACCAATCATTGAAATCGTCGTTACCGTTAAACCTGAAATCAAAGCAGGTACACTTTCAGGAATCAACACTTTCCAAATGACTTCCCAATAACTTGCGCCCATTGCATCTGCGGCTTCAAGAACACCCGGACTTACTTCACGAAAAGCAATTTCAACTAATCGTGCGTAAAATGGTGCTGCAGATAATACCAATGCTGGAATCGCTGCTTGCGCGCCAAGCATCGTCCCAACGATTGCTTTTGTAAATGGAATGATCAATACCATCAAGATCATAAATGGTGTTGAACGGAAAATATTACTGATAATCGAAACAATCCCGTACACGATACGTGCATAAGGTTTATTTTTCCTACCAATCGAATAAAGAACTAAACCTAAAACTAATCCGATAACTGTAACTAAAACCATTGAAATCAATGTCATGTATAAAGTATCAACAATTGCTTGTTTCATCGTCTCTGCATTGATTTGGCTAAAATCTAAATAGGTTGCTGAAAAGCTTTTATCCATGATGAATCACCTCTACTTCTACGCCTTGTTCGGTAAAGAATACTTCTGCTTGATCTAATTCTTTTTCTTCACCTGTCATCAAAATCGTTAGTGAACCAAACGAACCTTCCTTTGCTTGTTTGATTTTGCCATAAACAACATTGATATCCACGTTATAACGACGAACTGCTTGAGAAATCACTGGTTCATTTGCGTTATTTTCGTCAAACGTTAGCGTAACTAGGCGGCCGTTTGGATTTTCCTTGATCAATTCAGCTAATAGCTCAGTAGAATCAGCTTCTGGTTCAATATCTTGTTGAACAAAACGTTTGGTTACTTCTTGTTTTGGATGACGGAAGACATTTAGAACCTCGCCTTCTTCAACTACTTTCCCAAGTTCCATTACAGCAACCTTATTACAAATTTTACGAATAACATTCATTTCATGTGTAATCAAAACAATCGTTAAATTTAATTTTTTGTTGATTGCCAATAACAGGTCCAGCACTTCTTCCGTTGTTTGCGGATCAAGTGCACTAGTAGCTTCATCACATAATAAAATTTCTGGATCATTTGCCAATGCGCGCGCAATCCCAACTCTTTGCTTTTGTCCACCAGATAGTTGCGAAGGATATGCATCACCTCTGCCTTCCAATCCAACAAGTCCCAATAGTTCTTCTGCTCGTTGTTGACGTTGCGCTTTTGGTATACCAGCAAGCTCAAGTGGCAACTGGATATTTTCTAACACTGTACGTGACCACAAAAGGTTGAAATGTTGAAAAATCATTCCGATTTTTTTACGAAAAGTTCGTAACTCTTTATTTTTCAACTTTGTGATATCTTGATTATTTACAATGACCTCGCCACTGCTAGGTAACTCAAGTCCATTTAACAAGCGGACTAATGTACTTTTTCCGGCGCCCGAGTACCCAACGATTCCATAAATATCTCCTTTGTCGATACTTAAAGACACATCGTTGACAGCGTGGATTGCTCCGTTTTTCCCACCAAAAGTCTTTTCGACATTGGTCAATTGGATTAGTGCCATATTTTCCCCATCTTTCTTCTAAAAATTTTCTTGGATAAACAAAAAAGCTTCCGCCCATTTGCTCCATTAAGCAAAAGGACGAAAGCATAAACTTCCGTGTTACCACCTTGATTCGTTAATGCTTTACAGCAATAACCTCTTTACAGTACTTGAATAATCACTCGTATACTGTCGTGCTATAACGGGCACTCCCGTAGTAAGTTCGCTTGTGCTCACTCACTCTGCTCTAAGACCATCTTCCATCTCATGTTCGTTACCCATTTTCAGCGAACAGGGCTCTCTTCAAACGTCTGTGAAATGTACTCTTCTTTTCAAAGCTTTCATGTAATTGCCTTTGATTATAGCAAGTAGAAATTCCAGTGTCAACAATTTTTAAAACTAGAATACTTAATCAAAAAATGATTATAGGTTTTCAAAATCCTGTGGATCAACCTCTTTAAAACTTAAAATCCAAGCATTCATTTCGTCTTCATCATTTAAAATGTTGATATCCGCATCGATTTTTTCATTTACGGAAGAAATCGTTCCTGTAACTGGGCTGGCAATTTCGCTGACCGCTTTTTCTGCTTCAACTTCAAGCAACGGTTCACCTTTTTGATACGTCTTGCCAACTTTTGGTAAATTGATAAAAGTAACTTGTCCTAATTCTTCTTGTGCTTCATTCGTTAAACCAATGCAGTATTCTTTTCCGTTAAATAAAACCCAAAGATTTTCAGTTTTCTTCAAATGTTTGCCTGCCATGTTAAACTAACGCTCCTTCATAAGTTTTTTCATTATAACCAACTGTTACTACCTGATCTTCTTTCACTAAAAGTGGACGTTTAATCAACATTCCGTCAGTTGAAAGTAGCTCACTAGCTTCTTCGATTGAAAAACCATCGATTTGTGATTTCAAACCTAATTCACGATATTTCATCCCGCTCGTATTGAACAAACGACGCATCGGTAAATCTGTATTCGTTAACCAAGTCTCAATTGTTTGAGCGGTTGGTGTTTCTTGAACCATATCGACTGTTTGATAAGCAATCTGATGTGTATCTAGCCATGCTTTTGCTTTTTTGCAGGTCGAACATTTCGGATACCAATAAAATGTGTACAACGTCTTACCTCCTAGATGTTTTGTCAGGTGTCTCGTTTTGGAAACGCATGGATAGAATTAAACCAATCCCAATCATATTTCCCAAAATAGATGAACCACCTTGACTAATAAATGGTAGGGGAATCCCCGTTAGTGGTAGTAAACCAATATTTGCGCCAATATTTTCAAAAACATGGAACAATAACATCATGATTAATCCACTAGCGATATACGCATAAAATTCATTATTTGTGTCAAAACAAACGCGAATCATTCGATAAATCAAAATAAAATATAAAAAGATCACGAATGCGCCGCCAATAAACCCAAAATTCTCGCCAATCACTGTAAAAATCATATCTGATTCACGAACAGGTACATATACATCACTGGTATTGAACCCTTTACCTAATAATCCACCAGAACCAATTGCCAATAAGCCTTGGGCAGGTTGATAACTCATACCAGAAGTATCGTGGAAAGGATCTAGCCACGAATCGATCCGAGCAAATTGATAAGACTTAAAACCAACTTTATATAATAAATCTCTTCCGCCTTCTGTCGTAACTAAATAGATCAGCCCTGCCCCAACAACTAAAGCGATCACTACGACAGGAATGACAATTTTCCAAGAAATCCCTGACATCAAGAAAATCCCACCAAAGATAGCCAAGAAAACTAGCATCGTCCCAAAATCATCTTGTGCCATAACTAAAGCTAAAACAGGTAACGTTACAAGCAACATCTTAGCAATCAGCCACAAATCATTTTTCGTCGTTCGTTCTTTCAACTGACTGTTGTGCTTGGTCACGATTAACGCCATCATCAAAATGTACGCAATTTTCATTAATTCCGCTGGCTGAAAAGTGAAGGAGCCAAAACTAAACCAGTTTTTTGACCCAGTTACCAATGCGAGCTGTTTGTCATAAAATTTGAGTAGCAATCCCATGACTACTAAACCCAGACCATATAAATAGGGTGTTAACTTCCAAATCCATTTGGAATTCAGGTGCATAATAACAATAATTGCTACAGCTCCAACCATGTACCACACGGTTTGCATCATTACACCTCGAAAGACAGATGGATTATTCGGATCGTGACTAAGTGCTACGTATAAAGAAAGTAATCCAATTAAACATAAAAGGAACACTGGTAAAATGACACCGTAGTCAATCCGATTATCGTTTGACGCTCTTTTTTTCTTTTCCATGTTTCATCCCTTTTCCTAAAACCATACTGCTATTTATTATAGCGGTCTGATTCTATAATTGAAAGTCTCAGCAAATGAGATTTGGGAAAAAATTAACTTTCCATCACTAAATTCCAAAAGCCGATGAATATTGAATGACACCAGCAGTTTTCACTGGTTTTTCTCCAATAAATTTTATCAAAGAGTACGCGTCGGGCACATCGAAAGGCAAACGAATTTGGGCTTGACTTGCTGGGAAGTACCCAAATTTTTGATAATACGCAGGTTCACCTAAAATACTGATTGCCACATAGCCTAATCGTTTCGCTCGTATTTCGAGTTCTCGAAGAATTGCAGCACCCACTCCTTGATGCTGACAAGTTGAACTAACTGCTAATGGCGCAAGTACTAATGCTTGGTATGCTGAATCTTCAGATAAGATATTGATTTTTGTCAGTAGTCCATAGCCAACTATTTGATTTTCTTTTTTCGCCACTACTTCTAACTCTGGAACATACGCCTCAGTTCCTCTTAATCGCTCAATCAATTCATGCTCATCGCCATCTCGATGCTCTGCCGTTAAAAATGCCTCATAAACCATTCTCTTAGTCGCTGAATAATCCTCTGGTTTAATCGTTTCAATCAAAAATTTCATTGTTCTCACCTTTTCTCTGCTTGATTTCTTTTTCATGAAAGAATGTTTTTAGCTTCTGCTTCAGCCAATCGTAGACGTCTGGAAGTAGGGAGTTTGTACTACTATGACCAGCTACAATAAAAATATCCCTCTTTTGTAAAAAATTACCTAGCGGTTGCCACTTCATATCCTCTGTAATCGATAATGATGACACGATTGATTTTCCAACACCTTCACGAATCAGTTGTAATAACAGTTCATTATTGTTCACATAGATGATTTGTGGATGTAAATCAAACTCATTCAAGTATAATTCATTAAAGAAACGTATACCAGAATCTTCTTCACGAATTAACCAATGCGCTGCTTCAGCATCACCAGCCAAAACCAATTGGTCTTCTAAGATGATTTCTTTACGAATATCATTTGTTGCTAACGGCTTCTCCAACAAACCAATGTCCGCGTGCCCAGCTTGAACAGCCAAAGCAACCTCGTTTGAATTCATCATGTTAATACTGAAATCAATTAACGGAAAAGTTTCAACTAAAGATTTCATTACTTTGGGTAACAAATAAATTGCGGTCGTATGAGAACAAGCAATGACACAATTTTCTTTAAAGTTATCTTTTTTGGCAGCTTGGGCAACCGAAGTAAATAATTCATTCATGACTGCTAAAAATTTAGGATATAAAAAATCAGCTTCTTTAGTTGCTGTAATTTTCTGCTTGCCATTTCTCAAAAACAATTGAATCTCTAACCGATCTTCTAACTTTTTGATTTGTGAAGATACTGTCGGCTGTGAGATGAACAATCGCTCTGCCGCAATACTAAAATTCTGTGTTTCATAAACAACTAAAAATGTCTGAATCCATTCAAACATTACGTTCACTTCTTTCTATTTCTTTTTTACTATTGTAACTTGTTAGCCTTAACATTACAAAACATAATCATAAATATAGTAATTATCAATTTTACAAATAGTTATTTTCTCTCTATAATACAGCTATCAGTTAAAATATTACTAGGAAGGATTCTGATTCATGAATAATTTATCAATACACCAAAATAAAACAGCGATGGCTCGCTTCAAACAGATTGCACCTGGTCTAGGATTGTCAATCATTGTCGCAGCCATTAGTCGTGTTTTAGCTATTTTTTTACCTACATTAGGAGGGGCAACAATTGCTATCTTATTAGGGATTCTTTTAGGAAACACGTTGTTCAAACAGCCAGTATTAGCTACTGGGACAAAGTTTGCAGAAAGTTTCTTGCTTGAATGTTCTGTTTTCTTATTAGGCGCAACAGTAACTGTTCAAACGATTGCGCAAATTGGCGTCAAAGGAATCTTTTTTATTCTTTTACAAATGACAGGGACAATCTTGGCAGCATACTTTATCGGGAAAAAATTATTATTTTCTGATACTGCTTCATTGATGATGGCAGGTGGTAACGCAGTCTGTGGTTCGTCTGCCATCGCAGCGATTGGGCCAAGCATTCGCGCTGACGAAGAAGAAAAAGGACAAATCATTACGTTAGTTAACTTATTAGGAACCGTAATGATGTTGACTTTACCATTTTTAGGTCTTCAGCTTTTCGGTGCTAATCTCATCGAAAAAAGTGCACTTTTAGGTGGAACACTTCAATCTGTCGGTCAAGTTGTTGCCGGAGCTAGCTTTTTAGATGCTTCTGTTGTTCAATTTTCAATGCTCTTCAAAATCTTACGTATTGTATTACTCGTAGTTGTAGTCTATATTTTTGAAAAAGTAATGGTTCGTAAACACCCCGAAAACTTTGTTCAAAATCTTCAAGATGTGAATAAAAGAAAATTACCACTACCATGGTATGTCTTAGGGTTTCTAGCATTTTGCCTAGTCAATAGCGTGTTCACGCTACCGACTGTGATTGATCACACTGCACATTTTATCAGCACTTGGTTTGAAATCACTGCGCTAGCTGCCATTGGTCTTCGTTTAGACTTTGTCAAATTTATGAAAGAAGGTCCACGATTTTTATCTTATGGTCTTGCCGTAGGTCTTTGTCAAACGATTTTAGCGGTAGGTTTGATTTGGCTCATTCGCCTATAAAAATCCTCGCTTACAATAAAACAGGAGAAAAAGTATGTCAGAATCTTTCTGACATACTTTTTTTGTGCCTCTAACTTTTTCTATTCATCTTTATTCTGAAAGAATTTTTTCTAATAAAAGCAATTTACGTTTCTTGGCTAACCCTTCTTCTCCATTGCCCATGTAGCCCGTTAACTGACCATTATGGCCGATTACTCGATGGCAAGGGACAATAATTGGCAGAGGATTTACTCGATTAGCTTGCCCAATTGCGCGCACTGCTTTCGGGTTGTCAATTGCCTGAGCAACTTCTTTGTAACTACGAGTTTCGCCATAAGGAATATTGATTAATGCTTGCCAAACATCTTGCTGAAATGCCGTACCTGTTTTAATCGATAATGGAACTGTAAACGCTTCTCGCTTTTCAGCAAAATATTCTGTAAATTGTTCTTTGGCTAAATTCAAGATTTCTTGATTAGCATTTTCGCTCTCTTCAATCAAAGTAAAGCTAACTTTTGTTACTCCTTTTTCGTCTGCGTCAAACCAAAGATCCCCAACAATTGTGTTCATCTTCATGATTTTCTTTGTGCCTACTCAACAGATGTGTGGTAGACTTTCCTCCTTAGAATTGTATGTAAAAAATAATCTTTAAAACTATTTCAAAAGTTTGCTTCATCATCTACTATCTCAGGTAAAATTGCAACTGGAAGGAGCTTTCTTCCTGTTTTTTAGCAATTTCTTTAAAGAAAAATTTTTTTAATTTTGAATGAAATGCTACACTAGACATATCACTAAAAAGCATAATACTCAACTTATCAACTAACCAAGTACTAGTTGTTGAGCAACAGAAAGGAACAAACGAATGAAAGTCTCTATCGTCGTACCCTGCTTTAATGAAGAAGCAGCAATTCCACTCTTTTTCCAAGAAGTTGAAAAATATCGTGGAACTTATACTTTTGAATACTTGTTTATTGATGACGGGTCCAAAGATCAGACCTTACCTGTCATCAAAGAATTAGCTAATGCCTATGATTCCGTGCGGTTCGTCTCATTTTCCAGAAATTTTGGAAAAGAAGCTGCATTATATGCTGGCTTGCAAGCTGCAACAGGTGATTTAGTCACCGTCATGGATGTTGATTTGCAAGACCCGCCTGAATTGTTACCAGAAATGATTGAACGTATCTTGACCTCTGATGTTGATTGCATCGGAACAAGACGATCTACTCGGGAAGGTGAACCCGTGATCCGTAGCTTTTTTGCCAAAAAATTCTATCAATTGATTAACCGAATCAGTGATACTGAAATGGTGGATGGCGCCCGCGATTTTCGTTTGATGACGCGTCAAATGGTCAATGCTGTTTTAGAATTAACAGAATACAATCGTTTTTCTAAAGGCTTATTCAGCTGGGTTGGTTTTAAAACAGAATATATTTCTTATGAAAATCGTGAACGTGTAGCTGGAGAAACTTCATGGTCTTTTTGGAAGCTGTTAAGTTATTCGATTGATGGCATCATCAACTTTTCTGATGCACCGCTTACCTTAGCTGCATTAATTGGCGCACTTTCTTGTATCGGTTCAGGGATTGCAATTTTATTTATCATTGTTCGCGCTCTTTTATTCGGCGATCCCACATCTGGTTGGCCTTCTATGGTTTCAATTACCTTATTCATCGGTGGAATCCAGTTGTTGTGCCTTGGTATTATTGGCAAATATATTGGGAAAATTTTCCATGAAACCAAGCGTCGTCCTATTTATATCATTCGTGAAACAGAGAAAATGAAACCTCATCAAATTGATTCTCACTAAAACATACGTCAATCAATACAAATTTTTTTAACGAGGCTGGGATAAAAATAAATCCTAGTCTCTTTTTTATTTTATAAAAAGACATAGAAAAAACCATCTCACTGGTACGAGATGGTTCATGACTAAATTTTTTGTAATTGTTTGTAATTAATAATAACTACGCCTTTGCTTTGGGTCATCAGGTTGGCATTTTCAGCAGTTTCATCAATTTCAACCACTGCAGAATTCTTAAGCTGCTTTGAAATCGTGCCAGTTTGTGGCTTTCCATGTACTGTAAAAGTGACGTGAGTGTCAATTGTAAATTTTTCACCCAATTCTGACGGGACGACATGTGTATCAAATTTTCCAAAAGTTGCCATTTCATAAAACCTGCCTTTCATTACAATTATAGCACATTTTATGAAAAAAATCATGAAATTGATAAAATCTACGAATATCTCTTTACATTCATTAAGATTGGGTTTATAATTTCTTTGGCATTTGCCAGCTTAGCTCAGTCGGTAGAGCAACGCACTCGTAACGCGTAGGTCACAGGTTCGATTCCTGCAGCTGGCATAAAAAGGTTGTGAAAGAAGTGACCTGCTCCAACAAATAAGAATAAATTTTCGGAAATTGCTTCCCAAATTTTTGTAAAATTTAGGCTTATTTGGAAGGAGTTACTTCTTGAACACCGTGAATGAAGTTGTGGCACAAAGTACTTGGCCGCAACTAAACAAATGCAAGAGTCTTGGGCATTCACTTGTCTTAGGCTCTTTTTTATAGCAAAAATCACTTATTTATTTTATATTGAAAAATACCTCACAGCAAAAGGAAGTTTACTATGATGAAAAGTTATCAGTTTGAATCAAAAATTTATTGTTCTGAAGCTGGCAAAGGTGGGGCCTACGTTATCTTTCCTTACGACCTCCGAAAAGAATTTCATCAAGGGCGTATAAAAGTCCATGCTACTTTTGATGGTGAAGATTATCAAGGAAGTATTGTAAACATGGGAGTGAAGAATGAAGACGGCAGCATTTGCTATATTCTCGGTATAAAAAAAGAAATTCGAAAGAAAATCAAAAAGGAGATTGGTGATACTGTACTCGTTACCGTTCACCCCATTTAAATCGTTAACAATAGCCTATCGCATAAAAAACTGGACTCTCTTGACAGTGAGAGCCCAGTTTTTATTTAGTACTCTTTCTCAACGTTTTTTTATTTAACGTTAACAGTTATATTTAGGCTGACCTTATCATTATATTCTTGATGAACTTCAATAATAGTGCCCGTTAGCTGTGCAGGAATGTCCATTACCCATTGTTTATCTTCGTCAACAGTTGTCCTTCCAATTTCAACATTGTTTACTTTTGCAATAACTGTTGCTCCTTTGAAACCTGTTCCTTGTAACTTGTCATCAACAGATGTTACTTCGCTTTGAATAGTAGGTGGCAATAAAAGCCACGGTGTATCATCATTAACGAATGAACCGCCAATTATTTTTCCTACTTGATTCGCCATAAAACCAGCCGAAAAATCTTCGTTTGAAGAGGAAATCATTTCCTGAACAGCAGTACTGCCAATTCCAGTAAGTGAAAATTCTGCTTCAACTGGTTCAGCATAAATTTGATCTGGTGTTTGAAGAAGCGCCCGACCACGCACCCAAGTTTTTACACCTTCCTTAGAATTCAGTTGGATAGTTGCTTTTCCACCAATATTGCTCCCAAAAATAGTTCCTAATTTTTGACTATTATTATTTACAATTTTAAAGTTAGCTCCTTCTTCAAAAATAATTTTTCCATTACTCATAATTGTTCCCTGTGCTTTTGTACCAATCGCTTCAAAAGTAGCGCCATTTTTTACTGTAATATCGGTGTTTTTTCCAACAATTCCTGTACTGCCACTTATTTTTGAGGTACTTCCAGATGCAAAATGTACAGAACTATTATTATCAACACTAATGGCAGAACCACCAAATCCATGAACTTCTAACGCTCCTTCATTAGTCAATGTCAGATTTGAATTGTTGTGTATTCCGTGAAGTGTACCTTGAACGTTTAAAGAAGCATTTTCCCCAATCGTAACATTTGGATTCGTACCGATCATATCAATTCCATTTGTTGCGGGATTAGGATAGCCCACTCTTGCACGCATATCTGCAATTGCATTCGGTAAAATTGTTAGTTTATTCCCTTGAAATGCCTCTTCTAAATTGGAAACACATTTAAAGTTTCCTGCAACTTGTAATTCACCAGAAGGCAAGTAAGTAAATTGATGCCCATTTTCAAAATCAACATTCTCAACATTCAATACAACGTTAGGTTGATCGCTCCAAAATACCCCATAGTTATCGGTATTTTCAATTTTTATATCTTTTAATGCTATCTGGGCATCTTCAACAGTGACCTTTATTTGAAATAGATTGGCATTGATTTTATGGTTATTGCCATAAATCGTTTTATTTTTAGCATTAGCTAAAATCGTTTCTTTTAAGTCCAGATCATTTTGCAAACTAATTTCTGTAATCGAACTGTCAATCAGAGCAGCCTTTAACTGTTCAGGAGTAGACACTTCTGCTAATCCTTTATACACTTCAATTTCATTTTGTCTCTCAGCATTCGAAATTGTTTGTGCTAAGCCAACACTTCCGTTCATCATCACTGCGCAAGTGAATAATGTCACGGAAAAATAAATTGCTTTTTTTATCATTATTCTTTCCTCCAAGAAATAGTTGATTTGCTAAGTATTTTGTTAACTCTGCAAGTTATTGTACGTTATCATTTATTTTACGACTAAATAGCCAATGCCATCTTTATCTAATGGCGCAATGGTGTGACTACCAACGGTTGTTTCTGGAATTTCAGTAAAGATGTGCGCATAGTTATCACGAACAGCACTTGCGACATTTAAGTCTTGTGTTTCTTTAAAGTCGCCTACTTCAAGTGTGATACTTAATTTATATTCGCCTGGTTCTAGCCCAGCTAGCACTGTATCTTCAACAATTGCTTGATAGCCATTGAAAACGCCAGTGTTGTACCAATCATGGTTTGCACAAGCAAACGTTCCGACCTCTGTTCCATCCGTTGCTGTTAGATGAAGCGTTTTCTTCACAGCATCTTTATTTGTTAAGTCTAAGCTTCCGTTATCAATTGAACCTTCTAAAATCAGACCATATCCTTGCCAGTAACCTAATTTAAAAAAGTTAACTGTTTGATCCAAATGACTAACGACTTGTGAAACAAACTCACTTTCGTTTCCGTCAACAACTTGATTCACATCAATTTTTGTTCCTTCTGCTTGTGGCTCAATCGAGATTGTCCAGCGACCATCTGCCCCTACTACTCCAGTTCCAAGCAGCACGCCGTCTACGTAAGCATTAATTGTTGCTCCTGGTGTACCAAGACCAGTTAACTGCTTATCTTTGTCATTCACAACGTTAAAAACAGGTGCATCAATTTTTTCTCCGACGTAAGTTCCACCTTGAATTTTACTTGTTTGTCCTGTGACATATGTACTCGAAAAATCTGCATTACTTGATTGCATGTTCGTTTGTTTCACACTCGATAGATAGCCTGACAACGTAAAAGTAGCTGTTGTTTTCTGGTACACTTTATCTGGCTGGCTTGCTTCACTATTTCCCAAATTCCAAGTATTGATTCCTCTGGTCGAAGCAATGCTGACATCTGTTGGAGTCGTGTAAGAACCCATGACAACTCCATTTTTATTATGATTTGTAATTGAGAAATTTGCGCCATCTTCAAACACAATCTTTTCACCTGCGATCAAAGTTCCTTGTGTCCCTTTACTTTCTGCAACAAAATCTGCACCTGTTCGTACAAATATACTTCCTGAAGTGGCTTCAACTGCTTCTTCAATTGTGTCTCCGCCATTTGCCTTCGTACTACTTCCTGCTTCAAAATTCATTTTACTCTTTGAAGCTAAATGAATTGCTTGATGTAGCTTTGAGGTAACTTCCAAATCTCCTTGATTTGTCAATATAAAATTAGTTCCGCCATAAATGCCAATTGAACTAGAATTTAATGTAAAGCTTGCACCTGTTCCAATCGTTAATTTCGCTTGGTCATAATCCATTGACACTGGCGCCCAAAGAGTAGAGTCGTTTTCAAATAAAACTTCTGCACCCGTCGTTAATTCTATTTCTTTTCCTTGAAAAACTTCCTCTGTATCCGAATGACTACTAACTTTTCCAGCTAGAATCAATTTCCCGTTTGGTAAGTAAATCATTTGCTTCCCACTATGGGTAATATTTTCATATGTAATTTGCACATTTTGATTGTCACTCCACAATAAGCCATAAATATCTGTGTTGATAATCGTTGCACTATCAATGGACCCGATTGACGAATCTTCATTAAAATATATTTGATAAGAATTCGCATCTAATGTATGACCGTTTCCATGAATATGTTTTTCTCCTCCCTGAATCGCTACAGTTGACTCTAATGTCAAATCATTCGCTAATGTGATATCTGAAACGTACTCATCACTTAAAGCATCTTTTAGCTCTTGCCAGTTAGCAACTTCGACTTTCCAACCCTTCTCTTTCAACAGAGCACTGCCAGAGATTGCGCTTTCATTCCCCTGTATTACTTGTCCACTTACCGTACTTGTTAACAATAACGTCGATAACAATACGCCTGCTAACAAGCCATTACGAAACACCACGTTTTTCAAAACTATACCTCCCGTTATTTTTATATAGAATTTTAATTCTAAAATAATTATACCAACAGAAAAACAAGACAGTCAATATAGATAAAATAAAGAATGTATGTTTTTTTAATTTTAAAAGAAGTTATTTAAAACCATTTTGATTCATTAGATAAAATAAAAGATACCATTCCCTCCGTATTAGAAAGAGAATGGTATCTTTTATTTCTTAACTAAATTTGAACTTATAGCCTTTAACTATTTTGTTCCAAATAAACGGTCACCAGCATCCCCTAAACCAGGAACGATGTACCCTTGTTCATTTAATTTTTCATCAAGAGCTGCTGTGTAGATATCAATATCAGGGTGTGCTTCTTGTAAAGCTTTCACGCCTTCTGGTGCAGCAACAAGACAAACAAATTTAATGTTTGATGCGCCACGTGCTTTCAAAGCATCAATAGCCATGATTGCTGAGCCACCAGTTGCTAACATTGGATCAACAACAAATAATTGACGTACGTCGATGTCTTCAGGTAATTTAACGAAATATTCGTGTGGTTCTAATGTTTCTTCATCACGATATAAACCAATATGGCCAACTTTAGCAGCAGGAATCAGTTCTAAAATTCCATCAACCATTCCAATACCTGCACGCAAGATTGGTACGATTGCTACTTTTTTTCCAGACAATGTTTTTTGTGTTGATTCTGTAATTGGTGTTTCAATGACGATATCTTCTAGTGGCATATCACGTGATACTTCATACGCCATTAACATAGCGATTTCATCGACAACTTCACGAAAAACCTTTGTTCCGCAGTTTTTGTCTCGAATAATAGTCAGTTTGTGTTGAATTAATGGATGGTCGATCACTTGAAATTTGCCCATTTTTAGCTCTCCTTTGTTCTGTCGTTTCTTTTTTATTTTAAAACAAAATTATCAGTTTAGCTAGTCCGAGTTGCCTTTTTCCGGAAGAAAATCATAGTCTAGTTTAATTTGTTTAAAAATAATCAGTCAAATTTTTGAGGAAGTCGCTTCAACTTTATCAAATCCTCATTCTCTTCCAATTGCTTTTTTCTCTATGAGAATACACTCAACTGTCATCTGTTCAACCAACGTATTAAAAAAGTTTTTCGCAAAAAAGGAGTTATGACAAAACTCTTGTCATAACTCCTTTTTACGAATAAACGGTGTTCAAGAAGTAACTCCTTCCAAATAAGCCTAAATTTCACAAAAATTTGAGAAGCAATTTCTGAAAATTTATTCTTATTTATTGGAGTTGAACACTTCTTTCACAACCTTATCCACGGTGTTCCCAAAACAACTCCTCGATATAGTTTGCCTACTCCTCAAAATATGAAAAGTTGCGTGTTTGCTCACTATCTTGTCGGAGCTAAGCATTTTGTGTCACAATCTACCAAATAGTTTTACCTTAAAATTTATTTTGAATACAAAGGATATTTTTGAGTCAACTCACGAACGCCTTGTTTTACTTCGTCTAACTGGGCATCGTCACCTTTTGATTGTAAAGCTTTCACAACAAGTTCAGCTACTTGAGCTGCGTCTTCTTCTTTGAAGCCACGTGTAGTGATTGCAGGTGTCCCAATTCGGATACCGCTTGTCTTGAACGGGCTTAATGTTTCAAATGGAATTGAGTTTTTATTTACTGTGATATTCACACTATCTAAAATTGCTTCTGCTTCCTTCCCATTAAGATCCATCTCACGAACATCGATTAGCATCAAATGATTATCAGTGGCACCTGAAATAACACGCGTACCCGTTGCTTGATTGAACACTTTGACCATCGCTTTAGCATTGGCAACAACTTGTTCGCTATACTCTTTGAACTCTGGTGTCAAAGCTTCTTTAAAGGCAGCCGCTTTTCCAGCAATCACATGCTCCAATGGACCACCTTGGATTCCTGGGAAGACAGCACTATTGATTTTTTTCGCTAATTCTTCACTGTTTGTTAAAATCATTCCACCACGTGGACCGCGAAGTGTTTTATGCGTTGTTGTTGTTGTAATATCAGCATATGGTACTGGGCTAGGATGAACACCAGCAGCTACTAAACCAGCAATATGTGCCATATCAACCATTAATTTTGCGCCGACTTCATCAGCAATTTCTCTGAATTTCGCAAAATCAATTTCTCTTCCATAAGCACTAGCACCCGCAACAATTAATTTTGGATGATGTTTTCGTGCTAAAATTCGTACAACATTGTAGTCAATGACTTCTGTTGTTGGATCAACGCCGTAAGCCACAAAATGATACGTTTTCCCACTGAAATTTACTGGTGATCCATGTGTTAAATGTCCACCTGCAGAAAGATCCATACCTAAAATCGTATCACCAGGTTCTACCAAGGCAAGGTATGCCGCAGTATTTGCTTGTGAACCAGAATGTGGTTGAACATTTGCAAATTTGGCACCAAATAATTCTTTGGCACGGTCAATTGCTAAATTTTCCACGATATCAACAAATTCACAACCGCCATAGTAACGATGTCCAGGATATCCCTCAGCGTATTTGTTTGTTAAAATACTTCCTTGTGCTGCCATCACCGCTTCAGAAACAACATTTTCAGAAGCAATCAGCTCCAAATTATTTTCTTGTCGCTCTTCCTCACGTGCAATTGCATTCCATAGATCAGGGTCAAACGTTTTGTAGTCTACCACAAACAACAGCTCCTTTTAACTAGTATACTGCATTGTATCATACTAAAAATTCATCGTAAAAAGTATTAGACTATTTTTCAAAATAATTTTGAGCCGCCGCTTTTTTCAAACGGTTCATGTAAGCGACACCTAACCCTTCGTTAGGGAAAACTTGAACAAAAATCAAGTCCAATCCAAGCAGTGGTTCATCTAAACCGCGTAGACCTGCAAACAAACCTTTTGCCGCAGCTTCAATAGAATCATCATGAAACATATATACAGCTGCCGTATCAAATCGTGTCTCTTCTGCAATTTTTGGTCCAGCAATCACGCCTGTTCTGAACCCTTTATTTTTTGCCCATTGGATAGCATCTGCCCAATCATTATCATGAACCATCAGGACTTTTGTGTCAGGTGAATAATGTTTATATTTCATTCCTGGTGCTTTCGGTGTCTCCGATTCTTTCACTAAATGCTTGTCAACAGAAACTTCTCCTACAACTTCTTCCAATTGCTCTTTGGTTACTGCACCTGGTCGTAAAATCATTGGTACTGCATCAGGATTACTTAAATCAATCACGGTTGATTCTACCCCAATTCGAGTTGCTCCATCCTCGATGATTCCAGTAATTTTCCCATGTAAATCGTGGTACACATGATCTGCCGTTGTTGGACTTGGCTTACCTGACGTGTTTGCACTTGGTCCTACTAAAGGCACACCCGCTTGGCGAATAACTTCAAGTGTTTTTTTGTTATCTGGCATTCGAAAAGCAGCTGTGGATAAGCCACCTGTTACGACACTTGGTAACTTGTTCTTTTTGATTTCAAAAATCATCGTCAACGGGCCAGGCCAGAAATTTTCAACAATTTTAGCTGTTGCAGGATGAAAGTTATCCACATATTCTTTTACTTGGTCAAACGAAGCAACATGAATGATCAATGGATTATCTTGTGGTCGTCCTTTCACTGTAAATACTTTCGCAACTGAATCGGGTAAAAGTGCATTAGCACCTAATCCGTAGACCGTTTCTGTAGGAAAAGCCACCAGTGAGCCATCGCGTAATGCTTGGGCCGCTTCTTTCAATTCTGATTCATTATATCGTTTTGTTTCCACAGTTTATCCACATCCTTTTTTTTGAAAATCCTTGATTTTTAACGATTTATCCTCAGGTTATCCCCAAATTGTTGATAAGTTATTTGTCAATAGTGGATAAGTATGTTGATAAGTTTTAAAATCGCTTTTTTAACTGTTATATCAGTGTTTTTTTATCATAAAAAAACACTAAAAAATTTTTTCATCCACAGACCTGTTAATAAACTTGAATCATTCGTTCATTTCCAGATAGATCTTTTTTTACTATGACCGTTTTATGCGGAAATGCCTGTTGAAAGATGTTTTGGACTGCCTCTCCTTGACGAAAACCAATTTCAAGAAAAATCTTTCCTTCTTCAGTCAAGACGTCTGGTGCTTCCCTCGCAATTTTCCGATAAATCGCTAAGCCATCAGCTTCTGCAAATAATGCCATTTTAGGCTCAAACGTTCGAACACTTTCATCCATTAAATCCCATTCTTTGTGACTAATATATGGTGGATTAGAAATAATTATGTCAAAACGTTGATCTAAGACCGGCTCCAATGTATCACCGAGATAAAAATCGATTTCAGCTTGTTCTTTTTCAGCATTTTCTTTTGCGACATCCAGGGCAGACGCAGATAAGTCTACTGCCGAAACTTGCCATCCTGGTCTTTCAGCCTTTAAACTAATGGCAATTGCACCTGTTCCCGTTCCAATGTCAATAACGGCTTGTTCAGAACCAGCTACTTCCGCCAAACACCAGTCCACCAGTTCTTCTGTTTCTGGGCGTGGAATAAGAGTTGCCTCCGTTACTTTTAGTCGATGACCATAAAAATCTGCATAGCCCAGTAAATATTGGGGGGGATGATTTTCCAGCAATAATTTCATATCCGTTTGGATCAAGAGCTGGTCAGCTTCTGAAATCACCTCATTCATATGCAATAACCAATCTAATTTTTGCCATTGTTTTCTTTCCAGAAACAAGAATTGGATACTATAACCTTCTTTGCCTTGCGCCTCTAAAAAAGAAGAAGCCCCTAACAAGGCTTCTCGATATGTTTTCTTATCCATTTTGCATAGCTTCCAGTTTAGAAGTTTGATCATACATAATCAAGGCGTCTACGATTTCATCTAATTTTCCAGCTAAAATTTGATCTAATTTTTGGATCGTTAAACCGATTCGATGATCGGTTACTCGATTTTGAGGGAAGTTATACGTACGAATACGCTCTGAACGATCACCTGTACCAACAGCTGATTTTCTAGTTGCATCATACTCACTTTGTGCTTCTTGTTGAATTTTATCATACACACGTGCACGTAGAATTTTCATTGCTTTTTCTCGGTTCTTCAACTGTGAACGTTCGTCCTGCATTGCGACCACGATTCCTGTTGGTAAGTGAGTCAAACGAACAGCAGATGCCGTTTTATTGACGTGCTGTCCACCGGCACCAGATGCATGATAAATATCTGTACGAATGTCTTTGTCTTCAATATCAATTTCAACTTCTTCTGCTTCTGGCATAACAACAACTGTAGCTGTTGATGTATGGATGCGCCCTTGTGATTCAGTTGATGGCACACGTTGTACGCGGTGTGCGCCACTTTCATATTTTAGTTTTGAATACACGTTTTCGCCCGTAATCATCATGATCACTTCTTTGTATCCGCCAATACCAGTAATATTCGCTTCCATCACTTCGGTTTTCCAACCTTGTGCTTCTGCATATTTTTGGTACATATTGAATAAATCACCTGCGAACAAGGCTGCTTCGTCCCCGCCAGCAGCGCCGCGAATTTCCATGATGATATTTTTATCATCATTAGGATCTTTTGGTAAAAGTAAGATTTTAATGCGGTCTTCTAAAACTTCTTTTTCTTTTTTTAGATCTGATAACTCTTCTTTTGCCATTTCAGCCATTTCATCATCAAGCTTTTCGCCTAAAAGTTCTTCCGTATCAGAAATTCCTTGGACAACTTCTTTATAACGACGATAAACTTCAACTGTTTCGCGTGTGTTTGCTTCTTCTTTTGATAATTCCATGAAGCGTTTTGTATCCGTAATTACTTCTGGGTCACTCAGTAACTCACCCAGTTCTTCATAACGGTCTTCAATTGATTGTAATTGATCGTACATGCTTATTCTCCTTCTTTGATAACTGGTGGGTGAAAATAATGATGTCTACATACTGGATAGTAAGCTTCATTTCCACCAATTTGGACTTGATCCCCTTCATAAACAGGCTGATCGTCGATATAATGTAAATTCATGATTGCTTTTTTGTGACAGAACCAACAGATTGTTTTCATTTCTTCAATCTTGTCTGCATAAAGCAATAAGTATTTTGATCCTTCAAATAACTCATTTCGAAAATCATTTTTCAAACCAAATGCCATAACTGGAATATTTAGTTCGTCAACAATTCTTGTGAACGCAATGACATGTTTCTTCTTCAAAAATTGCGCTTCATCAATCAAGACACAATAAGGTCTTTCTTCATCAATCATTTGGCTAATCAATTCAAATACATCTGTTTCTTCAAAAACTGGTATGGCTTCTCGCTTCAAACCAATTCGGCTTGAAACTACACCAATCCCATCACGTGTATCAACACCACTGGTCATTAATACGACATTTTTCCCTTGTTCTTCGTAGTTATGCGCTACTTTTAGAATCTCAATTGTTTTGCCGCTATTCATTGCGCCATATTTAAAAAAAAGTTGTGCCATTTATCCGTTCACCTTCCAGTTTGTTCCTAAGGTATTATACTTGATTTTCATCATTTTTTACAGTGACAATTTTTAACCATACTGAAATAAGTTTGAAAAGTCATTTTTATTTGTCTTAATTCCATCTCAACAAAGAAGTGATTCTCCTTGTTTTTATTTGAAACAGCTCGATAAACGTTGTTTCAGCTAACCTAAAAAATTTATGTTACAATCAATTTCTTATCAACGATGTTAAAGGAGACTTTCTATGTCTGAAAATATTTTTAATCAAATGGCCAATCATTATGACACACCTGACAGATTGGCGCTCGCAGAAATTATTCGTGCAGAAATTCGTCAAAATTTACCCAAAGAAACAAACCAAAAAGTTTTTATTGACTATGGTGGCGGTACTGGACTTGTTAGTTTACCTTTGGCAAAGTTATTCAAAGAAACTTGGATCATGGATGCTTCTAAAGCAATGTTAACTGTTGCTGACCAAAAAATAACTCACAGTCACTTAAATAATGTGCATACTCAGTTAGCAGACTTGACGAAGGATTTACCGAGTCAAAAAGCAGATCTTTTGCTGGTATCTTTAGTACTTTTACATATCCCCGATACTAAATTGATTCTGAAAAAACTAGCAGAACTATTAAACCCTGGCGGTCAATTATTCATTGTCGACTTCAATAAAAATGAAGCAGTCAACCATCCAAAAGTCCATAATGGATTTGAGCAAGAACCTTTGGAGCAATTGTTGGCAGAAGCTGGACTAACACCCCTCAAGCTAGAAACTTTCCATGAAGGAGAAAACCTTTTTATGAGGCAACTAGCTTCTTTGTTCTTAGCTATTAGCCAGAAATAAAAAGGGGCTGGGGCAAAAGTAGCCTAATGGATAGAAAAAAAGCCTAAAACCCGTTTTTGAAAACGTTGATTTAGGCTTTTTTTATCTGTTAAGAACGACTGGATTTTTAGTTTTGTCTCAGTCTCTTTTTCGTTAGCTGTGTTTTACCTTTCGTCCTTCGGGTTGCACTCTTTTCTACAATCATTATTTTTCCGTAAAATGAATAGCTATTTTTTGAAAGAACTTCGTATTGCTTGAAGCTAAACGCTTTATTTTTTCGAAGCTGAGTGCTTGAAACCACAACCTTCTCCTCGGTGCTCAAGAAGTAACTCCTTCCAAATAAGCCTAAATTTCACAAAAATTTGAGAAGTAATTTCTGAAAACTTATTCTTATTTATTGGAGTTGAACACTTCTTTCACAACCTCTTTCTCGGTGTTCCCAAAGCAGCTTCTTCGGTAATAAGTTTTCTTTTCATAAATATGAAAAGTTATTTTTAGAAAAGATTCCTTATCACTTGAAGCTAATCACTTTGCGCCACAACCTTAACTAATCAACGAAATTTCTGTCAACGGCCAATAACGGAAAACTACTTTTCCCTGAACCAATTTTTCATCAACTAAACCAAAAATTCGGCTATCTTTTGAAATCAAGCGATTATCGCCTAAAACCAAATAATTTCCTTCCGGCACCGTGTACTCAAAATCACTAGTGAAATTTGTCGAATTTTCTGCTTGAATTTGGAATGACTCATTATAAGAATACTCGTTTTGCAATTTGTCATCGGCAAACTTTTCTTTGTATTCATCCAAATAAGATTCATCATATTTTTTCCCATTGATTGTCAGCTGGTCATTGACCATCTTCACTGTGTCACCAGGCATCCCAATTATTCGTTTCACGATCATCCGTTCTTCGTCTTCCGGTTCTTTCGTGGTAATAATATCAAAACGTTCATATTTTGAAATTTTAGATGAAATCAATCGTTGTCCATCACTCAAAGTTGGATCCATCGAATGACCATTGACAGTTACTGGTGTAAAAACAAAAACTCTAGCTAGCAAAATAGCTGCCAAAACGAGAATTAATACGCCCCAGTTTTTCAAAAAATTTTTCACACTATCCCTCCTTTTTTCTTTGCATTCGTTTTTTATTCTCTTTGTTCATTTAAAAATAAAACTGATAACATAAGATTATGCTTACCTTTTATTCTACATTTTTTACAGAATAAAGAAAAGAAAAAGTGTCATTTTTAGTGACCTCTGTGTTTTCGATTTTAGGCATAAAAAAAGAAAAACTTGCCACTTTCCAAAAGAAACAATCTGCTTTCTTTTGGAAATTCTTTACTAGCAAGTCTCACTTCTTTTATGAATGTTTTCGACGCTGGCTTCGACTGTAAACAACAGGCTCTCCTGTAGCTGCTTGCAGTTGCTCTTTTTTCGCTATCAATTTTAGACGATATGGCTCATGGTAGCGCAGACCATCTTTCACGAAATCACCACCAACAATAAAAAGCCCTACCGGATTAATTGTTTCCTGACCAGCTTTTGCATGAATTTTGCCGACCTCAACTAACTCTGAATAGTTTTTTCCAATCTTCAAGACATATTCTTGTTCACTTACTTTTTTGACGTAATAATATGGATATAACGTATTACGATCAACTAAAAAACCATCCATTCGACCAAGATCATTAACCTTGATTTGACCCTCTGCAATCAAATAACTCATATTTTCAGCCAATTGCAGTTGATAATCTTCATTATAGTCAACAGTCACTTCTTCTGTATCTACTGATTGAAGTGTGTTTCCAGTTTGAATGCCACCTTCCGTTTGAATATTGAAAGCTTCATCTGGCAAGTACTTAACGAACACTTGTGTGACATCTGCTTTCGAGTTTTTGTCAAAAAAGTAATAGAAGATGTTTAAAACGATAAAATAAACTAAAACTAAAAAAACAATTCCATAAAGGAAAAACTGTAAATAATTCTGATTTTGCCACAAACCAAAAATGATTCGCAATAAATACATCGTTGGAATCACGCTTAAAATCGTGTATCCTCGATTCAAATATTTTGGACTAATATCCAAATAGCCTAAAAATTTGTGCACACCATTAATCAAATCTAATAAAAATGTCATTGATTCTCACCTGCTTGCTGATTACTCATTTGCGTTCCCGCTTTTTGTGTTGCAACGTCGTCCTGCGAATTCGCTGTCTCTGCTTCCGGCGTGGTATCATTTCCAGTCGCATCACTAGTTGTAGTGGCATCATCTTCCGTTGCAGAGGAATTCGTGGTTGGTGTTTGGTTATTCGTATCGTTATTCTCTGAACCAGAATCAATTACACCAAAATTATCTTTTGAACTACTTGTAGGTGTTTCATAAGTTGTTGAATCCGTTGTTTCGGCCCCTGTCTCTGTTGACTGGGTGTTTGGTAATGACGAACTGGTTGGTGTCGTTTCTTCTGTAGTTGGCGGCGTGGAGTTTGAGCTAGGAGCCCGATAACTTGAGCTATTAACTACGCCGGTTGCAGTTGCCACGATTGTGGAAATGGTTAACACTGCGATTGGTTTTAAAATCGGTGCTACTTTTCGCATCATATCTCTTCCTTTTCTAGTATCATCTGATCTTTCTATGTTACTTGATATTTATCATAATTCTTTTATTTTTTTCTTACGTTTTTATGAAGTTTTTATTGATTCGCTAGATATTCTTTCGCTTCAAGATTCACTTTTTTCAAGTCAATCCCTTGTTGTTTGGCAGAAAATACACAACCACAATAACATTGACGATAGATATCATATTCCTTACACATCTGAATCGAGCGTTCATAGCCCTTATTTTTCTTGAAATCACTAGGCAAATAATGGGTGCCATATATTTTTTGGATATCCATTCCAATTTGATTGATCAATGCCGCATTTTTTTTGGGCGAGATTGTTAGGGCACTCCCAAAGTAATCATAGCCTAATTCTTGTGCCTTTTGTGCTACTAAATCTAATCGCATGTTAAAGCAAGCTGTGCAACGTGCACCACCTTCTTTTTCATTTTCTAACTGATTTTCCAACACCATTTTGTTAAAAACGCTAGGACGATACTCATCGACAATTAGTTTCACTTGATGATTCGTATTTTCGTTAAATTCATCAACAAACCGTTGTTGCTCTGCTAACCGACGTAAATATTCACTTTTAGGATGGATATTTGAATTCGAGAAAAATAAAGTGACTTCTGCATACTCTGACATAAATTCTAATGTGTGCGTGCTGCAAGGAGCACAACAGGTGTGGATTAAAATGGTTGGCTTTTTTTGTGCCAATCCCCATTGTTTGATCATTTTTTTTAGAACAGAATCATAATTTATTTTTTGATTCTTCATTTTTTCAACTATTTCTGTGGCATCAACTACTTCCGTCACGCCAGCTCACCTCTTTTTAAAATATTGCTTCATTATATGCTATTTTTTCATAAACAAAAAGACGAATCTCACACTTATTTTAGCGATTTTTTTGAGCTTTTGCATTTGCACCTGTTATACTGTTAGCAACAACCCAAAGAAGGAGGCTTACTTTTTTTGAAGATTGAGCTTTTTTTGCGTAAGACGCAACGACACACGCAACGCTTTATCACGAATCACTTTACTTCGATTCAAATTATTGTGTCTTATTATATTTTGATGACTATCCTTTCATTAGGATTGTTTTATTTACCTGTTTTCCGAGAAAAAGGTAGCCACGTTCCATTTGTCGATATGCTATTTATGGCAATCAGCACGGTTAGCGTAACCGGTCTTTCTACTTTTGATATCAATTCGGTATTCAATGATTCGGGCATTATTTTATTGGAAGTTCTATTTCAAATCGGCGGGTTAGGAATCATGATGATTTCGACTGCTTTCATTATTTTATCCAAAAGGCGCATTACGTTGCGTCAACGGCAATTGATCATGACCGATATGAACCAGCCACGACTTTCGGGAATTGTGCGCTTGATTCGGACAACTTTTTCCATTTTGATTTGGTTTCAAGTAATCTTTGGTACATTATTTTCAATTTATTTCTACTATCAAGGGTACTTTGAGCGCTGGCGTGATGCTATCTTTTACGGTTTTTATCAAGCAATCTCAGCTGTAACCAACTCTGGCTTTGACGTGACTGGTGACTCCATCAAGCCTTTTGCTCATGACTATCCATTTCTGATTGCTATCATGTTTTTGATCTTCATTGGTGGGATTGGTTTTCCGGTTCTAATGGAAGTTCGCGAGTGGTTTTTGTATCGAAAACGAAAAGAACGCTTGCCTTTTCGCTTCTCTTTATTTACCAAATTAGCAGTTCTGGCATTTATCATTTTATTTATTAGTGGCACACTGTTGATTTATTTACTGGAAAAAGATCACCTCTTTCATTCTTCCAGTCAAGGTGTCCAGTGGATTAATTCCATGTTTTATTCAATGACTACCCGGAATGCGGGGCTTCAAATCCATGATTTAGGTAATTTTCAAATCACCACATTAATTGTCTTTTCATTGCTCATGTTTATCGGGTGTAGTCCAAGCTCTGTCGGTGGTGGAATTCGAACGACGACTGTTGCAATCATTGGGCTTTATCTGTACTCTTTCTTAAAAAGTGAAGATAATATCAATATTTTTGGGCGAAGAATCGATGATGATGATGTTCGTAAATCAGTCGTTGTGTTTATGTTATCCCTAGGTATGTGTTTCTTTTGTATCCTATTTCTATCTGCAACAGAAGAACAATCTCTAATAGCTATTATTGTAGAGGTCACATCTGCTTTTGGGACAACTGGTCTTTCATTAGGTATCACCCCAGATCTTTCTGTCATTGGAAAAATCACGATTGCTGGGCTGATGTTTATCGGACGAATCGGTATGCTTTATACCTTGATGTTGTTCGTGCCAAAAGAGACACGAGATTTGGGTTATGAATATCCTTCAGAAAAAATTATTATTGGGTAATCTCTTCTATATGAAAAAAAGAACGTTCTTGATTCTATCAATCAAGAGCGTTTTTCTTTTTTTTATTAACTTCCTCTGTAAAATCCTCCATTTCTTAAGAAAAAGAAAAGCAATTTAACCTTTTTTTCAACATGTGGTATGATAAGTTGAATTTACTCGTCAACACGACGTTTTTTGGAGGTTACATAATGGGAATACGCAGTCAATTTGCGATTGCAGTTGGGAAATCATCACAATGGGCATTGAAAACATTTTTTAAAGGTGGCTCAAGCTTACCTGGTAAGCTTGCTCTTAAAATAGATCCGCATATTTTAGATAGTTTAGCCAAAGATTATGAAGTAGTTGTCGTAACTGGAACAAATGGAAAAACATTGACCACTGCCTTAACTGTTAATATTTTGCGTCAACAATTTGATGAAGTTTTGACAAATCCAACTGGTGCAAACATGGTTCAAGGAATCGTTTCAACATTCTTACAAGCCAAACCAAAAAAAGGACAGAAAAAATTTGCTGTTCTCGAAATTGACGAAGCTAGCTTGAGTAAAGTGACAGAATATATGAAACCTGAACTATTTTTATTCACAAATATTTTCCGTGACCAAATGGATCGTTACGGTGAAATTTATACAACGTACAAAATGATTGTTGACGGTGCTGCAAAAGCACCAAATGCAACGATTATTTCAAATGGTGACTCACCAATTTTCAATTCGGTACAAACAGTCAATCCAAACAAATATTATGGGTTTGATCACGAAGAAGATCATGAACAAATGGCTCACTACAACACAGATGGCGTTCTGTGTCCAAAATGTCATCATATCTTACATTATAAAATGATCACTTATGCGAACTTAGGGAAGTATTATTGTCCAAATTGTGACTTTAAACGTCCTGAACTTGATTATCGTTTAACTGAGATGATTCGTATGGATAATGTTTCTGCTGATTTTGTCATTGATGGACATGAGTATGGTATCGAAGTTGGTGGAATGTATAACGTGTATAATGCGTTAGCTGCTACAGCTGTGGCTGAATATTATGGTGTCGCACCAGAAAAAATCAAACAAGGTCTGGGTTATGATGAAAAAGTCTTTGGTCGGCAAGAAACGATAACAATCAATGACAAGAAATGCACATTGATCCTTGTTAAAAATCCGGTTGGAATCAATCAAGTAATTGATATGATTGGTCTTGCGCCTTACCCGTTTTCATTAGTTTCCCTACTAAATGCGAATTATGCTGATGGAATTGATGTCAGTTGGATTTGGGATGGCAACTATGAAAACTTCGCAACCATGGCTATTCCAGCAGTTATCTCTGGTGGAGATCGCCATACAGACATGACTTTGCGCTTAAAAGTTGCGGGTATTCCAGAAGAAAAATTAACGGAAACAAAAGAAATTCCTGAAGTAATTGAAAAAATCAAAACACTTCCAACCGAACATGTTTATATTCTAGCGACTTACACCGCTGTTTTGCAGTTGCGTAAAGAATTAGCAAATCAGGGATATATTAAGGGAGGCATGAATAATGGCTAATTATGAATTAACTATTGCGCACCTGTATGGTAATTTAATGAATACTTACGGGGATAACGGAAATTTATTGATGCTCAAATACGTTGCCGAAAAAATGGGCGTGACTTTCAATTCTGAAATCGTCAGCATCCATGAACCTTTTGATGAAAAAAAATATGACTTAGTCTTTTTCGGTGGTGGGCAAGACTTTGAACAGCTGATTATTTCAGAAGACATTCAAGACAAGAAAGAATCTTTGACAAACTATATTGAAAATGATGGTGTCATGCTTGCGATTTGTGGTGGCTATCAATTACTTGGTCACTATTACATGGGCGCTAATGGTGAAAAAATCCAAGGAATCAGTGCTTTAGATCACTACACACTTAGCCAAGACAACAATCGTTTTATCGGAGATATTGTTATTCACAATGAAGAATTTGACGAAACTTATTATGGATTTGAAAATCATAATGGACGAACTTTCTTAGGTGAAGGTGAACGTCCTCTTGGGAAAGTCGTTCAAGGAGAAGGAAACAATGGCGAAGATCAGTCTGAAGGAGTTATTTACCGTAATGTTTATGGTTCTTACTTCCATGGTCCTATCTTAGCACGTAATGAACACTTAGCTGAACGCTTGATTCGCCTAGCTTTAGAAAAGCGTTATGGAAAAGAGTTAGATTTGCCAACTGTGACAACAAAAATGTAGCACCTAGCATTTCATACAAAAAACTCAAACAAAAAGAATGAACCAAAGCGAAATTCGCGTTGGCTCATTCTTTTTTGCATTCTTTCAATCAATTATTTCTTTTCACCGGGAACAGAAGCAATAATTGCTAACTCACCTTGGATCGTCCATTCTTTGACGCCATCAGGAATGATGCAGCTTGTCCCTTTTTCCAATGAATAAGTTTTTCCGTCAACCACTAACTCGCCAGCGCCAGCAATTACTGTCATCAGCGTATAAGGTGCTTGTTTTTTAAATGACATGATGCCTTTAACGTCCCATTCATAAACGTTAAAGAATTCTGTTTCTAGATACGTAACTACGGAAGAATTGCCTTCACGAATTTCTTTTACGTGTAATTCTGGCGTTTTCGCTGGAACAGTTGTTACATCAATTGATTGTTGGATGTGTAATTCACGGGTATTTCCTTGATCGTCTTTGCGATCGTAATCATAAACACGGTAAGTCGTATCTGAACTTTGTTGTGTTTCTAAAATCATGATTCCTTTACCAATTGCGTGGATTGTTCCACTTGGTACATAGAAGAAATCACCTTTTTTCACAGGAACACGTTTCAGTAAATCATCCCAACGACCTTCTTCAATCATTTTCGCAAGTTCTTCACGTGTTTTTGCGTGATGACCATAAATGATTTCTGCGCCTGGCTCTGCATCAATGATGTACCAGCACTCTGTTTTACCTAATTCACCTTCATGTTCCATTCCATATGTATCATCTGGATGGACTTGAACAGATAATTCATCTTCTGCATCTAAAATTTTAATTAGTAATGGAAAAACTGGTTCTGTGGGGTGACCGAATAACTCTTTATGATTTGCCCAAAGGTCATCTAATTTTTGACCTTTAAATTCGCCATTTTCAACGATACTTACACCATGAGGATGCGCACTGATTGCCCAGTCCTCTCCAATTTTGTCACTAGGAATGTCAAATCCAAATACAGAACGTAGGCGACTTCCTCCCCAAATTTTTTCTTGGAAAACTGGTTTTAAAAACATAGGTTCTTGCATAATTCAAACTCCTCTCAACTTTCATAGCTATTATAGCACTATTTTTGTAAGAACGCTTTCTCTTTCAGATAAGTTTCAACAATTTCATCACGACATTCAAGATAGGCTTCACGCGCATCATTTGGATGAATACGGTTGGATAAAAAGATAAAGCCTTCTTGACTAATAACATCAATTAACAGGAACGTTCCTGTATATCCCGTGTGGAAAAGTATCGGATGTTGATCCTTTTGATCTAATTTAAGAGCCCATCCTAATGATCGCTGTCCATTTTTTTCAGGTGTATGATCTTGAAGTAATGACTCAATCGTTTGGGTAGTCAAAAATTGTCCCCCATTGACTTTTCCTTTAGCCAAATACATTTGAACAAAAGAAATGCTATCTTCTAAATCCAAAAATAACCCTGCATTTCCAGCATGTTCAGCTAAAATTCTTGCTTTAGGGTCATGAGTGATTCCTCTTAAAACTTCTCCAGAGGGTAATTGTTCAGTAGGAACGATTTTTTTAGATGGAAAAGGTAAAAATAAACTATTCATCATTCCTAAAGGTTCAAGAACTTGTTCTTGAAATAATTCAACCGCTGGCTCTTGATAAATTTCTTCCAACATCAAACCAAGCAAGATCGTCCCTGCATCAGTATATTTTACCGTTTTGCCTAACTCAGCTCCAGGTTGCAATGTTAAATAAGCAGCAATCAATTCTTCTTGTGTTAATGAATCTCGGTCAGGTATCCAAGTTTGAATATCTGAAGTGTGCGTCAATAAATGACGAATGGTAATTGTCTGGTTTTCAAATGCTGGTAAATAGCGCTGGAGCGGTTGATCCAAGTCAAGTTTACCGTCTTCCCACAATCGTAAAACAAGTGTTGTGGTAGCGATGACTTTCGTTAACGATGCTGCATCAAAAAGTAAGTCTTCTGACATCGGTTGTGTATCAGGAACAATTTGGGCTTGTCCTGCTGCAAATGATTCGACTTTTTCTTGTTTGATAAAAGCAGCTACAACACCGGGGTAAAAACCTTCCGCAAGTTTAGTCAAAATCATTTGTTTTGTTTCTGGATACATGTTCTTTCCTCATTTCTACTCAAAGAATCTCTTTGAAGGATTTGATCATTCATACAGCACAAGCATATATTTTTCTGGGTAGTGAAGCAAGCTGTTTCAGTTGATTTCTTTCGATTACTTTGTTTAAAAAAAATAAGAGAAGCCATCCAGCTACTCTTGTCCTTTATCAAAATGATTGCAGTCAGCACTATCGTTAAGAAATTATTTTTTGGCTGACTCCAATCTATTTAGCTATTTTTTAGGATTGCTGACAAACCACCACTCGATACCAATTGCATCATACACAGTGATGACTGATTTTTTCTTATCTACGAAGAAATCAAGATTTTCAGCTTGTAAATGTTCAATCAATGTTTCCATGTTTTCTGGTGTCACGACAAATTTCAAGAAGTCTAATCCTAAAACCTCATCTGTTGGTAAGTCGATTGTTCCACCTACTGCTTGGTTCAAACCAACATGAAAATCGCCTTCGTTCAGTACATGCAGACCATTTTCTTCGTTATGTACTTTTAGTCCGAGTACATGACTCAAAAATTGGCGCTCTTTCGCTAGGTCGCTAACATTCAAATGAATTTTTTCAAAATAGGCACCTGATGTTAACTTTGTGAATTTTTCTTCAGATTTTCGCAGTAAAGCTTCTTGATCCATTACTTCAGGTTCTGCTTTTTCAGCATTTTTTTCTTCGTAATAAATTTCAAGTTCGTTACCTTCTGGGTCAACTAATAAGATTCCCATACGTGCTTGATCTTCCAGTGCATCTTTAATTGGATAATTTGTTTTACGGATACGGCATAACATATCTGCCATTTCTTCCACACTTGGAATGACCAAAGAAAAGCGACTCAACTTTTTGATTTCACCTGTGTGATTGTTCGCACGTGGGCTTTCTTCTAGTAAAAGCATTTCACTGTCACTATCTTGTGTACCAAAAATAGCCAACTCATTTTCTTCACGCTTCAAATCAAAACCAACTGTATCCTTATAAAAAGCAATCATTTTATCGCGATCTTTGACTCGGATAGCCACACTTTTTAAATAGGTAGTAGCCCCCAATTTAAAATCTTTCATTTATTCTACTCCCCTTCTGCGTCAAATTATATTTTAACGATGGATGTCACTTCTTTCAAGCAATAACTAAGAATTTGTGAAATTTATTTAGTCCGAGAGTAACACCAATCTCCATTTTCTTCAAGAAAATCAAAAAAATTGGCGGAATCTAACAAATAACTTTTCCTGAATACAGCTTTTTTAATTATTTTTCGTTGCCAATCAGTTGGTTATTTCAAATAAATATGAAAAAGGGATGTGACAATCCTTCTGTCACATCCCTTTTTAGAATAAACGGTGTTCCCAAAGCAACTACTCAATATAACTTGCATTCACTTCAAAACATGAAAAGCTATTTTGAGTGTTTGCTCATTATCTGTTCGGAGCTAATCGCTTGGCGCCACAACCTCTTGTTATTAAGCAACTTCTTCAGAAAATTGACTATTATAAAGATCAGCATAAAAACCATCTTTAGCCATTAGTTCTTCATGGTTACCTGTTTCTACAATTGATCCATGATTCATCACAATAATATTGTCTGCATCGCGAATCGTTGACAAGCGATGCGCAACCACAAAACTTGTCCGATTTTCTAAGAGACGGTTCATTGCTCGTTGGATCAAAATCTCTGTTCGAGTATCAACACTTGAAGTTGCCTCATCCAGAATCAAGACATCTGGATTAGCCAAGAATGCGCGAGCAATCGTGATCAATTGGCGTTGTCCTTGAGAGATGTTACTTGCATCTTCATTTAAAATCGTGTCATATCCTTCTGGTAATTTACGAACAAAATCATCCACATGAGCAGCTTTGGCAGCGGCAATTACTTGGTCTTTTGTGGCTTGTTCATTTCCATAATGGATATTGTCATAGATTGTACCTGTGAATAACCACGTATCTTGTAAGACCATCGAGAATTTGGCACGCAACTCATCACGGGATAAGTCTCGAGTATCAACACCTTCATAGCGAATGCTTCCGCCAGACACATCATAAAAACGTTCCAACAAATTGATCAACGTAGTTTTACCTGCACCAGTTGGGCCAACGATTGCGACCATTTCTCCCGGTTTGACATTTAAGTTAAAATCGGTCATCAATAAGTTATCCTCAGTATAACCAAACTGTACATTTTCAAAGCGAACTTTATAGGGAGAATCTTCTTCTACTGGGAGTCCTGAAGGTTCATCTGTCATTTCAGCTTCGTCTAAGACTTCAAATACACGTTCTGCAGAAGCGACAGTTGATTGAATGGTATTCATTAAGCTAGCGATTTGAGTAATTGGTTGTGAGAATTGGCTTGTATATTGCAAGAATGCTTGAACATCCCCTAAAGAAATATTCCCATTTGCTACTTTAATCCCACCAAGGACAGCGACAAACACATAGCCTAAATTCTTAACAAAGTTCATCAACGGCATAATGATTGCCGAAATAAATTGGGCTTTCCAACCAGACGCATAAAGTTTTTCATTTTCAACTTCAAAAACTTCCTGATCTTTTCCAGTATGATTAAAGGTTTTAACAATCGTGTGACCAGCATAGGTTTCTTCTACTTGGTTATTCAACAAACCTAAACTCTTTTGTTGATCTGAAAAATATACTTGTGATTTTGGTGCGACGATCATCACAACGATTAAACTTAACGGAATCATTAGTAAAGCGACTAGTGTCAATTGCCAACTAATTGATAACATCATCACGATGACCCCAATCAGTGTAACTGTACTCGTTACAAATTGCGTCAAATTTTGTTGAAGGGTACTTGCAATGTTGTCCATATCGTTGATTGCCCGAGACATAATATCCCCATTCGTATGTGTATCATAATAAGAAATGGGTACTCGGTTCATTTTAGCTTCTAAGTCCTTACGCAAATCATAAACTGTTCGTTGTGAGACACGCGTCATAATAAATTGTTGTAAGAAACTAAACACGGCAGCAATAACATACATGACAATGACGGTCGCAATAATTTGGCCGATTTTATCAAAGTCAATTGGAAATTCAGTCACTTTTTGACCTTGCTGCATCTGTTTCGCGCCAATCATGACGCCTTTAAAAATTTCAGTTGTTGCACGACCTAGAACTTTCGGCGTTTGGATTTGGAAAATCACTGCCGCAATTGCCAAGACAAATACTAAAACAATCGCAATTAGTCGTTTTGACATATAGCTAAAGAGGCGGCTAACTGTCCCCCAGAAGTTTTTTGCTTTTTCTCCTTTTGCACCAATGTTACGCCCAGGTCCATGACCACCTCCGCCACGCATTGATCCATGAGAGGATTGTGTTTTTTCTTTACTCATGCTAAGTCCTCCTCTCTTAATTGCGAACGAACAATTTCCGCATAAGTTTCATTTGTTTCTAGCAGTTCTTTATGTGTTCCTTTACCAACTAACTTGCCTTCATCTAAAACTAAAATCGTATCAGCATCCATGACGGTACTTACGCGTTGCGCTACTAAAACAGTTATACTGTCGGTCATGTCCTGTTTCAATGCTTGACGAAGTTTCGCATCTGTTTTGAAATCAAGCGCAGAAAATGAATCATCAAATACATAAACATCTGCTGGTTTGACTAATGCGCGAGCAATCGCTAACCGCTGTCTTTGTCCACCAGAAAAATTTCCTCCACCTTGTTCAACATGACTATCTAGCCCGTCTTCCAACTCAGAAACAAACTCTTTTGCTTGAGCAATTTCTAATGCTTTCCAGATCATTTCATCCGTTGCGTCAGGTAAGCCATATTGCATGTTTTCCCGAATCGTTCCAGAAAATAAAATCGCTTTTTGTGGAACGAAACCAATCAAATCACGCAAGTTTTCTTGAGTCATTTCGCGAATATCCGTTTGATTTAAACGAATTTCGCCTGATTCAATTTCATATAGTCGAGGAATCAAATTCACTAACGTTGTTTTACCAGAACCAGTTCCACCGATAATCGCAACGATTTCCCCTGATTTTGCACGAAAATCAATATCTTCAAGCGCTAATTTTTCTGCACCACGATAACGATAATCCACATGGTCAAAATTCAACGTTGCAGACTTTCCGGCAAGCGTTACTTCTTTTGGATTTTTTGGGTCCGTAATATCGATATCTTCGTCTAATACTTCATTGATCCGATCAGCAGAAGCTTGCGCACGAGGAACCATGATAAAGATCATTGATAGCATCATGAAACTAATTAGGATTTGCATCGCATAAGTCATAAAAGCAATTAAATTCCCAACTTCTAAATTCATTTCAGCTATGTAGTGTCCACCAAACCAAGTAATCGCTACGTTTGTTCCACTCATGATTAGCGTCATCAACGGCATCATCAATGCAACAATTGAGTTCACGCGAATCGCTGTATTTGTGTAATCTTTATTTGCTAAATCAAAACGGTTCTCTTCAAACTTTGTTTTATCAAACGCACGAATCACGCGGACACCCGTTAAGCCTTCACGGAAAACTAAGTTCAAGCGGTCCGTTTTCTTTTGCATACTCTTAAACAACGGAACCGCAAAATACATAATACCGCCAACTAAAACTAACATGATTGGGATAACTACCAAAAAGATTTTTGTTAACTCTTGATCTTTTTGATAAGCAAGAAAACTTGCCCCTATCAATGTAATAGGTGCGTTGATCATCATCCGTAAAAACATTTGAACAACCATTTGAATTTGTGTCACATCATTTGTTGTTCTCGTAATCAACGAGGCTGTTCCAAATTTATCAAAGCCATCATTTGTTAGATTTTCTGCCTTTTGATAAACATCTGAGCGTAATTTTTTCCCTAATTTTTGTGACTCACGCGTCGCAAAAAAAGTATTTCCAATAGCAGCTAAAATACTAATCAATGAAAAGCCAATCATGACAAAGCCAGTCTGCCAAATATAGTCAATGTCTCCTTTAGCTACCCCTTTATCAATAATGTTGGATGTCAATGTTGGTAAATATAAGTCTGCCAAAACTTGAACAACCATAAAACCAACTGCGGCAATGGCAGAAGTAATGGAAATTCGTTTAATAATTTTCAGCATCTATTCCCCTTCTTTCTACTTATAGGCTCCCTCTTTCAACCAAGAAAGCTTTAACTTAAATTCTTCGATTGCTTGTTCAACTGAGTAGTCTTTCGTCACTGAAAGTGATTTGTATGAATGTGTAATCGTTGAAAAAACAGCATTCATCAACAGTGATATCAGCAGCTCTAATTCGTGTGAATCTCTTACTTTTAGTTTTGTTTGATCAATCACTTCTATTAAAGCTTGAGTATCCTGCTTATGTCTTTTATGTGGCATTTTTTTTGCCTTTTCCTCTTCAGAAAGATGAGGAGTCACTTTACGTGAAGCGCGATAATCCATGTTCATGAATAAGTGTCGATAAAATGCAGAATTTTCTCCTGCTAAGATTTCGCGAATCATCTTTTCAAAATAAAGCTCGAAGCCTTCAAAAAGATCTCCATGAACTTCTTTCATCAAGTTTCGCATATCTCGCGAACTATCACGTCGCAGTGTCTCAAAATAATAGAAGTACAGATCCTCTTTATTTTCAAAATATTGATAAAAACTACCACGTGGTATCTCAGCTAGTTTCACGATATTAGCAATTGACGCATCCTTTAACGGCACACGTGAAAACTCAGCATTCGCAGCGGCTAATAATCGTTGTTGCTTTTCCTTTGGCAAATGAAAAAATGTTTGTGTTGGCATAGTCCTCCTCCTTTCGTTTCTTCGCCCAAATGACGCGTTGTCATATGACGCTATGTCATTATAACACCAGCAGACTGTTTTGCAAGTTTTTTACATTATTTTTTTCCTTTATTTCAACTGCAAAAAAGAAACAGTACATCCGTTAAACGAATGCACTGCTTCTTTTAAAAATAAGTGAGTAAGGGTTTCCCACCTTTTACGTTTGAGTTCGTTCATTATTTGCCTAAAAGAAAACCCGTTTGCCAGCCAGACGAACTTAGAATATGAGAAGTCTCTTCGGCTATCTTTTTGTAAAAACAATGAACTAACAGCAACTCTAATGAAAGAGTGATGATTTGCTACGACTATGTAAAAAAATCAGCTCTTCCACTTGTGGGGTTATTTGAGATGTTCATCCCAAATCAACATGGTGGAATAACTAAATTATAGCCATGCAAATCAATCATTTCCAATATACTTTTACCGATGTCGAGGTAAATAAATCTAAACAAACTGGCCTTTAGTTGAAGTTTTTTTATTTTTTTACACTTGATTTCAGTATGATTTTGTTTTGGCTCCACCAAATGGATCAGTAAAAAAAGAATGAGTAGTAAAAAAGAAAAGCAGCTAAATGAACTATTCTTTGTTTTTAAACCTTGATAGCCTTTTCTTTTTCGATTAAACTAGCTTTGTTAGTCTTGAACATAACAAGTATGTTTACAAAAAAGGAGATTGAATCATTATGTCATCAGTATTAATTGTCAAAGGTCATCCTTTAACTGCTGAAGAATCACGCTCAGTTAAAGCTCTTTCTACATTTCTAACTAGCTATAAAGAAAGTCATCCAGAAGATGAAATCACTATTCTTGATCTTTACCGTGATGATATTCCTGAAATTGACGAAGAATTATTATCTGGTTGGGAAGTTCTTCGTACTGGAGCCGACTTCTCAGAATTAACTGAAAAGCAACAACATAAAATCGCGCGGTTTAACGAATTAACTGAACAATTTCTAGCTGCTGATAAAATCGTCATTGCCAACGCACTTTGGAACCTAAATATTCCAACACGTTTAAAAGCTTGGTTTGACACGGTCAACGTAGCTGGTAAAACATTCAAATATACAGAAAATGGTCCTCAAGGTTTAGTTCAAGGAAAGAAAGCTTTACACATCCAATCAAATGGTGGTATTTATCAAGGCCAAGATTTTGCTTCACAATATGTTAAAGGAATCTTGAACTTTATTGGAATTGACGAAATCGATCAATTATTTATCGAAGGAATCGACTACACACCTGACCGTGCAGAAGAATTGATGCAAGAAGCACTAGACAAAGCTACTCAATTAGGAAAAGATTTCTAAGCAAAACAGATCTCTTTTACAACAAAAAAACAGCAAACAACAATCTAGTTTTCGATTGTCGTTTGCTGTTTTTATTTATGTTTCTTTTTTTGATTTTTAAGATAGTTGCCTATTCTTTTTTCGGCGTTTCAACTGGATCGTCTTCATATAAGGAAGAAATCGTTGTGTACCATTCAAAAATATGCGTGATGATTACTTTGGCTGCCGCATAAACAGGTATTCCCAAAATAACTCCCACAATTCCAAACAGTTTTCCAGAAGTCAATAAAACCAATAAAATCGTTACTGGATGAATCGCTAATTGATTCCCTAAAACTAATGGTGAAATCAATCGTCCTTCGATCGTTTGCTCGGCAATAAAGACGATAATCACTTTCACCAACATCAAAGGCCCTGCTACAATCCCAAGAAAGACTGCTGGAATCATGGCTAAAAATGAGCCAAGGTACGGAATTAGATTCAAGAATCCTGCAACAATACCTAACGTCACTGAATATTCCAATCCAATAATCGAAAAACCAATGATAAACATGATTGCCACAGCAAAAGCCACAGTCAATTGACCTCTTATATAAGAAGATACTTGATCGTTCATTTCACTTAATACTTTCAAAGTTGGTTTTCTCATACGTGTTGGTAAGAATTTAACAAAGTAAGGTGCTAATTGACGTCCATCTTTCAATAAATAAAACAAGATAAATGGCATCGTCATAATTGCCACAATGACTGTCGCTACCGCTCCTACGATACTTCCAACACTTTGAACGGTCGTTTTTGAAAGGTTCTTAATCAAATCGCCGGCAGAATTAATAATTTTATCCCCCGCAGTCTCAAGTTGTTCACGAAATTGATTAAACAAAGGATCGCGTAAGATTTCTGTTAATTTATCATCTATCGTGTCGACATATTGTGGGAAATTACTAGCAAAGCTAACTGATTGCTCTTGAATTTTTGGCACAATCACTACGATTCCCCAAACGATTAGCGCCACCACAACGACAAATAAACCAATAATACTGTAAATTCTGGGAATCTTTTTCTTCTCTAAATAGTCCACCACAGGATTCATCAAATAATATAAAATACCCGCTAAAATAATTGGTAGGCCAACGATAGCTAAGAATTGCCACACAGGTTCAAATAGGTATGACACTTTCGTAAAAAGAAAGACGATTACTAATAAAAGCAGAACAACTAATAAGGCCGTTACTACTTGATTATTTAAAAACCATTTCCAAAACCAGGAAATTGGTTTTCCTTTTTTATTTTTCTCCTCCATATGTCCCTCCTACTGATAATAAATTTGTGTTCCCAAATGAATTTCTGGAAGTTGATAAGGATTCAAATACACACCATTAACAATCGTATTTTCTGGTTGATGCTCGTCAAACACTAACGTTACGTGACCAACTGTTTCCAGATTTTGATTAGCAGTCGTTCCGACATGTTCAATCGTATATTCTTGTTCATCAAATCGAATTGTTTTTCCAGATTCTAGCTTAAAGGGTTCTTTATTTAAAAATTCTTGGATAATCGAGTAGTTTCGTAAAGTAGTTGTTGCTGTGTTGTTAAATAAAATCAGCATTGGTTCTTTTTCATTAATTGCTTCTGGTCCAATTTCTACTACATTGGCTTGAATCATCTTGATCTCTCCTTTGATTACTATCACAATGAACAGTGTTTTTCTTCATACAGCGTATTTTTACGCTCAAAAATATTATAGCATATTCTCTTTCATTATCCGCCAAGAACAGTTGTATGCTAAAATAAAAAAGAAAACAATTTCATTTTTTTAGGAGGGAATCAAATGATTGAAAAAATCATTTTGGGTACTTATACACGCCGAGTAAGTGAAGGAATTTATACAATCGATCTTGATACTGAAAAAAAAGAATTATCTGGACTAACTTTAGCAACTAAAGAAGTGAGTCCCACCTATTTAGCAAAGAGTAAAGCAGAGAATCTATACACGGTCACAACAGTTGATGGATTAGGTGGCGCAGGCGCATACGATTCAACGTATCAATTTTTGAATGCGGTAACAGAAGAAGGAGCACCTCTTTGTTATGTAGCAGTAGATGAAACCCGTCAGCTGGTTTATGGTGCAAATTATCATAAAGGTGAAGTAAATGTCTATCGTATTTTAGATAATGGTGGTATTGAAGCTGTCGAATCTCTTTATCATCAAGAGGAAACTGGACCACATAAAAATCAAGACCACGCACATGTCCACTACACTGATTTAACACCTGACCAACGTTTAGTTGTTTGTGATCTTGGAACTGATCGAGTGTACACTTATGATGTTGCAGAAAATGGAAAGTTAACTCTAGCAGCCACTTTTGTAGCTGAACCTGGAACTGGACCCCGTCATTTAGTTTTCCATCCGACACAGCCAATTGCTTATTTATTTGGTGAATTAGACAGCACCGTAAGCGTCCTCGCTTATCAAGAAAATGGTTCATTTGAAAAGTTACAAAAAATTTCAACTTTACCAGAAGATTTCACAGGTGAAAATGGCGGTGCTGCTATCCGAATTTCAAATGACGGCCGTTTCTTATATACTTCTAATCGTGGACATAACTCCATCGCAGTCTTTGAGATTTCTAGTAATGGTGAACAGCTTTCTGCTATTCAAAATATTTCAACAGAAGGTGATTTTCCTCGTGACTTTGCCTTAAATTCAACAAATGAGTTTTTAGTTTGTGCAAATCAAAATAGTGATAACTTAACTTTATTCACATGTGATGCTCAAACCGGAAAGTTAACATTACTACAAAAAGACATTTATGCACCTGAGTGTGTGTGCGTCTATTTCGACTAAAATCAACTTATTTTTCAAAGGAGGAAATTTTTATGATTCAAAAATCAGCTGAAGAGTATCTATTAGACAACCTTTCTGAACTTTATAATAAGTGTCTTCCCTTGTACGAATTGATTACTAGCCCACGCTATGAAAAAAATCGAGTTATTGTTGTGACGAACGAGCTATACAGCCTCGCTCAAACAGCAAAATTATATACTCAGCTACATCCAGAATTGCAAATCAAAGAAGTCAGCAAATTTTTTGATGCTTTTCATCAGTTTTATGCTGAACTCAAGCAAGTCTTCTTCAATGAAGATTCTAATACCGCTTTGCTTTATAGCAAATTGACCATTATGAAACAAAACTTTGAACATTTAACTGCTATTTTTCACAGCTTATAAATGAACCTAGTAATAACTATAGATGAATGATGAAGAAAGAAGCGAAGAACATGAACCAACAAGAAGTGTTAGATCGTTTGCGAGAAGATTTGCAGATTCCTTTTTTTCAGGGGAAAATCGAAGATAAAGAGTATACTGAAGCAGACTATCAACAACTAAAGAAAAATCTGGAAGATTATTTTGATAACTACGTCAGGAATGTTGAAAACTGAAAAAGGTTGTGGCGCAAAGTGGTTAGCTTCAAGTAATAAGGAATCTTTTCTAAAAATAGCTTCTCATATTTTTAAGAAAAGAGGACTTATTACCGAAGAAGCTACTTTGAGAACACTGTGAATAGAGGTTGTGGTTCCAAGCGCTCAACTCCAAACAGATAATGAGCAGGTACTCAAAATAGCTTCTCATATTTTGAAGTGGATCCACGTTATATGGAGGAGTTGCTTGGGGAACACCGTAAATAAAGGTCGTAAAAGAAGTGTCTAGCTTAAATAAATAAGAATAAATTTCCAGAAATTGTTTTTCAAATTTTGTGAAATTTAGACTTATTTAGCAGGAATTACTTCTTGAACACCGTGAGTAGAGCTTGTGGCACAAAACGTCTAGCTCCGACTAGATAACAATCAACTGACCAAAATAGCTTTTCATGTTTTGGGCTAGTTGTGAATTATCTGGCGGAGTCGGACGCTTTGTACCACAAGCTTTTTTATTATACATTGAATTTTTGAGCATCAAAAAACCACCGAGTTGGTTAGGCTCGGTGGAAAAGGCTACTTACTCAATGAGAGTAAATAAAGGTTGTTGTTGGTTATGCTTTTATCATATAGCAGTGAACAACTCTTATCATAAAAAAAACGTTATATTTAGATTAAATAACTCTAGTTTTATCTTTAAATTATTTTTTCATCAAAAGATTGGTCATTTTTTGGATTGCTAGTGAAATATCATCTGTTGCTTGGTCTTGTTTCTTTTCTGAAGCTTCAAATAAATCCGTATCAATTCCCTTTTCTACGTTAATACTTTGAATCATTTCTTCACAACCAGCTACATAAGAAAGATAGGCACGTTCAAATTTTTTGTGAATCCCCATCACTTTTGCTGGAGGACGTAACGTACTAACTTTTTTCAGCATAGCTCGGTATTGCTTAGTTCCAGCTTCAAACAATTGAACAACTTCTGTTAATTGTTCTGAATTTAATTCTGCCACTTTCTTTTCATCAATTGCTTGACGAATCATTTCGTATTTGGGATGCATTTGCTCGCCAATTTCTTCCGTTTGTTTCACAATGTTATCGACTGATTGAACATAATAACCAATATTTGGTAACATGAAATTCCCTACTTTCTCCGTTTATCTATCCTTTATTGTACCTGTTTTTACTATTTTATGACAAGCTTATTTCTCGCCTTGTTTCTTTTCACTTCAATCACTATTTTCAAAAAAACTAGCCTGTAAACTATATTGTTTACCAGAAACGATGTCATATTGAATCATTTGATAGTCTTCATATAATTTTTTTTGTTGCTCATTCAGTTGTGCCTCTTTACGCCACTGCCCATTTTGATAATATAAGCCCCTTTCAAACGCAGGTAAAACTTGCTCCATTTCCAATAGCAATTGATAGAACCCTGTTGTTGCTTGATTCGTTTGTTCCAATAAGTTAGCTGCAAAATAAAATGGACTACTGATTGCATCATGAGTAGCTTGATTTGTTAATTTTCCTTCGCTATCAAACATTAAAAATTGTGTTTCATGTAAAGTCTGCTCATCGTTTGCTCCTTGCACTACTTCTGAGTAAATACCAGGAAGATGATCTCCCCAGAAAACAACTAGGGTTCTTCGCGAAACATCTTGTAAACTATCAACAAATTCCTTCAGTGCCTCACTGCTATAGGCAACGTCCTGCAAATAGTTGGTTAAATTATCGGTGTCACTGCCGTCACTTGCCTGAGCATCGTAAGCAATATCTGAATACTTTCCACCATAAGGCATATGTGTTTGCATCGTTACTAGATGAACAAATTGTGGTGAATCTTGCTGTTTTAAAATAGATAAAACTTCTTGATAAGCGGCTTTATCTGAAATATAAGGATTGTTTTGGAGTTTTTCTGTGTAATTCATTTCTTTTTCACTGATAAATGAATCAAATCCCAAAACATCATACACATCTTCACGCTTATACATTGATGTGTTATAGGGATGAATCGCTGTTGTTTGATAATTTTGCGCTGCTAGATTGGAAACCAATGATGGAAATTTTGTCATTTTAGGAACTAACATCGTGTACGGAGTTGTTAATTGTGCATTAAATAGTTCCATTGAAAAACCAGTTAACGCTTCAAACTCAATATTTGCAGTTCCACCCCCATAATTTTGGGACAACATTTTGCCACTATAGGTTTGATTCGCAATGTCATAATAATCTTGCAGTGGATTTCCTGAAACTTCGATTCCGTTTAAGTGACTAGGGTCAGAAAAACTTTCGCTCATCACATAAACGATGTTTGGTTGCTCTTCTTCAACTGTTTGATTTTTCTTATCAGCTATTTGTTGATAATTCTTAGTGATTTCTGCCACTTTCGCTTTGGAATAGCCTTTTGGTTCATCCATTGCTTCAACTTGTAGATTGTAAAGAAACCCGCCAATAAATCCTGTATTATAGTAGTTCATTTTCTGACTATAAGGAATCCACAAGGCTGTTTTGTTGTACGCTTTTCGTAAGAGATTATTCGGGTTATTAAAACTACCAACGTACATCAATAGAATAGCAGATAAAACGAAGACAGTTCCTCGTACGACCTGAAAACGACGACCTTTTTTGAAACTCCGGTATAGCCCCCAAGCAAATAAAATGATTACTAAACCAGTAATTCCCATTAAAATAAAAAATGTCGTTCCCCCTGCCATCTCTTTCAGCAAACTAAGTTCCGTAATCATTTTGATGTCATCAGGATAAATAGGCTCCTGTCGATAACTCATTTTTAAATAGTCAGCAACACCTAAAATGCCGATAATCGTTGTATACAAAATGGATCCAACCAGAACCGATCCTGCAACACTGCTGAGGAAGACCAGAAAAACGAATAAAACTAAGCAAGCTAAAATAAACTTTTCTGTATGCCAAGAAAACGCAAATTTCAATGCTAAGTCATAGGACAAATCATTTTGGCACCATTGTAAAAATAAATTACTCAATACAACTAAAGCGATCACGCCAATCGTAGTCAAACTAATTCGAATGATACTCTTTTGTTTAAGTGAAAGATTATTTATTCTTTTCTTCAATTAATTGCTCCTTCATCGCCTACTTTATGAACTTAAACGATTATTTTAAATTTGACTCACTCTCTTATTTTAGTAGCATCAAATTTGAAAGTAAAGCGGTCATCGGCTAATTAAAGAAATAAAAATAACTTGATTGAACTTGTGGACGTACTAATAACCGTACACGTTTAACATCCGCAATCGTTTCTAACTGACGGTTAGCTTCTAATAAATTTTTGACATCTGTACTCTCAATGTCAATCAGTGTATAAACGTAATCCTCTTTCTGGTTACGCGTCATATTACCAATTGGTAAATCATTTTCCTCCAAAATTTTAAAAACTTCCGATAAGATTCCTTGTCTTTTTTGATAAAAAATCGTAAAACGATACGGCGCACGAAAGACCATTCGCACAGCTGGAAAATTCACCGATGAACGAACTGTTCCAAATAGCAGATAGTTTCGTAATGCTCGAACAGCTTCCCGACTGCTATCCGCTAAAGCTTCTTTTGTGGACCCACCAATGTGCGGAAGCATCATGATTTTTTCATTTCCTAAAAATTCTTGTGCTGGAAAATCTGTTATGTATTTTGCCAGTTTTCCATCCTCAATCACTTGTAAAAGTGCTGCATTATCTACAATTCCACTTCGTCCCACATTAATTAAAATAGCCTCTTCTTTCATTAAAGATAACTCTTCTTTCCCCAACAGCCCATTTGTTTCCGGCGTTGAAGGTAGCATAATCACGACGAAATCAGACAATCGTAAAATATCCGGCAAGGGTAATTGCTCAACATAGTCTAACTCGTGATTTCTTCTAGCATAGCCTAAAACTTCCATGCCTAATTCATAACAAATTCGAGCAACTTCTCTTCCAATTGAACCTAATCCAAGTAAACCAATCACTTTTCCTTGTAATTCTTTACCTACAAACGGTTTTCGGTTTGCTTCTGCTTGCTCTAACAAGTCTGCTCCCTCTAAAGCTTGAACCATCTCGCTTGCTTTGATAACCGGGCGAACAGATAAAAACAAACAGCTTAATACTAGTTCTTTGACTGCATTTGCATTAACGCCAGGCGTATTCATCACAATCGTGCCATTTTCGGTGGCTTTTTGTACCTGGATCGTGTTGACCCCAACACCAGCTCTTGAAATTGCTAACAATTCTGATCCAATCCAGTCTTCTTCAACAATTGAACTTCTTACTAGTAAGCCGTGCGCATCCTTTTTATCTGTCCGTTCAAAAAATGGCTCTTCCAATTGTTTCATCTGTTCCGTGGCAATATCATCAACTAAAGAAATCCGGTACATAAAATCGCCTCCTTTTTATCAGTATCTCTGATTACAGAAATTTAGACAAGAATTAACTTCTATTAGTCAACTGTTGTTATCCAATTAGCTTCCCAAGTAAAATAATCTATTTTCTTCACTTAAAAAATACAATCAAATTTCTTGCAAAAGAATCTGATTCAACAATACTTTTGACACACCATTTTCATCATTAGTCGCTGTTTGGATGGTTGCCCCTTTAGTTACTTCTTCCGGTGCATTGCCCATTGCCACTCCCATTCCAGATAATTTGATCATAGGCAGATCGTTAAAGTTATCTCCAATTGCCATCGTGTTTTCTAAAGGAATTTGATAGTGATTTGCCACAATCGTTAACGCTTTTTCTTTCGATACTTGATAGTGAGTAACTTCCAGATAATTTTCCTTTGATAAATAAAACGAACTAGTTTCCAGATTTAATGATTCGCAAACTTCCTTTAGTTGCTCAATTTCTGAAGTTAATCCTATCAATAATAGCTTATGAACTGGCAGTCTTTGTTCTAAAAGTAATTGGTTAAGATTGGCTACAATTGGTTCAAGTTTCGTGATTGCAGCTTCTTGCTCTACCCACTCGTCAACTGACTCCACATACCAGTCGCTTCCTGAATACAAACTAATTGAGATAGTTTTAAATTTTTTCGTTAAAAGTTCAATGAGCTGAAGTGTTTCTCCTACATTCAATTCTTGACTAAAAATTTGTTGAAACGGGTCGTCTTCTCCTTCTCTGACAATCAAGGCACCATTGTAACAAGCCATTGGGTATTCAGTGATTTCCAATACTTTCGCAATGTCATGCATTCCTTTAGGAGATCTGGCAGATGCCAAAACAAAAGGAATATTTCTAGCTTTTAGTTGTTTCAAACGACCAGCTAATTTGTTATCAATTCTGTGTTCGCTAGTTAAAATCGTTCCGTCAATATCACTCATTACTAGTTTGATTTCTTTTCTCATTTTCGTTCACCTTCTAAATGATTATTTTTAATTTTTTATAATCAAAATCGACTGCTCATGTTTCATCGCTTAGCCAATCTGTACAATCACACATTTTTTTAAAATTTATAATTGGCTTTTCCTTCAAGCTTACTCGCCCTTATGAATCATTCAAACCTTATTCAAATCCTATTTTTTAAACTAGCTTGTTCTCTTCTTTTATTATAACGGTTCCTGTAATTCTCTGTCTCATTTATCGGCATTTGCGAACATAGCTAGCTCAAATAAGTAAAAAAGAAGTCGGAAGATTTAAAAATCCTCCGACTTCTTTTACAGCTTTGTCTTACTTCCAAAAATCATCAAAAACCGTAATTGGTAGATGACGTTTATGTTTTGTTTTATCCCACCAAGCTTCAAGGGTTTCTTGTGCATGTTCAGGAATTTCTTTTCCTTCTAAATAATCATCAATTTGATCATAAGTGACACCTAAAGCAACTTCATCTGCAATTAATGGTTTCCCATCTTCCAAGTCCGCCGTTGGAATTTTTGTATACAATTCTGCTGGCGCACCTAGTTCTTTTAACAGAGCTTTTCCTTGTCGCTTGTTCAAACGAAAAAGTGGTAAAATATCTGCCCCACCATCACCAAATTTTGTAAAGAATCCTGTAATATTTTCTGCAGCATGATCTGTTCCCAAGACAGCACCAAATTTTGCACCAGCAACACCGTATTGAGTAATCATTCGTTGACGTGCTTTGATATTTCCTTTATTAAAATCACTGATTTCAACACCTGCTTCACTCAATGAGGCAACTTGTGCATCCACAGCAGGTTTGATATCAACACGTAAACTCACATCGGGCTGAATAAAATCCAATGCAGCTTTTGCATCTTCTTCGTCAGCTTGTTCGCCATAAGGTAAGCGAACAGCAACAAATTGATAACTGTCATCTTGTGTTTCTTCACGCATTTCAGCCATTGCTAACTGTGCTAAACGACCAGCTAAAGTTGAATCTTGTCCACCACTGATTCCTAAAACAAATGTTTTGATAAATGGGTATTTTTTTAAGTAGTCTTTCAAAAAGTCCACACTTCGACGAATTTCTGTTTGTGCATCAATTATAGGTTTCACACCTAGTTCTTGAATAATTTCTTGTTGTAAACTCATGTTTGTTCCCCCTCAGTGATTTCAATCATGCTTCATTGTGTAGATCAGCAACGCTTTTTTTCATTCGTTCCATAATAGACATCTTGTGATTCCAGCACTCTGTTGATAAATCAACTGGATACTTTTGTGGGTTCAAATCACGTTTATATTCTTCCCATAGAGAGTCCAAGTTCTCACGTGCATAGTCTTTAATTTCATTTAGCGAAGGTAATGAATAGACCAACTTTCCTTCAACAAAAATATCTTGTAACATCGGACGTGCCGAAAAATCACGTACCGTTTTATTGATGAACGTATGAACAGGATGGAACATAAAGATTTCCTCTTCCTTGCGAGGATCTTCATTCCATAACGTGACATAGTCTCCTTCAGATTTTCCGTCAAAATTTCGTGTAATACGCCAAACCTGTTTTTTCCCTGGCGTTGTTACTTTTTCTGCATTACTAGATAACTTGATGGTATCAATCATTTTTCCTTCTTTGTTTTCAATAGATACTAATTTGAAAACAGCCCCTAGTGCAGGTTGGTCGTAAGCTGTAATCAACTTAGTGCCCACACCCCAAACATCGATTTTTGCTTTTTGCATTTTTAAATTTAGAATCGTTGCTTCATCTAAGTCGTTAGAAGCATAGATTTTTGCTTCAGTAAAGCCTGCTGCATCTAATTGTTCACGCACACGTTTTGAAATATACGCCATATCACCACTATCAATGCGAACACCTTGGAAATTGATTTTATCACCCATTTCTCTCGCCACTCGAATCGCACTTGGCACACCTGACTTCAACGTATTATACGTATCTACTAAAAAGACACAGTCTTTATGTGTTTTCGCGTAAGCCATGAAAGCATCATAGTCGTTTCCATATGACTGAACTAATGAATGAGCATGAGTTCCACTCGCAGGAATACCAAAAATTTTCCCAGCACGCACGTTACTTGTCGCATCGGCACCACCAATGAAGGCTGCACGTGTTCCCCAAACCGCCGCATCAAGTTCTTGCGCACGTCTTGTTCCAAATTCCAATAGTGGATCGTCACCAATAACGGATTTGATTCGGGCTGCTTTCGTAGCAATCAATGTTTGGAAATTGACCATATTCAGCAGTGCTGTTTCGACCAACTGGCAATGTGCCAACGGTCCTTCGACTTGAATAAGTGGTTCATTGTTAAAGACGATCTCGCCTTCAAGCATTGAACGAACGGTTGCTTTAAATTCAAATTCTTTTAAATAAGTAAGGAAGCCTTCTGGATAGTTACCCACTTCTCGTAAGTAGTCAATATCTGATTCACTGAAAGTTAAGTTTTCTAAATATTGAACTAAACGTTCCAGACCAGCAAAGACAGCATAACCATGGTTAAAAGGCATTTCTCGAAAGTAACATTCAAAAACGGCATGTAGATCTGCACGACCTAATTCCCAGTATGTCTGCATCATATTGATTTGGTACAAATCAGTGTGTAGCGTCAAACTGTCATCTGGGTAAATTTTATTCATCTGTTTAATACTCCTCTTGGCAATTTTTCATTTCCTAACCATTATATCAAAAAAACGAAATAGGAAAAGAAAACTTGATTTTTTTCCGAAAATATCAGCTTGATATTCTTTATTCCTTTTCATTTTTTCTTTGATGAATTGATTGACAGAGAAACGAACATATGTTCTAATTAGTTTGTTGAAGACTTCAATTCATTGTAGTTATCCATTCATTTATTCGCGCAATCTACTTGGACAGTATAGATAAGGAGGCTGTTATGCGTACAATTACACAGCACTTTGAAACAGTTATTATCACTGCTTATATCGCAAAGCAAAAAATTATTGTTGAACGTTTGGACCATAGTTATGCAGAAGGATTGGTTCAACCAAGCATCACACCTGATGGCTTCTATCTTGATGAACATTTTATCCAGTGGGAACAGATTTCAACAATTTGCTTGGCTGAACAATATTTTCATTTTTGGAAGGACATCGTTCAAAAATAAAAAGAGTCTGGGACAAAACCAGCCTAAATAGAAAAAAAGCCTAAAATTCGTTTTTTAAAACGTTGATTTTAGGCTTTTTTGCATTGAAAGATAGATTAAGAACGACTGAATTTTTAGTTTCGTCCCAGTCCCTTTTTGTTAGGCATTTGTTACATTTTGTTCAATAATCACAATATCTTTATTTGGACGTTTGAATTGAAGGCCAGCCCGTTCCAATTCTTGTTTGACACCAATGTGAACGGTCACATCTTCGCGTGCTACTTTCAAGATTCGACGAATAGCATAGTCAATTTCTTGCTTTGTAATTTTCTTTTTCGTATTAATCATCACCAACTGGATTTTATCATACGTATCTACATATAAAATTTGTGTACGATCTAGCGAATAGAACTTATAGTAGTTAATTGCCTGATTTCCAAAAAAGAAATCCACTATTTTTGGGTAAAATGTCTTGATATTTAGATTACTATTTATTGGTGTTTCAACTAATTTCATCTCATCCCTCTTTTTCTTTTTAATTATAAAATATGTTCAAAAATAAACCGGCCGACGCCACCTTCACTGCAACTAGGCGCAATCACATGACTACTTTCTTTCACATTGGTTGCGGCATTTTCCACAGCAACAGGCACATCAACAACAGCTAACATAGCCAAATCATTTTCTCCATCTCCGATACCATAGCTGGTTGCTAATGGATAATCAGATAAATAATTGGTGATGGCACTTCCTTTTGTACTATCAGGATGTACAATTTCCAAGGTTTTTATAAATGAATGGAACACAAGCAATTCTGTTTCTTGTAAAGAAGATCGAATCGCCTCGTGACGTGCATCATCTGCTTCCATCAATTCGATCTTGACCACGATTGTTTCAGGTCTTTCAGAAAGATACTTTGCGATATCTTCCGTATGTACGCAATCGTTTTCAAAATATTGTTCCTTGTAATCCATAATTCGTTTGCCTTGCTCCCCAAGTTTTTCTAATGATTCTCTCAAGGCACTTAGCTGTTTCGTGTACTCTTTCGTAGGTCTTATCACCACACCGTGATTTGTATGAATAAAGTGTAAAATTTCTTGTTCTTCTAAAATGTTGATTACTTCTGTTGTTTCTTGATGTGTCAGTGTACTAGTATAACGTTCAGGTTCGCCTATTTTCTTAATACCTGCACCATTTCCAAAAATAACATCACAATCAATTAATAATTCATCATTCATTTGTTTGACTAAGTCGTATCCGCGTCCTGTAACAAAAACAAAATGATCGCCTTTGGCTTGTAACGCTTGAATGGCTTCGCGATTAATCGGCGGAATTTCTTTTCCTAACTCTTGAAACGTTCCATCAATATCTGAAAAAACAATGTTCATTGATTTCTCCTTTTCCTTTTCTTATGAAATAGTATAACATAATTTTTAATAGGATTTTGAAATTTTTCCTTGACCTTCTCGTTACGTGAGGGAGTATTCTAGCAAGTGTCAGGAGGGAAAAAATGGAATATACAATCAAAAAAATAGCAGAGCTATCAGGTGTTAGCCCCCGAACATTACGTTTCTATGATGAAATTGGGTTGCTCAAACCAGCTAGGATTAACTCTTCTGGTTATCGCATCTATGGAGCAAATGAAATTGATCGACTCCAACAAATTTTATTTTATCGCTCACTTGAGTTCAAACTTGAACAAATTCAGGAATTACTAAACCAACCAGACTTTGATCAGCACCAAGCTTTACTTGAACATCAGAAACTTCTATTAAAAAAAAGAGCGCAAATTGACGCCCTTTTGACAACTGTACAAAAAACACTTACTAGTTACGAAGGAGGAATAACTATGTCAGACCAAGAAAAATTTGCAGGATTCAAGCAACAAAAAATCAGCGAAAATGAAGAAAAATTTGGGCAAGAGATTCGAGAAGCGTATGGCGAAAAAACAGTTGCGAAAGCCAATCAAAAATGGGCGAACATGACTGAGGAACAATTCCAAGCCATGCAAACAGTTGAGTCACAGCTTTTAGCCGATTTAACAACTTATCTTACACAGCCAGGAGTGGATCAACCACTAGCAAAAGCCATTTTTGACGCACATAAAAAATGGCTAACATTTAGTTGGCCTACTTATACGCCACAAGCTCACCAAGGATTAGGACAAATGTATGTGGCAGATGAACGTTTTACCGCCTATTATGATGAACGAAGTGGGAATGGTGCAACCCAAGCATTGAATGAAATCATTCAACATTACACCAGCAAATAATTATTACTTTCTGTCCCTTATCAGTTATTGAAATAGGCGAAACATTTATTCCAATCCAATCTGTTCTAATTTTTACCGAAGAAAAAGACTGAGGTAGCCTACTCCAGTGCCCTCAAAAAGCCCAATTTTACAATTGAACTTTTTGAGGAATCACGTAAAGCTACTTCAGTCTTTTTTATTATTTCTAGCCTAACCTCTTACAATCACTAATTATTTTTGCTATTAGTTTGTTTAAACTTTCTTTATCTTTGAATAAATTCATATGGAATCTTGATTTGTTCCGGTTGTCTTTTCAAAAATAAGTGAAACGCCATTTCACCACACTGCTTCAAATGATGATCAATAGTGGGAAAATTTAAGAGATCACTCACATACAGATTGTCTCTGCCAACTAATTTAGGTGCTCGACCTTTCGGAAATGTTTTAAGGATACCAGCTGCAACCATATCTGAATTCGTAAAAATACCATCTACTGGATGCTCATTAAAAAAAGCACCTGCCTTGATCCCATCTTCCAAACCAATACAATCCCAGAAAACCATTTCTTCTTCAAAATTCGAATAGACTTTCCGACATAATTGCAAGGTAATCTTAGAATTAAAACTAAGTCGACTACTCCTTCCTAAAGTAACACCTAGTTTTTTGACACCAACTTTTTGTAAAAATTTCAATGCTTCCGTAATCGATTGTTCCCGATCAATAAAGACACAGCTTGATTTTTCATCTTTGATTTCTTCGCAAAAAATAATAGGGCCATATTTTTGGTACGCTTTCAATTTTTCTAACGAATGAGCACGCGAGGTTACGATCAAGCCATCAAATCTTTTTGCTGCAAACTCTTCGAGATACTCTTTTTCACGACTTGCTTGATAATTTGTCGGTAACAAGGTGACTTTATAATTGGAATCGAAAGCGGCTTCAGTAATTCCACTAATCAACTGATCAAAGTATGGATGATTGGTGTATGGCAAAATGACTCCTAAATTTTTGGTTTCTCCATAGCTTAATGTTCGTGCATTTGCATTAGGAATATAGTCTAGTTCCTTCATAACTGCTAAAATTTCTGCTCGTTTTCTTTCATCCACATAAGGGTGTTCATTAATAACTCGAGAAATAGTCGAGACGGAATAACCTGTTAAACGTGCGATATCTCGAATAGTTGCCACGATGATGATTCACCTACCTTAAACGAAAAGTTTTTCTTGTAGATAGTCTATCACAGCCGGCCCACATTCATAAAACTGATACAACTTTTCTTGATAATAAAAACTAATTCGCTGTCCGCCCCAAAATGTATCTTTTGTTAAATTCGTTAACTGATTGACATCGATTTCTTCTCTCATTGGTTTGTTCAGGCCTTGAAAACTTTTTAAAACTAGTTTATTTTCATTACAATCTACCAACGCGTAAAAACAAGTGCTTGATGTTCCCAAAACTTTCACATAAGTATGCATAGGTAAGCCCTCCTTCTTGATAGCTCGAGTATAGTTTATGAAACGCGTCCCAGAGCAAGCGGAAAGTTTTGGTTAAATAAAATCCAAGCAAACAAGTTGGAAATACTGTTTGCTTGGATTATTTTTATACTTATTAACAACTTTTTCAGTGCAATCAGTTTGTTTCGTTTGTTTCTCCCAAATTAGGGTCTAACTTATTTGCCGCAAGAATAAATGGTGCCCAAATCAATGCTGCTACAAGCAAATTCACAATCGTCAACACAATGGCACGCCAATCTCCAGCAGTCGCTAAGAAACCACTAATAATCGTTGGCATGACCCAGATTACATTGACAACTACAGGTCTTACAAATCCCGCCATCGTTGCGAAGTATGCAATAGTGGCAGTAGCTAAAGGCGCTAAAATAAACGGAATCATTAATAACGGATTTAGTACAACCGGCAAACCAAACATCACTGGTTCATTAATATTGAATAAACCCGGAGCAATACCTAATTTCCCAACTGTTTTATAATCCGCACGTTTTGATAAGAAAAGAATCATTACAATTAATACTAAAGTCACACCTGCACCACCAGGCCAGACAAAAGCTTCAAAAGAGCCGGCTACCCACTTAAACGGAATTGGCTCATTATTTTGAAAAGCATTCGTATTTTCAACCATAGCAGTTCCATAAAGTGTTTGTAGTACTGGTGACATGATGTTCGTTCCATGAAGCCCAAAGAACCAGAGAACATGAACAAGTAGCACAATGATAAATACTGCGCCGTAGCCCTGTGAAAGATGCATTAAAGGCTTTTGGATTGCTTCAGAAATCCAGTCGATTAAAGGAACACCAGCCGTTTGTTTGAATAAATAGTTAATAATTCCAACAACATACAAGGAAACCACTGCAGGGATGATTGCAGCAAAAGCCTTAGAAACAGCCGGTGGTACAGAGTCCGGCATACGGATAATAATGTTTTTTCGAATTAAAAGAGCAAAAATAATGACTGAAATAAATCCAAAGATCATTGCAGTAAAAAGACCCGATCCACCCATATACTTACCAAAGTTAAAATAACCCCATGCGCCCATCGAGAGCGTTTGGCCACCTTCTGCAGCATCAGAAATAACTCCACCTGCTGTAGTGATCATTGTCGAAGCTTCTTCTGATAACTTCTCTGGTAATGTCAAAACTGCAGTAGCGGCATCCGGTAATCCGATGATAAAAGCGACTAATGAAACAATACTTCCTGACACAGGATCAACTTCATACGCTTTTGCTAAATTTGCGCCTAAAGAAAGTGCAAACACAACTGCCATAATCGCCAATGTTCCATTCCAAATCAATCCATTTACACCAATAACAGGTGTAAAAAAGGTTGTAATTGCATTGCCCTCTCCTAAATAGGTATTAGGAAAATCGCGCATGAAAGCATTAAGCAAAACTGCGATTGCACCAGCCATTGTTGCTGGCATCGTACCAATAAAGGCATCTCGCAAGGCGACTAAATGCTTTTCTGACCCTATTTTTGTTGCCACAGGTAAAATATATTTTTCCATCCACTTCATCAATCCGTCCATCTTCATCCTCCTAAGTTTTAGTTGCATCACCTATAATGTATGCGCATACATTATAATGATATTACAAATATAGCATATATTTTTATATGTGCCTACTAAACGACACAGACGACTATTTTTGGCCATGAAGAAGACGTACTAAACGATTTTTGTTTATTTAGAGTTAATAACTAAGCTAAAGCAACAGAAATTTTTTCTACTTCTTGTAGTTTTTTCTAGTAAGAACAAACAGCAAGCTGTGCAGCCATATGAACGAAGATAAAAATTATTCCTCAGATAATTTTTTACATCTAATTTAATCGTATTTCTTTTTAAGATGTTGTTTCTCGAAAGAAAATAGGCACAAAAAAGAGGCACACCCCCTTTGAACAGGATGTGCCTCTTTTTTGTTATACTTTCAATTTTTATGAATTGAAAGTAGTGATTACATCATGCCGCCCATCATTGATGGATCCATTGCTGGAGCAGCAGGTGCAGCTGGTTCTGGTTTATCTGCAACAACTGCTTCTGTTGTTAATAACAATGCTGAAACGGAAGCAGCATTTTGCAATGCAGAACGAGTTACTTTTGTTGGATCAACGATTCCGGCTTCCACCATGTTTACCCATTCGCCTGTTGCAGCATTGAACCCAGTACCAAGTTCAACATTTTTCAGTTTATCAACGATTACTGAACCTTCATAGCCAGCATTTTCCGCGATTTGACGAATTGGTTCTTCTAATGCACGAACAACAATCTTAATTCCTGTTGCTACGTCACCTTGGGCTTCTACTGCAGAAACTTTTCCAATAACATTTACCAATGCAGTACCACCACCAGAAACCATGCCTTCTTCTACGGCAGCACGAGTAGCATTCAATGCATCTTCAATACGTAATTTCAATTCTTTTAATTCTGTTTCAGTCGCCGCACCAACTTTGACTACTGCAACACCGCCAGCTAATTTAGCTAGACGCTCTTGTAATTTTTCACGATCAAAGTCAGAAGTTGTTTCAGCAATTTGATTTTTGATCAATTGAACGCGTGCGTCAATTGCTGTTTTATCGCCAGAACCTTCAACGATTGTTGTATTGTCTTTATCAACAACAACTTTTGAAGCATTTCCTAAGTTATCGACAGTTGCGTCTTTTAATTCTAGACCTAGATCATCAGTGATTACTGTACCACCTGTCAAAATAGCGATATCTTCAAGCATCGCTTTACGACGGTCACCAAATCCTGGTGCTTTGACAGCAACTACGTTAAATGTTCCACGAATTTTATTCAATACTAATGTTGGTAATGCTTCGCCATCTACATCATCTGCAATGATTAATAATGGACGAGATTGTTGTAAAATTTGTTCTAATAGAGGCAAGATATCTTGAATATTTGAGATTTTTTTGTCTGTAATCAAGATATATGGATTATCTAAAACAGCTTCCATTTTGTCATTATCAGTAACCATGTATTGTGATAAATATCCACGGTCAAACTGCATTCCTTCAACAACATCTAGTTCTGTTTCGATCCCTTTTGATTCTTCAATTGTGATGACACCGTCATTGCCGACTTTTTCCATTGCATCCGCAATCAAATGACCTACTTGTTCTGAACCAGAAGAAACAGCCGCAACTTGTGCAATTGCTTCTTTTGAATCAACAACTGTTGAAATATTGTGTAATTCTTCTACTGCCGCTTTTGTAGCTAATTCAATTCCGCGACGAATGCCTAAAGGATTAGCGCCGGCTGTTACGTTTTTCAAGCCTTCACGAACGATTGCTTGTGTTAAAACAGTAGCAGTAGTTGTACCATCACCAGCAATATCATTCGTTTTTGAAGCAACTTCAGAAACTAATTTTGCACCCATATTTTCAAAATGATCTTCTAATTCGATTTCTTTTGCAATTGTTACCCCGTCATTAGTAATCAATGGAGATCCATAAGATTTTTCTAAAACAACATTACGGCCTTTTGGACCTAAGGTAACTTTTACTGTATCAGCTAATTTATCTACGCCACGAAGCATTGCTGCGCGTGCGTCTTCTGCGAATTTTAATTCTTTTGCCATGATTGGTTTCACCTCAATAATAAATTTTGTTTATCTTGTTTTACTCAACGATCGCCATGATATCTTTACCTGAAACGATCAAATATTCTTTACCTTCAAATTTCACTTCTGTCCCAGCATACTTTTCAAACATTACTTGATCGCCTTCTTTAACAGCGGCAGGAACTTGTTCACCGTTTTCTAATAAACGGCCTTCACCAACCGCAACGATTCTACCAGTTTGTGGTTTTTCTTTGGCAGAGGAAGCTAAGACGATTCCTCCAACAGTTTTTTCTTCTTCTTTTGCGACTTCGATGATGACGCGGTCACCTAATGGTTTTAACACGATAAATCCCTCCGATAACACGATTTTTAGTTCCGTTAGCACTCTTACCTTTCGAGTGCTAACCTACATTTTTAATAATACTCATTCTGCTCCTTTTTTGCAAGCTTTTTAAATCAAAGAAATCTGATTTTTTATTTTCATTGGCGAACAACTTTCGTATGGTATAATTACCAATAAATCTTGTCTACTAACACAGGTAAGTCATCTTTTATAAGAGCCTGTAAGGAGGAATTTCATGTCATTAAAAAAATATAGTCTACTAAGCATTTTTTGCTACGGTTTAGTCTTTGTTTCACCTGCCCTTTTAAGAATCACAGGTATTGTTACCTCTTCGACTGGTTTGATTTCGGCCATGACTATTACTTATTTACTAGGAGCAGTTTTGCTGCTGTTTTTGTACTTCAAACAAAAGGAACCTTTAACAATAGAGGCAGATGTCCCTAAAGCAAGTGTTCCTGAAATCATTTTACTTGGATTAGGTGGTATTTTGATAGCAATCTTTTTACAAGGTGCGGCTGTCGGAATCGAAACTTTCTTATTTGGTCAAAGCGCTCCATCTGAAAATACGCAAAACATCATCCAAATGATTTTAAAAGCACCCGCATTTATTCTAGCAACGACTATTGGTGGCCCAATCATGGAGGAGCTTGTTTTTCGTCGTAGTATTCTAGGACTCGTTAGTCACTACTCGAATTTTTGGGTAGGTGCTGTAATCAGTTCTCTACTTTTTGCTGTTGCACATGCAGATGGTCATCTATTGGTTTACTTTTTCTTAGGTTTCTTCTTTAGTTTATTGTATAAATCAACTGGTCGAATTTGGACTTCAATGATTACACATGTAGGTATGAATACATTGGTCATCGTTGTACAGTTGTTAATCCAAAAATAATTTTTGCTTTCAATTAAAAACTGCGACAAAATCTTAAACGATTTTGTCGCAGTTTTTTTAGCTTAATGTTTCACCGTTTGTGGCAATAACTTCCTTATACCAATCAAACGATTTTTTCTTGCTTCTTGCCAATGTTCCATTTCCTTCGTTGTCCTTATCAACATAGATAAAGCCGTAACGTTTTTTCATTTCTCCTGTCCCGGCAGAAACCAAATCAATGAATCCCCATGGCGTGTAGCCCATTAAATCAATACCATCATATTCAACAGCATCTTTCATTGAAGCAATGTGCTCTCGCAAATACTCAATGCGATAATCATCTTCGACTTGTCCGCTTTCCCCAATCTCATCAATTGCACCAAACCCATTTTCCACAATAAATAATGGTTTTTCGTAACGTTCATTGAACCAGTTCATTGCGTAACGCAAACCCATAGGATCGATTTGCCATCCCCAGTCAGATGCTTTCACATAAGGATTTTCTACTAAGTCTGCTGCTTCATCATAGTCAAAAGTTGGTGCTTTATCATGATCTTTGATTGCAAACGACATATAGTAACTAAAGCCGATATAGTCGACACACCCTACCTTTAAAATACGGGCATCTTCTGCTGTTCGATCTAATTCAAATCCTTTTCGTTTAAAGTACGCATCCATATAACTTGGATAGCGACCTTTACAATGCACGTCAGTAAACCAATAACGTCTTTGCATCGCAACTGTTGCTGCCATCATATCATTGGGGCTACATGAGTAACTATAGATTGGCACCATGGCAATCATACAACCAATTTCAAAATCTGGATTAATCCGATGACCAATTTCTACCGCTTGCGCACTTGCCACTAATTCATAGTGTGCAGCCTGGTACATGATTGCTTCGCGATCTTCGCCTTCTTCATAACGAATACCCGAATTAGTAAATGGTGCAAAATCTTCGTGAAAATTCGCTTGGTTATTGATTTCATTAAAGGTCATCCAGTATTTCACTTTCTCTTGGTAACGAGTGAAACAAGTTTCCGCAAACCGAGTAAAAAATTCAATCATTTTTCGATTTCGCCAACCACCATATTCTTTTACTAAATGATAAGGCATTTCAAAATGGGAAAGCGTGATAACCGGTTCGATCCCATATTTTAGACATTCATCAAATAGGTCATCATAAAATTGTAACCCTGCTTCATTTGGTTCTAATTCATCACCTTTTGGAAAAATTCTGCTCCAGGCAATTGATGTCCGAAAACAATTCAAACCTAATTCAGCAAATAAACGAACATCTTCCTTATAATGATGATAAAAATCAATTGCCTCATGATTAGGATAATAGTTGCCTTCAATCACACCATCTGTGATCTTTCTTGCCACACCGTTTTTTCCAGCAGTCATAACATCAGCAACACTAACACCTTTGCCACCTTCTTGCCAACCACCTTCTAATTGATGGGCTGCTACTGCACCGCCCCATAAAAATCCTTTTCTCAACACGCTCATACGATCGACTCATTTCTCGTTAATTTGTAAAATCGTTTATAAAACTTGTGATTCTTCTAATTGATCTGCTTCTGCAAAAGAAAGATCGTTTTCTTGTGCATAGTTCATTGCATCAATTTTCTTCACGAATGGTAAGTAGATAAAGAAACCAATTGCTAAAACAAATGTTTGTAACAACGCCGCTTGCCAGCCACCTACTAAAAATCCTGAAATAATTGGTGGTGTTGTCCATGGTACTTGTACAGCTGTAAACAATGGAACTAATCCTGTATACAAAGCGAAGTAAGTAATCACACCAGAAACAACTGGTGTCGCAATAAATGGAATCGCCATAATCGGATTCATTACGATTGGTGTTGCAAAAATAATGGGTTCGTTAATGTTAAAGATAGCTGGAGCTAAAGATAAACGTCCAAGCTGTTTGAACTGTGCTGATTTTGCAAAGAAAACCATGAACATCACAACACCAATCGTCATCCCAGCACCTGTTACTGTCATGAATTGGTCTAAGAATTGTTGCGTAACAATATGTCCACCATTTGCAACGGTCAATGCTTTACCAGATTCAAGAATCTCTGTGTTTGCTAATGAGTTTGCTTGTAAGATTGGTCCCATGATCCCACCAACAATTGTTGAACCATGTACTCCAAAGAACCATAAGAATGGAACTAAGAAACCAAGCATCAACGCACCACCAAGTGAATCTGTTACACCTTGCATTGGGCTTTGGATTACTTCATAAATCCATTGAATCATTGTTGTGCTGAAGACTGCATCAAAGAAAATATATACAAGCATTGCAAAGGTAATCAAAACAGCTGCTGGAATCAACGCTGTAAATGAGTTTGCTACGTTATCCGGCACTTGCTCTGGCAATTTGATTCGAATATCTCTTTTTAGGAACCAAGTGTAGCCCCAACCAACAAATAGACCAACCAAGATTGCACTGATCATCCCTTGACCACCAGTCCAACCTTTATCAATTACGTTACCAATTACAACACCAGATTCTGCATCCGTCACATCTGAACGCATAGTTAGTAAAAAGATAACCAATGCGATCATCCCTGCTGGTAGCCCTTCAAAGCCTTCATCTTTGACGTAAGAATAAGCAATCCCAACTACTGCAAAAATTGCCATAATAGCAAATGAAGCACCATACGCTTGGTTAAAATAAACTGCGAGTCCAGAATTGTTGACCCACTCTGAAACTGCTGTGACGGGGAAGTTAGCAAGTAGTAAGAAAACCGAGCCAACAATTGTGAACGGCATTGTGTATAACATCCCATTACGTAACGCAGTAATAGGTTTCGTATTAACAAATTTTAAAACCGGAGGTAAAACTTTCTCATTAATCCATTCATTCATAATACTTCTCTCCTTATCCAGTTAAATTAAAAAAATCATCCAATAAAAAATAAGTGCATTTCATCCAATAAATCCTATTCTATACTCCTTTCTTTTTTTGTATCCGTTTACATATATAACTATAACTAACCTGTACAAAGAAAAAAAGAGCTTAGCCTTCTGCAGGAACATGTTCCAACAAAAAAAACAGGCTAATGCGCTCTTTCTATTTCTTGACTCGCTTTTTGCGCTAACATTTCTAATAAAGTCACCACCGGAACTTGTGTTGTCAGGTTTAGCGATTCCTCTTTTCCTCTTGTCTCTGGCATATAATAAGACAAATTATAGTCTGCCAAACGAGCAATCGTCGAGGTTTCATCATTTGTAATACTAAGAACTTTTGCACCGTAGCGTTTAAAATCCTCTGTTTTTTCAATCATTTCAACCGTTTCACCTGATACAGACAAAATGATTGCTAGTGTACTTTCTAATCCGCGAGAAGGGACTGGAGCAAACGGATCAGTGATGCTATAGGCATTCAACCCTAAATTGATAAAATAACGACTACCATATAATCCAAGGACACCACTTGTACCAATTCCAGAAAAAGCAACATGACGGGCTTCTAAAATCATTTGGACTGCTTGCTCCAAAACGATTCGATAACTTTCATTATTGACCTTTTTCAAAAAAGAATCTACCTGAACCGTTGCATCATAAAATTGTTCAAACATCTGTTGTTTTGCTTGTGTTTGATAATTTTTTATTGCAAATTTCAGCTCAGAAAAGCCTTGTAAGCCCAATTTGTTACAGCAACGTAAAATCGTCGAAGTTGATACATGGCATGCATCTGACAATTGACGAATCGTCATTTTTGACACTTCTTCTAAATGAGCAATCAAGTAATTATAAACAATCATCTCCAGCTCATTCAGTTGCTTGATTTTTTCTGCTTCAAACACGGCTCCCCCTCCTTTCATTATCTTTTAATTATAACAGAGCAATAATTATAAAAGAAAGTCTGGTGTTAAAATCTTCTATAAAAAACCAATTCTTTGACCCAAGTGACATAACTTCATACAATAAAGGAAATGATAGGAGGTTTTTTGATGAAAATAGCAATTATTGGCGCAACTGGTCACGCAGGTTCATTGATTTTGAAGGAGGCTCTTGCTCGTCATCTTGACGTTACAGCCATTGTCAGAAATGCCAAAAAATTAACAGTAACTGTTCCATTTATTGAAAAGGATTTATACGATTTGACGACTGAAGACCTTGCTCCTTTTGACGTTGTTGTTGATGCGTTCAATGCACCTGTAGGTAAGGAAGAAATGCATCAAACATCCCTTGCACACTTAGCAAAAATTTTAGCGAATACTTCGACTCGTTTACTTGTCGTTGGTGGTGCTTCTTCTCTATTTATTGATCCAGAAAAAACAACTCGTATGATTGACCAAGTACCAGAAGACGCACCTTTTTATCCAACAGCTTTCCATATGTCGCAAGCACTTGTTCATTTAAAAGACACAAAAGGACTTCGTTGGACCTATATCAGTCCAGCTGCGTTCTTCAATCCAACAGGCGAACGAACAGGAAAATATCAACTAGATGATGACTTTCTTCATAAGAATGCACAGGGAGAAAGCGTTGTCAGCATGGCAGACTATGCCATTGCTTTGATTGACGAAGTACTGGCAGATAAACATGAGAATAAGCATGTTAGTGTCGTGAGCCAATAAAGCAGTTAAAATAAAAAAGGTGCAACCGGTTAGCTAAAAATAACCGATTGCACCTTTTTTATTTGGAATGAATACTTTATGTTCTTAATAGAAAGCAGATTGCTAGAAATCATCTTGTTACTTAACGTTTTACGCCACAATCTTTACCTTCGGTGTTCCCAAAACAGCTCCTCGATATAGCTTGCATCCATATCAAAATATGGAAAGCTATTTTGAATGACTGTTCGCTATCTAGTCGGAGCTGAACGTTTTGTGCCACAACCTTTTTAAATCGAAAACAATTCCGTCGCCTGATCAGGATCCGTATCGTACACATCAAAATCAGAACCCACACCAAAATCCTTTTCTTTTAACGTATTTTCCATCGTCAAATGCGCCAACTCTTTCAAGTTGTTTTCTTTACTCAAATGACCTAAATAGATACGTTTTGTTCGATTACCAATTACATCAGTCATCACTAATGCACCATCTTCATTTGATAAATGACCACGATCTCCCAAAATTCGTTGTTTTAAATTCCAAGGATAAGAACCCATTCGCAACATTTCTAAATCGTGATTACTTTCCATTAGATAGCCGTCCGCATTTTCAATAATTCCACGCATATAATCACTACAGTAACCAGTGTCTGTTAGCATCACAAATGAATGATTTTCTTTGTAGATACGATAAAACTGTGGCGCAGCCGCATCATGCGAAACACCAAAACTTTCAATATCTACATCCCCAAAAGTTTGGACTTTTCCCATTTCAAATAAATGTTTTTGCTCGACGGGGACATTGCCAATCAATGGCGACATTGCTTCCCACGTTTTTTCATTGGCATACACATCTAAATGATATTTCCGCGCCAGCACACCTACACCATGAATGTGATCTCGATGTTCATGCGTTACTAGAATGCCATCTAAATCTTCAGGTTTACGATCAATTTGAGCCATCAAGGAAGTAATTTTTTTCCCGCTAAGACCTGCATCCACCAATAGTCGTTTCTTCTCACTTTCTAAATAAAGTGAGTTTCCTGAACTCCCACTCGCAAGGATACTGATTTTAAAAGCTGGTTTTTCTTCGACCATTTATTTATTACTTCCCTTCTTCACACTGTAAACTTTTTTCATTATACCTACTTTTTTAATTATCTTCCACTTTTGGAACCACATTATTTGTCACAATCGTATTACTGAATGCGTTGACTGATTCAATTTGAACACTTTTATCACTCGTTTCAATAGCCACATACCAAATTGGAACATATACATTTTTTTCACGAACCTTCACGATACAAGAATAAGCAAGTTGACGCCACAAAATTTTTGAAGAACTAGGAATCTTATTATTCACATAAAGCGTTTGGATTGCTTCCTCTTCTGAATATAGATCCATTTTTTCACGTAGTTGTTCAATGTTTGTTAAGTGCGTCTGGGTATATTTCGTCAGTTTATAAACACCATCGTCTTTTTCCACTATAAAATTGATTTCAGCAGTATCGTCATGAAATGGGATTCCTTCATAGGACTGGCTTGCTTCAATTTCTAGTGAATTTCCTTCTAATGTGGAGAAATTCGACATAAATTCATATTCATCACCATAAAGTACGTTATTTTGACTATTCAAAAATTCTGTAATCGAATGTTTGGTCTGTTTGTTGTCGATTTTGTACTTTTCAGATTCTTCAGCAGTGAACGTCTTCGTTAAAGTCGACAGCCCATCAAAAGTGATTCCACTACGAAGTAGCCCTGTTGGATTCTTCTTTCGGTGTTGTGCTAAGACCGTACCAAGATCGCTTTGTTCGGCACTTAAATAGTATCCCTGTTTACTCTCAGAAGAAATATTTCCTGAATAAGAAATATCATCACTAGCTAGACGATTTTGCAGCGATTCTGTTTGGTCTGAACGTATCACATTGTTTTCTTGATTCATTGCCTCGTGATAACTGCTGAATAAAAAAACATTGAGGCCTAAGAAAGCTAGGAAAAAAATCCATTCAATTTTTTTAAAGTCCACTTAGTTCGCCCCCATTTCAGCTAGTTTGTTAGACAACTCACTGGCGGAGTACCAATTCCCTTGATATTTCACATACCATTCTGGTAACAAGTCTACGACCCGGTTCGTTTCTTTGATATTTTGCCACGTGTAACCAATAATGACTGATTCAAGTTCTTCCTTTTCCGCACCATGGGTAACTAATTGTTGAATAACGTCTGCCGTACTAGCCAATTCCACTGACTCGTCTGAAGGAATAGGTACTTGGATTGCATTTAAGCTGGTCTGAATGTTAACTTGCGTTTTTTCAGTAGCTTCACCATTAATCGTTATACCAACTTTGCCTTTACTATCCGTGCCAAACACTGGGAATCCTTCAACAAAAATCCGATAGTCAATTTGATTATCCGTACGATCAAAATAATGAAGATTTCCTAAGTTGCTGCCAATTTTACTAATGTATGGAAAACTTTTCGAGTAAATATTTCCGTTATTATTTGTATCAGATAACTCTCCACGAAAATCTACAACTTGACTGGCAGAATGAATCGTCATCGTTTCATTGCCACCATAAAAAATCAGTTCGCTGCTTTCATCATTATTTTTCACTTCATCTGGGGATTGAAAGAAAGCATTTCGAAAAAGTGTGTACGGTTGTTGCGATAAAATATAACTGTATTTTTTTAACTTAATTGGTGATTCTGTATCATATTGATGAGCAATCACAGATGTTTTTTTAGACATTTTAGTCCATTTATTTTCATCAAAAGATAACTCTTTTTTGATGTCTTCCCAGTCTAAAGAAAGGTTAGCTTCATAAATCGTTTGATGAACAAAATCCAAGAAACGAATTTTTTTATTTTTTTCATCAAACTGAATACAAGTAAAAGAAATCATCTCCGTATCATCAGATAGATTACTTACATCTAAGTTCAACCCAAATGCTTGGATATATTCTTGTAACAAAAATGGTGCTAGATAAGTTAACTCAAAGCCTTCCGAAAGTTCCTTTTTCTGATCAAATTCAGTTTTATCTCCTGTAACCACTTCTGAAAGCTTACCAAAACGAGCTTTACCGATTACTGTTTGCAGGCGCGAAACTAAGTTTTCACTATTTGTTTCTTGGATATTTTCTCCTTGGACCCACGTCACGTGTAGTGGTAAAAAAATTTCTGAAGATTTTCGATTTGATTGTGATTCAGTCATCACTTGTGAACTCGTTTCGTCAACATTCACTGTTTCTTTTCCAGCAGGACTTAGCCAGATGACATAGGAGAAATATAAACTCAGTGCAACCATCAAAACTAGTCCAATCCGGATGATTTTCCCTGAAATTTTCATTCCCACCAGTCCTCCTCATATGGTTCATATGGTAATGAAATATAGAAAGTCGAACCTTGACCTTCTTTACTTTCTGCCCAAATGGCGCCTCGGTGTGCCTTAACTACTTCACGCGAAATCGCTAAGCCAAGACCTGTTCCGCCTTGAGCACGTGCCCGAGCTTTGTCTACACGATAAAAACGCTCGAATACTCGAGTCAAATCTTTTTTAGGGATACCTAGCCCCTGGTCAGTTATGCTTAGAATAACGTTATTATGTGTTTCTAACAGACGGCAAGTAATCGTTCCTCCATCAGGAGAATATTTAATAGCGTTATTCATGATATTGTCGATTACTTGTATGATTTTGTCAGTATCTATTTCAACCCAGAGATCTCGTTGGGTAAATTCACGGCGAATCGCATATTTTTTTTCTTGATTACCAACCATCATATCGAAACGATCAAGTACAAAATTGATTAGCTCATTAAAATTGACGTATTCTAATTGCAGCTGTGTGTGTCCCGTGTCCATTCGAGAAAGATTCAATAAGTCATTGATCATCCGAATCATTCGGTCTGTTTCATCTAAAGTGACCTTCAAAAAGTTCGGTGCAATTTCTTCGTCTTGCCACGCGCCTTCGCTCAACGCTTCAATATAGCTACGCATACTTGTTAACGGTGTGCGTAGTTCATGGGAAACATTGGAAACAAACTCACGACGTTCACGTTCTGTCTTTTCTTGCTCGGTTACATCATGTAAGACAGCAACCAAACCACTAATAAAGCCTGATTCACGACGAATCATGGAGAAATCAACGCGTAAAATCATTTGGTCACTTTCAGTGGAGCCTGTTGAACGATCGAGAACCATTTCATCTGGATTCTCTAATAATTTACGCAACGTATATTCTTCTTCGATGTCAAGCAAGGTCAAAATAGACTGACCAATTGCCTCTTCATTTTTAATATCTAACAAGGATAAAGCCATATCGTTAATCGTAATGACTTTTCCTCGACGATCAGTTGCAATGACCCCATCCGTCATATGCGAAAGGACACTATCCAACCGATTTCGTTCAGCTTCCATCGTATCTTGTGCTTCTTCGATTCGTTCAGCCAACTGGTTAAAAGTATCTGCCAATTGCCCCAATTCATCTTGTCCATGGACTTTTACTTTTCGACTATAGTCACCCCGCGCAATGCGGATAGCTTGTTCGCGCATTTCGCCAATTGGTTGTGTAATCGAACGTGCAACTAAGACCGACACAATCATGGAAATGAATGCCGCAATCAGAGAAGCCGTGAAAAAGATAATCGCTGTGTTACTAATTTCTGAGTACTTTTGTTCAATATCACTTTTGACGTAAAGAGCCCCGATGACGGCATCGCCGGTCGGGGACAGAATAGGCTGAACATTAATATTTACCCGCTTGTCATCTGAATCAAGTGCGACATAACGTTTAGTAGTAAAATCATCAACGGCTACATAATCATTTTTCTTACCGATAGAACTTTGTTCACTTACATCCGTTGTCCCCCGAATGATCCCTTTTTCGTCAACCACACGAATTTCGATAATATCGCTTGAAGCACTATTTTCGATAAAACGTTTAATATTCGCATTGACCTCATCTGGATCTGCCGTATCTTTTCGACTAAGCTCAGGACTAATTGTTGAAGCTAATGAGACAACTGTCTGATTCATATCTTTGATAAAAGTGTTGATCGTGGAGCGCTCCAAACCACGTATAAAATACGCACCAATAATTTCAATCGAAATCAATAAAATCAAAATAAATGTAATGGCGATTTTAAAATTGACTGATCGAAAAAAGCGGACCTTTTTCTTCATTGATTACTCCTGTTCTGGGTTACGCAAGTAGTAACCGACGCCACGACGCGTAACTAAATAGTTCGGGTGACTTGGATTATCTTCGATTTTTTCGCGCAAACGACGTACAGTAACATCAACTGTTCGGACATCACCAAAATAGTCGTAACCCCAAACAGTCTGTAGTAAATGCTCACGTGTCATTACTTGTCCAATATGTTTTGCTAGATAGAAAAGCAACTCAAACTCACGATGTGTCAACTCAATTGTTTCGCCACGTTTCGTTACCATGTAAGCATCTGGATGGATTGTTAGATCACCAATTGTTAGTTCTGATGGTGTTACCTCTTCCACTTCTTTTGCAGCTGCTGCGCCACGACGTAAATTGGCTTTGACACGAGCTACCAATTCTCGATTCGAAAACGGTTTTGTCACGTAGTCATCCGCACCAAGTTCTAATCCTAAAACTTTATCAATTTCAGAATCTTTTGCAGTTACCATGATGATCGGCATGTCATAAGTTTTACGAACTTCTCGTGCTACTTCTAGCCCATCCATTTTTGGCAACATCAAATCTAATAAAATCAAATCAGGTACTACCTCTTCGACTTTTTCTAAGGCTTCTTCGCCATCGTACGCAGTGTAAACATCGTAACCTTCTTTTGTTAAATTAAACTTAACGATATCCGAAATCGGCTTTTCGTCATCGACAACTAAAATTTTCTTCATAAAGAGCCACCTCTTTTTTATTATTGTCATACCTTTTCATTATACCGTATTTCGAGATTTGTTTCATCCTTGCTTTTGAAATGAAATGGAAACTTAAAAAGGTTGTGGCGCAAAGCGTTTAGCTTCGAAAAAATAAAGAACAACTGACAAAAATAGCTTTTCATATTTTTGGACAGTTGTGAATTATTTCGAGGAGTTGCTTTGGGAACACCGTGAATAAAGGTTGTGGCACAAAGTGGTTAGCTTCAAGTAATAAGGAATCTTTTCTAAAAATAGCTTTCCATATTTTTAAGAAAAGAGGGCTTATTACCGAAGAAGCTACTTTGGGAACACCGTGAATAAAGGTTGTGGCACAAAGCGTTCAAGCCCACAAAAAAACAAGAAACAAACACACAAAATAGTTTCCTATTTTTGTGGTAACTGTTCCTTATTTTAAATAAATTGATTTTGATATCATATAAAAAGAATTAAATATAAATTACTCTTTCAAAAAATGAATCATTTCCCCAATTTTTTATCTCTTGAATTGTCAAATTAAGTGCAACGTTACTCCAAAAAATATTTCGTAGGGTGTTTTCCAGTGTAAACATTTTCTTGGCCGTAAATTTAATTTAAGAATATATTGATCAATTGTTTCATCAGTAACACTATCCATCTCTTTATTTTTTGGTAAATACTCTCTGAGTAAACCATTGGTGTTCTCATTTGTCCCTCATTGCCAAGGCGCATGCGGATCAGGAAAATAGAAAGGAACACCATTAAGAGATTTCGTGATTTCTGAATGTTTTGAAAACTCTTTTCCACGATCAGGAGTGATTGATTTCACTCGACTAGGATGGATAGAGGAAAATAATTCAATGAACTTGTCCTTAACAAATAGGGATAGTTTCTTCTCAATTTTTCCTCTTCTCTCAACAGGATGTTTGGCATGTCTTGTTTTTCCGCGGTGTCTAAGTGAACGAACCAATCCTCGATTTCCATGGCTTAGAGGCTCTGTTTCAAAAAGTCCATTATAAATACCACGATAAATTGTCGTGTAGCTTATAGCAATACCAGTTCGTTCACTTTTTAAACGATGAGAAATTTCTTCAGGAGACCATTGTTCTTCTACAAATAATCTTCGAACGCTAGTCCAGACCCTGTTGTTAGACAAGAGTAATTTTCGCCCACAGTTCTGTTTTCTATAGGAATATATAGTTTGAGCAAGCACAGGAGAATACGTAGTATTTTTTGTATTACGTTTAAGTTCTCTAGATATTGTAGAAGGGCTACGCTTCATAAGAGAAGCAATGGAACGTATAGACTTTCCTTGATTGAAGAATAAAAATATGTTTTCTCGCTCGAGTATTGTAAGATGGTTATAGTGGCTCATAGCTATCTTCCTTTCGAATAGTGTTCTAGACAAACCTATTTTAACTATGAGTCTTTTTTTGTAATCAACTGTTGCACTTAAAGTGTATATTCAAGCTACTAAAAAAAGCCAGAACATTTCTGTCCTGACTTTTCTTTTAAGAAGGCTTAAGCTTCTACGCTATCGTTTTCAGTATTTAATAGATATTTTGCAACAAGTGCTGCAAGAATCCCACCTACGATTGGCGCAACGATAAATACCCAAACTTGTTCTAACGCTTGACCACCAACTAAAACAGCTGGTGCTAAACTACGTGCTGGGTTAGCTGACATTCCTGTTAATGGAATCCCAACGAAGTGAATCAATGTTAATGACAAACCAATCACTAGACCAGCTAAGCTGCTGTTTCCTTTTGTTTGGCTGGTAACAGTCATGATAACTAATACAAAGATAAAAGTTAAAATAATTTCAACTGATAATGCACCTACTGTACCCATTTCAAAAACATTTTGTCCTAAGTTTTCAACACTTTTACCTGCTGAGTCAAGCAAACCAGATAATGTTAATGAAGCTGCAAATGCCCCAACAACTTGACCTACGATATAATAAACTAATTCAGTAACGGAAATTCTTTTATTCATCCACATTGCAATCGAAACAGCTGGATTCAAATGAGCGCCAGACACAGTACCAATACTGTAAGCTGCTGCAACAATTGTTAAACCAAATGCTAACGCGATGCCAGCAATCCCAACAATCCCTTCTGCTCCTCCGCCTAGTACGGCTGCGCCAGTCCCAACAAAGACTAGAATATAAGTGCCAATAAATTCTGCGATACCTTTTTTCATAAAAAAATATATCCCCTTTCCTTGCAATTATATCATTTTCTTGAAAATTTCCAAGGATTTACATTTCTGAGACATATTTTTCAATCAAGCTTTCAAAATTTGAACACCTACACCTAATAAACCAGGTCCAGTATGAACTACGAGAGCCGGTGAAATTTGGCCAAAATACATTTGTTGCACTTGTGGAAACTCTTGGCGCAACCTTGCTTCCATTGCATGTGCTTCCTCTTCCGCAGCTCCATGTGCGACAGCCAAATTGAAAACTTTTGCATCGCCTACTCGCTCTTTAATTAACGCTACAGTTTTATCCAGACTTTTTTTACGACCTCTGGCTTTAGCAACCGTGTAATAGATTCCTTCCTCATTACATGAAATGATTGGATTCAATTTCAAAGCTGTTCCTAAAATGGATGCAACTAAACCAATTCGACCACCTTTTTGTAAGTATTCAAGTGTCGCTACATTGAAAAACACTTTCGTTTGCTTCACTAGAGTTTCCAATTTGTTAATCAATGTTTGCCAGTTCACTCCCTCTTCAAGCCATTTTGCTGCCTGAATAGCTGAGAAACCCGCACCAATTCCAATATTTTTTGTATCAAGGATATACGTTTCTAACGCCGTTTGTTGTTCAGCAATCAATCGCACAACATTATAGGTGCCAGATAAGCCACTAGAAATTGTAATTGCTAGCACTTTTTCGTACCCATCTGCTTTGATTTGATCAAAAATAGCAGTAATCGTTTCACCATCAGGTAGTGAAGTTCCTGGAATTTCTGTTGGTAACTTTTCATAAATCTCTTCTGGGGTAATGTCTACCTTATCAATATATTCACGATCTGAATAAATAATTTTCAAAGGAATCATATACATCTGATATTGTTCCATCAATTCTGCCGGAACATCTGTACCTGAATCGACTAAAATTGCAATTTTTTCTTTATTCATTTGGTTTCTCCCCTTTTAGATAATCTGTTTCTAACATAATTGTTTTTTCTGCAAGTAATTTTAAGGCAAAAGATAATGTCGCCGTTTTGACAGCAATCATTTCGACTGCCATTGTTTGATTTAAAATGAGTGGTGCTTGCTCTTTTCCTTGTGCTTGTTGACTGATTAAATGAATCGCTGCTTCTTGTTCTTCACAAAATAAATTATAGGCTTCACGAATACCAATCACTTTTCCTTGAAACAAAATTCCATCTTTGATTTCTGGAATCGTCAAAACTTGTTTCAAAGTTGTAATCGCGATTAAAAAAGCAACATGTCGCTTATTGTAACGTTTTTTGATTGGCGCTGGAATCAAGCCTTGCTTGACGTAATTATTGACCATTGAGGACGTCAATAATGGATGCTTTTCGCCTTGGATAATCGGTGATAGATAACGATCAATCAGAGTGATTACCTGATCCATGTATAATTCTAAATCGGGTAATTCTTCCCAACGCGGCAAACGAAAGGTTTCAATATCTGTTCCCCACGCAACTAATTGTTCACGCATTTTTTCCATTAGTTCGTCTCCTTTTCTAATTTCATCCACATCATATCAAAGTTATCAAAAACATTCAATCTAGTTTTTAAAACTAGATACTTTCTTAATTTTCATTACACAAAAAATTTGAACAACGTGAACCATCGTCTCGAACAGCAAAAATGATTGACCCAAAATCCTTTTCAGAATTTTAGGTCAATCATTTTTATTAATATAGAAAACTTCTAGCCGGACTTCATTGATACTTTCACCAAAATGCGCGAAGAAAGAACATTTTTTTACAAAATATATTTTTAACAGTTGTACATTAAGCACAGTAAATGTATCCGATTTTCATCTATATTAAGCAAATGGACTTTTTGTGATCTACCCGCTTCCTCTAAACACGTTTATAAATTAACAAACATGTTCACAACTCAAGGAAACCCCTTACAATTTCAAGCCCAATATTTATACTAAGAAATGAAGAAACAGTGGCCACCTCGTTCTTCTACTCAAAGATCGATTTTAACGCTTCACTAAGTAATTGTTCGAATTGATTTAATGCTGTTCCAAAGAAAAGATTAGGTTGATATTCTGACAAAACCTGTGCTGTATATGTCTCTGTACTAATTGTTAACGTTGCTAACTGTCCAATTCGAGAATTTTTTTCGCCAACAAAGGCAATTACATCGATTCGATGATTTTTTGCCATTTCTGCAAGTTCTGTTAAACGAAAAGTATCGCCAGAATTCGAAATAATAATAATCAGAACATCTTTTTCAACATTTTCGCGAAGAAATTCTAAGTGACTGTTAGCTGTTGCACGAAATCCATAAAGATTAAATGTTTCAGAAAAATGATTGGCGATATTTTGAGAAAAACCTGATCCTAAAATCATGATTCTTTTTTCGCGATAGGCGGATAGCAAGTGGACGAACGTATCTCTGTCGGCACTTGAGAAAGTACTTGAGAAATTGTTTGAAGACTGCTTGTTTCCATAAGCAAAAACTAGTTCACTATAACCAGAATAACCAATCTTTTTTGCCATATTAACAATCGTTGCAGTTGAGACATACGTTTCTTTTGCTACGTCACGAATACCTAAATTTTTTAATGTTTCACGGTTTTTATCCATAAATCGCAAAACAGCAGCTTCTGAATCATTCAACTGATATTTTTCAATTAGCGTTTCCGTATTCAACAGGTTCACCTCAAATTCAATTCTTTAGTTAGGAGTATTATATTATGACAGAAAAACAGTTTATTCAAGACCCTTGGGCGAAAATGGTTACTAGAAATGGTTTGCGAGGGGACGAAGTTATTTCCGCGTTACAAAAATCTATTCGTAGAGGAAAAGAAAAAGAAGCCTGCGAATTTGCCTATGAGATGTACATCACTTCACCGCAATTTGAAGAAAAATTATGGCGTCGATTATTAGCTATCAGTGTGGAAGATGTTGGAATGGGAAATTCAATGGCTGCAATCATGATTAATAACTTGAACATGATGCGTAAAGAGTTTCAATATAATGAATCAGATCGTGCAATGTTTTTCTTTCATGCCATTCGTTACTTGTGCGAGTCAGAAAAAGATCGTTCATCTGATTTACTCAAAAATATTGTGATAAAGAGTTTTGCCATGGGTTATGTACCTGAAATTCCAGACATCGCACTCGACAAGCATACGACTCGTGGCCAAGAAATGGGACGAGGTTCAGAACATTTCTTACATGAAGCCAGTAAAGTGGTTCCACAAGCAAAAGTAACTAACAACTACAAAGAACAATATGAAGCAATCATAGAGAAATATGATCCAACGCACGTGGTTCCAAGTACCTTTGTTTTTAATCCTTGGCAAGTATAAGGGGGAAATGTTATGGAAAATTCTACGATCATTACAAAACTCAACGACATGCTTAGCCCTATCGCTGCAAAAATTGGGAATCAGCGACATCTTAAAGCAATTTCTAGTGGTATGATGTTTGGTTTACCGTTTATTGTAATTGGTTCTTTTTTTCTGATTTTTGCTAACCCACCTATCAACTTAGATCAATATACTCCCGAAACAGCCAATTTTTTTCTGAAATTTATGGCAGGCTGGAAGGATTTCGCAGTTGCAAATTATGATTTGATTACTGCACCGTACAATTTAACTATGGGACTTATCGGACTAATTAGTGTTTTTGGGATTGCTTTTTCTCTTGCTAGTGAATACAAAATCAATCCATCTATGAACGGTATGGTCGCAACAGTTATTTTTCTAATGGTATGCACACCTGTGACAGACGGAACGATAAATTTAAATTATTTAGGAACAAATGGATTATTTGTGGCTATTATCATTGGACTTCTGGTTGTTGAAATCAATCGATTATTTGAAGTAAAAGATATTAAATTAAAATTACCAGATACCGTACCACCCATGGTAGCAACCTTTATCAACACCTTGGTCCCGCTATTGACGAATATCATTCTTTTTTATGGAATTAACTTACTCTTCTTGAGTACAACTAAAAAGATTTTCCCAGAAACAATTATGAGCGTGCTAACACCTGCAACTGACATTGCTGGGAGTCTTGGCGGGTTCCTGTTAATAGTTACTTTAGGAAATATCTTATGGTTATTTGGAATTAACGGTTCATCAATTATTTTTCCAATCGTCTTTACTTTGGGGATGGCACAAACTGGACTGAATGCCGAGCAAATGTCTAATGGCGAAACGATGACCCATCTTATGAATCTACAAATGTTCCGCATCTCTGTTTTAGGTGGTGCTGGCGGAACACTTGGTTTAGTCATTTTAATGATGCGTAGCAAAGTTTCAGAATATCGTACGATTGGAAAACTATCGATTATTCCTGGAATTTGTTCCATAAATGAACCAATTATTTTCGGTTTACCCATTGTTTTCAATCCAATTTTGGCAATTCCATTTTTAGTTACGCCAATCGTCTCTTTATTACTAACCTATTTTGCTCAAAAACTGGGATTGATTGGTCTAGGATTTATCGTAGATCCGTCCTTCACACCGTTTTTTGCACAGGCGTATCTTTCAAGTATGGATTGGCGAAATATTGTCTTTTGTCTCGTACTAATTCTTATCAGTGCTGTCATCTATTACCCATTTTTCAAAGTGATGGAAAATAACAAGACGAAACTGGTGAATGAAGAATAATAAACAACTTTGTTTACCCGATTTGCTTAACCCTAAAAGATTTCTTTGTATCTTTTGAAATCGAAAATTTATTATGAATTTTACGAGCTATCCTTCCAAACATTCTTTTGAGAGAGGATAGCTCGTGTCACAAAATGAATAACTGCCTTTTTTAGCGTAACTGCTGATGCTGCAGACAAAATGATCTAAGTTTAGGACCTACTGAAGATTAGCATACCTCAGCTATACTGTTAATTTTGCTAAAATAAGTTTAAAAAAAACTAGCAAATTGGCAGTAATAGTCCAGACTCTTGCTTATTTCCCACAAAAAAACAAGCACGCCAGCCAAAGCATGCTTGTTTTTATTCTCGTTAAGAAATAAGAGGCCCGCCGAAAAATCGGCGGGAAAGGAGTAAAAATGAAAAAGTGTTAGGGTTCGTTCTTTTATTAAGAACTTTCTTTTGTTGGTATGCTTATATAATAGCCAGAAATTATGAATAAACTATGAAAAAAATTCTCTAACCTTGTAAACTTTTCTTTGATTTTTTTCTATGTCTTCTTGCATTTTAAAACGCTTAGTGCTAATATTATTAAGTACTTTTGGTACGGGCCGTTAGCTCAGTTGGTAGAGCAGCTGACTCTTAATCAGCGGGTCGCGGGTTCGAGCCCCTCACGGCCCATTGGGTGCCAAACCCACGAGAATGGTAGTTTGTCGGCGTCTTCGGACGTTTGGAAGACAGACTGCGCATTCTCTTTTTTTGTTTTCGAGCATAAAAATCAGATAAGCTACTTACTTTTTTCAACTTAATACTACGCAAAGAATCTAATTCATTAAAACTTCTATTCCTAATTTTCTGCTTATCCTCCCTCATTTTCGCTTTAACTGCTATTCTCATTTTCCAAATAAACACATATTTATAGTAGAAACACCTTGTTCAGCGTTATATTTCTAGCTAATGAAATGACTCTTAATCATCGATCTCAATAAGTATTGATATTTTTCACAGGCCGTTACTAAAGCAATTGTCTTCCAGCGGTTTTCTACTAATTTAAACTGAGTATAGGATAAGAAGATGCGGCATTGATTTAGCGCTCAATTGGTTAATTCTTTTCGTTCCCCAAAAGACTTACCTTCATTTGAATCACTACTGTTTTAAACTAGTTGTTCCTTTTCTTTTTCAGCAGACAGCGTAACGTTTGCTTTCCATTAATAACTCATTTAAGCTTTGAAGTATGAAATACAGACTGTCGCTTTGTCAGCTGTTCGTTGTCACGTAGGCATCCACTTTAAGTAACTCAAACTAGATTTTACTCTGCAGAAAAACCTTTAGGAGGAACCAACATGGACATCTATTTAACCTTTACTAATCAAGCAAAAGAAGTAATCCATTTTTACGAAGAAATCTTCTCAGTGACTTGTACCGACCTGACAACTTTTGGAGATATGCCTAGTTCACCTGATTTTTCTATCCCGGAAGAACAGAAACAGCTTGTTTTAAATGCTAGTCTGATGATTTATGGAACACGAGTTATGTTTTCTGACACACCAGAAGGAATGTCCGCTCCTGTTGTTAACGGTAATAATGTAGCTTTAGTCATTCAGACAACAACCCCAGCAGAAACCAAGCAGCTTTTCCAACAATTAAGTGAGGCCGGAGAAGTCACTATGCCTTTAGAGCCCACCTTTTGGGCAAAACTTTATGGAACATTCACCGACCGCTACGGAATTAACTGGATGGTCAATCTTCCATTAGAGGAGGACTAGTCCATCCATCCATTCAACTAGGTAACTTTCTCTTTGTACGGCAAAAATAACAAAAAGGAGTACAGCCAGACTGGCTGTACTCCTTTTTTGATAAACTCACAAACCAACTTCTGTTAAGCTTTCCAGCTAGCTACCTTGTCTTGGTTATTTTCAATCCAAGTTTTAGCAGCTTCTTGTGGATCTTTTCCATTGTTGATTTCTAGCATAACTTCTTCCATATCTTCTTTGGTCCAATTAAATTGGTCCAATACTTTATATGCTTCAGCTTGATCCTCTTTCAATCCTTTACGAACCATTGTATGGATCTGTTCTTCACTACCCATTCCATTTTTAGGATCTTCTAAATATTTCAACTCATATTTTGCGAACATCCAGTGAGGTGACCACCCAGTGATTACAATAGGTTCTTGCTTTTTAATTGCTTGCCCTAGTGCAACGGTCATTGCCCCTGACGAAGATGTTTCGACTGTCCAGTCCGCTAGATTATCATACGTATTGATTGTATTTTCTGCGGCGTTGACTACACCAGCACCGGGTTCGATCCCAATGATTTTTTTATTTGCTTGATTCGTTAAATCAGCAATTGAATCAACATCCATATAGTCTGGAACAACTAAACCAACTTTTGCGCCTTTTAAATTTGCTCCTAGATCAACGATTTGATCTTTATATTGAGCGTATTGAGAACCATGTGTTTTTGGCAACCAAGCAGAAACCATTCCATCTGATTCACCTTTTGCAATTGATTCCCACATGATTGAATTATCGAGGGGCGTCATCGTCACATCATACCCCATTTGACGTAGCACTTCGCCAACTACATTCGTTGATGCTACTTCTGTATCCCATTCGACATAAGATAAGTTGATTTTTTTCGTTTCTTTACTTGAAAAGACGCTACCGACACCTAATGCACCCACCAAGATAACTGCTGTTGCAATAATGATGGCTCCACGACGTTTTTTACTTTTAGCTCCTGCTACATCACTTACTTTTTTGGTACGTGGTTGATTCAAGTGTTGTGTGAAACGGTCAATGATAATCGCCAAAATAACTAAAGCAACACCATTAACGAATCCATTCCCAACTTGCGCTCGTTGTAAAGCAGACAGTACTCCACGACCTAGCCCAGGTGCACCAATCATTGAAGCAATAACAACCATAGATAATGAAAGCATCGTTGTTTGGTTGATCCCAGCCATAATAGTATTTTTTGCTAAAGGTAATTCTAGTTTAAATAATTTTTGCCAACCTGTGCTCCCAAATGAATCCGATGCTTCTACTAACTCTTTCGGTACTTGGCGAATGCCTAAATTCGTAAAACGAACAGTTGGCGGTAAAGCAAAAATAACGGAAGCGAACACACCAGGTACCATTCCAATTCCGAAAAAGGCAACTGCTGGAATTAAATAAACAAAACCAGGCATTGTTTGCATAAAGTCAAGAATCGGTTTGATTACACTCTGTGCTTTATCACTTTTTGCCATCAAGATTCCTAAAGGCACACCAATGATAATTGAAATCACACTTGATAATAAAACAAGAGTAACTGTGTTCATCAAATCAGTCCATAAACCTTGATTATAGATAAACCATAAACCAATCAGTGTAAATAAAGTCAAACCTAGACGTTTTTTAGAAATAAAGAAAGCTACTATTGTTAATAGTAAAATGAAAATTGGTGCTGGTATAACCAACAAAATGTTTGTTATACCAGTCATGATTGCTTGCCCGATTGTCTGTAGGAAAGAAAACAAGCCAGAGAATGTCGTTGTGAACCATTCCGTCATTGTTTCGACCCAATCAGCAACGGGAATTTGATAGTTTAATAAATTATTCATGTTCACTCACCTCACTTGTTTCTGCCAACGCTTCAATCACACTTCCACGAATGACGACTCCTCGTAGCTTGCCATTATCAACAACTGCTAGTGGTGTTGGTGAATCATAAATGATATTAAAAATATCATTGACTAGCATATCTTTATCAATTGTTGTCACATTTTCATCTAAGAAATCAGTCAACGGTCGTTTTTGACGACGAGCTTCCAAAGCATTTTCAGCTGTAATGATTCCTTTCAAGTGACGCTTTTTATCCACGGCCATCAGCATACTTACTTCTTCGCTACGCATGCGTGTCAATGCGACATTTGGTCCATCCACTTCAATATTTGTTGTTAAAGCTGGCACCATGATGTTTTGGGCGGTTAAGACTTTCGAACGATCGACTTCTTCCACGAATTCACGGACATATTCATTCGCAGGGTTTGTCAAAATTTCTTCTCCTGTTCCGATCTGCATAATTTCTCCGTCTTTCATTAGTGCAATTCGATCCCCAATGCGTAAAGCTTCATTTAAATCATGAGTGATAAAAATAATTGTTTTTTGAACAGAAGCTTGTAATTCAAGTAGCTCATCTTGCATCTCACGACGAATCAATGGATCCAACGCAGAAAAAGCCTCGTCCATCAACAAAATTTCCGGATCATTTGCTAGCGCTCGTGCTAGACCGACGCGTTGCTGCATCCCGCCAGATAATTGGTTGGGGTATTGATCTTTAAATGAAAGTAAGCCAGAATTTTCTAACGCTTGTTCCGCTTTCTTCTGACGCTCTTCTTTAGGTACGCCACGTACTTCTAATCCATACTCCGTGTTTTCTAAAATTGTTCGTTGTGGAAACAACCCAAAGTTTTGAAAAACCATGTTGATTTTATGACGACGAACTTCACGTAATTCTTCTTTATTTAATTGGGATACATCTTCCCCATCAATATAAATATTTCCAGCTGTTGGCTCAATCAGACGATTCAATAATCGAATCAATGTGGACTTTCCACTTCCTGAAAGTCCCATGATGACGAAAATTTCGCCTTCTTTCACATCGAAATTAACATCATATACGCCAACTGTTGCACCAGTTTTCTTTAAAATTTCTGTTTTTGGTTGATGCTGTTGCATCATTTCTAATGCGGTTTGTGTCTTTTTACCAAAAATCTTTGTTAATTTTTTTACTTCAACTTTTGTCAAACCAATTCTCCTTTTTTTCGCAAGTTTCAAATTTTTTTCATAAAAAAAGTGACCACACAATAGTAACATCATGTAGTCACTTTGTCAAAAAAGAAAAAAAGAGCGAACAATCGCTTGTCCGCTCTGCATTTTACTCAATTTTTATTCTTCTGGATAGAAAAAATTCATCATTCGTTGCAAGGTATATTCGTTTCCAATAAAGTGAACCGTATCACCTTCGCTAAATTTTGCATACGGCCCCGGGGAAACAAGTAGCTCTTCTTCATGCGAGATAGCAATGACTGTCGCACCAGTGACTTGCCAAATGTTTAATTCACTAATTGATTGATCCAAATGTTCCGCATTTTTGCTTAATTGAAGTTCAAACGGTAACAATGGATTCATTTTGTGGATGCGTTTTGTTTGGTTAACTAATTGATCCAGAAGTTGCGAAAAGTGATCCAACTCTTCTTTTTGTTTCTCAACACTAGCCATAATATCTGCTTTCGTTTCCTGAATGGATTGTACATCTTGATATTGTAATAAAAATTCTTTCGCTTTTTCTTTGGAAGCGACAAATGCACCACTACCATGACGAACTTCCATAATTCCCAAATCGACTAAAACATTGATTGCTTTACGTGTCGTTTCTGGTGAAGCATTATATGTGCTTGCTAAGGTTGAACGGGCATGGATTTTTTCGCCAACTTTGTAACGATTTTCCACAATTCGCTCCGCTAAGTCCACTGCAATTTGCTGGTAACGTGGACGAACAACTTTTTTCTTTTCCGCCATAGCTTATTCCTCTTCCCTTTCAAATCTTGTCAAAATCATCTTACTATGCTCCGTTAAAATAAGCAAAAAAAGCTGAAGTAAAGTGTTGCTCTTACCTCAGCTTTTTATTCGTTCTTACTCAATTTTCTTATTTTTCAGTGTTTGATGCTTTTTTCACTGGACAAGTAGTATGACAATCATCTCAATTCTTGCCTTTCTTCACGCGAGAATAAACAATATATCCTGCACTTCCAAAAATCAACACACTTAATAAAAATGTTGCCATCTTACCTTTCTCCTTCCAATGAAAGTGACACAACTGATTCTTTTCGTACCATCGGTTTTTTTATGATGCCATACACTAAAGCAATCAATACTAAGCCAGCTAAATAAGTCATGATTGACAAGTTGCCACCTTCAAAGATCACATGCCCAATTTGATAAATGATAAAGCTGACTAAGTAAGCTAAACCACACTGATAGCCAATCGCAATCCAAGTCCATTTTTTCGAACCCATTTCGCGATGAATTGCACCAATTGCAGCAAAACATGGCGCACACAACAAATTAAATGCAAGCAATGAATAGGCAGCAACTGGTGTATACGTTCCACGGAGCACTTGCCAGATTTCTTGTCCATTTTCGGAAACTTCTGCATTTCCAAACAGAATTCCAAATGTTCCAATCACATTTTCTTTTGCCACTAATCCAGTAATCGTTGCAACGGCACCTTGCCAGTTTCCCCAGCCAAGTGGCTGAAAAACAGGTGCAATGATTCTTCCAAGCCAAGCTAAAATACTGTGGGTTTCTGCTACTGATTGACCACGGAAATTGTAAGAAGATAAAAACCAAACAGCAATACTTGAAACAAAAATAATTGTTCCTGCTTTTTTCACAAATGATTTACAACGATCATACGTTTGTCGTAAAATCGTCTGAAGTTGTGGAAAATGATACATTGGCAACTCCATAATAAACGGAGCTGTTTCACCAGCAAATAAGCGCGTTTTTTTCAACGCAATCCCAGATAAAATAATGGCACTCATTCCTAAAAAGTAGGCAGACGGTGCCACCCATGAAGAACGTGGGAAAAAAGCACCTGCGATCAATGCAATAATTGGTAATTTTGCGGAACAAGGCATGAATGTCGTGACCATAATCGTTAAACGACGATCTTGTTCATTTTCAATTGTTCGGCTCGCCATCACGCCCGGCACACCACAACCCGTTGCAATCAGCATCGGAATGAACGATTTTCCTGACAAGCCAAATTTGCGGAATAAACGGTCCATCACAAAAGCAATCCGTGCCATGTACCCACAATCTTCCAAAAAACTTAAACAGAGAAACAAAACCATCAGTTGCGGTAAAAAGCCTAACACTGCACCAACACCAGCAATGATTCCATTTAAGATAAGTTGCTGCATCCAGTCCGCGACTTGAGCGGCCTGTAACCAGCTTCCAACCGTTTCCGGTACCCATGAGCCAAAGAACGTATCATTGATCCAGTCCGTTCCCATCGTTCCAATTGTTTGAATGGCTAAATAATAGATAAACCACATCACTAACGCAAAGATTGGTAACGCCAACCAACGATTCGTTACGATGCGATCAATTTTGTCACTTAACGAATATTGGAAAGAATCAACAACTACCACACTCAAAGCTGTTAGTTGTGTGATAAATTCATATCTTTCATTGACTAGAATAGTTTCACTTTCTTCTGCAAAAATTTTTTCTGTTAACTGAATCAACTCTTCAATTTCTTTTGTTTGTTGCGTTGTTAGCTCTAATTCAGAACTAGCTAATGTTTCTCGTTCAAAGTACTTTAGAGCATACCAACGCTGATTTTTTATTGTGAAATCAAAATGCAAGACATCTTCAATTTCATTTAATGCTGCTTCCAATCGTGGATCGTATTCGCATGGTTCTGGTACGGTAAAGGTTTCTTGATTGGTTAACAACTTTGAGACACGTTCAAGTCCTTGGTTTTTGACAACGCTCATTGGAATAACTGGCACGCCTAACCCATAAGACAATTTATCAAGGTTGATTGTCTTTCCTTCTTTTTTGACCACATCCATCATGTTTAAGCAGACAACAACCGGAATACCTAAATCAAGTAACTGCGTAGTGAGATAAAGGTTTCTTTCCAAATTAGTCGCATCTACGATATTCAACACAACATCTGGGCGTTCATGAATCAAATATTCTCTAGCAACCATTTCTTCAGGTGTATATGGAGAGAGAGAATAAATGCCGGGTAAATCTTGAATGTGGATTGCTGGATGTTTTTTTAGGTTACCTGATTTTTTTTCGACTGTAACCCCTGGCCAATTTCCAACATATTGATTGGCTCCCGTCAACGCATTGAATAAACTCGTCTTCCCACTGTTGGGATTACCAACTAACGCAACTTCAATACTCATTCACTTCGCTCCTTTTGAACAAGAATCAATTCAGCTTCTTTTTTTCGCAATGTTAATTCATATCCACGTAAAGTAATCTCGATTGGATCGCCTAACGGTGCTAACTTTCGAATCGCTACTCGAACATTTTTCGTCACGCCCATATCCATTAAGCGTCGTTTCACTGCACCTTGTCCATGAAGAGCTACCACTGTCGCGCTTTCGCCAACAGTCAGCTGATCAAGAGATGTCCAGCTTTCTGCTATAGAATCTGGCTTCTTCACAAAAATCTGCGCTAGTAATTCTCGATTTACAGCAATTCGATTGTTCTTTAATAGAAGAATTGCGTTTTCCCCTGACAAATTCACAACCACAATTTTGGTCCCTGGGATGATTCCTAAATTTTGCAAATGATTTTTGACAGACTCTTTTGTCTGGATTTTGACAATTTGGTAAACTAAATTCTGTTTTGCTTGTGCTAAAGTTTCCATCCGAAATCCTTTCTTGTGAAAAAAATCATGTGGGGAAATGATTTCATTCCTTTTTGTTTCTATTTATTTTTGTTGAACAGAACAACGATTGATAATCATTCTCAACAAGAATAACTCCATCAATTGAGAAAGTCAATTAGCATTGTGAAAGATTACACTTTTGTTATAGATTCTTTTAATTTGATGAGAAAAAAAATCTTTTTAAGTGGTTATCCACAGCTTATTTTTACTTAATTATGGGATTTCCCTTACTGATACTTGCTTTCAATTGTTTTTCAAAAAACACAAAACTTAGTATTCCACAGTTTCCACAACACAATATATAGTGTTTCCTGTTTGACTTTTTTACTAAGAGTTTTATACTATTGATTATAGATAACGATGAAATGTGTTACGAGGAGGCACAAACGATGAACGTAAAAATTTTTTCTAAAAACAACTGTATGCAATGTAAAATGGTCAAACGTTTTTTAGCTGATAACGAAATTGATTTTGAAGAAGTAAATATTGACGAAAAACCAGAAGCAATTGATTGGTTGAAAGAACAAGGATTCCAAAGCGTCCCTGTGACAACTTCTGAGATTGAAACGGTTATTGGTTTCCGTCCAGATCAATTACGCAGATTAGCTAGCTAATTTGTTTATCAACTAAAAATAGGTAGTACACTTGGATTTGACGGCTCGACCAAAAGCCCCAAATCCTTTTTTAAAGCACGATTCTCCAAAACTAAACAAAAAGAAAAGAAGGTTGGGCGTACTTATGAGTCTTAAAAATTTAAAAGATGTCAGTTACTTTAAGTTAAACAACGAGATTAACCGACCAGTTAACGGTCAAATTCCTTTGAATAAGGATAAAGAAGCTCTTGCAGCTTTTTTTGAGGAAAATGTACAACCAAATACGATGACATTTCCAACAATCAAAGAAAAAATCGATTATCTGATTGAAAATCAATATATCGAAGCAGAATTTATCCAATTATATTCTGATGAATTTATTGAAAAGTTGTATCAATTTTTAGCAGACCAACACTTTACCTTTAAGTCATTTATGGCAGCTTATAAATTTTATTCTCAATATGCGTTAAAAACAAATGATGGCTCTGCTTACCTTGAATCTTACGAAGACCGCGTAGCTTTTAATGCCTTATATTTTGCAAATGGTGACGAAGCACTTGCGTTGGCTTTAGCTGATGAAATGATCCATCAACGTTACCAACCTGCAACTCCTTCATTCTTGAATGCTGGACGTAAACGCCGTGGCGAATTAGTTTCTTGTTTCTTAACACAAGTTACTGACGATATGAACTCGATTGGGCGCTCAATCAACTCTGCTCTACAACTATCTCGCATTGGTGGCGGTGTCGGAATCACTCTTTCCAACTTGCGTGAAGCAGGGGCTCCTATCAAAGGCTACGAGGGCGCAGCCAGCGGTGTCGTTCCTGTCATGAAATTATTCGAAGATAGCTTTAGTTATTCAAATCAATTAGGTCAGCGTCAAGGTGCTGGTGTTGTTTATCTGAACGTTTTCCATCCAGATATCATTGCCTTTTTATCTGCAAAAAAAGAAAATGCTGATGAAAAAATCCGTGTAAAAACACTTTCTCTTGGGATTGTTGTTCCTGATAAGTTCTATGAATTGACTCGTAAAAACGAAGAAATGTATTTATTTAGTCCTTATAGTGTAGAAAAAGAATATGGTGTTCCATTCTCTTATGTTGACATCACGAAAGAATATGACAACTTAGTAGCCAACCCTAATATTCGTAAACAAAAAATCAAAGCACGCGATTTAGAAAATGAAATCTCAAAATTGCAACAAGAATCTGGTTATCCTTATATCATCAACATTGATACAGCGAACCGCGAAAACCCAATCGACGGTAAAATCATTATGAGTAACCTATGTTCTGAAATCTTACAAGTTCAAACGCCTTCTGTCATCAATGGCAAACAAGAATACGAAGTGTTAGGAACAGACATTTCATGTAACTTAGGTTCAACAAATATTGTTAACTTGATGGACAGTCCCGACTTTGGAAAATCCATTCGAACAATGACTCGTGCCTTAACCTACATCACTGATGCTTCTGATATTGATGTTGTGCCACCAATTCAAAATGGAAATCAACTAAATCATACCATTGGATTAGGTGCGATGGGCTTACACACTTACTTTGCAAAAGAACAAATGGAATATGGCTCTGAAGATTCTTTGGACTTTACCAATATCTATTTCATGTTACTGAACTATTGGACATTAGTTGAAAGTAATCAAATTGCTCGTGAACGTAAGGAAGTTTTCCATAACTTTGAAAAATCAGACTATGCGAATGGCTCTTACTTTGACAAATATATCACTGGCGAGTTCCAACCAAAATCTGAAAAAGTAAAAGCATTATTTGAAGGTATCTTCGTCCCAACTGCACAAGATTGGGAAGAGTTAAAACAAGCGATTATGAAAGATGGTCTATATCATCAAAATCGTCTGGCTGTAGCGCCAAACGGTTCAATTTCTTACATTAATGATACAAGTGCAAGTATTCATCCGATTACGCGAATGATTGAAGAACGTCAAGAAAAGAAAATCGGTAAAATCTACTATCCTGCACCTTATCTTTCAAATGAAACGATTCCTTATTACACTTCTGCTTACGATATGGATATGCGCAAAGTCATCGACATTTATGCAACTGCACAAAAGCATGTCGATCAAGGAATGAGTTTAACTTTATTTATGCGTTCAGAAATTCCAGAAGGCTTATATGAATGGAAAACAAGTAGCAAACAATCGACACGTGATTTAAACATTTTACGTCACTATGCTTTCCATAAAGGCGTGAAATCAATTTATTATGTACGTACCTTTACCGATGATGCAGAAGAAATCGGTAGCAACCAATGTGAAAGTTGTGTCATTTAACAAGCAAACGAATTTAGAAACGACAATCAATAAAGGAGCAAACTCATGTCAGAAACTTATTATGAAGCAATTAACTGGAATGAAATCGAAGATATTATTGACAAGTCTACCTGGGAAAAGTTAACGGAACAGTTTTGGTTAGATACTCGTATCCCACTTTCAAATGACTTAGATGACTGGCGGACACTTTCTGAACTAGAAAAAGAAACCGTTGGTCATGTATTCGGTGGTTTGACATTGCTTGATACGGTCCAATCAGAAAGCGGAATGGATCAGCTACGAAATGATGTCCGTACACCACATGAAGAAGCTGTTTTAAACAATATTCAGTTTATGGAATCTGTTCATGCGAAAAGCTATTCTTCTATTTTCAGTACATTAAATACCAAAAAAGAAATCGAAGAAATTTTTGAGTGGACCAATACAAACATCTATTTACAACGCAAAGCGGAACGCATCAATGAGATTTATAAAAATGGTACACCTTTAGAGAAAAAAGTAGCGAGTGTTTTCTTAGAAACATTCCTCTTCTATTCTGGTTTTTATACACCTCTTTATTATTTAGGAAATAATAAACTAGCAAACGTTGCTGAAATCATCAAATTGATTATCCGCGATGAATCTGTTCATGGAACGTATATTGGTTACAAATTCCAACTCGGCTACAACGAGTTACCTGAAGCAGAACAAGAACAATTGAAAGATTGGATGTACAATTTACTTTATGAATTGTATGAAAATGAAGAACGTTATACAGAAGAGTTATATGATGAAATGGGTTGGACAGAGGAAGTAAAAACTTTCTTGCGTTACAATGCAAATAAAGCATTGATGAATTTGGGGATGGATCCACTTTTCCCAGATACCGCAAATGATGTCAATCCAATCGTCATGAATGGAATCTCAACTGGTACAAGCAACCATGATTTCTTCTCTCAAGTAGGGAACGGCTATTTACTAGGTCACGTGGAAGCAATGAAAGATGATGACTATTTGATTGGATTAGAATAAGAAAACTTGATAATCTTTGAGAGAAAATTATCAAGACTTTCTCTCAGCAAACAAAGGTTTCCCAAATAGAAAAAACCGCCTAAAATTCGTTTTAAAAAACGGTGATTTTAGGTGGTTTTTTTATTTAATCATGTGTTAAAAATGACTGGGTCTTTCGTTTTGTCCCCGTCTCTTTTTGTAAGTAAACGGTGTTCCCAAAGCAACTTCTTCGGCAATAAGTCTTTTTTCATAAAAATATGCGAAACTATTTTCAGAAAAATTTCCTTATTGCTTGAAGCTAAACGCTTTGCGCCACAACCTCTTTCCACGGTGTTCTCAAAATAATTCCTCACAATAACGCCCAATTGTCCCAAAAATATGGACAGCTATTTTTTGTCAGTTGCTCATTATTTTGTCAGAGCTGAACGCTTTGCGCCACAACCTCTTTCCTGCTCATCAAGAAAGACTAACTAGTCGCAACTTAGTAATATTTTTATACGTGGAAAGTTCCTCAATCACGTCCGTGTAAGTCATTCCTTTTGGTAAATCAATCGTGTAAATATTCGTGTAAATGCGATAATCTTCGACAAATTTAACATCAAAATTCACATCTTCAATTTTAATTTTTCTCGCTTCAAAATAATCAGACAAAAAATCTTTGGTCTCCTGTCGGTGAATAAATTGGATCTCTAATTTTTTTGTCGTTGGAACGTGAATAATTCGCTTAACCATTGTCAAAGCAATCATCACACCAATGAAACTAATAATCGCAATCGAATAAAAACCCATCCCGATTGCAATCCCTAGGCCGGCTCCTGCCCAAAGAGAGGCCGCCGTTGTCAATCCAGTCACCGAGCGCTTTGTTACAATAATTGTCCCAGCACCTAAAAAACCAATCCCACTAACAACTTGAGCAATCAATCTCGCTTCATCTGAACGAATCACACCTGAAAGATCTGGATGTTGCATTGCGTCTTGCACTGCCCCACCAGCTATTTCCACTTGGATCAAAGCAATAATACATGCACCCATGCAAACTAAAATATGTGTGCGCATTCCCGCTGGACGATTTTTATATTGTCTTTCAAAACCAATCGCGCCCCCAAATAACATCGCCAAGCCTAAACGCAAGGTAATCTCTGGAATCGTTAATACCATATCTGCCATTTCAACATCTCCTCCCATTCAATATAGCACATTTTTTATGGGTAAGAAAAAAGAAGACAGCCAAATACTCATTGATTTGGTCGTCTTCTTTTCAATCATGTCTTCTTTACGATTAGCCCAAAATTCCTAGTGCACTTAACGCAATCGATAAAATCAAGATAATCCAGATAACACGTGTGGAATTCAATTTCTTATGGCCTAACATCCAGTAAGTTAATAAAACTAGCAACACTGGTACTAGTGCAGGTAAAATAGCATCCAATGTATCTTGAATCACTAGTTCTACGCCATCTTTTTTATAGACAAACGGTACAGTTGCTTTCACAACGGAAGGAATCAATGCCCCGATAACCGTAACTCCTAAGACAGTCGCTGCATTCGTAAAAGCAGATAACTTATCTTTTAAGGTCGTAACTAACTTCACCCCTTGTTTATATCCCAATGGCAATAAAGCCGCTCGACCAAATAACAAAGCAATATTGGCTATAATCCAGATGACACATCCCACAATTGAACCACTCTGAGCTAAGGTACCCGCAATTGAGCCAAAAATTGTTCCCCAAATCACGTGGAATAACGAGTCCCCAACACCTGCAAGTGAGCCCATCAACGCTGTTTTTAACGCAACGATCGTATCTTTTGCTCGATAGCCATCTTCTTCTTCAATTGCGACATCAATCCCCATAATCAAATTCCCAAAAATCGCGTTTGTGTTAAAAAACTGATTATGTGTTCGTAACATATCTTGCAATTCCAATGGATCTTCACCATAAAACTTTTTCAAGACAGGCAACATTCCGTATAAATACCCGGAACTCATCATCCGTTCATAGTTCCAGTTCAATTGACTTCCTAAAATGTAACGCCAACTAATTGCGTTTAATTCTTTTTTTGTTAGTTTTTGATTATTCATCACCATCAAATCCTCCCTCGAAAGTTCCAGTATTTGCTACTGTTTGAACACTGGCTGCTTTTTCGCTATCACGTTTAAAGACAATCATTGCTGCAATCACACCCACAATTGAAATACCTAACATTGGGACTTGCAAATAAGCAGCTAAAAAGAAACCTAAAAGCAAATATGGAATATATTGTTTTGTAGGAAGATAATGTAGCAAGATTCCGATACCAACTACTGGCAATACACCACCAGCTGTTTTTAGTCCATCCATCAACCAAGCAGGCGTATTTTCAGTAATTGTTGAAACAGCAGCATCACCGACAAGTAACATCAACAAGATTGGAATCGCACGTGATAATCCCCATAGGAAAGAACCTGATAACACAAGCCGAGGGATTCGACTAATCTTCATATCATCAATTGCACGATCAATGCGGTGTAGCAAGAAAACATTACAAAAGCGGGCTACTACATCAAGCTGCAGCATCAGTAAAGAAACTGGAACAGCTAACCCAATTCCATACTCTGCCCCTTTACCTGAAATCACCGCAAAAGCAGTTCCTAGCACGGCTCCCGTAAAGTAATCAGGAACTGAAGCGCCACCAAATGCTGCGATACCTAAACGCATCAATTGAAGCGTCCCACCGACCATTAATCCGGTTTTTAAATCGCCCATAATCATTCCGGAAATCATTCCGGCAATTGCCGGTTGCGTTAGTGTATTTGAAATAAGTGAATCATTAATGGCAATAAAAGCATAAACAGTAATAAGAATAATTTGATATATTTCTAAATGCATAGCTGTCTTCCTCCTAATATTAGCTTCTTAATTTTTCCATAAAGTCGATAACTGGATCATTTGGTACCAATTGCGCAGTTACTTTCACTTTTTTTGCGGCAATCGCTTCAAAAACTATTTCTTCTTCTTTCAATACTTTGATACTCTTCGTTATATCTCTTGCGCCTTCCTTATAACTCATGTTTCCAACATTGACCGTTTCCAATTGACCACCAGCTTCTAAGTATCTCAATACATCAGTTGGATTTTTAAAGACCAAGAATATTCTTTGCTTACCGTACTTACCTGATTGGATATTTTTAGCTGCAGTAGCAACATCTAAAACTGAAAGTCGCATAGATGTAGGCGCTGCCATTCTTAGTGAAGATTTTTGTAAAGAATCTGTAGCTGCTTCATCGTTAATCACAATGATTCGCTGTGTATTCAAGCTAGGTGACCAGATACCTGCAACTTGTCCATGAATCAATCGTTCGTCGATGCGGACATTCACGATGTTGGCTTTGCCTTCATATTCTTTGTATTTTTCTAAATCTTCATTGGAAACAACCGGATCTTTTTCTACTTCGGCTTCCAGCATTTTCTTTTTAACATTTGTAATCCCACTTATCGATAGCTGAATCAACTCACTAACACTAGCATGGCTATTCAATGTAGCTTCAATGACTAATGGTAAAGACATTCCCGCAATGATTTCTACCTCGTCATTTTCAAGATAGTTAGTCAATGCAACATTGCACGGTGTTCCACCCAATAAATCGGCAATGATCAAAGTCTCGCCGTTAAGGGCTTTCATTTTTTCTTCTAATTCATTTTCAAATTGTAGATTATCCCCGTCTGGTTTCAAAGAAGCTGTGTGAACATGTGCCTGCTTACCGACAATCATCTCCAAACTTGCTTTGACTCCTTCCGCCATATTCCCATGGCTAATCAATAGGATATTTCTCATCTGTCTTCCTCCCCCAAAATTGAATATTCAACTTAACATATTATGTTTTGCTTACCCATACTATATCACACCACTTTCTCCACGTAAACCTAACATCTTAACATATTATATTTTTTTCGATAAAAATCACATTTTGTGAATTGGCCTAGCGATAATCAATTGCTAAACTAAAGTTAACATGTTATGCTACTAGTTAGTATTTACCGCAGAGAATGGAGGGTATAATCGAATGATTCCCAAATATGAACAAATTAAGCAAGATTTATTAGCGGAAATAAAAAAACATAAATTTATTCCTGGCGATAAATTCTATTCAGAAGCTGACATCAAACAAAAATATTCTGTCAGCTCAATCACAGCTGTCAAAGCATTAAATGAGTTGACGACAGCTGGCTATCTTTACCGTATTCAAGGAAAAGGAACTTTTGTTTCTAAATCAAAAGTCTCCCAAAGTGTGAAATTCTCTGATATTGAACTTCATTCTTTAGATAAAGAGAAAGTCAAAGTTTTAGCTATTGAAGAAGAAAATCACCCTACTATTTTAAAGGAACTGGGCTTACCTGCCAATGCTTCCTACTATAAAATCAAACGTGTTCGTTTTTTTGAAGACGTCCCTTTTCTTTTACATATCACTCATCTACCTAAGAAGTTAGTAAAAGAACCACTGACAAAAGATCTCTCAACCTACGCAAGCATTTATGAGCGAGTACGTAAAGACTTTGATATTGATTTATTCTCTTTGTCTTCTGTTGAAACAGACGAAATTATTTTTTCTGATAACTCAGAATTATTGAATTTATTACAGTTAAGTTTTAGAGAACCTGTCGTCAAACAAGTCAAACATTCTTACTTAGCTGATCAAAGTGTTGCAGAATATATCGTCAGTTATAAACATTGGAAATATTTCAAAACCAAAATCGAAGTGGAAGCTGAGTAAGCGACCACTTTTTTTGCGTTTCTATCCTTTTTTAAATAAATAAAAAGAAATGGAATATTCGCTTTTTGTAGTTAAGTACTGTATACTAATCTAAGTTAATATGTTAACAAGTTAAAAGGAGGCTCTCATGAAACTTCAAGATAAGAAACAGGAACTGATTCAACTCGGTAGCAACGTACAACAAGACTGGTTGACACAACAATTAGATTGGTGCTGTCAAACAATCGAAGCCAACATGCAACGTTATGGGTTAGATTTTCCTTCTGCCTGTGCAACAAACGGAAACTATCGAATCAAACCAAATGATGATTGGACAAATGGTTTTTGGACTGGGATGCTTTGGCTCGCTTACGAATGGACTGGGAGAGAGACATTTTTAGTTCGTGCGATGGAAAATATCCATAACTTTCAAGAGCGATTAGAAAATCATTTTGTTTTAGATCACCACGATATCGGCTTTTTATATAGTTTATCTGCCGGCGCGGGCTATACTGTTACCGACAGTTTGTTATGTCAGCAACAAATTTTACAAGCTGCAGATGTTTTAATGGCACGTTTTCAAAAAAAAGGACAGTTTATTCAAGCTTGGGGAAAATTGGGTGATCCCAAAGAGTATCGACTAATCATTGACTCACTAATTAATTTGCCATTGCTCTTTCGTGCAACAGAGATTTCTGGAGATATGCGCTATCAAGAAGTTGCCCAAAAGCACTATCAGACTTTACTAAAAACGGTCATTCGAGAAAATGCGACAACTTTCCATACTTATTATTTTGATCCGCTAACCGGCAAACCAAGCCACGGTGCCACTCATCAAGGGAACAGTGATGATTCGATTTGGGCACGTGGACAAAGCTGGGCAATTTTGGGTATCCTATTAAACGAAAGCTATTCACAAAATAAGCAAGAAAATGGGGCACAGAAAGATACGTCGTTAACAAATGCTGGCTTTCCACAAAACTATAACGAAATCGTTGATGTCTTTCTAACTAACTTGCCTCAAGATCTCGTTCCTTACTGGGACTTTGATTTTAATGACCAAGTCCCTTCAGACAAAGACAGTTCTGCCCTAGCAATTACTGCATGTGGCCTGCTGGAAGCAGAAAAAAGTAACGCCTATCCAGCCGCGAAGGAATTAGCTCAAGGAATGATTTATCAATTAGGTGAAAAGTATTCAGCCAAACATGAAACTGTAAACGAAGGTCTTCTACTACACGGTGTCTACGCACACGCCGAAGGAAAAGGCATTGATGAACCAAATCTTTGGGGCGACTATTTTTATTTCGAAGCACTCATGCGTTTAGCAAATCCCGAGTGGAAAAAATATTGGTGAGGAGAAAAAAAGATGCAGACATTTGAAATCAAAGAAGATTTTTTACTTGATGGAGAACCCATCAAATTAATCAGCGGAGCAATTCACTACTTTCGACTAGCACCTGCTCAGTGGGAAGACAGCCTGTATAACTTAAAAGCTTTAGGCGCCAACACGGTAGAAACTTACATTCCATGGAACATCCATGAACCTAAAGAGGGAACTTTTGATTTTGAAGGAATGAAAGATGTTGTCGCTTTTGTTAACTTAGCACAAGAATTAGGTTTGATGGTCATTTTACGTCCTTCTGTTTACATCTGTGCTGAGTGGGAATTTGGTGGTTTACCAGCTTGGCTTTTGAAAGAATCTGGTATAAGATTACGCTCGACTGACCCTCGATTTATGGAAAAAGTCAAAAATTATTACACTGTTTTGTTACCAAAACTAGCACCCCTTCAAGTTTCTCAAGGTGGTCCTGTTATCATGATGCAAATCGAAAATGAGTATGGTTCTTATGGCATGGAAAAAGAATATCTTCGACAAACAAAGCAATTGATTGAATCTTTTGCAATCACTATTCCGTTATTTACCTCCGATGGTTCTTGGCCTGAAGTTTTAGATGCGGGTACATTGATTGAAGATGATGTATTTGTCACTGGAAACTTTGGTAGCCATTCAAAAGAAAATGCAAACGTTTTAAAAAAATTTATGCAACAACATGGAAAAAATTGGCCCATCATGTGTATGGAATACTGGGATGGCTGGTTCAATCGTTGGAACGAACCTATTATCAAACGAGATGCCCAAGATTTAGCAAATGAAGTCAAAGAGATGCTGAAGGTTGGCTCGCTTAATCTGTATATGTTTCATGGCGGTACAAATTTCGGTTTCTATAATGGTTGTTCAGCTCGAGGAATGTTGGACTTACCACAAGTCACAAGCTATGATTATGATGCGTTGTTAACTGAAGCTGGTGAACCAACTGAAAAGTACTATCTTGTGCAACAAGCAATCAAAGAGGTCTGTCCTGATGTTTGGCAAGCAGAACCAAGAACGAAAAAAATAAGTGCTCTTGGGAACTATCCAGTGACAGAAAGTGTTTCTTTTTTCAAAACAAAAGATCAAATGATGGCAGGAATTGCTTCGCCTTACCCACTAACCATGGAAAACATCAGTACAGGTTACGGTTATGTGCTGTATTCTGCTCAGTGGAAAAATTATCAGCACAAAAATAAATTACGACTTGTCGAAACTAGTGATCGCGCACATATCTATAGTGATGGCGAACATCAGGCTACACAATATCAAGAAACACTTGGCGAAGAAATTATGATTGCTGGTCAAAAAGAAAACGAAGTAATCCAAATTGATGTATTAGTAGAAAATTTAGGTCGAGTAAATTACGGAGCAAAATTAAACGGCCCCGAGCAATCAAAAGGTATTCGTGGAGGAATCATGCAAGATATCCATTTTCATCAAGGATATGTTCACTATCCATTGACGTTGGAAAAAGAACAACTCGAAAAAATTGATTATCAAGCTGGAAAAGTGCCAGAGCAACCTTCATTTTATCAATTTAAGTTTGATTTAGCAGAAACAGCTGATACCTTTATTGATTGTTCTCGTTATGGTAAAGGCGTTGTGGTCGTTAACGGAATCAATCTAGGACGTTACTGGAATCAAGGACCACTTCTAACTCTATATTGTCCAAAAAGTTTCTTGAAGCAAGGAGAAAATGAACTTGTGATTTTTGAGACGGAAGGTATTGAAATCGAGGAGCTTTGCTTCGTTGATATGCCGAAAGAAAAGGTTATTGATCGGCCAAACCTGTAGAGGTTGTGAAAGAAGTGCCCAGCTCCAATAAATAAGCATAAATTAACGAAAATTGCTTCTCAAATTTTTGAGTAATTTATGCTTGTTTTGAAGGAGTTACTTTTTGAACACCGTGAATGAGGTTGTGGCTCCAAGCGGTCAGCTCTGACAAAATAATAAGAAACTGACAAAAATAGTTTTTTATATTTTGAGACAGTTACGAATTATTTCGAGGAGTTGCTTGGGGAACACCGTGAATGAGGTTGTGGCTCCAAGCAGCTTTCGAGCAATAAGAACATCTTTTTAAAAATAGCTTCTCCTATGTCTATGAAAAAAAGGGATTGCCAACGTGGAGAGACTTTAGCAATCCCTTTTTTAATTTATGGCTTAAAACATCAATTTCGATGAATAGCATACATTACTAGAATAAATCACAGAAGGCTGAATCAGTTACTTCAGCCTTCTGTGATTTATTCTTTTGTTATTCATGACTATTTCGTCCAAAGACTTCGATTTGTGTCAATGCAGGAAATGGTGAATCATCATTTGCTTTTTTCAAGTTTTTGATTGTTAGTTTGCTTGTCTTTTTCATGGGGAAAGTGATCTCTTGAAATGACAAAGTATTTGTTGTTGGTACAACCAACGTTTCGCCATCTGAAAAAAGTAAAGTAATCTCTGTCCAAAAACTATCATGTGGATAATCGCCACGAAAGAGTACTTGTACCCGGTCTGTCTCAATCACTCGTCCAAAATCGATAACTAACTCTGCATCTGCTTGTTGATTGATCCCCCATGAAGCAAATGGATAGGAACCATGAGAAAGGTTTCCATATTTACCATCAATTGCATTTTTAGCAAAAAAGACAGAATCATTTCGTGTTTCTACATTTGCAAAAGCATGTGGGTAAGCACCTGAATCATTTTTTTGGTCGTGTGTGTTGATGGACAAGTTTTGATAGTTAGTGATTTCAAACTCATAAGCTTTGCGAATCATCAACTGATGGCGAGCTGATTGAAATCCAGTTTCTACACTTGATTTCGTCAAGGACTCCTCCAATGGAAAATGATATTCCCATTTTTCTTCGGGCAAATAGATTAAATTTGGTGCTAATGTTTCATCTAACTGAACGACAAAATAACTTTCATTTGCCTCTGTAGTCACTACGACTTTATCTCCCAACTGATAACGGTAATCTTTGATTGCCAAGACAGCCATTTCTTCTCCTCTTGCTTCAAATGGACCTGTCTCTTTGTCATGATCGATTTTTCCAATAATTGGTTGATTGTATTGATCCTTCAAACTAATTTTCAGCATGTTTCTCTCCCTCTCCTGTTATGCCACCAACTAAACAAATCAAGCGATGCGTTCCTGGTTGCAACTGATTTTTTAAATACGGTAAACTAGTTCGTGGAAAAAACAAAGAAGTATTTGCTTCCAGTTGCGTTATCTTTGCTTTCTCATATCCTTCAATCGCTATAATTTGCGAACATAGTTCTTCTGAAATGATTTTCGCGGATAATGGTTCAACTATCCCCCCAATGTTTTTCCCTTTTAACGGCAAACTAAATCCACCTTCTCTGATTTCGATTGGGATTGTCGTTTTGATTTCATGCACTCGCACATGCCATTCACCAAATGGATAAATTTCTGTCTGAATTTCTACTTCTCTAAACGGTCGCCAGAGATAACTTACACAATTATTATCTGCGTGATAATCAATGACTTCTCCTTTCACTCGGTAATACTGACCATCTCTAGAAACTGCCAGAACATTATCAAACGCACCTGCTTCATACTCAGAACTAGCTTTTGGAACACTGAACCCAAACTTGGTCGAATAAACAAATTTACTGTACTTTGCTTCAGCATGAGCTTGGTTATGCACTAGATTTCCAAATGGATAGCCCAGGACATGTTGCCCATTTTTTGCCTGAACGACGAACATATTCCCCGCAGTAACTATCTGATTTTCTTTTTTTACAATTGATTCTGGCTCTGCTTGCCAAAATGGATGTGCTGGTTCCGTGGCTAATAACAAGAAAAATTTAAATGCCCAATAAGGCGATCCTGGTGCATTATATCCTTCCGCCATCACAAGATTCTCATAGTGATAACCAATTGACAATCGGCCATCAAAAGTAAAGATATCATGTGCCAACCAGGTCTGTAGATGATTCGATAAAAGTGTTTTTATTTGTCCCCAAGGAATTGCTTCCACTTCTGCAAAAATCAGTGCCGAAAAAAATGCACCTTGCGCAAATCGATAAGTCAGACTTCGTCCGTAAGGTAATGCTTCGCCAGCTGAGTCAAAAAAATAAATAAATTCTTGTGTAAACCGTCTTGCTCGATCAATAAATTTATCTGCCCATTCTGGCAGTTCTTCCTTCATAAATTTCGCAACAATCAACCCATAATAATGAAAAGCAAAAGGTACATAATAATCTTTTTGCGTTGGTTTACCATCTACATACCAACCATTTTCAATCGCCATTGTATCAATTAAAGTCAGCTCTTCATTTAACTTTTCACGATTCAACTTTTCTCCACAATGAGCTAATGCCAAACGAATCAATACTTTGAAAAAAGTCCAATTATTTTTCGGAATTTTTTTATCCAAAGCTTGTGCTAGCCAAGCAACAAGATTGCGTTGACTCGTTGTAGACATTTCTACCCAAAAAGAATCTTTGTTTAATAATAAATTTAGCGAAAGTGCCGCCATTTCAACAATATATTGATCGTAGTCTTCGACTGTCCCCCAGTAGTATGGACTATCTGGGTCGGTTCCGTTTGAAACTTTTTGGATATAAACATCTCTTAATTCATCCTCTTGATTCATCGTCCAGTATGGTCCTAATCCCCAAAGCACGCGGATAAGCGCTTCCATATCCGCGCGTTTTTGATCGTATACTGCTCCGCTACTCCCCAAGTGTAATCCGGCCAATTCCGAATGAATCATCTCATTTCGTAAAGGCTGAATCATCTCTTCCAATGCATGTTGAAAATCTTCGCGCGTAAAAAAATGATGGCTCTCTTGCTGATACATCCAAGCTCCCCCCTTACCTCTTTCAGTCAAGAATAACAAGGCATCACTGCTTTTTCAACCCAACATTTCTTTCAAAATGAATGTTAGATGAGAAAAAAATTTTTTAGCTACTAACTTAACCTATTAACTTAGCACTAAGCATTTTCAACCTCAAGGATTCAGCCAGCTTTTCTTTTTTACTTAACCTAAAACAAATGAAAAAAAATTTATCAAATAATTTTACCCTTTTAAAAATAAAACTGGCTACCACGAATCGTTCGTTTCACCTAAGTTCATACAACAAAACAGGAGGCATGACAAAAGTTTTGTCATGCCTCCTGTTTTCGAGCAAATGGTGTTCCCAAAGCAACTCCTTCGGCAATAAGTCTTTTTTTCATAAAAACATGAGAAACTATTTCTATAAAAAATTCCTTATTGCTTGAAGTTTAACGCTTGGAACCACAACCTCATTCACGGTGTTCCCCAAGCAACTCCTCGAAATAGCTCACAGTCTCACCAAAATATGAAGAGCTATTTTGTGCGCCTGTTTGCTATTTTTTCGGAGCTAGTCGCTTGGAACCACAACCTTTTCTTTACAGTTTACTTGCAGCTTCTTCGTCGATGATTACAACAACGTCATCATGGTTTTGCAATGCACTTGCTGGCATTTCTGTCGTCACAGGTCCATCCACCATTCCTTTGATTGCATCTGCTTTGTTTTCGCCATAAGCCATCAAGACGATTTTCTTACCTTTAAGAATTGAACCAATTCCCATTGAAACAGCTTTAGTTGGTACATCTTCCACTTTATCAAAGAAACGTTTATTTGCATTGATTGTTGATTCAGTTAAGTCAACGACAGAAGTTGTTCCATCAAGTGGCGCACCAGGTTCATTGAAACCAATGTGTCCATTTTGACCAATTCCTAAGATTTGAATATCAATTGGATTTTCATCAATTGTTTTGTCATATTCTTTACATGCAGCACCTAAATCGTCCGCTTTACCATTTGGTACATAAGTTGCTTTGAATGGTTTTTTATCAAATAATTGAACATTCATAAAATGACGGTAGCTTTGTTCATCTGATCCGCCTAGTCCAACATACTCATCTAAGTTAACAGAAGTCATGTCACTAAAATCAATGTCGCTTGAAGTCATTTCTTTATATAAAGTAATTGGTGTACTACCTGTTGCCAAGCCTAAAACCTTTGCCCCATTTTCCATGCCGTCTTTGATTATTTCAAAAGCTTTTTTGCCGCCTTCTTCAGCGTTTTTCACACGAATGATTTCCATAGTGATTACTCCTTTGTGTTTTGGTATAGCCCAATTATAGCACCCTTTTTTTGGAATTACAATAATTAGTATAGACCAAATTCGTTTTTTTTCGTTTTCTTGACATTTTTCATTCATCTGTGTTAGTTTGCATAAGACGAGATAATTAAATTGATTTTTGCTGCACTTTAACCAGGATACTTGATGACTGCGGACACAATTGTCTGCAGTTTTTTTACTATTAAGAAGGAGAAATTATGAGTATATTAACACTAACAAATATCACCCAACAATTCGGTGATAAAATTCTTTATGAAGATGTCCAACTGCAATTAAATGCTGGTGAACATTTAGGACTGATTGGTCAAAATGGTGCGGGTAAAAGTACCCTGATTAAAATTATCACAGGGGAAATTTTGCCAGATAACGGTCATATCCAATGGCAAAAGAATATTCATCGTGGCTATTTAGACCAGTATGTCGAAGTTGACGAACAATTGACAATCCAAGAGTTTCTGAAAACTGCTTATGCCGATGAATTTGAAAAAGAACAAAAAATTGGCGAGCTTTATACCCAATACGGTGAAACTTTTGATGATTCACTACTTGAAAAGGCAGGAAAATTACAAACCGAACTCGATCAAGGAATCTTTTATCAAATTGATACACTTGTCGCTGAAATGAGTAGCGGACTTGGCTTAGATGTGTTGGGAGCCAACACATTGTTAAAAGAACTAAGCGGTGGACAACGTTCAAAAGTGATTTTAGCTAAATTACTTTTAGAAAATCCTGATGTTTTAATCTTGGACGAACCCACGAACCATTTAGACGATCAACACATTCAATGGCTGACACAATTTCTGCAAAGCTTTCAAGGTGCGTATATCGTGATTTCCCACGATCAAGAATTTTTAGACCAAATCACTACACACATTGCTGATATTGAATTCGGTCAATTAACGAAATACACTGGCCATCTAAAACAGGCTTTGAAACAAAAAGAACAAAACCGAGAAAGTTATTTACGTCAATATCATGCGCAACAAAAACAAATTGAGAAAACAGAAGCCTATATTCGTAAATACAAAGCCGGTTCTCGCTCGACAATGGCAAAGAGTCGCCAAAAACAATTAGATAAAGTTGATCGATTGAAGCCACCAACCAACACAGCAACTGCAGTATTTGATTTTCCTTTCACACCAATCGTGACAACATTAGCACTAGAGACAACCGATTTAATCATTGGGTATGAACGACCTCTACTAGCACCTATCAACTTGACTATTCGCTTTGGGGAAACGGTTGCGATTCGTGGCTTTAACGGAATCGGAAAATCAACACTGCTTAAAACCTTAATTGGTGAAATCAAACAGTTAGATGGTGATTTTCATTTTCCAGAAAACACCAAAATCAATTATTTTTCGCAAGACCTAACTTGGGAAAACCCATTAGAAACACCTTTGCAATATTTAAGTGGGCACTTTCCAAAAGCAACGATCAAAGAATTACGTCGTCAATTAGCCAAAGCTGGCTTAGTTAACCAGCTGGCAAGCGAACCTCTAGCTACGCTAAGTGGTGGTGAGCAAACAAAAGTAAAACTTGCACAGATGACTATGAACAGTGGCAATCTCCTGATTTTAGATGAGCCCACTAACCATATTGATCACGAAACAAAAGCAAGCTTGCAAAAAGGAATACAACAATTTACAGGAACTGTCTTAGTTGTTTCCCATGAACAAGAATTTTATCAAGAACTGGTTGATCGAGTGATTGAGATCGAAACGAATGAAGCAACGTACAGCAGCAAGCACTGAGCAAATGACAGGTGTCAAAACAAAAAAGGTGAAGCAAAACGAAAATACGTTTTGTTTCACCTTTTTTTGTTTTTGATTATTACTAACTCTTTATTTCTTGCGGAATAAAACCAATTGACAGAAATAGGCACATGCTTGAAAAGCGAGTCCTGCAAGTGTGACACCCATCCAGCCAAAATGTTCCCACATCGTTGTTCCTACTAACGAACCTGTTGCTCCCCCGATAAAATACATAAACATGAAAATCGTATTATTCCGGTTACTTGCTTCTTCACCAAGACCTTGAACACGTGCTTGGTTAGAAACTTGACCAAATTGATTACCAACATCTAATAAAATAATTGCAAATAATAGAAGCGTTAGATGATCTCCGCCAATCAAAAGTAAGACAAAACTAAGTGTTTGCATCCACAATCCCATCGAAATAATCTTTCTTTCGGAATAGGAATCTGCTAAACGCCCAACAATCGGTGCTGCAACAGCTCCCGACAAACCAAAAATCGCTAAGATCCCTGCTTCAAATGTGCCCCAATGATAAACAGGACTGCTAATATAAAAAATCAAAGTTGACCAAAAAATAGAAAACGTTCCAAACATAAAAAAGCCGTTGAATGCTGATTCACGTAATAAACGTTGAGATGCAAATAAATGCGGTAAGCTCTTCAAAGAATCGATATAAGAAACTGATGCTTTTCGACTTTCTTGCGTCCTCGGCAATTTCACATAAAGCAACGCTGTTAACAGCCCCACAGCAAGCAACGCAAATAAATAGACCATTCGCCAAGAAAACACGCTGGCAATAATTCCTGATACTGTTCTCGATAATAAAATCCCAATCAATAAACCACTTAATAATTGTCCCATTACTTTTCCGCGTGCGGCTGAGCCCGCTAAGACAGCGCCATACGGAATAATGATTTGTGGCACAATAGACAGTAAACCAATTAAGAAAGATGCACATGCAAATAACGTAAACGATGGCGCAAAAAAAGCAGCCAACAACGAAATAGCAGACAATGCAGCCATTCGAATAATCAATTTAGGTCGATTTACCACATCGCCCAATGGCACTAAGAATAATAAGCCTAAAGCATAGCCGAGTTGCGTCAACATGGTTAAAATACCAATTGCACTCGTACTAACTGAAAAACTTGTTGCTACTTTTGTTCCAATCGGTTGGATATAATACATATTGGCAACCACTACACCACAAGTAGTTGCTAGTAAAGTCGTCAATGCTCCTGTTAGTTGAATTTGGTTTTTTTGTTCCATTCTTTCCCCTCACTTCCAACTAATAGTGTAGCTCTTTCATAAAAAAAATGAAATCATCTAAGAACATTTTATTCACTTTTCTTTACCTTATCTAGACGATGTTTTTCACGGTCCTTATAAATAATAACAACTAACCCAATCAGTAGAAGTACACTAGCAATAATTCCTACTGCTGTTTTGTTATAGCCATGGAACAAGGCTTCGCCCCCACAAGCATATAAGATTGATGACGGTAATACACCTAAAATCACCGATAACGCTACTTGTTTTAAAGATAGATTCAGTGTATAGGCTGTAAAACTGACAATGGAAGAAGGAATCACTGGTACCATGTAGCCAATCATCACACCTATTTTAGGATGCCTCATTCGAGTAATTGCTTTCACCCAGCGATTTTCTTTGGTTGACTGATCCAAAAAAGTTAAGTGATGTAATAAAAAAATAGCGAATAAGTTTCCCAAGGCATTCCCACTAATATTGATGAGACTTCCAAGAATTGGACCATAGCTAACCCCCACCAAAACGCCAACAATTGATGTCGGAATCCCTGGAACAACACACATCACTGTTGTTAATAAAATCAATAACGCCGCAGTAATTACCCCATGGGAACGTACTGTTTTTTGTAATAACGCCTGACTTGCCTTTGGATTTAACAAAATATCAATATCCTTTGCATATTGCAAATAGACATGATAACCAATAAAAGAAATCAATCCGATACCACATAGAATCAAAATGATTTGAACTATTCTCTTTTTCATTGATACTCCTTTTCTCAAATACTCCCTATTTATATCTTATTTTAGCATAGGTTTCTCTTTCTTTGTTTCCTCCTTAAGTCACCTTATCCTAGCTCCAACTTTTCAGTTTTTCTATGTACTAGTCTTTTTAATCTAGAGTAAAATTCATTGATACCTTGCCAGTTCAATGTTCAATCCCTAATTTTCAATAGATTATCATAAAAATAGTGATTAAAATACTGTTTTCAAATCAATCATTTTTGAAAAATCAGACAACTGCATAGAAAAATTATCACACTCTAATAATTTTACCCAAAAAATAATTGATGAGGAATCAAATTCTATGTGATTAACAACCTTTTTGTATGTATTAGCAAAAAATACCAAAAAATTCTACCACTAACATAAGATATATCAGATAAAGCATTATGTAACTGTAGTAGAACTTCAGGAATAAAAGAATAGTGCTTTCTTTCAAAAAGTAGGATTAAATAATTTACCAAAAAAGATATTTTACAATGCTGATATTTGGGATAACCATGACACTTATCATATGTGTTCATTATAATCACATATTGATTCTTAATATAACTTATTGAAAAAAGACTTAGACAATTAGTAAACATAGAGAATTCAAAACATCCCCAGGTTTAAACTTTATCTAAATATTTTTTACAACTACTATTTCAGAGTCCAAATCAGTTCTCTTGTCATAGATTCTATTTTGAATATTTGCGGCCTCTACAAAAAGTAGTAAATAAAAGATGATTCCATCTTATTCCCATTTTTTCAAGTTGCAAATAAACTTCGATGAAGATAGGTTAGTCACTTCCTTTAAAAAGTATTGATAAATATCTTCTTTTTCATTTTTACTTTCCTGATTAACTATCAAAAAAATTTTTCAGATCTAATATTTAAGCGATTTAAATAATGAAAAAGTGCTTCTAACGTTACTTTCGTTTCTTCAGACTCAAATCTTACTACAGAAACTCTTGTTTAGAGTCCTTTCTACAAGTTTCAATCTCTTACTGAAATAATATTCAGTAAGCTTTTTTATCACACTAGACTCATATTTTTACATCAGTAAGCATAATAAAAAAGCACCAAAATCCCATCATATCAAGGATTTTGGTGCTCTATAATCAGCAAAAATTATTTAACTGTTACTGATGCGCCAACTTCTTCAAGTTTAGCTTTTAATTCTTCAGCTTCGTCTTTAGACACGCCTTCTTTAACTGGTGCAGGAGCGCCGTCAACTACAGCTTTAGCTTCTTTCAAGCCTAAGCCAGTTGCTTCACGAACTGCTTTGATAACTTTAACTTTTTGGTCTCCAGCTGCAGTTAATTCTACAGTGAATTCAGTTTGTTCTTCAGCTGCAGCACCTGCTACAGCACCAGCTGCAGCTACAGGAGCAGCAGCAGATACGCCAAATTCTTCTTCAATAGCTTTAACTAGGTCGTTAAGTTCTAGGATAGTTGCTTCTTTTAACTCAGCAACGATGTTTTCAATGTTCAATGCCATGATAATTTCCTCCATTAAATGTTGTTTGTTTTATTTATGCTATGCGGCTATTAAGCTGCATCTCCATCTTCTTTGTCTGCGACTGCTTTGACAGCGTAAGCCACGTTGCGGACTGGCGCTTGTAGTACAGATAGCAACATAGAAAGAAGACCTTCGCGGTTTGGCAATTTTGCCAAGGCTGTAATTTCTTCCAATGAAGATACTTTACCTTCGATGATACCGCCTTTGATTTCTAATGCTTTTGCTTCTTTAGCAAATTCATCCATGATTTTTGCTGGTGCAACTACATCTTCGTTACTAAATGCAACGGCTGTAGGGCCAGTAAATACTTCGTCCAAGCCTTCTAATCCAGCTTGTTTTGCAGCACGTGAAAGGATAGAGTTTTTGATAACTTTCATTTCTACGTTTGCATCACGAAGTTGTTTACGTAAGCGAGTTACTTCATCAACAGTTAGTCCACGGTAGTCAACGACTACTACAGATGCTGCTGCTGTAAATTTTTCACTTACTTTATCAACGATTTCTGCTTTTTTTGCGATTGCTGCTTCACTCATTTTGAGTTTCACCTCCTGAATTTTGATGGAAGAGTTTTTAGTTGCCTCATTATGCTGTTCAAAAGAAATCCTTTTTACTTCGCTTAGCGAGTATTGTTCATCAGCTAATTTCTTAGTAATTCACAATAAAAAAACCCTATGCCACCGTAGACATAGAGGGACTATTGAAATTATTCAATAAACGTCCTCGGTAGGAAATTAAGGCTAAGCCACCTACTGTCTTCGGTACAAGTTAATTATTAACCTCAACTAGCTTAGCACGCTAAACTAGTTGAGTCAAGAATTATTTTTCAGTTGGATCAATCAACTATCTAACTTAATTAAAATTAGAAAGAAGCTTGGTCAACGTGGATACCAGGTCCAAATGTTGTTGTTACAGTAACATTCTTCATGTATTGACCTTTAGCTGCTGATGGTTTAGCTTTCACTAATACATCATGGATTGTTTGGAAGTTTTCGATAAGTTTTGCATCATCGAATGAAACTTTACCGATTGGAACATGTACGTTACCAGCTTTGTCAACGCGGTAAGTTACTTTACCAGCTTTTACTTCGTTAACAGCTTTTGTTACGTCCATTGTAACTGTTCCAGTTTTAGGGTTAGGCATTAAGCCTTTAGGTCCTAATACACGACCTAATTTACCAACAGTTGCCATCATATCAGGTGTTGCAACAACTACGTCAAAGTCAAACCATCCACCTTGGATTTTTTGAACCATGTCGTCGTCACCAACGAAATCTGCACCAGCTGCTTCAGCTTCTTTTGCTTTTTCGCCTTTAGCGAATACTAAAACAGATTGTGTTTTACCAGTTCCGTTTGGTAATACAACAGCACCACGAATTTGTTGGTCTGCTTTTTTAGGGTCAACATTCAAACGGTAAGCAACTTCAACAGTTGCGTCGAATTTTGCAATGTTAGTTTCTTTTGCCAAAGCTACTGCTTCTGCAACAGGATAAACTTTACTTGAATCAACTTTTTTTAATGCATCTTGCATTTTTTTGCTCTTTTTAGCCATTTTGTTTCCTCCTTGATTGTGGTTATAACGGTTGTACCTCCCACGTGTTCTATATCTTTCAATACAGAGCCAACTGAGAAGCTACTTTCTTGGGGACGGTAGAATAAATTATTCTACAACGATACCCATGCTTCGTGCAGTTCCTTCAACCATGCGCATTGCTGATTCAACGTTAGCAGCGTTTAGGTCTTCCATTTTCAATTCAGCGATTTCTCTTACTTGATCGCTAGAAATTGTAGCAACTTTATTTTTGTTTGGTTCACCTGAACCTTTTTCGATTTTAGCTGATTTTTTCAATAAAACTGCAGCTGGTGGTGTTTTTGTAACAAAAGTAAATGAACGATCTTCATATACTGAGATTACAACTGGGATAATCAAGCCTGCTTGATCAGCTGTACGAGCGTTGAATTCTTTAGTGAATCCCATAATGTTGATACCCGCTTGACCTAGTGCAGGACCTACTGGTGGTGCTGGAGTTGCTTTACCTGCAGGAATTTGCAATTTAACGATTTTTTCTACTTTCTTTGCCACGAGACATACCTCCTTAAGTCCGTGATGTGGTTAATTGGAGATACATATTTCTCCTCCCACGTTTTCATCTATCAATTTAAAAAAGTTAGATAAAAATGTGCATTTCAATGCACACTGATACATTATAGCAAATCCAATCATATTTTCAAGAATTTTTTTGATTATTTTTATAGTTATCAGCAAAAAGTGCTAAAAATTTTCTTATAAAGGAAAGATTTTTTTCTTTCTTTCGTCCTTTTGTGCTAAACTTACGCCAGAATAATTAAATGTACGAAAAATGAAGTTTGTAGAAACTTTTTTCCTTAAGAATTTGACGAGGTGAAAAAATGAAAGAGTTAAAGTATAGAAGCGTCTTTGATATTATCGGGCCAGTGATGATTGGTCCAAGCAGTTCTCATACAGCTGGAGCAGCTAGAATTGGCAAAGTGATTCGCAGTATTTTTGGTGAGCAACCAGATTCTGTTGATATTTACCTTTATGAGTCATTTGCGAAAACTTATCGTGGCCACGGTACCGACATTGCTTTGGTTGGTGGTTTGTTGGGAATGGAACCTGATGATGAACGTTTAGCTGATTCACTAAAATTAGCGTATGAAGCTGGGATGGAAGTTTTATTCGTACCAAAAAGTGAAAAAGCAGAACATCCAAACTCAGTCAAAATGCTTTTATCAAAAGGAAAACGGAAATTGTCAGTCACTGGTATCTCGATTGGAGGCGGAAATATTCAGATTTCCGAACTCAACGGTTTCAAGATTTCTTTAAGTATGGGAACACCAACACTGATTGTTGTCCATCAAGACGTTCCTGGAATGATTGCCAAAGTGACCAATATTCTTTCCGAAACAAACACAAATATCGGAACGATGACCGTGACAAGAGAGTCAAAAGGTGAAAATGCCATTATGATTATCGAAGTGGATGATCCACAAGTCGAAGAAACTGTCCGAAAACTACAACAGCTACCACATATTGATAGCGTGAATTACTTTGATTAAGGGAGTCTGCAAAGCCTATGTTTTTATCAATTGAAGAATTAGTCGAACAAGCAAAAGACTACTCATCTGTCGCAGAGCTAATGATTGCAACCGAGATGGAAATGAGCGGCCGTTCGCGCGAACACATCATTCAAATCATGGAAAAAAATCTAGCAGTCATGGAGCAATCAATCACTGAAGGAAAAGCTGGCGTTACTTCTGTCACAGGAATTACTGGTGGAGATGCAAAACGTTTAGATACTTACTTAGAACAAGGTGATTTTTTGAGCGGTGATACGATTTTAACAGCAGTAAGAAATGCCATCGCAGTGAATGAAGTCAACGCCAAAATGGGACTCATCTGTGCAACACCAACTGCTGGAAGTGCGGGCGTTGTCCCCGGTGTATTAATGGCCGTTCGTGAACGTCTTTCTTTGACACACGAGCAACAACTAGACTTTTTATTCACAGCAGGAGCATTTGGATTAGTCATTGCAAACAATGCTTCAATCAGCGGTGCCGAAGGCGGTTGTCAAGCGGAGGTTGGTTCCGCTAGCGCAATGGCAGCTGCGGCTTTAGTTTGTGCTAAAAATGGCACACCTCATCAAGCTGCTCAAGCAATTGCCATTACTTTAAAAAATATGATGGGACTGATTTGTGATCCTGTTGCAGGACTAGTAGAAGTTCCCTGTGTGAAACGAAATGCTTTAGGTTCCTCACAAGCTTTTATTTCAGCAGACATGGCACTTGCAGGAATCGAAAGCGTCATTCCACCAGACGAAGTAGTTGCTGCTATGTATCAAGTTGGTCGTCAAATGCCATCGATTTTCAAAGAAACGGCTGAGGGTGGTCTAGCTACTACGCCAACTGCACAACGCTTAACCAATGAACTGTTAACTAAACAAGCTTAAAAAGGTCGGGGCAGATAATTCTGCCTCGACCAACCTGAAGACAACAATCCTTTCATGGTTGTTGTCTTCAGGTTTTTTATTTTCTTTACCTATGTATTTGTTAACCGATAAATTCATGCATCCTATCACGGCCAGCATACTACTATAGTTTTTAAGTACCAAGCCTCATTCCAGAGTTGGTATTGAAGTCATTTTAGGGATTATCGCCTCGGCTATTGCAATTATTCAAGGAATGTACAATGTTGGTAGATACGCTGCTAAGCAATGTGTATCTCGTGGTATTCTTTCTAAAAAAGAATATAAACCTAACGGTGGTTGGATAATGGCTGGAATTACAGCCTCATTTGGCTTTCCAGCAGCACTAGGTTTTGATGATTACATGTACAATCGTTAATTTGTCTTACGAAAGGAATAGAAATGAACATATTTAGGGATATTTTTAAATTTTTTATTGATCACTATGATTTCATCGCAATCTTATTACTCTCAGGAGCCGTAATATCTTTATCTATCAAATCCGCTAGACAGCAAGATGAAATTGACCAAATTAAGCAGCAACTTCACACTTACGAAGTACAAGATCTTTTATCAAGAAAAAAATAATTAGCCGAATTCACTAAATTGATTGTTCTTACAAAAATCTTGATAATAAAGTGGCTGTAACAAAGGTGGGCACCTTCAAAAAAATAAGAAGGACTTTCTAAAAATCTCTTCTCAAATGTTTGTGACACTTCGACTTATTTACGAAGGAGTTACTTCTTGAACACCGTTTATTCAGAGAAAGAGCAGTGACAAAAATTTCGTCACTGCTCTTTCTCCATTTTATTAGTGTATTTAAATGTAGATAGAAAGTTTTTGACTACAACTCCCTCACCTAATCCAACAATGTTGTATTTTTTACTTCTTCAATTGTTTTTGTTCCAGCCAATTGCATAGTAATTGATAGTTCTTTATTGAAATGTTCAAAAACAGAAGTTACGCCTTCTGCTCCGCCTAAATTCAACCCATAAATCACTGGACGACCTATTGCTACTAAGTCCGCACCACTTGCCAATGCTTTGAAAACATGTTCACCACGACGTACGCCTGAATCAAAAACAATTGGTACACGTTTATTAACTGTTGCAGCAATCATTGGTAATACTTCAAATGAGGCAGGACCACCATCTAATTGACGTCCACCATGATTTGAAACCCAGATACCATCTGCTCCAGCAGCAATTGCAACTTCGGCGTCTTCTGGTGATTGAATTCCTTTTACAAAAACAGGAAGATGAGTAAATTCTTTGATTTTTTTGATATCATCTGGAACTAGCCCTTGTTTAGCAGCAGCATAAATTTCAGCAATTCCTTTTCCTTCACCACTTCCACTAGCACTTTGCTCGCTATAAGCAGCTAAGTTAGGCATTGGTAATGGGAATTGGAATTGATTGATGACATCTTCTTCACGATAACCACCTAATGTTGAGTCCGCAGTAAGAATAATTGCTTTTGCTCCGGCTTCCATCGCTTGCGTCAAAATAAATTCATTGAAACCATCATCTTTACTCATATATAGTTGGAAAAATTGTGGCGCATTTGGTGCTGCTGCAGCGGCGTCTTTAATTGTTGTATTCGCATACGTACTGATTGAAAAAATTGAACCAGCTGCTGCTACACCTTTTGCAGTATCCGCCTCACCTTTTTCATGAGCTAATCCTTGCGCAGCTGATGGTGCTTGAATAATTGGTGTATCTAAATCAATACCAAAAACAGACGTGTGTAAATCAGCATGATCAATCCCGCGCAAGACGCGTGGCATAATTTTTTTAGTATTGAATGCAGAAGTATTTTCTTTCATCGTCCATTCATCTTCAGAACCGCCACGAATATAACCGAAAGCCCCCGCTTCCATACGTTCTTTCACGCGGTCTTCTAGTGATGCAATGTTTACGATTTCGATTGGATGTTCTTCATTACTTGTATGATAAGTCATTTTGACTCCTTCTTTCTTTTCAACTTTACGAAATTAAGTATATTACTCTTACAAAAAGTAAGCAAATATTTATACTCGACAAAAAGAGCGCTAGCTTAAAATAGCTAACGCCCAATATATTTCAACTAAAAGTTCTTGCTTTATCAATTTTTTAACTAGCTGCATTCTCTTCCCAAATAAATTTCTGCACAAGTTGATCTACTTCTTGATTTTCATGAAGCATACTATGGGAAGCGTTATCTCCTTCGATGACTTTTTCCTTCACTTGGTTTCCGTGCTGGGTTAGCAAAGCAAATACAGCTAACGCACTATTGAGTGGCACCGTTCCATCACTTAAATCGGTTTGACTTAACTGCCCCGCAATTAATAACACCTTTGTCTGTGTAGGAACATTGTCAATCATTTGCTGATAGTCTTGATAGCGACTGGAAGTGACTGCCGGACCATTTGCTCGTTCATCTGTTAAAGTTTGCGCACTATCATCTGTAAAGTCATTAAATGGCGCACCAATCGCTACAAATTTTTCGACTTGAGGTAACGAAGTCTCTTGGCCATAAGTTACCAAGTAGCGCAATGCACTTACGCCACCCATCGAATGCCCAACAACATTCACTTTTTCCACACCATACGTTGTTTGTAAATAGGTTAAACAGTTTTTGATCCACTCCGTCTGATTCCACTCATTGTTGACATTATCAGTAAACAAAACTTGAATCATTGGATTTTCTGCCTGCTGACTTAACTTGCCTGTTGCTTGAACCGTTCCATCTGGACTGACCGTCAACTGAAGCGATTGCTTTGCTAGTTGCGTTTCTTCTAACCGTTGCAACATGCCCTTAAAAGAATTGACTGTTCCACTGTAGCCATGAAAAAAAAGTGTTGGTGTCGTTGACTTCTTTGACGCATCGCTCGTTTGCGTCGTTTGTTCAGTTTGTGTAGATGCATTGGAACTAGATTTATCATTTGTTCTTTGACAACCAGCCATGATGACCAGCCCTAATAAAAGTAAACTGATGATCAAAGCAGGATTGATTTTCTTTGAGTTAAATTTTTTCAATGACCTGATTCCTCCTTTTCACACACGATCCGTCTTATCTACTAAAAAAACCTGAAGCGCCAATCACTAGGATTAGCATTTCAGGTTTCTGTTTAATTAGTCAATTTTATCTACTTGATCGAAGTCAAGCTCAGTACTTGTTTCACGACCAAACATATCGATATTTACTTTTAGTTTTTCTTTTTCTTCATCGACTTCAGTTACGTGTCCTTCAAGTCCAGCAAATGCACCTTCAATAATTTTCACTGTTTCGCCAACGCCAACTTCTAAATCATTTTGGCGTACGCTCATACCGATTGAACGTAAAATGTGATTTGCTTCTTCAGGTAACAATGGAGCAGGTTTACTACCAGCACCGTGAGATCCTACAAAACCAGTTACTCCTGGAGTATTACGAACAACATACCAAGAACCGTCGGACATAATCATTTCAACTAGGACATAACCAGGAAATGTTTTATGAACCGTTTCTTTTTCTTTGCCATTTTTCACTTCAGTCTCTGTTTCTTCTGGGACAACGACACGGAAAATATAATCAGCCATTTTCATGCTTTGCGCACGAGATTCAATGTTTGCCTTTACCTTATTTTCATAACCAGAATACGTGTGCAGCACGTACCAATTTTTTTCAAAAGATTCCATTTACGGCTCCTCATTTCGTTGTAAAATAAAAAAACCTCAGTCACCCGAAGTTTTTCTTCCACCCAATTGTAGCACAAATCACGCTCGTTTACTAGCGTCTTATTTAAGAACTAATGCAAACAAGCTTTGGATTGCTGTGTCCATAATGAAAAACATCAAAGCAAAAATAATTGATGTTTCAATGACAACTAAAGTGTCACGACGTAATTGTCTTTTTGTTGGCCAAGTAACTTGTTTCATTTCAGCCAATACACTTTTAATAAATTTCACCGTTGTGTCCTCGTTTCATTCTTATTTTGTTTCTTTATGTAATGTGTACTGATTACAATATTTACAAAATTTATTGATTTCCAAACGCGCGCCACTTTTTCCTTCACTAACCGATTTGGTGTAGTTTCGAGAGCCACAAACGGAACAAGCTAATGCTGCTTTTTTCTTTGCCATCCGTGTCTACCTCCTAACTGAAAATCAAATTTGTACACTCTAACAGTAGCATGGAAATAAGTTCTTGTCAATTTGTGATGAGTACTAGCTATTGTTTTATAAATACTTATGATATGATTAGTAAGAAATGAAGTAAAAATGAGATATGGGGGTATTATTATGCTACTTAAAACGCTTGTATATAAGAAAAAAGATCTAACAACTGTAACAGAAACAAATACATTAGAAGAAGCACTTGAAATCTTAGAAACATCTGGTTATCGTTGTGTGCCAATCTTAGATGAATCCGGAAAAATCTTCCGCGGAAATATCTACAAAATGCACATCTACCGTCATAAAGCAAACGGCGGAGACATGACTTTGCCAGTCACTCACCTGTTAAAAAATGCGACAAAGTTTATTTACGTGAATACTTCATTCTTTAAAGTGTTCTTCACAATTAAAGAGTTACCTTATATTGCTGTTCTCGATGATGAAAATCATTTCTATGGCATCTTGACGCATAGCACATTGCTAAACATGTTGTCACAATCTTGGAGCGTTGAGCAAGGAAGCTACGTTCTAACTATTGCTTCTACGGGTAAGCAAGGTGACTTAGCAGCCATTTCTAAAATTATTTCTAAATACAGCAGCATTGCCAGCTGTATCACATTGGATATTGGCAAAGACGAATTTATTCGTCGCACATTGATTACCTTACCAGCTGACACAGACCAAAAACTTTGCGATACAATTGTTGAACATTTGGAACGTAAAAACTACAAAGTTGTCGAAATCGAAAATTTAAGAGATATGTAAGTAACAAAAAAAGTTACGCTAAATTGGCGCAACTTTTTTTCGTATAAGATTCTATTTTCATCTCTTTTAGGCAAACTCTCAAAAATACAAAAAGAACTAGCCCTCACTCTAACAAGAGAGTTGGCTAGTTCTTTTTAACTTCATTGACTCACTTACCACCCATTTTGGCGGTGCTGTTTAAGCTGTTACTCGCGCAACTGCTTTGTTTATTGATTATTCATTAACCAGCTGACACAAGCGAACTCCAAATAATTTTTTAGTCGGCTATTGCTCGTGTTAGAAAAATCTATACTCTTTTATCGAATCCAATTGCTCGATTCAAGTAATACATAATTGGTGCCGAGATTGCCATTGTCACGAACTCACTCAACGCCAATGTTCCATATGTGATCCAAAAAGGTTTCCCGCCTGTTGGCACTAGCATATACGCAATCAAGATCATACTCACTGTGAAAAATAGCGTATTTAATGCTAAGCGAACTTTGACATTTTTTACTTTATTATACAATAGAGCTGTAATACCTAATGCAAGCAATGTTTGTCCACCACCGAACAGGACATCTAAAATACCAAAGCCAAAAAATGCATTATATACAACTACACCACCCAAGACACCCCATAATAATTTTCGGTTGAAGACGACTAAATGGTTCAAGCTTTCCGAAATCCGAATTTGAACGGGACCTGATGAAAGTGGTGTAATAAAAGTTAACGCCAAATATAAAGCCATCACAATTCCGTTAATCATTACTACTCTTAAACGCTGATTACTCTTTGTTTTCATTTCCTTTTCCTCTTTTCTCCTAGTTTTGTTAACGCGGGATGGTCGACGAACCGCAAAGGGTATTATAGCAGATGTCTTTTACTTTTCAACCATACTTTTGCTTTTTTAGTAGCCAGCACCAGTGCAAACGCTTGCAAAAACGTACGTTTTATGGTATAAAGTAAGTGTAAGAGGACATAGGAATTCCCCGTCACGCAAACGAAGTAGGTTTTGCACGCAGAGAATTGTTATGAACTTAAATAAACAACAGAAAGGTGTGGGAATTTGAGCTACCTCTTACTATTACCAGGGTCTAGCAAGCAGCGGAAGAACTAAGTGGACATTTCGAACCTTAGAATTCTTCTCCTTACGCAGTTAAGGATTAAGCACTTGCTAGACTTTTTTTGTTTTTTTCGTGTAAGTTCTTTTTTATTTCGGATTTCCTCTGCTATAATAACTAGGAATCTGCAAAAAAAGATCTTTTTTTGCGTTAGCCACAGGAGGCACACATGAATTTTCATTATCATCTTTTAATCAACCGAGCTGCTGGAAGTGGCAATGGACAGAAAGTCGCCGATAAAATGTTACCTATCTTCGATCAGTATCGAGCTACCTATTCTGTCTACTATTCAGAATATCCCGGACATGATGCAGAGCTAGCGGAACAACTTGCCAAAGCTACACTGGTGCCATGGACTACTGAAAATCAAGAAACATTGACTACCTTTCCACTCCTAGTTATCGTCGGTGGTGACGGTACGCTACACCAAGTTTTAAATACCTTTTACCAATTAGATTTGGAATTCCCCGTTGCTTATGTTCCAGCTGGTTCTGGAAATGATTTTGCTCGAGGAATTGGCTTATCTCGCAATACAGAACAAGCGGTCACTAATTTATTGAACACAACCGAGCCACAGGAAATCAATCTGCTGACTTATCAAGAACAAGTGACCGATACTAAAGGGGTTTTAGTCAACAATTTGGGAATTGGTCTTGATGCAGCAATCGTTCATGCAACAAACCATTCTGCTACCAAAGAGCGCTTAAATAAATATAATTTAGGCTCACTTTCCTATATTTTATCCATTTTACGTGTCTTTTTTACACAAAAAGGATTCCCAATTTTGGTAGATGTTGGCGGGAAAACAATAAATTTTGAAAAAGCTTTTCTTTGTACTACAACCAACCATCCTTATTTTGGGGGCGGCGTTGCTATTGCACCAACTGCTGAGGCATTTAAGCCAACGATTGATTTCGTTGTGGTTGAAAGAATTAATTTATTCAAAATTATTTGGATCGTGATTTTATTACTACAAAAGAAACAATTGAAATCAAAAAATTTCCATCACTTTACTACAAGCAAACTACGCATCGTTTCCACGACTCCCCAGTTTGGTCAAGCAGACGGTGAAGACATTGCACCTCAATCATTTGATTTACAGTTTGGAACAAAAAACCAGTCATTCTGGTGCCAGACGAAAAAATAAGGTCATGTTTCTAAAACAATTAATACATGCTAAAAAGCAATTAGCGGGTAAAATCAACGATGGTTGATTTTACCCGCTAATTTTAGTATTTTTTCATTGCAAACGAATCTTTTCCATCCCAATCATTGGATCGATTGTTTGATTTTCAATTGCTTCACTTGTTAAAATATACGTTTTAGGTTGTTCGTTTGATGCCACTTCTTTTTCCGTTTCGATCGTTTGTGTTTCAAACAAAGGAACTTCTTCGACAATAAATTCATTTCTTACTTCTTTTTTGTTGGAAACAGTACGCTCTTCTTTTTTGGCTGTCTTTACTACTTTTTCTGATACTTCACTTGTATAGGAGCCATCTTCAAAAGGATCATTTCCAGCTAACGAATCTTCATAAGCAGTCAACTTCGTCCGTGTCACAAGCGTCATGCTATCATTTTCTTCAATTCTTCGCTTCAAGGTTGTCATTCGACTAGCAGTTTCATTTTTCACACAAGTCAGGTAAGCTTGTTCTTCTCCAAGCAAAATCAACAGGTCTTTACTTCGGGTAACTGCCGTATACAATAAATTACGTTGCAACATTCGTTGATACTGATGCACCATTGGCAAGATAACCATCTTAAATTCACTACCTTGTGATTTATGGATCGAGCAACAGTAAGACAAAGTAATTTTATTCCACTCGTTTCGCTTATACGTTACCTCATTTGCATCAAATTGAATGACTAATTCATCCACTTTATCGTCAGAATCCTTTGCTAAAATAATTCCCGTAATCACACCCATATCACCGTTGAAAACATTCAATTCTGGCGTATTGACTAATTGTAATACTTTGTCGCCAATTCGATAAACTGTTTCATTCCATCGAACTTCTTTTTTATTTGGTCCACCTGGATTAAAAATTTCTTGCATCATTTTATTCAGTGCATCAATTCCTGCTGCCCCTCGATACATCGGAGCTAATAATTGAATATCTTGCGCAGTAAATCCTTTATTTTTAGCTTTTTCTACGATCTGCGAAATCAAAGGTTCGATTTGGTACGCATCACTTCTAAAAAAAGAGCGATCTTTTTGATTTTTCGTAAAATCACTAGGCAAGCGCCCTTCCTTGATTTCATGTGCTAACGGAATAATACTGGATCCGTCGCCTTGGCGATAAATCTCATTGAGCTCCATTTTTGGAATCTGTTCGATGTTTAGCAAATCATGTAAAACTTGCCCAGGACCAACAGATGGCAGCTGGTCTTTATCTCCAACTAAAATCACCTGCATATTTGTTGGAATTGCTTTAAACAAAGTATTTGCTAACCACGTATCAACCATCGACATTTCATCCACAATTAATAAACCGCCTTCTAATTCCTTGGTACTGACAGAAGGTGTTTTTTCACGCCCATTCAAGCCAAGTAGACGATGAATCGTACTTGCCGGTAAACCCGTTGTTTCATTCATCCGTTTAGCTGCCCGACCTGTTGGTGCTGCCAATAAAATAGGAAATAGTTCTTGCGTATATTTATTGGGATCTAGTTCAATTCCATTTAGTTCAGCAAACAAATTGACGATTCCGTTGATGACTGTTGTTTTCCCCGTTCCCGGCCCACCAGTTAAAATAAATAAAGGCGAGCGAATCGCTTCAGCAATCGCTTTTTCTTGTGAATCACCATATTGAATTCCAAAGATTTTTTCGACGCGTCGAATGTTCTTAGTGACTTCTTTTTCAGGATAATGAATTTCTTTTTTACGACTTAACAATCGTTGAATTGAATTGCCGATCCCCCACTCTGAAAAATACAAGCTGTTTTCATATAGGTTAGTTTCCTCTTGCTGGATTTTTCCTTCTTCGACTAGCTGAATAATGACTGTGGCAACTTGATCGGGTTCAATCTCAACTGGACGACTGGTTTCTAAAATCCGGATCGTTTGCTCCAATAGTGTGTCAGCGGGAACATAAGTATCACCTGTTTGGACACTGTGTTGAAAAATTTGATGTAAAATAGCCGCACGGATTCGTCTTGGCGAGTCAGAAGCAATCCCAATTTGTTCTGCCAAATTGTCCGCTCGTTTAAACCCGATTCCTTCGATATCTTCGACTAATTGATACGGGTTTTCTTGAATAATATCTAACGCTTCATTTTTGTATGCTTGATAGATGCTGAAAGCCAATTGACTACCGAAGCCATAGCGATTCAATCCCATAATGACTTGATCCATTCCGTGATTCAAGCGAATCGTTTCAGCAATCATGTCACGCTTTGGTTTCGTTAAACCAGAGATTTGTCGTAAAAGAGAAGGATCTTCAATGATTTTTTCAATGGCATCTTCCCCCAGCATCTCAACAATTTTTTCAGCTGTTTTTTTACCAATCCCTGGAAATTTTTCACTTGAGAGATACGAAACAATCCCATTAGCCGTTGTTGGTTTTTCTTGCTCATAACGTTCAACTTTTAACTGACGGCCGTATTTAGGATGGTCAACTAGTTCACCATAGAAACGATACGTCTCATTTTCTTGGATTTCCCCGAAACTCCCCGTAACGACAATTTCTTTTTCTCGATAATCTGCACTCGTTTCATTCACATGGACTAAGAGAACTTTATAAAAATTACTTGGATTTTGAAAAAAAATCGCGGCAACTGTCCCAACGAAATATGGCATTTCTTCTGGCTGCATCGAAGCCGCCTCCTTCATCTATAGTAACGGTTCTGGTTTATTCTCCAAGCCTAAAAAATCGACTTCATTCCAAACTTTTAGTTGGTAAGGTAATAAGTTATTTGGCTCTTCTGTCTCTAGTATAGTCAAACTGCTATTAAATAAGCCACCCATTTCACGTAATTGGCTTAGTTCTTTTCCTGTCATCCATTGAATTGCAGCCGTCAACGATGCACCATGTCCCACGAACAAAATGGGACCATCATGTTGCGCCACTGCATCTGCTACAACCGTTTCAATTCGCGTAATCGCAGCCGTAATTGGCTCACCATTAAACGGTGTTGGATCATATTTATCTAAATGATTACGCAAATTAGGTAGATTTTCCGGGAATCTTTCATACATTTCTTCGATTTTTTGACCTTCCAGCAAACCTAGTCCTAGCTCACGAAGTTTATCCGTAAAAATAATTTCAACTGGGTGTGCCAGCATTTGATTGATTCCTTCAGCTGTATCACGTGCTCTCTTCGCCGTGCTTGCGTAAATGACTTCAAAAGGAACGTTTTTCACTTTTTCCCCTAGCGCTTTGATTTCTTCATAACTTTGTGGGAGTAAAGGTGAATCTCCATTACTTCCTTGGAAACGACGTTCTTGGTTCCACTCTGTTTTACCATGTCGGGTAAAATATAAATCCATTTTTCCTCACACCTCACTCATTTATCTAGCATTCTTTTTACTATTTTTTATCAAAGATTAGTCTAGTTTATCATGTTCATAGTGGTGTGTTAATTCTAACGCAGGAAATCCTTGTTGGCGCAATGCTTCATATACGATAATCGCTGCCGTGTTCGATAAATTTAGTGAGCGTACATGTTCATCATTCATTGGGATGCGTAAACATTTTTCTTCATTATTACGCATAAATTCTTCAGGCAATCCTGTCGTTTCTTTGCCGAATAAAAAGAAATGTTCTTCACCATCTGCAAAGTTTTCATCACTATAGATTTTATTGGCAAATTTTGAGATTAAATGTAATTTTCGATCCCCCAAAAAATCTAAAAATGCTTCAAGATTTGGATAATACTTGATATTAACGTCATTCCAGTAGTCCAACCCCGCACGTTTTAAATGTTTATCATCTGTCGAAAATCCTAAAGGCTCGATCAAATGTAAAGGTGTGTTCGTTGCAGCACATGTTCGTGCGATATTTCCAGTGTTCGCTGGAATCAAAGGTTCAAATAAAACGATATGATTCATCTGTTGCTCATCCTCTCATGGTAATGTTCATTTTTTATAATAAATACGATTGAATTTTGGCATAAAAAAAAACGTATCAACTCGGTGTTAGTCACTGCGAGTCGTTACGTTAGTGAAGCTCTTCTCACTATCTTTTATCAGAACAGGAACCTGATAAAAACCAATGAAAAAACAACTTGTTGCTACTATATCACCATTAAATTATTTTTGCAACCACTTGTTAATAAAAACTCAATATAAACGTTTTTTCTTAGTGCCTTTTAATAATTCAACATCGATTGTAATTTTTTCCAGCGGATGCTTGTACAAATTCTCTTTTATTTCTGGCGCAACTTGCCATTCCAAAGGTGACATCGCCAAGAGATCTTGTCGATTTTTTTCGGGGATTTCAAATTCATACGTGACACGCTGACGTTCAATCAAGTCTAATGATTCAGTAAACTTTGTGACAACTCGCTCATTTGAATAATTTTGTTTTTCTGGTTGATCCGGATAAAAAGCTTGTCGTAATTCTTTCAAATAGTTCTCTTGAGGTACAATTTTTAAAACCGTGCCATCATCTGTTAACACACGTTGAAATTCTTGATAGTGTGACGGCGAAAAAATATTTAAAATCGTTGAAAACTGTTGTGATGCAAACGGCAGGTTCGTCAAATCTGCCACACACCAGAATGCAGGGATTTCTTGTTCCGTTGCAGCATACACGCCTTCTTTAGAAATATCAAACCCAACTGCTGTATTTATTTTTTGCAATTCATTGATTTCATTTAAAAAACTACCTTCTCCGCAACCAACATCTAAAACACTCGCTCCTTCTGGTAGTTTTTTTGCAAGCAATTCGATTACCGGTTGGTACATTCCTGAACGAATCATTCGGCGTCTAGGAGCAAACATTTCTTGGTCATAGTCCGTTTTCACTGCATGTGATAAAAAATAAAGTGTTCCTTTTTTGGATAAATCAAAACGATGGCTGTTTTGACAAACTAAACCTTGTTCTGTTGCGACAATTGATTCCTGACAAACGGGACAACAAAACAATTGCTGATGTTTCAGTAAAAACTGGCGTCCACGGTCAATTTTTTTTAGCATATATTTCCCTCATTTCATTTTTATCTTACCTGTTGGCGAAAACTTTAGCAACCGGAAAAAATGTGTTACAATGCCCAAGAAGAAGAGCAAAGGAGTGCTGTTTATGATTAAAGAATTTTGTGCCGAAAATTACACCTCGATCCCTTTAGCGATTTCCCGCGGCGCGAACCGGATTGAGTTATGCGACAATCTTGCTGTGGGAGGAACCACACCAAGTACTGGCGTAATTGAAGAAGCTTTAAGTTACGCTGGTGAAAAAGAAGTCCCCGTGATGACGATTATTCGTCCGCGTGGAGGCGACTTTGTTTACAATGATATTGAATTAAAGATTATGCACACTGATTTGATTGAAGCAAAGAAATTAGGAACAGATGGTGTTGTTATTGGCTGCCTGACTCCTTCCGGTTGGCTGGATGAAGAGGCTTTAGAGTTGTTGATCGAAACAGCAGAAGGTCTACAGATTACTTTCCACATGGCATTTGACAGTGTCCCCGAAGAGCGTCAATTTGCAGCGATTGATTGGCTAGTTGAACACGGCGTTGAACGAATTTTAACCCATGGTGGCACAGCTGGTACACCAATTGAAGATAACTTTGCACATTTGAAAAAATTAATTGCTTATGCAAATAATCGTTTGATTATTTTACCTGGTGGTGGTGTATCTGATAAAAATGCAGAACAAGTTGCAAAAGAATTAGGTGTCACTGAAGTACATGGAACAAAAATTATTCCACTGGATTAACCACAAAAAGGGAGTGTGGCCTGATTAGGTCACACTCCCTTTTGATTATATAAATAATTGCTCGCTAATTTGTTGAAGCTGAACGCTTTGAGCCACAGCCTCATCCACGGTGTTCTCAAAACAGCTTCTTCGGCATAAGCCAATCTTTCATAAAAATATGAGAAGCTATTTTTAGAAAGAATGTCTTATTGCTTGAAGCTGAGCATTTTGAGCCATAACCTTACATAAAATACCCCATAAACAAAGAAGCAATATTAAAATAAATCAACACACTTGTCAAATCACTTAAAGTGGTAATAAAAGGCCCACTCGCAACTGCCGGATCAAATCCCAAACGATCCATCAACATTGGAATCAAACTTCCCGCTAGGTTAGCAACTGTAATCGCAAATAACATTGCCATACCAATAACAAAACCTAAAATAAAATTATTCTTCCAAAAACCAACAATCAAGAAAATAGTCAGACCTGTCACAGCTCCAGTAACTAAACCTGTGAAAACTTCCGCTAGAATCAATCGTGTAAAACTATTTTCTTTTTCATCCGAGATAGCCAATCGTCGCACGGCAACCGCCAATGATTGCGTACCCGCATTCCCAGCTGTCCCCGTAATTAGTGAAATAAACACCGCTAAAATACTCGCTTCACTCACAAGGTCTTCGTAATGACTAATCAATGATGCTGTTGACATTCCTAAAAACAATAGCGTAATCAGCCACGGTAGTCGCCTGGATGCAGCCTTGATTGGATTTTCATTGACTTCTTCTACATTGACCCCAGCCAAACCAGAGTAGTCACTTGCTGCTTCATCATCAATAACGTCAATAATATCATCAACCGTTACGATTCCTAACAAATGATCATCATAGTCAGTAACTGGTAATGCTAGAAAGTCATAGTCCCGAAATGTTTGCGCCACGTCTTCTTGGTCATCACCCACATGCACTGAGATAATTCGTTCACTCATTAAGTCAGCGATCATTGTATCGTCATCGTTGACAATCAAATCGCGCAAAGAAATAACACCAACTAGTTTTCCTTCTTGATTGACCACATAAATGTAGTAAATCGTTTCAGCCACATCTGCCTCATTTTTCAACACATACATCGCTGAACGGACGGTTTGATTTGCAACGATTGAAACAAATTCCGTTGTCATGATAGCGCCGGCTGTTTCATCTTCATAGTGTAACAATTCTTTGATTTCACTGGCATCTTCAGTGGACATCAAACTTAAGTATTTAGCTATTTGTTTTTTATCTAACGTATTTAACAAATCGACCGCATTATCGGTATACATTTCTGCCAACATATCCGCGGCATAGCTTGGTCGCATCTCTGCCAAATATTCCTTCATATGTTCATTATCTTCTTCAATCACGTCGAACATATCGGCTAATTCTTTTGGCGAAAGATACGTATAGATCAATTGACGATCATCTTCAGGGAGTGACTGGTAGAACTGCCCCTGCTCATAAATATGCATCTCCAAGAAATCATTTCTAAATTCTTGAATATTATTTGTCTTCAAATCCTGAGCCAACTGGGCAAATCTTTCCTCTAATTCTTGATTTTCGTCCAAACCAATCTCACCTCACCTTAATCTTTAAAACGTTTGATCACTGCCGCCATATCTTCTGCTAGTGGCTGCTTAAATTCTAATAATTCTTGAGTAAAAGGATGATAAAAGCGTAAATCATAACAATGGAGCGCCTGTCTTTGGATACCCAAATCCATGCGTCCCTCATACATATCATCGCCTAACAAAGGACAACCTATTGCAGCAAAATGAACCCTAATTTGATGCGTACGCCCTGTATGAAGTTGAATATCAACTAACGCTGCATCTGAAAAAGCTTGATCAAGCCAATACTCTGTTTCCGCAGCTCGACCTTCTGGGGAAATCGTTCGTTTCAGTAACGAAGTATAGTCCCTCGCAATCGGCAATTCAATGCGTCCATGCGTTTGTAATTCATTCATTTTTCCGCTAACTAATGCTTGATATTTCTTCGTAAATTTCTTTTCTCGAAGTTGCGTATCCAACTTGGCATGAGCAAAACCATGTTTGGCAAATAGCATCAATCCAGATGTATCTCGATCCAATCTGGTTACTACGTGGATCACTTGGTTTTCATACGCTTGTTTTTTGTAATACGCTTTGACCCGATTCGCCATCGTACCATTAGGATGGTATTGTGCCGGAATCGAAGAAACACCCGCTGGTTTATTGACTACCAAAACATGTTCATCTTCAAAAACAATGTCGATTGGTGTCTCATCTAAAAGAACCGTTTCATGCTCTCCTTCAGCGGGAATCACAATGGTTACCTTATCATTGTCTGTCAGAGAAAACAAGACATTTTCGACTTGGTCATTGACTTTGATTTCGCCGCCTTGGAATTTTATTTTTGCTAATAAACCTTTAGAAATCCCTTGTTCTTTCAAGAAATATTTTACTTGTTGCGGATGCTCCTTTTGATAAACCCATGTAAACTGCATACTATCCCTCACCAATAAAGGCATCCTTCACGCGATGCCAAAAATGCATATGTCGATAAGAAGCAAAATGGATGCGTTCTTTCGCAATTCGGTAATAAATTGAATGAATGTGTCCCTTTGCCACGTCCAATTGATCAACTGTCACCAAATAATCTTCTGTATTTTCTAACTTGATTTCAACCCACTCATCTTGCCCAATTACAATGGGGGAACCTAACGTCCGAAAAACACGATTATTCAAAGAGGCAATTTCTGTTAATTGAAAGGCATTGATACTAGGATGGATAACCGCTCCACCAATACTTTTATTGTACGCAGTAGAGCCAGTCGGTGTCGAAATCGCCAAACCATCACCACGAAAACTTTCAAACAATTCATCTTTGATATACACATCAGCAACCATCGTCCGGTTCGCACGTTTGATTGTTGATTCATTCAATGCAAAAAAATGTTTATCTGGTTGATCATTTGTGTAACTAATTCGCACATCGAGTAACGGATAACTAACACTTTGTTCGCGCGTCGTCAATAAACTATCGACTAACTCTTCTAGTTCGTAATCGCGCCAGTCTGTATAAAAACCAAGATGCCCAGTATGCACACCTAAAAAGCGAACTTCATTCAACCGATGATTAAACCGATGAAAAGCCGAAAGTAACGTTCCATCCCCTCCAACCGAAATCACCAATTCTGGATTTTTTTCATTGATTTTGATACCAGCTTGCGTTAAAAGAGCAACCAACCGTTCGGTAACTTCTAATGTTTTTGCTTCATTATTATGAACAATGGCTACTTTCATTCGTTGCCTCCTTGCTTCTCATCTTCTTTATCCAGCAATGTTCGATAATAAACATCATCTGATTTTCCTCGACCATGAGAAAATAGGCGCTGTGCCTCTTGAATTTCTTCACGAATATTAGACATTTCTTCGTCTAATTGATAGGCAGCTTCTGCGGCACGTTGCAATCGTTCACTCATTTCTTCTGGAAAGACGCCTTGGTATTTATAATTTAGCGAATGTTCAATTGTTGCCCAAAAATTCATCGCTAATGTTCGAATTTGGATTTCAGCTAATATTTTCTTTTCGCCGCTAATCAACTGAACAGGATATTCGATTACTAAATGATAGGAACGATACCCACTCGCTTTTTTATTCGTAATGTAGTCTCTTTCTTGAATTACCTTCATGTCTTTACGGTTACGAATCACTTCCACAACTTGGTGGATATCTTCGACAAACTGGCACATAATACGTAACCCAGCAATATCGGACATTTCTTCTTCTAACCGTCCCATTGGAATATGTCGTAACTGAGATTTTGTTACAATGCTATCGACTGGTTTCACACGACCAGTTACAAATTCAATTGGCACATGTTGATTTTGTTCACGGAATTGTTTACGAATCCCACGTAACTTAACTTTCAATTCTGATACAGTTTGTTCATATGGTGCTAAAAATGTTTCCCAATCTCGTTCCATAACTCATACCTCTACTTTGCACTGACATTCATTGCCTATTTTACCATACAACCAAGAGTTTCCGTAATCGTTCACCCTTTCATTGACCAGAAAAGAAAATTTAGGCAAAATAAAGAAAAAGGGGCGAATAACATGGCAGAAAATTTAGAGATTGAATTCAAAACAATGCTTTCTCAATCAGAATATCAACAATTGATTACCCATTATCAATTGACAGCAACCGATTTTAAAACGCAAACAAACAGTTACTTTGACACACCTGATTTTCAATTAAAAGCAAAAAATTGTGGACTACGCATCCGAAGATATGAGGACTTGGCAGAATACACATTAAAAACGCCAACAACATCTGGACTTTTAGAAACAACTGATACACTAACCAAAGCTTGTGCTGACGACATCCTCCAATCAAATGTGCTACCAATCACAGGTCACGTCTTTGAAAAGTTAATTGATCTTGGCATTCACTCCTCTCAACTCATCAAAACTGGAGAGTTAACGACTAAACGTGCAGAGTTTCACATAAAGGAAGGCCTCTTAGCTATCGATCAAAGTTGGGCACAGAATTTACATGACTATGAATTAGAGCTCGAAGTACAGGACACGACTACTACAAGCGCTGATTTTTTGCAGTTTCTAAGTTCTTTCAACCTTCCTTATCGTCCGGCGAAAAATAAAATCCATCGAATGATTGAGGCAAAAAATTAGATTTCTTTCATTTTCACAAGGCGCATGAGTTCATTTTTTGCGCCTTTTCTGTTAAGTTATAGTCTGTGGATGAAAGTATTCACTAATTATATAGAATCTATTTTTGGGGGAGATTCATATGATCGAAATTTATCTTTTCGTGAACCCTTTGGGGAAATACTGTTTTAATATGGAACGGCAGCTGTTACAGTTCATCGAAGAAGAATATGGGACGACAAATCTAAAAAACAAAAAAGTTCAATTTCGTTTTTTACCTTTAGTTAACTTGCAGATAATCGGGGATGTCATGCAAACACGAGGCATTGATCGTCAAGATTTAGAAGAACGTAATAATTTATTTTCAACAATCTACTCTGCATCACTTGATTGTAAAGCTGCACAGTTTCAAGGAAAGAAAAAAGGACGTCAATTTTTGATTAAATTGCAAGAAGCTGTAGGCTGTAAAGATATTCCTTATTCACAAGCTTTATCTGAGGAACTTTTTGCGTCTATTGGTGGAGATTTAGCAATGTTCAAAGAAGACCGTCAATCTGAATTTGTAAAGGAAGCTTTTTTCTCTGATCAGAAAATCGCTCGAGAGATGGGGATTACCAAACATCCTTCCGCGGTTGTTTATAACTACGCATATGATTGTGATTTCGGCGTTTTAGTCGAAGGGACAAATACTGCTCACCGTATTCAAGAACTTTGTAAAGTAACTGATGAATCCTATCAAATTTTTACTGGTCAACAATTACATACAACTGGTTCAAAATTTACAACTGGCGCAAGCCACTTATCTTTACTTTCAAATTAACTTTTATTCAAAACAAATAAGATCTATTTAACATCCAAGACAGATTGAATATTCTGTTTTGGATGTTTTTTATTTCACTAAAAATAAAGAGCCTCGACAAAAGTCGAGACTCTTTATTCAGCTTCATAAATTCTTTTTTTGTATCTGCACACGAAAAATTCGTTTTCTCATTTGAAACATTCTTTACCCTCTTGATTTTTATAACTCATCAATCAATGCTTCTAATTCATCCAAACGTTTTTCAAACATCGCCATTGCATCTTCAATATAAGCTGCTTGCGTCATATCAACACCTGCTTTTTTCATTACTTCCACTGGATAATCGCTGTTTCCTGCTTTCAAATAAGCTAGGTAGTTACCTAACGCATCTGGTTCTTTCGCCCAGATTTTCTTCGCTAATGCAGACGCTGCAGAAAATCCTGTCGCATATTGGAAAACATAGTAATTATAATAGAAATGTGGAATCCGTGACCATTCATATTTGATTTCTGGATCTTCTTCTACTGCTGGTCCGTAATATTTTGCATTTAATTTTCCATAACTTTCACTTAAATATTCACTTGTTAATGGCACACCTTTTGCGTCTTCAACATACATAAAATGTTCAAATTCAGCAAATTGTGTTTGACGGAAAATTGTTCCTTTGAAACCATCCAAATAATGATTTAACACGTATGCACGCACACGAGGATCTGTTTCTGTTTCCAACAAATACTCAGTCAAAATATTTTCATTTGTTGTCGAAGCAATCTCTGCCAAGAAAATTGAATAATCTCCATAAACATAAGGTTGGTTTGAACGAGTAAAGAAACTATGCACGCTATGACCCATTTCATGAACTAAGGTAAATAATTGATCTAGTGTATCATGCCAATTCAACAAAATGTATGGTTTCGTATCATAGCTTCCTGAAGAATACGCTCCGCTGCGTTTTCCTTTGTTTTCAACCACATCGATCCAACGATCAGCAAATGCTTCTTCAACAACTGCCATGTACTCTTCACCCATTGGCTGTAAAGCTTCTAAGGCTTTTGCTCTTGCATCCTCATAAGAAAACTTGATTGGCGCTTCCCCTAATACCGGAGTATACAAATCATACATGTGTAGTTCTTCAACATTTAATAAACGTTTACGCAATTCCATATAACGATGTAATAATGGCAAATGCTTATTCACTACTTCAACCAATGTATCATATACACTTTCAGGCACATGGTTGTTGCTTAAAGAAGCTTCACGAGCAGAATGATAATGACGTGCTTTCGCTTTAAAATTGTACCCTTTGATGTGTGCACTCAAAGTCGAAGCAAAAGTATTTCTAAATTGTTCATATACTTCATATAGTCCTTTAAATGCCGCTTCTCGTACAGAACGATCTGTACTTTCTAACAACTGACCATAGACCCCATGAGAAAGTTGGATTTTTTCGCCATTTTCTCCTGTTATAGTTGGAAAAACTAAATCAGCATTATTCAATACGGAAAATGTACTACTTGATGCACCAAAAATTTCTCCAGCACCAGCTAAAAGTGCTTCTTGATCAGCCGATAAGACGTGCGCACGATTATCTACCATTTGCTGAACAAAATGGCGATAGATTTCTAATTTTGGCTCTTCTTCAAAGTAACTCCAAATCGTTTCATCTGATAATTGGAGAACTTCTGGTTCCAACCAAGAAACTGATTCACCCACTTTTGCCATTAAGCTACCCGCACGTGAATGCAAAGCTTGATATGTCGTGTTTGCAGTATCTTGATCATTCTTCAAATGAGCGTAAACGTATAACACTTCAATTTTACGATAAACATCTAAAACAAACTCAAGCGCATTCAAAAATGCGGTTGCGCCGTTAGCTAGCGTTCCCTTATACTTTTCTGCCTGTGTCAGTTCCTCAGATAGTTCTTGATATTTTTCGTCAAATTCTTGATCATTTGCAAAAATTTTCGTCAAATCCCAAGTTAAATTTTCAGATAGTTCTTCGCGATTCGGTAATTGGGTTGTTTCACTCATGAAATCGACTCCTTTTTCTTAATCTTTCTTCATCTTATCACAAATTTTCTCAGACAAAAGCTTCTTGCTTAAATTCGTCTAAATATTCTAACAAAAGTTTTTTAACTTTTTAGTTATCCACTTTCTTTTTCCATAGGTCACAACACTCTTCAAAAAATCGCCAATACGTTTGTTCTTTCGAAATCAACGGAAACAACCACTCTGGGGCCACGTCTTCAAGCTTTTCACGCCAGCAAAGATAATGAAGCAGTCGTTTTTCCTGCAACGTTTCCTCAAATAGCACTCGATACACAAGCACGTTTGTCCCAAAGAAAAAGAAAAATGCACTTTGCTGATAGATCCATGAGGAAAGATAGAGAAGATGCTTTCCTCTCATATAACAAAACTCTTGAACTTGCAAAAGAGTATCTTGTTTCCGGCGCAATTGCCGATTAAGTTCCTGATAAATTTCTTTTTTAGCTCGACTAGCAACGATTTGTGTGTCACTAACCAACTGATTGGTCAGAATCTTAGTTAAAGAACAAGTATAAAATGACCACTCCATTACCCGATAACTGATTTCCTGAGCGACAGACAACGTCAACTCATGATAAAGATACAACTTTCCTGTGTGTCTATCCACCGCCCAAAAATGAACATGTCGTTGCTCGTCATAGCGGCAAGCACCTTTCACTAATTGTGATAATTTGGGGCCTGCTAACAACTTTTTGTTAATCAAACTACTGCTAAGAATCCACCAAACGGTGAACTGCTTACGCTGATAATTCGTTGTTCGTTCAATAAATCGTGAATAAGCTAATGGTGAACATTGAATCTCAAATGCAAAATTTTCGCTAAGTAAATCTGGTCTTTGGGCTAATTCAGACAAATAAGGTTCTATTTCTACTTGTTCAGCGAATTTTTTTAACCATTGATAGAAGACTTCTTTCAGGAATACATGCTCCTCTGATTCTGCTTCGCTAAAAACTTGACATACACTACTTTTCTTATGTGCAAAATGTGCGCGAACTTGCTTTCCTTGTTTTAAAATCACCGGCAACCGACAGCCTGGACAAAAATAAATTTCTTGTTTCACAGCTTGACTAGCAATGAATCTTTTTCCATATTGATTGATTGCACACAACATTGTACTCTCCCTTTTTTGTTTCTCAAAAAAAGTTACGCGATTTTCAATGATTTTTTTTTTTGCAAAAAAAACCATTGTTGATATGCAATCAACAATGGCTTTTCCAATGACAATATTTAGTTGAAATAAAATCTAGTGCGTTCAATCGCATTTCGTTCCATTAAACATTTTCCATGCTCACTCAACGCGTCTGCAGTTCGATCACTCTTCTTAGAAAATTCAAGAATTCTCGCAATTTGATTTTCTACATCTGCTTGGTTAAGATTTTCGAGCCAAAAATGTACCGATAAATAATACTTTTCGTCAAACAAATATAAATCTGTCCAAGCAGACTCTAATCGCACATCTTGAGCCAACTGAATCATTTGTTCAAAATCATCAAACACAAAAATCGCACGACTCTCATCTGCTTTTACAGGCTCATCTTCCGCATCTTTGGGTTCATCATAATCATCCATCATTTGTTGGCGCAAGAACTCACTAACATCATCTGAGTCAATCGGACCATCGTGTGCTTGAATCATTTCTTCATCAGGCAAATTCTTACTAATAAATAATTCTAGCCCATCACCCTTTGGCAAAACTTGGAAAGTCACAGCTTCGCTTCCACGAAATTCTTCTTCGATATCGACTTCTTCTAAAATACTATAGAAGAAATTCTCTATCTCCTTGTGATTACCCAACAAATCTAAAAAAGAAACACCTCGTTCTTCTAAATCTTCATGACCAATCAATACGCGGATGGTATTTTCATTGATATGTTCCATTTCCATTTCGCAACACCTCACTTTGCCGCAACGGTTAATATAGCTTCATTGTAGCGAAAACCAGTTAAATGTAAAGAAAAACCTTACTTTACCAATAGAAAGTTAAAAAATTTTTCTTTATTGAAACAGCTACTGAAACAATCACCCTACGCTATTTTTTATAATTGTGTAATGATTTCTTATCTAATCACAAATAAATAACCATAATCCTTGAACTAAAAATATCAGCCAAATTTTTTATTATAACAAAAAACTTGGAAGACCATCTACAGACAGTCTTCCAAGTTTGATAATCTTTTATAATCCAGCCATTAACTGGGCCTGACGTAACTCTAATTGGCGAACATCGCGTGGTAAGAAACGGCGAATTTCATCTTCATTGAAGCCAACTTGCAAACGTTTGTCGTCAATCATAATTGGACGACGAAGCAATCCAGGGTTTTTTTGAACTAAGTCTAGTAGCTCTGGCAATGGTAGCTCATCTAAATCCATATTCAACTTTTGAAATACCTTTGATCGCGTTGAAATAATTTCTTCTGTACCATCTTCTGTCATTTGTAAAATAGCTTTTAATTCAGCGCTATTCAACGGTTCAGAGAAAATATTACGCTCAACAAATGGGATTTGATGCTCTTGCAGCCACGCACGAGCCTTTCTACAGGATGTACAACTTGGGGAAGTATATAGTGTTAACAACGTGCACCACTCCTTTTCGTGAAAATCATCACATTTTTGTAACAGAAGACTCATTTCATCTTCCATCTGTTTCTATTATACCTAATCGCAAATTAAATAGCTACCTTTTTTTTTATATTTTTTTTCAAAAATGAATGTTATCTAAGGTTTTTTTACAGTTAAAGCAAGGTTTTTCATTTTGATACACATTTAAAAATGAGAAAACTCCAATCATTTTGCAATTTTATTGCAAAATTAAACAGCCTGAAAAACTGTACTATTTTAAAATCACTAAAGCAAAAAGAAATCGGATACATTAGATCAAATATGTTTTTTATTCCTACGAAATCAATTAAGCCTATTCAACAGTCGATAAAAAAAGTTTAACATAACGCCTATTTCATCTGTACTAAATAACAACACTGTTAACATAAAAAACAAGTAATTAAAATTATTCTAAATTAAAAATAAAGATAGTGTTATTTAAAGTTTCCTGCAAAATTTTGCTACTGTATCAAAATTTGATTTCTAAACAATTTCTTTAGATTTAAAAGAAAAATTATCTCTCAAAAAAATCTCAAAAAAGCTTAATTGATTGTTCTGGTCACCTTTTTCTTTTTTTATATCATTTTTGGTGAAAAAAACTGAAATTTAAAAACGTTGCTACAACAACAACTAGAAAATACAGTAATAAAAACCTTTATTATCAACGTTTATCGAGATTTTTTTCTGATACAATGATGAAGGATTTGTGAAAAAACAAATGAAAATCGAAAGGCGTGTAAGATTTGATTAAAGCTGTTGTATTTGATGTTGACGATACAATGTATGACCAACAACAACCATTTAAAAATGCGGTGAATAAAGTGGTTCCGCTGGTTTCAGATGAAGATATGCATCCATTATATATTCGTTTCCGTCATCATAGTGATGAAAACTTCCCAAAAGTGATGGCTGGGGAATGGACATTAGAATATATGCGGGCACATCGGATTAGCCAGTCGCTAAAAGATTTAGACTATCCACATATTACTGAAGAAGATGGTTTGTTTTTCCAAAAAGTATATGAAGACGAACTAAACAATATTTGTCTACATGATGAGGTTCGCAAAACACTCGACTTTCTAAAAGAAAAACACGTACCTATGGGTATTATCACGAACGGTCCAACAGATCACCAATCAAAAAAATTAAGCCAGCTACAATTAGCAAATTGGATTCCAACTAAAAATATGATTGTTTCTCAAGCAACTGGTTTTCAAAAACCTGAAAAAGAAATTTTCCAATTAGCAGCCGCAACATTTTCAATGGAACCAGCAGAAACACTCTACGTTGGTGACAACTATGACAATGACGTTCTTGGCGCGCATCGTGCAGATTGGCATTCTCTTTGGTTTAATCACCGTGGAAGAACGATTGATACAACACCTGTTTCAGACATCGAAATTAGTTCATTCGATCAATTACTTGAAACAATGGAATCTGTCTTTGCTTAATCAAGTTAAAAATACTCAGGACAAGTAGTTTGTCCTGAGTATTTTTGTTAGCAAAAAATTAGGCAAATTTTTTCTCAAAAAACGGATTAAATCCGCACTTTTTTTGAGTCCTACTCTTCCAATTCACCCACACTTAAAATCATGCGAATATCGTCTTCCGTTAGCTTCGTCAATTGTTCTTCGTTTCCTTGAATTACTTTTTGGAACAATTCTCGTTTTTCTTTTTGTAAAGAGTTCATTCGTTCTTCAATCGTTCCTTCAGCAATCATTCGCCAAACTTCCACCACGTTTTTCTGACCAATGCGGTGTGCCCGTCCGGCTGCTTGTTCTTCGATTGCGGGATTCCACCACAAATCGTACAAGATAACGGTGTCTGCTCCTGTCAGATTTAGTCCGGTCCCACCAGCTTTCAATGAAATCAAAAAGACATCTCGCTCACCGTCATTGAAAGCATCAACCATTGTTAAACGATCTTGTGGTTTTGTACTTCCACGTAAATAGAAAGTTGTCATTCCTAGCTCTGCCAGCTCTTCTTCCAAGATGCTCAACATCCCAGTAAATTGAGAGAAGAGTAATACACGTCGGTTGTTTTCTTTGGCAGCTACTAACATATCTTTCACTTGTTCTAATTTTCCTGACCCACCTTGATAATCATCAATAAACAAGCGTGGATCACAACAAATTTGGCGTAAGCGTGTTAAGCCAGCTAAAATTCCAATCCGATTTTTCTTAAATGCTTCTGTATCCATTGAAGCTACTTCTTCACGCATTTGGCGCAAATAAGCAAGATAAACCGTTTTTTGTTCTTCTGTTAAAGCAGAATATAAATTCATTTCCGTTTTTTCTGGCAAATCTTGAAGCACCGTTTGCTTATCTCTTCTCAAGACAAACGGACGAATCATTTGTGCAATCTCTTCTGTCGAAAGTTCTCTGAATTTCGTTCGATTTGGAAAGAAACCAGGCATGATTGTCGCAAATAATGACCATAGTTCTTCTAAATTATTTTCAATTGGTGTTCCGCTCAGTGCAAATCGTTGTGGAACTTGTAGTTCTCTCAAGGCTTGCGCCGTTTTCGTACTACTATTTTTTACCATTTGTGCCTCATCTAAAACCAAATATTGAATCGACATTTCTTGATAATCAGCAACGTCTTGTCGCAAACTTGCATAAGAAGTTACGCGAATATCAACGTCATTTTTAAGAAGTGTTTCCCGTTCTTTTTTATTTCCATTTATCACTTGAACACTTAAAGAAGGCGCAAATTTTCTGATTTCTGCTTGCCAATTATAAATCAGACTTGCAGGAGCAACAATCAGTGCAGATAACCCATTCTTTTCTTCTTTTTCTGAAAGTAAAAAAGCGATTGTTTGTAGCGTTTTACCTAACCCCATCTCATCAGCTAAAATTCCACCAAATTGATAATGACCGAGCATTTTTAACCACTGGAACCCTTGTCTTTGATAATCGCGCAATTTCGCATTCAGTCCCTCAGGTAACGCCACTTCATAGTTTTCTGGTTGGATCAGATCTTGTACCATTTTTTTGAAAGAATCGCTAAAGGTTGTTCGACTTCCTGATAATTGGCTTTGAACAATCAGGCCTTGATTTTTAGGTACATGGATCGTTCCTGCTTCCGAACGAATTGATTCTCTTAACTGACGCAAAACCTCACTTGTTTGTTGAAATTCTTCTGAGTCAAAAGATAAAACTTGTCCATTTTCCAACGTGTAGAACGCATCATTGCGCAACAAACTTTGTAGCACATGATCGATCTCTTTTTCCTGGATTCCTGTGACATCAAACCGGATATCTAACCATGAACCTGTTTCAGTCACTTCGATTTGCGGTTGGTGCTTTTGGGCATCTAAATATAATTCACGTAATTTTTTTCCAATTCGTACTTCACCGAACTGGCGAAAAACAGCTAATTCTGTTCTGAAAAATGCGTATAATTCTTCCCCCGCAGGCAACACCCGCTCATAACCTGTTTCATTTTCTTGATAGTGATACATCTTGAATAAGTCAATCACTCGTTGTTCTTGTGCTTGATCTCGTAAAATTTCACGAGAAGAGTCTGATTGTACTTCATGCTTCTCATCAGTTGAATAAATGACATCTTCATAAATAAAATCAATTCGCGCTTGAATTTTCCCTTTGGATTTCCGGAAGAAAAACACGAATTCAACAGGGATATCTGCAACTTCCGATTCCACCTCTTCTGTCACTTCCACTTCTGCAATTTGGGTTAACAGAGGCAACAGTTCTTTAAACAGTGAAGAAAGTTGTTGTTTTTCAAATCTGACTTGAGGTGTTTCAAAACGCTTCATTAGTTGTTGCCAGGTAAGATAGATGGTTTGCTGTTGTTTCGTTAAGGAATAGAACGTTCCTTGCATCATTCCCCATTGATAGTGAGTAAAAAATAAATCAAATGTATTTTCAGCACGTAATAGATACGCATCTTCCTCTTTAACTACTTTAAAATGCAGTGGCTTTTCTTGATCTGAAAATTCAATTCCCTGATACGTTTGTTGATCAATTATCACTTGTAAACGGGTTGTTTGATTCATCTGCTCCAACAAATATTTTGCTTGCTCTACGGGTAACATCAAATATCGCTTATCTAATTTCCCTTTGACTTGCAGACCGCTGACGCCCAGTAGTTGTTGTGTTTGTGCCGTTCCAGCGAATAAGCTCAAAATCGTTTGATCTTCTCCTTGAAACGCGCGTTTATTCAATTCAAATTGATATTGTTTATTTACGGTGTAAGCTTCATTTTCGGTATAAGCTTGCAAAAAATCATAAATATTTTTGACAATATAGGTTTTCTTAGGTGCTTTTAAGTAGCCGATTCTCAAAGAAACTGCTAGTAATGATAGTTCTGGATGGTATTGATTTGTTTCAATCGCTTCAACTTGATACTCAACAATTAACGGCTGGATTGCACGCGTTGTTTGTTTCGTTTGTAAACGCGCAAACCCTTTGCTTAAAATCTCACCTTCACTAACTGTTCGAACTGGTTCAAGCATTGGCTGGTCTTTTCTCATCACTCGGGAAACATTTTTCGAACGTAGATATAATTCAACAGCCACCGTATGCTTACAATAATGATGCTCTTCCCAATAAGGACATTGGCAATAATCAACTTCCTTTGCTGTGCCATCTAAATCGACCATGTACAATTCGCTACCTAATACTTCAGCATGCCATACGATATTTTCTTGATCAGGAACAACCGATAACACTCGACCTTCTTGCAAGTATTTGCGTCCGCGTTCAATCACTTTTTCCGGAATACTCCATTTCATCGTTATCAATCTCCCTTTATCCAAGATGATAGCGAACGGTACTTTGTCCACTACCTTTTGCATCAATTCTTATTTGTTGTAACACTCGTTCTTTTAGTTCTCTGACGTGACTGATGATTCCTATCATCCTTCCTTCGCTTTCAATCGTTTCCAAAGCTTCCATTGCCATTTCTAGTGCTTCCTCATCTAATGAGCCAAAACCTTCATCAATAAATAACGCCTCAACGGTAATTCCGCCTGACTGTGCCTGAATGACTTCGGCTAACGCTAATGCTAACGAGAGAGCAGCAATGAAACTTTCTCCTCCAGACAAGGTGTGCGCACTTCGCGTCATCCCAGCTTCGTCATCATACACGTTGATTTCCAATCCAGTTTTGCCACGATAGCTCCCAACTGAATCGGCTAACTCAAACTGATACCGATTTTTCGTTAGACGTTGTAAATGAGTATTGGCAACTTGGAGTACTTCTTGTAAGTACACTTGAAGTACATATCTTTCTAAACTGATTTTTTTCACGTTTTCCCCATTGATTGTTTGCGAAAGCTGTTGTAGCTGTGCCAACTCATCCAGTTGCTTTTGACTTGTTTGATAAAGTGCTGCAAATTCCGTCACAATCGCTTGATTATTTTCTTGTTGCTCTTGGATTTTATAAAGTGCCGTTTGCTGTTCTTCAATTACTTGCTTTCCTTGCGCAATCTGTTCAGCTAAATGGGTATCCTCTGGCACTTCAACTGACAAATCCACCGACTCTAGTTGTGCTAGTTTCGCCTTCGTAATCAATTGCTCTTCTTGATATGTTGCGACAATCGTTTTGTACTCCTCATATTCAACTTGTTGCTGAGCAAAAGACACTCCTTCATCTGCTGAATTAAAATACTCTTGTTCGGCTAACAAATCCTGAATTTTTGCTTCTGTTTTCATTTGTTTGATAGCCAATTTTGCTAATTGTTCTGTTACTTGACTAAGTTGCGCTTTCGTTACCTCAATGGATTGATTGAGTTTATCTCCGACTGCTTTTTCTTGAGCTAGTTGTTTACTTTGCTCTTCTATCTGTTGAGCCAGCTGCTGGACAACTTCTTCCAGTGTATCAATTTCAACTGTTGCTAATTGTTTCTTCAATGTTTCCATTTGACCAATACTGTGCTGGTATTTCGCCAATAAATCTGTCTGAATTTTTTGTTGTTCTTCAACTGCTTGGCGATTTTTTTCAAATTTTACTTGCAGGGCTACTTGCTCAATCTTGGCTTTTGCCAACGTTTGCTCTTCTTGAATTATTTTTTGTTCAATCTTAGTGAACAAATCTGATATTTGTTCACTGGTAATCGTTATGTTTGATGCATCCTCGGCCAAAGGAAAATCTTGTAATGATTCACTCAATGCTTGTTCACAAGTTGTTACTTTTATCAATGAATCAGCTAACTCTTTTTCTTCTTTTGCCAATTGTTGTTCAAGTTTAGCTACGTACGCTTCATTTTGACCATGACGTTGGTTTAACGATTCTGCATAGGCTTCCGCATCTGCTAGCTCTTTTTCTAGCTGTTGTACAGCTTGTTGTTCAGGTACTTCATGACTGGTATTTTCTAGAGGATGTTCTACTGAACCGCAGACAGGACAAGGTTCCCCTGGCAAAAGTAATAATTGCAATCGAGCAATCTGCTGTTTCGCCCACTGACTTTTAAGTTGGGCAATCTTCACTTGATGTTTTTTTCGTTTCTCTTGAATTTCTGTGGCTTCACTACTTAACTGAGCTAGTTGTTTCTGGCTCTTTGTTTTTTGTTGGTCAAGTTTTTGTGTCACTTGTTGTGCACTTTCCCACTCTCTTTTTTGTTGCTGCAAGTTTGCGAATGCAAGCTGTTGCTTTGCTAGTTCTTCTTGTGTTGCTAGTAGTTGCGTTATTTCTTGTTCGCGTATATTCAATACCCCTTGTTGCTGTTGAAAGTCCTTTAACTGTTGTGTAGCTATGGCTAGTTCTTCATCGATCAATCGAAGTGATTTGCCTTGTTCGGTGTATTCTTTGACACGAGGAAGCAATGTTTTCTTTTCTTGATAGTCATCATTTAACCGTTCAATTGCTTTTTGCAAGTTTTGCCGTTCTTCGATTTTTTCTTTCCACTGCGTGAGTTCTTCTTGTAACTCGTCCAACAGCTCTTTCTGCTTTAATTCATCTTCAAGAAGCAATTTCCGTTCATTTTCGTATTCTTTGTTATGTGATACAGGATCAAGCAAACGTTGTCCAAACTCATAATAACGAATCCATTGTTTTTTTTCTGTTATTTCGTCTTGCATTTCAAGCAAATTCCCCATTTTTTCGAGTAACGTTTGCTTTTCTGCTCTTTGTTTTTGTACCGATTGGATTTGGTAATACTCTTTTTCTAGCTTTCCTTGAACAACTTGCTCTTTTTTCAACTGTTGTTGAACGAGTTGGATTTTCTCTGCTAACACTTGCTGTTCTTTTGTCCAACACTGCATCACTTCTTCAAAGCTCAGATCAGAAAAATCTCGTTCTTCTAGAGAAACAAAACGTTTTTGTAAAAGCAATAATTCTTGTTCTAAGTAATCAAGCGTTTTTTGTTGTTTCTTGGCTTTTTCTTTTAAAATTTCATTGAACTGTTGGAAAATCTGCGTACCAAATAAATTACGGAGTACTACTTCCTTTTCGCTACTAGATGAAATCAAAAAATTACGAAATTCCCCTTGCGGCAATAGTACGATTTGTGAAAATTGCTTAGCATCTAAGTGCAAGAGTTCTTTAATCAGCTCGTCGACTTCCCCGCGTTTCGTTAATTGACGCACTTCTTTTCCTGATTCGTTAAAAATTGTTAAGGAAACTTTCGCTGATTGCTTACGATTTCCGTCGCCTTTTAACTTAGCCAGCACTTGCTCAGGTTTGCGCGTGACTTCATAAGTTAGCTTCTGATGTTCAAACGAAAAAGTGACACTGGTTTCTTCTGCCGGTGTCGCAAATAATGAACGCATCTCTTTTCCCGAGCGCAGTCGCCCTGAAGTTTCTCCAAACAAAGCATAGGTCATCCCATCAAAGATTGTCGTCTTGCCTGCACCTGTTTTACCGCTAATCAAAAATAGTGGTGCTTCAGTCAAAAGCGAAAAATCAATGGTTTCATCAATAAAGGGACCAAAGTTTTTTAATCGTAATTTTTGTGGTTTCATCACTGATCATTCCATTTCCATTAGTTCTTGTAGAGTTTCTGTGAGCCACTTTTCTTGATGATCTGTCAGTGGTTCATCCGTTATTTCTTTAAAGAAAGTTGTCGCCATTGATTTCGGATCTTTCATTTCTACCGACTGTTTTGTCGTTATTGTATCCAGACGGCCGTTCACTCGTTCCACGCCTAAGATTCGTGGATATATTTTCCGCAACTGATTCATCATATTGGGGATGATCGTTCGGTCTGTTAAGTAGATTTGTGTGTAATTTTCCCGATTAACTGTTTGGTAAAAATCTGGGCTCAATAGTTCTTTAAAATTTGCTTGTAGCTCTTGAATATCATGAAGAGGTGTCAATTCACGGAAAGTCAATTGTAGACGATCATTCAAATCAACTATCCAGACACCTTTTTTCTGATTGATTTCTGATAAAGAAAACTTCAACGGTGAGCCACTGTAGCGTGCATTTTCTTGGTGTAAAGCCGCTTGATTATGCAAATGACCCAATGCAACATAGTCAAAATCTTTCAGCAAGTCGCCAGACACTGCATCTAAACCACCGACTTCAATCTTTGTTTCTGAATCAGATTTTGAGCTTCCCGTTACAAAAAAGTGACTGACTAATACTTGTTTTTTATTTGGTTCAAATAGCGTCTGCATTTTTTCAACGACTAAAGTCATTGCTTGTTGAATCGTACGAATTTCATCGTCTTCAAAATATAAACGAGCAGCAATTGGTTCAAAGTAAGGTAACAAAAAGAACTGTGTGTCACCAAACGTAATCGGTTGAAACGCTTCAGCAAACTGAGTGCGCAAGAAAAAATCAGATTGACTAAACCAAGGTGTCCCTGTCGACAATCGAATGCTACTATCGTGATTGCCAGAAATTGCGAAAATCGGAAATTTTTCTTCTAAATTCCAATCAATCATCAACTGATTAAACAACTCGACTGCTTCCGTCGCTGGCACGCTTCGATCATACAAATCACCTGCGATGATGATTGCATCAACTTGTTCCTCTTTTGCTACATTCAAAATATCTGAAATAACTTGCTTTTGTTCTTCAAGCAAATCATAGCCTTGTAATTTTTTTCCAATATGCCAATCGGCTGTGTGCAAGAAACGCATATACTCACCTCAAAAAAATGTCCTTCTAATGATTATAACACTTCCCAGAAGGTCGTAACAGAAATGTTTCACATCTCCTATATCCATAAAAAAACAGAGACGAAACAAAAAACTACGAAAAAATCAAAATTGATTTTCTCGTAGTTTCTCATTTATTTTATTTCATATTTAAAATCAGGATTTACTTCTTTGTCTAATTGATCAAACGCACCTTGTGTTCGACGTTCGACTTCTTCCAAACCTTCCTTATCCATTTTCTTAATGTCAGATAAGTCAATTGGTTCTCCAAACCGAACCGTTACACGTTTGCGCTTAAACAGATCCCACAATGTCAATGGTCCTTGGTAAACAGCCGGAACGATTTTCACTTTTGCCATTTTAGCAATCAACGCCATTCCACCTTTCAACTCTGTCGCATGGCGCGTACCACTTGGAAACATAATTAGACCCAAGTCTGTTGATTTCAATATTTTTACAGGTGTTTTGATTGCGCTTGGTCCTGGTTTATCGCGTTTGACCGGAAAAGCATTCGCATGTGTCAAAATAAATCGTAAAATCGAATTTTTGAACAACTCTTCTTTTGCCATAAAGCTAAATTTCTTTGGTGCTGCCCCAACAGCCAGGTACAATGGATCCCACCAAGTGCGATGTGGCGCAACTAATATGTAATTCTCGTCTTTAGGCAACAATTCTTTATTTTCATAATGGGCATTGCCGTTGACTATCGCTAAGACAACTCGAACAACCCCGCGCATAAATCGATAAAACATAGACTCTTCCTTTCTCTTTGCTGAACATAGATAGTATGCCTAAAAAAATCTTCCTTGGCAAGCAAACTTGGTTCTTTTTAACAAACATAGTATAATACAAACGATTATTTTATTCACTTTGGAGGGAAACCCATGCTTCACGAAGACGAACGAATTGACCAATTATACGCAGAAGATATTAAAATTATCCAAAGTGCGCAAGTTTTTTCCTTTTCACTTGATGCTGTTTTACTCGCAAATTTTGCGCGTGTGCCGAAAAGAGGACAAATCGTCGACCTATGTGCTGGAAACGGTGCAGTCGGTTTATTTTTAAGTAGAAAAACGAATGCACAGATTGATTTGATTGAACTACAGCCTCGCTTAGCCGATATGGCGAAAAGAAGCGTTGTGCTTAACCATTTAGAAGACCAAGTCACTGTTCATACCACCGATTTAAAAAATAGTTTAGCAGTTGTTCGTCATAATTCTTGTGATCTTGTTGTCTGTAATCCACCCTACTTCAAAGGATTGCCCACAAACAAAAAAAATCCAAATGAACACTTAGCCATTGCGAGACATGAGATTTATACAACACTCAATGACGTTATCCAAATCTCCAGTAAACTTTTAAAGACAAACGGGCGCTTTGCAATGGTTCATCGACCTGAACGCTTTTTAGAAATTTTAGATGTCATGCGTGAACACCAAATCATTCCAAAACGCATTCGCTTTGTCTACCCAAAAGCTGGAAAAGATGCCAATATTTTATTGATTGAAGGCATCAAAGAAGGAAAATTAGACGGGTTTAAGGTTTCTTCACCACTTATCACTTATGATGAAGATGGTCAGTATACGCCAGAATTACGTGGTATGCTTTATGGAGACTAAGCATTATTTTTATGTTCTCGCTTGTAAGGACGACACTTTTTATGGTGGATATACAACCAACCTTGAGCGAAGACTTGCCGAGCATAACAACGGTACAGGCGCCAAGTACACTCGCTTACGTAAGCGTCGCCCTTTACAAATGATTCATGCAGAATGTTTTGAAACTAGAAGTGAAGCAACCAAAGCAGAGTCTGCCTTTAAAAAATTAACTCGAAAACAAAAAGAACTTTATTTAGACACGCATCTTTCCGTTGATCTTCCCTAAGGTGTAATGGGAAAAACTTCTTCTTATTCCTATTTAGAACAAAAAAAGACTTGAGATGAACCTTCATCTCAAGTCTTTTTCTTATTGTGCTGTATCTAAATCTTCTGATGTATTTGCCATCGAGGATGAAGTTGCGCCATTAGTTAAATCTTCACTGTCCTGATTCGTTGCCTCGTCAGTTACTTCTGAATCTTTCGTTAACTCACTGCTTGAACTTTTACCACCTAATAACGCTTGGCTAACAAAGTGCGCATAATGGATCATTCCTTCAGGGTTTGGATGAACTTGATCGTCGTAGAACCATTCATCGTGATCTTTGCTGTAGTCATACCAATCAATCAGGGTCATATTATCATATTTTTTCGCCATTTTAGCTAGCATATCATTTACATCATTTTGCCAGCGTTTAGTTGGTACTCGAACATTTACCCAGTAAACTTTGCGATCACCTATCGTGTCCATCACACTATCAAATTGCGTTTCTGAAAATGCACCATTAGTTCCTAAACCAACCAACACGGTATCTTTCAAGAGCTCTTGTTTTTTCAGTTCTTCAAGATAAGGTTCGCTCGTATAAAGCTGGCGTCCGACGTCACCGTCCACAACTACTTTAGGATAAATTTCTTTTAAGTCCGTGGCTGCATCAAGCATAACCGAATCGCCAAAAGCTGTCAGTTCCAGTTTTTGTGCTTTCTTTCCTTGTGCCTTAGTCAAATCATATTTATCCAAAACACTCTGATCAAGTGTTCCAGAAGCTTTGCCATTTTCTTCTTTACTTTTTTCTGCTAATTTTTTATTCGCAGCAATTTTTTCTTGTAACTGTTGTTGATCCGCTGTCACAGCATTCTTTGGCGCAATCGTAAAGCCAACTAATGCAATGATGACAACTAGTAAACCTGGAACTAGCCACGGCTTTTCAAGACTAAGAATTGGTTTTTGGAACCAGCCCTTAACAACTGAAAATGTTTTGCTATAATCAAAACGTGCCAATGGTCGTTCAATATAGCGATAAGACAATTCACTAATCAACAGAATCAAAGTTACTTCAATTAACGTGTGCATCCAGACGTGGTCGCCAATATTAGAAACTTTTGCCTCATAAAAAATCATCACAGGAAATTGGTAAAGATAGATGCCATAACTTCGCTTACCAACCCAAGTAAAGATTGGGTTCGTTAACCACCTATTCCAGCTTGCGCCAGGATGAGCTGTCACCGCAACTAACACCACACACAACAAGCTAACTAACAACATCCCACCGTAATAAACAAAGTCCATATGGTCATTGAAGAAAAAGAATGCTGAAACCAATAAGACAAACGAAATCAATCCAGCGATATTCAATGTCTTCTTCGCTTGTTTAGGTATCTCTTTTTTCAATCGTGTGCTTGGCCAAACAAAAGCCAACGCACAGCCGAGCCAAATCGAAAATAGTCGTGTATCTGTTCCATAATAAACACGAGTTGGATCTGCGCCAGGTGAATACAAAATCATCATCAGGATAGCTGAAATTCCCGACATTCCCAATACGGTGTAAAAAATCCATTTTTTCTTTCGAACTAAAGTCATCAGTAAGACAAAGATAATTGGCCAAAACAGATAATTTTGTCCTTCAACTGCCAAAGACCAAATGTGAGTAAACGGTGATTCGTTGGCAAACCGATCAAAATAAGATAGCCCATTATTGATTTGCCACCAGTTATTCACATAAAACAAACTACTGATAACCGTGCCTCGCAAGTTATTTAACAAACCTCGCTGAAACAAAGTAATATACGCTGAAGCAGTAACTAATAAAAAGACTAAGCCCGGATAAAGTCGCTTCATCCTTCGAACATAAAACTGCCAAATATTTATTTTTCCATTTTGTTCCCATTCTTGTCGCAATAAATCGGTAATCAAATAACCAGATACCACAAAAAATATCGGTACGCCCAAATAACCACCTGTCATTACTCTTGGTAACAAATGATAGAGAATAACGCCCATTACGGCTAAAGAACGAATACCATCAAAGCCTGTGATATAGCGACTTTTTTTCAATCTTTTTTGTTTTTCCATTCAATCTTCCAACTTTTCATAAACTTTTTTCATTTGTAATATACGTTCATTATAAGAAAATAGCAAGACTTATTTAAACTTCTTGCCATCTTTTCTATCATCCCATAAAATTTGGCAAAAGAACAATGATTTCATCGACTTTAAGAAATTTTCAAAAGAAATAACGTAGCAACTTTTTTCACTTCCAGTCAAAAGTTAACGAGATAAGTTATTTTTTTGAAGTCATCAATAAGCAGATACAAAAAGAGGATAAAACGAACAGTCGTTTTATCCTATTATTTTTTATTTTCTGATTAGACGCCATCTTCATAAAAACGTCCTAGAATTTGAACATTCTCTGCAATACTTACGAAAGCATCCGGGTCAGAGGCTTTCATTGCTTCTCTTAATAGCGGAAGTTCGTAACGTGTCACGATTGTCATCAAGACTGTTTGTTTGTCATGTTTGTACGCACCTTCTGCTTCATTGATAATCGTGATTCCTCGACGCATACATTTTTGGATTTCATTCACGACTTTTTCAGGATGTTTCGTCACAATCATAACCTGCATTTTCTTCTGCTTCGTGTAAAAAACATCTGTCACTTTCCCACTAACAAAAATCGACAACGTGCTATAAAACATATATTGCCAACCAAACAGAATTCCAGCAACAAACACAATCAATGCATTGAAATAAATCGAAATAGAACCAATGGATTTACCAGTTTTCTTTCGTATTGTGATACTGACAATATCTAATCCACCAGAAGACAGACCATTTCTAAGTACTAAACCAATCCCAGCTCCCATCACTGCTCCACCAAATAATGCACAGATGATTGGATCTGTTGATAACACGGTTTCGGGTACGATGTGAATAAATAGCGAGGTCAAAGTAACCGTGATAAACGTGAAAATTGTAAATTTTTTACCGATTTTAAACCAGGCTAGGAAAAATAATGGAATGTTCAATAGATAAAGAGTTGTTGACACTGGTACTTCAAAACCAATCAACGTTTTGGATAAGGTTGTTAAAATTTGCGCCAGACCAGTAATTCCACTTGAATAAATATGACCCGGTTGATAAAAAAGATTTAACGCAATAGATGCAATTAATGCATAAACAATAGATACCGAAAGTTTGGTCGTATAGTCGTGATAGGCCCAATTTTCGAACGTTTTTTTCATGAAAAAGCCTCGCTTTACATAATTATGGCTCTATTATAAGGTTTTTTCTTATAAAAAAAAAGAGAAGATGACAAAAGCTTAACACTTTTACCGTCTTCTCAGAATCATTTACAATTTAACTGATTTTTATTCTTCAATTTCAGTGACATCAATACTTAATTCTGCCAATTGAAGTGGAGAAACTAAGCTTGGTGCTTCACTCATGACATCAGCTGCTTTTCCGTTTTTAGGGAAAGCAATCACTTCACGGATATTTTCTTCACCTGCAAGTAGCATAGCAAAACGATCTAATCCTAAAGCAATTCCGCCATGTGGAGGGAAGCCGTAGTCCAACGCAGTTAATAAGAAACCAAATTGTTCTTCCATTTGTTCTTTCGTGAATCCAAGTGTTTCAAGAACTTTTTCTTGTAACTCACGAGTGTGAATCCGAATTGATCCACCACCAAGTTCATAACCATTTAAGACAATGTCGTAAGCTTCAGCATAAACTTTCGCTGGGTCTGTACCCAACAAGTCAACATCTTTGGCTTTTGGCATCGTAAATGGATGGTGCGCAGACACATAGCGACCTTCTTCTTCTGAGTATTCAAATTGTGGCCAATCAGTTACCCATAAGAAGTTGAATTTTGCTTCATCAATCAATCCCAATTCTTTGGCTAAGCGTGTACGAAGCGCACCTAATGACGCTGCGACAACTTCTACCTTATCTGCACAGAATAACAGTAAATCGCCCACTTGTGCATCCGTTGCTTGAATGATGTCTTCTCCCGCTTCACCCATGAATTTTGCGATTGGTCCTTTTAACCCATCTTCTTCCACTTTTAACCATGCAAGTCCTTTTGCTCCAAATTGACCAACATATTGACCTAAATGATCTAAATCTTTTCGAGAATAATTGCCAGCAGCACCTTTCGCATTCAATGCTTTTACTGCCCCACCATTTTCTAAAGCCATTTGGAAGACTTTGAATTCGATTGATTTCACCGTTTCACTCAAGTCAATCAATTCCATTTCAAAACGTGTATCTGGTTTGTCACTACCGTAACGGCTCATCGCATCATCATAAGTCATTCTTGGGAATGGTAATGTTACCTCTAATCCACGGACGTCTTTCATAACTTTAGCAATCAAACCTTCAGTATAAGTTTGAATTTCTTCAGAAGTTAAAAACGTTGTTTCAATATCGACTTGGGTAAATTCCGGTTGGCGGTCGCCACGTAAGTCTTCATCTCGGAAGCAACGGACGATTTGGTAGTAACGATCAAATCCTGCATTCATCAATAACTGCTTAAATAATTGTGGTGATTGAGGCAATGCATAGAAATGACCTGCATGAACACGAGAAGGAACTAAATAGTCACGCGCGCCTTCAGGTGTTGATTTACCTAAATAAGGTGTTTCAATGTCTAGAAAATCATTGTCATCCAAATAATGACGAATAGCTTTAGTTGTTTCGTGACGCATTTTGATATTCTTTGTCATTTTTGGACGACGTAAATCTAAATAGCGATATTTCAAGCGAACTTCATCGCTGATTGTTTGGTCATCTTCAATTGAAAACGGAGGTGTTTTCGCTTGGTTTAAAATCGTAATTTCATTGGCAATAATTTCGACTTCACCTGTCGCCATTTTCGGATTGACTGCATTTTCGCCACGACGTTTGACGATACCAGTAACTTCAATCACATATTCACTTCGGCATTTATCAGCTACTGACCAAGCATCTTTTGAAATTTCTGGGTTGAAGACTACTTGTACAATTCCTTCGCGGTCACGTAAGTCAATAAAAATCAATCCGCCTAAATCACGACGCTTTTGTACCCACCCTTTCAGTGTAACTGTTTGATCTAATTGTTCTTGGGAAACAAGTCCACAATAAATTGTCCTTTTTGCCATCGTTCTCTCTCCTTCTTACTCAAATAATGTCGTTGTCATTTCATCATACACTTCATCAAATCGTTGATAGATTTCTTGTAATGAAAAGCTTTTTTCTTTACGATCTGCCATTGACTTCACATTAATTGTTTGGTTATTTAATTCATCTTCTCCAAGCACTAGCACTAATTTGGCATTTGCTTTATCCGCTGTCTTGAACTGGGCTTTCGCTTTACGATTCATAACATCACGATCTGCAGAGAAGCCAAAGTTACGAATTGCTTGAACAACTTTTAGTGCTTCAAGATTTGTGGCTTCACCAATTCCAACTACGTAAGCATCTAATTCATTTAAGGCTGGAATAACTACTTCTTCTGCCTCCATAGTTAACAAGATACGTTCGATTCCCATTGCAAAACCAAATGCTGGTGTTTCTGGTCCACCAAGTTCTTCTACCAAGCGATCATAACGACCACCCGCACAAATCGTCGCTTGGGCACCCATTTTTGGCGCATCACTCATAATTTCAAAGATAGTATGTGTATAGTAATCTAGACCACGAACCATATTGCTATCAATCTCATAAGGAATTTCTAGTGCATCTAACATCGTTGTTACTGTTTCAAAATGTTTCTTAGCTGATTCACTTAAATAATCTAAAATCGAAGGTGCATCCACAACAAATTTTTGGTCTCGTTTATCTTTACTGTCAAGGACACGTAAAGGATTTTGGTGTAAACGGCGTTTTGAATCTTCACTTAATTCATTTTCAACTGGTTCTAAGTAGTCAATCAACGCTTGGCGATAAGCTTGGCGTGTTTCTTGATCTCCTAAAGAATTGATAACCAAGCGAATTTGTGTGATACCCAACTGTTTAAAGAAGTCTAGCGCCATTGCCATACTTTCAACGTCTGTTGCTGGATTATCTGAACCAAATGCCTCAACACCAATTTGGTGAAATTGACGCAAACGGCCTTTTTGTGGACGTTCATAGCGGAACATTGGCCCCATATAAAAAGTTTTGTAAGGTTTAGCAAACTCTGGTCCAAATAATTTGTGTTCTACAAACGAACGAACGATTGGCGCTGTTCCTTCTGGACGTAAAGTTACATGACGATCACCTTTGTCATAAAAATCATACATTTCTTTTGAAACGATATCTGTCGTATCTCCTACACTACGTGAGATAACTTCATAATGTTCAAAAATCGGCGTGCGCATTTCATTGTATTGATAATCTCTAAATAATAAGCGTGCTGTCTCTTCAATAAATTGCCATTTTTCTGATTCACCGGGTAAAATATCATTCGTTCCTTTTGGTCTTTGGAAGTTCATACATCTCTCTCCTTTTCTTTTATGTAACTAAGTGAAAATAAAAAAATTCACCCCTGTTCACAATGAACAAGGGTGAATGAAAGTCATACACGGTACCACCTAATTTTGAAAGATTTCTCTTTCCTCTCACGAATAACGCTCGTACGCGGGACGGCTTTGCACGCGTCCATCTCCAGAGTGTCTTTTCGGTAACCAACTCTTGAATCATTTTCAGCCTCGATGATTCTCTCTTTCTAAAAGTATCGGTAACTTACTCGCTCTTTCAGTGATTTTCTATATTACCTACAACTTACTAAAAACACATCTTAAAGTCAAGAATATTTGCCCTAAAAGTTGGACTATGCTCATTTCATTTTTCAAAAGACGATTTAGTTTTGCATTTTTTTTGTTTGTTTTAAACTAAAAGCAAAGGGAGGAATGCAACATGGCAGAAGTAAGAATCGGACATTCACAAGTATATGCAGAACAACTTGGTTTAGGAGCAAATGCCGTTGGCGGTCACAATTTATTTCCTCATTTAGAAGATGAAGTTGGGAAACAAATCATTCGAACAGCACTCGATAATGGAATCAACCTTCTTGATACGGCTTATGCCTATGGTTTTGGACGTTCTGAAGAACTAATTGGTGAAGTTTTAAAAGAAAAAGAATATGATCGTTCACGCGTAATCATTGCAACTAAGGCGGCTCATGACCCCAACAATTCTGGGAAATTCAATAATACACCCGAATTTTTGACACAGGCTGTTGAAGAGGCATTGAAAAGACTACAAACAAATTATATTGATATTTTTTATATTCATTTTCCAGATGAAACAACGCCAAAAAATGAAGCAATTGCTGCTTTGCATCAATTAAAAGAAGCAGGGAAAATTCGAGCAATCGGCGTTTCAAACTTTTCTTTAGCACAACTAAAAGAAGCGAATCAAGAAGGGTATGTGGATATCATCGAAGACCATTACAGCTTGATTCAACGAAAAGCAGAGACCGAACTTTTTCCTTACATCAAACAACATAAAATTAGTTTTGTTCCTTATTTCCCACTAGCTTCAGGTTTGTTGACTGGTAAATATCAGATTGGACAACCACTTTCATTTTCCAAAGGTGACCTTCGATTAAAACAGCCAAATTTTCAGGGCGAACGCTTTGAAAAAATCATTCGTACGGTTGAGCAGCTAAGACCACTTGCAGCGAACTATCAAACGAACATCGCTCAATTAGTCTTAGCTTGGTATATGAAAAATCCGGTTATCTCTGTCGTAATCCCGGGTGCAAAGAAACCAGAACAAGTTGCAATCAATGCTCAAGCTTTAGACATTCATTTGACAAATGAAGACTATCAAAAGATAGATCAATTATTTGCCGAATTTTAATTAGGACAATCTTGTTTCTTTTTTTCTTCACTAGCTAAGAGACTGGGATAAACCTAAAAAAAAACAGTCGTTTTGAACACATTTCCAATTAAAGAAAGCCTAAAATCAACGTTTTCAAAAACGAATTTTAGGCTTTTTTTCTATTTAGACTTCCTTTTCTACCAGCACCTTTTTTGTATTCAACACTGACAAAATATGCCTTATTTCCCGTCGTACTTACCATCTTTGCTAAACAAAAAATAAACTACTGTTCCGAACCCGACTAGTGCAATAATGCTTCCGACAATTGGAACCCAATTAGCATATTCGCCTGCTAACATAAGTATTGCCCCGCCAATAAATAAAAAACCTCCAGCTAATAAATTTTTCATCATTACTCCTCCTCTTTTTCATATTTCTCCATCAATATAACATGGAATCACAAAAAATTGTCCTCACTGTATCGCAAAACTCAGGTCCAAGTTCCTGTGTAAGAAATTCGTGAAGAAAGTAAGTTTGGCGCAGCGATTGATTTCTATGTTGAAAAAGTAAATCCTCTTAACTGGACTTGATGTAACCCGATTGATTGCGAAACTTTACAACGTCCGGCTTTTTTTCATTCGATGTTCCAATAAGTTTCAGAAAAATACATTCACTCCTAACTTTATCAACGACTTTGGGTTGTACAAGAGTATTGTCCAACCCAAAGTACAAATGAAAAACAAAAATCGACATAGCATCTACCTGCCATGTCGATTTTCACCTAAACTATTTTCGTAGTTAAGGGAACCGTTATCTCTGGTTTTTTATTTGTTTTGGGAGTCGATTAAAATGGTTACGGGGCCGTCATTCACTAAAGACACATCCATATCTTCACCAAACTTCCCAGTTGAAACTGGAATACCACGTTGTTTCAAACCAGTATTAAATGCTTCGTACAATGGAATAGCTGTTTCTGGACGAGCAGCAGCAATAAAACTTGGTCGATTCCCTTTTTTAGTATCTGCAAATAACGTAAATTGTGAAATGCTTAGTATTTGACCACCAATATCTTCAATACTTGTGTTCATTTTTCCTTGTTCATCTTCAAAAATACGCATTTGTGCGATTTTTTTGACCAAATACTCCACATCGTTTTGAGTATCTGTTTCATGAATACCTAATAAAATTAATAGCCCTTGATTGATTTTACCAATTTCTTGACCATTAATTGTAACTGCCGCACGACTCACTCGTTGAATGACTGCTCGCATCAAATTCTCCCTCTCTTCACGTTTATCCGTTCATTCGACGTACACTATAGACATCTGGAACAGACTTGATTTTATCTACAATACTTTTTAAGTGTGTTAAGTTCTGAATCCCTACAGTTAAATGGATTGTTGCCATCTTATCTTTATTTGTGCGAGCTTCCACACTATTAAGATTTTTTGTCATCGAATTAACTGTTTGTAAAACATCATTTAACAGTCCTGAACGATTGTATCCATAAATTTCTAGGTCAGCATCGTATTCTTTTTTTGAATTTGAAGTGTCTTCCCATTCTACCTCGATTAACCGTTCAGCAACATTTGGTTTATCTGGCTGAACATTAGGACAATCACGACGATGAATGGAAATTCCTCGACCTTTTGTAATATATCCAACGATATTGTCTCCTGGAACTGGATTACAACACCGACTGATGCGAATAAGCAAGTTTTCGACGCCTTGAATCACCACGCCGCCTTCATGACGAACCTTCATTTTTTCTGGTTCTTTTTTCGGTTGGTTCATCAATTCATTGGCTTCTTGTTTTTGTTGCTCGATTTTTTGTTCACGACGTTCTTTTTCAGTTAATCGATTTGCCATCGTTAACGGACTGATTTCACCATAACCTACAGCAGCATAAATATCATCTTCGTTATTGTAATTAAAACGATCCAATACTTCTTGCAATTTTTCTTTGGTCAAAATATCTTTTGGTAAGAAACCAAGATCAGAAATACATTTGGTAACTGATTCATGGCCTTTGACAATATTCTCTTCGCGATCTTGTGCTTTAAAGAAACGTTTGATTTTATTTTTTGCTTTACTTGTTGCAACAATTTTTAACCAGTCACGGCTTGGGCCAAATGAATTAGGCGAAGTTAAGATTTCAATGATATCGCCATTTTTCAATTTGTAATCTAATTGAACCATTTTCCCGTTCACTTTTGCACCAGTTGTCTTGTTTCCAATATCGGTATGGATACTGTAAGAGAAATCTAGTGGTCCTGATCCTTTAGGAAGCTCAGTTACATCTCCTTTTGGCGTAAAGACATACACTTTATCGCTGAAAATATCTCCTTTGACACCTTCCATAAAGTCAGATGCATCATAACTTTCGTCTTGCAATTCAATAATTTCATGGAACCAGCTTAATTGTTTCGTCATTCCATCAGGTTCTACTTTATCATTTTTTCCTTCTTTATAAGCCCAGTGTGCTGCTACCCCAAATTCCGCGATTTCATGCATTTCTTGCGTGCGAATTTGAATTTCAACAGGATTTCCCGCTGGACCAATCACTGTCGTATGCAAAGATTGATACATGTTAGCTTTTGGCATAGCAATATAATCTTTAAATCGCCCAGGCATTGGTTTCCATTTCGTATGGATCGCGCCTAAGACTGCATAACAATCTTTGATTGAATCAACGATGACTCGGATAGCCAGTAAATCATAGATTTCACTAAATTGTTTTTTCTGGTCTTTCATTTTTCGATAAATCGAATAGATATGCTTTGGACGGCCATATATTTCTGCATAGATACCTAGTTCTTCTGTTGCCAATCGAATATCTTCCACCGTAGCATTCACGTATTGCTCACGTTCTTCACGTTTTGATCGCATTAAATGAACGATTCGGTAATATTGTTTTGGATTCAGATAACGTAGAGCGGTATCTTCCAATTCCCATTTGATTCGGCTAATCCCCAAACGGTGTGCTAATGGTGCATAGATTTCTAGTGTTTCTTGTGCGATTCGACGTTGTTTGTCTTCACGTAAGTGTTTTAGCGTGCGCATATTATGAAGACGGTCTGCCAATTTCACCATGATTACACGTAAGTCTTGTGCCATTGCTAACAACATTTTACGATGATTCTCTGCCAATTGTTCTTCATGAGATTTATATTTGATTTTTCCCAATTTCGTCACGCCGTCAACCAGCATGGCTACATCATCACCAAATTCTTCTCGCAAATCATCCAAAGTTACTTCTGTATCTTCAACTACATCATGTAAAAATCCTGTTGCTACAGTGTGTGGATCCATTTTTAACTCAGCTAAGATTCCAGCAACTTGGATCGGATGAATAATATAAGGCTCCCCAGATTTTCTAAATTGTCCGTCATGTGCTGCTGTTGCATAGTCACATGCTTTTTGCACGAATGCAACATGATCCGGTCCCATATATTTGCTAACAAGCGCAATAACGCCAGGACCTGTTAAAATTTCTTCTTTTGACATACAAACCGATCCCCCTTTCGTTTCGATAGCAAAACAGGAGAGGTATCTGAAATCACAATTTCTAAATTACAGTTAACTGGTATAAAGAATTCGTTTTTCCACGAATGGTATTAAAAAATAACTCCGAAAAAACAACGCATCATCACACAAAAACCTAAAAATGATTTGTGGTGCCTTTTGTCAATTCCATCGGAGCTAGTTAATTTGTCCCAACCTCTTTTATTTTTTATCGGACTCTTGAACGGTTATTGCTACTATTATACAAATTGTCGTTTATTTTTTCAATTCTATCATGTTCAAATTTATTAAGAAAAGTTCAAATGACTTATGGCAATTCTTGTAATGCCATTCGCAACTAATTTTTGCTTTTCTTGTGATGTAATCTGGTGCACGTTAATTGTTAATGCTAGCTTAGTCGCCGTATCCGATTTAAAAATTTCCGCTAGACGTAAAGCTTCTCGATAAGGCAAATCTTCTCCTAATGATAAACGTGTCCACCCTAATGGTTTCATCGCACGCTCAAATTTCACCAGTGTCAGTTCCTTTACTTGACGTGTGTCTAAATAAAAGCTTAATTTCCCATTACTTAAAGCTAGAGAAAACAACGACTCGCGCAATTCTTTTACTCGAACTGGGTGTTCAAAAATATCTGCTAGGTTCACACAAACTTCGAGAAACCCCGCTCCTGCTTGATACGCATGTGCGGCTTCAAACACTTTTTTCTCCACTGTACTTGCTCCCAATGGAAAATCAATTACACTCCCAATTTGGATCGCGGAATCTGCTAAAAGATACTTTACTCGTGCAATTTGAGTAGGCAAAACAACGATTTCCGTTGCGCCTCCTGCAACTAACCGGTACACTGTTTCTTTTAACAAGTCATCACTCATTTGATGATCCAATAATCGTACGCGAATGGATGCCTTATTTTCCATCCTGTTCACCTAGTAATTCCCATTGATAGCTCGCGGCACTCAATAAATATAATGGCGCTGTTTCCGTTCGCAAAATCCTTGGGCCTAAGCCACAAATAACTGCACCTTCTGCCGATAGTTTCTCCACTTCATCTGTCGTTAATCCACCTTCTGGCCCAAAAATTGCCAAAATACGTTGTCCTGAGCCCGATTTTTGTAAGGCTTGTGCTAAGTTAGCTAATTCTCCTCGCTTAGCTGACTCTTCGTAGGCAACTAACACCTTGTCGTAAGAAGAAATTTGTTGATAAAATTCGCTGGCTGTACTCAACAATTCTACTTGTGGTACTACTTGGCGATGTGATTGTTCGGCAGCTTCTTGAGCAATTTTTGCTAAACGTTGTTGTCGTTTGTTTCGCTTCTTTTCATCCCATTTAACAACCGACGTTTTTGCCGGAAAGCCAAGAAATGCGTGTGCTCCAAGTTCCGTTCCTTTTTGCACAATCCAGTCTAGTTTTTCACCTTTTGGATAACCACTTGCAATGGTAATCATACTTGGTAATTCCTTTTGCCCTTGTTCTTTCATTACCTCTTTTAATTCAACTTCATTTTCTGTGATAGCAGTAATTTCAGCGATGATTGCCACTTGGTCGCTAAAAGCTAAGTAAACACGATTTTCTGGCGTCATACGCATAACGCGAGTTATATGATGATATGGCTCACCAACTAATACAAAACGGTCTTTTTGCTGGTATGGTTCTTCCAAAAAATAACGTTGCATTTAGTCCACCTCAGGTTTTTTCAAAATAATTGCATACCAATCTTTTTGTTGGAAAATTTGATCAACTACAAATCCTTGCGCCTCCATAGCATCAATAACCATTTGTTTTTTATCTTCAATAATTCCAGAGACAACCAGAGTGCCTGTTTGCTTTAATAAACGCCAAGCATCAGGAATCATCAATAAAATAATATCAGCTAAAATATTAGCAACAATTACGTCACTCTCAATCTCGATTCCGTTCAATAAATCATTGGCAGCAACATGAACATCTTTTGCAATTTCATTCATGTCCATATTTTCCTTTGCTGAACGAACAGCTACATCGTCAAGATCGTACGCATAAACTTCCTTTGCACCTAAATATTTGGCAGCAATACTTAACACGCCTGAGCCTGTACCAACGTCTAGTACCGTCTCACCACCGCGTAAAACAGATTCCAATGCTTCCAAAGTCAGCAAGGTCGTTGGATGTGTTCCTGTTCCAAAAGCCATACCTGGATCTAATGTAATGATTTTTTCCATTGGATCTTGTGTCGTATAATTTTCCCAGCTCGGAGCAACAGTCAACATTCGCGTAATACGGACAGGATGATAGTACTTTTTCCAAGCCGTTGCCCAGTTACTTTCTTCTACTTCACTAACCGTTACAATATTTTTCCCAATGGCCAGGCCAAATTCAGGCAATTGTGTCACGCGGTCTTTGATAAAAGGTAAAATTTCTGGCAAGAAAATTGTTTCTGGAAAATATGCCATGACCAGCGCACCCTCAGTTAATGAGGTAAAATCAGCTTTATCTAAAATTTCACCATACTGATCTGATTTAAAATTTTCAACATCAAGCGCATCTTCGATAGCCACACCACTTGCTCCTGCTTCCATTAAAATATTGGCAACAGCTTCGACTGCCTCACTCGCTGTTTCTACTTTGACTTCGTTCCATTTCATCGCTATCGACTCCTTAATAACTAGGGTAAGGTAAATAAGTTGTTGTATTTTGTTCCTGTTGTTTCTGTTCAACTAACTGTGCTAGTTGTTGATTATCCCAGTGTAATTCAAAAATTGCATCTTCATCGTCTGCATCTAAAAAGTCCAACAAATCACTTTGTCCCTGGTCTAGTACATCCTGTAAATAATCAATAATTGCATCTGCAACTGCTTTTTCTAACCCCTTTTTACCTTCATAAGGAATTACTGCTAAGTAGTCTTCTTCGTCAAATGAAGATTTTTGTGGGTTAAATAATAAAATACCATCCTCAAATTCAATAATTTCTTCTTCAGACACAACACCTTGTGCATCGTCGATTTCTAAATGTGCTTTGTTTTCTGCAAACAAGCGAACAACTATCTCAATCGTATGATTTTTTGTATCCCAATCTAATGCAACATCATAAGCATCAATATTTTTTTCAATGGACTCATCCAAATAACTCAGTAAATTATTTTTTTTCATCTTCGTTCCTCCATCCCCAATCGTTTTGATCGATCAGGCTCTTTTTTTGTAAAGAAATATATGGATTTCCCGAAACAATGTAGCGTAACGGCATATCCGTCCACTCACCCTTATTCGGAATACCAATTCTTGGCAAAGCAATAATTTGTTTTGGTTCTTTACGTTTCTCAAAATTCAAACGCAGCGTACTTTCACTATCCATAATTGATTGGCCATAAAGTTCTGGACCGATGGCTAAAGCTTTCACTAGCTTACCTGGACCGTTGCTAATGTCTGGCCCCTCTTTTCCTCCACGATTTTGACTCATCTGTTCAATCATAGCTGCTGGCTGAACTGCACGAATCATCACACCTTGGGGGATTCCCTCAGGTTGAGTAATGATATTCAAAATCCGATGTGTATGCATCGTATAGAGATAGATTGTTCCTGCTTTTTGATACATCGCCCGCACCCTTGGCGTATCTCGCATGCCATAACTGTGCGCAGCTCGGTCCTCTGGCCCAAGATAAGCTTCAACATCAACGATGTAACCAGCTAATTTGCCCATCGGTGTTACATGTTCTAAATACATTCCCAATAAATTTTGCGCAATTTCTGGTGTTGTTTTATTTTCAAAAAAAGTTTCGATTTTCTTTTTTTCCGTCATTTTTTTCACCTACTTTATCATACACAATATTTTCGTTAGATGCTATGAAAACAAAACGTTTCCTTTGTGTTCTTTCCCCCAGTTTTTTTGCAAACTATGCTATAATAAACGAACGAAAAATTGAAAGGGAGGCCACTTCATGCAACAACCTTTAGCTTATCGAATGCGCCCTCGCACAATCGATGAAGTCGTTGGACAACAGCAACTAGTCGGTGAAGGAAAAATCATTCGCCGAATGGTTGACGCGCGAATGTTGTCATCAATGATTTTATATGGACCACCTGGAACTGGAAAAACCAGTATTGCTAGTGCCATTGCTGGTTCAACAAACTATGCTTTTCGTATGCTGAATGCTGCAACTGATTCAAAAAAAGATTTACAAATTGTGGCTGAAGAAGCCAAAATGAGCGGCACAGTCATTCTGTTACTCGATGAAGTCCATCGATTAGATAAGACAAAACAAGATTTTCTTTTGCCTCATCTTGAAAGTGGACGCATTATTTTAATTGGCGCTACGACCGAAAATCCTTATATCACAATTAATCCTGCGATTCGGAGTCGAACACAAATTTTTGAAGTCAAACCTTTAGATGAAACAGATATTCAATCAGCCATTCAAACAGCCTTACTTGATAAAGAACGCGGGCTTGGAGAACTACCGATTCAACTTGATGAGGATGCCTTACTTCATTTATCACGAGCAACAAACGGCGATTTACGAAGTGCTTTGAATGGTCTTGAACTAGCGGCTCGTTCAACCAAACCAATGGAAGATGGACGCATTCACCTCACCTTAGCAATCATTGAAGAATGTGTACAAAGAAAAGCATTGACTCATGATAAAAATGGCGATGCTCATTACGATGTCATCTCGGCTTTTCAAAAGTCGATTCGTGGAAGCGATGTGGATGCAGCACTTCATTACTTGGCACGTTTAGTGGAAGCCGGCGATCTTGCAAGTATTTGTCGACGTCTAATGGTTATTGGCTACGAGGACATCGGCTTAGGAAATCCTGCAGCAGCAGCTCGTACTGTTAATGCTGTTCTTGCAGCAGAACGTTTAGGATTACCCGAAGCACGAATTCCTTTGGCAGATGTCGTAGTTGACCTTTGTCTTTCCCCTAAATCCAATTCTGCTTATACTGCATTAGATGCTGCCATTGCAGATATTCGAGCTGGAAAAGCCGGAGAAGTACCAGACCATTTGCGAGATAGTCATTATCAGGGTGCGAAAGAATTGAAACGTGGACTTGATTACCAATATCCCCACAACTTTGAAAACGCTTGGGTCAATCAACAGTATCTACCAGATAAATTAAAAAATGAAACCTATTATCAGCCAAAAGAAACTGGAAAATATGAACAAGCCTTAAAGCAACAATATGAGCGAATCCAAAATTGGAAAAAGCATTCTTCTTAAAAATAAAACGGTTACTTTTTAAAGAGCGCTCCCGTTGCTCTTTTTAAATTCCTATGCTACTATAGAGATGGGAAATCTGTGATGTTCGAATTGTCCTCTTTGTGTGTTGACCGAACATTTTTATTGATATCTTGGGACCTGTCTTGTGTCACTGCTGGTAACATGCCTTATCATTTGGTAGTTCGAAGCTTCGACCGTGGGACCCACCTGCTAGAATTTGCGGGATCAATACTACAGGACAAACAACGGCATTAACGGAGATTACCCTTTGTTTAAGAATGAAGCAATTTGCTTTTAGCAAATTGCTTTTTCTGTTTTTATTCTGATTTTTTGGAGGACGTTTCATGATTCGTGTGTTGATATCTATTGCAACCATACTATTGGTATTTGTTAGCTATTATTTACTCAAGAAACAATCTATTTTCTTTGCTTTAATTGAACCATCCGAAAAAAACCAAGCCTTTTTACAGTTTTCTGGTGTCGTCTATGCCTTTCTTGGTGCTTTAGGCTTACTTGTAGTCTTTTTTAATCAGAGAATGCTCGCTTTCTTATTCCTAATCGTAGTTATTCTAGCTTCAACTGTCTTCAGTATTTCATTTGCTAAAAAAATATCTGCTACTAAACAGTAAAATAATTTTCTTTTTTTGCAAAGTGCTTTACAATAAAGATAGTAAAAGAACTGATCTTTGAAGGGAGCGAACACTTATGTTACAACAATATAAAAAAATCATGGTCGCCGTTGATGGCTCTGCCGAAGCTGAGTTAGCTTTTAAAAAAGCGGTCAATGTTGCAAAACGTAATAACGGAGAACTTTTATTAGCACACGTTATTGATACTCGTGCATTTCAGACAGTTTCTTCATTTGATGGAATGCTAGCTGAACAAGCAACAGAAATGGCTAAACAAACACTAGCTGATTATGAAAAGAGCGCAAAAGAAGCTGGTTTAGAAAAAGTTTCAACTGTTGTGGAATATGGTTCACCAAAACCAATCATTGCCAAAGAGATTCCTGATGACAATGATATTGATTTGATTTTATTAGGTGCAACTGGGCTAAACGCTGTAGAACGTTTATTCATCGGTTCAGTTTCTGAATACGTTATTCGTAATGCAAATTGCGATGTCCTTGTGGTACGTACAGATTTAGAAAATCAATTACCAAAAGATGATGACAAGGAATAATCTAACTAAAAAAACCGCCAATCGTCGTGTACGATTGGCGGTTTTTTTCATTTTTAAAACATTTATCACAAGATGCGTTACACAAAGCAAGTCTATTTTGGTTTAAGAATTTTTATCGTAAGTGAACTACTTGATACTAGGATGATTATAGTCGTTATTATCAATAACTAAATCAGCAATTTCTCTTACATGATTTTGGTTAAGATGTCGTTGATAAACCGGAATATAACGCGTACGATATTTATCCATAATCCATTCACCGAATTTAGGCACATCCCTTTCTCTCCCTCGTCGCATAACCTCCTCCATTGACACCTCTAAAAAGATTTTATAATCAATAAATGAAAGTAACTTCTCTCTAAATAAAAGTGAGCCTTCTAAAAGCACAATTGTACGCTCACCAATAGTAATCATCCGATCATTAGCATATGTAGCTGACACCCAATCAAGACCCTTGATTGTCTTGTTAAGAACACCTTCTTGCTTCAAAGGAATCAAAAGTTCATCCAAAATTTTTTGGCTGTTGAAAGCATGATAAAAGGCATCCACTTCGCTATTTTTTTCTTGAGACCATGTAATCGATGGAAGTGGCTTGTGAAAGTCATCGTAATGAATGACTTGTATATCGTAACCGTTCTTTCTAAGATGAGTGGCTAATTGTACTGTAAAGTTCGTTTTCCCTGAAGCATAACTACCATCAATTCCTACAACACTTGGTGTCTTTAACTTTTTAATCTTCTCTTCAATCAAATCATAAATTGGATACGATAAGTTCACTCTCTTACTCCTTAGCTACTTCTATTATTTTTAATTTTATAAAACAACATTGCTAGATGACAGACAGCAACTGATCTGTAGATAGTTAATACCTTTTTTATCCTTCATTTTCATCTCTAGATTATGTAAAAAGAATGCTAAACTTAAATTAAGTTTAGCATCCCTTCTGTTTCAACATTTTATTATCCGCGTAAACGTTCCACGTCGCGAGCAATCATTAGTTCTTCATCCGTTGGAATAACTAACACTTTCACTTTAGATTCTGGTGTTGAAATTTCAACTTCTTCGCCACGAATACTATTCAATTCGGGATCCACTTCACACCCAAACCAAGTCATTCCTTTAATGATCTCACTACGTACGTGTGCATCATTTTCACCGATTCCAGCGGTAAAGACAATTGCATCAACGCCATTCATAGTAGTTACATAACCACCAATGTATTTACGAATACGGTCAACAAAAATATCATAAGCTAAGCGGATATGATCTTTTTCGTAATTTTTCTCTAGATCACGCATGTCACTTGATAATCCTGTTAAGCCTAATAAACCAGATTCTTTGTTTAAAACTGTAATCATTTCATCGATTGTCAAATCTAATTTACCCATTAAGTATGGTAAAACAGCTGGATCTAAATCACCTGAACGAGTCCCCATTGTTACTCCTGCTAGCGGTGTGAATCCCATTGATGTATCTACTGATTTTCCACCATCAACAGCAGTAATAGAAACGCCATTACCCAAATGACAAGTAATGATTTTTAAGTCTTCAATTGGTTTATCTAATAGACTAGCTGCACGTTCTGAAACATATCGATGACTTGTACCATGGAAACCATATTTTCTTACTTTAAAGTCCTCATAGTAAGAAGTTGGTAAACTATACAAGTAGTTATGTTTTGGCATAGTTGCATGGAAAGATGTGTCAAATACTGCAACACTGATGATACCAGGCAAGATTTTTTTGAATGCCTTGATTCCCATCAAGTTTGCTGGGTTGTGTAATGGGGCAAATTCTGCCAATTCTGCAATTCGTTCCATTACTTCGTCAGTCACAACAACAGAGTCACTATAAGTTTCTCCACCATGAACGACACGGTGTCCAACACCTGTGATCTCGTCATAAGAACTCAAGATTGTTAATTCAATCAATTGATCCAATAACATTCTAACAGCTATGTCATGGTCAGCGATATCCAAAATTTGTTCGAACTTTTGATTGTCACCATATTTAATTGTAAAAATAGAGTCGCTTAAACCGATACGCTCAACGATTCCTTTGGCGATAACTGTTTCTTCAGGCATTTGATATAATTGCCATTTTAAACTTGAACTTCCAGCATTGATTGCAATTGTTTTAGACATAGTACTCTCCTTCTATTTTGAATGATTACAGAGCAGATGATTTCCAATCTTCAAATTCTTTAAAGAATTCTGTCACCTTTTCTGGTTCTTTAAGTGAAGCAAGTTTAACAAGCAATACTTCTTTGACTTGTTTCGCTTGCGGACCTTTTTTCTGTAAAATTAAAATACTTTTTTGTGATTCTTTTTTGCGGAATAATTCATCTGGCAACTGAACCATCCCTTGAAGATAGCCTTCTTCTTTAAACCATTTTTTGATCATTTCACTTTGATCAGTTTCTAGGAAGTTACTTGGAATCAAGAACAAACCAAAGCCATCTGGTTTTACATATTTCATTGATTGTTCTAACAATAAATGATGTGCATAACTATGACCTTCATCTGCGCTTGTCAAAAATTCACTCGCTTTTTGATCGTTTGGATAATAACCAATTGGTAAATCACTAATAGCGACATCCACAGGGTCAACCAATAAATCCTGTAAACCATCTTGATGAAAGTACTGCACGTTTGCTTTTGTCAATTCACTTGTCGACGCAGCCACGGACAACAACGTATCATCAATATCTACACCAAATCCTTCAACTTGATAGTTGGCAATCTTCAAATTTAAAAGAACTGTTAGTAGTAAGTTACCCATTCCAGCCGAAATATCTAAAATTTTGACTGCTTCTTTTTTATTTGTGAACAACTGTTCAATCAAGAAAACAAATAGATAACCAATACTATCTGGTGTTAGCTGATGATTTGCTTGCAGTCGTTCTGTTTGACCACCTTTTAATAAAAGCAATTGTGACAGACGGCGCCACTCTTCTGGTTCAAAAGACAATTTTTGCAACTCTTTATAAAGAGCCTCAATTTGTTGGACAACTTCTGGTGTTGGCACGCCATCAACTACCCGAACTTGATAATCATCATTTAAATTTTCAGCATTCTCGACATAAGCCTCTAAAAAGGAAGTTCCCAATGCATTTTGTAGCAGCTGAATTGCTTCAAGGTTTTGATTAAACCCTTGCTCCATTTTTTCTGGTAACATGGTGCACCTCATTTCTAGATATATTATAACAATTTTTTCACCTGTTTAATTCTATCGGACAATCACAAAAATTTCAATCGTTTTCACAGTTTTTTTGTTTGTGAAACGGCAAACATTCTTTAGCTAAAACAGTGATATAACAGAAAAGAGGACGTTTTCATGATTATCCCTTCATTCTGTACTACTAACTGTACCATTCTGTATCGTTTCTGTAAAATAAAAGTCAAATGTATCAACTGTAATTTGAAATTTCATCTTTTCGTATTCAATCTCATATTCAACTACTCCTGTAGTATAGACATATTTACCTCTCTGTGTTGTATTTTCAGCTTGTAAAAGTTCTGATAGACAAAGCTCCTTCATTGTTTGTGCTATGTAAAAAAACTTTGTTCGTTGATTAAAATCAATTGTTAATCGATAGCTATCAACCACTGCTGTTAATAAAAAGCCACACAGCAAAAACAATAATAAAGTAGAAAATAAAATGTTTCCCTTAACCCTGTTTTTCTTTCGTTGGTCATGGCTTCGTCCATTTGCCATACCCTCGTTCTCCGTTTTCAAATTTAACTTCCAGTATGACCTCATTGCCCTTCTCCTCAAAACTAAACTCGCTCACATTCATGAGCATTGGTTGATGTCCGCCAGCAACTTGTCTTTTTCGAATAACTGATTGATATTGTTCAATAATATACGTTTTATTTTCTATCACATAGCAAAATTGTCTGCTTTGTATATCCAGTAATGTGCTACCCGCCACTTCATTTTCAAATTGCGTCAAAAAAATCAACCATTCTTTTTGATCCTTCCTTTGTAAATACTGATCTACCTGGTCTGCGCGTCGAATAATCAAGGTAATTGTTAGTATCACTCCACTAAAAACAAGAAAAGATATCAAACACTCAATCAGAGTAAAGCTTGGATACTTCTGAGTTTTTTTCAATTTCCAATACGACCTTCCCCTTAACTTCAATCCCGACTTTTTGAATAGCACCTTGTTCTGCTTGAAAAACAATCTTACTTTTTATTGGTTGTTCTCGAGTAATATATTTTGCTCCCTCATGCAGCCGGTAATTTCGTGCCTCTTCATAAATAATGCGTGCAAGTTGAACTTCTCGATTACTCTTTTGTCCTTGCTCTAACAAAAAGGTCTGATGTGCACTGATGCCATAGACGATGATTAAGGTTAAACCCAATGCTGTCATTGTTTCCAATAATATGTAGCCAGACTTATTCGATTTTTTTCGTATAATGACCACTTCCTAACTGGAATTGATAAGTAATTGTTTGTTTTTTCTTCGGCCAGTAAAACTGATAAGTTTTTAGTGAACTGTTATTTCCCGTTCGACCAGCAAAAGTCACTGTCCCATGACGTTGAATTTTTAAATTTTCTGGTATTTTTAGATATGCCCAATCAAACGTGATGTATTTAGGTACACCAAAGTAAATTTTTTGTTGATCATCGGTTAGATGCATTCGAGTCGCTTGCTGACTGACAATCGCAATCTTTTGCGTTGCATAAATTCGTTTTTCAAACTGACTGAAAAATTGATGCACCACTATGTCTTTTTGCAAATGATCAAACGAAAAAACAGGAACTGCTACGAAGAACAACGTAATTAGAAAAACAACTAATGATTCTACTAAAGTAAACCCTGCGTATTTATTTCTTATTGTAGACATCTGCGTGTTCTTGCTTGATATAGCCCTCTGCAAGTAGCTCATCAATAGTTGGGACTTTTCCATCATTTTGTAAAGCATACAATTCTTTTTGTGTATCAACTAACTGAACCACTGCTGCTTGGCTTTCTTTATCCACATGATTTTTGTATTTTGAAAGATTGGGTACAAATAATAAAATCAACACACTGATAATTAACAAAACTATCAGCATTTCAATCAAAGTAAACGCATTCGCTTTTCTCGATAGATTTACCTTAAATTGCTCGTTCTTACTTACATTTTCTATCCTCATGAAATAACCTCCTCAAGATTTCCATATATTGGTAATAAAACCGCTGCATAAATCATTAATACTAAACAAGCAATCACTAAAAAGAGTACGGGTTGAATCCAACTTAACCATCGATTTAACCGTTCAAAAAAATGTTGTCGTGTGTAATTACTATAAAATAATAATTCTTTACCTAAATTTCCCTTTAACTCTCCTTGCTGAACGATTGTGCTGAACTCTTCGGTTAAAAAAGAGTATTTTTCAAATTGAGTTGCTAATGAAATTCCTTTTTCCAATTCATTTGCCATTTGTAAAGCTAACTGTTGCATCAAGCTTCCTGTTTTTGTCTCTTTTAAACAAAAAACGACTTGTTTCAACTCAAGACCTTCATTAAAAAGTTTCCCTAATTCCAACGAAAAATAAGCAGATTGATACAACGTATAAACTGGACCTAAAATTTTCAACTGACTAAGCCACTGACTCCGCCGCAATGAATTTCCCTTCCGATCAAAAAATCGAATAGCTCCATATAAAAGAATTAGCAACACCAAAATACCTAACACGTACCAGTGAAATGTTTGGATCAACTGAATTCCCCAATGATTTTGGGGAACCATCTCTGAAATTAACAACTGTGGTAAGACAATTTGACGCATACTAAACAAGATGCCAATCAAAAACAACGAAAGCAATGCAGGATAGCTTAATAATTTTTGCAACTCTTTGCGAAATGCACCCATTCGTTGAAATTGGTCGGCTATGCTTTCCAATGTAGTTATTAAATTCCCGTGAACTTCAGCCAATTCCACCTGTACAAGATAAGTTTTATTAAATCCACAGTAAGCTAGTATTTCCGTAAATGATCCACCAGAAATCACTATTTTTTGAGCTTGTTCTAGTAGTTCAACCGGAAATAATTTCAACTTAATTACTAACTGCAATGCTTCTTGCAAACTGAAGCCATTGCTCAGTAAATCAGCAATGATTTGAATAAACTGTTGTTGCTGTTTTTTATTCAATTTCTTCAAATGGATATGACCTCCAGTCGTTTCTTTCTGCCTGAAGATGACTTGTTTGCCAACATTTTTCTTTCACCACTTGAAAGATAGCTTCTTTATCACTTCGCTTAGTTGGTTCTTCCTGTATTTTTTCAAAAAACTGATAACTCCATAACACAGCAGAAGACTGTTCTTTATCTGGTAGTATTTCTTGATAAACAATCCCTTTTAAACAGCCTATTAATGCTTGCTGGTAACCCATCAACTCTTCGATTCTTGGCAGGATCCCTGCTAACTCTCTAGCATGAATCGTGGCAAACACCCGATGGCCAGTCAATGCCGCACGTAAAGTCATTTGGGCAGTTAACGCATCTCTTATCTCTCCAACAATCAATAGATCTGGTCGATGACGCAAAGAAAGTTTTAACAGTTCCTCATAGCTTTGGTGAATTTTCTCATTGACTTGTAGTTGTAAAAATGTCGCTTCTTCCAGCTCTACAGGATCTTCAACCGTAATGATTTGTTCTGCATTTTCTTGGGCTAAACGATACATTAAAGATGTTTTTCCTGATCCGACCGGACCACTAAAGAGATATAATCCTCTTTCCTTAGTATACCGGTGTAATGCTACTAGATCTTCTGTAGAAAAACAGCGAAAATGCTGGTCACTAAGTGGATAAAGCAAACGAATCACCAAGGTTTCTCGGTGCTGATAATCCCCAACAGACGAGAGCCTCAATCGAATTTTCTCATTGACACTTGAATGCTCGCTCCTATAAGTCAGTGCACCAGATTGTACTTTTCTTTTTTCACCAATATCCATTTGCCCTAAGTACTTGAATCTGGAAATCAACTGTTGGCCTATTTCTTTTGAAAAATTCTGCTTTAATGTTCGGTTTTTACCTTTACGTTCAAAAAGTTGATAATCTTCTGCTTTTGGCAAAATGTAAACATCTTCTATTCTTCTTTTGTAGGCATCTGCAATGATTTTATCTGATAATTTTTGAATGTCCATTATCCTCCCCTCCAATAAAAACATACGCTTTTATCAATTTTTTATCGTAGATTTTGATAATTTCATAAAAAATGTTGGCTAAATCCGAATTTGTGTTATACTATTAAAAATTTATCTTAGGAGGCGCCACCTTGGAATCATTACTAAAAAAACATCTTTTAGTTGCGAGCAAACAACAACCAGCAGATTTAGTTATCAAGAATGCCAAAATCGTCAATGTCTTTACCAGAAAAATTATGTCAGGTACTCTTGCTATCAGTGATGGGAAAATCATTGGAATTGGCGAATATGAAGGGAAACAAACTTACGATGCAAATCATCAATACTTAGTTCCAGGTTTTATTGATGGGCATGTTCATATTGAAAGCTCTCTGCTTTGTCCACAAGAATTTGCTAAAATTTCTGTGTTGCATGGTGTGACAACTGTTGTAACAGATCCTCATGAGATTGGAAACGTTGCTGGCAGTACCGGCTTGAAATTCATGCTGGAAGATGCTAAAAAAGCACCGATGAATATTTTTTTCATGCTCCCTTCTTGTGTTCCCGTTACACCTTTTGAAACAAATGGCGCTGTCCTAGATGCCGAAACCTTGGCGACCTTCTTAGAAATGCCTGAAGTTCTTGGCCTTGCTGAAGTAATGAACTATCAAGCAGTCGCAAATGCTGAAACAGAAATTTTAGACAAACTTCAATTAATGCTTGATCATCACAAAAAAATTGATGGCCACGCAGCTGGAATTACTGGTGATGCGTTGAATGTTTATCCTGTTGCTGGTATTCGGACTGACCACGAAGCCACGACTGCTGAAGAAGCGAGAGAAAGACTTGATTTAGGGATGTACTTGATGATTCGTGAAGGGACTGTTGCAAAAGATTTAGCTGCTCTCTTTCCAGCCATTACCCCAGAAAATTCTCGACGTTGCTTTTTTGTTACTGATGATAAGTTAATTAATGATTTAGTGAGTGAAGGTTCGATTGATTATATCGTCCGAAAGGTGATTGAATTAGGGATGGACCCATTGCAAGCAATCCAAATGGCAACACTAAATGCAGCGGAATGTTTCGGTTTATCCACGATTGGCGCTGTTGCGCCAGGTTATCAAGCCGACTTTTTCTTAACAGATAACCTTGAAACATTGCCAATTCGAGAAGTATTTCATAATGGTGAACAACTTGTGACCAATGGAAACTTTATCAGTGAAACAAGCGAACAACCAAAAAATTCTCTGATTGAGCACTTACCAAGCATGGCAGTTGCACCTCTAACAAAAGCTTCTTTAAACCTGCCTTTAAGTTCAAATGAAGCCCATATCATCGAGATTATTCCTAACAGTTTGCTTACTAATGATTTACTTGCAGAAGTCACTGTTCAATCTGGGGTCTTTGTTCCTTCTATTGAAAAAGATTACCTGAAAATTGCTGTTATTGAACGACACAAAGAAACTGGAAATATTGGTCTGGGCATCGTCAAAGGTTTCGAACTAAAAGAGGGCGCCTTAGCAACTACGATTTCGCATGATTCTCATAATATTGTTGTCGTCGGAACAAACGATGAAGATATGCTTTTTGCTATAGAACAGCTAATCAAAAAAGGTGGTGGCATGATTGCTGTCAATCATCAACAGGAATTGGCAAGCTTACCACTTAAGATTGGCGGATTGATGTCTCAAAAACCTTTTTTAGAAGTGAATCAAGAATTAACTAGCTTAACAAATGCTGCCCATCAAATTGGTGCTAGTCAGCTCTTCGATCCCTTTTTGACCTTATCATTTTTAACATTATCTGTTATTCCTGAGTTAAAAATCACAGATATGGGACTTTTTTCCTTTTCAAAATTCCAACTTATTCCGCCATGCTAACAAAAAATGTCTGTAGCAGAAATAATCCGCTTAGTAAATAAAAAAAATTACCAGAACTTGTTTCTCAAATTTTTGCGTAATTTAAGTTTACTTGGAAGAAATTACTTCTTGAACATTACAGCTGAAGATTATGGCACAACGCACTTAACCCCGAAAAATCACTCATAGCTGACAAAAATAGCGTTCCATATTTTTAGATTGTTGTGAATGATTTTGAAGAGTTGATTTAGGAATATCCCTTATTCGAAAAAAGGAGGTGTGACAAGACTTTTGTCACACCTCCTTTTGATTATTTTGTTTTATCTTTAAATTGCGCTTCCACTCGATAAATCCGTTGGCCACGAGAAGAAAATTTTTCTTCATACTCTGTCATAATATTTCCTTCAAATGTACTCTCATGTAAATCAAGCCAGACTTGTTTGATAATCATACCATACTGTGAAAAACTTGCTAAGGAATACTCAAACAACCCTTGATTATCTGTTTTGAAATGGATTTCACCAGCTGGTCGTAAAATTTGTTCATCCACCGCTAAAAAGGTTTTAAAAGTCAAACGACGTTTTTCATGACGCTTTTTTGGCCACGGATCAGAAAAGTTCAAATAAATCTGATCGACTTCACTGTCCGCAAAATACTCTGTCAGTGCTGAGCCATCAACATGAAGTAATTTCAAATTAGGTAGCGGCTCTTCAATCAATTTATCTAATGCCAGAGAAATAACACTGACTTGCATTTCCACGCCAATGTAATTGATTTCTGGATGTGCCTTTGCCATTCCATTGATGAATTGACCTTTTCCCATTCCAATTTCGATATGAATTGGATGATTGTTACCAAAGAGTTCAGCCCATTGACCTTTCCATTCAGTCGGATCACTAATAACAAACTCTGGATGTGCCGCTAATAATTCTGTTGCACCAGGACGATTTCTAACACGCATAATTCATAATTCCTTTCTCAAATAAAAAAGGTTGACCAAATCTCCAAAGAGTTTGGGCTCAACCTCAGCCACTAAAAATTCGTTTTAATTGTAAAATTTCTTCATTCATTCGTCGGTCATCTCCTCGAAGGCAATACCGAGTAATTTCTTGTAATAAATTCATCACCGCGTACCAGTGAAGTTTCTCGAGAACTTCATTCGTTGGGCGAATACCATAACTAATCAACCATTGATTCCAATTTGAAAGTGGAACATAATTTCCTAAAATCGTTCCAATATCAACTGCTGGGTCAGCGAACATGATTGAATCCCAATCAACTAAATATAAATAATTTTTACAGACTAGCCAATTACGATGGTTCACATCTCCATGAACAACAGCAAAATCTTTTTTATCTGTATGAGGAACCTGTTGACTCAAAAATTGATGTACAAGTTGGATAAACTGATTTTTTTTTAGTATTTCTGGGAGTTCTTGGTTGTATTTCTTCAACATCGTCTCAGGTGTGACAACGCGACCACCTATTCGATTCAACATTGTTTTTAATGATTCAGAATGATGTAAATGGTATAAAACATCAATGACATCGTTTCTTTGCCCAATTTCTGCGGTAGTCAATAAGCGACCATCTAACCACTCTTGAGCTGTTAATGTATCTCCGTTCCCTGTTCTTTTAGTCCAAACAAGTTTTGGAGTAATTCCTTCTCGAGATAACGCAGCAAGCATGGGGGTCGTATTACGCTTGATGAAGACCTTATCCTCATCACGCATGCCTATGTATGTTTTTCCTGTATCACCTTTGATGGGCCGTAACCGCCACTCTTGGTCTAACTGAAACTCCATCATGCTTTCTCCCATCCTCTTAAACTCTTTCATTTGCAGTAATTATTATTCTAGTCGCCCAGACACATAACGTCAAGCACATATACGTTCTTTTTCAGCATTTTTTCATTCAAAAAACCAACTTTTCTAAAAAAGAAAAATAGGGGCTAAGACAAAAGTAGCTTAAATAGAAAAAACGCCTAAAATTCGTTTTTGAAAACGTTGATTTTAGGCGTTTTTCAAATTAAAAAATGCGTTAAAAATGACTGGATTTTTAGTTTTGTCTCAGTCTCATTTCGTCTTGGACAGTTCTTACTCTGCCAGTTTTTTCAGACGTGTAGGAACGTACATTTTTACGAACAGAAAAACAAAGATCAGATAAACCAAAATAGGAATCCAGCGTTCTATTCCAGACAAAACAAACGCTGCAATTACTCCAAAAATAAGAGCTGCTAAAACTAATATTCCCAACAATAATTGCTGAATAGCTGTTTTTTTCTGCGCCTCTTTTACAGGATACAATTGAACTAACACCATATAGCGAAATTGACTATACAATGGTAGCAATTGGAAACCAATCAAGTACAAGAATAATGCGCCAATAATCAGACTAAATGTTAAATCTGTTACCCCTACGATCAGTAAACTGCCAATCAATAGTAATCTCAAATATAGTCCACTAAAATCTGAACCACGGGCAAATCGTCTAGCATACAAGTAAAGATATGTTTTACTTTGATCCCCTTTAATTTTCTTCAATAGCGGATCTAGGTAACGACGTCGTTTTACCTTTGCTGAAATTTCTGGTACATCGGTAAATAAATTGATAAATTGATAAATTTGATGAAGGCGGCTTTCTTCCATTTGAATCATTTTTTCCCAATCAAGCTGTACTTCATTTTTTCGCCATAAATACCAATAATAAATACCTGCTTGTATCAAGGAACCAGCTAAACCTAACCAAATGGATGCATAAAAAGTAAGTAATAAAATGGCAAAAGCTGAAACATACCATCCCATTTTAAACCAACGTAACACTTGACTAGAAAATCGAAAAAGTTCTGCCCGTTTCACTTGTAGATGACCCGTTTTTAGGCTGATAAGTAAGACCAAATAGATTAGGTACATTGAAAATGGCTGACCGGTACTCACTACTATTAACGGCATTGCAAATCCACTAGCTAAAAATAAAACAACTGATGGAAATACACAAGAATAGCGAAACGCTTCACTTAAGTACGCTCGCATTGCTTTTTCTTTCGGCAATAAAAAAACAATATCTGCTGCCTCTGCAAAAGTAGCAATTTTTCCTACCGCCAAGCTAAGCAGCCAAAAAATTGAAACAATCAGTCCACCAAATACAAAAGAAGGAGTTAAATTCTTTAGCCAACTGGAATAATAAAAGCCAATTCCTCCCACCAAAAAAAGACAAACTAACACAAAATGATCATTGAAAACATAGCGCATATACTTTAGCATTTTTTTTTGGTGTCTAGCTAAACGTTTTCGAAAAAAATCATTCATGCTTCTTGCTCCTTCGTTAATGCGACATAAATCTCATCCAGTGATGAATCCGGAAGATTGAATGCTTCCCTTAGCTCTTGTAGTGTCCCTTGTGCTCGAACTTCACCATTATGTAAAACAATAAAGCGATCACAGTATTTTTCAGCAGTTGCCAAAATATGCGTTGACATCAAAATCGCAGAACCACTTTGTTTCATTTCAACCATCAATTCTAACAACGCATTGATTGCTAAAGGATCAAGTCCTAAAAAAGGTTCATCAATGATATATAGCGATGGTTCAATCAAAAAAGCACATAAAATCATGACTTTTTGCTTCATTCCTTTTGAAAAATTAGCAGGAAACCAGTCTAAACGTTTTTCCAAGCGAAACGTCTCTAATAATTTTTCTGCTCGTTTCAGCGCTACTTCCAGTGGAATATCATAAGCCATAGCAGTCACTTCAATATGTTCACGTAAAGTTAATTCTTCATATAATGAAGGTGTTTCTGGAATATAGCCAATTTGTTTCCGATAATTTTCACTATCACTTTTTAATGTTAGATCATCAATTTCAATTTTTCCTTTAGTTGCTTCTAACAACCCAATGATATGTTTGATCGTTGTACTTTTACCAGCACCATTTAAGCCAATCAAGCCAACCATTTCACCTGAATGCACTTCAAAACTTATATCTTTTAAAACAGGAAGATGTCCATATCCCCCCGTCACATGTTCAATCGTTAAACTCATTTCTTTTCCTCCAATGATCTTGTTTACTCGCTCTTTTATTATACCATGAAGAAAATGGCGACAATTTGTTTTTTTCCTTACAACCATCGGAACTTATGGTAAAGTTAACTTAGCCAAAATATTCTTAGCAGAAAGGATGTCTCGAATGGAAAACTGTATTTTTTGCAAAATTATCAACCAAGAAATTCCTAGCTATAAAATTTATGAGGATGACAAAGTGTATGCGTTTTTGGACTTATCACAAGCTACAAAGGGCCACACCTTAGTCGTACCCAAACGCCACGTTTCTGATATTTTTGATTACGACCAAGAACTAGCTGGTGCTGTCTTTTCACGTGTGCCGAAAATTGCTCGTGGTCTAGAAAAGGCATTTCCTGATATGAAAGGTTTAAATATTTTGAATAACAATCGCGAGTTGGCATACCAGTCAGTATTTCACTCGCATATCCATCTGGTACCACGCTACGCAAAAACAGATGATTTTTCAATTCATTTTGGTAATCATCAAGCAGATTACTCAGCAAGTGAATTGACAGCTATTCAGGAAATCATTGAAGCGCAGGTGAACGACATTGATTAAAAACTTTCTTAAAGGTCTCGTATTTGGTTCAGCTGTAGGTGCTGTAGGTGGACTTCTTTTTGCCCCAAGAAGTGGCAATGATACCCGCCAAAAATTAATTGACGAGTTAGATGAAGCTGCTGATTTAACGATGGAATTAAATAATAGTCTCAGCCACTTTAAAGAGGCATTGATTGAAACAAAAGAAACGGCATCTACCCTTATTCCAGAGTTTCAAGACTCTATTCAAAAAGATGTACAGGAATTTAAATTTCAAGCAGAACCAAGAATTGCTCAAATCCAAGAACAAGTAGAAAAAATTTCTGCAAGCTTGCCTGAACTTCCTGAAGAAAATCTTCATTAATTGAGTCAAAATACAACGATTATGCATTCTAAACTGTTTTTTTGTTATACTCTCGTAATGAATGTGATTAAAACATGAATTTTCTTTGAAACTATTCACTAGAAGCTTTTTTTTAGGAATTAGAATATGGTATAGTTGTAGATGTGAACAACTAAATATAAAAAAACAGGAGTGCAAAACTAAAATGAAAAGAAAAAAAATAATTTTAGCAGCGACTAGTGCCTTAGCTGTCCTAACGCTAGCTGCTTGTTCTGATGGTACAAACAAAGATATCGCTACAATGAAAGGTGGAACAATCACTGTTTCTGACTTTTATGACGAAGCAAAATTGGAATCATCTAACCAAACTTTAGTTCAACGAATGATTATTTACAAAGTATTCAATAACAAATATGGCGACAAAGTAACTGATAAAAAAGTTGATGCTGAATACAAAAAACAAGCAGAATCATTAGGTGATGGTTTTGAATCTCAATTGAAAGCTGCTGGTTACACAGAAGATTCTTACAAAGATTATATCCGTAACAACCTAGCTCTTGAAGCTGGACTGAAAGCACATGTTGATATCACTAAAGATGACTTAAAAACTGCTTGGGAATCTTTCCATCCAGAAGTTGAAGCACAAATCATCAAACTTTCAAGTGAAGATGAGGCGAAAAGTGTCAAAGAAAAAGCTGATAAAGGTGATGATTTCACTAAATTAGCAAAAGAAAACTCAACTGATACAACAACTAAAGATGACGGTGGCAAAATCAAATTTGATTCTGAAACAACAACTGTCCCTAACGAAGTGAAAGAAGCTGCTTTTAAATTAAAAGATGGAGAAATTTCTGACGTGATTTCTGCAACAAATGCTTCCACTTATGCAACTGATTACTACGTTGTAAAAATGGTTAAAACTTCTTCTAAAGGCGACGACATGGATAAATACAAAGATGAATTAAAAGAAATCGCCACTCAAACAAAATTGAACGATAGCGCATTTACAACAAAAGTTATCGGTGAAGTATTAAAAGAAGCTAACGTGAAAATCAAAGACGATGCTTTCGAAAGTGTCTTGAGCGCATTCACAACATCTTCTTCAGGTTCAGAAGCAACATCTGATTCTGAAAAATCAACAGACTCTTCATCTACAGAAAAATCAACTGAAGCAACTGATAGCTCAGAAACAGCAACTACAGACTCTTCAAAATAAATTTTGCAACTAAAAAAGAAGTAAAGCAAACTCGTGAAATTGAGTCGCTTTACTTCTTTTTTTTATTGTTTAAACAAACTAGTTAGATCTCTTTCGGTACATAGAAACTACGGTTATCCATACCAAAAATTCGATCTGTATATTTTCCAGGTTCCGTTTGACGAATAGAAGTCAACATCATTTGCATTGACGCATCAATATTATCAATTTGATGTAAAATTTCAGCTTCCATGATTCTTGGTCGCACAGGTGAACCATATTCCAATAGCCCATGATGTGCTAGCACCATGTGTCTTAGCACTAAAACATCTTCATCTTCTTCACTGATTTTCAATGCAATACAAGCTTTAGTAATTTCTTCATCTACAAGGACTAAATGCCCTACCAAATTACCAGCTAACGTGTATTCTGTTGACATTGGACCAGATAACTCAATGACTTTACCCAAGTCATGTAAAATAATCCCAGCATATAGTAATGCGCGATTGATTTCTGGATATTCATCTGCAATTGCTTTTCCTAGGTGAAGCATCGTTAATGTATGATAAGCTAGACCACTAGCAAACGCATGATGATTTCTTTTTGCTGCTGGAAACTCAAAAAATTGTTTTTGATATTTATTTAATAAATACCGTACGATACGATTCCAGTGTGCATTCGTAATTTCAAACAATAATTGATTGATTTCTTCTTCCATTACTTCTTTTTTTATTGGTGCCCGTTCCATATAAAGACTAGGGTCACTAGGTTCATCAATTTTTGTTAAACGCATATGGATAATTTTCACTTGAGGATTTCCTTGATACATTTCTCTTTTACCACTCAAAAATACCACAGTTCCCGCAGTAAATTTGCTGATTTCTTCCTCAGAAGCATCCCAATATTTTCCATCAATCGTTCCAGAAGTATCTTGGAAAGTAAACGCAATAAATTTTTTACCGTTTTTTGCCATTCTTACATCAGCATTTTTTATTAAGACGAACAATTCAAACTGTTCATCAATGACTAATTCACGAATTTTTTTCATCTTATGCTCCTTCTAACCTTTTCACGGATTGTTGTAACTCTTGATAATAGCTTAACATTTCTTTGTCAGAAGAAAAACAAATTATCTGATACTTTTTACCAAACTCTGCTAAAAGTTTTGCTAAGTAATACTTTCTGTGCGAATCATAATGTAGCCATCCATCGTCAATAATTACTGGACAAAGTGCTCGATTTGCTTCCAAAGAAAGATAAGCAAACCGCATTGCCATGATTAATTGATCTTTGGTACCTGTAGACAGTTCATAAATAGGAAACTCTGTCTTTCCATCTGTGAGCGTCAGCAAGTCTTCTTTTAATAAAATCCTTTGATACTTGCCGTCAGTTAGTAATCCAAAATAATAAGTAGCCTCTTTTAACAACTGTGGCAATTGTCGCTCACTCATTTCAGTCGATAGATCGCCTAAAAAAGTGCCGGCAACTTCATATGCTCCCCACTGCACCATCAAGTGTTCTAATTCTGCCTTTTGACGGCTTTCTTCTTGATACAGTTCATCAAGTGTACCATCTTTTTGTAATTCCTCAACTTGAATGCTCAAGCGTTGTTGTTGTTCACTTGCAGCTTTTTCTTCTAGTTGTCGTTGTCGTTGCAATTGGTCTAAACGAATGATTTCTTGTTCTAAAAATACGCGTGTCATTTTTTCAGGAAATAATGGTGTTACTATTTTACTTAACTCACCAAGTCTTTCTTTTTTTTGAATCGTTTCGTGGGCTTTTTGCAGAAATAGTGGCACCTCAGATGGATAAGCAAGCTGTGCCTCATTAAGTTGTTGCGTATACTCTTGTAGCCACGCTTTTTGTTTCTTCTTCAATTGATTAATTTCTTGCGTGAGTAAGGTATTTTGCTGGTAGCTACGAGCAAATTTCATTTGTTCCATTTCTTGAACAAATTGTGCCAGTAGGTCCATTTTTTCAGAAATGAGTTTATCTTGAACTGGTAGCCATTCTTGAACAACATCAAATTTTTGCTCTAGGAATAGTAACTTTTCTTGAATTTCTCTTTCTCTTTTTTGCTTTCGTTCATAAATAGCACAAAGACGTTGATAATCCGTAACTTCTTGACCATACTCCTTCATCAGCTCCACTGTATTCAATTGCTTTAGGGACCATTGAGTAGCCAAATACTGTATTTGTTGATCAAGCTGTTGTTGCATTCGTTGATTTTGTTTCCTATTTTCTTCAACTTCTGCGATTTGTGCAGAAGCGACATCCAATTGCCCCAGTTTTTCTTGCCACATTCCTTTGACTTCTAATGAATTACTTTTGCTATCTTTTTCTTTGTTAAGAAAGTAGCTTCCTACAAGCCCTGCTCCACCAAGTAATGAGATTATTTTCCAAGGGAAAGGCAATAACAAGCCTAGGACGATGAAAACTCCACCAGCAACCATATAAGGAATACTATTACGCTTTTTTTTCTCCATCTGCTGGTTCTGTAAAAGAAAAGGGTAACGCGCTTCTAACTGGCTAATTTCTGCATCAATCAATTCCTGTTGTTCTTTTGCAATTTGTAGTCGAATTGTCAATTGTTGGTCTTCTTCTTGAAATTGTCTATTTTGTGAAAACAGTGCCTTCCATTCGGGGCTTTGCTGAAATTCTACTGGCTGATTTTGTCTTTGCCAACCCCAGCGTTCTTCTAAAATCTTTAACTCTGCTTCTGTTTCTCGTGTTTCTACCTGAAGTCTTTGCCATTCATTGACTAACTGCTCAACTTGAGTCTGTTCCTTTAAAAGAGCTTTTAATTCTGTTTCTTGTTCTAAGAAAAAATAGTATCGTGCTGATTGCTGATCCATGCCGCTATGTTTTTCTAACGTTGATTCTAGTTCTTCCAAACGTTCACTCATTTGTTGATACCTGCTAGAAAACTCTTGCAAATCTGTCAGCAACTGTTCACTTGGTAATTCATTAAGTGTATTTTCTTGTAATTCTTGCCATTCTTCATAAAGTGAAAAATTGATTTTTTGCTGATTTAGTTGCAATAATTTTTCATTGTTCCTTGATAATTCTTGTCTCAACTTATCTTGCTTTTTTTTTGCAGCCTGTTCTTGCATTACAAGTTGGCTAAAAAAATCTTCTTGTGCTTGTTTTTGATAAATTTTTTCTTGTAAACTTTTCC